>OY970196.1:0-2745000 GCA_963708205.1 uncultured Chitinophagaceae bacterium
TCCATTGACTATGGTCTATCGACTATCGACTCTCTCTTAAAACCTTCCCAATATTACCGGTACAGTCTTTATGATCTCTCCTTTTTCATTGCTGATGCTTACCTGGTATTGTCCGTTTACCCATCCCTTTGGTATATTCACTGATTGTGATAATGCTCCTCCTTTATGATCTGCCTCTTGTGTCTGCAGCATCTTTCCTGCAGGACTGTACATACTGATGGTATACCTGCCTGCTGCAAGGCTATTTACTGACAAAGTGAAGCTGCTGCTCTGCACAGGATTTGGATAAGCTTTCAGTTCTACTATACTCTTGTCTTCTGTTGGCTGTGTTTGGGTTATATCTGTTGCTGTCTGTGTCTTGTCTTTTTTGAACACGATGCAGAACCTGTCTATTGATTGTGATGCTGCATCAGAGGTGACGCTGAAGTCAATGGTAGTTGTCTTGCCTGAAAGATCAATAGGGCTCTTTGTTCCTGTATAGCTGTCAAAAAGATATGCTTTTACTTTCAAACTATCTGCGTTGCTTGCCGAAAAGCTAAGCTGGTAATTCCGCTGGCTGGTTCCCCATAATTTTAAATGGATAGTGTCTTTTGCAGTGGGCATTTTATAACCTCCGACTATCAAATAATTTGTATCCTGGTATAGAGATAGGTTTTCTAAAAAATTATACGCTTTGCTGATATTGGCTGCTACCTGCTTTTTAGGTCCGGATGTGAACTTCACCAAAGCGCCATCTGCAAGCAACACACTGCTGTCGCTGTTAAATAGATTGAGGTTAATATTAAGTGTTGTAACCGGAGAAACATTCTTTGGCAGGAACAATACATTGTTATTGTTGGAGGTTGTTTTATCGCTTTCCTGGATGGTCAGGGTTGTACCCGTTGTTCCTGTAGGTATTACAAAGAATGCCTGACCGCTTTGTATATACTGTGCATTTGCACTTGTTACATTTCCGTCTGAGCCACTTGCAGGTACGGCAGTATAATTATTGGCACTGTTTCTTGTTACTAATATATAACCGCCCAGTGTATTCAAATTGGCATCCCAGACATAGAAATAATTCTGTATTTTACTGCTGTTATTGGTATAGATCGTTTCAAAGTTTATCGTTGAAGCAAAGGGATTGCCGATCAGTGTAAAACCTGCTGTGCTGCTTCCTGCTACTGTTATGCTTTGTGTGCCCTGGTTTACAGTTCCTGTTGCTCTGAGCGTAGTCGCACTTCCGGTAGAAGCAGTGCTTACAGTCCTGTCTCCTCTTACATACAAAAGATATCCCGGCTCGGTACTTAGTGCATTGGTCCTGGTTCCGTTAGGTAATACAGCCCAGCTTCCGTATGGTGTGCCTTGTGCATAGCGTAAGATTGAAGTCGAAGCATTACTGATAGCGCTCCAGTAATCATAGCCATTGCTGTTCGCTGTTGCTGCTGAGCCCTGCTGCTGTCCTGTTATCAATGTCCCATAGCCTGCCGCTGGTGTTACTACTGTGCTGGTTCCTGTTATATAATTGTTGGTTCCGTCATATACTTCTCCTTCCTGCCACGCTGCATTGATCGTTTGTCCTGTGACAGGGGCTGTAACCAATCTCCATGCTTTGCCTGTTCTCGGACTCGTCGTATTCACGGGTATATATCTTTCCGCTGTTACATTGGTTGCATTGCTTAAGGTACCGGAAACTGTGCCAATATAGGCAGTGCCTGTGGATAAGGATTTTAAGGTAAGGTTTTGTGCATTGAGATTTAATGTTCCCGTATTGCCTGTGAAAACAATTCCTGAATAAATGGTTAATGCTGAATTTAAAGTTGCCGTTCCTCCGGATTTTCCTACATTCAAGGTTAACAAAGATGTTCCTCCTGAAGCAAAATTTAATGCCTGGGCTGAACTACCGCCAAGCGATAATATAGAACTGCCCGTTCCGCTTAAATTTCCTGAACTTACAGTAATTGCCCCATTGCATGTTAAGGTATTGGAAGCAATGATAAGCTGACCTGTTGTTAAAGTTAATGTACCGGACACAGTTTTAGAATCATTCAGCGTAACGTTTGTTCCCGCATTTTGAATGGTTACATTAGTAGGAGAGCTGGTAGTGGGCCATTCAAAATCGGTAGAAGTATACGGTCCTCCATTATTATAGATCAAAGTACTGCTTCCTGAATATGCTACAGGAATTGCACTCGATTCACCACCTTCTACAAATCCATGGGCATTTATTTGTAAAGTTCCAGGGCAGGAAAAACTTCCATACCGGGATAAGATTCCTCTGCCTAACGCCAGTGTAGCTGTTGATTGAATCGTTATATTAAAAAACTTATGGTCATCAGAATTAGTCGTACCTGCATCACCACCAAATGTTGTAGTTGCACCTGTGTTAACCGAAAGATTCAGGTCATTGCCGGTTCCATTATCAGTTCCATAAATATGACCTCCCGAGGAAGTAAAACAAAAAAAGTTTCCCGCCGCATTAGTCATCGAAATCGTTTCACTGCCTGTTGCGTTTATAATTCCGTTTTTAATAACAGCATCTCTTCCAATAGTGATATTCGTACTCAAAGTGGTGTTTCCCGCATTGGCAGTATTTCCAAGTGTAAAATCAAATAATGTTGTTGGCAACGAACTTGTGTAAACATAAGAAGCGTTATTATAATTGGTATAGCTCTCTTTGCTTGCACTGCATGGATTGGTAGCGGACCCATTTGCGGTCGAATCTACAGTTTGATAATAATAATAAGTTGGCGAAGTAGTACTGTTGCCGCTGTAGTTGTCACTTGGTAGTGAGTTATATATATATCCCGGGTTACCTGTAGAAGAGCCTGTTCCCAACCAATCAAAAGCAGTTGGCATACCTGCATTATTTGTCAAAGTGTTCCATGGGATTTTAACTTCCCTCACTGTACTGCTGCCTTGGTTATTATCAGAAACTACATTTGCAGTAATTGGACTTCCCCATCCGCTTCCTGTATTGATAGTTACTTCTGCATAATCGCTCCTGAAATATACCCGGGCATTAGCCGTAAAAGGAAGGTTTGGTGTAACATTATAATCATTTTTCCCCCCTGTTTGACCATTCGTACCGGAAGCTACACCACCATTTGCCGATGAGTTTGGCGTCATTGCAAAATATGCAATTCCCGGTTCTCCTGTGCTGCCACCAGTTTCAGCAATATATAAATTACTGCCATCCCATGCCATGTACCAGCTTCCTGAATTACAGGGATATTCTCCGTTACTGATAACGCCATCCTGAACAGGGGCAGTAGTTACAAAGGGATTTTGGGAATAGGCAAACGACGATACTGTTAAGACCGTTAATAGGAATAGAGTTTTTTTCATAGAAGAATCGCTTTATATCACTTGTGTAGGAGATACACAGTAGCGCCAAACATAAGGGTAAATTTTCAATTACCAAAAATTATTTACAAACTTAAGGTGTATTTAATGTTCACAGGCATCCTACATTAAATCATTGTAACTAATTTCCCTATGCTCCTGCCTGTAAGCTTTTCTTGCATCATACTTTCTTTTCATGCCGTAAATAACACCTGCAGCAATCAGCAAACTGATGCCGCCATCAACAGGAACATTCTGATCAGGATTGCCGGGATTGTTTCCATTGGTAGGATCGCCGTTTGTTGAATTGCCGGTATTCTGGTTTGCACCTCCGCCTCCATTGGATCCCTCATTATTGGTGTTGTTTGGTTGCTGCTGTCCATATCCATAAGGATCAGTCTGCGCTTTGGAAACCGTTGTTGCTGCAATCATTACTACTACAAGCAGTAATATTACTTTCCTTATTGAGTTCATAAAGCTGGTGCTTATAAGTTTATTCATGCTGCTTTGTATTTTTTGTGTTGTCCATTGACTATCGTCTTCTTTTTTATTGACTATGGTTTATCGACCATTGACTATTGTCCTTTTTCCATTGACTATGGTCTATCGACCATTGACTATTGTCCTTTTTCCATTGACTATGGTCTATCGACCATTGACTATTGTCCTTTTTCATTGACTATGGTCTATCGACCATCGTCTTCTGCTAAAACCTTCCCAATATTACCGGTACAGTCTTTATGATCTCTCCTTTTTCATTGCTGATGCTTACCTGGTAGTGTCCGTTTACCCATCCCTTTGGTATATTCACTGATTGTGATAATGCTCCTCCTTTATGGTCTGCCTCTTGTGTCTGCAGCATCTTTCCTGCAGGACTGTACATACTGATGGTATACCTGCCTGCTGCAAGGCTATTTACTGACAAAGTGAAGCTGCTGCTCTGCACAGGATTTGGATAAGCTTTCAGTTCTACTATACTCTTGTCTTCTGTTGGCTGTGTTTGGGTTATATCTGTTGCTGTCTGTGTCTTGTCTTTTTTGAACACAATACAGAACCTGTCTATTGATTGCGATGCTGCATCGGAGGTGACACTGAAATTAATATTACTCGTATCTCCTGTAAGTTTTACAGGATTAAGAATCCCTGTATAGCTGTCAAAAAGATATGCTTTTACAGTAAGACTATCTGCGTTGTTTGCTTCAAAGCTAAGCTGGTAGCTGCGCTGGCTGGTTCCCCATAATTTTAAATGGATAGTGTCTTTTGCAGTGGGCATTTTATAACCTCCGACTATCAAATAATTTGTATCCTGGTATAGAGATAGGTTTTCTAAAAAATTATACGCTTTGCTGATATTGGCTGCTACCTGCTTTTTAGGTCCGGATGTGAACTTCACCAAAGCGCCATCTGCAAGCAACACACTGCTGTCGCTGTTAAATAGATTGAGGTTAATATTAAGTGTTGTAACCGGAGAAACATTCTTTGGCAGGAACAATACATTGTTATTGTTGGAGGTTGTTTTATCGCTTTCCTGGATGGTCAGGGTTGTACCCGTTGTTCCTGTAGGTATTACAAAGAATGCCTGACCGCTTTGTATATACTGTGCATTTGCACTTGTTACATTTCCGTCTGAGCCACTTGCAGGTACGGCAGTATAATTATTGGCACTGTTTCTTGTTACTAATATATAACCGCCCAGTGTATTCAAATTGGCATCCCAGACATAGAAATAATTCTGTATTTTACTGCTGTTATTGGTATAGATCGTTTCAAAGTTTATCGTTGAAGCAAAGGGATTGCCGATCAGTGTAAAACCTGCTGTGCTGCTTCCTGCTACTGTTATGCTTTGTGTGCCCTGGTTTACAGTTCCTGTTGCTCTGAGCGTAGTCGCACTTCCGGTAGAAGCAGTGCTTACAGTCCTGTCTCCTCTTACATACAAAAGATATCCCGGCTCGGTACTTAGTGCATTGGTCCTGGTTCCGTTAGGTAATACAGCCCAGCTTCCGTATGGTGTGCCTTGTGCATAGCGTAAGATTGAAGTCGAAGCATTACTGATAGCGCTCCAGTAATCATAGCCATTGCTGTTCGCTGTTGCTGCTGAGCCCTGCTGCTGTCCTGTTATCAATGTCCCATAGCCTGCCGCTGGTGTTACTACTGTGCTGGTTCCTGTTATATAATTGTTGGTTCCGTCATATACTTCTCCTTCCTGCCATGCTGTATTGATAGTAGTTGTCGAGGTGCTTGCTAAAGGTGCAGTAAGCAATCTCCATGCTCTGCCTGTTCTCGGGCTCGTGGTATTTACAGGTATATATCTTTCCGCTGTTACATTGGTAAGACCAGTGACATTAGCAGGAGAAGCAATTACCCCTATTGATCCGGTGCCTGCAGATGTTGATTTTATAGTAACATGTTTTCCGTTAAAAGTGGCAGTCCCAGATAAAGTTAATGTATAAGTCGCTGCTACATTAAGGGTGTCAGTTGTATTGGGTGAAAGTGGTGTTGAGGCTATTGTGAAAGTTGTACCTGAGCCATTGGTAAAATTCTGGTCAAGCAATACATTGTTTTGTATTAACACATTATTGGTGCTTGCAGGTACACTACCGTCAGCGGTATAATGCGTACTGTAATCATTCCATTGCCAAACAGAGCCATTGCTGAAATTTCCGTCAGCGAAAGTTTGATAGGAAGCAGTTGATTGATTATTATTACGTATTACAGTAATAGTATAAGTCTTTTTCGTTGAGCCGTCCTGTGCAGTAATGACTACTGGTATCGAATTGCTACCTACACTCAAATTAACTGTTGATGCACTTCCGCTGGTAGCCACAGAACCATTTACAGTTATAGTCGCATTTCCCTGGTTAACTGTGGGAGTTACGGTTATTGATGTTGTGGCATTTGAAACATTCGGTGCAGTGTAGCCGGTAGTACTTGAAGAAAATGTTGGTGTAAGCGCTCCGGCACTAGTACTAAGATTAGATAAAGTGGCATCTGTTGACACTACCGTACCATTAACAATCAAATCTCTTGATCCGGTCATTTGATCATTAATATACCAGGTACCAGCTGAGGCTCCTGCCCAGCTAACAATTCTAAACGTAACGCTTATTCCTGAGGGAATATTTTGTAATGCAGAAATGCCTGAAAGAGTAATAGCAGATTGATCATTGCCTGATGATGTGGTGATGCTACCCCAGGTTATAGCAGATCCAATATCAGTAAAGTTTCCCGAACCCACTTTATATTGCCAAATACCGGTGGTTGGCCCTGTGCCGGAACGTCTTATATTATAGACAGGGATATTAGATAACGACATACTATATCCCGAATTGGGAGTAATACTAAAAGTGGCGAATGTGTTGGCAGCAATTGCAGATGGTTCATCTGGTACCCGTAAAATTTGTCCCTCCCCATCCGTGAGCGGCTCCTGTGCCTGATGTAGCAACGCCCGAACCCCTGGTCAAGCCTGCAATAATCACATTGGCATTATTAGAAGTTGGGGGTTGAGGGCTTGGACCATAATTACTACTTCCCCCAGGCAAGTATGATAGATCAAATGTAACTATTTGCCCCCAGCCATTCTCGCTAAAAACCAAACATAAGACTGTAAAGCAAAAAATAGTAATAAAGTTTTTTACTTTTTTGAAATGCAGCAAAGTATTCTTCATAAGGGTGTGATTGATGTTTGTTAGGGTATAATCAGTTTAATATTGCGAACATACGCCACGAAAGACTCAATCTTTTCGTTTGAATGTTATCAAAATAAAAACAAATTGTTATTGAAGAAAATAACCAAAAACACTTTAATTATCTGCCGCTATAACCTCCTGGACAATGTTTTTAATAAGCCATCTCATCTGCTTTGAAGATGTTGATAATGGTCATGAACAATATCTTTATGTCAAGCATCAACGACCAGTTTTCCATATACCAGATATCATGCTCTACCCTTTTCCGCATCATTATTTCCTGTTCGGTTTCACCTCTGAAACCCTTTACCTGCGCCCACCCGGTGATACCGGCTTTCAGGAAATGACGGATCATATATCCATTGATTATTTTGCTGTACTGCTCTGTATGCTCTATCATGTGCGGGCGTGGTCCGGTAATGCTCATATCTCCCATAAGTACATTCATAAATTGTGGAAACTCATCCAGGCTGCGCTTTCGTAAAAAGGCGCCGACTTTTGTTATCCTGTTATCATTCTTCTTTGCCTGCACTCCTGTTTGATCATTCACACGCATGGTGCGGAACTTAATGCAATGAAATATAGTATTGTTTCTCCCCGATCTTTTTTGTACAAAGAATACAGGTCCGCGTGACTCTAATTTGATGAGTATGGCCATCAATGGCACCAGCCAGGATAAAATAAAAACGATCACGAGCGAACTCAATATCACATCATACAATCTTTTTTTTACTTTGTTTCTGAATGTTTCCAAAGGTTCGGTACGTAATGTAATGATCCTGAAATTACCGGTATGCATAAATGCATAGTTAGGATGTTTGGCAGTATACTGTATATCATCCGTTACAAATTTTATCCTTACACAATTATTCTCCGCCTGCTTTACCATTTCCTGCACCGCACCGCTTTCACGGGGAAGAACAAGCGAATAGATTTCCCTGATACCTGTCGCCACAGCATAGTCAACACATTCCGAAAAGGGGGCAAGCACATTGCCGCCACTCTCCTTTGAAAAATATTGCTCATCATCAAAGAAGCCTTCAAAAGAGTAAGTACTTTTACTATGGTTAAAATAAGCAGCCAGTTGTTGCGCCTTTTCATTATACCCGACAATAGCTACTTTCCTTTTAAAATTTCCTTTGTCAATAATGAACTCAACAATATAAGTAATGCAAAACCTGCTTGCCAAAAACAATAAAATGATTGTAACATAACAAACCACAAGGCCCAATATTTTCAAATGAACAGTTCCATCATAAGCTGCAAGTGTAACGATCAGTAAGATAGCTGCATGAAGCAAAGTGGTTTTACCTGTAGCACGGTAAATGGTTATAAGAGAATGAAGCGTTTTTATATTATACAACTTCAACCAATAGGCACAGCCTGCCCATACAATATTGAATAAAACAATATGGAGAAGTAAAGTATAATTAAAGGGATAAATAATGCCCTGTGCATATTTATAAATATATAAAGAAAGCAAGCCGGCATTGATAATAAAGAAATCAAGCAGCACCAGTGTATTACGCAATAAAAAGAAATAGCGGCTTCTCATTTGTTTCTAAGGATTATTGAATAAGCAAACATAGTTAATCTTCTTTTATCCTACATTAAATCATTGTAAATAATTTCCTTATGTTCCTGCCTGTATGCTTTTCTTGCATCATACTTTCTTTTCATGCCATAGATGATAGCTGCCGCAACCAGCAAACTGATGCCGCCATCAACAGGTACATTCTGATCAGGATTGCCGGGATTATTTCCACCCGTAGGATCTCCGTTCGTTGAGTTGCCCGTATTCTGGTTTGCACCTCCATTGCCATTTTCATTGGAGGGTTGATTGGTGTTGTTTGGTTGCTGCTGTCCGTATCCATAAGGATCATTCTGTCCTTTGGAAACTGTTGTTGCTGCAATCATAACTGCGAGCAACAATGTTACTTTCATTAGTGATTTCATAAAGCTGATGCTTATAAGTTTATTCATGCGTTTTGTAGTTTTTCTTATTTATTCTTCCTTACTCCCTTCTCCTTATATCTTATTCCTTACTCCTTTTTCTTAAAACCTTCCTAATATTACCGGTACAGTTTTTATGATCTCTCCTTTTTCATTGCTGATGCTTACCTGGTATTGTCCGTTCACCCATCCTTTTGGTATGTTCACTGATTGTGATAATGCTCCTCCTTTATGATCTGCCTCTTGTGTTTGCAGCATCTTCCCTTCTGGACTGTACAGGCTGATGGTATATCTGCCTGCTGCAAGATTGTTTACAGATAAAGTGAAGTTTTCCCCCTGTACAGGATTTGGATAAGCTTTCATTTCTACTATGTTCTTATCTTCTGTTGAGGAAGTATTATCTGTTATTGTTTGTGTTTTGTCTTTTTTGAACACAATGCAGAACCTGTCTATTGACTGCGATGCCGCATCGGAGGTGATACTAAAGTTAATGGTAGTAGTTTTTCCTGCAAGATTGATATCAGTTAACTTACCGGTATACTTATCTGAGAGATATGCTTTTACATCCAGGCTGCTTGCATTGGCTGCTTTAAAAGTAAACTGGTAACTACGCTGGCTTGTTCCCCAAAGTTTCAAGTGTACCGTATCTCCTGCCTTTGGCAAGGAATAACCACCCACGATCAGGTAAGAGTTACCACTGTATAAGGATAGATTCTCTGAAAAGTTATAAGCCTTGCTGATACTCAAAGCATTTACCTGCTTAGCAGTTCCTGAAGAGAACTTCACCAAAGCGCCGTCTGCTTCCAAGAGGCTGCTGTCCGCATTCATTAACTTTAAATTCATATCAATAGTCGTAATAGATGCCTTTTTATCTTCTCCTCCGTTGCCGAGCATCATTAAGTTATTGCTGCCTGTTGCTTTATCGCTTTCTGTAATGCTAAGGCTGCTAATAGCTGCGGTAGCGGGTATTGCAAAAAATGCCTGACCGCTCTGGATATACTGCACTGTAGAGCCTGATACTGTTCCCCCTGATGGAGTAACTGTGTAACTATTTGCTGCGTTTCTTGTTGCCAGCACATATCCGCCAAGGGTGTTCAGATTGGCATCCCAAATATAGAAAGAAGATTTAATCGTATTGCTATTTGTTGCATCTGTATAGATCTTCTCGTAGTCTATGGCTGAGGCATAGGGATTGCCAATTAATGTAAAGCCTGCTGTTAAACTGTCTTTTATCTGTATGCTTTTTGTTCCAGTATATAGTGTGCCTGTTGCTCTGAGCGTGGTGGCAGTAGCTGTACCCGTGCTAACACTCCGATCCCCTCTTATGTAAACCAAATACGCCGAATCTGTATTGAGCGTAGTAGCTGTTTTAGTGCCGGAAGGTAATACTGCCCAGCTTCCATAAGGCGCGCCCTGCCGGTAACGCTGAATAGAGGAGTAACTGTTGGAAACAGCACTCCAGAAATCATAGCCAATGTTATTGGCAGCTGTTGCGTTGCCCTGCTGCTGTCCTGTTATCAGGGTGCCATAACCCGCATTTGGATTAGCTGCCGCAGAGTCTGCACTAATGCCATCCCATGTTTTTCCTTCCTGCCATGCTGCATTAATGGTTGTGCCTGTTACTGCACTTGTTACCAATCTCCATGCCTTGCCTGTTCTGCCACTGGCAGTATTAACAGGTATGTATCTCTCCGCTGTTACATTGCTTGCCCCGGCTAAAGTTCCTGTTACGGTACCTAAGGATGCTGTGCCTGTTGCATCGGATTTCAGGGTAACGCTATTTCCATGAAAGTTAGCAGTGCCCGCTATTGTCAAAGTTATGCCTGGTGCCACTGTAAGGCTGTCTGTCGCATTAAGAGGAATAGCTGCAATATTAAATGTAGTTCCCCCTCCATTGATGAAATTCTGATCGAGAATGATGTTATTTTGAATCTTAACATTATTCGTGCTTGTCGGGGGAACAGTAGCGGTAACCCATCCGCTGCCATTATTATATTGCCAGTTAGACGCTACAGAAAAATTACCATCTGATTGCGTTTGATAATCAGCAGTTGCCACATTAACAACAAAGGTTGCAGATATAGAGTGTGTTGCAGTTACATTCGTAAATGTGTATGACCCACTATTCACCGCTCCTGTATTGTTCGTACCATCCACCAATACTGTGGCAATAAGATAACCTGTATTAGGTGTGATGGTGTAGGTCTGACTTGCACCATAATTCACCTGTGTAGAGCCGTTTGGATTAATGGATCCGTTGGCTCCTGCAGAAGAGGTAATGGTATACGTATTGATCGTAAAGTTTGCCTGTATTGTTGAGTTGGCTGTTAATGTAACCGTGGTACTTGCACTGGTTGAATTACCGAATGTTGCAGAACCTGAAATTACTGTCCAGTTATTGAAGGAATAGCCTGTGTTTGCTGTTGCCGATATATTTGTTGCTGTATTATAGGTTGCTGATGAAGGAGCACTAACAGTTCCTCCGGCGGATGGAGATGCGGATGCTGCCAGTGTGTACGTATTAACGGAAAAGCTTGCAGTGATCGTATGATTTGCGGTCACACTACTAAATGTATAACTGGATACTGGGCCTACTGAACTTCCATCCACAAGAACACCGGAAATAGAATAGCCTGTATTCGGCGTAATGGTATACGTCTGGCTTCCTCCGCTTGCAACATAAGTTGTTCCACTGGGACTGATGCTGCCATTTGCACCGGCTGTTGCAATAATGGAGAATGGATTAACAGTAACAGTAGTCGTAAAGCTGCTTCCGGCACAACTACCCAATGTAGAACCACCTGTAGGCGTAACTGTATATACAGCACTACCTGCTGTTGCTGCTGTTGCATTCAGTGTGCCACTAATAGAAGTTGGTGTACCTGTTGAGGCTGCTCCACCGCTTGTGTTGGTCTGACTTGGGCTGCCCCATGCATAGGTGGTATTTGAAGGAACCACCGCACCATTTGAACCATCTGAGGGAGTAACTGTAAATGTTTGACCGCTTGTGATCATAGCCGTTTGGTTAGGAATAGAAGGAACAGGATTTACAGTTAACACAGATGTGTTTGTTGCCGTACAGCCATTTGCTGTTGCTGTTGCAGTATAAGTCATTTGCGTCTGACTTGAAGTTGCATTTGTAGGCTTTACATATACAGACAAGGCATTGTTTCCCGTTGTATAATTTGTAGTGGCTCCCGCGTTGGTGTAGATCGTATTGGTTGGTGTAGTTGGCGTCCAGGTTATTGCAGCCTGAACAGGACCAACACCTGAAAGCGTAACATTATCTATTGCCCAATAATAACCAAATGTAGAAGTATATAAAAATCTTACATAAACGGTTGATTGATTAAGGAAAGGTGATGTGAGAGCAATCGTAGGATTTGCAAAAGCTGCGGCGGCACCTTGATTTGCACCTGAATATTTTTGCAATGTTGTCCAGTTCGTATTATCAAGTGAAGCCTGCACCGTTGCTGAATCATTCGTTGCTGAACTCCAATATTTAAAATACTGATAGAAGCTTAAGTTTAAGCTGGTAAACCCTACAGTATTGAATGCAGGAGAGGTCAAAGTAGTTTTTGTAGTGCCACCGCTTCCCTGTGCATCACTATTACTCATAAAAAAGGTAGAGTTATCATTGCTATGAAAGGTTTCTGAATTGTATGAAAGCCCATCGCTTTGGGCTGTCCATGCGGCCAAAGCAGCATTGGTACCGCCTGTAGAACTATTTACCTTTGTCCAGGTAGAGGCACCCGAATTGAAATTTTCTGTCAATACAGTAACATTACCTGTTGTCGTTCCTCCGCTTGCAGTTAATTGTTGCACGGTACCTGCGCAAATAGCGCCTGTACCAGGCGTAACAGTAACAGCGGTTGGTGGTGTATTTACTATAACGGCTGTGGTCTGTGTCGCCGGACATCCTGCAAGCATTGCCGTAACAGTGTAAGTACCTGCTGCTGCTGTTGTTACATTTGTAATGCTTGGGTTCTGTGTTGTAGAAGTATAGCTGTTCGGGCCCGTCCATGAAAAGGATGTGCCATTGGAAGTTGCGGTAAGACTTAACGTGCCTCCTGAACAAACCGGTGTATTGCTTCCCGCTGTAAGAGTTGGCGGTGTACATGGTGTTAACTCGTAGGCTCCCATGGTAGGTGATGAGTTACGGATAGTACCGTTAATATCTGTAGTTATAGTGCTGATGGTAACGGCTGCGCCTACTTCCGGTGCAGATGCTGTCGATGGCAACAGGTTGGTTGAACTTGTAAACAATGGATCCAATGCTATTGAATTTACATTCTGTCCAAAAGCAGTTCTGAGTGCTCCAATGTTTGTATCGTCAGAGCCTCCGATATTGCCCAATACACCCTGTGAACCGCTTACAAAATAATCGTTATTATTAAATGAATTTGCACTAAATGCTGTATTTGCAGCCGCTGAATATATAGCATAATTTTTAGAACCTGTTCCTGAAGCACTCGTATTATTCATCGAATTTACAAGTATATTATCTCTTATATCGAGAGTGCTTGCTCCGCTTCCTACATATAGACCTGCAGTCAAACAACTGGTAGCATAACTGTAATTTCCATACATATTCACACTATTATAATACAAATTTATTCCTCCGGCAGTAGTCGTAAGTGTACCGCTGTTACCTACCATTCCTATACCAATGCCTATCGAAGAAGAATTGGTAAAACTGCTGAAGTTACTTCCGTTTACGCCGTATATAACATTATTCGCTATCGTAAGTGCGCTGCTTGATGCTCCTGTCCCTACAGTAATTCCCCGTGACCCGTAACCTCCTGTATTGGTTGTTACAATACCTGTTATTTTATTTTGACTTACAGTGGACGATACAAATCCTGTTTCAAGTGATATACCCACAGGTTGACCGCCGCCGGATGTTGTTGAGCTGATAGTATTACCATTTATTGAACTGCTCAAACTGTTACCGGCTTCTATTCCATAAATGGTTGTACTTGCCGAAGAAGATACCGTCACTGTATTACCCGAAATGCCCAGGTTGTCATCTCCGCCGGCACTTACTGCAGCCGTTCCATTCGCGTATACGCCTATTGTGGCTACTGTTATTGCATTATTCTGAATAGAATCTTTATCATTGTCTGCGCCGCTGGTGCCGGGCGTGCTTCCGCCAATAGCAATGCCATAGCTCGATCCTGTATAAACACCCGTGCTGATATTACAATTCTTTATTGTATTGCTTGCCGCTCCTGCGCTTGTGCCAAGGCTTATCAAACTGATTGCTGTTGGCGAAGTAGTAGAAGTATTGGTAATAGTTAAGCTTTTGTCTGTTCCTGCACCACCAACTGAGCCATTAATGGTTACACGGCTTGCACCATTCAACCTGATCAAACCGTTTGAAGAAAGCGAGCCTGAAACAGCTCTCGCTGCTCCGCTCGGCTGTATTGTAATTGTATAAGGACTTGCAAATGCATTTAATGCATTTGTGCCTGCTTCAGAAGTAAGGTCTGAAGTAATGTTTATTGTTACATTCCCTACTACTGTGCCTTGATTGATGGCAGCAAATATCCCTCCGGCATTTGTCAATGAGGTAAAGGTTTGCCCTGTGCCTACACTTACTGCCCCTGAAAATGAATATGTAATATTATAGCTGTTTATCGTTCCTGTTATCGGGAATGCTGCGCTTGTTAAAACCACACTTGCAGGTGTTGCTGCAAAGGTTCCGGAATTGATCGCTACATTTGGGGTAGCTGCATTATCCTGTGCTACCACAAAATATTGTATCACATCACCCGAACTTACAGACCCTGCGTTTAGCAGGCCATAGTCGATGGTAAAATCAAATGGAGAAGTACTGCTGCTGCTTTCTACATATTTCCATCCACCTGTTGCACTCGTATTTCCGAACAATGAGTTGGCATCCCCTGACTTTTTATAGTACAATCTGGGCTTCGTACCTGTTGTAGTATTCACACCGCTTGCATCTGTTATCGTTGCAAAGGAGGAAGTTGATCTGTTTGAGGTAGATGTTGTACTTGTTAGATTGCTATACGAAATTATAGGAGGAGTCTGATCTAACGGTACGCCATCAAATTCATCAGCTCCAATATCTGGTGCTGATGCCCCACCATTTGCAGATCCTGAAGGACCCGGACGCACCTGTGCATCATAATCTGTTGTAATCCCAGTACCTGTAACACCACCGGACTCAATGTGCGTAGGGGTAGTTCCCATATTCATATGCAGATCTCCAGTGGAAGGAGATAAAAAAGTACAAGTAATTCCTGAATAGCTATGATTATCACCTCCCGAAGCTGACTGCCAATTAGCAAGCGTAGATTCAGTAGTTCCACTTACATTTCCTATTGTTCCCGCATTTAAAACATTATAATCAGATGTTAGGCTGCCACCGCTTGCGTCAGCATTATAAATCGCGTACTGAGTTCCGGTTCCTGTTCTGATATTATTAAGAATATTATTCTTAAAGGAAACAGTGCTATAATAAGCATAGGGGTATCTGTAATAACTATAAGAATTTGAGCCACCGGAAGCGCCGCCAATGTTTATTGAATTGAAAAAATAGTTGCAGAGACAATATGAACCCGCATTGCCATCCTGTTCGTATAGCCCATAAATATATACACCATTCGTATTATTACCATTAGTAAGTGAAATCATGTTATTGTAGGTAGTGTATCCAGAACCACTACTGGCTGTGCCTATTTGATCATAATATATTCCATAAATAGCTGGGTACCCACTTTTAGTTCCCGAATTTGTAATTCCATAGATCTTATTTTGATAAATAGAACAACTACTTGGAGTGCTGACACCACCCCCATAAATAAAAATTCCCGCCACTCCCTGACCACTAGAACTACTTGTACTTGATGAACTTAAACCACCGATTATATTCCCTGAAATTATTTCACCTGTTGCGTTTACGTCAGCCTCTATACCGGCAATACCAGCAACATATGTATTTATTGATAAATTTGTTAGACTTAATATTGTATTACCCTGTATGGTTTCTGAGCTGCCACCGACTGCGTATATCCCTTCTAATTGGCCGCTTCCACTTCCATTATTATTTAAATTTTGAATATTATTGAAATTAGATGTAATAGTCCCAGTATTAGACATATATATTCCCCAAACATTCGTACCTCCAGTTGTTGTGCCGTTCACTCCTGCAACGATATTGTTAGCAGTAGAATTACCTATGGTGTTTGAATTAATTGTAAAAATGCCCGCAGTACCGGCTGTACGAATTCCGTAAAATGTAGTTGCTATTGAAGCAGTGGTTCCTAAGGCAGAAATACTGCCAATGGTGTTGCCCGAAATAGTGACCGTGCTCGTACTGGTAGCAGCAATTCCATAAGTAGTGGCGGCCGTAGTCGATGATGTGGTAATAATTGAGCCGGTACCTGAAGATGCACCTATTATATTGGCGGTGGTTTGTCCTATATTAACTTTACCAGCAGTGACATAAATACCGGAAAAAATACCAGGAACTGCAGATGCGGCACTTGTAGTTGCAAAGTTAATAGCAGTAATAGTATTACCCTGTACTTCGGTAGCGGTTGTAGTAAGCACACCTAAACTGATACCTACAAATCTTGAAGTTCCGCCGGAAGTAACTGTTAATGTACCTGTACCGGCACTGGCAGAATAACCAATGGTATTTGTACTTACAGTGTTACTATTACCCGTACCAATATATATACCATAGCTGGTGCTTGCACCTCCTGCTCTTGATGCAGTCTGGTATATTTTATTTCCGGTAATAGACCAGGCGGTATTACCGGTACCATCCACGTAAATAGCTCCGTTGGTGCTGGCTGATGTTATAGCCCAGTCAGCAAAATTATTATTTGAAACAGTTACCGTATTTGAATACGACGAACTTCCTAATGAATAAATAAGGTATAATGGTAAATTTGATCCTTCAGCAGTAATAGTGTTATTATTAATGGTGCCGGTAATACCTCCAGTCGTGCCGGTTGAAAACCATATTACGCCGGTGCCTCCGCCGATTGGTGCAGTGGAAGAACCTGTTATTGTACAATTTTGTATGGTATTAGTTGTTGCATCACCTATAAACTTAATGGTACAAGTACCTGCGGTTATTGAAGTTGATGCATTTGAAATCTTTAATGAGTTACCTCCTGTATTCAATCCATCTATGGTTACATTTTTTGCCCCATTTAAGGTAATCATAGGAAGGGCTATACCTGAAGCACCAGCGCTTATTGTTCGTATCCCATTTGGATTAATGGATAAAGACGTCCAATTTGCTGAACTGTTTAATGCATTGGTACCGGCTTCAGTGATCACATCAGCTGTAATCAAAACACTAATCACCCCTGTACCGGAAGCCGCAGAATTTATTGCTGCGAATGCACCGCTTGCGTTGGTTAAGCTGGTATAACCAATAGGTGTTGCAAAAGTACCACCTGTACTGGAAACAATAACCGCACCGGTTGCAGGTGTCCAGCTATAATTGCTGCCGCTGTTATTCAGAAGCCATAATGCGTAAAGATCATAGACGTCCTGAGTTGCATAAGTTGTTACATCTGCATTAATCTGTGCCAGTGTTTTATTACTGCTGAATGCGTAAAAACTTACTGCTCCGCTTTGCCAGGGTATGTTAGCTGTCCAGGTAGTGCCGGAACCTGTTGCCTGCACAAGTCCTGACGTTGCATAACTGTTTGTTGAGTATCGGATATAAATATATTCCGCCGCATTGGGACTCCCACCCGTAGTAATGGTAATTTTATCTGAACCGTAGGTTCCCGCACTTTGAGCAAGGCTATTCAAAGCAACCGGGTTAAAGCTTGTTTCCATAACCGCCATATTTTGGCTGGCATAGGAAGAACCCTTAATGATGTTATAAGTATAGTAGTAGTTTGCCTGGGTTACACCTAAATGTTGATTAGTGTTATAAGAACTGTTTCCTACCCAATTAGCAGAAGCAGTACTTCCGCTTGGTTGAATTAATGT
Source organism: uncultured Chitinophagaceae bacterium (assembly GCA_963708205.1). Taxonomy (GTDB): domain Bacteria; phylum Bacteroidota; class Bacteroidia; order Chitinophagales; family Chitinophagaceae; genus CAVYTF01. The sequence goes on from OY970196.1 coordinate 17,949, forward strand.
ATTATACGAACTTGCCGCTATTACCTTGCCGGAAGCAGTCGCTCCCCAGGTGTTATAATAATTATCAGAATTAAACTGCCAGTTACGCGTACCGGAAGAAGTTCCCGAACTGTTTTCCTGGAACCGCAAACTGAAATAGCCCCCGCTGGATACCATTTGCGAGTTTGCATAGGTACCTCCAATATCCTGGTTTATATACATTGCAGCGGGCTGTGCCTTTGCAACAGCACTTATCATTGCCAGGCCAGCAATTAACAAAAAAGAAAGAATTTGGCTGAATGTTCTTCTCAAAGAAAGGGTACGGTAAATTACCTTTATCGTGTTCGGGTTTTTCAATGCAATGGAAGGCTCGTTATTATTGCTTTTGGCAGAGTAACCTTTGTTCATGTTGTATATTTGGTACGTAATAATTTATTTTATTTACTACCTCAGAATACAGATCCCCCTTTACAGGGTAACCATGCTTCCTCAGGTAGTTTTGGTAAAATCAACTTTTCAATCTATTCTTTCAATGTGTGTTCTGCACACATTACTGCTATTAAAGTCAAAATCTGCCTTTCTTCCCTTTCCCGGCTCAAGATCAAAAAGATATTGAACAGCGAAATGGTACACAGAGCAGCAACGTATGATTTATTTTGGGATATTAACCCAACCATGAACATTCAAATCACGGATCAGGTTTTTCTGAGGATAGGAGATAATATTTGTTAACTAAAAAATTAATACAATGTTAACGCGGTGAAGATAAAGTGAAATTTTTTAACAAAAGAAGATTTTGGCACAAAATTTTTAATAAAGTTATCCACAACAAATTAGCTTATTTTAATTGCATATATTATTTAAAACCAACTTCTTACATTATTTTGTTTAATCTTTCTAATGATAATGTAGAAAAAATGCTACAGTGATGGTTCTGCAAATGTAGGTATCCCGTTGCAATAGTAATCACCATTTTGAACTTTTGCAGCTTGCTCAAAAGGAATAATTGTAGTGGCGTTGCAGGAACAAAACCCTGCCGGCTTCAGGCAATAGTATTGTTCATTTCTTTTACCTTGATGCAAAAGAAACGAACCAAAGAAAAGATCAAGACAAACCCGATCGCTCCGCGCGTTTTGTCTGGCTAACGCATCTTATTTTTCATACTCTGAAGATGGGGCACTTGCTCTCGTCAGCATTATTAATTATTAATTGTCAATTGTCAATTAGCCTGCCGCCATAGTAACGCCGTAGAGAAGCCGTAGTGAAGCCGTAGTGAAGTCGACAATAGCCGACTTATCCACATAAGATATGTGTTTTTCTATAATGTGTCATTTAGAAAAAAAACAAATTGCTTCGCTTCACTTGCAAAGACGGCATTCATAAATTATTAATTCTTAATTATTAATTGTCAACTATCAATTCAGCAGATTTGCGCCTTCCGCCTCAGGCGGACAAGTCGCGGTAAGGACGTACCACTCTTGTTTGATATTTAATCAATGCTTATCCGGTTGTTGTGCGGTTCCAGGAATCGAACAAGTATCGAACAAGTATCGAACAAGTATCGAACAAATACCGGACAAATGAATACCATGCTGAAACTGTGTGCTACTCAGAATCTTTCTTTGCGCATTATAAGGCAGGCAAATAAATGGTAACCGTAGTGCCTTCATCGGGAATGCCGGTGGCTTTGATAATGCCGTGGTGGTTTTGCACGATGCGTTTACATAAAAATAATCCGATGCCGGTGCCGGCATATTCATGCCTGCCGTGCAGGCGCTGGAAAAGCTCGAATATCTTGGTGGCATACTCCTGCTCAAAGCCAATGCCGTTGTCACTTATATCAATTTGCCACCATTGTGCTATGTCCGGTTCTTTCCGCTCTGTTACATTCTTGTCGTCCACTTTTTTACAGGTGATGGTAATGATGGGTTTTCGTTCAGTTGACCGGTACTTTAATGAATTGCCGATGATATTGGAAAACAACTGTACAAACTGGTGAGGAATAACGTTTAAAACAGGCAGCTTATCAGTGGTAAGCCTGGCGTCATTCTCTGCTATGGTTTCTGCAAGGTTGGCTTTTACTTCCTGTATCAAATCATTCAGGTCTGTCCTCATCATTTTTTCATTTGAATTGGTGACACGCGAATAATCAAGCAAAGCCCTGATCAGTTCCTGCATCCTGTTTGAGGAAGTAATGATGCGGTTGAAATATTCTTTGGCGCTTTTAGAGAGCTTGGCGTGGTCTTTTTCAAGGATCTGCGTGGTAAAGGTCTGTATCTTTCTTAAAGGCTCCTGCAGGTCGTGCGATGCTACATAGGTAAAGGAATCAAGCTCTGTATTGATATGCTGCAGATCCTGGTTTTTTGCTTCGAGGTCTGCCTGATATTGCAGAATGGTATTTTCATGCTGTTTCTTTTCCGTAAAATCTGTGATGATCATTCCAATGGTTGCAAACTCGGGCAAATAAGTGAGTGATAGATATACGGGAATAGTTTTATCACCGGCATTTAAGTGCACTTCACCCCGGCTGCTGCCTTTCAATGCTTTTTGAAAAAGCTTATCGAATGCCTCTCTTGATTCTTCGTGAATAAATTTGAAGATATAATTACCTATGACCTCCTCATACTGTTGTGCTGTGATCTGTAAAAAACATTTATTGGTATAAACGATCAATCCCTCATCCGTGATATTTAATGCACCCTCATTAAATTCTTCTATCAGCATCCGGTAAATGTAATCGCTGCTTTGAAGCGTATAAATTTGTTGGTTATCATCCTTATTTATTGCAAATGCATCCACCTCTCCTGCCTTTATCGCGTTGATCAGTTGCTCTGATTCTTCCAGACGAGTTTCCAAATCCGCTATCCGCAACAATAAATCTTTTTTGCTTAGTTCTTTCATAGTTGTTTGTCGTTTGGTGAAAAGCCTAATGCTTTTATCACCTTTTCTTTGTCAGAAAACGTTCCGATCAATATTTTTTTTGGTAAAGGGAATTTTTTTATGAGTGATGGGCTGAAAACAATTTGCTGTTCCTGTGCGACTTCCGGCTTTTTATAAATATCTATTATCTCCAGTTCAAAATTATCTGTAAAATATTCATCGCAGAGTAGTTTTATATTTTCTATTGCCGTCATGGATCTTTGAGACATGCCTGATATATATAATTGCAGGGCAATCTTCTCCTGCTTATTATTTTTATCAGCGGTCTTCTTCATAGATTATTTATTTTAAAACTGGAATGATATTCAATCCTACCAATACTTTTTCTTCGTTGGAAAGATCGCCAATTATTTTCCTGATTGGTTGAGGTACTTTTCTTACCAATGTTGGTATGGCAAATATCTGGTCGCCTTCTGCTAGCTGTGGATTTTTTAACAGGTCAATTATTTCGATGGAATATTTTCCTTCTAAATGTTCTTTGCAATATTTGGTGATGTTTTTCAACGCTAATACTGATTTGGGCGTTTGACCTGCTATATACAACCGCAGCTCCCATTTGTTTTCTTTTGGCATCTATTGCGCTTATTTATTTTTTATTTAAATGAATTTGATTCCTTTATTTTCAATCACAAAATGCTGCTCTGCATTTGAATGACCCATGCCGCGTGATTTCACAATCAAAAGACTGCGCCTTCTTTCTCCTTTTCTTTCTTCATTGCACAATTTTATCCATGTATCTGCAAGCGATGAAACTGCATTGACCGTAAAGTCAGAAACATCTTTTTCTTTGTCGTGCGTTAATGAAGTGAACAATGCATTTATGCCGATCACCTTCAGCAAGTCCATTAATCGTACCAGCATTGCACGCACTTCTATATTTGTGCCAACAGTAACGAGGCTGCTGATCGGGTCTATGATAACAGTTTGCGGATTAAATTCCTTGATCAGTTTGTGCAGCAACAGCAAATGCATTTCGAGCCCCTGTAATGATGGTCTGGATGAATGTATGAGCAACAATTTTGCTTTTACATAAGGCTGCAGGTTTATACCCACAGACAGCATATTGCGTATAAGCTGGTCAGGAGATTCTTCGAATGAAAAAAACAATACTTTTTCTTTTTGCTTGCATCGCCCGAGTGTGAGATAAGATGCCAGTATTGTTTTGGAAGTGCCTGCACTGCCGGTTATAAGTGTGCTGCTGCCTTTGTATATTCCGCCTTTTGCAAACAACTTATCAAATGCGGGCAAGCCCGTGGAAATTGTTTCTGCATAGCTTTTATGATCAAGCTTTAAGGATGTGATCGGTAAAACGGAAATGCCATTTTCATCAATTAAAAAAGGGTATTCATTTGTGCCATGCACAGAGCCGCGGTATTTGATGATGCGTAATCTCCTCGTTGCGATTTGCTCTATTACCCTGAAGTCAAGTAATACAACACAATCAGAAACATATTCTTCCAGCCCCTGCCTCGTTAATGAATTTTGTCCGCGCTCGCCGGTGATAATGGCTGTTACGCCTTTTTCTTTCAGCCATTGAAAAAGCCTCCGTATCTCTGAGCGCAGCAGCGATACATTTTCCATTCCTCCAAACAAAGATTCAATGGTATCGAGCACTACACGTTTTGCACCAATAGAATCAATGGCATAATTGAGCCGTATAAATAATCCTTCAAGATCATATTCGCCGGTCTCTTCAATTTCAGTTCTTTCAATATGTACATGATCTATCTTTAGTTTTTTATCTGCAATAAGTTTATTGAGATCGAAGCCAAGCGACTTTACATTTTGCGTAAGATCAACGGATGTTTCTTCAAAACTCATGAACACACCCGGCTCATTGTAGTCTGTAATTCCTTTCACAAGAAATTGCACACCCAATAAAGTTTTTCCGCAGCCTGCAGAGCCGCAAACCAATGTGGGCCTGCCTTTTGGAAATCCGCCTAAAGTAATTTCATCTAAGCCATCAATACCTGTTGGTGTTTTGGGAAATGTATTTTTTTCTATGGGTTTCATGTAAGTTATCGCTATTTATTATGAAGTGAAATAGTATGGTGATGCAAACTAAATGATTTCAATGAAAATAGAAATTGAGGGCGAAGAAAAATTATCAATTTTAAAAAACTATCAGCATGTGAATTAAAATCTTAATTTGCTTATAATAAAAATTCTTTTAAGAAAGAAACCAATGCTTGCACTGCGCCATTTTGTATGCTTATTTATTTTTTTCCATTTATCTGTTACTGCATCAACCGCGCAGCAAAATGATTCATTAATATATACAGCGGCATTTAATAACGCATCTGCTTTATTTAAAAATATTATCAAAGAAAATTCGCAATTGTATTATGGAAGTGAATATGTTTTCTCCAATCATAACATTATTGGCTTTCCTTTTTTTTATGCTGACAGCCTTGTGAATGCAGACATTTCATACGATCATATCTTGTATAAAAATGTGCCTGCTTATTATGATATTGTTTTGGATAAAATTGTAATCAAAGATTTTAACGGGCAATATTATATTCAGCTTTTATCGGAAAAAACGGATTCGTTTTTTATAACCGGAAACATGTTTATAAATTTTGATTCTGCCAGTACAAATCATTTCCCTTTAAAAAGCGGATTTTATGAAAAGCTTTTTTACGGCGATAATTTTATTGTATTTGTGAAGCGGCAAAAGGTTGAAGATAACTACATCAGCGAAGGTGTTTCGCAAACAAAATATGTGCAATACAATTATTATTTTTTAAAAAGAGGAAATGTTTTTTATAAAATTGAAAATGAAAATGACCTGCTGAATTTGTTGGATGATAAAAAAAGCCTGGTAGAAAAATATATCAGAACTAATAAAATAAATTTTAAAAAAGAGTTTGAAAATTCATTGGTCCAAACACTCAGTTATTACATTCAAATAAAATAATGCACCAGCACAAATTTTTCATCAGTTTTATTTTATTGATTATTTGCTTCGCAGCAAAAAGTCAAAATAAAACTTTGATAACAGAAAAATTTGTGAACGAAAGTTTTGGTCAATTTACTAACTATATTGAAAACACAACTTCTTATCATTTTTTTTATAATGATGAAGATGTAGACAGCATTCGTATAAATTTTGAGGCTGATAAAATAACAGTAGACGAGTTGCTGAATGCAGTTTTGAAAAATACTGATCTTCATTTTTCCATTGATGATAAAAACAGGATTTTCATCAATAAATATTTTACCATAAAAACAGACCTCGCAACAAATTTTTTCGATAATGATGTTTCAAATAAAGACAGCGTGAAAAATTATTTGCCTGTTTTAAGTAATCAAACAACAAATATCAATGCTGCAGTTTCTGTTGAAAATAAACTTTACATTATCGGTACGCCAACAAATAATTCTTCAACTTCCAGGGTTACTCTTGCAGGTTATGTAAAGGATAGTAAAAGCGGTGAAGCAATCAGCAATGCCTCTGTAACTATTGATTCCACAGGCATTTCAGCATCAACAGACAAGTACGGTTATTATTCCATCACACTGCCAAAAGGATATTATGTACTATCAATCAGTGGTGCAGGAAAAGAAAATACAAAGCGTAAAATACAATTGAACAGTAATGGCAACTTAAACATAGAGATGACAGATTATATCGCCACTTTAAAAGATGTTACCGTTACTTCTGAAAGAAAATCCAATACCCTGAATACACAAATGGGCGTTAATAATTTATCCATTCAAACGATCAAACAACTGCCTGCTGTTTTGGGTGAAACGGATATTATAAAATCGGTGCTTACGCTGCCCGGCGTAACTTCTGTAGGCGAAGCAAGTAATGGCTTTAATGTTCGCGGTGGCGCAACAGATCAAAACCTTATTCTTTTTGGAGATGCCACCATTTATAATCCTTCACATTTGTTTGGATTTTTTTCTGCATTTAATCCTGACGATGTTAACAATGTAGAATTATATAAAAGTTCGCTGCCTGAAAAATATGGCGGAAGACTGGCATCTGTACTCGATATTTCTTTAAAAGACGGTAACGATAAAAACTGGACAGGCAATGCAGGTATCGGTCCGCTGACAAGTAAATTCACCATTGAAGGACCTATTAAAAAAAATAAAACTTCTTTGATAGCAAGTGCCAGAACCACTTATTCTGACTGGCTTTTACATTCACTAAAAAATAATGCATACAATAAAAGCAATGCAGATTTTTATGATGCCGACATTCACCTTACACACATTGCTAATGAAAAAAATACTTTTTATGTAAACGGTTATATAAGCAATGATAAGTTCAGTCTTAACAGCGATACTACTTACACTTATAACAACAAAAATGCAAATGCCAAATGGAAACATATTTTTACAAATAAATTTAATGGCGCATTAACTGTAGCTTACGACGATTACCAATATGCAATTTCTGATGCGCAAAACCCTGTCAATGCTTTTGACCTTACCTTTAAAATTCAGCAATCAAGTATTAGAGCAGACTTTGATTATGCGCCCAATTACAGAAATAAAATAGACTTTGGCGTTACATCAATTTATTATAAATTAAATCCCGGTTCTTATTCTCCTGATGGTTCAGCTTCTTTGGTTGTTCAAAATATTCTTCCTTCAGAGCAGGCCGTGGAAAGCGCTGTATATGCAGGCGATAATTTCAGCATCACATCAAAACTTTCTGTTGATGGTGGTATTCATTATTCAATGTTCAATTATTTAGGCCCGCATGCAGTTAATAATTATTTGCCGGGTTTGCCAAAAGACACTACCACTATTTCAGGCACGCAATATTATACTGCAGGAAAGATCATTAAAACATATTCTTATCCTGAAGTAAGACTTTCAACACGTTATTTATTGTCAGAAAACAGCTCAATAAAAGCAAGCTTTAATACGACGGCGCAATACATACACATGCTGTCAAATACTGTCAGCGTTTCACCCACAGATATTTGGAAATTAAGTGATCCGAATATTAAGCCAACGCTTGGCAGGCAGGTGTCTGTAGGATATTATAAAAATTTTAAAACAAGCAGCATAGAGTCTTCCGTAGAAATTTATTATAAACAAATTGATGATTATTTAGATTACAAAAGTGGTGCATCTTTATTGCTGAATCCTCATATTGAAACGGATGTTATTGACACAAAAGGAAAAGCATATGGAGTAGAATTTTTATTAAAGAAAACATTGGGAAAATTAAATGGATGGATCAGTTATACTTATTCAAGAACATTGCTTAAATCAAGCGATTCATTAACAGGCGAGGTGATAAATAACGGCAATTATTATCCTGCCGATTTTGATAAGCCAAACAATTTTAATTTCATCGGCAATTATCGTTTCTCTCACAGGTATAGCATATCTGCGAATGTTGTGTACAGCACCGGAAGACCGATTACTTTACCGCTTGCCGTGTTTAATAATGGCGGTGCAGTTGCTTTATATTATTCACAAAGAAATGAATACAGGATACCGGATTATTTCAGATGTGACCTATCTGTAAATATTGATGGCAATCATAAAATAAAACAACGCATACACAATTCAGTAACGTTTGGTGTGTATAATTTAACGGGAAGACAAAATGCTTATTCGGTTTATTTCATCAATCAAAATGGCAAAGTACAAGGATATCAATTATCCATTTTTGGAACACCCATTCCTTTTATTACTTTTAATATGAGATTTTAATGCGCAGCATCGTACAAAAATATTCTCTCTTTTTATTAATCGCTTTGTTATTTATTACTTGCGTAAAAAAGTTTAATTCGCCTGCAATTCAGGCAGCAAATAATTTTTTGGTTGTTGATGGATTTATTAATGGCAATGCAAATGAAGCAACAACAATTAATTTAAGCAGATCAAGAAATTTAGATGACACCGTATCAAATATTCCTGAACTAAATGCGCAGGTATCCATTTTAAGCAACAGCGGAGAAACTTATGCTTTGGTTGATGCAACTAATACTGGTAATTATACAAGCGCTCCGTTAAATTTAAATATATCAACCCAATACCAATTAAAAATAATCACTTCAGATAGTCATCAATATTTATCAGACTTCGTTTCGATAAAAAAAAGTGCGCCGATTGACAGTCTTACATGGCAACAGGATAGCAGCCTGACCGTTTATTTATCAACACATGATGTTACAAACAATTCAATTTATTATAAATGGGATTTTGTTGAAACATGGGAGCATTATGCGCCGGTAGTGACATATTGGGTTTTAAAAAATGGTTTGATCACTTATGCAGACTCAACTGATGAAACAGATTCCTGCTGGACAACATTGAACTCAACAAATATTATTACCGGCACCTCGGTTGCTCTAAGCCAGGATGTTATAAGTAACATGCCTATTACAACCATACCGCAAAATGATGACAAGATTGGTGTGCGCTATAGTATAGCAGTAAGACAAATTCCTTTAACTGCCGCAGCTTATAATTACTGGGTATTGATAGAAAAAAATTCACAACAATTAGGCACCTTGTTCGATCCCGAGCCTTCACAATTAAATGGCAATGTTCACCCAATTACAGATCCCAACGAACCGGTCATTGGTTTTATAAGCGCAGCTGCGCCTCAGGAAAAACGTTTATTTGTAAGCCACAGCGAATTATATAATTGGAATAATATAATAGATTCAAATACCTGCCCTTATATTGAAATACCTACAAACCCATCAAATATTTTTCTCTATAATTATCCAGACCCTGATTATGTGCCATGGTATTTTGCCTCGATAGGAGTTTTAAATATAGTCAAAAAAATATGTGTTGATTGCAGAGAATATGGCGGCGTTAATCAAAGGCCGGCATTCTGGCATTGGTAATATTTATTTAAGGAAAATGAAAAACTGCTGCTATAAACTTTTACTTGTTCTGTTTGCATATTTAGTATGTGCTTCATCTGTCTGTGCGCAATCAAATGTTTCAACAGAGCTCGCGCAGCAGTTTAATAATTATCAGCAAAATAATTTTCAGGAAAAGATTTTTGTGCACACTGATAAAAATTTTTATCTCGCAGGAGAAACTATGTGGTTTAAAATTTATAATGTTGATGAAAATTTTTATAAGCCAACAAATAACAGCAGCATTGCTTATGTAGAATTGTTAGACAATACACATCATGCAATATTGCAAGCAAAAATTTCATTGGCTGATGGATTGGGAAACGGATCATTTGTTATACCAACTACCATTCCTTCCGGGCATTTTTTACTGCGCGCTTATACCAATTGGATGAAAAATTTTAGTGCAGATTTTTATTTTGAAAAAACAATTACAATTGCAAACACAGTAAACAAAATTCATTTTCAAACCCTTGAGAATGCTCCATTATACGATGTTCAATTTTTTCCGGAAGGTGGCAATCTTGTTGCCGGTATTGCATCTAAAGTTGCTTTTAAAATAACAGATAGTTATGGACATGGTATTGATGCATCCGGCATTGTAAAAGACGAAAACAATGTTACAGTTGCAACTATTAAAACCATGAAATTCGGGATGGGAAATTTCATTTTTACACCAAAATCAAATATTCATTACAAAGGTTTTATAAAAATTAATGATACAACAGTAACTGCAAATATTCCTGATGCATATGCTTCGGGTGATGTGATGAGATTGGTTGATGTTGATTCCTCAACCATAAAAATTTCTGTATTTTCAAACACATCAAGTGAAGCGCTTTATTTATTTGTGCAATCGCACGATTTGCTTAAAGAAATACAAACGAAGCCTGCGCAAAATGCACAAACAGATTTTTTTATTAATAAAAATATATTGGCTGATGGCATTTCTCAATTTACCATTTTTGATGCGCAGCGACATCCTGTTTGTGAAAGATTATATTTTAAAAATCCTTCGAAGCAATTAAATATTTCTATATCGACAGACAAAACATTGTATGAACAAAAGTCGAAAGGAGCTTTAAAAATAAGTGCCACGGATATTGCTGGAATGCCCGTGAATGCTGATATTTCACTGGCTATAATTAAAATTGATAGCCTGCAAAAAATAGATTCACTCAATATCTTTAATTATTTTTTGCTTGCTTCCGATTTAAAAGGCATTGTAGAATCGCCACAATATTATTTTTTAAATAATGATGAAAATGTAAAAGAAGCTGCCGATAATTTAATGCTCACGCAAGGTTGGCGAAGATTTAATTGGGAAGATATTTTAAACAACTCCAACCCTCAGTTTTCTTATTTACCGGAGAGAGAAGGATTTTTTATAAGAGGAAATATTGTAAACGCAACATCAAAAAATATTACAGGCTTTATAAGTGTTCCGGGAAAAACATTTGATTTTACTACTTCAAATGCTGATGCTAATGGAAATATTGTTTTCAATCTTCCAAAATTTTATGATACAAAAGAAATTATTCTGCAGGCAAAAGATAAAAACGATAGTTTATTTCAAATCAATTTAAGCAACTCTTTTTCAGATCAATTTCAAAATTATAATTTCCCCATTTTTTCTCCATCAATAAATTCATACTCTTCTTTAAAGGAAAGAAATGTGGATGTGCAGGTTGAAAATTTGTTTGATGTAAAACACAATTTTTTATACAACGAAACGAATGTAGATACACTTAATTTTTATGGAAAACCTGATTGGCAATTCTATCTTGATAACTATACGAGATTTCATACAATGGAAGAAGTGCTGCATGAATATGTTACAGATGTTCGCGTAAGAAAGACAAAAGATAATTACATTTTCAATGTGGGTAACGATAATTATAAAACTTTTTTTACTGAACCTCCGCTTGTATTAATAGATGGTATTCCGGTATTTGATAACAGCAAAATAATGGAAGTGAATCCATTAAAAATTAAACGATTGGATGTTGTTGCAAGAAAATTTTATTCCGGGTCTTATGTAAGTAATGGTATCATAAGTTTTGCAACATACAATGGAGATTTATCAGGCTATCAGCTCGATCCGAATGCTGTTGTTGTAGAATATGAGGGCATTCAAAAAGAACGGGAATTTTATTCGCCTGTTTATACTGAAAATGAAAAGGTAAATAATCATCTTCCTGATTTTAGAAATGTTTTGTTGTGGCAACCGGATATAGCATTATATAAAAATGAAATCGAAAATGTATCATTTTATACTTCAGGCATCTCAGGAAACTTCGCAGTGATCATACAAGGCATTACGAAAGATGGTGAATGCGGATCAAAGATTGCAACTTTTGATGTAAAATAAAACTTAACTACGGGGACTTCTTCTCTTTCTCTCCTATTACAGCTTGCAAGCGGCAATGAAAGTATTATCTATAGCAGCGGCATGGTGTGCGAAAAAAAAGTGGTCGGAAATATAGTGCCGTTAACTCCTGAAAGTTTGCAATTGAATAGAGCGGCAGCTTTTAGCTGCTTTTTCATGCCTGAAGAATTTTAGAATTAGAATTAAAAAGTTGAAGAAACTTCCCAAATTCAAATGAGCACAATATTTGTTTTATCAGTAAAAAACTAATGGGAACGAACTTCTCCTGCGACTTTACTTCTTCATCCGGCTTTCATCATTTTTGGGAACATACAGTCGGCAGTTGCCATGCTGTTATGGCTTTGCGGGCAGATTACCAAAAAGATCTTACAAGATGTTCCAAAGAATTAGGCTTTAAACATGTCCGTTTTCATGCAATACTTTCTGATGATATGGGTACGCTGGTTGACGAAAACGATGAACTGGTGTATTCTTTTTTTAATGCAGACCAGATCATTGATTTTCTTTTATCTATCGGCATGAAGCCTTTTATGGAGTTGTCTTTCATGCCGCTTACTTTATCATCCGGCAGTGAAACGGTTTTTAAATATCAATCCAATGTTACTCCTCCCAAAGATTATAATCTATGGAATATTTTTATAAAAAAATTAATTGAGCACTGGAAGGATAGGTATGGAATAGAAGAAATAAGACAATGGTTTTTTGAAGTGTGGAATGAGCCCAACCTGACATCTTTCTGGACAGGAAAGCAAATAGATTATTTCAATCTGTATAAACATACAGCTGGCACAATAAAAAGTATTGATCCTGCTTTAAAAGTGGGCGGACCTGCTACCGCAAAGAATGAATGGCTACCGGAATTTATTAATTATTGCAATGAAATAAAAGTGCCTGTTGATTTTATCAGCACACACCAATATCCAACAGATGCATTGGGCAAACCCGGTGAAGATACCATACAGGAACTCGCGGAGAGCACGCGCAGCATTTTAAGAGATCAGGCTGCGGCAGTAAAAAAGCAGGCAGGCGATAAACCTGTTTATTACACGGAGTGGAGCACCTCTTCTAATCCCTTTGATGAGCTGCATGATCTTCCTTACGCTGCTGCTTACATTACAAAAACAGTGATAGAAGCAGCAGGTTTGGTGGAAGGCTACAGTTATTGGACGTTCTCTGATATTTTTGAAGAAAATTATTTTTGTTCTGTTCCCTTTCATGGCGGCTTTGGTTTGATGAATATTCACGGCATACCAAAGCCTGCTTACCGCGCCTACGAGTTGCTGCACAAGTTAGGAGAAAATAGATTTGAGGTGAAGGGAAGTCATGAAACTGTTGATGTGTGGGCTTTCTCAAAACAGGATAGCATCCAGGTATTGATCACCAATTCTCAATTGCCGGAGCATCCTGTGAAGGAAGAAAATATTACCATAACATTATCCATCAATAAAAAAATAAAGAACAGTTATATAGAAAGGATAGATGATACACATGCCAATGCCACGCAGGCATGGTATGATATGGGAAGACCGGAAAGCCTGTTACCAAAAGATTTGAACGCATTGGAAAAAGCTTCATCATTAATTAAAGAACCTGTTGATGCATCAGTCCAAAATAATTTACTATCATTACAAGTAAATATTCCGCCGCAAGGTGTCGCATGCATAACCATAGAATACGAAGAAAGCAATAATTAAGCTATGAAAAATAACAACAGTGCACGATTGTCTGACAGGGAAATGCTGGATAATTTATTGAAAGAAACTTTACCATACTTCATCAAAGAAATCAATCCGAAAAATGGATTGATCGCAGATAAAACTGAACCAACGTCTTCTGCAAGCATAGCTGTTGTGGGCTTAGGCTTATGCTGCTATATTGTTGGTGTAGAAAGAGGCATGATCACCCGCGGGGAAGCAATAAAAAAAACACTCACGATTCTACGTTTTTTTTATAACAGCAAGCAAAGCACCGATAAAGACGCGATGGGTTATAAAGGTTTTTATTATCATTTTCTTGATATGCAAACCGGCATGCGTGCACCTGAATCAGAACTTTCTACAATTGACACCGCTTTATTTATTGCAGGAGCATTAACGGCATCAGCTTTTTTTACGAATGATACTGAAGAAGAACGGGAGATTTGTGATCTGGCAGACAATCTCTATAAAAGAATTGATTGGGTTTGGGCTACTAACGGCAAACCAACTGTTTGTCACGGTTGGGATCCTGAAACAGGCTTTCTACCTTATTATTGGGATAGTGATTACTCAGAGGCCATGCTGCTTTACATGCTTGCGCTTGGTTCACCAACTTTTCCAATCAAAAAAGAAAGCTACGATCAATGGACCTCTACTTTTAAAATAAAAAAAATTTACGATATAGAATATCTCTATGCGGGACCTTTATTCATTCACCAGCTCTCGCATATCTGGATTGATTTTAAAGGAATACAGGATGACTTTAACAGGAAAGCAGGATTTGATTATTTTGAAAACAGCCGGCGCGCTACGATCGTACAAAGAGAATATGCCATTGAAAATAAGAATGCCTTTAAAAATTATGGAGAGAATTGCTGGGGCATAACTGCAAGCGATGGTCCGGGACCAAAAACAATGAAGATAGACGGCATTCAAAGAATGTTTTATAATTATACTGCAAGAGGCGTTCCTTTTGGGCCTGATGATGGTACTATCTCACCTTGGGCAGTTGTTGCCTCACTTCCTTTTGCTTCTGATATTGTGCTTCAGGCAATAAGATATTTTATAGATGAATTTGGTTTGAAAGCTAAAGAAGACTATGGGTTTGAAGCAAGTTTCAATTTTACTTTTATTGATAAGAAAAAGAAAAAAGATAAATGGGTTTCTCCGTGGATATTTGGCTTGAACCAGGGACCTGTTATTTTAATGATCGAAAATTACTCTTCACAACTTATCTGGAACTTAACTAAAAAATGCGTTTATATAAGAAATGGTTTGCTCAATGCAGGCTTCAGCGGGGGCTGGCTTGCTGACGGAAATAAAATTGAATAAACATTTTTATCACATCGCTTCCTTGATTCCCTTTTTCAACAACCACCAGTTCACAGGATAAGCAGTTACAAACCCAACAAGCATCGCTACCTGCATCATTAACCAAAATACAGGATCATTAACTTCCAGCTTGCGGTGAAATATTAGAAAGTCGGCAATTGCCATCCATCCATACATTCCTACTTGCCAAAAAATTAATGACAAGGTATCTGCTTTAAATGCAACTAAAATTGCTTGGCTTGAAGATAAATTTTTCATAGGCTTAATGGCATAGTATTGAAATATTATTCCAATAATAAAAGCAAAGCAAAAGCTAACGAGCCAGCTTCCATACAAAGCACTTCCAAATAAAGTAACAGGAACCATAATTAAAAAAAATTCTGAAACAAAATCACCAAGCGTGCAACCGCTTCCGCAATGCAGTGCGCCAACTACAACACTTTGCCAGAAAGGTTTTTTTGTGTGATGCATTTGTTGGCGCCCATTCATGTTTTCATTTCACTATGCGGCATTTTGTTTTTCACAGATTTTTTTCCTATTTTATAATAAGCAAGTAAACCGATTGGCCCGGAGTATAAAGCGGTAATTGGCCAAACAATATTCATAATTTTCATTTGCTGGGGATGCTTTAAAACATCGACAAGAATTATTAAAACACAAACAAAACAAAAAATAAGTGATAGGAAAGAAATGGTTGTAATCATTTTTTTAATTAGAATGAATCATTCCTCTGTTTTGATCTTATTCACTAATAGTCCTATTCCCAAAGCAGCTAAACCAGCTGCAGCACCAGTCAGCCATTTATATTTTTTTATCAAAAAGAGTGGACTGTATTTCATAGTATTTTTATCAAAGTTGCCATGCGCACCATGATCGCCGGGAATTGGCTTCCATAAATTATGTTCATGATTTTTTTTACGCTCATTTGTTTGCTGCCCGTCATAACCTGTCTTCGCTAAATAGTTATCAAGATATCCCGGCAAAAATTTATTTCCGATAATTGTTTTATATGTAGAGTATCCATAATAAATTTCTCTTTCATTATGTGTAGCTGCATATAAGACTGCGTTGGCAGCGGCTTCGGGCTCATATATGATTCCCATTGGCTTTGGCTGATTGGGAAGATAGCTTTTTACAAAACCAAATTGTGTAGTATTCATTGCGGGCATTTGCACCATGCTTAAGTGCACGTTGCTTTTATCATGAATTAATTCTGCGCGCAATGATTCAAAAAAACCATGAATACCATGCTTTGCTCCGCAATATGCAGACTGCAAAGGAATGCCGCGATAAGCAAGCGCAGAGCCGATCAAAATTATTTTGCCTTCATCGCGGGGAAGCATTCTTTTTAATGCAGCCATAGTGCCATATACCTGTCCTAAATAAGTAACTTCTGTTACTCTTTTAAATTCATCAGCATTCATTTTTTTCAAAGGTCCGAATACACTGACCATTGCATTATTTATCCAGATATCAATATCTCCAAGATTGTTCTCAATCAGAGTGGCTGCTTTTTCTACAGCTTCACTGTCGCTTACATCTATTGGTATAACGATTGCTTCACTTCCAAGGTCTTCCACTTCTTTTTTAGCGGCTTCAAGTCCATCAGTTCCTCGTGCAATAAGACCGATCTTAGCTCCTTGCCTTGCAAACTTTCTTACAATAGATCTTCCTAACCCTGCCGAAGCACCTGTAACAACCACTACTTTGTTTTTTAAATCTTTCATGAATTATGTTTAATTTTTTTTATTAAATTCTATGATGGTTAAAGTCGTTTATTAATGTAAACAATATACATTCCAAACTCTTTTAAACTTCAATAATTTGTGATTATTGGTTAATGGCTTTTGATTTGTTATATAGTGAAACCAAGATTAACACCAGGCACCGTAACCTGAAAGTTTATGTATGCATTTCAACAGAATATTTCGTAGAAACAGGTTGCAAATAAGGGGAAGAATTATTACTAAAACAAAACATATTTAGAAAGCGATGGTTTTTTAACCTCCTGCCCAGTATTATAGAACTTAAGATTATGATGCCCTAAAAATTTTGCTATGATATTTTTCAAAGAAATACAAGAGAAGAAAGATGTGTCAACCAATCATTGATTTATCTTACAAAGCCATCATTTTTGGGAGGCTAAAAATATTGTCAACTTATTCAATTCATCTTTAGATAATGAACCGCCAAATGCAGGCATATTCTTGCTGCCATTTACAATGCGTATTGTAATTTCCTGCTGTGATAAACGATTGCCAACATTAGTTAAATCTGGTCCTGTTTTTCCTCCATAATTATTTATTGCGTGGCAATACTCACATGCTTTTGTATAAAACAAATGTGTGCCTTGCACAATTGTTGAATCAGGATGTTGTTCTTTTATTGCGGCTAACGGCAACGGCTTTGCATTAAAATCAGGAGACCATGGCGCTTTCAATCCTTCTACCAGTAAGGCAACTACAAATACGATTACGCATATCACACCAAACATTGACCATGGTCTTTTCATCGGGCTGCGTTCGCCTTTGTTTGAAATAAATGGAATGGAAAACAATAAGATGATGGTAAGCAAAGGGCCAAGCATCATCGCAATAGATTCTACGCTGTGCGGCATTAAAGCAAACAATGCAAAGAATGGAATCATGTACCAATCCGGTGTTGGCGATGTATGAACAATAGATGGATTTGGTGGATTGGTTAATGCAGGTGCGCCAAAAACAACAGCGAACACAATAACCGCGATAACAATCAAAGCACTAATCATTGTATCTCTCCATGCTGCGTTTGGCCAGAATGGAACGCCTTTCTCTTTCATGTATTTTTCATACCATGGACGATATGTTTTTGGATCAACCAACCTACCTGCTTTGGGTGGTTCTGATATTCCATTTTTAAAAACGAGATAAATATGAAAGCCGATAAAAATAAAAATCAATGCAGGAAATATAAATACGTGGTAAGAAAAAAACCTGCTTAAACTTTGTCCGCCAATTGTGTCTCCGCCAATTAATAATCGCGCAAGATAAGTGCCCACAAATGGTACTCTGCCTAATTGCTGCGCTGCAACAACTGATGACCAAACGCCGCTTGAATCCCATCTTAATAACTGACCTGTGAAACCCATGAATATGGTGAATAACAAAAGAAACACGCCGCTTATCCAATTCATTTCACGCGGAAATTTATAAGATGCAGTGATGTATGTGCGAATCATATGAATGCCTACTAAAATTATCATGGCTGATGCACCGTAATAATGAATGCCGCGTAAAACGTTTCCAAATTTTGCCTGGTTGGTAATAAATTGTAATGATTGGTATGCATTGTTTGATGATGGTTCATACAACAATGAAAGTGCAACGCCGGTTATCACCTGCAATAAAAAAAGAAATAATGTAGCGCTGCCGAAAACGTAACTCCATAATTTTTTTGGCGGTGCCGGATGTTTTATTAACGGCATCATGGTTTCTTTAATGCCTGTTCTGTCATCAAACCAACGCCACATTTTTTTTAAAATCTTCTTCATATTTACGCAGTAATATTTGTAATGTGCAACGGAGAAGTTTTTATCTGCACTTCATCTTTATTAATTCTTACTTCATACTTTGTTAGCGGCTTTGGCGGTGGTCCTGCAGCCACTGTTCCATCTTTATAATATACACCACCATGGCAAGGACACATGAATAATTCTGCATCTGCTTCCCAACGAACAGGACAACCTAAATGCGTACAGTTTGCCGCAAAAGCAATGAAGTTGTTTTTATCGTTTCTGCGCAGCCATGCAGCAGTTTGCGCAGTAACACCGGCATACGGTTTTGGATCAGCATTTTGAAAAGTTACCAATGTTGTAGTGCCATCTTTAAAATCAGTAAGCTTTCCAACTGTTCGCCATGTTTCTTTAGGATTTTCTAATAATGGTGCAACTAATGCGCTGATTACAGGAATAGATGCAACAGCAGCACTCAATCCTGCAAGTGCTAAACTCAGCTTTACAAAAAACTTTTGCCTCGTTATTTTTTTTTCTGATTCATTGCTGTCATTCATGGCGCATATTATTTATCCATCCGATAAGTGATATTACAAACACAATAAAACCAGCAACAGAAATTAACCAGATGGTTAATAATCCCCAACCCATAAACATTAATCCCATTGCCAAAAAAAATGGCCAGTATGTTGGCTTGGGCAAATGCTCCGGTTTTGCTTTTACTAATTCCTGTGGTTGATTATCTTCCGTCATCTCAAATATTTAAACTCTGAAGAACAGTTGCTTCATTCTTTTCATGAAACCATTTTATTAAAAGATACATAGATGCCGTGAGATAAATAAAA
Source organism: uncultured Chitinophagaceae bacterium (assembly GCA_963708205.1). GTDB lineage: Bacteria > Bacteroidota > Bacteroidia > Chitinophagales > Chitinophagaceae > CAVYTF01. Next base: position 37,475 of record OY970196.1, read on the forward strand.
CAACACGGAACCCACATAATCAATCCGCCAATTTGCTGGTCAACTGCTGTTGAAATATTCCAGTTGTTTCTTATCAACGGTAAAAAATTATAAGTGTCATTTATATCGATGTAATGCGTGTAAATATCAAGTGGCGCAAAGGTTATCAGCAAGCCAAGTATCGAACACATAACACACGCTGATGTTAGATACAACACTGCTTTTAAAGATGCAAGTTTATATGCTGAATAAGGATTGATAACAGGCAAACAAAAAATAATTCCTGCTAATAATAAACTTAGCATGTGTATGTATGATAAAAAATTCATAGTGTGTGATGAAGCTTGCATATTCATCATAAACATATTATTAAAGATGGATGGAATATGCCAGAACCACATCACGCTTACACCAATCAGCCAACATACAAAAGGTACTTTGGCTATTTTTTTTGATAGTGAAATAAAGCTGCTTTTAAATTTATTTTCTTTCGGAATTCCGACAACTAACAAAGGCGCAACAATCAATAAAATCAATGTATGCGAAAGCATGTGTGCACTGAACAAATAATTTTCACCCAAAAAATGTAATGGTGAAGCAACGCAAATGATTAATAAAATTATTCCTGCAAAAAAATAAGCTGACTGTTTTTTTAGTTTGAAGTTGATTGTATATAAATAAGCAAAGCACAACAATACAATAAATGCTGTTGTGATATAATCAAAGCTCCAGTAAAAATAAATTGAATGCATAAAATTTATTTAGATGCTTGTAAAGTGCGGCAACACGTAAACTACTGTAAAAACAAAAATCCAAACAATATCAACAAAGTGCCAATAGATAGCAACCGTGCTAATAACATTCGACGACGGATTTTTGAAATCGCCTAAAAAAGCCAGTATTAAAACAATTGATAAAATAATCAACCCGATAAAAACGTGCAGCCCATGAAAGCCTGTTAACGCATAAAAACTTGTTCCAAAAACACTGCCGCTTAAAGTAATGTTGTCATTAATCAATCGTATATATTCTTTGCCTTGACCAACTAAAAATATTAATCCAAAAACAATGGTTACTATCAACCAAAACTTTAAACTTTTTATATTTCCAGCTTTATATTTTTTTTCAGCGAGTATTAAAGTAAAACTGCTGGCAAATAAAATCACAGTAAAAATTCCGGTGGTTTCTATATCGAGTTGTTGTACTTCATGCGGCTCAAATCCTGAGTTATACGCCATATAAATAAACGCCATAATCAGCGATACAAAAAACATTGCTTCTGTACCAACCACGAGCTTCATCATTGTTTTGTTTTCCATGCCCCTATCCCCTAAAGGGGAATTTTTTTAAAGTGTTTTAATTTATATTTTATCTGCTATCATTTTTAATTTGTCTTTTACTCCCTTCAGGGGATGGGGGCTTTTGCTTCCAATCCCACAATGGTCTTCTTCCATGCACAACCGGTAATTCATCAAAATTTTTTAATTGTGATGGTGAAGTTGTTGCCCATTCCAATGTGAATGCATCCCATGGATCTCTACCTGCATCATCACCTGATTTTTTACTTTTAAAAATTAAATAAATTAATAACAACATTGATGCACCCATCATAAATGCACCTACCGTTGATATGAAATTTAGTATGCCATACCATGGAATGTTTGGATAAGTCCATACACGTCTCGGCATACCTAAAATGCCAAGCACATGTTGCACTAAAAATGTAAGATTGAAGCCGATGGCAAACAACCAGAAAAACCATTTACCTAATTTTTCGTTGAGCATTTTACCGGTCATTTTTGGAAACCAGTAAAATAAACCTGCAAACAAACCGAAGATGGTTCCGCCAATAAACACATAATGCAAATGCGCAACAACATAATAAGTATCGGTGAGTTGCCAATCAATTGGCACAATTGAAAATGCAATTCCGCTTAATCCACCAATCGTAAACTCTACAAGAAACGCAACAGCAAACAACATAGAAACAGTGAATCGTATTTTTCCGCCGTACATGGTTGCGAGCCAGTTAAAAATTTTTACGCCGGTGGGAATGCCAATCAACATACTGCTTGCAGAAAAAAATGAATCAACGGTATTGCCCAAACCAACAGCAAACATGTGATGCGCCCACACACCAAATGCAAGCAATGCAATGGCAACGGAGGATGCCGCAACAAATGAATATCCGAAAATGGGTTTGCGTGAAAACACCTGGAAGACTTCCGATAAAATTCCGAATGGCGGCAGTATTAAAATATATACTTCGGGATGACCGAATATCCAAAATAAATGTTGCCACAATAATGCTGAACCACCATTTGCTGTATTGAAAAAATGCGCATGAAATTGCCGGTCCATCAATAACATGGCAAGCGCTGCATTTAACGATGGAAATGCAGCAAGCAATAAAAAAGAATTCACTAAGACCATCCACACAAACAATGGAAGTTTGTTAAGCTTCATGCCTTTTATACGATAATGCAAAATGGTTACAACAAGATTTACGGATGTTGTAACACTGCCAATTCCTGCAAGCAATAAGCCCATTGTATAATAATCAATGCCTGCGCTTGAAGAATAATTTTGTTCGTTGAGCGGTGCATAATTAAACCAGCCTGCATCCGGCGCACCACCGGCAAAAAAACTAAAGTATAATAACAAGCCGCCGAAAAATGTTATCCATAAACTGAATGAATTCATTCGTGGAAAAGCCATTTCATTTGCACCAATCATTAATGGTGTGAAGTAAACTGAGAAGCCAAAAATTGCTGGCATCGCTACTAAAAAAATCATGGTTGTGCCATGCATGGTGAAAAATTGGTCGTATGCCTCAGGACTTAAAACATGATTCAACGGCAATGCTAATTGTGTGCGCATCAACAACGCTTCAGCACCGCCAATCATAAAAAATAATAACGCCACCAATAAATACATGATGCCAATCATTTTATGATCAACAGATGAAATCCATTGCAGCAAACCCTGGTCTGTGCTTACACCAATGCCTGGAAATGGTGACGATGGTTCGGGTATTTCAACAAAATCACTCATGTTATTTTAATTCACTTAAATAATGCGCTATTGCCTGTACTGAATCTTTATCGAAAATAAAATCAGGCATATGTGCATCTTCCTTTATCTGCTGCGGATGGTTGATCCACTTATATAATTCTGTTTCATTATTATCAATCATGCCCGTTAATAACTGTTGCCTGCTGCCAACATGTGTTAAATCAGGACCATAATTTGAAATGGCATTTGTGCCTTGTATGCGATGACAGTTTGCACATGTTTTTGTTTGAAATAAATACGCGCCACGCATTGCCAAGCTATCTGCCGGTTGCTTTGCATTTTGCGCATTTGAATCGAGCCAGTTATTAAAATCATTTTGCGTTTGAGCAATTACATGAATACGCATCCATGCATGTTGCGCGCCGCAAAATTCACTGCATGCACCAAAATAATTTCCCGGCTTGTTTATATCAACCGCTAAATAATTTTTTGTGTTGGGAATCATGTCCATCTTGTTTCCCAATTCAGGCACCCACCAATCATGAATAACATCGGCGGTGCGTAATTCCATCAGCAAATGTTTACCTATTGGCAAATGCACTTCATTTGCAGTAATAATTTTTGAGGCAGGATATTCAACTTCCCACCACCATTGATGACCGGTGATAATTACATCCGGTTGTTGTGTTGTATTCATAGGCGCAGCCACTGCATTTTCAACAGAAACTGTTTGCCAGAAAAAATAAACAAGCAATAAAAAAGGAACACCAATCATTAATGCTTCTAATTTTTTGTTGCCTGTTGTTTGCGAAGCTTCGCGACTGTCATCTTTTTTTTGCCTGAATTTTATGCAGATGTATGTAACCAAAACACTAACCAGCAACAACATGCCTGCTGCTGCAATATTGAATGTATTAAAAAGATGATTTATTTTTTCAGCCTGAAGCGAAGCCGGGTTTTCGACTGATTGAAGTAAATAAAAGGGTAACAAATATAGTTTAGAGTTAACCATTATTTTTAGGATTGCACCTCAAGGTGAGCTTTCATTTTCAACACCAACAAAATTTGTTCAGTATGGATTATAATTTAGATTCACAAAATTTATTCAGTATAAGCAATGCAGGAAATTAAAGCGTTTTCTGCCTGGCGGGAATCAAGCCTTGTATATTGCAGTACGATTGGAACATCAGAAACAAACACACTCGAATATTCTGTTTTAAGCGGAATAGGTTCCGGGTCTTTAAAATTATTAAAACGAATATGACTTGAGCGGCGTGGTGCCACTGTAACTTTAAAAGGACCAACAGGCTCCCTGTCTGTGTAATAAATGGTTATTTCGATGTGCGCTTCTTCATCAGACGTATTTAAAATGCAAGCCGCATCATGACTGATAAAATCAGGTGCAGGACCATTACTCCATGAGGGAATATATCCTTCAGCGATTGCCCATATTTTTTTTCCTAATTGCATGGTGTGATTTTTTAATATAAGCGTTTTTTGTTTTTGATGAATAGCAATCCTGCTATCGCCAATCCAACTGCAACACCTGTTATAATTGTCTTTCTTGTTTGATGCGGGTTTTTCAGTTTCATTTCATCAACATATTTTTTTTCCGGCAATGGTTGCGGTGTTGAATTGTTTCCTTCTCTTAATGCCATTTGCAACACCTGCGCTAAATGCAAACCTTTGCGATCTGTTTCCTGTTCTATTTGTTCACGGCAACTAAAACCATCAGCAACAACAATTGTTTCTTGTGCTGCTTTGCGAACTGCAGGTAATAAAACACGTTCACCCGCTTTTATTGATACATCATAATGATCACCTTTTTCATAACCAAAATAACCAGCCATACCGCAACAACCTGAATCAAGCATTTCGTAATCGAGCTTTGTTTTTTCCAATACTGATTTTTCAGACTTCATTGTCATGATGGCTTTATGATGACAATGACCATGTATAACTGCTTTTCTTTTTAATTCAGGAATTTTAAAATCAGGCGCCTTCTTTTCCAAAAATTCTGCAAGCGTGAAAACGTTTTTGTTTAAGCGTTTAGCATCTTCGTTCGTTGGAAAAAGATTAATAAGTTCATCGCGAAAAACAGCAATACAACTTGGTTCGAAACCAACAATTGGAATCTCTTCTTTCAACACATCCATTATCTGCAACAACATTTTCTTTGCTGTATCCAGCATACCAAAATCATATAGCGGACGACCACAACACAATGATTGTTTTGGTGTGATAACTTCATAACCTGCGGCTTCCAATACTTCAACGCCAGCAACCAATGTTTCTGGCAAAAAATAATTGTTGAATGTATCAGCCCATAATATCACTTTGGCTTTTGGCTTTTGGCTGTTAGCTGTTAGCTGATTTTGATTTTTTACTTTTGAATTTTTCCTTTTAAAAAACCAATCTTTAAAAGTTATCTCAGCATAGCTCGGCATTTTTCTTTTCTGTTCAACACCGGCAAGAGCTTTTACAATGTTGCTGATCACCGGTGCATGAAACATGAAGTTTGTAATCGCAGGCATTTTTGATGCAAGCCTGCTCCACCAATAAATCCAGCCAAAAGCATAGGCTGTTCTTGGTCTTAATCTGCCTTCATAATAATGTGAAAGAAATTCTGATTTGTATGTTGCCATATCAACATTAACCGGGCATTCGCCTTTGCAACCTTTACACGCTAAACATAAATCCAGTGAGTCTTTTACGTGATCATCTTTCCACCCGTTTTTTGTAACATCACCTTCGAGCATTTCAAACAACATTCTCGCCCTGCCACGAGTGCTGTCTTTTTCTTCGCGTGTAACCATATAACTCGGGCACATAGTTCCATGCTCCTGCCTTCTGCAATTACCCACACCAACACAGCGCAAAGTAGCACGTGCAAAACTGTTCTCATCATCCGTATAATGAAAATGTGTTTTGGGTTGCGGCGGATTATAATGATTATTAATTCTAAGATTCGCTAACTGTCCATAAGAATCAATAATTTTCCCGGGATTCATTTTCCATTCAGGATCCCAAATTGTTTTAAACTCTTTAAATGCCTGCACTAACTCATCACCAAACATAATATTTAAAAGATCTCCGCGTGCTTGCCCATCACCATGTTCACCTGAAATTGAGCCGCCATATCTTACTACCAAATGTGCCGCTTCAATCGTAAATTTTTTATAGTGCTCCAAGCCTTCTTTTGTAAACAAATCAAAGTTTACACGGCAGTGAATACATCCCTGTCCAAAGTGACCATATAACGAAGGATTGTATCCATACTTATTAAACAGCTCTCTTAAATCTTTTAAGTAATCACCCACTTTTTCTGGTGGCACTGCCGAATCTTCCCAACCTGGAGCCGTCATTGGTTCACCCGGAACCCATGCTGTTGCGCCCAAGCCGGATTCACGAATTTCCCACAACATTTTTTCCTGTGCCGGATCATCAAATAAACTCATGGTTGGAGCATTTTCGCCTTGCTTTAATTCATCCATTAATTTTTTTGCTTTGTTGTCAGATTCTTCTTTTGATTTGCCATCAAATTCAACTAACAACCAGCCTTGTCCTTTGGGCAACAATGGAATATCTTCCACGTTCAACCCTTTCTTTTTCATATAACCAATAAGCAAATGGTCAATACCTTCAAGCCCGATTGGTTTATGTTTAAGGATAGGAATTACTGCATGACCCGCCGCATATACATCCGGATAACCGAGTACCAGTAACGACTTATTTTTTGCAGCACCAATGAGATTTAACGTTGCTTCAACTATGGTAACAAGCGTGCCTTCTGAACCAACCAATGCACGTGCAACATTGAATCCATTTTCGGGTAACAATTGTGGAAGATTATAACCTGAAACGCGGCGCGGAATCTTCGGAAATTTTTCGCGAATCAAATCAGCATACTTATCTCTGAAGTCACGAAGCTTTTTATATATCTCTGCTTTTCTTCCACCTTCGCTAAGAATTTTATTGTACTCTTCATCAGATGTTGCACCGACTTTCATTTTTAAACCATCATACGTAACAACCGTTAATGATTCAGTATTGTCAGCCGTTCTTGCACCGTTGCCCGCAAAAGCAGCCATTACAGAATGAACGCCACATGAATCATTGCCTAACATTCCACCCAATGTGCAATGACTGTGTGTTGCAGGGTCCGGACCAAAAGTTAAGTCAACTTTTTTTTCTGTCGTATGTCGCATAGTGTCCAACACAATTCCAGGCTGCACACTCACTAATTGCTTTTCTTTATCAATATATAAAATGCTGTTGTAGTATTTTGACATGTCCATTACCACGGCAACATTGCAACACTGACCCGCCAAACTTGTTCCTCCGCCACGCGATAAAACAGGTGCTTTATATTTTCTGCAAATAGCAATTGTATTGATGATATCTTCTTCAGATTTTGGCAATACAACGCCAATAGGCACTTGCCTGTAATTAGAACCATCGGTTGAATACAATGCTTTTGAACCATCATCGAAACGTACTTCACCGGTTATTTTTGCTGCAAGCTCTTTTTCAAGCGCAGCTTCATCTACATCTTTTGATTGCGGTGTTTTAAAAACCGTTTCATAAATAATTTCACCTTCGGCATGTGCATCAGGATTCTTTTTCCCGTTTGAACGGTGTGTTTTTTTATTTACTGTACGATTAGGAATATTGCCTGTTTTTTCTTTTGCAGGTATGTCTTCGAAATTCATTGTTTACAATTTAAAGTTTATATTTTTCTGCATCCTTATGTTTAAATTCAATACCAAAACCTGGCTTATTCATGTCAGGATATAAACAACCATCTTTAGGTTTAGAAACACCATCAAACAACATATTTTCTATTCGTTCATGGTCATGAAAATATTCTGCGATATAAAAAGATGGAACTGCTAAAGAAGCATGCAAATGCATGGTTGGTGCACAATGTGAAGAGAATGGAATGTATGCTGATTCACATAAAGCACCGGCTTTTAAAAATGTTGTGATGCCGCCACAACGTGTGGCATCGCTTTGCAAAATATCTACTGCATCTGCATGCAGCATGTTATGAAAGTAGGGAAGATTATAACCATATTCTCCGGCTGCAACATTAATGATTGAAGGCGCATCTTGTTTTATAAAATGAAGTCCTTGTAAATTATCTGAAGTTACCGGTTCTTCAAACCAGCTTATATTATATTCTGCAAATTGCCTGGCTTTTTCAAGTGCTTGTTTTACTGAGTAAGCGCCGTTTGCATCAACAAATAATTTTGCATCATCACCAATTGCTTTACGTGCAGCTTTTACACGATGAAAATCTTTATCAGGTTCTCTACCTACTTTCATTTTAAAATGTGTAATGCCTTGTGATGCCCAATTTTCAAATTGTTCTGCTGTTTGTTTATCACTGTAAGATGTAAAGCCTCCGCTGCCATACAATAGCATTCCATCGTTTACTTTTCCTAATAAAGTACATAATGGAACATTCAAAATTTTTGCTTTTAAATCCCATAAAGCATTATCAACCGCAGACACAGCCATTGCAGCAATACCGCAATCGCCATTATTTCTTATTTGATGAACTAAGTTTTGAGTGATGCCTGTATTTTGCAAAGCATCTCTATCAACAATATTTTTTTTTAAAGATTTTTCAATAAAGAATGCAGACGATTCATCTGCATAACTATAACCAATCCCTGTTTTATCGGCTGCTGATATTTCAACTAAAATAAGCGTTGTGCTTTTCCATTTAATTGTGCCATCGCTTTCAGGTGATGAAGTTGGTATTTTGTAAGCAGCAGTTTTCACGGCTGTAACTTTTATTTGGTCATCTTTTTCACCATTAATCATTCGTGAGAACTATTTGAGAATTGTATGAACTCTTAGTAACAAACTTCAAAGACCAGACCATAAACAACTTTAATTATGAATGGCACAATTTTATATGCTTTAGATAGTAATGCGAAATCCTATTTTCAACAGGCAACATCTTAAAGAATATTTTTTGTATGGCTTAATGGCCGCAATCCTTTACATGATTCCTGTTATTTATTTTCTCTCAAAAAATTTGTATAGTAATTTATATTTCCTGTACATAGGCAATGCTTTATTTATGGGAGTAATATTTTTTCATGCTTACAAACTTGTTTTCAGGCCTTACGAATCAGAGCGTTCAATATCAATGGTCATCGCAGGAACTCTTAGTTCTATTGCAGGCGTTTTTTTTTCTGTCATTTTTGTACTCATTGCTATGTTGTGCTTTTTCCCCGATTTATTCAGTTACACTGCATCCAATAATATACTTGGAAATGCGCCTGTACAAAATCATCATAATTATCCTACAGGATTATTATTTATGCTGATGATAAATGTAACACTCTGCAACTTTGGCTGTGGGTCTTTTGCATCCCTGCTTACTGCTTATGGCGGAAAACAAAATCAGAAGGGAGACAAGCCAGCTGATTTGAGCAAAAATATTCCTGAGAATTAATTGTTATTCGTTTCTATATAATCTCCCTTAATTAAGGGAGATTATTTTTTACTATAATTTATTTTTTTGATGGAAGATACTCATCCACTACATCTTTAAAAGTTTGCTTTATCATATCCCATGAATCTTCATCCCCTTTAAAAATAGCTGATGTAAATGCCTTCATTTGTTCGAATGAAATATGCGGAGGCAATGGAGGTACAGATGGGTCAGTATAAGCATTTATCACTACAGGCTTTGTAGCCATAAATGCCATATCTAATGCATTCTCAACTTGATCAGGATCATCAAGCCTTATTCCTTCGAGTCCTAATAATTTTGCATATTCGTCATAAGCAAAGTCAGGTACATCCTGCGAACCTTCAAACTTAGGGTCTCCTTCCATTATTCTTTGTTCCCACGTTACCTGGTTAAGGTCACGGTTGTTGAGTACTAATATAATGAATTGCGGATTGCTCCATGTTTTCCAATATTTTGCAACAGTTATCAATCCATTGATACCAAGCATTTGCATAGCGCCATCGCCTATTAGGCCAATAGGTACGCGATCAGGATAAGCAAATTTTGCTGCAATAGTATAGGGCATTCCCGGGCACATGGTAGCAAGGTTTCCGGATAAGGATGCCAGCATTCCTTTACGGATCTTTAAATCTTTTGCAAACCAGGAAGCGGTAGAGCCTGAGTCTGCGGAAATAATGCAATCATCAGGAAGTCGTTTAGAAAGTTCCCAAAAAATATATTGCGGATTGATAGGGTCGGCAGAATTATGGGCTCGTGCATCCATTAACTCCCACCACTTTTTTACATTTTCTTCTATCTTATCACGCCATTCACTATTTTCTTTTTGTTTTAAATAAGGAATTAATGCACGCAATGTTTCTTTACTATCACCCTGCAAGCATATTTCCATAGGATAACGGATGCCAAGCATCTTTCCATCAATATCTATCTGCACACCTTTTGCCTGCCCTTCTTTCGGTAAAAATTCTGAATAAGGAAATGAAGAGCCAACCATCAGAAGGGTATCGCAATCCATCATCATATCCCAACTTGGCTCTGTTCCCAATAAACCAATGGAACCTGTAACATAAGATATATCATCCGGCAAAGCCGCTTTACCCAGCAAAGCTTTTGCAACGCCCGCGCCTAACATTTCTGCTACTTCTATTACCTCCTCTTGCGCATCTTTCGCGCCAGCGCCAATAAGTATAGCAACTTTTTTTCCGGCATTTAAAATATCTGCAGCTTTTTGCAGGTCCTCATCATTTGGTACAATAACTGGTTTAGTATATCCTGCACCTGAATGAACTGTACCATGCTTGCGTGCAGGTTCTTCATAATCCAGTTCCTGGACATCATTAGGAAAAATGATGCAGGTAACGGTCTTTTCTGACATCGCTATTCTAAAAGCCCTGTCAACCAAATGCCTTGTCTGCTGCGGATCAACGCACATATGTACATAATCTCCTGCGACATCTTTAAATAAAGAGATCAAATCAACTTCCTGCTGGTAATTGCCGCCTAAAGCAGCCCGCGCCTGTTGACCAACAATTGCTACAACAGGCTGGTGATCCATCTTTGCATCATACAAACCATTTAATAGATGAATGGCACCGGGACCTGAAGTTGCCATGCAAACGCCAACTTCGCCGGTAAACTTTGCATGAGCACAGGCCATAAAAGCAGCCATCTCCTCATGGCGCACCTGTATAAAATCTATATCATCTTTTGCTCTTCCTACTGCGCCGATAATGCCGTTGATACCATCGCCGGGAAAGCCGAATATTCTTTTTACATTCCATTCTTTTAATCGGGAGACTACAAAGTCTGAAACTGTTTTACTCATGATATTTTGATTTTATACTTGATAAATAAGGTTAGCATTTAAAAAAGTGTGTAATTAAATTGTGAAATAAGGTTATAATTTCACTTGTATATCACAAAAGGCTTGCCATGGACAACTTTTTGCCTTAGCAGCAAATGATTTTCGCATGTTGTTGGTTAGGTTATGTCATCTTTCAAATTTTATTTACCTGTTTATTTTGCATACTTGGCTTATTGGCTATACAAGAATCTTACATTGCAAAAATGAAAGTAAAAAATTGGTAAGGGCTTAATTAATGGCTCAGGTGGAAAATATACTATGAAGGCATTGGATTTTATAAAGAGATTGAAAATTTTAAACAGGAATAAATGAATCTGCACATAAAATTAATGACCCTTTATTTTATAAGCCTCCCCATAATTTAAAATAAATCAGTTGATCGCAATAATAAGCAAGATGTTTTTTGAAAATTATTTCATATAATATCTGATTTTTCCTAGGACATTCTAGTAATAGGGAAAATAATACAGTTCCGAACTTCAAGAATAAATGCTCTTCCAGCAATCTCAATACTAGCAAGGGTTATAGACAAAAATAAAAATGGCAACTCTGAAGAAGGCTGCCTTAAATTCAATTATGTGCATGTAGCTAAAACAAGTTAGAACTTTTTAATTCAGTCATTGAATGATTTATCAAATATAAAATTTAGGGAGATTAAACACTCCTCTCCAAAAATTATTTTGACAACGTGTTGTATGTTATATGACATAATTGACGAGGGTAGTAAAAGTTATGTTGTATTATAATACAAAGAAATTCTTTGCAATATCAAGCATGCTCATTTTTAGTAAAACTAAAACTGAAGATGCTGCCGATATTCAGCTGGCTTGTTGCCCATATTTTTCCGCCCTGCGCTTCTATAAAATCTTTGGAGATGGCAAGTCCCAAGCCTGTGCCGGTGTAAGAATTTTTGTTGGGCACTTTAAAATAACGGTCAAAAATTCTGCTTAAATATCTTTCATCAATTCCTGCACCTTCGTCTTTGACAGAAAAAATAACTTCATTGTTTTTTTCAACTACATCAATAAAAATTTTTCCGCCTTCCGGTGAAAATTTAATGGCGTTTGTAAGTAAATTGATCAACACCCACGAAGTTTTTTCAGCGTCTGCATAAATATTCGGAATATGTTCTGAGACATTGCTGTGCAATTGAATATTCCTTTGCTGCGCCTGCGTTTGCACCGTTTCAATAGCGCGGCTCACAATAATTTTTGGTTCTATGTTTTGCAATTTTATTTCCACGTTGCCGGTTTCAACCTGCGCCATATTCAGCAACTCTCCTGTTATTTTCAACAGGCGTTCCGCATCATCGCTGATACTTTGCACCAGTTCTTTTTGTTCAGCATTCAGGCTGCTTACTCTTTCGTCTTTTAAAAGTTTTGTACTTAATTTAATGGATGATAAAGGCGTTTTTAATTCATGTGAAATAGTTGCGATAAAATTTGTTTTTGCCTCATTCAATTCATAGAACTGCGTGATGTTTCTTAAGACAATCACTTCACCAATGATCATTTCACCATTCTGTACATTGATGGCTTCTTTTATAAAAAAACTTTCTTTGCCATCCGCAAATATTTTGAGTTCTTTTTTGTTGCTGTCCTGCAAAATCGTTCGCATAAGATCATTGCGCAAAGCCACGTCCGGCGCATATTTGCCGATAATTTGCTTTTCTTTCAAGCTAAATAAATTCTCTGCAATAACATTCATGAACAAAATATTTTTTCTTTCATCAAAACCAATTATTGCGTCGTGCATTTGATTTATGATGGTTTCTATTCTTGTTTTTTCAAACAATATTTTTGATAGATTGCTGTTCTCATATTCGTCTAATTTCCCTGCCATTGAATTGAATGCATTCGCGAGTTCACCAAACTCATCTTTGCTGTTGAAGTGTATGCGCTTGCTGTAATTTTTATTTGCTATTTGCGCAATGCCCTCGGCAAAAGCCTGCACGGGATTTGAAATGATTGAAGGAAAATTTACAATGAACGTAAACGCAATAAGCGTAAGGATCGTAACCGTAATGGTGAGCCATAAAGTTGCATCGTGCGCAGTGTCTGAAGCTATTTTATTCTTGTCATAAATTGCTTCCTGGTTTATTTGCTGAATTTGAAAAATGGCGCGGCGTATGTCTTTGTAATTGCCCGTTTCTAAAGGGTTTTGCTTCAATTCCTCAAAATTTTTTCTTACAAAGTTTGTTGCATTTTGTTCTCCCGGTTCAGTGATATTTTTTTCCTGCTGTGATAAATTTTTTTCAATCTTTCTGAAAGCACTTGTATCAGCCGGCAGCTCTTCCAAAGCCTTCAGCATGTTGTTGCAGTATTGCAATGTGTTGTAATTATCTTTTAAAATTCTGCCTGCATCGTTGCTTAATTTGTTGATGTAAAAAATTCCAAGTATGCCAAAGGCGAGGATCACAGCGAATAAAAAACCAAGCCCAAGTGTAAGTTTATTTTTTAAACGCATAATTATTTAAGATAAAACAACCAGATCAATTTGCGATGCACTTAATTTTTTCAGCAGCTCGTTGAATGTTGTCGTGCGCAATATAATATTGCGCAAAGACAGATGTGGCTTGCCTATGCACAATGTTGTAATTTTTTTTTCTTCTGCAGTTTCTAAAATTCCATGTGCAACATTTGTGTTCTTTACACGCACAACTTCGGCGCCCATTTCAGTGGCAAGCTTAAAATTATTTATCAAATGCCTTTGCGCTGCAAGCCCGATTTTATCTGCATCTTCTTTCGGTGTTTGTACATACAAAACAAACCAGTTGGCATTGTAGTAAGTTGCAAGGCGCGCTGTTTTACGAATTATTTTTTTTGCAATTTCATCATTGCTGCTGATGCAAACCATTAATCTTTCCTGCTTTGATTGATTGTTGCGCGGAATTTCAAACTCAATTTTCCTTTCAACCTGCGATGCAACTTCTCTTAAAGACATTTCGCGCAACTGCAAAATCTTTTCCGGTTGGAAAAAATTCTGCAATGCTGTTTGTATTTTTTCTTTGGTATAAATTTTACCTTCTTTCAATCTTGCGATCAATTCATCAGCAGTAAGATCAATATTTACGACTTCATCTGCCAGCCGCAAAACGTTGTCAGGCACACGTTCTGCGACTTCAATGCCTGTTATTTCTTTTACTTCTTTGTTCAGGCTTTCAATATGCTGAATGTTCATTGCGCTAATAACGTTGATGCCTTCATCCAAAATTTCCATCACATCCTGCCAGCGTTTTTCATTTTTGCTTCCTTCAATATTGGTGTGTGCCAGCTCATCAATTATTACAATTTCAGGGCGAAGATTTATGATCGCCTGCACATCCATTTCTTCCAATTCTTTTCCTTTATAAAATAATTTTCTTCGTGGAATAACCGGCAATCCATCCATTAATTCCGCAGTCTCTTTTCTGCCATGTGTTTCAACGTAGCCAATTTTTACATCAACACCGCTGCGCGATAAAGAGTGGGCTTCCTGCAACATGCGGTAACTTTTACCAACACCTGCGCTCATGCCAATATATATCTTGAATTTGCCGCGTTTTGATTGACGGATTAAATCAAGAAAATTATCAGAATCAACAGCGTTCATGGCAAGATTAATTTTTTATAATCACAGTGAGAAGCTAAATGTTTTTTTACATATCATTTAATTTATCCAATGCAATATTTAGTTTTAGTACATTAATTTTTGATATGCCAAACAAATTAAATAACGGATGCTCTATATTTTTTTCAATCAATTGTTTGATTTTTTCCGGTAAAATATTTCTTGCTTTGGCTATCCTGTCAACCTGCACAAAAGCAGCTTGCAAAGAAATATCAGGATCCAGACCACTTCCCGAAGCCGTCATTAAATCAGAAGGAATATCTTCTTTTTTTATGGAAGGATTGTGCAGTAAAAAACTATCAATATTATTTTGAATTGATTTCAAATAATCAGGATTTGACGGACCTTTATTACTTCCGGAACCCGCTGTGGCATTGTAATTAGCGGCAGAAGGCCTTCCCTGGAAATATTTATCTGCCGTAAAATTTTCGCCCTCCAAAACATAACCAACAACTTTGTTATTTACCAAAACTGTTTCGCCATTTCCATTCGCCGGTGAAAGCTGAGCAATGCCTAAGATCAATAAAGTATATGCTCCGCAAAAAATAATTATGCAGATAAAAGTTAATCTTAAAGCCGGAAGAATATATTGTTTCATTGTTTAAATTTTAAAACCAAATGGATACTAAAATGTCGATTAATTTTATTCCTATAAAAGGAATTAACACGCCGCCAAAACCATAGATAAATAAATTTCTCCTCAGCAATGCACTTGCGCCAATTGGTTTATACGCAACACCGCGCAAAGCCAATGGTATCAATAGCGGAATGATGATGGCATTAAAAATTACAGCAGATAAAATAGCACTTTCCGGGCTGTGCAATTTCATAATATTCATCGCCTGCAATGAAGGAATTGATGCAATAAATAATGCCGGAACAATAGCAAAATATTTTGCAACATCATTGGCGATGGAGAAAGTTGTAAGCGTTCCTCTCGTCATCAATAATTGTTTTCCTATCTCAACTATCTCAATCAATTTTGTAGGATCATTGTCAAGATCAACCATGTTGCCTGCTTCTTTTGCAGCTTGTGTGCCGCTGTTCATCGCAACGCCAACATCAGCCTGCGCAAGTGCCGGCGCATCATTTGTTCCATCGCCCATCATTGCCACAAGTTTGCCACCCTGCTGTTCTTTTTTTATGTAATTCATTTTATCTTCAGGCTTGGCCTCAGCAATAAAATCATCCACGCCTGCTTTGCCGGCAATGAATTTTGCAGTTAAAGGATTGTCTCCGGTAACCATTACCGTTTTTACACCCATCTTTCTTAAACGTTCAAAACGTTCCTGGATGCCAGGTTTAATAATGTCCTGTAACTCAATGACACCAAGCACTTCAGCGTTTTCACTTACCACAAGCGGCGTTCCTCCGTTTGATGAAATAAGTTTTACTCTCTCAATAATTTCGCCTGGAAAATGATTGCCATTTTTTTGTACAAGATTTTTTATCGAATCAAAAGCACCTTTGCGAATTTTTATTCCATTTGGCAAGTCAATACCACTGCTCCTGGTTTCCGCAGTAAATTCTACAAACTTCGCTCCTTCTATATTGAAGTAATTTTTATTAAGATTTGCCAATTCAATAATTGACTTTCCTTCCGGCGTTTCATCTGCAAGCGACGAAAGAACTGCAGCTTCTATGAATTCTTTTTCATCAACATTTCTTGCTTTCCAAAAGTGTGTAGCTTTTCTATTACCAATTGTTATTGTTCCTGTTTTATCCAATAACAAAGTATCGAGATCGCCCGCCGTTTCAACAGCTTTGCCACTCTTTGTGATTACGTTTGCACGTAATGCTCTGTCCATTCCGGCAATGCCAATGGCAGAAAGTAATCCACCAATCGTTGTGGGAATCAAACAAACAAATAATGAAATAAAAGCTGCAATTGTTATGGGTGTATTTGCAAAATCACCAAAAGGTTTTAAGGTTACGCAAACTATTATAAACACCAGTGTGAAGCCCGCTAATAAAATTGTTAATGCAATTTCATTTGGTGTTTTTTGTCTTGATGCTCCTTCAACCAGCGCGATCATTTTATCTAAAAAACTTTCGCCCGGTTCTGTTGTTACGCGCACTTTTATATGATCAGATAAAACTTTTGTTCCGCCTGTGACAGAAGATTTATCTCCGCCGCTTTCTCTTATTACTGGCGCGCTTTCGCCGGTAATTGCTGATTCATCAATGGTTGCAATTCCTTCAATAATTTCACCATCCATCGGTATGGTATCTCCTGTTTCGCATATAAATAAATCGCCTTTTTTTAATTGTGATGATGGAACAATTTTTATTTCATCCATAAAAATTTCTCCGACAGCAAAAATTTTTTTTGCAGGAGTATCTTCTCTTGTTTTACGAAGCGAATCTGCCTGTGCTTTGCCACGTGCTTCTGCTATTGCTTCTGCAAAATTTGCAAACAGCAAGGTGATAAATAAGACAATAAACACAGTGAAATTATAATCAAAACTTCCCTGCGATCTTTCTCCGGTTAATATCCAGATGCAAACTGCAAGCATCACTGCTGAACCAATTTCAACAGTGAACATTACAGGATTGCGAAACATTATTTGAGGATCTAATTTTACGAATGATTGTTTAAGCGCTTCTTTTACAAGCGACCATTCAAAGAGTTTATTTGTTGATTTTTTTGACATACATTTTTCTTTATTTCATTCCAAAATATTCTGCAATCGGACCAAGAGATAATGCCGGGAAAAAACTTAATGCTGCAATAATGATGATAACTGCAAAGACCATAATTGCAAATGTTGATGTATCTGTTTTTAATGTGCCTGCACTTTCAGGAACATATTTTTTCTTTGCAAGAATACCTGCAATCGCAAGCGGACCAATGATGGGAAGAAAGCGTGAAAGCAACATTACGAAACCATCCATGATATTCCAGAATTGCGTGTTGGCGCCAAGTCCCGCGAATTCAGAGCCATTATTTGCAGATGCAGATGAAAATTCATACAGCATTTCGCTGAAGCCATGATTGCCGGGATTATTAAGCCATTCTGCGTAAGTTGTCGGATCGTGAGAAAATAAATAAGAAGAAATCGCTGTGCCTGCAAGTATTAATAAAGGATGCAGCAATGCAATGATCGCAGCAATTTTCATTTCCTTCGCTTCTATTTTTTTACCTAAGAATTCGGGCGTTCTTCCAACCATCAAACCAGAAATAAAAACAGCAATGATCATGAAAATATAAAAGTTAAGAAAGCCAACGCCCACACCTCCATAAAATGAATTGATCTGCATCCCAAGCATTTGGCACATACCTGAAAGCGGCATGAAACTATCATGCATTGCATTCACAGAACCATTGCTGGTAACGGTTGTAGAGATACTCCAGTAAGCAGATGCAGCGCTGCCAAAACGGACTTCTTTACCTTCCATGTTCCCCATATTTTGCGAGATGCCCATCTTCGCAATCGCTGGATTGCCCTTCATCTCATAATAAATTGATGGAATTAAAAAGAGAAAAAACCCGACCGTCATAACACCAAAAACCATCCATGCAAATCGCTTTCTTTTTATTATATAACCCATTGCAAAAATCAATGCAATAGAGATGAGTAAAATGGAAACATTCTCAACAATATTGGTAAGGTAGTTTGGGTTTTCAAAAGGATGCGCGGAGTTCGTTCCAAAAAATCCTCCACCATTTGTACCAAGCTGTTTTATTGCAATCATTGCCGCTGCAGGTCCGCGCGAAACCTGCATTGTATCGCCTTGCAAAGAAATAAAACTGTCTTTGCCTTTGAAGGTCATTGGCGTGCCATTCACCAATAAAATAATGGCAACAATAATTGATAAAGGCAATAAAATTCTTGTACAGCTTTTAATAAAATAATTATAAATATTGCCAAGCTTTTCTGTACTTTTTTCTTTCATTGCTTTAAACACAACAGCACATGCAGCCATCCCAATTCCTGCACTGATAAATTGAAACAACATCAATGTTAACTGACCTAAATATGAAACTGCGGTTTCCCCCGAATAATGCTGAATGTTGGTATTAGAAATAAAACTGATCGATGTGTTGAACGCGAGATCTGCACTCATCGAAGGGTTGCCATCAGGGTTCAAAGGCAGCCATCCCTGGTTCATCATAACAAACATCGAAAGCGAAAACCAAACAACATTCATGGTAAGCAAGGCAAACAAACTTTGCTGCCATGTCATATCGCGTTCAGGCTTGATACCAGTGACTTTGAAGAATATTTTATCGAGTGGTGCAAACAAAAAATCAAGGCGTGTTTTATCACCTTCATAAACTTTTCCAATATATTTTCCCAAAGGAATTGCACATACTAACGTAAGTGCATAAATTAAAACAACACCAAATATTTCAGCATTCATAAAAAGAAATTAGAAGTAATTTTTTTTGATACCGGCTTCAGTTCTTTGTGGCATCGTCCCTTGCGCCTGCCTACCGCAGGCAGGTCGCAACAAATTTTCATTGATACTAAAATAAAATTATAGATACATCAATAATCCTTTCATCTGCAGAATATAAATTAAACACCTAAAACTTTTCAGATCTTACCAATACATAACAGAGATAGAAAAAGACCAGAACAGCAATAATGAATAATAACAGCATAGAAATAATTTTTAGAGATTATATTTTGTCAAAAAAATTGATTGATTTAAACAAAATATAAAAGCAAATAAATGTTCCGGTAAAAAGAAGAAATGTGAGCATTATTTTTTTCCCATCTAATGCCAAACGAAGTGCCACGAAGATTTCAGATGATATACATTTGTACAGGATGCAGTGTAGTAAAGGCTTTCAGAAGGAGTTAGTTTTTATCAAAAAATATAAGAAGCATAATAAAACCTTTCAAAATGAAAAGCTTTTTTCAAAATGGAAATTAAAAATCGATTTTATATTCTTCAATTTTTCTGTACAAAGTTGTTAATCCAATATTTAATAAACGCGCAGTTTCAGTCTTATTTCCTTTCGTATGATTCAGCACTCTTTGTATGTGCAGCTTCTCTACGCTTACCAAAGAAAACGCAGATAGCATGTGTGATTCTCTATCCGATGCTTGCACATCAAAAGGTAAATTATCAATGGTTAATTCATTGGCTTCCGTTAAAATGCAGGCGCGTTCAATAACATTTTTTAACTCACGGATATTTCCTTTCCAATTATGTTCCTGCAAATGTTTTAAAGCGGTTGGTTCAATACCATTTATTTTTTTACCAACCTTAGCAGAAAATATTTCAATAAAAAAATCAACAAGCAAAGTAATGTCTTGTTTTCTTTCATTCAGCGAAGGCAATTCAATGGCAAAAACATTCAGCCTGTAAAAAAGATCTTCGCGAAAAAGATGCTGGTTCACTTCAGTTTCAAGCTTTTTATTTGTTGCAGCAATAATGCGTACATCAACCTTTATGGTTTTGGTGTCACCAACTTTTATAAATTCATTTGTCTCTAAAACACGCAATAATTTTGATTGCAATTCCAAAGGCATGTCGCCGATCTCATCTAAAAATAAGGTTCCTTTATCTGCTTCTTCCATCAACCCTTTTTTATCTTTTATTGCGCCGGTAAATGCTCCGCCTTGTGTCCGAAAATTTCACTCTCTAATAATTCTTTTGAAAATGCGCTGCAATTAATGGCAACAAAATTTTGTTGCGATCGTTTGCTGTTGTAATGAATGGCTTGTGCAAAAACTTCTTTGCCCGTGCCCGTTTCGCCGGTTAATAAAACAGTCGCATCAGTTGTGCTCACTTTTTTTGCAAGAGAAATTGCATGGAGAATTTGTGAAGATCTACCCAGAATATTTTCAAAATTATATCGCCTGCTTATTTTATTTTCAAGCTGAAAAACTCTTTTTTGTAATTGCACTTTTTCAAATGTGCGTGCAATAAGCGGGATGATCTTTTCATTGTCATCGCCTTTTGTAATATAGTCAAAAGCCCCGTATTTAATGGCTTTCACGCCATCGGCAATATTTCCGTAAGCCGTTAACAAAATGATTTCAACAAAAGGAAACTTCTCTTTTATTTGTTTTATTAATTCTACGCCATTGCCATCGGGAAGTTTTACATCACATAAAATAACATCAGGAGATTCTTTGGTTAATTGTTTTAAACCTTGCTGCACTGTTGCAGCTTCCACCACAATATAATTTTCAAGACGCAGAATTTTCGCAAGTAATCTTCTTAGCTTTTCTTCATCATCAATAATCAAAACCTTGTTCATACTGTAAAAGTATAATTACATTTTACACAACCCATTATTATAAGTTGAAGTATGTTTTATAAGAAGAATTGAATAAAATTAATTGAAGCTAATAATCTCTCAACTTTAAATTTTGTTAGTTACTTTTTTTGCAACTAACTATTGAGGCTTTGAGTTAATTATCTTAAATGTCTTGTTAGAATGCTTGCTGATATTGAAGTTTCTGGAAATATTAAACCCAAAATAAATATCGCCATTGCTCCAACTGCCAGTTGTTTTGGCAAGATAATAAGGTTCAACCATGCCTTGTGAATTAGTAAATACAAGCTGAAAAACATGTCCGCCTGTTTCTATTTCCCACGCAAATGAAAGTGAATTATGCAAGTCCAGAGAAACAATTTGGTTATTCGGTAAATAATCATATTCACCCAAAATACTCATGCGGTTAGTAAGTTTCAGCCTAGCACCTATGCCAAGCGCAAACAAATTATTTGCATCTTCCATTGTCGGGACTAAATTATAATGAAGCCATGTTGGCGTGAGTTGCAATGAAAACTTTTTAAATTTTCTTGCAACCAATAACTGTGTTGCGTAAGCTGTACGGTACTTTGCATTGAGATAAGGTTTATCAATATATTCCTCCGTAAAATTTGATATCGTTACCACGCCATCGACAGTTACAGGCATGTTGTTGCTGCCATCCGTTTGGCATAAAATTTTATATTTTAAATAGCCATCAAAAGTTTTATCAAGTGAACTTCTGCCGATGCCAATCGCAAACTTGTCCGTGATTCCATAATCCAAGCCAAGACGGAGTGTGGCATTATCAAGTCCGAAAAAATTATATGCGCCGTCATTTATTTTCCCAAAGCGATGCATGATAATAAAGCTTAACGCGCCTTTCGCAGGCGCTTCAATCGTCTGTATGTTGATGAAATGGTTGCCTTTGAAAGTTCCTGTTACAAAACTTTTTTCTGAAGGAACATTTGCAGAATCATTCAACATTTTTAGTAAGGTAGAATCCTGTGCGCGAAGAGCTACATCAGAAAATAATAAGAAAAAAACAAAAATTATTTTATGAAAATTCATACAATTATTTTATTGCGATGCAGGAAATATTTACACTGACATCCATTACCGATGCAATCTTATTGCGAACTATAGAAGGAATTGTAATGTTATAATCTTCCGGTTTCAGTTGAAAATAAGAAACGCCGGAAACCGCGCCATTCTTGACTTCCAGTGTTGCTGGCAATGATATTGTTTTTATAATGCCGTGAATGGTCATGGCGCCCATAACTGTTATATCATATTTTCCATCTTTGCTAAAATCAACATCACCTGTGAATGAGCCATTCAAATTTGCCTTCGGATATTTATCAGTTTCTGCATAGTTTTCATTAAAATGTTCCTGCATCAATTCCTTTTCAAAAACAAAATTTTTCATCAATAAAGTGAAAGCGATATTTTTTTTAGATAAATCAATCACAGCATATACCTGGTTGTTTTCGGCTTTAATATTTTCAAAAGGTGTTTTAGAATAAAAGCCAATAAAACCGTTTCGCGTCATAAATATTTGTGCGGGACATTGAATGCTTATAAAAATCAGGAGAAAGTATAAAATGTATTTTTTCATAACGGAGTAATTTTTTTAATTAGATCAATTGTTTGGTGTGCCTGCATTTATCCATGAAATAATTTTATTTATATCGCACGAAGAAAGTTGCGTAGAGTTCTCAGGCATCGGCGGATAACCCGGTGCGTGAGTAATGACGTTTACCAGCAAACCCGCTGTGGCAACAGCTTTCACATCATTATAACTGTCTAATGAAATGCCACCCATTTCATTGCCATTGCCATGGCAACTAGAACAATTGGTTGAAAGAATAGCAACTATATCAATGCTGTATCTCATGTTTGCAGTGTCGCAACTATCCATAACATTTTTTGGTGCCAACATATCTTCGCTTGCTTTGGAGCAGCCTAAAAATGATGCGGCTATAATTGTTATCATTGCAACAACAAAAAATATTTTTTTCATTTCAATTTATTTTCTATTACACAATCATTTAATTCTACATCCATTATAAAACCGGTGCATATCCCTTTTAGGAATATTGTATCTCCTTTTTTTGGTAAAAGATTTTTTTTGTTATCGTTTAATGAAACACTGCAATTCACGCCATTCATTTCATCGGCTTTGAAAAAAATTGATAAGGAACTATCTGTTTTTTGTACATCATTTACAATGCCGTTTATTTCAATTATTTTATTTAAATATTTGGTATCTCCGCGTTTTTCATCAGCAACATAACCTTTGTATAATTCAATGGCAGCAATGCTTACAGAGGGTGTAACATTGGCTATACTACTATGAGGTTTATTGAAAAGATAAATGCTGTAACCAATAAGGAAAATCAATAAAATGCCTATGAAAAGCAAAAGCTTTTTTCGCATACTGTGAATTAAATGTCAATAAATGTGTCGTGTAATAACTATATTTATTCCGCCGCTTGTTATTGGAAGCTTTCCAATGCCTAAGCCAGACAATGGAATTTTTATGTATGGTTGAAGTCTTAATTTATAATTAGTGCTTAACTGTTTTTCATAACCAAGACTTAACTGCGTTACCGAAAACCAATTGCGCGATGAGTTGCCATAACTTTTGTAGAGATCATAATCCTGTCCATAATAGTTTGCTGTATAATTGTAAGATTCTTTCTTCATGATATAAGATGTAAAACCCGCAGCTACGAAAAAATTTCCTTTCTTATGTTGAGAAAATTCGTAGTTAAAGTTCAAAGGAATTTCAAACATGTTACAATTGCCATTCATGTTTTCAAGTTTCACATTTGATGGAATTCCTGTTTTGGATATGTTGAAATATTTTCCGTTTGTGTAGTATTTTTTCTTGTCCCACTGCAATCCTGCATCAACAGAAAAATGTTGTGTAAACGTATATCCCATAAGCATACCAAGATTATAACCCACACCTTTTATAGATTGAAACTTAACGGTGCTTACATCAATTCCGCCAAGTAATCCTGCGTAAAAAAAGTGTTGCTTTGAGGCTGATGAAACTGCTTTCTTTTCATCGTTTTTATTGAATGAATTGTTTAAATTGTTTGAAATATTACTATTACTGTTTGTGTTTATTGCAATCACTGTTGTATCATTTGTTATGGAAGCGTTTTTGGTATTTTTTAAATTGCTTTGTAAGAGTTGATTATTTGTTGTGATGTTTTTATCTGTTGAAGGAAGAGCATTTGAATTTGCAACTTCATTATTATTATTTTCTATATTTTTCTGAGAGAGCAAATCAATTGTTGTATTGTTATTGTCATTTGTATTTTTTGCAGAAGCAATGATTTTTTTATTTGGATCTTTTATATTTTTTTGCTCACTGGTTTTTGTAATTGATTTTTCATTATTGGCTGGAACAGTTTCCTGCAAAGGATTTGAAGGCAAAGCATATGTTGATTTTATTGATTTGTCTCTAAAATTATTTATGGCGATTTGCTTATTTTTCGGTGCAGTAATAATCGCATTTTGCTTTGCAATATCTTTTTTTGAAATATTATTTTTAGCGAAATAATTATAGCCAATAGCTGCGAACGGAAGTAATAGCAACAACCACAAAAGCTTTCTATAATTATTTTTATCAGCAAATTTCTCTATAGGTAAATCTGTGTTGCCTGCAAGTTTTCCTGCCACAGCATCCCAATTTCCGCTATCAGTTTTTAGCGGATAATTTTCACCTGCTTTGCGAAAAAGCTCGTCCATATTATTATCTGAAGGTTGCATACTTACGCTCCTCCTGTTTTTTTAAAATTTTTTGCAAAAGTATTTTTGCTTTGGATAAATTGGATTTCGATGTGCCTGTTGAAATGCCCAATGCATCTGCAATTTCCTGGTGTGAACATCCGTCAATAACAAACATATTAAATACTATTCTGTAAGCTGGTGGCAATTGTTTTACCGATTTTATTGTTTCTTTATACAGCAGCATTTCATCAGCATTTCCACTTCGATCTGCCTGCTCCCAAATATGTTCAGGAATGCCTCCAATCTCGGGTGCCAGTTTGTTTTTGCGAAGCCTATCGATTGCTGTATTTATCATTATTCTGCGTATCCATCCCATTAAAATCATTTCCATATTCTCCGGTTCTTCGCATCTGAATTTGCTGAAATTTCTAAACAATTTTACATACCCATCATTCACAACATCAACTGCCTGATCGTAATGATAGATGTACCTGAAAACGATTTTTAAAGAATACCCATAATACTTTTGATAAAGTATTTTTTGGTAATTGTGATCGTTTTTTTCACAACCTGTAACTATCTCATGTACACTTTCCAAGGCTTTGAATGTTGCTTTAAGTTAATTGTAGATACGCAGTTGTTATTAAAAGGTTGCTTTGGGTAAATTATAAATATTAGAATAAAAAAATTGTCTAATTAGATATGATTTCAGAAGCAACCTATTTTTAAATAAGCCGTATTGATTAGAAAGTCTTTAATCTAAAATTGAATTTATGAAAAAAATATTTTCTACCCTTTTTATTTGCCTATGCATTTTTATTAATGCAAACGCAAAAATCTTTACAGTATCAGTATCAAATTTCCAATTTTCACCATCAACCGTAAATGCAAATGTTGGTGATACAATTAAATGGGTTTGGGTAAATGGTTTTCACACAACAACTTCCAGAAATATACCCGCTGGTGCAAGCAGTTGGGATGCACCAATACAAGGTGCTGGCCAAACTTTTTCTTATAAACTAACAGTAACAGGCACCTACAATTATTGGTGTGCAATACACACAACAGAAATGGAAGCTACGCTTAAAGTTGGTGGGTCTCTTGCAGTTACTTTTAATGATTTTAATATAAGTTCTACTATAGAAAATAATGTTTTGTTGAAATGGCAAACACTATCAGAAACCAACACTTCGTATTACTCTGTAAGAAGAAGTTATGACGCAAAAGATTTTGCTGAAATAGCAAAAGTAACTGCGGCCGGTAATTCATCCGGTATAAAGTCTTATCAATATACAGATGCCTTGTACAATAAAAGCGTTAAGTATATTTATTACTGCATTGCGGTTATTAATAAAGATGGAAGTACACAACTTTCTGATATAAAAATGTTTCAAAATAATTTTGTTGCTTCAAAACTTATAACAAGCCTCAGCCCAAATCCTGTTACTAATGGGCATTTAATGCTGCAATTCAATGCTGATAGGGCTGGCGAGATGAGTGTAAAAGTTTTTGATGTCTCTGGAAAATTAATATTGGCAACGCAAATGAGTGCAATACCAGGACTGAATAATGGGCATTTGCATTTGATGGATGTTGCTTCAGGTTCTTATAAAATTATTTTTGAATTAAATGGAATCAAAGAAACACATACTATCTTCATGCAATAAAACTGCTAAACACTTGTAGGTGCCACACGGAAGGTTAAATGCCCTTCGTTGGGGTGTAACTATTAACCTTGTATAATAAGGAAATAATACAGTTCCGAACTTCAAGAATAAATGCTCTTCCAGCAATCTCAATACTAGCAAGTGTTCTAGACAAAAATAAAAATGGCAACTCTGAAGAAAGTTGCCTTAAATTCAGCTAGTGCCCGGGACTGGATTCGAACCAGCACATCCTTGCGAACGCTGCGACCTGAACACAGTGCGTCTACCAATTTCGCCACCCGGGCAGATTGCAAATATACAGTTGGGTTAATAAATTTATAACGCCAGCAAACTGCAGCCGCGAAGATCGCTGTTATCAATTCTCCCTAAAATTTCGAATGACCTATCTTCAAAAATACTTGCTGCATCATCGGTTGCGATAAACGCACAACTATACATATTTGCAAGGTCAATAATATTCAAAGCGCCTTTGCCTGTGTTGTTTATTTTCAAAGGATCATCCTCATCTCTAACCAACACTTTCACCCATGGCGGACAAAAAAATATACCATCTTTTTTTGAATATGCCTGGCTTAAAAGTTCCGTCATTCCATATTCTGAATGAATATTTTTTACATCAAATCTTTTCTTTAAAATATCATGCACTTCAATGCGTGTCATCTCCTCTCTTCTACCTTTCATGCCACCGGTTTCCATTACGATCGTGTTATTTAAATTTAATGTTAATTGCTCCGCAAAGTCAAGCAGGGCAAAGGTTACACCAATCAATATTGCTTTTTGATTTTGTTTTTCAAGCTTCTTTAATACATCAGCAAGCTTATCAAATTCATTCAAATAAAATCCGCTTTTATCATTGTTTGAAAGTTTGATCAGTTCATCAACCATACAAATTAAAGAAGAATTATTTCGTTCAAGATAAGATGGAAGCAAGCCAATAATGCACCAATCTTTTATATCACCATAAAACAATTCAAATGCTTTTAAAAAACTTTTTTTATAAATATTTATGTGTTTGATAAAATGTTTGCTGTTGATGGTTTGTGTGGTACCACTGCTTTCAAAAATTACTTCAGCAGAAAAATTTCCCGTGATTACTTTATGCGTTTTGAAAAAAGAAATAGGTAAAAAAGGAATTTGCAAAATATTTTTTACATCATCCGCATTTACATTAATTGTATCGCACCAATTTTTATAAATTATATTATTTTGATTTTGAAAATGAAATAACTCAATTGCTTTTTTTTCAAATAAAATATCTTCCTGAAAAATATTGTTAACAAATAAATCGTTCAAAGCAGATGGTTTGTTTTGTTTAAATTTGACACGAAAGAAAAAATGATGAAAACAAAATTATGGATAGTTGCGGTAATTGTGACGGGTATTGTAATTGCGTGCAGCAAAGATTTATATACGACTTCGCCCCAATTAGTATTTGAAAGTGTGAATGGAAACCGCATTCCCAGTGGTTCTTACTTCACTTTTAAATTGCAGGCAACGGACAAAGAAGGCGATATACAAGATACAATTTGGGTTGCAAAAATATCTTATGACAGCACTGTTTGCGGCAATGATACGATACCATATCAGATGCCATCTTTTACACCATCCGGTGATCTGAAAGCTGAAATAGATATTACTTATGCGTATAATTTTATTGATAACAGCACGCCGGAATGGGTTGGCTGCACTTCAGAAAACGGCGGCATTAATGACTCCTGTTATTTTAAATTTTGGATTCATGATAATGCTTTTCATACAAGCGATACTGTTCGCTCGCCAGACATTGTTTTATTAGGACAATAAGATCTGTCTAATTACTTTTTCTGTATGCAGTTGCTTTAATAAAGTGCGCATACAATAAAAATTCTGCTTGTTTTTCAAAATTATTTGAGAAAAGATAATCCATATTTATAAGGTCTTGCGTTTCTATTTTTGCAGTTAAGCAAAAAAATAAATACATAATTTTTAAAAGAAATTTTTGCCAAAGTGGTGATGTATTTTTATCATACCTGAAATCTGTATAAAGCCATAACCCTTTACGGACAAGCATTTCAGCACATTTATTAAAAAGATATTCAACTTTAATTTGTAAAAAATTATCAAAGAAAAAAGGTGTGATGATGACGTCATATTTTTTTTGTGCGATAAATTCTTCGGCCGAAATATGTATAAATTCAACTTCATTCAATCCATAATTTCTTTTCTTTGCAAGCAAAATCATTTTGGCAGAAATTTCAACATAACTGATTCTCAAACCTTCTGCATGTTGCCTTGCAATTTCTTCTAAGATCCAACCGGTGCCGCCACCAAGAATTAAAATATCTGCATCCGCAGGAATAAATTTCAGCAAAGAAATTTGTGCATTTTTGATAGCATTACCAAATATCAAACGGCTCAACAAATCATAATATGTAGCAATGCCGTTATAATTATTTGTCATTGTTATTTTATAAGCTGCATTCCTGCAATGCCACACAGCGCTTTGAAAAAAACAAGTCCGTCAATTACGATTAAATAATACAGAATTTTATGTGGCTTTTGCATAGATAATGCCAGCGCTAATAAGCCTAAAAAAGGCAGCAGATTAAAAAAGAAAACGCTGGTATTTAAATTTCTTATGTAAGCAAAAATTATAAATGACAGCAGGCCTATGATCATTAATGGAACCAATATAAAATAAATTGTATTGCGCAAACCAAATCGTACAACAAAAGTTTTTAACTGCAAATTTGAATCGTCTGCGTAATCTTTAATATCAAACATAATGGCATTGACTGTGCAAAACATCCAGTTTTTTACAAAGAGCCACATGAGCAAAGTAATATCAACATGATAGAAACCTTTCTCAATTCGCAGCACAATAAATGGAAGTAAATTGGCGCAGCAAGCCCAAACAAAACCAATGATAAATGCTTTAAGCCAACCTGTGTTTCTAAGTTTTATATTAAAAAAAGATTTTGGTAAAAGTCCATAATAGAGCAAACCCGCAATTGCCATAATAACCAGCAAAAGCCAATGGTGTAAAGGCATTGAGAGGATGCCCTCTTTATTTTTTGTAATAAAAATAATTGTAAGTATGATACTCAACACAAGGAAAAACAGTTGGCTTTTTTTTACAAAGGCATCATTTTTTTTATACCATACAGTTCGTGCATTTGGGCTCGCCGAAATATTTAAAGCGCCTGTATATGCATAAGTATAATACATGACCGTTGCACAAAAAAGCAATAAATAATACAAAAAAGAATTGAGTGGCAGTTGAAGCTGCATGCACGACTCAACAGAAAGAGCGATTGCCAAAATGCCAACAAAATAATTTCCGAAGAAAATAAATTTTACAATTTTTTGCCACATCACAATTGCAAATTACCGAATTACAGTTTGGTTATTCTTCTGACGAAATGAAAAATGTCTTTGAGAAAAATAACTGAACGTAATAATTATTGCGGACGTAAGAATCAATGATGGCGTAGGATACCAGCCAAACTTATCAACAAATAATTTCAGGAAAAAATAATTAAGCAGGATACAAATAATAACCACTAAAAAATAACGAAACAATTGTATTCTTTTTCTTAAGTGAGATTCAGGAAAAACAACAAAAAGACTGAGATAAAAACCTATCGGGAAAGTGATAAAAAAAGAAATAATATATGCTGCAATGTGCGGACTGATAGCAACGAAAGACAAATGCACGATTTGCTTTTTTAAAATAAAATTGTACAAAATAAAAAAGATAAAAATATTCAACAGCGTATTTCCCCCACCACATGCGCCATAGCGAAATGTTTGCAGCGGCATGATTTTTTTAAAAGGTGGATAAAAAAAATCTACAACTGATAAAACTTTTTTTTTTACTTGTAAATGAAGTTTTCTCACAACGGCGGCGAAGGTAGTATTTTATGAATTCGCCTGATCGCCTGCGCATCCTCACATTAACTTATTTTTGCGGCTTAATATTATTGAATGACCCTTGTTGATGAAATAAAAACAGCAGCAATAAAAGGAATAAAAGAACTCTACAAAATAGAATTGAATTTATCAGATATTGCTGTAACCCTTACCAAGCCTGAGTTTGAAGGAGATTATACCATCGTGCTTTTTACCTTTATCAAGCAATTAAAAAAACCTGCAGAAGTTTTAGGAAATGAAATTGGTGCTTTTTTACTTAAAGAAAATCATCAGGTATTTTCTTCCTATAATGTTATCAAAGGCTTTCTCAATTTATCTGTCGCAGATTCTTTTTGGATAAATTTTTTACAAACAAATTATTCAAACAAATCATTCGGAAATAAAGAAAGTACAGGTAAAAAAATAATGGTTGAATACTCTTCACCCAATGCAAATAAACCCTTGCATCTTGGTCATCTTCGAAATAATTTTTTAGGTTGGAGTGTTGCAGAAATTTTAAAAGCTGCAGGAAATGAAGTAGTAAAAACTTGTATTGTAAATGATCGTGGTATTCATATTTGCAAAAGCATGATCGCATGGAAATTGTTTGCAAATGGAGCAACTCCAGCAAGTACAAACACAAAAGGTGATCTGTTTGTTGGCAATTATTATGTAAAGTTTAATGATGAATATAAAAGACAAATTGATGAATTGATTGCTTCAGGAAAAGATAAAGAATATGCCGAAAAAAATGCCTCTATCATGTTGCAGGCTCAGCAAATGCTCTTGGATTGGGAAGCTGGAAAGCCTGATGTCATTGAGTTGTGGAGGATGATGACAAATTGGGTGTATAAAGGCTTAGATGAAACTTATAAAAAAATAGGAAGTGATTTTGATAAAATTTATTATGAAAGCCAGGCTTATTTACTCGGCAAAGACATGGTTGATTTAGGTTTAGAAAAAAAAGTTTTTAATCAAAAAGAAGATGGCAGTGTCTGGATAGATCTAACGAAAGATGGGCTTGATGAAAAAATTGTGAGAAGAAAAGATGGCACTTCAGTTTACATAACTCAGGACATTGGATTAATCATAAATAAATACGAAGAATTTCATTGTGAGGAAAGTATTTATGTGGTGGGTGATGAACAAAATTATCATTTCAAAGTGCTGAAATTGATCGCGCAAAAAATGAATTTGCCCTCCGCTGATGGTATTTATCATCTCAATTATGGCATGGTGGAATTGCCAACCGGAAAAATGAAAAGCCGCGAAGGCACTGTGGTTGACGCAGATGATCTTATTGATGAAATGTTGAACATTGCCAAACAAAAAACAGAAGAACTTGGTAAAGTAAAAGATTTCACAGAAGCAGAGTTGAAAGAATTATACGAAACGATTGGTCTTGGTGCTTTAAAATTTTTTCTGTTGCGTGTTGATCCCAAAAAACGCATGATCTTCAATCCAGAAGAGAGTATAGATTTTCATGGTTTTACAGGACCTTTCATTCAATATACTTATGCAAGAATAAAAAGTATTTTGAGAAAGTTATCGGATGAAAATCATATAAATAGTGATTGCGAAAATTTATTGCTAACACTCGAAAAACAACTTATCATTCAGCTTGAGCAATTTCCTTCCATCATCGAAGAATCAGCAGCAGCGCACGATCCATCAAAAATTGCTATTTATATTTTTACGCTCGCTAAAATTTTTAATTCATTTTACACAGAGCATTCCATCGCCAACGCAGAAAGCGATGACAAGAAAAAACTGCGTTTGCAAATTGCTATTTTCACTGCGGCGATAATAAAAAAAGGAATGTCTTTGTTAGGAATTAAAGTGCCGGAAAGAATGTAATTTTTGAAAAAAAAAATTTTGAGCCAATCTTTATATTTTCATAGCATCATCGTTGCGTCGCACTCTTGTACGTTAGTAATTCTGCGCAGCAAATTCATTTCAATTCCCACACCAATGCACTTGCACCGAGTATTGCAGCATCAGCTTCTTTCAATTCACTAAAAATAATTTTTACTTTATCCCGGAAAATCGGCAACAGATTTTTTTCCATATTTTCTTTGGCAGGCTTTAATAATAAATTGCCGGCTTTGCATAAACCACCAAATAAAATAATTGCTTCAGGCGATGAGAACATTACGAAGTTTGCAAGCGCATCTCCTAAAATCTCTCCCGTAAATTTATATACTTCATTCGCTATCTCATCTCCCTGCAACGCACAATCATACACTATACGGCTGTCAATTTCTTCTTTGGTATAATTGCGCAGCAGGCTATCTTTCTTTTTATTTTTTTCTAATAATTCCAATGCAGTTATTCTTACGCCAGTTGCAGATGCATACGCTTCAATAGAGCCTTTTGCACCAGTAGACCAATGCAATCTTCCGTTAGGAATTATAATTGTGTGACCAAGCTCTCCTGCGAATCCATCATGTCCATATACAACATGCCCGTTTACCACAATGCCACTACCAACGCCGGTTCCAAGCGTTATCATAATAAAATCCTTCATGCCTTTTGCGGCGCCATACATCATCTCTCCTACTGCTGCGGCATTAGCATCGTTGGTAAGTGCAGCAGGTAAATTAAATTTGGTTGTCATCATTTCTGCCAAGGGAATTATTCCTTGTTTCCAAACAAGATTAGGCGCATATTCAATAGTGCCTTTATAATAATTTCCGTTAGGCGCACCGATGCCAATTCCTTTGATATATTCCATGCCGCCGACCTGCTCAATTGCAGGGTTTACAGCATTAAATAATTCATCTATGAAAAGTTTTACAGTAGAATTTTTCCTGGAAGAAATTGCTCCGCGATATAAAATATCTCCCCGATGATCAACGATACCAAACACAGTGTTTGTACCGCCGATATCAATGCCAATGGCAAGTTGTTGTGTAACAGGAATGACAGCCATCAATTAAAAATTAAGAATGAATGAGTTTAGAGTTTGATACTAATGTCCGCCGGAAACTTTTATATCATAATCTATTCCCTGCGATTTCAAAATTGCTTTTGATCTTACTGCATAAAATGCGAGATAAGCAAAGCATAGAACACCGACGATATAACTATAATGAATTCCCAAGAGATCATCGCCGGCAAGCCTGCCCTGCAATAAGCTCATGATTCCGCCACCCATGATCATCATGATCAATAAACTGCTTCCCTGGTTGGTATGTTTTCCTAAACCTGCTACGCCTAATGTAAAAATGCAAGGCCATAAAGTGCTGCAAAATAAACCAACACTGATAAACGCAAACACACTGGTCATGCCGGTTGTAAGCATTCCTATTATTAAAGCTGTTATGCCCATAGAAGCAAAGATCAGCAGCATTCTTGCAGGATTTCCACGGCTTAAAATATCACCAATGATCATTGCTATTATTACAAATGCATACACATAAAACTGTGTGACATCGCGCTGGGCAATTGTATTTACAATCAAGAAAACTCCGAATGCTAGGTATGGCATCAAGAATCGAAGTATCTTTTTTATTCCTGCATTTATATCAAATGCACCAACGGCGCCAGTCCATCTTCCCATCATTAAACTTGCCCAATATAAAGAAACAAAGGGCGCTAATTTATCTGTTGGTGTATGCAAATATTGCCGCATGTATTCAGGCAAATTACTTGCTGTAGAAACTTCAACTCCAACATAAACAAAAATTCCGATCATGCCGAGAACTAATTGCGGATATTGAAAAACAGAAGGCTTGTGCAGCACTTTGCTGTCATCGCCAGCTTCTTCCGCCGCAACATTTTCTAAATTTATTTTATTGGGTAAAGAAGAAAATTTAAAGAATAAAGCAACGGCAAGAAAAGCCGCACCAATAACTAAATAAGGAACTTTTACACTGCTGATACTTGCATTGGTATTGCCCGCAGCAACACTTCCAAAAATGGCAAAGCTCACAAGCAGCGGTCCGATAGTTGTTCCAAAATTATTGATACCTCCGCCAACATTTAATCTTTGCGAACCTGTTTTCGGATCACCCAAAACAATGGCTAAAGGATTGGCAGCAATCTGCTGTAATGCAAAGCCCAAACCAACGATAAATAATCCACTAAGCATTAAAGCAAATGATCCATCATTTGCCGCAGGATAAAAAAGTAATGTGCCGATCGCTGAAATAATAAGTCCAACACACAATCCATTTTTATATCCAATTCTATTCAGTAAATCACCATTCATTGCTTTGGAAATAAAGAAATATATTATCGACCCAACAGTATAGGCAACATAAAATGCAAACGAAACCAGTTGACTTTCAAACTGGCTTAAGTTGAATGCTTTTTTAAAAACAGGAATTAAAATATCGTTGCTCGCAGCAACAAAACCCCAAAAGAAAAAGATAACTATTAAAGTGCCGAACTGTGTCCAATTAGTTTTTTGATTCATAGCAATCGTTAAGTGGTTTGAAAAAATTATTGTGTAAAATAAAGAGTTTTTACGAAGCAGAAAATTTTAAATGTTTTTTGCGCATGATAAGAAAGCATGTATCTTGTTTTTAAGTTTTGTATCAATGCCAAACATTCTTAATTTTTAATTCTTAATTCTTAATTTTTCTTAATGGAAATAATTCACGTAAGCGCTGAATGCTATCCTGTAGCAAAAGCAGGCGGACTCGGAGATGTTGTTGGCGCGTTACCAAAATACCAAACTAATATGGGGCATTTCGCAAAAGTTGTTATGCCAATGTACCGCACAAAATTTTTGTATGAAAATGAATGGGTGGTTGATTTTAAAGGTCGAACAAATCTTGGAGACAGATGGTTTGATTTTACTGTAATAAAAGAAAAAACAAACAGGCTTGGTTTTGATTTGTATTTAATAGACATCAATGGATTGCTTGATCGTGAAAAAGTTTATGGTTATGATGATGATAATGAACGCTTCCTTTCATTTCAAATTTCTGTCGTTAATTGGCTAAGTCATTGGCAGCACAAGCCGGATATTATTCATTGTCATGATCATCATACAGGATTAATTCCTTTTATGATG
Organism: uncultured Chitinophagaceae bacterium; assembly: GCA_963708205.1. Taxonomy (GTDB): domain Bacteria; phylum Bacteroidota; class Bacteroidia; order Chitinophagales; family Chitinophagaceae; genus CAVYTF01. Next base: position 72,980 of record OY970196.1, read on the forward strand.
AAGTATTGCTACGACTACAATTCACTCACAAATATTCCTTCCATCTTCACTATTCATAACGCGCAATATCAAGGCTGGATGGGCATGGATAAAACAGTTTATATTCCAAGATATGATACTTGGAAAACAGGTTTGCTCGAATGGAAAAATAATATCAACCCACTTGCATCTGCAGTAAAATGTGCGTGGCAGGTAACAACAGTAAGCTGGAGTTATCTGGATGAATTGAAATATAATTCGAACGGTCTTGAAGCATTGTTTGAATTTGAAAAAGGAAAATGCATCGGCATATTAAACGGCATTGATGCAGATGTGTGGAATCCTGAAACAGATACTTTTATTACCGATCAATTCACCAAAGAAAATGTTGATGAAGGTAAGCTCGCAAATAAAAAAGTTTTGTGTGGAAGATTTGATCTTGACGAAACAAAACCATTGGTAATTTTTATTGGAAGATTGGTTGGGGAGAAAGCGGCAGATGTTTTACCTGATGCAATTTTATCTTCCATGCATAGCTATAACTTGAATGTAAATTTCTTAATTCTCGGCAGCGGAGATCCGCATGTGGAATGGCAGCTTTCTCAATTTAAAAATTATTTCCCCGGAAGTTATAATTGTGTTATTGGATACAATGAAACGCTCAGCCATCAGATGTATGCAGGCGCAGATTTTTTATTAATGCCAAGCCGTGTTGAGCCTTGCGGATTGAATCAAATGTATGCTATGCAATATGGCACTGTGCCTGTTGTTCGCAGCACAGGTGGCTTGAAAGATACGGTTGTTGACATGGGCGATTTCCAGGGTTGGGGAATAAGATTTAATCACGCAAGCGTTGGTGATATTACATATTCTATCGGCAGAGCAATTGAAGTTTATAAAGATAAAACTCATCTTAACTGGATGCGAAACCGCATGATGAAAATTAATAACAGTTGGGAATATGCAGTGCAGCAATATATAAATGTGTATCGGAACTTCAGATAAAATATAGAGCATACTTCATTCGAAGTAATTGTTTTTATAATTTCTTTTAAACTTTAGTTAATGAAATTTTTTTCGCTGCTGATATTATTTGCTTCGAATTTCATTTGTTCCTGTAATGTAAAATATATTGACCCTTCAACGCATACAACCGCTCAATTATATCCTCTTGTTTCCGGCGATTATTGGGAGTACGTTGATAGTTTTTTTGATGTGACGCAAACGTATTATGGCTTTGATACATTTACTTTAAAACCGCAACGAGCTATCATAAAAGATAACCATAGTTATACACCAATAACAGATCAATTTGGCGATCCGATATTTACAGTGCGTTCGGATACTTCTTTTGTTTACATACTCGAATCACCGGGTGAAGCTCTTCTATTCAGTTCGCCTTTACCGCCGAATCAATCCTATTTACAAAACTCATATTTCAACGACACACTTAATTCAATTATATACACCAAACAAATAGAAACGACAAATTATCCTTCTTATAAAATTATAATAACACATGACGATGGTTTGTGGTACGATTACAAACAGGAAGAATATTATTTTGCTGTTGGCATCGGCATCGTGAAAGGATATATGAGATGGAAAAACAGCAACGGAAATATATTTACCTCCGATTCCTTTATTCTTTTGGGATATTATTTAAATTGAAATTCTCTACTTGTTTTTATTTTCAAAAAGTTCTCAGCTAAATATTTTTTCAATTATAATTTTGTATTCTTTTTTTTCTCCTAACTTTCATTTTTAATTTTCATTCCTAATTTCATTACTATGGCTTTATCTAACTCAGTTGTTGCCGTGATACTTGGTGGGGGTGCAGGTACAAGATTATACCCTTTAACTGCAAGCCGCTCCAAACCTGCTGTGCCCATTGCAGGCAAATACCGTTTGGTGGATATACCGATAAGTAATTGCATTAATTCAAACATCCAGCGCATGTTTGTGTTAACGCAGTTTAATTCTGCCTCGCTGAACAAGCACATAAAAAACACTTATCATTTCAGTGCATTCAGCACAGGTTTCGTTGATATACTTGCAGCAGAACAAACGCCTGATAATCCCGGTTGGTACCAGGGCACTGCCGATGCTGTGCGTCAATCATTGCGCCACATTAATAATAATGATTACGAATATGTTTTGATATTGAGCGGCGATCAATTGTATCAAATGGATTTTGCAGAAATGATCAACGCACATTGCGAAAAGGGCGCTGACATTAGTATTGCAACTATTCCTGTAAATGCATCCGACGCTACTGATTTTGGTATAATGAAAACGGATGAAAATCATTTTATTTCTTCTTTCATTGAAAAACCGTCAAGCGATTTGCTTGGCGATTGGGTAAGCGATACGGGCGATGCAATGCGCAACAGCGGAAGAGTTTATCTGGCATCAATGGGTATTTATATTTTCAACAGAAATATACTCGACAGCTTATTAAAAGATGTGCATGCAAACGCAACAGACTTCGGTAAAGAAATTATTCCGGACTCTATTGCAGAATATAAAGTGGTGAGTTTTCAATATGATGGTTACTGGACAGACATCGGAAATATTGCTTCATTTTTTGAAGCAAATCTTGCCTTAACGGATGATATTCCGCCCTTCAATTTATTTGATAATACCAAAGCGGTTTACACACGCAGCCGCATGTTGCCGCCGGCAAAAATAAGCGGCACTACGCTGGAGAAAACACTGATCGCCGAAGGCTCCATTATCCTTGCGAGCCGCGTAGAACATTGCGTGGTTGGCATTCGCGCACGCATCGGGCATGGCACAACCGTGGTGAGCACTTATATAATGGGTAATGATTATTATGAAACGCTTATAGAAATGGATAAGAATGCCGCGGCCGGTATTCCAAGAGTTGGTATTGGTGAACGATGCTATATTAAAAATGCCATCATTGATAAAAATACCCGCATCGGAAATGATGTTAGAATAAATGGCGGAAAACATTTGGAGAATACCGACCATAAATTATATACCGTAAAAGATGGCATTGTGGTAGTAAAGAAAGGCGCAATATTGCCTGATGGCTTTGTAATTTAAGTCTCTCAACATTTCATATAAGTGCTGTTTGCACCATGTAGCATAGTAATTGCTCCATGTAAGCTGGTGATTACTTCATGTAGGCTGGCGATTGCTCCATGTAAGCTGGTGATTACTTCATGTAGGCTGGCGATTGCTCCATGTAAGCTGGTGATTGCTCCATGTAAGCTGGTGATTGCTCCATGTAAGCTGGTGATTGCTTCATGTAGGCTTCCGATTACTTCATGTAGGCTGGTGATTGCTCCATGTAGCCTGATGATTGTCCCATATAGGCTGGTAATTATTTCATGAAGGCTCGTGCTGGTTCACTATAGTTTTTCTACAAAAAAAGGATGTCAAAATAAATTGACACCCTTCGGCGTATTATTCACAAGATATATTTCTTCTTAATACACAATTATCTTTTCAGTATTGCCCGCTTTGTCTGTATCTATTTTCAATAAATACAATCCTTTGGCAAGCCCTGATGAAGGAATATTAATAACAGTTCCGGCTGCAACGTTTGTTGTTGTGTATCTAAATAAAATTTTGCCGGATGCATCTGATAACTGCAAAGTAAGTTTGGCAAATGATGATTGAAGATGCAAAGCCGCATTACTGCCCGCAACCGATGGATTAGGATAAACTTTCCATAAATTTTGTGCTGATGAAAATGTAACAGAGGCTATACCTGAATAAATAAATTTTCCATCTTTATCCACTTCTTTTATGCGATAATAATTTGTACCGCTCAATGGTTGCGCATCTGTGAAAGTGTAATGATCAACAGCGTTTGATGTTTTTAAAACAGCAACAGTCCCTATCGAATTGAAGTTGATACCATCTGCACTTCTTTCTACAGCATAATAATTTCCATTCACTTCCGAGTTTGCATTTACAGACCAATTCAAAATTGATTTATCCGCAGAAGCGTTTGCAGTAAAACTTAACCAGCTAACAGCAAGAGCACTTGCATTATTTACATACACCGCATATTGTCCCGGAGCTAAAGTGACATTCGTTAATGAAGTTGAAGTTATTGTAGTGTCTGCACCTGTAAAGAAATTATACCATGTACCTGTGCTTGGGAAAGAAACAGTTCCGGTTTGCTGCACTACATCAAAATTTCCATAGACCATTACCTGCAAAGCTGTGCTGTAAACACTCATCCACTTTACTGCGCCTGATAAATTTTTATTGACTGAACCTGTTGAGAAGGTACTGAAATAGGCAGGATTTATTTTTAAATTTAAAAGTTTTGAATAAATATTATGAAGCGCAAGTCTGTTTGGATTTTGTAAATAATCCCAACGAATTGGCTTTGGAGAAGTGCGGCAACTATTATTAATTGTCACTCCGTCACTACAAGTATTTATAGAATATCCATAACCCAATTCTTCAAATTCATACATCATTTTTGGTCCGGGGATCATTGCCCAGAAAGAGGCTACCATTGCATCGCGCATTAAACCAGTAGCAGTATCTTTTACATTATAAGAGCCTGAACTATTTCCATAGGCTTGATTTTTATACTGCACTCTTTCTTCATCATGACTTTCAGCATACGTTACAAGACCCGGCTGAGATAAGCCTGAATAAGAATAGATACCACCACTAAAATCCCAGTTAGTGTTGTAACCCATTGCAGCTTGTGTAAAGGGGCCATTTTCATCACCAACCCACCAAGTCATCATTCCGGCATTTGTATAATCTATTTGCTCCTGCTGATTTACAAAGCTTTCAAGAATGCAGTAGGTGTTGGGTTTGATATTTTGAAGTGATGAATAAATATTATTCCAGGTATTTAAGCGGCTTGTATCATAAGTGCTTTGCCATGTATAATTTGGATCATTTACAGGATATTGTCTTGAAGTGTACGAACCTGCCAAATCAAATCTAAAGCCGTCTATATGATAATTATTAATCCAGCTGGCATACACTCTGTTTCGCAATGTAATATTTGCCTGGCTTGAATCATTGAACTGAGAGCCGACGATAATGCTAGGTGATATTTTTGGAATTGAATCAAGCCAGGGATTTTGTGTTGTTGGTGTATTTGTTGTGCTGTTAAAATACATTTGAACTAACGGTGAGCTGCCTGAAACATCTGCCATAGCCAAATCCATGATAACCGCCATACCAGTTTGATGGCATACATCAACAAAATGTTTTAAAGCAGTAGGTGTTCCATAAACTTTATCAGGTGCGAAGAAGAAATTAGAATTATAACCCCAGCTGCTTGCTCCTTCAAAATTATTGAAAGGCATTACTTCGATAGCATTGATTCCTAACTTTTTTAAATAATTCAATGTGTCTGCAAGTGTGTTCCAGCTTTCTGTTGCAACAAAATCGCGAACAAGTAATTCATAAATAGAAAGATTTCTTTTATCAGGTTTTACAAAGCCCCCATCGTTCCACATGTAAGGTGCTTGTCCTGTTTGCAAAACTGTTGCGAGTGTTCCTGCCGCTTGAGATGGAAAAGCTTCAAGACCTGGAAAATTTTGTTTTACTATCGGTGATTGATCTACATCTTTATCTAAAACTAATTCTGAATTATAATCTGCTAATTGCAAAGTATTATCAATTAAATATTGATACGCATACTGCGTTCCGGGCGTTAATCCGGTAAGGCGAATCCAAAAATAATTTCCATCAGGAGTGACATTCATTAAGTATTTTGATGAAGCCGTCCAGTTATTAAAATCTCCCATCACAATGATTGTTTTTTTCAATGGCGCATATAAGACTAAAGTTGCCGAAGTATCTCCGGCTTCATAATTTATGCCTTCATGATCACCCGAAGGAATTGCTGCAACATTGTTTGCAGGATACACATAAAAGCTAAGCGTATCGCTGTTGCTGCTTGAGTTAAGTGTATCCTTTGCAATAATTGTTTGATAACCGGAATCAATTATTGTAGTGTTCGTGCTGTCCTTTGTCGCTGATGTTGCAGTTGATATTAAACTGCCGTTGAAATAAACATTTATCGTACTTGCAAGACTTGCTTTTGCAACAATTGGTAAATTATCTCCAATATTTTTTGTGATCGGTTCGGGAACAGGAACAAATTTTGGCTGCCGGTATGGATTATCAATCCTTGCATACAAGCCGCTTCCATACACCGGAACAAACATATCGCTACCGTCAGCATTGCGTTGAGCAAGCGATCCGCTTCCGTTTCTGAAAAGAATAGCAATTTTCAAGATAGTTTCATTAGGATTCGTCAATCCATAGAAAGACCGCAAACCTCCCGTGATTGTAAAACTCCATTTATTGTTGCCAAGATAAGTTGCGCGAAATGCAGCTGCCGCTGGACCTGATGAACCCCAAACACTTGAAACGTGCGCCCATTGCCCATTACTTAAATTAGTGATAACACCGGTATGCACATAAACATTTGTATCGTTTACCGCTGTGTTTCCATAATTTAACAAATCCTGATTGCCATAATTTGCGTCCATGATTATAGTAACAGGTGTAGAACTCTCCTGAATAAAATCAGGTGTCCAGGAAAGCAACTGAGCATTTGCAGAAAAAACAAGAAGCAACAAAGGGATTGGAAAAAATTTTTTCATGAGAAGCAATTGTATATTTAAAATTATGAGAGGTTAAAAGAATACAATACAAAAATGTGTAATTTTTACGCAACTACAAAAAATGATTTTTGATTATTTCTTTAATTCAAAAATCAACATTGTTTTTAGTGGAATAGAAATGTTTGATGTCGTTGAGAAAACTTCTTTGGTTAAAATATTTTCAGCAGCGGAAAAATTATTTGTTCGTTCAATATATTTTTTAAAATCAACCTTCATTTCTTTTTCAGCAGTATTCATTACGCACATAATTGTTTGTTGTTCATCATACCGGAAATAAACATACAATCCATCAACCGGAACGTATTGCATCAACTTTCCTGTTTTCAATGCTGAAGAATTTTTTCTAAAATTTGCAAGTGTTTTAATTAAATTTTGCATTGCAAGTTGAGAACTATCCAAGCCTTCTCCGTTAAATGCATTCACTTTATCATTGTTCCATCCGCCCGGAAAGTCGCGCCGCACAAGGCCGTCAGGGTTTGTAACGCCTTTCATCAATACTTCATCTCCATAATACATTTCAGGAATGCCACGCTCAGTAAGCAACCACTCAAAAGCCATTTTATCTTTATTAAGATCTTCTCCGACAACTGAAAAGATTCTGCTCAGGTCATGGTTGTCAACGAAGATGCAATTACGCATCGGGTCTTTTAATAAAAAATCATTACTCAATGTTTCGTACAATTTATTTACTCCCTCTGACCATCCGAAATTATCATTCAATGCAGGATAAATTCCATCAAACAAACATTGAAAATCTGTTGCGCCCTGCAGATTGCTTTTAAATTTTAAATTGATATTGTTATCTGTAAAATATGCCTGGTTTGCTGTGCCATGCACCCATGTTTCGCCAAACATTGTTATGTGCGGATACTCGGCAACAAGCGCAGCATTGCAACGATTCATGAAATTGAGATCGTTATAAATATAGGTGTCTATGCGCCAGCCATCAACGCCAAATTCTTCTACACACCAGATGGCATGCTGAATTAAAAAATTTGCAACATAAGGATTGCTTTGATTGAGGTCAGGCATCTCTCTTGTAAACCAACCATCGCTCATTATTTTTGTTTCTGAAGGCGCAGCATAAGGATCGAATAAAGTCTGATCCTTATAACTTGTTTGCGTGTAAGTTGGCCATTGATGCAACCAATCTTTTGAAGGACCATCCTGCACCAAAAAATTATACAAACCAACATGATTATATACTGCATCCTGAATCAATTTCATTCCACGATCATGCAATGCATCACTTAATTTTTTATACATTTCTGCGCCACCAAAACGAGGTTCAATAATATAATGATTTGTAAAAGCATAGCCATGTTCCGTTCTTCTCGGCATATCATTTTCAATTACCGGCGTAAGCCACAACGTAGTAACACCAAGCCTTTGCAGATAATCAAGATGATTGATGATGCCTTGGAAATCTCCACCATGCCGTAAATAAATTGAATCGCGATTTAAAGATTGATCGCGCATTCCTGCAATTCTATCATTGGTTTCATCACCATTGCTGAAACGGTCAGGCATCAATAAATAAATAAAATCTGAAGCAGTAATTCCTTGTGCATATTTTGTTCCATTACCATCTCTTCGTGGTTTAAGTTGCCATTGAACAGAAGTTGATTTTCCATTGTTGTTGAAAGCAATACTTACATTTCCGGGTTTTGCATTTGGTGAAATAGTTACATCAACCGAAAGATATTTTCCATTTTCAAATCGATGTGTATTGGCAAAAGAAACGCCGGGATATTTGATGGATATGTTTTCTTTATAAAAATTACTATCATCACTTCTGATAAGCAACTGCACTTTATTCCACTTCATTCCAACCCACCAATTCGTTGGATAGATCTGTATATTTTGTGAAAAAGAAAATGAAGAAAAAAGAAAAAAGAAAAATGTAAAAAATGCAGTTGAATATTTTCTCATAAAAATTATTTACAAATATTATTAAAAAAAAATTACACGAACTTATCTTAATAAAATTCGTGTAATCTCTTTAAATTATTGAAATAAAAAAATTTCTATTTCAGATCTTTGAGCTTATCAAGATCAAGCGCATTGGCAAATGATTTTAAATTATCTAATCCTGTATTTTCGCCTGTGAGGCTTACCCAGAAACGATCTGCGATGGTAAAGCTTTCTGTATAAGTATTCTCATCTTTCTTATATTCTTCAATTCCTTTTGAGCCCATAAAGGTTACGGTTTTTGTGTAGCCATTATCATCTTCATGATCCATATTTAAGCGTGTGAGAAAACTCATGCTGTAAAATGCTGAGCCCGCATCTCCGGCGCAATCGTAGATAGCGACAGTATATTTTGTCGTATCATCTTTTTTATATTCAGCGTTGCCAACGGCATAACCCATAGAATTATTTACATCAAAAGAAGAACGGTTCAACCCCATCACTGCATCAGGGAAAAAAGATTTCAAAGCATCGTTACTTAATGGTTGCAGTTTTTTCAATTCTTCTGCTCTTTTTTGATATGCATCACTATTGTCCTTCATTGCTGAAACTACTGAAGACATTGATGGAGTGCCTGATGAATCAGTTTCTGTTTTGCTTCCAAAATGACAAGAGCTGATTGATGTAATAAGCAGAACAGCAGAGATAAAATGTTTTTTCATAACAAGTGTTTTGTTTTGAGAATTGGTTTTATTTTAAAAATTATTCTTTGGTTTTTATAACAAGCTTTGCGCAAATGCCGGCAATAATCATAGATGCGCCTGCAACACCAACAACATTAATTGCTTTATCACCTGCCAATGATAATATTACACCTCCCAATAAACCCGCAGCAATTTGCGGGATGGTAATGGTTGCATTAAAAATTCCCATGTACACACCAGTTTGTTTTGGTGGCAATGTTGAAGATAAAATTGCATAAGGCAAAGCAAGTATTGCAGCCCATGAAATTCCCAAGCCGATCATTGGAACAAGAAGAACATATTTGTTTGTAATAAACATCATAGACATTAAACCCAAACCTCCTAATACCAATGATAACATATAAGTATTTTTTCTTCCAAATTTATTTGCGATCGATGAAAGCACCAAGGAATATAAAGCTGCAAATAAACTGTATGCAGCAAAGATTACACCCGTCCAATTGCCGGCATCATTGAATGCTTTTGATTGTGCATCTGTTGTATTCCAAATGTTTTGGGCAATGCCTTGTGTTGTATAAACCCACATTAAAAATAAAGCGAACCAAGAAAAAAATTGCGTTACTGCAAGCTGCATCATAGTTGTTGGAATATTTTTAAGCAGCGTCAAAAAAGAAACTTTTGTTTTTTCTTCAATATCAATGTTGTGATATTTTGCATAATCTTCCGGCGGATATTCTCTTGTTCGGAATGCTGTCCACAACACAGTTAATAACAAAGCGCCGCCACCAAAATAAAACGACCAGATAACTGTCGGTGCTACTTTTGCGCCGAGCGCAGGCTCATTCGCAACACCAATCCATGTCAATAGAAATGGAAGAATAGAACCAACAACTGCTCCTGCATTTATTAAAAAACTTTGCACAGAATATCCCTGGTTGCGTTGCGAGTCACCAACCATATCACTAACCAAAGCTCTGAAAGGTTGCATGGTTACATTGAATGATGTATCCATCAGCAACAACATCGTTGCACCAAAAAATAAGGGTGGTAATATTTCTGCAAAGTGTTCAGAGTTCGGCATAAAGAACATAGCACATGCTGAAACTATTGAACCTCCTAAAATAAAAGGAATTCTGCGTCCTAGCTTTGTCCATGTTTTATCGCTCGACATGCCAACAATTGGCTGTACAAAAAATCCCGCTAAAGGTGCGGCAAGCCAGAATAAACTGAGATGATGCGGATCTGCGCCAACCGCAGAAAGTATGCGGCTTGTGTTTGCATTTTGCAGTGAATAACCAATTTGTACACCAAGAAATCCAAAACTAATATTCCATATTTGCGCAAAGCTTAATCTTGGTTTTGGTACCGTGCCTACTGCACTTTTCATTGGAGCTGATACTGCCATGGCAAACTTTTAAAAATATTTTTGTGTAATGTAAATATGAATTGTAAAAGTGCAAAATAAAAAATGAATTGTATGTGGCAGATAAGATAATTATATCATGATCTGTCTTTGATAGCGCTTACCCCATTTGCCCCATTTCTTTATAAGATCTTTTAATGTATTGAGCAATGCTGCTGAAGTTATTTTGGTGCCTTTTGTTGGCGGCACAAGTTGGGCATCAGTAATTTTATCTGCGTAAACTTTTGTAGCAAACCATGTGATATGTTCATGCGGCAAAGCAAGCCCAAGTATCATTCCCGGCAAGCCGTTGAAAGATTCCGGGCCGCCTGAAGTTGTAATTTCATCAGTATAATAAGCAACAACATAAATGGAATCCATAAAAATTGCATTGGCTCTTCTGCAATCAAAGCCTGCAATAGTGCGGGTTTCATCAGTTATCTTCCATTTTATTTTTCGTGTTGAATCATTGATCAAAAACGTTTGTTCAAAAACATTTTTTTGACTGATGCTTAAAGAATCGTGGAGATTTGTATAAACAATATTATCTTCTGCAGGTGGCTGCTCCCAAAGCTTATTGTTATCAGGATTTTCGCGACCTGGCTTGAACAAAGTTTTATTATTATTAAATTGAAGATCGAAGTATGTGACTTTAAATTGCGGCAATGTTTTTCTTACCCAATCTTTCCATGTATCATCATCTTCATCATCTGCCTGTGCCCAAAGACTTACTTTTTTTTCAAACTCAATTCTCCCCTGCGATAAAAAAATTTCATTTTGTGCATGAATATTTTTTGTAAGAAATATTATGGCTATTAAAATAAAAAATGAAATATGTTTCATAAAGTTTTAAAGAATTATTTGTTTAGTGTCCCGGCGCTTTTGTTCCGGCTTTATTAAAGTTCCAGGAAACGGACAATAGAAAATATCTCCTGATAGTACTGTAAGTATTTTGTGAAATGAAATTGCTGTTTACTGTTCTGTTGAAACCAATGTTCTGATCGAGTAAATCATTACCAACAACTTTTACGAGCAACTTATCATTTCTTAAAAATGTTCTTCCGATCCATGCATTCCATAAAATCACATTTGTATTATTATTAAATGCCGGAGTTTTTTGTTTTAAATTAAAATCGCAATCTGTACGAATTTGAAATTTGTGCGGCAGATACAATAAAAGAGAAGGATCAGTATCGAAAGCAAAATAGTGAATCTGCAAACTTTGCTGTATAGAAGAATTACTTGTTGTGTAAGTGATAGAAGGATTAAAATTAAAACTGTATTTTTTTTCTTTATCTTTTTCAAAACCAAAGCCAACAGTATAATCGGCGCTCTGGGTAATATTCAAAAGATTATTTACCACACTTACATTTCTATAACTGTTTATGTCTGAAAAAAGCCAGGAGTTTAGATCATACTTTTTTATTTTGTAATCATAATTCAAATGCAAACCATAAGAATGGTCTCCATTTACGTTGATATATTGATTGATAGTTCTTCCGAAAGAATCAACATAAGATTTATTTCCAATAAAATTTTCAGTGAAGCCGTAGTTGATTCCAATATAAATACCTCTTTGTTTAAGCACTTTATAATCACGAAAACTCAACGATAAATTATTTTGAAAAGCAGGCTTTAAGGCTGTATTTCCAAGCGTTAAATTCAAAGGATCAATGTTTGTTAGCACGGGCTGAAGCTCCTGTATAGTTGGCTGCACGGTAGCACCATAATAATTAAACCAAAAAGAGCGTTCCTGCGAAAATTGGTAAGAAGCATTGGCATACGGATACCAGTTTACAAATTTCCTGCTGAGAGAAGAATCATCAATTTCATTTTGCTGTGTGTAGCTTGAGTAGCCAACATCTGTTCCAAAATTCATTTTAAATTTCTTTTGATATAAGCTATAAGCTGCGCCACCTTTATTAGTAAGAATATTAAACAAATAATCGCTGCTGTATAAACTGTCAAGAGCAGAGTATTTTCCATCAGCTCCTTTATTATAAGATTTCACTGAAGCATTGCTGTTGTTGATAATTACACCATAATTAATAACCAGCGAAGACACTTTGCTTAAAGGTTCCGTGTATGCAAGCTTTGCATTAAACAAGATGCTTTCGCTGCTGTTCGTTTTATACTGATCAGTTATTGTATCCTGTGTAAGAATGTTTTTTAAATAAAAATTATTGGCAGAATATAAATAACCTGTTGAAGTGTTATTACTGTAATTTTCCCTCAGGTTGAATGAAAGTGTTCTTCCTTTTTTCTTAAATTTTTTTCGGAAAATAATGTTACTGTTTACTGTTCTATTATCGCCAATCGCTGAGGTTCTTCTAAAAGCATTATTAACCAAAGAGCTGTCGCTGGCACGGCTTTCAGAGGAATCGAGCAAATTGGTAATTTTATGATCATCGCCGCCGTCAGCGCTAATTTTTATAGAAGACATAGAATCTAGCTGGTATTCATACGAAACATTTGCCCTGTTGCGAAGAATCTTATTCGCAAATATTTGCTTATCGTTATTGAAGTATAAAGTATCGGGCAAAATATACTCTGACTGCGTGGCACTGTTACCATTTACATGAAGTTGAAGTATCTTATAATTCGCATTCAACGATTCTTTATCATCATTCCATTTATCATTATAATGCAATCCTGCGGTTTGTATAATCGGATATCCTTGTCCTGTGTATGTTCCTCTCCATGAATCTAGCGGGTCTGAAGTATTTATATTTATACCTTCTTCCGGATCTGAATTGGCAAAAGGATTATCACCGTAATTATCCATATCCTGCCAATTTAAACCTGCCGTTCCTATGTTTGATACAATACCATAAAACCCAAATTTGTTTTTATTCTTAAAATCATTCAGCATTAGCTGGCTATCATTATAGCCATCAGTTCCCGCACTGGCATTGGCTTTGCCAAAATAACCATTCTTTTTACTATCTTTTAATTTCAGATTAATTGTCTTTTCTTTTCTACCATCATCAATGCCAGTAAAAATTGCCTGATCAGTTTTTTTATCATAGATCTGAACCTTATCAACCATATCTGCATTTAGATTTTGCGTAACAAGTGTCGGATCATCACCAAAAAATTCTTCACCATCTACTAAAACTTTTTTTACTTTTTCACCTTGAGCAGTAATATTTCCATCTTTATCAATTTGTATTCCCGGCAGTTTTTTTAAAAGATCCTCAACAGTCGCATTAGGCTGCACTTTAAAGCTGTCTGCTGCAAACTCAGTCGTATCGCCTTTTATGCGTATTGCGCTTACAATATTTCTAACAATTACATCTTTCAGCAAATTTGCTTTTAAGATCATGACTAACTTTCCAAGATCAATTCGCGAAAAATCGTTCAGTAAAATATGATCTGTATAATCTGCATATTGTGGGTAAGTGATAAGTAAAATATATTTTCCCGAATCGAGATTCTTAATTTCAAAATTTCCTTTGTCATCGCTTCGCGTGAATTTTATTAAAATAGAATCTTTCTCGCGAAGTATTGATATCACTGCATTTGAGAGGTTTTGTTTATTAATGGTATCGTTTATAATACCTTTTATGTCTGCATGTTGAGCATTAGAAATGATGAAAGCAAATGAAAAGAAAATGATAAGCAGTAGTTTCTTCATTATGCAGAATTGAGGAGAGAAAGTTTTGCGAAATGAAGTTGACAAAAATGTTTTACAAACCAATTTTACTATTCCTAATTTTACGTTAATGGTATTTACTAATTTCTCCAGTTTTCCGAAACTTTAAAACGATTGCATGCAAAAAAAATATGAGGAAATACATTTTGTAGACAGTACAAAACCTGTATGGAATTATTCCTTATTTACTGATGAAGACATAAGCAATTTTCAAAACGGAACACACTATAGTTTATATAAAATATTTGGCAATAAACAAATTGAAGTACTTAATATATGGGGAACTTATTTTGCCGTTTGGGCACCAAATGCAACTGCGGTTTTTGTAAAAGGAAATTTTAATGATTGGAAAAATGATACACATCAACTCTTCGTAAAGCTAGACCAGTCGGGCATTTGGGAAGGGTTTATACCAAACGTACATGCTGGTGAAGTGTATAAATATCATATACATGGCTACAAAGGTTTGCATTTAGATAAAGGAGATCCTTTCGCAAATTTTTGGGAATTAAAACCATTAACTGCATCAATAACATGGGGATTAAATTATGAATGGAATGATGAAGAATGGATGACTGATAGAATAAAACACAACTCACTTGATGCTCCTTATTCCGTGTATGAAATGCATCTCGCAAGCTGGATGCGTCCTGATAAAAACAATGAGCATCGTTACAATTCTTATGCACAAATAACAGAGCGTTTAGTTCCCTATATAAAAGAATTGGGTTTTACACATATTGAATTAATGCCTGTAATGGAGCATCCATTTGATGGCAGTTGGGGTTACCAGGGTACAGGCTTTTTTGCACCAACATCACGCTTCGGCAACCCGCAGGATTTTATGAAAATGGTTGATGCATTGCACCAGGCAGGCATCGGCGTTTTGCTCGATTGGGTGCCTTCACATTTTCCTTATGATGCCCATGGCTTGTTCATGTTTGATGGTGCAAATACCTATGAATATGCAGACATGCGCAAAGGTTTTCATCCTGATTGGAACTCTTATATTTTTAATTATAAAAGAGGTGAAGTAAAAAGTTTTTTAATAAGCAGTGCAAGATTTTGGTGCGATAAATTTCATATTGATGGCTTACGTGTTGATGCCGTTAGTTCCATGCTGCGATTGGATTACAGCCGCAAAGAAGGTGAATGGGAGCCGAATGAATTAGGTGGCAACGGTAACCTTGAAGCAATTGCTTTTATAAAAGATCTGAATGAAACATTGTACAGAGATTTTCCCGATATTCAAACCATCGCAGAAGAAGCAACCGACTGGCCAAAAGTTAGCAAGCCATTATATGATGGCGGCTTGGGTTTTGGAATGAAATGGATGATGGGCTGGATGCATGACACGCTGGATTATTTTAAAATTGATCCATTTTTTCGCAAAGACAGCCAGGATAAATTTTCATTCAGCATGATGTATTTCTATGATGAAAATTTTATGCTTCCGCTAAGCCATGATGAAGTGGTGCATGGCAAAAGTCCCATGTTGTATAAAATGCCGGGTGATGACTGGCAAAAGTTTGCAAACCTGCGATTGATGTACACTTACATGTTCACACATCCGGGCGCAAAATTATTATTTATGGGTGATGAATTTGGTGCAACAGATGAGTGGAATTATAAGCAGGAACTACAATGGAATTTATTGCAATTTGAAAGTCATGCAGGCCTGAAATATTGCGTGCAAAAATTAAATGAACTATATAAAAACGAACCTGCATTGTATGAAAAACAATTTGAACAGGGCGGCTTTGAATGGGTTGACTTAAATCATAGAAGCGAGTCTGTAATTACGTTCAAACGTAAAGGAAAAATTCCTGGAGATGATGTGTTGGTGATATTAAATATGACACCAGTTGTGCGTATGCATTGGCAAGTACACGTTCACGGCAAGAAAGAATGGAATGAAATATTCAACAGCAATGCGAAAGAATTTTGGGGAACCGGCGATGTTTTTAATCCAATCATCAGCGGTGAAAAAGTAGATGATGTTTCTGACTGGTATAAAATAAAGGTTAACCTTCCTGCACTTAGCGGAATAGTATTGGTGTAAATTTTCACTCAAGCCTTTTCATAATCTCATCATTAATTTTTTGAAAAAGATGTTCCGGCTTAAACACACGCCAGTTGGGTATTTCCATCAATTCAATAAAATAATTTAATTTCTTTTTTCTAAAATCATGTTGTGTTGCCACAGGCATATTCAATGCAACCATCCAGCCGTTTGCATCCGTTATTTCATCAAACCATTCTGTATAATAATCCTTATCACCACTATGAAAATTCAATACGTTTTCCGTTATCAAAATATATTTTGTTATGCCTTCTTCTTCCAGTTTATCAACAACATCACGCTTCAAAATCATGATGTCATTTTCAATTGCATCATTCCATTCACCTATCAATTCTATGATCACAAAATGTTGATCATAATCCGCAAATAATATTTTCATGTACAAAGTGCGGCTGCCAAATTCATCCCATTGCGGATGGATATAATAATTATAAACCGTTTGCGAAAATTCAAATTCACTATACACACGACCATAAAATGGCGAACGCTTATCCTCATCCGCAACATACAAATGGCGCCAATTAAAAAAAGGTTCTATCTCATGCATAATTTAGGAAAACTAAAACCACAAAATTAGAGTATCTTATGTCGCAGAAGTTATTTTCATGAAAAAGAAAATGATAAAAATTTCAGGCATGGCATTTGAAAAATTAAAAGTCTAAAACAAATTTTATGGCACGTGTAGCAAAAGAAAAAGTAACAGAAAATGTACAGATAAATTTTAACCGCTCACAGGAAATTGCTTATTGGGCAAAGAAGTACAACGTAGACCCCACAAGGTTTCAGCAGATATTTCAACAAAATGGAAATTCGGTTTCAAAAACATTAGCGATCATTCACCACAAATAATTTTGTGCGGAATAAATATATTTTTTGATACCGGCATTTGTATTTCATAGCATCATCGTTGCGTCGCAATCCTTTCATCTTTCTCTTAACTATGATGCTTTTCTTTTTGTAATTAATAACTTAATAACTTTTTAATTTTCTCTGTCACTTTACTTGCATTCGGCAGCATTGCCTTTTCTAATTCAATGTTAATAGGAACTGCAGGTAAATCAAGTGCTCCAAGCAGTTCTACTTTTCCATCTAAAAATTCAAAACAGTTATAAGTTATTCTGTAAGCAAGTGACTCTGCAAAAGAATTTGTTTGCTGCTCTTCACTTAACACTAAACAGCGTCCATGTTTTTTTACTGTATTAAAAATAAGTGCTTCATCCAGCGGAAATAAAGTGCGCAGATCAACAATTTCAATTTGTCCCGTAAAATTTTTTGCAGCTTTTTTTGCCCAATAAACGCCCATTCCATAAGTAATGATACACGCACTTTCTCCATTCTTTATTTTTGTTTCATCAGCATGTAAAATAATATTAGCCTTACCTAAAGGAAGTATATAATCTTTTGCAGGTTCAATTGTTTTTGCTTCTTCAGTGCCTTCGACTTTACTCCAGTATAATCCTTTGTGTTCAAGCATTACAACGGGATTTGGATCATAAAAAGCAGCCTTCATTAATCCTTTTATATCAGCCGCATTTGAAGGATAACAAACTTTAATTCCTTTGATGCTGAGCAAAGTTGTTTCAATGCTTCCGCTGTGATAAGGTCCGCCGCCACCGTATGCACCAATTGGTACGCGCAAGATCATTTGCACAGGAAATTTTCCGTTTGATAAATAATTTGATTTGGAAACTTCTGTTACAAGCTGATTGAATGCTGGATAAATATAATCTGCAAATTGCACTTCCACAATGGGCTTCAAACCAACAGCGCACATGCCAACTGTTGAGCCAACAATGTATGCTTCCTGTATAGCAGTGTTGAAAACACGATGCTCTCCAAACTTTTCTGCAAGCGTTGCTGCTTCGCGAAAAACACCACCTAACCTCTTGCCAACATCCTGTCCGTAAAATAAAATCTCTTCATGCTTATTCATTAATTCGTCTATCGCATGCAAGGCTGCATCAACCATAATTACCTTCTCTGAATTTTTCGGTTGTCTTGTTCCCTGTTCTTCTTTGATAAGTGTTTCTGCAAACACATGACTTGAAACTGAAGCTGCATCAGGGTTTTGTGCTGCAACGGCTTTCTCGAAAGATTGTTTTATAAATATTATCGCATCTTTTTCAATCCTTATTATTTCATCTTCCGAAATATTTTTTTGCAATAATAATTTTCGCAATCGAGGATAAGGATCATGTCTTGCATGATCGTCCAGATCTTTTTTACTTCGATAAAATTCTTTTCTTACACCACTTGTATGATGTCCGAGCAAAGGAACTTTTGCATGTACCAAAACAGGCTTACGATTTTTTCTTACAAACTCAATTGCTGCACCCATGATGTTGTATGATGCAATAAAATCGCTTCCATCAACCTGCAATTTGCTGATGCCTTTAAAGCCATCAATGTATTCATAAGCATCCATTGCGCGGGCTTCTTCGCGCGAAACACTGATGCCCCAATCATTATCCTGAACCAAATAAATTATCGGCAATTGTTTCAACGCAGCAAACTGAAATGCTTCACTTACTTCGCCTTCGGTAATACTGTTATCACCAAGAGAACAAAGAACAACAGGTGCTTCGTCATTACTTCCTTTTTTTAATAATGAAGAATGCGTTTGCTCTAAATATTTAATGCCTTGCGCAATGCCCGTTGTTGGTATTGCCTGCATTCCTGTTGCGCTGCTTTGATGAATGATCGTTGGTTTTATTCCATCTTTATTTGAAGGATGACAATAATAAGAACGGCCGCCGGAAAAAGGATCATCGGCTTTTGCAAGCAACTGTAACATTAATTGATATGGCGAAAAACCAAGAGACAAAAGCATGCTGTCATCGCGATAATAAGGGCTTACAAAATCGCAGGAAAGCAGTTGCAAACCGGTTGCTATTTGTATTGCTTCATGACCTTTTGAAGTGGAGTGAACATATTTGCAAAGCTGCCTGTTATTTTCATACAACTCAGCCATAGCGCGGGCTTCAGCGATTATACGAAAAGATTTCAGAAGAATATCATTGGCAATCATTCAACAAATATCGCAGAATAAAAAACAACTATTTTATTGTCATTTTAAAAACACTCGTATCATCAATAAAACCTTCAAGCTCATCTCCCACAACACATTCGCCAACACCTTTTGGTGTGCCCGTAAAAATTAAATCTCCAATATTCAAAGAAAAATATTGTGAGATATCTGCGATGATTTTGTTGAAAGAAAATATCATTAACGAACTATCAGCCTCCTGCACAATATCATCATTCATTCTTAATGAAAAAGGAATTGGTTGGTTAACAAAATTTTCATCAAGATCAATAAAATCTCCTACAAGCGCAGAACCATCCCACGCTTTTGCTTTCTCCCAAGGCAAGCCTTTTTCTTTTAATTTTTGCTGAATATCTCTTGCCGTAAAATCAATGCCAACGGTGATTTCATTATAATATTGATTGGCAAATTTCTCACGGATATATCTTCCATTTTTACAAACACGCAGCACAAGCTCGGCTTCATAATGCAGTTCATTTGTAAAAGGCGGATAATAAAATGGCTGCGAATGATGCAGGTAAGCTGTTCTTGGTTTTATAAAAATAACAGGCTCAGAAGGTATTTCATTTTGAAGTTCTTTTGCGTGTTCAACATAATTTCTTCCTATGCAAAAAATTTTCATTGTTAGAAGTTTGGTTTTGTAAGAGTATTAAAATTAAATCTTTAAATAATAATTTTTAAACAATATCCATTTTGTTATACAAATTCATCGTTTGCTCAATGCCAACAGCAGCAAAGCTTTCAATCACTTCAACACATTTTTCTATTTTTCTGTTCACAAGTGCAACATCTTCCGGAAACCATTTTCCCAATACATAATTTACCTGCATTCCTTTAGGAAAATTATTACCAATTCCAAATCGAAGCTTTGGATATTTATCTGTTCCCAAAGTTATTTCTATATCTGCCAAACCATTGTGCCCGCCACTTGTGCCTGACGGACGAACGCGAATTTTATTTAAAGGCAAAGCAATATCATCAACTATCGTTAAAGAATTTTCAAGTAAAATTTTTTCTTTATCCAACCAATATTTAAAAGCCTTTCCGCTAAGATTCATAAATGTTGTGGGCTTGATGCATATAAATATTTTGCCTTTCCATTTCACTTCTGCAACTTCTGCAAGACGATCTGTTTTAAATAAGCCACCATGTTTAAACACAAAAGCACTGACCACATCAAAGCCAATATTGTGGCGTGTATGAACATATTCGTTTCCAACATTTCCCAAACCAACAATTAAAAACGTCATGCAGAATTTTGGAAGAAATATACATAAAAAAAGCTCCCGCAAAACAGGAGCTTTAATTTATTGCAAGTCATTATTTTTTCTTTGCATCTTTTGCAGGTGCAGCCTTTGCAGCTCCGGCAGCGGCAGGTGCAGCAGCTGCGGCTGGTGCAGCAGTTGCAGTTTTCGCAGCAGGTGCAGTAGCTTCTTCCTGTTTCAATTGTCTTGTTAAAACAACAGAAACAATTGGAATGCGTGGAGAATTTAAAATTTCATAATTTTCTTCTTTCACATCTTCCACACGAATGTTGCCATTTAATTGAAGATTAGTAATATCTACTTCAATATTTTCTTTTAAATGTTCAGGCAATGTTTTTACTTTCAGCGCTTTTATTTTGGTAACTAATTTACCGCCATCTTTCACGCCTGCAGCAACGCCTGTAAATTTAATCGGCAGTGTAGCAACTACTTTTCTGTCGCCGCGAAGTTCAAGCAAATCAATATGTGTGAGCGTATCGATCACACTATCAAATTGCAGATCCTTCATGATGCATCTGTAAGTTTTGCCATCAACATTTACTTCAGCCAACTGAAATTCACCGGTATACACCAAAGGCTTCAAAGCCTTTGCAGAAGCGTAAAAATTCACTTCTTCGGCACCCCCGTAAATTACACCAGGCACATTTTCCTGAGAGCGAATCTGGCGGGTGGCTTTTTTACCAGTTTCGGTCCTCCGGTGACCTTCGATTGTAATTGTTTTCATTTTTATATTTGTTTTGTTTTAAACTTTTTTTTGTGAACCAGAAGTTCATCTTACTATTAAGCTTTACTTGCGTCGCACTCTTGTACGCTTTGTAATTCTATTCATCAAACATTCTCAAACCATTCCTTTTTTCGCCTTCAATTGAGCATGAATAAAAAGACTGGTAATGCTTTTATTTTCATAAGCATTTCTTATTGCTATTGCAAACAGATCTGCCACAGAAAGAACTTTAATTTTTTTACTTTGTTTTTTCAAAGGAATTGTATCGCAAACAACTAATTCTTCTAATAAACTTCCATCAATATTTTCATAAGCATTTGCACTCAACACTGGATGCGTACATAACGCTCTTACACTTCTTGCTCCTTTTTCTGTTAAAAGAGCTGCTGCTTTTGCAAGTGTGCCACCGGTGTCGCAGATATCATCAATCAAAACAATATCTCTATCTTCAACATCACCGATCAAAACCATACTGGCAATTTCATTTGCACGTTTCCTATGCTTATCACAAATCACCATTTCTGCACTGAAATAACTTGCAATTTCCCTCACGCGATTGGTACTCCCCACGTCGGGGGCGGCAAAGGTAAGGTTTTCGAGTTTTAGTTGTTCTATGTATGGAATAAAAATAGCGGAACTGTCCAAATGATCTACTGGAATATCAAAAAACGCCTGTATTTGCGGTGCGTGCAAATCCATTGTGATAACACGATTTGCACCGGCAGCCTCTAATAAAGTAGCAATTAATTTTGAGCCGATTGCTACGCGTGGTTTATCTTTTCTATCCTGCCGGGCATAACCAAAATAAGGAATTACTGCAATTATTTTATAAGCGCTTGCGCGTTTTACAGCATCAATCATCAACAATAATTCAATAATATTATCTGTCGGCGCGCAGGTGCTTTGCACAAGAAAAACATAATCGCCACGAATACTTTCTAAAAAAACAGGTTGAAATTCTCCATCACTAAATTTCTGAATATTAACCCTGCCAAGCGGAGCTCCAAAACGTAAAGCTATTTTTTCCGCCAATTCCTGGGAGCCGGTGCCTGAAAAAATTTTTACAGAAGGACCCATAATTTTTAAAAGATGAGTCGCGAAGATAGAGATTACGAAAGGAAATTGTACTTTGATGCGCAATAAATTTTACAATGGCAACTACTTCCATAAAACATTGGGCTGAAGATGATCAACCGCGAGAAAAAATGATGATGAAAGGCGCCAATGCATTGAGTAATGCGGAGCTGATTGCTATTTTAATTAATAATGGAACGAAAGATAAAAGTGCCGTTGATGTTGCCAAACAAATGCTTTTTGCAGCAGGAAATGATCTGCAGCGTTTAGGAAAAATGTCTATCAAAGAGATAAAAAATTTGAAAGTAAAAGGCATCGGAGATGCAAAGGCAATAAGCATTGCAGCAGCTTTAGAACTTGGCGCACGAAGAGATGCTGCTGAAAAAAAAGTAGATATTATTTTGCACAGTAAAGATGTTGCAGAGTTTTTAAAATCAAAATTGCAGCATAAAAGACATGAAGTATTTGTGGTGCTTTTTCTTAATCGTGCGAACAAAATAAATCATTATGAAATAATAAGTGAAGGTGGAATCACCGGCACAATTGCTGATCCAAGAATAATTTTAAAGAAATCTTTAGAGCACGATGCGGTTAATATTATTCTTTGCCACAACCATCCGAGCGGAAGCACAAAGCCAAGCCAGGCAGATGAATTATTAACTCAAAAAATAAAAGAAGCTGCAAAATATTTTGATATAAAAGTGCTCGATCACATCATCGTTAGTGATGAAGGTTTTTTTAGTTTCGCTGATGAAGGAATTTTGTAAAGCAGGTTTTAATCTTATTCTCAGATTTATATATCATCCAACGATCGTTTTACATTTATCAAAAAACATTTCACATAATTTGATTTAATTAAATTAAAATCAAACAACACTTATTTTATTAAATAAATTTTAATAAAATTGCAAAGCAAAAAACTAACTGTTGTAAGTTTTCTTCCTAAGTTTGCAGTTCCATTAAATTTTTATGCATGTCGTTACAAACTGATTTGTTGCCAAATCCCAGTCTGCTTAAATCCGGTCTTTCGCAAATAAAAGACCTGCATTATCAACTTTCCCCTGAAGAATTAACCCAGCAAACGTTACAGAGAAATGAAGGTGTTTTAAACGATACTGGCGCGCTTTGTATTATTACGGGAAAATTTACAGGTCGCTGTCCGCAGGATAAATTTATTGTGAAGGATGCAAAAACCAGCAACACCATTGATTGGAATAATTTCAATCAACCCATTGAAGAAAAGTATTTTTTAAGTTTAAGAAAAAAAATATTAGCATATTTAAATGTCCGCAACAAAGTTTGGGTGCGTGATTGTTTTGCATGTGCAGATGAAAATTTTAAAATCAATATCCGTGTAATAACCGAAAATCCCTGGAGCAATTTATTTGCTTACAACATGTTTCTTCGTCCGCGCGAAAATGAGCTTGAAAATTTTGAACCTGACTGGCATGTAATTCAAGCACCATCTTTTAAAGCAAATCCAACAACAGATGGCGTTCCGAGAGAAAACTTTACCATAGTTTCTTTTACGCATAAAACAATTCTTATTGGTGGTTCGGGTTATACAGGAGAAATAAAAAAAGGAATTTTTAGTGTTTTAAATTATTTGTTGCCGAAAGAAAAAGGCGTGCTGAGCATGCATTGCAGCGCAAATGTTGGCAAAAAAAATGATGTTGCTATTTTTTTTGGATTGAGCGGAACAGGCAAAACAACATTAAGTGCAGACCCTGAAAGAAAATTAATTGGTGATGATGAACATGGCTGGACGTTTGATTCTGTTTTCAATTTTGAAGGTGGCTGTTATGCAAAATGCATTGAACTGAATGAAGAAAAAGAACCTGAAATTTTCAATGCAATTCGTGCAGGTGCGTTGGTAGAAAATGTAACTTTTTGCAAAGGCACTAATAAAATAAATTTTGCCGATAAATCTATCACAGAAAATACACGGGTAAGTTATCCTTTAGATTTTATCAGCAATTCACTTGAGCCAAGTGTAAGCGGAATTCCAAAAAATATTTTCTTTTTAACGTGTGATGCTTCGGGTGTTTTGCCACCCGTTAGCAAGCTTTCGCCACAACAGGCGATGTATCAATTTATAAGTGGCTACACAGCAAAAGTTGCCGGGACTGAAACTGGTGTTACTGAGCCGAAAGCCACATTCAGCGCATGTTTCGGCGCACCATTTCTTCCATTGCATCCGGCATTTTATGCGGAAATGTTAGGCAAAAAAATGAGGAGACAAAATGTAAATGTTTGGTTGATAAACACAGGATGGAGTGGCGGCAGATATGGTATTGGTAAGCGAATAAAACTTTGTTACACAAGAGCAATTATTACTGCAATATTGAATAATGAATTGAATGTGCCTTTTGAAAAGCATCCTGTTTTTGGTGTAAAAATTCCTTTGGTTTGTCCCAACATTCCATCTGAAATCTTAAATCCTCGCGATACCTGGACTGATAAAAAAGAATATGATAAATGTGCAAATGATCTTGCAAAAAAATTCATTGCAAATTTTGAAAAATATGCTGCAAATGTTTCCCGGGAAATATTAAATGCTGCGCCTGTTGTAATTTAATTAATGTACCTCGGCAATTGCTTGCATAAAAAAAACCCCATCTTAAAAAGATGGAGTTTTAAAATTATATAAGCGCTTATATAAATTATACTTCTAAAATAATATTGCTTTTCTTTTCTTCCATTAAATCCACGCTTCGGTTGATGAAATTTGTAAGATCATTTCCTTTTAATAGTCCCTGGGAAAGAAGCGCCAAATCAGCAAGATTGTGAATTTGCTTTTCTTTTTTTGAAGCATCATTTTCTTTCATCAAAGATTTATAAATCGGATGATTGCCGTTAACAGTCAATGTTACTTCATCAGGCATCTGCGCATAAAATGCAGTCATTCCATTCCCACCCATGTTTGCCATGTCTTTCATCCTTCTCATAAACTCAGGACGTGTTGCCACAACAGGCGCTGCTTCTTTACTTAATCCTTTTACTTCAACAGTTACATGCAAATCTGCAATAGGGAATTCAAATAATTTTTTCAATTGTTCAGTCTCATCTTTGCTCAAAACACTTTCGTTATTTTCCTGCTTATCAATTAAATTATCAGCAATGTCTGCATCAACTCTTACGAAGTGAATATCATTCCATTTCATTTCCATATTATTGATGAAAGCCGCATCCACCAAAGTTTCCAGCTTTACAACAATATAATTTTTTGCCAAAGCAGCTTGTATATATGCATCCTGCTGCACAGGATTTGTAGTGTACAAAATCACCTGTTTACCTTCTTTATTTTTCTGCAAAGTTTCGGTTGCCAGCTTATATTCTTCCATTGTATAAAACTTCAACGGAGCCTTTTCACTTTGGCCTTCAGCAGGTTTTGCAGATGGCTGCACTGCTACACTTTCCATTATAAAAAACTTATTGGCTTTCTCTAAAAATTTATCATCCGTCATCATTCCATACTTCACAAATAATCCGAGACTTTCCCATTTATTTTCAAACTCAGCTCTTTCATTTCTGAAAATTTCTTCTAATTTATCAGCAACTTTTTTGGTGATATGATTATTTATTTTCTTCACATTTGGATCGCCCTGCAAATAACTTCTGCTAACATTTAAAGGAATATCAGGACTGTCAATAACGCCATGCAACAGCATCAAAAATTCAGGAACAATATCTTTTACTTCGTCTGTAACAAAGACCTGGTTTGAGTATAACTGAATTTTATCTTTTTGAATTTCGTAGCTCTGTTTTATTTTAGGGAAATATAAAATGCCTGTGAGATTGAAAGGATAATCAACATTCAGATGAATCCAGAACAATGGTGTTTCTCCAAAAGGATATAGCTCGCGATAAAATTTTTCGTAATCTTCTTTGGTTAATTCAGAAGGCTTTTTGATCCAGATAGGATTGGTATTGTTGATAGGTTTTTCTTCTTCATCTTTTTTCTTTTCTTCAGCAACATCATTAAAATAAATTGGTATCGGCAAGAACCTGCAAAACTTTTCGAGGATAGATTTGATTCGGCTTGCTTCTAAAAATTCTTTGCTGTCTTCATTGATATGTAAAACAATTTTTGTTCCCCTTTCACTATAATCAATATCATATAATTCAAATTCAGGACTACCATCGCAACTCCAATATACACCGCTTTCATCAAGATAACTTTTTGTAAAAATTTCTACCTTGTCACTCACCATGAAAGCGCTGTAAAAACCCAAGCCGAAATGCCCGATAATATTGGCATCTTTATATTTATTCATAAACTCTTCAGCGCCGCTAAACGCAACCTGGTTTATGTATTTATCAACTTCTCCGCTTGTCATACCAACGCCGTGATCCTGGATGGTCAGGGTTTTTTCTTTCGCATCGAGCGTTACATCAATCCGCAGCTCTCCGAGTTCGCCTTTCGCTTCTCCGAGAGAAGAAAGTGTTTTTAATTTTTGAGAAGCATCAACCGCATTGCTGATAAGCTCGCGAAGAAAAATCTCATGATCGCTGTAAAGAAATTTTTTGATGATGGGAAAAATGTTTTCCGTTGTTACTCTTATCTGACCTTTTTGCATAAGAAAAATTATTTCAGGATGTTTTTAGAAATTATTTTATTGAAAACATAGTAAACAAAGAAAATACCAACCTTATATATTGTGACAGTGTGTCAATTATTCTTCGTAATTATTTGATTCAAAAAAATTACTTTTGAGCAAAATTTATAATCATCATGAAATATGTTTTCTTCTTGTCAATTTTATTTGCTGTTTCAGCACACGCACAAACCATAACGCCTGAACAAACCAAAGACAACATTGGCAAAAAAGCCACTGTTTGCGGTACTGTTTTTAATGTGCATAGCGGCGCGCATTTTACTTATATAAATTTTGGCGATGCTTACCCAAAACAAATATTTACAGTAGTCTTAAAAAATGAAGATGCATCTAAATTTTCTTTTTCGCTCGATTCACTTGCAAAGAAAAATATTTGTGTTACAGGCATGATAAAATCTTTCCAGGATAAACCTGAAATAGATGCCTCAACTGCTGATCAAATAAAAATGCAATAATTCACAACTGTTTAAAAATGAATTTTGCATTTCATGCATAAAAACTAACTTGCGTTCTTATTTTAAACCACAAACAAATAAAAATGAAAAAATTAGTAACAATTACAGCCTTATCACTTGCTTTTGCAGCCTGTAACAATGGCTCTTCAAGCAGTTCTTCAACCGATTCTTCTACAACAATGAAAGACACTTCATCCATGTCTGCAGCACCTGCTGCGGCTGACACATCTTCTAAAATGGCTGACACTACAATGAACAACAGCAGCAACATGAGCAGCACTACAAGTTCTGCGAAGGAAGGAACTATGATGATGACAGGTGGAAAAATGATGGTAATGAAAGGTGGCGCGTGGGTAGCTATGGATAAGCCAATGAAATGCAGCGATGGGTGCAAAGTTATGACCAATGGTGAAGTAAAAATGAAAGGCGATAAAAAAATGATGCTGACTGAAGGAATGATGATTGATGCTGATGGCAACATGACTGACGCTACGGGCAAGATGGTATCAATGGAGCCAAAAAAATAACTTAGAAAAGCTTAATTTATCAAAACCTCTTTCGGGAGGTTTTTTTATTTGTGCAATGCAAACATTGTAATTTGTGCAACTCAAAAACATCTGCCATGCGAAAAATATTTACTTCTGTTCTTATCATTTTAATTTCATTTTTTATTCATACTAAAACAAATGCGGCGGCGCTTGATACCTTTATTACCAAAGGAAAAAGAATAATTATTTATACAACTGCAGACAGCACCAACCTAAGAATAACGCCAACTGATACTTTGCAATTTTCAGCATTCGGACAGCCACTTGAAACACAGCCATGCATTTTTGTTGATCCTTCCAAAACCTTTCAAACCTTTGTCGGCATTGGCGGCGCGCTTACTGATGCTGTTGCTGAAACATTTTACAAACTTCCCAAAGACAAGCAACAGGAAATTTTACAAAATTATTTTGATGCAGATAAAGGCATTGGTTACACGCTTGCCCGAACAAATATTCATAGCTGCGATTTTTCTTCCGGCAGCTATACTTACGTTGCTGAAAACGACACCGCTTTAAAAACTTTCAGTGTTAAGCATGATGAAGAATTCCGCATTCCATTTATCAAAGCTGCAATTGCAGAAACGCATGATCATCTTACCATTTTCGCCACGCCATGGAGTCCGCCCGATTGGATGAAAACTAATCACAGCATGCTGCATTCTGGCAAGTTGTTGCCTTCCTGTTATCAAAGCTGGGCGAAATATTATATCAAGTTTATCCAGGCATATAAAAAAGAAGGTATCAACATTTGGGGACTTAGTGTTCAGAATGAACCGATGGCAAACCAGGTTTGGGAGTCTTGTTATTTTTCAGGAGAAGATGAAAGAGATTTCATTAAAAATTATTTAGGACCAACACTTGCAAAAGCAGGAATGCAAAATAAAAAACTGATCGCGTGGGATCATAATCGCGATCTCATCTATCAAAGGGCAAGCACTGTTTTGAATGATCCTGCAGCAGCAAAATATGTTTGGGGAATTGGCTTTCATTGGTATGAAGACTGGACAGGCGGCGGAAAAATATTTGAGAATGTAAAGCGTGTTTCTGAAGCATTTCCCAACACGCATTTGATTTTTACAGAAGGTTGCACAGAACGCTTCAATATTGATTCAATAAACTTATGGAAATGGGGAGAAACATACGGAAGATCTATGATCAATGATTTCAATAACAATACTGTTGGCTGGTGCGACTGGAATATTTTGCTTGATGAAAAAGGCGGACCAAATCATGTAGGCAATTATTGCTTCGCGCCTGTGCATGCCGATACGAAGACAGGAAAATTATATTACCTCAGTTCATTTTATTATATCGGTCATTTTTCTAAATTTATTCGTCCCGGTGCGAAGAGAATTATCAGTTCTTCCTCTCGCGGACAGATACTGACAACTGCTTTTAAAAATGTTGATGGAAAAATTGCTGTCGTGGTAATGAACCAGAGCAACGAAACTATTCCCTATTATTTATGGATCGAAGGAAAAGCCGCAAAAACAGTGAGCTTGCCGCATTCGATAGAGACACTTGTGATACAGTAAATTATTGACCTTGAGTTGATAACCTGAATGATGCTCTAAACATGTTTGCTAACAAAATTATAGGGCAAGGTAGAAGGGTCAATGACGATGCATGCTGAAACCCGCATTAGACCGGGAGGATTTTAAAAAATATTAAAAGTTTAAGTTTATGCAAAAAGAGTTGCTGCAGGCAATGATCGTTCAAAACCGAATGACTTCTTTTTATTCATTCAACAAAATCAACAATGAAAATAAAGGTTTCAGGCTGAACGCGAATGCGGCATCCGTTGGTTTTATCTATCGGCATATCGGCGAGTTGATGAATATATTTGGTCAGTTTTTTGGTGTTACCACGGATATTAAAAATACGACGATGGGGCAAACGGATACAGGACAGGGTTTTGATATTGAAACAACCAAAGAATATATTGACAAGGGTTATGCAATGCTTGAAAACCTTGTAAGAGATACAAAAGATGAAGAATGGCTTATGTCTGTTGACACACCTTTTTTTGGAACAGTATCAAGGATGAGGCTTTTTTCACACGTTCTTTTCCATAACTCGCACCACGCGGGACAAATTGCTTTGACTTTATCAAAAGGGAAAAAGTTTCCAATGACAGCAAACTGAATTTTTCAGAAGTACAAAGCCTAATAGAAAAGAGAAACTTGAACGGAGCGTCGCAACGATGCTGCTATGAAAAACAAGAGCTGACCACAAAAAAAATTAACTCAAATGCGCAGTGATCAGTTTTAAAAATTCGCTGCGTGTTTTATCCTGCTCAAACACTCCGGAAAAGGCGGAAGTTGTGGTTACCGAATTTTGTTTTTGTACGCCGCGCATCATCATACACAAATGTTTTGCTTCTATCACCACAGCTACGCCTAAAGGATTCAAAGCATCCTGAATCGCATCTAGAATCTGCGTGGTCAGTCTCTCCTGCACTTGCAGCCTTCGTGAAAAAATATCAACAACACGCGCGAGTTTGCTTAAGCCAGTTATCCATCCGTTTGGTATGTATGCGATGTGCGCCTTGCCGATAAATGGCAGCATGTGGTGCTCGCAAAGGCTGTATAATTCTATATCTTTTACAATGATCATCTCGCTTGATTTTTCATGAAACTTTGCTGAGTTTAGCACAGCATAAGCATCCAGTGAATAACCTTGTGTGAGAAACTGCATTGCTTTTGCAAGACGTTCCGGTGTCTTCAAAAGTCCTTCTCTGGCTGCATCTTCGCCAATTGCTTCTAAAATATCTGTATAGCTTTGCTGCAGTTTTTCTGTTGCTGCATCATCGTACTGTTCTATTTTTTTATATGCCATGCGTTTATGGTTGAATGAATTATTACTATTGATTTTTTATCCGCCAAAATATTCTGCAAAAAATCTTGGCGTTTCACATAGTTTGATGCAGTGAAGCTGCACATGCGATGGTAAATGTGGCTGCAGTTGTTTCCATATTTCAATTACGAGGTTTTCTGTGCTGCAGATTTTATCTTTCAGAAAAGGCACATCAAGATTAAGATTTTTATGATCTAATTTATCGGTGATATGTTCCTTAATTATTTTTTTTAATTTTTTTACATCCATCAGAAAGCCGGTGTCAGCCTGTATTTCACCTTTTATTGTTACATAAAGATCATAGTTGTGTCCATGCCAGTTTTCATTTGCGCATGCTCCGAATTCTTCGTTGTTTTTTTCATCGCTCCAACCAGGATTATATAATTTATGTGTGGCGTTAAAATAAACCAGCCTTGTGAGATAGATCATTTACTAACAAAAAATTTCCGCAAAGTTACGGCAAGAAATTCTGTGCATTTTGATATTTGCATCAGACCTTTGCGAATTATGAAAATAATTGTTGTTTCCGCAACAGATGCTGAAGTCAATATTGCAAAAGAAAAGATCAATCACGATGGAAACATACATAAAATATTTTTCAAAACAACAGGTGTTGGCATGTTGTCAACCGCTGTAAGTCTTACGCAGCTTGGGATTGAAGAGAAACCAGACTTGTTGATACAGGCTGGCATTGCAGGATGTTTTGATGAAAAATTGATGGGCATCACTGTTATTGTGAAAGAAGAAATAATTGGTGATATGGGTGTGGAAGAAGACAGTGAATGGAAAAATATTTTTGATCTGAAGCTGGAAGATGAAAATAAATTTCCTTTTGAAAAAAGCAGACTAGTAAATGATAAAGTTGCAGAATTAAATCTTTTAAAACTTCCTGAAGTTGTGTCGGTTTCAATCAATGAAATTTCAACCAACAAAAAAAGGATAGAATATTTGAAAGAAAAATATGATGCATCAATTGAAAATATGGAAGGCGCTTCACTACATTTTGTTGGTAAAACATTTGGGATAAATTTTATTCAGTTGCGTACCATATCAAACATGGTTGGTGAGCGTGATAAAAAAAAATGGATAATGAAAAATGCTATTGAATCTCTTAATGAAACATTGCTGCAATACATTCATATTGCTGCAATAATGAAATAACAAAAATGAAACTTACGCTTGGTTTTTCTCCTTGCCCGAATGATACTTTTATTTTTGATGCGCTGGTAAATCATAAGATTGATACAGAAGATTTTGAATTTGAAGTATTGCTTGAAGATGTGCAAACTCTTAACCAGTGGTCATTGCAGGGCAAGCTTGATTTCTCAAAGATCAGTTATGGAGTTTTACCTTTGATAACAAACTATTATGTATTATTAAAAAGCGGAGGTGCACTTGGCAAAGGTGTTGGACCTTTATTAATAAGTAAAACTAAGAAGCTAACTTTAGTAAATAACAACTTTACAGTTGCTATTCCGGGAGAAAATACTACGGCGCACATGCTGTTTTCGCTTGCATTTCCTCATGTAAAAAATAAAGTATTTAAAGTCTTTAATGAAATAGAAAATGCCGTGCTAAAAGGTGAAGTTGATTGCGGCGTTATCATTCACGAAAATCGTTTCACTTACCAGGATAAAGGCTTAATAAAATTGATTGATCTTGGTGAATATTGGGAAGAAAAGACACTCGCTCCTATCCCACTCGGCGGTATTGTTGCAAAAAGAAATATTGACAAAAATATTTGTTTAAGAGTTGATGATCTCATAAAAAAAAGCTTGCAAAATGCTTATGAAAACAATTATAAAACTTTATCGTCGTATGTAAAAAAACATTCACAGGAAATGAGCCAAGATGTAATGCGGCAGCATATAAATTTATATGTCAATGATTATTCGCTTGGACTTGGAACAAATGGAAGGCAAGCGGTTTTGAAATTTTTTGAAGTATATCAAACACTTCATCCTGAAATAAAAGTTGAGTCAGAAAATATTTTTCTGCATTAAATATTTTTTACTGCTTTGCTGTATGCTTCCAATGCACGCTTCCTCGCAAACTCATGCTGTACAATAGGTTCAGGATATTTGTCTGTCCCAAATTCAGGCACCCATTGCTTTATATATTTTTGTTCTTTATCAAATTTTTGCATCTGTAATGTGGGGTTAAAAATTCTAAAATAAGGCGCTGCATCACAACCACTTCCTGCCGCCCATTGCCAGCCGCCATTGTTTGCTGCATAATCATAGTCCAATAATTTCTTTGCAAAATATGCCTCACCCCAGCGCCAATCTGTCAATAAATGTTTGGTGAGAAATGATGCCGTTACCATGCGAATGCGGTTATGCATAAAACCTGTTTCATTCAGTTGCCGCATGCCTGCATCAACAAGCGGATAACCAGTTTTTCCTTCACACCATTTTTGAAAATCTGCTTCATCATTTAGCCACTCTATTTTATCGTATTCAGGTTTAAAAGCTTTTTCATTTCGCACATGCGGAAAATGAAAAAGTATGCTGAAATAAAAATCACGCCAGATCAATTCATTCAAAAATATATTGCTTAAATTCCTGGTTTTTGCAGCAAGCTCACGGATGCTTATTGTGCCGAAACGCAGATGAACACTGAGTTTGGATGTGCCATGCTGAGCAGGAAAGTTTCGTTCTTCGCTGTAATTTTTTATTAAACTCTTTTCTATGTCTTTTGATGGAAAGGGTTTTGCACATCTTTCAAAACCCATTGATTCAAGCGAAGGAATTTTTATTTCCTGCTGTTGAAAAAAGTTATCAAAATACTTTTCTGTTGGATAACTTTTTAAATAAAAATCATTTAGTTTTTCTTTCCATCTTCTGCTGTAAGGCGTAAAAACTGTGTAAGGTTTTTCATCATCTTTCAGTACTTCTTTTTTGTGAAATATTACCTGGTCTTTGTACAAATGCAAAGCTGCTCCGTTCTTTTTCAGAAGTGTATTGATTGCCTGATCACGATCAATTGCATATTGCTCATAATCTTCATTTGCGAAAATTTTTTCTATAGTATATTTTTTAAAAAGGGCTTCCAAAACATTTTCTGGTTTGCCATAATGCACGTCCAGTGTGCTTTTCAGCGCAAGCAACTTTTGTTGCATCTCTTCAATTGCATCAAATATAAATTCTACGCGCCGGTCTTTTTTATCTTCAAGATCATCTAAAATATTTCTATCAAAAATAAAAACAGGCACAACGGGATGTGTACTTTTTAATGCATGATACAACGCTGCATTGTCTTTCAAGCGAAGATCACGCCTGAACCACATGATGTTTATTACAGGTTTCATTTTATCATTCAAAATTATTATCTGGATATAAAATCAAATTTCTTGTTATAGTTTCTCTATAAAAATCCATCTTAAAACTTAACATTCGCTCTCAAAGACCTTTTCTATTTTTGGCGTATCAGTGCCTTATGAGTAAAAATAGTTTCATTCAGCGGGACATTAGCTGGTTAAGTTTTAATGGACGCGTATTA
This sequence comes from uncultured Chitinophagaceae bacterium, assembly GCA_963708205.1. Lineage (GTDB taxonomy): Bacteria > Bacteroidota > Bacteroidia > Chitinophagales > Chitinophagaceae > CAVYTF01. The sequence goes on from OY970196.1 coordinate 107,449, forward strand.
CAGGAAGCAAATGATGAAAGTGTTCCGTTGAGAGAGCGCATTCGTTTTCTTGGTATTCACTCCAACAATCTCGATGAATTTTTTCGTGTTCGTGTTGCTACCCTCAAACGCATGACGGAACTCGTTGGTAAGAAAACTAATTTTCATTTTGAAGATAATCCTGAGGAAATTCTTGAAAAGATCCAGGTGATTGTTTTGCAGCAGCAAAATGAATTTAACAGAATCTGGAATGGCATTGTGGAAGAACTAAAACAACAGAAAATTTTTTTACCGGATGAAAAACATTTAAGCGCAGAACAAAAAACTTACGTAAGAAAATTCTTTGAAGAAGAAGTGCGCTCCAATATTATTCCGCTGCTTATTGAAAGCTTACCGCAGCTTCCTTACCTAAGAGAAAAAAGTATTTTTCTTGGTGTTGTGATGCGCAATAAATCATCTGCTTACGACCAAAAATTTGCTTTGATAGAAGTGCCGAGTAAAACGCTGGGACGCTTTGTGCTATTGCCTTCCAAAGAAGGTGAGCACAATATTATTTTGCTGGAAGATGTTATTCGTTTCAATCTTCCTTACATCTTTCGCTACTTCGGTTATGATACTTTTGAAGCACATATTTTTAAGGTTACAAAGGATGCGGAAATTGATATGGATATTGATGTATCCACCACTTTTGTACAAAAAATTATTAAAGGTTTAAAGAATCGCCGCAAAGGAAAACCCGTTCGTTTTGTATATGACAAAGAAATGGATGCGGGCTTGCTTGAGTATTTGATGCGCAGGCTAAATCTTTCAAGAAGAGATAACATTATTCCCGGAAGCCGTATTCACAACTTCAGGCATTTTATGGATTTTCCTGATGTATTTTCTTTTAAAAATACCAGGCGCAATTCTTTCACACATCCTGCTTTTCAAAATGCAGTGCGCGTAACTGATGTGATAATTGAGAAAGATGTGATGCTGCATTTTCCTTACCATTCTTTCAACACTGTTATTGATTTGTTGCGTGAAGCAGCGATGGATCCTGACGTTACAACAATAAAAATTACTACCTATCGTCTTTCACCAAATTCAAAAATTATCAATGCATTGATCAATGCAGTCCGCAATGGAAAAACTGTTATTGTTATGATAGAATTGCGAGCAAGATTTGATGAGGAAGCCAATATTGAATGGAAAGAATTATTGGAAGAAGAAGGCGTGAAAGTGTTGCTGGGACTGGATAATATGAAGGTACATGCAAAATTGTGTGTGATAAAAAAACGTGTCGGAAGCAAAACAATTCAATATGGTTTTGTAAGCACTGGCAACCTTAATGAAAAAACAGCAAGAGTTTACGGCGACCATTGTTTGCTCACGAGCAACAGAAATATAATGGCTGATGTTAACCGCATTTTTCAGGTGCTTGAAAATCCAAAGCTCAGTCTTCAATCTTTAAAAGCATGCAAAACATTATTGGTTTGCCCGCAGTTCATGCGGCGGCAATTAAATGCTTTGATTGATAAAGAAATAAAAAATGCAAAAGCAAAAAAATATGCTTCCATTATTTTAAAAGTAAATTCAATAAGTGATGTTGATATGATAACAAAATTGTATCAGGCAGCAACTGTTGGAGTGCATATAAAAATGGTTGTGCGCGGAATATTTTGCGCCAAAATTGAAAATAAAAAATTTAAAGAAAAGCCTTTCGCCATAAGCATTGTAGATGAATATTTAGAACACGCACGTGTTTGTATTTTTCATAATGGCGGAAAGGAAAAAGTATATATTTCTTCTGCAGACTGGATGGTGCGCAATCTCGATCATCGCATAGAAGCGGCAGTTCAGATAACTGATAAAAATATTATTAGAGAGCTAAAAGACCTCATAAATATTCAGCTGCATGATAATGTAAAAGCGCGCTGGCTCGATAATAAACTTTCCAATGAATATATTTCTTCCAAAGGAAAAAAGAAAGTGCGTTCCCAAATAGATAGCTATCAATATTTGCATCAAAAAGCACAACCTGCAAATACTCCGCAAATTATACAGGAGAAAAAAACTGTGTGATAAATTTGAAAGTTATAACTTTCAACCATGCATGATTTATCATCAACAGAACGGTTCAGCAACAGGGTTGATAATTATGTAAAATATCAACCGCATTATCCCGAAAAAATAATTGATTATTTAAACGAAACAATTCATTTTAATTCCTCATTTATCGTTGCAGATATTGGCGCAGGCACTGGTTTTTTAACCCAGCTTTTTTTGCAGAACGGTAATAAAGTCTTTGGCGTAGAGCCCAATGCTGCTATGCTTTTGAAGGCAGAAGAGCTTTTAAATAAATATGAAAATTTCAAGAGCATTTCCGCAACTGCTGAAGCCACAACGCTTGAAGATGAAAGCATTGATCTGATAACTGCAGCGCAGGCTTTTCATTGGTTTGACAAAGACAAAACAAAAAAAGAATTTGAAAGAATTGCGAAACAAAATGCTTACTGTTTGCTTGTTTGGAATGACCGTGAAATGCAAACGGATTTTGAAAAGGATTATGAAAAATTTTTGGTGAAATATGCAACTGATTATACTAATGTAAATCATACATATCTCACACCGGAAAAAGTTGCATTATTTTTTTCACCACAAAAAATGCTTACACAAAAATTTTATAACGAACAACAATTCGATTTTGATTCGCTGAAGGGAAGATTACTTTCTTCTTCCTATATTTCATTGGAACAAAATCAAAAATATTTTTCAATGATTGAAGAATTAAAAACGTTATTTGATAAATATCAAAGAAATAATGCCATCAGATTTAATTATACAACGAACTTGTTTTTAGGCAAAATGAAATGACCTGATGAAAAATTTATTTGATCCAAAAGTGAAAGAAGAAGTGCTTGCACGAATTGATCGCCTCACGCCAAATGCAAAAGCACAATGGGGAAGAATGAATGTGAACCAGGCTTTGCATCACATGGCAATGGCTTTCGATATTCCTTTGGGCAAACTAAATCCTACACCTTCCAAAATGCCGCCAATGCCAAAATGGTTGATGAAATTTTTTTTATTAAACCTGAAACCGCCAAAAGCAAAAGCTGAAACTTTTAGTGAAATGAACACTATCACGCTTGGCATCAATCCATCAAATTTTGAAGATGAAAGAAAAAAGTTGAAAGCTGCAATTGAAGATTTTTGTATCAGCACCTCATTCATTACAGAAAATAAAATTGCAGGAAAATTCAGTAAAAAAGATTGGGGTAAACTAACTTATAATCATACCGATCATCACCTGAGGCAATTTGGTGTTTGATCTTTCTAAAATTATTATATTGTAATTATTTCAAAAAAATAACGAATGAAAAAATACTTCTTTTTACTATTGTTGCTAACATCAATAAATTTATTTGCACAAAACATTATGACACCAGAGTTGCTCTGGAAGTTAGGCAGGGTAAGCTTCCTGGGCATTTCAAAAGATCAGCAATTTGTGTTGTATGATGTGGCAACACCTGATGTTGCTGCAGATAAAATCAATCATCAGAAATACAGGATACCCATACATGGCGGAGATGCGATGGCAGTATCTAACGCAGATAGTTTTTTAGTAAATACAAAAATTTCTCCTGACGGAAAACATCTCATCACAAGTGAAGAAGTAAAAGTGATGAATGTTTATGGAAGTGATTTTTATCCTGACCTTACAAAGACAACAGCACAAATTTTTACGTCACTCGATTATCGTCATTGGGATACTTATGAAGATGGAAAATTCGGTCATGTTTTTTTATCAGACAACGACAGCGCACATTCAAACAAAAAAGATCTGATGAAAAATGAACTGTATGATTGTCCGCAAAAACCTTTTGGCGACGAAGCAGATTATATCTGGAACCCAGACAGCAGGCATGTTTTATATGTTACAAAGAAAAAAACAGGAACAGCTTACGCGATCAGTACCAACACTGATTTATATGAATATGATATTGAAAACGGAACTACAAAAGATCTTACGGAAGATAATAAGGGCTATGATATAAATCCTTCGTACAACAGCAAAGGAACGCTCGCATGGCTGCAGCAAAAGCGTGATGGATATGAAGCAGACAAGCAGGATTTAGTGGTGAGTGATGGCGTTAGAAAAATAAATCTCACTGCACAAAATGATGAAATAAATGTTGAAAGTTTTAAGTGGAGTAATGATGATGTTAATTTATTTTTTATTGCACCTGTTGATGGAACGCTGCAATTATTTGAAGTAAATTATCCCGGCACAACAAAAAATACTGTTGCAATAAAACAAATCACAAAAGGCAATTTTGATGTCACGGCAATTGGAGAACAGCTTGGTAATGAGCTGATAGTTGCCCGCGAAGATTACAACCATGCATCAGAACTTTTTAGTGTTGATATTTCTTCAGGAGCAATGCAGCAGCTAACGCATGTGAATGATGCTCTTTATAATTCACTGCAACTTTGCACATCAGAAAAAAGATTTGTAACAACAACCGATAACAAAAAAATGCTTGTGTGGGTTGTGTTTCCGCCAAATTTTGATCGGAATAAAAAATATCCAACACTTTTATATTGCGAAGGCGGACCACAGGTTTCGCTTACACAATTCTATTCTTTCCGCTGGAATTTTCAACTCATTGCCTCGCAGGGATACATTGTTGTTGCGCCCTGCAGAAGAGGAATGCCCGGCTTTGGAACAAAATGGAATGAACAGGTAAGCAAAGATTGGGGTGGTCAGGTTATGCAGGATTATCTCAGCGCGATTGATGATATCTCAAAAGAAAAATATGTTGATACTTCGCGCAGAGGCTGTGTTGGCGCAAGCTTCGGCGGTTATTCAGTGTATGAACTAGAAGGCATTCACAACAATCGCTTCAAAACTTTTATTGCGCATGATGGCATCTTTGATTTTCGCAGCATGTATGGAACAACGGATGAAATGTGGTTTGAGAATTGGGAAAAAGGCGGCGCTTATTGGGATAAAAATAATGCTGTTGCGCAACGCTCATTCAGCCAAAGCCCAAGCAATTTTGTGCAAAACTGGAACACACCGATCTTAATTGTGCAGGGTGGCAAAGATTATCGTGTGCCGATAGAGCAAGGCCAGCAAGCGTTTCAGGCTGCACAGCTCAGGGGAATAAAGAGTGAATTTTTATTGTTGCCAAATGAAAATCATTGGGTGTTGCAGCCGCAGGATGCAATGGTTTGGCAGCGAACTTTTTTCAGCTGGCTTGATGAAACCTTGAAGTAATTTTCTTTGGTGACGAACTACAGAACATCCATTGAACATTCGTTGCGACGCTCCATTCATCGTTCTTATCGCTGCGCAGCAAGTTGACTTTAAATCATTTCAAATAAAAAAAGGTCCAAAACTTTGAACCTTTATAAATCATACATTAAATTTCTATTTCAATCCAAAAGCCTTTTTCACTTTTGAAACATGATCTAATTTTTCCCAGGTAAACAATTCCACTTTTACTTTTTTTGTTTTCCCGCCAGGCATTTTGAAGGTCTTTTCTACCACTTCATTTTCTCTTCCCATGTGTCCGTAAGCAGCAGTTTCGCTATAAATCGGGTTGCGCAGTTTTAGTCTTTGCTCAATAAAATAAGGACGCATATCAAAGATGCCTTCCACTATTTTTCCTATTTCACCATCAGTCAGTTCAACTTTAGAAGTACCAAATGTTTTTACATTGATTGATGTTGGCTGTGCCACACCAATAGCATAAGAAACCTGCACCAGCACTTCGTCTGCAATGCCTGCCGCCACAAGGTTTTTCGCGATGTGCCGTGTTGCATAAGCAGCGCTTCTGTCAACCTTGCTTGGGTCTTTTCCGCTGAATGCGCCGCCGCCATGCGCACCTTTGCCGCCGTAAGTATCAACAATAATTTTTCTTCCTGTTAAGCCTGTATCGCCATGCGGTCCGCCGATCACAAATTTCCCTGTGGGATTGATGTGATATTTTATTTTATCATTAAAAAAATGCGCATACTTTTTATATTTTGCTTTTACGCGGGGAATTAAAATGGAAACAATATCTTTTTCAATTTTCGCAGCCATTTTTTCTTCCGTATCAAAATCATCATGCTGCGTTGAAACAACAATTGCATCAATTCTTACAGGCTGGTTGTTATCATCATATTCAAGCGTCACCTGGCTTTTAGCATCAGGACGTAAATATTTTATTTGTTTATTTTCTCTTCTCAATGCAGCCAATTCAATTAAAATTTTATGCGCCAGATCAAGTGCAAGCGGCATATAATTCTCCGTTTCATTTGTTGCGTAGCCAAACATCATTCCCTGGTCGCCTGCACCCTGTTCTTCTTTTTTCTTTCTGTCAACACCTTGATTTATATCAGAAGATTGTTCGTGAATAGCAGATAAAATGCCGCAGCTATTTGCCTCAAACATGTACTCGCTTTTTGTATAACCAATCTTGCGAATTACTTCCCTCGCAATTTCCTGCACATCGAGATAAGCGCTGGATTTTACTTCACCCGCAAGCATTACCTGCCCTGTTGTTACAAGCGTTTCGCAAGCCACTTTGCTGTTAGGATCGAAGGCTAAAAAATTATCAATAAGCGCATCAGAAATTTGGTCGGCAACTTTATCAGGATGTCCTTCAGAAACACTTTCGGAAGTAAACAAATAAGGCATATTTTATTTTTTGAGGCGCAAAGATAAGGGTTGAAACCAACTCTTAATGAAGAAGCGAATAAACAATATGCAGGCGCATTCTTTTGCTAGTATCAGCTATGTTGCCACCGCCAAGCCGCACACGTCCGCATGCAGGATTATTGATAGGAACCGATGAATAAGTGAATGGCGTTATTGCTGCTTGCGAAGAATACAAATATTCTGTATAAAAAGGTGCATACAAAGCGAGCTGATGATAATTAGTATCATTGCGTGTGATGATTCCCTGCACATACCTCGAAATATTTAAATTGTAAGAATAATCTATTCTGCCATTATCATAAGTGCTTATCGGGAATGAACCAAATGTGGCGAGTGAAATGTTTCCATTAACATCTGTCAGATCGCTTAAAAGTGCTTCACGCCGCATGGAATCTGCATCGTAGCCTGCGAGCATTAATACAGGAGGCGTAAAATAAAGATCTGAATTATCAGGAATTTGCTCCATTAAAAGTTCTGCACGATGGATAAGTACGTTTCTAAATCCTGTTAAACCGGGAATAGAAATGTTGGCAAAATTTCCTGGGTTTGCTTCAATAAATAATAAACTATCCTGGCTGTTTGCAGATGGATAATAATTTGAAAGTTGCGATCCTGACCTGTTTCTCGTGATATAATTTGAATGCGCACTTACACCGGCAGCAGCAGTAAAATATCTTACCGCAGTATCTGTTACTCCTGTAGAATCAGGATTCAAATATTTAAAATACAAAGCCAGTTTTGTACCCGGATCTGTAAGATTTATTTTGAATAAAGAATTACCTGTTGCAGTTGAAGCGATCTGAAATCCTCTGAAATAAATATTAAAAAGAGAATCGCTTACATAAGCATTGGTAGCATCAAACTGATTTAAAAATTGTTGGGCTAGTGCATCATTCAATCTTATTCTTATTGTACTTACACCGGAATCTGCAAACGCATGAAAAGAGTCAGTAATCAACCCTATCGGACTTATTGCAACCGGGGTATTATTGTAGGTTAATTCTTCATCGTTATCAATGAAACTTGAAGTTTTATAAACTGAATCAACAGTAAAAGGTTGATCGCTCGCTATCCTGAAAACTCTTAATGAAAGTGGCAGTGTGCTATCACCCCAAACACCATCAAAATGCAGTTCTAACACAACAGAATCTGCGGTAATGCTGTCTTTATTTACAGGAAATGAAAAAGGAAAATAAGGAGGCACCAACTGCACATTTATTTGTGCTGCTGTTTGTCCCAAAAGTGGATCATTAAGATAACCAACAACATGATCGTCTCCGGTATTTAAAAAAATTGCAGAATCACCGGCGTTTTTTGCATATACAGTTATAAAAGTATCTTTGGTAGTAACACCATCTGAAGGCGGTAGTAAATTACTTCCTATATCTGTTGTAATAATTTTTGTGCAGGCTGAAAAAAGAAGAAGAAATAATGCAAATACGACCAGTAAGTTTTGTTTCAGGTATTGAAAATTCATGGAATAATTTACTTGGCCGCAAGCTCGTTATACAATTCTAAATACTCTGTTAAATCACTATCCCATCCATGAAACGAAATTATTTTTTTACCCTTTACTTTAGAAAATTCTTCTACTAATTTTTTATCAATTTTATCTGCGCCAAAAGTTATAGCATCGGCATAAGTTGCACCGGCTTTAAACATGGATGTGTTTGTTCCATCCTTCAAAACTTCAAGATCTTTTGGTTTTATGTTCGCATGAATATTTGCTTTTTCTGCAAAGCCGCTTCCAAGTTTTTCTTTAAAGGTATTAGCACCAATTGTATAAATAATTTTGCTCTGGCTAAATACAGGTTCTTTTTTATAAGCGCTTTTTATGTACATGGGAATTAAGCCCGTCATCCAGCCGCTGCAATGAATAATATCCGGCGGCCATCCAAATTTCTTTACAGTTTCCAATGCTCCTTTGCAATAAAAAATTGTACGCAGATCATTATCATCAAACCACTTTCCATCTTCATCATGAAAAACATATTTGCGCTTAAAAAAATCTTCATTATCCAAAAAATAAATTTGCAAACGTGCATTGGGTAATGATGCAACTTTTATTTGCAAAGGATAATCATCATTATCAACAGAAACATTAATGCCCGAAAGCCTAACAACCTCGTGCAGCCTGTGTCTTCGCTCATTTACTACCCCAAAACGTGGCATAATGCAGCGCACTTCCATGCCTGCATCATTGCTTTTTATTGCCAGCCTATTTACTATTTCGGCAAACTCTGTTAACTCCAGATAAGGAGACATTTCGGTGGTAATAAATAATATTCTTTTCTTTGTTGACATTCTATAATTCTATGGCTTTAATTTCCATGAAAAGTTTGCGAAAGTACAAAAAAATAACGGGATTTCAAATATGTACTTCAATTAAGCTTTAACCTAATTAAGATGATTTTATTTAAAACAAAAAAAGATATTGAACGCAAACTGGCTTCTATAAAAAATAAACAGCAAACAATTGGCTTCGTTCCAACAATGGGCGCGCTGCATGAAGGACATCTCTCTTTAATTAGATTAAGTAAAAAACAAAACGACATTACCGTTTGCAGCATTTTTATAAACCAACCTCAATTCAACGACAAGGAAGATTTTAAAAAATATCCAATAACTATTGAAAATGATATTCTATTACTGGAAGAAAACAAAACAGATATTTTATTTCTCCCTTCAGAAAAAGAAATTTATCCAGAAGGCATATATAATTTAACGCACTTCAATTTAGGTGAGATAGAAAATATTTTAGAAGGGAAATTTCGTTCGGGACATTTTCAGGGCGTTTGCCAGGTTGTAGATGTTTTATTAAAAATAATTCAGCCTGATAAATTATATCTCGGACAAAAAGATTACCAACAATGCATGATCATAAAAAAAATGATTGAAGTTGAAAATTTACATGTTGAAACAATTATTTCTTCAACACTCCGCGAACCATCAGGGCTTGCAATGAGCAGCAGAAATATGCATTTAAGTGATGAACAGAAAAAACAGGCAAGTTCACTTTACCAATCACTACTCTTTATAAAAGAAAAAATTGCTGAAAAAGATTTTGATGATTTGAAATCCAAAGCAACAGAAATGCTTTTGAAAAATGGATTTGATAAAATTGATTATATTGAAATAGCAGACGCAGCAACACTTTCAGCATTTTCTCATTTTGATAAAAATAAAAAAATAGTAATACTTGCTGCCGCATTTATAAACGGAGTAAGATTGATTGATAACCTGCTGATTGAATAAAAATGCTTCATTCTCAATTCTTAACTGCTAATTATTGTTCGTAACTTTGCGCCCGCTATGCAAATAGAAATTTTAAAATCGAAGATTCATCGGGCAGTTATCACCGAAGCAAATCTTAATTATGTAGGAAGTTTAACGCTTGATGAAGACTTAATGGATGCCGGAAATTTCATAGAAAATGAAAAGATCCAAATAGTAAATGTAAATAACGGCACAAGGTTAGAAACTTATTTAATTAGAGGAAAAAGAGGAAGTGGTATTGTGTGTTTAAATGGCCCTGCAGCGCGTCGTGGAGCAGTTGGTGATGTGGTAATAATAATAAGTTATGCAAGCATGGATTTTGAAGAAGCAAAGTCTTTTAAGCCAGCTCTCGTTTTTCCAAAAGAAGGAAATAAATTGTAGATGAAAAATATTGCTGCGATAGAAAAAAAAATTTGCGATCTACCGCAAATCCTTTCTCTCATTGCATCGTGGAGAATAATGGGAAAAACAGTTGCTTTCACAAACGGCTGCTTCGACATTCTTCATGAAGGTCATATTTATTCTTTATCACAGGCAGCGAAACAAGCTGATTATTTAGTTGTTGGTGTAAATGCAGATGCAAGTGTTCGAAAATTAAAAGGTCATGATCGACCCATAAATAATCAACACAGCCGCTCACTTATTTTAGCTTCTTTATTAATTACAGATGCTGTGATTATTTTTGAAGAAGATACCCCGCTGAATATTATTAATGCTATAAAGCCTGATGTACTTGTGAAAGGCGGCGACTATAAAATTGAGCAAATTGTTGGCGCTAAAGAAGTAATAGCAAACGGCGGAAGAGTTGAGATCAACCCAATAATTCCTGACTTTTCTACTTCGAAAATTATTGATGCAATTAAAAGATTGGGATAAATATTATTGATGCAAGGGAAGTATAAACTGCCTATACAAATTTTCAGTTTCATAATTTTTATAACCCTTCTTTCCTATTTGTTTTACCCATTTTATTCCAAAAATACTATTGGTTAAAAAAATTTCTGAAGCTTCAAGCATATCTTTTAAAGACATTTTTATTTCTTTAAATGCTATATTATTTTGTTTAAAACAATATAATAAATATCTACGCATTACACCATCAATACAGCCTTCATCCAACATAGGTGTTTGAATTACTTTATCTTTTATTATAAAAATATTTGCAATAGTTGCATCAGCAATTCTATCAGAATTATTCAATAACAGCGCATCATTCAGCTTATTTTGTTTTGCCCACATTGCTGCCATTGAATAAGGCAAAAAGTTATTACTTTTAATGTGAGAAAAATTATCGCAGCACTTTTTTGCATCTTCATAAATATCTATAATTAAACCATTTTCATTCAATTTGTTTTGCGATTCTAAATTCCAGGTTTGAATGATAAAATTTGCATAATTATTTTCCACATCGTATAATCCGCCATTGCCGCGAAATATCGTTAGTCGAATTCTTGCAGACTTGCTATGGTTATTTTTTTTTACAAGTAATAATATTTGTTCTTCTAAAAATTCTTTTGAAAAATTTTTTCTTTCTTCGAATTGCAGTTGTTTTAACGAATTAAATAATCTTTCATAATGAAGATCAGAAAGAATAATTTTTTCATTCACCATTTTCATCGTTTCAAAAAAACCATCGCCATATCGAAAAGAACGATTGTCGGCCGAAAGTAAAAGAGCATCTGATTTAAAAAATTTTCCGTTATAATTCAAAAAGATCGAATCATTCATACCACAAAAATAGTTTCTTAATTTGCATTAATGAAAATAGCTGAGGTCATTGCTGAGCTTGAAAACTTTGCTCCATTATCGTTACAGGAAAGTTATGATAACGCCGGGCTTATCACCGGAAACTTGGACTGGCATTGCACCGGAGCGCTTTGTGCCCTTGACTCAACAGAAGATGTTATCAAAGAAGCACAACAAAAAAATTGCAATCTCGTGATCGCACATCATCCAATTATTTTTAATGGAATAAAAAAAATAACAGGTAGAAATTATGTAGAAAAAACAATTATTGCGGCTATTAAAAATGATATTGCCATTTATGCAATTCATACAAATCTGGACAATATCTTAAAAGGTGTAAATGATAGAATTGCAGACAAGCTTGAACTCATAGACAGGAAAATTTTATTGCCAAAATCAAAGCAGCTTTTAAAGCTTTTTACTTTTATTCCCGTGGAATATTTAAATAAAGTTCGCGATGCAATATTTGCTGCAGGTGCCGGAAACATTGGTAATTATAGCGAATGCAGTTTTAATGTACAAGGCAAAGGCACTTTCAAAGCAAAGGAAAATACACATCCCTTTGTTGGGGAAATCGGAAAAAGACACGAAGAAAATGAAGTGAAAATCGAAATAATTTTTCCGATCTATTTGCAAAAGAAAATAATTGCCGCATTATTACAAGCGCATCCTTATGAAGAAGTTGCTTATGATATTATTAGCCTGGAAAATATTTTTGAAAATACAGGAATCGGCTTAATAGGCGAATTGCCCGAAGAAATTTCTGAGACAGATTTTTTACATCAATTAAAAAATGCGTTCCATCTTTCATTAATAAAGCATACGAATCTCAGAGGCAAAAAGGTAAAAAAGGTTGCGCTGTGCGGAGGCTCGGGGCAATTCTTACTTTCAAATGCTTTAAACGAAAATGCAGATTTTTATATTACTTCAGACATAAAATACCACCAATTTTTTGATGCAAATGATAAAATAATAATAGCAGACATCGGGCATTGGGAAAGTGAGCAATTTACTATAGATTTATTGTTTGACATTTTACGCTCAAAATTTCCTAACTTTGCCGTCCAAAAAACATCAATAAATACAAATCCGGTAAATTATTTTTTATAAAAACTTGAAGATTTTATTTATTGTATAATACTAAAAAAATTACAAAATAAAATATGGCAGCAGTAAAAGATTATTCAGTTGAAGAAAAACTTTCAGCCCTTGTTAAATTGCAAAAAATTGATTCAAAGTTAGACCAGATACAAACTTTGAAAGGCGAGCTTCCTATGGAAGTAAGTGATTTGGAAGATGAAATTGTGGGATTAACAAGCCGCAAAAATCGTATCGAAGAAGAGATCAATGGCATCAGTGAATTTATTGAACAAAAAAAATCAGCTATAAAAGATGCGCAGGCACTTGCAAAAAAATATGAAAAGCAAAGTGAAGATGTAAAGAATAATCGTGAGTTTGAGGCAATAAATAAAGAAATAGAATTGCAGCAGCTTGAAGAAAAACTTGCCGAAAAACACATTCGTGATGCCAATGAAGAATTGATTGATAAAGCCAGAGCTTTGGAAATTGCAAAAAAACAAATTGCTGCTAAAGAATCTGTACTGACGCAGAAAAAAGAAGAGCTGGAAAAAATTATTGCAGACACCGAAAAGGAAGAAACACATTATAACAAAATAGCTGAAGCAGCGCGGAAAACAACGGACGACAGGTTATTGTATTCTTATGATAGAATAAGAAAAAGTTATAGAAACGGATTGGCAGTTGTGCCTGTAGAACGCGATGCTTGCGGAGGATGTTACAATGCAATTCCACCACAAAAACAGAGTGAAATAAAACAACGGAAAAAAGTAATGGTTTGCGAAAATTGCGGAAGAATTTTGGTGGATGACGAGTTGAATAATGCTATTCAGATAAAGTAATTTATTGAAATTATCTTAGTAAGCTTTTAGTGAAATCCAAAAAATTCTTTCCTTTTTACTCTCTATTTATTAACTTCCCATCAGCAGTTTTGCGATCAATCCAGTCCATCCTGTTTGATGTGATGCGCCCAAACCTTTGCCATTATCTCCATGAAAATATTCATGAAATAAAATGTATTTATTAAAATTTTCATCATGCTGTATTTTTATATTATCACCAAACACAGGCCTGACGCCGCTTTCATCGAGCAGGAATATTTTTTTAATGCGATCAGTTAATGCTTGAGATATTTCGAGCAACGAAAAATATTTATTACTTCCAGTTGGATATTCTACTTTAAAATCATCACCATAATAATGATAAAAACGCTCAAGACTCTCGATGATCAGAAAATTAGCAGGCATCCAAATTGGTCCGCGCCAATTGCTGTTGCCTCCAAACATATCGCTGTATGATTCACCAGGCACATATGCAACTGAAAAAGATTGTTCCCCTACATTAAAAACATAAGGATGCGCTTCATGATATTTTGATAAAGCACGCACACCGAACTCACTTAAAAATTCATTTTCATCAAGCATGCGCTGCAATATTTTTTTCATGCGATGACCCCGCAATAAACTTAATAAATGCTGCTCATCTCTGCCTTGAACATCCCAATGCGAAACAAGATTTGAAAGCTCAGGTCTATTGTCAAGAAACCATCTTAAGCGCTGCGCAAATTTTGGAAGCTTCTGCAATGTTTGATGATCGATAACTTCTACAGCAAACAAAGGGATCAGCCCAACAACACTGCGCACTTTCAGTTTAACGCTGGTATTATCTGCCATTTTTAAAGCATCATAATAAAATTCATCTTCATCATCCCATAAACCTTTATTGTTATCGCTCATATTTTCCATTGCATCTGCGATGTATAAAAAATGTTCGAAAAATTTTGTTGCGAGATCTTCATATACATTATTGTTCATTGCAAGCTCAAGTGCGATGCGCAACATGTTCAGAGCAAACATTGCCATCCAGCTTGTGCCATCACTTTGCTCAATAAAAACGCCATCAGGCATCGGCGCATTCCTGTTAAACACACCGATATTATCAAGGCCTAAAAATCCTCCTTCAAAAATATTATTGCCTTGTTTATCTTTCCTGTTTACCCACCACGAAAAATTAAGAAGCAGTTTATGAAAAATTATTTCTAAAAACTTACTATCTTTTTTGCCATTATTCTTTTCGTCAATTTTATAAACGCACCATGCAGCCCAGGCATGCACCGGAGGATTTGCATCACCGAAATCCCATTCGTAGGCAGGCAATTGTCCACTCGGATGCATGTACCAATCTTTGGTTAATAACTTCAGTTGGTCTTTTGCAAAATCAGCATCAATCAAAGAAAGGCTAACGCAATGAAAACCCAAGTCCCACGTGGCATACCAGGGATATTCCCATGTATCAGGCATTGAAATAATATCTGCATTATTCAAATTCATCCAGCTATAATTGCGTATTTTTTTTCTTTCTTCAGGAGGTGGTGGCTGCGATGGATCACCGTTAAGCCATTGCTTGATATTGTAATAATAAAATTGTTTACACCATAACATTCCTGCGAAAGCTTGTCGCTGCACGAGTTTTTCGTCATCGCTTGAAATATCTTTTTGCAATGCATTATAAAATTCATTTGCTTCTTTTATACGCGCAGAAAATATTTCATCAAAATCATCGAAAGGTTTTTGATTATTTGTATTTTCTAAACGAAGTTTTATTTCATAGGTTTCATCTGCTTTTATTACAACATCATAATTGAAAGCAGCTTTCGTTCCTTCCACATCCTGGTTAATCGCATCATTGATATTGTTTACAATAAAATCATTGATACCATCTTTACAAGTGTCTGATTTATTTTCAGCGTTGTATAATTTTTTATTGTTGCTTTCATTTTCGCAAAACAGTAGATGTGTTTTGGTTGCTGCATGTAAAACGTAATTTTCCAAAGCTTGATGTTCGATTAAAATGTTACCATCTTTTTCCTGCAAAGCAGGTTTATAATCATCATAACCCCAAAGCCATCTATTGCGAAACCACAGTGTTGGCAATACATTCAGGGCAGCATCTTCATTACTGCGATTTGCAATAGAGATTTTTATGAGCACATCATTTTCATTTGCTTTTGCATATTCTATAAAAACATCAAAATATTTATCATCATTAAAAATTCCTGTATCAATCAATTCAAATTCAGGTTCAAGCCTGTTGCGTTTTTTATTTTCATTAAGCAATTGTTCGTAAGGAAATTGTGTTTGCGGATATTTATACAACATCTTCATGTATGAATGTGTTGGCGTATTATCGAGATAGTAATACAGCTCTTTCACATCTTCTCCGTGATTACCTTCAGTATTCGTCAAACCAAAATATCTTTCTTTAATTATAGCATCTTTTTTATTCCATAAACTCAAAGCAAAGCACAATAACTGTTTATCATCACAAATGCCACCAATGCCTTCTTCACCCCAGCGGAAAGCCTTGCTGCGCGCCATTTCATGCGTTGTGTAATTCCATGCATCGCCATTTGCACTGTAATCTTCGCGCACAGTTGCCCATTGTCTATCAGTTAAATAGGGTCCCCATTTTTTCCAATCTTTATTTTGCAATCTTTGCTGTTCGTCGGTCATAATTTTTATACAAATTTGTTAACAATGAAAGTAAGGCTTTTTGAGTTTGAGAATTTTAAATGGTTTCCTTCTGTTTTACGCAATGGGATGACAGATTATTTGCGTTTTATTTTTACTGTTTTCAATTTGTATGAACCTGTTATTTTTTTATTGAATGATAGCATTGTGAAAACAAATTTTTTACAAATTATCGATCTTTGTTCGGGAAGCGGAGGCGCAATTGAGCAGATACAACAAAATCTTAAAAAACAATTTAATTGTGAGATACAAATTTTATTAACCGATAAATTTCCTAATATTTCTGCGTATGAATTTTTGTTTAAAAAAACTAATGGAACAATAACATATTCTCCTGAAATCATTGATGCGACTGATGTTCCGCATAATATGAAGGGCTTAAGAACTATTTTTTCAGGCTTTCATCATTTTGATACAATAACTGCGAAAAAAGTTTTACAAAACACTGTTGACAGTAAACAAAACATTTGCATTTTTGATGGAGGAGATAAAAACTTATTGATCATTTTAATAATTATTTTTCTTCAACCAATTGGCTTTTTATTGTTTACACCATTTATAAAACCATTTCGCTTTTCGCGAATTTTTTTTACTTATATCATTCCTTTAATTCCGCTTTGTACAATTTGGGATGGAATTGTTTCAATTAGCCGTTTATATAAACCCAGTGAACTTTTGCAAATGGCTGAATCAATTGAAACCAAAAATTATCTGTGGAAATCAGGCAAAATAAAAAACAAGTTTGGCATGCGCATAACTTATCTTACAGGTTATCAAACTTAAAATAATCTCACCAGGTTTATCGGCATATTAATTGCTTTATTCAGAATAAATCAAAAAAGTTTTGCCATGAAAATAAATCTAACAGTTGCAAGTATCGCTGCTGCAGCGGCTGCATTTACAGTGAGTCTTTTATTTCTTCGCAGAAGAAAAGCACATCAATTAGCAATGGCTAAATCTACAATTAAAAAGCCGCGCAGACATTTAACAAATGTGTTTCATAATGCCAAAGCACACAGTAACGGCAATGCAATGCATTCCTTAAAAATGTAAAAAATTCAAAACAATTTCTCATTTTTTTTAAATAAATAATATGGATAATCTTGAATTAAAAGGAAGATGGAATGAAGTTAAAGGGAAAATAAAACAGGCTCATGCAAGTCTTACAGATGATGATCTGAAATATGAAGATGGAAAAGATGATGAATTATTAGGACGTTTGCAAACTAAGTTAGGTAAAGGCCGTGATGAGTTGGTGAAGTGGATAAAGTCTCTTTAATTTAAATCTTTCATGTAAAATTTAAAGCAGCAATATTGTGCTGCTTTTTTTATTAAAATAAAAAACCTCATGGAAATATCTACAGAAACAGTTGGCATTATTTCAGGAATTTGCACTTCAGTTTCGATGTTGCCGCAATTGATAAAATTGATCAAAGAAAAAGAAAGCAAAGATCTTTCTATGGGAATGCTTTGCGTGTTGATTGTCGGGCTTGCAGGTTGGATCTATTATGGATTTCTAAAAAAAGATGCGATCATCATCGTTACCAATTCATTTTCTTTTTTAGTGAATTGCCTAACCGTTTTTTTTGGATTGAAATATAAAAAAGCTGGGTGATTTTAATTCGAACTATTAGCCTGAGAAATAAAATAAATGTTTAAAATAAAATACAGCACAAACAAAACCTGTGCTGTTATCATATCAAATTGGTTTGCTTTTTTTATTTTATTTTTCTTCACCAAACGCAGAGAATATGCAGTCGCAGTAATCACTGCGAAAATAAAAAACAACGTAATGCCATGCAGTGTATCAACCAAAGTAAAAGAAGTTGTTTCGGGCAAGGAGGAATCAATAATATATTTATTACCAATCACTGCGAACAACGCACCAACGCTTAATGCAAAGCGGGAATCAATACTATCCGCATGAATATAAAAACATACATATGCTATAAGAAAAGCGATATACATGCCAATAAACATTTTCCAAAATAAACCTGAAGCATCGCGCTTTATTTCCATGCCAACTCTAAAAGCGCTGTATTCGGTGTGCGGCTTATTTAGAGTTGTATCTCCAAAGGCAGTTTCGTATGGCTTAATGCCTGTAAAAACATTGCAGCTATCAATCGTCCATCCATTGAGCGCGAAACGCGGGTCGTAGTGTTTGCCAAATGTATCAATTGTAAAAACCAGTGACCTTGAATCGTATTCTGAACTCTCGATTGCAAGTCTTAATTTTTGATGATCAAAAGGAAAATTGCCAATCTTCCACGAGTCTTTCATCACGCATTGCAATTTCATCAACATATAAATTTCATTGTTCGAACTATCAATCGTAACAAATGATTTTGTAATAGATTTTGCAGCAGGAATTTCTAAATTATTTGAAAAATCAAAGGCTTTGTTTTTATACTTCAGCCACAACCAAAAATCAATGGAATATTCTTTTTCTTTGAAATCAATATCATGAATACTGGTGATGTAAATGCCCGCCTTTACTGTATCCGGCGAGGTTATTTGAGCAGATGATACAACATTAAAACATAGCAGAGAAATAAAAATAAAGCATGCTGAGGTTGCTGTTTTTTCTAAGAGTTTTATCTTGGAAGTCATCAATACAAAGAAATAAAAAAAAGAAATTTTTATAGTGAAAATAAAATAATACGAACTATCAGCCTAATTCTTAGGGAATTTTTTTATATGCTATTTCATTTCAGCATTTAAAGAAAAAGATAGATTTTGGTTTTGGAAAAGTCCGGCTAAGATCTTAGTGAGATAGTTAGTGTTGGAAGGTTTTATAAGATAATGCGATGCACCAAGTTTTTTGGTTTCTTCAATATCTTTTTGGTAAGAAGATGTTGTATAAATTATAATCGGCACATTTTTTAAGCGTGGAATTTTTTTTATTTCTTCAAGGCAAGCTTTTCCGCTTAAACGAGGCATATTCAAATCGAGAAAAATATAATCCGGCGTAAAGCTTTCATCATTTTTCAATTTCTTCAAGGCATCCGAACAATTATTTGCCGTGATGCACCTGTAAGTTTTTTTTATTTTTTTTATAGCTGAAGCAAAAATTTCCTGATCGTCAGAATCATCATCAATAATGAAGCAAGTAGAACTTAATGCCATACAAAAATTTAAAATTTGATTATGCATGCATTCTTAGACTTAAATATCTAATGCATGCTTTTTATCAAAAGCAATAAGTCTTGTGCGGACCGGACGGGACTCGAACCCGCGACCTCCGCCGTGACAGGGCGGCATTCTAACCAACTGAACTACCGATCCAAATGATTTCTGCGAAAATTTTTTCGCTATAAAGATTGCAAATATAAAGGTATTTGAAAAGTGAAAACAAAACTTTTCTTTTAAAAAAATCATACTGTAATTTTACGCTTTACCAAGATAATAATATGCCGCAATACCCTAACAGGCAGTTTCTCGATTTTGAACAACCAATAAAATTATTGTTTGAAGAAATTGAAAAATTGAAACAAACGCAGGAAAAAAGCAAGATAGATATGAGCGGCAGCATCAGCCAGTTGGAGAATGCCATTCTTGAAAAAAGAAAAGAAATTACCCAACATCTTTCGCCTTGGCAAAGAGTGCAAATGAGCAGGCATCCTGACAGACCTTACACTTTAAAATACATAGAAAAAATGTCCACAGATTTTGTGGAGCTGCATGGCGATAGAAATGTAAAAGATGATAAAGCAATGGTTGGTGGTTTTGCCCAACTTGATGGACAAACTGTTATGTTTATTGGGCAGCAAAAAGGCACCAACACAAAGCTGCGCCAACTGCGAAATTTCGGCATGGCAAATCCTGAAGGTTACCGCAAAGCACTTCGGTTAATGAAGCTTGCCGAAAAATTTAATAAGCCGGTTGTAACATTAATTGATACGCCCGGCGCCTTTCCGGGACTTGAAGCTGAGGAGCGCGGACAAGGTGAAGCTATTGCAAGAAATATTTATGAAATGATCCGTTTGAAAGTGCCTATAATCATTGCGATTATTGGTGAAGGTGCAAGCGGCGGCGCACTTGGCATTGGTGTGGGCGATAAAACTTTGATGATGGAAAATACCTGGTACACTGTTATTTCTCCGGAAAGCTGCTCTTCTATTTTATGGCGAAGCTGGGATAAAAAAGAAGTTGCCGCAGAGCAATTAAAATTAACCGCAATAGATATGAACGGCTTTGGTTTAGTTGATGAAATTGTGCCAGAACCCATTGGCGGCGCACATTGGAATTATGATGAAGCGGCCGACATTTTAAAAACATATATTTTAAATGCATTGAAAGAATTGAAAGAGTTAACGCCAGAACAAAGAATTAATAATCGCATAGAAAAATACGGGAAGATGGGTTTTTGGAACGAGGGATAAATTTCGCTCCTAAAAATATTTTTAATCAGAAAAAATAATTCATTTATAAGATGCTTACAAATTTGAAAGGCACAGGCGTTGCGCTTGTAACACCATTTAAAAAAAACGGAGATATAGATTTCGATGCGCTTGGTCGTGTAATAAATTTTGTAATTGATGGTGGCGTGGAGTATGTGGTTACACTTGGCACAACTGGCGAAACACCAACATTAGATAAGATTGAAAAGGAAACAATAATAAAAGAAACTTTTTTAAAAGTAAACAATCGCGTTCCAATTGTTGTAGGCATTGGTGGAAATAATACCAAAGAAATATTAAATGATCTTGAACAATTTCCACTGGAAAATGCAACAGCAATTTTAAGCGTTGTTCCGTATTACAGCAAACCATCACAGGAAGGTTTGTTTCAGCATTATCAATTATTGGCTAAAAATTCTCCCAAGCCAATCATTTTATACAATGTGCCCGGACGTACCGGAAGAAATATGGAACCCGCGACAACACTGCGTTTGGCTGAAATTGATAATATCGCAGGCATAAAAGAAGCTGGAAATAGTGTATCGCAGGTGATGCAAATTTTGCGCAATAAACCAAAGGATTTTTTGCTATTAAGTGGTGATGATGATCTTGTTTTGGAAGAGCTGAAAGAAGGAATTGATGGTGTTATCAGTGTTGCAGCAAATTGCTTTCCCAAAAAATTTTCAAGTATGGTTCACGCAGCAATGAAAAATGATTTTGATAATGCTACAAAACTCAATGACGAATTGATAGAAGCATATCATTTGCTTTTTGCAGAAAATAATCCAGCTGGTGTTAAAGCATTTTTATCTGAATTGAATTTGATCGAAAATAATTTGCGTTTGCCGCTCGTGCCTTTGAATATGAATTTGCATGAAAAAGTAAAAATTTATTTAAAAACATTTCAACATTAAAAATGCATTTGCCATTTTCCATCTGTATCTTTTGAATAAGATAAACCATTACTCATTTCATAGATATCTATTCCATCTTTCACAAACATTCTTTTTTCGTAGACACGAATACCATTATTTTCCCTTCGCAGATAATTAAGCAAAGCTGCCATAGTTCCGGGAATATCATGCAGCCATTGCGCATCTTCTTCTTTTACAAAAGCCTGACTCATGGTTTTATTTAATAAAAAATTATGCCATAATAAGCTGGCATTATTTTAGAAAAATGTTTGGACAAAGTTATTCAATGCCATCTTCGGTTATCTCAACTTTTAAATATTTTCCTGAAACAAAAATCTTGAGAATAACTTATGTATCAGGAAAAATCTATGATTATATAAATGTATCTGTACAGGTGTATGATGCGTTGAAACAATCAGACTCCAAAGGAAATTATCTAAACAAATACATCAAAGGAAAATATAAATATGAAAAGATAAATTGATGAAGTTGAGGTGCTTGATATCAAACCCATGATGACCACCATCACCGATGGAATACTTCAAACAAAAGTTTGTATTAAATAACGGCAGTATTTAATCCCTCTTGGAACATCCAGTACTTAGTACAGTTTACGATTTCGTCCATGTATCTTTTTAGACCAAGAATGAACGATCAAACAGCAATATCTTTGCGGCACATTTTTTAGATATTCTAAGAAGGTATAATTAATCACCATGAGTTTTTTTACTCCAATCCGCAAAGGAATCAAATGGTTATTTGACCGAATAAAGAATGAAAAACTTAAACATACCTTGCTGCAGGCAATCCCTTTTTGGGTAGCTTCTGTCATTACAGGTTTGGTTGCGGTGGGCTATACTAAACTATTTGCAGCGGCTGAAGACAGTTCTGCATATCTCTTGCGCGGGCATGAATGGCTCATCTTTTTGCTTCTCCCCGCGTGCTTTGTTATATCATGGTGGCTGGTAAAAACATTTGCACCTTTTGCCAGAGGCAGCGGTATTCCACAGGTAATGGCAGCCATTGAGCTTGCCAACCCCAAAGAAAATAAAAAGGTAAATAACCTGTTAAGCCTCAGGATCATTTTTATAAAAATATTGTCAAGTCTGTTCATGGGTTTTGGCGGCGCAGTAACAGGTAGAGAAGGCCCGACGATACAAATTGCGGGTTCTGTATTCCGCAAAATAAATGAATGGCTGCCTGAATGGTGGCCAAAGATATCCAAACGAAATATGATCATGGCTGGTGCTGCGGCAGGTTTGGCTGCAGCATTTAATACACCGCTCGGAGGTATTGTTTTTGCCGTGGAAGAATTAACCAAAACACACATCAGTTATTTTAAAACAGCCCTTTTCACGGCAGTTATCATTGCGGGACTTACGGCACAGGGCTTTCTCGGCCCCTATTTATATCTCGGTTATCCTGATGTGAGCAATTTGTCGACCTGGATATTTGGCGCAGTATTATTGGTGTCGCTTATTGGGGGACTTGCAGCAAGCGGTATGTCAAGGCTGATGCTGTTTATTATGAATTGGAAAAGAAGATTGGATACTGTTTGGAAAAATATGGTCTATCTTGTTTTAACTGCATTGATAATAGCTTTCATTGCCTATTTTTTTGATAGAGCTATCCTTGGCTCAGGTAAAGATATCATGACACGCCTGCTTTATACAAAAGATAAATATTCACCTGCTTACCTACCAGTATTTAAAATGGCAGGCTCAACCATATCTTTTACTTCAGGAGGTGTTGGTGGTGTCTTTGCACCTGCATTAAGCTGCGGAGCTGCTATTGGTTCCGTATTATCAGGATGGTTTAAATTATCACCTGATGATTCAAACCTGCTGATACTTTGCGGCATGGTTGCCTTCTTAACCGGAGTAACGCGAAGCCCATTCACTTCTGCTATTCTTGTTTTAGAAATGACGGACCGCCATAGTGTGCTGTTTTATTTAATGCTTGCAGGCATGATGTCCGGTATTGTTTCGATGATAGTTGATAAACATTCTTTGTATGATCACCTTAAATTTCAATATCTCCACGATATTCGGCATGAAGATGAGGTTCCGAAAATAATAGCAAAGCCTGTGGATGGTTAATACCGAAAATTTTCTATTGAAAAATAGTTTCAGTTTTAGAACATCAAAATTATGATACACAATAAACTTACAACAGTAGCAATTCGCGGAACCAACAATCCTATCATAAACGGGTAACAATTTATTAAGTTTGCCAAAAATAAAATAATGAGAAAGAACAGGTTTGCAATGGTAATCATTATCCTTAATTTTCTTTCAAATGCAGTTATCGCGCAGAGCAATGCTGCGTTTTCTGTTACAAAAATTTTTCATATTCAAAGTGGCGGAGGCTGGGATTATTTGGCAGTAAGTCCTGTAAAAAATGAATTGTATATTTCGCATGGCACACAGGTGAATATATTGGATAAAAATACAGGTGATTCAACTGGCATTATTCCAAACACCATCGGCGTGCACGGCATTGCATTTTCGCAGGAGTTTAATAAAGGGTTTACAAGTAATGGCAGATTGAATAATGTTACGGTGTTTGATCTGCAAACGCATAAAATTTTAGACAGCATTAAAACCGGTGAAAACCCTGATGCTATTATGTTTGATCAATTTTCAAAAAAAATAATTACCTGCAACGGGCGTTCAAAAAGCTTATCTGTTATTGATCCTATATCAGATAAAGTGGTTGCCTCCATTGCACTTGATGGAAAGCCTGAAACAGCAGTGTCTGATGATATAGGAAATGTGTATGTAAATATTGAAGATAAAAATGAGATTGCTTTGATCGATATGAAAACGTTTTCTGTTGTTACCAATTGGAGTATTGCGCCGGGAGAATCTCCTTCCGGATTGGCGATTGATAAAAAAACGAAGCGGCTTTTTGCAGGATGCGATAATGAGATGGTTGTTGTAATAAATGCAGAGACTGGAAAAGTTGATACAACATTACCTATTAAGCAGGGATGCGACGGAACGGGCTTCGATACAACTTTGCATTATATATATGCATCCTGCGGCGAAGGTTTTTTAGCGGTTATAAAAGAAGGATCTGCAGACGATTATTCCGTTATTGCTAATGTACCCACCAAAAAAAGTGCGCGCACACTTGCGGTAGATCAGACGACGCATCATGTGTTTTTATCAGCTGCAGATTTAGAAGAAAATACGGTGCCCGGCACAAGACCTAAAATGATTCCGGGCAGTTTTCAAATACTGATTGTTGCAGAAAAAAAATAAAATGAATAGATTAATCACCTAAAAACTCAAAAATCCCTGCAAGACTGCAGGGATTTTCTTTTGATATACGACCCCAACAATTATTGTTTTAAAAACTTCCAGGTATGTTCCTGCTTGCTTTGCCTCCAGACAATTCTGTACATGCCTGCGGCAAGATGGCTGACATTCAGTTGCTCTGCAGTACTATTTCCGTTAAAACTTTTGGTTAATAAAACTCTTCCCTGCATATCATACACAGACAGTTCTGATGTTTCTTTGCTTGGCGGCAAAGTAATGGTAACAACGGTTGTAGCAGGATTAGGATATAATTTATATAATTGCGGATCAATTGTTTTTTCATCTGCGTTATCCGTTAAAAGATCATACTCCAATGCGCTGCATGCATTGAGGACAAATGGTTTCGATAAGCTATCACATCCGCCTAAGCCATAAGTCACATCAACTGTATAAGAGCCTGCCTGTTTTGTAACATAAAAACTGTCCGTTGCTTTTGCAATAAGTGTATCATTGCGATACCATTGATATATATAATTGTTATTGGCAGTCGCACTTAAGTGAACGCTTTTACCATTGCACAACGAAGATTTAGCTGCAGTAATTTTTACTGTAGGTTTTGAAGCATTCACTGTTACTTTTATGGATGATGTTGCCTGGTTGCCGCAAAGATCGCTTACCGTTAAAGTATAGGTGGTTGTTTTAGAAGGATTGGCAAAAGGATTTGCATCAAGCGAATCAGATAATCCTGTTGAGGGACTCCACTTATATCTATACGTATAACCGGCAATACCTGTTGCGTCCATTTCACTTATATTAATATCACCTATCAATGCTGCAGTTCCGGTTGTTGTATTGGCAATTTGCAGGTCACCAACATCTTTTTGGTTTGCTATAAAATCTGTCAGGTATAAGCTGTCACTTATAGGATCAAAGTCAGCATCCTGTGCGTAGTTAATGCCCATCTCTACTTCATTAGGCAAAGAAGAGGCAGCACCTGATTGTTTATCAATGGAATAAATTGTTTTAGTATAAGTGGAAAGACCGTATAGTTTTCCTTCATTATTAAAAGCTATCCAAACCAGATCATAAGCCTTAATGGTTGCTAAAAAATATAAGTTTCCGCTTATTAGATCAACCGTATATAATTCTGAATAAGTGCCAAAAGAAGACATTGCATACAATTGTTGTCCCTTTGGATCCCAAGCCAGCCCTTGCCAATTACCGGTTTTAGGAGTGATGATATTGATGAGCTGCTGCGAACCGTTTATTGTATCAATCCTGATTAATTTATTTGTAATACGGGTTAAAGCATAATAACCAAATGGTGTAAAATCACCGCCGGAAAAGAAATAACTGTCATTAAAATCGTCCGTGCTTACAACATTGGTAGCAACCGTATCTAATACTAATGGATTTGTTATGCTGTAACGATAAAAATTATTCGTGTACCAGTCCATTGAATAGATACGTTTGTCATTCAGAAAAGGAGCACCGCCTGAAGCTGGCGTCATACCTCCGATACGTGCGCCCGCACTGCCGGAACATAAAGAAATATTTTGTCCGGCATCTGCTGTCAGCTGTACATTATTTGCGACTGAAGTTACTGTTATGGAAGGAGAAACAGCTTCGCAACCATTTGTATAATCAGCAATAATATTATACACACCACTTTCTTTTACTGTAACATTCGCCGGGCCCGATGAAATTACTTTCGTTCCTTCATACCATTTGTAAGAAGCAGAATTATCTTTATTCACGATTTGCAATTTTACATTGTCTCCTTTGCAAAAACGCGTTGGTCCTAATGCAACAATACCTGCATTGCAAAACTTACCATTTTTTGCGATCTCAACAGCATGATAGGCATCTACTCTTCCATAACCCATTTCATAATTCCATGTGCCATTGTCATAACCAGGTGTGTACTGAAATGTATAACCTGGAATTTTATCAGCCGAATTTTCAATAATGGTTTTTACATTGTCTTCGGTAAGGTTTGCATTTACTGATAATACCAAAGCAGCAACTGCAGCGGCATGGGGCGAGGCTGCTGATGTGCCATTGAATGTAGTAAAATAATCACCGCTGCTATAGCCATTGGTGCCGGTGATATCTGTAGTCGGAATTTTTACACAGGGAGCTACAACAGCTAAACCCTGACCATAGCTTGCTCCCCAATTTTCGCCATCACAACTTGAAGGGCTTTTTCTTTGATTGCACATATTTATTCCACCGACGGCGATAACATTTGTATTGAATGCCGGGTAGCTTAAACCCGCATCATTATTGCCGGCAGAAAAGAAAATAACACAGCCTTTGCCACTTCTGCCTTCGGTAAGCGCGCGATAAATTGCATCATCCATTATATCACTTGGTGTGCCGCCGCCCCATGAATTTGTAAGTACATCGGCACCATTCATCCAGGCATAATCAAATCCTGCTGCTATGTTTGAATAAGTAGTAAAATTACCATTTGCGTCTGCAAGATTTATTGGAATGATCTTGCACTTCGGAGCAATGCCTGCAATACCAATTTTATTATTTGCTATAGCTGCGATAATGCCTGCGCAACAGGTGCCATGTGCATTAGCGCCACTAAGCGGTCTGCCATCTCCGGGATTTGAAGTGAGTGATAAACAATCAAAACCCTGCACCAAATTCGCTTTCAGATCTGCATGTCCTGTGTCAACACCTACATCTATAACAGCAACTTTGATAGTTGATTTTCCCTGTGTAATAGTCCAGGCGCTGTCAACATTCATATCTGCGCCCGGAACACCATTATATTGTGCAGCGGATCCTGTATTCTTATGATCCCATTGCAAATAATAGAGCGAATCATTAGGGTCTTCAATCGTATTGTATATTTCAAAATCAGGCTCTGCATACACAAACAGTCCTGATTCATAAAAAAGATTTGCGATCTTCAATGCATCATAATCATTAGCAGCGCCTGCGCCTACAATAAAAATATTTTTATCAAACATATATGGTCTTGTGATGGTGCAGTTATGTGCTTTCAAAAATACTGTGAACTGCTGCTGTGTGATGCCACTTTTTAATTTTACAACAAAATCATTTCCATAACTGGAGAGTTTACCGCCTATGCCAATAATGCATGGATGAGAATATAAAACGATGCTATTGCTTTTTAAACTTGTTGCGACGGCTTTACCAAAACCCTTGCCTGCATTGGCATTCAGCTTCACGATGTATTGATTTTTTACAGCACTTGGGCTTATAGAATCTGCAGGCACTTTGCTTTGTGCAGACATGGAAGTTTGCAACTCATTTATGGAATGACCTTCCTTCACTCCTACCACGATTTGTTTGTACGTAAGACCGAAGAATACTTTTTGACCTTTGTAATAATAAAAAATATTTTCACCTGATGGAGCATTTTTATTTTGCTGCGCGTGAACATATAAAGTTGAAAGTTGAAGCAAAAAAATAACGGGAAGAATTTTTTTCATACAGTATAATTTTGATAGATATTCAATTTTGCAATTAGTGTTCAAATATTGCAATAATTTTTGCAAGAAGCAATACTTAATTTAGAGTAGTCAGATTAAATTTTAATGAAAAAAAGTCCAGCATATCCGAAATTCTATTGCTATAGAACTATTTATTTTGAAAGAAAGGTCTTTATTAAATTATTTGAAATTGGAAATTCCAATTTAATATATTTGAAAAAATTATTGAAATTTAAATAAGCCAAATCATTAAACCTTTATGATGCCACGGCAGGAGATAGTGCTAAATACAACAGCATAATCATTTATTCATTCCAAAATATTAAACATTCCAACATCACAAAATCACAACAATTGTTATTGAAAAAAAAAGTAAGTTTTATAAAATGTTTTTTATAAGCCTTTCTCTAGCGCATCAATTTCTGCAGTGATCTTTTTTAGCTGAATGTATATTTCCTTAAGCCGCTCAAATACTACGTCTTTCCGCTTTAGCTCTTCATATTTGGCGGTTAATTCAGTAAATGTTTGCAGCAGTGTTTCGAGGTTGGCTTTGTGGTCAGGCATTAATGATTAAAGGTATAACATTAAACTTTACTGTAAGATAATTAACGTAAAAATAATCATCTACCTACGATGTAATTTTGCTACGTAGATAACATGTGCAAAAATTATAAACCATTATTGAGTAATATTTCCAACCAAAAATATTAACTTGTAATTCCTTTTTCATACTTTAATTACCTCTAAACATTTGCCATGATACATGTACACGATATTTTTATTTGCAAGCCCGGCAATGCTTCAAAAGTAGCCAAAATATTTAAAGAAGCTATGGCTGATAATACCGACGTTGTTCATATTATGACTGACATGACCGGAGATTATAATAAAGTTCTAATGGTAAGCAAATATGATAGTCTTGCCGCTTATGAACAAAGTTTTGAAAAATATATGCAGAACAACGAAGAAATGGAAAAAATTAAAGAAAAAATGAAAGGCTACCAGGAAATGTATCTTACAGGTTCAAGAGAGATTTACCATATTTGGTAAGCCGATATCTCGGTTATTTTTAGCACAAATATCTTTTAAGCATCTTATGCTTGCATTATAGATGAAAATGGAACTTCTATTGAAAGTAGTTGAACCGTTTTGACTGCAATTGACAGCAGAAACATTCATAAGATTATAGATTGACACTTTTTAAAAGGATTTTAATTGAGTGTTCTTTTCATTTCACAAGAATAGATTATTTTTAAATTGGAATTGCTTCTTTTTAATTCAAAAACCGTACTTAATCAAGCATATAAATCTATTAATCATTAATCCTCTGTATTAAATTTTTTCTATGAAATTTAAAATTTTACTTATCTTATTATCCATGTATTGTTTGGCTGCAGATGCGCAATGGAGCGATAAAACAAATCTATTTAATGACAGTCTGAAGATGCCTGTATGTACAGCTACAAACAGTCAATACGATCCAATTGTTGTACGCAGTTACCCTGATAAAGGGTATTTTGTTATCTGGCTTGATCAAAGAAAAGATGGAGAGACTTCTGATATTTATGCGCAAAAGTATAATGATAATGGAAAGGCATTATGGGCTGCCAATGGTAAACCAATTGTAACCGGTGATGGCTCTCAGTATTATGCATCAAGCGGAGGCAATGATTACAGGTACAACAGCTATGCCTGCACCGACAGTGCCAATGGTTTTTATATTGTTTGGGAAGATCAGAATGTAGCAAGCCACAGCACTGTTAATCATCGCGTAATGGTCCAGCATGTGCTCAGTAATGGGTCAAAAGTTTTTGACAGCGGTTATGTAATTGCGCAGCCTGTTTCAGGATCAGATATTAATTATGGGGCACCGCAATTGATCGCGGATGGCAACAAAGGTTTTTTTGTGGGTTTTATCAGATCTGATCAGTATGGTGATGACGACCTATATGTTTTTTGTTATCGGGATGAAGGCGGAAAAATGCGATATTACGGTGGTGGCCAAATGAACGTGAGCGGTATTAATAAGCCGACTTCTACTCTTTGTGGTAATGGTAATGAGATTGTTAGCACTGAAGCGCCGGTTGCTGACTACCAGCTATACATCGATAACCAGCATGGCTGTAATGTAGTGATGAGCACTAGTATCGCTAACGGCACAAGTGAAACCAATCTCACAGGATTTAATCGTCTTTGCCGCGTGAAGAAAACCTGCACTGCTACGCAACGCAGACGAACGGATAGTATTGACGCCACTCACCCGGTTTCTTATCATTATACAAAAGATAGCGTTGTGCAACTATATAAGTTTACAACGTATTCAAATACTGTTAGCTGTAGTTCAAATGGAAATATCTATGTGGTTACTAATTATTATGTTGAAAATTTTGGCAATGGTTTTTTACCTATTTCAAATGGCGCATACACTTCCGAATGGGCTGAAGGTGTTGTAATACCAACCGGTAGCAACATTAATGTAAACTTTATGGCGGCGGATGAAAGAAGATACATTAATGACACGCTAAGAAATTATTATACCAATGGTTATTTTTTACAACAGGAAATTTATGACAGCCTTCCTTTCCAGTTGTGCAGCAGCAATGAGGCTTATGTTGCTTACAATACAATCGTACCTTCACAGTACGCGCAGCTAACAAATTATACCGATACTGTTATTACCATGCAGTCTGTTTATCCTAACAGCTATCACCTGGTTGCTTCCAGAAACAGGGCAACTATTGCAACAACCACTGCTGATAATAATTATTCAACAGTTATGCAGCAGTTTAACGTGGTGAATACAAAGGGTAAAAAATATGCTGTTCAATATGCAACAGCCAATACCAAAGGAATTGTTATAGGTCATGATGTGAGCACAGGTTCTCAGTCTACAACCATGAGCTTCTTTGATTCATATCTTGCAAGTGACAGCAGCGGCCATGTATTTTATGCGCTTGATGAAAACACGCACTATACCAGAGTAAGTCCTGTTGGTGACAGTGCAGCGCTGGAATGGGGTGCAATGGGCCGACCGGTCAATGTAATCGGTTATGGTGCAAGCCCGTACACAGTATTAGATCCTTCAGATGGCACAGGTATTATTGCATGGCATTCTTATAACGGATCTTCCAATGAGGATATTTTTATCCG
Source organism: uncultured Chitinophagaceae bacterium (assembly GCA_963708205.1). Classification (GTDB taxonomy): domain Bacteria; phylum Bacteroidota; class Bacteroidia; order Chitinophagales; family Chitinophagaceae; genus CAVYTF01. The sequence continues at coordinate 138,951 of OY970196.1, forward strand.
CCATTTAGATCATCTTACAAATGGCTCAATGCCGGCAATAAAAAAGATAACACAGTTTTACAGTTCCACAGATTTTAATTATCCCGCAATATTAGTTGGCAGCAGCAATGCCTATACCATGGTTGAAGGACATGATGTTAACGGAAATTTGACGCCATCTTTTGAGGTTACAGATAAAACATATCTTGGTGTTATCAATTCATCTATGTATCAGCAGCCGCCCAGTTACAGCATAAGAACGTATAACAACCAGCCTTATCTTAATCGTAACTATACTATTTTGCCTGATAGTGCTTCAAGCATTGATCTAAACTTAAAATTATATATTTCACAAATTGATTTTAATACTTTAAAAGCGGCAGATCCATCCATTACTTCACCATCGAAGTTAATGGCGATACAGCAGAACACAACAAGTGATTACGCACCAAGTTCATACTCACCTATTTCCGGTGAAAAACAGTTAGTGCCAACAAGTATCGATAATGTGCCAGCTGGTTATTGTCTTACTTTCAAAACAAAAAAATTAGGTAACTTCTTTTTGTTTAAACAGGGGGCCTTGCTAAGTAAAAGTGTTTTGGCAGAAGCCTTTAAAAACACGGATAATTTCATTAAAAATGTTTATCCCACAATAGTTAACGGCAACAGCATAACCATTGAAACAGGTGATAAAAATTTAAAAGAAATGTCTGTTGAATTATTTAACGAGAATGGTATGCTGTTGTATAAAAAAGATGGAGTTAGCTATTCTACGCAGCAACTTCCAATAAGAATAAATGCATCCGGCAGTTATCAGTTGCGCATAACCAGCGGTAATAATATTTATGTAACGAAATTGATGAAGTTGTCTTCTTTTTAAAGTTGACTTATTTGAACTTCTTGAATTTGTAAAGGGAGGAATTCAATCCAAGTTTAGCTGCATACTATTTTCAGCGTTAATTCGAAGGCCTGATCTCAATATAATTTGCACTCTTCAAACACCAGTTTCTATAAATATTAGAACCTTCCTGCAACGTACTGTATCCGCTTATATCAAACACAGCCTTTTCGTACGCAGCAAACATTCCGGCTTTCCAGAAAATATCTTCGCCGGATAATGTATTAGCTAAATTTCCGGTAGCATAACCCTGAAACAATGCCTGATTCATTTCTTTAATAACAGGCATGCTGCTAATAGCGTTGCCGGTGGCAATATGATCTGCATGATCATTTGGGTTGAATGAAATATCAGGATGTTGATAATTAATAAATTTTTCTTTGATGCCTGCGCTTTCTTTCAATATGATTGTTTGAAGGGTGATAAAAAAATCTTCCCAGCTGGAATATGTTGTTGAGTTATCTATTGCAGTGATTGCATTTATTTCACCTGATTTTAATTTTGCAAGACTTTGAAAATTGTTGGAAGCAAATCCGCTTCCATCCAAATTGCCATCAGGCAATCTTAAAAAGTAACAGGATACATTGCCTGATTTATAAAAACAAATAGTGTGTCCTTTAATATCTTTTCTTTCATTTATTTCTGAGAAATTACCAAACGGAGCAAGGCAAAACCGCAGAGAGCTTTTCATTCCTTCTTCTCTTGCGTTCCAGTATTGTGTATTCATTCCTGAATCGCCTGCAGTGGTAATAATGAAAACAATTTTATCACTGCGTGACAGAAGATCGTTGGTTACATTCGGGCACATAAAAAGTTGCCAGTCATCTGCATGAGCAATTATATAAAATGAAATGGAATTGAAATTGTCTAACATCAGGCTTATTTGTAATTGAAGAAATAAGCATTTCTATACAGCACCGTTTTTACTTGTTCCCTGTAATGTTTTGCTTGCCTTCTTTTGAATGAGAGAACCGTTACCCGCTGCATTTGCACCGGTAAAGGCAATGTTTTGCAATATCTCTGCAGTACGGAGCGTATTAGTTTGAACATTAAAATATTTCAGCACACGCGATCTTCCTTCTTCACCCATCATTTTTAAACGTGCCGGTTGTTCAAGCAGTTGAATAATATGTTTACCAACACCTTCCCAATCATCCGAAGCAGACAACAAGCCGGTATTTCCATGTTCAATAATATCACGCACGCCGCCAACCATTAATGCTACAGTGGGGCAACCGCAAGCCATTGCTTCCAGCAAAACAAGTGATGTACCATCACTGCGCGAAGTATGTGCAAGTATATCTAGCGCAGGATAAATAACAGTAGTATTCTTACACCATTCTATAAAATGAACATGCTTCTGCAAACGGAAATACGCGCACATTTTTAGCAATTGTTTGCGCATGCTTCCTTCGCCCGCAATTAAGAAATGCACATTAGGTTCGTAGTGATGAACATACTCAGCAACACGCAAAAATATATCGGGTCCTTTTTCGTAATCAAGCCGTCCAATAAAGCCAACTAACTTTACGTCTAAGGGAATATTATTTTCTTTCCGAAAATCATCACCTGATCTACCTGGTGTAAAAACAGTCGTATCAACTCCGTTGCGAACAATATTGATTCGTCCAGCAGGCACGCCCATTGCGAGCGCCTGTGTATATGCCTCTTGGCAATTGGTAACCAAATGAGAATTTACAGCTCTTGCAATACCAAGTTCATGAGATGTTATATCCATGCCATGCACAGTTGCCACTACAGGTTTATGAATAAGATTTGCTGCTATACCTGCAAGCACATGTGCTTTAGGCATGTGCGCATGAAGCAGATCAATTTCATACAGGCGGGCAACTTCCATAGTAAGTTGAATTGACCGCCAGGAAGGATCATCTTCAATTGGAGTGATGAAAACATTCTCTGCACCAAGCTCGCGCAATGCATTTGTGAAAGGACTTTCATAAGGACAAATGCAGCTTATCTGAAATTTATCAGCAGGCAAATGCGTAAGAAAATTTTTAAGATAATTTTCCATCCCGCCGACACTTGCGTTTCCAATTATTTCGAGAATATGAGTTTTACTGTTGTTATGCCCGGAGGTTAACGGTAAAAGATGCATGATGTATTTTAGGTTAATAAAGCAACTCTATAATTGTGCCATTCTATTAAACAAAAATAAATTTAAATAAGCTGCTTTAAATTTTAAAAAATTTTCAATCACAATATTTGTAGTCTGTAATAAAAATTATCACATCTTAAAACTTTTTGTTGAAGGCATTACTTTCAACCCATTAAATTAATTTTTGATTGAAATAATAAACCTATATTTGGTACTAATCAAAACAACCCTCAATCATGAAAAAGATTATTCTCTTCTCCGGTTTATTAGTTTTCTCCATCGCTTCATTTTCACAAGATGTAAAACTTAACGGTACTATTTACATGAAGCATCCATACATTACTGCAGTTAATAATTTGGCAAAAGATTACCTTGCAAAAGACGATGCAGCAGAAAGTAAAATTTATGCAGATACCGCTAAATTTTTCATTTCTGATATGCACGGTGCCTTCAGTTTAAAAGATGCATTACAAATGTGGGACAGCGACTTTGATTATTACGACAGCATACAGCTTAAACCGTTTGGCTATCCGGATTATCTGCATTATGTAGATCAGGATACTAAAACAGTACAGTCATGGTGGACATGGTCAGGCGTTGCTAAAAAGACCGGTGACCATCTTGTAGTTAACTTCGTACAGTTTGACAATTTTAATAAGGAAGGTAAAATTGTTTCAGAAGTTGCTTACGGTGATTTCTCCAAAATGCACAAAGATTAAGTTATCTTTTTTCTAAAGAATTGCATGTGTATGCGTTTATGATTTCATGAACCATGTACATGCAATTTTTCATTTTATTTCACCAGATTTATTTTATCAACTTTATTGAATGTATAAAAATTACTTGACATTGTTGATGGCAAACTAACAGCATAAAAAATGTTTTGAATGCTTATGGAAGCTGCATTATCATTACTGTTTTCTGCAAAGAAACCAAATGCATTTATTGGTTCATTCGCATGCAGAGATACGCCTGAAAATGCTGCTGCTTTATCAAAACCATTTGTTGGAGAAAGCTTTTGACCGTCAACCCAAAGATCCCATTTTTGTGTGTTTAAATTATTCGTTCCGTCTTTTGTGTACGTTATATTTTCATTTGAATTATTTATAAAAAATTCAAACGTCTGGTATTTGTTTGATGAAATAACGGAGTCAGAAATTGTTTTTAATTTCCCCTTATTATTTTCCTGCACAGAAATGATCTTACCATTTTCATAGTTTATCAACAGCACTGTTTCCGCAGTGCTTATGCCATTTAAATAGCTATAGAAATTATTATAGACACTGTTTATTCCGGCATTGCCAAGTTCTATTACAATGGTGCCATCTTGTGTCGAAGCAGTTTTTAAATTGCATTTAAAATAAGCAGTGGCTTCAGCAGGCGACCAGCCATACACCGTAAATTTATTGGTGAAAGAATTAGCAGCGCTCGTTAACTTCAACACAGAACTTGTATCTGTTTTTTGTGTAAGAATAATGCTGCCACCCGTTCCACCGATCTTAACATTATAGGTGCCACCGTTAACAGGTGTATTACTAAAAAAAGATGTGTTATCTGCGAAAGAATTAAGGTTGGTTGCAGTATCATTTATATTGCTGAAATCATAGCTCCATGATTGGCTTTTTGCATTCACTGATAAAAATAAAATACAAAAAATAAAAGTTATTTTCATTCGCTGAAATTAAATGTGAAATAAAAATGCAATAATTGAAAGTAAATTAAAAAAAGAAATTTAATTTCCATTATTATTATTTAATAAAAATTTACTACTACAATTCTTCTGCATGTCCACCCAATCAAAACAGAAACGGCATTGGTTAAACATTGCCGCGATTTTATTTGTGTTTGTTGTTTTCTCCAACTTCAAACAAATTCCTGAAAAAAATAACACAGTGTCTCTGCATAATGATGATTCTGTTCCACGTTTAAATGTCATTTTAATTCTTGCCGATGATATTGGTTATGAAGTACCGACCTACACAGGAGGTCAATCTTATAGCACGCCAAACATTGATTCACTGGCGCGAAACGGAATGCAGTTTACGCAATGTCATTCTGCGGCATTGTGTTCTCCTTCGCGCATTATGTTAATGACAGGGAAATATAATTTCAGAAATTATTTTGCATGGGGTAAGCTTGCACCCGATCAAAAAACAATTGCCAATGTATTTAAAGACGCAGGCTATCATACATGCGTTGCGGGTAAATGGCAATTTGATGGAGGAGATACATCCATTCATAAATTTGGTTTTGAAAAATATATTGTCTTCAATCCTTTCACTGACAGTGCTGCTGATGATGCGTTGATGGATCTTAGAAGATATAAAAATCCATTGCTGTATAAAGATGGCGCATACATTCCCGACAGCCAGACACTCAACAAATATTCTGAAGATATTTTTGTGCGTTATATCTCTGATTTTATTGACAGTAATCTTCATCATCCATTTTTTATTTATTATCCTTTATCACTTTGCCACAAGCCATTTTATCCAACGCCCAATGATCCGGAATTTGCTGCATTCGATCCATTGACAGGAAAATCAAACAAAAAATTCTTTCCTTCTATGGTAAAATATATGGATATAAAAATCGGTGAAGTGATCGCTAAAGTAAAAAGCGCAGGATTGGAAAAAAATACACTGATCATTTATTTTGGAGATAACGGCACGCCTACAGAAATTACTTCGCGCTGGAATAATACGAGCATTGTGGGGGGTAAAGCCCACACCAATTTATATGGTACGCATGTGCCTTTATTCTTTTATTTGCCGGGCACTATTAAGCCGGGAACAATAAATAATGACCTGGTTGATTTTACAGATTTTCTTCCCACGTTTGCTGACATTGTCGGACTGCCGATGCCGCAAACTTATGGACCATTAGATGGCACAAGCTGCTATAACTTTTTATTTAATCAAAAAAATGCAGAAAGAGAATGGAGCTTTTGTCATTACGAACCATTAACACTTGATGGCACTAATCTAACCGTAAAAAGATATGTTCAAACGACAGGATATAAATTATATGACAGTACAGGATATTTCTATAATGTGCAGAAGGATCCGCTTGAAAAATCTCCCCTTGCAGACAGTACACTAACACCGTATGAAATGAGATTGAAAATAGAATTTCAGCAAATACTTGCGAGGATGCATAATTGATTGGTTGTAATAATCCGCTATGTTGCCTGACTTTAGTATGCAATTCTTCTTAGTATAAAAACTTCCAATCACATAGTTTCAGTGCTACAATCCTTATGCGTGCTGAACAATAAAGATTAATTATTAAAGGCTTTTAAAGCAAGGGTTTTAATTTTTATTTCTTCTAACATCTTATGTATTCTTTCTTCCAGCTTTTCGATTTTTTCTCTGTTTTTGTTACTTATTGCATCTGTATATTGTATTGACTCCTGTCTCAGATTTGTTTGTAAAGCCGCTAATTCAGCTTTAAGTTTATTAAGTTCCATTCTTTTTCTGTTTGATTTTTTTTGAAAACCTAATTCAAGATGTATATGTTTTGTAGGTATTTATGATGAAGCTGGATTTCTTCCAGTGTTGACGTCATCTTACTATAAAGTTTATGAAAATCCTCTTTTTCATTTTCGAGAAGTGCCTCCTGCAATTCGATTGTTTCATCGAATAGCCTTGAGTTTAATTGCTTTAACTGTTCGCTGATGTTTTCTAAGGTCATAGGTTATTTTTTTTAAAGAACGATAAAGGAAAATTTCAGTTTTGATAGAAGCATGAATTAACAATTTTTTGTTGCTTCATATCTTTGCTTCATGCCATCATCAGGTAGATATCAGCAATGTCCATGCGAGAAAAGAAGCATTAAGTGAACTGCAAAAAACATACTCATTGAATAACTGCAGTAACTTTAGCTATAAAGTTTAGGCTAGATTTAAGGCATTAAATCTTATTGTTGTAATTCTATCAGGTTTAACAGGAGTTACAATTCTTTCCTATTTAGCTGTTGAAAATTTATAATCCTCAAGTCTCCTATCCGTGCAGTTTACAATTCGGTACATTTGAAAAGAGAAATTTGGTATTGCATATAATAAGAGCAAACTTTGTGTTGGCTGCAATTTTAAACGACATTTCTTTTGATAAAAATTCTTTTTTAATTATAACCCGCGATAATTATTGAAACTACGAATATGGAAGAAATTTATTACCATCTCTCCCGACTTTTAAACTTAATAAAGACAGAGCAATTTACATAGGACGATTCTTTGCTGCCCATTAGTTGCAGGGTATTTAACAGCCGAGAATTTTAAACAGCTTGGACAAGCAGACAAGGTTAAGACGACCTGGACAACTTAATAGCTTTTCTTCTATAACAGAAGACTACACTACCTCAATCACCATAGCGCTTGCTCCGCCGCCGCCATTACAGATGCCTGCGGCTCCATACGTGCCGCCATTTTGTTTTAAAACATTGATCAACGTAACAATTATTCTTGCACCGCTGCAACCCAATGGATGCCCGATAGAAACCGCGCCGCCATGTGCATTTACCTTAATTGCATCTAATTTCATCTTTTGAATATTGGCAATGCCAACAACAGAAAAAGCTTCATTCAATTCTACAAAATCAAGTTCACTCATTTGCAATCCTGCTTTGGCAACAGCTTTGGGCACAGCAAGTGAAGGCGTTGTGGTAAACCATTCAGGCGCCTGCTCTGCATCAGCATAACTTTTTATGATCGCAAGAGGTTTTATGCCAAGCTCATCGGCTTTTTCTTTACTCATTAAAACTACAGCCGCAGCGCCATCATTCATGGTGCTGGCATTGGCAGCAGTAACTGTTCCGTTTTTTACAAAAGCAGGTTTCAGTTCAGGTATCTTATCAAACTTTACATTAAACGGTTCTTCGTCTTTTGCAAATTTTATTGGATCTCCTTTTTTTTGAGGGATGTCAATGGCAATAACTTCCTCATCAAATTTTCCGGCATTCCATGCAGACTGGCTGCGTTTGTAACTTTCTATCGCGAAAGCATCTTGCTCATCACGCGAAATATTGCATTCGCTTGCGCATAACTCAGCGGCATTGCCCATTGCAAAATTATTATAGACATCAGTCAAACCATCTTTATTCAATCCATCAACCAAAACAACATCACCATATTTATTTCCCCAGCGAAGCTTTGGAGAATAAAAAGGAACATTACTCATGCTTTCCATTCCGCCGGCAACAACGATGTCATTATCCCCCAATAAAATGCTTTGCGCGCCCTGCGCGATGGCTTTCATTCCGCTTGCGCAAACTTTATTTACCGTTGTGCAAACAACATTGTTTGGAAGATCAGCCAGCATAGCTGCCTGCCTTGCGGGCGCCTGACCAAGATTTGCCTGAAGCACACAACCCATCAGCACCTCCTGAATTTGTGAAGGTTGCAAACCTGCGCGCAAAACCGCAGCGCGTATAGCTATTGCCCCTAAATGTGTTGCTGAAAAATCTTTTAAACTTCCTCCGAAACTTCCTATTGGCGTACGAACGGCTGAGACGATGTAAACGGTTTTCATGAATTTAATAATTAAGAATGAAAAAATAAAAATGGAGTGCAAAGATAACTATTGTTAGCAAGCTGAAAAGGATAGACACAAGGCTTTATTATTCAATTATGATAGTTTGAGCTATGTAGCCGAGAGTTCAGGCTATGTAGCCTAGAAGTCAGGCTATGCAGCTTAGGATTCAGGCTGTGTAGCCTAAGTTTCAGGCTATTTAGCCAAAGATTGCGGCTGTGCAGCCGATGACAAATTAAACAAGAATTTTTTAGCAAGATCATTCAACAGTTCCTTCAGGCACCTGTTCCACTTTTACTTTTATTATTCCCAATAAAATAAAATCAAGCTGCGACGCTGCTGCATGAGAGAGATCAACAACGCGCCCTTTCTCATACATCCGCACAGCCATATGATCGTTTATGCGCACAATCACGGATTTGTTATTGCGCAAATTGGTAACGCGCACCCAGGTATTCAGTGGATAATTGTTGCTGGCTGCCGTCATTAATTTATGGTGAAACTTCTCTCCTGTTGACGTTTTAGAACCTTCTAAGTTTTTACTGTAAAAACTTGCGATGCCGTAAAGAATTTTGCCCTTTGTAGAAATATTGTTTTCAGCAGAATCAACATGATCTGATGTAAGATTGGATGCGATAATAGCTGCGTCAATTGGTTCTGCAGCAATGGCAAGATCAGCCTGCGCATAAGCAATGATATTTGCGCAGCAAAAAAAAGCAGTTATAAAAATGTATTTTTTCAAAATTTCGGGTTTTGAAAAACTATCTAGAAAATGAAACTACATTTTTTTGTTTAATTGAACAATATTTACCAATAAAAAATGCAGGGTTATCTAATCTTTTAAATTCATCAAAAACAAAATTCACTCTTTAATTAAGCATCGTCTATTTTTGGTTTCTTTAACAAAGATTTCCTTTTAACAAAAAAATTGCTTTAATGGAATAGCATTTGCATTAATAGGAAGTCTTATATAAAGACATTAACCTTGTAAATTAATTTTATGAAACAAATTTCTAAAGCAATTGTAGCAGTTTTTATAGCCAGCTCCAGTTTGCTCTTTATCGCCCAAAAGGCACATGCACAGGAAGTAAGTGTGCAGGTATTTTATGATAAGTTGTCGCCTTACGGGCAATGGGTAAATTATGATAATTATGGCTATGCATGGCATCCATCAGTAAGTGCAGATTTTGTGCCTTATGGTACAAACGGGCATTGGGTTTATTCAGATGCCGGATGGACATGGGTATCTGATTATGATTGGGGTTGGGCAACTTTCCATTATGGACGTTGGGCTTATGATGACAGGTCCGGATGGCTTTGGATTCCTGATACACATTGGGGACCGGCCTGGGTTGCGTGGAGACAATCCAATGATTATTTCGGTTGGGCACCTCTTGGTCCCGGCATGAGGATTAGCGCAAATTTTAATGAAAGTTATTATAACCGCATCCCTGCCCAAAGATGGATGTTTGTAAGGCAGGCAGATATTGTTCGTCCTAATATCCGTAACTATTATGTAAACCGTTCTCAAAATACTGTCATTATTAAGAATACTACCATCATTAAGAATACCATTGTAGGTAGCGGTCGTGTTACTTATGCCGCCGGCCCGAACAGGGAACAGGTACAAAGGGTAGCAAGAGTAACTGTACCTCAGGTTACGATACGTGCAAGTAATGCTCCCGGTAAAGTTGTAGTTAATAACAATACGGTAAATATTTACAGACCTGTTATAAAAACAACAATTGTGAATGCACCAAAACCTGCACCTGCAAGAGTTGTAAAGATTAACGAAATATCACGGCCACAGCCGGTTCAACCAAAGCCTCAACCTAAGCCTGTGACGCCACCGCATCCTACGCCCAGACCACCGGTTCAAACACATCCGCAAGCTGCGCCACCTGCTCAGAATAACAGGCCACCAGCGCAACAACATCCTCAACCGGTTAATCCTGCTCCAAAGCCACCGGTACAGCAACATCCGCAGCCGGCCCCTCCTGCACCGCAGCCTAAACCGCCGGTTCAAAATAATCCACCTCAGGAACATCCGCAGCCAGCCCCACCGCCGCCGCAACAGCCGAATAATAATAATAATAGACCGCCTAAAAAATAAATAGAATAATAATAAAAGTGAAAGCAGCATAGAAATATGCTGCTTTTTATTTGAGATTAATGAGTGATTTGCGTTGAATCCACAGGTGTTTTTACGGTAGTATCTTTTTCTTTTTTACCAAATAATCTTTCAAAATCTTTTGTATAAGAAATGCTGATGCCTTGTTGTGTTGTGCGACCAATTACTGAAGTTTGCGCATCAATATCAAGACTGCTTTTATTGAAAATAATAGCCCTGACTTTTCTATCTTTCGTCAAAATTATCTGCACTGAAATATCCGGCAGCCATTGAAAATTTCCACTTTGAACATCGGTGCTGCTTAAATTAAAATCAAGATCGCCGCCAACGGTGAAAATAATTTTATCATTCAAAATACTTTTATTCACTTTTAAATTTACCGATTGCCTATCTAATTTATTGCTTGTATTTGTGCTTACTCCATTAAGCAAAGTGGCGCTGCTATAAGTGGATGTAGCTACATCGAATTGCAAGCTTTTATCACCCGTAAGTTTGTATAAAACATTTGAAAAAAGTTTGTTCAACTCGCTTGTTATTCTTTGTGAAATTGTATTAACGCTTAATGATGTGGCGTTGGTGCTTGCTGCCAACTCTCCATAAGGCGCAAATGAGCCCAATACAATTAAATAAGTAACCTGTTTCAACATTTCATTGTCATCACTTTCCAAACGGGTAAGAAATAAATTGAATTCGTTATCAGTTTTAATAGGGCTTCCTAAAGGAAAGTCTAATCTGAAATGAATATCAGGTCTATTTAAATTTCCTGTTAACTCTGCGATCACGTAAACATCTCCGCGATAACCTTGTGTTGTGCCGCTCAAAGTCAAGCCCTGGTTGCGTACGAGGTCATTAAGGCTCACTCTTTCTGCAGTGTATTGTGCAGTTACATGAATATTTGCATTAAAAGGATCGCCATTCCATTCTATATAATTTCCCTGATCTGCCAACAGATCAAAAGGCTTTCTTATTACAGACTGAAAATTAAAATCATAACTTCCTCTGTCAATATTATAGCGACCATTCATCGTCATATTTCCTGTTGCAGGAATTTTTATAAGCAATCTTCCATTTCCCGTTGCTTTGATAACATCACCGGTTAATTCATCCAAAATCACATCGATCTTTGCATCGTTAGTTGCAGTAAGATCGAGACTTATGTTCAGGTTTGTGTTGTCATTTTCTATGGTCTGAATAATTTTATTTTCGACACCATATTTTTTATAAGTAATAAAATCTGCGTCTGCACTTTCTCTGCTGCTTGTTGTTGGAATAAAAATATGTGTCGTGTCATTTGTTTCTCCTACAATTTTTAATTGCATATTTTCCTGCGGACCTGTTAAGCTCAGAGAAGCCTCACCAATCGCTCTTCCATAAAATTGCTGGTTGTCTTTTGCAGTTGTGTTAAGCAATAATAATTTATTAGTGCTCATATCAAAATCGTACACAAAATTTGAAAATTCTTTTTCATATAATTTGCCGCGCACGATGGCTGTATTTTTTAAATCATCATGAATTTTAAATTCACCAAAATCTAAAACACCTTCCTGTAAGTTGAACAATGCAGAATCTATTGTATAATGCACTTTTGTATAATTAACGATCAATCCTGCATTCACTAATTTTATTTTTCCAAGCAGATCCGGTTTTGAAAAATCACCCACAATAGTTAAGTCTCCAAAAGCTTCACCGGTAACATTTGAAAACACGCTGCCTAAAAAATCATTGACAATGGTAACCTTTGCTCCATTCAAATGAAACGTAGTGTTTAAAGGCTTCTTCGCAGAATCTTTGGTATTATAAAATATGTCTGTATTAAAATTATATTTATCATTATCAGACAACAATTTGCCGGTTACCAAACCCGTTTTGCTATCAAATAAAGCCTTTGCATTTACTATTCCGACAGAGTCATTATCAAGCCGAAGTTTTGTCATTTGCAGATCTGCATCAATTGTAAATGGTCCATAAAAATCACGCATATAAACAGCGCCATTTGCTAAGCCTTCGAGCTTCGGAACTTTAGTGATTAAAGGCATAAAATCACCAATGTTCACATTTTTCAATCTTACAACTAAATTGTTTTTACTGTTCACCTCTTCTTCAGTTTCAACAGTTATTTCCTGGTTGCCTTGCGAGAACTTTACATTTTTTGCAGAAGTAAAGCTTTTACGAATTACCAATTCTCCTTGTTTTGCCAAGTCCCATTTTTTTTGATTGATAACAAACGAAGAAGGATCAAAATCTATTTTTACTCCATCAGGCAAAGTATTAATTGTTGCATTCAGTTCTGCATCGTTGAGCGTGTTATTTGCACTGGTTGAAATATTTAATGTGGAAAGATCATTTTGCGATTCTATGCCAATGATGGTGTTGGGGAAATAAGTGCTGTCACCGATAAAAATTTTATCAATATTTCCTTTTAAAATTAAGTTCGTAAAATCTCCTTTGCCATTGATAAAAGCATTTTGAAGTTTATAATTATCATACTTTACTTCAGGCACATTTACAGTAAATACAAAACTTCCGGAGTCAGTGGTATTAATGCTTCCGGTGATTTCTGCATTATTAAGTCCTGATAACTTTGCATCTAAAACCTGCGCATATTTTGTAAAATCAAGCGTTGTGAAATCAACTTTAAAATCCTGATTTTGCGGTAATATTTTTGGAGGCTGAATATATGCAGGATAATAATGACTGAGAAAAGCCTGGAAACTATTTGGCAGATCAAGCAAACTGTATTGTCCGTTTATTTTAAGGCTAAACTGATTACTTTGAATGACTAATATTTTTTTATTTTCCGTGTTGAAATAAGAATTGATTGTAAGGGAATCAAAATCCAAACGCGTTGTATCATGAATTAAAGTAGCATTCAAAATTTTAGCATCGCCGGTAAATTCATCAATATTTCTTCCCTGAAAATCAAGGTCAAACAAACCTGTTAAACGCACAGAATCTTTTGTAAAATTCAGTGTTCTGAAATTTGCTTTTGCCAGATCACCAAGCAAATTAAATTTGGGTTGTACATCACGCAGATCAATAACGATATTACTCGTAAAATCAAAATTTGGATCGCTTGCTTTGAATGCGCCTGTAAAATATTTGTTGGCAAGCGTGCCGTTAAAAGACAAATCTGAGTAACCGTAATTATTAAATTCAAACTTACTGAAAGTGCCATTCAGCGTGGTTTTCAGCTTGCTCAATGCAAAGCTGCTTCCATCAACTGTTCCATTAAAATTTATCAGGCCAACTGATGATGCATGTACAAATTTTCCTAAATTAAATTGGTTTGTTATTATTACTCCTTTATAAGAAGGCTCGCCATTTTGCGGTAACTTCAAATTCAAGTTTGTATAAGCGCTGCCTATAGCCGTGCTGATATTTCCATTCACTAGAAAATCATGAATTGATCCAATATATGTTCCTGTAAAACGCAGCTTTCCCAATGCTGCCAAATCAGGAGTAGTCATTTTTTTTAATGATGGAATTATCGTTATCAAATCTCCATAAGAGGTTTGTAAATTTCCATTTGTAAAACTTATTGCGGTTTTATGAATGTCCGGTAATCCTTTCATAGCAAGGATTCCGCTGATATACATATCACTTCCGGAACGAAGAAAAAGATCAGTTACTTTAAAATTAGTGACAGTGCCTGTGAACTTTCCATTCAGTGTTACCTGCTTCTTCCATGATTTTAAATCCGGCGCAAAAAAAGCAATATCGTCACTGCTGACCACTGAATTTTTAAAACGCGCATCCATCACAATTTTTTCAACATAATAATTTATATCATGATTAAAGTCTTTAAATTTCATTGCATAATAGTCTCCGATATTACTTTTCCCTGTGCGGATATCAAGTTTAGAAAATTCCATTATTTGCGGAGTTAACCTGAAATTTGCTGCTAATTTTTTCAGTTCAAATCCACTTCTTTCATTTGCAGAAATATTAATATTCGCTTTGATAGTGTCTTTAATAAAAGTGAAATTATTCAATGCTGCATTGAGTTTGCTGAATATAAAATGACTGCCGTCAAAATAAGTGTTGGGATGTTTATCGCTGTCATCTTCATTTATAAAAGTGCCATTGGTAATTTTTATTGCACTTGCTTTTACAAATAAATTTCCCTGGTTAAAATACATGCCAGTATCTTTTTCAATAGCATGCTCAGCATCCATATTTTTATCAATCTCCTTAAAATTATCAATCGCAAAAAAAGGCTTATCAATATCAACTTCATTAATATCGAGCGCCATCTTATTAAAATCAATACTGTTTGCATTCAACAATAAACTTCCAACTTTCACAGTAAGCCTTTGTCCATGCCACAGATCATTTTGCACAAGCAAAACATTTTTCAGATCAACAGTTTTTAAATTAAGCTGCAAGCCGGGAGTTGTATCTTTTTGTTTTTTTGGAGAAGAAAAATAATCAGCAAGAAATTGATAATTCCACACAGTATCTTTCCGTTGCAACTTTATAACTGCATCTTCCAAACCAACATAAGAAAGAACTGCAGTGTCTTTGAAAAAAAACCAATCTGTTATACGCACTTTCAATGCACCTGCATACAACAATGTATCATGCTGCTTGTCGCGCACAAGCGTTTTCTCCAAATTCATTTTATCAAAAAAAGAAAAACTTACATGCCCGATAGTTACCTGTGTATTCAAATCTTTTGAAAGTCTTACAGTTGCTTTTCTAACGATAAAATTTTGTACAGTTTCTGTTTGAAGCAAAAGCCACAGCAGCAAAAGGATTCCAAAGATTATTAAGAAAAATTTTCCTGTTATCTTAAGAATGGATACTTGAATGTTGCTTTTAAAAAGTACAATTATTCCAAAAAATAAAAGAAAAGATGTGATTGCAATTTTTGAAAATTCGCTATAAGAAGATTTGACTGCGAGCAAAATTATTGCTGCAGCGATTAACAAAAAACTCAACGAAATTTTTAAAATTTTTTTCAGCAAAACAATAGATTAATCAGATAAAATAAAGATACATGGTAACGTTGAAAAGTTTTTTGATGATGTGTGTAACTATTAAAATTGATAAACATTAACACTCAAAATAATTAATTCCTTTTCATCCGTTCATTAAACTGATTGCTCTCTCCTTTCGGAATGCTCAGCGATTGCCAATTTTTATCTTTGAGCATTTTAGCAATAAAAACAATTTGCCCGACATGATGAGCATAGTGCGCAAGCTGCCTTAAAATAGCATCATACACTTGTAAAGGTTCTGTACGTATATAAATTGTTGCAGTTAAATCTTCCTGCCTTAAATTTTGTAAAGCACCTAAAACGCAATGCCAGCCTTGATTCCAGCGATCAATAACTTCGTCCTTAGTTGAAAGTACTTCTTCAAATTCCTGATCACGATTGCGCCAACTTTTTTCTCCATCTTCGGTTAAAAAATCAGTAAAGCGGCTTAACATATTTCCATTAAGATGCTGCACGATTATAGCAATGCTGTTGCTTTCTGAAGATGCTTTCACAAAAAAATCATTTTCGTCAATCTGCTGAAACGCTTTGTCACCAAGAGCTTTATAGGTTTCAAAACGTTTTATAACCGTTCTGATAAAGTCGTTTTCAATATTCATTGTAAGGATTTTTTAATTAAAAAATTGAACTTTTTTATTAATAACCCAGGGCACAATCATCTCCGCGAATATCAGCGGCAGCTTCTTTAATTCCATTTGCATTTAACTTTATCACTTCCATTCTTCCAAGCGCATCAACCTGTTTAAAAGTATATCCCATTTTTTCCAAAAGTATTTTCGTTGCTTCAGGAAAATTCTTTTCGATCACAACTTCGTCAGGCAGCCATTGGTGATGAAACTTAGGCGCAGCAATGCTTTGCGAAGCCGTCATATCAAAATCTATGATGTCAACAATTGTTTGAAATACTGATGTTGGAATTGTTGTTCCGCCCGGCGTTCCTGCAACAATAAATGGTTTATTATCTTTTAAAACTAATGTTGGACACATGGAACTGAGCATTCGTTTATTTGGTGCAATTGCATTTGCTGCACCACCAACAGCACCATATAAATTTGGTGAGCCGGTCTTTGCACTAAAATCATCCATCTCATCATTCAGTAAGAATCCTGCACCGCCGACAACTGTTTTGCTGCCATAAGAATTGTTTAAAGTTGTAGTGATAGAAACCATATTCCCATCCTTATCAATAATGCTGATATGTGTTGTTTCATCACTTTCATGAATAATTCCTGCTTTGATATCTGAACTTTTTGAAGCTTTCGAAGAATCATAATCTTTCATTCTTTCATTCAAATACTTATCGCTTATGAGTGTTTGTGTCGGCACTTTCCAAAAATCCGGATCACCCATGTGCTCTGCACGATCTGCATAAGCCCGACGCTCGGCTTCGATCATTAATTGCGTTGCTTTTACAGACTCAAAACCATCTTTTCTTAGATCATATTTCTCAACAATCTTCAACATTTGCGCAAGTAAAATACCTCCACTGCTAGGCGGCGGAAAACTTACAATGTTATAACCACGATAATTAAAAGTTATAGGCGTTCGTTCTTTGGCAACATAATTTTTAAGATCATCCATTGTTATCAATCCTTTGCCACGCTGCATTTCAGCAATGATAAGGTTTGCAGTTTCACCTTCATAAAATCCTTTTGTACCCTGGTCTCTTATTCGTATTAATGTTTGCGCAAGTTCTTTTTGAATCAAAATATCACCTTCTTTCCAGGCGCTATTTTTTACAAATGCAGTTGGCTTTGTATTATACTTTATAAAATCATTTTTGTTTTTATTAAGTTGTTCTGCTTCACTTTTTGAAATAGCAAAACCATTTTGTGCAAGATCAATTGCAGGTTGTATCAAAACAGAAAAAGGAAGTTTTGCATATTTATGCATGGCAAAAAAACCAGCGACGCTTGCCGGAACGCCAACTGACAAATGACCATTTAATGATAGCTCGCCCGATGCATTTCCCGCTGCATCGAGATACATATCTTTTGAAGCATGAGAAGGTGCTGTTTCGCGAAAATCAAGCGCAATGAGCTTTCCATCGCTTCTTCTTGCCGTCATAAGACCTCCTCCACCAATATTTCCTGCACCGGGATAAACAACTGCGAGTGCAAGATTCACAGCAATTGCAGCATCGAAAGCATTGCCTCCTTTTTTTAAAATAGCAGCGCCAACTTCGGCAGCAATCGGTTGCGCACAAACGACTGCAGCTTTCTTAAAATAAATAGTTTTAGTACTGCTGTAATGAAAAGGGTCTACTTCTTTGCCCGGACCAATAATATTATCTGATTGTGAAAACACGTGCAAACAATTATGAAAAAAGAAAATGAGTACGAATATTTTTTTCATAAAAACAAAAATACTATTCCATCATTCAAAAAAAAACCCTTTAAAATAAAGGGTTTATAAATTACCAACAGAAAGAATAATTATCTTACAATAACTTTTTCCGGAGGCGGTGGTGGTGGTCTGTGACGTTCCCTGTATTCAACTGAGCAGGAAGACATTATTAATGCTACCAAAGCCACAGCAACGAAAATGTTTAATCTCTTTTGATCTTTCATTGTTTTGTTTTTTTGTGTAAAAAATTAAAATAAAGATAATTGATTTTGCTTACAAAATTGTTATTGTTATGATAACACTATACCAATCATCAACTTTAAAAAATTATTGATTGAGAGGAAATTTATTTTTCTTAAGATTAACTCCGTAAGTATAATTTGTTGCAAGAATTATATCGTTACAATCAAAATGTTTAACAATACCGTTCTCATTCAAAGCAACGATCCAGCAAGTGTTTTGATGCATGCCATAATCAATTATAAAAATTGCATTACCTCTACCCAGCGGCGTATCAACTAAAATTGCAGGATTCAACTGAAGTATCATAAATATATTTTTATTCCATTTAAATACAATTTCTTTGCCACTAATTAAATAAATTATTTATCACTTCACAAACTTTATATGATCAACACTACTTCCCAGAATTATAACAATCATAGAAAATATTACATCGCACATCATTTTATTTTTTACCCGATTTTATTTCTGTTAATAATTGCCGATACAATTTGCCTGTTCAAGTTCCATCATGTTCGGTTATTGTTTGGTTTCATTGACGTTTTGCTTCTCATGCTTGGTTGGGAGTCCTACATGTTGCGCCAGCATTATAGTCTTGGCAACCAGGATAGAATAATCAGGTTAGAGATGCGTTTAAGATATTACCAGTTAACGCAAAAGAGCTTCGAGCCTTTAGAAAAGCAATTAACTTTCAGTCAAATTGCTGCATTGAGATTTGCAAGTGATGAAGAGTTGATTAGTCTTATCTCAACTGCGATAAAAGATAATCTTAACGGAAATGAAATAAAAAAATCTATACGCAACTGGGTTGCTGATGATATGCGCGTTTAAGAAACTTACATTATTCATTTCAGGGACGACCAATGCAAATTCCTGAATTTCCATTTACTGTTTTGCAAGTGTAATGTTGCTGTAAAATATCCTTTGTTCATTTGGCTTTTGCCGCTTTCATTCGTAAGCGTTTCATCATACTCAGCGCTCATTCCAGCATAATTTTCACATAGTATATCAATCTTTACGGCGCTCCATGTTAAATTTATTTTGCTTATCATCTTCGTCAGCGTATCACTTATAAAAGTTGCCGCAGTTTGGTTATCAGGAAAAGCAAGCATGCCATCATTCACCATAAAAAAATCATCAGATTTTTCAAAGTAATCTAACCATGCTATCGGTCCTTTCATCTGCAGGTCTTTGCAAACTTCATTGGTCATCGTGATAATATCATGGCGCATTATTTGCTTTTTCTGCGCCGTCATTTCATTCTGCGCATAACTCATTAAACTAAACATGAAAATGCAAAGCATTATGATGCTTATTCTCATAATTATCTTTTTTAAAATCTTATTGAAGAAAAAATTTATTTGGTTGAGGGGAATCACTACTTTAATAAATTTTGTTTTGATTGCTTTTCAACAATTATTTTATTTTTACGAAACAATCATTTCGTTTTTTAAGATGAGGTTGATAATAATAAAATCAGCAAAGAAACTTTTCAGTTATTAATTTTATACTTTACTAAAATACTATGAAAACAATCTTCCTGCTTTTTTTCTCCAATATATTTATGACCATCGCATGGTACTGGCATTTAAGAGATACGAATGTGGCTTTATGGAAAGTAATATTGATAAGCTGGGGCATTGCTTTTTTTGAGTATTGCCTTACTGTGCCTGCCAACAGGATGGGTTTCTTAAGCGGATGGAATGGTTTTCAATTAAAGATCATCCAGGAAGTAATAACGCTGACAATCTTTTGCATATTTGCAGTTGTTTACTTAAAAGAACCGTTGCAGTGGAAATATGCTGCAAGCTTTGTATGCATAGTGGCGGCTGTATATTTTGCATTTAAATAATATTCACTCAATAATCCGCAGAAAAAAATTTTATATTTTCACATAAATAAAATACTATGGCAAAAGTATCCATCTACCTGAACTTCCAGGGCAATACCGAAGAAGCATTCAACTTTTATAAATCAGTATTCGGCACAGAATTTACAATGCCCCCGATGAGGTTTAAAGATATGCCGCCACAGCCGAACGCACCAAAGCTTTCAGAGAAAGAAGCGAATGGTGTGATGCATGTTTCGCTGCCTATTTTAGCAGGCACAGTGATCATGGGAACTGATATGCTGGAAAGCATGGGGCATAAACTTGTTGTTGGTAATAACACAACTATCAGTCTTGAGCCCGACAGTAAAGAAGATACTGATCGCCTGTTTAACTTATTGTCTGAAGGCGGCACTGAAACGGCGCCGATGCGCCAGGAGTTTTGGGGTTATTGGGGTTGCTGTCTTGATAAGTTTGGCGTGCGCTGGATGTTTAATTTTCCAAATCAGCAAGGGTAAAATTGATGAAACTTATTGTAGTATTTGTCTAAGCAATGGTGTGAAGACCGTGCGGCGACAAGAAGACAACTATAGTCATTAATATTAACAAGGTAAATATGAAATAAAGTAACACTGCTATATCCAGTTTCTTTAGTTTGCTCTGATTTTCATTTTTCCATTTTGCCTTTAAAACATCATAATTTACTTTATTATAGCGAAATCCATCGAGAAGTAAAACTATCAGGGTTATTAACAAAATAGGCCAATAACTCACGTACCTTATTTTCTTTATAAAGCAAAACAGATAAATGAGCGATAGAATATTAAACATCTGCATTGTTGCAATAGCGAACAATCCTGAAAATCTGGGGCCTGTCCCTCTATGTTCTTCATAGAATTTACATGCACGATAATAGAAATAATCAAAAAAAGAAAACATTAAGATTTGGTTTTAGTGTGTAATGAATATTATAGCAGCAGTCATCAATCCCTACTCCTCTTTCCAATGCTTTTTCCCCTTCAGCGCTTTTTCATATTCATCCTTGCTTAAAATATTTTCATCCAGCACCATATCTGTTTTGCAAAACTTCTTAAAAAAATATTCCAGGTTTTCTTTTGTCTGCATCACATAATCATTCAGATAATTCACATCAACATTTATACAAACCGCGCCGATAACACCAAAGCTTTTATGATTGATTGGTATGGATGTGCATTTAAATTTTCGCGCACCAATGTTGAGTTCGTAGTTGAGTTTATCTTCTTTAAGTAATTTTCTTTTTTTCAGGTCGAGCAGCAAACTTGTTGTGCCCATGCCGATTTTTCTGCCGGTAACATTGTTTTCAAGTTCCACCAAAGAACGTGAAGGATTGACCAAGTTGTGCAGCAATATCTCGATGCCGATATCAGGAAATGTTCCGCCAATTAACCGCACGATATTTCTATAATTATCTAAAAATTCATTTGTATCATCCACGATCTTTTCACCATTGTATTCTTTATAAAACTTTTCGTACTGGCGCAATTCAGATGTTTCTAATTGCTGGCGAATATTATTTTGTTCGCCGATAAAGATCAGTTGCCTTGCAGCGGTGTGATCTTTATTTTTTAAAAGATAATGCATGCCAAGGCGAAAATCTTTGAGTGAAAATTGAGGGATATTATTTCTGTCAACATCGAAAGGATAAAAATCATATTCCTCCAGATTCTTTCCCTGCAAGGTTTTGCGCTCTTTGAATTTGCCGATAAAATAACCACCGATAAAAATGATAAGTGAAACGATGACCTCTGTAATTACGGGAACAATGATAGACTCGTTCATTAAAATGATTTGTGGTACAAGATAAAAAAGTTTTTAGTTGGATTTTTTTAAGGTGAGATATTTTTTGAACTGTCAAAAGAAATAAACGTAATAAAAGCGTCATTCCCGCGCAAGCGGGAATCTGCTTTTCTATATTATATTAAGGATAGATGCGGCGAAGTTGGAAACTGAGATGAGTATAGTTTATTCAATTATTCTAAGTAATTTATTTCTTGCAGTATTAGCTTTTTGCATTGCCTCTTTGCCCTCAAATTCAAAATAAGTTTCATGATTAAACATACCATCATCCCACTCAATAGTTAGATAAGCCAATTCATTCTTCTGTTTTTTCTTTAAAGCAAATGCAAATACACCAAATGCTAATAATCTACCTACTGTCAGCCTTTTTTCAATTGTAGAAGCATCCTCTATTGCAATATTTTTAATTGAAGTAAATTGAATAGTCGCCCGTTCAATTGGTCTTTTTAGAAATTGTGCATCAGTATATTCGAAAATATATAAACAATTATTTTTAGGAAATATTGCTGTGAATTTTAAGCTATTGTCAATCCGTGGATGTCCTGCAATGTATTTTCCTGCATCAATCTTTAATATAGGTGAAAAGCCACTATTAGCCAACATTTCATTATTCTTTTTAATATTGTTTTGTTTATTAATTAAAATAAAAAGGAGTATTCCTATGATAATGATAGCTCCAATCATTTATCTGCGGTTTTTATATTATCAACGACTTCTATATTCAATAAGTTCTTTACAAACAATAAGTCGTAAGGAAGTTTTCCTTCTAATGCTAAAATGGTTCTACTATTCTCCTTTTCTTTTTTTATAACTTGTTCTGCCCGTAAAAGAGATTTATATTTTACACATTGAAGAAGTCCACGCAATATATCTTCTTTACTTGAAATCTTTGACTTCACTTCAACACCTATCATTGTTTTGCCATCTAAATAAAACATCTATATAGTCAGTAGACAGCAAACGATATTCAATTTGTCCTTGTGCTAATAATTTAGATAACTTGATAGCCGCAGGATTTTCTGAAATAAATTTTTTAAATGCTTTGTGATGTGAACTTTCGCCACCACCCCTCATTCGCTTTGCAAGTTCCAATACAGTCGATAATTCTATCTTGATTGGCTTTAAATTTAATTCATCTAAAACCCAATCCCAATATTCAAATGAAAATATGTCTAGTAATACATTATTTAAAAAAATTTCTTGTTTATTCCTAGGTAGTCTTTTAAACCTTTTTGAGTCAATAGCATAGCCAATTCCTTCACTTGGAAGTCGGGTTTGCTTATTCAAAACTAAACATGTAATTGGTGGCATATCAGTTTTAGTCCTTTTACTTAATTCTATTAAGCCATCACCAATAGCACCTAAAATTTTATTTAAGTTTCTTGGATTACTTATTTTAATGAGTTTTGCAAGGTCAGAATAAAAAATAGGTTGAGCAGCTTTTGCTTGTGCTACCAGAAAAGGCAGAGTTACTCTTGCTCTTTTTTTAAAAAGTTGCTCACCGTCTAATATATCTTTGTTTGACATTTAAAATTTTAACCTTTTTAGAATCGCACTAGTACAAATATTATCCTAATTATCTTTCCTTCCAAAATACTTTTATCATATAAAACAAATCAGCAGATTCCCGCCTTCGCGGGAATGACGTGCAGATTATATTTTCCCCTCAACACATCCCATGCTTGCCCTAAATCACTCCATGCACGACGTAAATCACCTCATGCACGACATAAATCAGCCCATGCACGTCGTACATGACCCAATGCACGTCGTAAATCACCTCATGCACGACGTAAATCACCTCATGCACGACATAAATCACCCCATGCACGTCGTACATGACCCCATGCACGTCGTACATGACCCAATGCACGTCGTAAATCACCTCATGCACGACGTAAATCACCTCATGCACGACATAAATCACCCCATGCACGTCGTACATGACCCCATGTTTGCCGTGCATGAGGCTAATGCAAGTGCAATCTTTTTGATTTTATTCTCTATTCCGCGCGGTTTTGGCAGAATTGCAAATACGTTTATCCTTTTCCCGGTATGGCAGGTCTTACTTCTATCTTACTCGGCAATGTTCGTGGATGCATTTGCAAAAGACCCGCAACCATTTCGCCGATATCTTCCGGCTGTATCTTCCATGCATCTGCTTCGGAAACTATATGACCATCAAAGTTTGTGGCAACAGAACCGGGCATAATGGTGGTAACTTTTATGCCGTGCTTTCGCAGATCGAGCATGATGGCTTGTGAAAAACCTACCAGCCCAAACTTGCTGGCATTGTAGGCTGCACCTTTCTCAAAAAAATTTGTTCCCGCAAGGCTTGCAATGGTGATGATATATCCTTTTGATCTTTTTAAATATTCGATGCTTGCTTTCACGCTGTTGAAAACACCGGTAAGATTTGTGTCGATCGTTTCTTTCCATTCCGCTTCGGTGAGTTCTTCTATAGATGCAAAATGACCGACGCCTGCATTGGCAACAAGCACATCAAGCTGACCAAAATGATGGATGATCTGTTGCACTGCTTCTGCCTCAGAAGTGTAAGAGCCAACATCAGACTGCAAAGCCAACACTTTTGAAGTGTCAGCGTTTAATGTTTTTGCGGCTTCAGTTACTGCAGATAAATTGCGACCTGTAATTGCTACGCGCATACCTTTTTCCAATAACATTTTTGCAATGCCATAGCCGATGCCTTTGCTGCCGCCTGTGATGTAGGCGACTTTATCATGAAGGTTAGTCATACATATTTTTATTAAAAGTGAATGAAAATTATTTGGTTAAAGCTAAGGAGGATAGATTAATTGATAATTGATTTATTACCTTTTAAACTTTAGTTTGACTTTTGGATGTTTAGCAATAAAGCTTTTTAATTTATTAATATCATCATCAGTTACACATCTTTTAGGTAATACAAGTGGATTGCCATTATGAAACCACATTAAAATAAAATTCTTTGTTTCTGAAGCTTTATTAAATATTTCAAAAGGTGCTCTTACTTCAAGTTTGCTCGTTATTACTTTTAAATAATCTTCTGTTATCTCCCAATCACTTACAATAAAATTTTTTGCTTTCGACACTTTAATAAAAGTAAAAACAAAAAAGAAAATAATAGAATAAGCAGAAAAAATAGAGGCAGCTAAAAAAATTAATCCATTTTCTCCCGAAGTATAATAATCAATACCTGATAGAATAATCAGGATAGCAAAAAATATAATATTCCTTATAAATTTCTCAGAATAAATTCTGGAAATAATAATAGAACTAAAGCATTCTGCTTTATTTACTTGAGTGGAAAATTTGATAGCTTCCATTTATTTTAAAATTGGTGTAGTACAGTAGAAAAGTTTTACATCATCATTTCATCACACAGTTCAGCAGATTAATGAACTCATTGTGAAACATGGCATGCCTAAGATTCCGCTTTAAATTTTTTTCCATACATAACTACAGTTGTATAAAATCGTCACAAGATTGCTTCTCTCCAGAAATGCGTTAATTCACCTAAAAAAAATATACCCAATCACAATCGCAGCAATCACTCCAATAAGATCAACAAAAATTCCTGCCCAAATTGCGTAGCGAACTTTCTTTATTCCCACGCTTCCAAAGTATAATGCCACAATATAAAAAGTAGTATCAGATGTTCCCTGGAAGATGCAGGAAAGCTTGCCGATAAAACTGTCTGGTCCGTAAGTTTTCATAGAATCAATCATTAAACCACGCGCACCGCTGCCGCTGAATGGTTTCATTATAGCAACCGGCAATGAAGGAACAAAATCATTATTCAGTCCCATTGCTTTAATCACGTAAGAAATTCCGTCTGTGATATAACCGAGCGCACCACTGTCGCGAAACATACGGATGGCAACAAGAAAGCCAACGAGGTAGGGCAGTATTTTTACCACAACAATCCATCCTTCTTTTGCGCCTTCAATAAACGTGGAAAAGACAGGCACTTTTTTTATCAATCCTGCAAGCAATATCAAAACAATGAGGAGTAATAAAAAAAAATTTCCTGCGACTTTTGTAAAAGTATTTTTTGCCGCATCAGGAAGTGAATGAACGAAAAATAATAAACCAGCAACAACGCCAATCAATGCAAGAATCCAAAGCAAAAGCGTGATATCCCATTTTATTTTTTGTTTGATCGTGACAGTTATAATAGCAGCGATGGTTGTACAAAGTGTTGCAGCAACACAAGGAATAAAAACACTTGTGGCATCTATTGAACCTGCAGCAATTCTGTAACTGATGATGGACAAAGGAATAAGTACAAGTCCGCTTGTTTGCAAAACTAAAAACATGATTTGGGAATTGCTTGCCGTGTCTTTTGAAGGATTGATGGTTTGCAAACTGTTCATGGCTTTTAATCCGAAAGGTGTTGCAGCATTATCAAGACCAAGCATTACCGCGCTGAAGTTCATCACCATCTCTCCCATTGCAGGATGACCTTCGGGCACTTCGGGAAATAATCTTTTCATCAATGGATTTAATAAACGCGCGAGCCATCTTATAGCGCCTGCTTTTTCTGCAATGTTCATCAATCCAAGAAAAAATATCATTGTTCCTGCAAGTGGAAAAGCCACATCAGTAACGGAAGTTTTTGCAGCATCAAAAATACCATCGGTAAGAATTTTAAAGATGTCATCATTACCCGGAACAAAAATAAATTTCACCAAAGCAATAATAAAAGCAATAAGAAAAAATAAAACCCAGATGATGTTTAATGTCATGCGGGGAAATTAAGAATTAGTAAGTAAGAATTAAAAATTAAGAATTAAGAACGGTGCATAAATCCAATTATGAATTAGTAATTAATAATTATTGAATGAATGTTACTTTTGCGCGCGATTTAAAGAATGAACTTTATTCTTCATTTTTAATTATAAATTCTTAATTGAAAACATGGCATTACAGGCAGGCATTGTAGGATTACCGAATGTTGGAAAATCAACCTTGTTCAATGCATTGAGCAATGCAAAAGCGCAGGCCGCGAATTTTCCTTTTTGCACAATAGAACCAAACATCGGCGTAATAACAGTACCCGATGAAAGATTGATAGAACTGGAGAAACTAGTGAAGCCGCATAAAGTAGTTCCTACAACTGTTGAGATAGTTGACATTGCAGGTTTGGTAAAAGGTGCGAGTAAAGGTGAAGGTTTGGGAAATCAATTTTTAGGAAACATAAGAAGCACTGATGCGATCATTCATGTGCTGAGATGTTTTGATGATGATAATGTTATTCATGTTGATGGAAAAATTGATCCTGTAAGTGATAAAGAAATCATTGATACAGAACTGCAGTTGAAAGATCTTGACAGTGTTGAAAGAAAATTATCGAAGGCAGAAAAAATGGCAAAGACTGATAAAGATGCAGCGGCAAGTTTGGAGGTATTAAGAACTTTGAAAAAACATATGGAAGAAGGGAAAAATGCAAGAAGTTTTGTTATAACAAAAGAAGATAAAGCAAAGTTTATTGATGATATGTTTTTGCTGACAATGAAACCTGTAATTTATGTTTGTAATGTTGATGAAAAAAGTGTTGTGTCAGGAAACAATCATACAAGTGCTTTAAAGGAAGCAATAAAAAATGAAAATGCAGAAGTGCTTTTTATTAGCGCAGCAATAGAAAGTGAAATTGCAGTGATGGAAAGTTATGATGATCGTCAAATGTTTTTAGAAGATCTCGGTTTGCATGAAAGCGGTGTTGCAAGATTGATCAAATCAACTTATAAAATATTAAATCTCGCAACTTATTTTACTGCAGGCGTGCAGGAAGTTCGTGCATGGACAATAACAAAAGGAATGCTCGCGCCACAAGCTGCGGGAGTTATACATACTGATTTTGAAAAAGGATTTATT
Source organism: uncultured Chitinophagaceae bacterium (assembly GCA_963708205.1). Lineage (GTDB taxonomy): Bacteria > Bacteroidota > Bacteroidia > Chitinophagales > Chitinophagaceae > CAVYTF01. Next base: position 166,736 of record OY970196.1, read on the forward strand.
CGCGCGGAAGTAATAAAGTACAAAGACTTTATAGCACTTGGAAGTGAAGCTGCATGCAGAGAGGTCGGTAAGTTAGCAGTGCAGGGAAAAGATTATGTAGTTGAAGACGGAGATATAATGCACTTCAGGTTTAATGTGTAGAAATTATAACAAAAGCTCTTTATTTTTTATTTCAACCTCTTCAAACAACTTATAAAAATTTTTTGAAGTTGATAATTTTTGTAATGCCATCAAATGCCCTTCATGATGCATGTCTGTTCCGGCTAATGTGATCATTTTATTCTTCACTAATTTTTCCGCAACATTTTTTATTTGTTTTCCATAGTATCCCGAAAGGGATAAAAGATTGACCTGTAATAAGCAACCCAAATCTATAAAACGTTCATACATTTCAAAGTCATGATGATAATAAGTGTATCGCTCAGGATGCGCTAACACAGGTTGCAGACCTTTCAATCTTAAATCAAAAATTACTTTTTGAATGTTTGCAGAAACAGCCACATAAGACATTTCTATAAGGATCAAATTTTTTCCGAAAGTCAATAATTCATTGCCTTGTTCTACAGCTTTTTCCATTTCAGCATCAACCATATATTCCGCAGCAGCTTGTATTTCTACAGGTATATTTTGCTCTTGCAAAGCTTGGCGAACAATTGCTAATTTTGGTAAAATAGTTTGCGGAGAATTAGGATACATATCCGAAATAATATGCGGTGTACAAATAAGTTTTGTGTATCCAAGCTCATTAAGTTGCTTTATAAACTCAATTGTTTTTTCAATTTCCTGCAAACCATCATCGAGACCCGGAAGTAAGTGAGAGTGCATGTCTGCGCCGATGAAAGATAAATCGGGTTTTATTTTTTTTTTGAAAAGAGAACCAATCATATTTTGCAGGGTAAATTAGGCAACCGAAGATGAAAGACGAATTTTAGTTTCATCATCGAGATAGTTTTCATAAATAGCGTTAGTGGTCGCATATTCAGGAACAAGCTTTTTTATTTGTTTGATAACATTTTTTTCCGAGTTGATTGCAGCATAATCAAGCAACTCTTTTATGCTGATTAAAATATTATCAAAATTATATTCATTAACCTTTGCAATGAGTATTTTTTTATGGTGCGTTGGAATTACTTCTTCATTTTTATTTAGCAGTTCTTCAAACAGCTTTTCACCGGGTCTTAAACCTGTATAATTAATCTTAATATCTTTTCCGGGCTCAAGTCCTGCAAGGCGTATCATTTTTCTGGCAAGCTCTAATATTTTCACAGGCTCACCCATATCAAACAAAAATACTTCGCCTCCATTACCCATTATGCAAGCTTCTAAAACCAGTGAGCAAGCTTCAGGAATGGTCATGAAATAACGAATTATTTCAGGATGTGTAACTGTAACAGGACCGCCACTTGCTATCTGTTGCTGAAAACGAGGAATAACAGAACCATTAGAGCCAAGTACATTGCCAAATCTTGTTGTGATAAACTTTGTTTTTTGTTTTTGTTTGCTCGCTAATTGATAAATATTTTCTGAAATATCATTGACTTTATTATGTAAAGAGTGACAATATATTTCGGCTATTCTTTTTGATGCACCCATAATATTAGTTGGGTTAATTGCTTTATCAGTGGAGATAAGAAGAAATCTTTCTGCGTGATAAAGCTCAGCCATGTCTGCCAAAATTTTTGTACCGCTAACATTATTGCGTATTGCTTCGCAAGGATGATTTTCCATCATTGTAACATGCTTGTATGCAGCCGCATGAAAAATAATATGTGGTTTGTGCAAGTTGAATAAATGATTCATTGCACTTTCATCCTTTACATCTCCTAAAAAAAGTTGCAGTGCATTACCCAACTTAAATTCTTTTTGCAATGCATATTCCAGATCGTACAAACCTGTTTCAGTTTGATCGCAAACAATTAAAGATGCAGGATAAATTGCTGCTATTTGCCTTGCAAGTTCACTGCCGATTGAGCCTGCAGCTCCTGTAATTAATATTCTTTTGTTTCGCAATGCATTTACCATATTTTCATTGCGAAGCTGAATGGATGGTCTGTTGAGTAGTTCTTCAATCCTTACTTCCTGCAACTGGCTCAAGCTTAAATGTCCCTGCATTAAATTATGAACAGGTGGAATATTCATCACTTTGACATGTCGTTCAAGACAAATGTCAACAAGTTTATTTTTTACATTAACATCAAAATTTGCATTTGCAAAAAATAAAATACTGATGTTAAAAGACTGAATTATTTCATCAAGATTTTGATGAGAAAATATTTTTAAGTTATCAATTGTTTTGCCGATAAGTTTTTCGTCAATATCCACAAAAGCCTTTACCCGGTAAGTACTATTTGATATTTGCTCTATTGTTTTTACAAAAAACGAACCATTTAAACCTGCACCACAAATGAGAACATTCGTGAGGTTGCCGTTATTAACACTCGCGTTGTACAAAGTTTTAACCAACATTCTGTAACCGACGATAAGAAATGTGCCGATGAAAAAATAAATGAATAAAGAAGAAGTTGAAATGAAAAGTGGAACACCAAAAATTAAAAGCGTAATGTTTAAAACCAACATACTAATAAAAGAACAAAATACTGCGCTGATGCTTCGCAAAGCTTCGTGAAAATCTGAAAACCTGATAATGCCTTCGTATGTTTTTAAAATTGAAAAAAATAAACTGTTTAGTGCTGCAGTGGTAATTATTGCGTACCAAAAAAGACTGTTATGGAATGAAATATAATGAAGGTCGGAAACAAGATAGTTTGCATAAATAATTGAAAAAATGCATATAAATAAGTCAAGAACAAAAATGACCCACTTAGGTGCAATATGTTTTTTTACTAAAAATTTTCTAAACTCTTTCAAAGTTTTTTTTTATCACAGAAATAATGGATTCTTCAGTTGAATTAGCACCTACTAAATAATGTTTTAAAGATAATTAAAAAGTACAAGCCAACACTTTTATGTTTAATGTATTGCTGATTTAATTTTATTTTAATGGGGATAACTTTTTGTACGTAATAGGCTTCTGCATTTTTTTCGCATGTTAGTAATTCATTTTCATTTTTGAATTTAATTGAAGCAAAATCTGTAATGCCCGGTCTGATGTTTAAAACTTTCCTTTGGTCTTTGTCATAGAAATTTACATATTTTCTTAACTCCGGTCTTGGTCCAACAAAACTCATATCTCCTATTAATACATTCCACAATTGGGGCAACTCATCAAGTTTATAACGCCGAAGATAGGCGCCAATTCTTGTAATTCGATCATCATTATTAATAGTAATAGAACGTTCTTTTTCTGCATTTATTTTCATTGTGCGAAACTTAATTAAAATAAAATCTCTATCATTTATACCAACCCGTTGCTGCAGAAAAAGAGCATGTCCACGAGAATCCAACTTTATTAAAATAATTAGAATTAAAAATACTGGTGAAAGAATAATGAGGCCTATAAAAGAAAAAAGTATGTCGAAAAAACGCGTAATGTCAATCTTCATTCATTACTTGTTTTACAGCCATTGTAACAATTTTTATTACAATTTCACAAGCTTCCTCTGTAAGCTGCGGATAAATAGGAAGTGAAATTTCATTTGCATATTGTTGATATGATTGCGGAAAGTCAGCAATATCAAATCCCATATTTTTAAAAATAGTTAGCGTTGGCAATGGTCTGAAATGAACATTCACTGAAACATTTTCTGCTGCAATTAATTCTATTATTTTATCTCTTTCATCTTCTGTTGCGTTTTTAATTCGCAACGGATAAACATGAAATGATGAGCTGCAATTTTCTTTTTGAAAGGGTGGAATAATAGCCCAGGTTTTTTTTGAAAAAAAAATATTATACTTATCAGATATTCTTTTACGTTCAGGTAACAATCCATTTTTGTATTTACGAAGCTGCGCTAAACCAATAGCAGCAAGCACATCAGGCAAATTGATCTTAAAGCCAGGATAAACAATATCATATTTCCAACCTCCTGAAAGGGTTTTTGAGATGGCATCCTTTGTTTGTCCATTCAAACTCCACAAGCGCAATAAATTGTAAATTTCTTTGTTCTCAAAAGGTTGCGGCATATTAAAACAAATAATGCCGCCTTCTGCTGTTGTAATATTTTTTACTGCATGAAAAGAAAATATTGTCAGGTCTGCAAGCGAACCGGTTAATTTATTTTTATAAACTGCACCGATAGAATGTGCTGCATCCGCAATTATTAAAAGCCTTCCTAAATTTTGTTGTTTTTCGTTTTCAGGGTTGAACTTTCCTTCAATCTCTTTTTGATTAATCAAAGAATAAATTGCATCATAATCGCAGGGCCAACCTGCAAAATCTACTGTGATGATTGCTTTTGTTTTTATTGTAATTGCAGCTTTGATTTTTTCAACATTAATATTAAAATCATCACACACATCAACCATCACGGGCATGCCACCAAGATGCATTACTGCTAACCCAGTAGCACAATATGTGTAAGCAGGAATAATTACTTCATCGCCATTTTTTATTCCCCACCAATGCAAGGCGAGCATGAGAGCAGATGTGCCGGAATTCAATGCAAGCGCAGCTTCTACATTACAAAAAGAAATTATTTCACTCTCCAATAATTTTACTTTCGGACCTGTTGTAAGCCAGCCGCTTTCTAAGGTGCTAAGAACTTCTCGCTTTATATCATCATCAATAAATGGTGGAGAAAAAGAAATATTCATTTGCTTTTGCTGAGTTTAAATTCTTAATGTATCGAAAAGATTCAACCATTTTTTCAAAACATTTTTATCATCATATTGTGTTGCATAATTCTTTGCATTATCAATTAATTGTTGTGCAAAAGAAGGGTTTGAAATCAATTTTTCTATTTGTTTGATCATTTCATCATCATCATCGAGATCTACAAGAAGTCCATTTTTTTCATGCGTTATTATATCAGGAATGCCACCAGAATTGACGGAAACTATTGGCAATCCCAAAGCCATAAATTCTATAAAAGAAATTGGTGCATTGTCTATTTTATTTGTGCAGATATAAATATCAAAATCCTTTGCCAGAGCGAGCTTTTCCTGCATATCAATATATCCGGGAAAAATTATTTTATCATCAACATTTAATTTGACAGCAAGTTTCTTTGTGCTTTCATTTAATGCCCCTTCTTTACCAGCCATCACCATTTTAAAGTCAGGAAATTTTTTTGAAAGTTTACTTGCAACACGAACCGCCATCTCAGGATTATAAACATCCTGAAAGGCTCGCATCCATATTATTCTTGGCCTGATCTCTTTTTTTTTATTAAAAAAATAATCTTTTAAGTTAACACTGTTTTCAATTAAAATTGTTTCAACATTATATTTTCTAAAATAATTAAAGAGATAGTTGGAAGGGCAAACAACAGCATCGGCTTTTTTTACAGCGTTAAGAAACCGATTTGGTTTTTTATCCATTTGCGAAGGAATAGAACCTCCATGTACAGAAATAACAATTTTTTTTTTGACTTTTTTTAATAGAAAAACCATTACTGCTTGCCATAAAAAACTTGGACAAGTTCCAAATAAGGGCACAACAGCAATCCTATAATTTTTTCTTTGTTGAAAGATGGTTTGTATATTTTCGATAAGCCTTGCCAACCTGCCTGACTTTGCAGAAGTAGTTATTACATGAATGTTATTTTGCTTGAACATTTCAGAATTTCTGTCGGCAGAGGTTCGTATATTTTTTTTTGGATCTTTTGGATTAATGAATAACCCAATCAATAATATTGCCTTTTTATGCATTTTGCAAAGCAATAACTTTGTACATGTTTACAGCAGCCGAAGTTTGCTTATTTATTTGCCAACCATTTTTTTTATATGCTGCAATTGCTCTTGCGTTATTGCTTCGGACACTTAACGACAGCTTAGAAATATTTCTGGATGCGGCTTCATTTTCAAAAGTATTCATCAACATTTCAAAAATACCTTTGCCTCTAAAGTTAGGATGTACGCCAATTACAACGAGGCCAAGCTTATTTTCTACAGCAGTTATTTTATCTGAAGAAATATTTTTATCATGATAAAAATATTTTTGAAAAATATTTTTAAAAATCAGTGGATAAAAAGCAATCACTTCTTTATGAAAAAGCAAATATGGTTTTTTCAAAATGCCTAAAAAAGCTTCTTTCATCGCATATTTCATCATCCCACTTGTAGAACCATCACCTATATGTTTTGATACAAAGCCGCCGCAATATCCCACAATTTTATTATCGCTTGTTATGACATGATATAAGAATTTATTATTATCAACAAGAAACCATTCCAAAGTTTTTGCTATATAAAGATCGCCAAGTTTTACGGTTAAAGAATCAGCGAAGCAAGACATGTGACATGCAGCTATTAATTTCAAATCAGACTGCAAGCTTTTTTGTAAAATGTACTTCAGAATTTTGTTTTTTATTCTTCACTTTAATTAGTGAAGGTGTTGCAACAGCCAGCAACATAATAAAAGGTTGTATCGCTATTTTTAATCCATTATGCACGATAACTAAACAGAAAAAAACAATGAAGTAAATTGCATATTCTCTTTTAAATTTTGTTCGTCCCAAAATCTCAAAAAATAATACGATATAAAATCCCCAATAAGTTATAATGCCCAAAATACCATGCTCGGCAGCCACACGCACGAATTCATTATGCGCCCCGGATTCTTGGTCATACAATCCCTCTTTTAAAATTTCTGTATTAAAATTTCCCGTGCCCACACCTGCAAGGGGATTTGAATTAAAAAGTTTAAAGCCAATTTCTATTAAGACATCTCTTCCGGAAGCACCAGGCTCAGCATACCGTTCTTGGATTGCGCCATGCGTAATATTTGAAACATACCAATAAATAAAAATTGCGAGCGGCACTAAAATTATAAAAGAAAAATAGCTGCTTTTTTTTGTTCTGTTGAAAAAATAATACAAAATCATAATGATGCCTAAGAAATAAAGTCCTCCTCTTGAAAAACTTAATATCATTAATATAGTTGTTAAAGAAAGAAGGATGATATTAATAATAATCTCTTTTCTTTCCGCTTCATCCATTACAGAAAAGAAAAAAAGAATACATGAAAAACCGAGATAACCACTTATTTGAACAGGAGCAAGTCCATTTGTTGAATTGGAATTAGAAGTGGTTCCGTAATAAATATGTCCGGTTAAATGCGCTGCCAGCACAATGCCTGCAAGATAAATACTTGCTATTTTCAGATGCTTAAAAAATGTATTAATAACTTTTGCAGGAAGAAAATTAAACGAGGCATATAGTATAACAACCGTAAGCTCGATGGTGCTTATTACATAAAATCTTGCGGTATCTGCATCATCACTTCTAAACATATCTGCAATTTCAATAATGGTAAATAATACCATTAAAAAAAAACCTCTTGAATGAAACTTTAAAAGAGTGCCTTTTTTTAGAAACAAAACAAGAAATACAGCAATGATTAAGTAAGGCAAAAATAAATAAGGTACTATGCGAACATATGCACGAACATATATTTCTGAATAAATAAGATATGGAAAAATTGTAAATACTTTTGTGACATTATTTTGAAGGGCATAGTAAAAACAAACTAGACCAGCTATAACCTCTCCTATACCGATAATAATTCCAAAGCCACGATTGAGACCTATTAATAGTCCGACAATTGCGGCAACAGCATAATAAACAGCAATATTATATTGAACTATTTTTTTCAAAAAAATCGTTTATCTTTTTGATATATTCAGATGACCAGTTTTCCAGCGTTAGGTCACGAGAATATTCTCTGCCATTAATAATCATATCTCGTAATAACATTTTATTTTTTGATATAGTTCTTAGTAAATTAATTAAACTTCCTGGTTTTTCTATTTCAAATAAAAAACCTCTTGTACTATTGCCTGTCATTTCTTTTGCGAGGCCAACATTATTTAAGATTGGAATAACGCCATGAAAAAAACCTTCAATTGGTACTTTGCCGAAACCCTCTACCAGCGGGGCTTGTATAAGAAAATGACAGCTTCGATATAACTCTTGTAATTCAATATCCGTTTTTCGCCCAGTTATAAAAATTTTATTTTGCAAATTATTTTTAACTACAAAATCAGTATACGTATTTTTTAATTCGCCACCACCAACTACAAATAATTTAAACTTATAATTTTCGTTATTTAAATTATTAAACGCATCAAGAATGTACTGCTGATTTTTATGGTAAACCAAAGTGCCAACCGTTATAAAATACGGAATAAACTCAGTGTTGTTTTTTAAATAATCAAGCCTTTTATTGATAAGAGATTTTTCTTCATCCCATACTTTAATGCTGTAAGAAGGGCTAAAGCCTTTTAGCACTCTGCTGTTTATATTTTTATAATTATAAACCCAGACTGGCCCCCGAAAGAAATAACTTAAAAGCCACTTTTGAAACCGATATGTAAATGGTTCTGTTTTATAATTTTTCCATGTGCCTGTATAAGTTGCAAATACTTTTTTTCTTTTGAAAAAGAAATAAAAAAAACCAGGAATATTTAAATTATCAGGAAAACGTTGATAAACAATATCAGCGAAATCATTAACTTTTCTAAATGCTTTTAACCATAAAGGAATATTTTTTATAATTTTAAATTTATCAATAAGCTTATTTCCTCCAACATTCTTCAGCGGTAAAAATTCAATATTCAAATCAGAATAAAAACTTATAACCATGTCAGAAGTATATGGTACAAAAGGGCAGCAGATCAATGTCTTTTCAAAATGTGAGGATAAAGCCTGCATTTGCTTTCGGTAAATATGGTTTTGAGAAGCAACTTTACCATTTATATTTACATGGATGCAATCTGAAACGATAGCAAGTTTTTTAAATTTATTTTGCACTACAATCTCATCATTCTTTTAATAAAATAATTCCATTATCATTCACCAACATTTTATTAGCAATGTTATTTGCCTTCCAAAATTGAATTATTAAAAAAGGAGATTTTATAAATGTTAATATAAAACTCAGCAATAACATTTTGCTGTTTCTCTTTTGCCGATAAGGAATATTTGAAAGCATAATGCCGATGAACAATGCATATTTTACATTTTTTTTTGGCAAATATTTTTTATATAAATAAATAACACTTGGCACTGGTTTAGGAGCAAGCCATTTTTTTGGACGAAAGCCATCCCAGCTTCCCATTTCACGAAGTCCGCCTTTGCTTACTTTCAGATGAACCCTTGCTGCGTAATGGTTTGAGATACTTTTTATTCCATTTTTATATGCACGATAACCAAATTCACCATCACCCATTCGCATTTCATTAAATTGTTCATCAAACAATCCTATCTGTTTAAAAATTTTTCTTTTTACTAATGCATTACCAGAATCAAATTGTGTTGCCCAACGAAAATAAGAATAGCTTGTAGAAATTTTTTGGCCAACTTTGGCAAGAGAAACACCCGCAGAAATATCAGCATTAAAATAATCAATACATTTTAAGTGCGAGGAAATCCAATCACTTTTTATTCTTGAATCATCATCAAAAAAAAGCAAATATTCAGCACTGGTTGATTCAATTGCTTTGTTGCGAGCAGTCCATAATTTTTTCTCTTTTTGCTGAATAAGTTTGATATTTAAATTAAAACCACAATAAAAGTTTTCATCAAACTTATCAGACTGATCAACCACTATAACTTCAAAGTTTTTATAGTCTTGTTTTTCCAAATCGATCAGTACATCTTTCAAAAATTCATAACGATTAAGTGTAGGAATAATGACTGCTATCAAAGGTTCTAAATCAATAAGAGACGATTGATATTTGTCGAAATCATTGTGTGAATCGGCATGCTCATAAAGATCTACTTGCTTTAATTTCCTCGTTTTCAAATAACATTTCAGTTCTCGTATAGGGTTTTTGAAAGTAGCAAGTCGAATAAACAACGCGAAAGAAATCCAAACAGATCCCCAGTATTTTTTAATAAAAATATATTCATCCTGCAAAGAAGGTAACTCCATTTTATTTAAAAGATCAACGTCATTTTTAGTTGATTCAAGAAATATTCCTTTGTTACATAATCTATATCCGGCATCAGCTATTTGTGCAAGTTTTGTTTCATAATTATTATCAGTAAGTTCTTCTGTCAGTTCATTTTCTTTTATCAAACACGAAGGGAAATTTTTTGTATCCGGTAAAATATTGAATTGCCATGTTGGCTGCGTATATTTTATAAAGTCGAAAAACAATGAAAAATATTAAAAGTGTAACTAGGTAGTAAAATATTCTACTTCAAATTGTTCTCGTATATCCTTTTTTTCACGAGGTACAAATAAATAATTTGTTTGCTTCATATCTCCATGAACTTCTATTTTAGTTTGTTCTTTAAGCGATACATTATTTTCCTTTATAAGATACATTTGATACTGCAATGAAAATAAAAATTCAAGCAACAACTGTTGCCTATTATAGCGATATTTTCCTGTGAACTTTTCCAGTGAATAAACGGGTAATATTTCAAGCAGAATAATAGGGCGATATTTTTTTATAGTTTCCTGCAATCCTTGCAGCACTTCTATTTCAGCGCCTTCAACATCTATTTTTAAAATTGAAATATCATTTAAATGCTGTCCCTTTATTATTTCATCACCATGCATCAAAGCAACATGCTGAACTATTTTGTATCTATTTTTATTTTCTCTAAAATCTGGTAAAACAGATGCACCTGATGCAAATTCTGTATCATGAAATAATGGAACTAAATTATTTTGATTACTTAATCCAACGGGAAATAATAAGCAGTGTTGAAAATAGTTTTTTTGGATAAGTTTTCTGGTATAATTATAACAATAGGGATTTGGCTCAAACCCTAAATAAGTACGCAGTGAATCCAATGTTTTTATTTTTATTAATGTTTGCCCATTATTCACACCAACATCAATAAAAGTTCCATTTAATTGCGCTAATAATTTTTTGTATAAAATAATTGCCCATTGTTCTGATATAATTAAATGTTGATAACCGTTGGCTGAAGCAATAGGAATTTTAATTTTCTTATTATTTATTTTAATTACAGTGAAAAAATTGAAATATTGAAGAATTCCGATTTTAGCAAGCAATCTGTAGAATTTGTATCGTTTATTTTCGAAAAACAAAAATTAATTAGTTGTGAGCGCTTTATATTTTTTTTCAAAAAGATCAATATTTTTCTCAATAGAAAATTTAGCCATAATAGTTTCTCTTGCTTTTTTTCCTAAGTCAATTTTGTTATAATAATTATTTGAAAGCTGAAAAATAATATCGGAAAGCATATCTATATCATAGACATCACATACAAAACCATTGACATTATTTGTTATTACTTCCTCCATACCTCCGCATCGCGTCGATACTACAGGCAATTGCATAGACATTGCTTCTAATGCAGCATTAGCAATACCTTCATACACACTTGGCAAGAAAAAAATATCTGCCATTTTGTAAAGTGAAATAATTTCTTCACTGTTTTTTACACCAAGAAGTTCAATATTATTTTCTAATTCTAATTGATGTGTATGAAAAACAATTTCTTCTCTTTGCTCACCTTCACCAATAATCAACCATTTGAAATTTAGATTTTTTTTCTGCAATTTTTTCATTGTTAGCAATCCTGTTAAATACCCTTTTTGAAAGGTTAATCTTCCAATACTTAAAATTATAAAAACATCATTTTGCAGTTTATTATTTTTATTTTTAAATAGATTCGTTTCGATACTTGGATAATTAATAAAGATTTTTTCAGGGTGGATGCAAAAGGGTAAAATAGTTTTTCGCATGTCCTGAGACACACAATGAATAGCATCAATCACCTTAAAAATTTCTTGTATTTTTTCTCTTCGTTTAATATCTGTTAATAATTTCACTTTCTCCGCAGAACCGCGACAGCTAACGACCTTACGACCTTTCAAGTCTTTTATTCCATCAAGATAATCTATTGCAACTCCTGAAAATTCAAAGTGAATAATATCAGGTGAAAAAGTATTAATAATATTTAACCGAAGCTTTTTAAAAATCTTTTTTCGTCCTTTAAAAATATCATTCCTTAAAAAAAAGATGGTTTTAAATGGATTTAAAAGTGTTTTTTTTAAAATATTTTTTTTTGTTAAAGAAAAAACATGAACTGCTTTATTATCTGGAAATAAATCATTAAAAAGTTGGTCATTCTTTTCAGCACAAACAACAAGAATCTTATTGTTTTTAGAAAGCCCCTTTACTTTATTGCTTATAAAAGTTTCACTGTAAGAAGGAAAAGTATTAACTACTACAACGATCCTCATCAATTTTTATATTTATTACAATGCGTACTCTCCCAATTTACAAGCGAATAAATTGCCCAAATAAACCAGCCCCAGTTTTCTTTATCCGTCATATGTTTTGTCAAGAGCAGTTCTAATTTTTTTTTATTAAAAAATATTGCAAGCGGGGAAGGCATATCTAAAATTTTCTCTTCAACTTCTTTTCTTATCTCTTTGCGCAACCAATCGTCAATGGGAATTATAAATCCTTTTTTTGGCTGCATTACTAATTCAGCATTTGATTTTTCTATGAGTAATTTTTTAAGATTGATTTTACCATCATTTCTACTTATACAATCCTGATAATTTGTTTGCAAGCTATAATCAAGCATTGCATTACTCAAAAAAGGAACGCGAACTTCGAGGCTATGAAACATAGATGCTCTGTCAACTTTTAGTAAAATGCGTTGCAAATGAATGTCCATTTCGAGCTTGCGAATCATTTCCATTAAATCAATTTCTGAATTTAATTTTCCTTTATAAAAGTGTTCACATTCGTTATAGAAAAAAGCTTTGCTAACTGAGGCTTTACAAATTTTCGGCAACCAGAATGTGGCGCCTGTTATAAAAAAAGATGAGTAATAATATTCCATAAAATCAGCAGCATTCCAATGACGAAGAAGATGCGTTGCAGATCTGTTTTTAATTTTACCAAGCAACAACTTTACTCTTCTTGCCCACATACTTTTTTGATAAAATGGAATAAAGTTTAATGCTTTTCTATTGCGAGGATATCCCCAAAAAAGTTCGTCGCCACCATCCCCGCTTAATGCAACGGTTACTTTTTCTTTTGCAAATTTTGAAAGCATTAAAACAGGCAACGATGAAAAGTCTGCAAAAGGTTCTGAAAACGCTTCTGCATTATCCTCAATTAAGTTTAAAAGATTGGAAGATGCTATAAACTTACATCTATGTTCTGTATGGAATAAATCAGCAAATGCTTTTGCAGCTTCACTTTCATCCATATTACTATTTTGTATGCCAATAGTAAAAGATTGTAACTCTGTATGTTTATTTGCAAAATAACTTACTAATGTGCTGTCAACTCCCCCAGACATAAATGTGCCAACAGGCACATCGCTAATAAGCTGCGAGCTGACTGAAGTATTTAAAATATTTTCTAAAGTATTGCTTTTTTGAAACGAGCCTGAACCATATGAATAATAACAAATCTCTTTTATTTCCTTTGCTGAGATAGAAAAATAATAGCCGTGTGGAAGTAATTTTGTATTATTAACAATGCCCGAATTTTCAGGAACATATCCTAAAGAAAGATAAGAGGAAATTGCAGTTTCATCAAAATTATTGTTTTTAAAAAAACTATGATTTATAAGATGATCATACTGTGAACTGAAAACAACGCCATCTTTTGAAATGCCTATGTACAAAGGCTTTACGCCCATCCTATCTCTTGCAAGAATTACTGAATTATTTTGTTGGTTATAAAATGAAAAAGCAAAAATGCCATCAATAGTTTGTAATGTTTTATCAACCCCAAGATGCATAAGTGCGTATAATAAAACTTCAGTATCCGAGGTAGAATGGAAATTACTTCGAAAAGGTTTTAACAATCTTATCAAAACATCAGTGTTGTAAATTTCACCATTGAAAGTGATGCAGAAATTACCACAATCACTATGCATAGGTTGATTACCACATTCACTCAAATCTCTTATAGCAAGCCGTGTAAATGCAGTGATATAGCTTTTATCATTATGCCAAATATTTTGGCCATCAGGCCCACGATGTTTCATAGTGGATAAACACCATTTAAAGTAATTTATTTGAAGATCGATTTTTTCAAAAACATACATGCCTGCTATTCCGCACATTATTGGTAGAAGAGTTATTTGATTACCTGTAATAAAACACTTGACACCTTAAATCTAATTCCAAAAAAATACTTTATTCGCTCCCGATAACCCCACAAAAGAAATTTTGATTTTTTTATAGGATAATATTTTTTATCATCGATACGAATTATTTCTTCATTTATAACATTTACCATTCCATCTTCAAACAAGGATACAATTTCTTTTGGCTTCGGACGAAACCCATTATCAATAGGATCATTATGCAATCTATATTTATATGGAACTGTAATTAATACATACCCATTTTTTCTTGTTAGCGTAAAAAGATTATCAATCACAATACTAATATTCTTGACATGTTCTAACATATTTGTACAAAGAGTTAACGAAAAAAAATTAGCATACTCTTTTGCAAATAAAGCGTCCGACACATTTGCAACTACATCAACCCCATTTTCTTTTTTAAGATCAACATGTACAATTTTCCAACCATTTTTTTCAAGTGGCTTAATAATATTTTCATGAATGTGTGGTTGAACAATTGTTCTGAAATAGGCAGTTGATGAACCAAGATTTGCAACTAAATTATTTTCATCGGGCTGAAGCGAAGACAAAATTCGATTGATCCATTGAGCTTCTTCAATGAACATAAAAGTTCTGTTTTGCTTTTATAAAAACGTCGCGATATTTTTTTGCAACTGCATCAAGTGTATAATTTTCCAATGTTTTTCTATAGCCATTATTCCCCATTTTATCGCGCAACATTTCATCATTTGCCAAACGCAAAATTTTTTTTTCTAAATCTTCATAATCACCGGGAACAAATAAAAGCCCATCAGTTTCGTTTTCAACTACTGATTTTATTGCGCCGATTGAAGTACCGATTACAGGTTTTTTGCAAGCCCATGCTTCAAGAAAAACCATACCGAACGATTCGTTTTCTGAAGAGGAAACAAAAATATCAAGGGCATTAAATAAATTTATTTTTTGTTCCAGACTTAAATCAGTTTCAAAAAAGATTCTTGTTTGAAGTTCCTTATCAAAATCATTTATCAACAATTTTAATTTAGTTATATAATCAGCATTTTGATAGCCGCCAATAACAAGATTTATATTTTTATTTGAATTAAAACAAAGATTGAATGCTTTTAATAATACTTCTATATTTTTTGTAAATTCAATTCTGCCGATATATCCTATAAGAATATCTAGCGGTTGTAAACTTAGCTTTTGCCTGTAAATATCTCGCTTTCCTTTGTTAAATAATTGAATGTCTATACATGAACCACCTGTAATAACTTTTTTTTCATCGACTCCTAATTGTACAAGCCTTTGTTTTTCATAATCAGTATTTGAAATATAGAACTCGCTTTTTTTGATGGCTTCCAATGCAAGTTTGCTTAGAACTTTCTTATCTTCTTCAGCAAAATGAATAGCGCCTTGAAATACAAAAGGTTTTTTATTCTGTATTTTATTTCTATACAAGGGGTACAACATATAGAGATAATTAGAAGTACCAGCAAAAATCACTTCTGCCTTTGTTTTTTTAATTGCTGTTGTCAAAGCTGGCGACCATGGCCCAGACATATAACTGTTAACTGCTTCAGAAGTTTTATTAAAGAAAACTTTGAATGTCTTGCTGATAATTTTCAAAAAAAATAAATGAAATCTAAAAAAATTGAAGCGTTTAATCGTTACATTATTTATTATCTCTTCAGTTTTTAAAATTTTTTTAAATTGTTTTTTATCAGGCCCGAAATATGAATTTGTGGTATAAACTTCCACATCATCTGCGAAATCATTTGCTAAGTTCTCTGCAAGATTTTGAAAAAAAATCTGTGTACCGCCAACAGAAGGATAATAATTTTGCACAACAAATAAAATTTTCATTTATTAATCATGTCAACTTTTAATGCAGAGTGGAAGTTTTGAAGGGCCATCAAATACGCTTGGCGATATTTTTCAGTGATTATTTTCCAGTTGAAATCTTTCGACGCTTTTTGGTAGCCGCCATTACCAAATTGTTCACGAAGGTTTTTATTATTTATTAGCAAAGTAAGTTTTTGAGATAAACATTTTTCATTCCCTGATTCAAACAAAAAGCCATTTTTATCTTTATCTATTAAAGTGGATAATGCTTCCAAATTAGCTGCAACAACAGGTTTGCGGCACGCCCAAGCTTCAAGGAATACGACACCAAAAGACTCTCCTTTGGATGCTAAAACAAAAATATCCATTGCATTAAAAAGTATAGGCTTTATTTTATTATCAAAGTTTTCGACTAAAATCACCGGTAATTTTTTATTCTCAATAATTTCTTTTAACTCCTGCACATATTCAGTCGAGGTACCAGCTAAAAGCAATTTTACTTTTTTATTTTCCAAATAAATATTTGCAAAAGCATTCAATAACAATTCTGTCCCCTTCCCTTTTGAAAGTCTGCCAATATGTGCAATTAATATTTCATCAGCGGCAATATTATTTTGCTGTCTCCACAATAAAACAGTTTCTTTATCACATAGAAATTCGTCAACATCAACGCCCGTACCCACTGTAATTATTTTATTTTCATGAACACCATAAGTAATCATTTTATTCTTTTCAAACTCAGTATTTGCAATGTAAATATCACAGGCTTTTGCCCTTTTAATTAAAGGAGAATTAATTTTATGCATGTAATGCAAGTGAATCGAGCCATACAAAACAAACGGTTTTGGGTTTTTATATCGGAATCGAAAAAAAGGATAATCGCAAAAATTATATTGTGCAGTTGTTGCCATTATTACGTCTGCATCAGTGTTATCCATAAAATCTTTTATTCCTTTACAATCCAATCCCCATCTATATTTCATAATGCTGTAAGGCAAACCTTTTTTTTTAGTTTTAGCAAAAATTTTATTTATAAAAGTTAATAAAAAGTAATGCCATCTTCTGAAATTAAACCGATAAATACTAACATTATTTATAATTTCAAAAGAAGGCTTTACTTTTTTATAAATTTTCATTTCAGGTGCATACAATGAATTGCTTGTTATAACTTCCACATCATCTCTATAAAATTCAACAAGCTTTTCAGAAATATTTTTCATGGTATATTGAGGTCCACCATGCGCAGGAAAATAATTAGAACAAACATGCAATATCTTCATCTCGTAAAAAATTCCTTTAATTTGTCTACAACTCTTTCTGAAGATTTACCATCAGTAAAAGTGATAATTTCTTCCACACAATTTTTACAATTTTGATTATACTTTTCCGGATTTTTCAAAGCATCATTTACCAAATCAATAAGTTGTTTTTGTGAATATGCAAGATGAACTGCTTTGGATTTTATTATCGGTAAATAATGTTCCTGCTCATACATTTTTCGAAGACCTTTCTGAGCACGAGGTTGAATGCAATCATACGCAGGAGCAATTTGAGGCTTATTGAAAATGCTTCCATCAACTGCCATGGTAGAACAAAGATTAATATGAACATCAGTATATTTTAGCGTGGAGACAAGTTTCATAATGTCTTTCATAGTCACGTTTGAATAATCAAGTTTAACGTCACCATGCGGTGCACTGTCGTAAAAAATGAATTCAGATTCACCAACAAATTTTTTCCATCTATCTATTTTGTCGTGCGGATGAGAACGAAATAGAATAACAACATTTTCCTCAATTAAA
Organism: uncultured Chitinophagaceae bacterium; assembly: GCA_963708205.1. Lineage (GTDB taxonomy): Bacteria > Bacteroidota > Bacteroidia > Chitinophagales > Chitinophagaceae > CAVYTF01. The sequence continues at coordinate 184,528 of OY970196.1, forward strand.
TTTTTTTGAATTGCTTCTTTCAAATGTTTTAAATATTGAGGTTCATTCGGAAAAAGACTTGCTGAACTTCCGCTATATAAAATGATTTTTTTAGTTAGCGGAATATTCATTGATTCAACCCACTCTTTTTTTGAGTTCGCAAAGTTGGTATTAAAATGAAAATCAAATTGCGGCGGGCCGCAAATAATTATTGATTGCTTTACTCCAATTCGTTCTAATTCAGCTTTATTATATTTATTCCACACGATATAATGATCGAAAAATATTGCAGGCCAGCCACGTTTAGTAATATTGTCAAAAGAGCTTATAAAAGAAACTATTGGAATATTCAACTCTTTACAAACCCTTCCGATTAATTCTATCTCGTAAAGAAAAGGAGTTAAAGTATATAAACCTTGAAGGTCCAATGAAATCAACCATTGTTTATAAATGCTATAGCATTTCTGCTCATTTATTAACTGCTTTTCTTGTGCAATAAATTTATTTATTAAGTTGGGGAAAAAGATTGGTGGAAAGACATCTTTTAACCAAACAATTTTTTTTTTAATTTTCTTTTTAAAGGAATAAAAATTACTGAGATATTTTTCTTGAATTCTCGTACTTGAAGTTTGCAAAACATTGTTGTAGTACCATGTATTGATTTTCGCCCTTAGTCTTAAAAAATCATTGTTAACCTTAAAAGCTGGTATTCTATGGACTTCAAAGCCTTCATTTTTTAATTCACTTATCAAATCTTCCTGATCCCATAAAATGCAAACAACAGGTTCACAAAAAAATTTCAAATGTTTTAATAATCCTGTACGAACAATATGTGTAATAGAGGTTTGGCCAACTATTGTTACTAAAATTCTTTTTTTATCAATCAATCAAAAAATATTAGCGTACTAATTATCGATCTTTATCCAGCCTGGATAATAAATATCTTTATAATTAAAATGCGATTTATTATACCATCGTTTTGGTACAACAACAATTTTCCGTTTTTGCTTATTCAAATAAGCAGCCCACCAGCTAAAAGTGCTATTTGTCATAACCACATTTTTACATTGCATTATTAAATAAAAATCTTCAATATTATTTTTTGTAATGTTATTGCTTACAAATGTTACCGGTAAATGTTGCGGTATATATTTTTTCGCCATTACTTCATCATCCGAAAAAACATATAAATGCAAATCGTTGCCTTTTTGTTTCTGTATATAATTTATTCCATTACTAAAATAACTTGCTGCTATTTCACCATACAATTTTAAGTTTTCAGGAATTTTCCTGTCTGTGCAGCGAACATGAATTGCAATACTTTCTGCATTGTGCATTTCATTACTAATTGGTTTTAAATGAGTAATTAAATTCTCTCTTATAGTGAAATCATTTTTAATTATATCCTCATATTTTTGAAAATATTTATAACTCATCCAATATCCTTTTAAGAATACAGGATTTGTTGCTTTAAAAAAATTTTTATCATAATAAAATTGCCGCTCTTCATACACTTTTCTTAAATGAGGTGGACTATACAAATAAAATATTTCATATGCAGTACGAGCACCTAATCTTTCATTATAAGGTAAACCTTTAATCCTTTTATTTGGAAAAAATTTATTCCATGAGCGACGCACAGGATGAGAAAATGTAAACGTACTGAGGTCTTCTTCAGTTGCTATGTCAGGAGCAATTTCAAAATATTTCTCCAACTCGTATTCACGCAAGTTATAACCGGCATAAGAGTTCGTACACACTTTTAACGGTGTTTGTAAATGCAGTGATAATGCACGCCCTGCTGCATATTGAAACATTTGATTACCCAATCCCATCATAATATTAGTGACAACCATTAAATTTTTAAGAGATTCTTTTGCAAGATTTTCACCATATAACTTTAAGAAGTGTAAAAAAATTTAATCGCATTGCATATATGCTCAACATGTTTTTTTGTTATACCGGGATAAATTGGCAGGCTTAAACAGGTATTAGCGATTGTTTCAGCAATTGGAAAATCTCCTTTTTTAAAACCTAAATACTTATATGCTTTTTGTAAATGCGGGGGAACCGGATAATGTATTAAAGTTTCAACGCCTTTGCTTTTTAGAAAATCTTGCAATTGCTTCCTTTTTTTTACACGCACAACATATAAATGATAAACATGAGTTGCTTCTGCATTTTTGTAAGGTAAAATCACTTGATCAATATTATTGAGTAAATCATTATACCAGGATGCAACTTCTTTTTTTTGTTCTGTAAATTGATTTAAATATTTAAGCTTAATTGATAAAAAAGCAGCCTGCACTTCATCCAGTCTTTTGTTATATCCAATTATATCATTGTAATATTTTTTATTGCTCCCATAATTGCGAAGCATTTTTATTTTATCAGCTAAAATATTATCGTTTGTTGTAATTGCACCGGCATCTCCCAATGCACCTAAGTTTTTTCCGGGATAAAAACTTGTTGCATTTACATCGCCCCAACTGCCTGTAATTTTATTTTTATATGTTGCTCCATGTGCCTGTGCATTATCTTCAATAACAAATAGTTTATTTTTTTTTGCAAATTTCATTACAGCTTCCATGTCGCAGCTTTGGCCATACAAATGCACAGGTATAATTGCTTTGGTTGAAGATGTGACTGCACCTTGTGCATTTTGAATGTTGATGTTATAAGTTTGAATATCAGGTTCAACAAAAACAGGTTTAGCACCTACATGCGATAGTGCCAAAACCGTTGCTATATATGTATTTGAGGGCACAATAACTTCATCATCTTTACCAATGCCGAGGGCAAGTAAACAAAGTATCAAAGCATCTAACCCATTGCTGACACCAACGCAATGTTTCGTTTGATTGTATAGTGCGTATTCTTTTTCAAATTGGTTAACTGAAGGCCCTAAAATATATTGTTTTTGTTCAAATACTTTTTCAAATGATGCAAATATTTCTTTTTTAATTACTGTGTTAGTATAATCAAATGATAAAAAAGGAATGTTCATTTTCTTGCAAGCCCATTTTCTGTTTCTATAAAATAATCACCTTCTTTATTTTTCCAAAGTCCATTTTCGAGCTCTATTAGTTTATTTCCAATTTCATCTACCCATCCTTTTATTGTTGCCGGAACACCAAACATTAAAGCATAGTCAGGAACATTTTTTGTAATAACTGCACCCATTCCGATCATTGCATATTTTCCTATTGTTATCCCGGGCATTATACTTGCATTAGCGCCAACTGATGCACCTTTTCTTATAATGGTTTTACCGAGATGCTTTCTCATTTTTTTACTTCGTGGCTGCGAATCATTTGCAAACGTTGCATTAGGCCCAATAAAAACATCATCTTCTATTTCTATTCCATCCCATAAATAAACACCACATTTTACGGTAACATTATTGCCAATAATAACATCATTTTCTATAAAAGTGTTTGCATTGATATTGCAATTTTTACCAACTACAGCTTTCTCCAGCACAATACTGAATTGCCAAATAAAAGTGCCTTCGCCAATGTTTTTACTATGCACATCTGCAAGCTTATGTATTTTCATAAACCGCGTAACGTTTTAAATGTTTCATAATCTTTTACATAATCATCTTCATCAAACATATCAGATGAAAGAATTAATACTATTGCGCCTGAAGAAAAATTGCTCATGGAATCCCATATCAATGGTTTAATGTGAAGCCCCATATAAGGTCTATTTAAATGAACTGTCTTTTTGCTGTGTCCATCGTCAAGTGTAATATCGAGGCTTCCGCTTGCTGCAATTAAAAATTGATGTAAGGTTTTGTGAGCATGCGCTCCTCGCGATTCTCCGCCGGGAATATCATATAAATAAAATAGACGTTTTATTGAAAATGGTATTTCAATATTATTCTGTACTGAAGTAATATTCCCTGCCCTATCATAAATTTTTGGAAGATGAATAAGATCGCAATCAAACACTGTGGCAGTATGCATTTAAGTTAGTTTTGTTTTTTTGAACTCATCAAAATCTCTGACATATTCATCTTCATCAAAAACCTTATCAGCAATAACTAAAGCCAAAGCATTGGTGGAAAAATTTTCGAGAGAACGCCACATCATTTGTGGCACATATAATCCATAATAAGAACGATTAAGACTATACTTGTATTCATTTTTACCATCGTGCAAGACCACATCATAACTTCCAGATAAAGCTATGATAACTTCATTAGTACTTTTAAAAGCATGCGACCCTCTTATTTCGCCGCCGGGAACATCGTAAATCCAATAGCTGCGCTGAATCTCAAAAGGAATGTGGTCATTACTTTGTATAAAGGAAAGGTTTCCTCTTTCATCTAACATTTTGGGGAAGTTTATTATGCGTATTGAATTTTTTTCAAACATTCCTTACATGTTTCCCGACAAATAAAAAGGAAGACTGGCAATGCTATATTTTAAAAATTGAAAATTACCAGTCCTCATAAATGCCTTAAAAAAATAACAAGAAGAATATCTGAATTTTAAGGCGTATAAATTCTTCATGTAAAACAAAAGTTTACCAACAAATTTTTTTTTTACTTTTTTCTCTGAATCGAAGTTTTTATAGTAAATAATAAAACTATTTTTTAAAAATTTCAAATCACTCTTTTCTTCGCTACTCAATGAAGTATCTGAAACTCTATACAGCACTACGATTTCAGGCATATACAAAAAATTATGCCGCTTCGCCGCACGCAAAAAAAAATCATGATCTTCGTAATCCAGCGATTCATTGTAACCTTTCAGTTCATTTAAAACTTTAGATCTTATTAAGACACTTGGCGCTGCTATAATAAATCTATCAATTAATTCATTATAAATATTTCCACTTAATGGTTTTTTATAAAGATGTTTTTGATAATAAGAATAGCAACAATCATTTCCATTTATGTCTATCATTTGCATGTCCGCATAAACAATATCAACATCTTTATTTTCTTGCAATAGTTTTATTTGCCTTTCAATTTTATCAGGCATCATTATATCATCACAACCGAAAACCTGAAAATATTCACCTTTTATAAATGTAATAGCACTGTTGATGTTTTTTGTAAGTCCAAGATTTTTTTTGTGAGAGATAAAAATAGTTGTAGGATCATGTTCATTTATCCAACTTTGGATAATTTCCTTTGAGTTGTCTGATGATCCATCATCTGCAATAATTAATTGGATATTTTTATAGTTTTGATTATTTATACTATTTAATGTTTCCGTAACCCATTTTTCCTGGTTATAGCAAACAGCAATTATTGTTACGAGCGGTTGCAAGAATATTCAGGGCGTTTTAGCTCTACTTACCAACAGTTGGCTTTCTTTATATGTTTTTATTTTCTTTATCAACTCACAAATTTTTAAAAAATCTTTTTCCAATTTTTTTTTATGTAAGATTGCATACAAAAGCTTGTTGAATTTTGTTTTTATTATTATTTCTTTTTTTGAACCTGGTCTAGAAAAAAAAAGCAATTTTATTGATTGGAAAAATTTGCTGAATGAATTGAATTCCTCCTGCAATTCTTTAAAAGGCTTTCTGATATTACGCCTATAAGCATATTCAAATGATATTTTTTTATTTTGCATTATATAATTAAAGCAATAATCATACAGGTAAAAATAAATTTGAGGAGCTGCAAAACCCTTTGAAATTAATCTTACACAATATTTCCATGATAGCCTGCTTGCTGTAATAAAATGGGTGAATTGTAACTTTTCATCATAATATAAATCGTAACCAAGATATAACGCCAACATGCATAATTCAGAATCACCACCCGAAGAAAGCTGATTGCCTTTTCTGTCGCTTAATAACGAAAAGAAGCAAAAACGGTCTAAAATATCTAAGAAAGATTTTCTAACGACCATAGCGGCGCCAGTCAAATATCTGCGTGCATTGGCGATACCTGTTTTATTCATTTGTTTGCCGATAACATAAGCATATTGAAATGAATCAAACCAAAAAGGTTCCTGCGCTTCAAAAGAACTAACTGATCTTCCGCCGGCAATGGCAATATTTTTATTTGAAGAAATAATAACATACGCAGTGAAGATGTAATCTACATTAAGCCAGTTATCATCATCACAAAAAATCAATGTTTCAAAATGAGCCTCATTTGCTCCTTTTTTTCTTGCAAAATTTAGCCCTAGCTTTCCTTCAAAAACGATTTTAAAAGGAACAGGAACTTTGGCTTTAGCAAATAATTCTTTAGCAACATCAACAGTTTTATCTGTTGAATTATTATTTACTAAAATAATTTCCCATGATATATATTCAGGAACATTTTGTAAAAACAAATGCTCAAGTGTCTTCTCAATTCGTTGTGAACTATTGTAACAGCAGACGATTACTGAAACACCATTCATGATTTTTAATTCGGAATTTTTCAAGAACCCTGCGACTTTTTCTTTGAAAAAAGCTTTCGTTTTATCATCCTTTTTGTTAGTTCAAAATAAAACCAACCCGACGCTGTGCCATTATAAATCTTTTCGAGCTTACGACGTTTGATTGAAAGAAAAGATAAAAGCTCAGGATGAACATATTCATTAATTTTTTGTTGCGGAACTGCACTAGGATAATATTTTGAAATGTTGACAGATCTTTTTGCGACTAAAAATAAATTTTGTTTGTAACACCAGTCTATTCCAATATTATTCCAAAACTCATTTCTGAAAACATCATAAAAAACAAAATCCTGCCTGCAAAATTTTTCAATCCAATAGTTTACCGGTTGCTCATTAATATGATTTTGACCCCCTTGATTTTTTATTGCTGCAGAAAAAATTATTATATCCCCTAATGAAATAACATTTTCAACAAAAATATCTGAAGACAATGCTGATAAATGTTCGGCAACTTCAAGACAAAGTACCAGATCAAATTTTTTATTAAGAGAAAATCTTTGTTCAAGATCTTGTTCTTTAAAAAAGTTTTCAGAAATATAAAGCTTTGAACGATCAATCCAATTGCCGTCAATTCCTATAACATCATTCACACCATTGTCTAAAAATATTTTAATAAATCCACCCAAACCACAACCAACATCAACCACACTTGTTGGATGAAATTTTTCGATAAGATATGGTACGATAATAGATGGTGATTTGAGATTATGTATTTCAGGAAAATGTATGTATCTATTCCCTACCATATTCTGTTTTAATGATGTAACAAACATCTCCATATGTTCTTATTCTGCTTGTGGATTTTTTTTCAGAAAGATAATCGTGGACTGCTCTGCTGCAGCCTTCCCAGGCAAAATAATCATCAATAAGCAACAAGCCTTTGTTAACTAGCTTTGGATAAAGATTTCTTAAACAATCCATCGTTGAATCGTACCAATCTCCATCCAATCTTAATAATGCGATTTTATTTGAAAATTTAAATAGAGGCAATGTTTCATTAAACCATCCTTTAATAAGTTTGTATTCAGTCCCAGTTTGCTTCATCGCTATTTCTGCGTCTTTTATGGATGCAGTGCAATTATTATAATAATTTACACCTTCAATATTTTTCTGCCACAGCTTTGCAGATTGACCATCAATTTCTTTCACTTCTGGCAACCCTTCAAAGCTGTCGAATAAATAGTAGACTCTATCAGAACCAATTAATTCTGCTATACCTGCAATCATTCCACCTTTCCAAACGCCACACTCAACTATATCACCAGCAAGATGTTTAATATATTTATCGGCAAGTTTGAGATTTATAATATAATTATTTTTAGAAATCATGGTATGGTTTATATATTTATTATAAAGTGCTTTCATTTTAAAATCTAATTTTTTTGATGAAGACGGAAAGACTTTATATAAATGCCCGAATAAAATTTTTTTAATAGTATTGTTCAACAAACAAAAGAATTATTATTGATTTAGAAAAGGTTTCTCATGGTTCAATAACCAATACCATTAAAGGATGAAACCCTAATTAGCATTATCCCTGAAATTAGAAAAGTAATCATTAATTGTTTTTCATTACAGAGAATTTCACGGTTATTTACTACAGAATTAAATTGCTTGATCTTCCTTTATGCTGCTTGCACGCATAAATCCTAATACTATAGCTGATTTAATTAAAAATAATTTTGGCGGTATTTTTAAATACCTATTCCGAATCAAATAAAAAGAAACTTTTAAAAAATATCTGGAATTATATAGAGCAAGACACTTAAGATATTGAGTAATTTTTTCTTTTATGTATGTCCTTTCCTTATTTCTTTTTATGAATTTAAGAGCTTGGAAATTTGAAAGTATACGATCATAAAAATATCTTTCATAATTGTTTTTTTTCCATTGATTAAAAATTCCTGATTGCTTTTTTAGTCTATATTGAATGCATGGATAATCGCAATATTTTACTTTGTAGCATGCAACAAGGCGAATAAAGAAATTATAATCTTCTATTAAAACCCTTTCGTCATACAAACCTATTTTGGCGTATACACTTGTACGAATTAAGGTTGTAGGTGTGTTGAACCAGAAGCTCCTCTTTACATATTCGGCAAGCACATCTCCTTCACAGACGGTAAAAAATTTTTTTCTCCATTGTTCAATTGGATTGTCTTCTTCATCAATTAATTCCGGAAGTGCATAGCACATACCATATTCCTCACCGGCAGCTTCTAAAATTTTTACTTGCCTTTCTATTCTTTCAGGAAGCATTATATCATCTGTTGCAAATAAAGTTATATATTTTCCTTTGGCAAGCTTTACAAATTCATTGGATGTTTTAGTAATGCCAAGATTTTTTTCATGATGAATGTAAGTACAATCAACATTATTTTCCCTTATCCATTTTTCTATTTTCTGTGGGCAATTATCACTGGAGCAATCATCAATTATTATCAGTTCAATATTTTTATAGGTCTGGGTAAGAAGCGAAGTAAGCGCATCTTCTATGTATTTTGAGTAATTGTAAGATGATACACCGATAGTAACAAGTGGTAAATTTTGTTGTAAAAGTTGTTTGAGAAAATTTAAATTAGTGTCCACTTTTATGTTTCGCTTTTAAATGCCACCATAAACTATACTTGAATGGATTTTTTTGCATAGCACTAATTTTATTTTCGAGAAAAACTTTTTCTTTATAAAGGTCCAATGGATTTATAAAATACTCCTCGTATAAATCATGGTGCTTGAGATAAATGTATTGCTTTATTTTATCTGCCCTTCTTTTATCGATTTTTTTTGTACGTGATTTTTCTTTTATTCTCCAGTAAAAGGTAATATTTTCAAGCATTATAACTTTTTTATTTTTCTTCAATAAATTAATCCAAAATTCCCAGTCTTCAATTCCGAATTGCATTTTTTCATCGTAGCCATCAATTTGCAAATACTCCTTTTTCCTATACATCCCACTACAATGAATAATGTTTACAAAGAGTAATTCATCAAAATTATATTTTGGCAAATGCCACTTTGCATTCACTAATCCAAACTTTTCGGCTATTCCATAAACTAAAGTAGTTTCAGGAAACTGAAGAAATGCATTTATACATTCTTCTACATAGTTTAATGAAATAAGATCATCTCCATCAAGTGGTAAAATAAATTCTCCTTTTGCTTTTGAAATACCAAAATTTCGTGCGACTGAAGGGCCGCCATTGTCTGTGTGGTAAAAAGAAAACCGCCCATCCTTTTTTACAAATGGTTGAGCCACTTCAGCTACATTATCAGTAGAGCCATCACTGATCATAATACATTCCCAATTCTGGTACGTTTGTTTCTGAATAGAGGTTAATGTTTCGGCTAGATAAGATTCTTGGTTATAGCAAGGCGTTATTATTGAAACGATAGGTTTAGCGTTCACCTTTAACTTTTAAAATCTGTTCAAGATATTGGTACCCGAATTTTTTATCAGGTTCAAGATAATTTCCTTCTGCCCATTCGTTCCATGATTTAATGAAGACAAATCTTCGTTCTTGAGGCAAATGTTTCACCTTATCAATCGCTTTTTTTAAATGCTTATAAAAAAGTTCTGGAGTAGAATTATTAAAAACAAGACCGCGTTCTTCTGCACGTGGCGTATTATCCCAATTTGGCAATACGCAGGGATAATAGTCAAAATCAAAATCTTTATGAGTGATAAGTTCATCAATAATTTCCGAATACTCAACAACAGCAGGCATTTTCTTAATTAATTTTGCTTTTGCTGCCGGAAAAATCTTCCCAATATTTTTTTGCAATATTTTAATTGAGTAAGATTTTTTTTTTATTTTATTGTACTCATCTCTATATTTTAAAGATGCAGCTTCAGAGCCAATAACTCCGTCAAAATTATATTCGTAAGGATTCCAGCCTAATGGCACTCTGCTGCCTATTAAAAACATTCCGGGAAAACCTTCTTTAACTGCAAGCCCTTTAAAAATATCTGCAAATTCTTTTATATCAGGAAGATTCAAAGGCATATAAACATTAAAAACAGGTTTGCCATCAACCTTAATATAACGTTCATCGCTAAAAGCAGGTAGCAGATGATAAAAATGTTTTTCATAATCTCCTTTACCCGGATATGTCTGCTCAAGTAAAAGCTTATTTGTAAACTCTCCAAACCAAGCTCCCTTCCAGCTTTCATTTGCCCAGCATAAACAAAATGGAAAGTCTGGTTTTTCTGATTTTAATACTTCATCGAAAGGTCTTTCTAATATTTTTTTGCTGTCTCCAAACCAATAGTGATAATACATAAACCCTTTAATGCCATAACGTGAAGCCATTGCAGCCTGTGCTTGCCGAACCTCAGGAACACGCAAATCATAGTAACCTAAATCAGCAGGAATATGCGGCTGGTAATGCCCTTTAAAAAAAGGCTTTGCTTTTACCACATTAGTCCATTCTGTAAAGCCTTTGCCCCACCATAAATCGTTTTCAGGAATTGGATGATACTGAGGAAGGTAATAAGCTATAATAAGCGACAATTATTTAAAGAAACTTTTTATGAAAGAAAAAGGATGAACAATAAATCTTCCGATTTTAAACGAATAAGAATTTTGATAGGAATTTTGAATTTTAGATTTTACACGTCTGGTAACGTCTTGGCTATACGAATAATTAAATTGCTGAGCATTAAAAAAACTTGTTCCTAACATAGGAATAGAAAAATCGCTGCATACGACAATATTGTAATAATACTTTTCGATAAAATCCTTTTTTAGGATGCTTTCAAAAGAACCTTCATATTCCAAAATTTCTTTAACACCTGCTTCTTCCTGATAAACAAATGAGGCTTCAATGTAACGTTGTTTATACATTGAAACTTCTTTAAAATACTTTTTACATAAGGTTTTTAATTCATCACTTGAAAGCTCCTTTAAATGAAAAGGATTATTATGATTCAAGCTTTCATAATTTTCTTTTGCCGGTGTTGAGATTAATAACATTCCTTCATTTTTTAAAACCCTTTTAAGCTCTTTCATCATTTCATCTTGTTCTATAATATGCTCAATCGTTTCAAAACAAACAATTATATCAACCATACCATCTTGAATCGGAATATTTGTAACAGAGCCCTTTAAAAAAGTAATTTTATTATTTGTATATTTCCTTTTGGCATGCTCAATTACTTCTTCTGCTATATCAATGCCATAGACTTTTTCTGCTTTTGAAGCAATCAAATTAGATCCATATCCTTCGCCGCATGAAATGTCTAATACAATTTTACCAGCCGTAATTTCCAAAGCAACAACATACCTATGAAGATGCTCTGCCGCACCAAGTCCCAGGTGCTTATAAGGCATCATTCTTTCCCCGGTCCATTTAAGTTCCTGCATAACTATAGTTTTTCCATTCTAAAATGGGCCTGATAATACCAGGAAAGCTACCTCCATATTCACCTCGTGCAGAGCCCACTTCATTTAAAGCATCTGTAATTATAAATGAAACAGGATCCATTTCATGAAAATGTACGGTATAGGGATTATAACTCATAAGAGCAACACTAATTGTATGCAATCCCTCGCTTAAGAAATTAGCAGGCAATATTACAGAGGCGTTATATGTTCCTTTCTTTACAGAACTTTTAATACTCATACTTTGAACATCATGTGAACTTAAAATATGAAATCCATTTTTGTATAAATTAAACCCATGTGTATATTTAAAATCATTTTTTTTAATAGTATATACAAAGTTTATTACAACACATTCCGTTGATGAAAAAGATTCAGATATAATCCCTGCATTATTTGTAACATAAACTTCGTTTAACTCAGCATTATCGTTTCCGGGTTTTATTTCACCATTTATCCATTGTCTGCGGCTAAGTATATTTTTATCTCCATTCAAATAATGTGAAATACACGTGTCGCCAGAACCCGAAAAGGTAATACCTCCTTTTAACAAAACAATTGCTTCATCACAAAGCCTACTTATTGCTTCCATATTATGGCTTACAAACAAAACTGTTCTTCCATCTTTCACACTGACATCTTTCATTTTGCCTAAACATTTTTTTTGAAATTCTGCATCGCCAACTGCAAGAACTTCATCAACAATTAAAATATCCGGATCAAGATGTGCAGCTACGGCAAAGGCAAGCCGAACGTACATGCCGCTGCTGTAGCGCTTTACAGGCGTATCGATGTATCTTTCAATGCCTGCAAAATCAACTATTTCATCAAACTTATTTTGTATTTCTCTTTTATTCATTCCAAGAATAGCACCATTCAAAAAAATATTATCACGTCCTGATAAATCTGGATGAAAGCCTGTACCAACTTCAAGCAAAGAAGCAATGCGACCTTTTATTTTTATGCTGCCTGTTGTAGGTGATGTTACTTTAGAAAGTATTTTTAACAGCGTTGATTTGCCGGCGCCATTTCTGCCAATGATGCCAAGAACTTCGCCGCGTTTTACTTCAAAATTTATATCTTTTAATGCCCAAACATATTCACTGCTGCCTTTTTTTGTACGATCATTTTCTTCACCAATTTTTAAATAAGGATCTTCCTTTCCGCGAACTTTATGCCACCAACGGTTTACATCCTGGTTAATGGTTTTTCTTCCAACTTGTCCAAGCCTGTATTGCTTGGAAACATTCTCAACATGAATAACTACATCACTCATTGTATTATAAGAGCATTTATACTGTATCCATAAATGTGCGTTCTACGCGATTAAAAATAACAACGCCACTAAGCAAACAAATTAACATCCAAATAATGCTATACGTAAAATGTAAAAAATCAAATGAACCATTACCAAAAAAAGCATATCGAAATCCTTCAACTAATGGTGATAACGGATTCCATTCTATCAAAAATTTGTATTTTGATTTTGCTAAATAAGAAAGTGGGTAAGCAACTGGTGTTACGTACATGAGTAATGCAACTCCAAAATTTACAAGTACTGTAAAGTCTCGATATTTTGTTGTTAATGATGAAATAATAATACCTAAAGCAAGACCCAATAATGCCATGATAATGGCAATAACCGGGATTAATAAACTATGCCAGCCAATATTGAATTTATAATTATAAAATATGACATAATACAATGTTGTAGCAAGCAAAAGGCAAAATTGTATAAAGAATTTTATAAGGTTAGAAGTTACATTTGATAAAGGCAAAATCAATCTTGGAAAATAAACTTTACCAAATATTGCAGCATTCGTTATAAACGTACTTGATGTGGCAGTAAAGCAGGATGAAAAATAATTCCAAATAGTAATACTGCTCATGTAAAATAAAACCGGAGGCAAAGCATCAGTAGAAATTTTGGCAATTTTATTAAAGACAATAAGAAACATTAAAGTAGTTAGTATCGGTTGAATAATATTCCATAAAGGACCTAAAATGGTTTGCTTGTATTGCGCAACAAAATCACGTTTTACAAAAAGCAACATAAGATCACGGTAACGCCATAGTTCTTTAAATCTAAAATCTAAAAAATTATTTTGAGGGGTTATTATTTCAGACCAACCTTCACTTACTTCAATATCATTCATCAACAGAAAATGAGTTTTAAATAAAGGAATAATTAAATAACAGAATATCTTTTTTATATAAATCAGTAACCTTATCAATCATTGCAGGAGTATAGACTTTTAGGTACGCATTTTTTTCTGTGTTAGTAACATTGATCTGTGGCAATTTAAGCCGTGGAAATTTCAACAATCTGCAAAGAGCTGCAAAATCTTTGTCAATGTTCTCAAATCTGCCAATAAAATCAACCAGAAGTTTTTCAGGCTTACTTTCTTCAGATAAATATCTGTACTGCGGAATAAAGTAATAGCTTGTGGTTTCGAGTTTGCTTTCGTCCAGCCACTTTATTACAAAATCCTCAAAGTTTTCCAGATGCGATAAACTTTCTTTATAAAATAATCTGTCGTTTTCATCACTACCTCCTTTTGTAAGATAATTATACGCAGAATAAAGCCTGTCCCATGGGTTACGTACAAAAGCAAATTTATAGTATCGGTTCACCGTTTTCCTTCCAAATTTTTTTAAGTAAAAAGTTATTTTTTCATTTCCACCTGAATAGTTACCAAAAAGGCTTTTACTTATTGATCGACCAGCAGTTTTAGGAATATGTATAAAAATACATTTATAGTAATCAAAACAGTTGTTTGATTTATAATCGCCGGGATGAGCCATTTCATACTTCATATATGTATTGGCACAAATACGCCTACGCCTATATTGCCTTAGAAATGCAGGAAGAAGCTTAAGCCATTTTTTTTGAAAATCTTTCATTCGAATGTTAATCGGCGAAAATTTTTTGCTTATATATTTTCCAAAAACTTTTTTTCTTTAAAACTTTCAAAAACTTTTTATCACTATCTCCATTTCCAAAAAGTTGTTGAGGAGTGATTTTCAAATGTAATGCTTGCCGTATTTTATTCTCAATTTCATTTGAGTCGTAACTGCAATTGAGAATGTCAGGATTATTGCTGCGCTTATGTTGGCGTGTACCAATATTAATCGCAGGAATACCATAATAAGGTGCTTCGCGAATACCTGCACTTGAATTTCCAATAATGAATTGCGCATTTTTTAAAAGTGTTAAAAAATATTCAAAACGGATTGATGGAAATATTTTAAAGTCTTTATTTGATTGAAGTGAATTGATTTCATTCATAATTATATCGGATCCTTTATCGTTGTTCGGATAAATGATGATATAATTTAAGTTTGAATTTTTTATTGCTGTAAAATAATCAGCAGCATGTTTTTTCAAAAAATTTATTTCGGTTGTTACAGGATGAAATAATGAAATAGAATAATTCTTAAAAGATATTTCATATCTTTTTTTTACTTCATTGATTTCAGGCAGATTTTTGCCAAGCATTACATCCATATCCGGAGAGCCAATTATAAAAACAGAACTTTTTATTTCTCCCATTTTATGTAGCCTTTTTTTTGCATCTTTATTCGACACAAAATGTGTATGACTCAGCTTGGAAACAGCGTGGCGAATTAATTCATCAACGGTTCCCGAAACTTCGCCACCTTCAATATGTGCAACCAAAACATTATTAAGTGCACCAACAGATGCGCCGGCAAGTGCTTCGATCCTATCGCCATGCACAACAATTAAATCCGGTTGTAAGTCATGAATATATTTTGCAAAACCATCAATAGTTTTTGAAAGAGTAATATCCATCAGTGCTTCACCATTATGATTTGCAAAAGGGTAAACATTTTTGTAATTGTATTTTTTTATTTCTTCTATTGTTTTACCATACTTTTCATCCAAATGCATTCCGGTAGCAAACAGATAAATGTCGAATATTTTTTGAGTTGAAAGAATTTCGATCAAAGATTTAAGCTTTCCAAAATCTGCTCGTGTAGCTGTAAGAAAAACAATTTTTTTATTCATCAAAATAGTTTGCGCTGATTTTCTAAATTTCTCTAACTAACTTTTCTTCTTCAATTTGCGCGCTAATCCAATTATATGTTTTAGTAATTCCATCCTTCAAGGATTTCTGAGGAGACCAATTAAGCTTTTGTCTCAGCAGATTATTATCTGAATTTCTGCCCATCACTCCAACAGGGCCGGGAATATTTTTTATAGTTATTTTTTTCTGTGAAATATTAATAATCATTTCTGCAAAATCATTTATTGAAATCATTTCTTCGGAACCAATATTCAATGGTTCGCTGAAATCACTTTCCATTAATCTTCTTATTCCTTCCACACATTCGTCAACTATTAAAAAAGAACGCGTTTGTTTTCCATCCCCCCAGATTTCAATCTCATCTCCATCTTTTGCTTCGGCTATTTTCCGGCAAATTGCCGCAGGGGCTTTTTCTTTTCCATCTTTCCATGTGCCAAAAGGCCCGAAAATATTATGAAATCGTGCTATTCTTACCTCAATGTTATAATTACGTTGATAAGATAAATACAATCGCTCGCTGAATAATTTTTCCCAACCATATTCACTGTCAGGAGCAGCAGGATATGCTGAATCTTCTGAGCATTTTGGATTGTCTGGGTCTAGCTGATTATATGCAGGATATATGCAAGCTGAAGAAGAATAAAATATTTTTTTTATCCTTTTTATTTTTGCTTCCTCTAAAATATTTAGATTAATTAAGGCACTATTATACATGATTGCAGCATCGCTATCACCAGTAAATATATAGCCCGCGCCACCCATATCTGCAGCTAATTGATAAATTTCATCAATGTCAGAGGAAATAATTTCACTGACAAATTTTTTATTACGCAGGTCACCAATAATAAATTCATCTGCTTTGCAAATTTGAAAATCATGTTTTTTCAAATCGACACCTTTTACCCAATAATTTTCCTTTTTTAATCTTGCGATAAGATGACCACCAATAAATCCACCTGCGCCACAAACAACTACTTTCTTCAATTAATATTATTTTGAGTTTTTAAATGTTGATTTGTATTGGGATGAAGATTAAATGCTTTGATTTTGCCATATTGGGTTTTGCTCTATTATAGAGCATGCACCGCAGTAAATAGAATGCCTGTAATTTTCGCCGGATATATATTCATTTGTAAAATGGTACCAAAAATCAGAATTATATTGATTAGGATTTCTTTTCACTCTAATTTGAAAACCTATTGAAATATCTTCCCATGGTAATTTATTTTCTATTATACACATAAAGGCTTCCTGACGCACAAAAATGGTTTCTAATCTATAATTGGCAAGGCTTTCGATTAATTCTACAAGTGGCTTTATATTAAAAGAATTATTTAAAAAGTCCGCATATATATAATGATTACTGATAGGTTCAAACAAATCGTCAGTTGGTACGATTTGTAAAATAATATTCGATTGAAAACCTGAACTTTTAAAATACGATATTATTTTTTCGAAATCCCATTGATATACTTCCTTGTATTGGTTAATATAATAAAGGGTGTCTTCTTTTTGAAAATAGGCTTTTTCAATTGTTTCTTTTCGCAGACAATCATTTTCTGCAACCCATTTTGTTTTGTTATCAGGAACAAGCAAAGTGCAACCTGCATATTTATCTAAAAAAAAATAATCTTCAATTTGGTTTTTAAGATTATTATTTTGAATATAACTGTCTCTATGTGCATATTCTTTGAACATGCCCGCATAAGGAAGATAATATTTTGGTGAAGTTTGTTTTACAATATCAAAAACTTTAGATTTCAATGCTGCCTTGTTACGCTTTATTATTGAAATTTTTTCTTCGTCCGTATAATCTAAAAAGCAAAGTGGAAAACCGGACGCACCACCAGCAAATGAAGTAGCCAGCAGGAAAATATTTTCAGGCAGCTCGAATGAGTTTAAGAAATTGGCATCAACCGTCAGTAATATCTCTTTTTCGCCGATAGCGAGATACAACCCCGAATCGTCCCTAAAGTCGCCACTCTTTAAAATAGATAGCTGGACCCCGTTATCAAATTGAAAGATATCTTTAAAATCAAGTTCAGATATATTTTTAAATCCACAGCGCTCAAGCATTTTTCGTGATGAAGAAGATTGAAACGCTCCTGTGATAATAGGGATATTTTTATTTAAAACAGCAAGCGTTTCCGGATGTAGGTGGTCTGGGTGATTATGGGAAATGAAAATCAAGTCGCAATTTTCAAGCAGGTCTGTAGAATCAATAGTACTGGGCGTTTCAAGCCACCATCCATTCATAAATGCCGGGCCGAATAACCATGGGTCAGTAACAATTTTAAAACCCTCAAATTCAAAATATAAAGTTGCATGATTAAGCCATCGCACGGTAAATTGTTGATTTTTCTCACGGTACAAAAAAGGGTTTTCTATTTTATATTCTTCTATTGGAATAATAAGTTTTCCATTTTGTACACTATAATCGAGCTTCTTTTTTTTAATATGCGAATTATCATATTCCAAGGTTGAAAAATTCAACTTCCATCCATGAAGCGGGCAAACTGCACAATCATTTTTTTTAATTAGTTTTCCTCCATTATGATCGCATGTGCGATTGATCACATATTTTATATTTTTATCCTCATCAAGGCAAATAAATACATCACTAAAAATATTTATTCCTGTTTCAAGATCAGCTATATCAAGCTCGAGAAGTTTTTTTCTTTTTAATTTTCTTTCGAATTTCCCAAGCCTTGTAATTATCATAATAACTTTTCTAATCTAAATCATTATAATTGAGCTGTACATCTACCTGAACATCTTTCACAGCCTTTTTTCCTAGAATATTTTCATATTCTTCCGCAAGAATTCCTCCCTTTCCCGGACGTTTTACCCAAATATTTTGTTTCGTAAAAACTTCTCCTTTCTTTATTGCCTGAATTGTACAAACAGTTGCAAATGCAAAATCAATAGTTACTTGCTCTTCTTTTGCAGGTTCTTTATGACCACCTCTTTGCTCTGCAATTATTTTGCTTCCTTCAATTAATTCTTTACATGCATTTGTGTCCATAGAACAAATTATATCGGGTCCAGTCCGTTGCATATTATTTGTAAAATGTCTTTCTAAAATACTTGCGCCTAAAGCCACTGCACCAAAACATGCATGATTACTTAAGGTATGATCTGATAACCCCACAACTGCATCTTTAAAATTGGTTTGCAATTCCACCATTGCATTTAATCGAACCAACTTATTAGGTGTGGGATATAAATTTGTTGTATGAAGTAAAGCATAAGGAATATTTTTTCTTCGGAAAATATCTACAGCTTTTGATACACTTTCAATTGTGTTCATTCCTGTACTTAAAATAATCGGTTTACCGAAAGAAGCGATATGTTCGAGCAATGGATAATTATTGCATTCGCCGGAACCAATTTTATATGCAGGAACATTCCAACTGTGTAAACGATTCGCTGCAGCGCGGCTGAAAGGTGTCGAAATAAAAATCATTCCCTTACTTTCAACATAATTTTTTAACGCCAATTCTTCTTCCTCATTCAAAGCGCATCGTTTCATTATTTCATAAATACTTACATCAGAATTTCCGGGAATAGTTTTTTTTGCAGCACTACTCATTTCATCTTCTACAATATGCGTTTGATGCTTTACAACTTCAACGCCCGCAAATGCAGCTGCATCAACCATTTCCATTGCTGTCTTTAACGAACCTTCATGATTAATTCCGATCTCTGCAATAACTAAAGGTTCGTAATCATAACCGATTGTTCTTCCTGCTATTTCAATAAAAGGATGCATGTAAAAACAATAGAATTAAATCAATCTGATTGCCCAGTAATGTTTTGAACGTACAAGAGTGCGACGCAACGATGTTTCATAGATATTCGGATGTTGGGATCAAAAAAATTACCATAAAGTCCAACCACCATCAACAATTAAATTATGTCCAATTACATGACTTGCTGCATCGCTTGCGAGATACACAATTGCACCTTGCAATTCTTTTTTATCGCTCATTCTGCCAATCGGATTGTGTTGTTTGAAGCGTTCTAGAAATAATTCTTCGTGATCATTATAGACGCCGCCGGGTGTTAATGAATTTACGCGAATGCCTTTGCCAGCCCATAATGTAGCAAGATATTTTGTAAGACCGATAACTCCATGTTTACTGACACTGTATGCAACTGGTTGCGAAATTCCTGTGCCTGGGTAAAGACTATGGTTGGGACTAACAACGCCATATAATGATGCAATATTTATAATGCTGCCTTTGCCTTGCGCGAGCATTTGCTTGCCGATAATTTGACAACCTAAAAATGTTCCCGTAAGGTTTACATTCATTATTTCATTCCAATCCTCCAAATAAAAATTTTCAAAGCTGCTATCGAAATTTTTTGATTTGTTTTGATTAGTGAATCCAGCATTGTTTACTAAAATGTCAACAGTTCCAAAATCTTTTAAAACATTAAGTAATAAATTTTCCCAACTTTCTTTTTTTGTTACATCGCAAAAGAATGGAGTGCATTGAACCCCTTGCTCTGCAAGGCTTTCAGCAGCTTTATCACAAGCTTCTTTTTTTATATCAGCAAGAATAATTTTTGCTCCAAATCCGCTCAAAGCTGTTGCATATTCACTTGCCAATAAACCTCCGCCGCCAGTAATTATTGCAACTCGATTTGATAAATCGAATAAATTATTTTCTCTCATTCAAAAAAAATTCTACCATTTTAAAATCCATTTCCGTATCAATATCAACAGCATTTTCACGCGCTATTTCATAAATCATACATTTTGCTTTACTCCAATGTTCATATTTATATAACGCCTCTTTTTTTATTATATAAGCTGCCGGTGTGAGACTAAAAACTTTCGGCGCATCTTGCCTTCTTGCAATTATTTTATCAGTTTGCTTAACAATTTTAGCGAAACCACTAGCATCAGTTTCCATCATATTGAAATATGGATTGCGTTCGGGTTTATAGCCTGTTATTACTACATCAGCTTTTTTATTTTGTAAGGCAAAGTTTATTACACCATCAATATCCTGATTTGTTTTTAATGGCACGGTAACATCGAGATCAACAATATAATCTACTTTTTTTTTGAATTTTTTTTCATACATTTCTACTGCATGAATAAACACATTCCACTTGGAAGCCTTATCATTAGCGAGCTTGAGGGAACGTTTAATAACTTTCTTAATGCCGTATTGTTTTGCAGTATCTGCAATTTTTTTGCTATCTGTGGAAACAATAATATCGTTTATATATGAACATTTCAAGGCTGTTTCAATTGTATAAGCGATCAATGGTTTGCCATCTAATGATCGAAGATTTTTGCCTTTGACTCCTTTTGATCCTCCGCGACAGCATATGGTTGCTAAAAAAAACAACAGAAAATTTGAGTAAATAAAATGATCACAAAACTTTAATTTATTTCTTCAACTTTTACAAAACGATTTTCTTCGCAGGATTTTTTTGATGCTAATACTGCACGCAAACTTTTTAAACCTTCATCAAAGTGCGCGAGCATTGCTTGATTTTTATTTTCAAGAAATGATTTTATGGTTGAAATAAATCTTTCATTTCTTTCAGTGCCTGAATAATCTAATTCTTCCTCAACATTATTTTCATCAATCCAACACACATTGCATTTAACTAAATCTAAAATAATCGTTCCTTTTGTGCCGGTAAAAATGCAATTGCGGATAATTTTTTTTTGCAAATAATCTAAATGAATTGTGCCGCTTGCACCATTTGAAAACTTTAATAAAACATCAGTTACGTCTTCAGTTTCTATTTGCAATTCATTAGTATTGGTGTAACTGCATGCAACCGTTTCAATATTTCCGACAAACCATATCAGATAATCAAACTCATGTATTAAATCAAGCAAAACGCCGCCACCGCTTGCTTTTTTTGCACTCATTCCATTTTTATAATCTTCATTTGGACGCCACTGTGATAAATGCTGACCCACGAAAGCATTTGCTGAAACTATCTTGCCGATTATATTTTTCGAAATTAATTCCTTCACTTTTTGCACCCCTTTATCAAAATGCAAATCGTAGCCAACAACAACATTTGTTTTGTTTATTGATAAATGCATTTTTATTTCTTCAATATTTTTATAAGAATCACTTACAGGTTTTTCTACATAAATATTTTGAACATGCAAAGAAATTAGTTGTAGTAAATTTTGAACATGAGAAGAAGTGGGTGTGCAAATAAAAACTGTGTTGTAAAAATTATTTTTAAAAGCTTCATCAATCGTTGTATAAAGATTTACCGAAGGATATTCGGTATCTTTTTTTGTTGAACGACTAACAATAGCCACATTTTTATATCCTAACGCTAAAATATTTTTTAAATGTCTTTTACCAATTGAACCATAACCAACGATAAGAATTTTTTCATCTTTCATTTCAATAAACGAGAAACATATTCTGCAGGAAATTCTACAATCATTATTTGTTCGAGGCTTTCAAGCTGCACATAAATTTTTTTACTTCCGCCACGTAAAACGGTGCCAGTATTATCCATAAATATTCCATGCCTAACAACAACTTTATCATTTGTTTGAAAATCTTTAGAAGACTGAACAAAAATTCTCGCATCCTTTTCCATGAGGTAGGATTTTATTAAGTCTATTTCTTCATTTCTTATTACTGCAGGCTTGCCCATGTGATAAACGAAATTTAAGACACCTTCTGTTTGCAGCGTTTTTACTTTTTCGTTTTCATCAATCCTTACAAAAACATAAGATTTGAATAATGGATCTTCTATAATTTTTTTGCGATCGCTCCATTGCCGTTCTTTTTTTTGAAGCGGGCACCAACTATCAATTCCTTTCCTTATTAAATTAGAATCAATTTTTTTTTCCCATCTTGGTTTGGTATATAATGCAAACCATTTTTTGCTTTTAATTTCTTCCATTCTTTTTATGGCTTCGCCTTTGTCACTCACATGACATGCAAATTTTTAAAAAAAGTACGTTTAACCTTTATTCTTATTAAATAACGTAAAAATTCTACCAAAAATTCCTTTATTCATTTTTTTTGTATCATAATATCCATTTCCGTAATGATATCCATATCCATAACTGTATCCATATCCATAACCATATCCGTAACCCATGCCGCGAACATTGGTGATACCATTTATTATCAACCCTAAATTTTTAAATCTTTTTTCATTATAAAGTTTATTCAAAAATTGAATTGTTGTTTTGTATGTATAAGTATGCCTGATAATGAAAAGAGTTATTTCGGCAAACTTATTTAGCGAAAAAGCATCTGCTACCAATCCCACTGGTGATGTATCAAAAATAATATAATCGTACTCTTTTTTTGCCCATTCAAAAAGCAAATCTATTTTATTACTGATAAGCAATTCTGCAGGATTTGGAGGCAATGGACCGGCAGTAATAATATCAAGATTAGGAATAAGATTCGATTTATTTATTATGCTCGAAGGCTCAAAATTATTTACTATAAAATCTGTCAATCCAAATTCTGCATTAAGATTTAAATATTTTTCAAACTTGGGTTTTCTCAAATCAAGTTCTATTAAAAGCACTTTTGATCCACCTGATGAAAGACTGCTTGCAAGATTTATTGATATAAAACTTTTGCCTTCACCACTCATAAAAGATGTAACAAGAATTGTTTTTCCGGTTTTGTCATCAGCCATATATTGAAGGTTCGTGCGCACAAGACGAAACTGTTCCGCAAGTACGCTTCTGCTTTTTGCAGTAACTACAAGTCCCTGTTTATCTTTACTAAAAGAAATTTCTCCTAAAATTGGGGTTTGTGTGCCTGCCTCAATTTCTTTTTTATCTGTTATCTTATTATTAAAAAAATCTAACAAAAGCATAATGGCAATTGGAACAAGCAGGCCGATTAAAAAAGCAAAATTTTTAACCTGAGAACCATTTGGTTTTATTATTCCTAAATCATATGCATCATCAACAACACGGGTATTATTAATATTGGACGAAAGTGAAAGTTTTGTTTCTTCTTTCTTTTGTAGAAGATAATTATAAAGCTGTTCCATAACATCACTCTGACGCTTAAGATTTACAAGAATTTTTTCTTTTTCAGGAACGCTTGAAAGCAGCCCGGAATAATTATTTCTAAGAGCATCAATATGTGCAAGTTTAGCTTCATAACCTTGTCTGACACTTTCTATATTTTTTAAAATATTATCTTTTAATAAAATGATATTATCTTTTTGACGATTTAGAACAGGATCTTTATCTGTGCTGATATTTCTTTGGTTTTCATAAGTTATTACTGCATCATTATATGCATCAATTAATTTTGCCAAGGTTGGTTCTGTCAAACCTCTGTCTGAAGGAATAATATTAGTGAAACTATTATTAGAACGTAAATAATTTTCAAGCGATTTTAATAATTCTAATTCTCCTGTTTGTTCAGCCTCTTGTGAATTAAAAATTTGTGTTTCATCAGCATATTGTTTTGCATCATCTGATATATCTGTTATCTGGTTATTTTTTTTGTATAAATCCAATTGAGATTCTACATCATCCAACTCACGGGAAACAGTATCTATTCGTTCTGTAATAAAATCTAAAGTTTTATAACCAGCAATGTTTTTATCGTTCAAACCTGCAGTATTATAAGCTTCAACGAGTTTGTTTAGAATGTCAATGGCTCGTTGCGGAATTTCATCAACCATTGCTATTTCAATAATTCCACCCATTGGATTTAGCAATCTTACATTGATACCATTCTTTAATTGCCTGGCAATTTCATGCGAATCTCTAATCATTAAAGTATATCCTTTGGGATCAATTTTTACATCTTCATTTCTTGTTATGGCAACATTTCTATTGGCTAATTGAAACGTATCGTTGTAATGATAAAAAGTAGTTTTGCCATTCTGCGGAATAGAAAATTTAGTATTGTATAAATTCAATCTGAAGGAAGAAGGCTTAAAAGTATTTGTTTCAGACTGCAGAGGCAAAATTGTTACAGGCATTCTATTGCCATAAAGTGGTTGAGAGGTAATTCTTCCTTCATCTACAATTTGAATTTCTAAATTAAGAGAGTCAACTATACCTGCAAGCAAATTATATGATTGTAAAATATCAATTTGATTCTGTACTTCTTTGCTGTCGGGCATTACGCCAAGTTCTTCCAAAATTTTATTATCGCTGTTATCCTGTTGCTCATCTTTAATCAATAAATAACTTGCTACTTTGTGAAGTTGAGGTGTATAGCGAAGATAAATTTTAGCTATGCCATAAGCTATAAGTATGGAAAGAATGATCCATGGCAGAAAACCAACCAACTTGAAAATAAACTTCTTTATATCAAATTGCGAACTGGAGGATGGGGTAAACTCACTTTCTGTTTCTTCTACAGGATAACTCATTCTAAAACTTGAATAAAACTAAAATTATCGTTATAATACTTGCAACACCAGAAATAATACTTACGGTGCGTGTAAAATTATCATTAAATAATTTTACATTCTTTGGAGTAACATAAATAATATCGTATCTGTTTAAATAATAATAAGGTGAATTGAGAATAGACTTATCATTGAAATTTAAAGTAACCACTTTTCTAATGCCATTGCTGTCCCTCAAAAGTTTTACATGTGTATAATCAGAATACTGTGTCATATCACCTGCCTGCGCCAAAGCTTCAAATATATTTATTTGTTGATTGGTAACAGTATATAAGCCCGGCGATCTTACTTCACCCAAAATGGTAAATTTGAAATTATTAAAATCAACTGTAATGATAGGATTTATTAAGTATTCACTATAAGCTTTTGTGATAGTATCCTGCGCTTGCTTTCGTGTTAAACCTGCAACATAAATTTTATTTATTTTAGGCAGATTTATAGTTCCATCCGGACCAACCTGAAATTGCATTCCAGGCAATGCGCCAGGCGTACCGCTGCTTGCAGCCTGCGTACCCATATACTGATTGATATATTCTATTGTCTTTTCACTTTCTCCGCCCACCCTTATTGTGAGAAGATCATTGACCTGAATAATTGGTTGAGGCACTTGTAAAGTTGCCAAAGAAACGTTTGAAGAATCAGGAAGGTTATTAAAATAAGTAATGCTTTTTTGATTGATACATGAGGGAGACAAAAAACAGATTGAAATAAAAATAAAAACAAAATTGAACAAACCGCCACAATTTTTTATCATAATGCGGGAATACTTTTATTATGCGCGACAAATGTAAGTATATGTAGTAATTAAAAACAAATTTGCTGAGGCTAGTAATGCACAAAAAGTGAAGCCTGCAGCAAAGCAGGCTTCATTATAAAGTTACATGTTTAATTTTTTGATCCGTAAACTGTATTGCGGCTGCTGCCTGCCATATCATCAATCACTTTTACAGTCTCATCAATATAAATATCTTTTTGCAACGTACTTAGCCATTGCTTATACCTTTCAGCTTTTGCCTGGTCAGGATTGTTGAGATATTTATCTTTATCATCGGGAAGAAAATCTGCATTCATTTTTACAGGCAATTTCACGATACTATCATCTTCTGTTACAGCCTTTTTTATCAAACTTGTTTCGGCTTTATATTTATTTAGATTAAGATCATATTCTTTATCAAGAGTTTTATCAAGCCATTGCGTATTTGTTTGAAGTGTGCTGAAAGATTTATCGGCAGCAATGCTTTGCGCTGCATCATTTTCTATTTTATTAAAATCAATATTACCATTCCAAACAGTATATTGTGATGGTTGAATTTGATCCCATTTTAAAGCAGATGAATTATCTCTTTCTCTTATTTTAGCATAATCATAAGTATCAGGCAAAACTATATCAGGTGTTACACCTTTCAATTGAGTTGATGCACCTGTAACACGATAAAATTTTTCGAAGGTTAATTTTAAAGCTCCGTATTCTGTTTGTCCTGAAAAGTAATCCAATGGCTTACCAAGGGGAATTGGTTTTTGTACCGTTCCTTTTCCATAAGTGGCACTGCCGATAATAATTCCTCTTTTATAATCTTGAATTGCCGCTGCAAAAATTTCGGATGCCGATGCACTGAATTCATTCACCATCACAACCAATGGACCATTGTATAAAACAGAAGTATCCTGATCACTTAAAACAGAAGGCTGACCATCACGATCTTTTACCTGCACGATTGGCCCGTTTTTAATGAATAAACCAGCCATTTGCACCACTTCATATAAATAGCCTCCACCATTTTCTCTTAAATCTAAAATGATACCTTCAACGTTTTGAGCCTTCAATTTTTTTATTTCATTTGCGACATCGACCGAACAACGTCTTCCATCGGGATCATCAAAATTTGCATAAAATTCCGGCAGATTAATATAACCGATTTTTTTTCCGTTTTGATTTATGACAACACTTTTTGCATACGTTTCATCCTGCACAATTTCATCACGCATTAATGAAATAGTTTCAAGCGTTCCATTAATTTTTTTCAATGTCAATTTTACTTCCGTGCCTTTGTCTCCGCGAATTAGTTTTACGACATCTGTAACGCCATAACCTGTTACATCAACCATGTCTCCGGTTGCTTGTCCTACTTTTACAATTATATCATTCACCTGAATTTTTCCGCTTTTCCATGCAGGTGTTCCGGGAACAAGGCTCACGATTTTTATAGCATCATCATCTTCCTTCAACTGTGCGCCAATGCCATAAAATTTTCCACTCATGTCTTCATCAAAACTTCTCTTTTCTACCGGTGGAAAATATTCTGTGTGAGGATCCATTTCTGTAGTGATAGTATAAACAAATGTGTTAAAAAATTGCTCATCGGTAAAGGTTTTTTGCATTCTTCCAAAACCTCTTAACACACCTTGCAAAACTTTTTGACGGGCTTGTTTTTCGAGCTGCGCATCAGTTTGATTTTTCACACTGTCAATAACACTTTTGCTACGCTGATCCTGCAAATCAATGTAAGTATTTAATGTATTATATTTTAAATGCTTGCGCCATAAGTCATATTTTTCTGCTTCGTTTGCAGGAAAATTTAGTTTATCGCGATCCAATTGTATTGTTTCATTTACAGAAAAATCAAAAGGCTTTGATAAAATAGTGCTGCACATGTCTGAAGTTTCCTGCAATCTTTTTGTGAAGATCGCTTCTGTTGCAGGATAAAATTTTATGGGCGCACCGTGAATTTCATCATCAATTGTAGTTTCATATTGTTTTAAAGATTCAATATCGGCAGCAACAAATATGTCTTTTTCAGGATCAAGCGCTTCTAAATATTTTTTGAAAATATCTTTTGAAAAAGCATCATCAATCTTTTTGGGATCGAAATGTTTTTGCTCGAGAATAACCCCAACTTCAGCAAGCAATTGCTGCTCCTTGGCAAGAAGGTCGCCATCATTATTTCCCCTGCTCTTAAAAGCCCAGAAAATTCCGCCGGTCATTAATAAGACAACAACCGGAAGCATTTTTTTACTCAACATCATTTTAAAAAATTTATTTTTCATTAAACCCAAAAATAAGATAAAAAAAATTCAGTCATTTTCCACTATTCCTAATTAACAAAGGTTTCAATTATAAGTTTGCTTTTACATTTTTGCATCTAAATTTTTTATCTCTATTTTTGCCGCACAATAAATGGAGGTAGTAGCTCAGCTGGTTAGAGCGTCGGATTGTGGTTCCGAAGGTCGAGGGTTCGAGCCCCTTTTATCTCCCAATTAAGCTTGCAGTTGCAGGCTTTTTTTATTTATGGCATAAAATTTTATACAACCACTTATACTGAAATATTTACCGTCAAAATATGCTTACAACTTTTACAACATTTTATTCACAAGCAATGAATGAATTTTGCATTTCAATTTTTTTATGAAAAAAAATA
The DNA here is from genome assembly GCA_963708205.1 of uncultured Chitinophagaceae bacterium. GTDB lineage: Bacteria > Bacteroidota > Bacteroidia > Chitinophagales > Chitinophagaceae > CAVYTF01. Next base: position 213,177 of record OY970196.1, read on the forward strand.
TACTCTTTCTTTTTTTATTGGCTTCAATTGCCGCAACTGCACAAATACCCGCTACAACAGGAAAATCTTCAGGATTTGCGCAGGCAATGAGTGCCGGACATTTTTATGGAAAAGTTGTTGATAGCAAAACAAATAAGGGCCTTGAAGCTGTTTCTGTGCAACTTACCGGAAATAAATTTGACACTGCCTCAAAATCTATGAAGCCTTTTATTTATGCAACTGTTCTTACACAGCCAAATGGTGATTTTAGTTTGGAAAATTTGCCCGTGTTTGGAAATTTTACTTTAAAAATAAGTTCTGTCGGATATAAAAATTACACACAGCAAATTTCATTCAATATAAAAATGCCGCAGCAAAACAATGCCAATAATACTGCAGCAACAGGTGACAACACAATTGACAGAGCACAACAAATGATTGCGATGATCGACAAAGATTTGGGCAATATAAAACTGGAAGAAGATGCCAACACACTTGCAGCAGTAACCGTTACTTCTACAAAACCTTTTTTTGAAATGGGTGTTGACAGAAAAATTTTTAATGTAGATAAAAATATCGTCAGCACTGGGCAAACTGCTACAGAAGTGATGAAGCAGATTCCCACATTGAATGTTGATATTGATGGCAACGTAAAATTAAGAAATGCTACTCCGCAAATTTTTATTGATGGCAGACCAACTACTTTAACGCTCGATCAAATTCCTTCAGATATTATAGATCGTGTTGAAATTATTACAAATCCATCTGCAAAGTATGATGCCTCTGGTGGTCAGGGTGGTATTATTAATATTGTTTTAAAGAAAAATAATAAAACAGGTTATAATGGTGGAGTGCGAACCGGCATTGATTCTCACGGAAAATTTAATGTTGGCGGAGACATCAATGTTCGTGAAAATAAAATAAACTTTTTTGCCAACGCTATGTACAATCAACGCGAATCAAAGATCACTTCTTCAACAGACAGAATAACAACGCTGCCTTATTCGGATGTATATGAAAGTGGTAATGGCGATAACAATGGTTATTTTGAATTCTTTCGCGGAGGTCTTGATTATTTTATTGACAACAGAAATACTTTAACCATTTCAGGCAATGCTGTGCATGGAAGCTTCACTAACAACCAGCCGCAATTGATAGATTCATCTGTTGATGGCATGCTGGAATCTTACAGCACTGTTGCTTCTGTTTCTACTTTCGATTTTCATAATTACGGAGGTCAATTAAGCTTTAAACATAATTTTGCAAAAGCAAATCATGATATTACTGCCGATGTAAATTACAATTCAAGCAATAACGTTAACAACAGCTATATCAACACTTATACTTATTCGCCTGATGGCAGTTTAAAACAACCACCTTTCTTGCAAGAGACTTTTGGCAACGGATACAATCGTTTTCTTACCATACAAAGTGATTATGAAAATCCCCTTTCTGCTAACACAAAATTTGAAGCCGGTGTTCGTGCTGCTTTGAGAAATTTTTATAGTCTTAACGATAAATATTATTTCAGCGACAGCCTTAAAAATTATGAATTCCAACCTTTCATAAGCAGCCGTTATAAATATAATGATGCAGTGTATGCAGCTTATTCAGACTATACTATTACGTCAAAAAAATGGAGCTATCAATTGGGTTTGCGTTTGGAAAGTTCCAATTACAACGGTTATTCTTTAGATTCAAATCAAACATTTAAAACAACTTATCCGCTGAGTTTATTTCCGAGCGCGTATATCACTTATAAAATAGATAATACGGATGATATTCAATTTAATTATTCACGAAGAATCAATCGTCCTAACTTTTTTCAGTTAGCGCCGATAATCAACATAAGTGATCCGCAAAATATAAGTATCGGCAACCCAACATTGAAGCCTGAGTTTACAAATTCGCTTGAAGCGTCTTACGATAAAATATATAAGCACAGCGGAAATTTTTTAGCAACACTTTATTTTAAATACAGCACAGATCTAATAACGAATTATGTTTACAAAGCGATCAGTCCTGTAAACAGTTCGGACACAGCTTTTTTCAATACATACGAAAATGCTAACCATAGTTATATTTACGGGCTTGAACTAACAAATAAAATAACCATAAAAAGATTTTGGGATCTGACATTGAATGTCAATTTTTTTGAATCAAAAATTAATGGTGAAAATATCGAATCAGGTCTCTCAAGTTCCGGGTTGAGTTGGTTTGCTAAAATGAATAACAGTTTTAAATTACCAAAGAATTATTCAATTCAATTTTCCGGAAATTACCAGGCAAAAACTGTATTGCCGCCAACGACAGGAAACGGTCAACAGGGCGGATATTTTCAACCGGTGCTAACCTCTGCGCAAGGTTACATCAATCCATTTTATTCTTTTGATATAGCAATAAAAAAAGACTGGACATGGAAAGGTGGCAACACTATTTCAGCAAGTATTGCTATGAATGATATTTTCAGAACACAAGTAAGTGAAACCGTTTCCGTATCACAATATTTTACACAAATCAGTGAGCGAAGAAGAGATCCGCAATTGGTGAGATTGAATCTCAGCTATCGTTTTGGAAAGCTTGATGTTAGTCTTTTTAAACGAAAGGATATTAAGGCAGAACAAAATGCATCGGATGCAACGCAAATGGGTGGACAATAAGATTTGTATAAAAAATTCAATATTTTTTTCCGCTAAGCATAGGTACAAAAGAAAAATTTTCAAAAGATTCTTCTTTCATTTCATCTTGAGTTTTAGTAATGCGCACCATACGCTGAGAACTTGATTTATCACTTAAAGGCACTACCATTATTCCACCAATTTTCATTTGGTCAATTAATTTTGGTGGAATAAAAGGCGCCGCTGCAGTGATGATAATTTTATCGAACGGTGCATAAGAAGGCAGACCTTCAAAACCATCGCCATAAAAAAATTTGATGTTTATATATTTCTTGATGAAAGGAAAATCTTTAGTTTGCTCGAATAATTTTTTTTGTCTTTCGATCGTAAAAACCCTTGCACCCATTTCGGCTAAAACGCTTGCCTGGTAAGCGCTTCCAGTTCCTATTTCTAAAATTTTTTCATTTTTATTTACCTGTAGTAATTGTGTTTGATAAGCAACAGTATAAGGTTGTGAAATAGTTTGTCCTTCATCAATTGGAAACGCGCGGTCTTCATACGCGATCTTATCAAACGCAGAATCTAAAAAAAAATGTCGAGGAATGTGCAGCATTGCATTAAGCACATTTTCATCAGTGATCCCTTTGTCTTTTAAAATTTTTATAAGCTGATTTCGTAAGCCTTTGTGCCGGTATGTATCTTCAAAATTGCGCATGTTAGATTTGCAAAGTAATGAGTTTGATGTTTTAAATAAATTCCTATTTTTAAAATTATTATCTCTTATCTATGCGACTGATATTTTTTCTCATCTGCATTTTTATAAGCACATTATTACGTTCCCAAAAAGATACTGTAATTTATTCTTTAGATAAAAATTTTAATAATTGCAACGATTCGGCGTCAGTATTTAAAGGCACGGGTATTAAAATGGATTCGCATTGGCAAGTAACCTTATACGAAAAAAGAACTAATACCAAAGTGTGTACAGCATTTTATAAAGACTCGATTATGGGCATTATGGATGGAATATTTGAAAGTTATTATTCTACCGGAAATATCAGCTCTCGTATAAATTATGTGAATGGAAAAATAGATGGTGCAATGCAGCAATGGAGTGTGGACGGTAGTCCAACTGATTCAGTTGCCTATAATGTGGGAAAACCTTTTGCAGAAAAAAATTGGTATTACAGAGATAATGGAAAATTGCACAGCATATATTTTAAAAATATTTCTACCAATGAAAAAAATATGGTTGAATATGATGAAGATGGAAATAAATTACGTGAAAATCATTTTGAAGGACCTTCGGGAGAAGTGAGAGAATATTATCCAAATGGAAATATTTCAATGTATCAGAAATGGGTGAATAATAAAATGATAGTAGGACAATTCTATCAGGAAAATGGAGCGATACAAAATATTGATTCATTAAAGAATGCAAGTAAACTAAATTCTAACCATCCACAATTTCCTGGGGGACAGGGTGCTTTTCAAATGTGGATTGATAAATTAAAGTTTCCGTCGAATGTGCAGCAAAGCACTCATTTCAATGATGAGGTAAATATTTCTTTTTATCTTGATAAGAATGGCAAAGCATACAATATTTCATGCTCTGACGATGATTTGAGCCTTTATTTAATACAACAATTATCTGCTATGCCCAACTGGCAAATGTTTGGTTACAGTAAATGGGGACCAATAAATTTTACACTTCACATGAGATAATTTAGCATCTCATCCCAACTTCATATCAGCTATCACTGCTTTAATTTTATCATCAAGCTTTGCTTTCACGGCATCATAATTCTCTTTGCTGTCAAGCTTTTCATACACGCTGAAATAAAATTTTATCTTTGGCTCTGTGCCGCTTGGTCTTGCAGAAATCCTTGTTTTATCTTCCAAAATAAATTGAAGCACATTGCTTTTTGGTAAAGTAATATTCCATGTTTCACCAGTATGTACATTCTTACCAACCTGCAATTGATAATCTAAAAACTCAACTACTTTTTGACCATTGATTATTTTCGGAGGATTATCTCTGTAGTCCTGCATCATCTTTGCAATATCCTGTTGACCTGACATTCCTTTTTTTGTTATGCTGATTAAATGTTCCTGGAAAAATCCATAGCGAACATATAGATCGAGCAGTTTATCAAACAAGGATTTACCCATGTTTTTTTCATAGGCCGCCATCTCGCAAAGGAGCGCCACTGCTGAAACTGCGTCTTTATCGCGCACCTTATCTCCTATCATCATTCCAAAACTTTCTTCACCGCCAATCACATAATTTTCTTTGCCTTCTTTTTCTTTTATCAATTCTGCTATCCATTTAAAACCCGTCAAAACATTATAGCAATGCACATTATTTTCTTTCGCCACTTCATCAATCATATAGGATGTAACAATTGTTTTTACCACCATATCATTTGGCTGCGCAATGTTTTTTGTTTTACGCGCTTCAATCATATAAGAGAATGCAAGCACTGCGTTTTGATTTCCATTCATCAATACCCAATTACCATTATGATCCTTAATGCCAATGCCCACGCGGTCTGCATCAGGATCGGTGCCCAATAAAATATCTGCATCAATCTCCTTTGCATGTTTTAAACCAATGCTCATCGTTTCGGCTTCTTCAGGATTTGGATAATTTACTGTAGGGAAATTTCCGTCCGGTGTTTCCTGTTCTTTTACAATATTTACATTCTCAAAACCAAATGTTTGCAACACCTGCGGCACAAGCATGATGCCCGTACCATGAATTGGTGTGTAAACAATTTTAAGATCTTTTTGCTTAGCAATGACATCAGGATAAACACTCAGAGTTTTCACCATCGCGATATATTTCTCGTCCATATCTTTTCCGATAATGGTGATGTTTGCTTCTCCTCCATTCCATTTTATATCGTCCACACTCTTTATTGCATTCACTTCTTTGATCACATTTACATCATGCGGCGGCACGAGTTGTCCGCCATCATTCCAGTAAGCTTTGTAACCATTGTATTCTTTCGGATTGTGAGAAGCAGTGATAATTACACCTGCATTACATTCAATGGTTCTTATTGCGAAGCTCAATTCAGGCGTAGGTCTCAGCGCTTCAAACAAAAAAACTTTGATGCCATTTGCTGAAAAAACATTGGCAGTTGTTTCAGCAAAAAACCTGCTGTTGTTGCGGCTGTCGTGACCAATGGCAACTTTTATTTCCTGATCTTCAAAAGATTTTTTTAAGTAATTCGCAAAGCCCTGCGTTGCTGTGCCGATGGTATATTTATTCATTCTGTTTGTGCCAACGCCCATCAAGCCGCGCATTCCACCGGTACCAAATTCAAGGTTTTGATAAAATGCATCATTCAGGTCATCAGGATTTTCCTGCTGCATTTTTTTGACTGCATCTTTTGTTTGCTGGTCGTAGTTTCCGTTTAGCCAGGTGTTTACTTTTTGCTCAATGGCAGCATCCATAATTTGTTGTTTTATTGAAAGGTAAAATTAAATGAGTAGTGGGTTCTTTAAAAAAGAATATTTTATACTTATCTTTCAGAAAATTAAAAAAGCTTTTGAGAAATTGACAGCGGTATTTTTGGGATTGACAGTAATTGGAATGGCATTGACAGTGTTTAGAACCCCATTGACAGCTCTTAGAATGGCATTGACAGTGCTTAGAATGACATTGACAGCTCTTAGAATGACATTGACAGTGGTTTGAATCGTATTGACAGCTCTTAGAATCGTATTGACAATAGTTAGAACCGCATTGACAGTGGAAAGAAGCGAATTAACAGTGAAAATGATTTTCTTCTCCCCAAAAATAATTCTTATACATTGATTTTCAATCATTATTAAACCAAATAAAAAATCTAACATGGACAACAGACACAAAAACAAATACGATTCTTACGGGAGAATCGGCGATTTCAACTCGAAGTATGCCACTGAACTGGCTACTATTACCGAATATTCGCCTGAACAAAAGAAATTCAACATAGCTGTGAACGGCATACAAACCGCCTCGCAGGCACAGGAGCAATTGTCTGGTGTGAGTTTTGACTCTACCGATACACTGAAACTGACGATGGCGCAAACGGTGATAAAATATTCGCTTCGCGGAAGTGTGCTGGCAAAACAGACCGGCAACACTACGCTTGCAGGCCAACTTAACGAACCTGTTACCTATATTTCTGCGGCTGATAAAACCGATGCCGTGAACCGCGCGACTGACATGAGAAATACGCTGAACAACAACCTGGCAACGCTGACCAACGTGAGCGCCGCTAACATTGGTGAAATAGATGACGCGATAAAGGCTTATGCAATTGTGCAAAATGCGCCGACTGAAAATGTGCAGGCGAGCAAGGCTGCTGGCACGGATGTATTGCCCGGATTTTTCAGTGATGCGGATACGGCTGCAGAAAATATGTATGACCTTGTATATAGTTATTTTGAAACGGACAACTCCACAATGGTGGATGAAATGGGGCTTGCCATGTCGATCATCAACAATGGCATCAGGCATACGGTGGTGGATTTTTTAGTGATTGCTGATGAAGACAGCAGCGCGATTGCGGGCGCTACGATAACTGATACAAGCAATGATAAAACCTACACGACAGACTATAAAGGGGATGGTGATATTGCCACACATAAAAGCGGTCACTTTACTTTTTCAATTTCTGCTGCGGGTAGGCTGGCTGTGAATTTTGGCGCGGATATAAAAAGGGGAACGCATAATAATTTTTCGGTGCGGATGGTGAAGGGATGAGAGAGGGATGAGTTATGAGTGCTTGTTGGTAACGACTAACAAGGGGGAGGGGGAACATTGATGGTTGACTATTAGCAAAAACATTTAAAACCTGTAAGGTGTTCTGAAACCTTACCGGTTTTTTTTATTTTCGTGCATGTATGAGACGGGGTATTTAAGGAGATTTGCAGAAAAGGGATTATTTTATTGGATATTTAATTCATATTAACCAGTTAAGTTCTATAAAGTCTGTTGTAAAGTTTTTGGCAGTGTTGATTGTTATAATCAATCTCCAAACCTTTTTCCACATAATATTTTGCATCATCTTCATTTTCATTATTCAAAAGCAACCAACCTAATCGCGAATAATCTGTTGCATTTGCTTCATCAATTCTTTTTTTCATCACATCAATTACTTTACCAAGAAGGACTTTTTTATAGTCAATGCTCCGAGCGTCGGGATGATAAAAAAAATAATAATTTATTCTATTTGCGGCATCACTAATAATATCAAACGGAACATTTGGAATTATAACTAACTCAGACAAAGCATGGCTTTCACCATCCCAATCTTGTGTGTATTTGCAAATGTTTGCAAGTCGCAGCCATTGTTTAGCTTTTTCTTCGGGTGGTAAAGAAGCTTTTAAAAACTCGCGCATGTAATATTTTACATTTGTATAGTCTTCATATTCTTCAAAAAGCTCTGCAATATATAGCCAAGCCTTGGGAAATTTTGTTGCGATATATTCTAACGTGGGTAATTCTTTTTGAAAATCAGATATAGATTTTATTCTGCTAGCGACGGCTTTGAATTTCCTTTCAATTTTTTGAGAAACTCCTGCACTAACACTTGTTTGATTTGAAGCACCGAATTCCATTAATAGATTTCTATCATCATATATTTTGAACTTTTCAGGATATACTTCAAGTTCCGATTTTCCAAAAATCGAAGCTGCTAATGGAACATTAATAATTGCTTCTTTACCTTCATCGATTAAATCAATAAACGAACTTTTATTTAATTCTTCGATAGCACCTTGAACATCAATTTTCTCATTTTCAGGGCGCCAAAGTACAGCTTCAACAGCAATCACGGGAATGGTAGAATTCCAACTACATAACGTAAGAAAAACACGCTTTGCAGCTGGCGTTAAAGTATTAAAATTTCTCTTGAAAAGAGCTGTTAAGATTTTCTCTTGTTCTGCTACAATTCTTTGAATTTTTTGAAGTTTACCAGTTTTTGCGACTTCTCCTAGTAAAATTTTAATTATATAAGGATGACCGTCAGATTCTTCAATTATTTCTTCTATATAATTTTCATTTAAAATATTTTCTATTTTTAGTTTTTGGGCAAACAGATTAATCAACTTTCTACATTCAATGTCTGTCATTCCCTGCACTTCAATAGGATAATCAGCTTTAAAGCTTTTGCTAATTCTTGATGTAATTAGAATTTTATTAGGATTACGAACATAAGTATTTAACCATTCAAAAATTTCAATGGGATTAGTAACTGTTTCAAAATTATCAAAAACATACAAAGTTTTTCCAAATGAATTTTTCGCCAGTTCGTTGGAAAAAAAGGGAATTATTTCTTTTATGTTTTCATTTGGATACATTAATTGACAATAATCCTTGGCGATATCTTTTTGGTTTAAGACTTTAGTTTTTACTTGTTTCGGACCTTCCATTAGAAGATCAATATCTCTCGCACTAAACCAAATAATTAAATCAAACCGGTCTGTTTTAGCTACTTCATTAATAACATTTATTGACAACGAAGTTTTACCAATACCACCCTTTCCTAACAAAGTAATTATTGGAAATCTTTCTTTTTCTATTAATACTTTTTCCAACTCGGCTTCCAAATATCCCCTTTGGACATATTCATCAGGCGCTAATGGTAAATTAGTAAAACAATTTCCAATCACTTCTAACTGAGTATTTCCCTCTGTATGACTACTGGGTAAGGTCGTAATTGGATTTAAATACTCTTTTGCATTTTGGTTTATTCTTTCATCCGTTATATAGGAAATGGTTTCATAAAAATCCTCTTTTAGATTGCCATTTGAAATGAAAAAATCAGTTAGCTCAGGATTTGAAAAAAATAAATCGATTTTTCGTGGATAGTCCAAAAAACAATATATACCACTTTCCAAGTTTATAGAATTATCACGCTTTAAAAATTCATAATCAGATGTATTACCGTTGAGTGAAGAAACCCTATATTTCCCTGATAAATTTTTATATAAATAAGCCCAAGGTCTTGTAAATGCAGTAAAATTATTCACTATTAATTTAATAGATTCATATAATTTAGGACATGCCGCTGAACACGTTTCTAGACGCGGAGCGCCATGGCCTTTAGTTTTATTCCTTAAATGTGTAAAAAATTGAAACCAATTTCTTAAAGGAGATTTCAATGGAAAATTATTATGCTCAATTTTAAAAATATCCAAGCAATCGATAATTAATTGTTGTGCATCATATTGCCATTCATTTAATGTAGAGCGCTGTGTTAGTTCTTTAAGCTCATAGTCTTGTATTGTCGAAGTCAAAAAGTGAGCCGAAGGCCCTGTTACAACTTCATCAATTATTTTTGAAAAATCGCCAATAGCATTTGCTCTAACCAGTGAATGAATGTGAGAATATTTTACTCTCTCAGTTGTTTCATTAATTGCAGATACTAAAAAAAGTGAAATTATTTTAGTGACAAACTCACCAAACAACAATAGATCGTAGTAAAAAGCTATGTCAGAGTCTTGCTCAGAGGATATTAAACGACTTTCAATACGTTCAAAGGGAATGAAATTTTTCATATTTATTCTATTAAATTACCTGTAAAATTTCTTTCAACAAACTCACTGCACAAACGCACCAATAACTTCTCCATTTTCTATCTCTACCAAAATATGATCCTGTAATGTTGTGGCAACAGATAAGCCAACATAATCAGGTTTTATGGGAAATAGCTTGTGCATTCTTTCCACCAATACCAATGTTTGTATCCGCCTGGGATGAAAGCTCAGCAAGGGTTTCAGGGCATACAACAGTGTCTTGCCGCTGTTGCTGACATCATCAATGATGATGATATTTTTATTTTCAAAGTCAAGTTGCTCGCTCAGTTTTACTTCGGCAGGATGGTGTTTATCAAATGCCACACTGATGATCTGCAAAGGATTTTTTACATAGAGCGAAAGAAATGTTTTTATTTTTTCTGCTATTGCCAAACCGCTTTCCCGAACGCCGATGAGTATAAGCGGCGCATCATCCTCACTGATATTTTCAGCGATCTCCAGAGCCATGCGGTGCAATTTTTCCTGCGCTGTTTCTTTCGTTAAAACATAATTTTTTTCAGCCATAATTTTTCTTCAGGCATCAAATGTAATGAGAAATGATAAGCGGCAATAGTTGATTTCTTTTGAATAAAACACATTAATTTAATACAATGTTTTTGGTAAGCAATTAAAAAAACATTTCCTTTAAACCTAAAATTATTATCTATGATCGTACAATCTCTTTTGGGTGAATTTAAGTATGAAGCTGAAAGCACCCGCAAACTTTTGCAAGCCATTCCTGACAGCGCTCTTAACTATAAACCATGGGAACATGGCTGGACGACCGGTCAACTTGGTTCGCACATCGCTGAAGTGTATAACTGGTACGCGCCAACGCTACAGCAAAATGTTTTTGATATGGGAACTTATAAATATGATAAAGGGGATATCTCCAAAGCCTCTACCATTGTTGCAAAATTTGAAGAGAATGTAAAGAAGGCGCAGGAAGCGCTTGAGAAAGCAGAGGACGCATCTATGATGGAAGAATGGAAAATGGTAATGAACGGCAATGTATTATTTCCGCCAATGCCGCGAATACAGGTGGTTCGTGGATTCTTATTTAATCACCTGTATCATCACCGCGGAGAAATGATGGTGTATTTGCGCGCAACAGGTAACAAAGTGCCAAGCATCTATGGACCGACATACGAAGAATCGCAAGGTTAATTTTTTCCTTAATATTATTTTTGAAAGCCCTTGCCAAGCAAGGGTTTTTTATTAATGTTATCTTCGCTGCGAAACATTAATCTTTGAAAAAAATCTTTTTAATTTTTTGCTGCGCGATAGTTTGCCTTTCAAAAATACAGGCACAGCAAGATTCCTCAAAGCCTTTACGGATAGCGGTTCTGGCGCCTTTGTATCTTGATTCTGCTTTTGATAATAACGGGTATAAACTGCAGGGGAATTACATTCCACAATACATTCTTACAGGTCTTGATTTTTATAATGGCGTGATGCTTGCTGTTGACTCTTTGCAAAAAGAAAACATTCAAGCGGAAGTATTTGTGTATGATACAAAAGTTGGTAATGCGGATTCTTTGCTTGATAATTTGAAGCAACAAAATGCCTCTTTGATCATTGCAAGCTTGAATAACCCTGATGAACAAAAAATGTTTTCAAACTTTGCTCTTGCTAATCATATTCCGTTAATATCTGCTACGTATCCGAATGATGCAGGCGTTTCTGAAAATCCTTTTTTTATAAAAGTAAATCCAACTTTGCAAACACATGTGGAAGCAATTTATAAGTATGTGCGTAAATATTATTCAAAATATAAAATCTTATTTATCACCAAAAATGGTTTTTTAGAAGATAAAATAAAAACAACTTTCAGTCTTTCAAATCAAATAACCAATCCGCTGCAATATAGGCTGGCAGAGCTTCCTGATAATTTTACAATTGATGATCTTTCTCCCTTTCTTGATAGTACCAAACAAAATATTATTATCTGCGGCTCGCTGAATGAAAGCTTTGCAACAAATATTTTTCAAACAATAAACAACGCGAAGATTTATAAATCAACAATCATTGGCATGCCGGATTGGGATGGCATTAAAGAAATAAACAAACCTCAAACAAACACCAATACCAGTATTATTTATTCAACTTCTTATAACTTTTTTCAGAATGATTCTCTTGTAAAAAAAATTGGGAGCTTGTACAAAAATAAAACTTCGGGAAAGCCAAGTGATATGGTTTATAAAGGCTTTGAAATGATGTATCACTTCACACATTTACTTGAAAAATATAGTGCTGACTTTCTGAACCACTTATCTGATAAGGATTTCAGCTTGTTTGACAATTATAACTTTGAACCAGCGAAGATGAATAATAGCACAACCGTGCCTGATTATTTTGAGAACAAAAATTTATATTTTGTAAAAAAATTAAATGGAAATATTATTTCTATAACTCAATTATCAAATTAATAAAGGGAAAAAAATTGCTGATAAATTTTACTGATAAAGGCTTGTATTGCACGCAGGGAAACTTTTATATTGATCCCTGGTGTCCCGTTGATTATGCAGTTATAACACATGCGCACAGTGATCATGCACGCTCTGGAAGTAAAAATTATTTATGCCATACACTTACAAAACCATTGCTGCAAGCGCGTTTAGGAGATAATAATTATCAGACTGTTGAATGGAATGTACCTATTTATATTAATGGCGTTACAGTTTCGTTGCATCCCGCTGGGCACATACTTGGCTCTTCCCAAATTCGTGTTGAATATAAAAATGAAGTCTGGGTTGTAAGCGGCGATTATAAAATTGAGAACGATGGAATAAGCGGAGTATTCGAACCAATAAGATGCAATACTTTTATTACTGAATCAACTTTTGGCTTACCAATTTATAACTGGAAGCCTCAGCAAATAATTTTTGATGATATTAAAAATTGGGTCATTCAAAATCAATCAGCAAAACAAACCAGCGTTTTATTTGCTTATAGTTTAGGAAAATCTCAAAGATTATTACAACCATTATCAGAAATCGGTGGAACAATTTATGTGCATGGTGCAACCTGGAACATGCACCAGGCTTTACTTTCAGCAGGAATACAATTACCTGCAGTCGAAAGAATAACTCCCGAAACACCTTTGGATAAATTAAAAGGAGCAATTGTTATTGCACCATCAAGTGCGGACAATTCTCCATGGATGAAAAAATTTTATCCCTATGAAACAGGCGTGTGTAGCGGCTGGATGCAAGTACGTGGAAATGTGCGCAGATTCAATGCTGACAGAGGCTTTGCATTAAGTGACCATGCAGACTGGAAAGGATTGATATCTGCTATTGAAAATACCGGCGCAACAAAAGTTTATGCAACTCACGGCTTTCAATCTGCAATTACAAGATATTTAAATGAGCATGGAATTGAAGCAGGCGAAGTGAAAACAGAATTTGGAGGGGAAGAAGAAATAGAAGAAAAAAATGTTGAGACATTGATCAACAAAGAAGAAAATATTTAATGAAAAAATTTGCAGCGCTTATAAAAATTTTAGGCATTACCACAAAAACGAATGATAAACTTGCAGCTTTAGTTGACTATTTTTCTATCGCAGAGAGTAAAGATAAAGTTTGGGTAATTGCAATGTTCAGCGGGCGCAAACCCAGGCGAGCAGTGAATTCTACCTTACTTGCCACATGGTGTATTGAATTAATTCAAATTGACTCCTGGCTTTTTGAAGAATGCTATCATACGGTTGGCGATCTTGCTGAAACATTTGCCTTATTATTACCTGAAAACATTAATTCCACTCAACAAAATAGTTTATCATTTTATTTAGAAAAATTAATTCAGATTGAAAAGCAAGATGAAATAATCAAGAAAAAATTTATTCTTGATTGCTGGAATCAAATGACAAGAGAAGAAATTTTTGTGTTCAATAAATTACTTACAGGAAGTTTTAGAATCGGCGTTTCGCAAAAAATTATTGTCAATGCATTAGCAAAAACAACAAAACTTGAACCATCAGTTGTTTCACATCGAATCAGTGGCAATTGGGATCCTTCAACAATCACTTTCGAAGAATTATTAACTGCATCATCTATTGACGATTCAAAACCATATCCATTTTATCTTGCTTATGCTTTGGAAGAAAAACCCGAAACACTTGGCTCTCCGGAAGAATGGCAGGCTGAATGGAAATGGGATGGTATTCGCGGACAAATAATAAAACGAAATGAAAAACTATTTGTCTGGAGCCGCGGCGAAGAATTAATGACAGATAAATTTCCTGAGTATGAAGTGCTTAAAAATTTATTGCCTGATGGTATTGCTATTGATGGTGAAATTCTTCCAAATGCAGATGGCACGCCACTTCCCTTCGCTCTATTGCAAACAAGAATCGGAAGAAAAAACGTAACAAAGAAACAATTAACAGAAGCACCAATCGCATTTTTCGCTTATGATTTATTAGAATTAGAAGGAGCAGATATGCGAAATGAAACTTTGGAGGCAAGACGAAAACATTTAGAAATAATTGTTGAAAACGCAAATCATCCTGCATTAAAATTATCTACTGCTATCACATTTCATTCATGGGAAGATCTTGCAAAAATTCGCAAACAATCAAGAGAAGTTGGCGCAGAAGGATTAATGCTGAAAAGAAAATCCTCTCCATATTTAGTTGGCAGAAAAGTTGGTGATTGGTGGAAATGGAAAATTGATCCGTTAAAAATTGATGCAGTAATGATCTATGCACAAAAGGGACATGGAAGAAGAAGTAATCTTTACACTGATTATACATTTGCAGTAAAAGATGGCGACAAATTGGTAAGTTTTACAAAAGCATATTCCGGATTAACAGATAAAGAATTTGCACAGGTAGATAACTTTGTAAAAAGAAATTCCTTGGAAAAATTCGGACCTGTAAGAACAGTAAAACCTGAACTTGTTTTTGAAATTGCTTTCGAAGGTATTGCTGCAAGCAACAGGCACAAAAGTGGCGTTGCGCTTAGGTTTCCCCGCATAAGCAGGTGGAGAAAAGATAAAAAATCAGATGAAATAAATACGCTGGAGGATCTTAAGAAAATGCTTGAAATTTATGGGAAAAAATAAAATATTTTGAAAAAAGTGATTTGAGGGGTTGTATGAAAAAATCAAAAAAATTTATAGCTCTTTTTGCATGTGGTATAATAACTATTCTAAGTATTGCCTCAATAAATAAAGAAAGTAATGATGGGCCGGTTTATATACCACCAAGCACCCAACGAGTCGGAGATTCAGCATTGGGATTTAACTATCTCGTTAATGGAGATTATATAAAAAGCGGCATCGGTTATAAATATTATTTGTTATTGAATGGAAAAGATAAAAATAATTTTCTTGCAAGAACAGGCAAAGCAGCGAATATTTCTTACGCTTTTAATTTAATAAAAAATGAAGAAGGCTTAGAACTTGTAGTACCAAATTGCTTGCAATGTCATGCACAGGTTTTTGAAGGAAAATTATACATCGGCTTAGGAAATACATTTCAGGATTTTAGCAATCTTGGTCAGGCAAATGATGCAAAAACAAAAGCAGTGCGCGCTGCAATGCAAATGTTTGCACCCAGATATTATAATGCCGCAACTCCATTGATCCGAGCCTTTGGTCAAATTTATCCTTACATGCAAACGGAAGTGCAGGGTGTAAATGCAGCCGATCGCTTGGCGTCATTATTAGCTGCGCATAGAAATGCTGAAACGCTTGACTGGAGCGATTCTGCACTGCTCGATATACCCAACGAGGTAATACCAACTGATGTTCCTGCCTGGTGGTTATTAAAGAAAAAAAATGCAATGTTTTATAATGGTTTCGGAAGAGGTGACTTCGGAAAATTTTTGTTGCTTAGTAATTTATTAACTGAAAAAGATACTGCTGAAGCCAAAGCAACCACTGCTCATTCTGGTGATTTGCTGACTTATATTAAATCAATTCAACCACCAAAATATCCTTTCAAAATAAATACTGAAATGGCAGCAAGAGGCAAAGAAATTTTTATTGTCACATGCAGCAAATGTCATGGCAATTATGGTGGTGAAGAAAGTTATCCAAACTTATTAATCCCTGAAAGCCTTATTGGCACTGACTCTGCGCTCTTCAAAACCAATTATCAAAATGCACAGTTCATAAATTGGTTTAATAAAAGTTGGTATGCCACAGGAAATAATCCTGCAAAACTTGTTCCTTCAAATGGGTATGTGGCGCCGCCGCTCGATGGCATTTGGATAACTGCTCCTTACCTGCATAATGGCTCTGTGCCTACATTAGAGGCGTTGCTTAACAGTAAAGAACGCCCAAAATTTTGGAGACGCAATTTCAAAAATCCACAGTATGATTACGAAAATGTTGGATGGAAATACGAAACTGTTGACAACGTTACAGACAAACAAACTTATAACACAACTCTTGAAGGATATAAAAATACAGGTCATACTTTTGGTGATGGACTTAGTGAAAGTGACAGAAAAAATTTAATAGAATATTTGAAGACTTTATAAAAAGAATTTTTGTTGGCCCGCATTTGTAAATCTATTAAGCTTTACTTGCGACGCTCCGTTCATCGTTTTCTTTACTATGTAGCAATTTTTATTTTGAAACTTCATTCAACATTTGGATATCACGTAATCTCTGAATTCCTTACCAGCAAAGGCTTTCAGCCATTTATATTTCAGGAGCAAACATGGCAGCAAATCATAAACTATACAAGTGGGCTTGTAAATGCGCCAACAGGTTGCGGTAAAACTTATTCTGTTTTTCTTGGTAGCCTAATTCAGTTTATAAATGAAAATCAAAGTGATTATAAAACAAAATCAAAAAATGGTTTACAGCTTTTGTGGATCACTCCATTACGTGCATTGGCAACAGATATTACTCGGGCAATGGAAGAAGTTTTTATTGAATTAAAAATACAATGGAAAGTAGGTGTAAGAAACGGAGATACAAATATTGCAGAGCGTGAAAAGCAAAAACGCAATATGCCTGAAGTTTTAATAATCACTCCGGAAAGTCTTCATTTATTGCTTGCACAAAAAAATTATCCTGAAATATTTAAAACTCTAAGAATTATTGCAGTTGATGAATGGCATGAATTGCTCGGAAGTAAGCGTGGCGTTCAGGTGGAACTTGCATTAAGCCGAATTATAAATATAATTGTCAAATGTCAAAATAGAAAAGACAAATGTCAAATATCGCTTTGGGGCATCAGCGCAACCATCGGTAATCTGGAAGAAGCAAAAGATGTTTTATTATCACCTTTGAAAAATTTAAATCAAAGTCAAAATCAAGCTGATCAAGGGTTTAAAGAAGTAATCATAAAAGCAAAGCTTGATAAAAAAATTCAAATTCTTTCTATCATACCTGAAGAAATTGAAAAATATCCATGGGCAGGACATCTTGGAATAAAGTTAGCAGAAACTGTAATTCCAATAATTGAACAAAGTAATACAACACTTATTTTCATTAACACTCGTGGAATGAGTGAGCGCTGGTATCAAACATTGCTGGACATTGCTCCTCAGCTCGCAGGCGTTATCGCCTTGCATCACGGAAGTATTGAAAGAGAATTAAGAAATTGGGTTGAAGAAGCATTGCACATTCAAAAATTAAAAGCAGTTGTCTGCACGGCAAGTCTCGATTTAGGTGTTGACTTTCGACCTGTTGATACAGTAATTCAAGTCGGCTCACCAAAGGGAGTTTCAAAATTTTTGCAACGTGCCGGAAGAAGCGGACATCGTCCCGGTGAAACAAGCAAAATTTATTTTTTACCAACCCATTCGCTTGAGCTTGTGGAAGCGGCTGCTTTAAAAAAAGCTATCAAAAAAAATATCATTGAAAGCAAAATACCTATGATGCTTTGCTTTGATGTGCTTATTCAATATCTCTGTACACTCGCTGTGGGAGAAGGCTTCAGGGCAGATGATATTTTTACTGAAATAAAATCAACTTATTGTTTTAGTGATATAAATGAAAATGAATGGCATGCCATTTTGCAACATATCACAAATGGCGGAACTGCTTTACAACAATATGATGAATATAAAAAAGTGGAAGTTGAAAATAGTTTTTATAAAATAAAGAGTCGCCGCATTGCGATGCGACATCGTTTGCATATTGGGACAATTGTTAGTGATGCAATGCTGAAAGTAAAATATCTCTCTGGCGGATATATTGGCGTTATTGAAGAATGGTTTATCAGCCGTTTGGAACCTGGAGATGTTTTTACATTTGCAGGAAAAAATTTAGAATTAATTATGGTAAAAGATATGGATGTTTTAGTAAGAAATTCTTCATCGAAAAAATCAATTGTTCCAAGCTGGCAAGGCGGAAGAATGAGTCTGACAGCCAATCTTGGCCATGTTTTACGAGAAACCTTTACCAATGCTTTGTCGGATAAAGAGCCTGAATTAATAAGTCTTCGTCCATTATTTGAACTTCAAAAAAAATTATCGCATCTTCCAAAACAAGATGAAGTCTTGATTGAGCAAATTGAAAATAAAGATGGCTATCATTTAATGGTTTATCCATTTGAAGGAAGGCAAGTGCTTGAAGCAATGAGTGCATTGCTTGCTTATCGTCTTGGGAAAATAATACCAATTACTTTTTCAATTGCAATAAGTGATTACGGTTTTGAGTTGTTGAGCGATCAGCCAATACCTGTGGATGACACAAATGTATATGACCTTTTTACTACAGAAAATTTATTAAATGATATTCAAAAAAGTATGAACAGCAGTGAAATGGCTGCAAGAAAATTTCGTGATATTGCTGTTATTGGTGGTTTAATTTTTCAAGGTTACCCAGGAGAACATAAAAAATCAAAACACCTGCAATCCTCTGCCGGATTGCTTTTTAGAGTATTGAGTGAATATGATCCGCAAAACATTTTATTACGGCAAGCTTATAAAGAAGTGCTTGAACAACAAATGGAAGAGGTTCGTTTACGCAACGCACTACAACGAATTCAGCAAAGCAAAATCATCATCACATTCCCTGAAAAGCTAACACCATTTTCATTTCCTATTATTGTTGACGGATTAAGCCGAAACAATTTGTCTTCTGAAAAATTAGAAGATAGAATTCTTCGTATGCAAAAGCAATTAGAAAAAAATTAAAAAAACGATTTCTTTCAAATTATTTTTACAGAATTTTTTAACCAAAGTCACTCATGGGCATTGCTTCTGAAGAGAAAACATATTCTTTAGTAAAGAGACATTTTTTTAATATTTCACTATTAAAAAAATTCTCTGTACTACTTTTATTGTTTGCTTATTTATCTCATTTAAGTTTTATTCCACTCGACACACAAAGCGATGAAGCCCGCAGAGCAATAGTTTCAGCGGAAATGGTCATTTCAAAAAATTATATCACACCAACTATCAATGGCGAAATTTATCTGAATAAACCTCCTTTGTATAATTGGATAGTCGCATGTTATTTTAAGGTTTTTGGCAATTATTCCATGTTTGCATTCCGGCTTCAAATGATTGTCGCCATTTTTTTAACAGGTGGATTAATTTATTTTTTTACAAAAAAATATGTCAATGCCGACCTCGCTTTTTTTGCAGCTATGGCATATATGACAAACGGAAGATTAATGATTTATGATTCACTGTTTGGCAATATCGATACTACATTTTCTCTTTGCATTTATGCAGGCATGATGCTAATTTTTTATTATGGAGAAGAAAAAAAATATTACGGGTTATTTATAGTTTCATATATTTTATGCTTATTGGGTTTTTGGTTGAAAGGCTTGCCAGCATTAGCTTTCCAAGCACTTTCTTTATTTGCTTATTTCATTTATACAAAGAATTTAAAAAAAATACTTTCTATACAACATCTGTGCGGATTACTTGTTTTTATTTTGCTTTTTTGCAGTTATTATTTTATTTATTTCTCTGTGAATAAATTTTCTGCATCAATATTATTTGATACTATTTTTAATGAGAGTGTGGAAAAAAGCTATAATGCAAATGGCTTTCTTGATAACGTAAAACATTTATTTACATTTCCATTTGAGATCTTATATCACTTTTTACCGTGGACAATATTCATCGTTGCATTATTAAAAAAAAATTTGCCGGAAGTAATAAAGCAAAACAATTTCATTGTATATCTCTTATTGGTTTTTGCATTCAATATTCCTGTTTACTGGTTTTCTTCAGATGTGTATCCAAAATACATCTTTATGTTTATTCCATTGCTCTACACAGTAATGCTATATTGCTTCTTCGGGAATCCTGAAATGAAAAATTCGATCACAGAAAAAATAACTATTTGGCTGCTTTATATTTTTTGTTTCAGCATTTTAGCATTTACAATTCTTACGCCTTTTTTAGAGAAAACCAACCTCACAAATTATTTTTATTTAAAAGTATTTTTTTTGATTATTGTGTTTTCATTTACCAATTACATGCTCATTAAAAGCAGATACAGGTTTTATTTTATGTTATTAACATTTATATTTTTTCGCTTTGGTTTCAATTGGTTTGTGATTGAGCGAAGAGCAGGAAAACCATTGCTGGCGCAGAATTGGGCAAAAAACATTGTACAAATAACAAATGGAAATCATCTCTATATTTCAGACAGTGCAGATACAGGAAATTTTGATGGTATGAGCTTTTATATTTCAACAGCAAGAAACGAAATTTTGAGAAAAAAAAGCTTAGCTGAACACAATGCTTATTTTATTGTTGATGAGAAACAAGTGCAACAAAAGAGTTTAATTCCCAAACTAAAATTTGAAAATTTTCCCGGTGAAAAAACATTATACCTTATTTATAATCAGTAACTGCTGCAAGTTTCAACAATGACAAAAATTCTACAACATAGTTTACATAAAAATACTTTTTGGCTTTCTGCTCACCGAATTATATTTTGGGAAGAAGAAAAAGCTTTGATATTATCTGATCTTCATTTTGGTAAAACAGGACATTTTAGAAAAGCCGGCATTGCAGTGCCACAGCAGGTTTACAAAGAAGATCTGCAAAGATTATTTGATGTGATACAATTTTTTCAACCAAAAAAATTAATTGTTGTTGGCGACCTTTTTCATAGCAAAGAGAATAAAGAAATGGATTTATTTTTGAAATGGAGAAATGATATATCTCATATCAATATTCATCTTGTAAAAGGAAATCATGATATTTTAAAGAATGAATGGTATAAAAAATCAAGCATTGAAATTTTAGAAAAATTATTATTGATTGATAAATTTTGCTTCATGCATGATGCAACAAATATGGTAGAAGAAAATGAAAATTATTTTTTTTCCGGACATATTCATCCCGGCATTTCGGTTAAAAATAAATTGCAGTCAATTGGTTTTCCGTGTTTTTATTTTGGAGAGAAATATGCTGTGCTGCCTGCATTTGGTCACTTTACCGGCTTGGCAATGATTAAGCCAAAGAAAAGTGATTCGGTTTATGCAATTGTAAATAATTCGATTATAAAAATATAATCGCTCAGTTCATTTTTTTCTTCAGATTGCTTACCTGCTCCTGCAGATTATTTACCAATCCTGCAAGTTGATTTACGTTCCAGCTTTGAGTGGCATTGGCTTTTGTAATTACCATTTGCGCTTTCCAAAGTTCAATAACTTCTTCTGCATCTAATTGATAAGGCTCATATTGGGGATTATCGCTTACCAAAGTAAGTTTGCTTTTTACACGATTATTCCGGTTGATTCTTTTATAAACAATACCGCCATTTTTTGAAACAATTATATATGTATTATTCGTTTTTACTTCATCAAAATTTTCGATCTTCTCTCCTACAATCACGCTGCCGCTTTGAATTGGCAACATGCTGTCTCCGATAATTTCAAATGCACGATAATTTCCCGGTGCCAACATTGGTAAAGTAAATGTGTTTAACTCATCCAAAAAATTTGCATCAGCATAGCCGGCAAGATAACCTGCTGATGCTTTAACAGGAACAAATTGAATGGAAGACGCTTGTGTATTCATTTTCAACGCGCGGCGTTTATCAAGATAATTGCCGCCGTTCTTTGCCTGTGTAAGATCTTTTAATAAAAATTCTTCAAACGTTAATTTGAAAATGTTACAAATAATTTCCATTACATCGAGGCGAGGTTCCGCGCGCTCTTCTTCATATGCGCCGACAAGGGAACGCTTTATTTTTAATTTATTTGCGAACTCTTCCTGCGTCCATCCGCGAAGCTTGCGCAAGTAGCGAAGGTTTTTTCCTGCAAAACTCATAACAAATATTTTAGTGCAAGATACTAATTATTTTAGTTATGGTAAAAATATTTTTTATGCTGAATAGACTGACGGACGTACAAGAGTGCGACGCAACGGCTGTTTAATAAATTTTACTAAAGCTGGTCACCCAAAAAAATACTTAGAAAAACAACGTGTGATGTTGCTGAAGAAAAATTAATTTAAACTTCTAAAATCGACGGGCACTAATTTGCTGACGCCCGCTTCCTGCATAGTGACGCCGTAGATTACGTCGACTGCACTCATGGTTTGTTTGTTGTGTGTGACGATGATGAATTGCGAGTTTTCACTGAACTGTTTTATCATGTTTGTGAACTTTGCAATGTTAACGTCGTCGAGCGGTGCATCTACTTCGTCGAGTATGCAAAACGGTGCAGGCTTTATTAAATAGATGGCGAATAAAAGTGCTGTTGCTGTTAATGTTTTTTCTCCGCCACTTAATTGATTGATTGAGGAAGGCCGTTTGCCCTTTGGTTTTGCGATGATGTCAATACCAGTCTCAGCAAGGTTTTCAGGGTTTTCCATAATCATGTCTGCAGTGTCTTCTTCTGTGAACAACGCTTTGAAAACCTTTTGAAAATTTTCGCGCACTTTATTAAATGTGTTAAGAAATTGCTCGTTGGCTGTTGCTTCTACTTCGTGAATTGTTTGCTGCAAACTTTCTTTGGCTGCGTTCAAATCATTTCTTTGCTCAACAATAAAATCATAACGCTTTTTCATTTCAGTGAAAGCTTCGATGGCAGTTGGATTTATTTCTCCGATATTTTCAAGACGCTTTTTCATTTTGTCTGATGATTCCTGCAACTCTTCAAGAGGAGTTTCCGTTGTTCGAGGCTCGTCAATTATTGCATCTAACTCCACTTTAAATTCAACCATCAATCGCTCTTTCATTCCTGCAAGTTGCAATTTTAAATCGTTGAGTTGATCCTTTATATCTGCGAAAGAATGTTCGATCTGTTCTTTTGCTCTTGTTTTGGTTCGTAGCAAATTTTCCTTATCCTGCAAGGCATTGCGGAGATTATAATAAGTTTGATCAGCTTCATGCAACTTTTTTTCCTGGTCGTTTTTATCACGCAAAATTTGTAATAAAATATTTGCAATGTCAGCTAAATATGTTTCACTGATTGATATTGACTCAATAGTTTCGTTTAATTGTTTTGCATTTATTTCTATTTGATTATGCAATTCATTCAACTGATTTTGCTTGAAAATAAGTTCCTGTTTTAATCCGCCGGTTTTATTTTGCTGGCGAATTACCTGCATATTACTTTCATTGAATGCTGCTGATGCTTCATTGTATTTTGATTCGGCAAACTGATATTCCTGCTCAACTATTTTCATAGATGATGAACATTCGTGCAAGTCATTATTAAGTTGTTTCAATAAATCTCGCGAAGAAGCAATATTGTTTTGCTCTGTTTTTAATTTAAGATCAATTTCCTGCAAACGCTTATCTGCATTGGATTGTACAGCATGCAGTGTTTCTATTCTGTTTTTTATTGCAAAGACATTATTGTTTAATTCATTAATCTCATTTTGCGTTTGCGCTATAACTTTTTCTTTTAGCTGCTCATTAAAAGCAATTACTTGATTGTGACTTTTTTGTATCTCTATTTTCAATGAATTGATAACAGCTTCCTGCAAAATAATTTCATCCTGTAACTTTTCTAAAGTTTTAGCACGACCAATTTTTTTCCCTTCAAACAAACCAATACTGCCACCGCTTAAGGTATATTTTCCTTTTGCGAACTTTCCATTTTTCTCTAAAACTATTGCTCCGTTTGAATTGTAGATCGCTTCATCATTTTCTGCAATAAAAACATTTCCGAGTAAATATTCAACAAGCTTAAAATATTTATCATCAACCTCTACAATGTCTAAAACTTTTATAGTACCTGCAGGTTGATGAGAATTATTTTTCCAATCATTCAATTTATCAAGCATGAAAAAATTTGCCTTGCCTTTTTTATTTGTATCAAGCAATTGCAATGCCTGCAAACCTTCTTCAAAATTATTTACTACATAATAATTAAGATATGGTTCGAGCACATTTTCAACAGCAGTCCTGTATGCTTCCTGCACATAAATTATGTCTGAAAGTATCGGCGATCGAAATGCCCAGGAAGTATTTTTATGAAGAAATTTTAAACTTTCAGGATAACCTTCCATCGAGTCTATAAGACTTTTTAAAAGCGCATGTTCATTCTTTTTTGAATCAAGCTTTCTATTTTCTTCTGCTAACTCATTTCGCAATAATTCAAGCTGGGCTTGAGTTTGAAAGATTTGCTCTTTTGTTGTTTCATGCGTTTGCTGCAACTGCTGCAACGTTGATTTTTTTTCTTCCAACAACTTTTCTTTGTCAATTAAATTATCAGAAGCTTCTTTTAATTGTTGTATTCTGTTATTTTTTTCTTCATTTATTTGCTCTGCAGAACGTTCTAAATTTTGAATGAAAGTATCTGCAACAGCAACCATTTTTTCAGCATCAAATTGCTTGCGCTGTATTTGCTGAAACTGATTTCTAATAGCATCAATTACATTTCTTTTTTCATCAAAACTGATACGTGTTTCATCAACCGCTTTTCTTGAAATATTAAAGCTTGATTGAAGCTGTTCTAAAAAAATTTCTTCTTCATCCAATTGCTTTTGAGAAAAAAGAATAGAATCTTTAATGGTGTTTAATTGACCTGCTGCTTTTTTTGAAAATTCTTTTAAATTATTTTCTTTCTCTTTTGAATATTGCAATTTTTGCGCAGCAAGATTTTTTTCATTTTCTTTTCCAAGAATCGTTTGTTGTAATTGATTAAATTCCTGTTGCAACAATTGCAAAGCCTTCTCTTTCTCAATAAAATCAAGCTTCTCCTGCTCTATCGCAGCTTCGTGCGTTGCTATTTCTGCTTCGAGTTGTATCTTTTTATCCAACTCATTTTGTTGTTGTGCTGTAAGATTTTTATACGTTTCATTAAACCCTTCGAAGCCAGCTTTTGCAAGCTCGATAGATATTTTTTTATACTCTTTTTTTATTTCAAAATATTTCTCAGCTTTCTTTGCCTGGCTTTCTAAAGTTTTTACCTGGTTATTTATTTCAAACAACAGATCTTCAATTCTTGCAAGGTCTTGCTCTGTAAGATCAAGTTTATTTTTTGCTTCTTTTTTGCGCGTTTTATAAATCGTAATGCCTGCTGCCTGCTCCAGCATTCTGCGACGGCTGTTGTCTTTATCTTTTATGATATCATCCACCATTCCCAGTTCAATTATCGCATAACTATCATTGCTTACGCCGGTATCCATGAACAAATTATGGATATCTCTAAGCCTGCAACTAACATCATTCAAACGATATTCGCTATCACCATTTTTAAAAAATCTGCGCGTAACTGTAACAGTACTAAACTCTGTTGGCAATAAATTTTTTGTATTTTCAAATGTGAGGCTAACTTCTGCCAATCCGCTCGCACTGCGGCTTTTAGAGCCATTGAAAACAAGCGCTTCTAAATTTTCGCTGCGTAAAGCTGATATTTTTTGCTCACCGATAACCCAACGAATGCTGTCAATGATATTGCTTTTGCCGCAACCATTTGGTCCGATAATACCTGTGATTCCTTCATCGAAGTTGACGGTAGTTTTATCCGCAAAACTTTTAAAGCCTTTAATTTCAAGAGATTTCAAACGCACTTTTTCTTAATTTTTTTCATTGCGAACATAAGAGAAAACGATAAAAATTCTTTGTTTATTTGAAATGCTGTGCAAAAGTGGTGGAAAGAATTTTTGTGTAATAAAATGGAAACGCTTAATTGATTTTACAAACAAATTGCAAATCTTTCTTTTTCTTTGCCGAAAGAAAAAGCCACATGAAAAAAATATTCTCCCTATTATTTGTTGCAATATTTTTCACCACAATAGTTTTTGCACAACATAAAATCAGCGGTGACAGTACTCGAAAATTGGCTTATAAAACAGAATGGTATAGCACACCTTTGCCTGTTGTTACTCCAGGCAAAACCAATAGTGACGCGCCTTCCGATGCAATTGTCTTATTCAATGGAAAAAATTTAAACGAATGGGTTTTAACAAAAGATACAACCAAACAAGCAGATTGGATCGTTGCCGATAACATCTTAACTGTAAATAAAAAATCAGGCAATATTCAAACAAAAAGAACATTTACAGATTATCAACTTCACATTGAATGGCGCATTCCTGTTGAGTTTGCAAAGTTTCCTGGCAACCCTCCCGACTTTTATAAGACACGTGTGCCGGGAGATTCGGATTTACATAACATGGGTCAAAATCGTGGAAACAGTGGAGTTTTTCTCGCATCAACAGGCAATGGTGATAAAGGTTATGAATTGCAAATATTAGATAATTTTCAAAACTCAACTTATATAAATGGACAGGCCGGTGCTATTTACAAACAATCGCCGCCCCTTGTAAATGCAAACAAAAAACCCGGCGAATGGCAAACGTATGATATCATTTGGATGGCTCCAAGATTCAATGATGACGGCAGTTTGAAAGATTCTGCACACGTTACAGTTTTCTTCAATGGGGTTTTGGTACAAAACAATTTTGCGCTAAAAGGAGGTACTGAATATATCGGCGCACCTTCTTATCACGCGCATGGCGCGTCACCCATAAAATTACAGGCACACGGTGATCCGAGTATGCCAATAAGCTTTCGAAATATTTGGGCTAGACCTTTGTAAAATGTATTGCATAATCATCATTGCACGTTATCCAAAATATTTTGGATGGGCTGGTCTATTATCAATGATGTTGTTTCGATTTCCTCTTTTTAAAAATAAAAAAATTGCTTTTTGGAAATTGTTAGGTTCCGGAAAAAATGGAACTTTTGATAAACATCCTGATTGGCGGCAATGGGCAATTTTAATGACCATCAACAAAACTGTTGTTGAGAATTGGCATTTAAAAAATAATGAAAATCAAGAAAACATTATAAATAAAATTTCAGCATTTATTTCTTTTTACCTAAAAATATTTCATTGTGAAACATGCGCATTGCTTCTTGAACCGATCGAAGGGTTTGGTAAATGGAATGGGAAAGAATGCTTTGGACTTTTACCTAGAAAAACTGATTATGAAGGAAGAATTTGTGTGCTGACACGTGCAACAATTTACCTAAATAAACTTAATAGCTTTTGGAAAAATGTTCCGGCAACAGGTGCTGAAACATTTGCCGCGAAAGGGCTTGAAGCTACCATTGGCATTGGTGAAATACCTTTTATCAAGCAGGCAACTTTTAGTATTTGGGAAAATAAAATTGCTATGAAGCAATTTGCTTTTCAATCAAAAAATCATGCAGAGGTTATAAGAAAAACAAGAAGTGAAAACTGGTATAAAGAGGAAATGTTTGTCCGGTTTAAATTAATTTCTTCTTTTGGTTCATTAAACGGAAAGAAATACTTTTAAATTCTTCCTCATATTTTAATAAAAAAATCCGGAAATTATCCGGATTTAATTTTAAAAAATATTAATCATTTACACATCATCTCTTGTTGTAGTTTTTGTTACCGTTACATCGCGTCGAGATGTATTTGAGCCGCGTGAGAGACCCCAAATTATAAGTATTAAAACGATTGCTGCAACAACCCAAACCCAAGGTTCTGTGTACCAAACTGTTTGGCTTTGCGTTTCTGTGTGCGTAACATTTGTTTGTGAGCCATCGCCTGAACTGTCTTGTGCGAAAGAAATTGTTTGAATGAATAGTGAGGTTAAAAAAACAAGAAAAAATTTAAACTTCGAAAGAGAACTTAACTTTTTCATGATTAATTGTTTTAAGTTATAAATGAAAAAATTATTAGTTCAATTATTACGCCAATGTCGCTGCACGCCTTTTGATGAAGTGAAATCAAATCTCATTAAATTTAAAAAAAATTATTTCAAAGCCTTTAAAGAATCATTGATTCTTTTTTTCTCCATCTTCAATTCTTTTCTTTCCTGTCTTTCCATTTTTTTATCAGCACGCGACATAGTATTATTAGTTGTGTCCATGGTGCTGGAAGCCGTATCAACATTGGTTGTTGATGGAGGAGGAATAACCTCTTCTGTTGTGTCTGCAGAATTTTTTCTTAAGGAAGTATTGGAACCTCCGTTGTGGCAGGAAACCATTATACCAAAACAAATAACAGCCAAAAACTTTTTCATGTTTTTTATGTATTGGGTTAAAATAAAATATCCAATTTACTTTCTTAATTTCTTTTCTACTTCCTTTCTTTGATTGCCAACAGACTTAACTGCTTCTTTTACTTTTTGTGAAGTGGTATTTTCCTTTTCTGCTTCATAACTAACTTCATGTTTTTGACCTCCGGCAACTTTTTGTCTGTCTTGCGCGCGGCCACGAGTTGTTTTTTCTTTTGCCATAATCTATTTTTTAATATCAAGCATTAAAATCGTGCCATTTAAATACTTTTCAATAATCCTTTTAAAGTAAAAATCAAGCTTGTTTTTCATCATCTTTAGCATCTTTATATTTCCAACGAAAATAAAGTAGCGTTGAGTTCAATATCAATGAAATGCCATTGTTTACAAGAATTGCTATATCTTTTTTCAAATATCCATAAACTAACCAAAGCAAAATTGCAAACAATAAAACACAAATCATTACTGCAGAAATATGCGATGCTTTTTTTAACTTATAAGTTCTAATAAGTTGCGGCAATGTTGAAAGCGCGCTGATTACTCCGGCAACTAAACCAAGCACTGTTACAAAATCGCTGCTCTGAAAAATATCAAGAATCATAAAAAGAGTTTGCTGTATTGATATAAAAACTGTTCCATTAATTTTTTGGGATAATAATTTTAAATGAAAAAAAGGTGACGATTTAGTTCTACATTTTATACACTTCGAAATGATTTTAAAATTAATTTTTGAATTAACTCTAAAAGTATTCAACCTTATCTTAGCAAAATGATTGCGCAGTTTGCTTTTATTTTACTTTCTTTTTTTGCTATATATCTTTTTACAAAAAGACTGAAAGAGATTAGAAGAAATATTTTATTGGGACGAGATGAAGATTATTCTGATAATAAACCAAAACGTTTGAAAAACCTGCTGTTGCTGGCTTTTGGGCAAAAAAAAATGTTTCGCAATCCGTTTGTTGCAATAATGCATTTCGTTATTTATGCAGGTTTTATTATCATCAATACCGAAGTGCTTGAAATATTTCTCGATGGTATTTTTGGCACACATCGTTTGTTTGCAAAACCGCTTGGCTTTCTTTATCCGTGGCTTATAAACTCTTTTGAGTTTTTAGCTGTCGGAGTTATTATAGTTTGTATAATTTTTTTAATAAGAAGAAATATCTTAAAGCTGAAACGCTTTATCAGCAAGGATCTCGACGGCTGGCCAAGAAGCGATGCAAATTATATTCTCATTACAGAAATTATTTTAATGAGCTTGTTTTTAACCCTGAATGCAAGCGATACTTTATTGCAGCAACGTGGTTATAGTCATTATGCGGAGCATATCACCGGCAATTTTACATTCTCACAATTATTGCATCCGATACTCAATCATTTTAATAATGCAAAGCTTTCTATCATTGAGCAAACGTGTTGGTGGGTGCACATTGCAGGTATTTTTGCATTCTTAAATTATCTTCCTTTTTCAAAACATTTGCATATTCTTTTTGCATTTCCAAATGCGTATTATGCACGTTTGGAACCTGAAGGCAAAATGAAAAATATGCCTGAAATTCAAAAAGAAGTTTTGTATGCCATGCAGCCGGAAACTGCACCCACAGCAGGTTCTGAAGAACCACATAAAAAGTTTGGAGCAAAAGACACTTTTGATTTAAGCTGGCGAAATTTATTAGATGCTTATAGCTGCACAGAATGCGGAAGATGTACTGCAGCTTGTCCTGCAAATATTACAGGCAAGGCATTAAGTCCAAGATTAATAATGATGAAAACACGAGACCGGGCAGAAGAAGTAGGAAAAAACATTGATACAAATAAAGTATTTAAGGATGATGGAAAAACCTTGTTGCATAATTATATTACAGAAGAAGAATTGCGTGCGTGCACTACATGCAATGCTTGTGTGGAAGAATGCCCTGTGAGTATTTCACCATTAGAAATTATTATGCAGCTTCGCCGTTATTTAATTATGGAAGAAAGCAACGCAACGCCGGAATGGAATGCAATGTTCAGCAATGTTGAAAATAACTTTGCTCCATGGAAATTTTCACCTGATGAAAGAGATAAGTGGACGCAAGAAGTATAAATTACAATAGATGTCGAAATCCAAAATCATCAATCAAATAAAAAAAACATTTCGTCCATCCAATTTGCATAAACGTTTTTTGCATTTTGCTTTAAAAGGAAAAAATGTACAATGTCCATGCTGCGGTTCAATGTACATTACTTTTTTACCTGCAGGATTAAAAAAAAGAGCTAATGCAAAGTGTATAAAATGCAACTCGCTTGAAAGGCATAGAACATTGTGGCTTTTTTTGAAAGAAAAAAATGACATTTTCACAAATCAAATAAAGTTATTGCACGCTGCTCCCGAAAAGTTTTTTTATCAGAAATTTTCTTCGCTAAAAAATATGGACTATCATCCAATCGATCTCAATCCTGATAAATATAATTATGGATTTAAAACTATAAAAATGGATGTAACTGATCTGAATTATACAGACAAAACTTTTGATGCTGTAATATGCAACCATGTTTTGGAACATGTTTCTGAAGACAAAAAAGCCATCCAAGAATTTTTCCGTGTATTAAAACCAAATGGCTGGGCAATTTTAAATGTTCCAGTTCAAATGAATCGTGAAAAAACTTTTGAAGAGCCTTATATTAACGATGCAAAAAAGCAAGAGGAATTATTTGGTCAGCATGATCATGTTAGAATTTATGGAAATGATTATATCACAAGATTAACAGATGCAGGTTTTAAGGTTGAAGTAATTGATTATTCTTCAAAATTTGATCATAATCAACAATTCAAATATGGTTTAAAACCTAACGAACTGATTTTTTATTGCACTAAATAATCAAAGATGAAAATTCCATCAATCGCTGAAATGCATATGAACAGTCAATCTCCGGAGATTTTATTCTGGGTAGGGTGTTCAGGTAGTTTTGATGCACGAGCTCAAAAAATAACTAAAGCGTTTGCATTAATTCTAAATAAAATCGGAATTAATTTCGCAATACTTGGCAAAGAAGAAGCTTGCACCGGTGATCCTGCAAGACGTGCTGGCAATGAATTTTTATTTCAAATGATGGCTTACAATAATATCCAAATTCTCAATAATTACAACGTCAAAAAAATTGTTACGATTTGTCCGCATTGCTTCAACATTTTTAAAAATGAATATCCTGAACTTGGCGGCAATTATGAAGTAATTCATCACACAACTTTTTTACAACAATTGATTGATGAAGGAAAAATAAAACTGAGAGAAGGCGGCAATTTCAAAGGCAAAAAGATCACGTATCATGATAGCTGTTATCTGGGTCGCGCAAACAATATTTACGAAGCGCCGAGAAAAGTTTTAGAAATTTTAGATGCAGAGTTAATTGAGATGAAACGCTGTCGCAGCAAGGGCTTATGTTGTGGTGCAGGAGGCGCCCAGATGTTTAAAGAAGATGAGCCCGGCAACAAAAGAATAAACATTGAACGCGTAGAAGAAGCATTGAATCTTCAACCAAACATCATCGCTTCTGCTTGTCCTTTTTGCAATACAATGCTCATTGACGGCGTTAAAAATAAAGAAAAGGAAAATGAAGTAATGGTGATGGATGTCGCAGAATTGATTGCCGCTTCATTAGCTTAAATTTGCAGTATGAATTTTGAATACCAACAATTTATTCCTACAGATTTTAATGATAATTCACGAGTCTGGATTTATCAAGGCAATCGCTTGTTTAGCATAAGCGAAGCTTTTGAAATTGAACCTTTGCTAAATGATTTTGTAACCACTTGGCAAAGTCATGGCGTAGCGGTAAAAGGTTTTGCCAACCTGCTTTTCGGCCAATTCATCATCATCATGGCAGATGAAACCGCAACAGGAGTCAGTGGTTGCAGCACAGATAGTTCTGTTCGTCTTATTAAAAATATCCAGCAAAAATTTAAAGTAAATATGTTCGACCGGCAACTGCTCGCTTTTATTGTCAAAGAAAAAATACAAATGCTTCCGCTCGCGCATTTAAAACATGCCATCGAAAATAATTTTATCACACCTGAGACTTTATACTTTAACAACCTTGTGCTCACAAAAAAAGAATTGCTTGAAAAATGGATCATTCCTGTAAAAGAAAGCTGGCTTGCTTCAAGATTTAAAGTATTATTTTGATACCAGCAATAGCAACTCCGGTTGATCATCGTTGCGTCGCAATCCTTTCATCGTTCTGTTTTCTATTGAGCTATTTTATTTTAATTATTTTTGCAAACTAAATTTTTTTGAAGGAATGGAAATGCTTGAAATGCAAAGCACAATTCATGATGAAAAGCGCCAGGGCGAAGCGTTTGCACCGTTTGCAGAAGAACAATCTCTTTATCAAAAAAAATTTTACATTGAAAGTTATGGTTGTGCAATGAATTTCAGTGACAGCGAAATTGTTGCATCAATTTTAAATACAGAAGGTTTTGGAGCAGTAAAAAATTGCGAAGATGCCGATATCATTTTATTAAACACTTGCTCCATTCGCGAAAAAGCAGAACAAACAATACGCAAAAGATTAACCGAATTCAGAAAAATAAAAGAAGCAAAACCAGGAACATTGGTTGGCGTTTTAGGCTGCATGGCAGAACGTTTAAAATCAAAATTATTAGAAGAAGAAAAATTAGTTGACATAGTTGTTGGTCCTGATGCTTATAGAAGTTTGCCTTTTTTAATTGAAGAAGCCGAAGACGGAAATAAGGCAGTAAATGTTTTATTAAGCCGCGAAGAAACTTATGCTGATATTTCTCCAATTCGTTTAAACAGCAATGGAGTTTCTGCATTTATTTCTATCATGCGAGGCTGCAATAATATGTGCAGCTTTTGTGTTGTGCCTTTTACGCGTGGGCGCGAACGCAGTCGCAGCGCGCATTCCATCGTTGCAGAAGCAAAAGATCTTTTTCAAAAAGGATATAAAGAGGTAACGTTGCTTGGTCAAAATGTTGATAGTTATATTTGGTTTGATGAACAAAACAATCAACAAATAACTTTTGCAAAATTGCTTGAAATGGTTGCACTTGTTTTTCCAAAACTACGTGTACGTTTCAGCACATCTCACCCAAAAGATATAACGGATGAAGTGTTGTTTACAATTGCCAAATACGAAAATATTTGCAACTACATTCATTTGCCTGTACAAAGCGGAAGCACAAGAATTTTGCAATTAATGAACAGAACATATACACGGGAATGGTACAAACAAAAGATTGACCGCATTAAAGAAATTATTCCAGGCTGCGGCATCAGCAGTGATATGATCACAGGTTTTTGTAGCGAAAGTGAACAAGATCATTTCGACACGATGAGCATTATGGAATACAGCAAATTCGATCTGAGCTATATGTATTTTTATAGTGAACGTCCAGGCACGCTGGCAGAAAAAAAATACAAAGATGATGTGCCTGAATTTATAAAAAAAAGAAGACTTGCTGAGATTGTTGCATTACAAAATCAACTTTCATTGCAAAGCAATAAAAAAGAATTGGGAAAAACATTCGAGGTATTAATTGAAGGCGAAAGCAAGCGCAGCAAGGAAGACTGGATGGGAAGAACATCCCACAACAAGGTCATTATTTTTCCCAAAGAAAAATATAATTATCAAAAAGGAGATTACGTAAATGTGAAAGTGAATGATTGCTCAAAGGCAACATTGATCGGAGAAATTTCATCCTCCTGAATTATTTATTTGTAAAATTTCTCTTTAGCAATAAAACAAATGACAGATATTCAATCAATAAAAAATCGCTTTGGTATTATCGGAAATTCTCCTGCATTAATACATGCATTAAATGTTGCAGTGCAGGTTGCAGTAACTGATCTTTCTGTTTTAATTGTTGGTGAAAGTGGCGTTGGTAAAGAAGCATTTTCATTGATCATTCATGCATTATCTACAAGAAAACACAATCCTTTTATTGCGGTAAATTGCGGCGCAATCCCTGAAGGCACAATAGATTCAGAATTATTTGGACATGAAAAAGGTTCGTTCACCGGAGCTGCAGACAGCCGCAAAGGATATTTTGAAACTGTAAATGGTGGCACTATTTTTTTGGATGAAATTGGTGAAATGCCAATTGGCACGCAGGCACGTTTGCTTCGCGTTTTGGAAGCAGGCGAATATATTCGTGTCGGCTCATCAAAAGTTCAAAAAACAGATGTAAGAATAATTGCTGCAACCAATAAAGATCTATTTGAATCTACACAAAATGGAAAATTTCGTGAAGATCTTTATTATCGGTTAAGCACTGTTCCCATTCGCGTACCTGCATTAAAAGATAGAAAAGAAGACATCCCGTTATTGTTCAGAAAGTTTGTTGTTGATTTTGCAGAGCGTTATAAAACCATGATCGTGCAGTTGGATGAAGAAGCGAAAAACCTGTTAATTAACTATCCGTTTCCGGGCAATGTAAGAGAATTAAAAAATCTTGCAGAGCAAATTTCAGTGCTTAGTAAAACCCCGGTTATTACTGAGAATGAATTAAGAAAATTTTTACCGGAAAAAAATATGAATCGTTTGCCAATGCTTGCTGCGGCTACATCTCACGCAGAGTTTTCAAACGAGCGCGAAATCTTATACAAGCTTTTTTTTGATATGAAAAAAGATGTAACAGAATTGAAAAAAATGTTTTTAGAAATAATAAAAAATCCTTCCTTGGCAGGAAATGCAGCCCATTTTGCAAACGAAAATTTATTGCATGAATATCCTGCAAATGGAGAAACACAACATTTGCCGGTAAGTATAAATACTACTCCTTCTCAACATCCACAAAATAATCAGCCGGTAATTTTATCTAATGAAAATGGCATTCACCAGCATGAAGAAGTTGAAGAAACTTTGAATATAATGGATAAGGAAAAAGAACTTATTATTAAAGCTTTGAAGAAACATAAAAGCAAAAGAAAAGATGCTGCGCTTGATTTAGGAATTAGTGAAAGAACGCTGTATAGAAAATTAAAAGAGTATGATATTGAAGGCTTGTAAACTTATAAGATGAAAAAATTACGAATTGCTTTTTACTTTTTATTTTTTACTTTTTGCATATCGTCCTGCAAGATCTATTCTTTCAGAGATGTATCAATTGATTACAATAAAATCAAAACAATTAAAGTAAACTATTTTGAAAATAAAGCGCGTTATGTAAACCCGCAATTAAGCTCAAGATTAACGGATGCTTTTATACAAAAAGTTTCAAGCGAAACAAAATTGACACAAATTTCCGGCGATAATGCCAACTATCAAATCACAGGAACGATTACTGGTTATGATGTCACAACATCAGGCATCTCAAACAATACAACAAGCCAAAACACACTGACAGTAAGTGTTCACATTACTTTAAACAATACCGTTGACAATAAAATTCAAGACTTTGATGTAAGCCGCGCATTTCCATTTGCATCCACATTATCACTAACTGAAGCAGAACCCAGCTTAATGAATGATATTTTAAAATCGCTGACAGACGATATATTCAACAAGGTTTTTTCTAACTGGTAATTGCTTTGTATTTTCATCTAATGAATGCTGTTGATCAAAAATCTGATGTAACATTTTTTGCTGATGCTTCGACAGAAGAACTGCAAAATATTATTACTGATCATCCATATTTTTCGCCTGCGCATTTTTTTCTTGCAAAAAAAATGAAGTATCAAAATCATCCTGATTTTTTAAAACAACTTCAAAGAACTGCTATTTATTTTTCAAATCCATATTGGTTGCATTATCAATTATTACAACAAAATAATAATGCAGAAAAAATTGAATTCGAAAAACAGGTTGAAGTTTCTGAAACAATTCTACCTGAAAAAAAAGTTATTGCTGAAGAATTATTGATTGATGAAGATGAAAAAAAATCTTTAGAAGAAGACATTCATAAAGTACTTGCACAAGATTTGAATGAGTTGCCAACTGATAACGTTACTTCACAAAAACTTTCAAATATTTTGGAAGAGCAGGCAGCAGCTTTCAAAAAACCTGTTGATGAAACCGCTGAATTACCCATAGAAAAAACTTCGTATCACACGATCGATTATTTTGCTTCGCAAGGCATAAAACTTGATTCGCAAACGCAGGATAATTTAGAAAAACGTGTTTTAAGATTTACCGATTGGCTAAAACAAATGAAACGTATAAGCCCGCAGCCATTGGATTTGGGAACAGAAACTGCACTTGAAAATAAAGTGCTTGACAGTGCTGCGCATTCAATTGAGCCAAAAGAAATAGTAACAGAAGCGATGGCTGAGGTATTAGAAAAACAAGGCAAAACTGCGAAAGCAATTGAGCTTTATGAAAAATTAAGTTTGTTGCATCCGGATAAATCGGTTTACTTTGCGTCCCAAATTAAAAAATTAAAAGGGCTATAATATGTCAGTTTTATTTCTCATTCTCATAATTATTGCATGCATCATATTAGGTTTGATCGTATTGGTGCAAAATCCAAAAGGCGGAGGTTTATCTGGTACTATTGCGGGTTTCAATAACCAGTTTATGGGTGTAAAACAAACAACCGATGTGCTTGAAAAAGGCACCTGGCTTTTTGCAGCAATAGTAGGTGGCTTGTGCATTGTATCAACATTGTTTTTTAAAGGCAGCACAACAAATAATGGCGCTTCTATTTTGCAAAAGGTAAATACAAATGCTGCTCCTGCAAATCAACAAACAGCTCCGGACACCGCAACTTTTCCAACAAATACGCCGAAAAAATAATTTTAATAATCGTTTAGTTAATTTTAAAGCCCTGCTTATTATTTTAAAAGCAGGGTTTTGTTATTTTAATGAAATAATCTATTTTGACAAAGTTCGAACGCATATTGAATAATTCTGCTCCCGTTACTTTCATTCGAAATAAAAGTAAAAAATTGGTTATTCCCGGTTTTGAAGGATTGTGTTTGTATGATGTATTTATTTTTTTCATCAGGCAAATAAAAAAAGAAGGTTTGAATGTTCGAGCCGCTGCAATTTCTTTTAATTTTCTCATGGCAATTCCTGCAGCTACTTTATTTCTCTGCACACTTATTCCTTATTTTCCAGTATCAAAACAATTTTTTAATGAATTGATAAAGTTTGTAACTGACCTTACGCCAAATAAAGATGCGCAAAGATTTGTGGTTGGTTTTCTTGATGATTTTTTTAATAAAACAAAAACAGGATTGCTTTCCTTAGGTTTTGTTTTGGCGATATTTTATTCATCCAATGCTATGATGGGAATTATCAGAAGTTTTGATCGTTCTATTCTTGTTAAACACAGATCAAATTTTTTATACAAAAGATATCGTGCCCTGAAACTCACACTGGTATTGGTTTTGCTCGTTATCGGCACTGTACTTATTTCACTTGGGCAAGGAACTTTTTTTAAATATTTAATGGAAGCTTTTCATGTACAAAATCCACATGTGCGAACACTTATTCAAAGCCTTCGCTGGATAATTATTGTATTTTTATTTCTATATTCGATTGCATTTATTTATAAGTATGCACCATCATTAAAAAAAAGGTGGAAACTTTTATCACCCGGCGCCATCTTCGCAACCTTCCTTATTGTTTTCACTACGTGGATATTTTCCCTTTGGGCACAATATTTTTCAAACTACAATAGATTTTATGGTTCCATCGGCACAATACTTATTTTAATGCTGCTGACATTTGTAAATTCTCTGATCATTTTAATTGGCTTTGAATTGAATGTAAGCATTACATATTTAAGGGATGAAAAATTAAAAGCAAAACAACATAGAGTCCAATAAAAAAGCGAAGAAAGTTTACTTCTTCGCTTAAAAAAATATTTATAAATTTAAAAAGCTCTTACAGCTCTAACATTTAACGTAAAAGTTTTTTCATCTTTAAATTGATATCCTTCACCAAATTCCTGGTCAACAGCTTTTGATTTAGATACTTCGGTTGAACTCCAATAATTAGTAGCAGAAAAGCCGCCAACTTTAGACATTTGTTTATAAAGTTGATTCAATTCATCTTTTGATGGCAAGAACCAATCATGAAATCCGCCACCGGCATAGCTTGTACAAAGATC
The DNA here is from genome assembly GCA_963708205.1 of uncultured Chitinophagaceae bacterium. Taxonomy (GTDB): domain Bacteria; phylum Bacteroidota; class Bacteroidia; order Chitinophagales; family Chitinophagaceae; genus CAVYTF01. The sequence goes on from OY970196.1 coordinate 251,798, forward strand.
TGCAGCATAAGAACTTCCTGTACCAAGTTTTTTTATAATCTTTTTTGTATTTGAAGCGCCTGTACCAATAGCAGAGCCAACTGCACCTGTTTCTTTATTCATATCAGCATCCCAGCTTATGCCTGTGCCCTGATCCTCAGTAGCAGCAATGAGTCCATGCTTTTTAGTTGAGTCAAGGTAAAAAATAATACCTCCACCATAACTTTCGCCAATATGATATTTTGCGGCACCCGAAATTTGCAGCAATGGCTGATTAACAGGTGAAGTTGGCGATTTAATATTTTCTTTTGTGCATGCAACTGCTAACAGAAACAATGTAGCAACGCTGAGTTTTAAAATTGTTTTCATAAAAAAAATTAAAGGTTGAATTAAAAATTTATGCAAACTAAAATTAAATTATTTATCGCAAGATTAAATCTTTGAGATAAGCATCTATTTGATATTGTGCCAATCCGATATTATAAAATTCACGATAATTTTTTGCATTATTTATCATTAATGTCGCCGGAATTTTTCCAGCCCAATGACTATCAAGTCTTGGACAAAATTCAGCAGGGTTCTTTTCATCAAGCCAATAAATTTTTGAAGTATATCCATGTTGTAGCACAAAGGGAATTAGTTTGGTAGAATAATCATTTGCAAAATCAACACTTATCAAAATAAGCTTTGCTCCTTGAGATTTATAAGATATAATACTTTTTTCAAGCAAAGGAATTTCTTCAACACATGGATGACACCAAGTAGCCCAGAAGTTAATAACAACAGGCGTTTTCACGGTATCAATCAACTTTAAAACATCATCCATTTTTATTTTTTCAATTGTTTGAGCAACTGAAAATTGTATAAAAAAAGAAAGAATTATGGTGATAAGAAAAGTGACTCTCATAATTTATTCATCGTGGTTAAGATTCCATTCTTTCATGAGAGCATCGATTTGCTCACTATGAAATGATGTTTGATTATAATGCTGCGCAAGTTGCTTTTGCCTGAAAGCTTCATAAACACTCACTGCGCAGGCAACAGAAACATTTAAACTTTGAATGATGCCAACTTGTGGAATTACAAAATTTCCGTCAGCAAATTTTCTTATTTCTTCACTAACGCCATCGTGCTCATTCCCAAAAACCAACGCAATACTTTTTGTAAAATCAATATCATATAAACTTACTGCTGTATCATTTAAATACGTAACAAATATTTTATCAACTAATCTTCTTACAGATTCAAAGCATTTTTCTGCGTTGTCAAATTCATGAATGGTTAGCCATTTCATTGCGCTGCTGCTGCTTTTTGCACCCCATTTTTTATGCTTCGGAATTTTTGTATTAAGAATATAGATGTTCTGAATGCCAACAGCATCGCAGGTTCGCATCACTGCCGAGATATTATGGGGATCATGTACATTCTCCATTACAACTGTAATGTTTGTTTGCCTTTGCTGTAAAACTTTGGTGAGTTTTTGCTTTCGCTCTTCAGTCATGTTTTATAAAATTGCGACGAAATTATTTCACTTCATATTTTTTTACAACATTGTCATAAATATGAAGCATTGAATCGTTTGCATTTCCATTTTTATCAAACATTTGTTCCCATGTGTTTAATGGCTCCCAAATAAAAGTGCCTTTGCCTTTATTATTAGGAAGATTAAAAACAATATCGTTTACTTCCTGCTTGTGAAAAGTATATTCAGCAACAATAATATCCTGCTTATATTTTTTTGCGAGGTCGGTAAGATTATCATGCAATTGCTGAAGGGTACCGTGCCATTGCGGGTAATACGATTCGCCAATAAAATCAAAAGGAACATTGCGTTGAATAACAGTATTAAGAAATAATATTGATCTTGCATTTTGTCCGCCAAGGGCAATATGCAGCATAATTTTTATGGAAGGATCTACTTCTTTCGCAGCATTGATTCCTGCTTTAAAAAATGCGGCAAGTGTATCAGGATGCGAAATATTTCCGTCTGGCCAAACCATGCCTTCATTAATTTCATTACCGATCTGCACCATATCCGGCAAAGTGTTTTGTACTTTCAATGCTTCGATAACTTTATAAGTAAAATCATGCAGCGCTTGAGTTGTTTGTTTAAAATTCAAACCTTTCCATGCTGCCGGTTTAAATTGTGTGTGATCATCTGCCCAATAATCGCTGTAATGAAAATCGATCAAAATGCCCATGCCTGCTGCTTTTGCGCGCTTTGCCATTAAAAGTGTGTGCTTCAAATCGCAGAAACCAAGTTTAGGAGAATAGCCGCTGTCTTGTGCAGGATCATTAAAAATTCTGAGTCGTATAAAATTAAATCCATGCTCTTTTAAAATTGTGATCGGATCTTTTTGAACACCATCTTCATAAAACTTCATGCCTTTACTTTCAAGTTCAGGAAGAAAAGAAATATCTGCGCCGATTATTTTATCAGGCAAATTATTTTCACTTTGCAAATTTCTTTTTGGTGTAAATGCATTTGAAACACAAACTAAAATGATGATGAAAGATGTGATAAAAATTTTGTTGAATATTTTTTTCATGGAAGTGTTTGAAAAATATTTTAAGATTAAGTATTGAAACGAAAAGATAAAATTATAGGCGAACGATGAAAGGATTGCGACGCAACGATGATGCCATGAAAAACCTTTGTTGGTATCAAAAAATTAATTTTCAAAACCATCCAAAGCAATCGTTGGCTTGCCAAAATTATTGAATGCACCAAGCGTATACCCTTGCCAGTTGTAGCTTTCAGGCTCCCAATAAAAAACGCCTAATCCATTTTGTCCTAACGATCTTGTCTTTGAAATTATGTCTGTGATAAAAGATCTTGCAGCATCAGAATCAGTCATGCTCATGCCGATTTCGCAAATCATTACTTTTTTTCCGTAGCGGGAAATCATATCGTTCATATTTGCGAGACATGAATTATCGAGCGACTGCCAATTGCTCGCATCGGGATAAAGCGACATGCCAATGACATCCCATTTTGCACCATTACTTTGCAAGCCATCAAACATCCATCTGAATAAACTGTTATTAAATCCGTTTGAAATATGCACGATCACTTTTGCAGAATCGTCAACTGCTTTTACAGCATTGTAACCACTTGTAACAAGCGTTGCAAAATTGGCCATGTTTGTTGATGCGCGACCATCTTCCCAAAGCATTCCATCATTTGTTTCGTTGCCAACCTGCACCCATTCAGGAATAATTCCATTTGATTTTAATGTGTCTAAAACATGATAAGTGTAAGCATAAACTACCTTGACAAGCGAATCAAAACTAAGAGAATTCCATGCTGCAGGTTTTGTTTGATGCGCAGGATCTGCCCAAACATCGCTGTAATGAAAATCTATCAAGATGCGCATGCCTGCTGCTTTTGCGCGCAAAGCTTTTACCACAACATCGTATGTATTGCACCAACCGTCCGCCGGGTTTACCCATGCACGCAAGCGAATAGAATTGATACTTTTTTCTTTTAAAATTTGTATGCAATCTTCCTGCACATTGTTGGTGTCATAAAATTTATAACCATCACTTTCCATTTGTGTAAGCCAACTTATGTCTGCGCCTTTTGCAAAAGAAAAAGAAGTGGTGTCAGGTGGTGGAGTTATTGGAGAAACATTTCCGGAGCTTGATTTTGAACAAGAGTAAATCAATAAAAAGAGGATAAAGAAAAAGGTTATTGGAAAAAATTTCATTAAAATATTTTTACTGAATTGCTTAAAATAATCCAAACAGCATGCCATCAATCTTTGTAATTATTTCACCCAAATCTTCTTCCTTTTCTTCAAAATTATTTTTGTCAACATCAATAATTAAAATCTGTCCGTATTTATAATTTGCCGTCCATTTATTGTAGAGTTCATTTAATTTTTTTAAATAATCAAGCCTGATATTTTCTTCATATTCGCGTCCGCGTTTTTGTATGCGTGCAACAAGTGCAGGCACTGATGCTTTCAAATAAATGAGTAAATCCGGCGGCTGCACCATGCTTTGAAGGGTTTGAAAAAACTGGTAATAATTATCAAAATCACGTTTGCTCATTAAGCCCATTTCATGCAGGTTTGGCGCGAAAATATTGGCATCTTCATAAATTGTTCTGTCCTGAATTACAGTTTCAGTACCACGCTGTATCTCGAGTAATTGATTTAATCTGCTGTTTAAAAAATAAACCTGCAGATTAAAACTCCACCTTGGCATGTCTTCGTAAAAATCCATGAGATAAGGATTGTGATCAACATCTTCAAACTGCGGAACCCATTTATAATGCTTGCTCAACAATTGTGTGAGTGTTGTTTTTCCTGAGCCAATATTTCCGGCAACCGCTACATGCTTTGGTTTTTTTTGCTTAGCCATATTTAATTATTCGGGCGAACAAGATAAGCGTTTACAATTTTATAAAAAAGAGAACTATAAATAATTTATGCCAATGGCTTCGCGTACTAATTTCAATGTTGCTTCTGCACTTTGTTTGGCTTTTTCTTTTCCCTGCAAAATTATTTTTGATAAATATTTTTGATTATTTTGAATGCTCAAAGCATTGTCACGTATAGGTTTGATGAAGGCAACCATATCTTCTGCCAATTGTTTTTTCAGTTCACCATAACGAATTGTACATTCTTTAAAATCGTTTTCAAATTTATTTACAATATCTTTTTCACTTACTAATTTCATCAGCGTAAAAATATTTTCAATATAGTCTGGCTTCGCTGCATTTTTTTCTCTCGGTCCATTATCGGTTTTTGCTCTCATTATTTTTTTACGAATCAAATCATCATCATCTGCAATAAATATAGTTGCCATTTCATTTTCACTTTTACTCATTTTTCCTTTGCCATCAAGACTCATAATTTTTAATAAATTATTGCCATAATTAAATGGATAAGGTAAAGGAAAAATATTTCCATAACGATAATTAAATCTCTCTGCAAAATTTCTTGCCATCTCTAAATGTTGCTCCTGGTCTTTACCAACAGGAACATTTACTGCGCGATGAATTAAAATATCAGCAGCCTGCAACACAGGATAAGTAAGTAATCCGGCGTTTACATTTTCAGGATGCTGGCGCACTTTATCTTTAAAAGTGGGCGTTTTTTCAAGCTCGCCTTTGTAAGCAAGCATGTTTAAATACAAGTATAATTCTGCAATCTGCGGCAAGTCGCTTTGCACATATAAAACTGTTTTATCCGTATCAATTCCGCAAGCGATCAACTCTGCTAAAAGCCTGTGCACATTGGGCTTCAGGAGTTTTGTATCAGGATGTGTGGTAAGGCTGTGCCAATCAACAATGCAAATAAAGCAATTGTATTCGTCCTGCATTTTCACCCAATTTTTTACTGCTCCGAAATAATTTCCGAGATGCAAAAAACCTGTGGGACGAATGCCGCTTAAAACAATTTCTTTCGACATAATCAGCGAAGATATTAACACACAAATTAAATATCATTTTCATTTATTTTATCGTGGCGTATTTTTGTTTTAAAAGAAAATTTGTAAAAAAATTTTTGTTAATGAAAAAATATTCTTTCTTTTTCCTAATGCTATTTTTTGCAGGCTGCACTTCTGTTGGCGTGAACAATAAAACCACAGAACCCATTCCTGTAACTATTGTAAAAGGATCAATGGCAACGGACACTGCAACAATTACTTCACGATTTTTCAGAGCTGTTGGCGCAGGCGAAAATGATTATATAGTAAAACAATCCGGCGCGCCTGCAACAAGTGTTGAATATTTATTTGTTTCAGCAAAACCCTTTTCTGATGCGGCTTCGCACGAAATTGATTTGATATTAAAAGATGAAAACGGACAAACACTTTTTACAAGTTCATTGCCTTTTGTTGATGAAACTTTTTCTCAGCCAGTACAATTTTTTGTAAAACAAAATGAAACATTGGAACTGCAAAGCTCGACAGATCGCTTTACATTTTGGGCTTCCGGTACGAAACATTAATCTTCTATCACAGGTTTCACTTCATACACTGGGCTGAATAAATACAAAGCATTAGTTTTTATTTCTGTACACCGAAATCGCTTGCGCAATTTTGCTCCTCTTTTAAAAATTCTTCCGTCAGGCGTTTTAAAAAGTGCATTCAACGGAATATTTTCTACTAAAAAAATCTTGTCTTTTCTTTCATCATAATTTTTTAAAATGCGCGTCAATCCTTCTTCTGCGCAACTGCTTGCCGCAGGATTTTTGAATGATTTTTTCAGCTCTTTTAAAATATCCTTTGGAAAAATATTTTTTGTTGCAAATACACTTAACAGGTTGCTGTAAATAGTCTTCCATTCTTTGCCGTGCGCATTTACTTTATGTCCATATTTTTCAAACGTAAGTAAGTGAGCAATTTCGTGAATGAGTGTTATTAAGAAGGAATATTTATTGAGATTTCCATTGATAGTAATGCGGTGATTTTTATTTTGAAAAGCATTGCGATAATCGCCAAGTACGCTGCTGCGTTGCTTTTTAACGGTTAAGTGCACTTTGTATTCATGAAGATACTTTGCCACATCTTCAAAGGAATCATCGGGCAAAAATGCAGCAAGCGCATGCAATGGATGCTCAACTGCGGACATTGGTTTGCCTGTTTAATTTCAGTGCATTGCGCACTTCTGCAACGGTATAAAAAACATATAAAAACATGGTGCAAATAATAGCATATAAACTTTTGTTTGCGCCTGCAAAATATAAGTACATACAAACAGCAGCAGCAATAAAAAAAAGTTTGATAACAGTTGCTGCCATAACACTTCTAAAAAAAACATTTGGATTAGTATTGCTCATTGTTTTTTGATAGATGAAAAGATTAAAAAAAGTAAGCGCAAACAACAATGCATTTGACACAATTAAAACAAGATGATCAATTTTATGAGATTCTAAAAAATTTCCAAACACGATGCAGAAGCAATTTATAATAATGAAAATAATAAACACCGGTAAAAAAATAGTACGGATTGATTCTTTAGTCATTTTATTTTTTTGAAGTATCTTTTATAACCTTAACCATTAATAAAATCAACACGATTAAAGGAAGCAACCATACGAAAACAGGAAAATGAAAATTTAACCATGCATCAAACTTGATGCCGGCAAACGTAGCAATACCAAGGCTTACAAGCAATTGCATTGCATAGCCGCCATATTGCAATAATAAATTCTGGTTACTCTCTTTTTTATTTTCATCCATCATTCAAAAAAAATTATTCATTATTTATTTCAGCCTTTGGTATTTTAAGAGTTGTAGTATCGCGCTGTGCAGGCGTATTGCCCGACAATGTTTTTTGAAGATCATTTAAGTATTGATCTTTGTATTGAATTGATTGTTCAAGAGAATCAGTTCTTATTTTTAAAAGCTGCAATTCAGCGCTGCTCTGCGTATTGCTTAATCCGGGAATGTAATATTTAAGCGGCGTGTAAACAAACAAGGCAATCGTTAATCCAACCAAAACAACAAACACTGTGCACAAAGTAATATAAACAGTTAAACGCGACAATTTGAACGTAACAACTTCTTCATAAGTATCGTCGTTCATTATTACCATGCGGTAACGATTTCGCAGACGCCGGAGTGAAGAATTTATTTCAAGTTTTGCCATGACCGATTTATCGCACTAAGGTAGCAACATTAAATTTTCCTATTAAACTTGCATAAAAATTATAACAACTAAAAATATTTTGATTGATATTGCAGTTATATAAGAAGATTTTTTTGCAAATGAAGAATGTGTTGCTGAATATTTTAGCCTTGTTTTTTTGTTTTATCACAATCAATGCTGTTGCTCAGCCGGGATCGTCAATTGAACTAACCAAACCAAAACCTTACGAAAACAGAACGCTGCCTTCCGAAAAAACAGGCAATAAAAAATTTACTGCTATTCGTCATATATACCAGGATATGGTTACGCATTACAATTATTATTTTAATGCGAACAATGAAATAAATATGATCATCAATAATGCGAAAGCATCTTTTCGTGATGATTACACGCAGCCATTAATTCCATTTTATAATTACAGTCTTGATGTTACTGCAACGGATAAAACTGATATTGATTCCATTATTTATCGCTGTGCAGAAGGTGTGCTTTTGCATGATCTGAGAAATGATTGGGTCGATGATATGTATTATTTACTTGGGCGAGCTTATTTTCTGAGAAAGAATTTTGATTCTTCCAACCATTGTTTTCAATACATCAATTATGCTTTTGCGCCGAAAGATGAAGGATACGATATTCCGATAGGAAGCAATGCCAGCAACAATGATGGTGTGTTTTCCATTGCCACAAAAGAAAATCCTTCATTATTAAAAAAAATAACCTCAAAGCCGCCCGCAAGAAATGATGCCATACTTGCTCTCTGCAGAAATTTTATTGAAACAAATAATTATAACCAGGCAGCAAGTCTTTTAGAGATCATTCGCAACGACCCAAACTTTCCGCCACGGCTACTGCCAAGCCTGCACGAAACACTTGCTTATTGGTTTTACAAACAAAATATTTATGACAGCGCCGCATTTTATTTAAGTAAATCTTTAAGCACTGCTGAAAATAAATTTGAGGTAAGCCGATGGGAATTTTTAGTTGGTCAAATGTATCAGCTTGCAAATGATACCACTAAAGCAATTGCTTTTTATAATAAAAGTATCAACGAAACAACTGATCCGTTGATGGAAGTTTATGCAAGTTTGGATATAATAAAATTAAGCGGCGGCAATAATGGAAACCTGGAACAGCAAAAGCTGGAGAAATTATTAAGCCTTGCAAAAAAAGATAAATACATTCAGTATCGCGATATTATTTATTACGCAGCAGCGCAGGTGGAACTGGATATGAAACAACAAAGTGCGGCAATAAAATTATTAAATAAAAGTATTGTGGCTGCAGCGCAGGATCCAAAGCAAAAAAGCATTTCATTTTTATTGTTGGCAGATATAAATTATGATAACAAGGCATACATTCCTGCGCATAACTTTTATGATAGTGTTGTAGTAAGCCAGATAACAAACGCAGATGATAAAGCACGCGCGCAACTAAGGCAAAGTGCCTTGAAAATTATTGCAGCAAATCTTACAACGATACATTTAGAAGATAGTTTGCAGGCAATTGCAGCGATGTCTGAAGCGGAAAGAAATGCATTGCTTACAAAAATTGCAAAGCTGCAATTAAAACAACAAAATGCAAAAGCAAGTAATGAAGAAAATGTACCGAATGTAAATCCTGCGGTTATTTCTTCGCCAAATAACACGGCACTTTTTGCGCCTTCACCGCAAGCCTCGCCTGATGCCAACGCCGCATCCTCATGGTATTTCAATAATGCCGGACTCAAGAGTTCCGGCTACTCAAGTTTCAGGCAAACATGGGGCGATCGTCCGAATGTAGATAACTGGAACTTAAGTTCAGACCTTGCAAAACTTCCTGCCGACAAAAAAAATACTATACAGGCAGCTACCGATTCAAGTGCAATGCAAAAAACAATTTCGGCGACAGATACAAAGAAATCAGCATTTCAATTATTGCTCAATACTATTCCGCTTACGCCTGCGAAAATGCAAACATCCAATCACAACATTGAGCATGCATTATTCAGCAATGGAGAAACTTTTCAAAATCAACTGGAGAATTATGACGCTGCGCTTGATTCTTACAATGAAATCAACAGGCGTTTTGGTAAAAATGATTTCACGGAAAAAACTTTATTCAACCAATATTATTCTTATACAAAAGAAGGAAATAAGGTTAGTGCAGATTCAAGCCTGAAAGCATTGGCTGCAAATTATCCTGACAGTAAATATTTGAAAAGCTTAAATGCGGGTGGTTTAGTTTCCACAACAAGCGATGCAAATCCGGCTACTGCCGAATACGATCATATTTATGATCTTTTTATCAGCGGCAATTTTGAAGAAGCCAAAGCTGAGAAAGCAAAAGCCGACAGTGTGTACGGAAAAACCTACTGGACGCCGCAACTGCTGTTCATCGAAGCAATTTATTATGTTTCAAAAAGAGAAGACAGCACAGCGATTAACCGGCTGCACAATCTTGCATCTCTTTATCCATCCTCGCCTTTGGCAGAGCGCGCAAACACGATGATCAGTGTTTTGAAACGAAGGAAGGAAATAGAAACTTACCTTACCAATTTGCAAATTACGCGCAATGAAGATGAAGCCGGACCTGTGGTCACGCTTGATAATACCAAGGCTGCGCCCGAAGCAAAAGCGCCGCCAAAACAGGACACCACGGTTAAGAGAACTGTTGCGGTTATGCCCACCATAAAAAAAGATACAAGCACTGTTGTTGCAGCGCCAAAAACATTTGCGTTTAATGCGCTGGAGCCGCAATACGTGCTGATCGTGCTCGACAGCGTGGCGCCTGTTTACGCCAACGAAGCAGGCAATGCCTTCAACCGTTACAATCAGATAAATTTTTACAACCAGAAAATAATTGTAAGTTCTGTTAAGTTAGATCCGCGTTACAATCTTGTGTTGCTCGGACCATTTGATAATGCGCTGCTCGCCACGCAATATGTTGATAAAACGAAGCCTAAAACAGCGGGAACTATTTTGCCATGGCTCAAAGCAGACAAGTTCAGTTACTCCATCATTAGCCAAAGCAATATGGATCTGCTGAAAGACAATAAAGATATTGAAGGATATAAAAAACTGCTGCACCAGGCATTGCCGCAGGAGTTTTAGGAATTATTCTTTCATAAACTTCTCCGTTGTTTCGCCCTCGCTTGTTTTTATGCTGATAAAATAATTTCCTTTTGCAAGTGCAGCAACATTGATGCTTTGGGTTGATGAACCTTGTGCGACATTTTTATTTGTTGATAATAAAACTTTGCCCTGCATATTTTCTAAAACTAAAACTTTTCTTTTAAGAGTTGCCATTAAAAGAAAATAAAAATTCCCGCTTCTGTCTCTGATGTACAAGCTGCGGGAACTAAATTTCCTATTCCTTTCTCTCTCCTACAACTCCACTTTATAATGCCCTTCTGTGGCGGCATCGTTGTTTATAACGTGCAGAAAAGTATTGGTACCATCCCCAAAATCTGCGGGTTTTACGGTTTGATTAGTGCCCGCAAGCTCTGTTATCACGGTATATTTTCCGGGAGCATCATCCTTAAATTTACTTAAATAAAAACCAAGCGCAGTGCCAGTGGCAGACAACTTTATTTCGTCTGTTGAGGCAAATGTGTGCTCCATAATATTTTCTGTTTCTAATGCTTTTACACCGCCGGTAAATACAAGCTGATCATGGTTGCGGATGGTCTCCAGGTCAAAGATCGGTTCAGCTTGCGTTGGGTCGTCTGCAAACTGCGTGATGCACGAGCCGAGCACACTGTACAAACCGGTCATAGCTGCGGTTACTGCATCTCTTACCTCATCGCTTTCGCTGCCGGTGTTGCCGATATTGCCCTGCTGCGCACTGCGCGCCGTAATAAGTTGTTTGTAAAAATCATTCACATCATCCATTGTTGTGGACAATGCCGGTGTGCCTGCAAGCGCTTTGGCAAGCTGCTGCACAGCATTCACACGCTGGTCTTTATCACCGGTCTGAAAAGGCTTATGCCCCTGCGGGAAAATAGAAATATAACCCGGCGTGCCTTTGGCATAAACGCCCATCACAGCGTAATCCCACGCGCCAATTTTGGAGGGACTAAGCAACGTTAGCAATTGATCGAATGTAAGGGTAGTGCCTTTTTGCGTGCCGCCCTGCGTTTTCCAGTTATTGTAGGCATCAACCAGCGCCTGGTGCAGCGGATCGTACATTTTGTACAGCGGCGCATAAAAAGGATCACCACTCCGCGCCTGCAATTGCGCATCGGTATAGGTGGAGATTTTGAGGGCTTTCTTGAAGCTGGCAGCTGCAGAAATAAAAGGATTTAGGAAATAAGACCATGTTTTGGAAGACATAGATAAAAATTTGGTTTTAGAATATTGGTTTACAGAATAAAGATAAAAATATTTTCTGAAAAAAAGATTTCCATTAAAAAAAATTCATTTTATGTCCTGTCTACCTAAACAGTCAGGCAAATGACAATTTTTTATGTCCTGTCTATCTGCACAGAAGGCGAATAGAGTCTTTTTATATCCTGTCTGCGTGGAGAGGCGAGCAAATAGAGTCTTTTTATATCCTGTCTGTGTGGACAGGCAAGCGAATAGAGTCTTTTTATCAACGTAGCCGCAACTTCGCGAAGCAAATAGAAATTTTTTACGCACGTAGCCGCAACTATGCGAAGCGAATGAGGTCTTTTTATGAATGTAGCCGCAACTACGCGAAGCGAAGGAAGTCTTTTTATGAACATAGCCGCAACTACGCGAAGGGAATGAAGTCTTTTTATGAACGTAGCCGCAACTTCGCGAAGCGAATGAGCTCTTTTTATGAACGTAGCCGCAACTTCGCGAAGCAAATAGAAATTTTTTACGCACGTAGCCGCAACTTCGCGAAGCAAATAGAGATTTTTTATGCGCGTAGAGCTACTACTAATAGAAATTTGCAATAATATTATTTTGGTGTTACCGCCATTCCTGTTATATGATTATAGAGCCCATCTTCCATGAGTGGTATCTTTTTTACAGGATTTTGCCCAAATTTTCCATAAACAGGATAGCCGTTATGCTGCGCATTTATTGCATCCGAAGCATAATAAATACTATCGTTACAGGAAGTAAAAAAGCATTTATAATAAAGACGGGGTTTTTGAGATAATGGCATGCCATGCAAGGCAACGCCTCCTACAGTCGACCAATAAATTTCATGCTCTTTCTCGTCACATCCGGCAACATAAATTTTGCCTCCTGCCTGCACAATAGATTGCGTTAGCGAATGTTTATTGTAAGAGCCTAGTGTGTACAAAACTCCATTTTCCCAGTAATACGTACGGTATTTCCACATATCTTGATTCTTCTCCAGGGACTCATCATAACCACAAATAAAGGCAGTCCCATTTAGCACTGTAATTCCTGTTGGTATAAAATGTCCTTTGGGTATTGGAGGTATGGATAAGGCAGTAAAGATCCCATTCTTCCAATAACCAAGCTCAAGTGACTTTCTTCCGGTCGCTTTTACGGATTCTGAACCACATATATATACATCATTTCCATCCACAAATATTCCGGTTGCTTCCGGAAAGCCATCTATTTTGCTGCTATCAGTAAGCAGTACCAGCTTTCCATTTTTCCAGTAGCAGGGAATGCTACCTGAAAAATTAGAAACGCAACCAATAAAATATATATCAGTGCCTGAAGCAAGGGCAGAACCCGCTGTTACTTTTGTAAATGAGCCATAAGACGGTAAATAATTTAATTGCCCGTTTTTCCAGTAAACCGTCTGCTCTTCTACATAACCCGTAACATACACATCATTGCCCGCTACTGCAATGGAGGTTGCAACTGAAGTGGAATCATTAGATAGAATAGTTTCAACGGAATCTTTCCAATACACAGCTTTGGAAGGTGTATAATCAGCTCCGTAAGGTTCTGGCGCACCTCCTAAATAACCCGATAAATATACATGCACATTCAGTGCATTTGGATGTGTAGTATCATGTGTAGTCGTATCATGAGTGCCTGGGCCTCCTGTGCCAATACTTTTTTTACACGAATAAAAAAGCACAAACATCGCAAGAAATGTAACACAGAAAAGCAGTTGTTTCATTTTGTTGTTTTTGATTACTGAAAATTGCGGAGTATAAAGATACGGATATTGTAATGGTGAAACAGCAAACAGCAGATTCCCGGCTTCGGGGAAAGACGTTCAGTCCTTTCTTCTTCATTCTTAATTCTTCTTCTTAAACTTTTGCAATAATTAAACAACGATACTATTAACTTTATTCCCTGAAAAATTCTTTGATGAAGTCTCCACATCCAAAAACAAAACGCTCCGTAATCATTCTCTGGCGCTTATTTTTTATTGGTCTCGCACTCTTTGTTTTGGTGGTGGTACTCGCAGATTTTGGTTTTTTCGGCGCAATGCCTTCCATTGAAGAATTGCAAAATCCTTCCGCATCGCTTGCCAGCCAGGTGTATGCAGATGATGGCACATTAATGGGAAAATATTTTCTGCAAGACCGCGTCAATGTTGATTATAAAGACATCAGTCCTTATGTTATCAACGCGCTTGTAGCAACGGAAGATGAGCGTTTTTACAAACACAACGGCATTGATCCGCGCTCGCTCGGAAGGGCAATTTTTTCGTTGGGAACAAGAGGTGGAGCAAGCACCATTACGATGCAAACGGCAAAAAATCTTTTCACCAATATCAGCTCAAACCGTTTGGTGCGCATCATTCAAAAAATAAAAGAATCCATCATTGCCATAAAGCTCGAAAGAAATTTTACCAAGCCGGAGATCATCACCATTTATTTAAACACGGTGCCTTTCAGCGACAATGTTTTTGGCATTCGCAATGCAGCAAAAACTTTTTTTCAAAAAGAACCTGACCAGTTAACGATAGAAGAAGCTGCGGTGTTGGTGGGCATGGTCAATGCGCCGGGCGCTTACAATCCGCGCCGCAATCCGAAGCTCGCACTGGAAAGAAGAAATTTGGTGATTGATCAAATGGTCCGCAATAAATATTTATCTGAAGCGCAGGCTGATGTAATAAAAATAAAACCCATTGTTTTAAATTATAAAAAGCTTGATGAAGTGTCAGGACTTGCGCCCTATTTCAGAATGGTTCTGGGTGAAGAGATGAAGCAGTGGTGTAAGACACATACAAAGCCCGACGGCACTCCGTATGATTTATACAAAGATGGTTTAAAGATTTATACAACCATCAATCCGCGCATGCAACTATATGCTGAAGAGGCTGTGGCAAAGCATCTCAGCTATATGCAAACTTTACTGAATGGTCAGGATAATATAAAAAAAGGAACTGTTTGGGCAGGGCATCAAAACGTATTGGAAGCTGCCATCAAACAAACAGATCGCTGGAAGCAATTGAAAAAAGAAGGAATGGCTGATGAAGATATCCGCAGCACTTTTGATGTTAAAACTCCGATGAAAATATTTGCATGGAATAATAATCGTTCAAAAGACACGGTGATGACGCCTTATGATTCTATAAAATATTGCAGGCAAATGCTGCAAACAGGTTTTCTCGCAATGGACCCTGTAAGCGGCGAAGTAAAAGCATGGGTTGGCGGCATTGATTTTAAAACTTTCAAATACGATCACGTAAACATCAACACAAAAAGACAGGTTGGTTCTACCATAAAACCGTTGCTGTATAGCTTAGCGATTGAAGATGCGGGCTTCACTCCCAACACACCGGTGGATGATGAGCAGCAGGATTTTAAAGGCTATGGAAAAGTGCCCGCAACCTCTACAACCTGCACGGGCGAAACAATGCCTTTGTCGCAAGCGCTTGCTTTATCGCGCAACTGCGCAACTGCGTACGTGATGAAACAAATGGGTGATGGCGCAGAGAGTGCAAACCGCTTTATAGATTTTTTGCACAAGTGCAATGTTACAAGTCCTTTGCAGCCCTATCCTTCCATCGCATTGGGCAGTGAAGAAATTTCTTTGTATGAAATGATGCAGGCATACAGCATTTTTCCGGGACGTGGATTTAGCGCAAAGCCAATGTACATCACGCGTATAGAAGATAAAAATGGAAATGTTTTGCAAACAAATATTCCGCAACGCAAAGAAGTTATCAGTGATATTACCGCTTACTCATTGATAAGTATGATGGAAGGCGTGATGCAATTTGGAACAGGACGCCGCATTTGGGATTATGATGTCAATGGAGATATTGCGGGCAAAACAGGTACGACAAATGACAACAGTGATGCATGGTTCATCGGCTACACGCCGCAATTATTATGTGGTGTTTGGACAGGTTGTGATGATCGTTTTATTCGTTTCAATTCTACGACGATCGGGCAGGGTTCTTCTGTTGCATTGCCTGTTTGGGCTTATTTTTATAACAAAGTTTCCAATGATAAAAACTTAGCAATTGATGATGGAAATAAATTTGTGAAGCCGGATGTAATGCAAAATGATATAACCTATGATTGGGTAAATAACGTGCCTGCAAAATTAGGTGCAGAAGGTGATGATGAGGGCAATGGCAGCTCTGCAGATTATGGTGATCTGCCTGATCCATCCAAAGAAAAAAATAATAACATTGCGCCTGAAAGCCAGATGCCATCAAATGCAAATGATTACAACGATGATGATAATTCATCACCGCTGGAGCCTCAGCAACAATCTGTAAAGCCGGCGCCAAAACAACCTGCTAATAATGAAAAGAAACCGCCCAAAGCGGTGATGCCGCCTCAACAGCAACGTAGATAATTTGCAAGTATAAATTCAAGAAATCAAAGAATTTTTAATTTTTTATTAAACAACGCTTTGAATTTTCAATACAAAAAATTTATACTTTTATTATTCACCAAAGAAAAGGAGGTATTCATGCAATCAACAGATCAATCATGGAAGCCTTCGGTTAATATCGCTTAACCGGGCTTACTCCATTAGTAATAATCTGTCCGCATAAAAGCGGAAAGCCATCATGCAAATGATGGCTTTTTATTTTAAAGGAATTTAAAACGGGATAAGTTTAAAATGAATTTTCCTTTGAATTTTTATGGATGGATGAATCCGGGTCTGTTTCATCGTCGTCATCATCATTTTCATCGCCAAAAATTTCTCCTTCATCATCATCATCATTGGTAATATCATCATCATCGTTAATCATATTTTCATCATCATTATCATTCTCCCTTGGTCCAGCATTATCTTCAATCATTTCAGATGATACTGCCGGAGTAATGTGCGCATCGCTTAAAATATCTACATCCTCTTTTTTATTTTCCATAATTGTATTTTTTAGTTAGAAAATTATTGTGATTTAAAATTATTCATGTGGCGCAGGCTGCTTTCCATTAGGAGCAGTTTGCTGTTGAACATTTAATGGAGTTGAAGAAGAATCATTTGTTGTAGTACTTTTTGAATGCTCTTTTGAAAGTGGAATAGTAATTCCTTTTACTTGTGCCTGACCATTATTCTCAGCCTCTACGCCATTATTAAGTACTGATGTGCCATTTCTTTGAGATTGTTGATCATTGATCATTGCTTGTTGAGCAGCAGGAGAAATTGGCGGACCATTTGGACGAACACCAGAAGAACCTGTGCTATCTTGTCCAAAAGCAGATAAACTTAAAAACGTTGCTGCCTGTATAATTAATGAGATAACTGCAATTTTTTTCATAATCCCAATTATAAGTTTGAAGCTTAAAAATTCATGCCACATTTTTTAAGCTGCTTTCTATAAAAACAAAATGTTCAATCTTTTTTTTAAAAAGATTATCCGTATTTTTCAACAAAATTATCATCATGTTCAAAGCACCGCTGCTAATCAGTTTTGTAGCAATAATTTCTATCATATTATTTTTTTCATTTAAAAAATCAAATAAAATGGTAAGTGAAAAAACAAATGAAGCACAAAATATTCCTGACAGAAAATGGTGGAAAGAAGCAGTGGTTTACCAGGTTTATCCGCGGAGTTTTAAAGATGCTAATGGTGATGGCATTGGTGATTTAAGAGGAATAATTTCCAAACTTGATTATATAAAAAGTTTGGGTGTTGATGTTATCTGGCTTAACCCCATTTACGCTTCGCCCAATGCTGACAATGGTTACGATATAAGCAACTATGAAAGTATTATGAAAGAATTTGGCACCATGCAAGACTTTGATGACTTGCTTGCAGGCATGCATAAACGGGGTTTAAAAGTGGTATTAGATCTCGTTGTTAATCACAGCAGCGATGAGCATGAATGGTTCAAACAATCGCGCAGCTCAAGAACAAATCCTTATCGCGATTATTATCATTGGTGGAATGCAGAAAGAGGCAAACCTGCATTTCGTCCCGGCGCTTTCGAAGTGGATGGAAGCGGCTGGCATTATGATTCTTTAACCAATGCCTATTATCTTCATTATTTTTCTTACAAACAACCTGACCTCAATTGGGAAAATCCCAAACTGCGCGAAGAGATATTTAATATGATGAATTTTTGGTTTAAAAAAGGCATTGATGGTTTTAGAATGGATGTAATTCCTTTCATTGCGAAAGACACTACATTTCCTGTCATCACACAAAAAGATTTGGATGAAAATTATGGCGGCTCGTGGGATCATTATATGGCAAGTGGTCCGCATTTGCATGATTATTTAAAAGAAATGAATGAAAAAGTTTTAAGTAAATACGATTGCATGTCTGTTGCAGAAGGTGCAGGCGTAACTGCTGAAACTGCTCACAATTTTGTAGATGCAGACAGGCATGAGTTAAATATGCTTTATCATTTTGAAGGAGTGAGTTTGGGATATGTGCCCGGTAAGTTTAAAGAAATGGATCCCAAAGGTTATTCGCTTGTAGCATTCAAAAATATTTACAGTAAATGGGATAGTGTGTTTGAAGACAAAGGCTGGGGAACAATTTATCTCGGCAATCATGATCAGCCAAGAATGGTTTCGCGCTGGGGAAATGATAGTCCGCAATGGAGAGAATTATCTTCAAAAATGCTGACTACTTTTTTATTGACGATGCGCGCAACACCATATTATTTTGGCGGCGATGAATTGGGAATGGACAACATTAAGTTTGATAAAATTGAAGATTACCGTGATATTGAATCAATCAATATGTACAAACAAATTCAAAATAAGCAAGGCGATTTACAGGAATTTTTGAATGATCAAAAAATATCTGCCAGAGATAATGCGAGAACACCTTTTCAGTGGAATGCCAATGCTAATGCAGGCTTCAGCACAGCAACACCATGGATAAAAGTAAATCCCAATTATAAATCAGTAAATGTTGCCACAGAAGAAAAAGATCCAAACAGTTGTCTTAATTATTTTCGCAAAGCAGTTAAAATGCGCAAAGACAATTTGATTTTGGTGTATGGAAAATATACTCTGCTCGATAGAAACAATCCAAATATTTATGCTTACAGTAGAGAATTAAATGGTAAAAAAATATTGGTATTATTAAATTTTAAAACAACAGACGCTTCAATAAATATTGATGAGAATTTAAGTCGCGGCACAACATTAATCTGCAATTATAATAATGTGCCTGCAAGAACAAGCGGTGATATCTCATTACGTCCTTACGAAGCCATTGTATATGCATTGAATTAATGCACAGGTACCATTTTAATGCAAACAGGCTTATCAACAGATAATAATACCTGGGGGTTTTCAAGCAAACCGTAATTTTTATTGATGCTGAATAGCTGAATATTATTTGCATCCCGACAGGCAACTAAAACAAAATGTCCTGTCGGATCAATCATAAAAAATCTTGGATGTGCACCAACAGGCTGATGTCCAACCACAAGCAATTGTCCATCAGTTTGTGTTTTATAAATCGTTATATCATTTGTTGGTTCACGATTGGATGTGTATAAAAATTTTCCATCAGGCGTTAGTGCAATTTCAGCGCTATTCTTATCACCTTTTATACTTTGATTGTCTGAAGCAATTGTCTGAATCTCAGTCATAGCACCGCTTCCGGCATCATATTGATATACAAAAATATTTCCTGATAGCTCGCAGATAACATAAGCAAATTTTTTATTTGGACTGAAAGTTATATGGCGTGGACCAGCACCATCCGGCAATTCAAAATATGCAGGATCGGTATCGCTGAGAATATTTGTAGCATCGTTCGCATTGAATTTATAACGGTATAATCTATCGTTGCCAAGATCGCATGAATAAACATATTTTTCATCAGGAGAAAATACTGCGCAATGCGGATGCGGCATTTCCTGACGCTTTACATTTACGCCATAACCTTCATGTGCTATTAATTGCGCATAAGGCTGCAAACTGCCATCAGCATTGGTTTTGAAGGCAGCTAAATTGCCTCCGGAATAATTTGCCACTAAAACATTTTTCCCTGAAGAATCTATTGAGACATAAGCAGGATCATCGCCGCCGGTTGGCTGCTTATCTAAAAAATGTAACTCGCCTTTTGTTTTATCAAATGCAAAGGATGAAACTGTTCCGGAACTATCTCCGCTATTTTCATTTACTGCATAAACAAATTTCTGATCACGTGAAAAGGTAAGATAAGATGGGTTTGAAGAATTTGTGTTACCTATGAAAGTTACTTCACCTTTGTTTGGATTAAATTTATAAACATATATGCCGGTACTTTTTGATGGTGCATTTGTGTAGGTACCAACGAGCATATAAAATATTGGATTCTGCGCATTAACATAAAATGACAGGAAAATAAAACCTGCAAGAAATATTTTTTTCATGTTGAAATTGTAATTTAAAAAGTTAGATTTTTTATTCTTCCAATGGAAGCTCATCAGCGGGTTTTTCCGTTTCTTCTCCGCCTTCAACACTGAATCCTTCAACACCTTTTGTGAGATCATATTTTTCTTCAATATCAATAAACTTATTCCCAAGCAAACTTTTTACTCCATATTGTTGCGGACCAATTCCTTCCGTGCGCGTTATGGATGGATAAGTGATTTTAGCATTTTCTTCTTTACTTACGTTTATCAATTCCACTAAAAAAAACCAATTTTTTTCAAAGTCATATTGATAAACAAATTTTTGATTGGTATCCCGAATCTCGCTGCCAATAACAGTTTCAGACATAATCAGTGGTTCAGTCTTATGTGTTCTGTCATCATATTTTTCCAAAGCTATTTCCCGTCCGCGCTGCCAACCATCATTGCTTCTGTAAAATGTAGCTTTATGTTTATTATCAAATTCATAGGCTTTTAAAATAGCTTCATGCAGCTCTTTAAAATTTTGCGTATGTTTTATAATAACATCTCTGTAAACTGAATCGTCTTCTTCAAAATATATCCTGAATTTTAAAACTGCCATTCTGTTTTTTTAATCTTATAATTGAAATTCTTTTTTAAATATAAGTGCAAATATTACTCCGTAAAATAAAAATTATAAAGCTGCCTCAGGCAATGGGTTGCAAATTAATTTCTTCTGCTTTTTTCAACATAAAATGATAAGCATCATCAAAATTATTTTGAATCAGTCCATCTAAAATCGCTTCACGAATTGCATCTTTTATTATGCCAACAGATTTTCCAGGTGATAAACCAAATGTTTGCATGATAATTTCTCCCGTTATTGGTGGTTGCCAATTTCTTATTTTATCATTTTCTTCAACCTGTTGCAATCGTTGTTCTACCAACTCAAAATTGCGCAAATATCGCTTGACAATATATTTATTTTTACTCGTAATATCTGCCTTGCAAAGCATCATCAGCGCATCAATATCTTCGCCTGCATCAAACAACAATCTCCTCACGGCGCTGTCCGTGATATTTTCTTTCGTTAAACTGATGGGACGTAAATGTAACTCAACAAGTTTTTGTACAAACCTCATTTTTTCAGTTAAGGGTAATTTTAACTTCGTGAATATTTTAGGAACCATTTTAGCGCCGACAGCTTCGTGTCCATGAAATGTCCATCCATGACCTTGTTCAAATCTTTTAGTCACCGGTTTAGCAATGTCATGCAACAGCGCAGCCCAACGCAGCCAAAGGTCTTCAGTGTTTTCTGAAATATTATCGAGCACGTGCAATGTGTGATAAAAATTATCTTTATGTCCTTTTCCATCAACATATTCTGCGCCATGAAGCGCCATTAATTGAGGAAAAATAATTTGCAGCAATCCTGATTTACTTAAAAGATCCAAACCGATTGATGGCTTTTTGCAAAGCATTATTTTATTCAGCTCAACTGTAATTCTTTCCTGCGAAACAATTTTTATTCTGTCTGCATTTTTAATTATTGCATCAAAAGTTTTTTGAGAAATAATAAAATTTAATTGCGTTGCAAAACGAATCGCGCGCATGATGCGCAGAGGATCATCAGAAAAAGTTTGCAAAGGCTCAAGCGGCGTCTGAATAATTTTTTGTTCAATATCTTTCAATCCGTTAAAAGGATCAATCAATTTACCAAAATCTTTTTTGTTTAAACTTATGGCGAGTGCATTAATTGTAAAGTCTCTGCGATTTTGATCTTCCTCAAGCGAACCCGCTTCCACTAAGGGGTTGCGGCTTTCTGAATGATAACTTTCTTTGCGTGCACCAACAAATTCTATTTCAAAATCATCAACTTTCAGTTGTGCAGTTCCGAAATTTTTATAAAAAGAAATCGAAGGTTTCGGATGAAATCTTTCTGAAACTTTTTCGGCTAACAAAATACCATCTCCGAGACAAACAATATCGGCATCTTTTGATTTGCGCTTCAATATTTTATCACGAACAAAACCGCCGATGAGAAATGCAGGCAAACCTGATTCTTCAGCGGCGGCTGATATCTTTTTAAAAATAAATAATTCTTTATCCGAGAGATGAATGTCCATTATGGCAAAGATATGTTTGCCGTTTTAAAGGAATGGAACATCATCTATTCAAACTCGAGTTCATTCATATAAAAATCCCAATCAAAATACGGATGTTGACGCGTTTCTGCTGGCCAAATTTTTTTAGAAAATGAGCTTTTTGTTTGATGATTGTCCGGAATTATCCGGTTGTTTTCAATGCCAAGATCAACGATCATTTTTACAAAAGAAGAAATCTTGTTTGAAGGCACGTGTAAAATTACAGTTGCCATAAAATAAATTTGTAAAATGAAAAGAAAAAATAATGCCAACGAAAATTACTCCCTGATAAATTGTGGTTTTCCACCGATCCATTTCAAAATTGCAGAAGGTTGTGAATAACTCATATCATCTTGTTTATATTTTACAATATAATCCACATTTTTTTTTATTGTGTCTTTAATAGCTGAAAAGCTTTGTGGCGTTGATTCCCCACTTAGGTTTGCGGAAGTGCTGATCAAAGGCTTTTTGAAACGTTGCAAAAGGGTTTTACAAAATGATTCATTACAAATTCTTATCGCAGCCGAACCATCATTTGCCAAAGCATTTTGCGCAATGCCGAGCGCATTTTCATAAACAATTGTCGTTGGTTTTTTTTGTTGTGATAAAAAATCAAACACGCTGAGATCAGTTGCAGCCGTATATTTCAGCACTTCTTTTTCGGAAGAAACAAGCACAACAAAACTTTTATCTTGCGGGCGATTTTTTAAATTTATTATTTTTTCCACTGCTTCTTCATTTGTTGCATCGCAACCAATTCCCCAAACCGTGTCGGTTGGATATAAAATAATTTCACCTTTATTTAGTGCGTCAAGGCAGTTAATAATATCGTTTGAAAAATCTATCATCTGAAAAAAAACATGCAAATATATTATGAAACTGAAGTTACCATTGGCAATGCAGATGAAAGGATTTTCCAATTTGCTGCTTCGACACGCAAATTGCCCAACGAGAATGCTATGAAAACTGATGCCGGTATCAAAATAAATAAAATGACACATTAAGTATGTTTGCAAAAAATATTGCATGAAAGATTTGATACTGGAAATTTGGAACGACCGTGAATTATTAAAACAGGAAAAATATGCCGATGCAATAAAAAATGTGATTGAAGAAATAGACAAAGGACGATTGCGCACAGCATCACCAACTGAAGATGGTTGGATAGTGAATGAATGGGTGAAACAGGCGATTCTATTGTATTTCGCGATACAGCCGATGCAAACTTTTAATGTACCTCCATTTGAGTTTTATGATAAAATGTTATTGAAAAAAAATTATGCTTCGCTTGGTGTTCGTGCTGTGCCGCATGCTGTGGCGCGCTATGGAGCATACATCGGAAAAAATGTTGTGCTGATGCCAAGTTATGTAAACATTGGTGCTTATGTTGATGAAGGTACAATGGTTGATACATGGGCAACTGTGGGTAGTTGCGCACAGATTGGAAAGGGCGTGCATCTCAGTGGTGGCGTGGGTATTGGTGGCGTGCTGGAACCTTTGCAGGCAACTCCTGTGATCGTGGAGGATGGATGTTTTTTAGGAAGCAGAAGCATTGTGGTTGAAGGTGTGAGGATTGAAAAAGAAGCAGTGCTCGGAGCAAATGTTGTGCTGACACAATCAACAAAAATTATTGATGTAAGCGGCAGTGAGCCGATTGAATATAAAGGCATTGTTCCCTCGCGAAGTGTAGTTATTCCGGGCACGTACAATAAAGATTTTAAAGCAGGAAGCTTTGGTGTAAGTTGTGCATTGATCATTGGCAAACGTAAGCCCAGCACAGATTTGAAGACAAGTTTGAATGATGCGCTGCGCGATTTTAATGTCGCAGTTTGAAAATAAGAAATCAAATTAATTTATTTGTTTTTAAAATCTTATAAAAAATTCACCGACAATTTTCCTGCATTCACCTACACTTCGCGGCAATAGACCTAATGCTCATTTTCTTTAATCAAACATGAATTTATTTTTGTTTCATCATTTTAAAAATAAAAAGTATGGAACAAGATGTACGGCAAAAACAACCAAGCAATCATAAGTTTATAGGTTTGTTTTTAATTGCAGGAGGCATTTTATTGTTGATGAATAAAATGGGCGTGACTTTAGTTCCCGAATGGGTATTTACCTGGCCGGTTTTGATTATTGCAATTGGTTTTTTGATAGGATTGCAACATCGCTTTCGTCATTTTATATGGCTTATCTTAATTGTTTGGGGAAGTTTTTCTTTGGTTGATCAGCAAATGCCGGGACTTCAATTGCATAATTATACCAGTGCAGTTGCGTTGATACTGGTTGGTATTTTTTTTATCTTCAGACGCAACAGGCACTACCATAGAAATAAATGGAATAAAACAAGAGATTATAGTTTTGTAAATAACAATGTTTCTAACGCGGAAGATGGAGAGTATATTGACAGTACTTCGGTTTTTGGCGGGGCAAAAAAGGTTGTTGTTTCAAAGAATTTTAAAGGCGGCGATATCACTTGTTTTATGGGCGGAGCAGAAATTGATCTGACCCAAGCTGATATTCAAGGCAAAGCTGTAATTGATGCTACGACTGTATTTGGCGGCGCTAAAATAATTGTGCCATCTAATTGGGATGTGAAAATCGAAACAACCGTTGCCTTTGGAAGTGTTGAAGATAAACGACAATTGCAGGGATTGAATGTTGATCCTAATAAACTTTTAATTATTGATGGCACTGCTGTGTTTGGCGGCATTGAGATAAATAATTATTAATGCATTTTTTAATCAAAACTAAAAGCTGAATAGAATTATAAAGCGTACAAGAGTGCGACGCAACGACAGCTTAATAAATATTCTTAACTCTGGCTCAAAAAAAATAAATCACCAAAATTTTAACCTCTATGAATTGGTATCTTGCTAAAATTGTTTACCGCATTATTTGCGGCGATGGCAACCACACTGCACAGTTTGATGAGCAATTAAGATTGATACATGCGCCAGACGAGTTGCATGCTTTTGAAAAAGCGAAACAACTTGGCGAACTTGAAGAGGATAATTTTTTAAATGCCGCTGCGAAACCGGTGCACTGGAAGTTTGTTGCTGTAAGCGAACTTAATAAACTCGATGACTTAATTGATGGCGCTGAAATGTATTCGTGCATACGCGAAGAAGCAAATGCAGATGTTTATATTCGCATCACTAATTTACGTGCGCATCTGCTGGAAAGCAACGTGCACAAGGCTTTGGCGCTAAATTAAATACGTGGAGTCATCACTATCCAATACAAAATTTAAAGTTGCATTTGGTGCATGGTGGTTTATATGGGCAGAAATGCATTTCATAATTCTTACAAAATTTGGAGTTTTATTTTCGATCGCTTTGGGTGATAGTTTGATCTGCAACTCATTACTTGCAGCGAGTTGCTTGCTCATAAGCAACAACATGAAATATTATTTACCAACAAAAGAAAAATATTGGTATGTATTAATTGTCAGCACAGTTATGACGGTGTTGTGGCTTTTTATTTCAAAGTCAATTCTGCAAATAATTTTTCGTGGTGATGCGCATTATCTTTTATTGTTAGATCAATCTTTACTGATAAGATTTTGTGTAGCATTTTTATTAAATGGCTGCATGTCAATCTTGAGTTTACTTTGGTACACGCAGCAGGAACAAAAAAATTCAATGGCGCGAAAAGCAGACGCAGAAAGACTTTCAAAGGAAGCAGAACTATTTAAACTGCGTCAACAACTGCAACCGCATTTTTTATTCAATAGTTTAAATTCAATCAGTGCACTCACAGGAACACAACCTGAAAAGGCGCGGCACATGATTCAGCAACTCTCGGATTTTTTAAGAGGAACACTGCGTAAAGATGACAATCAATGGAATAGTTTGAAAGAAGAAATTGAATATGTGAAATTATATCTCGACATTGAAAAAGTAAGATTTGGCAACAGGCTACAAACAAATATTTTATGTGATGAAAATATTTTGGAAATGAAACTTCCTTCTTTGCTGCTTCAGCCTGTTGTTGAAAATGCGATAAAGTTTGGCTTATACGATACTATCGATGATGTTTTAATAACCATTGAAGCAAAAAATAACAACGCTTCGCTTGAAATAATTATCCAAAACCCTTTTGATGTTGAAACTACACAACCCTTACACGGCACAGGTTTCGGGCTTTCATCGATTAAAAGAAGATTATTTTTATTATTTGCACGAACTGATCTTTTGCAAACAAAATTTGAGAATGGAATATTTTTTACAACGATAATTATTCCACAAAAAAATAATTAATAATGATAAAAGTTATAATTATTGATGATGAACCTTTAGCAAGAATTGTAGTGAAAGAATATTTGCAAAATTATACTGACATTGAAATTTTAGAAGAATGCAATAATGGTTTTGAAGGTTTGAAAGCAATTCAGCAATATGCTCCTGACCTTATTTTTCTTGATATACAAATGCCAAAAATAACTGGCTTTGAAATGATAGAATTGCTCGATAACATTCCTCCAATAATTTTTACAACTGCATTTGACGAATATGCCATCAAAGCTTTTGAAACGCATGCCATTGATTATCTTTTAAAACCTTTCAGCAAAGAAAGATTTGATAAAGCGTTGCAAAAATTTTTTCAAAACAAAAAAAATAATTCGTGTGAAACGCAGGCTATCATTGATGTTGCAGCAAATGCTACGATGCAAACTAATCGCATTGTTTTAAAAGATGGCAGTAAAATAAAAATCATTCCTACCAATCAAATTCATTACTTGGAAGCAGCTGATGATTATGTAAAAATATTTACGGCCGAAGGTTCTTTTCTCAAAAAGAAAACAATGCAGCATTTTGAAAACATACTTGATGCTAACCAATTCGTGCGCATTCACCGGTCTTATATTGTGCATACGCAATTGATAACAAGAATTGATAACTATGATAAAGACAATCGCATCATCATATTATCAACGGGCACTAAACTTCCGGTAAGCAAAACAGGATATCTAAAATTGAAACAAAAATTAGGAATTTGAATTTTTACAAGGCGGCATTTATCTGCAAATTTTTTTAATATATTTGCTGTAATAAATTTTAGCTACTTCTATTCAAAATTTGCATACAGGCATTTTTTACAACTACATTTTTAGTTATAAAATTCTTTGTTTTGATTGATAAAATATTAATTGTTTATCAGGAATCGTGGGTTTTACTTGGCATTTATATAGCTATTATTGCAATCAGCGCCTCGTTTTTGTTATACATGCGCAAGTTGTATGAGCAGCGAAAAGAAAAAGTTGTCTATCAAAATCGCATGCTCGAAATGGAAGCCAAAGCTTTGAGCAGTCAAATGAATCCGCATTTTATTTATAACTCATTAAGCACAGTGCAGCATTTGATTTTGATTGATGAAAAACAAAAAGCATTTGATTTTTTATCGGATTTTTCTTTGCTGATGCGGCAGATGCTAAATAATTCACGCAAATCTCAAATACCGCTGGAAGATGAAATTGATTTTTTAAAAAGATATATTGAGCTTGAAAAATTCAGGTTTGGAAATCACTTCAATTACGAGTTTATTATTGCCGATGATCTTGTTTCTCAAAGCTGCAGCATACCATCAATGTTTATTCAACCCATTGTTGAAAATGCCATCAAGCATGGCTTAGCGCCGAAAAAAGAAAGCGGACTTTTGATAGTTAGTTTTTCAATTTCAAACGATATTCTTTTATGCATCGTAGATGACAACGGCATTGGCTGGAAAAAAAATAAAAGTGATTTTGGACCGGTAAAACATGAGTCAACTGCACTGAGCATTATTAAAGAACGTTTAAATCTCATTAAATCTTACAACAACAACACCGGCCGATTAGAAATTTTGAATAAATTTACCGGAGATTCCAGTGAAACTGGTACTAAAATAAAATTATATATTCCAATATTAAACTCATTATAGTCATTTAACTAAAATGCAATGAAAAACATTAAGGCTGCTCTTATTGATGATGAAATTTCAAGCTTACAAATTTTACGAAACATTATAGAAACTCAATGCCCTGATGTTGAAGTAATCTGGACGGCGGATAATCTTACTGATGCTCGCTCAAACCTTGCAGAAAAAGAAGTGGACGTAGTTTTTATGGATATTGAAATGCCACCTTATAGTTCTTTTGAATTGTTGGAAGGCATTGACGAGCCGCATTTCGAAATAATTTTTGTAACAGCTTACCAGGAATATGCGTTGCGTGCTATAAAAATGGCTGCGCTTGATTATATTTTAAAACCAATAAAAAGCGCTGACATAATAAAAGTAGTTGACAAGCTGCGCGAAATGAAGAAAAATAAATATGGTGAATTAACAGGATTGATAAAAAATTATCTTAACACAAGTATGACGGATAATTTTTCAAAAATTGTGGTGCATGTAAATGATGGATACGATATTGTTGATATTAGCAACATTATTTACATCGAAGCAATGGACAGTTATACAAAATTAAAACTCACTGGAAACCAATCATACGTTGCATCCCGCTCATTAAAAGATTTTGAGGACCTCTTATCTGATAAAGGTTTTTACCGCGTTCACAAATCTTATCTCATCAATCTCCGGCACATGATGAAGATTCAAAAAGGAATTGCGTCTTCAGTTATCATGACAAATGGCACAAGCGTTCCTATTTCTGCACGCAAGAAAGATATTTTCTTTTCTGAATTGAAAGGCGTTATTGCTTTTTAGAAATTATTTTTTCGTGTAAATCTCAATCGTTCCGTTCGTTGGTCTTCGTGGGGCGAGAAAAGAATCTGTCTTACTATAATACTGCATCAAGCTATCACGAATTCTAAAAGGATAAAAATTATTCAGTGATGGTACATATTCAAACATCACTACATCATAATAATTATTTTTTATTTTTTCACAAAATTCATTTGCTTGTTTATTAAACATGCAAACGCCAAGATGATACCACAAAGGATAATCTTCTCCCGTTTCTAATTTATATCCCAACTCATAATCAAGCGGCGTAAGCTCAGTCATATTAAGCACTTTCACATCTTTATTTTTAAATTGAGGCATTGCTTTTAGTCGTTGCATGCCGGCAACTGTTGAAGGTGGCAAATACATTTTCTCAAACGATTTCATGCCAGGCACTTCTTTCCAGGTATTTTCATCTTCATAATGCGTTGTGTCAAGATTGATCATATAAGTATGCATGTTTATTACATTCTCGCCGGTTGCTGAAACAGCTTCATCTGCAGATGATGGAAAAATGTGCGCCTCAATTCTGTCAAAATATTTCCAATACATACCCGACCACCACAAAAAAATTCCTGCCATTAAAAACAAAAAGTTTTTTGCTTTTGAAAAGTTTATGGTTGAAAAAAAACTAACTCCGGTTAAGATATAAGCGATAGCATAACTGTGATAAAAAATATTATTATCAGGCGGCGTATAACTAGTAACCTGAAAAATAGATGCTTCTGCAAGAATGCCGAGAGTAAGCAAAAGAAAAAGCATTTCAGTTTTATTTTTAATAAAGTAATTACCCTTTTTTATTTTATAAATCAATAAAATAATTATGAAAAAAATGTAAAATTTTATCCATTGAGAATCTCCAAAGAACGCGTCCAGCAAGTCTTTGATTGATATGCGTGATGAATGTGGCGGCTGTCCATGATTGAACCAATATCCAACGCTATATCTTGTAAAAGGCAAAATAAAAATAGTGGCAACAACAAAGTAGAATATAAAAAAAAGAAAAAAATCTTTCCATTTTTTTTCAGTTATGGCATAATATAAAACGAGCGAAGCAGCAATAAAAAAACCTAACGCGCCACCATCCTGCTTTGTAAAAAAAGAAAGAAAAAGAAAAAAACACGCTGCAAATAATTGTAGGTAAGCATATTTTCTTTTAAATAAAAAACGAAGCAAAAAATTCAATCCAATTATCTCATAAATAATATCAGTATTGTTATACCAAGGCCAAAAATTCATTAAAATATAAGAAAGGCAAAAAGTTAAAACAGATGCAATTCTTATAGCTAGAGGGATATTAAATTTTTTCAAAGTTGCTCTAAAAGCAATACCTCCAGCAATATTTAAAATCACTTGCGCTTTTACTAAAGAGATAAGATATGGACCAAAGATTTTAAAAAACAAAGCAGGCACAAGCCAGTAAGCAAAACCCAGTGGAATGCCAAAATCTTTATACGGCACTTGCCCCAAATACAGTCTGTATGCGCCTTCCCATGATAAAAATATATTCACGCGATATGGAAACTGCATAAAAAGCGGAACAATAGAAAATAAGATCACAAGAAAAATATCTGCGTTTCGCAGAAAGAATCTGTTATTTTTTAAAGAAAGAATGGACATGCACGGCTGTTATTAAAAATTGTAAAGTAAAAGCGTTTAACCCAAAAAATATAACGTATCTCAAATAAATCAACGTGTTTACTTAAAAATGATTTTAAGTGTAAGCGGTTATTTTTAATTTTACTTATTATTTCAATTTCTGAAAAACTAATTGTTAACTAAAAAAAAGTAAATGACTTTCATCGACAAGACTGCTGAAGATCTTAAAAAATTTGGCGAAGAAAATAGAGACGCCTATTTAAATGCCAATCCTTTTCCGAGTATTTATTTTGATAATTTTTTTAATGCACAAAGATTAAAAGAAGTTTTGGAAGAGTTTCCGGATCTCACCAAAAATCCTGATCTGAAATTTAATGATGCGAACCAAATAAAACTCGCATCTAAAGGCGAATATAAATTTGGTGCACACACAAAAGCATTCATGCATTTTTTAAATTCACAGCCATTTTTAGAATTTTTATCTGCTATTTCAGGTATTGAAAATCTTATTCCTGACCCTTATTTTGATGGAGGTGGTTGTCATCAAAT
This sequence comes from uncultured Chitinophagaceae bacterium, assembly GCA_963708205.1. GTDB lineage: Bacteria > Bacteroidota > Bacteroidia > Chitinophagales > Chitinophagaceae > CAVYTF01. The sequence goes on from OY970196.1 coordinate 283,044, forward strand.
CCAGCGTGGTGGCATGTTAAAAATTCATGCAGATTTTAATAAACATCCAAAAACAAAATTAGATAGAAGGTTAAATGTTTTAGTTTATTTGAATGAAGATTGGCAGGAAGAATATGGCGGCCACTTTGAATTGTGGGATAAGGAAATGAAAGGTTGCCAAACAAGAATACTTCCTTTGTTTAACAGAATGGCAATGTTTTCAACTACCACAAATTCTTATCACGGCAATCCCAATCCGTTAACTTGTCCGCCGGAAAGAACAAGAAAATCACTCGCTTTATATTATTATACAAACGGACGCCCGGAAGAAGAAGTTGTAGATGGCATGGAAGATCATAACACAGTTTTTAAATACAGAGCTGAAGATAAAAAGTCTGAAATAAAATCAAAGTTTAAAGAAACAGTGAAACTTTTTATACCGCCTGTTTTATTGCACGGCTTCAATAAGCCAAAAAATTAGGATGTAAATAAATGAATGCAACACTTAGCAAGCTCAACCTTTTTGCAAATAATAAATACAATTTGCCTTTGCTAAAAGGAAAAGATATTGTCATCATCGGACTGCAGCCATGGTATTATGAAATTGGCAGCAACTGTAAAAATATTGCTGAATATTTTGCAAAAAATAATCGTGTGCTTTATGTGAATTTGCCATTAAACAGGAAAACTTTTTTATCAAAAGAAAAAAATAAAGGAGTTCAAAAACATTTTGATCTGATAAAATATAAGAGCGAAAAAATAAAACAGATTAATGAGAATATGTGGGAATTTTATCCGCCTTCTATTATCGAATCAATTAACTGGATACCTTCTACTTTCGCTTTTAAGGCAATAAACTTTATCAATAACAAACGTTTCGCAAAAGATATACGAAAAGCCTTGACAGCATTGGATTTTAATGAATTTATATTGTTTAATGATAATGATATTTTTAATGGTTTCAACCTGAAAGAATTGCTTTCTCCGTCGCTATATATTTATTATATGCGGGACTTTCTGCAAGGTTATGATTACTGGAAAAAACATTGCACAACTCTGGAACCTGAACTAATAAAAAAAGCAGACATTGTACTTGCAAACAGCAGCTATTATTGTGACTATAGCAAACAGTTTAATAAAAATTCTTTTTACATTGGTCAAGGCTGCAACATTAATTTGTTTGACATAAATAAAAATTATGACAAGCCTTCGGATATGCAAAATATCTCCGCTCCTGTTATTGGTTATACAGGTTATTTAGACAGTGTAAGGCTTGATGAAAAAATTTTAAATCTTATCGCAGATGCACATCCGGAATGGAATATTGTATTGGTTGGTCCGCAGGATGATTATTTTGCGACAAGCAGTTTGCATAAAAAGTCTAATGTTCATTTCATCGGAAAAAAAAATTTAAATCATTTGCCTGCTTATATCAATTCGTTTGATGTATGCATTAATCCGCAATTAAAAAATGAAATTACAAAAGGTAATTATCCTTTAAAAATTGATGAATATTTAGCAATAGGAAAACCTGTTGTTGCCACACGAACAAAGGCAATGAAACTTTTTGAAGAATATACTTATTTGGCAGATGAACCTGAAGATTATATAAAACTCATTGAAAAAGCATTAGCAGAAAATAACGAAAAAAAAATCAGGAGCCGTGCTTCATTTGCAAGAAGCCACACCTGGGAAAACAGCATGCAGGCATTGTATAATGCTATGCAACACTTTCTTTTAAACCAAACAAGCAATTAGCTCAAACTCAATGCAGATGCTTACTTCAGACGGAATAACAAAACAAAAATCAGCAATGTCTTACATTATGCTGATGCGTCCGCATCATTGGATAAAAAATTTATTTCTGTTTTTGCCATTATTTTTTGGTGGTGAAGTTTTTAATGTAGAAAAAATTATCAGTACATCAATTGGCTTCTTTGCTTTTAGTTTTATTGCCAGCAGCATTTATATTTTGAATGATTATATGGATATTGAGTCAGATCGTCTTCATCCTGAAAAGTGCAATCGGCCATTAGCTTCCGGCGCAGTTTCAAAACCTGCTGCTTTGGTATTTTTTATTTTATGTTTTGCTGCAGGCGTTGGCATTGCATTAACCATCAAAGCCAAATTTTTATTTGTGTTAATGCTTTATTTTATTTTAAATCTTGGCTATTCACTTGGCTTAAAAAATATTTCAATTCTCGATGTTATCATTTTATCACTTGGCTTTGTGTTTCGTGTAAAAGCCGGTGGCGTTATTACTTACATTGCAGTTTCACAATGGCTGATGATCATGATTTTTCTTTTATCATTTTTCATGGCTGTCGCAAAAAGAAGAGATGATGTTTTGATAAAACTGCGCAATGGCGGAGATATGCGTAAAGCAATAAAAGGTTATAACCTGGAGTTCTTAAACGTAGTGCTGTCGCTGCTTTCAGCGATTATTATTGTTGCATATATTATGTACACAATTTCGCCAGAAGTTATGGACAGATGGAAAACTTACCGCATGTATTACACAGCGATATTTGTTATTGCAGGCTTGCTTCGTTATTTACAAATTACTTTTGTTGAAAGCAATACAGGCTCACCAACAGGACTTTTATATAAAGACAAATTTTTGCAGGCAACTTTGGTGTTTTGGATAATCAGTTTTTATATAATTATTTATGTTCCTGATTTTACAATTTTTAAATAATGATGATGCAGAAAGAGATTGGCAATTGGGGAAATTATCCTGTAATGAAAAGTGATGAATTGCATTTTACTTCTGTCAATGAATTAAAAAATATTATTGTTTCAAAAAATAATATCATCGCACGAGGCAACGGAAGATGCTATGGTGACGCGTCTTTGGCTGATGTTACTATCTCTACCTTAAAATTTGATAAGGCTTTAGCTTTTGATAAAACTAAAGGCATTCTTGAATGCCAGGCAGGTTTTACGCTCGATAAAATTCTTGAATTTATTGTTCCTGCAGGTTGGTTTTTACCTGTTACTCCGGGAACAAAATTTATTACAGTTGGCGGCGCAGTTGCTTCAGACATTCATGGAAAAAATCATCACACTGATGGTGCATTTTCAAAACATATATTGAATCTTGAAGTAATGCTCGCAAATGGAGATGTTATTAATTGTAATAAAAAAGAAAACAAAGATTTATTTGAAGCAACGTGCGGAGGTATGGGTTTGACAGGAATAATCATTACTGTAAAATTTCAATTAAAAAAAATAGAAACAGCCTACATAAGCCAAAAAGTTATCAGAGCAGATAATCTTGAAGAATTGATCTGTTTGTTTGAAAAATATAATGCTTATACTTATTCTGTTGCATGGATTGACTGTTTGAAAAAAGGAAAAAATTTCGGAAGAAGTGTGTTGATGCTTGGGGAACATGCTTTGCTTTCAGAATTGAATGAATCCCGGAAAGTCAATGGTGCATTGAATTTGAAGCCAAAGAAACCAATTACATTTCCCATCAATTTACCTTCGTGGGTGCTTAATAATTTTACAGTTAAGGCTTTCAACTTTTTATTTTATCATAAAAATTTCAAGAAAGAAAAAGATAGCATTATTCCTTATGAACCTTTCTTTTATCCGCTTGATGCGATACTTCACTGGAACAGAGGTTATGGTAAAAAAGGTTTCGTGCAATATCAATTTGTTATTCCATTAGAAAAAAAAGAAGCATTAATAACTATTTTAAAAAAAATAAGCGATAAAGGCTGGGGCTCATTTTTAGCAGTGCTGAAAGTTTTTGGAAATCAAAATGATTTGATTTCATTTCCTATGAAGGGTTTTACACTTGCACTGGATTTTCCTGTTAGAAAAAATTTATTTGAATTTTTAAACGAGCTTGATGAAATAGTTTTAGCAAATGAAGGAAGAATTTATTTGTCGAAAGATGCCCGCATGAAATCAAAAACTTTTTGGAAAGGTTATGCAAATTCGCATGAATTTGCAACTACAATAAAAAAATATAATCCGTTTAAAAAATTCAGTTCAGTTCAATCTGCACGGCTGGAAATTACCACTTAACTATAACAATGGCATCCGTTCTCATACTTGGCGCAGCTTCTGATATGGCAGTTGCAATTGCAAGAAAATTTGCATCAGATAAATATGATATTATTCTTGCAGGAAGAGATTTAGATTTTTTAGCAACACTGCAAAAAGATATTGAGATAAGATATGGCGTTAAAGTTTTTGCAGAAAAGTTTGATGCATTGGATTATCAATCACATCAAACATTTTATGAAAATCTTTTTTTAAAACCAAGTATTACAATCACCGTTTTTGGATATCTAGGAGAACAAAAAAAAGCGATGGATGATTGGAATGAATCATCAAAAATTATTGCAACAAATTATACCGCAGCAGTTTCAATTTTGAATATTGTTGCAAAAGATTATGCAGAAAAAAAGCGAGGAATAATTGTTGGCATAAGCTCTGTTGCAGGTGAAAGAGGCAGACAAAGCAATTTTATTTATGGCAGCGCAAAAGCAGGTTTTACAGCGTATTTATCCGGTTTGAGAAATTATTTATATCACACCGGAGTGTCTGTTATCACTGTATTGCCGGGTTTTGTTTATACAAAAATGACAGCTGATTTATCACTTCCAAAAATGCTAACTGCCAAGCCGGAAGAGGTTGCAGATGTAGTAAAAAAAGCTGTTGATAATAAAAATAATACAGTATATGTAAAATGGTTTTGGAGATGGATTATGCTAATCATTAAATTGATACCTGAACCTATTTTTAAGAAAATGAAGATGTAGAAAATGACAAAATATTCGAATTCATCTATTGCATTTTTTGATTTTGATGGCACCATCACATCAAAAGATACATTGGCAGAAATATTGAAATTTCAAAAAGGAAAATTGGCCTATTATTTTGGATTGTTGATTTTATCGCCTGTGATCATCGCTTATAAATTAAAGCTGATAAAAAATGATACAGCCAAGCAAATCCTGATGATCTATTTTTTCAAGGGCACATCAATTGAAAAATTTAATTTGATGTGTGAAAAATTTACAGTTGAAGTTTTACCACATTTATTCAGAGAATCTGCGTTACAGGAAATAAGAAGGCATTTGCAAAACGATACAAAAGTTGTAATAGTTTCTTCATCGCCTGAAAATTGGATCATGCCATGGTGTGCACAATATAATCTTGAATGCATTGCCACAAAGCTTGAAGTAAAAGATGGAAAAATTACCGGGAAAATCCTTGGAGAAAATTGTTATGGCAATGAAAAAGTAAAAAGTATTTTAAGACAATATAACCTTTCTTTTTTTTCCAAAATATATGCGTATGGCGATAGCCGTGGCGATCTGCCAATGCTTTCCCTTTCAACTGATAGCTATTATAAGCCGTTTAAAGAACATCAATTTTAAAATAAAAAAAAGTGGAGTTGTAACTCCACTTTGTTATTAGGTTTTATTCTTTATTTTATTCTTTTATAAATCTCAAAACTGACTTTTCTTTTTTACCTACAATTTGTAAATAATAAAAACCCGGCATTAGAGATCTGATATTAACCGTTTGCGTACTTCCTTGTGGACTGTTAGAAACAGATTGAGAATTTAAAGTTCTTCCCTGCCCATCACAAACAATTAGATTTACTGTTGCACCCAAATCTGCGTTTAATTGCACATGCAATAAATCTTTTGCAGGATTAGGATAAACGCTGGAATTATTTACGACAGTATTTGCAACTTGTGTTACAGGTGTTCCCGTAGAAGAATCCGGACAACTGATCCAATTAATACCTTGTGCAACATTTACTGTGCCTGTGTTATTACAAATAATATTTCCTTTTCTATAAGTATGATATGTTGTATAAAACCTAACACCGTAATCTGTATTGTTGTTCAGCTTATTATTTTCAACGTATAAAAGAGAGCTGTCAACAGGGTTTGTAGGTCTTGTATCAACCATTATATTAGCCATTCCATTTTCAACATAACCACCCAAATGGCCGCTGTTACTGATAGTATTATTTTCTATTCTTACATGACCAGCACCAAGACATAAAATTCCTAAAGCGAAAGTATTTGTGATAACATTATCATGAACATATCCATGTGAATAGCCGCCAAGACTAATGCCATTTCCCTGATCAGGATTAAATTCAAATCCGCAATTGCTGATAACATTATTATAAATATGATTTCTTCCTGTTGAAGCGCACGAAAGTTGAATGCCTGATCGGTTTGTGCTGTCAATAAAATTATTATACACTTTGATATCACCAAGGCGTAAAGGTTTTGGATAAGTAATTACGCCATCGCAGCTTACAGGTCTTGTACCATTTGGATCAGTTGAGCCTAAATACATGCCTTCCTGGTTAGTGCGTACAATTTTATTATCATGAATAGTGATACCATCTATTATCCAGTTTGGATATTGAAGTGAATCAATGCAAGAACCATCCTGCTTCACCCAAAAACCATATGTTTTATCATGAATGTATAAATTATTAATTTCGATGTTTGCACTTCTTCCAAACACATCAACTGCAACTCCTGCCATAGTTGGATCTTCAACGCGAAAACCATATTTAGCTGAAGAACCAGTGCCATCAATATGTACATAGCTGCAATCGGATAAAGCAAAGCCATCTACTAAAGAAACCTGACCTCCTTCATTGATAATAGTTACAGGACAATTTGCCGTTCCATGTATGCCTTCAAGTGAAAAATATGAATAAGGATTTTGACTTGCAGTTAATACTAAAGTATCACCGGGATTATATTGAAAAGAACTGCCGTCAATATAATATCCATTATCTGACCATTTGTGAATGTATATTCTTTTGCCATGACAAATTGTTGATGAAGAATCTAAAACTGTAACTTGAACAGTATCACTTGCAGTTGCATTTTTATTATCCGTAACAGTTAGTTTTACAAGATAAATTCCTTTAACAAGATTTGATAAAGTAGCTTTTGCACTATCGGTATTTGAGATAGCAAATTCGCCAGGACCGCCAATCTTTAACCATTTATATTTTTGTATTGAACCATCAGGATCGTAAGATGTTGAACCATTTAATACGGTAGAATTTACTGGCAATTGTAAAGTTACATCTGGTCCTGCATTAGCAATAGGCAAATCATTTTTTACATTTATGGTTACTGTATCAAAGCCTTTATTATTCTTGCTATCAGTAACTGCTAATTGTACTTTATAAGTTCCAATTTTTAATTTTGAAATCTTTGCTTTAACGCTATCACTATAATTTATAAGCGGAGTTGAAGGGCCACTCACTGCACTCCATTGATAACTGATTATTTTTGCTACTGAATCGTAAGACTTGCTGCCATTTAGCGTAGCACTGTCGGCAGGTAAAATAACGGTAAGGTCGTTGCCGGCAACTGCTACCGGAGCATTAGAAATTGAATCTTTAGCTGGTGGCGTACTAGTTCGTGAATACTGCAAAAACCATGAATAAAGATTTAGCTTTTGCGGATCTGATGGATCATACCATGTCGGATCATATCCTTGTAACCATGCACTATGACCTGCGCCAACAATATCAGTTAATTTCATAGGCACCTGAGGATTTAAAGCATTTATTGTCGCAGTATATTGTTGCGCAAGCGGCCAAAAAGCATCCTGGTCGCCACATATCGTCCAAACAGGCACATTATAAATTGCAGCGTTACCAATATTCTGGGGATTTTGCGCCGCTGCTGAACTAATAGGTGCAACAGCTGCTATACCTTTACAAAAAGTTGTATCATCAGTTATACAACTCCAGGTACCCCATCCACCAGCGCTAAGCCCTGTAACGTAGATGCGGCTTGGATCTACGCGATATGCTGCTTCAATTTGGGGCAACATTGTTCTTAAATGCGGCACACATTGCCAACCCCAACTGCCTGCTGGTCCCTGCGGAGAAAAAACGATAAACTTATAAGTTTTTCCATCAACAGGATTTACTGCAACAGGATTAAAGCCTTGAGAAATTCTGTAAGGCAAAGTTCCATAATTAAGCAATAAATTAATATCGCTCCCCTGTTCTCCAAGCCCACCTAAAAAAATAATTAATGGATAATGAGAAGTGTCAGTCGAGTAAGTATCAGGCAAATACAAAAGCGACTGTGACTTTGATGGATTGCCACCTGTGTTTACAGTAATGACTTGTTGATTGCCTACAATTGTTTGAGAGAAGATTTGCGCGCAAATAAATATGCACACAGCAAAGAGTAATGCTCGCTTCATGGCATTAGGTTTTTAATAGTTATTGGATATTGCAAAAAAAACTTTATAATATTACAGCAATAATTAATTGCTATAATCTCTTAAAAAAATTTAAAGCAAATTTTAATTTGAATTTTTATTTTTTTAGAGGAAAATCTTTCAACAGAAATTATGCCTTCTTTATTGCTTATCGTGTTTTGAGAAATTCTTAATACGATTTTAATATTTGAAGAATTTATTTCTTTTGCTCTTAACTCTCGAGCCTAAATCATAATCATTCCATTTTCTTTGCAGCTTATGGAAATATTCATTCAGTTTATTTATTGAATGCTTAACGCGGTTATTTCTATTATTTACAAATTCCAAACTTCCGTATTCACGATAATTTTGTTTTCTCGCCTGATAAGCTTTTGTAACTGCATTCCATTCATCATGTGGATCAATGCCTAATTTTTTATAAAGTTCACCACCGCCAACCGGCAAAGTGTGCTTCATTACCACGGTATCAAAAACTATCAATTTATTTTCAGGATAATCAAGAAGTTTAGACCAAACAGAATCAATTCCCCAACTTGATTTATTACCAATAAAAGAAGGCAAACATTTTTTTAGAGCCTCTTTTTCAAATAATGGAGACATTACTTCTATTTGTCCGACATATCTGCAAAAGCATTTTTTATTTTGCTTATACAAAGGCCAACTGCAAAACGAATCTTTGGAAAGAGAAGCCTGGCTAATATCGCTTTTAAAAGCGCGGCTCAGCGCAAACATTTCATTTATTTGCAGCGTGTCTATTTCAATATCATCATCCAAAAAATAAAAAAAATCGTACGTATCAAGCCATTCTTTTTTTATTTCATTGAATAATTTATACAACATGTGAAATTTAAAATCTTTCAAATGAAAAAAATATTCAGCATCATTATATAAAGCCGGTTCATTTATTTTTTCATGATAAAATAAAAGACACAGATCAAATTCCTTCTTTTCTTTTTGTTTCAGCCAACTTTGCTTAAAAAGGAAAGACTTATTTCCGCATGGTGCAACTACAATATTTTTTGTACTCATTTTATTTTCTTTCGATGCCTCAAAACTAATGTTAATGAAATATACTGTTTATTTGCTTGCGTATATTAATGAGTTTATAATAGCTGCTTTATGATAACTAAGTATTTTTGTAATCTTAAAATTAAAACTAATTATCAAAGCAATTTGTTGCTTAATAATTTTAATATAGACTGATCTTGGAAAAAACTTTTTCTTCTTATTGGATAAGGTCTGCCTTTTATTCTATACTTCAAAGGTTTTCTTTAACCATATTCGGTCTTATAAATTTTATGGTGCTCGTGCGAAGCCTCACTCAATCGCAAATGGGAACTTGGGCTTTGTTCTTAACCGTTATTTCAATATTTGAAGCTACAAAAAGCGGTCTTTTAAAAAATGCTCATATCCGTTTTGTTAGTGCCAGCAGCAACGAGAAAGAAAAAATACAAATAGCCTCATCGTCATTATTGATAAATCTTTGCGTAACACTACTTTTTATATTATTACTATTAATTTTTTCGGAATGGCTTTCCAAAGAATTGCATGCAGGTCAGGATCTATCAACCATGCTGCATTATTTTATTCCGGGCTTGCTCTGCATGGTTTTCTTTTCTCACTTTGAAGCAATACAACAATCGCATCTCGATTTTAAAGGTGTGCTTGCAGGTTATCTTGTTCGCCAATTTTCATTCTTTTGCTTTATAGTTTTTCATCAACAATTGCATTTACCATTCTCTGTAAAATACTTAACTATTTACCAATCTGCAAGCTTGTTTCTTGGCGCGCTGACACTTTATTTTTATAGCAGAAAATATTTATTTCATAAATTGGAAATTACAAAATTGTGGATCAAAAAAATTATTGAATATGGTAGTTATATATTTGGTTCGAATGTAATGGTCAACCTATTTTCAAATCTCGATCAGATAATGACTGCTTCTTTTATTCCCATAAATTCCGTTACCTATGTTGCATATTACAATACTGCTTCGCGAATAAATGGTTTGGTGGATATTCCATCTTACGCTGCAGCAGATATTATTTTTCCTAAAAGCGCACGCGCATCTGTTGAAGAGGGTAAAAAAAAAGTGCAGTATTTATATGAGCGAATGGTTGGCATTTTACTTTCGTTCACCACACCTGTAGCATTAATAATAATATTTTTTCCAAAAATTATTATTGATATAATTGCCGGAACAAAATACGAAGCTGCTGCGCCAATTTTGCAGTTTTACATGATTACAGGATTGATGCGACCAATGCAAAACCAAGCGGCCAATCTTTTAAATTCAATTGGCAAAACCAAGTTGTGTTTCTTAGTTGATACTTTAGGTTTGATAATTAATTTGATAGTGAATTATATCTGTTTATATTTTTTTGGATTTTACGGTGCTGCAATCGGCACACTTATAACATGCATAATCGGTGCTTTTACCTGGTATTTTATTATGCGCAAACAAATAGATCTGCAATTGAAAAATATTTTTAATCATGTAGGTGAAACTTATAAAACGATTTATGCTTTCAGCTTGAATATCTTAAAGTCAAAAAAACTCAGAGGAACTTAAAAGTTTGTAATCTCAAAGAACTGCAATGCGCATTGCTCATCTTATTCTCGCACACACAAATCCAAAACAACTTGAAAGGCTTTTGAATGCCATGAAGCATCCAAAATTTTATTTTTATATTCATGTTGATAAGAAACAAAATATTGATGCGTTTGAATATCTTTTAGAGATACAAAATGTTTTTTTAATAAAGAAAAGAACAAAAATTTATTGGGCAGGATACGGAACAATTCAAGCAACGCTTAATGGTTTTGAAGAAATACTTCCTGAAGATTATGATTATATCAATGTGATTTCTGCGCAGGATTTTCCTTTAAAAAATTCAGAATTTATTTATAATTATTTTAAAGAAAGAAACGGAAAAGAGTTTATTACCTGCGAGTCAATTGAAGATGAATGGAGTGAAGCCGCGCCGAGAGTAAAAAATTATCATTTCATCAATTGGCGCATTCCAGGAAAATTTAAGATGGAAATTTTAGCAAATAAAATTTTACCGAAGAGAACTTTTCCTTTAAAAAATTTTGAAATAGTTGGAAGAGCAAATTGGTTTTCATTAACTCAAAATGCAGCAAAATATATAGTTGATTTTTTAGAAAATCATCCTACAATAATCCATTATTTTAAATATTGCTGGGGCGCGGATGAGTTTATTTTTTCAAGCATCTTATACAACTCACCTTTCAAAAAAAATATTGTTGACAATCTTGTGTATGTTGATTGGTCGCAAAAGCTTGCACATCCCAAAGTGCTTGATACCAGTGATTTTGAAGATTTAAAAAAAACAGAAAAATTATTTGCAAGGAAATTTGATATGAGTAAAGATGTCAAAATATTTGAACTATTGGAAGATCTTATTAAACAATAAATCAGCTTGCCGCAATTTTTCCTTCATGAGAATGTTTTTTTAATTCTTTAGTTTTTACAATTTTTGTTTGGTATAAACGTAAAAGGTTTTCAGCCCATTTATCCCAGTTCAATTCTTCTTCAAATCTTTTTCTGCTTGTCAGGATCAATTCATGATACTTTTCTTTATCAAAAAATAATTCTGATAGCAAGGTTGCATACATCTCGGCATCAGCATTATAAGGCAAGCAATAACCATTTACACAATCTCTAACCACATAAGGAACTCCGCCGGTTTCGGTTGTTATCACAGGCATTCCATAAGCATTTGCTTCAGATGCAACAATTAATGAACAATCGGCGCGCGTTGGCAATATTAAAAAATGAGCATTGATTAATAAGTCAAGAAATGCAGCATGCTCATCCGGTTTATTCTTATTTAAAAAGGGAATTATTGTAAGATTGGGATGTACAAAATTAGCGGGAGGTACGCAACCGCAAACGATCAATTTTGTATCAATGTTTTTTTCACAAAGATGTTTCAGTGTTTCAAATGCAATTGGTCCGCCTTTTCTTTCCCATTCAACCGCTAAATAAAGCAGCGTAAGTGTTGTATTTTTTTCTTTCTCTAATATTACTTCACGTCCGGGAATTTTATCCATGTTTGCACCATAAGGAAAAAGGGCAATCTTATCACGATTAATATGATAATCATTTACTGCTGAATCTTCAGCCCAGCTTGATGGATATATTATAATTGAACTTTTATTCAAAGATTTTTTTTCTACAAAATTGCCTTCCCATTTGGAAATCCAGCTCATGTTTTTAAAATCTTTTTTATAATACCTGCTTATTAATTTGAAGGTTGTATCAGTTACATAAATGATAGGAATATCAGTTTTTAAAAAACATAATTCTGTAGAAGCAGCAGGAGCGCAAATAAAATCGTACTCTGCATTTTTCATTTTCCTTTTTAAAATTCTTGCCGCATACCATCCATATATAATACTATACTTGGTTATATATTCTCTTCTAAAAACTACACGTGTAAATTTTGCAATTGCTCTTAATGTTTTATCTAAAAGCCACGGATGTTTTATAGGTCCTAAAAAATCAACATCCCCAATATTTCTTTGAAGTGTGCGCCCGATATAATAAGTAAGGCCTGACCATGAACGTTTATCAAGTGGATCGTTTACGGAGAGATAAGCAATCTTTAAGCCTTTGTTAGTTTTTAATTGTATATCTGAAATGTTCATTTTAATTTTTAAAAGATAACTTATTTTTTTTCCCACACTGTAAAAAAACCTCCTGTAAATCTTAAAGGCAAAAGGTCTGCAATTTTGCAGTCAATTCTTTGAAAAAGCTTTATCCTCTTTGTAAAAAATGAAAAAGGAAAAACATCTTCAATAAAATTTGCTTTGCCAAATTTTGTTATTTTAAATTGATAAGACTGTGATAATTTTTCCAAATCTCTTTTTGAAAAAAATTGTACATGGTCAAGATTATCCGCGGCGGATTGTACTGTTGTTCCGCTGTAACCCAATGACTGTTTGATTTTATTGAGAGTTTGCCAAATCCAATTATTCTTTTTACGCATTTTTAAAACAGGCTTTGTTACAAAAGTTTCCCTTGGACCTTTTCCATTTGGCACTGTAACAATTAATTTACCATTGTCTTTTAAACTCGATCTTAAAACGTTCAACAAAGAACCGGGATTGCTTAAATGCTCAAGCACTTCACTGCAAATAATTGCATCATATTTTTCTCCTGCTTCAACTAATTCTTCCGCACTTTTCTTTATAAATTTTACCTGCGGCAAATTCACCGTATTCGCTTTAGCAATTGCAATTGTTTTTTCACTTACATCAATTCCGGTTACATCAAATCCTTCGCGTCCTAAGTGCCTGCTGATAACACCATTGCCGCAACCAACATCAAGAATGTTGCTGTTTTTTGGTAATGATTTTTTTAAAACATCAGAAATAAAATCAACCCGTTTGCGATCTGCGATGCGGTCATATTCATAGTATGTTGTTTCTTTCATCTCATCACGATTTATATTTAATACTTCCAGGTAAATATCTTCAGTTTGTTTCGTCATCTTTTTCACATCAAAATTTGATGCAACAGTTTTCCTGGCTTCATCACCAAATTTTTTACAAAGTTCTTTTTCATCTATGAGAAAAAAAATTGCTTCTGCTAATGCATTAGCATTTTGTGGAGGAACTATCAATCCATTTTTTTTATCACCGATAATTTCTTTTGTTCCATCAACAGCAGTTGCAATAATTGCCTTTTTCATTGCCATTGCCTCAAGTAATGCAATTGGCAAACCTTCCCAAAGTGATGGCAAACAAAAGATATCGATTGCGTTTAAAATATCAGGAACATCATTTCTAAAACTTTGAAAAATAACAGCATCAGAAATTTGTAATGCTTCTGAAAGCCTTACTGCATCTGCTTTTAAGTCACCATCACCAATCATTAACAATACGGCATTTTTATTTTTTTCGTTAACTTTTTTAAACGCTTTTATCAAAGTCAACGGATCTTTTTGTGCAGTTATTCTTCCGGTAAAACCAACTACTATTTTAGCATCATCAATTCCTAATTCTTTTCGAACATTTCTAAAAGAATTTTCAGGATTGAACTTTTGTACATCAATTCCATTATTAATTACGACGGAATTAAAATCCTTTATTTCATCAAACCCTGTTTGCTGATTCGATGCCGAAACAGAAATATTTTTGGTTGATCTTTTTGTAAAAAAATGCTCAAAAAATATTCTTACTTTTTTGGTAAAAAAAGATTGCTCATCATGAAAAGACCATCCATGAATTGTATAAATAATTGGCAAGTTTAAAGACCTTGCTGCCCAATAGACATTGGTATTTGCACGTGTGCCATGAATATGAACAATATCAATTTCTTCAGCTTTCAATAATTTTTTTACTGTTTTCCATTTTGCAAAATCGAATGCTTTGGTTGAAGGAATAACAAAATTCTTCACGTTACTTTTATTCAGCTCATCTATCATTTGTCCTTTTGTAAATGAAAGCACAATTGGCTCAAATACTGTTCTGTCAAGGCTTTCAACAAGATTCAGTATATGAGTTTCGCCGCCGCCAACTTCTCCCTGGCGAATAGTTTCTAAAACTTTTATTTTTCTTTTTTGTTCCATTAAAAAAATTTATGCGGCTTGTTTCATCCATCTTTCATACCATAATTGAAACACCAACAGATTCCAGATTTTTTGATAGTTCACTTGTTTTCCCTGCAAATATTCTTTGCTTAATTTTTGAACCGGAGCGATATTAAACAATCCTGATTCTTTTAATTTTGTTTCGCTTAAATAATGCTGCATCTTTTCTTTCAACTCATTTTTAAACCAAACTTTTAAAGGCGCAATGAATGGCATTTTCGGTCTGTCCATTAAATTTTTAGGAACATATTTATGAACGATCTCTTTCAAAATATATTTATTTATACCGTTTCTTATTTTTAAATGCGCAGGTAATTGCGCTGTAAATTCTATAATGCGATGATCAAGCATTGGCTCGCGACCTTCAATACTGACGGACATTGTAGCCCGATCTACCTTCACTAAATTATTATCTACTAAAAAAGTTTTATAATCTATTGCCAGCATTTTATTTAAACTGTCAAGATTTTTATTCAGCTCATTACCGCTTTCGAATTTTGTAGTATAGCATTTATGTTGTGGATGAATAAAATCTGTTGCTTCATCTTCTGTAACATATTGACTGATGTATTTCATAGCAGCAAGCGGGCTTTTTTCTTCCCAAATTTTTTGCATTTTTTTATAACGCGTAGCAAAATTGTATTTGTTACTGAAGTACGGAATGTTGTCAGGATTGATTAGATCCATAACGCCACTTAAAGTGGATTGCATAAATTCAGGAACACCTTCTGTATATTTTATTGATTGATTGAATTTATTATAACCCGCAAAAATTTCATCTCCTCCATCTCCTGAGAGACAAACTTTAACTTGCTTACTTGCCAACTTACTAACCAAAGCCGTTGGTACCACTGAATTATCGGCAAATGGCTCGTCATAAATTTCAGGAAGCTTTTCAAAAATATCAGCTGCGTCCGATGCACCAACATACCATTCGTTATGATCAGTTTTTAAATGCTGCGCGATTTTTTTTGCTTCTTCAGCCTCATTAAATTCTGCTTCTTTATAACCGATAGTAAATGTTTTTAGTTTTTCAGTTCTGCTGCTTTGTAAAATTGCAGCGACGCTTGTGCTATCATAACCTCCACTTAAAAATAATCCTACCGGCACATCTGCAACCATTCGATATTCATAAGCAGAGATCAATAATTTTTCAACTTCATCAATCGCTTCTTTTTCATGAATCTTCAATCTCGGCAAATTGTAAGCATCTGCAACATCCCAATATTTTATTTCGGAAATTTTTTTATTGTTTAATGAAAGCTTCAAATAGCAGCCAGGATTGAGCTTTGCAGTTTTTTTAAAAATTGTATAAGGAGCGGGAATGTAACTGTATTGAAGAAAAAGAGATAAACTGTTTACATCAATTTCTTTTGTAAAGTTGGGATGTTGATGAAAACTTTTTAATTCTGATGCGAATAAAAAAAGCGAGCCATTCCAAAAATAATAGAGTGGCTTTACTCCTGCCCTATCGCGGCAAATTGTTATTTCCTGTTTTTGAGAATCATAAATAATATAGACAAACATGCCTATAAATTTTTTTACAACATCATCTCCCCAGCAATGATATCCTTTTATAATTACTTCAGTGTCTGACCATGAATTGAAGGAATAACCTTTTTCTTCCAGCTCTTTTCGTATTTCTTTGAAATTATAAATTTCACCATTAAAGATGATTGCAAGATGCTCAAAAAACATTGGTTGATGACCTGCAGCCGATAAATCAAGAATTGATAATCTCCTCTGACCCAACCCCACAAAGGCTTTCGGAGAGTCAGCAAAATGATGACCTGCATCGTTTGGCCCGCGATGTGCAAGCGCATCAGTCATTTTTTTTAAGACCTGAACACTTGAATGTTTATTAAAATCGCAAAAGCCTGCAATGCCGCACATTGTTTAAATATTTTTTACATTAGGATTTGATAAATTCCATTGAAGCCCTTTCCAAAATGCTTTGAGATGATCTTTCTCGTTTTTTATTAAAAAAGTAAAAGTATTTTTTGGCAAAGTGATGAAAGTATAATACAAGCTAAAAACCAGCAATGGCAATGGTCTTACATTTCTTCGCATAAATAAAATACGATTTCGATTTAGATAAAAAGTCTTGAGCACACTTTTCTTTCCAATAGTCATAGATTCCTTGTGATAAATCAAAGCATTGCTTTGATAATAAATTTTATATCCTTTTCTTTTTATTTGTTCACACCAATCAAACTCTTCATAATACAAAAAATAAACTTCCGGCATTAATCCAACATCTTTTACAACTTTTGCCGGAATCATCATCGCGCCACCATGTGCATAATGCGTGATTGATATCTTATCATATTGCCCGTTATCAATGGTTCTGCAGCCGATCATGCTGTTTCTTCCATTGAAAATGTTTACGTTTTTATAACCTGCAAATTCTATTGTTCCCGGCGCGAAATAATAATGAAACTTAGGGCTTGCAATACCGGCATCAGGATATTTCTCAAAAATTTCGAGTAAAGATTCGATGAGCTTTGGTGTTAGTTCTGTATCATTATTTACAAAAAATAAAAAATCTCCTTTTGCTTGTTTTATACCAACATTATTGCCGCCTGCAAATCCGAGATTTTTATCATTTTTAATAATTTTTGCTAAAGGATAAACGCTCAGTATTTTTTCTGTAGGATCTGTTTTGGATGCATTATCCACAACAATCACCTCAATATTTTTGTGTGTAAGATCCTTTAACGAATAAAGCATTTCACACGTGGTATCAACATTGTTGTAATTGATTGTTATGACAGAAACTAAACTTTCTTTAACTGATGCGTTCATTAAACAATTTATTGGTTATCTCTGTTTGAGTATGAACAGTATGAATGAAATTTTTATTTGATTTCTTTATGTGAATTAACGCGCCAAACATTACTGCTATTGCTTTTGGAACTTTTGTAAGTGCAGTGAAAAAACTTTTATCAACCATAGCAAAAGGTAAAGCAACTACTAGACTGATAATGTAACACACTAATATTATAAGTGTTGCGCTAAACCAAAATGGGGACATAAAAAAGTAAAATGCTATTGTCAAAAATGGTAGAATTAATAACAAAAATGCTCGTGGCAAAACAATATTATTTAAAATAGCAAAGTTGAAATAGCTGAAATTCCCTTTAAATACCTGCTTGCAACCCTTAAAGAAAAAATGCTTCAGATTAACGAACTGACTTGATACCCATCTTTTACGTTGCTGCTCAAATGCTGCCGAAGAATTTACTTTTTCATCAAAAATCAATGCACTTTCTATGTAATGAATTTTTATATTCTGCTCCGCAACTTTTAATTGCAAAATTTTATCAAAACCACCAACAGCATCAATTTCGGAGAATATTTTTTTTATGGTATTGAAGTCAAACGCCATTCCTGAACCGATTACAGCAGATGATAAACCCAAAGCATAAGTGCCTTTGCGAAAAATATTATTATTAATTGCTTCGCTGCATGCATCGAGAACTGCGAAAGATGTTTCAATATTTTTAGCTACTCTTTTTCCCTGCACAGCCATTGCTCCGTTTGAAAAAGCACGATTTACTTTTCTTAGAAAATCCGGCGCAAGCATATTATCGGCATCACATATCAATGCAATATCGTAGCTGTTTTTGATGATATCAAAAGCTGCATTTAAAGATTTTGTTTTGGTACTTTTCTCAAAATAAACTTCTAAAACCTGCACAGGAAGTTTGCGCAACTCATTTAGAGTTTCACGTTTAAAACTATCTGCAATAACAAAAATTTCAAAAAGTTCTTTTGGATAATCCGAATGTAAAATATTTTTTGCAGTGGAAAGAATAACATTGTCTTCTTTGTATCCGGGAATTAAAACAGCAATTTTTGCAAATGGTTTATTTGCACTTTGCACATATTTTTCTTTATAAAAAAACTTACCTGCTATTGAAAAGATAAACAGGTAAAAAACAGAAAAACTGCAACAAATAAACAGCAATAATAAAAATGTATATGCCACCTGGTTAAACATCTGATTTTTGAATTAATCCTTTTGGCGTTCTTAAAAGAAGATACATATCGAATAACAAAGAATGTTTTTTAGCATAATCAATATCCATATTTATTCTTTCTTCCGCAGACATTTTCTCATGACCTCTTCCGTTCGTTTGCCAAAGACCGGTCATGCCGGCTGGCGCTAAAAATCTTTCCGCAAATTCATCCGTTGTAAGAGCGCATGCTTCATACAAAGGCAAAGGCCGATTGCCAACAATTGACATATCTCCTAAAAGAACATTGAAAAGTTGTGGCAATTCATCAAGACTTGAATTGCGCAAAAATTTTCCCAGCCTTGTTACGCGAGGATCATTATCTATTTTAATGAAAATATTTTTATTGTCTGATTCATTGTATTGGTTTAAATGCATTATCTGGCTTATTTTTTTATCAGCATCTTCAACCATTGTTCTGAACTTGTAAAACTTAAAGACTTTATAGCCTTTGCCAGCGCGTGGAGAAATATAAAATGCAGAACCGCGAGAATCAATTTTTATTGCAACTGCTATAATAAATAAAAGCGGAGATAAAAGAATAAGAAAAAAAAGTGCGAAAAATATATCAATGCACCTGCTAAAGAAACTTTCAAATAACCTGTTATTAATATCTTCTTTTGCAGCAGCTTTATAAGGCAGTTTATTTTTTAAGCTCTTATAATGTTTCAGTAAACTTATTTTATCAATAATATCATTGAAAGAAGTATTGTAAGCAATGATATCATCAATGCCGGGCGTGGATTGCACATAAGGCATGATGTCTTCATTTTCTTTACCGAATAAAATGAAAGGAATTTTTTTGAAATCTTTAGAAATGGAAATATAACTTGCGAAGTCCGTGATTTTATTATTATCAATTTGTGTATCACAAAAAATTGCTTCCGGAAGATTTTCTTTGTTATTAAAAGAAGTTTCTAATAAAGCACTTCGCGCTTCGCGGATATTACTTATTGTAATTGCTTTATATCCGTTACTAGCAACTGTGTGCTTCATAAACGATGCGGCTGAACCGATGAACATGATAGTTTTGGGAGCTGTATCAAGATTGGTTGCTCCAATTATCTGCTCGAAATTTCCTAATACTACAGGATTCTTTGACATTGGTCTTGGATTAATTTAATTTATTTAAAATCTGGTATTTCACTTTAGGGTTGCTGTTATAATAATAATCAATCGCTTTTTTTACGATGTTTTCAAGCATTAAAGGATCGAATGGCTTGCTTACCACTTCTGCAACTACAATACGATTTTTAAAATCAAAAGCAGATGGAGTTGCAGTTAAAACAACTACCGGAATTTTATTATAAATGCTGCTGGTAGAAAGGTGCATGATCAAATCATAACCGCTGATGTTGTTCATATTAAGGTCAGAAATAATAAGATTTGGTCTTAATCCCTGGTATAAAAGAGACATTGCTTCTACACCATCTGAAGCAGTATAAACCTTGTAATTTTTCTCGAAAAGTCTTTTTAAAAGCTTTAAAAGAATATCATTGTCATCAACAATAAGTAAAGTATGCTTCATAAATGGTTACAGTTAAAACAAAAACTATAAATCAGTTTAATTAGACTACTAAATTAACCAGAGCCAAACACCAAAAACTATTAAGTTGGTGAACGCTGCTAAAATACTCGTAAACGCGAAAAAAACAGTCGGCAAAAAAACCTTTGACACAAACCTATCTCAAACTTACATCTTATATCTTTACGCTTTTTATGAAAATAGGTTTTCAACCTAAAATTAAGCCTCAATTTTATGGCCGAAAATTAAATAATGAATTAAATGATAGTTTGGGAAATAATTTTTCTGTTTAGTTGTTTTTGTATCTTATATAATTATGTAGGCTATGCAATTATTGCCATGATTTTCAATGGAATAAATAAAACTAATAAAAAAGAAATTAGAACCACGCAAAATTCTTTGCCAACGATTTCTTTTGTAGTTGCCGCATATAATGAAGAAGATTTTATACAACTGAAAATAAAAAATTGTTTATCCCTTAAATATCCATTCAACAAAATCGAATTCATTTTTGTTGCAGATGGCTCAACTGATAAAACTGCTGAAATAATTGCCGAAAATAAATTGGTGAAATTAATGTTTGAAAGGGAACGAAAAGGCAAATCTGCTGCAATGAACAGAGCGGTTTTAGAAGCAAAAAATGAAATATTGATATTCAGTGATGCCAATACAATATTGAATGAAGATGCAATTACAAATATTGCAAAGCATTACAGCCAGAAAAAAGTTGGCGGCGTTGCCGGTGAAAAGAAAATTATAAGCCCGGAAAATAATGAAAATGAAGTAGGTGAAGGCGAAGGATTATATTGGAAATACGAATCGTTTTTAAAAAAAACAGATTCGCAATTTTATTCAGTTGTTGGGGCAGCCGGAGAATTATTTTCATTAAGAAAAAACTTGTATGAACCCATGGCTAAAGAAGTAATACTTGATGATTTTGTAACTACTTTAAAAATCGCACAAAAAGGTTATCGCATAATTTATGAACCCGAAGCTTATGCTATGGAATTGCCTTCTTTTTCTATCGAAGAAGAAAAAAAGCGAAAGATAAGAATTGCTGCGGGAGGTTTTCAGGCAATGGTAATATTAAAAGGGTTGCTTTTATTTTGGAGAACGCCAAAGTTATCTTTTCTATACATCTCACATCGCGTTTTAAGATGGACATTAAGTCCATTCTGTCTTTTCACAGCTTTCATTTCTAATGCAATTTTATTTTTTATCGATAATAATATTATATTCAAAATCAGTTTTTTACTTCAATTACTATTTTACATTTTTGCCTTGTCCGCGCCATATTTTAATTCGAAAAAACGAATTTTAAAACTATTTAATATTTGCTATTATTTTGTTTTTATGAATCTCTCAGTCGTTCAGGGTTTTTTCAGATTTATTCAGGGAAAGCAAGCTTCAACCTGGGAAAAAGCAAAACGTTCCTCCAATATTTTACGTTAATTCAAATACAAGTAACTGTTTTTTAATTTATCAATTTTTTTTCAACGGTCTATTTCAGTCTTTCCCGAACAAAACATACCAATTCACCAAGTTGGCATATTATGGCGATTTATTCAGTTATAATTTTATCATCACAAAAAATTCACTTTTTTTTGAAATTTTTTAAAATCCAATCATGAAGATTTATTTTACATTTTTTTTCATTCTTATTTTATTTGCCGGCAATTTATTTGCACAATCTGTTTTAGATCCAACCGATACTATTGCAAATTATAATTCAAGCGTGCCGCCAACCCAACCACCTTACGGACAAATTGGGAAATGGGTAAGAACTCCGAGGTTGAGCTGGAATACAAGTGAATACAAATGCTACATATATAAAGGATGTGCGTTTAGACTTCTTTTTCCAAAATCATATAATCCAACTGCGAATGATGGAAAAAAATATCCGATGATGGTTTTTTTCCATGGCTTAGGAGAAACAGGAAGTATTTATGATAATGAATACTCTTTATATCATGGCGGGGATGTTTTTAATGCTGCTGTAGATAATGGCACTTTCGATGGATATGTTTTTATTATGCAAAGTCAGGGCTTTTGGGGTGGCAATCAATATACCTACACTAAAGAGATTATTGATTACATGATTGCAAATAATAAGTTAGATCCATTTGCAGTAAGTGATAATGGACTTTCAGCTGGCGGCCAAGCTACCTGGGAAATGCTTTTGACTTATCCAAATTATATTGCTTCAGCCATTCCAATGTCACAAGTTGATATTTCTTATAAAGATGCTGATACAGTAAATGAAGTAAAATTTACACCGATCTGGAATATTCAGGGTGGACTTGACGGAGCACCTGCACCTTCCACAGCACATCAGGTGAGAGATGCAATGCTCGCAGCAGGCGGAAATTATAGATATACTGAATATCCAAATTTAGGACATGATACATGGGATCAAACCTGGACCGAGCCTGATTTTTATCCTTTTATGTTGAGAGCTTATGCTTCCAATCCTTGGCCTTTAACTGGAAGAACTGCGTTTTGTCCTAATGATACAATTAATGTTATAATGGGCGTGGCTCCGGGCTTTGACCAATATCAATGGATGTTTAATAATACAATTATTGACACTGCAACACATAACACATTACAAGCTTTGCAACCGGGAACATATTCTGCGCGGGTGTTACGAAATGGACTTTGGTCTGATTGGTCTCATACGCCGGTTGTAATAACTATTAAAGCACCAACAGTTACGCCGCCGATTCAAGTATCAGGTTTAATGAGTACAGCAATTCCGGCAGCTGATGGAAAAAATTATGTAAATCTCCAGGTACCAAATAATAATTATGTAAGCTATTCATGGAAGCAAGTTGGTTCCGATAGTATTGTAGGTACTCAACAAATATATAAAGCTACTCAGCCAGGATATTATATTGTTTCAGTAACTGAACAATATGGCTGTTCAAGCAATTACTCGCCGGCTTTTAAAGTTATCAATGCCAAAGGTTCAAATGCACCAAGTCCTTCGACAAGTTTAGTAGCAACAACAAAATCAAATACTAAAATACAATTAGCATGGCAAAAAAATCCGCATCCAATAAATCCACAAACTGCATTTGAAATATATAGAGGAAGCAAAAGCGGTGGACCTTATACTTTTATCGGACAGGTTTCGAAAGATTCTGTAAACTACACAGATTCCAATCTTATCCCGAATACAAAATCTTTTTATGTTGTTAGAGCAATTGATTCTACTGCAGCATCAGCCTTATCAAATGAAGTTAATACAACCACATTCTCAGATAAAATAGCTCCATCAATTCCTAATAATTTAAGGCTTGTTTATACAACACCAACAACTATCAGCATTGCCTGGGATTCTTCCACAGATAATGTTTCTGTTGACCATTATGTTATTTTTTTAAATGGAATTCAATCAAACATTACCAAACAAACTTCTTTCATTTTGACCGGACTGAACCAAGGTCAATCTTATGCGATTTATGTAAAAGCAGTTGATGGAAGTAATAATTATTCCGCACAAAGTGCACAAATAAATGCAGCACCAATTTTAGGTGGGCTCCGTTATAAATTTTATACAACACCAACGCAATGGAATGTGCTTCCTAATTTTTCTACTCTTACACCAGTTTCAACCGGCATCTCACAAAACACAGATATTTCTGTAACCACGCAATCAACCAACTTTGGATTTGTTTGGCAGGGATATATAAGAGTGCCTGTTGCAGGAACATATACCATTGAAACATCTTCAGATGATGGAAGTGATTTATGGTTCAATTCTTATACACCAACAGGTACACCATTTATAAATAATGATGGCTTACATGGTACACAATCTGTTGGAAACACTATCACTTTACAGGCTGGCATTTATCCTATTTGTGCTGAATATTTTCAAGGTGGAGGAGGTGTTTCAATGTCCTTATCATGGAGTTGTACGCAATTATATGGAGACAATAATCAACATACAATTACCAATAATTATTTTGCTGATACTTATACATCGTCAGGCAATAGTCCTGCGCAACCAACTGTCATAAAAGCAACAGCAAAAAGCTACAATGCAATAAATGTAGCATGGACAGATAACAGCAATAATGAATCTGGCTTTGAAATATATCGCGGAAGTTCTATGTACGGACCCTTTAGTATTATTTATACAACAGGTGCGAACATTACATCATTTACTGATAGCAGTTTAAATCCATCGAGCACTTATTTTTATAAAGTTCAGGCTATAAATCAATTTGGTGTATCTGGTTTCGATCCGCTTTCTATCAGCGGCATTACTTATAATTATTATCAAGGCTCTGTAAATAATACGGTACAATTAACTGCTTTAACACCTATAAGCAGCGGAATTATAAATAATATCTCTTTATCGCCTGCAACTGCAACTTCTTATTTTGGATTTAAATATGCTGGCGCAATACATATTCCAACAAGTGGTCAATATACTTTTTATACTTCATCTGACGATGGAAGTGATTTATACATAGGTGGTTTTGATAGCGCGCATCTAGTTGTTAAGAATGATTACTTCCAGGGCAATACAGAAAGAAGTGGCTCAATAAATCTTAGTGCTGGAACTTATCCTTTATATGTTACTTATTTTCAAGGAGGCGGCGCATATATCTTAACCACAAGCTGGCAAGGTCCTGGCATTTCAAAATCTATAATTCCTGATTCTGCTTTTTTAAATACGCAGTCTTCTGCAACAACATTACCTGCACCTGCATTGCCTGCTGCACCAACATTTTTAAAAGCTAAAGTAAACTCATCTTCACAACTCACTCTTTCTTGGAAGGAAACTGATGCAACAGTAACCGGATTTAATTTCTATGTCTCGCCGGACGATAGTTTGCATTTTCAATTATTAACAACACTCCCAAAAACTACTTTAAAATATACAGACACTGCATTGTTTGGAAATAAACAATATTATTTCAAGGTTTCTGCAATTGCTCCTCAGGGCACTTCTAATTATTCTACCACAATAGTTGCCACTACAAAGAATGACTCGCCTGTAATAACTGATATTTCGAACATGGCTGTTCATTATGGCATTACAACTGTTATAAATATAAATGCAACTGATGTTGATGGCGATTCTCTTTCTTTCAGTATAAAAAATAAACCTTCATTTGCAACACTTATAGACAATCATAATAACACATCAACTCTAACAATTTATCCCAAAACAAGCAGCCTTCAAGGAACATATAATGGTATATCCATCATTGTTAAAGACACACATAAAGGAGCAGACACAACGACTTTTAATTTAACAGTAAACAGTAATTATGTTCCTGTGATGGATACTATTAAGAATTATACTTTGAATGAAAATGATACGCTTAGTATTCCTCTTTCAGCACATGATCAAAATACAACAGATACTTTAAATTGGTCTGCAACAGGCTTACCAAAAACTTTTGCATTGACCAATATTAGCAATGGAAAAGCTATTCTTTTTCTTCATCCAAATTATGCATCAGCGGGAATATATACTCCGCAAGTAACAGTTAGTGATGGTCATGGCGGAGTTACAGTTCGACAGTTTACTATTATTGTAAATGATATAGATCCTAATACAAAAATTTATGTACGGTTTTTAAATAAAGATTCAATTGGTTCACCTTGGAATAGCATCACTTCACAAAATACAAGCAATCTTTTAGATACGTATAATAAAGTCACAAAAGTCGGCCTAGCTATTCAGGGAACATGGTTCAATACTTTCAATGCAGGTGCAACAACAGGCAATAATTCGGGAATTTATCCGGATGCAGTTTTAGAAGATTATTTTTATTTTGGAATTTATGGCGCA
Source organism: uncultured Chitinophagaceae bacterium (assembly GCA_963708205.1). Taxonomy (GTDB): domain Bacteria; phylum Bacteroidota; class Bacteroidia; order Chitinophagales; family Chitinophagaceae; genus CAVYTF01. Next base: position 309,253 of record OY970196.1, read on the forward strand.
CCAAATACTATCAACACCAAGGTAACAGGTCTTGATACTTCAAGGCTTTATAACCTTACTTTCTTTGGTTCTAGTATATGGGCAGGTGCATCAAATAATGGTGCTACCATTTATTCAGTGGGAAGTCAATCAGACACTTTAAATGTTCAGAACAATACTCAAAATACTGTTTCAATAAACCAGGTTAAACCTGCTGTAGATGGCACAATTACTTTTACTATGAGTGAAGGTGCAAATACTCCTGCAGGTTATTTGAATGCATTGATTATTTCTTCTTTATATGATGATGGCACAAGACCCGTGTCACCGACTTCCCTTACTGCACAAAATGTTTCAGGTGGTGTACTGTTAGCTTGGAATGATGTAGCATATAACGAAACAGGCTATCAGATTTATCGCTCGCTCGCTAAAGCAACCAGTTATACTCTGGTTGGCCAAACTCAAGCTGATGCTACATCTTACACTGATACTAGTGTTAGTGGCAACACACAATATTATTATAAGATAGATGCTTATAATGCTCACGGCGCATCAATTTTTACAACACCGATTGGAATAATAACTTTAGACAGAATTCCAAAAATTGCTGGTATTAATGATGTTATTCTAAAAAATAATACACAAGCTTCTGTAAACATAACTGCAACTGATGATCCGAGTGATCATATTACTTTATCAGTTTCAGGTTTACCGTCTTTTGCAACTTTCACTGATAATGGAAATGGAACAGGTAAAATAAATATTGCACCACAACCCAATGTAATCGGCACTTATCCTATTACCGTAAAAGCTACTGATAATAGCGATTCAAGCTCTTCTGTTTCTTTCAATATTATTGTAACAGATCAAAATGTATCTTCTGTTTATCTTAATTTTTCAGATGGCTTGCAAGTGGCTCCAAAGCCATGGAATAATTTATCCGGCTATCCTTTTGCAGGAACTACTTTCAATAATTTAAAAGATGATGGCAATAATCTCACAAATATTTCAGTTCAATTTACAAATGGTTTTCAAGGTGTGGTAGAATCAGGAATGCAGCCGGAAAATGGAGAAGGCATTTATCCAAATTCAGTATTGCGTGCTGCAGAATTTGAAAGCAGCACAAACACTGATACCATTAAAATCACCGGATTAGATGCATCAAAAAAATACAACTTTGTTTTTTTCAATAGCCATGATGATGGATTAAATGGTCTTACGAATTTTACTATAAATTCTCAAACTGTTTCTTTGAACGCAACTGATAATATAAGTAAAACTGTGCAAATAAACGGGATAACTGCGGATGCAAATGGCAATGTTATTATCGGTGTTTCTAAAGATGCAAGTGCAAATTATGCCTTCATCACTTCTCTAATAATTCAAAGCTATGATAGCACTATTGCCAATCTTGCACCAACTGATTTGAGAGTTACTGCTGCAACAAGAAGCACAATAAATTTACAATGGGCAGACAGATCTTATAACGAAACAGGCTATGAAGTTTGGCGCGCAACAGACAGCACAGGCAATTATACTTTGCTTGCTTCATTGCCAGCCGTAACAACTTCATATGCTGATGCCGGGCTCAGTTCAAACACTACTTATTATTACGCAGTAAGAGCAGTTTTTGGCAGCGATTATTCTAACTACAGCAATGCAATTGCCGCAACAACTTATGCTTATTCAGTTTATATAAATTGCACAACAAATAATGATGCTGGCATTCCATGGAATAATACTGATGCAATACCACAAGTTGGATACACATGGAATAATTTCTTTGATGAAACCGGTGTACTTACAAGTACAGGAATGCAGCTTACCAATAATTGGGCTGGCGATTATACAGCAGGTGTTAATCCCGGAAATAATTCCGGCATTTTTCCTGATACAGTAATGGTAGATAGCTATGGTTTATTTCCCGGACAAACAGGTATGTTGCAGATTACGGGATTGAATCTTGGAATGAAATATAATTTTACCTTCTTTGCAAGTTCTCAAGCTTATGGTGATGTGAATGTAGCATACACAATTAATGGAGTAACTGCTATTTTAAATGCTTCATTAAACGTAAACGGAACAGTAACAATTTATGGAGTTACGCCGGATAATAATGGCAATGTAAATATCAATGTTTCAGCAGCCACATTAACATCTCAATTTGGTTTGCTTGGTGCATTTATTATGAATGGTTATACACCTTCATCAAACGCAGTTCCGCAACCCTTGGCACCATCAGGCTTAAAACATTTACCAAATAAAAAATCAAACAATTATTCGAATGTTATTGCAAAACAATCATCATTAAAATCAAGTACTGAAAAATTAATTTCAGTATATCCAAATCCTTTCCATGATTATTTTACACTTTCAATTCAGGGTGAAAAAAACAATACAGCAATTGAAGTGATGATGTTTGATATAAATGGAAAACTCGTTTACAATAATCAGTTTATAGAAAATGAAGGAATGAATAATTTTAAAATTGAAACAAATAAAAATCTTGCATCAGGCGTTTATATTGTTAAAATAATAAATTCAATTACAAAATCTTATAAATCTATCAGTCTTGTGAAGCAGTAGGAATAAAGTAACTTTGCGCTGCTTCACTAAAAATATTATTAATGGATTTTATTTATTTATTCAGGGTTTTATTAAAAAGAAAATGGATCATTATTGGCGCCGCCGTTGTAGCTGCACTTATTGCGTACCTTTTTACAAAGGATGATAAAAGACAATACAGATCAATCGCTCAGCTTTCAACAGGCTTTACAGTTAATGATGAAATAAAAGTTGGAAGTGATAATTTTAATTTTTACGAAGCAGATACAAAATTCAATAATGCCATTGTTACAATTACCTCGCAAACAGTACTTAGTTTATTATCATACAACCTTATTTTACATGATCTTCAAAGTCCAAACCCTTTTCGCCGGCTCACGCCTGATGAATTAAAATCAGATGTTTATCGCTCGGTTAATAAAGCCCAGGCAATCCAGGTTTTTCAAAACAAACTGGAGACGATGAGCCTGCTTACTTCTTACAATCCTGATGAAAAAAAATTGCTTGAGTTTTTAAAATTGTATGGATATGATTATAACTCTCTTACAAAGTCACTCAATGTTTACAGGCTTGAAAGAACAGATTATATTCAAATAGATTTTCAATCAGAAAATCCTGAGCTTTCTGCATTTGTTGTAAACAATGTCATTGATGATTTTCTGAAATATTACACATCTATCCGCAGCGAAAAAACACATGAGTCTGTTGACACATTAAGAAGTTTACTTGAAAAAAAGAAAGAAATTTTAGATGCAAAAAATGCAGCACTGCAAGCTGCAGGTGCAATAAATGGTGATATAGAAGCGAAAAGTAATTTTGATTTAAAGAAAGATCTTGAAACACAACTTTCTGCTAAAAGAGATCAGTTAACGCAATATACTTACTCATTGCAGAGTGTAAACAACCAACTTGCGTCAATGAGTTCCTCTGCTTCATCTTCACAAAATTCTTCAGCAGCTCCCACTTCTAATGATGATATTGTTACTTTAAGAAATAAAATGAATGATGCATCAACAGCATCGTTAAATAATCCTTCAGACAAAAGCCTTGAAGATAATTATTTGCAGTTGAAAGCGCAGTATCAAAAAAAGATCAGCACACTTGGCACATCAAACACAACTAATTCCATAAAACCTTCCGACGCTAATAAAGATAATTTAATAGAAAAAAAATCTGACCTGGAAGCAGATATTCAAGCGGCAAATGCCAGCATACAATCGCTCGAAAATCAAATAGATCAATTAGAAGGAACAGTGATCAGTGATGCCGCTAAAAATGCAAGCACACAAACACTTGCTAAAGATGTTGAGTTTGCAAACAAAGAATATCTGGATGCAAAAACAGCATACAATAATGCAACAGATGTTACATCTTCATCCGTTAATAATTTTCGTCAAATTCTTACAGGACAACCGGCAATAGATCCTGAACCTTCAAAAAAATTAATGATTGTTGGCATGGCAGGCATGTCTGCCCTCATCATCACAATGCTTATAATTATTTTTCTAACCTATTTAGATTCGTCAGTAAAAACACCGGCAATTTTTGCAAAGACTGTGAACTTAAAATTGCTTAGCATGATAACGTTTACTGACCTTAAAGATAAAAGTTTGGCTGATGTTGTTACAAGCCCGTCCTATCATGATAAAGATAAAAGTAACCGATACCATAAGCATGAAAAAAACAGACAAAATGTTTTTAGAGAATCGTTGAGAAAGTTGAGATATGAAATCGAAAAAAGCGGTAAGAAAATTTTTCTTTTTACAAGTACAAAAAAAGGCGAAGGAAAAACAACTTTGATACAGGCACTTTCTTACAGCATGAGTTTAAGCAAAAAGAAAATTTTAATAATTGATACTAATTTTTCTAATAACGATCTTACCATGCAAATGCATGTAGAATCTATGCTTGATAAAATAAATGCAAATGATGTTGACGGCGATTTATTAAAAGATATTAAGAGCATGGCCACTGATATTGGCGCAGGAACTGTGTACGTTATTGGTTGCGAAAGTGGAGACTACACTCCTTCTGAAATTTTACCCCGTAAAAATTTTCTGCAAAGGCTGCACCAGCTTACTGATGAATATGATTATATATTTTTAGAAGGACCTCCGCTTAATGAATATACAGACAGTAAAGAGCTTGCTGAATATGTTGATGGCGTAATAGCAGTTTTTTCGGCTACACGAAACATCAAGCAAATGGATAAAGAATCAATAAAATTTTTTAAAGGATTAAATGGTAAATTTTGCGGTTCTGTTTTAAATAAAGTAAAACTCGAAAACCTTAATTCAGGCTCATAACGTTCTTACAATATTTTTTATGGAAGAACAAAAAACCTCTTTGCACGAAAAAATGGTAACTCTTGTAATTGCAGGAATTCTTGCAGCCATTTTTATTAAGATAATTTTTTTTTAGTTCAATTATAATGAATGAAAAAAAGTTTTTCACTAAGGATTGAAGAATTTTGGACACGACTTTTTATCGAAGAAAAATTAAATAACTGGATAGGTTATTTTATTGCATTCGTTGCTGCTGCTGCACTTGGCTATCTTTTAGCGAAACAAACATTAATAGGTTTTGGCTTAACAGGTATAATGCTTGGCTTCGCAGTTGTGGTTGTTTGCATGCTGAACACGCAAGCTGGTTTATTCATAAATGTGATCTATTCTTTTTTTGCATTTCATTTCTCAAGACTTTTTTTTGATGATAGTTTTCCTGTTGGCGTTGCTTCGGATATTTTAGTATTGTCAACTTTTTTAAGTTTGATAATTCGCCGTACAAATCTCAAACAAAATTTCAATTGTTTCACTCAACGCTCTGCCGTTATTTGGATATTGCTGTTATTTTTTTATATCGCAATTGAATTGTTTAATCCTAATGCACACTCTTTTATAGGCTGGTATCAAACCTTTAGAAAAATGCTTGGTGCAGTGTTGGTTTTATATATTTCATTCAATGCTTTTTCAGATTACCGTAGCATTCAAAAATTTACAAAACTTCTTTTTATTGTTTGTGTAATAACTGCGATTTATGGTTGCATTCAGCAATGGCATGGTTTATTTGATTTTGAAAGAAATTGGGTAATGGCAGATGATAACCGCTTTGGCTTGATATATATCAATGGAGATTTCAGAAAATTTTCTACCATGAGCGATCCCACAGCATTTGGTGTTATGATGGCTGCATGCGCTGTTTATTTTTTAATTCTTGCTATCAATGAAAAAAATAAAAGAACCAAAGCAATTTTAATTGCAGGTGTAATTTTTATGCTTATGAGCATGGCTTATTCAGGCACACGTACCGCCAATGCTATGTTTGTCGGTGGGCTTGCTATTTATATTTTACTTACACTTAATAAAAAAAGCACGCAAATATTTGGAGCCATTGCTGTATCACTTTTTGTAGTTATTATGTATGCGCCTATTTATAATAATCCTACACTCGATAGGTTTCGAACAACATTTGCAGGAAGCAATGACGCATCTTATGAAGTGAGAGAACAGAACAGGGCTTTCATTCAACCTTATATTTATTCGCATCCTTTTGGTGGTGGTTTATGCACCACAGGTGGCGGCGGATTAAGGTTTAATCCGGGTCATTACCTTGCCGGTTTTCCGCCTGATAGTGGCTATCTTCAAAAGGCATTAGAAACAGGATATATTGGACTTGCTATTATTTGCATTCTTTATTTCACCGTTATTAAATCAGGAATTAAGGGATATTTCAGGAGCAAAAACAAATATTATAAAATATTTTGTGCAGCTTGCACTGCAAGTATTTTTACTTTTTATATAGCAGAGTTTTCGCAGGAAGCTATCGGACAAATTACTGATCTTGTTGTTTATTATCCATTTATTGCTATTCTTTTGAAAGTAAAATATTTGCAACCAAATTTTATTTCACCGGAAATAAAAAACAAAGAATAGAAATATAATATCATTATGAGAAATCTTTTTAAAGCCATTTTTTGTTTTTGCATTTTAATATTCATACAAATAAAAGATGCAAATGCACAGCACATAAGCGGCTCAACGCTTGATACGACTACTAAAATTCATCAAAGGATTTTTAAAGCAAATATTGTAAAAGATACTTCTGAAATGATTGAAAACAGATTGGTAGAACTTGCGTTACAGCATCCTGATTATGATGCCACAGAATACCAGAAAAATATTTCACAGGATGAATTAAAAAAAGCGCAGCAATCATGGCTAAATCTATTAAGCATTTCTGCAAATTACAATGATCAAACTTTTGCTAAACAGCCAACAAACACAACAGGTACGCAATATGTTTATCCAAAATATTTTTTCGGATTGACAATTCCTATTGGTTTATTTTTTTCTAGAAGCAGTGATATAAAAATTGCAAAAGATAATTATGCAATAAATGAAGACAAACAAAAAGCGTTGGCGCGAACTATAACAAAACAAGTGCTGACGGAATATGAACAATATAAAACTTATCTTGATTTGATGGCACTTGAAAACCAGGTTATTGATGATGAAGAAGCTGTGTTTCTGCAAAGTGAACAAAAATTTAAAGATGGTTCTATAACGATTGAATCTTACAATGCGTCTGCAAAAAATTATAATGATGAGCTTGCAAAAAAAGTAAACCTTCAATTACAGGAAACAACTGTTCGGCTTGAAGTAGAAGAAATGATCGGCATGAAGCTCGACGATGCTTTAAAACCTTTTTCACGAAGAGCAGATTAGCATGCCTCATAAAAGCAACATACTTCCAGATTTTATTATTTTAATTATTGCTTTTGCAGCACTTTTCACTCCGATAATAATTATTGAAACGGGTGTTATGCACACAACGCATGGCATCTTCATGTATCCACTGGATGATACTTTTATTCATCTTGATATTGCTAAGAACCTTGCGCAGCATGGCACCTGGGGCATTACAAAAAATGTTTTTGCTTCGGCATCTTCCTCTATTTTTTATACACTTCTCTTAGCTGCTTGCTTTAAAATTTTTACTGTTAACTATTTCTTTCCTTTTATCATCAATTGCATTGCAGGAATTATTTTGTTGATAGTTGTGCAACAATGGTTAAAAAAACAGAATATTAATTCCTTTACACAAATACTAATCTTGTTTTGTTTGATATTTTTTACACCATTGCCAACATTAATAATAAGCGGCATGGAGCATACATTTCAATGCCTTTTTGTTTTTTTATTTGTCTTTAAATTTTCCGATTGGTTACAAAAAAATAATTCATCCAATCAAAAAACTAAACTTCCATTTTCAGTTTATTTATATGGGATGCTTGTTACTTCTATTCGTTTTGAAGGTTTGTTTTTAATAGCTGTTGTCTGCATTATTTTATTATTTGATAAAAAAATTATCACAGCTTTTTTGCTTGGTTTTATAAGCATTTTACCCATCGTATTTTTTGGCATTTACTCAATACATGAAGGCAGTTATTTTTTGCCAAATTCAGTTTTATTAAAATCAGAAACTCAAGGTGTTTCCTTTGTGACTTTTATGAGTAATATTTTAATTGACAAACTAACTGTATCGCTTACTATCACTGCATTAGCAACACAAAGATTGCTTATAATTTTACCAATTATTTTTTTGCTTTTTTACAAAAAATTAAAAGAAAATATTGCTTATAAAATTGCTTTGATTATTTTAATTTTTGTCACACTTCTGCATCTTTCATTTGCTGCAACAGGTTGGTTTTATAGGTATGAAGCATATCTTATTTTTTGTGCTACAATAATTATTTCCGTGATTTTTTATAAGTATTGGAAAGAATTTTATACTGAAATAAAATCTGTAAGATTGATTCTGTTGTTGATAATTTTTGCGTTATCATTTCCTTTTATTTTAAGAAGCGGAGCAGCTTTTACAAAAGCAGAACAAGCTTGTGTAAATATTTATGAACAGCAATATCAAATGGCAGAGTTTGTGAAAAAATATTATCCGCAAAAAGTTGTTGCGGTAAATGATATTGGTGCGGTAAGTTTTTTGACTGATGCAAAAGTGCTTGATCTTTGGGGCTTAGGCAATATTGATATTGCTAAAAGTAAAAAAAATAATTACTGGACACCACAATTTCTTGACAGCATCAGCAAAAGCAATAACGCTAAAGCAGCAATAATTTATGACAGTTGGTTTGATAAAGATCTGTTGTCAAAATGGAAAAAAGTAGCTACTTGGAAAATTCAAAATAATGTGATTTGCGGCGATGATACTGTTTCTTTTTATGCAGTTGATTCTACAGACGAAAATGTTTTAAAAAACAATCTTATAAACTTCAAAACTTCATTGCCTGCTGATGTTCAGGTTAATTATTATTAATTGATGAGTGATACTTCATATATAAAAAGTCTTGACGGTTTGCGGGCAGTTGCAATTATTTTGGTAATGACTTATCATGCTGATATTACACATTTTGGATGGTTTGGCGTACAGCTTTTTTTTGTGCTTTCAGGATTTTTGATCACAGGAATTTTATGGAAAGAAAAATCGAAAGTAGAAGCACTATCTTTTAAGTTTAAAAAATTTTGGATACGCAGGACTTTACGGATTTTCCCTTTATACTTCGGTTATTTATTTTTCCTTGGAATAATTTATGTGGCATTTCATTTTCCCTTTTATTATCCAACTTATATTCCATATCTCGCAACTTATACATTCAACTATACACGCACCTTGCCCTCGTGGCAAGGCAATCCGTTGTTCACACATTTATGGTCGCTCTCAATTGAAGAACAGTTTTATTTAATTTTTCCTTTGATCGTTTTTCTTTGTCCGAGAAAGTTCATCAAAGGTTTCATGGTAACAATAATTTGTATTGCTCCTTTAATGCGGTATTTTTTAGGCATGTTTTATACAAATAAAGGCATGTCTGAATATGCCGCTGCAGATGCAGTTTACTGGAATACATTCAGTCACCTCGATGCTTTTTTTCTTGGCGGCATTATTCCTGTTTTTTCCTTGAGTCAAAAAATAAAAAGACCAGCAAAACTTTTTATTGTATTTGCTTCAATCGCTTTGCTGGCGGGCATTTGGGACTTTTTTGCGAGAAAAGCTGCAGGTAATTATTTGCAGGATCTCGGTTACCAACATGGGTTATTATCACACTACGAAAATGTGTGGCATTATACCTTATTAAATTTTGTTTTTGCATCTTTTATTTTAATGTTGGCAAACAAAGAAAAATATTTTGGACTAAAAAAAATTTTCGAAACAAAATGGATGGTAAATATCGGAAGAGTGTCTTATGGTATGTACATCTTTCACTGGGCAATACTCGTTTATTTTTATCAGCGGTTTTTCTGGAGTGAAAATCTTTTTTATAAAATTTTATTTTTTATTCCTTATGTAGCACTTGTTTATTTCTTCTCATTATTGAGTTATAATTTTTACGAATCCTATTTTATAAAACTGAAAGACAAATTTTTTCCTGCAATCAAAAAATCAGATAGACAAATTAAAACTGTTGCTGTTTCAAATTAAAATTGATGGTTGAAAAAAATAAAAATAATTTTTTAAAAAAAGCATTCAACACTTCTGTGCTTCAAAAAAGCCGTATGCAATGGGTTGATTACTTGCGCGGCATAGCGATAATTCTCGTTGTGTATCGGCACGTATTACTTGGCATTCAGGATAGCGGCATTAAAACGCCAACAATTTTAGAAACTGCCAATATGGTTTTCTTTAGTTTCAGAATGCCTTTATTTTTTATTTTATCAGGCATTTTTATCAATGGAAGTTTAAAGAAAAGAACAATAAAACAATTCATAACAGATAAGTTCGAAGGATTGCTCTATCCTTATTTTATCTGGGTTTTTATACAAATAACGCTGCAGATTTTATTAAGCAAATACACAAACGCGTCGCGAAGTTTTATTGATTATTCGTACATATTTTATCAACCCGCAAATCTTGACCAGTTTTGGTATTTACCTGCATTGTTTAATGCAACAATTATTTATGTTTTAATTAAAACACAACTCAAAGCAAAATGGTGGATGCTGTTACTTATTGCTATTGGTTTTTATTATTTATCGCCACATGTGCAATATGCAAGCAGCATGCTTTCTGATTGGATGGAATTTTTTATTTTCTTCGCGATAGGTGATATTATTTCAGCAGCATTCTTTCATCCTATAACCCAAAAAATTTTAAAAAACCCTTACACCTTATTAGTACTTATCCCAATTTTCGGCATCACCCAATATTTTTATTTATCAAATGTGCAGCCTTATGATCCTTTAATGCGGGGTCATCTTATTTTCTTGCTTATCGCGTTGATTGGTTGTTTTTCAATGACAGTTTTAGCATTCAGATTGCAGCATTGGAATATTCTTACATTTCTTCGTGTGCTTGGGTTTCACTCACTTTATATTTATGTAATGCATGTAATGATAGCTGCATTTGTGCGCGCAATTTGTACACGTGTTTTCGGCATTCATAACAGTGTTTTATTATTGATGATCGGAATATTTTTCGGTGTTACAATTCCTGTTATGATCTATAATCTTTTAATAAAAGATAATGTAGGATGGTTTTTATTTACATTTAGAAAAAAGAAACAAAACATAGAAACGGAAAGACCTTTGAAACCTGCTATTGCACATTAAAAAAAATATTTTTTGAAAAAATTTCTTGTTTTAATTAAGAATAACGGCTTAGGAATTTAAGTACCTAATCTCTCCGATTTTTTTTAAAACATTTCTTACACTTGGAATAAGTTTAGGACTCATTTTTTGAAAAAAAGATAATCTTTTTGGATGAATAATGAATGTATGGTAAGGGCGCTTTTCAACTTCAGTCGGATTGAATAATTCTTTAAAGCGAATGAGATTTTCGCTGCCTCCATAACTGATATTATACACGCTTTTATTTTCATTATAAAAGCAATCTTTCATAATAAAAAAATGAAGCTTTGCCGGCGGAGATTCGTTAACGTGAAACCCATCAAACACCAAAGCACTGCTTAAATGATAAAAAGATTCTGCATCTTTTACAATGAAAACTGCATTAACAATTTTATCATTTAAATAGGCAACATAAATATCACAGAGGTTATGTTTTTTACCTTGCAGATACATTTCTTTGAAAACTCTGAAAGGTCGCTGTTTATAATTTTTTTCCCGTGCAGCATTTTTGAAAATTTTATGAATTACTTTAAGCTCATCTTCATTTGGCAGTTTTGAAAAATCATAAGGAACTCTGCCGGCAAGAACAATTTTTCTTCTGCCTTGTATCTTGAAACCCGCAAGCAGCTTATGTTCCGGCTGATTATAAATATTCCAATTATATTCTTCCTTTTGATGAAACGGAAAGAACAATTCATACTGAAAGTCTTTATCCCGTTTCAGTAAATTTTCAAAGCGGATGTCATTTGGTCTTATTTGTAAATGGATGTAATTATTTGCAAAAGCAAAATTTTTTAATTCAGTAAGCAGTATTTCGGGATTAATATTTTTGTTTAAAATGATCGGGCCTTCTTCAACAATACCAAATTTTAAAAAAGAAAATCCAATAACAACAATTGCAACATAGGCAACAACATCGTTATTTTCTTTGTACGTTAAAAAAATTGGCTTTGAAAATACAGAAGCATATTCTGTATCTACAAAATATGGATATTGATAAAAAGTGGCATCAGTTTGCTTAAGTTTTTCGTTCCATTCGTTTAGGTCAGCTTTATTAATTCTTTGCCAGGGCATTAAAATAATTAGTTGGGTAAAAGTTCATCTCATGCTATCGCGGCAAATATAATTTAAAAAAATTAGTTGAATTTATTGTGCCTTAAAACAAGATGAAGAAATTATTTCAAAATCTCTAAGGCTTTTTTTACCATGCTGTCATTTTGATTTGACACTTCAAAAAAGCCTTCTGTTTGCCATTTTTCCCGGGCAACATACGCCGTAAATTTATTGAGAAAATCTGCCTTTGCTCTTGCCGAAACTGTTGAAATATCAATGGTGTCTTTCTTTGCATATGCTGCTAAAGATTGCCAATCTTTTTCTCCTGCAACAAATTGTTTACTAAAAGCAACAGGTGAAGTGATATTTTGAAAGCTATTTTTATTGATTCGATAATAATTATAAATAAAATTGTTCAATGTGCCTTTTAAATATAATTGCATAATTTCTTTTGGCTGCACCGTTGTGTCAAATGGAATAAAAATATCAGGTGTAATGCCACCACCTCCATAAACAATGTGACCAGAAGGTGTTTTAAAAGGCTTGCTAACAGGCTTTGTAGTATCTCCTACTTCTACTTCTCCATTATGAAAACGGTTTATCAATTCTTCATCATATTGTTCTTTGCCTTTGTCATAAGGCTTCTGAATATTTCTGCCAACCGGCGTATAGTATCTTGCTATTGTTAATCTCAAGGCAGAGCCATCGCTTAAACCAAACTGCTCTTGCACTAAGCCTTTGCCAAAAGTTCTTCGACCAATTATTGTTGCTCTGTCCCAATCTTGCAAAGCACCGCTTAAAATTTCACTTGCTGAAGCTGTGGTTTCATCAACCAATACTACCAATTTCCCCTGCTCAAAAAGACCTTGATTTTTACAATGATATTCCGTTTTTTCTGAATGTGCACCTTGCGTGTAAACAATTAATTTATCATCATCCAAAAATTCATCTGCTATTTCAACAGCCTGGTCTAAATAGCCGCCACCATTGCCTCTCAGGTCAAGTATTAATTTTTTCATTCCTTGTTTTTGCAATTTCTGCATTGCTTCCATAAACTCTGCATAAGTAGTTTCTGCAAATTTATTAATGCGGATAAATCCTGTTTCAGGCGCAATGATATATGCTACATCAACAGAAGGAACTGGAATGATATCACGAGCTATTGTAATTTTTTTTAAAAGTCCATTTCGCAAAATTGTTATTTCTACTTTTGTATTACCGGGGCCACGAAGTAGTTTTCTTATGTCGTCCGGTGTAATATTTTTCTTCGCAATGTTTGTGGTGTCATTTACTTTTATTATTTGATCACCAACTTGAACGCCTGCTTTAAAAGAAGGTCCATTCACAATAACATTGGTTACATTCACAGTATCACTGAAAATTTGAAACTCTACTCCTATTCCTTCAAAATTTCCCTGCAAATCTTCATTTACTTCTTCAAGTTCTGCCGCTGGAATATAGACAGAATGCGGATCGAGATGAGATAAAAGATCGTTTATTGTTTGGCTTTGGAAACTATCTTCCGAGATTTTATCAACATATTTATTTTGTACTAAATCCATCACTTCTTCCAACAAACTGCCTTTTTTATTTTGTAGAAATGCAGAACCTCCGCTAACATTTTCGCGTAATTGATAACCAATTGCCATCCCGGCAATCATTACAACAGCAAATAATAAGGGCAACCATACTTGTAATTTTTTACCTGTCATCAATAATTAATTGTAATCTTATTTTTACAAAATGCGAATATCTGTATTAAACTTTAATTGATAGGTCTTGTTAAGGTTGACTGCAAAAAATTATTATGAAAATAAAACTCATTGCTGACAGTGGTTCTACAAAATGCGAGTGGTGTTTGTTGATAAATAAAAAAAATAAAAGGATTATTACAAAAGGAATTAGTCCGTATTTTTTAAATGAAAAAGAAATAGAGCTTTTGATACATGAAGAGCTATTTAAAAAAATAAAACAAATAAAAATTGATGAGATTTATTTTTATGGAACAGGTTTGAAAAGTGCCTCAAATATTTTAATTATAAAAAAAGTTTTAAAAAAAATATTTCCCTCTGCTAAAATATTTGTTCATGACGATCTTATTGCAGCAGCAAGATCTTTATGTGGAAAGGAAAAAGGTATTGTTTGTATTTTAGGCACGGGTTCTAATTCCTGCTATTACGACGGTAAAAAAAAGGTAAAAAATAATCCCGGACTTGGTTATATTTTAGGTGATGAAGGCAGCGGCACTTATTTAGGAAAAAAAATAATTCAATATTATTTATACGGAATGTTTGATGAAATTCTGAAAAAAAAATTCGATGAAAAGTATAAAACAACTGCCGCTGAAATTTTAGATAAAATATATAAGCAACCTTTGCCAAACCGTTATCTGGCCTCATTCTCGGTGTTTGTTGCAGAAAATCGCGGACATCAAATTATTGACAATATTATTGAAGACAGCATCAATGATTTCTTCTCTATGCATATTTTAAAATATAAAGAAAGTCAATCCTTGCCAATAAACTTTACAGGAAGCATTGCTTTTATTTTTAAAGATGCAATAAAAGAAGCTTGTAAAAATTATAATTTAAAATTGGGTAAAATAGTAAAAGAACCGATGCAAGGATTAATTGCATTTCATAATAACAAATAACATTTGGAATAAAAATATTGCGCACCTATTTTTGCAGGCCGAAAAACGCAATCCAAAATGTAGGATTGCCTGATAGTATAAGGGCAGTACGACTGATTTTGATTCAGTAGGTCTAGGTTCGAATCCTGGTCGGGCAACAAAAATGCTGAAGCAATTTCTTCGGCATTTATTATTTTTGTTACAGATTAATTGCCCGATAGTATAATGGTAGTACCGCAGATTCTGGTTCTGCTTGTCTTGGTTCGAATCCAGGTCGGGTAACATTTTAGTTTTAAGACTCTGCTTTTTAGAAAAATTTAATAATTTTTGTAATTCAATCAGCTGCCGATTGAAAATATTTTCAAAATTTAATTTTGGATATTTATCCTACTAACTCTCTGGATATTTGCACTTTAAAATCGAATTAAATTTAATTACTGGCACGATTTTAAGTTAATGAATAGCAAAAAAACATAACTTTGTTTTGTACCCTTATGTAAAACTTATCAATTTATTTGAATGCAAATAATAGAGAAAAAAAGTAATACCCAGGAAACCTACCTACGACATGTACACGTACAAGTTGAAGCGCCGCAAAAGAAAATAGAAATTGAAAAAACATTAAGCAATAAAAAATTTCAGCTATTTGTAAAGCGGGCTTTTGATATTGCTGTTTCAGGCATTCTTATTTTATTATTATCTCCGGTTTTGATTCTCATAGCTTTGATTATCAAACTCACTTCAAAAGGTCCGGTGCTTTACAGCAATGAAAGAGTAGCTTATAAAGGAGGCACTTTCTGTTGCCATAAGTTTCGCTCTATGGTTACTAATCAGGAAGTAAAAGCAGAAGACCATAAAATAGCTTTAGAAAATCAGGCAAAAGGAATTTTGTATAAAAGTCAAACGGATTCCCGCATAACATGGATCGGGAAAATAACACGAAAAACAAGTATGGATGAGTTACCGCAATTATTTAATGTTTTTTTAGGCGATATGAGTTTGATAGGACCAAGACCTTTAGTACCTTTTATGCTGAAAGATTTACCTGAGTTCAGAGAGATAAGATGTCTTGTAAGACCAGGCATAACAGGACTTTGGCAAATAAACGATCGTGTAAATAATACAAGTGCCACCTTCATGATTAAGCACGATATATCTTATGTAGAAAATTATAGTTTATGGTTGGATATTAAAATTTTATTGAAAACTCCAATGGTAGTTATAAGCGGCAAAGGAGCCTATTAAATTTTTTGAACCATACCATAAATATTCCCCCAACAAATTGATTCGATTGCTTGCCATATTTTTAAAACAATTATGGTAATAGGAGTTTTTAAAAGAATAAAATATGATAAAAGCAGATTATGTAATTGTTGGTTCTGGATTAACTGGAAGTACCATCGCAAGAATATTAACTGATCATGGACAAGAAGTGATTATCCTTGACAGAAAAGATCACATTGCAGGAAATGTTTTTGATTACAAACATGAAAGTGGCGCAATGCTGCATAAATACGGACCACATTATTTCCGTTGTGGCTCAGAAAAAATATGGAATTTTTTAAATCGCTTCACGGAATTTTATAATTGGTCTGCAGAAATAAAATCGAAGGTTGAAGATGAATATCTCAATTGGCCTGTTAATCTTTCTTACATAGAAAAAATAGCCGGTAAAAATTGGGAAGATGATAAATTTAAAGGTGATCCGAAAAATTTTGAGGAGGCTTGCCTTGCTAAAATGCCGCGCGCTTTGTACGAGATTTTTATTAAAGGATATACTGAAAAACAATGGGGTGTAAAAGATATTCAATTAGATAAAGAACTTGCTACACGTATTACTATAAACAAAGCAAATGTAAATACACTTACACCAAATCATCGCTGGAATGCCTTGCCTGCAAAGGGATACACAGAAATGGTAAAAAATATTATCGGTAATATTGAAGTAAAACTCAATTACGATTATCTTGAAAATAAAAATAATATTCAGGCAAATAAGTATACCATTTTCACAGGACCTGTTGATGAATTTTTTGGTTATAAATATGGCAAATTAAAATATCGCGGACAAAACAGAAGAGTAGAATATTTAAAAGAAACTGACCAACATCAACCTTGCATCCAGGTAAATTATCCTAATGCTACAGATCCGAGAATAAGAACTATTGAATGGAAACATTTAATGCCAGCAGAAAAAAAATCTTCGATTAAGGGAACTGTTCTTACACATGAAACTCCTTTTACTCCTGAAAATTCTAACCAATACGAATATCCATTTCCGGATAAAATCAATAAAAATCTTTATGAAAAATATAAAGCAGATGCGAATGCTTTAACTGATACGTTAATTTGCGGAAGGCTTGGAGAATATAAATATTACGATATGGATCAGGCAATAGGTAGAGCCATGAGCCTTGCATCTAAGATCTTGGACAAATTTAAAATTGAAGAAGAATATTCTCTTACTGTTTAGTAAGTTGTTGTAAACCTTCTTTCAAACTTTCTTGCCAATGTTTCAATTTTATTCCATAAACATTGGCAATTTTATTTTTATTCATTACAGAAAAATACGGCCGCATTGCAGGTGTTGGATACTGCGAAGTACTAATTCCATTGACTTTGCAGCTTGAATTGATTTCTTTTTTTATTGCTTCGGCAAATTGAAACCAACTAATTTCTCCCTCATTGCTAAAATGATAAATCCCCGGATAAGCAACATTGGCTTTTATTATTTGCAAAATAATTTCTGCAAGATCTTTTGCATACGTTGGTGAACCAAACTGATCATTAACCACATTTATTTCATTGCGTTCATTCATTAAACGCACCATTGTTTTTACAAAATTATTTCCATATTCACTGTAAACCCACGATGTTCTGATAATAATAGCGTCTTCACAATTTTCGATTGCCAATTTCTCGCCGAGTAATTTACTATATCCATAATAATTTATTGGTTGCGTTTTATCATCAGGTTCATAAGATTTATTCGCCTCACCATTGAAAACATAATCTGTTGAAATATGAATGAGTTTGATTTTATTCTTGGAACACAATTTTGCAATTGTGCCAACAGCGTTTGCATTGATTCTTATGGCGATTTCTTTTTCCATTTCTGCTTTATCAACTGCTGTATAAGCTGCGCAATTAATAAAATATGAGAAATGATTGTTTGAAAAAAAATTGATGATAGAACTTTCATCACATAAATCCAACTCATTTCTACCAGCAAATAAAAATTCGTATTCTTTATGTTTTTCAGATAAGGATTGTAGTTCTCTTCCTAATTGTCCGTCTTTTCCTGAAACTGCAATTACTGATTTCAAAATTTAAAAATTTACAAACTCCAGTATTTTCTTGAGTGAATTTTATTTCTATAAATACCTTTTAAATCTGTGATCAATGCTTTTTCATTACAAAGAGATGCGAAAAAATTTTCATCAAGATTTTTATACTCATCGTGCGAAACAGCAATGATTATTGCATCATAATCTTTTTCCATTTTTTGAATCAAAGAAAAACCATATTCCCTTTGCACATCTTCAGAAGATGCGCGCGGATCTGCAACATGTACATTTATAAAGTAAGATTGCAGACCAACTACAATATCAGCAACTTTTGAATTGCGTATATCGCTTACATTTTCTTTAAAAGTTGCACCCAATATCAACACTTTTGCTTCTTTAATATTATCGCTGTTAGCAATCAAATGCTGTATAATTTTTTTTGAAACATAATTTCCCATTGTATCATTTACATAACGTCCAGCAAGTATTACACGCGAATTAAAACCAAGCTCAGCAGCCTTATACGTAAGATAATATGGATCTACACCGATGCAATGTCCGCCGACAAGACCAGGGCAAAAATTTAAAAAATTCCATTTTGTTTTCGCAACTTCCAACACTTCATAAGTATTGATATTCATCTTATCGAAGATGATGGATAACTCATTCATTAAAGCAATATTCAAATCACGTTGTGTATTCTCAATAACCTTTCCAGCTTCAGCAACTTTTATGGAAGATGCTTTATAAACGCCAGCTGTTACAACTAACTCATACACTTTTGCAATCTCATTTAGAGATTCTTTATCACATCCTGAAACCACTTTTACTACTGATTCAAGTGTATGATTTTTATCGCCGGGATTAATTCTTTCAGGTGAATAACCTGCTTTGAAATCTTCACACATTTTTAAGCCACTTAATTTTTCTATCAATGGCACACAATCTTCTTCGGTACAACCTGGATAAACAGTTGATTCAAAAACAACATAATCATCCTGCTTAATTATAGCGCCAATTGTTCGGCATGCATTTAACAACATAGACAAATCGGGAACGTTATGCTCATCAACCGGTGTGGGAACTGCAATAATATAAAATGAGGCTTTTTGTAAAACTTCTGGGGAACTTGAAAATTCAATATCACATTTATTGAACATTTCTCCACCTAATTCTTTACTTGGATCAATGTTTCGTTTCAATAAATCAATTCTTGTTTTGCTGATATCAAAACCAATTACAGAAACTTTTTTTGCAAGTGCAAGCGCAACAGGCAAGCCAACATATCCCAAACCAATTACTGCTAATTTTTTTTCTTTTTTTATTAATTTGTCTGCTATCATTTCTTCAATTTAATTTAGGAAATCTAGGACAGAAGAAGTTATAAATTGAAGTTGTTCTTCATCAAGTTCGGTGTGAATTGGTAATGAAATAACACGCTCTGTAAGCCAATCAGTTGTTGGAAGATTATAAGATAACCCGCCGAAAGATTCAAACATTTTTTGTCTGTGTCCAGGCACCGGATAATAGATCATTGAAGGAATATTTTTTGAAGCGAGATAAGTATTTAAGCCATCTCTGTCTGCATTATTTAAGATTAAAGTATATTGATGAAAAACATGGTTGCAGTAAGCCGCGCGAAATGGCGTAGTTATTTTCGGATGATTGGCAAAGGCATTGTCATAAAAATCTGCAACTTTCATTCGGGCTGAAATATAGTCGTCAAGATGTTTTAGTTTAATATTTAGAATAGCAGCCTGTACAGTATCAAGCCTTGAATTGCAGCCAACAACATCATGAAAATATCTTTTGCTTTGACCATGATTTGCGATCATTTTCATTTGTTCTGCAAGTGCATTATCGTTTGTAAAAATTGCGCCGCCATCTCCATAAGCACCTAAATTTTTTGATGGGAAAAAAGATGTTGTTCCAATTGTACCAATGCTTCCTGTTTTCTTTTTACTTCCATCTTTAAAAAAATAATCGCATCCAATTGCTTGGGCATTGTCTTCAATCACTGCAATATTTTTTTCATTAGCAATCTTCATGATTGCTTCCATATTTGCAGCTTGTCCATACAAATGCACAGGAACAATTGCTTTTGTTTTTGGAGTGATAATTTTCTCTAATTCTTCAACATCTATGCAAAAAGTTTTTTTATTAACTTCGGCAAAGACAGGTTTCAACTTTAATAAGGCCACAACTTCTGTTGTAGCAATGTAAGTAAATGAAGGTGTGATGACTTCATCGCCCGGCTGCAAACCCAATGCCATCATAGCTATTTGCAAAGCATCAGTACCATTTGCACAGGGAATAACATGTGATGAACCTACATAATCACCAAGCGCTTCTGCAAAATCATGAACCGGTTTCCCATTAATAAAAGCACTGCTTTCCAGCACATCAATAACAGCCTTATCAACTTTTTCTTTTATTTTTTTATACTGCTTTTTTAGATCCACCATTTGTATAGGCTGCATAAAAATATTTGAGTTGCAAATGTACTAAAACAAAGTGCTGCTATAAATCATTGAGATCAATTAATCTATTTTTGCAAATTAATTTTAAAGAATGGGAACTAAACTTCTTCTAACTATTGTCATGTTATTTATCACATGCGTGCTGATAATATTATGGAGCATCAGCAGAAAAAATACGGCGCCGATCACAACAAATAATTCTACCAAATCCCTGCAACTGCAAGCTTATGAAAGACTGGCTTTGTTAGTGGAAAGAATTTCTTTGCCACAATTAATTGCACATACAAACATTGCAGGAATTTCCGCCAAAGAAATGCAGGGAATTTTAACAGACAACTTGCGGCAGGAATATGAATACAACATTTCACAACAAATTTATGTTTCGCAGGAAGCATGGAATGCAGTAAAAAATCTTAAGGAGCAAAATTTACTTATCATAAACCAGCTTAGCAATATGCTGCCAGAACACTCAACAGGGCTTGATTTAAATAAAAAAATTCTTGACTATACAATGTATGATAATAAAAATTCTTTGCACGATTTGGCAAGTATCATTATAAATAAAGAAGCAAAAAAAGTAATGCAAGAGTGAAATAAATTTAATTGCAATGCAAGAAAAAAAAGTTTTTACTGATAGTGAAATTGAAATAGATAAAGTCTACACTTCGTCTTCTTCCGGATATGAACCAACCGATGAATTGCCCGGTGATTTTCCTTTTACGCGAGGCGTTCAACCGGACATGTATCGCGGCAAGCTTTGGACAATGCGGCAATATGCAGGCTTCAGTACAGCCGAAGAAAGTAACAAGCGATACCATTATTTATTATCCCAAGGTGTAAACGGATTAAGCGTCGCATTTGATTTACCAACACAAATTGGTTACGACAGCGATCATGCTTTATCAGAAGGTGAAGTAGGCAAAGTTGGTGTTGCGATTGATAGTTTAGAAGACATAGAAATATTGTTTGATGGAATAAAATTGCAGGATATTTCAACATCAATGACTATTAATGCAACAGGTTTTATTTTGCTTGCATTTTATGTTGCACTTGCGAAAAAACAAGGAGCAGATTTAACCAAACTAACGGGAACAATTCAAAATGATATTTTGAAAGAATATGCTGCGCGCGGTACATATATTTATCCTCCAAAACCATCCATGCGCATCATTACAGATATTTTTGAATGGTGTGCAAAAGAATTGCCGAAATGGAATACCATCTCCATTTCAGGCTATCATATTCGCGAAGCCGGAAGCACTGCTGTGCAGGAAATTGCATTTACTTTAAGTAACGGCAAAGCTTATGTAAAAGCAGCACTGGATAAGGGTTTAAATATAAATGTATTTGGAAAAAGATTATCATTTTTTTTTAATTCTCATAATAATTTATTTGAAGAAATAGCAAAATTTCGCGCTGCAAGAAAACTTTGGGCAAACATTATGAAAGCTCTTGGTGCAAGCGATGAAAAAGCAATGATGCTTCGCTTTCATGCGCAAACAGGTGGCAGCACTTTAACTGCGCAACAACCATTAAATAATATTTCACGCGTAACAATTCAAACGCTTGCCGCGGTGCTTGGTGGCACACAAAGTTTGCATACAAACGGGTACGATGAAGCTTTGAATTTACCAACGGAACAAGCAGCACAAATTGCATTGCGTACGCAACAGATTGCAGCTTTTGAAAGTGGCATTGCTGATACTGCAGATCCATTGGCAGGAAGTTATTTTATTGAATCACTTACAAACGAGATAGAAAAAAAAGCATCTGAATTGATAGAAAAAATTGATACAATGGGCGGAAGCATCAATGCCATAGAAAATAATTTTATGCAAAATGAAATTGCAAAAAGTGCTTATAATTTTCAAAGAAAAATTGAAACAAAACAAAAAATAATTGTTGGCGTAAATAAATTTATCAGTGCTGAAAAAGACAATGAATCGTCTTTTAGAATAGATGATAATATCAGGAAATTACAAATAGAAAAGTTGAATCTGTTGAAAAGCAAAAGAGATAATTTTCAAGTAAAAAATTGTTTAGAAACCATTCGTAGTGCAGCAAAAAAAAATGAAAATTTAATGCCTCATGTTATAGATGCTGTAGAAAACTATTGCACACTTGGCGAGATTGCTGATATTTTACGGAATGTTTTTGGAGAATATAAAAATTAAAAATAGCTCTCAAATTAATGAGAGCTATTTACTTTTTTTTAACCCCAATAACCTCTGCGCCATGCCCAACCACGACCTCTGTGATACCAAACACCGGCATGCCAAACAACACCCACCCGTGGTGGTGCTGCCCAATATCCGGGAACAACAACATAAGCTCCATTTCTCCAAACATATTCTCTGTTCACCCAGACATAACCTGGTCCTGGTGCAACACCAACGGCTACATCAGTGTCATAACCAGGACGTGTTCCAACAGTTTCAACTGTGCAAGACGTAAGAAAAAGGGTTGTCAATAATGCAATTGCTAAAAATGCTTTTTTCATAATTTGCTATTTATGATTGAGATTTTAAAAAAAGTATATGGTTTAATTTTGCAATTCTTTTAAGCCTATGATAACTTATTTTTTAACATTATAAAACTGACAAAAATAATACCGCAAATTCCGCCTACTATCCACCATAAAAAATAGAATCCCTGATGGGCAATTAATTGGCTGCCTAAAGTTGGAGCGATGATTTGCGCAAGAGACCAAGCCATTGCATATAAAGCTGCATAACTTCCCCTATTTGATTTATCAGACCGACTGATCCAAAAAGTGTTCATGAAAGGCACAGCAAGCATTTCAGCAAAAGTGATAACAATTATAGAAGCAATGGCTGCTGCTTTTCCTGCAGTTAAAACATTCAATAAAATATATCCGCAACCAAGTAATATCACACCTATTCCAATAAAATAAGTTGGGTTTCTTTTGCCTTCTAATTTGTGTATTAACACCATTTCTGTAACAGCAATTACCAATCCATTCAATGCCATTAGAACACCAATAAATTCTTCATTAAAATACCATTCTGTTTTATAAAAAACCGGAAGCATCGTGAACATTTGAAAAAAACAAATAGCAAAGGCAATCACCAATAAAATAAAAATCAAATAGTTTTTGTCTTTATATGGAGATATATTTTTTACAACATTTTCTTCTTTATTTTTTTGTGTTAAAGCTTTCACAGCAGGTAGTAAATAAAAAAGAAAACATGCAGCAATAATATTTGTAAGACCATCAACCCAAAATAATAATTGGTAATTATGTGCTGCAATAAAACCGCCCAAAGCGCCGCCAACACCCCATCCTACATTAATTGCCAAACGATTTAATGAGTAAGAACGCGTTCTATTTTCAGGCTTGCTGTAATGCGCAATTGCAGTAGCATTCGCGGGTCTGAACGATTCATTGCAAACACTTAAAATTAAAATACCACCAGCCAATAAAAAAAAAGTGTGCAGGTAACCAACAATTATAAACATTATACCGCCTGAAAAGAGTGCAACAAACTGCAGCCAATAAAAACCAATGGCATCAACAATTTTGCCACCAATAAACGAACCCGCAACAGCGCCGACACCAAACAATGCCATTAAAAAACCTGCCTGCCCGATACTGAAATGCAAACGCTGCGTGCAGTAAATGGTCATGAAAGGAATAACCATTGTGCCGCTTCTGTTTATCAGCATTACAAATGATAAATACCAACTGTTTTTTGATAAACCACTGTATGCATCTTTATATAAATTGAAAAGTTTCAATGTTTTGATTTTCACTAATTACTTTTGACCTCCCATCCACATCGGTTGTAGTTTTGCAATTTTTTTAAACACTGCACAATCGCTGGAATGCGCGCCGGGCAAGTATCCTGCGCTCATCAAAAACTCATTCACGATTTCGCCGCCCGTAAATTTGAAATGTTGTTTGAACAATTTCACCCACTCATCTTTTGAAAGCGGATGATGATGTTCTATCCATTTTTTAAATGAGCCAAAATCTTTTTGCAACTGCAATATTTTCTTTGCATTTTCTATGGCTGCATTTATTTTTAACCGGTTGCGGATAATACCTGCATCATTCAAAAGTTCTTCAATTTTTTTATCATTATACTTCGCAACTTTCGTTATTTCGAAGTTGTCGTAAGCCTTAAAAAAATTTTCTTTCTTCTTCAAAATTGTATCCCAACTCAATCCTGCCTGGTTTATTTCAAGCACAAGCCTTGCAAATAATTCATTGTCCGTTTCAATAGGAAACCCATATTCATTATCGTGATAAAGCTTGTGAACATTGTCTTTTGCAAGCGTTTGAACATAACTGCAATATGTTTTGATCACCGGTTGCTCCATACGTTCACATTTTAATAAAGATAGCTGAGAGATATTTTATAATTCATAAATTCTGAATTCATACTTGTGAATTTTATTTGAATGGTTTTCTGAAGTACAAATATTTTATATTGAGTATTTTTTTGGATACAAGCCTTTGTTTTTCATAGCATCATCCTTGCGTCGCAATCCTTTCATCGGTTGTCTATCTATGTGCTGTGGTTTCAATATTAATTCTTCATTATTTATTCATAACTTTTAAATAATTGTGCATAAAAAATCATAACCTTTTTTCTTATTCCGCTAATTTGCTTTCGTGAAATTAGCAGCAATTGATATCGGAAGTAATGCAGCGCGTTTATTAATAACAGAAGTTACTGAAAACACGTATGGGGAAACACAATTCACAAAGCTAAACCTTGTAAGAGTGCCGCTGCGACTGGGTTTCGACGTATTTGAAAAAGGCGAGATAAGTAAACAGCGCATCGGTATGATCATGCAAACAATGCGCGCTTACAATCATCTTTTAAATGTGTATGAAGTTAAAAATCTTAAAGCCTGCGCCACAAGCGCCATGCGAGATGCGCATAATGGTGATGATATTATTCGCAAAGTAAAATTAGAAACAGGTATTCAAATAAATATTATCACTGGCGATGAAGAAGCTTCAATGATCTATCAAAATCATATTGCAGAAAATCTTGACAAAGAACATTCATATTTATACATTGATGTTGGCGGCGGCAGCACGGAGCTTACTTTTTTTGCTGATGGAAAATTGCGCTACAAAGAATCTTTTAACATTGGAACGATAAGATTATTAAAAGACCAGGTCACAGAAAAGCAATGGGATGAAATGCGCGATCATTTAAAGCAAAACACAAAAAGCAAACTGCCTTTAATTGCAATTGGTTCGGGCGGAAACATCAACAAGATTTTTTCAATGAGCAAAAAAAAAGATGGCAAGCCTTTAACGCTCGAGTTACTTAAAGATTATTACAAAGAATTGTCCAGCGTTTCATTGGAAGATCGGATCAATATTTATAAATTAAAACATGACCGTGCTGATGTAATTGTTCCTGCGTTATTGATTTATGTAAATGTGATGCGCTGGGCTGGCATTGATGAAATCTTTGTTCCGAAGATTGGTCTTGCAGACGGTTTGGTGCAAAGCCTTTGGGAAGAAGTGAAACAAGCAAAAAGTCAACATTAAGAAGTCAAACTTCGTAGATTCGTTCTCTTAATTATTAATTTTACTTTTGATTTTGATTTAAAGAAATTTATCTTGCACATTCTACAACAATGTTTTATTCTAACGCAGAGACATTGCTAAAATATTAACTCCAAATCTGCGTTACGATGTCTGTTCATAAAGAAGTAAAAAAAATCACTACCAACACGCTGCAAAAAATGAAAGCAAATGGAGAAAAAATTTCCATGCTTACGGCGTATGATTTTTCTTTTGCAAAAATTTTTGATGCGGCTGGCATAGATGTATTACTTGTGGGCGACAGCGCCAGCAATGTAATGGCAGGCCATGAAACCACTTTGCCTATCACACTGGATCAAATGATTTATCATGCATCTTCAGTTGTGAGAGCAATTAATCGCTCGCTTGTTGTGGTAGATATGCCGTTTGGTTCATATCAATCAAACCCAGACATAGCATTGGCTTCAGCCATTCGCATCATGAAAGAAACAGGTGCACATGCCATAAAACTCGAAGGTGGTAAAGAAGTAATTGAAAGTATACAATGCATTGTTGCAGCCGGCATTCCTGTGATGGGTCATTTGGGTTTAACGCCGCAAAGCATTTATAAATTTGGTACTTATAATGTGCGCGCTAATGATGCAACTGAAGCTGATAAATTGCGCAGCGATGCAAAATTAATTGAAGCTGCAGGCTGCTTTGCTGTTGTGTTTGAGAAAATTCCAGCGAAGCTTGCAAAGGAAGTAAGCGCATCATTATCCATTCCTTCAATTGGTATTGGCGCGGGAAAATATTGTGATGGACAGGTTTTGGTTATGCACGATATGCTTGGAATAAATACAGAATTTAAACCGAGATTTTTAAGACAATATGCAAACCTGAATGAACAAATTATAAAAGCAACTGCACAGTATATTGCTGATATAAAAGGTCAGCATTTTCCTAATGACAGCGAATCTTATTAACACTTTTGTTTTTAGATTTTATTGAATTTATATTTTGCTTCGCAGAATTTTTGATTTCTTTTGCTGCATGAAATTTTATATTTTATCAACCATCATTTTTGTTTTAATTTCTTGCAGTTCTGCAAAAAAAGTTGTTATAGAAAGTAACTCGAGTCACATTTTTAATGTATCGCAATCGTCACAAAACAATAAAATAATTGTTGATGGAAATTTAAATGAATGGAATACAAATCTTTTATACAAAGACAATCATTCCACTTTAAGTACTATCATTGTTGCTGATTCTTCCAATCTTTATATCGCTTTGCTGGCAACTGCAGACTGGTTGCAATTGAAGATCTTAAAAATGGGAATGCAAATTTATTTGGACACTTCAAACAATGAAAATATGCAGCATTATATAGCTTTCCCAACCATGCAGCAAAATGATGGTGATGATGAAATATTGAAAGCTATTAATAAAATAGAAAAGCAAAGATTAATAAACAGTGCTATCATTATGCAATCTAAAGGTTTACAAATAACGGCTGATGGCATGCACATGAAATATAATGAGAATGGTTTGAAAGCAGCATTAGGCACTGATGTTACAGGCAACCTTGTGTACGAGGCTTCGATTCCATTAAAAGAAATTTATGGAAATAATTTTTTTCAAATCATCCAAAAAAAACCATCGCTTAGTATTGGTTTTGTAATCAATGCTTTTCCCAAGGAGGATTTTAGTCACAATAATAAACCAATGAATGATGCTTCACACGAAGGAAAACAAGGTGAATTCAATAATGAAAAACCTTCGTTGAATTTATACAACACCCAGGATATGATAAGCGATACAAAGCTTTGGGTAAAAGCAAAATTTTAATCATCGCAAATAATTAAAACAAAAAAGCTATCAAAAATGATAGCTTTTTATTATTAGTTCAATTTAAATTAAATTATAAGCTCAAAGGCCAAAAAGTTAATGGCAATGTTACTTGCTTTGGGTTTCCACCGTTGATACTTAATGTTGCTATATCATCACAGCTACCATTACCATAATCAAGCATTTCCTGGAAATTTCCACCACCGCCTGAAACAATATGAATATTTGCATATTCCTGACCGGAAGTTCTATAATAACAATCACCTGGTTTCATTACTGGGTTGCCATTATTGATAGATGTTGTAAAAGTCAATAATGTAGCACCATCCAATATTTCAGCACCTGTTGATGTTCCGGTAATTTGATAAACATCATCTTGTCTTGTAGAAGTTCCTGCACCTGCAATTTGTGTCCAGTCATGCACACCATAAGAAGATTTAATTGTACCATCAGCAGCACGCAGTGTGATATTTTCAACATATTCCCATACTTGCTGGTTGCTTGAGGTAGCAGGTTTTTTGTACAATGTCACAGTTCCCTGCACATTAATACTGTCTTCATAATAATTGCTGTAAGTTGTTTCAGAAACTTTAGCACCAACATACGCAGAATCAGGATTCATGTACTCGGTAACAATTTTTTTACCGCTTCTTGTTACACCATCAGCACCTAAACAACCTGTACCAAAATCAACTGTCTTTTGATTTGGATACACATTTTTTGACGGACTGTAAGTTACTACTCTGCAAGATGATGAATCTTCAGGGCTTGTACTCAGAACATCATTTACATTTTCATCCTGAATAGCACCACTCATATACACATCATTTGTTGCATTCATCAATTCAGTTTGTGTTGAGATGCTTTGCGAATTAGCCGGAGATGAATTGGGGTTTACAGATTTTTGACAAGCAACTACAGCCGCCCCGATTATAACTAGACCGGCAAAAGCTCTTGTGATCGTTAACATTTTCATGAGATTCGTTTTTATAGTTTTTTAAATAATATTTCAAAGACTACAAAAGGAGAACCGTAGTTTATTAAAAATTTTATCTTAACCTTTCTTTTATTATCAATAATGTTGCATTTATTATCTTGCAAGCAAAATATTTCATGCACGAAGTCTTATCGCATCTAAAAATCCAACAAACAAATAAAGGTGTATCAACGGGAACAAAATGGATTGAAAGCAGTGGAACAAAAATAGATTCCTTTTCTCCTGTTGCTGGTGAATTGATCGGAAGTGTATTTGCTGCCGATAAAGCATCTTATGATATTGCAATTAAAAAAGCAGAAGAAGCTTTTACTATTTGGAGAATGATGCCCGCGCCAAAACGCGGAGAAATTGTAAGACAAGTTGCAGAAGCACTTCGCTATTATAAGGAGCCCTTGGGAAAATTAGTGAGCTATGAAATGGGAAAAAGTTTGCAGGAAGGTTTGGGTGAAGTACAAGAGATGATTGACATCTGCGATTTTGCTGTTGGCTTATCAAGACAATTGTATGGATTAACGATGCACAGTGAAAGACCGAAGCACAGAATGTATGAGCAATGGCATCCGCTTGGTGTCGTTGGAATAATTTCAGCGTTTAATTTTCCTGTTGCTGTTTGGAGCTGGAATGCAGCATTAGCATGGGTTTGCGGTAATGTTTGCCTTTGGAAGCCGAGTGAGAAAACGCCTTTGTGTGGAATAGCTTGCCAGAATATTATCGCAGAAGTTTTCAAAAAAAACAATGTGCCGGAAGGTGTAAGTTGTTTGATACAAGGTCATCGCGATATTGGTGAATGGATAGCAAACGATACAAGAATACCTTTGGTTTCTGCAACAGGTTCTACAAGAATGGGCAAAGCTTTGGGCACAGCAGTTGCTTCACGTTTGGGAAAATCAATTCTTGAACTCGGTGGAAATAATGCAATCATTATTTCACAACATGCAGACCTTGACATGTGCTTGATCGGCGCATTGTTCGGCGCAGTCGGCACTGCAGGTCAGCGTTGCACAACAACCAGACGATTGATTATTCACGAATCTGTTTATGAATCTTTCAAAGAAAAATTAGTAAAAGCATATTCGCAGTTGAAGATCGGAAATCCTCTCGATACACAAAATCATGTTGGACCATTGATTGATAAAGATGCAGTAAAAATGTATCTCGATGCAATACAACAATGCAAACAGCAGGGCGGAAAATTTATTGTTGAAGGCGGAGTGCTTGATGGCAAAGGTTTTGAAAGCGGTTGTTATGTAAAGCCCTGCATTGCTGAGGTTGAGAACCATTGGCCAATTGTGCAGCATGAAACTTTTGCGCCAATTCTTTATTTAATAAAATATGAAACAGTTGCAGAAGCAATTGCTTTGCAGAATGGCGTTCCGCAAGGTTTGTCATCTTCCATCATGACGTTGAATATGCGGGAAGCAGAACAATTTCTTTCTCACCAGGGAAGTGATTGTGGTATTGCAAATGTGAATATTGGAACAAGCGGCGCAGAGATCGGCGGCGCATTTGGCGGTGAAAAAGAAACTGGCGGCGGCAGAGAAAGTGGCAGCGATGCATGGAAATCTTACATGCGCAGGCAAACAAATACAATTAACTGGAGCAATAATTTACCGCTTGCACAAGGAATAAAATTTGATTTATAAGAAGTCAAATTTTTCTGGGCTGTCTGCTGAAACGCTTTATTCATCAATGGTTCGGGCTTTTCGCTACAATCTTTTGTTCCTTAGTCACAAAAGTATTTCAGCTTCAATCCCGCAGCCCTTCAGCAAAAGAATGTTTTTCAGCATCCATCTTGCAAAGCTTTTCATAAAATATATTAAGCGGTATTGTTAATGTACTTGTGTTCACGAAATTTGTCGTCATAACTTTTTAGTAAGCATGTCAAAGAAGCCTTTTTTACTTTTTATTTTTTACTTTTTACTTTTCCAAACTACTTTTTCCCAAACCATTAACAAGCAATGGTATCTCGAAGATCCGCAGCAGGACAGTGTTTTAGGCATCAGCATCGCGAAAGCATATCAATTTTTAAAAGGCAAAAATTTCACTCCTGTTATCGTTGCCGTTATTGATGGTGGCATTGATACAATACAGGAAGATCTTAAAAATATTTTATGGACAAACACAAAAGAAAAACCTGCTAACAATATTGATGATGATCATAATGGTTATGCAGATGATGTGCACGGATGGAATTTTTTAGGTAACAAAAACGGAACAGATCTGTCGAATGCGCCTGGAGAAAAAACACGTGTGTATTATCATTTCAAAAACAAATTTGCAGGCAAAATAATAAATGTTGATTCCTTAAATGAAGAAGAAAGATTTCAATATAATACCTGGCTGAAAGCGGCGCAGGAAATGACTTTGACCGGTGAAGATGAATGGGAAGAAAAAGTAATGAGCCAAGCATTAAAAACATTGCAAAAGCAGGATACTATCTTACAAAACGCGATGCAGAAAAAAGAATATTCGATTGGTGATGTTGAAAATTTTATTCCTTCAAACACCGAAGCAAAAAAAGCAAAATATACCTACCTCACCTGCATGAAAATGTTCCAGGTAACTTCTGATGTTACAAACACAAGCATTCTTTCAGACCTTGCAGAAGAAACTGATGGCAAGAAAAAAGACATCGAAGAAAAACAAAATGCCCCTGAAGATATGCGTGCAAAGATTATTGGTGATGATTATTATAATATCAACGATAGGTATTATGGCAATAACGATGTCATGGGTCCTTCCGCTTTGCATGGCACGCATGTAAGCGGCATCATTGCTGCACAACGAAATAATAATATTGGCATCGATGGCATTGCTGATCATGTAAAAATTATGATGATACGCGCAGTGCCTGATGGCGATGAATACGACAAAGACATTGCGCTTGCTATAAGATACGCAGTTGATAACGGCGCGAAAGTTATCAATATGAGTTTTGGAAAATATTTTTCACCGGAAAAAAAATGGGTTGATGATGCTGTGAAATATGCAGAAGAAAAAGATGTGTTGCTTGTGCATGCTGCAGGAAATGAATCCAAAGATGTTGATACAGTTGCCAATTATCCAAATGATGATCTGATATTTTTGCATGAAACTGCAACTAATTTTATAAACGTTGGCGCAAGTGGGGACGCACATATTGCCGATGGAAAATTGATCGCTTATTTCAGTAATTATGGTGCGCAGGGAGTGGATGTTTTTGCACCGGGAATAAAAATTTATTCAACTCTTCCGGGCACTTCAACGTACGGATATGAAAGCGGCACAAGCATGGCAGCGCCCGTTGTCAGTGGCATTGCAGCACTCATACGATCTTATTATCCCCAGCTTACTGCAGTGCAGGTAAAAGAAATTTTAATACGATCTGCAACACAAATCACTGATTCTTCTAAAATATTAGATCCGGGAACAAGCAAGCCAACAAGCATGAAAAACCTTTGCAGAGCGGGTGGTATTGTGAATGCTTATGCAGCTCTTCGCCTGGCTGATGAAGTGTCTAAACAACTTGAAAATAAAAAATCTGCTTTTGAAATAATTAAACCAAATTAATATGCCACGCCCGCAAAGCAACCAGGATTATCCGCAATTTTTTCAAAAATATATTGATTATACAAAAGGAAATTCCATTGCAGAAATTATTGCTGCGCACGATGCAGTTATTTTTTCTTTCTACAATAATCTTCCGGAAGAAAAAGCAGATTCTGCTTACGCAGAAAATAAATGGACAGTGAAAGAATTGCTGCAACATTTAATAGACACCGAGCGCGTATTTGTTTATCGCGCATTAACTTTGTCAAGAAATGATAAAACGCCTTTGGCCGGATTTGATGAAAAATCGTGGGCACAAAATTCTTTCGGAAGTGAAAGAAGCTTATCAGATCTAAAAAAAGAATTCACTGCATTGCATCAATCAACAACAATATTTTTTCAATCATTGAATGAAACTCAATTACAGCAAACAGGCACTGCCAATGGCAATGCCTGCTCTGTAAATGCCATCGCTTTTATTACTTACGGGCACTTGCTGCACCATAAGAAAATACTCGAGGAAAAATATTTACTCATCAGTTCTGCACTATAACTTTCTGTTCCTGCGAACTGCCGTCAGTCATTTCTATTTTCACTGTATATACTCCTGCTTTATAGGCTGCGCAGGATATTGTTTCTGATGAAGACATGCTTGCCTGTTTCCTGAATACGTTTCTGCCTGACATATCATAAACACTAATGGCAGCAACGGTTTTATCATTTAGCTTGCTCATGTTTATAGTGAATGACGAACGTGCAGGATTTGGATAAATATCAATCGATCGTACCCTGATTGGAATTATTTTATTTTCTAACATCAATTCATTTTCATCTGATGTTGATTTGGCATTTGTGGCATATGCAACAGAAGTAATCATGTTCATATTGTTAACACTGATCGTTAATAATGGATCATGATAACCTGCAACAAAAAAAATGTAAGAATAACTTTCTGTAACACTTGTACTCCCTGATGCAGTATAGCTTGTTTTTCTAGTTGTCTTTTCTAAGATCACATTTTTAAATGTCTGTCCAATAGGAAGCTTTAATGTACCATACCCAAATGCATTAACGGTATCCATGTAAATTTCCTTTATTGTGGTACCACCTTCCTTCTCTGTAAGTTTACTTGAGTCATTAAATTTTGTACCATAGGTAAAAGGGTAAGTTACTAACCGGTAAGGCGGCGTAAACGTAACACTATTTGAATTAGAGGCTTCTCCATCAAATTCTAAATCTTTATTTGTTGTTTTATAATAATCATATACTATCTCAGTTGTTGTAGGATTTACGGCAACGTTTGACTTTGGAAATGAATTGCTAAAAGGTGTTGTTGATGATTTCACATAACGCTGGGTATCCAAACTTCCGGTTGCCTGCAACTTTGAATAATTCCAGGTAACATTTGCACCTTTGCCGGGAATATTTACGCCACTTGTTGAAGCTGCTGTTCTGATGAAGTTATCTCCGGCTTGCGGATTTAGATCAGTTGCATGAATTACCGGTTGCGCGTAAGCGCTTGTTATAAGCAGCAATGCAACTATAGTAAAGAGTAAACTTTGTTTCATAATAAAATAAATTTCGGTAGATAATGAATAATTTTGTTTTGCTAAAATTAACCCGATATTTTGGTGATGTGGCAACAACTTTTTTAAATAAGATCATTTTTAAATCTGCCTTCATTAACCAAAAGAGAGCGCAATAAAATTGCACTCTCTTCTAAAAAAAGTATATCAAACCAAAAATATTTTATCAGTTCTGCACAATAACTTTCTTCTCCTGTGAAGTGCCATCAGTCATTTCTATTTTCACTGTATATACTCCTGCTTTGTAGCCTGCGCAGGATATTGTTTCTGATGAAGACATGCTTGCCTGTTTTCTGAATACGTTTCTGCCTGACATATCGTACACACTAATAGCAGCAACAGTTTTACCATTCACCTTGCTCATGTTTACTGTGAATGATGAACGCGCAGGGTTTGGATACACGCTAACCAATTGTGCTGTATTTGTTTCTATATTTTTCTGCGAAGCAAAATCTTCCAACGGAGCGGGAGTAGCATTTGGTGAATATTGCACATCATCAATGGAATTAGCTGAACCTACCGAAAAGGTTAGAATCGGACCATGAACGCCTGCATACAAAAAGTCGTAAGTGGTACCAGTTTCAGTATAGTTGTGGCCCGAAATAACGACAGTGTAGGTGGTTTTTATTCTACCCAGCAATACATTATTAAAAGTGCGGCCACCCGGAAGTTTTAGTGTGCCGTAACCAATAACAAGGGCTGTATCTGCATAATGCTCGTCAGTTACTTTATGTTTATCAACGTCCTGAATGGTGCCTGTATCAGAATAGGTTGTATGATACGTTAATGGGTATGCAAGAATTCTGAAAGGAGGCAAAAATTTTTCTGAATTCTTTTTATCTACAGCTCCAAGTTCAGATAATGCGGCATTTGATGCATTATAATATGCATCAAACTTCTTAGCATCTGTCGAAGTTGAAGCTAAATTGGCTGAAGGAAAATCTTTTCCACCCTTTGTTTTGGAAGGATCAATAAAATTTGTTGTGTCTGCTTTGGAGGAGTCTTTTAACTTCGAATAATCCCACGTTACATTGGCACCGCTTTTAGGAAGTTTTACGTTAACGATTTTTGCGGTTTGATCAATATCCTTGTCACCGATTTGCGGGTTGATATCACTAGCGTGAAATACCGGTTGTGCATGAGCGCTTGTGATAAGCAGCATTACAATTGCTGTAAAGAGTAAACTTTGTTTCATAATAAAATAAATTTGGGTAAATGATTAATAAATTTTGCATGCTAAAATTACTTGACTATTTCATTATTTGAAAACAAGTTTTTTAAATAAAATCATTTTTAATCTTCGTTTAATCCCTTCACTTCAATCTTAAAAAAACAGACATTCTTTCTTTACTACTGTTATTATTATTTTTTTGTTAGGGCTAGAGAAAGTAAATAACCCTCCAATAAAAACATCAAATGCCTGATGTTTGATTTATTTTAGCAGCCGACAATATGAGAAAACCATTTATATTTATTGCCGCATTATTGATCTTTTTTTGCATTACCTGCAAAAAAGAATACAGCTATGAAGGCGGTCCTCTTGCACTGTACACATTAAATGGCGCGCCCAATGAATGCCAGAACTATGTCGTGTTGGGAAATTATTACCATGGAGTAAGTCTCGATACAACTGATGTGGTGAAAGTGATTGCTGATGTAAGATTAGCCGGAAGATATTTTATTGTTAGCGATACGGTTGATGGCATTTCTTTTTCTTCCTCAGGCACTTTTATGGATACCGGTTTTCAACCGATAACTTTGGTAGGCAGCGGCGTTCCGGCTTCTATCGGTTCTTTTACGATTGAGGTTTTGGGAGATTCAAGTTGTACTTTTTCGGTGAACGTCAATGATCTTCCACAGGCTACTTATACTCTTTCCGGCACACCAAATGATTGCACCGCACCCATTATTTCGGGAACTTATTATACAGGAAAAACTCTGAATGATTCAAACACTGTAACAGAAAATGTGCTGGTTGCAGCTACCGGAAGTTATTCTATCAGCACCAATGTTATTGACGGAATAAGTTTTAGTGCCTCAGGCGTGTTTGCTGCAACGGGCAATCAACAAATAGTTTTGCAGGGTTCGGGCACGATAAATAATTCAGGCAGATTTTATTTTACCACCACTGCCGTAACTTCTCAATGCACCTTCAGCATTCCTGTTGAAAGCAATGCCCCTTATGCATCGTATGTGCTGGAATCAGGTTTGGATGTATGCGCGGAGCATACGGTTTCGGGCAGTTATATTGCTAATACGCCGCTGAATATTGCTGATAGTCTGACGCTTGAAGTATATGTTTCTGTTGTTGGAAATTTTACAGTAGCTACTTCTAAATTGAATGGAATAATATTTTCAAACTTGGGAAGTTTTACAACAACCGGTGATCAAATAATCGCCTTATACGGAAAGGGCACGCCCGTAAGTTCCGGCACTTTTACTTTCGTTCCAGAAATTATAGGTTACGACCCGCTTGGCGGAGAATCATGCGGCATTGATGTTACTGTTCAATAAAATTTTGGGTGATGTTTAAAGAAAAGTTCTTTCATTCAAAAAAAATTCTTACTGTTTGATAAAACCAGCTTTTTTCGTGCGCTGCAGATTGCTCCTGCGTTTCGGCAATACCTTGCAAACCGAATAAGCCAGCCATGTTTCCGCGATTGATTGCGATCTCGAGATAACCCGCAGAATTGAACCATGCTAATTTTTCCCCGCGGTTTACTGAAGCATAATTACTGCTGAGGTGGCTGATGGTTTCGTTGCGTGTAAACATGATCTTGAAGTTGCGGCCTTTGCGTTGTATTTCAAATTCATCAAGCATAATATTCACAACAACATTTTCAAAATTATCTATAAAAATAATTTGGCCTTCTATCCAGTCAGCACCCATCGTTGGCCGCAAAGGATATTTTTCATCAATGTCAATTTCAAAACCGAGCTTGGATAATTGCCTTGTTTTATTAAGCTGCATGAGTGCTGAAACCCAAGCCTGCGTACATTCCAGCGTAGAAATATTTTTATTTGTTTCAAGCGGAATGGCAACAACTTCTTCGGGTTTTTTACCGGCGATCATTGTTAAGATGCCATTATCAGGACAAGCGATGAATTGATTATTGTGTTTTGCAAGCAGCACATGATGCGGGTAAGTTTCAAATAAATTTATGATGATGATGTGAAAAGTATTTGCCGGAAATTGTTTGAAAGCATTGCTGCAGATGTAAGCTGCCTGCTGGTAATTAAAAGGCGAAAGGCGGTGTGTTATATCAACGATATTCAGCGACTCATCTGCCGAAAGCAATTGCCCTTTTATAGCTCCTGTAATATAATCGTTATATCCAATATCCGTAGTAAGTGTCACAATAGGCATGCAGCGATTTGATGCGAATTTACTTTACTAATTCACCATTTTTAAAAAAGAATTTATGTACAAGTTTGTCTGTAAGCTTTGGAAAAAACCTATTCATTAAAATGGTTCTTTTATCTTCCAAAGAAAAAATAACCGTGCGCTCTTTTTTTTCAATTGCATCAATTGTAAGCGTTGCACATTTTTCAGCAGACATCAATTTATTTTCATCAAGCGGCGTAAAGCCTTGCTGCGAACCATCTTTGGTTAATGCTGCATTGCGAATGTTTGAAGCAGTAAAGCCAGGACAAACCCACATCACATTCACATCAGTATCTAATAATTCTGTGCGCAACGATTCCAAAAAACCCTGCACAGCAAACTTTGAAGCGTTGTAACCTGTTCTGCCGGGCAAGCCACGAAAGCCCGCAACAGATGATACGCCAACAATTGTTCCTTTATTTTTTTTGATGTATGGCAAAGCAAATTTTGTGCAATAAACCGTGCCCCAAAAATTTATATCCATCACTTTGTGCAAGGTTTCAAGTTCAAGTTCTTCAAACAAAGCACGCATAGAAATGCCTGCATTGTTTATGAGGATATCAAGGCTGCCAAAAGATTCTACGGTTTGAGCGATAAAATTTTTACAATCATTTTCTTTACTTACATCAGCAGTCATTGCAAATAGTTGTGAGCTTTGAGAAGAAGATTGCAACTGATAAATTTTATCATAATTTCTTGCGCATGTTGCAACCTTCGCTCCGCGATGCAATAATTGTTGTACCAGCGCTTTGCCAATTCCATCAGTGCCGCCGGTAACAGCTACAACTTTATTTTGAAAAAAAAGAGACATGTATTTTTTATTGGTTGCAAAAATAATCACTATTAATCTATGCTTTAAAACAAGTATTGAAATGCTGAATAAAAAGTTTTTTTATATTTGGAACAATGGCATTTTCGTCTATTTTTGCACTCCTTTTAAAAAAGGTATGATTCCGTAGCTCAGCTGGTAGAGCACATCACTTTTAATGATGGGGTCCTGGGTCCGAGTCCCAGCGGGATCACAGTTTTTTAAAGCCCATGTGGCGGAACTGGTAGACGCAGCAGACTCAAAATCTGCCATTCGCAAGGATGTGAAGGTTCGATTCCTTTCGTGGGCACTCTGATTTAGTTTCCCCAAAACATACTGTCAGCTTGTAACAGATCAATAATTTTATTGTAAAGCAAATGAATATGCAATAAAATTCTTGTGATGGGAAATGGAAATTGGAATAGAAGTTTCCTTTTCATCTTTCAATAAAAAAGGATAACCACTTGGATGCTTATCTATTTTTAATGTATTAAGAGGATAAAAAGTTTTTAATTCATTCAATAAAAATGATCTCACTTCTTTTGATTGATTTTCATTACTACAATCATCAATTGATTTTATTCCGCAATAAATTTTTTCGAAATTATTCTCATCATTCACAACTGTATGTATAAATTCATCTTTTACAATTGATCTTGCATAAAAAAAATTATTTTCAAAATAAATTGTAGTTGTGCAAAAAGTATTATAGTCCGAAAATTTTATTCCTTGAATAATTATTTTGCGTGGATTAAAAACTAACTCGTGATGCTTCCGTTTAAAAAATTTATAAGTAGACTCTTTAACAGACCATAGTAACCAAACAAAATTTTCAAAGGATATTTTTTCAGATAATTTTTGATGATAAAATTTTAATTCAGAATCGGAAAGAATTTTAGAATAAAATCTTTTTTCTTTTGTTCTATTTTTGTCAATGGCTTTTAATGATACAATATCGTTGCCAATACTTATCATTATGTATGCGAATTCATTTTTTCTGAAATAACATCAATACAACTTCCAACAGTTATCATTTTTTCTGCAGAATCAATATCAATTTCAATATTATATTTTGATTCGGCATCAATAATAATATCAACGAGGTTAGCAGAATTTATTTTCAGATCTTTTATAAGTTCTGTTTGATTATTTATATTACTCAATGCTTCTTTATTTTCAGTATAAGGAGCCAATACTTTTTTCAACTCGTCTAAAATTACTTCTCTATCCATCATTAATTAAATTTTGAAAATATTAAACAGGTGTTTACATCGCCAAAACCAAAGTTTGCTTTTGCTGCAATATTAATTTCTTTTTTTATCATTGACGTTGGTAAATTTTCTGCATCTACCATTTGTATGATTTCAGGATTTGGATCTTCAAGATTAATATTTGGATGTACAAATTGATGCGCGATTTGCAAAACTACTGCAACAGATTCTATGGAACCTGCTGCGCTCAAACAATGACCAATCATAGATTTTAGTGAATTGGTTATTGGAAAATTTCTACCACTTCTTTTAAGCGCAGTGCACCAATTTTCGATTTCAAATTTATCAGCAACAGTTGCAGTTAAATGGCCGCTGATTAAATCTAAAGATTCAGGTTGAATTTTTGCATCTTCTATTGCATCAGTTATACATCTTATCACACCTTCAGCATTTGCAGCAGTCATGGTGCCGCCGTTTCGTTGACCGCCTGAATTATTTGCACCACCTGATATTTCTGCGTAAATCTTGGCATTGCGTTGCAAGGCAAAATCCATGTCTTCCAAAATCATGGCGCCTGCGCCGGAACCAGGAACAAATCCTCCGGCAGAAATACTCATCGGGCGCGAAGCGCGTTCTGGTTGATCATTAAATTTTCTTGAAAGAACACGCATGGAATCGAAGGCGCCAAAAATATAAGCATCAGTACATTCGCTACTACCTACTACCATTCGTTTTGCCATGCCATGTTTTATGTATTCATAACCCATTAAAATGGCTTGCGTTCCTGTGGCGCAGGCTGCGGAGTTTGTAATAACTTTATTACCCAATGCCAAACGCCCGGAAATGTATGCAGATACACCACTGTTCATAACCTGCTCAACAATGCGCGAACCTAATTTTTTTGCTTCTTTGTTATCTACAAGAGCAATTACTTTTTTTATGACATTTGTGTCAGCAACGCTGCTCCCAAAAATGCAACCAGTTTCCCATCTTGTTTCTTTTGTGTTGGTTTCATTCCCTGCATCCATCCATGCATCGAGTGTTGCTTTGATTGCATAACCAACTCCAATACTTTTTAAACCATGAAAAGTTACTTCAGGTAAATAATTTTTTAGCTCATTCCATTCAAAATTTGGTTCACCTGCAACCTGGCAATTATATTTAAGTGTTTCATATTCCGGGATAAATTTTATTCCTGACTTTCCCATTTGCAAAGCGTGCAAAAAATCCGGAACTCCTACTCCATTTGGTGATACAACGCCTAACCCAGTAACAACTACCCGACGATTGCTCATGCTTTATTTTTTATTCCCGACTTAATTATTCCTGCAAAGATTCCTTTTGCAACCAATTCTTTTTTCTCATCCAGCATTTCTACATTACACTTTAATTTATTAAAACGAAAATATTGTTTTTTAGAAATTACTGTTACTTTTTGTTCAGGCAAAACCATTTTATAAAACGAAACATTTGCAGATGTAAGCAATGGAAATAATTTATCATCTTTGGTATTATTATATTCTTCAGGATATTGAATGATAAGATAAATACCTAAAACAACCAGACCGATTTGCGCCATGATCTCAGTGATTATTGCACCAGGAGTTACTGGATTTCCAACAAAATGATCGTCGTAAAAAAAAGCCTCTTTTTTTAAAGTATAATCTCCTATAACATTATTTTCATTGAGCAAAGTGATATGATCAACAAAGCGAAAAGAAGATTTATATGGCAATTTATCCAGGACCTCTTTATACATATTTATCAGTTGAAATTATCTGCAATGTTCTCCTCCGTCTGCGTGAATTATCGCACCATTAATCCATGAAGCTTCGTTAGTGCATAAAAGATAAATAATATTTGCAACATCTTGTGGTGTTGTGATTCTGCTAAAAGGATTTCTTTTAGCTGAGAATTCCACGAGCTTTTTACTCGAAGGAATCCTTTTTAATGAAGGCGTTTCTGTAATGCCCGGTTGAATTAAATTTGTTCTCAAACCATAAGGTGCAAATTCAATTGCCAGATATTTTGCAAGGCTTTCTAAAGATGCTTTAGCCATAGAAACAGCCGCATATCCGTCCCAATATTTATGCGAACCTTCGCTGGTAAGCCCGATAATTCTGGCATCATCACAAAAGAAAGAATGTTCTAAAATTATGTTTACCCAATCAAGCAAGCTTGTTCCCATTGCATAAGTGGTAAGCTGTATGTCTTCAGCAGTAAGGGCTTCAGCGTTTTCCTTTATTGATGAAGATGATTTTTTTGAAGAAGTTAACGGCTTCAAATTACCTCTTGCAATGGAATGCAATAAAAGTTTAACGCATTTTTTTTTCTTAACTGAAGAAGAGAATTCATTAATAAAAGATGCTCTGCTTGTTTTATCCAAGGCATTAATATTAAAAGGAAGTATGGTTACTTCATTTGATAATGAAATTTTTGCTAAACTTTTTTTTAATACTTTTTCTGTCGTTGCAATCTCACGATAAATGACAGCGATGTTCATGCCATGAGATGCAAGTTTTTCGATGGCAGCAAAACCAAAACCACTTGAACCACCTAAAATAATTGCCCAACATCCTGAAAATTCATTATTTGTTTTATGCACCGGCAATATCGTTTGATATTGATTTAAAGCTTTTTGTTTAAAACTATAATCGGTAAAAATAAGTGAAACTTATTGATTTTATTTCGGCGTTATTCATTAATTGAACATTAAAAAGTGAAGTAAAATATTTCACTAAACTTCACACTGCTTTATCTTGTCAAAGCAACACGTTTGGTGAAATTTTTTTAAGAATAATTCTTTTATATTTGATTGTAATGAGTGTAAGATTCTTTTTTGCTTCTTTATTTTTATTTATAAATATTACCGTTCAGGCAAATTATTTTCCGCAAAGTTTTGACAGAGCTGCATTTTATAATGTGATGAAAAACGGAGATATTGCGGCAATAAATAATGAGCTTACTATTCTTGAAACCACAACAATACCGGAAAAAGATGCCTATGAAGGCGCGCTGTTAATGAAAAAAGCAGGCCTTGAAACAAAAGCAAAAGATAAATTAGCATTCTTTAAACCCGGCAGAATAAAATTAGAAACTGCTTTAACGAATGATGCTGAAAATGGTGAATATCATTTTCTGCGGCTCACTGTGCAAGAACATGCGCCGAAAGCTGCCAAGTACAATAATTATCTTGAAAGTGATCGCGATTATGTTATAAAATCTTTTAAAAATTTATCTCCTATAGTTCAGCAAGCTATTATTGATTACAGCAAAACTTCAAAGATTTTGCATGCCTCAGATTTTAATTCGCAACACAATGGGTAAAAAAATATTGGCGATTTATTATACCCAATCCGGACAGTTGGAAGAAATCATTAACAGCTTTACTTCGCCACTTATCAGTGCAGGAATTTCTGTTGAAAAAGTTAGCATCAAACCTGTCAATGATTTTGCTTTTCCATGGACAAGCAAAAGTTTTTTTAGTGTAATGCCAGATTGTGTTTTAGGAAATGTTGCAGAACTGGCTCCATTTTACTTTAAAGAATCATCTTACGATCTGATTATTTTTGGATACCAGGCTTGGTTTCTATCGCCGGGCATTCCATCAAATTCTTTGTTGCATCATAAATCATTTAAAAATATTTTACAAAACACTCCTGTCATCACAATTACAGGTGCGCGAAATATGTGGCTTAATGCATTTATACAAGTACGAACGATGCTCTCAAATGCAAACGCAGTGCTGGTTGGCAACATTGCATTAATAGACAGGCATCCGAATCTTCTAAGTATTTTTACTATTTTTCATTGGATGTTGAGAGGAAAAAAAGATCGTTATATTAAAATATTTCCAAAGCCAGGTGTTGCAGAAAAAGACATTACTGAAGCGAAAAAATTTGGAGAGATATTATTATCTCATTTAAACAGAAATAATTTGCATGAATTACAAACTGAATTAATGCGCAAAAAAGCAGTTGAAATAAATGATGATCTTATGTTTATCGAACCGAAAGCTGCGCGCATATTTAAGTTGTGGGCTCGTTTTATTACCAAACGTAAAAACAAAAATGCGTGGCTTATAGTATTCAAATATTATCTTTTAATTGCACTTTTTATTGCAGCGCCAATTGTTTTCATTATTGATAATTTATTTTTAAAAATATTTTTTTTAAAACAAATAAAAAGGAAAAGAGAATTTTATTTAAAATTGAATTAACCAGGAAAGATATGCAGCTTCACGATGTTTATATTAATGATACATCCATTTTTTTACCAAACGATCCTGTTGAAAATGATGATATGGAATTGTATCTCGGTTAT
This sequence comes from uncultured Chitinophagaceae bacterium, assembly GCA_963708205.1. Classification (GTDB taxonomy): domain Bacteria; phylum Bacteroidota; class Bacteroidia; order Chitinophagales; family Chitinophagaceae; genus CAVYTF01. The sequence continues at coordinate 353,083 of OY970196.1, forward strand.
ATAAATGGCAAACCTTCAAAATCAAAAAAAATTGTGTTGCGCAATAATGGAATAAAGACCCGTTATTACGCGCTTACAAAAGATAAAAAATCAACACACACAAATGCGCAGATGACTGCTTTGGCAGTGAAAAATTTGTTTGAAAATAAATCGCAAAAATTAAAAGAAATTGATTTGCTTTCCTGCGGCACATCATCGCCAGATCAAATGATGCCATCGCACGCCGTAATGGTTCATGGTTGGTTGCCCGAAGCAAATTCTATTGAAGTTATATCACCCTCTGGTGTGTGTTGCGCAGGCATGCATGCTTTTAAATATGCTTATTTAGCTATTAAATCCGGTGATGCGAAACTAGCTGTGGCAACGGGTTCTGAGCGTTTTTCTGCTTCGCTTGTTTCAAATGTTTTTGAAGAAGAAGTGCAAAAATTAACTGAGCTGAAAGAAAATCCATACATAAGTTTTGATAAAGAATTTTTAAGATGGATGTTGTCAGATGGTGCTGCTGCTTTTTTAATGTCTAATAAAAAAAATGAAAACGGTTTGAGTCTTCGCATCAATTGGATAGAAGGTGTTTCATATGCAAATGAAATGGAAACCTGCATGTACATGGCAAGCGAAAAATTGCCTGATGGCACATTAAAAAGTTATCTTGATTTTACGCCGGAAGAAATTATCAGTAAATCTATTTTCAGCATCAAACAAGATATTGGTTTACTTACGAACAATATTGTAGCGCTTGGTGCAAAAAAAATAAATGAAATATTTGACAAAAAAGGTCTTACTGAAAATGATATAGATTATTTTTTGCCGCACATGTCAAGTGAATTTTTTAAGAGTAAAATTTTTGAACAAATTGCATTGTATGGAAAGACAATTCCCTTTGAAAAATGGTTTGTAAATTTAAGCAGCATGGGCAATGTTGGCGCGGCATCTGTTTATTTTATGGTGCATGAATTATTTAAAAGCGGGAGGCTAAAAAAAGGCGAAAAATTGTTATGTCTTGTTCCTGAAAGTTCAAGATTTTCATATATGTATGCAATGCTTGAAGTGTGTTGATGTCAGGAAAATATGTAGTCATGAAAAAAGAAGATGTTCCTCAAAACTTAAGTGCATTGGGCAAAATAACAAAAGAGGTTTGCTATGCAACTGACACCTCAGGAAAGTATGTTACTGAACTCAGTGATGGATGGGACGTAAAAATTTCAGCGCTTGATGTTGCCTGGCAAGATATTAAACAACGTATTGAATCTGCAAAAAAAAATGTATTGGATAATAAAGCCAGTCCTATTCTTTTTTTTATGGAGTTAAGATTAATGGACATTAAAATATTATCTAAGTATACAGGCTTTTGGCAATGGCAAATAAAAAAACATTTAAACCCAAGTGTCTTCAATAATTTATCTGAAAAAAAATTAAATAAATACGCAGAAGCATTTAATATAACGCTTGATGAGCTTAAAACTATGAATGTGCATGAAGATAAACTTTGAACACAAACAGGCAGCTCATTGTGAGAATGGTGTAACCACAAACTTATTAAGAAACATTGGCATAAATATTTCAGAGCCTCTTACATTCGGCATTGGAGCAGGATTATTCTTTACTTATCTTCCTTTTTTTAAAATAAATAATGGACCAGCCATCGCTTTCAGAACCTTGCCAGGTTTTATTTTCAGAAGAACTTGTCGCTCTTTAAATATTCCTGTTATCAAAAAAAAATTTAGCTCAAAAGAAGAGGCAGAATTTTTTTTAAATGAATGTCTCGAAAAAAGCATTCCGGTTGGTTGCCAGGTTGGCGTTTACTATCTTACTTATTTTCCAAAAGAATATCGCTTTCACTTCAACGCACATAATATAGTTGTATATGGCAAAGAAAATGACAATTATTTAATAAGTGATCCTGTAATGGAAAACGTTACAACCCTTACCAGCTATGAGTTACAGCGGGTTCGTTTTGCAAAGGGAGTATTGTCTCCAAAAGGTCAATTATATTTTCCAAGGCAAGGAAAAACAATATCTGATGAACAAATAAAAAAAGCAATTGAAAGCGGTATAAAAAAAAATATATACAACATGCTGCACATCCCGGGAAATTTTGCAGGAGTAAAAGCAATAAAATATACAGGCAAAAAGATAAAAGGATGGCGTGATAAATTAGGACTAAAAAAAGCGGGTTTATATCTTGCACAGTTAGTGCGCATGCAGGAAGAAATTGGTACTGGCGGCGGCGGATTTCGTTATATTTATGCAGCCTTTTTACAAGAAGCATATAACTATATTGCAAATGAAAAGTTGCTTGAAATTTCTACAATGTTTACACAGGCAGGCGATCTTTGGCGTACTTCAGCAGTGCAGGCCGCAGGAATTTATAAAGGCAGAATTGGCACTCAGGAAGATTTTAATATAATGGGAGAATATTTATTTGAAATTGCTGACATCGAAAAAAAAGCATTTCAAGATTTACAAAAAATAAAATTCCATTAATGGAAGATCTTGCTATAAGTATTTCCGATCTCTCTTTTAATTATCCAAAACAAACTGATATACTTTTTTCTCACCTGAATTTAAATATTTTTTCAGGAGACAGATTTGGATTGTTTGGTCCGAATGGCGCAGGCAAAACAACGCTGATGAATTTGATGACTGGTTTATTTTCTTATAGACATGGAAGCATTAAACTCGCAGGAAATGAAATAAAAGATCATGATAAATCTATCAATAAATTATTTGGTTTTGTACCACAAGACTTTTCTTTTTATCATGAATTAACTCCTATAGAAAATCTTGAATTTTTTGGTGCATGGTCAGGTTTGCACAAAAAAGAAATCAAGAAAAGAATAAATGAATTGTTGGAAATAGTTGGTTTATCAGAAGTAGGAAACAAGCAGATTCAAAAATTTTCCGGTGGCATGAAACGCAGGGTGAATCTCGCTATCGGCATTATTCATCAACCAAAAATTTTATTTCTTGATGAACCAACGGTTGGCGTAGATGTGCAAACAAGACATGCCATAATTAATTATTTAAAAGAATTAAATGCAAACGGCACCACACTTATTTATACTTCGCATCAATTAAGCGAAGCAGAAGATTTGTGTAAAACAATTGCTTTGATTGACGAAGGAAAAATTATTACACATGGCAAATTGAATGACTTGCTTTTTAATCAAAACGAAAAAGATTTGGAAGGATTATTTTTAAAATTGACGGGAAAAAATTATAGGGATTTAAATGTATAAACTTTGGGCTTGCATAATAAAAGATGTTCGCATTTTGCTACGCGATAGATTTGGCATCATCGTTATGTTTGGAATGCCGATAATCTTAGCTATTGTTGTTACAAGCATTCAAAACAGTAGTTTTCTTTTAGTGAGCGACAATAAAATTTCTGTTCTGGTTTGCAATCGTGATACCGGAGAAGTTTCAAAACAATTAATTAGCGCAATCGAGAAGATCGGAATGTTTACAATAGAGCAGGTTGCTAATAATGAAAATGATAAAACAATCAATGATGAAATGCATAAAAAAAATGCATTGGTTTCTATTATTATTCCTGCAGATTTTTCTTCATCGATTACAGCAAAATCTAAAAATGTCGTAAGCAAAGCGTTGAATAATTTGGGCTTACAGGGAGATTCTATTATTGAACTAAAAAATCTTTCAAAAGCAATTACACTTTATTATGATCCTGTTTTACAGGAATCGTTTCAACGTTCTATCGAAGGTGCAATGCGCAGTGCTATTCAGTTAGTGGAAAATAAACAACTCGTAAAAAATTTATATTTTTCATTGAATGAAAAAGCAATGCCTGATACTTTGGAAAACGAAATTATAAAAAATCAAACCGCAATAAATGAAGTTGCGGTTTCAAAAAACGGAAGCCAAAAAATACCAAATGCAACACAGCACAACATTCCCGCATGGACAATTTTCGCAATGTTTTTTATTGTGATTTCTTTAGGAAGCAGCGTTGTGCGAGAAAAATTGAACGGAAGTTTTATTCGTTTAAAAACATTACCAACAAATTATTCCATTGCACTTTTATCAAAACAAATAACTTATTTGGTTATAACAATGTTGCAGGCAATCGTAATTTTTGCAATCGGTGTATATATTTTTCCATTGATAAATTTACCTGCATTAAAACTTCCTTCAGATGTTGGCGCATTATTTTTGGTGACATTTATTTGCGGCTGGTGCGCAGTAAGCTATGCAATATGCGTTGGTGTTATCGCACAAACACAGGAACAGGCAAATGGCTTCGGATCCCTGTCAGTAGTGATTCTTGCGGCTATCGGTGGTTTAATGGTTCCTGCTTTTGCAATGCCTGCATCATTTAAAACAGCATTAAATATTTCACCGTTGCATTGGTGCCTTGAGGCATATTATGGTTTGTTCTTACAAGGCGGAAATCTTAATGATGTTTGGATGAATGTTTTACCTTTACTTCTTATAACAATTTTGATACAAATAATTGCGATCATAGCATTGAAAAAGAAACAACTTATTTAATTTTTTGAATTATTTTTTTTACATGGAGACAACGGAATTAAAACAACAACTAAAAAAACAGATCATTACTTTTTTGAATTTAACCGCACTTGCGCCCGAAGATATAAAAGATGATGAACCTTTATTTGGCGATGGGTTGGGACTTGATTCTATTGATTCACTCGAGTTGATCGTTCTGCTTAATAAAGAATATGGTATTACAATCCAGGATCCGAAAGAAGGAAGAAAAATTTTGGTTGATGTGAACACAATCGTTGAATACATTGAGAAAAACAGAACAAAATAAATTTTTCAAAAAGAGTTTTTCTACGAATTCAAAGTAAAAATTCCTGAAAATTTAAAGCACATAATTGTTTTCATTGAAAACTTGGCATAAATAGTTATATAATTATTTTGGTTCGAAATTATTTTTACTTCCACTTCTAAAATTTTATTTTCAGCTGGATTTATAACCGCTAAAAACTTAATCTGCTGTGCGGTTAAAAGCTGTAATTTCTTTTCTAAAATAACTTCTAATATTTCTTTTAGCATTTGCAGCATGCAGGCACCAGGCAAAATTGGATTACCGGGAAAATGTGCATTAAATATTTTATGCTGAATATTTAGTTGCAGAGAAGCTTTGAAAGAATCAGCTTCTTTTTCTATTTCAATGATGGTATATAAATCATCTTTTAACATTTTTATCTCCTAATTTAAAGCAAAGAAATTTTTTTTAACAAGCCGAAAGAAGAAATAAACTGTGATGTAAATTTTGATAATGATTATAAATCAAAATGTTTTTAATTTTATTTTCTCCACTATTTTGCGATCTAAGAAATGCAGGCAGAGTCTGGGTTTTAACGATTTTTGCAGCAAGCCAAAAAGCAAAGGATGTTGATGTTGGATATTCTCCGCAAAGATGTTTATAGTTGAGGCTTCCATTATTTTTAAAAATAGATAATTCCAGTTCGTGATAAATTTTATCATTTTCCGTATCGCCGTTTCGTCCTGTAATTATCAAATCAATTTCATTTAAACTTGTTGAATGCGAATGTAAAAAAGATAAAATTTTTGCTTCTATTTGTTTTGCATCTTTTGGTTTATAAAAAGTTGAAATGCCATCAACAGTTGCATAATTATTCTCAGAAAATTTATCAGATAATAAAAAAAAAGCACCGCCTTCCCCGGCAATAGTGCCTTTTGATTTTGATAAAAAAAGATCAATATTCGAAATCGCAGATCGTTTATAAATTCCAGCACGAGTTAAAACAGCATGGCTTATATCTGTAATTTCATCTACACTTCCTACCAATACATTTTCTGCCTCATGCTCATTTATCAACATCAACGAATCAAGCAATGCACTTTCAAAAGAAAAACCTTTGTGAACAAAAGTATTGTTATATGCATGGCAATGCAGCATTAATGCAATCTGTGCTGCCACTGTGTTGTGGGTCGATTGAATAAAAGATGTGGGTGAAAGCATTTCTTCATTCTGATTAATTATATTACTTAAAAAAGTTTCCGAATCTTTCATGCAGCCATACGCAGTTCCTGTTACAATTGCATCAACATTTTTAACATTCGCATCCTTTAAACATTGTGCGGCAGCCGCAACACCCATCTTAATAATGCGGCTCATTCTTCGTATCAATTTCAGATCAACATATTGCGAATAATCAGGTTCAATAGCTTGTAAGCGATTAGTTTTATATTCAATTATATTATTTAAAAGGGAAAAATCTTCAAAAGTTTTTTGTGGAGATATGCTCGTTGCAGCGCGTATATATATTTTCATATTACGCTTTTGAAAAAATTATTGAAGAACAATTTCCTCCAAAACCAAATGAATTTGAAAGCACGTTTATAACAGGAAAATTTTTAATAAAATGTTTTTCCGGAGTAAAAGAAAATTCTTTCATTCTTGTTTTAAATCTAAGATTTGGATAAATAATTCCATGCCTTATTGCAAGTGAAGAAAATACGGCTTCAATGCCGCCACTTGCTCCCAAAGTGTGGCCAGTAAAGGATTTTGTTGAACTAAGTTTAGGATAATTTGGATGAAATAACCGATCTATTGCAGAGCCTTCAGCATGGTCGTTGTTTTGCGTTGCCGTACCATGCAAGTTGATATAATCAATTTCTGAAGCATTTATTCCGCTACGATCTAATGCACCTTTCATTGCAAGATAAGAACCTGTTCCTTCAGGTGAAGAAGCGGTTTGATGATATGCATCATTGGCATTAGAATAGCCACTTATTTTACAATACATTTCTTTATTTAATGATGCAGCAACCTTGTCAGAAACCAACACCACATAGCCAGCTCCTTCGCCTAAATTCAAACCATTTCTATTCTCGTCGAAAGGTTTGCAATAATCATTATCCAAAATCATCAAAGTATTAAAACCATTCAATGTGAATTTTGTAAGTGCATCTGTGCCGCCAGCGATCACTACATCAAGCATATTATTCTTAATCAATCGCGCAGCAAAAATAATTGCATTTGCAGATGAAGAACAAGCAGTACTGATTGTTGTAATATAATCCCGAACTCCCAATTTATCAGCCACCAATTCAGTAACACTTCCACATTCATGATTAACAATATCGCGTAATTTTCCTTTCTGATAATCCGGAAGAAAATCAGTAAAAAATTTCTCACTTTTATCAATTCCACCAACCGTATTTGCCGATACAAAACCAGTGCGCAAAGAAGACAACTCATTAATTGCCGCATCATCAAAAGCTTCTTTTGCAGCTAACATACTTAATAAAGCATTGCGTGTTATTTTGGAAGAAAATCCCGCGCGTTGTGCAAGTTCTTGATTACTCAACTGTACTTCTGCTACAGGTATTTTTGTACGATGATTTGTGTTTAAATATTTAATTGAAGAAATGCCGCAATGCTCTGTCTCAAGCGCAGCAAGGCTTTCAGCAACATTATTTCCAATGGCAGAAATAATTCCTACACCTGCAACATATACATTCAAACTCATTTCCCGATTAACTTTTTTATTAAGCTACGGCGAAAATTTTATTCATATACTCTTTAGTGAATAAAAATTGTGCCTCGTCTTTTTCTTTTTCAATAAGAAACAAAACAGCCTTATATTTTTCTTCAATCAATTCTATCCATCCACAAATACAAACCCTTATCAAATTTTTATTAAGCAAATTATTTACATATTCATACATAAATTCTGCATCAAAATTTTCGAAAATAAAAAATGCATTTTCACCTTTAAAATTGTTGCGAATACAAATTTCACCAATTACAATATTTGGCAAAGTGTAAACAAATAACGATGGGCTTGGAATATTTTTTATAGTATCAAAATATTTTATGTCAGTATCTAAACTTGCATTGGCGTTTGCAAGTACAACACCAATTTCAGTTGGCAAATAACTTTCAGATTTAAAATTATTTTGTAATAATATTTCAGAAGCGAGCCATCCAAGCTTGCATAAATTATCCATTTTATAAAACTTTGGATAATTCATGTTGAAGTAATTATAAATTGAAAGTGTGAAGTCGGCCAAGTTTTCATTTTGTTTCTCAAATATTTTTTTACCATTTTTAAAAATGACATTACCAGTAATTGAGCAACTCGCCATTATATAATTTTTTTTCTTAAGCAATTTAAAATCGTGTTTTAAATTATTCTTTACTAAACAACAAAGCTGCATTGCATCCGCCAAAACCTGATGCAGTTTTAAGAGAAGTTTTTATTGGACGTTCAATTAATTCGGAGCAGATATTTATAGGCTTTGATACACCAATTTTTTCAAAACCTTTCGATGGTAAAATAATATTTTCTTTAAGTGACTGAATAGAAACCACTGATTCTATCAAACCTGCAGCGCCTAATGTATGTCCGTAAAAACCTTTCAAACTATTGACAGGATTGGCTTCCAGCTCAGACAACGCAATTGCTTTTGCTTCCATTTCGTCATTATATAAAGTTGCCGTGCCATGTGCCGAAATGAAATCAATGGCTGTTGTCGAAACATTTGCATCATGCAAAGCTTTTGTAATTACATAGCTCAATTCTTCACCTGTTCTTGAAGGTCCGGAAATATGATTTGCATCATTACCAGTTCCGCCGCTCAAAATTTTAATTCCCATTGAATATTTTTTTTCAGAAGTAAGGATAACAGTTGCAGCGCCTTCGCCTAAATTTATTCCATTACGTGCTTCATCAAACGGCTTGCATGGGTCATTGCTTACAGCCTGAAAAGATTGGAAGCCAGATAAAACAAATTTTGAAATAATATCTGCGCCTGCAACAATTGCATTTTCATACATACCATTCTGTATCAATCGGATGGCTGTTAAGATCGCCAAGATGCCCGATATACAAGCGTTTGAAACCACAATAGGTTGATTGCTACAATTAAAAAAAGTTGCAATTCTTTTTGCAGAAGTGTGCAATGCTATTCTTTTTTGCAAAGCCAAATTATTTTCTTCAGTTTCTAAAAGGCTTATATTTCCTTTAGTTGTAGAAATAATTAAAATGGTCTTTTTATCACTTGCATTTACCGAAGAATTTTTCAATGCATCAGTAATGGATGCGATCAATAACCGCTCGAATTTTGTATAGTTGTTGTCACGGTCTTTTGCAAAAAAAATATCTTTTTTAAATAATGATGCACAAAAGGGTAATGCTGAAATGTTTGTATCATTATGAATTTGAAGGCTTGATTTATTTTCTTTGAGACTTTCAAAATTTTCTAACGTAGTGCTGCCAAGCGGCGAAAAAATATTATCTGAAGCAATAAAAATATTTTGCATTGCATGATAAAATTAAGCGGCTATTTTTTCAATAAATATTTTCATTTCACATTCAGCTATTATTTTTTCATTACACATAACTTTTCCTTCGATCAAAATAAAATCAAAAAAAACGCTTATTAATTTTATTTCTGTCATTAAACAATCGTTCACCTTTGGTAAAGAGAATACTTGGAAATTTTTGACAGATGCGATGTAACCGACCGAAGCTTTTTTATTTTCATTCACAGAAAAATAACCTTCACGAGCTGCTGCAGTTTGAGCCATATTTTCCAATAAACCAGCTTCATTAAATTTATTATTCTCTACAAAAATATTAGATGGTGTGATCAAAAAGCTGCACTGTGCATGACTTTCATCGCAATACAATATTTCATCAATCATTACAAACGGAGGTCTTTGCGGAATAAGCGATAAAATATTTTGCACTGTAACTTTATTGATTGATAAAACTTTAAGCTGTAATTAAGACAAGCCACCTGTCACTGATAAAACTTCACCGGTAATATAAGATGCTTCCTGTGAAGCTAAAAAACCAACAGCAAAAGCTACTTCCTCTGCTGTTCCAAAACGTTTAACAGGGATTATTTTTTCCAATTTCTTTTCATCAACTTCTTCAGTCATATCTGTTTTAATTAAACCAGGTGCTATGGCGTTTACTGTAATTCCATATCTGCCTGTTTCCAGTGCTAAAGATTTTGTTGCTGCAATTACGCCAGCTTTTGCAGCTGCATAATTTGTTTGACCAGCGACACCTTTCAAACCGGAAAGCGAAACAATATTTATAATTCTTCCGTATTTTTTTTCAAGCATATTTTTCAGTACTAAACGGGTGATGTAAAAAAAACTGTTGAGGTTTGTTTGCATTACATTTTCCCATTGTTCATCCTGCATCCACGCAAACAAAACATCATCTTTTATGCCTGCATTATTTACCAGCACTTCGATATTTTTATCCTCATTTATTTCTATCCATTTACCCAATTTATTTTTTATATCATTTTTATCGGACACATTAAATTGCAATAATTCGCCATGACCACCATTTATTTTTATTTGAGAGAGCGTGTTTTCTGCTTCTTCAAAATTCGTTTTATAGTTTACAAGTACATAATAATTCATGGCAGCCATTTTAATGCAAATTGCTTTGCCAATTCCTCTCGATCCGCCAGTGACCAATGCACATATCATTGCATAATATTGTTATCGATTTGAAATTTATTTTCCAAAAAGTTTTTCATTCTTTGCGCGTCTTTATATTTTGGAAGATCATCAACAAAAGCTGGAAATATTTTTCTTGCAGCAGTGTAAAAATTTTTTGTGACAGGTGACAATTTACCTTCACATTTTAAAAAATCTATTGCCTGTAAAACCGCCATTGCATGAATGCTTAAAACTTCAAAACTATTATCAATAACTTTTTTGGTCATTAATACTGCATTGCAACCCATGCTTACAATGTCCTGGTTGTCGTTGTTGTTTGGAATACTGTGAACATACATCGGAAAAGACATTGTTTGATTTTCTGCAACAGTTGATGTTGCCGTGAATTGCATGCCCTGCATTCCAAAATTTAATCCAAGCTCACCAAGATTTATAAACGGCGGAAACTTTTGATTGAGCTTATCATTTAAAAGATAATTTAATTGTCTTTCAGCAAGCATTGACAGTCGGGTAATAGCAATTTTTAATTTATCCATTTCAAGAGAAACATAATCTCCATGAAAATTTCCTCCGTGAAAAATATTATTATTCTTATGATCAATCACAGGATTATCATTCACAGAATTCAGTTCATTTAATAAAACATTTTTTGCATTAAAAATTGTATCATAAACAGGTCCGAGTATTTGCGTAACACATCGCAATGAATAATATTCCTGCACTTTATCTTCAAAAATTTCCTGTTCGAGATTTGCAGGATCGTATAAATGTTCTGAACGGTTGCGAACCATTTTACTATCTTTTAAAATTGCACGCATCAGGAAAGCAACTTTATTTTGTCCGTCATGATGTTTTACAATATTTAACTCATAAGAAAAATGATCACTGTAAGCTTCAACAATTTCATTTGTTATTGCAGATAACATTACACCACAATCCAATAGTTTTTGTGCGCGAATTATATTCACCAATCCAATACCTGTCATCGCAGAAGTGCCATTGAGAATAGCAATTCCTTCACGTATATGAATGTTAAGTGGTTTAATATTAAACCGCTGAAAAATTTCTTTTGTTGAATGAATTTTATTTTCAAACATCACTTCACCTTCGCCAATAAGTGTGAGTGCAAGATGTGCAAGCTGCACAAGATCGCCGCTTGCACCAACGCCTCCGTGTTCATAAATACATGGCGTGATATCTTTATTGATCAACTCTTTTAATAGAATAACTGTTTCAGTATGAACGCCGGAATAACCTTTCATTAAACTCGCCAAACGCGCTATCATCAAGGCTTTCACTAAATTTGAAGGCAGCAATTCGCCGCTTCCTGCGCAATGGCTGCGAATGAGATTATATTGAAGTTGTAAAAGATTTTCAGGCTTTACTTTGTACTGCGCCATTGGCCCGAAGCCGGTGTTCAAACCATAAATTAATTTATCTGCCGAAAAATTTTGAAGGAAATGAAAACTTGCGTCTACATTTTTTAAGGACTGTTCATCTAATGTTATTTGTTTATTTTTCGAAAGTATATCGGCAAAATCATCGTAAGAAAGTTTGCTTTCTCCAACTGTTACCATTAGCAAAAGTTTAAGTAAGTTTCATGATTAATCAAACGGTAAATATATATAAAAAATTAAGAGAAGGTGATGGAGAAAACCTTAATTCTCATTGATAAAAATTTTATCATTTCATTTTCTTTTATCAATAAACTTCATTGCTTTTCGTGAAGCTTCAGTAAACTGAATTTTTTGCATTGCTTCAAAAGAAATATATCTTATATGCGGACTTACACGCAAACGCGCCTGCAAATAAGATCGTATTCTCCTGTCACATTCTTCTGTTGTTTCCGCTGGTAAAATATAAAGCAGCACTTCATCCAGATCATTTTCATTGGAATAAACTTCCACTGCAAAATCAATGATCTCATTCATTTCAGTCAATAATTCAAACAACGCAGTCGGATAAAGTGTGGTGCCTTTAAACTTTATCATTTGTTTTTTTCTGCCAATCACAGGAGATAATCGCAAGCTCTTACGACCACACGCGCAAGGCTCATCAAAATACATAGAAATGTCTCCGGTTTTATAACGCAGCAAAGGCATTCCTTCAACGCCAAGCGTAGTAATAGTAACCTCTCCGGGAGTATTTGCTGCAACTGCGCGATTGTTTTCATCAAGTAGTTCTACGATCAATAATTCTGGTGGCAAATGGCCGCCATTGCCTTGTTTGCACTCTGTAAATGCGGTTTGCATTTCGGTTGATGCATAGGTTGAATACAATTGTATATTCCACGATTCTATAATTTTTTTTCCAAGAATATTCAATGAAAAATCTATGTTGCGAATATTTTCGCCAATACATATTGCTTTTTTTACGGAGGAATTATTAAGCTCAATTTGATGTTCGTTTGCAAATTGAATAAGTTTAAGAATGAAAGATGGAACTGCAACAATCGCTGTTGGCTTAAGACGATTGATTGTTTGCCATTGCAGCGAAGGCACGCCGGGACCAAGCCTTATAATGCCTGCACCTAACTTGCGAATGCCCGAATAATAAGCAATGCCAGCCATAAATTGCCGATCGAGTGTAAGCATTAATTGATAAATATCATCTGATGTTCCGTCTGCTGTTAAAAAAGAATTGTACTCATTATACGCCAAACGATCCAGGTCATTTTCAGTAAGTGCAATTGTTACCGGACTTCCTAAAGTGCCGGAAGTAGAAGTGTATTCAATGATCCTATTTTTCTGAACGCATAAAAATTCTTCATTGCTTTTTTGCAAATCGTCTTTGCATGTTGTTGGTATTTGTGCAAGGTCTTCGAGCGAATTTATTGCCGCAATATCTATTTTATTTTTTGCAAAGAGTTGTTTGTAAAAAAGAGAATTGATTGAAAGATATTTTAATAATTCCTGCAGCTTTTTTTCCTGTATTTTTTTTATTTCATCTTTTGATTGAAAAGCTGCGTTTGTAAAATTCATCATACTCTCTATAACTTATTTTGATGCACAAAGAAAACAATTATTTGAAGATGTATTTTTATTTCGATGATTACAATCAACATCAACTCATCAACCCAAAAAAGTTTCATTCTATATTTGTTTATACTTTTGTCAGCTAATTATTTAGAATGAATAAAATAAAAGCCGCCATTACTGCTGTCGGTGCTTATGTTCCCGATTATATTCTTACAAATAAAGAATTGGAAACGATGGTCGACACCAATGATGAGTGGATTCGCGCACGAACTGGCATTTCGGAAAGAAGAATTTTAAAAGGCGAGGGCAAAGCTACAAGCGACATGGGTGCACCTGCTATACAAGAGCTTTTACGAAAGAAAAATATGGATGCAAAAGAAATTGATTGCATCATTTGTACAACAGTTACACCTGATCTTATTTTTCCTGCTACAGCAAATATTATCAGCGATAAAATTGGCGCAACTAATGCTTTTAGTTTTGATCTGAATGCTGCGTGCTGTGGTTTTTTATTTGGATTAACAACAGGCGCAAGCTTTATAGAAAGTGGTCGTTATAAAAAAGTAATTGTAGTTGGCGCAGATAAAATGAGCGCCATCACGGATTATACAGACAGAAATACCTGCGTGCTTTTTGGAGATGCTGCTGGCGCAGTTTTATTAGAACCTTCGGTTGATGATACAGGTTTGATAGATACTGTTTTAAAAAGCAATGGCAGCGGCAGAGCTTATTTGCACATGAAAGCCGGAGGATCTTTAAAGCCTCCTTCTATTGAAACTGTTACCGCGCGCGAACATTATGCTTACCAGGAAGGCAAAACAGTTTTTAAACATGCAGTTGTAGATATGGCTGATGTTTGCGAAGAAATTATGCAAAGAAATAATTTGCATTCGGAAGATATTGCATGGCTCGTTCCGCACCAGGCAAATCTGAGAATTATTGATGCAGCCGCAGCAAGAATGAAGTTGCCAAAAGAAAAAGTGATGATCAATATTCAGAAATATGGCAACACCACTTCTGCAACTATTCCGCTTTGTTTATGGGAATGGGAAAATCAATTAAAGAAAGGCGATAACCTTGTGCTTGCTGCATTTGGCGGCGGTTTTACCTGGGGCGCAACATGGATAAAATGGAGTTATTAAATCAAAGAAAATAAAAAATATCCTTTAGAATAAAAACCAAAGAAATTATTTGTTGTAATAAAACAAATATTCTTTTAGAAATTTAATGAAGAAAAAAGCAACGGCTTCTTTAAAAAAACTTCGCATCATACAGCTTACGGCTGTAATCTTTTTCACAGTATCAGGTGGTCCTTACGGCATTGAGCCGCTGCTTTCTTACACGGGAAAAGATATTTCATTGTTGTTATTGATCATCACGCCATTGCTATGGGATGTTCCTACTATTCTTACTGTGTTAGAATTAAATGGAATGATGCCTGTTACCGGCGGATATTATGAATGGGTGAAACGTGCGCTGGGCTTGCGTTGGGCATTCTATGAAGGATGGTGGACATGGTTATATACTTTTGTTGATCTTGCTATTTATCCTGTATTATTTATTGAATATGCATCATTCTTTTTTCCGCAAATAGAAATATATAAAGTACCGGTTTGTTTGTTTATCATCTGGTCGAGCGCCATCATAAATATTTTAGGAATTGTTCCTGTTGGTAAAATATCAATTGCATTAAGTGCCGTTGTGCTCACACCTTTTTTAATTTTATTCGGAATATTTTTCACCCAACATTCTCCTGTTATTATTCATCCGCAAACGGCATCAACACACGTAACATTTTCATCGCTAGGCATGGGAATATATACCGTGATGTGGAATTTTTTTGGCTGGGATAATGCAACCACTTATGCAGGTGAAGTAAACAAACCTGCACGCTCTTATATTGTTTCAACCGTTGCTGCATTTGTGTTGATTTTTATTGTTTATCAGGTAGCAGTATATGCTGCAAGCCGCTCCGGCATTGGCTTTCAGAATTTAAATGATAATGGGTTTCCTGCACTTGGTGAAATGTATGGTCACTGGCTTGGTGCATTATTTTCCATCGGAGGCATGGCAAGTGCGCTCGGTTTATTTTCGGCAGTGTTGCTTTCTGTTTCGCGTGTGCCGCAGGTAATGGCTGATGATAATTTATTGCCGAAAAAAATAAATAAAATGCATGTGAAATACAACACGCCGTATATTTCCATTATCACCTGCGCAATAGTTGTAAGCCTGATGATCCTGTGGACATTTACAGATCTTGTAATTATGGATGTAACATTATATGGCGCCGGATTATTTTTAGAATTCATCGGTGTTATTGCGTTGCGTAAATATGCTGCAGATGCAAATAGGCCATTTAAAATTCCGCTCGGCATTTCAGGACTTTGTATAATGTTGATGCTTTCAGTTTCTGTTTATTTTATCGGTCTTTCAGGTGCGTTTATGCAATCAGAAAGGACACTGATCCCTGCATTGGTCTCTATCATTGCCTTGCTAACAGCCGAAGTTGTTTGGCAAATTATCAAAAGAAAAAGAAGTATAAAAGCTTAATCATCAAATATTATTTTTTATTAAAAAAGAAAAAAATGATTATCCGAAAAGCAATAAAAAATGATTGTATAAAATTGTTTGAGTTAATAAAAGAATTAGCTGTTTATGAGAAAGCAGGCAATGAAATATCAAATACAATAGACAATTTTATTGAAAGTGGTTTCGGCGCAAACCCAGTGTGGTGGGCATTTGTAGCAGAAGAAAATAATGAATTGTTAGGCTTTGCAATGTATTACATTCGTTACTCAACATGGAAAGGCGAACGTATGTACCTGGAAGATTTTGTGGTAACAGAAAAAGCACGCCGCAATGGAATTGGTAAATTATTGTTCGATGCTTTGATAGTTGAAGCAAAAGAAAAAAAGTTTACAGGCATTGCATGGCAGGTGCTGGACTGGAATGAACCTGCGATAAATTTTTATAAAAAATACAATACCATTTTTACAACCGGATGGGTAAACTGCAATCTTGAATTATAATTATCTTCCTATTTTATACTGCACTTTTTGCGTGTGCATTTTTATCAATTTTCATTATCAATCCCTGCAAAACTTTTCCCGGTCCGCATTCTATAAATTCAGTTGCGCCATCCTGTATCATCGCCTGCACTGTTTGTGTCCACCGAACAGCGCCTGTAAGTTGCGCAATTAAATTTTTCTTTATTTCATCAACATTATTCACAGCCTTCGCCACTACATTTTGATAGACAGGGCAAGCAGGTTCATTAAAATATGTTGCTTCAATTGCAGCAGCCAATTCTTCTTTTGCAGGTTGCATCAATGGTGAATGAAAGGCACCGCCAACAGGCAATATCAACGCACGCTTCGCTCCTGCTGCTTTCATTTTTTCACAAGCGATCTCTATTCCTTTTATTGAGCCGCTGATGACCAACTGACCCGGACAATTATAATTTGCAGGCACTACAATTTCACCTGTTTCTTTTTCAGTTATTGCACAAACTTCTTCCACTTTGTCGTCTAATAAACCAAGCACAGCAGCCATTGTTGAAGCAGTTAACTCACATGCTTTTTGCATTGCTTGTGCACGAATGCTCACGAGCTTTAATCCATCTTCAAAACTTAAAATATTGTTTGCAACAAGCGCCGTAAACTCACCCAGCGAATGTCCTGCAACCATTGCAGGGAAAGGATTTGAGAGCGTTTTAAAAACTATAATAGAATGAAGAAAGATGGCAGGCTGCGTTACATTTGTTTGTTTTAGCTGTTCATCATTTCCATAAAACATGGTATCGCTGATGCGAAAACCGAGCTGTGTATTTGCCTGCTCAAACATATCTTTTGCAAGCGCATTATCATCATACAAATTTTTTCCCATGCCGCTGAATTGCACACCTTGTCCCGGAAATATATATGCCTGTTTACTCATGCAATAAATTTGTTTGGAAAGATAAAAACTAAAACACTAAAATTCTTTCTTCCTATACCGTTTTTTAAGATGAGTTTGATGATAATAAAATCGGCAAAAATTTTTCCAATCTATACAATCTTCTTGCTTTTTTTCTCCAACATCTTTTTATATAATTCCCAGAAGGAAATATGTTTTCCAATCATAAACATCATTCTGTTGAGGCATCAATAAAATAGTCCATGTGCCTATTGACTTTATTCAGATCATCACCACAAGCCTTTTACCATCCGGCATTTCCATCTCCCATAATTTTCTATGTTTTTCGATTCCATAATTGTATCAATCTGCGGTTTTTATCAGGCCACAATGCAATACTGAATTTATAAAAAAAATTGTGCTGCGCATTATTTTATTGCAGGTTCAATAACATTTTTATAATATTCGCACACAGGCCGCATAAAACATATTTCGCATTTGGGTTGAGGTCTGCAAATTTCTCTGCCGTGAAAAGACATAGCCATTCCTGCATCCCATTCGTTTTTTGGCAGCGTTTCCATGAGTTGCTTTTCAATTTTTTTCGGATCAGTTCCTGATGCTATGCCAAGACGTGGCGCTACACGAACTGTATGCAAATCAACCATAATACCTTCGGGCTCAACGCCTGCTTCGCGCATGATTACATTTGCAGATTTTCTGCCAATACCAGGCAAAGCAGTTAATGTTTCCTGTGTCATCGGTATGTTGCTGTCTGTCTTTACGGTTTGCGACATTTGCATCAGCCATTTTATTTTATTAGCCCCATTGCGCACGCTTCTTAAATAAGGTTCTAACTCCGAAGCATTTGTTTTTGCAAGCGCTTGCATATTCGGAAAAGCTTTAAAAAAATCAGGCGCAATTTTATTGATGTGCGCATCAGAATCCTGCGCAGATAAAACAACCATTACCACAAGCTGGTAAATGCTTTTATATTCCAGCGGATGTTTTTTGCCTTTGTATTTTTTAAGCAATGGCTTGATTGCTTCAGACCAGTTGGTGGACATGAAGAATAATTTTGAATAACGAATTTATGATAAGTTTTTGTGGTCATTAAAAACTTAATATTCTATTTCAATCTTTCTTTAAAGTCTAAATTAAATTTCCTCGCTGTGTCCTTTGCAATATCATAACCAGCATCTGCATGTCTTATAACGCCAATTCCAGGATCATTTCTCAAAACTCTTGAAAGCCTTTCTGCAGCTGCATCTGAGCCGTCTGCAACAATAACCATTCCTGCATGGATGCTATAACCCATTCCAACTCCACCACCATGATGAAGACTGACCCAGCTTGCTCCGCCTGCAGTATTGATAAGTGCATTTAAGACTGGCCAATCTGCAACTGCATCACTTCCATCAAGCATTGATTCTGTCTCTCTGTTTGGTGACGCAACGCTTCCTGTATCCAAATGATCGCGACCGATAACAATCGGCGCTTTTACTTTTCCTGTTCTTACTAATTCATTAAATGCAAGTCCTGCTTTTTCTCTTTCACCTTGTCCGAGCCAGCAAATGCGTGCAGGCAAACCTTGAAAAGCAATGCGTTCCTTGGCAAGTTTTAGCCAGCGCAACAAACTTTTATTTTCAGGGAAAAGATTTTTAATTACTTCATCAGTTACTGCAATATCATTTTCATCACCACTCAATGCAGCCCAGCGAAATGGACCTTTACCTTCACAAAAAAGTGGTCGAATATATTCTGGAACAAAACCCGGAAAATCAAAAGCATTTTTCAATCCACGCTCCTGCGCACGTGCACGAATATTATTTCCATAATCAAAAGTCACTGCGCCTTTATTCATTAATTGAATCATAAGTTGTACATGCAAATACATGCTTTCATAACTCAACTCAATATATTGCTCAGGATTTTTTTCACGCAAAATATTTGCCTGTTCATTCGATAAAGTATGCGGCACATAACCAATCAACGGATCATGCGCAGATGTTTGATCTGTTAAAACATCGACAACAATATTTCTTTCGATCAATCTTTGCAAAAGCAATACAGCATTGCATTTCAGGCCAATGCTTAATCTTTCTTTATTTGCTTTAGCTTCTAATGCGCGATCAATTGCTTCATCAATATCAATGAATTTTTCATCAAGATATTTTGTCTCCAATCTTTTATCAATGCGCCAGTCTTCCACTTCAGCAATAAGACAAACTCCATCATTCATTGTGATTGCTAAAGGTTGCGCGCCACCCATTCCACCAAGCCCTGCGGTCACACTCAATGTTCCTTTCAAACTGCCATTAAAATGTTTGTTTGCAACAGCCGAAAACGTTTCATAAGTGCCTTGCACAATTCCCTGCGAGCCAATGTAGATCCAGCTTCCGGCGGTCATTTGTCCATACATCATCAAACCTTTTTTTTCAAGCTCATCAAAATGTTCCCACGTTGCCCACTTTGGCACAAGCTGCGAATTGCTTATCAATACACGCGGCGCATCTGCATGCGTTTTTAAAATGCCGATAGGCTTACCACTTTGCACCAAAAGTGTTTCATCATTTTCAATTTCTTTCAATGCTTTGATGATGAGATCAAGACTTTCAAAATTGCGGGCAGCTTTTCCGCGACCACCATAAACGATCAGATCATCCGGACGTTCAGCAACATCAGGATTTAGATTATTCAGCAACATTCTTAGCGCTGCTTCCTGAATCCATCCTTTGCATGAAAGCTGCGTGCCTGTTGGAGTTTTATATTTTATTGCATCGTATTTTGTTTGAACCATAAATTCATTTTGAATTCTTTAAAAAAATTTTGACTCGGGCATTTGTTTTTCATCGCATCTTCTTGGGCAATTTGCGTGTTGAAGCAGCAAATTGGAAAGTCCGTTCATCGTTTGTCTATAAATTAAGCTACAGTTTCAATTTTTAAATATCAAATTATCATCCTAATTTTTTATATTCCAACATCTCAAAAACTCCACACTCTTCATCATATCATCATGCAAAATTCTGTCAGCCTCATTGAACGAAACTTCTTTTCTAAATTTATTTATCATGTTCTCAATAATTGCAGAGCTTTTCACCGGTCTTCTGAAATCAAGTGCCTGCGCGGCTGTCAGCAACTCTATCGCTAAAACTTTTTCAACATTATTTATCACACGCAAACATTTTGTTGCAGCATTGGCACCCATGCTCACATGATCTTCCTGGTTGTTGGATGATGAAATTGAATCAACACTTGCAGGTGTACAAAGCTGTTTATTTTCACTCACAATTCCTGCGGCTGTGTATTGCGGAATCATAAATCCTGAATTCAATCCTGCCTTCTTAATCAAAAACAATGGCAACTCTCTTTGCCCACTGATGAGTTGATAAATTCTTCTTTCTGAAATATTCGCTAATTCACTCATTGCAATTGCAAGAAAATCTAGATTGAATGCAAGTGTTTGTCCATGAAAGTTTCCGCCACTTACGATTAAATCTTCATCAGGAAAAATATTCGGATTGTCTGTAACAGAATTTATTTCAGTTAAGAAAACATTCATCACATTTTCAAATACATCTTTTGTTGCACCATGCACTTGAGGAATGCAGCGGAAAGAATATGGATCCTGCACTTGTGATTTTTTTTGCGCAATGATTTCGCTTCCTTCCAAATATTTTCTAATAGCAGCGGCAGTTTCAACTTGTCCTTTATGCGCTCTAATGGAATGAATGCATTCATGCAAAGACGAAGGCAGGCAATCAAAAGCATCATAAGAAATTGCAGCAATCAAATCTGCGATTGCGATCAAATGATTTGCTTTCTTCAAACAAAAAATTCCGTAAGCACTCATAAATTGTGTTCCATTAATCAGCGCAAGTCCTTCTTTGCTTTGCAATGAAATTTTTTCCCACTTAAGTTTATTCAAAACATCATGTGAAGGTTGTTTTTTATTTTCAAAATATACTTCTCCTAAACCGATCAAGGGCAAACTCAAATGACTTAATGGAGCAAGATCTCCTGAAGCGCCGAGCGAACCTTGCGTATAAATAACAGGAAGTATATTGTAATTATACATTTCAGTCAAACGCTTTGCTGTATTGAGTTGTACACCGCTATGTCCGTAACTTAAAGACTTAACTTTTAGCAGCAACATCAACTTCACTATTTCATTTGAAATTTCTTCGCCCATTCCACAAGCATGAGATTGCAGTAGATTATATTGTAATTGCTCTATTTGATCTTTATCAATTTTTACATCTTGCAAAAAACCAAAACCTGTATTAATTCCATAAAATAATTCATCGGAACTTGCAAGTTTATCATCTAGATATTTTCTGCATTTGATGATCTTTTGTTTTGCTTCTTCAGAAATTTTTATTTCATGAATTTCTTTTTCAAACTGATCAAAATTTAAAGTATCTGAGCCAATCGTTAAAACGTTATTCATAAAAGACAAATCAATTAATTTTCAAGATAATTTTCCACTCTTTCTAATAAGGATGTCTTAGCAATATTTTTTTCAATAGAAGTAAGCGCCTTCAAAATATTTTTGCTTTGCGCATTTTCATTACACAAATCAATCATGGCTTTTTCAAGTGCAGTCCAAACAGGCTTGATCTTTTGCAAATGCTTTTCTCCTTTCGCAGTAAATGTTACAGCTTTGTGCCTTGCATCTTTTTTTGAAATGATAGATTTGATGAACCCTTTTTGCTGTAAGCCGCTCACCAATTGACTTGCAGCGGGATGAGAAATATTTAATTCATCTGAAATCTGTTTAATGGAAATTTCTTTTTGCTTCGATAACATATAAAAAACGGGGAACCACGTAGCATCGAAATTAATATTATGACATGCGTAAATTTTATTTACATCACTGAGGAAATTTTCGCTCAGTCTTTTAAGTCTGCTTCCAAAAACAAGAAAGCCAAGTTGCTGGTAAAAATTCATTTTACAAAATTATATAAGCGCTTATATAATTTCAAAAATACTTCTTTTATCAAAATAAAAA
Organism: uncultured Chitinophagaceae bacterium; assembly: GCA_963708205.1. Taxonomy (GTDB): domain Bacteria; phylum Bacteroidota; class Bacteroidia; order Chitinophagales; family Chitinophagaceae; genus CAVYTF01. The sequence goes on from OY970196.1 coordinate 375,413, forward strand.
AACCGTCATTTGACGGCACTTTGTGATTCGGATTGGATTCGAACCAATGACCTACTGCTTAGAAGGCAGTTGCTCTATCCAACTGAGCTACCGAACCAATGCGGCGAAATTAATTTTTAATTAGTTTGCATCCAAACCTAAAAGCATGGATGTAAAAATAGAACCGAGTTGGAAAGAGGTTTTGTACCATGAATTTAAAAAACCATATTTTGAACAGATAACAGGTTTTTTAAAAATAGAAAAAGCACAAGGCAAAATTATTTATCCGCCAGGTTCTTTAATATTTAATGCGTTTGAAAAAACACCTTTTGATAAAGTAGAAGTTGTATTGATCGGCCAGGATCCATATCATGGAAAAGGTCAGGCTATGGGTTTAAGTTTTTCTGTTCCTGACGGAGCAAAACTTCCACCATCACTTGTAAATATTTTTAAAGAACTGAATGATGATATTGGAATGAAAATTCCTTCTTCAGGAAATCTTACGCCATGGGCAACGCAAGGAGTGCTTTTGCTGAATGCCGCGCTGACAGTGCGTTCGCAGGAACCAAACAGTCATGCAAAGATTGGCTGGCATCAATTTACTGATGCTGCAATAAAAAAATTATCTGATGAAAAAGAAGGAATTGTTTTTTTATTATGGGGAAGTTTTGCTCAGCAAAAGCAAGAATTAATCGATGCAACAAAACATCATATTTTAAAGGCTGCACATCCATCACCTTTTAGTGCAGATAAAGGATTTTTTGGTTGTAAGCATTTTAGTAAAACGAATGAGTTCTTAACTAAAGAAAAAAAACAACCTATAAATTGGCAACTCGATTAAAACAAAATATCTTGAATATTCTCAAAGAAATTAGTGGAAGAATTTGGGCGTTGTGGGGAATGCTTTTTTTTCTATTCACCATGTTGATTGCACTCATATTTTACACTCCTTGTTTTTTTTTAAAAGAGCCTGCAGCAGCAAAATGGCATAGAAATGTTTCGCATATATGGATGACAATTTTCTTAACTGCAATTTGTTGCCCGCTAAAAATTCTTCATAAAAAAAATTTTATCAAGGGTAAAAATTATATCATTGTTTGCAATCATAATAGTTTGATTGATGTACCTGTTACTACGCCATTTATGCCGCAGGCAAATAAAACAATTGCTAAAAAAAGCTTTGCGCGTATTCCTGTTTTTGGATGGATCTACAGTGCAGGAAGTATTTTGGTTGATAGAAAAGATGAGAAGAGTCGCCGAAAAAGTTATGATAAAATGAAGGATGTTTTATCGCTTGGTCTTGATATGGTTATTTATCCTGAAGGAACAAGAAACAGAACCAATGATCCGCTAAAACCCTTTTATGACGGTGCTTTTAGACTTGCAGCGGATACAAAAAAAGAAATACTGCCTGTGCTTGTTTTTCATACCAAAAAAATATCTCCTGCCAACAAGTTTTTTTATTTAGCGCCTCACAAAATAGAAATGCATTTTTTGCCGGCTGTTAATTCAGAAAATATTGCTGCAAAAGAATTAAAACAAAAAGTTTTTGATCTTATGTGGAATTATTATTTGCAACACGGATGAACTTAAAAAAATAACTTATCTTAAACGCAATTTCCCTTTTACCATCTTTATCTTCAACACAAAAAAATTTTATGAAGAAAATTATTTTTATATTCTTTGCTGCGATAGGGTTTATTACTGTACATGCACAACATGGAAATGGCATGCAAATGATGCGGCAGGAATTAAAAGATTCAGTTGGTTTAACGGAAGTTCAAATAGATTCTGTCATAGCCATTCACCAACAATTTCAACCACAAATGCGTGAAGCGATGAGTGATACAACGAATAAAAAAAGCGCTGAAATAAAAGCCATTCATGAACAGGAGACCCAAAGACTATCTGCAATTCTTACGCCTGCTGAAATGGTGAAGCTCGAAGCAGTCAACAAAAAAATGCATCATGGAAAAAAACCTGATGCTTCATCATCAGATAGCGGAAATGATTAAGTTTTAATAACTGTAATTTGAGAAAGAACGTGTGCGGTTAATTTTGAGATCGCGCAAAACACCAGACTTTGGATTTAGTGTAATACTAAATGATTTGTATAGTCCTACCTGTACATTTATAGCAAGTTGCCAGCAATGCATATCGCGCGTTACGAACATATTTATTGTTTCTAATTTCAATGTTCTCATATCCAGATAAGTGCTTCCGCCGATTTTCCATTTCGGCGTTAAACTAAAATCACCATTCAAACTTAAACTCGATGAAAGCACTGTTGTGTATTGATAATTGGCTGCCAACTCTCTTTCAAAATTCAAAGAATAGCCAAGTTGAACTGTCCACGGAATATTAAAATCAACAAAATCTGCCGGGTGTGCGCGAACATAGTCAAGCTCTTGCTGCTGTTGATCCGGCGTCAATGTTTCATCTATTGGCAAGCGGGCAGAATCACTTCTGTTATCTTTTGATTTGCTTTTGAACGAGGTTGAAATGGATAAACTTCCATTAGTAAATTTTCCGATGCTGCCATTTTTAATCCACAATTTATTTATATTTCTTCCGAAGGAATCGGTTTGATATGGATCAATTGTGGCATTTCCGCTAATGTTCATTTTACTATTAAATAATGTGCTACCAAAAGACATTGAAATTGGCGACCAATTTAAACTATCACCGGGTGCAAAAAAATTATATCCGGAATTGATGCTTAAATTATCTATCAATGTTACTTTTTTTGTAGCAGCTTCTGATGTATCAGACTTGTCACGCACTTTCATTTCAAGCGAATTATCAATGCCGAAACTCATACCACCAAAAGGCACGTTTGAAAACGTTCCGCCACCAAGACTGCTCACCAATTTTGAAACACTGTAAGTAGTGCCAATGCTGTCTGTCTGCACGGTTTGATAATAATTTTTTACCAAAGAAGGTGTATAATTAAAACTTATGTTTGGCGTGATGACGTGGCGGATAGCTTTTATACTTCCTGACTTGAAATTATATGTACCATATATTTTTGTGGCAAGTGAAACACCTGTAGTTATTTGCCTTGCCGCGAAAAAACCTCTGATTATTGAAGAATCAACTTTTTCTAATTTCGGATCCCATTGCTGTAAAATTTCTTCTCCAAACCAATTTTCGTTATAAGAAACAGACGGTGAAATTATAAGCGGACCAAGCGCAGGCAAAGAGAGTGTGATCGGAATGCTGTGCTGCGCACCCCATTGAATGGTATCAAGCAATCTTTTAAAATTGAATGCAGTGTCATAAAAAGAAATTTGATTAATAAATGTTCCTGTATAAGAGATGCCTAATTTCTCATACCACTTCGGCGTTCCAACTTGTTCTTTCTTTTGAAATGGATAAATAGTTGATGCAGAAAAATTAAGTGTTGGTAATCCTAGTTGTATTAAATGATCTATACTGTTTTGTGTTTCATTTGCCAAGGCAGAAAAATTATATTTGCCATCATTCCATGTTTTAGAATAATTAATTGTTGAGCTTAAATTATTTTGATAATTCTGTATGACATCTGTTGTTAAATATTGATTGTATTGCGTGCTGCCGGCATTTACACTTGCAGAGAAACTCGTACCCGGCCTCGCTTTGCTATCCATGGAATGAAACCAATTGATATGAAAAGTTGTATTCTCACTAAACTCTTGCGGAGTTACATATCCCTGGTTAAGCGCTATTGTTTTTTGTATTGAAAGATCGAAGTTGCCATTGTAATGATACCGCTTATAATATTGCGGGTTCACTTCTAATTTCCATCCGCCATAACTGTAAATATTTGCCCGCGTTATTACATCCCAGTTATCACTAAATACTTTATAATATCCTAAGTTTTCCAAACCTAAGCCATATGTATCGTTTTGTGCAAACGTAGGCGGCAGTAGGCCGGAATGACGTCCCTGTGTTAAGGGATATATTCCAAATGGTATAGGAATTGGAATCGGCACACCTTCAAATTCCGGAAAAGCCGGGCCCGAAACTGCATATTTGCCATTAATGAGTTTTAATTTTCTTGCCCTGATATCAAAATGCGGCGTATCAAGATTGCAGGTTGTAAATCTGGCTTGATATGCAAACACGACGTCTTTATTTATTTTTTTTATTTTCGAGGCATTTACAAAAATTTCCCCTTCGTTATAATAAGTATTTTTTGAAATTCCTTTTTGTGTTTTTAAATTAAACTTTATTGTATCACTCATAGATACACTTCCCTGCTGTGTAATTTTCGGTTTGTTTTTTAAAGGGTTTGCGCCGGTATCAATGCCGCCGTAAGCAGTTACTAATTGCGTTTGTTGATCGTATAAAATTGTTTGTGCTTCCAGCTTTATATCTTTATTGGCAGTGTTGGCTTGCCCGTATAAAAAGAATTGTTTTCTTGGAATAACAAGCACACCTGAATCATCAGCAGCGTAATCAATTGGAGAATCAAGTGAGTCTTTAGAAAAATTCAGCGTGTCTGGTTTCGCTTTTCTTTTTGTAGAATCATTGAATGAAGTATCTGATAAATTAGCCGCAGTATCAGAATTTTTTTGAGGTATGGTATCTGTTTGTGTTAATGAATTGAAAAAGTAAGATGAATGTTTACCCTTTGCGTTTATTTGAAACGTTATAAAAAGTAAAACCAAAATGGCAAGCCCTTTAAAAATATTTTTTGCCCTAACTTTACAACGTTTCCTCATAAGAATAAAAACAAAAGTAGGGTTAATACATAAATGAATTTATCCAATACCCTTAATGAATAGTGAATTATGCTGAGAAAAATCTTTTTTATCACAACGTTTATTTTTCCTTTAATTGTCTTTACATCTTTCAAAATTCCATATACAACTATTCATTTTCAAAGATCGCTGTTGCGTACTATAATTATTGATCCAGGTCATGGTTATCCTGATGGCGGTGCACATGGCAAGTACAGTAACGAATCTGATATTACATTGGCTATAGCTTTAAAGTTAGGAAAAGAATTGCAGGATTCGTTGCCTGATTGCAAAATTTTATACACGCGCACAGATAAAAATTTACCAAATGGTTTAACAGATCATAACGTTGCAAATCGCTGGCGTGCAGAATTTGCAAATGAAAATCATGGTGATCTTTTTCTGTGCATTCACTGCAATGATGCGCCGCCAGTGCATCACAGCGAATTTATCGGCTATCAGACTGAAGTTTATCATAAGCATGGAAAAAGATATACGAAACAAGTGAAGCAATATAATTATTACACAACGCCAAGCGATGTAAAAGGCACAGAGACTTATGTTTGGGCAGTTGGAAAAAATGATTCTAAAATAAATTATGTAAATGAAAATGCAGATGACTCAACTTATGGAGAACAGGTAGATTCATCTTATCATTATTTTGATTCGCCTGAATCGAAGATCATTGCTTCACTCAAAACAAAAAAGTATTTTAACCGAAGCATCATGCTCGCAAGTGATCTTGAAGATGAATATGTAAAACAGGGAAGAATAAGCCGCGGCGTAAAGCAGCGGGATGACGAAGGCATTTGGGTTTTGCAGGCAACGGCAATGCCAAGCATTTTAACTGAAACAGGTTTTATCACCAATCCTGATGAAGAAGATTATTTGAATAGTGATTCTGGGCAAAGTGAAGTTGCTGATGCAATAACGAGAGCTGTGATGCGATATAAAAACTTTATTGAAAATCCTGCGGGCACCAATGAGCCTCATTAATTCTATTTGATTCCGGCTGGTTATAAATAAGCATTATTTTTGTTGAATGTTTGCAAATGTCTGATTGATTATTTGCTGCGTAAACTACAGAACGTACAAGAGTGCGACGCAAGTAAAGATCAATGGATAGAAAAAAGCCGGTAACCAAAAAAATAAAAAAAGATTAATTCCGCAACGCAAAAAAATAACTGATGAAAATATCTAATGAAACCAAAATTGGTGCGCTTACTATTGTTGCTGTCGTGCTCCTGATCTTAGGATTTGATTTTTTAAAAGGAAAAAGTTTTTTTAAAACCGGCAACTTTTTGTATGCGAAATATACTGATACAAAAGAATTGCAACCCTCAAATCCGGTGTATGTGAATGGATATGAAGTTGGTAATGTGTATGAAATTGAACCTTCTGATGTTAACCTTCATAATATTATCGTAAGCATAAAATTGAAAGATGCATTTAATATTCCTGATAACTCTGTAGCATCGATCAGCAGTAATCCGCTTGGTTCGCCAAGCATAGAAATTGCACTTGGCAATAGTCCAACTTATTTAAAATCGGATGATACTTTATTAAGTAAAAATTCCGGCGGCTTGCTCGATAGTCTTAGCACAAAGTTGCAGCCTGTCGCGGATTCCTTGAAGCTGACATTGCATTCATTGAATAGTGTTTTAGAAAATTTCAACACCATTTTAGATCCGGCAACAAAGAACAATTTGCAAAGCGTAATAAGCAATCTTGATAAAACAACAGCGAGCCTTGCAGTCTCTTCAGCATCACTTCAAAAAATGATGAATGAAGAAAATGGTTCGCTCACAGGCACGATGAATAACATGAACAGCTTTACAAAAAATCTTGCAGCGAACAATTATAAAATAGATTCTACACTTACCAATTTGCAGGTGGCAACAGGTAAAATATCGAATGCAGATATTGATGGTGTTGTAAACAATTTAAAAGCCTCTGTTGAAAAATTAAACAATGCGATGGCAAAAGTAAATTCAACAGACGGCTCGATTGGCGCCTTAATAAATGATAAAACATTATACAACAATCTCACTGCAACCATCAATAGTTTGCATACATTAACTGATGATCTACGCGTTCATCCTAAACGTTATGTGAATATTTCTGTGTTTGGTAAAAAAGATAAAGGAGATTACTTAACATCGCCGCTGAAATCAGATTCTACTACAAACGCGAAATGATGAGGCATGCTTTTTTAATCAAGTTTTCTGCAATAATTATTTTTTTATTTTCTATCACGCAGCTTTTGTTTGCACAAAAACCTGCAGACACCACTGCAGCAAAAAAGCAAATCATAATCATACAGGCGCAGCGGCTCAATCATCAAATAATAAAAGATTCTGCTTTTCAATCTTTGGTTGGAAATGTAATTGTTCGCCAGGATAAAACCATGTTTTATTGTGACAGCGCAGTCATTGATCAAACAGCAAACATCATGGAAGCGTATGGTCATGTGCACATAAATGATAACGACAGCATCAACACTTATGCGGATTATTTAAAGTATTTGGGTAATGATAAAAAAGCATTTCTTAACGGCAACTGTAAACTCACCGATGGCAAAGGCACGCTTACAACACCTTCGCTTGAATATGATCTTAATACCAAGCTCGGCACCTATTTAAACAGCGGGAAACTTGTCGAAAACTCCACAGTGCTTACAAGTAAAGAAGGTTATTATTATGGCGAAACGAAAGATGCCACCTTTAAAAAAAATGTTGTGTTGATTGATCCGCAATACACAATAAAAACAGATACGCTTTTATACAATACTTATTCGCAGGTCACAACGTTTGTTGTGCCAACAGAAATAATCAGTGGACCGGGAAGAAAAATATTAACGAGTGATGGTTATTACGATACGAAAAATAAAAAATCTTATTTCGGCAAGCGTCCAACACTTATTGATAGTGCTACCACTTTAATAGCAGATGAAGTAGCAAATGATGACTCTACTCATTTTGGAGAAGCGCGCGGAAATGTTATTTACAAAGACACTTCAGAGGGTATTACTATTCTTTCAAATGATCTGAAAACAAATAAATTGACCAACGCTTTTCTTGCAACAGAAAAACCAATCATGATAATCAAGCAGGATAAAGATTCTGTTTTTATTGCTGCCGATACTTTGTATTCTGCAAAGCTTTCTGACCTGCGAAAAAGCACGAATGTTCCCATGATCTTGATGGATACTTTTTCAAGAAAATATGACAGCGCATACCTCAGTAATTTTTATATAAAGCAAGACAGCATTAACAAAGCAGACTCAAGCCGCGACCGTTTTTTTGAAGCATATTTTCATGTAAAGATCTATTCAGATTCTATGCAGGCAGTATGCGACAGCATGTTTTACTCCGCAGAAGATTCTGCATTCCGTTTATTCCGAAAGCCAATTGTTTGGGGACAAAACAGCCAGATTACAGGCGACACGATCTATCTTTTTACACAAGATAAAAAACCAAAAGAGCTCTACGATTTTTATGATGCCTTTACTGTAAATGATGTTGGTCACGGATATTATAATCAAATAAAAGGGCGAACGATCAATGCGTATTTTAAAGATGGTGAAATTGATTACATGCATGTCAAGGGCACACAGGCAGAGAGTATTTATTATGCGCAGGATGACAACAATAAATTTGTCGGAGTGAATAAAGCAACCTCTGATGTGATTGATATGTACTTCGATGAAAGAAAACCAACGCGTGTAGTTTTCAGAAGTAATTTGAAAGGAACAACCTACCCGATGCGACAGGTGAGTGCAGATGAATTAAAATTGAAAGGCTTTCAATGGCTTGAAGATCTTCGTCCAAAATCAGAGTATGATTTATTTGCCCAATGAGAATGAAATTTATTTTCGAAAAGTAAAAACCTTCAACCAATTCTTAATTCTCTTTTCCCCAACCCCATTTTAGAAATGCAGGAAATGCACGCGCCCATGTTGGCACATCATGCGTGCCGTCTGCGAGCTCGAGATATTGAATTGATTCATCGGGATAGCCTTTGTCAGTAAGTTCTTTTATCAGGTCAATCGTATCATCAATAGAATCTATCACTCCATTTTTATTGCGGTCTTTTGTTTCATCGAGTGCGCCGCATTCAAAGAAGAATTTCAGCCATGGATAAAAATTTCCGTTCCTGATCTGCGCATGCATAATGCGGTCTGTATCTTCATTGTAGCCTGCTTTATAGCTTTTGCTGCGCCACCAGAATGAACCGCTGAATGAGCCGACTTTAGCAAATTCTTCCGCATGATTCCAAACAATATCCATCGCGCTTAAAGCGCCAAGCGAGAAACCTGCAAATGATTTTTCCTTGAAAGATGCAATGAAATATTTCTCCTGGATAAAAGGCAATAACTCCTCAAAAACAAAGTTGGTGTAAGCCGCCGCTTTTGTACCGCGCCCTTTGTAATCGAGCCTGTTGGCTGTGGCATATTCATTCCTTCTGTCGGCGCCGCAATAAATGCCGATGCAGAGCAAAGGCTCTATTTCATTTTGCGCGATTAGCTTATCAAGCATGTCGTCGAAAGGCATTTTAGGCAGGTCTTGTCCATCGTTGATGAGTAGTAAAGGAAGGGTTTCAGGCTGCGCAATATTTTTGGGTAAATACGCATCAATAATAACGTCTCTTTTTAAAAATACGGAAGTGATAATGCTTTGCTCAACAACAATTTTTTCCAGTGCTACGAGTTTTTCATCAGCCATGTTTTCAAACTTACATGATGAAGATGAATTGACAAAAAGATTAGGAGATTTTAATTTGAAAAAGAAGATTTCGTAATTGAGGAACGAAGCAATCTGTGTTTATTTTTCGACATCCAACTTAAGCGGAAGAAAAATTACTTTATATCAGATGAGTATAGTACAAAGCTTTCCTTATCTGGTTTCAAAAGTTCTTCTTTCCAATCAAGAGAAAAAATTTTCTTTAGAATTTCTACTTCATGATGGAAATAAACAGGTTTTAAAACGAAGAGATTTGCTCCGTTGGAAAAAGTTTCGTCTATATCTCTTTTAGCAGCAGAAGTGGAAAAAATTACAACAGGAACCTTTGAAAATTTAGCATTGCTTCTTATTTCCTGCAAACATTCATTACCGTTTTTGCATGGCATGCGCATATCAAGAAAAATTATGTCGGGACATTCTACGTCAACTTCCGCGAGGTATTTTACCAGTTTATCACCATCTGTAACTGGTATAACTTCCGCATCTGTGAGCACCTCTTTCAATGCTTGCTGAAAAAGCTCATAGTCGTCCGCATCATCATCGGCAAATAAAATTTTGACAGACTTCCTATTGTTTATTACCATACCAAGCGTTTAGTGCAATTACACCTATACATCTTTCTGTTAGTTTTGCCGTTAGACAATAGAAATAAGAAATTAATGTTTCTGTAACGGCAGAGTAATTAACAGAAATTATGCCTGTTTTATTTCTTTTTGCATCAGATTGCCACTTTTGCAGGAAAGACGCGGATTTGGTTGAAGTGAATACCAGTGCAGCTTTAGACAAAGCAGGCGGGATATCCGCGCTTAAAAAATGAAACTGTGTATTATTTTAATCATTTTAACAATTAGCAGATTGGCTTTTGATAAAATGCACGATTAGCTTATCTTAATTTTTTATTTGCCAGTGAGGAAGGCAGGATCAAACTTTAATTCTTAATTTCTTCTTCCATTCAAATAAAGCCTACCTTACGTCATTCTTTAGATTGCTGCCCTTTTAAAAAGAGACACTCAGCCATTACTAATGCCTTGCCGCTGTTTTCCAAAAACTTTTTATAGTTTTTTTCTTCCTGATAATATGTTTACGCCGCGTGGCTTAGAGTTGAAGCCGCGTGGCTTAGAGTTGAAGCCGCGTGGCTTAGAGTTGAAGCCGCGTGGCTTAGAGTTGAAGCCGCTTGGCTTAGGTTTCAAGCCGCGTGGCTTAGGTTTCAAGCCGCATGGCTTAGAGTTGAAGCCGCATGGCTTAGGTTTCAAGCCGCATGGCTTAGAATTGAAGCCGCGTGGCGTAAGATTGCGGCCGCTTCCTCAAATAAGATTATTGTCAGGTTGAAAGCAATTATCCTGCTCTGTTATTTCATCAATTAAAAATATCAACTGATTGAAAATCATACATTTATCAAACATTATCATTTCATAAAAATCAAAAAACTACTATTATGTCTCATTCCAGAATTCCTTATTCTCCGGCGCTTTTTAACGATTACATCCAAAACACAAATGGTCGTCTGCAGGCAACAAACCCCGTTACTTCAAACCCTTATTACCAGGATTACAACATAAGCGTACCTGATTCGAAAGATTGGGACAGCAGGTGCAATAATTGGGTAACTACGGTGTATGCTACGTATATCAATCCTGCTACCAGCACTGCCATCGCTAAAGAAGATGTAAAGAATTTCATCACCGAGTTTCACACGTTTGGCGGTCCACTGCTGAATAAAATATTAGCTAGCGGCATTGCGGGCAGCACGGAAGAGCACATCTTTAATTTTGTTTTGGATAGAAGCGACCCTACGCACAGCACTACGCCCATTGCGGCTCAGTGCATTGCCGGCATACATGGTATGGGCATGGGTATGTATGAATTTGGCTGCAAAGGCAATAACAAAGATGGACGCAACAGCAAAGTGCATGGCGCCGATAGTGTGCAGTTTGCCTACGCCCTTAGTGCGTTGCCGCCTGCGCCTTCGCCAACACCCGACAGCGCCGGCATGGTGAAAGAACTTTCTACATCGGCTACTTTTACGCACGACTTTGGGACTGATAGTCCGGGCAAGTGGCTGACGGTTTATTTCCGCTGGTACAATACCAAACATCCGCAGCTTGCCGGTGCATGGAGTAGTGTGCAAACACTGGCGATTGGGTAGGGAGATATTTAAATATAAATTGGAGAAAGCTGCTGCAAGGCGGCTTTTTAATAGAAGTTATTTAATTGTCCCAGTCAATCTTGTTATTTTTTAAAAAAACAGTATACACACTATCAACATTATAGATTTTATAATTAAATCTTCCTAAATGGCATAAGGAAAGATATTTTTCAAAATCTTCTTTGTTTTTAAAAGCCTTTTCTATTTTAATTGCTGGGATGATTATAAACCAAGAATCATCATCGTTATTTGGTTCTTTTGAATGAAGGATAACAATTTTTTGTTGTATAACATTAACTTCTTCGATATTGCAAAAACATATAGTATCAGCAATAGTCGCTTCATTCATATTCCAGTCTTTATTTCCATTTAATCTGAGTAAGGCATACGGCCTAATCAATGGAATTCTAACGGCATCCCATGAACTATAAGGTCTAGTGTAAAATTTATCTGTTCTTATTCTATTAGATTTGTGTCTACAACTAAGTGATAGAAACACACAAAGACTTAAAAACAAAATCTTCATGAGCAAATTTAATTATAAAAAAATCCAGCAATTGCAGCCTTAACAAAATTCAGATTTTATATAGAAAATAATCCTTCAAAAATAAATTTCCTTCCTTTTCAAATTTGTTTCTTTAAATTGGCAACTCATAAAACATTAATCATTACCCTAAAATTTCTTTATGAAAAAAATAGGAATTCTGTTTGGAAAAGAAAGAAGTTTTCCCAATGCAGTTATCGAAAGAATAAACAGTAAAAATGTTGACGGCGTTTCTGCGGAATATGTGCGCATTGATAAAGTGATGCAGGGCGAGCCAACTGAATATGCGGTTATCTTTGACCGCATCAGCCAGGATGTTCCGTTTTATCGCGCCTATCTAAAGAACGCTGCGCTCACCGGCACGGCTGTTATCAACAATCCTTTTTGGTGGAGCGCTGATGAAAAGTTTTTCAATAATTGTCTCGCTACAAAAATTGATGTGCCTGTGCCAAAAACGGTGATACTTCCATCCAAACAATTGCCTGATGATACAACCGATCAGTCATTTGCAAACCTTGCATATCCATTGGATTGGGAAGGCATTTTTAACTACGTTGGTTTTCCCGCTTACATGAAACCTTTTGCCGGCGGCGGATGGAAAAATGTTTATAAGCTTAGCAGCATTGAAGATTTTTTTGACAAGCATTCAGAAACAGGTCAGTTAATAATGATGCTGCAGGAAGAAATAATTTTTGATGAATATTATCGCTCCTATTGCATAGGCGGCAAGCATGTTCGCATCATGCCTTATGAGCCGCGAAACCCGCACCACTTAAGGTATGTAGCGGATTTCTCTCCATCACCTGAAAGATATAAATTGATGGAAGAAATTGTGATAAGAATAAATAAATATTTGGGTTATGATTTTAATACTGTTGAATTAGCCTTGCGCGATGGTGTACCTTATGCAATTGATTTTTGCAATCCCGCGCCAGATGCTGAACGCACAAGTGTTGGTGAAGAAAACTTTAATTGGGTAGTGGAAACTGCTGCGAACTATGCAATAGAAAAAGCGATTGCGCAGGAACCGGGAAGGGATAATTTAACGTGGGGAGAATATGTGCAACGCAGCGCAACCAAACAACCGCTTGAAGTGCAGGACAGCAAGTGGGTTTAAATTTTGAATGATTTTATTTTACTGAATTATAAGTTTTTTTAAATTTTATTTGAATGGCTAATTTAAGCTTTAAACATTTTACACTTGGTGTTGAAGAAGAATACATGGTGCTTGATCCTGAAACGCGGGAACTAAAAAGCCATGAACAAAAAATTGTGCTGGAAGGTCAAAAAATGATCAAGGATAAAGTGAAAGCAGAGATGCACCAGGCTGTTGTGGAAGTAGGCACAGACATTTGTCAGGACATTGAAGAAGCTTATAAGGATGTTGCTATTTTACGAAAAACTATTGCGCAGATTGCGGGCGATCTTGGCTTGTGGGTTGGCGCTTCGGGCACGCATCCTTTCAGTCATTGGGAAAGTCAATTGATCACGGATCATTTTCGCTACAATCAAATTGTTGATGAGTTGCAGGAAGCAGCAAGAAGCAACCTCATCTTCGGTTTGCATGTGCATGTGGGCATGGAAGACAGAAAGATGGCTGTGCACATCGCGAATTCTGCAAGATATTTTTTGCCGCATGTGTATGCATTAAGCACCAACTCTCCTTTTTGGGAAGGAAGAAAAACGGGTTATAAATCTTTTCGCACAAAAGTTTTTGATAAATTTCCACGCACAGGAATTCCTGATTATTTTGAAAGCATTGAAGCGTATGAAAACTATGTAAACATTTTAATAAAAACGAATTGCATTGATAACGCGAAAAAGATCTGGTGGGATCTGCGCGTGCATCCTTTTTTCAATACAGTGGAATTTCGCATTTGCGATGTGCCAATGACTATTGAGGAAACCATTGCTATTGCTGCATTATTCCAGGCAATCTGTGCAAAGCTGTACAAGCTGCGCATGCAGAATATGAACTTCATCATGTATCCAAGAATACTTATTAATGAAAATAAATGGCGCGCAGGAAGATATGGAATTGATGGAACGCTGATTGATTTTGGCAAAGAAGCCGAAGTAAATACGCGTGTGCTTATTTATGAATTATTAGATTTTGTGGATGATGTTGTTGACCAGCTCGGCAGCAGGTATGCCGTGCAATATGTTCATAAAATTTTAGAAAAAGGAACAGGTGCAGACAGGCAGTTAGAAGTATTTAATAGCACGAATAATTTGGTTGATGTAGTGAATTTTGTTCAAAGCCAATTTTTAGTTTGATTTTTGTTTTGATATTATTCCATAAAAAAAAGTCATCTCCAATAAGATGACTTTTTTATTTTCTAAATCTATTTTATTACCATTTTTCTACATCATCGCTTTCTTCATTTATTACAGGTAATGAAGCAGGCTCCTCTTCCACAACTTCAGTCACTTCAGGCACTTCAGGCGCAGCAATGGTTTCAGGCATTGTGTCTTCGGTTGTGCTTAGTGTTTGCTGCTCAGGATATTCGTGATTGAAGGCATCAAAATCGAAATCGGGCATCAATTCTGTTTTTACAAAATCAACTGCTTCACCCAATGCTTTTACAAATTTGTTGAAATCTTCTTTGTACAAAAAAACTTTGTGCCTGTCATAACCTTCGCCATCAAAGCGTTTGCGGCTTTCTGTTATGGTAAGATAAAAATCATTGCCCCGTGTTTCTCTTACATCAAAAAAATAAGTTCTTCTTTTACCCGCCTTTATGCGTTTGCTGTAAACGCTTTCCATTTTTTTCTCGTTGTTGTCGTAAGCCACAGTTTTTTTGAGTTTGTTATAAAATGAATACGGAGCAAATATAGTATTGTTTTTAAATCACCAAAATTCTGCAAAGATTATTTTTAGAATAGTTAAACTGTATCAGGCACGTGATTTGAATTACTGTTGCCATGAAAAAACTTCTATGTGCATTCAGTGCAATGCTTTTATTTTTATTCGCTTGTCAAAACAATAAAAGATCAACCAATCAACAATCAGTAACTCACCCAAATACGGAAATCAATAAGAGCAATTCTTACAATGATATTTTCTTTGATTCTTCCCTGCTTAATAAATTTTATGCATCAACCAACACAGACCAAGATGTGATGCAGGAAATGAACAGCTTTTATTATGGTAGAAATTTTGAGTTCGCATGGTTCTCGACAGCAGGTTTAAATGAGCAGGCACGCAGCTTATGGAATTTGCTCACATACACAAAAGTTTCTACAAAAGACACTGCATTATATAACAGAGCGCTCAAAAATAAAATGGCTAATCTTATTACTAACGACAGCCTTGTTGTAACGGCTTCTGATACATCTATTCTTCAAACAGAATTTTTATTGACCCAATATTTTTTAAGCTTTCTTGATAGAAAAATCGATGACGCTGCGCTCGACAGCAATCAATTAAACTTATTTATTCCTGCAAGAAAAGAAGAATTGCTAACCAAGTCAAATGAACTCATCAAATTAAAAAAATCAAAAAGCAATGATGTTTTCTCCAACAAAGATTTCAATTCGTTATTAACTCAATTACAAAAATATTATATCATCGTAAAAAATAAAGGATGGCAACCTATTCCTTTCTCAGGAAAAATTTTACGCAACGGCATAAATTCTCCATTGATAACTGCAATAAAAAAACGCTTGTCAATAACAGGTGATATGCAAACAAATGATACTACTTCAACCTTCGATTCTGCGCTTGCCATTGGCGTAAGAAACTTCCAGGCATCATTAGGTTATACTCCAACAGGCGTCGTAAATGATTCATTAATAAAAGACATGAATGTATCCGCAGAAGCAAGGCTGCAGCAGATCCTGATAAATCTTAACCGTATGCAATGGATGCCTTCGCAGGATTCAGGCAAATTAATTTTGTGCAATATTCCCGAATATAAATTATACGTTTATGAGAATGGTAAAACAGTTTTACAAATGAATACTGTTGTTGGAAAAGATGGACATAACACCGTAATATTTACAGGTAATCTCAGTGAAATAGTTTTTAGTCCTTACTGGAATATTCCGCCAAGCATTATAAAGAAAGAGATACTTCCAAAGATGAAAGCAAACAAAAATTATTTAAAAGAAAATCACATGGAGATAACAGGACAAAGCGACGGACTTCCTGTGGTAAGGCAATTGCCAGGACCGAAAAATTCTTTAGGCAGAGTGAAATTTCTTTTTCCTAATGACTTCAATATATACTTTCATGATACGCCTGAAAAAAGTCTTTTTCAAAAAGATAAAAGAGCCTACAGTCATGGCTGCATAAGGCTTAGCGAACCTGTTCAAATGGCAGAATATCTTTTAAAAGATGATAAAGCATGGACGCCGGAAAAAATAACTGCCGCAATGAACAGCGGAAAAGAAAGCCATGTGGAACTAAAGAAATCAGTGCCTGTTTTAATTACTTATTATACTTCGTGGGTTGATGATTTCGGCAGGTTAAATTTCAGAGATGATATTTATGGACATGACAGCACAATGGCTGCAAACATGTTTATACATCCTGCGAAATAATGATTACGCGTTGGTAGATGCTTGTAAAATCTTTGAATGTGCTGTATAAAATTTATCCGGGCTATAGATAAAAAGGCAGCTTCCATTCTTTATTTTCTCAATGATTGGTTTATACATATTCTCCGGTAATGCAGGACAGCCTTCACTTCTTCCGATATATCCCTGTTGCTTTGCTACTGCTTCACTCACATATTTTGCGCAATGCATTACAATGCCGCGATTAAATGCATTATCATTGATGCCATCTTCTTCCCCCTGCAAACGTAGTGAATAACCATGCTTGCCAATGTAAGTATCTGCAGTAACATAAAAGCCCAAACTGCTTTCAAAGCTTTGTGGCGAATTGGAAAAATGTTCTGCATTCACAACACCGGAATTTCTTCCATGAGATACGAGCGTATTGAACAATAATTGATTGTTTTTAATATCAATAACAAAGAGTCTTTTCGCAACAGAAGGCAAAGAAAAATCTATGATAGATATTACAGAATCATTATTGATCTTTCTTTGATCGTGCAGCACAGCATAACCTTTCATGGCATTATCAAAAGCAGTTTTAGATAAGCCCGCGTCATCAAGATGCATGGCATAATACGAGCCGCTGAATTCATTTGTAACTTCTGTATTAGCAACAGTAGATTTTAAAACGGAGCCTGAATTATTATCTATAAAACCAAATTGCAAAAAGATAAAAATTGACACAATAATGACAGAAAATCTGCCGAAAATTTTAACCATGAATTGAAGGGATTATTTATGTACTTATTAAACAGATAACTTTCTTAAATGTTCATTACTTAAAGCCGGATGCAGCAGCTTAACAAATGTTTAAGAACTATTAAATCATACATGGTGATGCTTAACTTGCAATGCTATGCTGTTCTTTAATGAAATAAAAATTACACAGTTCCGCAACTATATTTTTCAATCTTTTTCTTTTCATGAAAAGGTTATTGGCATTTGTGGTGCTAATGGAAGCGGCAAAACAAATTTGCTTGACGCTTTATATTATCTATGTTTTACAAAAAGTTATTTTTCACGAAATGAAAGTCAAAATTCGAGTCATTCAACTTTAGGTTTCAGGATAGAAGGTTCATTAAAAAGACAAAATGAAACGTTTGAATTGCTTTGCATTTATCGCGAAAACAACAGGAAAGAATTTTTATTGAATAATGAAGTCTATAAAAAATTTTCAGAACATATTGGTCAGTTTCCATGTGTGATGATTGCACCTGATGATGTGAGTTTAATAACTGGAAACAGTGATGAACGAAGAAAATTTCTTGACACAATTCTTGCGCAGCTTCACAAAAATTATTTGAAAAATTTAATTGATTATAATAAAATTTTATTGCAGCGAAATGTGTTATTAAAAGCTGCAGAATACAATACTATTGATGAAAATTTACTTGATACTTATGACAAACAATTGTCTGAAACAGGGCAATTTATTTTTGAAGCCAGAAAGAAATTTTTAGCAGATTTTTTGCCTTTGATTAACGACCAATATGAAAGCATTGCAGAAAAAAAAGATGACATTGAAATTGAATTTGAAAGCCAGCTTCATCATACAGGTTTAGCAAAATTGCTCCAGGAAAATCGCGCAAGAGATATGTATCTGCAACGTACGGGCATTGGCATTCATAAAGATGATCTCGCAATAAAAATGAATAATGAAAGTTTTAAAAACATTGCATCACAAGGGCAAAGAAAAAGTTTGTTATTTGCAATGAAGCTTGCAGAATTTATCACACTCAAACAATATAAAGGCTTCGCTCCTGTTTTATTGCTGGATGATGTATTTGAAAAATTAGATGAAAAAAGGATCAATAATTTATTAAAAAAAGTTTGTGTTGATGGTGATGCACAAGTGTTTATTACAGATACGCATAAAGAGAGACTGGAAGATAATTTTAAAAAATTAAAAGTTTCGTATCAACTAATAAATTTGCTTCATTGAAAGAAGAAAAATGAACGGAGCGTCGCAAGCAAAGCTATATTTGTGTACTGCAGCTTGTCACCAAAATATTTTTTTATAATTTTTTTTATGGGTGAACATCATATCGGAGATGCAATGAAACAATTTGTAAATAAAAGCAAATTGAAGAATGGCATACGTGCAATTCAGATTGAAGAAATATGGCAAACCCTGATGGGGCCTACAATTGCGCGTTATACCGAAAAAATCGAAATTATTAATGACACAGTTTTTATAACAACCTATGTTGGTCCGCTTAAACAGGAATTGATGTATCAGAAAGTAAAAATTATGCAGCGTATTAATGAAGCGATGAATGAAAATATAATTCGTGAAGTAATTATTCAATAAAAAAATTAGGAAAGATTTATTCGCGGATCGATTGAAACATATAAAAGATCAGCAAGAATATTCAACAGTATAAAAAGTATTGCAGTAATTAAAACACTGCCCATCACAACAGGAAAATCTAATTTCTCCAAAGCATCGATCGTTGTTTTTCCAATTCCATTCCATCCAAAAATATATTCTACAAAAAACGCTCCTGCAAGTAACTCTGCAAACCATCCTGTAATTGCGGTGATCACCGGATTCAGTGCATTTCGAAGCGCATGTTTAAAAATAATTGTTGTTTTGTTTAGTCCTTTTCCATAAGCAGTTCTTATATAATCTTGTGAAAGCACGTCAAGCATGGCACTTCGTGTAAGTTGCGTAATTATTGCAAGCGGACGTATTCCTAAAGTGATCGCGGGAAGTATTAAATTTTTTAAATTAAGTTCTTTGCCATTGATATCATAATCGTATAGACTGCCGGTCATGTGCAGTCCTGTGTATGCATTTAAAACAAAACCAAAAATATATGCGATGATAATTCCTGCAAAAAATGATGGCATTGAAATGCCAATGATACTTGTAAATATTGATGAAGTATCAAGCCACGTATTCTTTTTTACAGCAGCTAAAACACCAAGCAAAATGCCAAAGAAAACAGCAATAAACATGGCGGCAAAAGCAAGAATAATGGTGTTTGGCAAAACATTCATTAGAACATCGGAAACATTTTTTTTGGTTTGATAAGATCTTCGCAAATAAGGAAGTTTGATTCCAAATTTTGTATTGCCTCCAATAAAAAACCCTTTAAGATTCTTAATTTTTATTTCTTCTTTTGTGTGAATAGAAACAGGCGAAACATCATTTAAGTACAATAAAAATTGCTTCCATTTTGGCTGATCTAAACCAAATTCTTTTTTGATATTGTTGATAGTTGTGCTGTCGCCGGTTTGTCCAAGTATCAGCCTTTCAGGATCGCCAAATCCCTGGAATAAAAAGAATACGATCACAACAACACCGAGCAGCACAAGCAGGCCGTACATAAGTTTGCGAAGAATAAATGAAAACATTTTGATTGAAATTTATTTCATATTAGCAATAAATTCATCTGCATCCGCATAGCTTTTTTTATCCAAGATATTTGCTTGCTGCATTAAAAAATAAGTGCCGTTCACGCGAGCAGCTGTTCTCACAATTGTATTATCGCAACGCAATATTTCTGCAGCTTTCGGATCAATTAATTTTGCTCCTTCTTCCGGTGATGAAGTGATAATAAATAAAGGAAATTTTTTCTCGATACATTTTTGCAAAACACTTCCAAATGCCTGCTGCTGATCATTCCAATTTTCAAAGTTTTGAGTAAATAATAGAACATATTTATTTCCCTGGTTTAGTAAAGCAAGCGTTGTATCATCTCCGTTTAATTTTCTTACAGAAAAATCTGCAATCACAGGCATGTCATTTCCTTTAGTAATTATTTTATCATAGCGATCTACAAATTCATACGTTGAATCAAGGTTAGCAGGAAAATGATTTTCATCAAATTCAATTTCCTTACCATTCTTTTTATATTTAAACATAATGACAATACTATCAGGTCTCGAACCCGCAGGAATTTTCATTTCTTCAGCAATATTTTTCCCAATCTTGTATGGCAGGCAATCCAGTATTGGCAAGTGTTTCAGCACATAAGCTTCTGTTATTCCAACAAACAAAACAGCTGCGATTAAAATAATAGAAGATGCTGCGCTGCTTCGAAAAACCGGTTTAATTTTTTTATAATTAAAAACTAAAATGAGTATCAATAAAAAAAGAAAAATATCTTTTAGAAATGATTGCAGATCTGTCATTGGCAAGCAATCTCCGAAGCAGCCACATTCTTTTATTTGGCCGGAAAGAAATGCATAACCTGTTAAAAAGCCGAAGAAAATAATCAGCAGCAATAATAACCTTGTGAATAATTTTGGTTGCCAGCCTACAAGAATTGCAACACCGGCAACAACTTCAAATACATTCATTACAAGCGCGAGCGGCAAAGTATAATTATCAAGAAAATGAAAGTTCCATGCAATAAAAAACTCCTGCATCTTATAGCTCAAACCCAATGGGTCATTGGCTTTTATCATGCCTGAAAAAATAAAGAGCAAGCCAACTATCCAGCGAATGGTATTTATAAAAACTCTCATTTTACAATGATTAATACTTATCAATTATTAATTTTTCATTAATTAGAATCAAAGCAAAAACTGCGTAATTTATTATGTCGAAATAACTTGCATCAATGCCTTCGCTGATCAATGTTTTTCCGTCATTCAATAATATTTGTTTCATGCGCAACAGTTTTACCAATATTAAATCAGCAAAACTTTCACCACTCATTTCGCGCCATGCTTCACCATAATCATGATTTTTCTCGAGCATTAATTTTTTTGCAAATAAAATCTGCTCATCGTACAAGCCGCTTGCAACCTGCATTTCAAGGTCTTCTACTTCAGGTTTATTCAGTTTCAACTGTATCAACCCAATAACGGCATAATTAATAATACCAATAAATTCTGAAGCAATATCATCGTTAATTTTTTGCTCTTTTAGTTCCTGAATATTTCTTATTCGAAGCGCTTTTATACATATCTGATCAATCACAGAAATCGTTCTCAATACACGCCACGAGGTGCCGTAATCTTTTGTTTTTTTTAAAAAAATATCCTTGCAATCCCTTATTATTTCATCGTATTGTTTAGCAGTTTCTGTCATTATTTGTTCTAAAAATTGAATAATATATGTTGTCTTTTTGTGTCCAGAATTAAGAATAACTATTAAGCTTTACTTGCGTCGCACTCTTGTACGCTTTGTTCATTATTCAACTTAATAAAATAAATTTCGTAAAACTTAACTTCGTTCAAAAATAAAACAAAGCAAACAATGTTCACGCTCAATTGCAATGGCAGGCTGTTAATAATAGAAAAACCAATTGCAATGGGTATAATTAATATTACACCTGATTCTTTTTACAGCGGCAGCCGTAACCTCAATACAAACATAGCTTTGCAGCAAGCAGAAAAGATGATCAGTGAAGGTGCAACCATTCTGGATATTGGCGGACAAAGTACACGACCCGGAAGTAAAAAAATTTCTATTGAAGAAGAATCTACAAGAGTGTTGCCAGTAATTGAATTAATAACTAAAAAAAATCCTGAAATATTTTTGTCTGTTGATACCTTTTATGCTTCGATAGCGCAGCAAGCTGTTTCATCCGGCGCGTCAATTGTAAATGACATAAGTGCCGGAAACCTTGATGCAGCAATGCTTTCAACGGTTGCAAAGTTGAACGTACCATACATTTGCATGCATATGAAAAGAACTCCGCAAACAATGCAAATCAATCCGCAATATGAAGATGTTACTAAAGAAGTGCTTGATTTTTTTATAAAAAAAACAAATGAATACAAACTCGCAGGCATCAAAGATGTGATTGTTGATGTTGGTTTTGGTTTTGGTAAAACCAGTACACATAATTTTGAATTGCTTCAAAATTTATCTATTTTTAAAATGCTTGAAAAACCAATATTAGCAGGACTTTCAAGAAAAGCTACCATTTACAAAACTTTAAATATCTCTGTTGAAGAAGCCTTAAACGGCAGCACTGTTTTAAATACAATTGCCTTATTAAATGGTGCAAATATTATTCGCACACACGATGTAAAAGAAACAATGGAAGCAATAAAATTAATTGAATTATATCAACAAACTAGTAGAACAAAATAAGCAAATAAAAATTGTGTTGCGGAGAGCGAGGGATTCGAACCCCCGGACCTGTTACAGTCAACGGTTTTCAAGACCGCCGCGTTCGACCGCTCTGCCAGCTCTCCGCGGCAAAAATACATTCTCATTTATATACGTCAAAAATTACTTTGCCTTGCAGTAAATTTGCGCAAATTATCAGCCATTGAAGCATCTCGCAGCCGTTAATAAATATTTGTGGAAATACCGCTATCGTTTTATCGCAGGAATATTTTTTGTTGTTGCATCAAACTATTTTGCTGTTCTCACTCCTGAGATCACCGGCTATGTTATTGATAAAGTGCAGCAATTATTGCCGGGTGCAAAACCGCATGCAACAGCGCAATCACACGATTTTTTAGTGCAGAAAATTATCAATTGGGTTAATGGAATGAAGGCGACAAATATCATCACCATTTGCAGTCTTACTTTTTTGGTATTCGCTTTATTGCGCGGACTGTTTATGTTTTTTATGCGGCAAACAATTATTGTAATGAGCCGTCACATTGAGTTTGATCAAAAAAATGAAGTTTATAATCATTACCAAAAATTAGATACAGGCTTTTTTAAAATACACAACACCGGCGACCTTATGAACCGCATTGCAGAAGACATTAGTCGCGTAAGAATGTATACCGGACCAGCCATTATGTATTTCATTAACCTTTCATCAACCATTGCTTTTTGTTTATTTTTTATGATGAAAGAAAGTGTGAGTCTTACTTTATACGTCATCATTCCATTGCCCATATTGGCGCTAACCATTTATTATGTCAACACCATCATCCATAAAAAAAGCGAACGCGTTCAGGCATTACTTTCAGACCTTACAACCAACGCACAGGAATCCTATTCAGCCATTCGAGTAATAAAATCCTTTGTGCAGGAAAAAGCAATGCTTGGTTTTTTTAAAAAGAACAGTGAAGATTATAGAAAGAATACGGTTGAACTTGCTAAAGTTGAATCAATTTATTTTCCTACCGTTACATTGATGGTTGGGTTAAGCACACTGATCGCAATATTTGTTGGCGGTCAATATTTCTTAGAAGGAAAAATAGGTGTTGGAACAATTGTAGAGTTTGTTTTTTACATCAACATGCTTACATTTCCTGTTAGTGCGCTTGGGTGGACAGCAAGCATGACCCAACGCGCCGCTGCTTCTCAAAAAAGATTAAATGAATTTTTAAAAACAGAACCAAAAATAACAGATGAAAAAAATATACAGTCTGTTACACTGAAAGGCGATATTATTTTCGACAACGTTTCTTTTACTTATCCGCACACTGGCATCAAGGCACTGGATCATTTTTCACTCACCATAAAAGAAGGAGAAAAAGTATTGGTGATGGGAAGAACAGGAAGTGGAAAGTCAACACTGTCACAGCTTTTGCTGCATTATTATAATCCTGACGAAGGAAAAATATTAATAGGGAATAAAAATTTATCGCACATTCCGTTGAAAGATCTGAGGCAACAAATAAGTTATGTGCCTCAGGATATTTTTCTTTTCAGCGATACAATTACGCACAATATAAGTTTTGGTTTGAACAAAAATGCAGACCAGTCTGAGATAGAACAATCTGCAAAATATGCGAGCATACATAACGAAATACTTAGCCTGGATAAGGGGTACGAAACGTTGGTAGGGGAGCGCGGCGTAACATTGAGTGGTGGCCAGAAACAACGCATATCAATAGCTCGTGCATTGATAAAAGAATCGCACATAACGCTGTTTGATGATTGCTTAAGTGCTGTTGATTCTAAAACGGAAAACGAAATTATCAACCATTTATACAACATCTTAAAAGATAAAACTGCCATCATTATTACACACAGAATTTTTATGGGATTGAATTTTGATAAGATAATAATTATTGAAGACGGCAAAATAATAGAGCAGGGAACACATGAGGAATTATTATTTGCGAATGGATATTATGCAGAACTCTATCGGCTGCAAATAAGCGAAGAACATAGTGCTGCGTAGAATAAATTTTTTAATGTATAATGGAAAAATATTTTGCAAAATTTTTTTTATCCAACCACTACAGTTTTCACATTCATAAATTCATGAATGCCGAAATGAGAAAGCTCTCTTCCGTATCCAGATTTTTTTATTCCTCCAAATGGATAGCGCGGATCTGATTTTACCATTGCGTTGATGAAAACAGCGCCTGCATTGATTTCTGAAGCAAGACGTTCTGCTTTGTCAATATCTTTTGTCCACAAAGAAGAGCCCAAGCCGTAACGTGATTCATTAGCAATTCGTATAGCATCTGTTTCATCTGCAGCTTCTATAAGAGCTGCAAGCGGACCGAAAGTTTCTTCTTTAAAAGCAGCCATTTCATTACTCACATCTGTTATAAGAGTAGGCTGAAAATTGCATCCTTCACGTCTTCCGCCAAGCAATAAATGAGCGCCTTTTTGTAAAGATTGATTTAATTGCTTTTCTAATTTTTCTGCCAGATCAATTCTTGCCAAAGATCCTGTTGAAATATTTTCATCAAATGGATTTCCCTGTTTTAATTTCTCAATATTTTTTTGAAAATGAAAAGTAAAATCTTCTTTTATTTTTTTCACTACAATAAATCTTTTGGCAGCAATACAACTTTGTCCCGCATTTTGCATTCGCGATTGTGTTGCTATTTCTGCAGCCTTTTCGATATCTGCATCTTCTAAAATTATAAAGGCATCATTCCCACCTAATTCCAAAACTGTTTTCTTTATTGATTTACCTGCAACAGATGCAACTGATGCGCCAGCAAACTCACTTCCCGTAAGGGTTACGCCTTGTACAATGTTATGGTTGATGATGCCTTTTACCTTATCAACATCAATGATTAACGATTGAAAAATACCTTCGGGGAAATTTGCTTTGCGAAAAATATTTTCTATTGCTTTGGAAACACCACAAACATTTGGCGCATGTTTTAATAATGCAACATTGCCTGCCATTAAATAAGGCGCAGCAAATCGAAAGACTTGCCAAAAGGGAAAATTCCATGGCATGATGGCAAGTACAGCACCAACAGGATCATAGCGAACATAACTTTTTTTTGCGTCAGAAGGTTGGTCAACATTCTTTAAAAAATCTTCCGCATGTTCTGCATAATAATTACAAACGGTTGCACATTTCTCTACTTCAGCTTTTGATTCTTTTAAAGTTTTTCCCATTTCTTTTGTAGCAAGTTCAGCCAATAAATCTCTTTGCTGCGTAAGGATTTCAGCAACTTTGAGCATCTTTTCACTTCGGTCTGTAAAAGATGTTTTGCGCCATTCAGCGAATGCTTTTTCTGAAAGTGATAAGCATTTTTCTATAGCATTATCATGCATCAATTCATATTCACCAATTGTTTCGAGCGTGTATGGAAATATTGATTTGAAAACCTGCATAGTTGCAAAATTTATGAAAACAAAATTATGCCATCATTACTTTTTTAAAATCATAGTTTTGATTTTTGTTTCGAAAAGCAAGTAAAATAATGGCGTATAAAACTTTAGAGGAATGTTTGATTGATCTTGAAAAGAACGGACTATTGATCAGAATAAAAGAAGAAATTGATCCTTATCTTGAAATGGCTGCGGTTCATTTGCGCGTGCATGAAGCCGGTGGACCAGCTTTACTTTTTGAAAATGTAAAAGGAACAAAATATCGCGCTGCATCGAATGTTTTCGGCACTTTGGAGAGAAGTAAATTTATTTTTCGAAATACATTATCACTTGTTCAGCAACTTATACAATTTAAAAATAATCCTTTAGAAGCACTGAAAAAACCTTTCAAAAATTTCGATTTACTTATTGCTTCTTCAAAATCATTTTCAAAAAAAATTTCTTCTCATCGAAGAATTTTATATGAAGAAATAAATATCAGTGACTTGCCATTAATTCATCATTGGCAAAAAGATGGCGGTGCGTTCATTACATTACCGCAAGTTTATACTGAAGATGTTGATACACCCGGCGTTCGCAATTCCAATCTTGGCATGTATCGCATTCAGTTAACAGGCAATGAGTATCTTTTAAATAAAGAAGTTGGCTTGCATTATCAATTGCATCGCGGTATTGGCGTTCATCAAACAAAAGCAAATAAAAAAAATTTGCCCTTAAAAGTTAGTTGTTTTATTGGTGGTCCACCAGCGCATACTTTGGCTGCTGTAATGCCTTTGCCTGAAGGAATGAGCGAGTTGAGGTTTGCCGGTATTTTGGGTGGAAGAAGATTCGATTATTTTTATGAAGATGGTTTTTGTATAAGCGCTGATGCAGATTTTGTTATTACAGGAAAAGTTTTTCCGAATGAAAATAAACCCGAAGGTCCGTTCGGAGATCATCTTGGATATTATAGTTTGCAACATGATTTTCCGGTTATGAAGGTGCATAAAGTGTATGCAAAAAAAAATGCAATTTGGCCGTTCACAGTTGTTGGAAGACCACCGCAGGAGGACACCAGTTTTGGTGCAATAATTCATGAAATAACAGGCGATGTTATTACCAAAGAAATCAATGGTTTGAAAGAAATAAATGCAGTTGATGCTGCTGGTGTACATCCTTTGCTACTAGCGATTGGCAGCGAAAGATATACACCTTATATGCCAACGAAACAACCTGCTGAAATATTAACGATCGCAAACCGAATTTTGGGCACAGGACAATTAAGTCTCGCAAAATTTTTATTTATCACAGCAGATGATACAACAAATTTATCGGCGAAAAATATTGCAGCATATTTCAATTATTTTTTTGAAAGAATTGATCTGAAAAGAGACATACATTTTTATACCAATACAACTATTGATACGCTTGATTATTCAGGCACAGGATTAAACAGCGGAAGCAAAGTGGTGTTGGCTGCTTATGGAGAAATAAAAAGAAAATTAGCAAATGAAATTCCTCAACAATTAAAAAATATATCATTTGAAAATATACAATTGATCTTACCAGGAATCATTGCTATTCAAACAAAAAAATTCAAAGAGTATGATGCTGCGCAAAAAGAAATGAAAGAATTAAATAGTAAACTTTCAACCTCAACTCTTGCAGAAATTGCATTAATAATTATTTGTGATGATGCTCAATTTACTGCCGCAACACTTAATAATTTTTTATGGGTTGCATTTACAAGAACAAATCCTGCAAAGGATATTTACGGCTTGAATGAATTTATCAAAGACAAGCATTGGGGTTGCGATGTTTTAATATTGGACGCACGCATAAAACCGCATCATGCGCCGGTTGTAGAAAAAAATATCGATGTAGAAAATAAGATAGAAAGGTTTTTTAAAAAAGGAGCAAGCCTTTATGGAATTGATAAACTCTCGTAAAGAAAATATGTTATCTCTATTAAAATCTTTCAAGTTTTGAAAAAAAGAAATCACTTTCTATAGCAGCATTTTCATCGCTGTCGCTGCCATGCACGGCATTTTCACCAACTGAAGAAGCATATTGTTTTCTTATAGTTCCGGCTTCGGCTTTTGCGGGATCTGTTGCACCAATTAACTTTCTAAAATCAGCCACTGCATTTTCTTTTTCTAAAATTATTGCAACGATCGGCTCACTGCTCATAAACGAAACAAGCTCGCCATAAAAAGGTCGTTCTTTATGTACTGCATAAAAATTACCCGCTTGTGCTTCAGTTAATTTTGTCCATTTCATCGCTTTTATCTTGAAGCCAGCTGTTGTTACTTCGTTTAAAATTGCGCCGGTAAATCCTTTGGAAGTGGCGTCTGGCTTGATCATGGTGAAAGTTATGTTGCTCATCTTATTTATAAAATTTGCGCAAAAGTAGCATTTGAAAATTTATATTGATAATCTAATAATGCCATTCAAATATTTTTATTGAATGTTTAAGAAAATAAGATTTGAATGAATGAACTGAAAGCTGCAATTTTGCCGCCGTTTATGCAGGCTATAAATTTATTTTATTCACAATTATCTCAGCCAAAAAAAATTGTTATAACAACGCATCAAAAACCTGATGGTGATGCAATGGGCAGTGCTTTAGGATTGTATCATTTCCTGAAAATATTGCACAATGATGTTGTAGTTATTTCACCAACAAACTGGGCAGATTTTTTAAACTGGATGCCCGGCATTGAAGCAGTGATAGATTTTGAAAAGCAAAGAGAAAAATCAATTCAAATTATAAATCAAGCCAATGTTCTTTTTTGTCTTGATTTTAATATTTTTCATCGCACAAAAAACTTATCTCCCTTTCTTGAAAATGCACAATGCACAAAAGTTTTGATTGATCATCATGAGCAACCACAGGAAAATGCTTTTGATTTCGGCATAAGCAACATACACAAAAGCTCTACTTGTGAAATGGTTTATGATTTTATTATCGGCTCACAAAACGCAGATAAAATAAATAGTGATATTGCCATTTGCCTTTACACAGGTGTTATGACAGACACAGGTTCTTTTCGTTTTCCCATTACTTCTGCTGTGGTGCATGCAATGGTAGCCGATTTAAAAGCAAGAACAAATTTTGATCACACAATTGTTCATGAAAATATTTACGACAATTTTTTAGAAGAAAGATTACGCTTTATCGGCAATGCTTTATTAAACAGGCTTGATGTTATTTATGAAAGTAATACTGCTTTGATGGTGATACCAAAACAAGACCTCATGCGCTTTCATATAAAAACAGGTGACACCGAGGGATTGGTAAATTATTTATTGTCGATTGAAGGTATTAAATTTGGCGCTTTGCTTATAGATCGTGATGAAGAAAGAAAGTGGAGTTTTAGAAGTAAAGGAGATTTTGATGTGAACACTTTTGCAAGAAATCATTTTGAAGGAGGCGGCCATAAAAATGCTGCAGGTGGCAGAAGCAGTGAGTCTTTGGATAATAATGTAAAAAAATTTAAACAGGTTTTAAAACAATATAACGAACAATTAAATTAAAAAATGAAACAATTATTATTTTGTGTAGCTGCTATAGTGCTGCTCGCATCTTGCAAGATGGATTATGAAAAAACTCCTTCGGGTCTTTTGTATAAAATTTATCCGGGCAAAACGGATGGACCAAAATTAAAAGCAGGACAATTTGCTAAACTCAATTTAGAATTTTCAATGCCTGAAAAAGGAAAGAATGATACTATTCTTAATTCCACTTATGGGCATTTACCAACCTATGCTCCTGTTGATACAAGCGCACGCGGCAAATATTCCATAATGGAAGTGCTCTCAAAATGCAGCGTTGGCGATTCTTTGGAATGTGTTTTAAATGTTGATTCTTTAAAAAATTTGGGACAAATTCCTGACTATACAAATGTTTTTAAACGCGGAGATGTTATTCATTGCAAAGCTAAAATTATTGGCGTATTCAACAATCAGCAAGATCTAATGGCTGATTATCAAAAAGAATCAAAAATAGAATCTCAACGTGAAACGGAGGATTTGCAAAATTATGTTTCTAAAAAAGGAATCAAAACACAGACATCAGAAAATGGTGTTTTGATTGATGTGCAAAATCCAGGCGACCAAACTTATAAAGCAGATACAGGAAGAGAAGCAATTATAATGTATGAAGGTTCTTTGGAAAGCAACGGAAAAGTTTTTGATTCTAATATGGATTCTACCTTTCATCATACAAAACCATATGTAGTAATATTAGGACAGCACCAATCCATTCCCGGCATGGAAGAAGGTTTAGAATATTTTGGTAAAGGTGGCAAAGGCACTTTGTATATTCCCGCGATGCTTGGTTATGGTCCTCAGGGAAGTCCGCCGGTTATTCCGCAATATTCAAACTTAATTTTCAATGTTGAAGTAACTGATGTAAAGGTTTTGCCGCCACAACCGAAAAATCCTTTTAGCAATATGAGTCTTGAGCAAATGAAAGCATATGAGCAGCATGAAAAAGATTCAATAAATAATGCTAAAGCACATCATTAATTAAATTGCTCTGCTTTACAGATGATGTTTATATTATAACTTTCTTTTGATGTATCCAGAGAAAGAAATACCTTGATTGTAGTTACTTATTACAACAAGGTCTGCATTACCATTATCAAATACGGTGAGGTCTAATTCTCTCACATTACTTGCTAATGCCGGTTTTATAATCACCTGCCATTTATCTTTCTTAGGTTGGGTTACATCAAAACTTGAAATGCCACAATCGAAATCCAGAATTCCTTTCGTTGGATCAATTGGTGCAGTATGCGATACTCCAAAATAAGGAAGGTTAGAAGAAATTGAATCTCTTTTAATAGTTAATGAATAATCATCAGTAAGATAACGCGAAACTCCACCCGATGGTAATACAGTTTGCGGAATGAAAACAAAAGATTGCTTTGCAATGTATGTTTTCACGCTGTCTGCATTGAGGTTATTTTGCGCAAAATCATTTAATGAGAAGAGCATTATAAACAAAAGCAACAGGAATATTTTATATCTATTTGAGATTTTCATAAGTTACTATTTATACATCAATTAATAAGACGAATCTATTCATCTCAAATTTAAAAAGAATATTTTAAGTTGAAAAACCGCTGTACTTAAGGGAAAGTTATAATTTTTATATCAGCGCGATACGTTGTATTGTCCAGTATGCGGCTACCAAAGCAATGATAATTGACAATGGATATACGATTCTCTTTTTATAATTTTTCATTTTGCCAAATGGAATTATAATCAATGCAAACACCAACAATATCACAGCGATCTGCCCAAGCTCAACGCCAATATTGAATGCAACAACTGAAGTGAAAAATTTATTTTGCGGTAATCCTACACTGTTTAATGCACTTGCAAAACCTAAGCCATGAACCAACCCAAAAAAGAAAACAATCAATACACGCCAGGGTTTCAGGTCATCGAGTAAAACATTTTCTAAGGCAACAAACATAATGGACAATGCAATGATTGGTTCTACAACAGGACCTGGCGCAACAATAATATTCTTCATGCTTAGTGCCAATGTTATGGAATGCGCAACTGTAAAAGCTGATGCCTGCCATAAAATGGTTTTTATTTTTGTACTTAAAAGACAAAGGCTTGTGACAAATAAAATATGATCGAAGCCTTGCGGAATAATGTGCAATATTCCCATTTTTATGTAGAACCAAACTACATCTGTTGTTGGTGCATGCTCCATAGCATAGTTCACAACAGGATGTGCAAAAATTTTAGAAGGTAAAAAAACAATGGCTGCTAAAAGCAGTGCTGCCAAGGCTTTCGGAAGAAATGAGTTTTGCTTCACTTATAATTCTTTATAAAGTTTGCAGAACGCTCATGCTGGTATCTTTCAAGGTTTCATCCATAACAGGATTTGCTTTTAGCGCTTTTTGAAGTGCAGCTTTCGCATCAGCTTTGTCTCCGTTTTTATCAAATATTAATCCTGCATGGCAAAGCAATGTTGGGTTATCGCTTTTTGTTTTTAAAGCAGTTTTTATGTAAGGCAAAGCCTTGCTATAATTGCCCTGGCAATAATAAACCCAGGCTACTGCTTCGTTTACATCAATGTTATCGGGACGTCGGTTATATTCAAGCAATGCATGCTCTAAAGCTTTATCATAATCATTTGTCTTCACATAAGCATACGCCAATTCCTTATCAACATAGTGCCCGATGTTTGCATTATTATTTCCGCTTTGCGCCTGTGCATTCATACTGTCAATAGCCTGTTGCATTAAAGCGTCTGCTTTATTTTTTTGTCCCGCCAAATCATATACATCAGCAAGCGCTTCTTTTATTGCAAAATCATTTACAGAAGAATCTGCCTGCAAATAATATCTGATTGAAGTGTTGTAATCTTTCCTGTATGCAGCAAGCCTTGCAAGTCCTGCAAGTCCATAAGCATAATGTGATCTTTCATCTTCCGTCATTGTATAATACATATCTGCATTTGCAGTGTCGCCCATATTTTCGTAGAGTTTTGCGAGTTGTACTTTTGCCCATTCCGTGCCTTCGTCACCCGGAGCACCTGCATCTACAGCCAGTTTCATTGCCTGAATCGCACCAGGATAATCGCCATAGATTTCTCTTATATAAGAAATGCGTGAATAGGATCTTAGGTCAGGACGAATGTTCACCATTTGCTGTGCATAGATAACTGCTGAATCGTAATGCCCCATTTCAACATTGCCGTCCACGATCATTCCATAAATAAAAGAATTATATGGATTGATTGCACGTGCCTGTTCGGCAAGTGCGAGACCATCTGCAAAATGATGTTGGGATAAATAAATAAGCGCCTTCATAGAAAGTGCCTGAAAATTATTGGGATCGATTTGTAAAATGTCTTTGATATATTTTAAAGAAGCCATATCGTAATAAGCATAATTGCCTGTGATTCTTGCTTCGCGAATAAAAATAATTACCAGCGAACCCATTGAAATAGTGTCTTGCGGATTTGCTTTTATTTTGCGTTGAAGGTCGGCAGCTTGCAAACGGATTTTTTTCCATTCATCGGTTTGTGCTAAAATACCTGTGCGTTCAAGCAAGCCATATTCTGTAGTGTCTTGCTTTTTTTGATCATTGGTATATTTTAAAATTATAAACCCAACCAATAGTACAAATAGGATTAAAGTAATTGTGTAGATAGATTTTTTATTCATACAATAGTTTTAGCTTTCATAATATAACGAAAAAAATGTTGTTTCAGTTTTTCCTTTACTTATTAAACAAAGAATAAACATTGGTAATGTTTTTAAATGATGATGCTTTAAATTTTTTCAAAATAAAAAATCCTGCCTGATGCAGGACTTTTTATAAATCTGTTACTTATTATTTATTGTTTCTCTACACGCAATGATTGTTGTACCTGACCACCAACAATTACATTTACAAAATATATTCCTTTTGTAAGACTGCTGTTTCCAAACTGCACATTATAAGTGCCGGCATCTTGTCGCTTGCTTATCAATGTTTGCACAGCTTTTCCAGCCATATTATAAACAACCACACTCACATCAGACGTCTTCGTAATTCTATACTTCACTGTGCTTGTGCTGGTGAAAGGATTAGGATAAGCTATTGCAATATTTTGCGGAGCAGAAATACCTAGTTTTTGCATTGGTTGATATGCCTGTCCGATAGGCCTGTTGCTTGCACCCGCAGGCATTGCGCAACTGCAAATATGATCGCCAGCCCAAGGCACCTGCTCATATGGAAAGAATTCTCTGAATGAAGTATCATTTGCATTTACGCCTGTGCTATAAGTCAATACATTCACAAGGTCTGGAGTTACAGGAGATGAACCTTGAACATAATCATCATACCACAAACCGATCGCAGCTAAAACCACGCCACTAACGGCTTGCAGCTCAATGCGGGTAACATCATCTTCCAATCTTCTTCCGTTAGGAAAGCCATCCATGTTAGGAATGAATTGAAGCGTGTCGCTTCCATTATACGCAGAATTTGTTAAGCCTAACACTGCTGCTTCAACCAATCCTTCAGAACTAAAATTAGGATCAGTACGAGGTGTCGCAGGAACAGCCATGTTCAGGCGAAGCATATCTCCTATCACCGGTAAAAAGTTATTGATAAAAGGTTTGCCAACTGCCAACGGGTTTCCGGTTGGTTTGCCTGTTGCTAATTGATAAGGCGCAAGATTTGGCACACCTGTATTGAATATCGGCCAAATATCTACAGAGCGTGGCGAATTTGCTGCGGGTAATAAAACTCCTCCGTAAGCATTTTCTGCTAATGCAGTACCATTCAACGCGGAGTTGCCTTTTAACGGATATAATCCATTTTGTCCATCACCAAAACCATAAGCTCCTAAAGAATTTCTTTGAATGCGTAATTGTGAAAAAGCCGGAACAGCATTGCCAAATTGCGTTGTATCCATGTACAATGCTAACTCAGGATTGTAAAAATAATTTCCAAAAGTTGAGATGTGCGCATAATCCTGGTATGGTGTAAGTGAATTCCAGTAATCTTTAACACCAATAGGGTTCACAGCTTCATTTGTCAAAGGCATTCCAAGTCTAGAAACCTGTACCCAATCACCTTTTTCAGTTTCAGTGCCATCGCCATTCAATACACGAATGCTTTGTCTGCTTGCAGATGCCCAAACACCAATTACATAATCAGGATCAAGAATGTTCTTTGCTAATCTTCCTGATTTATGATCTTTCTGTAGAGTTGAAATATCAATTTGCATTGCGATAGTTGAAACGTTCATACATTTCAAACCATCCTGTGGTGTACCATTTTGACGAGGTGCATTTCCCAAATCAAAAATACCTCCAAGGTCAACAAAGAATGGATCATCAACAGGTCCGCAAAATACTTTTTCTCCCGAAGTTGCTTTGGTTATATCTCCGTCAGCAAGATCTTTATAATTACTTGCGCCAAGACCAACAGGACTTTGTATAGATCTTGCACCAATGTTATAAGGAGGCACAACACCATTTGAAATAACTGTCGTAAAAGATTTTCCGCCATTCATACTTCTTTCTAAAGTATAAGTGGTTTTAAGATTTTCTTTTCCTAAACGAATGTTGAAAAATGTTGTAGGATCTTCATTGGTTTTATGGAAGGTAAAACGGTAAGTGATGTCATCCGATGTGGTGTTTGCCGGATTGTTTTTAATGTGAATTTCATAGCGGATATTTTCTCCAAAATTGTAATAATTCGGTCCTCCGAATGGCAATTGAAACGGAACATAATTGGCAATAATGCAGATTTTCTCCGGATCGTTTGGTGTACGAAACGCATACACATCTGTGTTATCAGCCAATGGATCATTAGAGATCATCGGCGCCTCTCTGTGGCTCGATGACATTAGACCAGCTGCAAGCGCAGCTAATCCAATCAAGGGGAGCATCCCCCGTTTTAGAATAAATTTTAGTTGCATAAAATTGTTTTTAATTTTTAGTGAAGTTTGTTTTTGAGAAGAATCTTGTTTGAAGATTTTCGCGTTAACATCAGGTACGATAAAATGTTAAAACAGGATTGATTTCTTTTAAAACTTTCTTAAATCTATAAACTCCTGTTCAACGTAAGTCTTCTTGTTGAGGAAAAGAATGTTTAAAAAATTAAAGACTAAACAAGAAATTTAAATAAAAAATATTTTTAAGAACTTTTACGAGAATTAATGAAATTTCCAGTTGCATATTATCTTTTGCTTTTGTACACAAGCGTTATGTTTAGTCCAACAATACCTTTGGTAAAAGATGCAATCGCCCACACTTTTGCCGCAGCTTATCACATAGCAACTGTGCATGCAAAATATGGCAACAATCATCTTGAAAAAGAGCTTGCAAACACAAGCGATGCACAATCAAAAAATCAGGGAAGCGAAAAACAACTGGAACTTTTTGCTGTTCACATCACCACAAAAAATACAGAAGATATTTGTTTGATAAAAAATTGTAAGAAAGCTTATTCTTTTTTTAGTGAAGCCAAAATACTACCTATCGTTTTAACCATTATTGCTCCTCCTCCAAAAACTATTTAAGAGTATAAGAAGTTTTCTGCATGTTGAATTTACAGTCAACATATGTCTAATTATTTAGACTCCAGGGAATTGTTTTCATTCTCCTAAAAAAATTCCATGACCAAAATTTTTACGCTGATGCTTTGCATCTGCATGCTAAGCTCCTACCCCATTTTTGCGCAATCTTTAAAGGGAAGAGTTATTGATGCCACAACAAAAGAACCGCTGGAACTAGCTGTAGTAAAGGATTACAGAACAGGAACCGATTATTATACAGATAAAGAAGGAAATTTTGTCGTGAAGAATAGTAGTGAAAACGACTCAATAAAAATATCATTCATCGGGTATCAATCACAAACCTTTTTGATTGAAAAAAATTCTCAACTTTTAAAGATAGAATTGGAAAGAGGAAATGTAGATCTGAAGGATGTGGTTATTACATCACACACAAATAACTTAACAACAGAACGCGCGCTTACTGCAATTGATCTGAACATGCAGCCTGTAAAATCTGCCCAGGATCTCATGCGGCTTGTGCCAGGTTTATTCATTGCACAACAAGTTGGCGGCGGCAAAGCTGAACAGATCTTTTTGCGCGGCTTCGATGCAGATCATGGAACGGATGTGAATGTTTCTGTTGATGGACTGCAGGTAAATTTACCTTCACAGGCGCATGGTCAGGGATGGGCTGATTTGCATTATGTGATCCCTGAAACTGTTGGCAGCTATGACTTTGGCAAAGGTCCTTATTACACAAACAAAGGAGATTTTACTACTGCCGGATTTGTTGGTTACAATACAATCAATGTGCTTGACAAGAGTATGTTTAAAATAGAAGGCGGAGAATTCAACACGCTGAGAGCCGTGGCCATGCTGGATTTGCTGAGCACCAAAGCAAAAGAAAAAGGGCAAAGCGCGTACATTGCCGGAGAAGCCTTGTACACGAATGGACCATTTGATTATCCACAGCATTTTACAAGATTTAATTTGATGGGAAAGTTTAATACACAACTTGGAAGCAGAAATAAATTGAGTTTGATCATTACAAATTTTAATTCGAAATGGAGCGCTTCAGGTGAAATTCCAAACCGTGCTGTTTCGGAAGGTTATGTTCCTGATCGCTTTGGCGTTATTGATAGTGGGCAGGGTGGCAAAACAAATAAGACAATTGTCAATTTAAAACTGACATCTGTTTTCGCCAATAATTTCACGCTGGAAAACCAGGCATTTTATTTACACACCTATTTTAATCTCTTTACCAACTTCACTTTTTATTTAGTTGATTCAATCAACGGAGATGAATTTAACCAGCATGAAGTAAGAGATGCTTTCGGGTACAATACAAAACTTACACATCAAAATTATTTTTCAAAAAGCACGCTGACATCCATTGCCGGTGCGGGTTTCAGGTATGATGCTACACATCCGAGCTGGCTGGCACATTCATTAAACGGAGATTCTATTCTCAATTATTTACAGCTTGGCAACATCAAAGAAACAAACATCAATGCATACATTGATGAAACGTTTGAAACAGGCAAATGGCTTTTCAACGCAGGTTTACGTTTTGATTATTTTAATTTTTATTATTTGAATTTGGCACCTACCTCTGATTCAGCAGCGAAGATCTATGAGGGTGTAAATACTTCACAGGGACAAAGCATTGTATGCCCGAAGTTTAATGTGCAATACACTTTGAACAATAAAATTCAGTTGTATGTAAAAACAGGAAAAGGATTTCATTCAAATGATGCGCGTGTTGTTATAGCAAATGAAGGCTATCAAATTTTGCCTGCTGCTTATGGCGCAGATCTGGGCATCAACTGGAAACCTGCACCACGACTGTTTATCAACACAGCGTTGTGGTATCTTTTCTTGCAGCAGGAATTTACGTATGGTTCTGATTACGGAGATGAAAGTGTGCAGCCCGGCGGAAAAACAGTGCGAAAAGGAATTGATTTTTCTGCACGTTATCAATTCAATGATTGGCTTTATGGTAACCTTAATTTAAACTACGCAATGCCAAGAGCGCTGGATGTTCCGGATAGTGAAAAATATCTTCCCACAGCGCCAACATTTACAAGCACTGCAGGATTATTTTTTAAATTCAAAGATGGTTTTAATGGTGGCATAAGTTACCGTTACCTACACAACAGGCCTGCAAATGCAGATTATAGTTTGGTGGCTAAAGGATACTTTATTACAGACCTGACAGTAAACTATACAAATAAAAAATATGAGATTGGACTGGCAATTGAAAATTTGTTTAACCAGGTTTGGTATGAGTCCCAGGTTGAATATGTTTCAAGATTGAAATATGAAACCAGCGCGGTTGATGAAGTAAGTTATACAGCCGGCGTACCCTTTTTTGCCAAGCTGAAACTTGCTGTGTTTTTTTAACTTAATACCGTTCTCTTATATCCGGCGAAGTCACAAAGTTCGCCGAGTATGCGTTTGAAAATAAAGTGAGTAATTTATTTTCCTGAATTAGGATAATTTATCCCGGGTCCAAAAAAACACTCGTATGATTTAATTTTCCCGTCTTTTAACTTAAAATAATCACAGTTACGAAATAATTTGCCCGCCATTGTCCAGCCATTATAGATTACAAAGGCATCATCTCCATTTACAATAAACTTATCCAGATCAAATCGTTTTATCTTATAGGCATTTGGCCAGCATCTATCTTTAAAAACCTTTACATTAATATGATCATCAAGCGGACTGGTGAAAGTAAACCCGTCTGCAAGAATTTGCTCCATCAAATTCCAATCTTTTTTCTCAAAAGCCGTGTAATAAGCTTTAACGACTTTTTCGTTTTGTAAGTTTGGGGATGTTGCTTCGTGAGATGTTTGGGCAAATGCTGCCAGGCTGGAAAAGGCAAGGCATACAAAAAAGATTTTGCCAAATAGAGTACTCATTTTCATAATTTTTTGTTTTGATGTTGTGGCAATCGTGAGATGAAAATAGGCGGTTTTATTTATAGACAGTACAAACGAATATATAGTTGCAGCCGAATTGCACTCATCGATGCTATGCTAATGCTGCGCCTTGTCTGCCCCGCTTGCAGCAATACTTTTGTTGGAATCCGTTGTCTCACTCAATAATTTCGATAATTGTATTTTATTATTCAGCCATTTTGTAACCAAATAAATAACAACAATAACGGCTATGAATATCAGGGTTGAAATAATCTCCCATTTGCTTAAACTTGAAAGTAACCATATGATGGCGGCAATCCCAATTAAAGGTGTAACCCATCCTCCCGGTGCTTTGAAGAGTTTTTCATCTGTTGTCTTCTTTCTTCGCAGTTTGATGGTAGCTAAAATAACTGCAAGATACACAAGCAATATAATGGCGCTTGCCATGATGGCTAATTGCTGAAAGCCTCCGCAAATGGAAAAAATAAATATCAGTAAGCCATAAGTTATTACAGCAAGGTATGGTGTTGCAAACTTAGGATGAACCTTACTGAGATATTTTGGAAATAACCCATCATTTGCCCCGGCAAATAAAGATCGCGGTGTACATAATATATCGAGTGTTACATTTCCAAAACATGAAAGAGCAGCGCAAAGCAATAGAATAGTTGCACCTACAGGTCCTATTATTTTATCAGCAACTGCAGCTAACGGAGCATTTTTAAATAAAGTCATCTGCGCCCCCAATACACCTTGTGCAATTGTTTGTAACAGTATATATATCACCAGCACCACTATGCCTGCAATACAAATACTGAGCGGCACAGAGCGTTGTGGATTTTTAATTTCCCCGCTAGCACCCAGCGAGATTTCAAAACCGGCAAAGGCAAAAAATAAAATAAGTGTCGTATCACCAAAACTTTTAAGAGATGGTAAATGCTCCCAGTGCAGGTAAGCTGCGCTTACTTTACTGAAGCCGAAAATAATAATACCAAGCAGCGGAAGTAATTTTATAATAGTAATTATTTTCACAGCGTTAGCGCCTTCTTTTGCGCCATATACATTTATTACTATCATTATTGCTGTAAGAATAAAAAAAAATAATCCACGTATCAATGGATCTGAAAACACCGGAAATAAAACGCTGAGTGAATCTGCAATTATATTCATCAATGCAGCGCTGCCGATAATACCCCATCCAAAAAAATACATCCAGTTAATAACATAGCCCGCAAAATGGCCAAAGGTTGCTTCGACATAAGCATACGAGCCGCCACTGGTAATAATACGGCTCCCGATCTCTGCATAGCAAAGCATAATAGCTGCCAGCAGAATGCCACAAAATATATAGGCAAATATGCTGAATGCACCTAACTCTGCACCAACGATTGCAGGAAGTGCAAAAATTCCTGCACCAATTACGCCGCTTATGATTGAAAGTGTAAGTGCAGGTACACCAATAACACGTTTTAAACCTTCATCAGCATTTGCAGTTGGCATGGTTGGTTAATTTGGTTGATGAATTAATTTTTTAAAGGATGAAGTTCTTAATGGCTGCTAACCCAAAATTCCTCTTATTCTACGCAATTCCAAATTTCTATTTATAAAGGCAGCCCTGGTTGAAAAGTGAGACGAGTATGTGAATTTACTGGCAATATTTTATCATTTCAGTTACTACATTTTTATAGGAATATAAATTTGAAGGTTTAGTAATTAATTCAGTATTGTATTTTTTAAAGAAATCTTTATCATCCCGATTTACAGATGTTGTAAAAATGACAAGTTCCAAATCTTGAAATACGGGCTCGGTCTTAATTTTTTTAAAAGTTTTTTTTCCATCGAGGTAAGGCATATTGATATCCAAAATAACAAGGCAGGGAAGTTTGTCGTGGTTATTTTTTACTCTTTCTAAATAATCAATAGCCTTCAGTCCATTTTCTACTACCACCACCTCAATCTCAGGCGACATTGATTTTACTGTTTCAACAAGCAAGTCACTATCTTCAATATCATCTTCGACGTATAAAATTTTTTTCATGGGTGAACATTTGAAATAAAATTACACTAAAAATTAATTGAAGATCGAAGATAAAATTATTATTTCTCTTCGTCAATGTTGGTATTTTCACCAAACAAATGCGGCGAAGTTGCAAACTTCACCGGGCATGGTCATTTTGTGAAGGTTGTTTGTGTATTGAAGTTTGAAAATAATTCCTGCATCATTCCTGCTTTTTACCTGTTATCATTTTTAATATTTGAGATAAAGCAAGTCCGTATAAAACAAAAATTACGAATACAATGTAACCCGGCTGTAAGGCAGTGTCATTTGTAGTAATACTCGTAAGATTGGAAGTATGGATATTAAGGTTTGAAAGCTGACTTTCAATAATGCCGTTAAACCCGATATAACTCATTAGAATAGCCACCACCATTACATCTGCCATACTCCATTTACTGGAATGAAATGCAAAGTAGTGAATGAACTTTCCTTTTGCCCATTTCTTATTGCTCAATAAATAAATAGATGCGCTGAGTAATTTAATAACAGGAAAAAATACACTAAAAATAAGGATGAGTACACCTACAGTCACCGTATCATATTTATGTGTTCTCAGCAATATCATTACTACATCAAGAATACTTTTACTTTGAAAAAACAGCACCTGGTTCTTAAATGAGATCTTGCTGCCGAGTAAATAAAAGTCCAGGGATTTTATTCTTGCATCAACTTCAATCATTGTAGTGGTAAGACCGACATACAGAACAATGCCTGCAGAAATTATAGAGAGCATAAATACAATCGCAAATAATTCCGGATGCTTTCTTATCAGCCACCAAATAAAAAAGATCAGCAAAATACAGCCGATCATGCCAAAAGCATAGTTATAAGTTGTTTGGCGAATGTTTCTTAAAAGAACAACGGTTTTGCTTTCGTATTGTGCATCAGTTGTTACTTTATATTTTCTGAAAATTGTATCCTTTGCAATTTTTGCCGCACTGCTGGCACTGTCATAAGTTTCCTGGCCCAATTGCGTCAGTTTGCTTTGCGCAAGATTTTCCAGTCTTGCTTTGCTCGAAGGATCCTCAACTTCTTCAATAATTTGGTGTGCAAAAACGGGCACTTGTTTGTGTATGTCATCAGTGTTTACGAAAACATCAAATGCAGCTTTCTTCAATTTATTGCCGACCGATTTTTGCGGCTTGTTGATCATGCTTACAGCCTTGTCGATTAATGCATTTAAAATTTGTTCAATTTCTTTTTCAAGGGCAGCAGTTTGTTCAGGAGTGAATTGAAAATTTTGAATTTGTTGGGAAAGAATTATTACAATTTGATCGCGCCACTGGCTAACAGAAAGCAAACCGAAGGAAATATTATTAACAGTAGCAAAATCTCTCTTAACAGCTTCCTGCTGAGCCGAAAGGGTATGAACCTTATAACCACAATAACCTAATGCAACAATAATGGCACAAATGCCTGCAATAATTAAGAGTTTAAAGGTTTGTTTCATTTTTATGATCAGAAATTTTAATCAAAGCAACGCAAAATAATTTCATTTTTAGTATTGTATTATTCTATACCAAAATATACAGAACGTTGGTATTTCTTCTCCACATAGTCTGCCAAATGTTTGTGTAATGACTTTGCAAAGAATAATAATTTTTCTTTAGATGCGCCGAAGTTGCAAACTGAGATGGAGGTGAGTTCGGAATTGTAATTTTAATCTGTGCCACTTTTCAATTTTTGAACAAAGCCTATACCTGCTTCAGTAATGCCAATTATTTCAGTGGCAACGCCCATCTCTTTATAGGTATCAAAGAAAACAATTTTAGCAACCGGTATATTCAAGGTTGTTATTATAGCATACCCTTTACCGGTTAATTCGGAAATTGCCTGATCAAAGTCAGTAATAGGAACGCTATAAGCTATATGCTGCACACCTCCCTCCGGATTCTTTTCAAGATAATCCTGAAATATATTGCGCCCTGAAACCGGCTGAATAAGTTCAATGAACGCCCCTCCTGAATAAGCTATCGAAACAAGCCATTCAGCATCGGATGGCTCTCCGTAATAGGTACCTTCAAATTCTTGCGCACGAATGGTAACAATATCACCAAAGTTGCCTACACCAGGCATGTTTTGAAAAAATGCTTCTGCAGTTTTAATATCTTTTACTACCCAGCCAACCTGATCTAAATTTGAACCAATAGAAAGTTTTGTCTTTGCAGCATCCATAAAATTGCTTTTGTAGTAAAATTATTTAAAGTTCCCTGTTGCATGACGCAAAACTCAAAATTTGCTGTTATTACACGCAATTCCAAATTTCTATTTATAGATGCTGCGAATTGCAAATTTCATCTGGTATGTAGGCAGCTTTATTGCGGTATTTCTTCAACTAAAATTTCATTACCTGCCTTATTATAATATGTGCAGGTCATTTTGTTCATAGAAACAGACCACTTTTCAATGCCCGATTTTGCACAGTCCTTACAGAAAGTCGGGTAATCAGTTTTTCCTTGTTGGTGTTCTTTGAGGTCAGCCTTGAACTGTTCTGCCTTTGATGCTTCTGCAATTTCCAAAGCATCATATCTGGCTGTTGATGAAGTCTTGTAAGCATCGGCTCCATAATAGTTGGTATGTCCGTCTGTTACAAAAGTTTCATAATCAGTAACACCTAATTTTTTAATGTCCTGAATGTATGCAGGAAAGTCAGCACCTGATTTCACTTTACTGTGAGCTGCTTTGATTTGTTCTACTGTA
The DNA here is from genome assembly GCA_963708205.1 of uncultured Chitinophagaceae bacterium. GTDB lineage: Bacteria > Bacteroidota > Bacteroidia > Chitinophagales > Chitinophagaceae > CAVYTF01. The sequence goes on from OY970196.1 coordinate 419,257, forward strand.
AACATCTTTTTAATTTTTAATTGTTATTAATGATGCAAAAGTGGAACAAGCAAAAAAACTGTGATTGTAAAAAATCGTTTGTTTACAAAAAGCGTTTAAAAGTTTCAGGCGTATCGCCGGTATATTGTTTAAAATTTTTAATGAAGTGAGCCTGGTCAAAAAAGTTATTCTCGTAACAAATTTCAGTTAAGGATTTGATGTTGTTTAAATCATTTAATACAGACTGAAAGCGGACTATAGAAGCAAATTTTTTAGGCGTTGTTCCCACCAGTTTTCTAAACCTTTTTTCAAAAGGGCTTTGACTGATAAATAGCTTTTCATTAAGATCTTTGATCTTTATCATTCCTTTTGAGCTATAGATAAGTTTAACAGCTTCAATAATAAGTTTGTCGCTTTGAATATCTTTTAATTGCGAAAGCAAAAAATTCTCAACAATATGGATACGCTCACTGTCTGTTTTGGCAAACGCCAACTTTTCTTCCGTATCATTTACTTTAGTTTTATTAAAAATACTTTCAAGCGAAACGCTTTGATTAAACAGTTCGTTAGCAGGACAGGAAGTAAAGTAAGTCAGTCCAATTTCGGTGAAGTAAACCAATATCGTTCCTGTGTCAGTTGAATTTTTGAATAATTTGTAAGTGTCCGAAATGCCTGTTATTCCTGCGGTTGCAAGGTTTGTTTCTTTGTCATCAGTAACGGTTGCTAATCGTCCGCGGTATTGAAAGCCAATTACCAAACTTGTAGAAGGGAGAACTTTGTAAATGTTCTCCGTTTTATTTTCAGAAACCACTAAATATTTAATGTAGGGCTTTAGTCTGTCTGTAGGTATAATTTTGTCGAACCTCATACTGGTATGTTATCGCTCTGGAATTCCCTGCAACGCGACGATTGTGGATATTATACGCAGTCCCAAATATACTATTCATTTCTTTTGCCTTGATAAGTAGATGCGGCGAAGGTGTAAACTAAGCCGGGTATGGTTTTTTTTTGCCAAACACCAGTAGGCAAGAGATCATGCAGCCGACACAAAATCCAGTGATAATATTATACACAAAATGTCTAGGGTCAATAGGATATAAAAAATCTTGTGTTTTGTTTGACTGAAGTAATTTGTCTACAATAGAATTGAAATATATTTTAACTGCCGCATGCCTAAGAAAAATTGAAAATGATATGCAACCTAAAATAAGAAGAAAAGAAATGATTTTTTTTAAAGTTGATAATGATAAAAGCATCCAGGTAAATACCGTAATCAAGGGAATAAGCCCGCAGATAATCGAAAATAAAAGCGATGTTTTTAATATTCTGTTATCCGATATTATATTAAATGTTATTCCCTGAATGTGTGGTTCAAAAAAAGAAAAAATTATTTTATAGCATAAGAGGCCGGTTAAAAAAAATGTCAGTGAGACAAATAAGGATTGAATGATAACTTTCTTATTGTATTTCATTTTGGCTTATAGGCACCACAAAGATTCCTGTTTCCATCCAATCCCAAATATACTCTTCATTTCTTTCGCCTTTGATAAATTAGATGCGGCGAAGGTGTATGTTAGTTGCTGGTGAAGAACACAATAAGGGCGGAAATTACGTCTGACCGATATTAGATGATGGTAGTATAAAAGCTGATTGTTAGTTCCGTCTGCCAGCATAGCAGCAAACCCCATCCTATGTTTACAATTAATAAATTTATAAGTCAAAGAATTAACAAATTTCGAAAGAACAAAAGGCGGAATAAGATGGTAAAACCCAATTGGTATCAAGCCATTACAACATGATTATCCCCGCCCTTTTTCTTACCCGATGCTGAACAGTTCAACAAGCTTCAGTAAAAGCCTGCATTAGGATAGATAGCACAGTGTAAGATTGTTCTTCCGTTTGTTTTTTTCTTCATTTAAAATTACTATCATCTCATCAAAAAACAATTATTTATGGAAGTAAAAAAATTATGCTGCGGCATTGATGTATCGCACACAAAACTTGATGTATGCTACCAAAATAATTTGGGAGAGTTGTTTCACTTGCAGGTTGGAAACAACAATGCCGGTTATCAAAAGATCATAGAGCATACCGGTACTAATTATCATTTTGTAATGGAAGCCACTGGTGTATATTATATTCGTCTGGTCTTTTATTTACACCAATTAGGCTGTGCAATAAGTGTGGTAAATGCAATATCGGTTAAGCGTTATATACAAATGCACCTGGAGCGTAATAAAACCGATAAAAAAGATGCCGTTTGGATATGCCGTTATGCTATAGAGCAACAACCACCATATTGGCAAATGCCCGACAGCGCTTACTTTGAAAGCAAACAACTGTATAATATTATAAGGGAATATACAGAGCAAATCAAACGCATCAATAATCAATTGCACAGCCTCAGGTTACTTCCTGTTCCCAGTAATGACACCATCAAATCCCTGGAAAGAATAATAGTCTGCATGGAAAAAGAGATCAAACAGCTTGAACAAAAACTGCAGTTATTGCTACAGCAATGGCAGCCGGAACAATTAAAAAATGTAAGCAGCATAAAGGGTATTGGCAAAAGAGCTGCAGCAATGCTGATCGTATTTACACAAGGATTTAAGTATACCAAAAATCATCGCCAGTTGATAAGCTTTGCCGGTTTAGCACCCACGCAGTATAGCAGTGGCAGCAGCATAGAAGGCAAGTCCAGGATATACAAACGGGGTGGAAAAAACTTGCGTGATGTGCTGTACATGTGCAGCATGAATGCTATGAAAACCAATCCGGCGTGCAAGGCTCTTTATGAAAGGTTAAGAGCAAATGGAAAGACCGGAAAACAGGCACTGATAGCAGTATGCAATAAATTATTAAAACAGGTATTTGCAGTGGTAAAAAACAACAGTTTGTATCAACCGAATTATTGTTCACCAAAACCTTAAAAAAGATCAACTTTTATTTGTTTTTTTACACAGTTCATGTTGTGTGCCGTTTTTATTCAAAAATTCTTGTCTTAAAAAGTTCTTTCATTTTGTCAAAGTCTTGTCTGGGCTTTTGGCAAATATATATTCTTTGATAAAGTTCTTCTTCGTTATCCGCATAAGGATTATAAATCGTTCTTACTAATTTCACATCGTCAAAATAAGGATTGAAAAAATCGCCAACGCGATAACTTAAAGCAATAATTGTATTTGGCATTTGTCCTTTCGGCGCCCAACTGTAAAAACTTCCATGATATGAAAATGCCTTGGGTAAATTGTAATCAACTCCCAATAAGTTTACCGCTCCTGCTTGTCCATAATGTTTGCCCCAAATCATACAGTTTTGTTTATCATTTGCGGGTAAACTGTCGTAAACCGATTTTAGTTGTTGCATCGTTTCTTTCCATTTTTCTTTGGTATAATACTCGTCATATTTTACAGCATATTTTCCACCTTCAATGTCTTTCTTTTCGTATTTATAAATTGATTTCAAATAATGGTTGAAAGTATAAACCGGCATACCAAAAGGAATTAAAATAGCGCCCAACATCAATAAAAAAGTAACCGGATAAAATACCCATTTTCTTTTTGGCAAAACAATTTGTTCCCAAAATAGGGCGCCAAAAGGTATAACTGTCAAAACGATGGGATAAAAATAATAAGGCTTTCCATTTTCAAACGATAGGAAAGCGGTAGATAAAATAATGGAAACTGCTAATGGAAGATTGATTGTTTTATTGTTTTTAAAAATATAAAAGGATGCAGGAAAAATAATCAGCAAAGAAGTTAAAGGGTTAATCTCAATCATCAATTGTCCCAAAGTGCCCGCACGCGAAAGATTGTCTAATTGTGTTTCGTACAGGCGGCTAAACATTTGCAACACAGGAAAACCATTTGCATATTGCCAGATCAAATTCGGAAGCAATAACAAGGTTACTACGATTATATGTTGCCAAAAACGTTGGTGTAATAATGCTTGACGTGTCCTTTTAAAAAATAATAATGAGCATAATCCGAAGATGAAAAACAAAGCATCATACTTGACAGAAAAACCTAAAACAACAAAGGCTGTTAAGTACCATAAACTTCTCTTGTCAAGATATTTTATAAACCTTGTAAGCTGATAAAAACCCAACACCCAAAATAACTGGCTGAAAACTACAGGTTGAAAAAGTTGTTCTGAGCGACCAAAACTTGGTCCAATAATTATGCACAAAAGAGCCAGGAAGACCGCGCTGTTTTTTCCACCTAATTCAATTGTTGTTTTTGCAACATAAACCATGATCAGAATACTTGCAATGTGAGCAAACATATGATGAACATATACAGAGCTACTCCCAAAAATATTTTGAATAAATGCCAATATTCCAATCAATGGCGGAAACTCCATATATCCAAATGCCAAATGCTTGCCTGTTTCAATATGCAATAATTCGTCCCCTTGAAAACCTGAATGACTGTCAGCAATTAAATGAAGTGTCAGCTTTACAATGCAGAAAATGAGAATTATTAGCTTGGTCTGTCTATTCATTCGTTTGATTAATAAGGTAGGTCGTAAAAGGGCATACAACGTCAGGGCTTGGCGAAGAACTGGTATTTGAAATTCGTCAGCCCGAACCGCTGCTAAATTTATAATTAAAAGTTCATTGTTATTTCTATTGCCAAATTTATAATGTCGGGCTGATTACTGAAGCTTAATAGCGAAACGAAAGTTGATGTTGCGTTACGTCAGCCAGTTTTTTGCCAAACCAATTGTTAGCTGCGGTTATATAGTGGTTCAACTTTGTCACTTAAAACTTTAAGTCTCCGTTTCTGCATATCAACTGAAAGTTTGTAAATAATCATTTCTGGATATTTGTTCCCTTTTTTTATTTGTTTTGTAACTCTTACGAAATATTGATTTGCTTCTGGTGTTTCGTCAATAATAAATCGTAGTAGTCCATCTTCCACATCATCAGCAAAGTCTTCATGAACATTGGTAAATGTTGTGTCAGAAAGAATAAAGTCTCTAACTTTTTGTTCATTGTCTAAAAGTCTGTCAACTTCTTTGCTCATTTTTGTTCGCCAGTCCTGTCCATATTTATTTGCAATGATTTTTGATACAGAGTTATTGTTTCTTTTAATACTGTCAATATTAATTTCAGGTGTTAAATCTTTTCCATCTGCTGAAATTAAAGGTGAACAATAGCCGCTTACTATATAATATTTAAAGCCAAATTTCCGAGCAGCAACATTTACTGCATGTGTTCTTGTCGCATCAATTGCACCATAAGTTAGCATTGTCAAAAGTGTGTCTTTTGATTTATTGTTTTGTCCTAAAACAGTTATTGTTAATGAAAGTAAAATAAAAGTTAGTATGATGAATTGCTTAAACATTTTTTGAATTTCAGGTTGCAAAATAATCGCTGCTAACGTGGAAGCGTTTGCGCTGGGCTGGTAATAGCGATTGGCAAGCCTGTTACAAATGCTTAATTGAAAAACTGAAGTTGAAAATATGAAACATAAGCTAAATAGCAAAGGTCAAGCTGGAACAATTGCGGATGCTTGCAAAATTGCTGAGAACTTAGTATCGAGCCAGCCTATTGCAAACGCATTTGTTGGTGGCAGTTTTATTGTTTGCTTTTTAATAAATAAATAAGGTTTATTTGAAATGTACGATTCTTATACGAACCAAAAATGTTTTCGTCTTGTCTTATTTGAGATAGTCCAAACGAATACCTTGTTTCTAAATTAAGCTTTCTAAAAATTTTAAATCCAAGTCCTCCTGCAAGTGAAAAGTCAAACTTATTATAATCGTCAGCAACGCTTTTATTCAAGGTGCTATTTTTCATTTTTGCATTTATTAAGAAGTTGAATTCAGGTCCAACTTGAAAATAAATTTTATCTGTAGGTAAATAGTGAAGTAGTACTGGAAAAGATAAATATCTTAAATGGGTTGCCGTTGTGCCGCTTGGAATTAATACACTATTGAAACCTTTGCCTGAAACTAATGCTTCTGTATTTAATAATAAGTCATTACTTATTTTGTGTCTGAAAACTATACCCGTATTAAAATCTAACAAAGTGCTGAAGTCGTTTTTGTTAGAATTGTTAACATTAGAAATGTTAAGTCCTAATTTCACTCCTAAATTATTCTGTCCGTATAAAAAACTCGATATAAGTATAAAAAGAAAGAGTAAATAAAATAATTTATTCATAATCTTGATTTAGTGTCGTTTAAATTTTCAGACTGACAAATATTTTTAAATAATCGTTGTACAAGTTCGAAAATTATTTATGTTTTAGCTTTGTGTCTGTTGCACTAAACGCTGCTCACAAAAACTTGCCACCAACTCATAAATATACGACACTCCCCACATCTCCTCCAAAAAATTCTTTATTGATTTTCAATCTTTTACTCTTCGCCTTTTTGTATCTGCCTGACGGCAGACAGGTTGTTATTGCGCCAATGACATTTATTGTTTTTCATAATATATAATTATTCTTCCACCCAAACCATCCTTCTTCCCTTCAATCCCAAAACAATTACCTACAATCTTTTCTTTTTTTTTCTATCGGTTAGTATTTCACCAAACGAAACTTTTTTGTAGTAATTCCGGCCGGTGCGGACACCAACCGGTAAAAGAAAATTAGAAATAGTCTTTCAAGATTGTACATTTCAAATCTCACCCTAATTACACTCTTCCAAAAAAATAAAGCTGCGCAATGCAATCTCATCGGACAGCATTCCTTAACCATCGGACAGCATTCCTTAACCATCGGACAGCATTCCTTAACCATCGGACAGCATTCCTTAACCATCAGACAGCATTCCTTAACCATCGGACAGCATTCTTTAACTATCGGACGGCATTCCTTAACCATCGGATAGCATTCCTTAACTATCGGACAGCATTCCTTAACCATCGGACAGCATTCCTTAACCATCGGACAGCATTCCTTAACCATCGGAGAGCATTCCTTAACCATCGGACAGCATTCCTTAACCATCGGACAACATTCCTTAACCATCGCATAACAATCTTTAATCAACCCGACAATGACGAAAGCCCTTCCGAAATGAAAAAATGATTAAAATCTGGCTTTCTCCCTGCTTGGCGTAGTCTCCAGACTAAGCCAAAGTATAAGCAAATCTAAGATTTGCTTGTAACAAAAATTACTTCTATTCCACCCAATTCCAAATCTTTCCTTCTCCATAAAACTACTCCTCCTTTATCAGATAACAAACATCAAATATCCCAAACGAAACACCAAATGTTACAAACGAAACACCAAATGAGCTTAAAGTGTACTTGTTTGAGCTTAAAGTGTACTTGTTTGAGTTTAAAGTGTACTTGTTTGAGCTTAAAGTGTACTTGTTTGAGCTTAATGTGTACTTGTTTGAGCTTAAAGTGTTCACCAATGTCACAAACGAAACACCAAATGTTACAAACGAAACACCAAATGAGTTTAAAGTGTACTTGTTTGAGCTTAAAGTGTACTTGTATGAGCTTAAAGTGTACTTGTATGAGCTTAATGTGTACTTGTTTGAGCTTAATGTGTACTTGTTTGAGCTTAATGTGTACTTGTTTGAGCTTAAAGTGTACTTGTTTGAGCTTAATGTGTACTTGTTCATACAAACCTTCGATAAATACTATTGAAAAGCAATTAAAAAACAATCTTTCTGATTGCTGAAAATTTAGGTTTATTGGAAAATAATAAGATTCCATGTCTGCTCATCGTCTTTTTTTTAGCTGCTATTTCCTATCTGTCATTTTTATCGAATTTAATTTGTTATCTTTAATATGCCTTATTTTTAAGACCAAATTAAAGCATCATGAAAAAGATAATTATTTCTCTTACGGTTATCGCAGCAGTTGCTGCCTGTCAAAAAAATGCAGCGCCTGCTTCACTCCTCACTCAAAATATTACGCCATCTGCAGCAGATAAGATCTCTGATGGAAAAGAAATAGCCTTTGTAAAGATCGGTACACAAAAATGGATGGCTGCCAATCTTGATGTAACCCATTACCAAAATGGAGATAAAATACCGGAAGTAAAAGGGAAAAGAGCATGGGAGAATTTAACAACCGGCGCATGGTGTTGGTATAATGATGACTCAGCTACCGGCGCTGTTTATGGAAGATTATACAATTGGTATGCAGTAAATGATCCGAGAGGTTTGGCTCCTGAGGGATGGCATATACCTGCAAAAGCAGAATGGAATAAATTGTTAACATACTTGGGTGGTGAAAGTGTGGCAGGCGGCGCTTTGAAAGAAACTGGCACAGCTAACTGGCATAAACCAAATACTGACGCAACAGATACATCCGGATTTACAGCATTGCCGGGAGGCGAATGTGACTTTGGTAATTTTAAGTACCTGCATTCAGAAGGTTTGTGGTGGACAACTACTCCAAAAAATGCCGGCACGAGTTATTGTTATTTCATGAATAATACAAGTGGATCTGCCGATAAGTTTTCTTTGAGTATAAAAACCGGTCTTTCGGTTCGTTGTATAAAGGATAAAAATTAAGCAACGAATATGATCTTAAAACAGTATGCCCCATGTCTGTTCATGGGGTCTTTTTTTTAAAGAAACTGATCTACGCTTGTTCTAAATTTTCATAATCATTCCCTGTATCAATATCAATTTCACCTTTTGGAAATTGTATGAATGCAGCACTGCCTTTGTATTTCATTACCAACTTTTTTGCACCTTCATCTCCCTGCAGTTTTAATAGCTCATAAAAATAATTTTTTGTAAAAAGCACAGGCGTACCAATGGTTTCAGCGTATGCGCATGCAATAATATCAGCACCTGTTTCTGTTTGCATATCTATTAATTTATTCAACAGCGACGGCGAAATATAAGGCTGATCGCAAACCATTAAGATGGTTTGTTCAATTTCAGGAGCGATAGAAAGCAATGCATTTATTCCGCAACGGATAGATGATGCAATTCCTTCCTGCCAATTTTCATTTTCAATGATGTTTATTTTAATATCGGTTACTTCTTTTTCCATTTCCTGCGCATTAGAACCGGTAACTAAAATGATCGGTTCAGCATTTGAATCAAGTGCCGCTTCTATGCTGTGTTTCAAAAGACTTTTGCCTTTGTAGTTAAGTAATTGTTTCGGTTTATGTAGTCTTGAAGAAGGGCCTGCAGCAAGCAGGATCAATGCACAGGATTGCATGCAGATTAATTATTTTGAATGAATGGTTTCTAATTTTTCTCTTAATGAATATGCATTCTTGCCTGCGAAAACTTTTTTAATTTCTGTAATAATTGATAAAGCAATTTCTTCTGAAGTTTCTGCACCAATATCTAAACCAACCGGTGCAAATATTTTTGCATGTTGCTCTTCATTAAGAAAAATTCCTTTCTCATTTAATTCAGCAAACATGCGTTCAGCTTTCTTTCTTGGTCCAAGCATTCCGATATAAACTGAATCAGTATGAACAAGCTGTTGCAACATCGCGATATCATAATTATAATTGTGTGTCATCAATAAAAAAACTGTTTGATGATCAACTGGTAAATGCTGCAAAGCTGCTGCTGGCCTGGATATGAGTAATTTTGTAGCATTTGGAAAACGCTCTTTTGTTACGTAGTTATGGCGTCCATCAATTACAGTTGTTTGCCATCCCAACACTGAGCAAAAATTTACAAGCGGTATCACATCATTGCCTGCACCAAAAATAATTAAGGAAATTTCAGGTTGAATAAATTCAAAAAAAGCATGGTAGTTTTTTTGTTGAAATTGATATTTTTTAAAGGATGCTTTTTTATTCAGCAATGCATTGTATGCATCATTAATAAGTTCATTTTTTGAAACATCATTTTTACTATTTGAAATAATGTTTCCATCTTCCATTTGTAAAAAACAAGTGCCCGGATGATCTGCATAATTTCTTTCATCGGCGAAAACAGTTGCTATCACAGCGTTTTGGCGATTGGATAAAATAGTTTTAAATATAGCTATGCAATTATTTTTATCATTTTTATTGATTGGTTCTATTAAAATTTTAATGATGCCGTTACAACCCAAACCAATTCCAAGCTTCGCATCATCTTCATCCATCGTATCGTAAGTAACAAGCATTGGTTTGCTGTATTGCAATGCCAGCAAGGCTTTGCGCAAAGCATCACCTTCAAGACAACCGCCGCTTATTGCACCTGTTAACTTTCCATCTTCGGTGATCAGCATGCGCGCACCAGGCTGCCGGTAAGATGAACCTTCCACATGCACAACAGTTGCGAGCACACATTGTTTGCCTGTTGCAGTTGCTTCATCAAAGGCTTTGATAATATCGTGTAACTCTTTCATTAAATACTATGCAATTATTTTATCAGGCGTTGCCGGCAAATTGCGAATGCGCTTTCCAGTAGCATGATATATCGCATTGATGATCGCTGCTGTTGTTCCTGTAATACCAATCTCACCAATGCCGCGCGAGCCAATTGGAGAAATAACAAGATCGGGTTTATTTATAAATTCAATATTGAAAGTTGGCATGTCTGCATTTACCGGAACAAGGTATTGTGCAAGGTCTTTTGTAACAGGTCTTCCGTTGTTAGGATCATAAATTGTTTCTTCCATCAACGCCATACCAAGCGCGAAGATCATTGCACCCATAATTTGATTCGTTGCTGTTTTTAAATTTAAAACAGTCCCGATATCCATTACACTTGCAAGCTCTGAAACATGCACTGTTCCTAAATCCGGATCAACAAGCACTTTTGCAAATTGTGCTCCGAAAGAATGAAAAGCAAAATCTTTTCTGTCAATATCTTCATCCTGTTTTGCAAAGCGGTTTGGCTGAGGCGGTTTTGGTTTTGGAGGTTGGTTTGTTTCTCTTGTTGAAACATTTGTTGTTGCCTCTGCTTCCATCACCTGCAAATTATTGCGCGATAATATTTGCCAGTAATTTTCACTTTTACCTGGATTATTTTTAATAGAAAAAATGCCATTGTCAACATTAATTAATTCTTCCGGTTGTCCATATAAAGGTGAGTTGCTGTCAGCAATTGCGAGATTGATGATTTTTGATTTGGCAGTTAAAGCTGCTGCGCGAACAGCGCCACCAACACTTGCCGCACTTTGTGAACCACCGGAACCGGGGCTTTTTGGAAGCTTTGAATCACCTAAGTTAAATTCTATTTTTTCAACAGGCAAGCCAAGTTCTTCTGCGGTGATCTGTGTCATAATTGTATAAGTTCCTGTGCCAATATCCTGTGTGCAGGCTGAAGCAACAACATGACCATCCTGAAATATCTGCACCTTTGCTGAAGCTGCTGAACGATTAGCAGGATACGTTGCAGTTGCCATGCCATAACCAACCAAATATTTGCCTTCACGCATGGAAGCGACCTGTGGATTTCTTTTAGACCAGCCAATTAATTCCGCTCCTCTTTTATAACATTCCTTCAAATTCTTTGATGACCATGCTTTGCCTTTATCGGGATCTTTTTCAGCATAGTTTATCAATCTCAATTCTAAAGGATCTATTTTCAATTGATACGCCAATTCATCCATCGCCACTTCAATTGCATAAGTTCCCGGAGCTTCGCCCGGAGCACGCATCGGGCAAGGTGTGCCTTTATTCAGCTTAACCAAACTGTGGGTTACCTCAAGGTTTGGAGTAGCGTATAACATTGATGTAGCAAGTCCGCAGGTTTCTACAAATTCATCTACGAAAGAAGTTTCAGCAGTTGTTTCATGCGTAACGGAAGAAAGTTTGCCTTCACTGTTTGTGCCCAAACTTATTTTTTGAATTGTTTCTGAACGCCGTCCATTGCATGTAAACATTTGCCGGCGATCCAATACTATTTTTACAGGCTTGCCAACAATTTTTGCAGCCATTGGTGTTAATGAACTGTGCGGCCAAACAAATCCTTTGCTGCCGAAACCGCCGCCGATAAATAATGAAATGAGGTGAACTTTTTCTTTTGGAATTCCTAACAGCATGGCAATGCCGTCACGGTTTCCTATAACGGATTGCGTGGAATCATAGACAGTTAATTCATCATTATCCCAAACCGCAATGGTTGCATGCGGCTCCATAGGATTGTGATGAAATACAGGCGTGGTATAGGTTTCAGACATTTTAACATCAGCCATTTGATAAGCTGCGTTTGTATCACCACGAAGCGTTTGCACTTCTTTGCCCATCGCTTCTTTGGGCTGGTAAGCTGCCGAGATATTATTTTCAAGATCAATAAAAGGTTTTTCTTCTTCATAATCAACCTTAATTAATCCTGCAGCATATTCTGCATTTTCAAAAGTATCTGCAACAACAATTGCGATGTGTTGTCCATTATAATAGATCCTGTTATCCTGCAACGGAAGCAGATCTTTTTCACCAAGTCTTACGGTTTGTGCAGGATCAGAACCTCCGCCAACAGGAGGTTTATTAAGCTTTAACGCATTTTTATAGGTGATAACTTTTATTACACCCAAAGATTTTTCTGCGTCAGTCGTATCAATATTTTTAATACTGCCGCTTGTGATGGTGCTTTGCACAGTAAAGCCATAAGTAAGATCCGGTATATCATACTCGGCTGAATATTTTGCTGTGCCGGTCACTTTCAGCTTACCGTCAACGCGGTCAATTGGCTTTCCAATTATTTCATTCATGCTATTCCTCCTGTTGTTTCAAGTGCGCGTACCAATGTTCTTTTTGCAAGCTCTATTTTGAAATTATTATACTTATAACCTTTTGCATTTTTTAATAAAGCATCAGCAGCAGTTTGAAAATTTTGAGTGGATGGTTTCGCATTTACCAAAACCTGTTCTGCTTCAAAGCTGCGCCACGGCTTGGTTCCAATGCCTCCCATTGCTATTCTTGCAGATCTGATCATTCCGTTTTGAATGTCTAATGCAACCGCTGCAGAAGTCAAAGCGAACTCATACGACGCGCGATCGCGAACTTTTAAATAATGAGAATTTACTGCGAAAGGAAGTGCAGGAATTTCAACAGCAGTTATCAAATCACCTTTCTCTAAAACATTTTCTTTCTCAGGTGTATCGCCGGGTAATAAATGAAAATCAACTATCGGAATTCTTTTTTCTCCTGTATTATTTTGCACAATAATTATTGCATCGAGCGCAGCCATTGCTACACACATATCGGAAGGATGCGTGGCGATACATTTATCACTCGTTCCCAAGATTGCATTGTTCCTGTTGTAGCCATTTATTGCAGAACATCCGCTGCCCGGATCTCTTTTATTACAGGGAAAAACAACATCATAAAAATAAGGACAGCGTGTTCTTTGCAAAAGATTGCCGCCAACCGTTGCCATATTTCTCAATTGCGGAGAAGCGCCTGACAGTAAGGCTTCTGAGAGAACGGGAAACTTTTGTGTAATGGTTTCATCATAAGCGAGATCACTGTTCTTCACCAGTGCGCCGATGCGGATATTTCCATTACCAAGTGTTTCAATTTTTTTGAGGCTTAAATCATTTATATCAATTATTTCATCCGGATTTTCTATGCCGTATTTCATCAGGTCCACCAGATTTGTTCCCCCGCCAATAAACTTTGCTTTGGCAGAATTTGACATTGCATTGATAGCTTCTGAATTTTCCTTCACCCGTATAAATGAAAATGGCTGCATATTTTTTTAATTTCTTAAGCTGGTTGTTGATTCACTTCTCTTACTGCATCTACAATATTTCTATAAGCGCCGCAACGGCAAATGTTGCCGCTCATTAATTCTTTAATGTCGTCATCCGTTTTTGCATGTCCTTCTTTTATCAAGCCAATGGCAGAACAAATTTGCCCGGGCGTACAATAACCGCATTGAAAAGCATCATGCTTTATAAATGCAGCCTGCATGGGATGCAACTCATCTCCTTTCGCCAAACCTTCAATGCTTGTTACGGCAGCGCCATCACACAAAACAGCAAGCGTGAGGCAGGAGTTCACTCTGCGGTCATTTACCAAAACAGTGCATGCGCCGCATTGACCATGATCACAACCTTTTTTTGTTCCGTGCAGTGCAAGCTTTTCACGCAGCAGATCCAATAAACTTGTGCGCGGATCAACGCTCAGCGTTTGTGCTGTGCCATTAATATTTATAGAAACACCTACAGGTTTAACTGCCGGAATATTTGATGACGGCTTGAAAGGTGCGCGCGCAAAGGCAGGCACAAAAGCAAGACCTGCACCAACAATGGTAACGGAAGAAATAAATTTTCTGCGGGTGATGTCTTTTTTAATTGCCCGGTCAGCGTTTGAAAAAATTTCTGTGCTCACTAAAAAATAAATGAAAGATGGATAATGAAAAAAATTACAACAATTGTTATACCACTGTTTTGGGAAATGAAAGATTTTGTTTTGCTCATTTCTCCTTCGCTTTGTTATGGCTTCGGTTGGTGCGACATCAACTGATAAAGGAAATTAAGATATTGCCAAGTTGCAAACTTTGCCAGGCATGAGGATTCGGCTTTTTAAAACCTTACACCTTCTGTTTTAAAATTGTATTGTTGTTTAATACATTCAAGTGCCACGCTATCTTTATTTTGTTCACCATAAATCGTCAGCAGAGTGTCTTTTGAAAGTGTATATCGTGCAGAGATAGGTTTAATTGTTGTGTCATTAAACGAAATGTCAAAAAGGTTTTTTTTATTATCAACAGTGTATGTGCCTGCAGTAGAAGTTGTTCTTATTTTTAAAACCGAATGAAATCCGAAACTTAAAAATAAGCTGGCAGTCTGATTTATAATATCACAGGAATTTAATAATTCAGCGCCGTTTTTTTTATAGGAAACAATGCGCCAGCCACCGGCTAAAGTAGGGTTGTCTGCCTGCTGCATTTCAGGACTGTTGAGCATCCTGTAATTAAGAAAAAGTAATAGGACAGCAAAACAAATCGTAGCCCATACAATCAGCAAGTTCTTCTTAAAAGAAAAATTAAAACGATAAGTAACTTTGAAAATGATTTCAATAATCTGTTGAATTTTTCTCCATTCAAATAGCAGAAGTATAATAATAGCAAAGCAAAATAATAAAGAAATAAATTTTGTTCCCTGCCATAAATCAAATGTGTAATTAACAACCACAACATTTAGAATAACAGGAAGTAGAATTATTTTTCCGAAAAACTTGGTGCGATTAAAAAACAAAAAAATACTACCTGCAAATTCTGGTATAGCTATAAACAATTCGTATGCGTAACTATGACCTAAAAATGCCCATACCAAATGTCTGCCTGAAATATCTCTTAACGGTGCATCCCACACATCATAAGCAAGCTTAAACTGGTAATCTAACATTTTTGTTAATCCATACACCATTAACCCGCTGCCAAGATAAAATCTAAGAATTAGCTCGATAATAAATAACTGCCTGTTAGTATTCCATTTTTGTCTGACGCTAAAAACAACTAAAACCAAGGAGATGACAAAGGTTAGAATTACATTATTGGTATATAGGAAAGTAATAACATTCTCACCACTGTTTGATAGTGCTATCAGGTAAATTATAAAATACAATAAGAAGTAAACACCAATTGACCATAAGCAAAAGAAAGCAAGAATCAACAAATATTTTTTCATTCATTCAATTTGTCTGAAGTAAGTAAATTACGCCCACCATAAAGTTTTATATTATTACACTCAATTCCAAATATACTGTTCATTTCTTTTGCCATGATAAAATAGATGCGGGGAAGTTGGAAAGTGAGACACATAGGTATTGTTTCGTCACTGCGAGGAACGAAGCAGTCTGTGCACTGTAATAATAATATTAACTTCTACACACAGATTGCTTCTCTGTCTAAGACGGATCGCAATGACGGTTCCTGTTCATTTCTTTTGCCTTGATTAAATAGATGTGGTGAAGTTGTAAATTGAGATGAGTATGTGACGTTGCTGAGAGAAGAATATTATTGATCCCTCATGCGAACGAATTACTATTGTATAAACCGGTGAATTGCCTTATCAGCGTTATCTTGAAATGTAGTATTTCGTAAAGGAGTAAAAAAAGTGCTCTGGTCAACCACATCGCCTGATAACTTACCCTCTCTACTTGCATAAAAAACACCACTTTTATATCGCTCATCCGAAATGCCATCTACAAAGCGTTTTGCACCTACTTCTAACTTATGTACCATTCCCCCCATCAATGGGAATACAACAGGCATCATAAAATACTTCAACATAAATTTCATTGCCGGGGGCAAATGATCCGGTGCCAAAGTTCCCTTTGTGTTCCCCGGACTCATAACAACAAATTTGAGGTGGGGATATTTCCTTGCCATTGACAACATCCACATCGTTGCTGCATATTTAACGTATCCATATGCTTGCACTGCATCGAATTTATTTCCAAAATATGATCCATCAAGAACAGCAGCAAATTCATCTACAGAAGAGGTTTTCATTGCCACTGGCTTCATGCCAAGCATCTTTACGCCTGGTACAGCTTCCGCACTGGGATATAATACTGCTTTTTTTAATTTATTATGTTTTATTAATTCATCTACTAAAATTACATGACCCAAAATATTGGTGGCAGCTAATTCATTCATTCCGGAAGGTGTTATTTTCCCAGCCGATTTCCCAACCATTCCACCTGCATTTAAAATGATTGCATCAACCGGTTCCTTTATTTTTTCTACTGCTTTCCTTACAGAATTTGCATCTGAAACATCTCCAATAACAATTTCAAAAATCTTTCTGCCGGTTTGCTCCTCGAGGTCTTTTTTTGCCGCCTCGGCTTTCGCTCCATTTCTGCAAAAAAGAATTACCTTTTTTGTTTCTTCTTTCAAGGCTAACTGTCGGGCAGTCTCTTTCCCAAGCCCAATATTTGCTCCGGTTATTAATATACTTTCGTTCATTTTTTTAGTCTTTTATTAGTGAATAATCACGAGACAAAAATGAAGCTTAAAATAAATTAAAACTTGGCTGTAAAGTTCAAAAACTGGTAAATGCAGTTCAACTACTTCTTACGATACTGGGAAGGCAATCGATTATACTTTTGTTTGAAGGTCTTTGTGAAATGTGAAGCATCTTGAAAGCCAACTTCGAAACAAATTTCTGATACAGATAACTCTGTTAATTGTAGAAGCTCAAGAGCCTTTTCCAATTTCTTTTCTTTAATATAATTGGCTGGAGTGTCACAAAATTGTGTTTCAAAATCCCTCTTAAAAGTTGAGAGACTTCTCCCCGTCAAACGGGCTAAATCAACAATAGAAACAGATGAGTATAAATGTGCCTCTACTACCTCAAATAAACCTGCTTGTCTTGGATTAAATAAATGTGAGAATAAAGTAATTATATTTTCTGCATTGTTTGTTTGCAGAAGTAATAGGATGAGTTCTTTTATTTTTAATTTAAGCAAATCGTCAGTAACCAAGTTTGGGTTCTCAAAATAAAAATCAAGGGTTTGGATGAAATGGGTTATAACACTTTGTTTTTCTATTTTCCTAATGTAGGGTTTGATACCATTATCTTTTATGAAATTTGGAAATTCGTTTTTGTATAATTCTTTCAAAATGTCTGGATATAAATGAACAGCATAAATTTCACAAGTTATAGCAGGTAGTTTTCGAATTGCGTTTGTAAAGTAGTTACCACATCTTAGTAAAACACTTTCCTCTGCTTGAATAGATAAGTTGTCAGTTGGAGAAGTAAGCGATAGCGCTCCTTCCTTCAGGTAAGTAAAACAGGCTTCGTCCTGAAAAACTGCATCAAGTTTTATCGGCGGCTTGATTATTAATTTTTCAATGGCACATTTATTATTGATGTCAAAATGTTTTCGGCTTATTATCATTATAATTCTTTCGTAAAATGTTTGCACAGGCTGCACACAATCCAAAGATTGCTGCTCTTAAACGCAATTCCAAATATACTGTTCATTTCTTTTGCCTTGATGCAAATGAAACGAACCCAAGAAAAGATCAAGAACAAATGATGTACGCCCATTTGTTCTGCAGTTTGATGTTGCTGTTGTGCTACTGTAACCCTGTGCTTCAGTATTTCTATTGTGAGTTCCCCGACTAATTTGGAATTATTGAAGTTAATAAATATAAATTTCTACCAGTTTCTGCAAAAGCCACATGTAGGTATTCCGGTTGCGACGTAGTCGCAATTTGAACTTGCAAAGCTTGTTCAAAAGGAATAACTGTAGTGGCGTTGCGGAAACGAAGCCCGCCGGCTTTGAGGCAATATTTCTTTTGCCTTGATGCAAATGAAACGAACCAAAGAAAAAATCAAGAACAAATGATGTACGCCCATTTGTTCTGCGGTTTGATTTTGCTGTGGTGCTACTGTAACCCTGTGCTTCAGTATTTCTATTGTGAGTTTCCTGACTAATTTGGAATTGATGAAAGTTATTAAATAAAATTTCCACCAGTTTCTGCAAAAGCCACATGTTGGTATTCCGGTTGCGAGTAGTCGCAATTTGAACTTGCGATAGCTTGTTCAAAAGGAATAACTGTAGTGGCGTTGCGGAAACGAAGCCCGCCGGCTTTGAGGCAATATTTCTATTGCCATGATAAAATAGATGCGGGCAAAGGTGGAAACTTCGCCGGGTTTGGGATGCAATGTATTTATTAGCTTTGAAACTGACATTGATTGTCGGTGACATATAACAACGAATAGCTGTAAATCTTATTCCACCATATCTTAACCATTAACAATGCCTAGATTTAAAATTTGGTCTTTAATTTATAAAGCGAGTGGCTTCATTTGTTTTCTAAGTTTTTTCTCTAATATATTTTTAAGTAAAAAACTTATAAAATTTGATTCACTTATATTTATAGTAACAGTTTTTTCTTTGTTTTTACTTATTTTTTCAATCTTTATGAACAATTCTATAAAGAAAAAAAATGCTTTACAAACATCTCAAATCAAATATGATAAGAAATGGAAACGTTTTTCTATAATTCAGAACTTAATAACACTTCTTTTGCCTATAAATCTATTACTCTATATTTTTAATAATGAGTATAAAAAAAAATTTGGTATCTTTTTGTTTCCCTTTCATCCTGAATTTTACTTCTTTTTCTTTTGTATCGGATTATTTTTAGGATTTCGAATTTGCCGAAATGAAATAAATAGAGTAATAGGTCCTACTCAGTCAGTCAACCGATAAAAAAGATACGCCAAACAGCGGCAACTTATACGTGCGTGAGTTGCATATTTTTAATTATAGAATCAATCTCATCAAATTTTTCGATTTCTTGTGGTATTATTAATACACCTTTACCAGTGAATGAATCAGAAGCTAGAGAGTAAATCCACAAATCACCTTTATTGGATATAATTGAGTTTATCTGATTAAATTTTATGCAGATAAAGTAACCATAAGTAAATCTTTTAGCAAGATTATATAAACACATATTAAGTAAACTTACTCTCGAAGTATTTTCTAAGTCTATTTTCTTTGTTATAGAATTTTCGTCAATAATTATAAAAAGGCTTTTTGCAACTAAAATTGTGTAATTTTTTCTCAGAAAGAATAAAAGACCAAAAAATAATAACGTTACTACATAAGGAAGAAAAACTCTAAAAAGATTACTATTATAGCCTAGTTCTTTTTTTAAGTACGTTAACTGTACTATGCTAACCGTCAAGCAGCCCACAATCAAAAGTCTAACTACTCGACTATTTTGCTTAGCAATATATGATTTGAGTTTATTCGGATCTAATTTGTACTGCATCATTTTATAGATTATGCTCAAAGTTTACTCTTCTTCCATCCAATTCCAAATTTCTATTTATAGATGCGGTGAAAGTATATATTAGTTGTTGGTGAAGAACACAATAAGGACAGAACAAATCTAAGATTTGCTAACTCGATGACATAGTCTGGAGACTACGCCAAACAGGGGGCAAAAGAAGTATTATAAATTACTAATAAACAAATGGTGATTAGTATTATTCTCAATTACTATTTTATTTTTTTTAATACTATACCTGAAGGTAAAGTAAAGCCGCCAATAAAAGCAGGCTGCCCGGGAAAATGAACCCTCACGCCCTCACTATCCTGTAATGTCAATGTTGCTTTGGTAGTACTGTTTGCCTGTAGGTTAAAAAACATATCTCCCCATTTATGATTGGTGAGATCATGAAAAGCTCCGCGTAGTTTTGTACCGTAAGATATACCTATATGTATGGTAGCAAAAGTATCTTCGGGTGTATTCATGTGGCTCATAGAGCTCTCTTTCAATTTACCGTTTTTAATGTAGGTATGCCAACCTATTAAGTTATCTGAATAGAAATTGTAGGGAGCAGGATGTATTAATTTTTGTTTCTGCAATACCATAACCACAGTATCATTTCCTGATACCCATCGCCATGTTCCTGCAAATTTACCCATGGTAGTATCAGGCGTATAACTGCCCGGTTGGGCTATTTGAGAAAATGCCACAACTGATAAAAAAAAGAGGCTAATTGATATAATTATTTTTTTCATTTTTCTTGTTTAAAAATTAGGGCAAGGTTTTGTAAGTTCTGTACCGTCTGTATTTAATCCGACCGCGTCAAACTCAGTCATAGCTGCATTTCCTTTAAATAGAGTAAGTCCTGTATTACTGGAGGCTAAAAGGTTTAAAAAATTTAATTCATTTGCAGTTGCAGAAGCGGTTTCTATAATGCCAAACCCATTTGGTCTGGTTCCTCCAAATATATTAAATTGAAAATTATTATAATTATCCGGATCATTATCATTCAAATAAGTATTTCCAAAAGAGGTAAAGGCCGCGAGATCTGTAATCATTAATATATAAGAAGTTCCCTGAGATGTTACAACACCTGCTGTAAAGGTTAATGGATTAACCATTCTATTAATTAAATAAAGCTTATAAATTGCAAGCAAATCAGCAGGCGAAAATATAGAATATGTGGGAGTGGTAGAGTTGCTAAAATGAGAATGAATATATCCATCAATAGGATTTGGAACATCGAAGGCAACATATGGGTTTCCTGCATTCCCCTCAGCGCCATTAAAGGTTAGTGCTTTTCACCTTGTCCTTAAAGACTTGGATTAATTCCTGAACCTTTTCTTCAGTCTTTAAAAATTTTGTGGAATAATAAATACAGCCCTGATATTTCATGTATAAATAGTCGGATGTAAGCTTAAAGGGAACTTCAAAACCGTTAGGCAATTCTTCGTCAGCGCCTACAGCAAGTAGAAAAGTTGATTTTCCGTTTAATTGTCTGCCCATATGCTTTTTAGCAGTGACAATTTCGGTGAATCTGTCAAAAAAAGTTTTCATTAGTCCGCTCATTGCATACCAGTATACTGGTGTAGCAAAAACAATAATCTTATACTTAAGCAGCTCATCAACAACTTTTAAAAATTCGTCAGTGTATGAATAATCACATGAGTAGTTGTAGGGTAAGATATGAAAGTCTAAAAGGTCAATTAGTTCATATTCTTTATCAGCAAAAATTTCACTCAAGAAGCTTCTTGTTTCCCCTTGTTTCCTTGCACTGGCTAAAATTACTAAAGGCTTTTCTGTCATACCTGCTCATATAAAGATTGCTTTAGCATTACCACTAACCCAAAGATTGTCGATTATAGGCAATCCCAAATATTTCCCTCTAAAACTACTCCTCTTTTACCAAATAACAAACATCAAATATCCCAAACGAAACACCAAATGTTACAAACGAAACACCAAATGTTACAAACGAAACACCAAATGTTACAAACGAAACACTAAATGAGCTTAATGTGTACTTGTTTGAGCTTAAAGTGTACTTGTTTGAGCTTAAAGTGTACTTGTATGAGCTTAATGTGTACTTGTTTGAGCTTAATGTGTACTTGTTTGAGCTTAAAGTGTTCACCAATGTCACAAACGAAACACCAAATGTTACAAACGAAACACCAAATGAGTTTAAAGTGTACTTGTATGAGCTTAATGTGTACTTGTTTGAGCTTAATGTGTACTTGTTTGAGCTTAATGTGTACTTGTTTGAGCTTAATGTGTACTTGTTTGAGCTTAATGTGTACTTGTTTGAGCTTAAAGTGTACTTGTTTGAGCTTAATGTGTTCACCAATGTGATAAATGAAACAACAAATGAATCATTGTGTTCTTCTATTGATCCATTAAAAGCTTCTTTCTGCTTATACAAGGCTTTCAATAAAAATTATTGAAGGCAGAATAAAAAAAAGAATGTTTACTACTTATTAAAAAGAACTTAAAATAAAAGTTTTTGCAACAGGCATTTAATTTATCAGGTCAGTTTAAGTACAGGCACGGTTTCCGTGTTTTCATAAAATAAAATCCAATATCATGGTAAAGCTAATTATCGATTACATTTCTTTGCCCCAGGCAGATATTTTATTGCTCGGGCAGAAAGTTTTGGGGGCATTTACAGACAATGACAATTATCCAAGTCCCGATCCTGATCTTAAAACGCTGGAGGTTAACATTACTACTTACAAGAACGCGCTGGGTATTAGCGGCAGAAATCAGCCAAAGACAAACAACATTGCTAAAAACAAGGCGCGCCTTGTACTGGCAACTTCATTGGCTAGCCTTGCTCATTATGCAATGGATACTACGCCAGATGAGGAGGAGGCACTATCAACAACGCTTTTGCCAATGTATAAAACCCGCCGGCCTGTTGGTCCGCTTGCTCCGCCTGAAACTGTGACTGTTACGCAGGGCATGAACAGCGGTGAATTAGTAGTGGAAAGCAGCAAGATACCGCAGGCATGGCAGTATGAGCTCATGATTGCGCCAGTGGTTGCAGGTGCAGCACCTGTGTGGAGCACTTATACCTACAGTAAGCGTAAATATATTCTGAAGGGTTTGGTGCCCGGCACGGAGTATCGCATAAAAGTTGCGGGTGCAGCTGCTGATCCTTCGCGCAACTTCAGCGCTGAAGTGTTGCGGTTTGCAGCGTAAGATGTGAGTTATAAGTTATGAGTGATTAGTTATAACTTTAGATGAAAGATAATTACTGCTTATAAAATAATTGTATTAGCGCTGGGATAAGGTGTAGCAGTTGCTGCACCTTTTTTTATTTCAGTTCACAGACTGCTTTGTTCCTGGCATTGACGAGAGCAGATTCCCAATCAATTTAATTTCCGGGA
The DNA here is from genome assembly GCA_963708205.1 of uncultured Chitinophagaceae bacterium. Taxonomy (GTDB): domain Bacteria; phylum Bacteroidota; class Bacteroidia; order Chitinophagales; family Chitinophagaceae; genus CAVYTF01. The sequence continues at coordinate 442,245 of OY970196.1, forward strand.
GAACGATAATCCACAGATATTTTTATGGCTTTGTCAATTTCTTCAGGACTTAAGAGAATAGTGGTTGAAACAGACACCACACCTGATGAATTTATCGTAAGCACAAAAGCCGCTAATGTTGCATCATCAGGAACTTCGCCTATAGCATACACATCATGTTCGCCAAAAGCATAATAAAATGCTTCCATTTTGCCACCAAGGGCTGTAAGCATTTTTTCAACAGTTTGTTTTCTGTTTGTACCACCAACTTTAAGCAGACCTTTTACACCTTCTGCGTTATAAGATGCTTTAATTAAAAACTTTTTCATTTTGGTTTAATTTTTTTTTGATTGTGCTTACTCTATGCGGTTTTCAGCATGGCCGTTTATTTAATTTATTACAGTTAATTTCTTATAGAAATTTTGAAGTTCTGATGGGGCTAAAGCATGGCAACGTGTAAATATATGACATTGCATAACTCATATAGAATTTCTTTTTGCTGCTGTAATACTGTCATTTCTGCGCAGCTCGTCATCCACGCGCAGGCGGGAATCTGATGATTATTCGTGAAGCGGTTAAGCATATAATATGAACTTTTATTTTCAAGAGCAGATTCCCGATCAAGCCTGCCTGTCGGCAGACAGCTTGGGAATGACGATATTTGTATTTACTAAATGTATGTTTTACCTGCTGGCCTTTTACAAGCGGAAATGATTTTTGTTTTATTAAAATGGTTACGCATCATATTCACCATCGAGGGCATATTTTCCAAAAAGTAATAAGCCGATTGTAGCAACCGGAGTTATAAAAAACATAACGATGATGCCAAAAATTAAATCATCCTGGTTGCCAGAAGTAAGCTTTGGTATTCCTAATTTAAACACACCAAAATATGTGGCGGCTAATCCCAATAATATCCAAACCCAACCCATTGATCTTTTTACTTTGTTCAGATTTTGTGAATGAGTTTGTATAACTGTTTGCCCTTCTTTATTATCTTTTAGATACAAAAGTCCGATAACAAGACATACACTCATTAAGACGATAGGATAATTCAGGCCTGCGAGATAATAGTTTGCGACACCGGCAACTTTTGCTTTTTCAATTAAATAGGTTGCTATAACAACGCTCATTCCGCCAAATATGCCATAGCCAATATGGTATGGCAGCGACATGGATGAGTATCGGATCTTTAAAGGGAACATTTCAACCACAAACGCAGCGAGAGGACCATACGACATTGTGAAAATAAACATCAGTAGAAAAATGCAAAAAATCAGCTTCCATTCATCGGCATCATTCAATTTTATTGACGTAATGATTTCAGGTTTTTCTATTTTGCCTGAACTTATTTCCTGTGTTTTTATTTCGCTGCATTTGGTTCCATCTGCGTAAGAATGAAGCGTTGTTGTGGTAATTAAAGAATCAGTATTTGATACAGATACGGGTTCTCTTTTTATATTCATTTTCATCGCCCTCGTGTCTTCAACTTTATGCTGAAGATTTGTGGTTTGATACATTTCTTCAAAGATCGGGCGAAAGAATAATATTGCCATTAACAGGCTTAACATTACTATGTACTTGCGACCAATGCGGTCTGATAACCATCCGAAGAAAATATAAAAAGGTGCACCTAATAAAATACCAATAATTACAATCTTATTTGCCTGGTCATAATCAACAAACATGATTTTTATAAGAAAGCTTTGCGCATAAAAAGATGCCGAATAGCCTACTACTCCCAAGCCCATGGTTAGTCCAAACAATGCCAGCAGAACAAGCTTCAGATTCGCTTTGTTGCCAAAAGATTCTTTTAAAGGGTTGGCAGATGTTTTCCCTTCGGCTTTTGCTTTGGCAAACAATGGCGACTCTTTCATATTTTTTCTTATCCACATTGAAATAATTACCATGATAGAAGACACTAAAAAGGGAAGTCGCCAGCCCCAATCTTCCCAGGCATTTGTACTCATGGAATTTTTTGAAATTAAGATCACGCCCATGGAAATTACTAATCCCAATGCTGATGTAGTTTGAATCCACGAAGTCCAGAAGCCACGTTTACCTGCAGGAGAATGTTCTGCTACAAATGTTGCTGCGCCGCCATATTCGCCGCCAATAGCTAACCCTTGCAGTAACCTTAAAACAAGTATGATAACCGGTGCTAAAAAACCTATCGTTTTATATTCAGGCACCAGGCCAATCGCAAAAGTAGAACCACCCATCAGTAACAGTGTAATCATAAAAGTATATTTCCTTCCAATCAAATCTCCTAACCTGCCAAAGAATAAAGCGCCGAACGGGCGCACCACCAATCCTGCAGAAAACGTTGCTAAAGTGGCAAGGAATGCAGCTACCGGATTGTCTTTCGGAAAAAACCGTGTGGAGATAATTGTGGCTAAACTGGCGAAAATATAAAAGTCGTACCATTCGATAATTGTACCTACTGAAGATGCAGTAATGATAGTAACTAATTCTTTAGTTGATGTTTTGGCTTGAGCAGTTTTCATATTAATAAGAAAGCTACAAATCAATTTTCGACTTTAAAATTTTATTTTGCTTTAGAACGTAGCAGGCAATAACTGCGAATTGTTTGCGAAGAAAAAAAAGTATCTCTTTTTATTTGGTGAAATAATTTTTTGTGTAATTTCCGTATTGATTCTTTAACCTATTCTTAATACTAATTCCTATTGTATGAAACTCATCTTTACCCTTTCTTTTTGCTTTGCATGTTTATTTTTTACAAACACATTCGCACAGGTAAATGTGCAGGATTCATCAGCCCTTGTTGACTTATATGATAGTACAGGAGGGGCTAATTGGGTTAACAATACCAATTGGTTAACCGCAGCACCGGTAAGCTCGTGGCATGGAATTACCATTATTAATAACCGCGTTAGATCAATAAGATTAGACTACAATAATATTACCGGTATTTTACCCGCGTCTTTAGGAAACCTTGATAGTCTCACATATCTGAACCTAAGTCATAATCCGGTTAGCGGAAGTATTCCTGCTGAATTGGGAGATCTTTCAATTCTGCACGATTTATATTTTAATAACGATCAATTAAGCGGAAGTATTCCAGCTGAATTTGGGAATCTTTCTAAGCTTCAATATTTACGTCTTGATAGTAATGAATTAAGCGGAAGTATTCCCGCGCAGTTGGGAAATCTTACAAACCTTCAATATTTAGTTCTTGATACTAATCAATTAAGCGGAAGTATTCCTCCTGCACTTGGAAATCTTACAAACCTGCTGGAGTTAACTCTATATAATAACCAGCTTAGCGGAAATATTCCTCCTGCACTTGGAAATCTTACGAAGGTGCAAATTTTATATTTAGATGGTAATCAATTAAGTGGAAGTATTCCTGCTGAATTGGGCAATCTTTCAAACCTGCAATATTTAACTTTATACAATAATCAGCTTAGCGGAAGTATTCCCCCTAAATTGGGAAATCTTTCTAACCTTCTATTTTTAGATGTTGATGGTAATCAATTAAGTGGAAGTATCCCCACTGAATTGGGCAATCTTTCTAAACTTTTATATTTAGCTCTTGATGGTAATCAATTAACTGGAAGTATTCCTTCTGAATTGGGCAATCTTTCTAAACTGAATATATTATTTCTTAATTCTAATGACTTAAGCGGAAGCATTCCATCGCAAATAGGAAATCTTACAAACCTGCAAAATTTATCTATTGGTGCTAATCAATTAAGCGGGAGTATCCCCCCTCAGTTGGGCAATCTTACAAACCTGCAAACCTTAGCTTTCGGTGAGAATCAATTAAGCGGAAGTATCCCCGCTCAGTTGGGCAATCTTACAAACCTGCAATTTCTAGCTTTTCGTTATAATCAATTAAGCGGCAGCATTCCTGCTAAATTGGGAAATCTTACAAAACTCCAAACTTTATATTTTAATGATAATGAGCTTAGCGGAAGTATTCCCTCAGGATTAGGAAATCTTAAAAACCTGCAAACTTTAACTCTTGATAGCAATCAATTTACCTTTAATGGACTGGAACCCTTAGTGCAAAAGTTTAATTCAATCAATACATTTCAATACGCTCCGCAGGATACTATACCATTGCATTATAATGACAGTACGCTTTCAGTTTCAGCCGGTGGAACGCTTGCTAATGATAGCTTTCACTGGTATAGAAATGGGACATTGTATAAAACAACTGCCGGAGATTCAACTTTGATGATTACACAAACAGGTATTTATTATGTAGCAGTAACCAACTCGGTTGCAACGGAGCTTACTTTGTATAGCGACACACTTGATATTACAACATTACCTGTTAATCTTCTCTCTTTCACCGCACAAAAACAAAACAATACAACATTATTGCAATGGCAAACAGCCAATGAAATAAACAATAATTATTTTAGTGTTGAACGCTCACTTGATTCTAAAATATTTAATGCCATCGGTAATGTACAGGCGCATGATAATACCTTAAAAAGTAATTATTCTTTTGTTGATAATGCGCCCTTAACTGCCATGAATTATTATCGTTTAAAACAGGTTGATAATGATGGTAAGTTTACGTATTCAGGTATTGTTTCGGTTGATTTTTCAAAGAATAATAATGCATCATTTACCATCTCACCTAACCCGGCAAAAGACTTTATCAATATCACTTCATCGGGTAATGTTGCGAATGCAGAAGTAACCATTACAGATATGAATGGAAGAAAGCTTTATTCAGCCAAACACAACTTTACTACGGGTGAACAAATAAACATACCGGCATCACAATTTGCAAAACAAATATTATTGATAACTATTAATACGGATAATAACAAGCAACAGTTTAAAGTGGTGAAGGAATAATTTTTTAAACTATTTCTCTGAAAAGTGGCCTTTGCAAAAATGATAGAAACAGAAGTAACGTTTTTGTTAGCTTAGCAATCTATGCTGCCGCAATTATGTTGTTGTTATCGCAGCTCACAGACTGCTTCGTTCCTCGCAGTGACGTTACCTTCGAACTTGCTAATACAAACTCTTATCTCGTCCCCCTTTGAAGTTTATTACAAATCATAAATTTCAAATCTTACAAAATATTTTTTAAACTATCCATCAATTCTTTCTTCTCATTATAAAAAATTGTGCATACAAGTGGATATTTTTTTTGCAGGTGGCTAAAGGTTTATATTATTTTTAACCCCTCATATATATTACACAAGTTAATTTGCACGTATTAACATCACAATATTCTATTTTTTCCCATGAATAAAAATAATTTCATGTTCTGCACGGGCATTGAAAACAGTTATCCTACTATCTGTTTAAAGAATGGCCAGAATAAACGGGTTGATGAAATGGAAAAAACTGACCACTATAAAATGTGGAAGACAGATTTTAATCTTGTAAAAGAAACCGGCATTCAATTCCTTCGTTACGGTCCGCCTTATTACAGCACTCATGTAGGTCCTGGAAAATATAACTGGGCATTTGCTGATGAAACTTTTAACTGTTTAAGTGAGTTAAAAATTACACCGATCATTGATCTCTGTCATTTTGGTTTGCCTGACTGGTTGGGCAATTTTCAAAATCCTGATTTTCCTGAACTCTTTGCTGAGTATGCTTTAGCGTTTGCAAAAAGATTTCCCAAACAAAAATTATATACGCCGGTTAATGAAATTTTTATCACGGCAATGTTCTCTGCTCAATATGGATGGTGGAATGAAAGATTATCATCAGACAGAAGTTTTGTTACGGCTTTAAAAAATTTATGCAAAGCAAATGTGTTGGCTATGCACGCAATTTTATCTGTGCAGAAAAATGCCATGTTCATTCAAAGTGAGTCCTCAGAATATTTTCATTCAATAGATCCCAAAGCTGTTCCGCTTGCAAGATTTTTAAATCAAAAAAGATTTCTTTCTTTAGACCTTACTTATGGCTATCCTTTGAATGTAACGATGTATGAATATTTAATTTCCAATGGCATGACGAAGAGTGAGTACGAATGGTTTTCAAAAAACCAGGTGAAGGCGAAATGCATTATGGGCAATGATTATTATGTTACCAACGAACACATTGTTCATGCCGATGGCTCTACGCAGGCAGCAGGAGAAATTTTTGGTTATTATGTAATTACCAGTCAATATTATAATCGTTACAAATTGCCGATCATGCACACTGAAACGAATATAAAAATGCCTGCATCAACAGAATGGTTGCTGAAACAATGGGCAAATGTGCATCGCTTAAAACATGATGGTGTGCCAATTATTGGTTTTACATGGTATAGCCTTTGTCACCAGGTTGATTGGGATTCTGCATTGCGAAATGATGATGGCATTGTGAATGAATTAGGATTGTATGATCTTGACAGAAAGATCACTCCTGTTGGTAAAGCGTATAAAAAAATGATCGTTGATTGGCAGGAAGTTTTGGAAGAAGAAAGTTACGGATTAACTTATGCTGTTTAAAAATTTTTATCGCACAAATAAAGTTTCCTGCTTTATAATGTTTGCCGTAAACAAATAAAAAATGTCATACGGCGTATTTTTACCCACTGTTTTTTTAATAGAAGGTTTTTCTGAAAATGATTTTAGTTTTTCATTTTCTTTTTCAGGCTTATTATTTTTATTTTGAAAGGGGAACATATTCTTTATGCATCAAAAAATTTGCCATTAATTTTTTGCATCATTCTCCATATACTTTTCAATTCTTTTTTTTAATTCCTATTTCAATTATCTCAATTTAATCATTACACGAAGAAAAAATTACACATTATTTTTTAAAAACTGAAAAATTAATGTCAAATAATTTAAAAAATAATTCTCTGAAAATGGTATGGTTATAGTCGCTGATTGAAAAACACCTTTTATATGGAAAACAAAAATCAATATGTATTAATAACCGGCGCTACAAGCGGCATTGGTTATGAGTTGGCAAAACTGTTTGCAGAGGATGGCTATAACCTTGTAATTGTTGCAAGAAACCAGGAAGAGCTTGATAGTACTGCACAAGAATTAAAGCAAAACAATGTAGAGGTTGTAACGCTTGCAAAAGATCTCTTTAAAAAAGAAAGTGCTTTTGAAGTATTTGATGAAGTGCAGTCTCAGGGCATTCAAATTGACATTTTGGTTAATGATGCAGGACAAGGTCAATATGGAGAATTTGTGGATACTGATATCAATCGCGAGCTTGATATTATTCAACTGAACATTGGAAGTCTTGTTATTCTTACAAAGCAATTTTTAAAAGAAATGGTTGCACGTGGTAATGGAAAAATTTTAAATCTTTCTTCAGTTGCAAGTAAAATACCTGGTCCCTTCCAGTCTGTTTATCATGGCACCAAAGCTTTTATACAATCATTTACAGAAGCAATTCGCAATGAAGTAAAAGACCAGGGAATTACTGTAACTGCTTTATTGCCCGGCGCTACAGCTACTGACTTTTTTAATAAAGCAGATATGCTTGACGCAAAAAATGTGAAAGGCAAAAAACTTGATGATGCATCAACCGTTGCTAAAGATGGTTACGAAGCTTTAATGAATGGTGATGATATGATCGTGTCAGGATTTAAAAATAAAATGCAGGTTGCCATGAGCAATGTAATGCCTGACAGTATGGTTGCTGACAATGTTCATAAACAGCAGGAACCGGCAGAGGAAGAAAAATAATCTTTGAAAATAAAAACCTAATCTATGAAAGCAGCAGTGATTCATGGGCCAAAAAAGATAACCTATGATACAGTTGAAGATCCTAAAATTAAATCTTCCCGGGATATCATTTTAAAAGTTACAGCAACTGCAATTTGTGGTTCTGATCTTCATATTTATACAGGAAGTATTCCGCAGCCAAGACCAATGGTACTTGGTCATGAGTTTATGGGAGTTGTGGAAGAAGTTGGTGCTGACGTTAAAAATCTAAAACGCGGAGATCGTGTGGTGGTACCGTTTCCGATAGCATGCGGACATTGCTTTTTTTGTCATCATGATCTTCCCGGACAATGCGAAAACAGCAATCCGCAACACTACGGTCCTGAAGGAGGTTTGTTAACTGAAAAAGGAGGTGCTTTGTTTGGATATACAGATTTATATGGCGGATATGATGGAGGTCAGGCGCAATATGTTCGCGTTCCTTATGCTGATTATGGGCCGCGAATAGTTCCTGAAAATCTTACTGATGAACAGGTTTTATTTCTCACAGATATTTTCCCTACGGGTTATACAGGAATAGATTGGGGTGAAGTGAAAGGTGGCGAAACTGTTGCTATTTTTGGTGCAGGACCTGTCGGAATTATGGCTGCAAAAAGTGCATGGCTTCGTGGTGCAGCAAGAGTAATTAATGTTGATACCTTGAATTATCGCTTAAATAAAGCAAAAGAAGCTGCAAACTCAGAAACATTATTATGGGAAAAAAATGGAAAAAATGTTATTGATGAAATCCGTTCTATAACGGGTGGTCGTGGCGCTGATGTATGTGTAGAAGCAGTGGGCTTTGAACCTGATCGTACAATTTTAGATAAAGCAAAAGCTGTAATAAATTTCGAAAGCGGCTCTCCAAAAGTTTTAGAAGCATGCATGAGCGCTGTGCGCAGAGGTGGTATTGTTTCTGTACTTGGAGTTTATGCAACAACCTATGATAATTTTCCTGTAGGACAATTTTTTGATAAAGGCATTATTTTGAAAGGCGGACAGGCACCGGCACATAAATATATTGATGAATTGCTTGGATATGTAAAAGATGGAAAAGTAAAATTGGATGATGTGATCACACATCGCTTGCCATTGTCAGAAATAGAGCATGCGTATGATATATTTAAATATAAAAAAGAAGATTGTGTAAAGGTTGTTCTTGATCCCTGGAAATAATTTTTAAAACTTTAGTTCAAAATTCCATCGTTGAAAGTACTCTTCGGTGGAATTTTATTTTTTATATCAACCAATATTATTTTCCAAGATCAAAATCAACAACGCGTCTTACAAATTTTTTATCTTCAATGATCCATGTTACTTCATAGCCACCTGTGTTATCAAGGTTTAGCATATAAATGTATATTTTTCTTTTATCGGCAGAGAGATAAACATTATCATGCGTTTTTATTTTGCCCTGTTGATCTGTGTAAATAAATGAAGGATTAAATAAGTCTGCAAAAGCAGTTTGTGGTATTTGTATAGAGTCACCGTTGATTGTTACAGCAACCGAAGCGATAGATATTGTTGGCATTTTTCCATAATTGCCGTAATAAGGTTTGTTATCAATTTTAGTAAGATATTTATCAGAATAAAAAATTTTGTGTTGCGTTGGAAAAAAGACTCCGGCAGTTATTTTTACAGATATATTATCGCCTGCAAACTCAATAAAATTGCTTCCATACTTTACAACAGGTAAGGTTTCCAAAGTTAATTTTGCTAAACTTTGATCAATGCCGGCCATTGTAAATGTTGCAAGATCTGCCTGCAAATCTTTCTCTTGCATCTTTGAAAAATTCTCACGCTTGCTTCTGAAATCAGGCATATCATCCTGTGCAAAACAATTATTTAACCAGCTAAAACACAATAAAAAAAGCAGGATGCGCATTCTGTTTAATTAAAATAAAAATTTAAAAATAAAAATTAAATCATTCTGTCTTGTGGCTTTATTTAATTTTATTTGCTAAAAAAATATGGCTTCTACAAAGATCACTGTAAATAATAACGGCTCGCTGAAAGTTGAAGGCGATTTTGAGATAGTGGATAGAAACGGACAAGTGTATGGTTTGGGCGGAAGAACAATTGTATCGTTTTGCAGGTGTGGTTTTTCTAAAACGAAACCTTTTTGCGATGGCTCTCACAAAGGTCATTTTGAACATGAAGCAATTGCTTTTGATCTGCCTCCAAAAAAAGAATTATAAAATTTTATCTGGTAATTTCTTTTTGATTAAATCCATCCTTGATGTTGTTAATATTTTTTAAAATATAAAATATTATTTCAACATTACGACTCCATTCGTATATTGCTTACGAATATAATCGTATCAAATGAGTAAACAATTAATTAAGCCTACAGAAAGTGAGTTGGAAATATTGCAAGTTCTTTGGAATAAAGGAAAAGCAACTGTGCGCGAAGTGCACGAAGCATTGGGAGAATTTAAAGACAGCGGTTACACAACCACTTTGAAACTTATGCAAATAATGTTTGAAAAAGGTTTGGTAAAACGTGATGATAGCAGCAAAACACATATTTACGAAGCGCTTGTTACACGTGCAAACACCCAAAAACAATTTGTCGGGAAAATGGTTAATTCGCTTTTTCAAGGCTCATCTTCACAATTGGTAATGCAGGCTTTGGGCAGCCAAACACACAGCAAAGCAGAGCTGGAAGAAATACAAAAATTACTAGATAATTTAAAAAAGAAATGACATGCAAACTCTTTCCCAATCTCCTTTTATGCAGGCATTGGGTTATGCCATTGCCAATAGTTTATGGCAGGTTGCGTTGTTATGGATAATTGTTATTTTATGTAATGGCATCTTTAATTTTTCATCACAGGCAAAATATAAAGTTGCTTTATATGCCCAGTTTGCAGGCTTCATTTGGTTTTTAATAACACTTCAATTTTATTATATAGTTTGTTGCCAAAGAATTACTGAAGTGCAATCGCTGCAAGGGCTTGCAAGTGTATCCTCAGATAATTTTCAATTTAAAAATATTTATTCTTTCCTGGTTTATTGTTTTGCAAAGGCAGAACAGTTACTTCCATATTTATCATTTGCTTATGTATGTTTATTAATTTTTCTCACTGCGCGATTAATTAGAAATTACCAATATGCGCAACAAATTAAAACACAGAGTTTGCAAAAAACTGATGTGCAATGGAGATTATTTATAAAGAAAATAAAATCGTTGCTAAACATAAAAGCTGATGTAAAAATTTATGCATCAAATCTCATAAAAAGTCCTCTTACGATTGGCTTTTTAAAACCAGTTATTTTAATACCGCTCGCAAGTATCAATAATCTTTCAACGGAACAAATGGAAGCTGTTATTCTGCATGAATTGGCTCATATAAAACGTGCAGATTACCTGATAAACCTTTTTCAATGTGTGATTGAAACCGGCTTATTTTTCAATCCTTTTACCCAACTTTTAAGCAGCATAATAAAAAAAGAAAGAGAAAATAGTTGTGATGATTGGGTGCTTCAATTTCAGTACCAGCCGGAAATGTATGCTGATGCTTTATTGCGCATCGCTTGCTTTCAAACCCAAGCTGTGATTGCAATGCAGGCTGCGAACTCAAAAGGCGATTTGCTTTTGCGTGTAAAAAGAATGATTGGCAGAAATGAAAAAACTTTCAATTACCGGCAACAATTAATTGCTTTATTGGTCATGACATTTATTCTAAGTTCTTTTGCCTGGTTTCAACCATCTGTGCAAAAAAATATATCCATTTCAAATTATGCGAAACAGATAAAACCAATAATAAAATCTGATGCTACTAAAGCAACCAATCCCTTGTTTGATCCAACATTTCTTTTGCCAAAGACAGAAAAAAAAGAATGGAACGAAATAATAAATAATGATGATAAAAAATTAAATGTTGCTGACAGCAAAAATAATTTTGCAAATAACATTGCTGATAACTTTAAAATAATAAATACAGAAGATGAACTGAATAAAATTTTCCGTGCATCAAAAGATAGTTTACAGCAATATATTTTATTAAACAACAAAAATTTTTCGTACTCTAAATACATTGAAAACCTTATAGACACTGCATCTTTAGCAGCATCATTAAAAAACTCAGCAGAAGAAATAAAAAGCTTTGATGCTCAAGAAATCAAAAAAAATCTCTTAAAGGCACAGCAACAATTAGAACAAATTAAAAGTTTGAATTTAAAGAAAATACAAAATGATGTGTACACAAAGGCATTGATAATAATGGATAAAGAAAATAATTTGGTTGCACCAAATGCTGCCTCTTTAAATGATCAAAACGAATTATTGCAAAAAAAGATAGAGTTAGAAAACTTTGAATTGCAAATAAAAAAAATGAAATTATCAAAACAAAAAATGGATTCGCTGAATGCGCCAGATGCATTTAATTATACTAATGATGGGGCAAATAATTGGTGTGTTAGTTATCCTGTTTATATAGAACAAGCAAACAATGATGCTGAAAAAAATTATGCTGTTGCAATCTCTGATAATCAAAAGGACTCTACGATTTCAAATGATAAAAATGTGCAGATCCATTTCCAAAAATCAGTACACACTTCCTGCAATAATATAGAAATTCATAAATCAGAAGATGGTCAATCAATAAACATTATGATTGAAATATTGTAGAAGGTTTTTTACTTCATATTAAATTTACTCTACTAAAAAATTATTCGCAGCTATGTGCATTAATTTATTATGATTCTTTTTTAAAAAAAGTTTTATTTTATTAATTCATAAAGGTTACGGATTAAAAAAATAAAGCGATAGTTTCTACTATTGCTTTTGTTATTTTCTAGAAGAAGCTTTTTTTGCTTTTTTGACAGCAACTTTTTTCATTACTTTTTTTAAAGGAAGCTTTGAAGATTTCTTGATTGCTTTTTTCGCAACTTTTTTAAGTGGTCTTTTAATTATTTTTTTTGGCGTCGCTTTTTTCTTATCAGTAAATTTCTGAATACTTGTTTTTACTGAAGTAATTGCATCGCCTGCTATTTCTACAATGTGATCTTTGCCTGCAACAATTTCATCTTTTATAAAAGATGCACCATCACCAATTTTTTCCATGATTGTTTTTTCCTGCACTGGATTTTTTGAAGAAGTTTTTTTGGTTGCCATTTTATTTAATTTTTAGTTATCTAAAAATAACGCAGAAAAATAAATTTATCTAAAATTATTTTTAATCAAATTTTAAAAAGGCTTCGAATGGAAAACACGGATCAAAACAAATAAACCGATAATTAGTGCCAAGATTATATTACACGATTTCCCCTATTTTTGTCGTCCAATTTTTAAAAATTCAACCCGACAATTTCGCTTATGGAAAATTCGCTTTTTTATGTTGCTCCCTTAATGGGCATTATTGGTTTACTATATACGTTCGTAAAATTTAATTGGGTTTCAAAGCAAGATGCAGGCAACGAAAGGATGAAAGAAATCAGCACCTATATTGCTGAAGGTGCGATGGCATTTTTAAAAGCCGAATGGAAGATACTTTCTTATTTTGTTGTCATTGTTGCCTTATTGCTTATTTACATGTCAACAACAAATCCGAATTCAAATTGGCTGATTGGAGTTGCGTTTATTATTGGTGCAGTTTGCAGTGCCACTGCGGGTTTCATAGGAATGAAAGTAGCGACTAAAGCTAATGTCCGCACGGCTCACGCGGCACGCACAAGTTTATCAAAAGCACTCAACGTTTCGTTTGGCGGCGGCTCGGTAATGGGTTTGGGTGTTGCGGGTTTGGCAGTGCTTGGTCTTGGAAGTTTATATCTTGTTTTCAAACATATTTTTGCACCTGACGCCGGCGCTAATTCTGCAGAAATGATTCGCACTATCGAAGTGTTGACGGGCTTTTCTTTAGGCGCAGAAAGCATTGCATTGTTTGCACGGGTTGGCGGCGGCATTTATACAAAAGCTGCAGATGTGGGTGCTGATTTAGTTGGTAAAGTTGAAGCAGGCATTCCGGAAGATGATCCGCGTAATCCTGCAACAATCGCAGACAATGTGGGTGATAATGTGGGTGATGTTGCAGGCATGGGTGCAGATTTATTTGGCTCTTATGTAGCAACAGTTTTAGCAACAATGGTGTTAGGACAGGAAACAATTTCTACTGATAATTATGGAGGCTTTGCTCCTATTCTTTTGCCCATGATCATTGCAGGTACAGGTATTTTATTTTCTATTATAGGAACTTTTTTTGTAAAGATCAGTGACAGCGCAGCGATCAGTACCCACAATGTTCAAAAGGCTTTAAACATGGGCAACTGGGGCTCAATTGTATTAACAGCAATTGCATGCGTTTTTATTGTTTATTATATTCTTCCCGATACAACAATGACATTGCGTGGAATTGAATTTACAAAATGGGGAGTGCTCGGCGCCATTGGCGTTGGTTTAGTTGTAGGCACATTAATGAGCCTTATTACAGAATATTATACTGCGATGGGCAAACGTCCGGTGTTGAGTATTATCAGGCAATCCGGAACAGGGCATGCAACAAATGTTATTGGCGGATTAGCTGTTGGAATGGAATCTACTTTATTACCGATACTTGTTTTAGCCGGTGGAATTTATGGTTCTTATGCATGCGCAGGTTTATATGGTGTTGCAATTGCAGCAGCAGGCATGATGGCTACAACAGCGATGCAGCTTGCGATTGACGCATTTGGTCCGATTGCTGATAATGCAGGCGGTATTGCAGAAATGAGTGAATTGCCAAAAGAAGTTCGTGAAAAAACTGACGTGCTTGACGCCGTCGGAAATACAACTGCAGCTTCAGGAAAAGGTTTTGCCATTGCTTCTGCAGCATTGACCGCACTTGCTTTGTTCGCAGCATTTGTGGGCGTGGCCGGCATCTCAGGAATTGATATTTACAAAGCAGATGTGCTCGCTTCTTTATTTGTCGGCGGTATGATACCATTTATTTTTTCATCACTTGCTATTCGTGCAGTTGGTGAAGCAGCAATGGCAATGGTGGAAGAAGTGCGGAGGCAATTCAGAACTATACCCGGAATTATGGAAGGCACAGGCAAACCTGAATATGATAAATGTGTTGCTATTTCTACGGAAGCTTCTCTTAAAAAAATGGTGATGCCCGGTGCTATTGCTATTTTATCTCCACTTATTATTGGTTTTCTTTTGGGTCCTGAAGCGCTTGGCGGATTTCTTGCAGGCGCAACTGTATGCGGTGTGTTGATGGGAATGTTTCAAAACAACGCAGGCGGTGCATGGGATAATGCAAAAAAATCTTTTGAGAAAGGAGTTGAAATAAATGGCCAGATGTATTACAAAAAATCTGAGCCACATAAAGCATCTGTTACAGGAGATACAGTGGGTGATCCTTTTAAAGACACTTCAGGACCTTCAATGAATATATTGATCAAGTTGATGTCAATCGTTTCTTTGGTTATTGCACCAACACTTGCCCAGGTTTTTCATACGAAAGACAATGCTTCATCTTCTGTAAATAAAATTGAAATTAAAACAATAGCATCGGCTCAAACACAGAGTGCATCTACGTTTGTGATCGAAGCGAAAAAATAATTTGCTTATGTAAGAAATAAATCTCTGTCATGCAAGTGACGGAGATTTTTTTATTTGAAGAAGAATTGAAATGATATTTTTGATGTTAGAATTTATAAAAATGTTGAATATTGCTGAATAGAATTACAAATTTTGAACGGTGCCAACCTGCCTGCGGCAGGCAGGGGCCACTGAAGTTTAATATTAGCAATGAAGTTTGGCTCAAAATAAATTTCATAAATATAAAAGATGAATGCAAAAAAAATAGCCGGAGAAAAAGGAGTTGAATTAGTGCAAGACGGCGTGATCGTTGGGCTGGGCACGGGTTCTACGGCTTCTTGGGCAATAGAAAAAATTGGAGAACGTGTAAAAGATGGATTGAAAATAAAAGCGATCGCAACATCAAAACGTTCTGAAGAACAAGCACTCCGATTGAACATTCCGATCATTGGCTTTGATGAAATTGATGTGATTGATATTACGATTGATGGCGCTGATGAAATGGATCATGACTTGAATTTGATCAAAGGTGGAGGTGGCGCTTTGCTTCGTGAAAAGATCGTTGCAACAAACAGTAAAAAAATGATCGTGGTTGCTGATGAAAGCAAGCTGGTAAAGCGTTTGGGGAAATTCGGGGTGCCGGTTGAAGTTGTTTGCTTTGGTTATGAAACTGTTTTGAAACGTTTGAAAAAATTAGGTTGCGAAACAAAATTCCGCATGAATGAAAATGAATTTTATGTAACGGACAATGGCAATTATATCATTGATTGTTTTTTTGGGGAGATTGAAAATGTTGCTTCCATTCATGATAAGATAAATGCCATTGTTGGTGTTGTTGAGAATGGTTTGTTTGTAAACATTGCTTCGAAGGTTATCATTGCAAGAAGTGATGGAAGCATTGAAATTTTAGAAAAATAATTTTATGAAAATTTTGTTTGCCTGTTGCTTTATTATTTGTTTTTTATGCTTCGAAAATTGTAATTCAAATAATCATGTTATAATTACGAATGTTATCGATTCTTCTGAAAACTGGGCTATGACTGACTTTAAGAAGGTTGACAGTATTAATCCGATCATGCAGCCAGGCAATAATTGTTTTATTGATCCAATCACTTCAAAGAAAATTTTTTGGGAAAAGAAAGATGTTTTTAATCCTGCTGTGGTTGTAAGAAATGATACCGTGTTTATGTTGTACCGCGCGCAGGACAGTTTGGGTACATCTCGAATTGGGCTTGCGTGGAGTTTGGATGGTTTGCATTTTACAAAAAAAAATTCTCCTGTTTTATTTCCTGATAATGATTCACTTAAAAAATATGAATATCCTGGAGGATGCGAAGATCCGCGCGTAGTGCAGGATTCAGCAGGAAGGTATTACATGAATTATACAGCTTATGATGGAAAAGTTGCAAGACTATTTGTGGCAACATCAACTGATTTAGTTCAATGGAAAAAATATGGTTCGGCTTTTAATAATGCATTAAACAGAAAATATAAAATGCTTTGGTCAAAGTCGGGAGCTGTTGTTGCAAAGTATGATGAAGGAAAAATTGTTGCACAAAAAATAAACGGAAAATACTGGATGTATTGGGGCGATCAAAATATTTGGTGTGCAACTTCTGATGATTTGATTCATTGGACACCAATTGAAATGAATGCAAATGAAAAACCTCCTGTTGCTTTGAAAGGACAAGCATTGAATATGCCTGATCTGAAAATTGTTATTCCAACAAGAAACAAAAAATTTGATTGTGATTTGGTTGAATGCGGTCCGCCTGCAATGCTTACTGACAAAGGAATTTTGCTCATTTATAACAGCAGAAATATACCATCAATCGGCGATAGTTCTTTGCGGGAAGGAACCTATGCAGCTGGTCAGGCTTTAATGGATAAAAATAATCCTCGGCAAATGATTGAACGTTTAAAAAATTATTTTTTCAAACCAGACAAGCCTTACGAATTTTCAGGACAGGTGAATAATGTTTGCTTTTTAGAAGGATTAATTGAATTTCATCACAAATGGTTTTTGTATTATGGCACTGCGGATTCCAAAATTGCTGTTGCCGTAAAAAATTAAATAAATAAAAAAAGTATGCAGTTCCTGCATACTTTTTTGTTATAAGATGACTACTTTTTACTGACTGTTTTGGTCTAACAAATTATACAGCTCGTTTAATTTCGGCGATAAAATAATATCTGTTCTACGATTTTGCGCTCTGCCTTCTGGAGTACTGTTTGTTGCAACAGGATCATATTGACTATGACCTGAAGCCTCAACGCTCACTGGATTTACCTGGTAATCATTTACCAAAATTCTTACAATAGATGTTGCTCTTGCCACACTCAACTCCCAATTGTCTGCATACTTTCCGTGAATAGGAATGGAATCTGTATGCCCTTCAATATCAACACTGATATCAGGGTTTAAAGTAAGCACTGCAGCCAATTTGCTCAACGCATCTTTACCTTGTGGATTCACAACAGCACTGCCTGAAGGGAACAATAAATTTTCACTTAAACTCACATAAACCTTACCATTTTTTTGTGTCACACTCAAATCACTCGAGCTAAAACCAACAAGCGCATCTGTCATTTTTTTCTTCAAATTTTGGACAGCTTCCTTTTGTTGCTGCAATAAATTTTGCAATTGCATTAACCTTGTCTGTTGACTTGCAAGCTGCTGCTGGCTTGAGCTTAGCTGACTTTGCGTATTGTTTGTCTGGCTTGTAAGCAAAGCATTTTTTTTATTCAGCTCGTTAATTTGCTCTTGCAATTGCGCCACATTTGCCTGCAAGCTGCTCACCTGATTTGCGAGTGAAGCACTATCAGTTTGTGCATTCCGCAAAGCCATTTGAGACGCATTATATTCACGCGTTGGCACGCAACTATTAAGAGATAAAATAAAACCTAAAATAAAAAAACCGTAAATAATCTTTTTCATATTAAAATTGTTTTTATAGTAAGCGTAAAAAACATGCCAGAATATTTTTTAATACCGGCATTTGTTCTTCGTAGCATCATCGTTGCGTCGCAATCCTTTCGTCGTTCGTCTCATTATGTAGCTGTGGTTTTCCATTATAAACCTTACTTATTTCAATTAATTATCGCTGAATAATTCAGGTGACTTATTTGTTTGCACCAGTGGTTCCCACTCCATTACAATACTTTTACTAAAGTCTATAAGCTTTGCTCCCACTGCTTTCCAGCCCATCACTTCCACCATCTTGGCAATTTTAAATTTAGCTTTTCTCACCTGGGATCCTTTGCCAATTTGAACACCAAGTATTGGTTCCTCAGCAGTTGATACAGCTTTCAATTCATTGCCTTCACCTTCTTTTATAAAGAGAAATTTTGTGTTCAAAGAAGAAGTTTCAATCTTAAATCTTTTAACAGTGAATTGCATTTTGTCTTTATCGAAGTACACGGCTGAAATTATTTTGTCAGGATTAAATTTTTCAATCAATAAAATTTTATCTGCTTCAAATCTTTGTGTCAATTCAGTATTCGTGATTTCATAGTTGCCATCTTTATAGATCACTAAAATATTTTCATCTTCAAAGCTGCCCAAATATTTTCCTTTCTCTTCAATATTCAGTCTTCCAAACTTATCATCAAACCAAAGTTTTCTTCCCTGCAATGTTGATTTTCCTTTCTCTTTCAGCTTCACTTTGCTGATAGCATATTTTGTTACCTGGTTTCCCATACTTCCTCTTCCTTTAATATCAAGCGCTTCAAAATAAAAATCAAATTCTTTGTTACGCGCGGTGGAACTCGGACTAAGTAAGACTTTCACAACTTCTGCTTCACCATTCGGATTCACAGAAAAATAATGCACTTTGCTTTTTTCGCTTCCTTTCGTTAAGTCATAATCTTTATCACGCGTAATTCCCGTTACATTAAAACGCTTCGCATAACTCACGCCGCTTGAGCCATCAACATAGATCATATTGTACGTTATGCGTTCATCACTTTTATTAAAAACAGCCGCATGCAAAATATCTTTCCCTATAAAACTTTTATCAGCAACACGTACAACTTTCATTATGCCGCGTTTCGTAAAAACTATGATGTCATCAAGGTTTGAGCAATCGCAAACAAATTCATCTTTCTTCAAACTTGTTCCTACAAAGCCTTCTTCGCGGTTCATGTAAAGCTTTGTGTTTGCAATTGCAACCTGCTTTGCCTGTATCGTATCAAATTGTTTTATTTCTGTTTTGCGTTCTCTGCCTTTGCCATATTTTTTCAACAGGTTTTCAAAATATTGCACCGCAAAATCTGTGAGATGTTCAAGATCATAGTTCACTTGCTTAATGTCAGCTTCAATATTTTTTATTTGTTCATTCAGCTCATCAATATCAAGCCTGTAAATTCTTCGGACAGGTTTTTCAGTCAGCTTTAAAATATCTTCTCTTGTTATTTCACGGTTCAATTTTGCTTTGAAAGGATTAAAAGCTTTGTCAATTGCAGCAATCACTTTATCCCAGGTTTCGTATTTTTTTTCAAGCTCTTTATAAATTTTTTCTTCAAAGAAAATTTTCTCAAGAGAAGTATAATGCCATTTGTCCTGCAGCTCTTTCAGCTTTATTTCAAGCTCACGTTTCAATAAGTCTTTTGTGTTATCAACAGAAATTTTCAAAAGCTCTGAAACACCCATGAACCGTGGCTTTTGCTCAACGATCACGCAGGCATTTGGAGAAATGCTTACTTCACAATCAGTAAATGCATACAATGCATCAATCGTTATGTCAGGAGAAATTCCGGGTGCAAGATCGATCTGTATTTCTACTTCCTTCGCAGTTACATCCGTTACTTTTTTTATCTTGATCTTTCCGTTGTCATTTGCTTTGGTAATACTTTCGCAAAGTGTTGAAACCGTTACGCCATAAGGCACATCACGAATCACCAAAGTCTTTTTATCAAGCTCTTCAATTCTGCAGCGCACACGAACTTTGCCGCCGCGTTTTCCTTCTGTATAATTCGCCACATCAATCATTCCTGCTGATAAAAAATCAGGGAACAATTCAAACTTTCTTCCTCGTAAATATTTAATTGAAGCATCACACAACTCGCAAAAATTATGTGGTAAAATTTTTGTTGAAAGTCCAACGGCAATTCCTTCTGCGCCTTGTACAAGCAGCAAAGGAAATTTCATCGGCAAAGTCACGGGCTCATTTTTTCTTCCGTCATAACTCAGTTGCCATTCAGTTGTCTTCGCGTTGAAAGCCACGTCCAGCGCGAATTTAGAAAGACGTGCTTCAATATATCTTGGCGCAGCAGCATCATCTCCCGTGCGTACATCGCCCCAGTTTCCTTGCGTTTCAATCAGTAGATTTTTCTGTCCCATGTTCACCAAAGCATCACCAATACTCGCATCTCCATGCGGATGATATTGCATTGATTGACCAATGATATTCGCCACTTTATTAAAACGTCCGTCATCCATTTCCTTCATCGCGTGAAGAATGCGCCGCTGCACGGGTTTCAAGCCATCTTCAATCGCAGGCACAGCGCGTTCCAAAATCACATACGAAGCATAATCCAAAAACCAGGTTTTATATTGCCCCTGAACACCTATGTCATTTACTATATTCTTTTCTTCAGACATCTTTTTTTAAAAAAATTTTTTATGAGCCGGGCTTATTGCAAATATTAAACTTTAGTGGCGCCTGCCTGCCGCAGGCAGGTTGGCACCGTTCATAATTTGTAATTCTATGAAGCAGTTGATACAATGTCTCTATGTATTTTGAAGCGTTAATTCATTTGTTATTACAACTTCACCTGCAACTTTTATTGAAATTTCTTTCCATCCTTTTTCCCAATCACCAATAATTTCTATCAAACCAACTTCAGCAAGTTTTCTCATTCTCCAAACAAGAAACGCATCGCCCGTTTTTATTTTCGCTTTTGAAAAAATATGATGTAAAACCTTTGAAAGCTTTTGTGGCTCTGTATTTATAGCGCCAATGATTTCCTGATCATAAAACGAAACATCTTTTCCACCTATCTTTTTTGCTCCTTCTAAAATTCTTACCATTGCACTTTCAATGCATAATTTTTTCCATTCATCAGGATCAATTTCAAATTCGCTTAATGTAATTGGTCTTGCTAATTTTTTTGCTTTCAAAAATTCTTTCGGTTGAATTTCATGCAAGGCAGTTGGATAAAATACCATTCCTTTTTCATTCAAAAAAGGAAGATTGTTCAGATATAAAATCTGTATTTTTCCCACATAATTTTTCAATTGACTGATCAACCAATAATATCCGCAAACATCATGTTGGTTCTGCGCCATCCATATCCAAACTTCCTGAGATTCATTGCTATCAAGTCTTTCAAGTAATTGATGTACAGTTAATTTATCATTAACAACATTCAATTGTTCTATAT
The DNA here is from genome assembly GCA_963708205.1 of uncultured Chitinophagaceae bacterium. Taxonomy (GTDB): domain Bacteria; phylum Bacteroidota; class Bacteroidia; order Chitinophagales; family Chitinophagaceae; genus CAVYTF01. Next base: position 463,791 of record OY970196.1, read on the forward strand.
AAGGAGAAAATTGCAAAACATCTTTCCACCATTCTCTTCTCGCTTCATAACCTTCAACTTCATAAATATTTTCTATTGGACCAATTGCAAAATCATCTTTAATGTGAATGATTTCGCCTTGTAAATTCTCATCGAGTGCGATTGCTTTTTGTAAAACATTTACATCTGCTCCTTGAAATACAACGTGTATCATTGTTTAATAAAAATTAGTAATTAAAAATTACGCTTCTGCCATTTTTTTCCCTTCAACAATCGGTTCATCAATTTCCACTCTCAAATTTTCAATAATAAATTCTTGCCTTTCCATAGTATTTTTCCCCATAAAATACGAAAGCAAATTTTGAATATGATCGCCTTGCTCTAAAATAACAGGCTGCAATTTTATGCCATGAACGCTGATAAAATTTTCAAATTCATCTGGCGATATTTCTCCCAAACCCTTGAACCGCGTGATCTCTGGCTTGCTTCCTAATTTTTTTATGGCTTGTTGTTTTGCACTTTCATCATAACAATAGATCGTTTCTTTTTTATCTCTTACACGAAACAAAGGTGTTTCCAAAATGTACACATGATTCTGTTTTACAAGGTCAGGAAAGAACTGCAAAAAGAAGGTCATGATGAGCAAACGAATATGCATTCCATCAACATCTGCATCAGTTGCAATCACGATTTTATTATAACGCAAACTCTCCAAACCATCTTCAATATTCAATGCGTGCTGCAACAAATTGAACTCTTCATTTTCATACACAACTTTCTTTGTCAGCGAAAAACAATTCAGCGGTTTGCCGCGCAAGCTAAACACAGCTTGCGTTTCAACGTTTCTCGCTTTTGTTATTGAACCGCTTGCACTATCTCCTTCTGTTATAAAAATCGTTGATTGTTTTTGTTTTTCTTCCATTGCGCTTTTATCTTTTCCTGTCGCCTCTTCGTTATAATGATACCTGCAATCACGCAATTTTTTATTATGCAGATTTGCTTTTTTTGCGCGCTCATTTGCAAGTTTGCGAATACCACTTAACTCCTTTCTTTCTTTTTCACTTTGTTCAATTCTTTTCCTCAAAGCTTCTGCAACACTTGCATTTCTGTGCAAATAATTATCAAGTTCTTTTGCAAGAAAATCACCGATAAAATTTTTCATTGTCGGACCATTTTCATACGCTGTCAAACTTCCTAATTTCGTTTTAGTCTGGCTTTCAAAAACAGGTTCCTGCACACGCACAGATACAGCAGCCACAATGCTTTGACGAATATCTGCCGCATCATAATCTTTCTTATAAAAATCACGGATGGTCTTTACAAACATTTCCCGAAATGCTTGCTGATGTGTTCCACCCTGAGTTGTATATTGTCCGTTCACAAAAGAAAAAATATCTTCTCCATAATCGTTATTGTGCGCAAACGCAACTTCAATATCTTCTGCTTTTAAATGTATGATTGGGTAACGCAATTCATCTTCATTCGTTTTTCTTTGAAGCAAATCAAGCAAACCATTTTTACTGATATATCTTTTATTGTTGAAGTTGATGACAAGTCCTGCATTGAGATAACAATAATTCCAAAACTGGTTATCTAAATATTCATGAATGAAATGAAAATTTTTAAACACGCTTTCATCCGCCATAAAAGTTATCTGCGTACCGTTTTCTTCTGTCGTTTTTACTTCTTTGTTTTCGTGTTTTAAAATTCCTTTTTCAAACTCCGCCATCTTCATTTTTGCTTCACGAAAACTTTCCACTTTAAAATAATCGCTGAGCGCATTCACTGCTTTTGTACCAACGCCATTCAAGCCCACACTCTTCTGAAACGCTTTGCTGTCGTACTTTGCGCCCGTATTCATTTTACTCACAACATCTACAACTTTACCCAGCGGAATGCCGCGGCCATAATCACGCACTACAACTTTTTTCTGCTCGATCGTCACATCAATATGTCTTCCATGACCCATTGTAAATTCATCAATCGAGTTGTCGATCACTTCTTTCAGCAACACATAAATGCCGTCGTCAGGCGAAGAACCATCGCCTAATTTTCCAATGTACATGCCCGGCCGCAAACGAATATGTTCACGCCAGTCAAGGCTTTTGATGCTCTCTTCCGTGTAATCAAATAAATTTTTTTCTTTTATTTCAGCCATGATTTTTATGCGATATTTTTTTTAATGAGCCTATCTTCATTACTACTATTAAACATCCGTTGCGTCGCACTCTTGTACGTTCGTCAGTCTATTGAGCAACCCGCAAAGATACCAGCCCAAATTAGCGCTGCTATTGATGTTTTATGCACAACATTAATGCGTTGTGGATAAACCATTTTCATAAAATTTTTATGCAGCATTCTTTTTCAAATAAAATTATCTTGCTCATTCAATCTTACTTTCATCTATAAAAATTCTTGAAGAAAATAAATGTATCGCTTAAAATTTATTCTGTCATTTATTAAGAATAACTGTTTTATTTTCTTATTTATTATTGGCAGCGCAAACATTTTTGCGCAGCAAAATACTATTACAATTCTTGATAGCGGTCATAAAACTGCTTTGCGCGGACTATGTGTGGTTGATGATAATATTGTTTGGGCAAGTGGCAGCAATGGCTCAGTGGCAAGAAGTATTGACGGAGGCAAATCCTTTGAATGGCTTACTGTGAAAGGATTTGAGAAGAATGACTTTCGCGATATTGAAGCATTTGATTCACTTACTGCATTGATAATGTCAGTTGATTGTCCTGCTTATATTTTAAAAACCAAAGATGGAGGTAAAACATGGAACAAAGTTTTTGAAGACACAACAAAAGGAATGTTTTTAGATGCGATGGATTTTGCAGACGACAGTACAGGCATTGTTATCGGAGATCCTGTCAATAAAAAATTCTTTATAGCACTAACAAATAATGCAGGAGAAAGTTGGTCTGTTCCGCAAGGTGATGCAGCAGCAATTGTTCCGGATGCTTTTCCTGACGAAGCATTTTTTGCAGCAAGCGGAACAAATATTTCTATTCACAAAAAACAAAATATTTTAACCGGTGCATTTGTTTCAGGTGGAAGTGTTTCAAGAATTTTTTATAACAATAAGGTTGCATTACTGCCAATGATCAATGGCAAAGAATCAACAGGCGCAAACTCTATCGCAGTTGATTTTGCAAATGAAAAAGCAGTTATTGTCGGCGGTGATTTTGCAAAAGATAAAGACTCGACAGAAAATTGCGTGCTGGTAAATTTGCACGATACTCTTTTATTTTCTCATCCAAAAATTCCTCCGCATGGTTATAGAAGTTGTGTGATTTATATTAACCAAAATCATTTGATCACTTGCGGCACAAGCGGCGTAGACATCAGTAGTGATGGGGGTTTGAACTGGAGCTTGATATCAAGACAAAGTTTTAATGTGTGCAAAAAAGGAAAAAACGGCAGTGCAGTTTTTCTTGCAGGAGTGAATGGTAAGATTGCGAAATATAATTACTGATTTTACTTAACATACTCTGTTGCTAACTTTGCAAAAAATTTTCAAATGAATGTTCAGCAGGAAAATGTGCAGCAAATAGTTAACTCGCAAAAAGATCTTCAGCTAAAAATTATTGGTGAAAAAATTTTAAACAAACAACGAATCAGTTTCGATGAAGGTGTGTTGCTTTTTGAGAAAGCTGCTCTCCCTTTTGTTGGTGCGCTTGCAAATCATGTGCGTGAAAATTTGCATGGCGATAAAACTTATTTCAACAGAAATTTTCATATCGAGCCGACAAATGTTTGCGTTTTTTCCTGTGCCTTTTGTTCTTATTCGCGTCTGTATGCGCATCGCGAAGAAGGCTGGGAACTTAGCATTGATGATATGGTGAACATTGTAAAAAGTTATGACGGGAAACCAATTACCGAAGTGCATATTGTTGGCGGCGTTCATCCAAAAATGAACTTGTATTTTTTTATTGAACTGATTGAAAAAATTCATGCGCATCGTCCTGATCTACATATAAAAGGTTTTACTGCAGTTGAGTTAGATTATATGTTTCGCAAAGCAAAATTATCAGTTGAAGAAGGCATGAAACGCTTGTGTAATGCAGGTTTGCAGTCATTGCCCGGCGGTGGCGCAGAAATATTTGATGAAGTAATTCGTGCTCAAATTTGTGCAGATAAAGTTGATGCAAACGGCTGGCTGCACATTCATAAAACCGCGCATGAACTTGGCATGCATACAAATGCAACAATGCTTTTTGGTCATATCGAAAATTATGCACAGCGCATTGATCACATGGAAAGATTAAGGCAGTTGCAGGATGAAACGCATGGCTTCAATACTTTCATTCCTTTGAAATTTAGAAACAAAGACAACGACATGAGCAACGTACCTGAAAGCTCTGTTGTAGAAGACATGAAAGTGTATGCGATTGCGCGTTTGTATCTCGATAATTTTCCGCATTTGAAAGCATATTGGCCAATGCTTGGCAGGCAAAATGCACAGCTTACTTTAAGCTTTGGCGTGAATGATCTTGACGGAACGATTGATGATACAACAAAGATTTATTCAATGGCCGGAAGTGAAGAGCAAAAGCCTTCTCTTTCAACTGCAGAGCTGGTTTCTTTAATTAAGCAAGTGCATCGCGAGCCTGTTGAACGCGATACACTTTATAATGAAATAAAAAATTATAAGGAAGTTGATGTGGAAGAATTGGTGTGATGAACTTATAAATTATAAATTATAAGTTATAAATAAAATGACATCACTCCCTTTCTTCTCAATTCTTAATTACCGTACCGATGGGATCTGCGAATTATCATCAGTCAATTGGAAGTGAGATACTGATCCATAATTGTTACCAATTTATTATGTGCTTGTTGCTCTTTATAAGTTGCTGTGCGGCATTCCTGTGCAGTTATATTTTGTAATTGAGAAATTCAAAATGTGAACATTAAAATATATTTCATAAAATGCTCTAATGCAGTTCAGTTTTGGTCATGGCAAGTTGATTTTAGAGATTCAAAGGTAAAAAATTCTTAACGATAAGCTTAGTTTATTTAGTAAGGAAGATTAGGCGTGCCCCCCTGTCGGCTAAGACGGAGGTTATGTACATAAGTAAGGATAAAATTTAATTTTCGGAGAACGTCTTTGCCAGGAGAAAACGACGAAGAAATCCGTACTTTATAATTGATGTTATGACCGTTCACAGACTGCTTTGTTCCTTCCAGCAAGAAGAAGAATAATTATTAATTATAAATTACGAATTCTAAATTTTATCTTATCAAAACCACCGTACCTTTTTGCGTAACAGTTTTGCCCAGATAATTAATTGCCTGCACTACAAAAACATAGGTTCCTGCGGGTTGTTTTATTCCATCAAAATTTCCATCCCATCCTGCACCGATTTGTGAAGTGGAGTACAATAAATTTCCCAAGCGATTATATACACGGAAGAAATTAAGTTGCCTCATTCCAACTAAGATCGGCCGTAAAATATCATTCAATCCATCACCGTTTGGCGTAAATCCTGTTGGCACAAAAATACCCGGCTGTGTTTTAAACACCACCACTTTCAGTGAATCTTTACCATAACAACCCGGCGGTACTAAACCAACTTTTACTACATACGTTACCGTATCGTATGTTGCGTTTAAAGTAACAATTGGGTTTGCAATTGTAGGATCGTTCATGCCTGTTGCTGGCGTCCAGGTATAAGTATTACCTCCTGTGGCATTTAGTTGCAAAGGCTCATCAGCAACGATCATCGTATCATTTCCTGCAAAGGCAACTACTTTTGGAAGCACTGTTACAAGCACAGTATCAGTTGATGGTTTTGGACAACCCAGCGTATCATATACGAGAATAGAATATCTGGTTGTGACTTCAGGACCGGCAGTTGGCGATAATGTATTTGGATTGAGTAAACTATTTGTTGGCGACCAAACAAAAGAGGAGCCTTGAATATTTGCATGCAGTTGCGTGGTAGTGCCGTAGCAAATTGTAGTGTCTGCAAATGCCTGCGCTTGCGGATAAGGCACAACATTAATTGTTTTGGTATCAGTGCCATTACATTTTCCAACGCTTGCAAAAACCGTATAAGTTGTGTTTACTGTTGGCGAAACGAAAGGATTTTTGATGTTTGGATCACTTAATCCTGCAGATGGCGACCATGCAAAATACAAAGCATTTGTTTGCGGGTTTAATTGAAAACTATCCGTTTTGCAAATGGTTGTATCAGGCTTTATATTTACAGAAACCTGGTTGATAACATTTATCAAAACAGAATCGGTATTTGCGCAGCCTTTGTGATCATCTATCGTCAAAAAATAAGTTGTCATTGTTTTTGGCGATACAAAAGGATTTTCAATACCGATATTGCTGATGTTATAATCCGGTGACCAGTTCAGCGAATAATCACTTACCCCTGCATTTATAGAAGCATGTAATTGCAATGTATCAATATTACAAATAAGCGTGTCAGTAAAAGGAATATTTATCTGAGGAATTGCAGGTATGTTTATTACTTTGGTGATGCTGTCTATGCAGCCTTTGTTATTGCTTACAATTAATTGTACTGTTTTTAAACCGGTGTCAGCATATTTATAATATGGATTGAATGCATACACATACCCATCTTCTGTAAAATGTGCACTATCAAAATCCCATCCCCAGGAATTTACATTTCCATATTTTGTGATGGTTGAATCTATAAACTGATATTGTTCATTCACACAATTTCCTACAACACCAAAGTTTGGAAAAAAGCCCGGATATAATTTCGCAACTGCTAAAGTTGAGTCTGTACATTCTTCGCCCTTGTTTACAATCAGTTTTACATTGTAGGTGCCCGTATCAGCATACGTAAATGTTGGTGTCGATAAAGTAGAAGTATCAGTTACGCCTGGTTCACCAAAATCCCAATAATAAGAATTAATGAGTAATGAATTGGTGGTATTGCTGAATGTAAAAGTATAGTTGCCGCAATTAACATAGCTGGCATTAAGCGTTGCCTGCGGAATATTACAATCGGATACAACAAGAATAAAATCCTTGCGATGGCTGCAGATTAAATTACTATTTCTAAATTCATTAACCTGCACGCAAACCACATAAGGACCAGCAGGCGGCGCAACACCCGTAATTAGTCCCGTTGATGAATTTAGCGAAGCTTGTCCGCCAAGTGGAAATGTTGCTGAATAAGGTGATTGATAATCTACGTATTGATATAAAGGACTTCCCGGCGGGAGATTCGAAGCATCCTGGAACAATCCGCCATTGTATGCAGCAACAAAATTGTAGGATAAAGAATCGCCTGCATCAGGATCAATAGCACCAAAGTCAAGCGAGAATTTGCTGCCGGAACAAACAAGCGCAGTGTCTTTTAATTTAAAAACAGCGGAAGAATTATGTCCCGTTGGTAACTCATTTGTTCCGGGAATGATACATTCATACGTTGCACCGGGCACCAGCGTAATATTATCAGCATCATCAATAACATTTAAAGAACCAAGCCTGCAGCATGTTTGAAAGGCAATGCGGTATCCAAAATCATCATCTATAAGTTGCACGCGCGTTGTGTAGGTTGCCACCTGGTAACATACAGGAGGTTTTGTAGAAATACAAGGAGGGTAAGTAGTAAGTGAAATAAAACCTGGCATGATCCTGTCGCTATCAACAGAAAGATTTACATCTCTTGTATAAGGAGGTTCATTATAGAATATTCCTAAGGTTACAATACCCGGCAAAGGCGCTGCATCGCTGCCTGCAAAACAATTTCTGAATAACCTTAAAGTAACAGAATAAGAACTTGTACCTGCAACAGTTCCCGGGCCTAAATAACTATAATAAATTTCACCACCAACTATATGATGCGCAAATGAAAGGCAATAGCTGCAGGAAAAAATTAAGAGCAGGTAAAATTTCTTTTTCATTGCACACTTATATCATTCACAAAATCTCTTATAGCAGCGTTTACACTTTTCGGATCTTCCCACAAACTCATGTGGCCAACATTTTCTAAAATATGAATATACGAAATTGATGGCAGATGCACCTGCTGCAATAAATCTTTTAAAGATAACGCGGCATCATCTTTTCCGATTATAAATAATATGGGAAACTTTGCTTCGCGTATAATATTTGTTCTGTCTTTTCTTTTCATCATTGCGGTATAATATTGCTGCAATGTTTTTACAGAAAAACTTTTTCCATTTTCAATCAATGCATCAATTTCATCTTTATGATTCTGCTTAAATGGTTCTGCAAATAAATTCGATGTAGTGTTTTTTAGAAATGCGTACGAACCATATTTTTCCATTAGATCAATACCTTTTTTTCTGCTTTCTTTTTTTTCATCGCTGTCAGCGAAAGCTGTGGAATGCACGAACCCAAAGCCTTTCAGCGGGCTGCCATATTTTTCTGCAAATGCTAAACTGATGTATCCGCCCATGCTATGCCCAAACAAAAAACAGCTATCAATATTTTCATTCTTAATTAAATGAAACAAACAATCCGCATAATATTCTATCGTTGATAAATTTTTTTTATCTTCATTGTTATCAACCGATCTTCCACTTCCCGGAAGATCAGGAATTATAACAGTGAAATATTTTTGCAGGAAATTAATTTGATGATGCCATACATTTCCATCTTCTGCAAAGCCATGAATTAAAACAACTACAGGCATGTTCGTTCCATACTTTTTATAATAAATTTTTGCTTGATGGTATGTAAAAAAATTTTCCATTCACTTTAATGAAAGTCTGAAACTTCTGTAAGAAAGCAACAACACGATTGGTATCAAAGCAAGATTGAATTGCTGCGGCAACAATTGCCAAAATGTAAGAAGCAACACATTTATCACCGCAACAAACCAATAATATTTTCTTATCCACAATGGTCTGCGCCAAACATAAATGGCAGCAATAAAGTTTGTTGGCAAAGCCCAGAGAATATTATAATTGTTTCTGCAATCTGCATGATCTGTTCCGAACCACATAAACAAAATCAGCATGCCAATCAAGCCTGTGAAATAAAATAATATACAGTCAAATATTTTTACAGCGCGGATAACTTTTATATTTTTTACAAAAGATAAAGCAATGATAACAACAGCGATAATGCTGAATAAAATAAGCGGCTCATAATTATTGGTCATGTCTTGTGGCGCTGTTGCTTCAAATACTTTTGTCTTTTGCAGCACAAGCATTTTTCCATTGCCTTTGGCGCTGTCAATGCCTTTCATTAAATATTCCGGCAGAAACATTGCGGATGAATTAGTAACTTCTGCATCAGTTTTGCTTCCCAATAAAATATCAATTCCTAGTTTATTCCATGGCTCTCCACCACGATCAAGATATTCATACAATAAATTGCGAAACGTTGTGTGTGGCGCAACTAAAAAAGAATTGATGTGAAATGATTTTGTATTTTTTGAAAGAATATCACGTATGCGCGTGGTGCAATTATCAAACAAAAAATCATAATGATAAAAACGATTGCTGCCTGCTAAGTTTTGCTGAATAGCATTATAGATATTTGTTTTTTCTTTTTCTGTAAGGTTCAAAATTTGTTCGGTAACGCTTCGTTGGTCTTCACGATATTCAACCATAAAATCATTAAAATCATCCGTAGACAAAAAATACATCAGCTTGCCGCGCGCAAACTTTGTATAAAAATCGGGATCATCAAAATCAAAAGTTCCCCAATTATAAACTGAATCAGTGTGCTGCGTGCTGTCAATTATTCTTATGGCACTGTGTCCGAAAGTTGAATACAATTCTGCACCGGGCGCGCAGGTAAGAATACTGATGCGGATGTGAAGTGAGTCTTGTTGAGAAAAACATTGCGTGAATAAAAAAGAAAAAAACAGTATCGCAATAAAACGAAATGGTTTTTGCATGAGCGCAAAATTAAGGGCGAAGTGCGGCAATAAAAATGATGAATAAAAAAATGAAAGAATTATTTATTGCTTGCTTTAAATAAAAAATCTCCCTGGTATTTTCAGGAAGATCTCTTCATAGGGAAAATATCTTATTAATTATGCTGCACTATATAAGCATTCAAACCGTATTGCGCCAAAGGCGTTCCGTTATTGCTTGTTAATCCCGTTAAAACAATGGTATAAACTTTACCCGCAGCCAGGTTTTCAGAAAAATTCACCAAAGATGTTGAGGTACCTGATAGCAATGCCTGAAAGCTATGCGAACCTGCAACTATGCTGTGAAAGCTATCCAAAGCAGGTGTGGCATTTTCATCATTAAAAGTTCTTCCTGCCGAAATAACACTACTATCCTGCACTGCAAAATCTATGGTTGAATCTAATGGTGAAAACTGCATAAAGCGAACCTTTGCGGAATCACCTATTGGTGCATTTGTGTTGTCTATAACAAGCGCGCCCTGCATAGTGTTCACAGAATCAAAGCTGAAAAAAGAATAAGTATAATTTGATAGCAGGTTCACTTGTGAACTTAACAAAATCGGCGTTGTGGTACCCGTAGCAACAAACTCAAAGGTATGTGTGCCCGGCGCTATCAATTTATAAGGAACAACATTCGTATATCCTATAGCTAATGGTTGTGCCTGGAGACCATCAATAAAAAAATCTAAATTTATCTGCGCAGGAGATTCCTGTGCTATCAACAATGCTGCACCGGGTGGTGTTGTAGAACCATTACTTAATGAACAGGATGCAATGCTTATAACTGCAGCGGCAACTAAAATGGCAAAAAGAATTTTTTTCATGACTTTTATTTTGGGTTATTGCAAAGAAAGATAATTCTTAGTGTGCTAAGATAATTTCCCCGCATGCAAATTTTTGTTAAGATATTAAAAGAGGAGAATTTTATTCATTAAGTAAATTTGCATTCAAACGATTTTATGCCGCACGAAGCCATTTCTGTTTTTGATATGCTGAAGATTGGCGTGGGTCCGTCAAGCTCGCATACGCTTGGTCCATGGCGCGCTGCAATGCGTTTTGTAAAGACACTTCAAACAACTGATAGTTTAAAAGATGTAAAAAATCTTTCAGTCTTATTATATGGTTCGCTTGCAAAAACAGGTAAAGGTCATGGCACAGACATCGCGGTGATATTGGGTTTGTGTAATGAAGATCCTGAAATAATTGATGTTGATCTGATCACACAAAAAATTAATTTCATCAGCACAGAAAAAAAAATAAAACTGAATAATGAAGTTGAAATAAATTTCGATCCATCAACTTCTATTCAATTTTTATTCAGCGAAAATCTACCTTTTCATCCCAATGCATTAAGTTTCCTGGCAGATTTTACTAACCGCGAAAGCATTGCTGAAACATATTATTCTGTTGGAGGCGGCTTCGTGGTAAAAGAAGGTGAAACAGCAAAAGATGTAGCAAACATTGATCTTCCATTTCCCATAAACACTGCTGATGAATTGCTGCACTGGTGCATGAAGACGGGTTTATCCATCAGTGAAATAGTAATGGAAAATGAAAGTGCATGGCGCAGTGAAAACGAAACAAAAGCAGGCGTGCTGCGCATTTATCAAACCATGCGCGATTGCATGTATCGCGGATGCCACAGCAAAGGAGAACTGCCCGGCGGTCTGCATGTGAGAAGACGCGCATTTGATCTGAATAAAAAGTTGATAAACGGAAAAACTTACAGCAATTACAACGAATGGATCGCCGCAATAAAAGCAGGCGGCCAAAATTTTCAATACATTCTTGATTGGGTAAGTTGTTTTGCTTTAGCGGTGAATGAAGAGAACGCATCTTTTGGTCGTGTCGTTACTGCGCCGACAAATGGCGCCGCCGGTGTGATACCTGCCGTGCTGCAATATTTTATTATTTTTTGTGATGGAAATAATGATGATAAGATCATCCGTTTTTTATTAACGGCTTCAGAGATCGGAAGCATTTTTAAAAAAGAAGCGACCATTTCCGCGGCAATGGGTGGATGCCAGGCAGAGATCGGCGTTAGCTCTGCGATGGCTGCTGCTGCATTAACGGAATGTCTTGGCGGCACGCAACGGCAATCATTGATGGCTGCTGAGATTGCCATGGAACATCATCTAGGTTTAACGTGCGACCCAATTGGCGGATTGGTACAAATTCCCTGCATTGAAAGAAACACAATGGGTGCCATCAAAGCAATAACAGCATCGCAGCTTGCTTTGCAAAGTTCTCCCGATTATGCAAAAGTAAGTTTGGATAAAGTAATAAAAACCATGTGGGACACGGCTTTGGACATGAACAGCAAATATAAAGAAACTGCTGATGGCGGACTTGCAACACATATTCCGCTGGGGTTGAAGGAGTGCTGAAGAAGGAAGTCTAAATTCAAAAGTAAAAAGTAAAGATTCTCTAATTTCTTTTTCATTTTTGAAAGAATGCTTTAACCTTTTTGGCCTTTAAATTTTTACTTTTGACTTACTCCCCGCCAACTTAGCTCAGCCGGTAGAGCATTTCATTCGTAATGAAAGGGTCGTCAGTTCGAATCTGATAGTTGGCTCATAGTAATTTCTTTTGCCTTGATAAATAGATGCGAGGGCGCAAACTGAAACGAGTTTAGAGAAAACTCAAATGCTCATTATTAAATAAACTATCAAAGCAATGCTGATAAAAATAATAAAGCCAACCAAAAAATTAATCAGCATAGATGAGCTTTGATAAATATTGTTATCGATCTGCCTTTCAGTTTTTTTATACCGAAGAAAAGCAAACAAAGAAGTGGCAGCACCAACAGCTACAAGCACAATGCCCATGATTGCTGAATACCCTTTTTGATTAATGATGTATTGCCTGTTTAAAAGAAGGCTGATCTGTTTTACAAACAATGAAAATTTTACCACTACAAAACCAAACGCCATAATACCAATGCTTGTTCTTATCCATGCCAGAAAAGTTCTTTCATTTGCTAAATGGTCGCTTGTATTTTTTGTTTTAGTTTCCTGCATAACCGTAATTATTTTCAAATATTATATTAATTTCTGTAAATACTAATAGCCGTTCCTGGTCCTTTTTTTTGCCATGATAAAATAGATACCGGGTCGTCATTTGTTCCTTTTCGATAAGGTCCTGCAATAAGAATCATCATAAGTTTAAAGTATGTTATTAAGTTTTATGTATTGAAGTAACATTATTGTTTTTGCATCTTTAATTTCTCCGCTTTCTATCATTCTAATTGTTTTGGCAATTTCAAATTCCAAAACTTCTATATTTTCTTCTACTTTGCGTCAGTTTTGTTCCGTCCTTTTTTGAATATTCGTAAGTAATTTTTTTAAGTACATACCAATTGTCTGAAAGAACTTTCGTGTCTAATATTTTTATGTTGTCTATCCATTTGCAGGTTGTCTCTTTAAATTGCCACCAATGCGAAGTTTGCTGTTCTTCCCCTCAAGCCAAATAACTTCTTTTCTCAAACCATCAACTTTTTTTCTCAAACAATATTCTTTTTTTTCAAAACAATCTACTTTTTTTCCAAAACAATCTTGTTGTGAATTTTTTTTGCATTGTTTCAATTTAATCATTCTTAAATCGATTAAGTATATGATACCACAATAATTTATTTAAATTCTTTTGTTGACTTTATTAGCCGGTTCTTTCTTTAAGAACTGGCGTTTTTGTGAGGGAGGAAGTCGGAAGACGAATGACGTCATTGCGGGCGAAGCGAAGCAATCTACGCATAGTTTTTAACGCAGATTACTTCGTCGCTACACTCACAGCAAAGACAACTATCTTCCAAAAACAAAATAGGAGGTCATTCTATACACAAGGTCATGGTCGCCGGCGGCAGCACCTGTAACATTCTGCTGTTGGTTTATGTATTTTACCCACCATATATTAGGTTCAAAATGAACATTCTTAGCAGGTGAAAAATCTAAGCCTGCTGTAATGAACCTTGTTTTTGTGTTAGGATTATACACATTGCCCGGAGGCGCGAGATAAGCCGTATAGGTTGTGTTATCATACTTTATATCAGGATTAAAATTGTCGTACCGCGCAAAGATGCCAAGCTTATCTTTTACCAGCACTGCATGTGCATACACAGAGATGCCAACACCAGTGCCATCAAGGGTTGTAGTATCTTTTGTTGTGCCATTTACAGAGACACCCTGCACATCATTTTTATTGTAATTAACAAAGCCTTCCACGCCGATAGTAAATGGTATTGTAACATAGTTGACCGTTGCTTTCAGCATATTTCTTGAATGCGGATATGCATAACCTGCACCTGTGTAACCTATTTTATTATAATCAGCATATAATTGTATCCATAACTTTTTATCTAAAAACTTTCCCCATATATCACCATACACCCATTTATAACTATCACTTTCAGGCACTGATTTAGTGCCATTGCCTACCATAAGATCGTAACCAAAGTTTGCAGTGGCGGGATCGAATTTGCCCTGCAAAGAAACGCCCAGATCAAAAGTGTTTGATTTGTTGAAATCGCCAATTGTTTTTTCAATATTGCGATAGCCCCATGCCGGTTCAGAGATTGCGGCAAGTGGTGTGCCCTGTTCTCCTACAACCAGGTCAGTTCCTTTCCAGATATTTTTCCAGCGTACATCTGCGAGTTTTATATAGGGAGAAAAATTATTATCCTGCGCTACATCTCCGGCAATACCGGTACTTACACCTGTGGTGGAAGAAGAAGTGTAATCATTTTCTGCCGCCAATAAAAGCTCTGCAGAAAAGTTGCGAGTTATATCATAATTATATCCAAGATAAATGCGCCTGTATTGAAAGGCATTGGTATTCTTTGCAACTTTGGAATATTGATAACTTCCCCTGTTCAGAGAATCTGCATGCGCTTTATAAAAATAATCACCATATACCAATCCCCAAAGTTTACCACCTGGTTTAAAAGTGGAAGTGTCTTTGGTTTGTGCATTGACAGTAAAAGCAATAAAAGATGAGATGATGATAGTTATGGTTCTTATAAAAGTTTTCATTTGTGTAGTTTTTTTAAATGAATTGATTGGTTAAAATAAATAGCCTGTTAGTTTGTATAGCATGCGTTAGACATACATATTTTTTTTGGTGATTTGCATATATCGCTGCGCTTCATTTACATATTGCAGATCATCACCAGAGCAAATTCTTGCTGTCATACTTCCTTTTTCAAACCACTCACAAACGTATTTATCGGGAATATAAAAAGAAGAAATTTTGGCGGGCAATATATCAATGATCTTCATTTGCACAGACCTGTTTTTTTCCTTTACGATGTCACCTTTCCTGAATTTATATTGAGACATAATGTTTAATTTTTTACTAATAATTAATTTGTAAGACATAGAGCAGCATACTATGCTGCTGATTGTTATTTACATAACAGCATTATATTTCAACAGCAATGAATGCTGAATAAAATATTAATTGCAATAAAAATTAATAGTTTCCGGTGGCTGATAATGAGAAGCGACAAATGCGCTGCAAGCAGCATCATTGTTTTTAGGAGAAGAATATTTAGGTAAAAAATTTATAAAAGAAAAATCATAAGAAACAGAATGAACAGGTGATCCTATAACGAGCATGCTGAAAAGTAATGCCTGGTTAGTTTTGGCAGCATTGTTATTTTGTGTACTAATGCTGCCGTATTCATTTTCAGCAAACTTTAAATGCGTTTCATGGTTATTGCGGATGCAATACATGATAAGTGTATCGTTTACAATTTGTCTGTTTACATAATTATAATAAACGCCATTTACTTCTGCCGTGCCGTCATATCTTTCGTAAGCAGTATAGTTTTGAAAGTAAGGTAAATTCAGAGGTACTTTTACTTCAAACAGATCAGTTGCTTTATATGCATGTGCATCAAGACGCTGTTGCAAAGCCACGTCTGCATTGCTTTCCAGGTAAGTAAAAACAAAACGGTAGCCAACAAGATTAAATGCAAAAACACAAAGAAGCAGTATGGCAAATATTTTTTTCACAAAAAAGAAAAGCAGTTTTATTTGGTGAAATAAAAACATTTTATGCAATCTGCAAATAAGAATTTAAAAACAACTTTTTTCCCAGCATGTTGTCCAAAGCGAAAGGGCAATGTCTTGCTTAACATAAGGTGAGGTAAGAACATGGCAGGGAAGCTAAAAATATTTGATATCGTCATAAATAACAGCAATCTTATTTTTCAAGCTGCTCATTGATCATTTTAAGTAAATTTTGATTGGATATGTTTAGATTTTTTATCCGCAACAAATCACTTTCCGCCTGTATGAGGTATGCTTCATAAAAAAATACTACTGAGTTGCGTTCCTGTTCAGACAGCGGCGAAAAAGGTTTAATGTTTGGGATATGGCTCATTATATCATAAGACTGACTGGTATCTGCAGAAATCATATCATGCAGGTCTTCCAGTTTACTCAATTCAAATGTATTGTTTACCATACTTTGAATAATGTGCGCATTATAATCTTTGGTAGTTTCAATCAATCCTTTGTATGCAGCCATGCTATCCCGCAAATCAATATTATTAATGTATCGCAATGCTCCTGAATTTACAATCTGGTCGTAAGAAGATGTACTGAATGATATATTAATTAGTTTAATGCCGGGCACCAGTAGTCTTTCCAGTACATTTAATTTTTTATTTTCTTCGTGATTGAAAAAAATCATCTTGATACTGTCGCACACAATTACTTTGTTCTGACAAATTTTTTTATAACTGTTAAACTGGCTTTGCTGCTGCATCAATTCATCACGATAAGTTTCGAGATATTCTTTTGCATTTGCTTTTTCAAGATTGCTTTCACGGATCTGTTCTGCAAAAAAGCCCATTGTTACTGCAAGAAATATCATTAAAAATTCTAAAAAATATTCTTTGAAATTTTTCTTTTCTACTTTGGGATGATGATGTACTTCCATGTTTAGTAATTTATATTATCCTTCTATTCCTCTCTGAGATTTAATAAAATGAGCACCAAAACAAGAAAACTCAAAATTCTTTCAGCAGCAGCTAATCCATTCCATATCGTACTTTGCCACATATCAAACCACTCGCCACCAATAACTTCAAAGCCAATAAACCAAATAACAATACCAATAGTAATTCCTGCTACTGCCCAATTTTTTGAAGCATGAAATATTATTGCTTCATGTTTTAAATTTTTAAAAAGTAACCATGCGCCTTTAAGGCAGCAGAAGGCCATTAAAGCCTCCATTGTTATTATAAAAATATAGGAGGCATGGAAGATAAAAATATTATTGATGCTTCTGTAATGAACATGGCTCTCCGTAAAAGTAGTATCCATTTTAAGCACATGCATCACAAATTGATAGTTACTATAATAATCGGTGATGTTGCTAAAGCTAACCAGCAAAGCCATTAATCCAATACCTGCAACAGCAATTGCTTTTACCAGGCGTAATAAAAATGATGTGGAATACATTGCCAAAGTTTTTTATTCTCAATCATTCAAACGATATCTCTGCAAAAAACCCAGTCAGCAGTTTGTTGTGCGGACTTTCTGTCCTCTCTGTGGTTCTTCATTTTTATCTTCATCACTCACTATTAATTGCTTTTCATTTGATGCCAAAAAAATGCAACGGCAAAGCCAATGATTATATAAATAATAAGCTTAAAAATTCTTTGTTTTGTTCTTTCAGTCACTGTTTATTTTTATTGAAGATCATATTTTTTCTGGATCATTTCAATAAGTGTTTGAGTTGATTTTTCTTTTTGTTTCGCCAGGCTGGAATTGATAATAAGAATAGCACTATAATAATGCAGGATGCCGACTAATTCATCAATCATTGCTTTATCATTTGTAAGCAAAGGCGGGTTTGAGTTTGGAGGAATTACTTTGTAAGGAAATCTTTGCAGCATCTGCTGAAAAATCGCGCCGTCAAAAATCTTTACAACAAAATCTGTATAGCTACTCATTTTTTGAATTTGCAGTTGTGCCTGTTCTTTAAAATTCGTTTGAGTGGCATAATACTTTGAAATAGAATCAGAAAGTGCATTGTCATTTACCAGAGATAAAGAACCGGAGCTTTTCATTTCTTCATAAGTTCTGTCTGCAAGTACAAATCTTCCTGTTAGGGTTGTTATAGCCCTTGCAAAATAATACATGCGCTGACCATACACATTATTATCGGGACTTTTTATCATGTATATCAATGAGTCTATTTGGTTTATTACAACATCTGAGCGTTTATAATAAGTATTGATGTTTGCAGTATCAGATTTCAAATCTTCAACCATTGATTTCATGAATTCTTTTTCCCGGTTATTCTTAGTGATATCTTCCCTGATATTCTCCGCAATAAAACCCATCGTTACCGCAAGAAAAATCATGATAAATTCCAAAAAATATTCCTTGAAATTCTTCTTTTCTACGTTTGGATGATGATGTACTTCCATGTAAGCAGCTTATAGCTTTAGTTTACAATTTGGTTTGTTATTAACGTCTTTCTTCTTTCCGACTACATCACGGTTTCCACACATTATTGTTGCTGTTACTATCTGGTAATTTATTTTCGGGATCAATTGTTACAGATTGAATTGCCTGTGTTGTTTGCACATGAAAACTATGCTCATTGCTTTGCAGCCATGTTTCAACAGGTAATTGCATATTCATTTTGCTGCCATCTTTTAAAATAATTTCAAGCGTTAAAGGGAAAGCCATTTTTTGCAGGTTGATAATTGTAATGTCGGCGCCATTTTTTGCATCATCATTTATATAAGATACAGATTGAACAGCAACATCAAACTGCCAGTTATTATAAAACCATTCTTTCCAAAACCATGACAGGTCTTCGCCTGCTTCACTTTCCATCGTTCTGAAAAAATCATCAGGCGATGGATGTTTGTACGCCCAATGCTCAATATATTTTCTAAATGCATAATCAAAACGATCGTTGCCTAAAATAACTTCACGCAATAAAACCAAACCAAATGCAGGTTTAAAATATTCAACCGGATGACGATATTTCTCAGGAAATAAATCAGCTCTCATCATCGTGGTTGGTGCCGTGCTGTCTTTTAATAAAGGGACGATCTCATCAGCAGGATTTCCTTTGCCCGGTGCATATTCACCATCACGCTTCGGCGCATATTCGCCGTTATTAAATGCATCCGCAGCATACACATCAATAAACGTGTTGAAGCCTTCATCCATAAATGCATAACGCCGCTCGTTGCTGCCGACAATCATAGGAAACCAATTGTGTCCTATCTCATGCGCTGTTACCCAATACAATTCGCCGTTTCTATCATGCCAGCCGTCATAAACAATTCCAGGATATTCCATTCCCCCTGCCATGCCTGCTTCATTTACTGCAACAGGATAAGGATACACAAACCATTTTGCAGAAAAATATTCGATTGATTTTTTAAGATATTCTGTTGCTCTTCCCCATGCACTATCGCCGGCGCTTTCAACAGGATAAACAGACATAGCAAGTGCTGTTTTTCCGTTAGGTAAATTCACTCTCGCAGCATCCCACATATATGCTTTAGATGTACCAAATGCAACATCACGTGTATTGAACATTTTAAAATGCCAACTCGCCATTTTATTTGCTGCATTGTTTGTTTGATTATTCACTTCATCTGCAGAACGAATCATAATTGTTTTATCACTCTTTCTTGCTTCGTTCAATCTTTCTATTTCTTGTGATGTCAATACTTCCTTTTCATTCTGCAGTTCACCGCTGCCTTCTACAATCATTCCTGCAGGCACTGTAACCGTATAATCAAAATCTCCATACTCACAATAAAATTCACCGCTGCCTAAAAACGGTAATGCATCCCATCCATGCAGATCATCATACACGCACATACGCGGATACCATTGTGCTATCTCGTAAATCTTTCCATTCTTTGTTGAAAAAAAATCTGTTCGTCCGCCAAAGGTTCCGGGAATGGTGTAATGATAATGTATGTGAATATCTAAGTTGTTTTTTGATGCTAAAGCGTCTGAAAGACGTATCTGCATTCTTGTATCATTGATGATGTAGTCAGCCTTAATTGTTTTGCCTTTATACTGAATGGTGACACTATCAAAATGATAACCTTCTGTATGCGGGCCGGGCATCGTTAAATTACGTTTGGAAGATGCTGTATAAAAATTAGAACGCGCATCTTCACGATATGTGTTTTGATCAATCTCTAACCATAACGATGATAATGCATCTGGACTGTTATTTGAATAATGTATCGTTTCAGTTGTTGTGAGTGTATTGTTAATTGTATCTATTGTTGCATGCAATAAATAATCTGCACGGTTTTGCCAATATGCAGCGCCGGGTGCGCCATTTGCAGAACGAAACTCATTGCCATTTTTTGTATAAAAATTTTGCGCGAACAGTTCATGCGGATCAAAAACAGATTGTAATGAATTTGTTTGGGCAGATAACGAAAAATAAATCAAGAGGCAGCTCAGCAGGAGGTGAATGCGTTTGTAGTTCATCACATAAAATTAGGGCAGAAGAAATAATATTGCGATAGTATTGGTTTTTCATTTTTACGTGCTGATGGTAATGTCCTTCCATAGCAGTTTTTGGTTAATAGATAATTGTTGTTGCTTCATTTGTTTTAATCTTCTGAAACATTATTTGCTTACCGGATATCCGCTGCGTAATAATTGTAGCAGTTCGTGATTTGCTTTTACATACTGTGCAAATTGGGTTTGTCTTGATGATCTTAACATGATGCCATAATAGTATGCAAGATTTACGGCATCTGCTTTATTGAAGTCATCAAAGTTTCTGATCTTCTGACTCACAGAAAGCTGTGCACTATCCTGCAGCAATGTTTGTGTCATTGATAAATTGCCTTCATTAAGAACAGAATCGAGTAGCTTAAAATCGAAATATTTCAAAACGAATGGTCTTACATTGGCTGAAGCAAAATTGTATTCCTGCTGTTGCCGTTCTCTGATCTTTGTAATATCAACACTAAGCTCACCTATTTTACTTTGTACATCCATATTATGAAAATAACGCAGCGTACCGGAGTTTCTTAATTGGCTTAACACACCATCGTTTGGCTCAAAGGTTATAGCAGTTGTAATAAAGAACGACCAGGTAAATGCAGTATAAAACTGTTTTGGCGGATTTGTGAGATCACTGTCGTTTACAATCTTTCCAAATATCTTCAGGCTTTCTTCTTTTTGCAGCCGCTGCTTAATTATTTTCTGCGCGTTTATGGAATCAACAAACACTTCCTGGTAAAGGCTTTTTGCTAATTCACCGGCTTGTTTATTTTCTGAAATATTTTCCCTGATTGTTTCCGCAAAAAAGCCAAGCGTTACAGCAAGAAATATCATGATGAATTCAAGAAAATATTCTTTAAAATTTTTCTTTTCAACGTTTGGATGATGATGTACTTCCATGTTCTTTATTTGATAGACGGTTCTTGCGAAAATATTTTCAGTTACTTCTTGAGGCCTTAATTCTATGTTCGTTTTCATTCATTTTTCCTTACTTCAAGATGTTGTATATTTCCCATGTTTGATTGTGAGAATGATTATTGGAAGAATTTTGGTTTCAAGGCGAATTTAATAAAAATAAATAATGCCTTTTTATTCTTTACTAAATAAAATTTCTTCAAAATACTTTGCAGCTACATTTTGAAGTAGCTTTATTTTTTATGATAAATCTGTCTTACATAGGCCGCACATTCTATGGTATAGCGATAGCAGGCATGGGCTTGCAAATGTTTTATGATAAAGATTTTCCTTACATGCTTATACCGCCTGATCACGCTTCAATTCCCGGATTTTTAATGCTCACTTATATTTCAGGAATGTTGCTTTTTTTTGCAGGTGCATGGATTGTTTTTGCGAAAAAAAATTCTTCAGTTGCTTTACTATTAGGTAGCGTGCTTCTGCTGATATTTTGTTTTTACTATGTTCCGTATGAGCTTATCGCTACCTCAAATTATATGCATTGGGGTGAATGGGAAAATGCGGAGAAAGAACTCGCATTGTCTGCAGGTGCATTCGTAATGGCCGAATGCTTTTTACAAAAAAATGATTATAGCTTCTCGCGTTATTCATTGAAACTCCTATCTTTTGGCGCTATACTATTTTCTTTGACTATGATATGTTTTGGCATTGCTCATTTTCTGTACATACAGGATGTGTTGTCGTATATGCCGGCGTGGGTAACCAACCGGTTGTTCTGGGGTTATTTAGCAGGCATCGGATTATTTGGTTCAGGCATTGCAATTATTTTAAAGATCAAAGTGAGATTATGTGCTGTGCTTTTAGGTGCAATGATCTTTAGCTGGTTTATTATTCTGCATATTCCTAAAGTGATAGCTGCCGATGCTGCTGGCAGAAGTGGTGAAATTACAAGCGCTTTGTTAGCGTTTGCTTATAGTGGAATTGCTTTCGTTATTGCCGCAAAAAGTGATAATATTTCGCAGCGAAAAACTCGAATCGATATTTAACTTTTATGTCAATACCAAACAAGAAAGGGATTTGAGCGGTCTGTGTATATGTTCTCTAATACTTCAATAATAAAGCCCATTTGTTACTGCAAGAAATATCATGATAAACTCCAAAAAATATTCTTTAAAATTTTTCTTCTCTACTTTGGGATGATGATGTGCTTCCATTATTGCAATGTGTAATTTTGTTTGATTAAATTTCGAATTTCGGTTGTTTGTTCTAAAAGTTTTTGTAAACTCTGCTGTTCTGACACTCTTGTTGATCTCACTTGGTGCACATAATAAATGAACTGGTTAATTAATTTTGCATCAGAGATGTTTATAATGTGCAAACCATTAGGCGGATGAATGTGGTTGACACTATCAATCATAGTTGGAAAAACAGAAGCATCAAATATGGTGGAAATGAAAGGATACAATGCATAACGTTCCGTTGAGCTTATAGATATGCTTTC
Source organism: uncultured Chitinophagaceae bacterium (assembly GCA_963708205.1). GTDB lineage: Bacteria > Bacteroidota > Bacteroidia > Chitinophagales > Chitinophagaceae > CAVYTF01. The sequence goes on from OY970196.1 coordinate 486,587, forward strand.
TTTATAGTTAGCTTCCAGCCGCTCAAATTGTAAAATGCTATCTGCAAGGCTGATGTTACTGATTAGCCTGAAATTACCGGAATTATTTAATTGCAATATGGTTCGGTCAGTAGGTTCAAAAATGAAAGTTCTTGTTGCAAATCTTGCAAAAAAATAAAGTTTATTAATATCGTTGCTGTCTGAAGAAGGTTGATGAATGAGTGTTATTAATGTGTCGAACATTTTTATCTGTCGCCCGGTAAAACCGATAACGGTTTTAAGATTAATACTATCTTGTTCCATATCGTTGTAAAGCGATTGCAGATATTGTTTGCCTTTCTCATTATCTGCAATATGTTCTCTATAACTCTCTGCGAAAAAACCCATTGTTACTGCAAGAAATATCATTAAGAACTCCAAAAAATATTCTTTAAACTTTTTTGGTTTATGATGCAGATCAGGATGATGATGTACTTCCATTTGCTTTGGTTAATTGTTAAGTTGTTTGGATAGCATGTCAATCAGGTTTTTATTTGATGCAGATAACATGCGAATACGCCGTAAGTCGGATTGTGCCTGAATTATATAGGATTCATAAAATGCCACGAGAAAGTTGCGTTCCTCACCGGATAAAACAGCAAAAGGTTTAATAACGGGTGTATGAGATGAAAGCGTGAAAGACTGACTGGTATCGGTAGATATCATATCATGATAATCTATAAGTTTAGTAACATCCGGCTGCATATTCAACAGTGCCTGGATAAGACGGCTATTATAGTTTTTTAGTATTTCAATTTGACCCCTGTAAGAAGACATACTATCCCGTAACTGAATGTTATTTATATACCTGAGTGCTCCCGCACTTATCATTTGATCATAAGAAGCTGTAATGAATGGTATATCAACAAGCGTAATCCCGAAAATATTCAACCTTTCCAGTACATCAATTTTTTTATTCTCTTCACCATTAAAAAAAATGTTCTTTATACTATCACATACAACTACTTTTTTCTGATAAATTATTTTATAAGTATTTAGTATGTCTTGCTGTTGTAATAGTTCATCGCGATAAGTTTCAAGGTATTGCTTTGCATTTTCTTTTTCAGTGTAATGCTCACGAATATTCTCTGCAATAAAACCCATTGTTACGGCAAGAAATATCATTAAGAATTCCAAAAAATATTCTTTGAAATTTTTCTTTTCTACGTGTGGATGATGATGTACTTCCATTACTGTATTTTATATTGCTTTTTAAGATACATTATTAATGATGTAGCTTTTGCAAGCGCATTTGTTTCTGCGTATATAGCTGTTGTATAACTGCCTATTGCATTTCCCAGAACATTATAAAGCTGCGTAATAGCACTCAGGTCGGTTGTTAAAAAAATACGTCTATTGACGGGTATAATGTAAATCGATGTATCAGTCCACGATACCGCAGGTTTGGGTAATTGCATGATGGCTTCCATTTTGTGGGCAACATCCCAATAATTTGCTTCATTATATTTTGTATCAAAATTTACAGAACGATCGTAATACTGGTAAATTGAATTGATGGAATCGATCGTCGCCTGATTACGCAAGATATTAAAGCCACCTGCTTTTAGCTGAGAAATAGTATTAGTACTTGCCGTAAAAGTTGGTACATACGAATAGTATAGAAATATATAATGAAAGAAAGTATCCTGAACGTTTATGTCTGCACGGCGTTCAACCGGAATTGTTAAAGCACTGTCAAGCATTTTGCTTTGCACGCCCTGGTAGTTTATGTTGAGTCTCAGGTCTGCAGTGTCAGCCTGTAAATCGGATATAAGATTTTGAATGTAATGCGCTTCCTTTTCTTTGTTTACAAGATTTTCCCGTATTTGTTCCGCAAAAAACCCCATTGTTACCGCAAGGAAAATCATTAAGAACTCAAGGAAATATTCTCTGAAGTTTTTTCTTTTATGATGCAAATCAGGATGATGATGTACTTCCATGTTTTCAGATTCTGATTTTGGTATTTCTAATGTAGGATTTGTTGTTTCAGTTGTTTCAATGGTTTGCTCTTCCGGACTTTCGGTCTTACTTTCTTCCTTACTTTCTTCTATTTTATTTTCCTCACTCATTTTCTAAATGATATTCTTTCTTTATATCGTTGATTAATTTTTCGCTTGCTTCTTTGCAATAAAATAACCAGAAATTATAGACTTTTATTTTTATTTCATATTCCGCCACAGCCGTATATAATCTTTCAAGATCAGCAGTATCTTTTTTTAATAATTGCAAGGGAGGATTGTGTTGCAATATGTTTTGATAATTATAATTTCCGTTGTATGTTTTCGAAGTCATGCTGTCGTACGATTCCACATAATTATCTATATCTGCAAGACTGAAAAATTCGTTGCCAAGTTTAGTAGTTTCATCTGTTTCAGCTTTTGCGGGCATATATGAATCTGCAGCAAAAAGTTTTCTTTGATAATAATCATAGATCTCTGCAGTCAGTTCTTTATTTTCAATCAACCTGAACGAGCCTGAATTTTTAAGTTCACTGACGGCCGAATTATTAAATGCCGCATGACCAAAAGTTCCAAAATACCGGAATGAATAATAGTAAAGTGCGTTGGAATTAATATTACCATTTATGCCTTTCTTTATTTCTGCTCTTAAAGTATCCATTCCTTTTTCAAGTTGTAGGTTTGTTTCAAAATTAAGCGCGCAGCGAAGAGAATCATATTGCAGGTTCTCTACCATTTCCTTCATGTAATCATGAATGCGGTTTTTATCTACAATGTGTTCACGATAACTTTCTGCAAAAAATCCCATTGTTACTGCAAGAAATATCATTAAGAATTCTAAAAAATATTCTTTAAAGTTTTTCTTTTCTACTTTAGGATGATGATGTACTTCCATTGCTTTTATTATTGATTGAGTTCTTTATTTACCATCCGGAGCAGCGATTCATTTACAGAACTTAACTCCTGTAATGTAATTGGATTTGCGATTGCCTGAACAGCAAATATTTTAAAATAACCTATCAAATATTTCCTCTGTTCTTCGTTTAATGTAAAAGGTTCTATTTCCGGTTGATAGCGAAAATTATGCTCCCTCATTTTTTGCGTGTTAAAAAAATCATGAACGTCCACAAGTTTACTCATCTCTTCAAAATTGTTGTCTTCTGTATTTAAAATGCGATCGTTATAATTAATTAAATTAGTAACCAAATCATTGTACCTGGCAATGCTATCTTTTAAAGATTGATTATGCAGGTAGCGCATGCTGCCCGAACTTACCATCTGCTGATAGGTGGAAGTATTGATGGTAATAATATTATTATTTTGACCGATTGCCAGCAAACGGCTGAACACAGCCAGCTCTTTATTTTCTTCTTTATTGTGTAGTATTGTTACAATGCTGTCATAAACAGGTACGAGACTTGTGAAGCCTTTTCCATAGTATTTAAACCGAGTTTGATTTGCCAACAATTCGTTGCGGTAAGATTCGAGATATTCATGCGCTGTTTTAGTTTCAATAAAATGTTCCCTTATACTCTCTGCAATAAAACCCATTGTTACGGCAAGAAATATCATTATAAATTCAAGAAAGTATTCTTTGAAATTTTTCTTTTCTACCTGCGGGTGATGATGTACTTCCATTTAGTTTTGGTTTTGAATTTGCAATTATTTCTTCTCTAACTTCTCAATTGTTTTCTTAGCAGCAGCTAACCGTATCGCCTTATTTTTTTCAATCATTTTTTCTTTTATCCAATGTTCCATTTTATGATGAAGAGGAATTAATAAAGATGCAATAATTACTAAAGCCAGCAACATTAGCACAGGAGATTCGCGTGTGAAAGATGCAAGCCACGGATGAACCAGCAGGTTAATAAATTCAAACACAATTAATAAACCCAGAATGGCAAAGAAAGAAATGTGCTTTTCATTTGCAACGACTGTTGTGCTCAATAATAAAAAAAGAGTTATTAAAATAATGATGCCTAATGCAATCAACGCATACTGGATATTTTGCTTCCGCTCTTCTTCTGCTTTTACTTTTGCTGCGTCTGCCTCCTGTTGCCGCAATTGCTCCTGGAAAGTAAGTGCTTCAATATTTTTAACTTTCTCGAGGCTAAGAAGTGAATCTTTAGTAAGCATAGCCAAACGAAAATATTTGTTCAGGCTATCCTGTTGATTGGTTTGTTGAAAGCTTTTGTACAGGTATTCATAAGAACGCATGCTTTGGTCTTTATCATTAAAAGGAACAGAAACCACCAGCGCCTGCCTTGCATAATAATTGGAGCTGTCATATAATTTTGTTCCAAAAAAAACTTCTGCAAAATCATTTTTCAGATATGCGTCCAGGTGAGGTGATATAGCTCCGTTTTGTTTATAGTAGGCTGCCGTTCTTCTTAAAAAAGGCAATGCAATATCATATTCTCCCGCAGCAATATAGTTTTCGCCGAGTGTGCTGGTGGAAAGAGCGAGCAGTGGATAGTCCTTTACCTCTGCAGCCATTTTCACGGCTTTTTCCGCATATACCATTCCTGAGTCCGGCATATTTCCTTCACCATATACACAGGCTAATCCGTTGTACTGACCCGATAATAAATCCTCGTTATTGGAAGCCTGCGTAAGTAAGATTTCTTTTTTTGAATATTCAGCCGCATTCAGGTAATCTTTTGAAGACATGTACGTAGTCTCTATTAATCTGTAGGTGTTGTATATCCCAAAGCTGTCTTTGCGCTGTTCAAATTGAGGAAGTACCGAAAACAGCAAATTAAGTGACCCGGGAAAATCTCCATTATTCTCCAGGATTTGAGTAAGACGTAGGTTGGTATAGTTCTCGCCAATAACATCTTTTTGCTGTTGAAACCAACTTTTTAATATAAGAACATTTGCTTTTGTTGCTGTGTCTTTTAATGGCTGATGCTTAAAGTAATCCATCAGGCACTCACCCTTTTCTTTGTCAGTTTTTGCGGTGGAATACTTTGCTTTAGTACTGTCTGGTAATGGTTGACAATATGTTTTTATTGCCCAGGAAAAAAGTAATAACAGGATTACAATTTTTTTCATTTTATTTAGTTTGTGATTGTTCAACAGTAACTACGGCTTGAGCAATTCTAAAGTATTCTTTGAAATTTTTCTTCTCTACGTGTGGATGATGATGTACTTCCATATTTTACTTTATATCGTATTTGGTTTGTAAAAAAAGCAACAGGCTTTCTGCACGTTTATACATCATTAAAAGCATAGAGATATAATTATTTATAAGCCCCTGCGAGGTGAGTACCATTTGTGAATACTTTTTTAAAGCTGTCCTGTCCTTAGTTAGAAGCTTCATTGTATCGGGCAAAGGTTTCCGGCTAAAGCTGCTATCCTTATTCATTTCAGTTCTTATGAAAGACCTGTCAAAAATATCTTCAGCAGCAAAGTATTCACGCTTGACCGATTCATAAAGTATATCTGCCTGACCCGAAGCGACGTCTTTGTTAGGTCCATAATAATTCATAATGCTATCCGACGTTCCCTGCTCGCTCATCAGCCGAAGATTGCCGGAAGTTAGTAATTGGCGAATGGTTCCGTCGTTCCAAACCATTGACACAATGTTTGAAGCGTAACGGTTGTTCAAGATATAAAGCTGTTTTTCATCATCAATTGTAAGCGATGATTTATTCAGTAATGATGATAACGTATCAATTCCCGAAACTCTTCGAATACTTTTATCAAGCACTTCTTTAATCATTGCCGTGTCATTTTTTAAATCTGCAACCATTGATTTAATGTATTGCTTTTCCTTTGAATTATCAGTTAAATGCTCTCTGATGCTTTCCGCAAAAAAGCCCATCGTCACAGCAAGAAATATCATTAAGAATTCTAAAAAATATTCCCTGAAGTTTTTTCTTTTATGATGCAGATCAGGATGATGATGTACTTCCATGTTTTCTGTTGACGGTTGTTGGTTTGTTATTGATGGTTCTTCATTTGCCATTGACAATTCACTATTCACTTCCTCCTGACTTTGTTGTATGTTTTTTTCTTTAGTCACTATCTAAATCATATTCAGTATTCAATAAATTCAGCAACGCAGTTTCTTCAGCTAATACTTTCTTATATAAACCCAGCAAATCGTTTAACAAATAATCCATTTGGTCTATTTTACCCAGATAGTTTTCAAGCCTTGTTTTATCATATGTTTTTAAGCTGTCAATCGGGGGCATATCGCTATCTGTAATAGAGCCATATTGGGCATTTGTTCTTACATATACTTTTGCAATTAATATTTGTAAATATTTTCTTGGAATAATGCCTGCAGTTGCCGTATCAACTGCATGTTCTGTTGCCAAGACAAACTGGCTGTAAGTGATATAAGTATTAATAAGACTGTTCAGATTTATAATTTCTTCTTTTACTTTTTCATTATGTATTAAATTGAAATTGGCTGAACTTTTTATTACATCAAACGATACCTGCGGTGGCGAATAAAAGTTCCAGTTGGTTGCATTTACGAATGCTTTTGCTATTTTTTGTTCATTACCTTTTATTGAAAGATTGGTAACACAGGCTTCTGCTGAATCTTCCCATCTTGCATGTTCAGGCATGTATTTATAAATAATGATGTTAAGGTTTGAGGTGTCTTTCTTAATATCATTATAGAGCGCCGAAATAATTTCTTTTTGTTTGGTTTTGTCTGAAATATTTTCTCTGATGTTCTCTGCAAAAAATCCCATTGTTACAGCAAGAAATATCATTAAGAATTCAAGGAAATATTCTCTGAAGTTTTTTCTTTTATGATGCAGATCAGGATGATGATGTACTTCCATGTTTATAAAATTATTTATTCAGTTCGCTTTTAACCATAGTTAATAAAGATTCATTAGAGGCGTTTAATTGCCTAAGAAGTTTTCTGTCTACAGAAAATTGAATAGAAACAATTTTATAGTAATTATAAAGAGACCTCCTTTCTTTTTCATTCAAAGCAGGATAAGGTAGTATCTGGGCAATGCGACCATCTATATTGAAATCATGATAATCTTCAAGAGGGATGATTATGGGATACAGAGAAGAACGGTTCACAGCAACTACTGAATTATATGCTTCAAAGCTTTGAATTAATCCTGCATAGTGAGCCATAGAATCTTTAAGCTCAACGCCATGTATATATTTCAAACTGCCTGAATTAACCAATTGCTGATACGCTGAAACATCTAACGGTGGGCTTATTACTTTCCTTGCTTGAAAATTAATTTTGGAAATAGTCGAAAGGCTTTTATTTTCTCTTCTTTCAAAGAAAATGGATACCATGCTATCATCTGCGGGTATTGCTGCCAAATACGCACTATCATAATCGTGAATTATTTTTTTATTGTGAAACAATTCCTGCTTAAAAGCTTCCAATAACTCTTTTGAGTTTTTTTGTTCACTTAGATGTTCTCTATAACTTTCTGCAAAAAATCCCAGTGTTACTGCAAGAAATATCATTAAGAACTCCAAAAAATATTCTTTGAAGTTTTTCTTTTTATGATGCAGATCAGGATGATGATGTACTTCCATGTTTATTTAATATGATGTTTGCTTTTGTAAAAAATAATAAGATTGGCTGCCTTTGCCTTTAAGCGATTTAGCAACAGACTTTGTGCTTTTGTAACTCTTAAATACAGTTGTAATTGATTAAACCATTTGTTTAACAATATCCTGTCATCCGAAAATAATAATGGTCCGTTTAAAACGCTCCTGCCCGTGTCTGCACCAGAAAGTGAAGAAACGTTCTGAAGCGGTGACACCACTTTAAAGTTAGCCAGTTCATTCAAGGTATTCCGTACATTATTCTGCGCTTCCTGGTAAATAGTTGTTTCAAAATCATGAGCGCTTCTGTACATGCTTTCATAAGAGAGAATGCTGTCCGCATCTTGCTTCTGCAACAGCCTGAAACCACCTGCATTGGCAAGTTGTGTTATGGTGCGGTCATTCAGCAAAAAAGGTCTGTTTACTTTTGAATATTTAACTAATACGCCCATACAGGATGTTGCTTTAAGATTATTGGTAACCGTGTCATAACATTGATACATGCTGTTTAAAGCAGTTACTTTGGCTTCATCAAACTGAATAATATCCTTCATTCTTGTTGTATCAGCTTCGAGGTCTTCAACAAGCGACTGAACATATTGCTCTCCCTGTTCGCTATCTTTAATACGTTCTCTTATGTTCTCTGCAATAAAACCCAGTGTTACAGCAAGAAATATCATAAGGAATTCCAAAAAGTATTGTTTGAAATTTTTCTTTTCTACGTTTGGATGATGATGTACTTCCATTTCTTTTATTTGAATTTCGGATTTGTTGTTTCACGTTGTTCAATACATGGTTCTTGCGAAATATTTTCGTTTTCTTTCAGACTTTCCGACTTATTGTCTTCCTGGCTTTCTATGTTTTGGTTGTCACTCATTTTTACTAATTCAGGATGATGATACTTCCATGTTGTTTGGCTTAAAATGATGGTGAAAGAATGTTTTGGTCTCAAGGCGAATTTAATTAAAATAACATTAAAGAAAATATTTGAAATATAAGCTAACATTTTTTGTAGCGTTATGTGTTGTTTGGTGCAAAATAAAAGGTTGTATTCCTGACTGAAAGGAAGCTGTAAGCCTTGCTGCATAAGGAATGTGGAATGTTTTTGAAATAAAAAAGATTTCTTTTTTTATGTAAAAAAAATTCCATTGCTCTTTTATTTCGCAAAAAACAATGCTAGAAAAATCTGAAAATATATTTCTTAGAAATTTTTTTATTTAAAAAATTTTTGGGATATTGCAATTGATTGCATGCAGAACACATTGACTAAAACATTCCGTACCTAAAAACATGACCATTATTTCCACGGAATTTTTAATTAACTGCTGAACATTTCGAAACTATCCAAAAGCTTTGAACAGGAAATATTTTCGCAAGCTTTCAACAAAGGTTTATGCAATCAAGTTTTATTTATTGATCTGAGTAATCAATAAATTATGAACACTGCATCATTAAAATAATTTTTATCTATACACATCCTTTAACATTAAATACTACACACTATGCAAATTAAATTTTCCTCTCTCAAAAAAGAAGTTAGAACCGGTTGCTTTGTCAACCGGCAAGTGTACAAAGCCGCGATGCTGGTCTTATGCATTGTTTGTATCTCCTGCTATACAAATGCACAATTACCGGCGGTGCAGCAAAAGTCTGTTGCCATACATCCTCACCATGATCATATCGATCCTCTAAAGGATAAGATGGAGTACCAGGGTTACACCATTCATCCTATCCCTGCACCGGGCGGCGGCTTGGGGTACGATGTTTTTAAAGATCATAAGCTGATAGTGCACCGGTTTCAGAATGTAGTGATGGGAAGACCTCTTTATAAGAAAGACGATGTGTACAAAGTAGCAAAATGGTCTATTGCCCAGTATACAAAGACCAGCCATTTTCCTGCTACAGTTCCTTTCAATGCTGAAGCACAATTACATCTTTCTTCGATTAATTCCATTAATTAAATCATCCATCAATACTACGCTTTATGAAACAAATAATTACTTTAATACTATCGTTGTGTCTTATTACTATCACCAGCCATGCACAGGTATTGTATGGCACTACCTATGATGGCGGCAAATACGGCGGAGGTGTCATTAACAGCTACGAGCGTTCTATCAGCACCTATAATGTTACAAAATCTTTTTCTGTGGATGGCGAAGATCCCGACCAAAATTTAATCCGCGCTTCAAATGGCAAGCTGTATGGGACGGCTGCCGACGGCGGTGCCTTTGATTATGGAACTATTTTTTCCTATGATCCTGCCAGCGGCAACTATACTACTTTGTACAGCTTCGACTATTATACTGTTGGTGGCTATCCTTACGGCAGCCTCTTCCAGGCATCTGATGGCAAACTGTATGGCATGACCTACGAAGGCGGCAATGACGAATATGGAACTATTTTCTCCTTCGATCCTTCTACTGCTGCTGTTACCGATGTGCATGATTTTGATTATACCGATGGGGCATATCCTTATGGCAATAACCTGGTACAGGCACAAAATGGCAAGCTGTATGGTATGACTGAGGAAGGAGGTACTTCTAATGACGGTGTGATTTTCTCCCTTGATCCTGTCACCGACAATTATAGCAAGCTCCTGGACTTTGATCAGACCAATGGAGCAGAGCCATATGGCAGCCTGACGCTGGATTCATTAAATGGTAAACTCTACGGTATGACGGTTGTGGGAGGAGCCAACAGTGAGGGTGTTATCTTCTCCTTCGATCCCGCTGTTAATACCTATACTGACCTGTATGATTTCGATAATTCCAATAACAATGGAGATTATCCTTATGGCAGTTTAACACTCGCCCAGGACAACAAACTATATGGCATGGCTTATGAAGGTGGTGCCAATAACGAGGGTGTTATCTTCTCCTTTGACCCCGCTGCTGCTACAAATCCCTATACTGACCTGCATGACTTTGCCGGTACGGAGGGCTCGTATCCTGATGGGAATGACCTGATACAGGCCCAGGATGGTAAGCTGTATGGGATGACCCTTGACGGCGGTGCAAATAACTATGGTGTTGTCTTTTCCTTTGATCCTGCAGGCAACACGTATACCGACCTGCATGATTTTGATGATAGTGATGGCGAGTATCCTTACGGCACTTTGCTGCAAACGCCCGATGGTACACTCTATGGTTTAACCTACGATGGAGGTCTGACAGACGATGGGGTCTTGTTTTCCTACAATATATCTGCCTCTTCCTTTAACGTGATCAGAACCTTTTACACCAACTACGAAGGGGCTTTTCCTTATACAGGTATGTACAAGGCATCAGATGGCAATCTCTATGGCACTACCTACGGACTGGGGAAATATGATGGAGGTACCCTCTTCTCATACAACCCTTTAACAGACTCACTGGTAAAGCTGGTAGATTTTAATTATGATTCAGGATACGATTGCTATGGTCATCCGGTACAGGCATCGGATGGGAAGTTATATGGCACAACCAGTTACGGAGGTGCTCATAGTATGGGCGTACTTTACTCTTACGATCTTACGGATTCTGCATATTCTGTATTGTATAATTTTGATGGCACCAATGGCTCTGTCCCGGTAGGCAGTTTGGTACAGGATACTACGGATGGAAAACTGTATGGTACTGCCCTCCAGGGTGGCGCTGGTGGCGCTGGTGGTGATGGTGTTATCTTCTCTTTTGACCCAACCACGAATACTTATGAGGATGTCTATGATTTTGATGGTACCCATGGACAAAATCCCTATAGCAGATTAATCCAGGCATCGGATGGCAAGCTGTATGGCACTGCCTACGAAGGCGGTAGCGGCAACGGCGTTATTTTCTCTTTCGATCCCGCTGCTGCAAGCAATGGCTATACTGATCTCTATGATTTTGATGGACCTAACGGTGCGCAGCCAACCGGCGATCCTATATTAGCATCCGATGGCAAGCTGTATGGCACAGCCTATGAAGGTGGCAGTAATGACCAGGGCGTTATCTATTCCTTCGATCCGACTGCTGTGAGCAATGGCTATACTGATCTCTATGATTTTAATAATCCAACTGGACAGACTCCGTATGGTGGCTTAACGCAGGCTGAGGATGGCAAATTCTATGGGTTGACATGTTATGGAGGCGCTTTTGACTCAGGAGTGGTTTACTCTTATGATCCGCTGGCAGCTTCCAACAATTACCAGAAGCTAAAAGATCTTACTACCAGTTCCGGCGCATTACCTTATCTTGTTTCCTTTGCTTCAGTTGCCTGCAACAATCCTAAAACCTTCTACAAAGATGTGGATGGTGATGGTTATGGAGATCCGAACAATTCTATTTCCATCAGCTGCACACCACCTGCAGGATATGTAAGGAACAACCTGGATTGTGATGACAGCGATGCCACCGTTTATCCCGGTGCACCGGAATTATGCGATGGCAAGGACAACAATTGTAACGGACAGGTTGACGAAGGATGTCCCGTGCCAAAGTTAAAAATATATGATGCCTCCGTTTATGAAGGCAACAGTGGGGATAAAAAGATGAAATTCAAGGTAACCTTAAGTGATTCTGCTTACCGTACCGTAACAGTTAACTACAGAACAGTGAACAATACGGCGAAAGCTTCCAGCGATTATGTGGCTACCACCGGTACGCTTACCTTCAACAAAGGAGATAAGCACAAGTTCATCACTGTACTTATCAACGGCGATACCAAATCTGAGCCAGATGAAACTTTCAAGGTAAGGCTCAGCGATGCGGTTAATGCAACGCTTAAAGACAGTGTAGCAGTAGGTACTATTCTTAATGATGATGGCACTAACAGTACGCTGACTGATGGTATAACATCAGATGGTAAAGCAGTGTTTGTTTCGCCTAATCCTGCTGCATCATTAGTTACCATTCATTTGAACGGCTATGATAGAAAGGCAAGTATTGAGCTTACTTCACCGCAAGGAAAGTTGCTGAAAACAATAGAAACACAGGGAAATGCCACACAGCAATTAAATGTGTCTGATCTTGCCAGCGGCACTTACTTCATCTCCATCAAAGATGAAGATGGAAACAGGCAAACGGCAAAACTGGTTATCGTTCATTAAAGCTGATTTAGATAAAATAAAGTAAAAGCCCGGTATTGAGCCGGGCTTTTTTTGATTGTAGTAGTTGGTGAAGAATACCAACAATGGCGTAAAAAGAAAATATCGTCATATCTGCGAAGGCAGGTATCCCATAAAATTTAAACGATTAGTATTGTGAGATTCCCGCCTGCGCGGGAATAACGTGCATTGCTTACTGTTGCAATATTCTCAAATATTCAATCCACGGTCCTGTCTCAGTTTTATATTGGTTAGCCATAACACGGCATATTTGGGCGATATGATTAAGATCGTGTACAGTCCATGTAGAAAGTAGCTGCGCTAAACTAATTTCTCCAAATGCAGGATGAATGCCTTTTTCGTCGCCATCTTTTTTTGTAATTCTTTTTGAAAGTAACTGTGCGATATTTTTTCTTCGCAATCTTTTAAACTCCAGTAAGAGGTTTGTCAATGATTTGCCTTTACTTGCTGAAAATTGGATAACCCTGTCAAATGGTTCAAATGTTTTATCAGGTTTGTCTGAAAGAATAATTTCCATTCTTGGTATCCAGTCTGTTTTCTCGCCATGAATAAGGTGACCAACAATATCATATACAGTCCACGTTTCGCCGCCTTCATTAGTTTTTGTCCAGTCATCAGAAACACGATGTAACATTGCTATAAGAACGTATGGTGTACGTTCAAGAATCTGGATTGATTTTGAAACACTAAAATCCATTATTTTCTTTTTACAATACTAACACTAAAATAACAGGGTTGATCATCACTAAACGAAGTTGAAAACTTCGCCCGTCACTGCGAGGAAGGAAGCAGTCTGTGAACTCCGGTAACAACATCTCATAAAACAGATCGCTTCGTCGTTCCTCCCCGCAATGACGGCAGCATTCTAAATTCTTAATTTTTAATTATTAATTTTTAATTATTAATTTTTAATTATTAATTTTTAATTACTAATTCTACTGCGTTATCACCTTCTTGCTGCACGTGCCTGCCACGCCGCTGCCGGCACTGTTTACAGCAAACATTGTAACACTAAAAGGCACACCCGTTGGCAAGTTATAAAACACACTGCGCTTGCGCGTGCCCACTTTAATATACATATTTTTATCGCCCACAGTCAGCACCATCACATCATCATTAAAAGCAATGCTCACGCCATCGGGCAGCACTGCGGTAGCATAGGCTTTGGCACCACGTGCATGTTTGCTGCTGCGTGTAATGATGGAGCCTTTTTTATTGTTATGATTAACATTAACGACTGAAACTGCCTCCGGCGCTGCTTCAAACTGGGCTTCTGTTTTTGTTACGGCAAAGCCTGCCATTAGTATAATGCCTGCATCATTGTTATTTTCTCTCGCAAGAGTGGTAACGTAATTTGCAGTGCATGTAAAATCTTCATCCCAAACAATTTCAGCCTGCACTAAGTTTTCTTTCGCCAGGTTATCGCAGTTCAAATCCGCTTGTATCGAGAGTTTCAGCGTTTCACTATCTTGCTGTAATTGTTTTGGAGCAACAGGAGGGTTTGTAAAAATAGTTGGATTATTTTGCATCCTTGCGGCAACATTATTGCCAAAAGGCACTTTGTAGTCAGCGTTTTCCAATTTGAACTTTAAAGATGCTTTGGGTTGTAATTGCATAGCAGTGGTTTTTTAGTTTAATAAAAACAATTTCCTGCTTATTAACAGCCGTTCATTGCATGTTATTGCTGCATAAAGATTAAAATAAGCTGAAAACAAACAGGAGTAATGATAAAACAATACTGTTTTGATTAGAAACCTGCAGGTTGAAAAACAAAACAATACTATTTTAATTAGAAACATGCAGGTTGGAGAACAAAACATGTAGGTAGAAGAAGAAAATAATTATGGTTTGAAAAGTATTTGGGATTGAGGGGAAGAATGGGCAGATTTGTGGTGGCAGTAATAGTATGTTGACGCTCCCTACCAACTTGACAAATTTTATTGGACGACTGTTTTTCTTAGTCGTGACATTTTTCCTTGAATATTTATTTATCAACTTCGGACTAAAAGAACCAAATAATGGATACGTTGTTTTTCGAATAACCCAAATTCATTTGGAAATTAAGGCTATTTATATCATGTACTTTCTGATAATAATAATTTGCTTTCTTGCTTTGACAATTATAAATTCTCTTTTAAGCATTAATAAAGTCCAGGTTGACACAACTATTAACTCAATCACATTTATTAAATTGTTTGGCAAATTAACAATTGCGACGATTGATATAAGCGAATATTCTGAAACTGTTCATAATAATGGTTTAAAAAGTTGGATAGGTTTGCTTATCAAAACAAATGACAATAAAACCATACAAGTTGCAGGACAAAACATAAAATTTCTATCCGACTTAAAGGATTATTTAAACGACAGAAAAGTCTTTTACGCTGGACAAAAGAAAATGAAGTTTCCGTTTAATTAACCATACTCATACTCCGCCTCAATTTCCACCTTCGCGACATCTATTTGAAACTTCACCCAACAAACAGATCTGCAATTACCAGCGATCCAAAAACAATACTGGCAATGCCGTTTGCCGTCATAAAAGCAATATTTACTTTACTCAAATCATTTGGCTTTACCAATGAGTGCTGATAAATGAGCATGCCAATAAAAACAATTATCCCAAGCCAGTATATCCAGTGAAAATTGCCATAGATACCTGCATACACAACACAGGCAGCGCTTAAGAGATGCAGCATTTCAGAAATGCGCAAGCCTTTGGTTTTTCCAAGCACGGCAGGTATGGAATACAAATGTTGGGACCTGTCAAACTCAACATCCTGCAAGGCATAAATTATATCAAAACCGCTCACCCAAAATATTACAGCGAAAGAAAAAAGCAAAGGCAGCATATCAAACTTCCCGGTCACCGCAAGATAAGCGCCGATCGGAGCGAGTGACAAACCAAGACCAAGCACCAGATGGCAAAGTGCCGTAAATCTTTTCGTATAACTGTAAAATAAAATAACAAACAAAGCAACAGGCGCGAGATAAAAACAAATGTGGTTGATGAAAAGGCAGGCAACAAAAAAAATAATGCAGGAAAGAATGGTAAAACGCAATGCACTGTCAGGGGAAATAATTCCTTTGGGAATTTCTCTTATCGCTGTGCGCGGATTTTTAGCATCGAAGCTTCTGTCTAAATATCGGTTGAAAGCCATAGCAGCACTGCGCGCAGAGATCATACAGATAAGAACAAGAAAGAATTTTATAACAAGTTGAGATATTGAAAGATCATTGTATCTAATTATTGCAAGGCAAAAACCAATCATTGCGAAAGGCATTGCAAAAATGGTATGAGAAAATTTTACAAGAGAAAGATAATTTTTAAAAGTAGGCATCGTGCAAAGTTAACTTTTAAAAATGTTTAGGTTCTCATATAACTCCCTTTAGATTTGAGTTTTCACCAAATGCCAAAGCACAATACCCGCAGCAACAGAAATGTTTAAAGAATGCTTCATTCCGTATTGCGGAATTTCTAAACATCCATCACATAATTGTATAGTTGATTGTTCTACGCCCGTAACTTCATTGCCAAATATCACCGCTATTTTTTCATTCTTATTAAAAGTGAACTGCTGCAATGCAATGCTGCCAAGCGTTTGCTCGATCGCATAAATTCTATAACCGTTTTCTTTTAAGAAAATAATTGCCTGCGCAGCATCTTCAAAATGTTTTTGCATAACAGTTTTTTCTGCGCCCAATGATGTTTTTATTATTTGTTTGTGCGGCGTATGAGGCGTATATCCTGTTGTATAAACTGCCTGCAATAAAAATGCATCTGCTGTGCGCAAAACACTGCCAACATTATAAGCACTGCGCACGTTTTCGAGCACAGCAATTATATTATTTTTTTGTGCAAATAAATATTCTTCTTCCGTTTTACGATCCAATTCATCCATTGTTAATTTCCGCATCATGCAAAAATAACAAGGCAGAAATAAACGCTACAGTCAAGAATTTTTTAAAGAATAATGATCAATAAAACTATAATAACGATAACTGCAACTACTGAGATAAAAATACGTGGATGGCCACGCCTTACCCATATCGCTTCTTTTTGCATTTGTTTTAATTCTTCTTTCAACTCTGTCCTGTCAGCTTTGGTGAGTTGGGTTTTATCCATGTTTTTTATTTCCTGAACGCGGGCATTTATTTCATCCATTCTTTGTTCCTGTTGTTCAGGCGTCATCATCGCAACTGCTTCTTTCGTATCAGTAGTGGTTGTGGCAGCTTTGGTAGTAAGAGAAAATAAAAGGCAGTTACTAATAAGAAGTATACAAACTAAAAGTTTTTTCATAAAAAATATTTTTAATGGTGAATTATTGAAACATCAAAAATTTATCCAAGGATAAATTATATTGATGCAATGACATGCTTTTAATGATGTTGTGCAAAAAAATCAGCAAAGTTTTTTATTTAATTTCCTTTCTTTGAGCGAATGAAAAAATACGCAGTAATTGTTGCCGGGGGTATTGGCAGCCGAATGGAAAATATTATACCGAAACAATTTTTACTGATAAAAGGCAAACCTATTCTGTGGTATTCGATTGATGCATTTATCCGAGCGTTTGAAGACATACAAATAATACTTGTAGTACCTGAAACACATTTAAAAAAAGGGGAAAGAATTGCAGGCATGTTTGATGCAAAGCATGAAATTATTTTAGCAGTTGGCGGAAATACAAGATTCGATTCTGTAAAAAAAGGTTTGGAATATGTTTTTGAAAACTCAGTTGTGTTTGTTCATGACGGTGTTCGCTGTTTGGTCAGTGTTTCTTTAATAAAAAAATGTTATGCGCAGGCAGTTGAAAAAGGAAGCGCTGTGCCTGCTACAGCTTCAACCGACAGCATAAGAATTATGAAAGATGAAAAGAATTTTGTAGAGAACAGGCATCTTGTTCGAGCTATTCAAACACCGCAGACATTTCTCAGCAGCCTTATCCTGCCTGCGTTTCAGCAGGATTATAAAAAAGAATTTACAGATGAAGCCACAGTTGTAGAATCGCTTGGCAATGAAATTTTTTTAGTTGATGGTGAGTATGATAATATAAAAATTACGCGACCGATCGATCTGCTGATCGCAGAAAAAATAATAGAAGAGCATTCAAGATTTTAACAGGCGCAAAAGCAATGGAAGATGATTGAAATGTATTTTAAAATAAGGCTGGTTGATAGCACCAAAACCTTGATAAAATTTTTTTACTCCGGGAATATCTGATCCTTCAAAATCAAAAATGAAATTTGTTTCTGAAAATTCTTTTAAAATATTATCATACAAAAAATGATTTGCATTTATTTTTCTTCCAGACTGCGTTACGTTATTGATGATGTTATAAATTCTTAGTTCATCTTTCAATAACAATATACTTGCAAGCAGTATATTTTTGTTGTTTGTTACTTTTCTTGCAAAAGCATTTCCTGATGTTTTTAAAGTTCTAACAACAACCGAAAAATTTCGGAAATCTTTATTAGTTAAATGCTTAAAATTATTTTTATACAAATTTTTATAAAGAGTTATTGCATCTTCAATGTTTTCTTCATGATAAATAAAATTTTCCTTTTTAGCTCGTTGAAGGTTATTGTTTAATACTGTTGTATAGTTTTTTTGAATTCCTGTGTGTGTTTCAGAAAGATGAATGATGAAATTTGTTCTATCATTTCTTTTGAAAGAAACATTGTTTGAAAAATTAAAATTGTAATCACCATATTTACAAAAGCTGAATAATTTTTGCAACAATAAATCTTCTTCAGTAAAATTATTTTTTGCAAACCAACCAAGCTGCTGCACAAAAGGAACATCATAACAATATTTAATTCCTAACTTCATTCTCCAGCAAATGGGCATCACAGTTTCATAATCATTCACAACAATTCCACTCCAGTTATCGCTCATGTTATCAAGATAAGAAGTGCGCGCATAAAGCATTGCATTTTTACTTGCAACAATGCATTGATCCCATTTTTGTTTATCAATTTTATGAGAAGGAATGATATCAATTTGTGATTTTAAAGTGATCTGTGATTTCAATTTTATTTTCCTTTACCGGTAAAAATTATTTTCAGGCTGTATATCATTATTTTAAGATCAAGGAGTAATGATGCATTTTCAACATACATCAAATCGTACTTCATGCGCTCAATCATTTCATCAATTGAACTTGCATAACCAAAACGTACCATCCCCCAGGAAGTCAATCCAGGCTTCACTTTTAGCAGGTAACGGAAATATGGATTTTTCTTTCCGATCTCATCAATATAAAATTTTCTTTCCGGTCTCGGACCAACCAAACTCATATCACCCCTTAAGATATTCCAGAGTTGTGGCAATTCATCAAGCCGCCATTTACGCATAAATCTTCCCCATTTTGTTATGCGAATATCATTATCGGAAGACAGCATTGGGCCATTTTTTTCAGCATCAGCATACATGGATCTAAATTTATAGATCGTAAATTTTTTACCACGATAACCAATTCTTTCCTGCGCATAAATTATATCTCCTTCAGAAGACAATTTTGTTCGTAATGCAATCATTAGAAATGCGGGACTTAAAATAATTAATCCTGCCAGCGACACAATAGTATCAATTGCCTGCTTTACATTTTCCTGCCACAGCGGCATTACGTTCGTGGTTATATCAATCAAACTTGCTCCTAAAATATTTCCGGTTTTTACAGAACCTGCTAGTATATCAAAATTATCAGGAACAATTTTTACCATCACATTCTTTTCACTTAAATTATTTATGATCTTTTGTAAATTATTCAACTCAGTTTGGGAAAGTGAAATTATAACTTGTGAAATGTTTTTTTTTTCGATTACCGCATCCATTTCTTCAAGGTTGCCAAGCCTTGGAATATGCGCTGACAGGCTGTTTGAGGCAAATTCATTTCCACAAATGAAGCCAATACTTTTATAGCCAAGCGCAGGATAACTTTTATTTATTTCTTTATAAGCCTCCAGTGCTTTATTATTATTTCCAATAAATAAAGTATTGAAAAAAAACTTTCCTGTAATTAAATGTTGCTTGGCAATGTATAAAAGAATAAGCCTTCCTGAAAAGATAAATGTTGATTGCAAAAACCAAAAAGAAAAAAAAACTTTGTAGAAATAAAAATAGTTCTGCTCTTTATCATTCAACAACAAACTAAAAAATAAAATAAGACATCCAACGAATGATTCTATAATTGTGTCACTCAATTCAGTGAGTCTTGATTTTACATACAGCGAATTTTTGTACGAGCCCATAATTGCAAAAAGAAAAACCCAAAATGCGGGAATGCCGAGAAATGATTTCAGGAAAAAATAATTATCTTCTTTTAAAAGCAAACTGAACGAATAAAAATTTTCATGAAGCAATTCTATCCTGAATAATGAGATTGCGATCCACACAAATACAGACAAAATAAAATCGGATAAAATATAAATGATGATATGTAATGGTTCTTTGCGTGTCTGCATGATTTTGTAATCAAACGCTGATGCTTGTATTACTTATCTTTTCAAGAATTTTATGTGCAACTTCCATTGCAAGAAACCCGTCAAGCTCACTGACAGCAACGGTTTTGTTATTAAGTATTGCATTTGTAAAAGACTTCAGTTCTTCTTTAATAGCATTTATATTTTTCACTTTCGGATTAATAACCGCAATTGTTTTCTTTCCATATTTTGTATCAAGATCAAAAGAAAAAGCATCTTCATCCTGCTGCTCTTTTAGTTTTATTATCTCTGTTTTCTTTTCCAAAAAATCTATGCCGATATAGGCATCTTTTTGAAACAAACGCATCTTCCGCATTTTCTTCATGCTGATGCGGCTGCTTGTTAAATTAGCAACGCAGCCATTATTAAATTCAATGCGCACATTTGCAATATCAGGCGTGTCAGTCATCACAGCAACGCCACTTGCAGAAATATTTTTTACATCACTTTTTACAAGACTTAAAACAATATCAATATCATGAATCATTAGATCAAGAATCACGCTAACTTCTGTTCCGCGCGGATTAAATTGCGACAAACGATGCACCTCAATAAACATTGGTTCAAGGTTCAAATCTTTTACAGAAATATAAGCGGGATTAAATCTTTCTACATGACCAACCTGCACTTTTACACCGGCCTCTTTTGCCATCTCCACAATTTTTTTTCCTTCCGAGATCGTGTTGGCAAGCGGCTTTTCAACAAACACATGCTTGCCGGCCTTGATTGCTTTTTCACACAATTCAAAATGCAAAGTTGTTGGCGCAATGATATCTGCTGCGTCAATTTTTTGCAGCAATTCTCTCACAGAAGCAAATCTTTTCAATCCAAATTTTTCAATAACATCTTTTGAATTTTTGTCATCGGGATCGTAAAAACCAACCACTTCCGCATCATCAATTTCCTTCCAATTATTCAAATGAAATTTTCCCAGGTGACCAACACCAAATACACCAACTTTCAGCATGAAATTTTTCGTTTATCTGTAAAGATAATTAATTGGTGTTGCACGTTGTTATTGAAGAATTTTTTATGATACCAGCATTTGTTTTTCATAG
Organism: uncultured Chitinophagaceae bacterium; assembly: GCA_963708205.1. Classification (GTDB taxonomy): domain Bacteria; phylum Bacteroidota; class Bacteroidia; order Chitinophagales; family Chitinophagaceae; genus CAVYTF01. Next base: position 507,733 of record OY970196.1, read on the forward strand.
GATCGCCTGTTGCGTCGCAACAAATTTTCATTGATACTAAAATAAAATTATAGATACATCGATAATCCTTTAATCGTTCAGTAATTCTATTGAACATTTCTATTCAATTATTATTAGAGTTTTTCCTTCAAATCTTTTTTCACATTATTAAACCATTCTTCCTTCAAAATGCTTAGCACGATTGAGTCTCGGCGAATGCCTTCAAATCTTGTCGGCATATTGCTTCGCAAAATTCCGTCAACTTTACAACCAATACTTTTCATTGCTGCAATGCTTCTTGCATTATTATTATCTGCTCTAAATTCCACTCGCTCCATTCCTATTTGTTCAAAAGCAAATGATAGCAATAAATATTTGCAATGCTTATTCAAACCTGTTCCCTGGAATTTTTTTCCATACCATGTATATCCTAATTGCAAAGTTTTGTATGGCAATTGTATATCATAAAATCTCGTACAACCTGCATATTCATTGAGTTTTTTATCAAACACAATAATAGGATATTCCGAATTTTTTTCTTTAGCATTCAGTGCAATATCAATATAATTGCGCAACCCGTTTTCAGTTGCTGCAGTTACCAAAGAATATTTCCATATCTCAGGTTCATTCAATGAAAATGAAATCAAATTGCTGAAATCTTCTGCCTGTAAGGGTTTCAGCAGTACACGTTCATCTTCCAATATATAATTTTCTTCGAAATCAAATTGGCTCATACGTCAAAAGTAAAAGGTAAAAATTTAAAAATATAAGTTGACTATTCATTTCCCAAGTTTTGAATTTTGACTTTTTATTCTTGATTTTAAACAAGAACTTGCGCTTGATAAAATTCAAAATTTATGTGTGGCATTGTTGGGTACACCGGACCGCGTGAAGCTTATCCCGTTATTCTCAAAGGCTTGAAAAGACTGGAATATCGCGGCTACGACAGCGCAGGCATTGCTTTGCTGAACGGCAATCTCAATGTTTATAAAAAGCAGGGACGCGTTACCGAACTTGAAGAAGAAGTGATCGGAAAAGATATTCATGGACACATCGGCATCGGGCACACACGCTGGGCTACACATGGCGAGCCGAATGATGTGAACGCACATCCGCATTTATCACAAAGCGGCGAGCTTGCAATTATTCATAATGGCATCATTGAAAACTATGCGTTGATAAAAAAAGATCTATTAAAAAAAGGGTACAGTTTTAAAAGTGATACTGACACGGAAGTGTTGGTAAACTTTATTGAAGACATTAAAAAAAATAACACCGGTTCTCTGGAAGCCGCAGTGCGAACGGCTTTACGAAGAATTGTCGGTGCATATTGTATTTTATTGATTGATAAAAATGATCCTGAAACAATTATTGCTGCGCGCAAAGGAAGTCCGCTTGTAATTGGAATTGGTAAAAATGAACATTTTCTTGCAAGCGATGCTTCCCCAATTGTTGAGTATACAAAAGAAGTGGTTTATGTGAATGATTATGAAATGGCAATTGTAAAACCTGGTGAACTTATTTTAAAAAATTTAGGCAACGATACTAAAACTCCTTTCATTATCAAACTCGATATGGAGCTTGCAGCCATTGAAAAAGGTGGCTATGATCATTTCATGTTGAAGGAAATTTTTGAACAGCCAAGCACAATTCATGATTGCCTTCGCGGAAGACTTGATGCAGAATTGGGAAGCATTGTTATGAGTGGAATTGATAAATATGAAAAAGAAATTTTACATGCAAACCGCATTATTATCATTGCATGCGGAACGAGCTGGCACGCGGGTTTGGTGGCAGAATATATAATTGAAGAGTTGTGCAGAATTCCTGTCGAAGTGGAATATGCAAGCGAGTTTCGTTACAGAAATCCGATCATACAAAAAGGAGATGTCATTCTTTGTATTTCTCAAAGTGGTGAAACCGCAGATACTTTAGTTGCTATTGAAAAAGCAAAAGAGCAGGGCGCCATTATTTTAGGAATTGTAAATGTGGTCGGCTCTTCCATTGCACGTGTTTCTCACGCTGGTGCTTATACTCACGCAGGTCCTGAGATCGGTGTTGCAAGTACAAAAGCATTTACAGCACAACTTGCGGTGTTAACAATGGTTGCGCTGAAACTCGCGTTTGATAAGGGTTCTATTAACAAAGAATATTTTTTGGAGTTGTGTAAGGAGCTTGCTGAAATACCCGAAAAGGTTGAAAGCATTTTACAACAAAATGAACTAATAAAACAAATAGCATTGAAATATAAAGATGCTTCAAACGCTTTATATCTCGGTCGCGGCTATAATTTTCCGGTTGCTTTGGAAGGGGCTTTGAAGCTAAAAGAAATTTCTTACATACATGCTGAAGGATATCCTGCAGCGGAAATGAAGCATGGGCCGATCGCTTTGGTTGATGAAAATTTGCCTGTGTTTTTTGTTGCGACAAAAGATTCATATCATCACAAGATCGTGAGTAACATGCAGGAAATAAAAGCACGTAAAGGGAAAATTATTGCAGTGGTAACGGATGGAGATACGATTAGTCCAACGCTTGCGGATGATATAATTTATTTGCCGCCGGCTCATGAAATTGTTGCGCCAATGCTCAGCGTTATTCCTCTGCAATTATTTGCTTACCACATCGGCGTAGCAAAAGGTTTTGATGTTGACAAACCAAGAAATCTTGCCAAGAGTGTAACGGTAGAATAAAATTTAGAGAAGTAAAATTTTGTAGGAACTATTTTTGATTATATGCTTTTACAAGAAACACATAATCTTCTACATTTTTAATTTGAGTAATCCTGTTATTATTTTTTAAAGTAGAACTCAAAGGCATTTTTATTTTAGCAAAATCAGTATCAGATTTTCGTAAACTATCAACCATCTGATAAATATTGTTTGCTTTAATAGCAAATACTACACCTTCCACCTGAGTTTGTCTCGCACTTAATATGCCCACCACTTCACCATTTTTATTAAAGACAGGACCGCCGGAATTACCGGGGTTCGCGCTTAATGAAATCTGGCAACTTGTTGTATCTCCATTAAATCCTGATTCAGCACTAAGATAACCCATGCTATAAGTTATCGAATCACGCGGATAGCCCAAGGTGTATAATTCTTCACCCAACTGAACATTGCTTTTTTTAATTGCGTAAGGAAGTTGTTTTACGGGTTTAAAATCATCATCATCAATTTTTAAAATAGCAAGATCATTATCGTTATCAATGGTTATAATTTTTGCATCAAAAACATTTCCCTGTTTGTCCTGCACTACTACAGCATTGCTGCCTGCAAGCACGTGTGCGTTGGTAATAATAAATCCATTACCATCAATCATAAATCCGGATCCCGCACTGTTGAAATTGGCAGTTACTATTTTATGTGTTCCTTTTATTTCTGAGTTTAAAGCTTTCGCAAGATTATTTACTTTCCTGTTTAGTTGCTCAATATCATTTTGTGTAGGTACGGGAGAAAAATAAGTTACTAAAATACTTATAAATAAAGCTGTGATGCCTGCGATGGATGCTGCAATTGCTGTAACACGGCGGTATTTATTCCAAAGTTGAATTACTTTTCCTTTGGTATTTATTTCACCGCCTTCATAAATATCGCCCTTTGAAAGTAATGAATGATGTGCATTATTAATAGTTTGCTGAAGATGAATTCTTTCACCAAAAGAATCTATATGCTGTAAAAATAATTTATGCTCAACAACCATCTGATCTATGCCGGGGTTGCTTTTGCGCAAATGTTCAAAATAAGTTTTTTCATCAGGCAGCATATTGTCTGAGAGATATCTTTCAACAGCATCAAGTAAAATATTATCTTCCATTATTCACCAATATTATATTGAGAAAAAAATAATTTTTTTAAACGCACAAGGCATTTATATTTTTGATTTTTTGCATTGTCTGCATTAGTGTATCCGAACTGTGCCGCAATTTCTGACATATCTTTTTTTTGCAGGTAAAAAGATTCTAATAAACTTTTGCAAGGTTCGCCGAGGCTTCCCATTGCTCTTTCCATTATTGCAAAATCAACATTTCTTTTCTCGTGTATCTCGAGGTCCTCTTCCACTGCCACAGTCTCTTCAATGCCTTCATTTTGAGCCACAAATTTTCCAAGTTGCTGTAATCGTTTAAGCCAAAGCCTCCTGCATACGGAATATACATACGTTTTAATTTGACAGGTTAATACAAATGATTCATTTTTAGCTTTTTCATACAGCGCAATCATTGCTTCCTGAAAAATATCACGAGCCTCATCATAAGTGCCATTGTTATTCAGGATGAAAGCCTGGATCATATTAAAGTTGTCTTTGTATATGGTTTCCACAGCTTTTGCATCGTTATTTGCCAGTCCTTTTAAAAGTAATTGTTCGTTGCTGTCCGATTTCACTTTCTGTCTTTTAATACGGGAGTAAGTATAAAAGTAACCCAAAACGCCATCAAAGGTATTTCTTAAAAAAAATTTATTTGAGAAAGGTTACTTTCCTTAAAATAAAGTATTAAGATGAAAATACACTCATTAAAAATTTCAAAAAATGAAAAAAATCTTATTTGTGATTGCTCTTGGCGCGTTTGCTGCCTGCGGTTCTGGAAATGGAACTACTAGTTCGACTGACTCTACTACAACTGTAGATTCTACAACTACAGCTGCTCCGATGATGGATACTACTAAGTCAATGACTGACACTTCTTCTAAGATGATGACTGACACAACTAAAAAAATGTCAGACACAACTAAGAAGCATAGCAAAATGTAATTTACTTTTTGTTTTGAAAAATGTATCGTGCTTGCAGATACGTTTAGACTATAACTTTTTTCATATGGCAAGCAATCGTTAGAGGCCGTTCCGTTTCCACGGGATGGCTTTATTTTTTGTTGTACTTTCGATTACTTTAAAAATTTACAAATCACATGCATAATCGTTCATCAAATTATTTTATAAATTCCATTTTAATTTCTGTAGTTTTTCTTTTTATTTTATGCAATGCCTGCAACAAAATTGATGTGCAAAATAAAAATGAGCACATAATAAATTTATTAAGTAATGATTCAAATAATACAAACATTAAACCTCAGATCGGTGGTTTACTTATCAGGCACTTTAATGAATGGATTGCGTATCATACAATCAATGATGCCGATTCATTAAAATACACTCCGGGTTTTGTTGTTGATGTTAACTGGAGTGATCTTCAATCTTACAAAAACGCTCCTATAAATCCTAATATTATTGATACTGCTATAAGTTTTGTACAACAAGTTAACGCTATGTATCCTGATTTAAATCTTCATTTAAAAATAAGATTGTATTGCGGTTGTTTTTCTCCGGCATGGGTTATAAATTCTAATCCTTTATTTCATAAACCTGGAGTTGGATACGAAAATACGCCACAATCAGATACTATTATGGCATGTTGGTGGAAGAAAGATTTTTTGAAAGATTTTAAAGATCTCGAAAAAAAACTTGCAGCAAAATATGACACAGTTAAGGTGTTAGAAGAAGTTACTACTTCTGCGTGCGGCACTTTTTCTGCCGAAACGATAGTGCATCAATTTTCAGGGCAAACTACGGGAAGCAATTCAAAAAATAACGCGGTTTACCTTTATAATATTCAGCATGCATTGGCTGCTGGCTTTACCAATAATGCAGATATTAATGCGCAAAAAACAAGCATGGATGCAATGCATGCATGGAAACATACTCGGGTGGAATTCATCTTCGATTCTTATGAATATATAAATAGCGACACTACTGTTACTTTAAGAAATGATATTTCAAAACAACTCATTGATTATTTCATAACTTCCTTTGGAAAACAAGCTGTATTGGGAAATAATTCAATAAGACAAAGCACCGACTCTGCATATTTGCCAGGCGGAATCACTTACGATCTCTTTGAGTATATGTCTGATTATAGAAAAAACAACAACATTCCACTTACTTTTCAAACTGCGCTTATTGACAGAGTTGGAAATCTACCCGCAACAATTCAGGAATGTATTAATTTCAATGCAGGCTGCGTCGAATTACCAGATGGCTTCGATACTGTTTTAGTTAAGTCACAAATCAAAAAGTACGACCAAAAATTAATTAAACAGGCAATTAAATAATTCATTAAACAAACACTTGTTTATTAGTTATCAAAAAACTTTGCTGCGTTTAAACTTATTTATACTTTTGAAGACAATGAAAATATTCAACACTTTTTTTGGCTTCTGTTTCTTTTACTTTTATTATAAAAGCAAAAGCCGGATTGTGTTTGCAAAACAGTAAGTTTTAAAACATTTAAGATACAATCCCGGCTTATAAAGTCCGGGATTTTTTATTATTAATTATGAAAGTTTCTATACAAGGTTTTGAAGGAAGTTTTCACCAACAGGCTGCAAAACAATTTTTTGGCAAGAGCGTGGAAGTGTTGCCGTGCGCCACTTTTCGAGAAGTGATAAAGATTGCTTCAAGTAAAAAAGAAAGCGACGGTGGTGTGATGGCAATTGAAAATTCTATTGCAGGGAGCATACTTGCGAATTATAATTTAATTCAAAAAAGTAATTTAAAAATTGCAGGTGAAATTTATCTGCAGATCAATCAGCACTTACTTGTTAATCAAAATGTTTCACTGGAAGATATTCGCGAAGTGCATTCGCATCCGATGGCTTTGCAACAATGTTTGCAATATTTGGATAAATATAACTGGAAGCTTGTTGAAACAGAAGACACAGCTTTGAGTGCAAAACATATTCATCAGCATAAAAGCAAACACATTGCAGCAATCGCCGGAAAGCTTGCTGCTGAATTGTTTCAGCTGAAAATAATTGCGCCGAATATTCACACGATGAAAAATAATTATACACGATTTCTTATTTTGAAACGTGATGATATAAAAGAAGAAATTGAAAATGCAAACAAAGCTTCTGTAAATTTTCATACAGATCATTCGCGCGGAAGTCTTGCAAAAGTGCTGACAAAAATTGCTGAAGGCGGCATCAATTTAAGTAAGCTGCAAAGCTTTCCGATTCCGGGAAGCGAATTTAAATACAGCTTTCATGCTGATATGGAATTTGATAATGTTGAACAGTTTAATAAAGTGATTGGTGAAATAAAAAAGGCAACGGAGCAATTGAAGATCTATGGAATTTATAAGAAAGGAAAAATTAGTTGATATGAATTTGAAGTGGGAATGATGCATAGAATTACAGAACGATGAAAGGATTGCGACGCAACGATGATGCTATGAAAAACTGAAGTTGGTATCAAAAAAAATAAAATGAAAACCGCAAAAAGACTCGATGGAATTGGTGAATATTATTTCTCGCAGAAGCTGCGGGAAATTGAGGAATTGAATAAGCAGGGGAAAAATATTATCAACCTTGGCATTGGCAGTCCTGACCTTGCGCCGCACAAAGATGTGATAGAAACGTTGCACGAAGAAAGCCTGAAACCCAATGTTCACGGGTATCAGAGCTATAAAGGCTCGCCTGTTTTAAGAAATGCATTTAAAGATTTTTATAAAAAATATTATAAGGTTGAATTAAATGCTGACACAGAAATTTTGCCGTTGATAGGAAGCAAAGAAGGCATTATGCATATTTGTATGACGTATTTAAACGATGGTGATGAAGTGCTTATTCCTAATCCCGGATACCCAACTTATAAAAGTGCAGTGCGGCTTGCAGGAGGCGTTTGTGCTGACTATAATTTGAAAGAAGAGAAAAATTATTTTCCTGATTTTGAAGAATTAGAAAAACAAGATTTGAGCAAAATAAAATTGATGTGGGTAAATTATCCGCAAATGCCCACAGGAAAATTGCCAACAAAAAAATTGTTTGAAGAGATCATTTCTTTTGGAAAAAAACATAACATTTTGATCTGTCATGATAATCCTTACAGTTTTATTTTGAATGATGAGCCAATGAGTTTGCTGAGCGTTGAAGGCGCAAAAGATGTTGCTATTGAATTAAATTCTTTGAGCAAATCTCACAATATGGCTGGTTGGCGTGTTGGTGTTTTGAGTGGCGCAAAAGAAAGAATTGATGAAGTGCTTCGCTTTAAAAGTAATATGGACAGCGGCATGTTTCTTCCGCTACAACTTGCTGCTGCAAAGGCTTTGAGCTTGGGAGATCATTGGTACAGATCTGTAAATGAAATATACAAACAGCGAAGAGAAAAAGTGTATGAATTGCTTGATGTTTTGAAATGTACATATTCAAAAGATCAGGCAGGATTATTTCTTTGGGCAAAGATTCCTGCTGATTATAAGGATGGATATGCCATGTGTGATAAAATTCTTTACAACAAAAATATATTCATTACGCCTGGTGGAATTTTTGGAAGCTCCGGTGATAATTATATAAGAGTAAGTTTATGCGGAAGCCTTGAAAAATTTGAAGAGGCAATAACAAGAATAAAAAATAATTAATGAGAGTAGCTATAATTGGTGTCGGTTTGATTGGCGGTTCCATGGCTTTGGCATTAAAGGAAAAAAACTTTGCAACAAAAATTATAGGTGTTGATGAAAATAAATTGCATGAAGCAAAAGCTTTAGAGCTTAACCTTGTTGATGAAATTTTACCGATAAAAGAAGCTGTTGAAAACAGTGATATAATCATGCTTTCAATTCCGGTTAATGCATGCGTAAAACTCTTACCAGAAATTTTAAACTGGATTGATAAGCAAGTTGTAATTGATACAGGCTCAACAAAAAATGATCTTATAGAAGCTGTAAAAGATCATCCGAAACGTGGAAGATATGTTGCCACGCATCCAATGTGGGGAACGGAATACAGCGGTCCGGAAGCCGCTATTCATGGGGCTTTCAGCGGAAAGGCAACAATTATTTGCAACAAAGAAGATAGTGATAAAGATGCTTTACAGCTCGCAGAAAAATTGTATGAAACAATAGGAATGTATCTCGTGTATATGAATGCTGCAGCGCATGACGTGCATGTGGCGTATGTCAGTCATATTTCTCACATCACATCTTTTGCATTAGCAAATACGGTGCTTGAAAAAGAAAAAGAAGAAGATGCAATTTTTGAATTAGCAAGCGCAGGTTTTGAAAGCACGGTGCGCCTTGCAAAAAGCAATGCAGCAATGTGGGTTCCGATCTTTATGCAGAACAAAGAAAATGTGCTGGATGTTTTGAATGAACATATTTCTCAATTAAGAAAATTTAAAACATGTTTGGAAAAAGAAAATGTAGCGTATTTGCAGGAGTTGATTGAGAATGCAAATAAAATAAAGAAGATAATAAAATGATGTGCAGATGATTTGAAGATTTTTGTGATTTTAAAATTTGGAGATGATGAAATACAAAATTGTTTTTGTTTTTTTTACTTTGATTGTTTGTGGAAATGTTTTTTCGCAAAGAATTATAATTGATTCTTTCCCTTATTTATTTAAAGTCGATAAAAATGAATTTAGGATAACTCAGTCTATTGACACAATTCCTGGTACGAAACATTATTGCTATAATTATTCTCTACAAAAAAATAATACAAGTTCTAATACAAAATATGCACTTGGAATACGATGCACAAATGATTGTTGTTCAGTCTTATTGGATGATGTAAATAAAGATGGCTTTTTTGATATTGTTAGCCTTGCTACATTAAGAGAGGTTACAGCGTTTGTTCTTCTTTATAATCCTCTCAAAAATGATTTTGAATTTAACAGTGGGCTCTTTTTTCTGAATAAGGATTTTTCGATTAACATAAGATTGATAGATACCGCAAATAGTATTTATTGCGATTGGGCCTGTGATACTTCAATTTCATCTATATGGTATTCAAGTCTTTTTCAAATCAAAAACTATATAAGAATTAATTTAGGTATTATAACTAATGAAAAAGATAGTATAACCGGAATTAGAAACTACAGAGGTGATAAAATACCGCGTGTGACTGTCATTGCTGGCATTCCTAAAGTTTATAAAATAGAAGATAGAAATAGATACGTTATTGATGAGTTAGTTGGTAATTTTTATGATAAAAGCAGAGTAAAAACAATCGAAACAATAAATAATGAAAATTTCAATTATGCTTCTTACTGGAAAAACAACTGGCGAAATTTTTTAAAGAAATGATAAAATGTTATTGAATAGAATTACAAAACCTGAACGGTGCCAACCTGCCTGCGGCAGGCAGGCGCCACTGAAGATTAATAGTAGCAATATAGCTTGGCTCATAAAAATAATTATTACAAATGCAACGTGTGATATTTTGCAATACGAATTTGAATAAAGCGCTGAGCTGATAACTGGCAACTCAAAAGAAATCATGGTTACCTTTGCGCAAAATTTAAAAAACAAAAGATGACATTCGAGGAATTAGGATTAGAAGAACATTTGCTGAAAGCCATACACGACCTGGGTTTCACAGAACCAACAACAATTCAGGAAAAAGCAATTCCTGTTTTGTTGAGCGGCACAAAAGACTTCATAGGACTTGCACAAACAGGCACAGGAAAGACTGCTGCATTTGGTTTGCCTTTATTACAATTGATAGATTCCGATAAAAAATTTCCGCAGGCACTTGTCGTTTGTCCAACGCGCGAACTGTGTATCCAGATCGTTAGTGAAGTTGAATTGTTCAAAAAATATAGCCGCAATGTTAGCATCGTTGCAGTGTATGGCGGCGCAAGTATCGGCATGCAAATACGCGATATAAAACGTGGTGTGCAAATAGTTGTGGCAACTCCGGGAAGATTGATTGACTTGATTGAACGCAAAGCGATAAATCTCGATCAGATAAAATATGTGGTGCTTGATGAAGCAGATGAAATGCTGAACATGGGTTTCCAGGAAGACATTGAATTCATTTTAAAGAACACGCCAAAGCGTGAGGCGACGTGGCTTTTCAGCGCAACCATGCCAGCGGAAATCCGCCGTGTCAGCAGAAAATATATGAAGGAGCCTGTTGAAATAACAGTGGGTAAAGCAAACACAGGAAACAAAAATATTGATCACCAATATTATGTTATAGCAGCGCATCATCGCTATGAAACATTGAAAAGATTAATAGATTTTAATCCCGGCATTTATGGATTAATTTTTACACGCACTAAAAAAGATGCACAGGAAATTGCAGAAAAATTAACGCGTGAAGGTTATGATATTGATGCATTGCATGGCGACTTAACTCAGCAACAGCGAGATAAAGTGATGGGACAATTTCGTGATAAAAGTTTGCAGCTATTAATTGCTACAGACGTTGCTGCGCGTGGTATTGACGTTGCAGGAATCACGCATGTTATCAATTATGAATTGCCTGATGATATGGAAGTTTACACGCATCGCGCCGGCAGAACTGGTCGAGCAGGAAATGTTGGTATTGCCATGAGCATCGTTCACAGCAGAGAGATCGGAAGACTAAAACAAATTGAGAGAATGGTACAATCGCAGTTTCATAAATTAGAGATTCCAAGTGGCAAAGATGTTTGCCGAAAACAATTTTTCTGTTTCATGGAAAAATTATTGCAAACCGATATCAGTCACGGAGATTATGAAACATATATGTCAATGCTCGAAGAAAAGTTTGCAGACATAAGTAAAGAAGAAGTGCTGAAACGTGTTGCTGCCAGTGAGTTTGACAGGTTTTTGAAATATTATGAAAACGCAGGCGACTTAAATATCCGTGAAGATAAAGGTGGCAGAAGAGAAAGAATTCCTTTGCGAAATGAACGGGGAAGTGGTCGCAGAGAAGAGAAAAATTTTCGGGATACAAAAGGCAAAAATTTTAAAAATGAAGAGGGAGATTTTATGCGGTTGTTTGTAAATCTCGGAACGAAAGATGGCTTTTACAAAGCAAGCTTCATGCAGTTTATTTTAGACATGAGCGATCTTCGAAAAGATGTTTTGGGAAAGATCGATATGAAAGAAATGAACAGTTGGGTTGAAGTGGAACGCAATGCAGCAACGAAAATGATACGCGCATTGGATGGGAAAAATTTTAAAGGACGAAGAATAAGAATGAATGATGCGAACAGTCGCTGATGTGCGGATATTTTTTTGGAGGTGAGCTAAAGAATATGCATTGAACATCGTTGCGACGCTCCGTTCAGGTTTCTCTTTACTATTAAACAATCGAAATCATAACTACTTTTTTAATTCTGAATTTATTTAAATCATGCAGGCAACACAAACAAACACAAAAGAAATTGCGCAGCAAAAATGGAGCAAGCGTCCATTGATTATCTCAGGCCCATGCAGTGCGGAAACAGAAGAGCAGGTGCTGGAAACCGCAGTACGACTACATAAAACAGGAAAGATAGACATGCTTCGCGCAGGTATCTGGAAGCCGCGAACACGTCCCGGAAGCTTTGAAGGCATTGGCACAAAAGGATTGCCATGGCTGCAAAAAGCAAAAGAGTTAACAGGACTTCCCGTTACTGTTGAAGTGGCAACAGGCAAGCAGGTTGAAGATGCTTTGCATTTTGAAATTGATGTTTTATGGATCGGTGCACGCACAACCGTAAACCCTTTTAGCGTGCAGGAAGTAGCAGATGCATTGCGTGGGGTGGATGTTCCCGTGCTGATAAAAAATCCCATCAATCCTGATCTGGAATTATGGACCGGCGCTGTGGAGCGCGTGGCAAAGGCTGGCATCAAACAAATCGGTTTGATACATCGCGGATTTTCTTCTTACGGAAATACAGAATACCGCAACGCGCCCATGTGGCACTTGGCAATTGAAATGAAAAGAAGAAATCCTGAATTGCTGATGCTCAACGATCCTTCTCACATTTGCGGGCGCAGAGATATTTTACTGGATGTTGCGCAGCAGGCAATTGATCTTGATTATGATGGATTGATGATTGAAAGTCATATTGATCCTGACAAGGCATGGAGCGATGCAAAGCAACAGGTAACACCGGAACGGCTTGCTGAAATGCTTGACAGCATTGTGTGGAGAAGAGAAGATATTAACTCAGAAAGCTTTCACCAGGAGATGGAAAAATTGCGCCAGCAAATAAACCAGCTTGATGATGAGCTGATGCAGATACTTGGTCAGCGCATGAAAGTTGCCGATAAAATCGGTGAATATAAAAAGCAAAACAACATAACTATCCTTCAAACAAACCGCTGGAATGCCATCCTGCAGCGAGCTTTCAATAAAGGAGAAAAACTTGGGTTAAGCAAAGAGTTCATCACCAAATATTTTGATGCCGTGCACATGGAAAGCATCAACCACCAGAATAAGATTATGAAGGGTTAGTATTGGATGAGGGAAACTATTTTATTCTTTCACAAACTTCTCGCTGGTTTCTCCTTCGCTTGTTTTTATGCTGATAAAATAATTTCCTTTTGCAAGAGAAGAAATATTGATGCTTTGTGTTGATGAACCTGCTACTATATTTTTATTTGATGATGCTACAACTTTGCCCTGCATATCTATTATTTCTATTTGCGCATTTTCATTTTGCGAAGCATTGATTACAAGATTGATTTTGTCGGTTGAAGGGTTGGGGTAAAGAATGAGGGAGGAAAAAATTTTATTTTTTAAAATGCCGGTTGAAAAACTATTACGTCTTAGGGTGTCTGTTGTACTAAAGAGTTCCAACTCTGTTGCTATTTTATTTATAACAAATACATTGTACTTCCCTACTCCAATGCTTTTATACGTGGAATCTCCAATTATTTTTGCAACTAAAGAATCATTTTTATACCAGAAGAATGTTTCTTTAGCCAATGTGCCACCTGCTGAAACAGAGAATGTGTCAGAATTATAATTTAATGGAATTTTGGCTTGGTCATGGTACCCTATATTCTTGCCCGGATAGGCTTTTATCAGTTGTTCGAGTCCGGCGAATGTAAATTCATTTCCATCTAACTGGATAGAACCTAAGTGCGAAAAATGACGTAATGCAGCAGGAATAGTTCCGCTAAATTTGTTATAAGAAAGGTCCAAATAATTTATACTAATTAATTTCTTTAAAAAAGAAGGAACATTCCCGCTTAGAAAATTTTCTCCAAGAATAAAACTCTTTAAGTTTATGAGATTGGATATCGAAGAAGGAATTTTTCCTAAAAGTAAATTATGGTCTAATTCAAAAACAATTAATCCCGTAAGATTGCCGACTGAAGAAGGTAGTTTTCCTTTTAAATTGTTAGCCTCTAATGCAAGTTCTGATACTCTGTTTCCATCAACCTGCACTCCCTCCCACGTACTCACAGGGGAATTGGTGAGCCAACCATAATTATTTGTCCAGTTTGCACCATCCGTACTATTATACAAATCCACCAGCGCCAAACTATCCTGCACATTTACCTGTGCCTCAATTTTTCCAAAACTTATTACACCAACAAAAACCAGTAGTATAATTCTTTTCATACAAAATATTTCTTCCTTAAAGGTGCGCTTTTTATTGAGATATAAAAATTAAAAAACCCTGCAGGAATTTTCATCTCACAGGGTTTATTTCATTCATCAATCCCTATCCTCCAAAAACTATATTCACTATCTCGCTCATTTGCCCAACTTCACTATCATGCAAAACGCCTATCGCCATGTACTCGCGGGTTTCGGCGGTATTGGCAACGCTCAGCGGACGGTTATCTACATAAGGGCTGTGACTGTCGAATGATAGTTTTGCCCACGAAAGTTCGCCCTTCAATCTTTCATAAATATTTACGCCCTCCACTCCTTTTTTGGTAAACTTTAGGGTGATGTGCCCGGGAAAAGCCACCGCATCAATTGTTGGCTGGTAAGTGTTGGTATCAATGCTGCTGTGGCTGGCTTCGTAACCAAGTTTTGCTCCCAGCGCGGAGGTATAGTCGGCGTTAGTTTTTGTGCGCTGCGCTACACCGCGGATGATGGGTACATTGGTTGCTAAAGTGGTGTCTTTATCTTTCTGCGCCTGTTTTGCAGCTTTATGCGCAGCATCATTGTTGTCTATGGCATTGATAATTTCTTTGCAGGCACCCTGCGTATCGCTGATGTCTGCGGGCGACATGCCGGCTGTTGCTCCGTCTGTGGGCGCATTGTTTGAGAGAGTGGTACACCAGGTTTTTAGTGCATCATCCTGCGCAGGTACATAGTCATTTGTGATCATGGAAGTTAATTTTATTGGTTTAAAAAATGAAAAAACGCTGTTAACAGTAAATCTGCTGACATTAGCGGAAAGTCTGCTGAACTCATCATAAAGCCTGCTGACCTTAGCGGAAAGTC
This sequence comes from uncultured Chitinophagaceae bacterium, assembly GCA_963708205.1. GTDB lineage: Bacteria > Bacteroidota > Bacteroidia > Chitinophagales > Chitinophagaceae > CAVYTF01. The sequence continues at coordinate 522,873 of OY970196.1, forward strand.
TGCTGATCTTAGCGGAAAGTGTGACAACCTCCACGAAAAACCTGCTGACCTCAGCGAAAAGTCTGACGACCTCAGCGGAAAATCCGCTGACCTCAGCGGAAAGTCTGCTGAACCCCTTTTTTTGTATGAAAAGAACTTTTTACTAAGGACAAGGTAGGTGTATTTTCCATCTTACCAGGTTTTATATTTTTTTGTTTTTTGATGGAATGTAAGGCGGGAATTTCTGCGTATTGCAGCCACTTTCGCAAACGTCAATCATTAAACCAAAAACTTCCTTCTCCTCTCCTCACGTTGATTGTTTTGTTCTACAAAAGGGTAAATCTTCCACAAGAATTTCACTAAAAATCATTCCTTTCATATAAAATTCCGTTTTGCGCAGTTAGCATAGCTTTTGTTTTTTGATATCAGAAATAAAATTTAAAAACAAAAACACTTATCTATGAAACGCACAGTAATCACCCTGGCAATTGCCACCATTATGCTTGCAGCATGTGGAAATAATCAGAGCACCACCTCTTCAACAGACAGCACCAACAATGCCACCGGCAGCAATGCCAGCACCAGCGGCGTGGATACGGGAACAGATAATGGCAACATGAACGGCGCCAATACCGGCGGCGGCACTGGCGGCAGCGGTACAATGAACAATGAATCCGGCAGCACCAATGGCGGCTCAGGCACAAACACAGGAGCTGGAGGTGCCGGCAGCATGAATGGCGGCTCAGGTACCACAAACACAGGAGCTGGAGGTACCGGCAATGCAAATGGCGCGGGCAGTACAAATATGAATATGGATACCACGCACCACCATCATCACATGAGAGATTCTTCATCAACAACTCATTAGTTGATTCTCGCTTTAGGTAAGTCCGGGGGTTTTATTAAACAGTGAAAAAACTGGATAAATAAAATCTCCGGATTTTTTTTAATGATAAGTGTGCGCAGTATTATTTTTTCAATCAAAATTATTTTTCTCTCCTGCAACAAAATGCAAATGCTTATTTTTGAAAGCTCGCAGTAATTTATTTATCTACTAACAACCGTATGCTTTTTTTTCAGTTTTTTTACGCTACGAAAAATTTATTTACACCATTATTTTTAAATGGCAGATAGAGTAACCAGGATCGGCGTGCTTACCTCAGGCGGAGATTCTCCGGGCATGAATGCTGCCATACGCGCCGTTGTACGCACCGGCATTTATTATGGCTTTGAAATGTTTGGCGTTATGCGCGGCTATTTGGGAATGATTGAAGATGATATTATGGAGATGAGTTCGCGCTCTGTTGCCAACATCATCCAGCGCGGCGGCACTATTTTAAAAACAGCAAGAAGCAAAGATTTTTTTTCGGTTGAAGGAAGACAAAGAGCCTATGATAATTTATGTAAAAGAGGCATCGATGGTTTGATAGTTATTGGTGGCGATGGCAGCTTTACCGGCGCATTGAAACTAAGCACTGAATTTGATTTGCCATGTGTTTGTGTGCCCGCAACAATTGATAAAGATCTTTTCGGCAGCGATTATACTATTGGTTTTGATACCGCAGTAAACACCGCAGTGGAAGCGATTGATAAAATTCGTGACACGGCAGATGCGCATGACCGTTTATTTATTGTGGAAGTTATGGGCAGGCATGCAGGCTACATTGCATTGCACAGCGGTATTGCCACAGGCGCTGAAAATATTTTGATACCGGAAGCAGAAACGAATATGGAAGAAGTGATCGCTTCTCTTTCAGAAAAAGAAAAAAGAAAAAAATTGGTGAACCTCATCATTGTTGCTGAAGGTGATGAGTTTGGCGGCGCCAATGAAGTGGCACGTGCTGTGAAAGAAAAATTACCAAACCTTGATACGCGGGTTTCTATTCTTGGTCACATACAAAGAGGCGGCTCACCAACTTGCCTTGACAGATTGATAGCAAGCCGCATGGGTTATCATGCTGTGGAGTGCATGCTTGAAGGACGTTTTAATGTTATGGTTGGTGTGGTAAATAATAACATGGCTTACACGCCCATAGAAATTGCCATTCGCGAAAAGCAAAGGATCAGCGATGAATGGCTGAAGATTGTAAAAATATTAGCGAGCTGAGAAAGCAGTTATAAGTTATAAGTTATAAGTTATAAATGATGAGTTATAAATTATAACTCATAACATAAAACAAACGATTATGCCAAAAGATTTATCTAAATATATGTATGCTGATATGGATAATAAAGCAGGAATAGAACATAGTTTTCACAGAACAAAAATTGTTGCAACAGTTGGACCTGCGTGCAACACCTACGATAAATTGCTGGAGCTTGTAAAGACAGGAGTAAATGTTTTTCGATTAAATTTTTCTCACGGCACACATGAAGATAAAGCCGCGATAATACAGCACATCATCAAAATAAATAAAACAGAACCTTACAATATTTCAACACTTGCAGATTTGCAGGGACCAAAATTAAGAGTGGGTGAAATAGAAAATGGTGCACTTGCAATCAAGACAGGCGACATACTTACGTTCACTTCAAAAGAAAAAGTAGTTGGTAACAAAGAAAAAATTTATGTCTCTTATCCTAACCTGCATGAAGATGTAAAAACAGGAGATAAAATATTAATTGATGATGGAAAGCTGGAAGTGGTTGTAATTGAGATCACCAAAGATGGAGAAGTAAAAGTTGCCGTTACTTATGGCGGAATATTGTTGCCAAAAAAAGGCGTGAACCTTCCTGATACCGCAATTTCATTGCCTTCTATGACAGAAAAAGATGTTGCTGATCTTGACTTCATCATGACGCAGGAGATAGATTGGGTGGCGCTTTCATTTGTTCGCAAAGCAGATGATATTGTTGATCTGAAAAAAAGATTGGCAGAAAAGAACAGCACCATTAAAGTGATTGCAAAAATAGAAATGCCTTCTGCATTGAATGATCTGCGGAATATTATTTTAGAATCAGATGGTGTGATGGTTGCGCGCGGAGATCTTGGCGTAGAGTTGCCGGTTGAAAAAGTGCCGATGGCACAAAGAGAGATCATTCGCAAATGCATACATCGCGCAAAGCCAGTGATCGTTGCAACACAAATGATGGAAAGCATGATAGACCATGTAAAACCAAACCGAAGTGAAATAACTGATGTTGCCAATGCAGTGCTCGAAGGTGCAGATGCAGTAATGCTTAGCGCAGAAACGGCAACAGGAAATCATCCTGCATTGGTTGTGGAAACAATGAGAAAAATAATAATGGAAGTTGAAAGAACTGAGTACCGTTATAACCGCGAAGAAGATCTGAAGCCTCAATCAAAATCACCTTCATTTCTCAGCGATGCCATTTGCTACAATGCCTGCAAAATTGCAAAAGATGTTGATGCAAGTGCATTGATAGGCATGACGCAAAGTGGATATACCGCTTTTATTTTAAGCAGCTATCGTCCTAAAGCTCCGTTGTTTGTTTTCACAAAAAAAGAAAGTCTTGTTAATCAGCTAAGCCTTAGCTGGGGCGTGCGTGCATTTTATTATGATGAAGAGGAAAGCCTTGATACCATTATATCTGACCAGATAAATATTTTAAAAGAAAGAGGTTATCTGAAAGAAGGAGACATAATTTTAAATACCAGCAGTACGCCGATACACTTACATTTGCCAACCAATGTTTTGAAAATAACAAAGGTGGAATAAAAGTTTGCGTAAGAAAAATACTTCTCTTTTAATGAAAGATAATACCTGGAAAACAGCCTGGCAGGATATTATTTTCAGAAGAAAATTAATTTGGGGATTGATACTATTGATCTCGGTATTATTTTTTCTTCCATCTTTTTTCCGGCATATTGAACAAAGAAACGGGTATGTTTTAAATGATTGGGTTTTAGAACAAATACCTGCGCAAAATGTTTCGGTAATAATTTTTGCTATTATCTGGTCAACCGCTTTATTAACGATTGTACGGGTTATCCGGCAGCCATCTATTTTTTTATTGTTTTTATATTCATTCATTTTCCTTCATCTTTTACGCGTGATAACTATTTCTCTTGTGCCGTTGAATCCGCCTGCAGGATTGATTCCGCTTACTGATCCGATAAGTAATTATTTTTATGGCAGATCATTCATTACGAAAGATCTTTTTTATTCCGGACATACTGCTACGCAATTCTTAATGTTTCTATGTCTTCAAAAAAAATCGGATAAGGTTATAACTCTTTGCACAACCATTATTGTGGGAGTATTGGTTTTAGTGCAGCATGTGCATTATACTATTGATGTTGTTCTTGCGCCATTATTTACCTATATTATTTTCAGGTGCGCTTTATGGTTTTGTTTACCGTACGTAAAAAAATATTCAGGAATATTTTAAATTTACAATTAACTTTAACGTCATAATTTAATAACTTTTATCTTTGCCGACTTTACTACGTAAACATTAAGCATTATTTTAAAAAACGGAAGCCAATTTTTTTTATATTTTTCCGTTTAAAATTTTTAATTGCATGGCAGATAATTTTTTAATCAGTACAAGAGAGTGGATAAAATTGCATGTGCTTCGGCCGTCATTACTCGGCATTGGCAAAGCAATAGCTCCGTTTTCTCCTATTGGCAGTACTCCTGTATTTTCAAACGATTTATTTCCTTATACTAAACTGCTTGAAGAAAATTATCCAGCTATCCGTCGTGAGCTTGAAAACGTAATGCAATATCATGAAGCGCTTCCAAGTATCCAGCACATACAGCATGAACAATCTTCTTTATCTACAGATAACAAATGGAAGACTTTTTTCCTGTATGGTTTCGGAACAAAATCAGAACAAAATTGCAAAGCTTGTCCGCAGACTGCAAAAACTTTAGAACAAATTCCCGGCTTACTTACAGCTTTTTTCTCTATCATGTATCCGCACAAGCACATACCTGCGCATGAAGGATTATTCAAAGGAATTGTGAGAACACATTTGGGAATGATCATTCCAAACAACAATGCAAACAATGAATGCAGAATGCAGGTGGGCGATAAAACTATTGTTTGGAAAGAAGGAAAAGCAGTAGTGTTTGATGATACTTTTACGCACGAAGTTTGGAACGATTCAAACAGTATTCGCGTAGTACTTTTAATAGATACGATCCGGCCATTTAAAAAACCTTTTAAAGCAATTAATAAAGGAATTATAAATTTAATAATTGGCTCATCCCACGTAAAGGATGCGGTGAATAATCACAGAGAATGGGAAAGTAAGTTCAACCAAATGTTTTCCTAAATACAAATCACTCCAACTTTATTTTATAAATACAATAGGGCGTTGTACGTTTATTAATGCCATCGTTATAATCCGGTTGCTTATTTATTTGCGAACAACTCACGTACATGTGGCCGTCATCCGTAATTTGAAAACTGTCTGGCCAGATTAGCCTGTTATCCTGCACAAAAGTGGTCATTTTCAGTTGCGGTGTTATTTTTACTATGCGATAATTTTGTGCATCACTCAAATAAACATTACCATTTTTATCACAGACCATTCCATCTGTTGTAGTAAAGTTTCCGAGTTTTTCTACCTTTTCGTTCAGGTGCAAATTATCTAAAGAAGTATCTTTAAGATAAGACGTTTTTATGCGGTAAAGTTTTGCATCTGTCAAAGGCTTGTAATATAAATATTCGCCGTCAGGCGCTAATGCAATGCCATCAGAATTTCCTTTAAATATTGCACCTTTTTTCTTCATCTCTTTTCCATCCACTTTAAAAATATAAGAAGGGTCAGACATTACTGTTTGCGTGCCTTCCAACACTTGTCTTGCTTTGCCTGTGGCTAAATTCAAAACAATAATTCCGCCTTCGCTTGAGTTGGTTAAATATGCATATTGAGTTTTTGTATCAACACGCACATCGTTAATATAACTGGCATTATCTGTTGCACCCGCAAGAGAATAAATTTGCTCCACTTTGTTTGTAGATAGATTTATTCTCACTAATTTTTGACTGTTCTCATACACGCCTTTTTGTTTTGGAGATGCTGGATCAACAACCCACATTGTGTTTGCATTATCTATATAAACTGCCTGCACGCATACAAATTTATCTTTACCGTTATCTCCATTTTTCCAATTATTCATTTCTTCATTTGGATAAGGTTTTACCTGGTTATTGGGCAGTATCTCCACAACAGAATATTTATGTTCGCCAGACCAAAATGGATAGTTCGTAAACAATCGTCCATCTTTTGAAACGGCAACACCTGTCAACTGATACGTATTGTCTGCGAATACCTGTTGCAAAGCATTAGAAGTATTGATATTTTTTTGTGAGAAGCAAATAATTGCAGAAAAAGAAAACAGGAACACGCAAAATTTTTTCATAGATTTTTATAGAAAAAGTACAAAACATTATGCCAATTTTAAAAAAGGTCGTTTGAATATTTATAGAGTTTTTGAATAATTATATTCACCAACTGAAACTTTAAAATCCTGAAAAAATGATTCTATGAAAACAAAAAAATCTTTTTTTAATTCGTACTTTTAAAGGATGTAAAATCATCAGGAAAACAAAGAAAAATAATAAATCCTAAGACGGATTTTGTGAAAATTTTCTTACATATAAAACATTCGGTAATAAATGAAAGATCAAAGAGTTGAATTTCAAAAAATATATGAAGGCTTAAACCAGCAACAAAAACTTGCTGTTGATACTATTGAAGGACCGGTTATGGTTATCGCCGGACCGGGCACAGGAAAAACGCAAATTCTTTCTGCACGCATTGGAAAAATTTTATTGCAAACCGATACCGCTCCGCAAAATATTTTATGCCTTACTTACACAGATGCCGGAGCAATCGCCATGCGCAATCGCTTGCTCAGCTTCATTGGCAGCGACGCATACAAAGTGAACATTTACACATTCCACGCATTTTGTAATGATGTGATACAGGACAATTTATCTCTGTTTGAAAAAAATTCTTTAGATGCAATTTCTGAGCTTGAAAGAATAGAATTATTCAAGCAGCTGATTGATGCATTTCCCAAAAATCATCCTTTAAAAAGATACCGCGGTGATGTTTATTTTGAAATAAAAAACCTGCAAAACTTATTCAGCGCAATGAAGCGCGAAGGCTGGACAAAAGATTTTATCAATGAAAGAATTGACCATTATCTTTCTTCACTTCCCACGCGCGATGAATACATTACAAAGCGCGCCACCAAAGACTTTAAGAAAGGAGATATACGAACAGATAAGATCGCGGAAGAAACAGAAAAAAAAGAAAAATTACGTGCTGCAGTGAATGAGTTTGAGAACTTTCAAGAGTTAATGCATAAAAGAAATCGCTATGATTTTGATGACATGATCAACTGGGTCATCAAAGCATTCGAAGAAAATAAAAACCTGCTTGCACAATACCAGGAAAAATTTTTATACATCCTCGTTGATGAATACCAGGACACAAGCGGCACGCAGAACAGACTCGTTGAACTGCTCATAAATTACTGGGATAAACCAAACGTTTTTGTAGTTGGTGATGATGACCAAAGTATCTATCGTTTTCAGGGTGCAAATGTTGAAAACATGAATGCTTTTGCAGACAGTTATAAAAAAGATCTGCTCACAGTTGTGCTTGAAAATAATTATCGTTCGATACAACCTATCCTTGATGTTTCAAGAACTTTAATAGATAAAAATATTGAAAGATTAATTCACAAGAACAAAGAACTTAATCTTACAAAAAATCTAATTTCTTCCAACAAAAAAATAAATCATCTCACGCATAAACCTGCTTTGAAAGAATATGAAACGCATAGTGATGAGATGATTGATATTGTATTGCAGGCTGAAACGCTTGTGCAGCAAGACGTTGAGCCCGGAAGGATTGCCGTGATCTATAAAGAAAATAAATATGGTGAAGAGCTGACCAAATTTTTTAAGCTGAAAAATATTCCCGTTTACAGCAAAAGAAGTTTGAATATTTTAGAAATCCCTTTGATAAAAAAGATCATTTTATTACTTCGATATCTTGCAAGCGAACATGATATTTCGTTTAGCGGTGATGAAATGTTGTTTGAAATTTTACACTACGACTGGTTTAAAATTCCACCGATAGAAATTGCAAATCTTACCATTCAGGTTGCATCAAAAAGATATACCGAAGAAGAAACTTCGATAAGAAAATTTTTGTATGAAAAAAGTAATAAACCTGCGCAGGATCTTTTCTCACAAAGCATTCATCCAAATTTGCAAAAAGCAAGTGATACTATTGAATTGCTTATTGCTGACGTTCCGAATGTCACACTTCAAACTTTGATAGAACACATTATTAAGACTGCCGGAGTTTTAAATAACATCATGCAAAGCGATGAAAAAATATCAATGCTGCAGGCACTTACAGCTTTTTTTGATTTTATAAAAGAAGAATCCCACAGAAGACCTTTGATGACGTTACAGCAATTCGTAAACATCATCGATTTAATGGAGAATGAAGAATTGTCTTTGCCAATGACAGAAGTAAGCGGCAGTGAGAAAGGAATTAATTTATTAACAGTACACGGCAGCAAAGGTTTGGAATTTGAGTATGTTTTTTTTGCAGGTTGCAATGCCACTTTTTGGGAAAAAAAACGCAAGCCTTCCGGCGGTTATGCTTTTCCAGATACAATGTTTACAAGCATTCCAAACAATAATGATGATGAAGAATTGCGACGATTATTTTATGTAGCATTGACACGTGCTGAGCAGCATTTGATCTTATCTTATGCAAGATTTAAAAATGATGGAAAGGAAATTGAGCCATCAATGTTCATTGCAGAAATTTTGGAACATCATGAATTGCCGTTGCAAAAAATTTTTATTGATGAAAATATTTTAGCAACATTCAGAGCATTAATTTTTGAAGGAGAACAGGCACCTGAAATTGCAAAGATTGAGAAAGAATATGTAAGCGCTTTGCTTAACAATTTTGTGATGAATGTTTCTGCGCTGAATAATTTTTTAAAATGTCCGCTTGAATTTTACTACAAAAATTTATTGCGCATTCCTTCGCCCAAAAATGAGGCAACGGAATTTGGTTCCGCCGTGCATGATGCGCTGGAAAAGCTTTTCAGAACAATGCAGAATAACAATAATATATTTTGTAACAAAGAAACTTTTATTGATGATTTTAAAAAATACATGTTTCGACATCGTGAAAGTTTTACCAGAGAACAGTTTGAAAGAAGGCTTGAATATGGAATTGAAGTGCTCGGAAATTATTATGAAAAATATATTTCAACATGGAATAAAATTGTTGCCGTTGAAAGAAACATCCGCAATATTGTTGTGAATGGTGTGCCATTAAAAGGCAAACTCGACAAGCTTGAATTTATTGGTAAAGATGCGAATGTTGTTGATTATAAAACAGGCGATCCTGACAAAGCAAAAGAAAAGTTACAGCCGCCAAATGATAAAAATAAAAATGGCGGAGATTATTGGCGACAGGCAGTTTTTTATAAAATATTAGTTGATAATTATAACAGGCAATGGAATGTTGTAAGCACTGAATTCGATTTTGTAGAACCTGATAAAAAGAAAAATTATCATAAAAATAAAATCGTTATAACGCCTGAAGACATTACAACTGTAAAGCAACAAATAAAAGAAAGCTGGGATAAAATTCAGGCGCATGATTTTTATGTCGGCTGCGGAAACGAAGAATGTCACTGGTGTAAATTTGTAAAAACAAATGATCTTGCAATTGCTTTGCATGAAATAAATGACGAAGAGGAAGTTGTATTCTAATAAAAAAGTTTAAAGTATTATTGGCAGAAACAAACAGGCAAAGAGATTAAGTTTGCACGCATCATCCTCAAATGAAAAAAATCTTTTTCTTTTTTATTGTCCTTTTTCTTTTCGCGAAGTTGCTTTTATTGTCTTCATGCGCAAATATTATTCCACCTGGCGGCGGACCAAAAGATACTTTGCCTCCGGTGCTGAAAGTGGCGCTGCCAAAGGATTCTATCACATCTTTTAAAGGCAAAACAATAATTTTAAACTTTGATGAATATGTGCAGCTTGATAATCCGCAGGATAATGTTGTGGTATCACCAAATCCTGCAAACCAACCTATAATTGTAAGCAAGCTTCGCACTGTAACCATTAAATTGAGAGATTCATTACTGCCAAACACTACATACACAATTAATTTTGGAAACGCTTTAAAAGATGTGAATGAAGGAAATGTTTATAAAAATTTCACGTATGTTTTCTCAACAGGGACAACACTAGCGCACCAGGTTTTATCAGGCAAAGTATTGCTCGCAGAAACGGGTGAAATTGATAGCGCTTTAATTGTGGTATTGCAAAGTAATCTTGCAGACAGCGCGATAAAAAAATTGCGACCACTTTATTATACAAGAATTAATGGAAAAGGAAATTTTGAATTTAGAAATTTACCGGAAGGAACTTTTAATGTTTTCGCTTTACCAAATGATTATTCAAAAAAATATGATGACAGCACAAAGGTTTTTGCTTTTCTCACAAATCCTGTAACACTTGCTGACAGTGCATCTAAGCGTTCTGTAACAATGTATGCTTACTCGCAATTTAAAGAAGGACCAAAAACTTCTTATTCATCAAACACCGATAATAATTTGTCCTCCGCTGATAAAAAGAAAAAGGCAGAAGAAAATAAACGCTTAAAACTTTCAACATCTTTGGAAGGTGATAAACAGGATATACTTACCAATCTTCAAATCAGTTTGAGTCATAAAATAAAAACATTTGATTCTTCTAAAATATTTTTTACAGACACAACATACAAACCAATTGCAGGTGCAAAATTTATATTAGACACTTCTTTAAAAATTGTTACACTTCGTTATAAATGGGCACCAAACACAGATTACAAAATCTTAATTGATAAAAATGCTTTTACCGATAGTGTCGGCACAACACTTGCAAAAGCTGACACTTTAAACTTTTCAACTAAAGATGAAAATGCTTACGGCAGCATCACTTTGCGCTTTATAAATCTTGATCTTTCTAAAAATCCGGTATTGCAAATAGTGAAAAACAATATTGTCATTGATTCTTCTGCACTCACAAAAAATGAATGGCATCGTGATTTGTACGAGCCTGGCGAATATCATTTAAGAATTTTATTTGATGATAATAAAAACGGCACATGGGATCCTGGTGATTATTCAAAAAAGAAACAACCGGAAATTGTTCAGGCAATTTATAAACCAATCAACATAAAAAATGATTGGGAAAATGAAGACGAAATAAATCTGAATGCGCCGCCACCAACCTCGGGCAAGCAACAGCAACAAGACGATAATGATGAATGACAACAATTAGAAATTTTGACTTTTAATTTTTAATTTTGATTTTTGAATTAATTAAATGCAATTACCTTCTTCCCTTTTAGAAAATGCGGTAAATGAGTTTTCCAAGCTGCCGGGCATTGGCAAAAAAACCGCTTTGCGATTAGTATTACATTTATTAAAACAAAATATTGATGATGTAAAACAGTTTGGCGATGCCGTAACGCACATGCGCGAAGACATAAAATTTTGCCAGCGTTGTTGCAACATCAGTGATGGAGATATTTGCAGCATCTGCGCCAACTCCTTTCGAAACCAGCGCCAGATATGCATTGTAGAAAATATACGTGATGTTATTGCGATAGAAAGTACGCAGCAATTCAGCGGCACATATCATGTGCTTGGCGGAATAATTTCGCCACTTGATGGCATCGGACCAGATCAATTAAACATAGAGCAGCTTATCAATCGCGTGGTAAAAGAACAAACAGAAGAACTCATTTTTGCCCTCAGCCCAAATATCCAGGGCGATACAACCATCTACTATATTCAAAAGAAAATTCTAAACATTTCATGCAAAGTCACCACGATTGCGCGCGGAATTGCTTTCGGTGGCGAGCTTGAATACGCAGATGAAATGACACTCGCGCGTAGCCTCACCAATCGTCTTCCTATCGAAAGCTATATTTCCAATAGATAAAAATTGTATATTTGCAACCGGCAGATTTGTTTATTGTTCAGCCAATTTCAAAAGAACTAATAAACGACTTCATTTCTGAGCATCCTCACAAATTGTATCTCGTTAATTAGTTCAAAAAAAAATTGGTGTCAAGCTGCACCGCTCCGGTTTATCATCGTTGCGTCGCACTACGTTCGTGGTTCACTTTACTATTGAGCAATTTCAAAGCTGTCATCACTCATAATTATAACTTATTAATTTAAAACATGAGCCTTCAAACAGAACTTGAAAAAAGAATTTTAATCATTGATGGAGCAATGGGCACGATGATTCAAAGACATAAACTTCAGGAAGAAGACTATCGCGGAGAACGCTTTAAACACTGGGCTTCAGACGTTAAAGGTAACAACGATTTGCTTTGCTTGACGCAACCGCACATTATCAAAGACATTCACAAACAATACCTCGAAGCAGGTGCAGATATTATTGAAACAAATACATTCAATTCACAAAAAATTTCTCTGGCAGATTATCACATGGAAGAGCTTGCTTATGAAATAAATGTTGCTGCAGCAAAAATTGCAAGAGAAGCCGTGAATGAATTTTTATTAAATCAAAAATCGAAAATCAAAAATCAAAAATTTGTTGCAGGCGCTCTTGGTCCAATGAATAAAACATTATCACTTTCACCTGATGTCAACAATCCTGGTTATCGTGCTGTCACATTCGATGAAGTTGCAAATGCTTACTACGAACAGGTTTCAGGCTTAGTTGATGGTGGCGTTGATGTGTTGTTGATCGAAACAATTTTTGACACACTTAATGCAAAGGCAGCGATCTACGCAATTAAAAAATATTTCAGAGATCAAAAGAAAAACTCTTTGCCAATCATGATCAGCGGAACGATAACTGATGCAAGCGGAAGAACTTTAAGCGGACAAACACTGGAAGCATTTTATGTTTCAGTGATGCATGCAAAACCAATCAGCATAGGGCTGAACTGCGCGCTGGGCGCGTCTGAGATGAGACCGCACATTGAAGAACTTTCACAAATTGCTTCATGCTATACTTCTGCTTATCCGAATGCAGGCTTGCCAAATGCAATGGGTGAATATGATGAGCAGCCAGAACAAACTGCACATTTTTTAGAAGAATGGGCACACGAAGGTTTTGTAAATATTGTTGGCGGTTGTTGCGGCACAACACCAGAGCATATCAAACATATTGCAGAAGCCGTAAAAAATATTGCTCCAAGAAAGTTGCCCGTTATAGAAGAAGAACTTGTTTAATAGTAAAGAGAAAGATGAACGGAGCGTCGCAACGATGCTTCATAGCAGTAAAAAAGTTGATAACCAAAAATGTCTGAACAAAATATCATTAAGCCTTATTTAAGATTAGCAGGATTAGAACCTCTGGTTGTTCGTCCTGAAACAAATTTTGTAAATGTTGGCGAGCGCACAAATGTTACAGGTTCAAAAAAATTTGCAAGATTAATTCGTGAAAATAAATATGAAGAAGCTTTGAGTGTTGCGCGTCACCAGGTAGAAAATGGCGCGCAAATTTTAGATGTAAATATGGACGATGCTTTGCTTGATGGCGTTCATGCAATGACGACCTACCTCAATCTTTTACAGAGCGAACCTGATATTGCAAAAATCCCTGTAATGATTGACAGCTCTAAGTTTCAGATAATTGAAGCGGGATTAAAATGTGTGCAGGGAAAGTGTATTGTAAATTCCATTTCAATGAAGGAAGGCGTTGAAAAATTTATTCAACAGGCAATCATTTGTCAAAGTTATGGTGCATCTGTTGTGGTAATGGCATTTGATGAAAATGGACAAGCAGATACTTTGCAAAGACGCGTTTCCATTTGCGAAAAAGCTTACAAAATATTAACGGAAGAAGTTGGTTTTCTTCCACAGGATATTATTTTCGATCTCAACATTTTTGCTGTTGCAACTGGCTTGGAAGAACATAATAATTACTGCGTTGATTTTATTGAAGCAACAAAAATCATCAAACAAAAATATCCTCTTGTAAAGATCAGTGGTGGCGTAAGTAATCTTTCGTTTTCATTTCGCGGCAACGAAACTGTGCGTGAAGCAATGCACAGCGTGTTTCTTTTTTATGCAATAAAAGCAGGAATGGACATGGGTATTGTGAACGCCGGGCAATTGATTGTGTATGATGAAATAGAACCAAAGCTTTGTCAACTCTGCGAAGATGTAATCTTCAATCGCAACAATGATAATAATGAAGCAACAGAAGCTTTGATAACTTTTGCAGAGACTGTAAAAGCAAAGGGGAAAGAAATAAAAAAAGATGATGTCTGGCGAAATACAAATGTTGAAGAACGGCTGAAACATGCGCTGGTAAACGGTATCACAGATTTTATTGATGTTGATACAGAAGAGGCAAGAATAAAATATGCAAAGCCTTTGGATGTAATTGAAGGTCCGTTAATGGATGGAATGAATGTGGTTGGAGATTTATTCGGGAGCGGAAAAATGTTTTTACCACAGGTGGTAAAAAGTGCGCGTGTGATGAAAAAATCTGTTGCTATTCTCACTCCACATATTGAAGCTGCAAAAGAAGAACGCAGGCTTGCACATATTTCAGCAGGAACAAAAAATGAAGAAGGTGCAGGCGCAGCAAAAATTTTATTGGCAACTGTAAAGGGTGATGTTCATGATATTGGAAAAAATATTGTTGGCGTTGTGCTTGGTTGTAATGGCTATGATATTATTGATTTAGGCGTAATGGTTCCTTCAGAAAAAATTTTGGAAACAGCATTCAAAGAAAAAGCAGACATCATAGGTTTGAGCGGATTAATAACTCCTTCACTTGACGAAATGGTGCACATCGCAAAAGAAATGAAGCGCAGAAATATGCAACAACCTTTGATGATCGGCGGTGCAACAACATCAAGAATGCATACTGCTGTAAAAATCGCACCTGAGTATAATGCAGGCGTAGTGCATGTTTTAGATGCTTCACGAAGCGTAACTGTTGCAGGTTCATTATTAAATAAAGAACAAAAAAAATCTTTGCTTGAAAATATTGATGCTGAATATTTAAAATTGAGAAACGATTTTGCAAACAAGCAATCTTTTAAACAATATATTTCTTTTGAAGCAGCACAGAAAAATGCACTTAACATTGATTGGGAAAATTATACGCCGCCAAAACCAACTTTCACAGGCATAAAAGTTCTTCAAAATTATGACTTGAAAGAAATAAGAAAATATATTGACTGGTCGCCATTTTTTATTGCATGGGAAATGGGTGGCCATTTTCCTCAGTTGCTCGAAGATAAAATCATTGGTATTGAAGCAAAGAAATTGTATGATGATGCAAACAATTTATTGGATAAAATTGTTTCTGAAAAATGGCTTTCTGCAAATGGTGTGATTGGTTTTTGGGAAGCATCAAAAATTGATGTTGACACAATTGAAATCAAAGATGAAAAGTCAAAAGTTAAATTAGAATTTTTAAGACAACAGGTTAAGAAAGCTGCAAGCCAACCAAATTTATCTTTGGCAGATTTTATAAAACCTTGTGACCAATCTCAAGATTATATCGGTGCATTTGCTGTCACTATTAAAGGCATTGAGCCACATATAAAAAACTTTGAAGCAGCACATGATGATTATAATAAAATTATGCTGCAGGCGCTTGCAGACAGGCTTGTAGAGGCTTTCGCAGAATTGCTGCATACAAAAACTCGTAAAGAATTTTGGGGTTATTCGAAAGATGAAAATTTATCAACTGAAGAATTAATTAAAGAAAAATATATTGGCATTCGTCCAGCGCCTGGCTACCCTGCTTGCCCGGATCACACAGAAAAATATAAATTGTTTGATTTATTGGATATAAATAATAATATTCAAATTGAATTAACAGAATCACTTGCCATGTATCCTGCAGCAAGTGTTTGCGGTTGGTATTTCAGTCATCCACAAAGCCAGTATTTTGGTGTTGGAAAAATTTCACAAGATCAAAAAAAAGATTACGCAAAAAGAAAAAATTGGACTGAAGAAGAAGCTGAAAAATGGTTAAGACCAAACATAGAATAATCAAACTTTTTCTGTCTTGAAAAGTCTTGCATCAAACTTAAATTTGGAAGAAGATTTTATTTTGATCTTTTTAAAATCTTTATGTTTTGGATTAATTAGAATATTTTTTTCTTCGGGGATAATTACTGAAGGAACTTTTAAAATCAATGATGATTGAGAAGATAAAAATTGATCACCAATATATCTTGAATAATTTTCATCATTTTGCCAATTGTTCTTCAACTTTGATAATGGCATTTCATGAATCGTTTCATCCGGCAATTCAATAACAGCAAGGAAATTCGTTAATATTTCATCATAACTGACTGCATGAATTAAAAGTTCAAGTAATGATAATGAAATAGTCAGGCTTGTATAAATTACACTCGCTCCTTTACTATTCCATCTCCCTCCAAAAAGTCTTGAACCTTCGCCCGATAAAACATCAAAACTTGGCTTGCAAAATCTGTAAACTATCATATATAAACGCCATGTTGTATTCTTCCTATTTCATCAGAAATATCCTGGATTCCCTGCGATGAATAAAGAGATTCAAAGTTGAGTTTTTGACCTAAAACATTTTTATCACGCTTAAGCCAACGATAAAATGCATCAGCATCTCTAAAGGCTTCAAGGCCATTTTCTATAAGCCGCTCTATTTGTAAAATTCTATCGACATAAATTCCTTCAAAGCCTTTACCAGCCTGCGCATAACGTTGAATCGTTCTTTCAGAAAGATGTAAAATATTTGACCAGTCATGAAGTGTAAATGGAACTCTTCCAGCAATTTTTTCAAATTTTTTATAAGGAAAATCAGCAGTTAAAACCGGAAGACGTTTCAATCCATATTCTACAAATGGTTCTTTTAACTTTGTTGTTTTCGTATTAGTTGAATACTTTTTAGATTTTGTTTGCTTTTCCATGATGCGTCATTTGTCAACAAATTTATGTCATTTGTCTTAATATTTAATTTTTTTCTCAATTATTTTTATTTTTCTTTACAAAAATTATCAAAAATATTTTATTAGAGTATGAAGAATTATAGTCAAATAAGAGCTATGCTTGCGATTACCAAAGCAAGTCTGCGTGCTACCTTCAGAAGCCCGTCAGCAGTGGTTTTCAGCATTGGTTTTCCATTGATTTTTATTTTAGTATTTGGATTTATTGGTGGCGATGGCGGTTTTTCTATGGATATTGCGATGAGTAAAACGAGCGATACAACAAACATTATTTATCAAACAATAAAAAGAATAGACGGCTTTAATTTTGTAAATAAACCTGATAGTTTGCTTACGCAGGATTTGCAAAAAGGAGATTTAACAGCCATCATTGATATCAAAAAAAATGCTTCAAATAATCCAAATTATATTATTCATTTAAAAAGTTCTGAAGCTGTAAACGATCAAAATATTGCCTTACTAAAATCAATTCTAAATTCAGTAATCGGAAACATAAATAAAGTCATGCATCCTGATGTGCAAACTGTTGCTGCCATTGACGAAGATGTACAGAAAATTCCCGGCAGAGAATACCGAAGAATAGATTTTATATTGCCGGGACAGCTTGGTTTTTCATTGTTAAGCGCAGGAGTTTTCGGCGTAGCATTTTTGTTCTACAATTTGCGCAGTCAACTAATTTTAAAAAGGTTTTTTGCCACGCCGATCACGCGCACTTACATTGTCCTTGGCGAGGCATTAGCACGTGTACTTTTTCAGATGATGACGGCAATTATCATTATAAGTATTGGTGCCGGCGTTTTTCATTTCACACTTATTCATGGCTTTTCTACTTTTTTAGAAATAATGGTTTTAAGTTTTATTGCATTGCTTGTGTTCATGGGTTTTGGTTTTATAGTAAGCAGCGTTGCGAAAAATGAAAGCACCATTCCGCCATTTGCAAATCTTTTTACGCTACCCCAATTTTTATTGGCCGGTACTTTTTTCCCGATAGATTATTTTCCAAAATGGCTTCAATTTTTTTGCAATCTTTTGCCACTTACACATTTCAATAATGCCATGCGCAGCATATCTTTCGAAGGCGCAAGCCTAGCAAGTTGCTGGCACGACATTGGCGCTTTATTGATCTGGGGCATTATTATTTATGCAATTGCAATAAAAGTTTTTAAGTGGGAGCAATAAAAGTTTTGGGGCTCTCATCCGCATCACATTTTTCGATTTTCGTTCGCGCTGTCCGCTGCTACTCCGCCGCAAACCCACGCTGCCAAAGCTTCAGCGGGGTATTCCGCTTCCATCGCGCAGCCTTTCAACAAAAGAATATCCATTTTTACTTTAAAACAATATTATCAAAACAACTTTTCATCGCTGTCAATTTCAATTACCTTTGCAGCCGAAAGATTTTTAGATGAAAACAATACACATTGTTGCGCTTGTTTTAATAGCCGCTTCTATCGCAGTACTTATTAGTTTTATGGGAAATGTTACCACTTACGATACCATTGCATCAGCAAAAAAATCTCCCGGAAAATTTGTACATCTTATTGTAAAATTGGATAAGTCGCAGCCGATAAATTATAACCCGATAAAAGATCCAAATTATCTCACTTTTATGGCAGTTGATAGTTTGGGAAATAAAATTGAAGTAGTTTATCACAATGCAAAGCCCGATGATATGGAAAAAAGTGAAAGGCTTGGTTTAATGGGTCGCGTACAAAACGGCGAGTTTGATTGCCAACAGATATTATTAAAATGTCCTTCAAAATATAAAGATGATCCAAATGCTGCAAAGCAAAGCTTGAAAGAGCAAACATCATCTTACTAAAATTTGGATTAAATCCTTTTAGGATTTATGTGTTAAAAATATTGAATGAATTATCCAGGCGAACATTTATTACCCGGCGAACTTGGACATTTTGCAGCAGTACTTTCCTTTGTAATATCGCTTGTTGCAAGTATCGCTTTTTTCAAATCAAATAATTCCTCATTAATCGCTGAAAAGCAAAGCTGGCTTAGGTTAGCGCGTGTTGCTTTCTTTGTAGAAACTGTTTGCGTTATCACAACAATAGGTTGCATTTATTATATTTTGTCAAACCATTTATTTGAATACAAATATGCATGGGAACACAGCGATAAAACATTGCAAACCCAATATATTTTCAGCTGTTTATGGGAAGGTCAGGAAGGAAGTTTTTTATTGTGGACCTTCTGGCATTGCGTGCTTGGTTGGATATTAATTGCAACCGCAAAAAAATGGGAAGCACCAGTTTTGGGAGTTATCAGCTTTGCGCAATTTTGTTTGGCATCAATGATCATTGGGATATATTTTTTTGGTGTAAAGGTTGGAAGTGATCCATTTATTTTAATGCGCAATGATGAAGTATTGCGCAACGCGCCCATCTTCACAGATATTTCTTCAGGCAATATTCGCTTAGATTATTTATCGCTTTTAAAAGATGGTTCAGGATTGAATGCTTTGCTGCAGAATTATTGGATGGTTATTCATCCGCCGATATTGTTTTTAGGTTTTGCATCAACCATTGTTCCATTTGCGTTTGCATTCTCTGGCTTAATAAATAAAGATCATTCATGGACAAAAAAAGTTCTGCCATGGTCACTTTTTTCTGCAGCAGTTTTAGGCACAGGCATAACAATGGGTGCAGCGTGGGCTTACGAAAGCCTTACATTTGGGGGTTATTGGGCTTGGGACCCTGTGGAAAATGCATCGCTTGTGCCATGGTTAATTTTGATTGCGGGTTTGCATGTGAACTTAATTTACAACAGCACAGGTTACTCTTTAAAGAATACTTATTTATTTTACATTCTTTCATTCACACTTGTTTTATATGCAACTTTTTTAACACGCAGCGGCATACTTGGTGATTCATCAGTGCATGCATTTACAGGCGCTGATATGACAACGCAATTGATAATTTTTATTCTCGTATTTTTGGTTCCGGCGTTGATTTTATTTATAAAAAATTATAAAAAAATTCCTTCGTTAAAAAAAGAAGAAAGCAGCTACAGCCGTGAGTTTTGGATGTTTATCGGTTCACTAGTTATTTTTCTTTCAGGCATTATTATTATTTCACAAACATCATTGCCCGTTGTAAATAAAATATTCAACACAAAAATTGCAGACCCTGCCGATAGAGAATTTTCATACAACCAAATACAGGTTTTTATTTCTATCATTATTGGTATTTTAACTGCGGTAACACAATACCTAAAATACAAAGACACAGCGCCAGCTTATTTCAGAAAAAAAATTTGGTTACCAACTCTTATTGCGCTGATTATTGCAATTGCAATCAGTGTTTTTGGAAATATAAATTTTGATAAAAAAGGTTATGGATTTTTAGGAGCGATTTATGTGGCAATTTTTGCTGCAGTATATTCAGTTGTAGCAAATGCTTCATACATTTTTAATTCATTAAAAGGAAAAATAAAAGCAGCAGGCGCTTCTGTTGCGCATGTTGGTTTTGGAATTGTTTTGCTCGCTATTCTTATTTCTTCCAGTAAAAAAGAAGTGCTAAGCTGGAACACAACAGGCTTCTCAACTCTGCAGCAAGACAGCAAAGAAAATCCTGCGGAAAATATTACGTTGTTCAAAGGCATTGAAACAGACATGGGAAAATATAATGTTACTTATGTGCGCGATACTTTGAATAATGATAACCACAAAAAATATTTTGAATTAAAATTTAAAGAAAAAAACGGACAAACAAAATTTAACCTTTATCCTGATGTTATTAAGAATAACAAAGGCAACGAAGGTTTTTCTGCAAACCCTGATTCAAAGCATTATTTCAACAAAGATATTTTTGCGTACGTCACCTCTTGGCAAGAAAATGATCAAACTGACACTTCAACTTTTCGGGAAGAAAATGCAAGAGTTGGAGACACTTTATTTTACTCAAACGGAATAATAATTTTAAATAATGTACAGGTAAATAAAAATGTTTTGAACAGAAAAATTGCCGCAGATGAAAATTCTATTTTCCTTGACATGACTGTTATTACAAAGGATGGCAGACAATATGAAGCGAATCCCGGAATGGCAATAAAAACAGATTCTTTCATTCGCAATTTACCTGATAGCGTCATAGCTCAAAGCCTCGTGCTTCGCTTTGATAAAGTGGTGGATCCAAAAAAAGGTATCCTCGAAATTGGAGTAAAAGAAAGCAGCATTCTTACGGATTTGCTTACATTAAAAGTTTACCAGTTTCCTTTTATCAGCTTACTTTGGCTTGGCGTTATGATCATGGTTGTTGGCTTTATCATCAGTATTTTTTATAGAAATAAAACAAACAAATTAAGTTCACGTTAAATATTTTCAAAATCATAACAATAGCGTTTGGTTACATGTTGCTGCATCAAAGCATTAATAAGGATTGATTAATTTTGTAAGAGAATGTTTGGCGGCAAAAAAATATTATTTTTTATCCTCTTTTTTTTTAGTTCGATAATTTCAGCGCAAAAAACTTATGCGCAGGAACACGGAATTTATGATACCATAAGAGTTAGCGGATGCATTGAAACAAACGGAGATACCATTCCATGTTCATTTCTTCCTGACGTAACAGTGTATTCAAAAATGACTGCGAAGCAACGTCGCTACCAGGCAGAATGGACACGTTTAAGAAATGCTGTTTATGTCACATATCCTTATGCAGTAAAGGCTTCCATAATTATGAATCAAATTAATGCGCAGCTTGCAGGAGTTACGGACAAAGCAAAAAGAAAAGCAATTATCCGGTCGCGCGAAAAAGATATCAAATCACAATTTGCAGATAAAATAACGCAGCTTTCTGTTTACCAGGGAAAGGTTTTGATGAAATTAATTTACAGGCAAACAGGAAATAATTGTTATGAAATAATTGATGAATACAAAGGAAGTTTTAATGCTGCATTTTATCAAACGATAGCTGTGATCTTTGGCTCGAGCTTGAAGCAAAACTATGATGCGAATGGCGATGATCGCGCAATGGAACTTATTGTAAGAGATGTTGAAAAAATGTATGGTGTAAGAGGATAAAAATTAAAAAAGATCAATTCATATTCTGCAGATGAAAGGATTGCGACGCAACGATGATGCTATGAAAAACTTCAGCTGGTATCAAAAAAATCTTTTAGCATTTTAAATTTCAACCTTTTATTTTTGTTTTCTATCTGATAAAATGAAAGTAGATATACTCGCTTTTGGCGTTCATCCGGATGATGTGGAACTTGGTTGTGCTGGTACAATAATTAATTCAGTTAAGCAGGGAAAAAAGGTTGCCGTTGTTGATCTGACACAAGGTGAACTTGGAACGCGGGGCACAGCAGAAACGCGAAAGAAAGAAGCTGCAGACGCTGCAACAGCAATGGGTTTGCAGGCACGCGAAAATTTACAAATGGCTGACGGATTTTTTCAATATGATGAAAAAAATCTGAATAAAATAATTAATGTTATAAGAAAATATCGGCCGGAAATTGTGCTTTGTAATGCGCCTGAAGACCGGCATCCTGATCATGGCAGAAGTTCGAAGCTTGTTTCTGATGCTGCTTTTCTTTCAGGGCTACGAAAAATAAACACATCATTTGAAAATGTTGAGCAAACTGCATGGCGGCCAAAATATGTTTTTCATTATATTCAGGACAGATATTTGAAACCTGATTTTGTTTTTGATATTTCTGATGTGATGGAACAAAAAATGAAAACGATACTGAGTTACACAACTCAATTTAATTCCATTGACAGTTCTGAGCCTGAAACATATATTTCCAAACCGGATTTTATGGATGTTATTAAAGCAAGAGCCTTAATGCTTGGTAAAAGAATTGGTGTGCAATATGCAGAAGGATACATTTCTTCTAAAATGATCGGCATTAGAAATTTTGATGTACTTATTCAACATGAAACATAATTAACATTAACAGCGCATTAAATCATTGCAATCATTTCTTCATTCAACTTATTAATCGCATCTTTGTTTAAATTTTTTTCAACTTTTCTTTCATCTTCATATATGCAAACTCCAAAATTCGCACATGTAAAACAGTCTTTTCATGTAGAATTAAAAAAACGTATCAACGAATATTTTACGATCACAGGTAAATCCACAAGCGGCGGCTCAAGAATTTTTTCAAAAGCTTTATTCTTAATGCTTGGATTTACTTACACCTATATTCAATTAGTATTTTTTACGCCATCTGCTATTTGGGCAATTTTATTAAGCATTCTTATCGGTGCTTTTACTGCATCAATTGGCTTTAATATTATGCATGATGGCGGACATGGAAGTTTCAGTGAACATCCTTTGTTAAATAAAATTGCATCACGAACTGCGGGTGTCATGGGCGCAAGCCATTTCATGTGGAATATGAAGCACAACGTTATTCATCATGCGTTTACTAATATTGATGGCATGGATGATGATATTGATGCAAGACCTTTTTTGAGAATGGCTGATACGCAAAAGAAATATAAAATGCATCGTTTTCAGCATTGGTATTTCTGGATATTTTATTCAATACTTCATTTATACTGGACAATGTTCAGTGATTACAGAAAATATTTTTCGGGGAAGATCGGTGAAACTCCTTTGAAAAAAATGAGCACTAAAGACCATATAAGTTTCTGGGCTTTTAAACTATTGCATTATGCATTGTTTGTTGTAATACCAATCATTACTGTTGGATTTGTGCATTGGTTAATCGGCTTTATATTTTTTTCAGTAACTGCAGGTTTTATCCTGAGCATTGTGTTTCAATTGGCGCATACTGTTGAGCATACTGAATTTCCGGTGCCTAACGAAAATACCGGGAAGCTGGAAGATGAATGGGCTGTGCATCAATTAAAAACGACTGCAAATTTTGCAACCCGCAATAAATTAATATCTTGGTATGTTGGTGGTTTAAATTTTCAAATCGAACACCATTTATTTCCAAAAATTTCCCACATACACTATCCTGCCATCAGCAAAATAATCAAGCAGGCCTGCATGGAATATGGTGTTGTATATGTTGAATATAAAAAGATGCACCAGGCAGTTTACTCTCATGTTTCCTTCCTGAAACAAATGGGCAAACAATAATTTTTTTCCTAACCCATTTTTTTTCTTTAGATAACCATCCCTTAATCTTGGTGAAAAAATATTTTTCTTTTTGCAAAAAAATTTAGTATTTTGCTTTTCTAAAAATAATAATATGATAAAACTACAAGTGATTGGCAACTTAGGAAAGGATTGTGTAATGAATACCGTAAACGGTAAAACTGTAATTAATTTCAGCGTGGCGCACACTGAAAAATTTAAAGATTCCCAAGGCAATGCAAAAGACAAAACCATTTGGGTAGAATGTGCGTACTGGACAGACAGAACGGGCATTTCGCCTTATCTTAAAAAAGGAACACAGGTTTATGTTGAAGGCACGCCTGAAGTGCGCAGCTATCAAACGCAAGATGGTAAACAAGGTGCTGCATTGAGTTTGAGAGTTACAAATGTACAACTGCTCGGCTCAAAAAATAGTGACAATGGCATTGAAAAAAATAATTATCCCTCTCAAGTTTCTCAACCTGCTAAAAGTGTATTAGCTGAAGTGGGAGAAATGCCGGACTCAGATGATCTGCCATTTTAAAACCTTCAATTAAATTAGAAGCCGCTCAAATTATTAAGCGGCTTTTTTATTTATTTCATCGCAAGAAAATATTTTTATTGCATATCATGCTTTACTTTATTCATGGTACTCCTGCCCGGTAAATAAATTTGGAAACCAACGTTTAAGGCAAGAGTGCTTTGGGTTGAAACACTTCCAAAACCTACGACCACATCATATTCCAGTGAAGTTTCAAGTCCTACAGTAGGTGTAATGAAATATGCATAACCAGGGCCAAAACCTAAATCCAATCCGTTAGTCGAAATGCCTTTTTCTGAATAATTCTGTCCGCCAATACCTGCTAAACCTTCAAAATACCAACGGCCGTGCCTTAGCATATTTACTTTAGGATCGTTGATATAATATCTTCCCAAAGCATCTACAGAATACCTGAAATTTGTACCAAGACCATCTGAGAAAAATGTGGGATGTAACATTACTCTTGCACCAATTGCAACATTATCATTTACAAACCATGCTGCCGAAGGTCTTATATTAAGGTCAACAGAAGTCGGAGTATTAAGGTCGAAACTTAGATTTGCAATGTCAGTTCCCACCAAAACATTTCCTTTTTGCAATTGAGCCTCAACCGAACTTGCAACAGAGATACTAATTAAAATAAGTAATAAAATCTTTTTCATAGTTAATTTTTATTTTAAAAAAATAAACAATTTTTATTCCAACTGAAAATCTTGTTGTGAGTACAATGAAAAGAAAAATTAACAAGTAAGTGTGTAGAATAGTTTCTACTTCATTTTGATAAAATAATATTTCCCTGATAATATTTTATTTCCGAAGAGTCATTTTCATGTAATAATAAAGGACCATCAATATCAAGGTAATCTGCCTGAGGTGCAAGGCTGGCAAGGGCTGCAGAACCAATGCTGCTTTCATTCATACTGCCGAGCATTATTTTTAAATTTAAGTCTCGTGCCTTTTTTATTATTCGCAAAGCAGGTGTAATGCCGCTGCATTTTGTTAGTTTAATATTTATTCCATGAAAATAATTTACGCATTTTTCAACATCGTTTTCCATCACACAACTTTCATCTGCGAACAACGGCAAAGGAGATTTTTCGAATAATATTTTCATGTCGTCAAAATTTTCTTTTGCCAAAGGTTGCTCTATCAACTCAACACCTAAATCTTTCAAGGAATTTATTTTTTCAATTGCTTCCTTCAATTTCCAGCCGCCATTTGCATCAACACGAAAAATTGAATTGCTGTGTTTTCGCAGCGCTTCTATCATTTGAACATCATCATCAAATCCTACTTTTATTTTATAAATTGGTAAAGGATGCGCTTGCATTTTCTCAACCATTTTTTCAATTGATTCAATTCCAATTGTGTAATCTGTAAGCGGAATATTTTTCCATTCTATATTCCATAATTTATATAATGAAATATTTTTCATGGCAGAAAATAAATTCCAGCACGCCATATCGAGCGCGCAAACAAGAAAAGGGTTTTTTGGAAAAAGATGATGAAGATAATGCCAATATCTTTCGGGCTCTGTTAATGCAAATTTTTCAACAAAATTTTTTTTGCTTTCAAGATCTGCGATCATTTGTTCGACTGAAATATTGTAATAATAAATTGCAGGAGCCTCGCCATAACCAATAAAATCAGCTATTGCAAGTGATACAATCAAAGAAGGCTGGTGTGTTTTTGTTCGTCCACCGGAAATTGTGAAAGGATATTCAAAGGGAAGATTAATTTTTTTGTATGCAACTTTCATAAAAATAATTCAACTCCTTTCCTCCCAAACCTGTACTAAATTTACAAGCACTTCCACTGCTTTTTCCATGTCTTGCACGCTTACAAATTCATGCTTGCTGTGAATGGCTTGCATGCCTGTAAAAATATTCGGACAAGGCAAACCCATAAAACTCAAGCGGCTGCCATCTGTGCCACCCCGAATTGGTTCATTAACTATCTTTAATCCTGCGCGTTTATATGCTTCTTCAGCATTAGCAACTGTTTGCGGATTCTTGCTTATTATTTCTTTCATATTTCTATATTGCTCAAGCACCTCAAACTTCATGGTTGCATTTGGGTATTTTTTCAAAACTTCTTCAGCAATATTTTTCAATCTCGCTTCATGATCCTTAAGTTTTGAACTTTCAAAATCACGGATAATAAAATCTATGCTTGCTTTTTCTGCAATGCCATCAACATGCACAGGATGCACAAAACCTTGTCGCTTGTTTGTGGTCTCGGGACTAAATTCATCTTTTGGCAACGACGCTAAAATTTCTCCAATAATTTTTAAAGCATTCACCAATTTATTTTGTGCGTAACCAGGATGCGCGATAATACCATTGACTGTAATTTTTACTGCATCTGCGCTAAAAGTTTCATCTTCAAAAGTGCCACGTTCGCCACCATCTAAAGTATAAGCGAAGTTTGCACCAAGCTTTTCAAGATCAACTTTTGCAGTGCCTTTGCCAACTTCTTCATCCGGCGTAAAAAGTATTTTTATATCTCCATGTTTTATTTCAGGATGAGTGAAAAGATAATTTGCAAAATCCATAATGATGGCAACACCCGCTTTATCATCAGCGCCAAGCAAAGTATTTCCACTTGCTGTAATTATATCTTCGCCCATTTTTTCTTTTAGATAATGATGATCTTTTGGTGAAATTATTTGTGCAGGATCATCAACCAAAATGATATTTTCTCCATTATAATTTTTGTGCAGGATTGGTTTTACATTGGTCCCACTGCAATCCGGCGCCGTATCTACATGACTGGAAAAACAAATGACCGGAATTTTTTTTTCAGTATTTGAAAAGATGGTTGCGTACACGTATCCAAACTCATCGAGATGCGCATTTGAAATGCCGATCTTTAATAATTCATCAACTAATAACCTGCTTAAATCTTTTTGTTTTTCTGTTGTTGGCTGTGCATTGCTTTGCGGATCGCTTTGAGTGTCTATCTGCACATAACGCATCAATCTTTCTGCGACCGCTGAGTTGTAATTGTGAAGCATATAATTATTTTTTTAAAAATCAGTTGTTTAATTAAAAAGAGTATTTAACTTGTTGTGTCCTTTTCTAAAACTGCTGCCCAAAGATATGCTGATGAAAGGATTGCGACGCAAGGGACGATGCTATAAAATACTGTTGCTGGTATCACAAAAAATAAATATAATTTCTAACCCTCCAAAACCTACAACATGCTAAAAACAATCATCGGAGCTATAGTTGGCGGAATCATTATTCTTGTTTGGCAAACCCTTTCGTACACTGTATTGCATGTGCATCGCAGTGCAGAAAAATACACGCCAAATCAGGACAGTATTATCTCTTATTTGCAAACTAATTTGCATAAAAGCGGTAGTTATACCTTGCCTAATTATCCTGATAATGCTACAATGGATCAGCAAAATAAACTGATGCAAGATATGCAGGGAAAGCCTTGGGCTGTTATTCTTTATCACAGAAGTTATAACTCGAGCATGGTAAAAAACATGTTGTATGTATTTTTCGCAAACGTCATAATGGTTTGGTTTTTTTGCTGGATCGCAGTGAAAATGCATGCACCTTCTTTCGGAAGTATTTTTATTGCTGCTGTTTTTACAGGGTTAATAGTTTTTATAAATTCACCACTCACCTACCATATTTGGTATTTGTCTTCAGGAATTAAAGGCGATCTGATTGATGCTGTTGTAAGTTGGGGATTGACGGGATTATGGCTTGGATGGTGGCTAAGAAGAGGTAAAAGAACGCAAACGAATCGTTATTAAATTTATTAATGAAGAAAGATTGCTTTAAATTTAAGCAATCTTTTTACAACGTTGAATAATTAATTAAGGCATTATTATTAGTGGTTTATTGCCTTCTATTTCCATAAGTTCTAAATCAAAAATTAAATCTTCGCCCGCAAGCGGATGATTGGCATCGAGTATTATTACATCATCTTTTACTTCTGCAATAGTTACCGGAAATTGATTGCCGCTTTCATCGCTCATTGTTAATTGCAATCCAATTTCAGGCTTTAAATCAGGAGGAAAATTACTTTTTGGAACTTCCATAAACATTTCCTCATTTGTTAATCCATAAGCTTCTTCAACAGGAATAGTGATGGTCTTTTTTTCGCCAACCGTCATGCCCGTTACTCCTTTATCAAATCCTGAAATAACCATACCACTTCCAACCTCAAACGCAAGTGGCTCGCGGCCTTCGCTGCTGTCAAAAGAAGTTCCATCTTTTAACCTGCCATGATAATGAACTTTAATTTTATCGCCTTTTTTTACCTGCTGCATTATTTTTATTTTAATTGAAAAAGAAATTTTAATACTCTTCTGTTATAAAGCGGATGTCAAAATAAATTCATCTGTTTTACCTGAAAAAATATTATTTCAATGCAGATTGATTTTCTTAAGGAAAGAGAACTACAAACATCAATGAACGCTTCACTTACTTTTGTATCATGAATAATGCCAACAGTAAAAGTTTAAGAATTGTTTTCATGGGCACACCTGAATTTGCTGTTGCTTCACTGAAAGCCTTGCTGGAAGGAGATTTCAATATTGTTGGTGTTGTTACAGCGCCTGATAAACCTGCAGGAAGAGGAATGAAAATGAATGAAAGTGCTGTGAAGAAATTTGCATTGGAACATGGATTGAAAATTCTTCAGCCTGAAAAATTAAAAAATAAAGAATTTTTAGAGGAATTGAAATCTTTGAATACGGATTTGCAAATTGTCGTTGCATTTCGCATGTTACCTGAAGTTGTCTGGAATATGCCAAAATTTGGAACAATTAATTTACATGGATCTCTTCTTCCGCAATATCGCGGCGCGGCTCCAATAAATTGGGCAATTATAAACGGAGAAAAAGAAACAGGAGTTACCACTTTTAAATTGCAACAGGAAATTGATACCGGAAATATTTTATTACAGGAAAAAATAAAAATCCGTGACGATGAAACTGCCGGTGAGTTGCACGATGAAATGAAAGAACTTGGCGCAAAGCTTTTAGTTAAGACGATTCAAAATTTATCTGAGAATGAAATAAAAGAAATTAAGCAGGAAGAAATAATCCCCGAAATCTTACATCACGCGCCAAAAATTACTACTGAAATTTGCAAAATAGATTGGACGAAATCTGTTGACCAAATTTATAATCTCATTCGCGGGCTTTCTCCGTATCCAACTGCTTTTACTTTTTTGAAAGGAAAAATGTTGAAAATTTATAAAGCAGAAAAAGAAGTGTCAACCATTGATTGTCAAGCGTCAACTATAAAATCAGATGGCAAAACTTTTCTGAAATTCGCGTGCAGCAATGGCTTCATACATGTTTTGGAACTGCAGATGGAAGGGAAAAAAAGAATGAATATTCCGGATTTTTTGAAGGGTTTCAGGATATGACATTAGAACTTTTCCACAAACCGTTTTCAGAATTGAACTTTTCTTTATAATTCCGCTATATATTGTATCTTTGCCCGCTTAATCTTTAAAAGATAATTAATATTTTCTCTTAAAGCATCGAAAACCAAACTTTCTGCGTCTTTAAACGTTAGTTAAATAGTAATAGTTCAATATGAGGCAACTCAAGATCGCTACCCAGATTACCAATCGCGATTCACAGGCAGTCGAAAAATATCTACAGGAAATCTCAAAGATTTCCATGATAACTCCAGAGGAGGAAACAACACTCGCCCAGCGGATCAAGAATCGTCACAATTCTATTGATAGTCAGAGAGCGTTAGACAAACTGGTTCAAGCAAACTTAAGGTTTGTGGTATCTGTGGCTAAGCAGTACCAGCACCAGGGCTTATCACTTAGCGATCTCATCAACGAGGGAAATCTCGGCTTGATAAAGGCGGCGCAACGCTTTGATGAAACAAAAGGTTTTAAATTTATCTCTTACGCAGTTTGGTGGATTCGCCAGTCCATTTTACAGGCGTTGGCAGAGCAAGGCAGATTAGTCCGCCTGCCTCAAAACAAAATTGGCACATACAACAAAGCGAACAAAGCTTATATGGCTTTCGAGCAGGAACATGAACGTGAACCTTCAACAGAAGAACTGAGCGAAATTTTGGAAATGAGTGAAACAGAGATCAACAACATTTTCCAAAGCAATACGCGTCACACTTCTTTGGATGCTCCGGTTCATGAAGCTGAAGATGTAGCAATGGGCGATCTTTTGGAAGGAAGTGATGACACAGATGATGACGTAATGAAAGATTCATTGCGTGAAGAAATCAAACGTGTTTTGAAATCACTAAGCCCGCGCGAAGCTGAGATCGTGAATGCTTATTTCGGATTGGATGGAGAAAGCGGGACAACAATTGAACAGATCGGAAATAAATACGATCTGACAAAAGAACGCATTCGCCAGATAAAAGAAAGAGCGATCAAACGTTTACAGAAAGCGCGTTACAGCAGCGCTCTGAAAGCTTATTTAGGATAAATATAATTTCCTGAAAAGATTATAACCCTCTGGAAAAAACAGAGGGTTTTTTATTTAATGCCTTTTTTGTTTTTGATATAAGAAGCAAACATGAAAGACTTTGATAGAAACCCAACTTTTAAAATTGATGATAAAATCCTTGATAAATCTTCTACCATTTTTAAAATGATTTCCGGCCATTCTTTAGAAACAAATTCCTGCAATTTTTCTTCAGATGTAATATTCATGTTTCTTAATAATCTCCACCACGCATCATATACCCAAATATTTTTTAGAGAATTAATGCCATGTTTTTCCAATAAAATAAATCCTTCCGGCAGCTCAACTGATGGATTGTAAATGCACGATTGCGTAACCTGTGAATCGCTGACACCAACATTTACCAGCAATTCATTAATATAAAAAAAAGATTTTTCCTGTTGCAAAATGCGCATGTAAAACTCAATATCTACACGCCATTTCAAGCGTTCATCATACTGTTCTTTAATGCTTGAATGAATTAATGTAACACTTGGCGGACCAATAATATTATCTGCCAATAAAACGCCTGGCTCATGTAAGATTTTCTTTCTCCAAATTGATGAAGAAAATTTTGGTTGATTTTTCTGGTCAATATTTTCAAACACATTTGTATAAGCAGAGAAAATAAATTTATGTTTTGGATTAAGATGATTTGCAAATATTGCAAGACTTTCAGCAGATGAAAACCAATCATCATCATGCATTAATTTTATCCATTCACCTTTAGCTTTCGAAATGGCAAAGTTCCAATTTGCAGGCGTTCCAAGCGGTTTTTCATTTTTATAGTATTTAATATTTAACTCGGAATAATCTTTTAAAACCTGTTGCACACTTTCATCAGGACTATCATCAGAAATAATTACTTCAAAGCTTTTATATGTTTGAATTGAAATGCTATTGAGAAGACGCTTAAGATAATCAACGCGCTGATATGCAGGAATGCAAATGGAAATATGAGGAGCCATATACAAATATACAAGCCATGAATTTTTAGTTTGCCTTATTATTCAAAACATTATTTTTGAATGATTACAACTTATTGAATTGAAAATTGCCGGCGTTGTTATATTGTATCATCCTGATGAAAAGCAAACAGTTCAAAATATTTTATCTTATTCAAAACAACTTTCCACACTTTATGTTTTTGATAATAGTGAGACAGAAAATTTACTTATTAAAGAAAAATTACCCCAATTAAATAATAATAGCTTTTACTTTCATGATGGTAGCAATGAAGGCATTGCTGCAAGATTGAACCAGGCTGCAAGCCTTGCTATTAAAGAAGAATTTGAATGGCTGCTTACAATGGATCAGGATTCTTCTTTCACAGAAAAAAATATTGAGCAATATTTTCAATGCATAAATTCAATAGACAATAAAAAACTTATTGCAATGGCTGGTGTTAATTACAGCTCATCTTATTCAATTGAGGATGTTTGCAATTTCATTGAAGTTGAGCATTTGATAACTTCAGGAAGTGTTGTTAATCTTAATGCCTTTAAACAAATTGGTGGCTTTGATGAGAATTTATTTATTGATGAAGTTGATCTTGAATATTGCTATCATGCGATTTTGAAGAACTATAAAATAATCCGGTTTCGAAATATTTTCTTACAGCATGAGTTGGGAAAAGTAACACCTCATCGATCGTTAAAAAACTTTGCCCTCACGCCAAGAACATTGCATTCTCCATTGCGTGTTTATTATATGGTTCGCAATAATTTATATCTTTCCAAAAAATACAATGCACATTTCAAAAATGATCTTAAACGCAGCCGTAACGCAATAATTTTGCGTATCAAGAATAATTTTTTATATGGAAAAAATAAAATTAAACTGATGCGTTTTATCTGGAAGGCTTACCGCGATTTTAAAAATAATAAAATGGGAAAATTCAAAACTACTTATGATAACTAATGCAATCAAAAATTTTAAGAAAGATGTTTCAAACAAGTTTAATAAACTCTTTGAAAATAATTATAGCAAAGCTGGCCTCAAGTGGATGGATTTGAAGAAAATAAGAAGCGTTAATACTGGCAATATAAATTCATACTCTTTTAAAGAGAAACAAATTTTTTTTTATAACGGCATCGAACTGCTATATGGCATACATGAAATATTTGTAGATGAAATTTATAAAATCCGATTACGAGATGAACCTTGTATTATTGATTGTGGTGCACATATCGGATTGAGTGTTATTTATTTTAAACTAAATTTTCCGCACGCTCATATTATCGCATTTGAACCTGATGAAAAGAATTTCGATTTACTCTCAAAAAATATATTGTCTTATAATTTTTCCAATGTTGAATTGAAAAAGGAAGCTGTTTGGATCAATGATTCTTACATTTCGTTTACGAACCAAGGCGATATGAGCAGTAAAATAACTGCTGCAGCAGAAGGCACTAAAGTAAAAGCTTCAAGATTAAAATCTTTTATAAATAAGCCAGTCGATTTTTTAAAAATTGATATTGAAGGTGCTGAATACGATGTAATGAACGACATAGCCGAAAACCTGCACTTTGTTCAAAATTTGTTTTTAGAATATCATGGAAATTTTAAAAATAATCATCAACTTGTTGAATTATTAAAATTGGTAACAGAGGATGGATTTTGTTTTTATATAAGAGAAGCGCATCCTTCTTACAAGACACCTTTTTATCGCACAGAAACTGATGTTCATTACGATCTCCAACTAAATATTTTTTGCTTTAGATAAAATGATTGCATAAAAAAAGCGCTGTGACCAGCGCTCTCATTAAATAAATTTTTTATTAGTTATTACTAGCTTTGCTCCATAGCTGTTTTATTTCTTTTGCATCAAGCACCCTATTATAAATTCTCACTTCATCCATGCTTCCTGTAAAAAAGTCGGGATCCTGCGCCCACCAAATCCCTAAACGAACCGGCTCTCCTGAACATATTGGGCTTGCAGTTTTTTGATTAATATTTGCAAGCTTACCATTGATATATATTTTCTGAATGTTATTATTAAATGTTACTGCAACATGATTCCACGCGTTCAAAGTAACCAGAGAGTCACTTGTTACCGGTTGATTCCATCCGCCATCGGAAGCATCACAATAATTTTCCTGCCGGATGCTAAAACTAATATTGGTATAAGAAGGAATTCCTAACTCGAAGGACTGATAAAATCCCGGAGAACCTGCCGGACTATTATAAGACATTTTGCTCATAAGCAATTGTGTAGTACCGCTTGAAGTTGGGTAAAATTCCATAGCAAATGTGGCTGCTGTAAGACCATCCACATCTTTTTCAGGTATTTCAATATATGCCTGAGATGTACCAAAATATATTGCGCTTTTCTTATTTCCAAATCTATCATTTACATAAGTAATGGTCCCGCCCTTTAGGGTACCGTTATTGCCGTTGCCGCTGGCATCCTTAAGATTTTTGTTGAAAGGCAAATAGCAAATCAAGCCGCTATCGGTTGGTGAAGCAGTTGCTGTCTGCATTAAATTATCGGTAGTTGTTTTATTTACAGCTCCCGTTTCTTTGCTGCAGGATACAGCAATAATTGCAGCTACTAATATGATAGCGGAAGAATTGAGAAGAATCTTTTTCATTTGTTTCTTTTAATATTGTTTCTAATTATTGTTTTGCTAATTGCTTTATTTCATTTGCAGATAAAGCTCTGTTATACACCCTGAATTCATCCAGGTAACCGTTGAAATGTGAAGGATCCTGCTGCCACCAAACACCTAATCTAACAGGCTCTCCGGAACAAACAGCAGCGGCATGTTTTACGGTAGTGTTGGCTAACTTTCCATTGAGATAAATTTTTTCCAGATTATCATTAAATATTACGGTAACATTATTCCATGCATTCAAAATAAAAGAAGAATCGCTTACAACTTCGTTCCAGCCCGTTGAAGGATCAGCATCGCAATCGCCGTTGGAGCGCACATCAAAAGTGAGGTTATATGGCTCTGTAAATCCTAATCTTAATGATTGATAAAAACCGGGTGAGCCCTGCGGAATATCGTAAGACATTTTACTCATTAAATATTGACTGCTGCCATTAGCTTCTGTTGGATAAAAATCAACAGAGAAAGTAGCTTTGGTAAGTCCGGCAATATCTTTTTCAGGAACTTCTATGAATGCGTTGGTGTTTAAAAGTGAAAGAGCGCTTTTCTTATTTCCAAATTTATCATTAACATACGAGATAGAGCCATTTTGAACAGTGCCGTTATTGCCGTGACCGCTTGCATCATTTAAATTTTTGTGGAAAGGAAGATAACAAATCAAGCCACTATCACTAACAGATGCAGTAACAGGCTGTGGTGTGTTAGCTGTACTTTTTGCAGCATTTTCTTTGCTGCAGGATATAACTGCAATTATGGCTACCACAATGATAGCGGCGTAATTGAGTAACATTTTTTTCATTTGATTAAATTTATTTTTAATGAAAGTATATAAAATACTTTACCGCCAAAGAAAATGCGCGATTTAATTTTGATTAAATCTAAAAAATATTTTTCCGGAGGAAATTCCTCTGATTAAATATCAGAGTTTATCTAAGAGAATGGTGTACGAATTTTCTTTACCTGCTACAATGTGTATAAGCGAAGTATAGGCCGCATAGCCGGTTGCAGCAATGTTTAAGGAAGGATTGCCTGCGCCAAGAATTTCTATTTCGCAGAAACCTTTAGCATCTGTGGAAGCAGTTTTTTTAGTGTTGCTGACAGTGATTGCGGCATTAACAACAGGCAAACCGGAAACCTTGTCTGCAGCCGTGATATCTAAAGTGGTGTGATGAATATTTATCACGGGTATTTGAGCAACTTTATTTAAACCATTATAGAAAGCAATATTTGTGGTCTTATATTTCTTACCAAGCTTCAACAAATTCTTTACATCCTTATCTACTGTTTTTAGATTTGATTTGAAGGCTGATGTGAGCGTGGGAGAAACGGCGTGCACTTCTTCTGAAGAGCCCTGCATATTGGAAAAAGTATCAATGAAGGATTGAAGTTGCTTAAGATCTCCGGCAGTAACATAATCATCTGTAATGGCAGCGAGATTAGCGTTCATAATATCGTGGGCCGACTGAGCATGGGCAGCAGCGTCTGCATCTGAGACACTGGTATAATAGGTTTCTGCATCATTAAGAGACATGGATACTGATAATTGCCCAAGCGAATCTAACTGCACCTGCGCATTGCCGCAAAGGGTGGCGGCGAAAGCGCCCATATCGTTTTTAGCCACTAATTTATCTGCACTAAAGCCTGAATTATTAACGCCTGCAAGTACAGCGGAAGCGTTGGCGATGCCATTGTCAGTATTGAAAAGTTTGTTGAGATTGGTAAATGCTGTATCT
This sequence comes from uncultured Chitinophagaceae bacterium, assembly GCA_963708205.1. GTDB lineage: Bacteria > Bacteroidota > Bacteroidia > Chitinophagales > Chitinophagaceae > CAVYTF01. The sequence goes on from OY970196.1 coordinate 559,227, forward strand.
GCTGCATAAACAGCAGCATTGCCTGAAAGAAAATTTGCTAAACCGCTATTGCGGCTCATTTTGGCTTGTTCGCGATTGTCCATCTTGGTTGCTTTAATTTTTATAAATGTAGACTTATTATTTTACAAAGGGATTTTTTTCGAAAAAAAGCCGACAGGGCTTAGATGATTGTCGACAGACGTTAGATGCGAACCGACATGAGTTTTATGGCTGCCGACAGGTCTTAGATGCGAACCGACAAGGCTTTTATGACTTTCGACAGACCTTAGATGCGAACCGACAAGGCTTTTATGACTTTCGACAGACCTTAGATGCGGACCGACAAGGCTTTTATGACTATCGACAGACCTTAGATGCGAACCAACAGGGCTTAGATGAGTGTTAACAGTGATTGGATGCGTATCGGTTGTTTTTTCAACCAATATTCTTTTTATTATCCTCTTCTTTTAGCGAATACAATAATTTAGCGCGATAAAAAATTGGGAAAGTGCAGGAAGAAGCCGTAAAAATATCTGTTGTCATTTGCAGTTATAACCGCGCAAAATATATTGTTGGCGCGATGGACAGCCTTTACCATCAAACGCTGCCAAAGCATTTGTACGAAACGATCGTGGTGGATAATAACAGTAAGGACAATACGAAAGAAATTTGCCTAAACTACATTGCAGCACATCCTGACTATAATATTTTTTATCTTGAAGAAAAGGAACAGGGCGCTTCTTTCGCACGCAATACGGGTGTAAAAAACTGCAAAGGCGAGTTGGTTGTTTTTATGGATGATGATGCCATTGCCAATAATGATTTCCTGAAACGCATCCTTGATTTTTTTGAAACGCATGATGATGCTGATGCACTTGGCGGAAGGATCATTCCAAAATTTATTCCCGAAGAACCGAAGTGGATGTCGCATTATGTTTCCTCGCTTGTGGGCAATTTTCATTACAGCGAAAGCGTCACTATTTTCAAAGCCGGAAAATATCCGCTGGAATCAAACATGGTTGTGCGGAAAAAAGATTTTGAGGAAGTTGGTGGTTTCAATAGCAATCTTCCCGGCGTAAAAGGCGCGCTAAGAATTGGCGGAGAAGGGAAAGAATTTTTTTTGAAGCTGCAACATCAATTTCACAAAAAAGTGTATTACGATCCTGCGATTTGTGTGCAGCATATTGTGGAAGTAAATAAACTGACGCGGCAATATATGTACAGCGTGGCATCGGGTATCGGCAGAGGTGAACGTGTGAGGATGCTTGCGAAAAGTAAGACAGCTTTCTATAAAAAAATGGGAGAATATATTTTAAAATTCGGTGCATCTGTTGTACTTGGTGGAAAATATATTTTGCAGGGCAATGCTGCGAAAGCCTTGCCTGTAATACATTTCAGAATAGATGCGTTGAAGGGTTTGGTGGGAAGATAATGGCTAAAACATTTTATAAAAATGCGGTTTGTTTTTTATTATTATTGGTGAAAGTTGCCAAACTTTAATAACATTTTTGGTAAGCGCTTTTATTTTTTTCCAATCGGCAAAAGGATTTACAAAGAGAAAAAGATGGTGGAAGAAACTGCAGATCATGAAAACCGGAATAGTAAATGTGTAATTTATCAAATGAAATAAAAACCAAAAAACGCCATATTGCTTTCTTATTCTTACATGATTCGATACAATTAACTGCAATCCTTTTTTATCGTATAAATTAAAATAACTTTTATCATCAGAGCCTGCTGCGCCCTGGATTATTTCACCAATAATGTGTATGATATTTATATTACCATAAATAAATAAATCGCCAACTTTTGCAAGCCTGCTGCACCACTCCACCTCTTCGGCGTACAGAAAAAAATCTTCATCCATTAAACCAATTTTTTCAATAGCTGCTTTTTTTATCATAACAAAAGCGCCGCTTATCCAATCAACTTTTTCTTCCGCATTTGCTTTTTCTATGGATGGTTTTCTCGCATTAAATAAATTGGCAAGTGCTTTTATAAAGCCACCCCAATAAGGCAACGGCAATAAATGATTTAACCCCTTCGGAGAAAAAAAACTTCCGGATGTTTGCGGAGAACCGTCAGGATTAAGCATCTGCACGCCACAGGCAACATCGTTTTTTCTTGTAATAAATTTCTGCAGACAATTATTTATTGCATCATCTAAAATAATCGTATCTGGATTTAATAATAAAACAATTTCATTTTTAGATTCTTTGATCGCTCTGTTATTGGCGCGTGCAAAACCCGCATTGGCATTCATTTCTATCCATTTTACAAAAGGATATTTTGATGTAATAATTTCTTTGCTGTTGTCACGCGAATCGTTATCAACAATTATCCATTCGAAATTTTTTGATGAAGGAAATTGCAAAGCGCTTTCAAGACAATCAATAATAAATGCCGATGCTTTATAATTGACGATTATTATTGAAAGAGACAATGTTTAATTTTTTTTGGAAGATAAAAACAAATAAATTCATTTGGCTTTTATCTTATCAAAACCACCACTCCTTTTCTCAAAATATTGCCGCAAAGTGTTTTTCCATGTATCTGGTAAATGTATGTTCCTGTTGGTTGCATCAATCCTTTATAAGTTCCATCCCAGCATTCAGAAATATTGGAAGTATGAAATATTAAAGTACCCCAGCGGTTATAAATACTAAAATTTAAATCACTCACACTACCCCATTCTTTTATTCCAAAGCAATCATTGTTTCCATCACCATTTGGCGTGAATGCAGAAGGAACAAGATAACCATTGCTTACGTTTCCTGTGTTTGCAAACACGGTGATCGAGTCTTGCCCATAGCATCCATCATCACCTAAAATTTTTACATAATAAGTGGTGGTTTGAAACGGCGAAGCAAGCGGATTAGAAGCCTTTGCGTTTGATAAAGAATTTGTGGGCGACCAACTGTAACTTATACCACCAGTTGCCTGCAACTGCGAAGTGCCCAAAATGCAATCAACATCGTTTGATTTGGAAATAGTTGTATTGGGTTGTGGCTTTACTGTTACTACAGTAAAAAGAGAATCGGAAACATGACAGGAAGTATCAATGATCTGAACTTCATAAGTTGTGTTTACCACGGGAAATACCTGGGCAATAGCATTAGACGGATCTGCAACTGAAGCCGAAGGCGACCATGCAAAAACGTTGCCCCCAAAGGCTTTCAGCGATACAGTATCACCGGCACAAATAGCGGCTGTCATTGGCTGCACACCAAATAAATGCACAGTATCAACTGAAATAAAAACAGAATCCGTTGCCATGCAATTATTATTTCCTGTAACCTGTACAAAATATTTTATCGGGTTATTGATGTTTGCGAAAGGATTGGAAATTGTGGTATCCGATAAACCATTTGCAGGATACCAATAATAATTTATACCACCGGATGCATTCAATTGCAATGTTCCGGTTTTGCAAATACTTGTATCATTCGTGATACCAACAACAGGCAACGTCATTACATTTACATAAATTGAATCGATTGCTGTGCAAACTCCATTGCCTGCAATCAAAAAGAATTTTGTACTTGTTGAAGTAAAAGCAATTGGCTGCGCAATGGTGCTATCGCTTACATATTTTCCCGGCGACCAATCGTACGCATTTGTGTTTGAAGCATTGATGATAAGTTTTGTTGAATCTCCTTTGCAAATTGATAAAGTATCCTGGGGCACTGATAACATAGCTTTCGGAACAACATTTATCACGACAGAATCTGTATTGCTGCAATAATTAGAATCAGTAACTGTAACAAAATATGTTGTTGATTTAATTGGCGAAGCAGCGGGCGAAGCAATATCTGCATTATTTAAAGTCTTCGCAGGTGCCCACTGGTATTGAGTTCCAGTTAATGAGTTAGCATTAAGCATTGTGCTGTCACCTGCACAAATAGTAGCATCACCACTTACACTTATTTTTGGAATTGGTACTACTTCTGCCGTTAAAGAATCAGTTTCAAGATAGACAGGATAGAGAGAAAAATTATTTAGTGTAAAAGCATTTGCTGCACTGTCTGTATCAAGATCATAAAATTTTATGTACAAAGATGTATCCGATCCCGAGAACCATGTTATTCTGTATTTCTTTTCAAAACATGTCATTGAAGGAAGTAAAAATTGGTTGATGATTTCTCCATTATTAAAATTACATTCCAACACTAAAGAATCTGTCGCAACTAAAACTGCAGAGTGAAAAATGAACTGGTAGTTTGTGTTTGCCAACACAGATATTCTTTTACTCCACACAATTGTCTTCGGAACTGTAGAACCATTTACAAGCATCATCGTATCAAGGAACGAAGAATCATATGGACAAATGGCATAAGAAGAATTCCAAAGTTGCGGGTTTGATGTGATGTAATAATAACCGTTGCTGTTTATGGCACTATCATAAATATATTGTGATAAAAAGTTTGTATTGCCACCTTCGAAATTTCCATTTGTAATAATATTTGTACCTTTTTTTACTTCATTATATTGATAGGTGACATTTGATTTCGGATCTATCAAAGGATCATAAATATCAACAGAATCAAGGTATGTAGCGGGCGACCAACAATTATCAAGCGCAGTGGAATCGCCTTCCAAATGTGTTGTGCCATTGATGCAGGCATTTACAGATTTATCTTCATAAATTTCTCCATGAATAATATTTATTGCAAATTGTTTTATTATTGTATCAACACATCCATCAATATTTTTACCAACCATTTCCACAGTATAAATTCCCTGCGAAGTATAATCATGCACAACCGAATCACCGCTGCCAAAAGTGCCATCACCAAAAATCCATGTAACATTTTTATGAGTGAAAGAAGTGTTGGTGAAATTAATTTGCGATTGATCGCAGGCATTAAAATCATAAGTAAAATCTCCGGGTAAATACGTACAATTTTGACCACCACTTTTTTGTGAAAATGAAGGATAAAAAAAACAGAGAATACCTGCAGAAAGAAAATAATTTTTAAGACTCATTTTAAAAAAATGATACTGGATTTCTAAAAGAAAATTATTCTTCCTGCAAGTTCACATAATAATTGGTCGTTAACAATTAATTTTTCATGAGAAAATCCAGGAACATTTTCAGTCCTTTATTTTTTTCTTCATCCAAAATATAGCTTATGTTTTCTTTATAATAAACATTTAAATCGTAAGCTGCAAAAGGGTTTTCAGCAATTACTTCAGGTAGATTTTTTAATCCTTCCACATTCGCTTCATTAAAATCCTGTATAAAATTTTCAGGCAATTTTTTGTTTGCAATCCATGCCGCAAAAACAAAAGACAAATCTGTCAAATCAACCCACGCAGCAGCAAGATCATATATATATTTAGATTTTTTTCTTTGTTGCAAAGCTCTGTCGCCGATAACAACTCCTGCAACATTGCCTTTTATTTCATCAATATAATTTTCATTTGCTTCAGTAAGTTTCGGAGAAATTTTCCAGTAATTTTTTAATAGAATTTTTGCAAGCGCAACAGAAGTTCTGCTTTGATAATCCAGTAAAATTTCATCGACTTCTTCAATCGGCACATCGCTGAAAATGCAGACTGACGCTGCGTTTCCTGTTGCACCAATACAATAATCACTTACAATATGCCATTCATTTAATTCAGGAATTACAGCAACGGGAACCAAGCCGACATCAATTGTTCCGTCAATTAATTGTTGTGCAATTTTTGATGGATATTCTTCAGTTAATTCAATTTGCTGCATCAATTTTTTTGAACGTTTTATTCCGTACAGCAAAGGCTTTGTGTTTAAATAACTTACTGCGCCAACTTTTATCTTACTCAATTCGTTTAAATTTGCGTGCAAAGAAAAGAGATTTTTATGTAGTCATCTGTTGAATATGAATGAAGCATCGTTGCGACGCTCCGTTCATGTTCCTCTTTACTATTGAGCTTTGCGAATTTTATAGATGTTTATGGAAATTTAAAACATTGCTGAATAGAATAACAGAATGTACAAGAGTGCGACGCAACGGCAGCTAAATAGTAATTCAAAAGCTTAGTTCAAAAAGAATTTCTCTTTTTTTATCTTCTAAATTCTAACTCTTTAAATGGAATTAAATAATCTTACTGCAATTTCTCCGATCGATGGTCGTTACAGAAAACAACTCGCGCATCTTGATGAATATTTTTCTGAATATGCTTTGATAAAATATCGGGTGCATGTTGAGGTTGAATACTTTTTATTTCTTGCAGAAAATAAATTTTTTAAGCTTTCACAGAAAGAAAAACAACGCTCGAAAGATGTTGCTGCAAACTTTAATCTGGATGATGCACGGCAAATAAAACAAATTGAAGCAACAACAAATCATGATGTAAAGGCAGTTGAATATTTTTTAAAAGAGCAGCTAAAAAATGTTGCAATAAAAGAATGGATTCATTTCGGATTGACATCGCAGGACATTAACAACACAGCAATTCCTTTAAGCTGGAAAGAATGCATGGAGCAGGAATATTTGCCCTTGTTATTAAACCTGAAAAAGAATTTGCAATCACTTGCTTCACAATGGAAAAATGTTTCGATGCTGGCCAGAACGCACGGACAGCCAGCATCTCCAACGATCTTAGGAAAAGAATTTATGGTGTTTGTTGAACGAATAGAAAATCAGATCAAGTTATTTTCTTACATTCCTTATTCTGCAAAATTTGGTGGCGCAACAGGAAATTTCAACGCACACAAAATTGCTTTTCCCAAAAAAGACTGGATAAAACTATCGAATGATTTTGTTGAAAATAAGCTTGGCTTGCAGCGTTTGCAATACACAACGCAGATAGAACATTATGATAATCTTGCTGCACATTTTGACACGATAAAACGCATCAATAATATTTTGATTGACTTGTGCAGGGATGTTTGGACATACATCAGCATAGATTATTTTAAGCAAAAAACTATTAAAGGCGAAGTTGGTTCAAGCGCGATGCCACATAAAGTAAACCCAATTGATTTTGAAAATGCCGAAGGAAACTTCGGGCTCGCAAATGCAGTGCTGGAGCACCTTTCAGCGAAGCTACCAGTTTCGAGATTGCAAAGAGATTTAACTGATTCAACTGTTTTAAGAAATCTTGGCGTTCCTGTTGCGCATACAATTTTGGCAATAAAATCTTTAGAAAAAGGTTTGGGCAAATTGGTATTGAATGAAAATAAATTAAAAGAAGATTTGGAAAGTAATTGGGTTGTTGTAGCCGAGGCAATACAAACAATTTTGCGCAGAGAAAATTATCCAAATCCTTATGAAGCGTTGAAGGAATTAACGCGCGGAAAAACGTCCATCACTAAAAATGATATTCATCAATTTATTGATTCACTTAAAATAAATTCTTCTTTAAAAAAAGAATTGAAAACAATAACGCCGCATAATTACACGGGAATAAATTCTTTGTAAACTATTTATTTATTTCACTCGTGAAATGAAATTTTATTTCAGGATTGTTTTGAATCTCCGTATTTAAAAACCATTCGCTTTGCGCGAGATAAACCGGCAAACCGTCTTTATCTTCTCCTGAATTACCTTGTTTGAAGCGTAAAAAATCCTGCAGCTTTTTTTCATCATCACACGTTAACCAGCAAGCTTTATAAAACGGCAATGTCCGAAACTCGCACGCAGCGCTGTATTCATGCAGCAAGCGATATTGAATCACTTCAAACTGCAACTCTCCTACGCAACCGATTATTTTTTTTGTTCCGCCAAATTGTGTGAACAATTGCGCAACCCCTTCATCCGTTAATTGTCGAATTCCTTTTTCAAGCTGTTTTGTTTTCATCGGATCTTTATTCACCAGCTCTTTAAAAATTTCCGGAGAAAAAGATGGAATGCCTGTGAAATAAAAATTTTCACCTTCCGTCAAAGTATCACCGATCTTAAAGTTGCCTGTATCAAATAAACCAACCACATCGCCGGGATATGCATCTTCAATAATGTCTTTGCTTCTCGCTAAAAAAGAATATGGATTGCTGAAGCGAACTTCTTTTTCAAGTCGCACATGTTTGTAATAAGTATTCCGCTCAAACCTGCCGCTGCAAACACGCAGAAATGCAATCCTATCCCGATGTTTAGGATCGAGGTTCGCATGAATTTTAAAAATAAATCCACTCAGTTTATTTTCATGCGGACAAACTTCCCGCACCGAAGTTTCGCGGCACAAAGGCGTTGGTGCAATGCGAATAAAAACATCCAGCAATTCTTTCACACCAAAATTATTTATCGCACTTCCGAAAAAAACGGGCGCAACTTTTCCCTGCAAATAATCATCAACATTCAGTTGTCCATAAACGCCGTCAACCAATTCAACATCTTCTCTTAATTGCGCTGCATCTTTTTCACCAAGCTTTTCATCGAGCACTTTTTTATTCAAATCTTCAATCACAAAACTATTTTCATCAGTGGCTTTTGTATTGGCTGTAAATAGCAATAAACTTTTATCATGCAAATTATAAACACCTTTAAAATCCTTGCCGCTGTTGATTGGCAGCGTCATCGGGTGCAAAGAAATCTTCAATTCCTTTTCAATTTCTTCCAGCAGATCAAAACGATTTTTTCCATCTCTGTCCATTTTGTTTATGAACACGATCACAGGCGTATCGCGCATTCTGCACACTTCCATCAACCGGCGCGTTTGCTCTTCCACGCCATTGACGCTGTCAACAACAAGCACAACGCTGTCAACCGCAGTGAGCGTTCTGTAAGTATCTTCCGCAAAGTCTTTGTGGCCGGGCGTATCCAGCAAATTGATGAGCATGTTTTTATATTCAAACGTCATCACGCTCGTTGCAACAGAAATGCCGCGCTGCCTTTCAATCTCCATAAAATCGCTGGTCGCAAACTTTTTTATTTTGTTGCTTTTCACCGCGCCGGCAGTCTGGATGGCGCCGCCAAACAACAAAAATTTTTCCGTCAAAGTTGTTTTGCCCGCATCCGGATGCGAAATGATAGCGAATGTTTTTCTTTTGCTTATTTCCTTTTCAAAACTCATAATCGGGCGCAAAAGTAATGATTAGAAATTTTATGATACCAGCAGCAGCAAGCGTGGCATCTTCGTTGCGTCGCAATCCTTTCATCGTTTGTCTATGAATTAAGCTTTGGGCTTCAATTAAAAAATCTATTCTTCGGTGACCCACTTCGGAAGTGGGGGGGCCCACATCCTTTGGTCGCCTTCGGAGCAAAAAGCCTCGCGCTCGAGACTATTTACTCCAAGCTCGATCCTTTTTGCTTCGAGGTCCAGGCAAAAAAGCTCGCGAGCGGAGCAATTTACTTCGGTGACCCACTTCGGAAGTGGGGGGGCCCACATATTAGAGTCGCCTTCGGAGCAAAAAACCCCGCGCTCGAGACTATTTACTCCAAGCTCGATCCTTTTTGCTTCGAGGTCCAGGCAAAAAAGCTCGCGAGCGGAGCAATTTACTTCGGTGACCCACTTCGGAAGTGGGGGGGGCCACATATTAGAGTCGCCTTCGGAGCAAAAAACCCCGCGCTCGAGGCTATTTACTTCAGGTTTGATTCTTTTTGCTTCGAACAAAAGAATATGCTTAATTCATACTCCACATTTCAACGGTGCCAACGCCACTGAAGATTCATTTGTGTTTTTCAGTTTGGCTCAAAATAAACTTCACGAAAGCAACGGGTAATAAAAACTATGCTTTGCAAAAATGAACATTTGCACTTTGCCTACCTGCACGTTCGCAGATTGTTCTTCGTAATTTTGTACCTAAATATTTTTCATGCTTGATACAATTGAAAGTGCGATCGAGGATATTAAAAAAGGAAAACTGGTAATTGTTGTGGATGATGAAGACCGTGAGAATGAAGGCGATTTTATAACTGCCGCAAGAAATGTGACACCGGAAATTATCAACTTCATGAGCAAAGAAGGTCGGGGATTGATCTGCGCACCAATCACGGAAAGCCGCGCGGATGCTTTGCAGCTTGACTTAATGGTGAATAATAATACTGCCTTGCATGGAACACCTTTTACAGTAAGTGTTGATCTGCTGGGACATGGCTGCACAACGGGCATCAGTGCCCATGACCGTGCGAAAACTGTGCAGGCATTGATCGACGAAAATACAATGCCGGAAGATCTCGGCAGGCCGGGACATATTTTTCCATTGCGTGCAAAAGAAAGCGGCGTGCTGAGAAGAACGGGCCATACCGAAGCAACGACAGACCTGGCGCGGCTTGCAGGCTTTGAGCCAGTTGGTGTTTTGGTTGAAATAATGAATGAAGATGGCTCGATGGCAAGGCTGCCGGAATTGAAAAAACTTGCTAAAAAGTTTGATCTGAAAATTGTTTCAATAAAAGATCTGATCGAGTTCCGTTTAAAGATTGATAGCCTTATCGACGAAATTGTGCGTGTTGATATGCCGACAAAATATGGACACTTCAAACTTGTTGCATTCAAAGAAAAAAACACCAACAGCGAACATCTTGCTTTGATAAAAGGCGAATGGAAAAAAGATGAAGCCGTGCTTACGCGTGTGCATTCAAGTTGTTTTACCGGAGATATTTTAGGAAGCTTTCGCTGCGATTGCGGAGAACAATTGCACAAGGCAATGGAGATGGTGCAGAAAGAAGGCAAAGGTGTTATTTTATACATGAACCAGGAAGGTCGCGGCATTGGATTGATCAATAAATTGAAAGCATATAAACTGCAGGAAGAGGGCATGGATACTGTGGAAGCCAATCTGCACCTGGGTTTCAAGATGGATGAAAGAGATTATGGAGTTGGCGCCCAGATACTTCGTTATCTCGGCGTGACGAAATTAAAACTGATGAGCAACAATCCGCGCAAGCGTGCAGGATTGAAAGGTTACGGCATTGACATCGTTGATATTGTGCCGATAGAAATAAAACCTAACACGCACAACAAAAAATATTTGCAGACAAAGCGTGATAAACTTGGTCATGAGATTTTGAGTGAGCAATAGTTCTTGATTATTCAAACTGCTTTCAATTTGTATTAAAATTAGAAATTAATTGCTGAATTCTTTGCTGTGTACAATTTTACTGATAATTTCAACCATTAACTAAGACTATGGTTGTTGGCATTTTGAAAGAGCCTGAAGGCGAAAACCGCGTTTCATTTTTACCTGAACATGGAGCGGCTTTGATCAAACAAAAAGCTTCATTGCTGATAGAAACCTCCGCAGGACAAAATGCTTATGCAAATGATGAAACCTATGCTGACAAAGGATTTCAGCTTATATCTAGAAAAGAAGTTTTACAATCATCAGATATTTTACTTTCTATCAATCTTTTGAGCAATGATGATTTGCATGATATAAAATCAAACACAATTTTGATCGGAATTTATCAACCTTTATTCAATCTTGATTTTTTAAAAAGCTGTGCTGAAAAAAATATTTCAGTATTTAGTTTAGATATGTTGCCACGCACAACACGTGCGCAAAGCATGGATGTGCTAAGCTCGCAGGCTAATATTGCGGGTTATAAAGCAGTGTTGTATGCAGCATCAATTTATCCAAAATATTTTCCCATGTTCATGACGGCCGCGGGTAGTATTGCGCCTGCAAAAGTTTTGATATTGGGCGCTGGTGTTGCAGGTTTGCAGGCAATCGCAACCGCAAGAAGGCTGGGCGCAGTGGTTGAAGTTTTTGACACACGCCCTGCCGTGAAAGAAGAAGTGATGAGCCTTGGTGCAAAATTTATTGAAGTGCAAGGAGCTGCTGATGCAAGTAAAGCCGGTGGTTATGCAGTAGAACAAACTGATGAATATAAAGTAAAGCAACAGGAAAGAATTGCAGCCGCTGTTGTGAAGGCTGATGTTATTATTACAACTGCACAAATATTCGGGAAATCCGCGCCCATATTGATTTCTACAGAGATGCTGGATAACATGAAAAACGGTTCTGTTATCATTGACATTGCCGCATCAACAGGTGGGAACACAAGCAAAACAGAAAATAACAAAGCAATAAAATATAAAGGCGTGACGATCATCGGCAATAGTTTTCTTGCGTCTGAAATGCCAAGTGATGCAAGTAAATTGTATGGAAAAAATGTGTTCAATTTTTTACAACTTATCATTAATAAAGAAGGAAATATTAATTTGAATTTTGAAGATGAATTAGTGAAAGGTTGTTGTATAACACACAACGGAGAAATAACTTCTGACATGGTGAAGAAGAAATTATTGGATTAATAAATGAGCGGATTATTTTCTTTAATTACTAATTATTAATTGAACAATATCATGCATTCAATTTTAAACTTCATCGCCGCAAACCAGCAATACATCTACATTGTAGTGCTGATGATATTTTTAGGAATTGAAGTGATCGGTCGCGTGCCGAGTGTTTTGCATACACCTTTAATGAGCGGCGCAAATGCCATTCATGGAGTTGTTATTATCGGTGCAATAATAGTGATGGGGAAAGCTGAAACTGATAATTATGTTGCACTGATTCTCGGTTTTCTTGCAGTGATATTAGGAACATTGAATGTTGTTGGTGGCTTTGTTGTGACAGACAGAATGCTGGAAATGTTTAAGAAGAAAAAATAATTACATGAATTTACTTGCACTCATTTATATAATTTCTTCCATCACTTTTATCCTTGGATTGAAGATGCTTTCAAACCCTGCAACCGCAAGAAGAGGAAATTTAATTGCGGCATTTGGAATGAGCATTTCAATTCTCGGAACAATATTCTTATATAAAGATGAAGCAGGAAATAATCTTCATAATTACGTCTGGATCTTTGGCGGAATAATGATCGGTGCGATCATTGGCGTGCTTGCAGCAAAGAAAGTGAAGATGACCGCAATGCCAGAGATGGTAAGCCTTTTTAATGGAATGGGCGGCGCTTGTGCTGCATTGATTTCCATCTCTGAATTCCTGCATTTATCAAATTCATTTATCATTTCTACAAATGCAATTCATGCATTGCAGGAAAAGTTGCTGGTGATTTTTGCAGGATTGATTATCGGAACAATTTCTTTTGCAGGTTCTGTAATTGCTTATGGAAAATTGAACGGAAGAATAAAAGATTTTTCTTTTAAAGGTCAACACATTGTCAACAATATTATTCTGTTATTGATCTTATCGCATGCAGCTTATGTAGTTATTGCGTTGCCGGATAATTCATTTCATATTTTTTTCATCACATTTTTTCTTGCGATTGTTTATGGTGTTCTATTCGTGTTGCCGATTGGCGGCGCAGACATGCCTGTTGTCATTTCATTATTGAATTCATTTACCGGTGTTGCTGCTGCTTGCGGTGGTTTTTTGTATAATAATAAAGTGATGCTGACGGGTGGAATTTTAGTAGGCGCAGCCGGAACATTGTTGACGATATTGATGTGCAAAGCAATGAACCGTTCTTTATTAAATGTGCTGATTGGTTCATTTGGTGGCAGCAACAATACTGCCCTGAAAAGCAGCAGTGGTGGTACTTACAAGGAAATTACTTTGAGTGATTTAGCTGTTGCGATGAGTTATGCAAGGAAGGTGATAATCGTTCCGGGATATGGTTTAGCTGTTGCCCAGGCACAGCATGCCTGTCATGAACTTGAAAATATTTTAGAAGAAAAAGGTGTTGAAGTAAAATATGCAATTCATCCTGTTGCAGGAAGAATGCCGGGACATATGAACGTATTACTTGCAGAAGCAGATGTTAGTTATGATAAATTGGAGGAAATGGAAAAAGCAAATGATGAATTTAAAACTACTGATGTTGTGTTGATACTTGGCGCAAATGATGTTGTGAATCCTGCGGCGAAAACAGATCCTTCTTCGCCGATTTATGGCATGCCAATTTTAGAAGTTGAGAATGCTAAACTTATTGTTGTAAACAAACGGAGTATGAAACCCGGCTATGCTGGAATTGAAAATGAATTATTCTTTCAACCAAAAACTTCAATGCTTTTTGGGGATGCGAAGGCTGTGCTGCAGAATTTGATTAGTGAAGTGAAGGTGTTGTAAAAAATGATGAATTTTTTTGAGCAATCAGCTGAAACTCTTTATTCATCAACATTACGGGCTGTCCGTTACAAGTTCGCCACAAGCCAACACACAAAAACTTCAGCGGGCTTTTCACTGCCATCCCGCGCTCTTCAGCAATAGAATATTTATTGAGCAATGTGCAGTTCGTTTCTTTAGGCTGACTGTACTTAGGAAGCGTGAGGGATTGAAGCGGAAAGCCCGCAGCGAGGAACGAGTGAGGACTTGCAGCGAAAAGCCCGGCGCCTTGCACAGCGCGGGTTTGAGCGAAGGCGGCAAGCGACGCGCCCCAAATTATTTTTTTATTTACTCAAAAAGTCTTCTATCAATTTCATGTCTTTTTGGGGCTCTTCGACTTGAGGATTGTGACCTGAATATTCGAACATCACGAACTGCGCCTGTGGACAATATTCTTTAAACTTAACCATTTGCGAAGGCACGGCAACACGATCGTAGCGACCTCCATAAATGAGCACAGGCATCGTAAGATTTTTTAATTGTTTGCGATAATCAAAATTGCCGATGTCGCTGCCAACAATAAAATCGCCATCCTTGCCAACCATTTGATAATAGAGTTTCGTATTCATTGGATTTGGATATGCTGCACCACCGCGACTGCGAAAGTTTTCAGGATTGTAGCCGTATAAAAAAGCATAGGGCACGCGTCCATAAATTTCCTGGCAAATACTGTCGCTCGAAATATAACCCTGCTCGCGAAGCTTCATTAAAGTATCCCAGATTTCAGGATAATTTTCTTTGATCTCATGATTGCTGTTGTCATCATTTTCCTGCCACATTACATAGCTGTGAAAAGTGTTTGCAAGAATGAGATGCTTTACATTTTGAGGATACTTCAACGCATAGCCCTGCGCAACAAGTCCGCCGTAAGAATGACCCAGCACATTGATCTTATTGAAGTGTAATGCAATGCGCAAACCTTCGATGTCTTCAATGTCGCGTGCCAATGTATATTCTTTTACATCCTTTGCTGTGTCTGATTTTCCGCGTCCAAAGGCATCGAAATAAACGATCTGATTTGTTGCAGCAAGCGAATCAAAACTTCGGTATGGATAATGGCTTCCGCCTGGACCGCCGGGAATAATAAAGAGAGGATCACCTTTGCCAACAAGCACCACCCAAAGTTTTGCGCCGTTGACTGTTACATATTTTCCGTCAGTGAAACTGTTTGGAAAATGTTGTGCATTGACAAGCAAAAAGTCAAAAATAAAAAGTAAAAAAAGTAGAGATATTTTTTTCATGGTTGAATTTTTTTCAGCAATTTATTGAGTAAAATTAATTTACAAGCTATTAAAAATTTGATATCATATTTTAAAGAATTATTGGAGCATTTTCTTTTTTTAAATAAACGTGATAAAAATTTGTATATAATTTATACAAAAACTTTTAAGATTAACTTTACTTCGTTTAAAAAACTGAGACATGAAGTTGATAAAAGCTTTGATATTAAATTTTGTTTTTTTATTTTTCACCTGCAGTATTTATGCGCAAACAACATCTGCAAATTTTATTTCTCATACGATAGCTTCAGGGGAAACGCTTACTGGACTTGCAAAGAAATATCATACAACCGTTGGAAACATCATGCGTGTCAATCACATGAATACGCAAAGTAAATTATCAATCGGTGAAGTTGTAAAAATTCCTATCGTGCAAACTGCAGGGGCAAAACCTGTTGTAGTTGTTACTAATAAACCTATCGCTTCAACAACAATTACTACGAATGTTCAAACTCAAAATGGAACGCCAATTTTGCATACAGTTGGTAAAGGCGAATCACTTTATTCACTTGCAAAAGAATTTCATTCCACAATTGATGAATTAAAAAAATGGAATAAAATGACCGGCAATACTATTATTGACGGACATAAATTAATTGTTGGTTATAAAGCATCTGTTGAAACAACGACTTCTACAAATATAGAAACCGTAGAACAACCAATTAAGTCACAACCCGCTGAAACACAACAGCAGCAAGCATCACAGCCAACTGAAGTAAATGTCACAGTTCCAACACAACCATCTTCCGAAAATAATAATCTGCCTGAACAAAATGAACCTATCGTTTCTGATACAACAAAAGCATCTGTAAATGCTGCTGCAGTGCTAACAACACAACCTTCTCAAAATGATATTGCAAACATGCAAAATCCTGAAGGTTTTTTTGCTACATCATTTGGTTTAGGAACAGAAGGAAGAAGTTTGCAAACATCAACCGGCACTGCAATGGCATTTAAAACCGCAAGCGGTTGGAATGATAAAAAATATTACATTTTAATGAATAATGTTCCGCCGGGATCTATTGTGAGAGTGATGAGTGAAAATAATAAAATCATTTACGCAAAAGTTTTGTGGAGCATTGCAGCAATCCCGGAAAATACAGGATTAGATTATCGCATCAGCACAGCAGCCGCAGCAGCATTGGGTTTGAGCGAAGCGAAGTTTCCGCTGACAGTTACGTTTTATGAATAAATTTTTCAAGATAAATTTCCAGTCACAATTTTTATTGTATAATTCAAACCAATAATTATCAATACAAAAACAGCGTAATTAATGAGAAATTTTCTTTTGATCAACTTAGGAAAAAATTGATGTGTGAGTGAAAGTGTAATTAATAAAAAAATAAAAAGCAGTGGCGGATACATTTTAAAACTTGCCGCAAAATTTCCCTGGAGTAAAAATATTGTTGCACGCTGTGCACCACAAACCGGGCAATCAATTCCAAATATAGATTTTATTGCACAGGGAAACTGGTGGTTTTGTAACCATTCAATCATAAAAAAATTGCAGGCATTGAAATTATGCCTGCATTTATAAATTTAATAATTATTCCAGTGACTTAAAGACATTGCTGTGCCGCCAAGTATTGCAACAACAATTACCCAATAAACTACATAAACTGCTCCAAGTGCAGTTCCGATAATTGACATAATAAAGCCAGCATTGAGTTGACCATATCCTTCATACATTTCAGGATTTTCTTTGTACATTTTTCTTGGCTTAGAAGATAAGACAATCCCGATTATTCCAAGAACAACGCCGATAAAAAAGCAACTAAATACGATTGAGCAAATTCCCATTACAAGTACAACTGTAGCATTTGGCAATATTGGTTTGGTTTCCATGCAGTTTTGTTTTAAGAGTTGATTAATAGAAAGTAAGATAGGAATAATCTTTTAAAAAAAATAAAATTGCCTTTATTTTTTAATAAACTAATAAGCTCTCGCAAACAAAACCCTTTGCGAAGAATCTTTGCCTGTTAAAATACATTTACCATTTTCCATTTCATTATTTAATGGAATACAACGGATTGTTGCTTTGGTTAGTTCTTTTATTTTTTCTTCAGTCTCAGAAGTGCCATCCCAATGTGCAGAAATGAAGCCTGCTTTGCCATCGAGAATATTTACAAATTCATCCCAACTGTCAACTTTTGTTATGTGCCCATCACGAAAGTTTTTTGCTTTGTCAAACATCGCTTGCTGAATATTTTGCAACAATTGTTTTATTTGTGCTGCAATGCCATCAATTGTAACATTCATTTTTTCCTTTGTATCTCTTCTTGCTATCTCAACAGTATTTTTTTCAAGATCGCGCGCACCAATTGCCAAACGAACAGGCACACCTTTCATTTCATATTCTGCAAACTTCCAACCCGGACGATTGTTATCATTGTCGTCATATTTAACTGAAATATTGAAAGCTTTTAATTCTTCAACAATCATTTTTACTTTATCGTCTATTAAACTTTTTTGTTCATCATTTTTATAAATCGGAATAATGACGACTTGTATCGGCGCAAGTTTTGGCGGCATTATTAATCCATCATCATCGCTGTGCACCATTACCAAAGCACCAACCAACCTCGTAGTTACACCCCAGCTTGTTGCCCAAACAAAATCTAATTTATTTTCTTTATCACTAAATTTTACATGAAAGGCTTTTGCAAAATTTTGCCCGAGAAAATGTGAGGTACCAGCCTGTAACGCTTTGCCATCCTGCATCAGCGCTTCTATGCAATAGGTATCTTCAGCGCCAGCAAAACGTTCATTCAAAGTCTTCACACCTTTAATAACAGGAACTGCCATAAAGTTTTCTGCAAAATCTGCATACACTTCAAGCATTTGTTTTGCTTCAGCAACAGCTTCATCTTTTGTTGCATGCGCAGTATGACCTTCCTGCCACAAAAATTCTGTAGTGCGCAAAAACAATCGTGTACGCATTTCCCATCTCACAACATTTGCCCATTGATTAATAAGCAAAGGCAAATCACGATACGATTGAACCCATGTTTTATATGTGTTCCAGATAATTGTTTCAGAAGTAGGGCGAATAATTAATTCTTCTTCCAGCTTCGCTTCAGGATCAACGATAATGCCATTTCCATTCGGATCATTCATCAAACGATAATGTGTAACAACAGCGCACTCTTTCGCAAAACCTTCTACATGCGCAGCTTCTTTACTCAAAAAACTTTTTGGTATAAACAAAGGGAAATAAGCATTCACATGCCCTGTGTCTTTAAACATTTTATCAAGCACATCACGCATGTTTTCCCAAAGTGCATAACCGTAAGGCTTGATGATCATGCATCCGCGAACCGCAGAATAATCTGCTAAATTTCCTTTTAAAATAAGATCATTATACCATTGCGAATAATCTTCTGCACGCGTTGTAATTTCTTTTGCCATAAAAAAACAATGGTGGCAAATGTAATGAGAAGCTTACTGAATGCAAACTCTAAAAGTTATAAGAAATTTTTTTTGAGCCAGGGTGAAGAATATCAATTGAGCTTTACTTGCGTCGCACTCTTGTGCGCTTTGTGATTCTACGCAGCAATTATTAATCCTGTAATTTAAAATTGAAAACAATTGTTCCTGTTTGAACAGAACTGCCGCTATTTAATTTTAATTGCTTTGCTTTTGTTATGGCAATGTCTCTAATGTTATTGTCTGTGGTTGTTGTACCGCGCGGATTTACGGTTGCATCTGTTACATTTCCATTTTCATCAACTGTAATGTCAACAGCAACTTTTGCATTCTGGTTAAACTCATCACGAAACGATGGCAAATGTGTAAATCTTCTACCATCCAATCCACTGCGAATACTTACGCCGCTTGTGCCTGAGCCACCATTTCCTGTGTAACTATCTGAGTTTGGATTACCATTCGGCTTTCCCTGATCTCCATTGCCACCGGCAATTCCCTGGTTGTGAATATTATTGTAACTGTCTGCATTATTGCCACCAGCATTATTTGCAGTACCACCTTTGTAAACTGCTTTTGGTTTTGGCGGCGTAGGAGTTGGATTGATAATGGGTTGAGTTTTTTGTTGCTTAACAGGCTCTGTTACAACTTCCTGCTTTGGTTTTATCGCTGGCTTTGGAGAGGTATGAATTGTCGGAGCATCAGCTTCATTATTTTCTGCAACTTCTTTATTTTCTTCAGGCTGTACAACGCTATGAGAAGCTGGCGGCGGATTATTATTTGTTTCCTGAACAGAAGGTGGGCCGGGAATTTGTGGTGCAATTTTTCCCGAACCAATATCGCTGTTGCCAAGATTAACATCAACGCCTGTATCAACAGGTTGTGGAGGCATTGCAGGTATCGTCCAGCTTATGAGAAAAAAAAGAAAAAAAACCGCTGCGATAATCAGCGCAGTCATGCCAAATGCTTTGAGATTTTTTTCTCTTTCAAAATCAGCTTCTGTATTACTGTTCATCACAACAAATATAACGCTGCTATAAAAAAATAATTGTTATGAAGTTGCTAACAAGTGTGATGCTGCAGTAATTCAACAAAAATAAAAATTATTATACAATTACTTTTTATCAGGCAAAGAAATTTTTGGCAAAAAGGTCATTATCAAAATGAGAAGAGAAAAAATCAATAGCAAGTAAAACCCAATTTTTATTACCTGGCATTCGCCACCATCACATGTTGAAACAAGCAAATAATTTCTAAACGCCCAGGCAATATTTAAAACGCCGATTATAATATTAATTCGTTTTGCCCAAATTTTTTTTATAAGAAAGAATACGATCAATAAGATTGAAAAAAAAATATTCATCAAACCTGGGCTACCAAAATTTGTTCCCTTAGCACTGATTCCAGAAACAATTATATTCTTTGAAACTATCACACTCCATGGCATAAAACAAACTGCAATTAAACAAAGGCAAGCAATAATACCAATGGTTTGAGAATATTTCATATTAAATAAAAAGCCCGCTGGTAGCGGGTTTCAGAGGTCCCGAGCGGATTCGAACCGCTGTAGAAGCTTTTGCAGAGCTTTGCCTAGCCACTCGGCCACAGGACCATTTAATTGCGAAAATAAAGTAAATACATTTAATTAGGAAAGTATAAAAATCAATTGCGAAATTTGATTAAATAAATATTCGAATGATCGCAGAGAGTGAATTAATAATTAATAAACGTGGTGCAATTTATCATCTTGACTTGCGGCCGGAGGAGCTTGCAAATACCATTATTATTGTCGGCGATCCCGGTCGTGTAGAAAAAGTAAGTAAGCATTTTGATACAATTGAAATTAAAAGACAGCACCGCGAATTTATTACGCACACAGGTTATTGCGGAAATAAAAGGCTAACAGTTTTATCAACAGGAATTGGTCCTGATAACATTGATATTGTAATGAATGAACTGGATGCGCTGGCTAATATTAATTTTCAAACAAAAAATATTAATCCAGTTTTATCAACGCTGCAGATAATGCGCGTTGGCACAAGTGGATCGTTGCAGAAAGATATTCCTGTAGATAGTTTTGTTGCAGGAACGCATGGAATCGGCCTTGATAATTTGATGCATTTTTATCGCTCTGAAAATAATGATGAAGAAAAACAAATGCTGCAACAATTCATCATGCAAACACAAATCAGCAGTAACTCCCAACCATACATCAGTGCTGCATCTTCTTTTTTACTCAAACATTTTGTTGATGGATTTTATCATGGCATTACTGTAACATGTCCTGGGTTTTATGGTCCGCAGGGAAGGGTGTTGAGACTCGGTTTGCAACATCCTGAATTGATAAATAAGCTTACAAAATTTCAATTTGGCAATCATCGCATCACTAATTTTGAAATGGAGACCAGCGCTATTTATGGCTTGGGAAAGCTACTTGGTCACCAATGTTTAAGTTTGAATGTAATCGTTGCAAACCGCATCCACAAAGCGTTTTCAAAGAACAGTGATGCTGCAATAGAACAATTAATTGAAAAAGTTCTACATATAATTGCTAAAATGTGAACTTGATAATTAAAAAATAATTTCAAAAAAATGCAACTAACTTTTTATAAATACCAAGGCACGGGAAATGATTTTATTATCATGGATAATCGTGAAAATAAAATTGACTTGTCAGTTCAGCAAATAAAAGAAATATGCGACAGAAGATTCGGCATTGGTGCTGATGGCTTGATGTTATTAAATGAAAAAAACGGTTTTGATTTTGAAATGAAATATTTTAATGCTGACGGGAATGAAAGCACAATGTGCGGCAACGGAGGAAGGTGCCTCGTGAAATTTGCGAATAAAGTTGGAATACGTAATAGTAAATATGTATTTCTCGCAATCGATGGCGTGCACGAAGCAACAATTGAAGCGGATGGATTGGTAAGTTTAAAAATGCAAGATGTCCAAAAAATTGATGTTTTTGATGATGCTTTTTTAGTAAATACAGGTTCACCGCATTATGTAAAAATTGTCGAAAATGTAGAAGAGATTAATGTAAAAAATGATGGTACAAATATTCGTTACAGTGATGATTTTAAAACAGAAGGCATTAACGTAAATTTTGTCGAGCTTGGTGAAAAAAAAATTATTATGCGCACGTATGAACGTGGTGTGGAAGATGAAACACTAAGTTGCGGAACAGGCGTAACCGCTGCTGCACTTGTGTTTGCGCATAATGATAATGGCTTCAACAGAATTGAAGTTGATACGCCCGGAGGTCACCTCGCTGTGGAATTTGATAAAAATGAAGATGGTGTTTTTACAAATATTTTTTTGATCGGACCTGCAGAATTCGTTTTTAAAGGAGAAATAATAATATAAAAATAATGGCAGATAATCCGTTGTTTCCGCATTATAATTTTACAATTCGCGTGTATGGAATTTTATTGAATGAAAAAAAAAGAGTTTTAGTAAGTGATGAATTTATAAGAGGTGATTATTATACAAAATTTCCCGGCGGCGGGTTAGAGTTTGGTGAAGGAACAAGAGATTGTTTAAAGCGGGAATTTAAAGAGGAAACAGGTTTAGATGTTATTATTGGAGAGCATATTTACACAACCGATTATTTTCAGCGTTCAGCTTTTAATAAAGAGGATCAGATCATTTCAATTTATTATTTCGCTCATGCAAAGCACCTTGAAAATCTTTCAGTAAAAACAAAAGTTTTTGATTTTGCACCACATCAAATTGCAGATATAAAAGGACAAAGTGAAGTGTTGAGATGGATCGAATGGGAGGATTTAAATGAAAACTCAGTTTCATTACCGATTGATAAAATTGTAGTAAAAATATTGAAAAACCAATACTGACAAGGCTTTACAGATTATCATACAATGAAAAAAAACCTTTTTTTATTTACAATTTTATTCGCTAATCAAATTTCATTTGCGCAATCCACGCAACAATTACTATTGAATGAAATGCATAAAGGAATTATTCAACCTTCTGTAATTTCTAATGCTTCATTAATTGATACTTCACAAAACATACATTTCAAAATTGAAAAGAATAAAAATAATTATACAATTAATGCCGCTGCTTTTCATCTTAGGATTTCAAAAAATGCTGTTCACTTTGTATTATTAAACACAGCAACAAATGATAGCTGGAAACTGGATTCAATTTTCTTTGATAAGAAAAACAGCAGCTTAAAAATCACTGGTTTTACACAAAATAAAAATGAATGTATTGTTATAACTAACGATGCAAATATCATTTTCAAAATAAAAATTATTACTGAAAACATCATTCAATTTTCCATAATTAATTCTTTACAAAATATAAAAAACATTAGTTTAAAATTTAAAGCTGCCGGACCATTTTTTGGCGGCGGCGAACGTTTTATAAGTTCGAATTTAAATGGTCATTCATTCAATAATCAACCGCATGATCATGCCTGGATTCCCGATACACTCCGTACTGTGACTGCATTACAGCATTTTGAGCCAACTTATTTACCCATTCCTTTTATCTATACACCGAAAGGTAATGGACTTTATATTGACGACGCAAGTACGGATACAATAGATATTACAAATGCAGATAAACATGCATTTTCAATTTCTATTCATGATAATAAAACAAGCATTTATTTTTTTGCAGCAGCTTCGCCAAAAGAAGTGCTTTCTGCGTACACTTCAGTTGTTGGCAGAACGCCGCTTGCACCGAAATGGGCTTTTGGTGTTTGGCTTAATTTATTGAAAGGTGAAGACTCTGTACTTGATCGTGCAAATGAATTACGCGACTTGAAAATTCCTTCCGATGTACTTTGGCTCTTCGACTTTGATGACCCTGAAAGCAATACGGGCTGGACGTTGTGGACAAATGGCTATTATGGAAATTTAAGAAAACTTACAGACAGTTTGCACAGATTAAATTTTAAAGTGCTTACTTATTTGCGGCCTTTTGTAAACAGAAATTTATCTTATTATAATTTTTCAAACCCTGTTTTTGATTATGCAAAAGCAAACAATTTCATCTTTTCAAATACACAAATCAATGAAGATACATTCAGTAATTTTCATTCAAATGATCAGATAAATTTTTACAATGAAAAAACAAATACATGGTGGAAAAGAATTTTAGAAAGAAATTTAATTGAAGAAAACTTTGATGGTTGGATGGAAGACTTTGGCGATGTAAATTATGTTTATCACAAAACAAAATTATATTACACACCGCTGCAATTCAATCTGGATAAGCCTTTCAATGAGTTGACTAATGAACAGATTGCAAATCTTTATCCATTGATCTATCACAAGATCACACACCAATCAGCAATTAATATAAAACCTGATGTTGTAGAATTTAGCCGCTCCGGCTCAGCGGGTTCAGCAGCTTATGAATCAATTATTTGGGGTGGAGATCAAGATCCATCATGGAGCAAAACTTATGGATATCCTTCCGCAATCACTGCGGGTTTGTCTGCAGGTTTATCAGGCTATAGCGTTTGGGCTCCTGATATTTTATGTCTTTCTCCTTCACGTGAATTGTGGATGCGTTGGGTTGAGTTTGGTGCAATGACTTCAATTATGCGTGATCATTTATGGGATTATGGAAAAAATAATATCCGCATCTGGACAGATTCTTCAACGCTTCAATTCTTTAAAAAATATGCAACACTCCATGAAGCTATAAAAAATTATTTATACAAAACTGCTGAAGAATCAACACACACAGGCATTCCGGTGATGAGACATCTGATGCTTGAATATCCAAATGATACAACTACTTATCATTTGGAATATGAATACATGTTAGGAAATGATATTCTTGTAGCGCCTATTGTTGAAGAAAAGGCAATTGCAGAAAATATTTATTTACCGGAAGGCAAATGGAAATGTTATTGGACAAAAAAAATATATAACGGCGGCACTTACATAACAATAAATGCCCCCGTTACTGAAATCCCTTTTTTTATAAAAGAAGATGCATCTATTAATTCTATCTTACCTAAGCCTTAGTAAAAACTAAAAACTTCGAAATTCGTCAACTGTATTATTTATAGCAGACTGAGCATCATCAGTATTATTTTTTTCTTTTTTTACCAAAGAAGAAACGCCTTCATTAATGCTATCGAGTTTTGATTTTATTGTATCGGTTGCCTTATCCGTTTTATCTCTGATAGTTTCCAGCCATTCCTGACCGCTTTCGGTTTGCGTATAAACTGCAAGGCTTATTCCACTTGCAACGCCCAACATAAATCCTGTTATAAATTTTGACATAGAAAAAATTTTTGTTTAGTAATTGAATGCATTTATTGTACCAAAAATTTTCATCTCTTTTATTTTGTTTTTCAAATTAATCTGAATATTCTTTCCATGATTGTACAAATAGCGCCACAAACATGGCTTGATTTTAGGTCAATTATTATTATTCAATTTTTAAAAAATGAGTTTATCATTATACAAAAAAAAGCGATCATTTGATAAAACTTCAGAGCCATCAGGTGGCTTGCCTAAAGAAAATAAATTAATATTTGTGGTTCAAAAACATGCTGCATCCCATCTTCATTATGACTTCAGGTTAGAAATGCAGGGCGTATTAAAAAGTTGGGCAGTGCCGAAAGGTCCTTCAACAGACACTTCCGTAAAAAGGTTGGCCATGATGGTGGAAGATCATCCATTTGATTATAGAAATTTTGAAGGCATTATTCCGAAAGGTCAATATGGCGGCGGCACAGTGATCGTTTGGGATGAAGGAACATACGAACCTGATGATATAAAAAGCAATGACAAAAAAACACAGGAAAAAGAATTGCTAAAAGAATTGTATAAAGGCAGACTGAAATTTATTTTGCATGGAAAAAAATTGAAGGGGAAATATGCTTTGGTAAAATCTGATAACCGCGGAGAGAATGCGTGGTTATTGATGAAACTGAATGATAAATATGCATCAAGTGACGATATCACTAAAAAAGAAAAATCAATACAATCAGGAAAAACAATTTTACAAGTTGAAAAAACAAGTACAAATATTTATGGAAAAACAGGTCCTAAATATTTGAAGGAAAGTATAAAAAAACAGAAAGAAAAAATATTAAAAGAGGAAGAAGAAAATAAAGTAGATGATATTTTAAATAAAGGGAAAAAAGAAAAAATGCCGGAAAACATTGAGCCAATGCTTGCAACTTTAGTTGACAAACCTTTTGATGAAGAAGGCTGGTTGTACGAAGTAAAATGGGATGGTTATCGCGCACTTGCCTTTTTGAATAATGACATAACTGAAATTAAATCGAGAAACAATAAATCATTCAATGAAAAATTTTATCCTATTTACGATGGCTTAAAATCGTTAAACATAAATGCAGTTCTTGATGGTGAAATTATTGTTGCAGATAAAAATGGCGTTTCAGATTTTGGCAGTCTTCAAAATTGGCGAAGCGAAGCAGACGGAACTTTGAAGTTTTATGTATTTGATATTTTATGGCTGAATGGAAAAACATTAATGCATTTGCCTTTGATTGATCGCAGGGAAATATTGAAAGAAGTTATTTTATCAAATGAAAATATATTAATCAGCGAAAGCTTTGATTCATCAGGAATACAATTTTATGAAGTGGCCGAGAAGATGCATCTCGAAGGCATTATTGCAAAGAAAAAAGATTCAACATATATTCCCGGAAGCAGATCGAAAGATTGGTTGAAAATAAAAACTTCCAAAAGACAGGAAGTTGTTATCGGAGGTTTTACAAAAAATGAAGGCAGCAAAAAAGCTTTTAGTTCGTTGCTGGTTGGTGTTTATCAAAAAGAAAAGTTGGTTTATACCGGCAAAATCGGAACCGGATTCGATGATAAAAAGCAAACAGAATTGATGGCATTTTTCAATCCTTTAATTATCAATAAATGCCTGTTTGAAAATGAACCCGATATTAATAAGCCTTCCCGCTTCAGACCAAATCCGCCAAAGGCAAAAGCATTTTGGCTAAGGCCAGAGCTGGTTTGCGAGGTTTCATTCAGAGAAATGACAAGGGATGGTGTAATGCGTCATCCATCCTTTCAGGGATTAAGAGAAGATAAAAAAGCGACGCAGGTAATACAGGAAAATGAAGTTGAAACAGAACAAATAATTGATAAGGAAAATATTTTAGTTGATAAAAAAATTATCACCACATCATCAAAAACAGAGAGAAAAACTTTATTAAATCCATCAGAAGAAACGCAGGTAAAAAAGCTGCAGAGAAAGGAAATTAAATTCTCGAATCTCAGCAAAATCTTTTGGCCGAAAGAGAACATCACCAAAAGAGATATGCTAAATTATTATTACCAGGCAGCACCATATATTTTGCCTTATGTAAAGAATCGGCCGCAATCATTGAACAGGCATCCAAATGGCATTAACGGAATGAGCTTTTATCAAAAAGATGTTACAGGCAAAGTGCCGGCATGGTTAAAAACTTTTCCTTACACAAGTGAAGGCCAACAAAAAAATTATATGGTTTGTGATGATGAAGCGAGCATTTTATATATCGCATCTTTGGGTTGCATAGAAATAAATCCATGGAGCAGTACCATTGAAAAATCCGATAATCCTGATTGGTGCATTATAGATCTCGATCCTGATAAAAATCATTTTGACCAGGTTATCGAAACAGCAAATATTACAAAAGAAATTTTAGACAGTATCAATGTAAAAGCTTTTTGCAAAACATCGGGATCAACCGGCATTCATATTTATATTCCCTTAGGTGCAAAATATACTTATGAAGAGTCAAAAGAATTTGGAAGATTGATTGCAAAAGTTGTACATGCGAAATTACCGGATTATACAAGTATTGAAAGATTAACAGCGAACAGGAAAGGAAAATTATATATTGATTTTTTGCAAAATCGTCCGAAAGCAACCTTAGCAACAGCTTATTCACTTCGTCCAAAACCAGGCGCAACAGTATCTATGCCTTTGCATTGGGAAGAAGTAAAAAAAGGTTTGAAAATGACTGATTTTAATATCTCAAACGCAATGGCAAGAGTAAAAGAGCAAGGCGATATTTTCAAAGGAGTTTTAGGCAAAGGAATAAATTTAAAAGCCGCTGAAAAAAAATTACAGACCATGATAAAAACATAAGAAAAATTACATCGGATAGAAATAAATAATTTTATCGCATTTAGATTTTCTTAAAATAAAAAAGCGGCTCTTTAAAGCCGCTTTCATTTTTTAATCTTAAGATTAGTTTACTACAATTTCCTGTTTAGGCTGTTCCTTGCCTGCGATAACCGGAAGGCTTACCTGCAAAACACCGTCTGTATATTTTGCTGTTATAGCAGCTGTATTTACAGAAGCATCTAATTGAAAAGTTCTTTCAAAACCTCCGCGGCTGTATTCACGCAAAACCCATTCAGGTCTCGCGAAGCCTTGCGGCGGTGTGTAACTAATTGTCAACTCACTTCCTTTTACATCAAGCTTAAAATGCTCTTTGATTCTGCCCGGCGCAAATACCAGCATTTCGTAACTATTTTCTGTTTTGTAAACGTTTACGGCTGCGCGCTGCATAGAACGGATAAACTGGTGCCGGAACCTGTTTCCGTGTTCGCCTTTTGCGGCGTTTGTTTCTCTGTTATACATTTTTGTATATTTTTAAATAATCAACAATAGCGTTGATAACAGAAAGACGATTGAGGAAGAATAATATTTTAATTTAGAAATATGGAAAGAAGATTTTTTTAATAAAAGGAAAACACTTTTTATTATTTTTCTAATTTAGATTTATCAACTTTAATCTATGCAATCTCTTTCTCAGCCGAAACAAAGAATTCAATCCATTGATATACTTCGCGGAATTGTAATGATCATTATGGCGCTCGATCATGTACGCGATTATTTTCATCCGCATGCTTTCGATGACAGCCCAACCAATTTAGCAACTACAACTACCCTGCTTTTCTTTACAAGATGGATCACGCATTTCTGCGCTCCTGTGTTTGTATTTTTATCAGGCATCTCCGCATTTTTAGCAGGGCAAAATAAAACTACCAAAGAATTAAGTGCTTTTCTTATCAAGCGCGGATTGTGGCTTGTATTTGTTGAGATAACCCTTATCACGTTTGCGTGGACATTCAATCCATTTTTCAATACAATTATTCTGCAGGTAATTTGGGCAATCGGATGGAGTATGTTTTTTCTTGGATTGATGGTAAAAACTTCACCCAAAATAATTTTGATAGTTGGTTGTGTTCTTTTTTTCGGTCATGATATATTTGATTTGATAACGCTTCCAAACGTAGGCGCAGCAAGTGTTTTGGAGAATTTTTTGTTTACATCAACATTCAAAAAATATCCTATTGCTCCAACAAGAATTATGGTTGATGCTTATGCTATTTTGCCTTGGACGGGTATTATGTTTCTTGGTTATTGGTTTGGAAAAATATATACTGCAATGAATGTGCAGGAACGAAAAAAGATTTTGTTCAATTCCGGTTTTGTTTTGATATCGTTGTTTATCATTTTAAGATATATCAATCTTTATGGCGATCCTGCACAATGGTCAAGACAAAATAGCGGGCTATTTACTTTTCTTTCTTTTATTAATGTAACGAAATATCCTCCTTCGTTAGAATATAGCTGCATCACATTAGGACCTGCACTTATTGCTTTAGGAATGTTAGAACATTTTCGGGGAAAGCTTGCCGGAATTTTCAGGATATATGGCAGAGTTCCTTTCTTTTATTATGTGCTTCATTTGTATTTGATACATGTTATTTGTGTTATTTTCTTTTTTGCATCCGGTTATCGTATAAAAGATATTACAGATAAGCAAGCGCCGTTTTTTTTCAGACCATTGCACTTTGGTTTTGATCTTTGGGTTGTTTATGCGATATGGATTTTTGTTGTAGCTGTTTTATATTTTCCATGCAAATGGTTTAATAAATATAGAAGCACGCACTATAAATGGTGGCTTAGTTATTTGTAAATATTAGGTGTCATTTATTTTTGTATTTCTTCATTTATAATGTCACTCTGCCTATTTTCGCTTTCTGCAAAACATTATTCTGTATGAAAAAAATACTGCTTATCCTTTCTGTATTGTTTGCCGCGCAAAGCTTTGCGCAAAATGCGCCAAGTCCCGAACAGTTTCTTGGTTATAAAATTGGTGACAGATATACGCCGCACTACAAAATTCTTGAATACTTTAAAGCTGTCGCAGATGCAAAACCATCTATGGTGAAAATTGTAAAATATGGTGTTACAAATGAAAATCGTGATCTTGAAGTTGCTTACATAGCTTCCCCTGAAAACCTTGCAAACATTGAGGAAATAAGAAAAAATAATCTTCGCTTAAGCGGAATGCTTAAAGATAATGTACAACCAAAAACTGATGGCGTACCTGCAATAGTTTGGCTAAGTTATAACGTTCATGGCAATGAGCCCTCTCCTTCTGAAGCTGCCATGATGATGTTGTTTGCTTTGGTGGATGATAATAATACACAGACAAAAAGCTGGCTGAAAAATACAGTCGTTATCATTGATCCATGTTTAAATCCTGATGGCAGAGAAAGATATATTAATTGGTTTGATCAAATGGTTGGCAATGTGCCAAATCCTGATCCGCAATCACGGGAACATAATGAACCATGGCCTGGCGGAAGAGTAAATCATTACAATTTTGATCTTAACAGAGATTGGGCTTGGCAAACACAAATAGAAACACAGCAACGTTTAAAATTATACAACTCCTGGTTGCCCCAAGTGCATGCTGATTATCATGAGCAAGGTGTAAATGAACCTTATTACTTCGCTCCTGCCGCAGAGCCCTACCATGATGTTATAACTCAATGGCAACGAGACTTTCAGGTGATGGTGGGAAAAAACAACGCAAAATATTTTGATGCAAATGGCTGGCTTTATTTTACCAAAGAAGAGTTTGATCTTTTCTATCCTTCTTATGGAGATACATATCCTATTTATAATGGCTCTATCGGAATGACGTATGAACAGGCAGGCAACTCAAGTGCAGGCGCATCAGACATTATTGATGATCAAGATACGCTGACACTTGCTGCACGCGCACTCCATCATTTCACAACAAGCATGTCTTTGGTTGAGATATCTTCTATGAATGCTTCAAGATTAGTAACTGAATTCAAAAAGTTTTTCGATAATAACCAGAATGCTCTTGGTGATGATTATAAAACCTATGTGCTTACAGCAAAAGATCGTAATCAATTGCAAGCAGTAGCAACATTGTTAGATAAAAATGGCATCACTTACGGAAGTGTTTCAAACAATACCTTTAAAGGATATAATTATTTTTCAGGCAAAGAAGAAAGTTATAGTGATGATGGTTATAATCTTGCTGTCACTGCATTTCAACCTAAAAGTACTTTATTAAAAGTTTTGTTTGAACCGAAAAGTAATTTGAAAGATTCCGTTACTTACGATATTACAGCATGGTCTGTTCCTTATGCTTACGGCATTAAAGCATACGCAGTAAAAGACCGGCTTTCTATTGGAGCTTTCAAACCTGCAAGCGTTGTTAATTCTATTACATCAAATTATGGATACATCATTCCATATACTTCCTTCAATGCTTCTGAAGTGCTTGCAGATCTATTGGCGCATCATGTAAAAGTTCGTTGCGCTGAAAAGCCATTTACTTATAATAACATCAATTATTCTTATGGCACTTTAATAGTGATGAAGGCAAGTAATGTTGCCGGATGGAATGACTTGACAAATGATGCTTGTAAAAAATTTGGTGTACAGCCTGTTGATGTTGAAAGTGGCTTTATGGAAAAAGGCGCAGACTTTGGTTCTGATTATATCGCATATGTTCATGCTCCGAAAGTGGCGCTGGTAACGGGTGATGGCGCATCTGAAACAGGTGCCGGAGAAGTTTGGAATTTATTTGAGCAGGTTTTACATTACCCAATTTCACTTATCAATGCAAATGATTTAGATGATATTAACCTCGAAAAATACACAGAGGTTATAATTCCAAATGGGCATTATTCTTTTTTTGATGATAAAAATATTACTCAAAAATTACAGTCATTTGTAAAGAATGGCGGAAAAATTATTGCGATTGATCGTGCAGTTGCACAAATGGCTGACGGAGATTGGGGAATAAAATTGAAGGAAGATAAACCGAACGATAAAGATACAGGCAGTGCAAATTATAAGCTGCTGAAAAAATATGCAGACCGAGAAAGAGATGATATTCCAAACACTATTCCAGGCGCTATTTATAAAGTTGAAATGGACAGCACGCATCCTTTGGCGTATGGCTATCCTTCGTTTTATTATACCTTAAAACAGGATGCAAATGTTTACGACTTTATGAAGGATGGCTGGAATGTCGGCGTAATAAAACAAGCAAATTATATTTCCGGTTTTGTTGGCAGTAAAGTAAAACCAAAGCTTAAAGACGGTCTTTTATTCGGCGTGCAAAATATGGGTAATGGAAATATTATTTATCTCGCAGATAATCCTTTGTTCAGATTATTCTGGCAAAATGGAAAGATGCTTTTTAGCAATGCTGTTTTTTTAGTGCAATGATGAAAGAACTAATTCTTTTCACATTTCATAGAGCAAAAACGGCTGTATAATTTTTCATATTGAGGAACAATATTTTTGATATCATATCTCAATGCCTGTTGAAAAGCATTCTCTTTAAACTGTTTAAGTTTAGCACTATTATTTAGTAAGCCAATAGCTTCTTTGCTCATGGTTTCTACATCACCAACATCAGCGAGATAACCGGTAATTCCCTGCAAATTTATTTCGGGCAAACCGCCTGCGTTGCTGCTGATAACAGGCGCTTTTGCAGCCATTGCTTCAAGTGCTGCAAGACCAAAGCTTTCATATTCTGATGGTAGTAAAAACAAATCGGATACAGCAAAAATTTCTTCCATCTGCTCCTGCTTGCCAAGAAAGCGAACATCATCCTGCACATTAAGTTCTCTTACAAGGTCTTCCGCTTTTGGTCGTTCAGGCCCATCTCCTATCATCAATAATTTTGCAGGCAACTGCTTTCTTATTTCACTGAAAATTTTTATTACATCAGGGACACGTTTTATTGTGCGAAAGTTAGAAGCGTGTACAACAATTTTTTCATCATGAGGCGCTATTACTTTTCTAAATGCATCAAAAGGTTTTTTATTAAATCTTTTTATATCAACAAAATTTTCTATTACATCAATTTCTTTTTCTATTGCAAAAGAGCGATAAGTTTCTTCTTTTAAATTTTGCGAAACAGCAGTAATAGCATCGCTTTCGTTAATGGAAAAAGTTACTACAGGTTCATAAGTTTTATCTCTGCCAACAAGCGTAATATCTGTGCCATGAAGTGTGGTAATGAAAGGTATGTGTCTACCTTTTTTTGCAACAATTTGCTTTGCCATATATGCCGCAGACGCATGTGGAATGGCATAATGAACATGAAGCAAATCAAGATTATGATGCATTATAACATCAACCATTGTGCTGGCAAGGGCAACTTCATAAGGCGCATAATCAAACAGCGGATAAGATGGTACGCGCACTTCGTGATAAAAAATATTGGCGCTGAAAACATCGAGACGCACAGGCTGTTGATAAGTGATAAAATGCACAGCATGTCCTTTATCGGCAAGTGCTTTGCCAAGTTCTGTGGCAAGTACGCCGCTACCGCCAAAAGTTGGATAACAAACAATTCCTATCCGCATGAATAAAATTTAGTGAGCAAAGTAACGGCGAAATTGAATAAGGTTTTTTCCGCTCATCAAGGAATGTAATACATTTCTAAGTCTTTATCTTTATATATGCTTATTCTCAAACGAACAAACAGTGATGATAAAGATTTTAAAATGCTGGTGAATGCTTTGGATACTGAGCTAAAAGACACTTATGGAACGCAGCAAAAATTTTATAGTCGTTTCAATGTTATCACTTTACTACCCACAGTTGTTGTTGCTTATGTTGATGATATTGCTGCAGGCTGCGGTTGCTTTAAAAAATATGATGACATAAGCGTGGAAATAAAAAGAATGTTTGTTTCAGAAATATTCAGAGGCAAGCGCATTGCCGCGGCAATCCTGCACGAATTGGAAATTTGGGCTAAGGAATTATCTTATACTCATGCTGTGCTTGAAACCGGCAACCTGCAGCATCATGCTATTCGTCTATATCAAAGAGAAGATTATTCGCTAATAGAAAATTACGGACAATACGCAGATGTAGCAAGCAGCATTTGCATGAAAAAGAAATTATGATTTATCTTAGATTTCTGCAGAGAATTTACTTTTAAATTTGTTGGCTCAATCAACATGGCTGCCCTCCTTTATTTGATTGATAAATATGATGTGTATGTATTATTGTGGCGGCTGATTGTTCGGCGGTGGCGCATTATGATTCATTTCATTATGATCATCGCTGTTTATTGCTTCTTCATCCGGATGCGGATTTCCTCTATGGCACGTTTGGCAATGCACTACAGTTATTGTATCTGGTTGTGCCGATCCATTAAAATTAAAATAAGTTTCATTGATTGAAGTTGTCATCAACATCATTTTCCTGGCAATTTCTTTTTCCGGTTTTTCATCACTTGCAAAATCAGGCCTACCTGAAGTATTGTCTTTATTTTCAGCATGGCAAAAAGTGCAGTGTACGCCAAGCGCATGACCGAAGCCGTGCATAATTCTATTCAAACTATCCTGAGAAATATCTTTAGGTAAAACTTTTAAATTTTTAAAACCATTATCGGGATCTGTTTCAGGTTTGTGTGCCGCAACACCAATTGTAACCAAAATAATTAAAGATGCAATAACAAGAAATTTCTTTTTAAGAAGCATTGATGTGGTTTAGTAGGGAAAATCAAATGTAAATAAAAAAGCATTTCGCTTAAGAAATGCTTTGCTGATAAAATTCTATATTAAGTTAATTTGCAAATCCTTCATTATAAGAATTACTGTTACTTGCAGCTTCATTCTTTACATTATCATAACTGTCTTTTGCCGCTTCAATAAGCTTTAAAATAGTTTCACGCACATCATCTTTCAATCCACCGATTTCATTAGAAAAAATTTCTTCCAGGTCTTCTAATTCCATCGCAGCCTGACCTGTGATAGTTTGTATTTTTTTCTTTACTGTTTTAGGGAAATCCGTAATTTTTTGGCGGGTTTCAGAACCTTTTGCAGGTGCAACTAATAAGCCTACAGCCATGCCCGCAAGAATGCCGGATACTGTACCGATAAAAGTATTTTGAAAGCTCATAATTTATTTTTTTTGATGATTAATAATGCAATACAAAACCAAGAAAGATGCCAGAATTATAAATTGTTATTTTGTAAATAAAAAAGTCCCGGCTCATACGGGACTTAAAAATTTAAAGCAATTATATTTTACAGAATAAAAGTCTTGCGAGGTGCAATTCTTTTTTTCATTTTTTGAATATACCAAAGATCTGCAGCAGAAAACACCGATTGCCTAACTGATTGTTGCCCCAAACTAACATCTGCTGCCACTGTTTCTTTAATCTCAGAAACTAATTGCCTTAATTCATCTTTTTCCATCGTAATGATGGATTTTTTTGCATTGCTGTTCATACTTTTAATTTTAATCATTAAAAAATATTTACTACAGCAAGCAGCGAAGCAATTGCTTCTTCGTTAGTATAATTGTTCTTTTTAAAAAGAACTAATTATATTCAAAATTGCGGCGCAAAGATACAATGTAAAAAATTTGGAAACAAACAATTTTTAAATTATATTATTGAAAGGTTTAAGAATTATATTAACGGCAAATGCAATACTGCAAAGCATTTCAGCGAATATATAAGTGCTTATATATTCTTAAAAATTGTTAAAAATTATGCTAACAAATTGTTGGGAAATGAACTCAAGAATCCATATCAGGTTTGCATTCATCTGTAAGAGTAAGTTTGCCACGATTTTTTCTTATCATGCGATCAAACAATGAAAGTTCTTTGCTGAAAATGAATCGAAAAAAAAGTTTTGTCCATGATGAATGACTTGCCAGTGAACTATAAAAAGATGGAGCTGTTCTTTTTATTTTCGGTAATTTATTCCACGGCACCGAAGGAAAATCATGATGCTCATTATGATAACCAACATTAAAAGCTACCGCATTTAAAATGCCGTAATAACTATAAGTTTCCTGCTCGCCGTGCGTGAGATAATGTTCCTGTATCCAGCGCGCGCCCAAAGGATGCAAGCCAACAGAAAAGAAAAAACTCAACAACAAATAAGCAATTGGTTTTGCACCGAAAAAATAAATCATGATACTTACAAAAATTATTTGCACTGCACCATTCAGAATTACCCAACCATCAAAAGCTTTTATTTCTTTCAATCTTGATAAACGAAACAGTTGAAAAAAAGGATAAAACAACAGCCAAATTATTTTACCGATAAAATAATTATTGATCAGTTTTGCTTCCCAATAATTTGGAATATCGCCGTCAAGTTCATGAATTCCTTGAAATGAATGATGTTTTAAATGATAACGCTCGAAAGAAACAGAGCTAGGGAAAATGAGCGGCATGTTTGCAATTATGCCGGAAATTTTATTGGAAGATTTTCTTTTAAAAAGAAGTTTATGGGCACACTCATGGATCATTACAAACAAAGCGTGATCTGCAAAAGCGCCGGCTAAATATGCAATCGCAATTATTAACCACCAAGAATAATTTGATAAAAATAAAGCTGCGGCAATTTGAATAAAAACTAAACCAATGATTGCAAAAATCGTGATTGGATTTTTACCGATAAGATTCCTCACCTGAGGATGCTGTTTTAAAATTGCTTTAGTTCTAAAACGATGAGGTTCTGCAGCAAGCGTTTCAAAAAAATCATTTCGTGTTGGCATGAAGAAACAAGATATGCTTATTGCATCAGGCCAACAAAATAAATCTATCCTTTGGCTTTTTCTTAATAAAAGAAAGCCTTTACATAATGTAAAGGCTTTAAAAAAATTATATCAATTTATTTACTTCACTTCCTCAAACTCAGCATCCGTAACGGTTTCGCCACCTTGCGCATTCGCGTTATCAGGTTGAGCCTGACCATTTGCATTTGATTGCTCGGCACCTTGTGCGCCAGCTGCCTGTGCTTTGTAAATCTCTTCGCTAGCTGCTGTCCATGCAGTGTTCATTTCTGTTAAAGCTGCATCAACCTTTCCCGCATCCTGGCTTTTATGTGCTTCTTTTAATTTATTCAAAGCTGTTTCGATTGGCGCTTTTTTATCTGCAGGAATCTTATCTCCAAATTCTTTAAGTTGCTTTTCTGTCTGGAAAATTAAGCTATCAGCCTGGTTTAACTTTTCTATTTTTTCTTTTGCTGCTTTATCTTCTGCTTCATGCGCTTTTGCTTCAGCTTTCATCTTTTCAACTTCTTCTTTGCTTAAACCACTACCTGCTTCAATGCGTATTTTTTGTTCTTTGTTTGTGCCTTTATCTTTTGCACTTACATTCAAAATTCCGTTTGCATCAATATCAAATGTTACTTCAATTTGAGGAACGCCGCGAGGTGCTGGCGGTATTCCATCAAGATTAAAAATTCCTAAACTTTTATTTTGGCTTGCCAATGGTCTTTCACCCTGCAATACCTGTATTTGCACTCCTGGTTGATTATCGCTTGCGGTAGAAAATATTTCAGTTTTCTTTGTAGGAATGGTTGTATTGCTTGCTATCATTGTTGTCATAACGCCACCCATTGTTTCAATTCCAAGACTTAATGGCGTTACATCAAGAAGCAATACATCTTTTACTTCGCCAGTTAAAACTGCTCCCTGAATTGCTGCACCAATTGCAACAACTTCATCAGGATTTACACTACGGTTTGCTTTTTTACCGAAAAATTTCTCAACAATTTCCTGCACTTTTGGAATGCGTGTAGAACCACCAACTAAAATTACTTCATCAATTTGCGATGTAGAATATCCTGCATCTTTCAATGCCTGTTCGCAAGGCTTTAAACATCTCGCAAAAAGATTATCAGAAAGCTGCTCAAATTTTGCGCGTGTTAATTTTTTTACCAAATGTTTTGGAACACCATCAATTGCTGTGATGTATGGAAGATTGATTTCTGTTTCTGAAGAAGAACTTAATTCAACCTTAGCTTTTTCAGAAGCTTCCTTCAAACGTTGCAATGCCATCGGATCTTTTCTCAGATCAACATTTTCGTCTTTTTTAAATTCATCTGCAAGCCAATCCATCACTACTTTATCAAAATCATCACCACCCAAATGTGTATCTCCATTGGTTGACTTTACTTCAAATACACCATCGCCAAGGTCGAGTACTGAAATATCAAATGTGCCACCGCCTAAATCAAAAACAGCAATTTTTTGATCTGAATGTTTTTTATCCAAGCCATACGCAAGTGCTGCTGCTGTTGGCTCATTTACAATTCTGCGCACATTTAATCCGGCAATTTCTCCGGCTTCTTTTGTTGCTTGCCTTTGCGCATCATTAAAATATGCGGGCACAGTTATCACCGCTTCATTCACTTCCTGTCCTAAATAATCCTCTGCAGTTTTTTTCATTTTTTGTAAAATCATTGCAGAGATTTCCTGCGGGGTGTACATGCGCCCATCAATATCAATGCGCACTGTATTATTATCACCCTTTACTACTTTATAACTCCAATGCGTTTTTTCTTCAGTCACTTCATCATACCTGCGACCCATGAAACGCTTTACACTTGTAACAGTATTTTGCGGGTTAGTAATCGCTTGTCTTTTCGCAGGATCACCAATTTTGCGTTCGCCATTTTTTAAAAAAGCGACAACGCTCGGCGTAGTGCGGCGACCTTCATCGTTAGCAATAACAACAGGTTCATTGCCTTCCATTACTGAAACGCAGCTGTTTGTTGTGCCAAGGTCAATTCCAATTATTTTTCCCATATTATTGTTGAATTTTAATGTTCTATTCTAAATTATTCAGTTTTATTTGTCAATGATTATGCCATCTGTTTAAATGTGAAATTTTGGCAGAAAATATTTAAATTAACAAATCTTCATTCCATTGATGTATCATTATCTTTGACAAACATCATTTAAAAAAAATTACAATCACTGATAAATTCTTCATGGCAAAAAAAACAAAAAACAAATCTATTCTTACAGAAAATTCTTTGCAATTTCTAAAAGATTATATAAACAATCCTTCACCGGTTGGTTTTGAAAGTGGCGGCCAAAAACTCTGGCTTAATTATTTAAAACCTTATATTGACAGCCATTTCAGCGATCCTTACGGAACTACAGTTGGTGTAATTAATCCTGAAAAATCTTTTAAAGTTGTGATTGAAGCGCATGCCGATGAGATAAGCTGGTTTGTAAA
Source organism: uncultured Chitinophagaceae bacterium (assembly GCA_963708205.1). Classification (GTDB taxonomy): domain Bacteria; phylum Bacteroidota; class Bacteroidia; order Chitinophagales; family Chitinophagaceae; genus CAVYTF01. The sequence goes on from OY970196.1 coordinate 598,222, forward strand.
TTATATCACCGACCAGGGATTAATTTATTTGAAAAGAAATGGCGGGATCGACCACCAGATTGCGCCGGCGAAACGCGTGTTAATTCATGGCAAAAAAGGTTTGGTAAACGCTGTGTTTGGTTGGCCTGCAATTCATACAAGACATAGTGGTGCCGATCAAAAAGAACAGCAACCCAAAGTAGAAAATTTATTTCTTGATTGCGGTGCGCGAAATAAAAAAGAGATCGACCAACTTGGCATTCACATTGGCGCTGTGGTTACTTATGAAGAAGGTTTTGATGAACTTGCAAATAATTTTTTTATAGGACGTGCGTTTGATAATCGCATTGGCGGTTTTATGATCGCAGAAGTTGCACGTCTTCTCAAAGAAAATAAAAAACAATTGCCTTATGGTTTATATATTGTTAATGCTGTGCAGGAAGAAATTGGTTTGCGTGGCGCAGAAATGATAGCACGAAGAATAAAACCAAATGTCGCAATAATTACTGACGTTACGCATGATACGCAAATGCCAATGATCAATAAAATAATTGAAGGTGATGTGGCTTGCGGCAAAGGTCCATCGCCTGCATACGGACCTGCTGTTCATAATAAATTATTGCAGTTAGTTGAAAGTGTTGCTGAAAAAAATAAAATTCCTTTGCAGATGCGCACCGTTAGCCGAAGCACGGGAACAGACACTGATAGTTTTGCTTATGCAAACGATGGTTGCCCGAGTGTGCTTATTTCTATTCCTTTAAAATATATGCATACAACCGTTGAAATGTTACATAAAACTGACATCGAACAAACAATCCAACTCATGTATGAAACATTGCTGAAACTCACGCCGAATACCAACTTGAGCTATGTGTAAATCATAAACCGCTTTCTCAATTGTATTTAAAAAAACTATATCAGCATCATAAAGGTTGGTTTTTTTTCGTAGTATTTTTTATTGCATCGCAGGTATTTATCAATTATAAACATGGCGTTGTTTTTTCTCCGTTTTATCATTACGGCATGTACTCCGAAATTATAAAACCTCAAAAAAAATATGCTTTAATTGAAATAAATACAAACGGAAAAATTTTACAGACAAAAGATTTTTCTCCACAGGAATGGGATAAAATCACCTCGCCAATTTTGCTGAATAATCAGCAGCAGCAATGGAATAATGAAGTATATAATAACACCATAAAAAGATTATTGCATGTTAAAGATTCCACTCTTTACACAAATCATTATACACAAAATGAATTTTATAACTGGTATAAATCTTACCTGCAAGGTATCACAAAAACCAAAATAGATTCCTTAAACATTCGCACAAAAAATGTTTCATTTTGAAACAAGTTTTCAAACATAAAATCATCATTGCATACTGCATTATTTTTTATGTGTTAATGATTTATAAATGGCTGAATGGAATGTTTCTGTATCAAATCCATCCATTCTTATTCTATGATCGCATGGATATTTTTTCCTGGATCTTCATTCAAATAAATTTGCATCAATGGTTATTAAACAATGAAAGTGGTCAAATTTTTATGGACGTATTATTTTATTCAATGCCGGTTATTTTTTTTCTTTCAACCTATTTTAAAAAAAATATTTCTTTCATCATTTGCATCGCCATGCTAATTGTAAATTGGTGTTATGTTGAATGTTACACTTTATATCCAACAAATTCCATCGAAGGTCATGTTTGCTGGCTCCTTTTTCCGATAATATTTTTACCACGCACTGAAAAAACATTTATTTTTTTATTTGATGGACTTAGATATTTTTTTCTGTTTTTCTTTTTTTCTTCAGGCCTCTGGAAGATAGTACAGGGTGGGCTTTTCAATATATCTCAGATGAGTGGCATCCTGTTATTGCAGCATAAAGAAATGCTTACAAACTCACCTGATTATTGGCAAACAAAATTTATTTTTTATCTCATAAATCATCAAATATTATCTTACTCAATCTATGTATCAGGCGCTGTCGCGGAACTCAGTTTTGGAATTGGATTCTTTACAAAAAAATATGACAAATACCTTGCAATTTTATTTGTATTTTTTTTAATCCTTAATTTTTTTATCATGCGCATTCCTTATTTTGAAGTGCTTCCCTTCTTAATAACATTAATCTATTCAAACAAAGAAATTGTTGCAGCAATTTAAAAACTAATACACGTAAATCCAGCAAAGAATGCTTTAAAAGATTATGTATTTTTGCAAATATTTTTCGAAGTATGAAAATAAAAATTGCAATCTTGGATTTATATGATGGTTATGCAAATCAAGGCATGAGATGTTTACATGAACTTATAAATTCATGGGGTAAAAAAAATGAACATAATATAAAACTTGATGAGTTTAATGTCCGTCAAAAAAATGAAGTGCCGGATACTTCTTACGATATTTATATTTCTACAGGCGGTCCGGGTTCTCCGATTGACAGTGAAGGAACTGAATGGGAAAATAAATATTTTACATGGATAAAAAGCATAGTTGAATGGAACAATAACATTGAAAATTATCCCAAGAAAAATATCTTTTTTATTTGTCACAGTTTTCAGCTTGCATGCCGCTATTTCAATCTGGCATTGGTTTCCAAAAGAAAATCACGCGCCTTTGGTGTGTTCCCGATTCACATGCTCGATGAAGCAAAAGATGAAATTGTTTTTGAAGGATTGCGCGATCCTTTTTATGGCGTTGATAGCCGCGATTACCAGGTAACGCAGGTAAACCAGGATGTTGCAGAAAAAATAGGTGCAAAGGTTTTGGCAATTGAAAAAGAACGCCCGCATGTTGTGTATGAAAGAGCAATCATGGCGATGCGTTTCAGTGAAAATTTTATTGGTACACAATTTCATCCAGAGGCAGATGCAATAGGTATGAGTATTCATTTACAAACACAAGATAGAAAACAAACCGTGATAGAAAATCATGGTGAAGCGAAATGGCAAAGCATGATTGATCAACTAAATGATCCTGATAAAATCATGTGGACTTATAATCATATTTTTCCAAATTTTTTGAATAATGCAGTTGGAGAGCTGGTTTAATAAAATAATATTCCGTAAAAAAGAATCTCTGCCGATTGCAGAGATTTTTTTATTTTACAAAAGAATTAATACTCGAAAAATTTTTAGTCATTCTCAATTATTATCATTATGGATCTTTCAATGCGCACATGGTTCAATCAAAATTTTTCAGCAAAAAAATACCAAGATTATTTAGCAGAGTTAGACTCAAAATATCCAGGCGATATCGAATTCAGAATTGCAGAAACACCCATTTTCATTGATAAAAATTTTACAAAAAAAATAATTGATGCTTGCGAAAATATTGTTGATGTAATAGTGCAGCCAAACTTTAAAAGCCTTACTGCACAAGCGATTCCAAAGAATATACAAGTTCCGAATGAAAATGAACACACCCAATTTATTGCTTTTGATTTTGGCATTTGTGAAAACGAGAAAGGCGAACTTGAACCGCAGCTGATTGAAATGCAGGGCTTTCCAAGTTTATTTGCATATCAGGTTTTTGATGATGAAATAACAAGAAAACATTTTAATATTCCCGAAAATTATTCTCCGTACTTAAATGATTTTAACAAAGATTCTTACCTGCAATTTTTAAAAGAAATAATTATTGGCAAGTATAAACCTGAAAATGTAATTCTGCTTGAAATTTTTCCTGAAAAACAAAAGACAAGAATTGATTTTGATTTTACAAATGAATATTTCAACACGCCGATTATTTGCTTAACTAAATTAATAAAACAAGGCAAAAAATTATTTTACAAAAGAGATAGTGAAATGGTTGAAGTGAAAAGAATTTATAACAGAATTATTTTTGATGATTTACAACAGCAACCTTCAGAAGTGCAGGAAAAAGGAAAAATTTTATTTGAAGAACTTGATGTAGAATGGGCGCCACATCCAAATTGGTTTTATCGCATCAGCAAGTACACTTTGCCTTTCATCAATCATCCTTATGTGCCTGAAACAAAATTTTTAAGTGAGATAAAAACCATTCCTTCGGATCTTGAAAATTATGTGTTGAAACCTTTGTTTTCTTTTGCCGGACAAGGAGTTGTAATTGATATAAAACCTGAAGACATTGAAAAAATAAAGGATCCACAAAACTGGATTCTTCAAAGAAAAGTAAAATATGCGGACATTATTAAAACCCCTGAAACGCCCGCCAAGGCTGAGATTCGCATTTTTTATTTTTGGAAAGATGGAGATGCGCGGCCTGTTGCAACAAATAATCTGGCACGTTTAAGTAAAGGAAAAATGATCGGTGTTCGATACAACAAAGACAAAGAATGGGTTGGTGGAAGCCTGGCATATTTTGAAAAATAATTTCTGATATTTTTTATCTGAATTATTTTTAGTTTAAAAGTTTATTCAACATTTTATTCAATTGCTTTTCATCTAAATTTTCTGCAATTACTTTTCCATTTGCATCAAGCAAAAAAGAATTAGGTATAAAATCTATGTTCCACTTATCTGCCACTCTTCCGGTTGCATCATTAACCTGCATCCAATCTATTTTATCTTGTTGCACTGCTTTCAACCAACTGTTTACATCGTTATCAACTGAGATGCCATAGATCTCAAAACCTTTTGATTTATATTTTTCATAAATATTGTGCAACTCTGCATTGCTCGCTCTGCAAGGCCCGCACCAGCTTGCCCAAAAATCAATCAGAACAATTTTTCCTTTTAATGATGAAAGTAAAATAGAATTACCGGATGCATTTGGCAATGAAATTTCCGGTGCAGCATTTCCTTTTGATGGCTGCGCAAAACTTACAAAGTCGATTAATAAAACAGCAAAGAATAAAATTATTTTTCTCACTATAAAAAATTAAAATCTTAATTTATAAAATTCCACCAAATACCAAGATGGATCCATAATGCGCGTTCAGGATATAAAGGCGCCGCATAATTACGATCAGTAAAACTAATAGAATTATATTGATACTGCACCGAGTTAATATGCTCCAACCGAACGAAAGCTTTGAAACTTTTTATTCTGAAATCTAAAAAAATATTTGCATCAGGCCGATTAGAAATTGTTTCAGAATTTTGAAGATAAAACTGGCCGATCAAAGGCGAGTAAGCATCTGGATGATAAGGTGTGTTATAAATAATTTCAACGCCGGTTGATAAGAAAAGATTATGATAGAAGTTGCCTTCAAACGCAATGCGGCTACGGGTTACAACTAATGGAAGATTAACCGGCGCATTAGGGGTTGTTTGCTGCAGATGTACTTCAGTGTACCAATTCCAGTGACGGCTAAGACGAAATCTTTTATCAACCTCGACATGCAAAACATTGAACAAACTGCTATACTGCGTTGATTTAAAAAGACTATCGAAGTAAGTATAATTTGTAAGCAAATAATAACTACCTGATAATTCCAATTCCTGTTTAGGAAAATTGATTGTCGCAAAAAGCTTGGAAATATTTTCATCTTTATAATTACTCCCTTCAATAATTGGAAAAGAAGTTTGTGTATCGAAAATATAAGATGGCGTCTCATTTACATTCTGAAAGCCAATTTCTAAAGATCCGTTGTTATTATTCAACTTTCGTTGCAGACTTATATATGCATTATAATTTCCTGAATAATTTCCGGTAACATATAATTGCCCATTTGCTTCAACATCCCATTTTTGATTGCGCGTACGGTTTCGGTATTCAGCAGATACGTACACATTCTTTTCATTCAATATCGGTACAGGATTTATTGTATAATCAATTGCGCCGCTAAGCTGCTGCAAAGCTGCACTCAACTTTAAAAATTGATTCAGATTTTTTTTCTCGGGATAAGAAATAATACTGAATTCATTTGTAAAACTTAACCACCTGTCCTGAAAATGTACCGTATCAAAAAAGGGATATGGTCCGGCATAATTATAATAATGTGCATAATCACTATCAACGGGTATATCATCTTCATAAGCATAAGTATAACTGCTTAGATTAAATGTATGCTGAAAGCGAAGACGCGGATAAAATAATTTATAGGTTACTGAATCTGTTACGATAGAATCTTTTTGACCAATATCATAATGCTGTTGCAGCAAAAAAGTTTTTGTTTTATAAGTTATACCCGCTGCAATCTGCGTGCTGAAAGGGTTTGGCGAGGTGGAAGCACCATTGCCAATATGCACAGGAATTTGAAAAGGATCTGTAAGATTGCCGCCTTTATTCAAAGTATCGAGCGCTTCATTGCTTACAATTCCGCCGTTCTCTGCGTTGCGTATTTTATTAGAAATGAATATCAAATTAAATCCGTAACGTTTATTATTATTGATATACCACGCATTTATTCGAATATTATTGTCGTTTGAATTTTGATTTTTAAAGCTTCCCGGAGCATTCAAAAAACGATATTGAAAAGTAAAATTAAAATTGCTTTTCCGGTTTTGTGTGTGCAACAAATCTGCCATTTGCTCGCCTTTGCTGCCAAGCAAATATGCAAGCTCAGTATAAGGTCTTGAAGTGTTAAAAAATTTTGTATCGCCAATGTTGTAATTATAAATATCGTAGGCATGAAAACCAGGATCCCAACCAGGTTTCATAACAGGATCGAAGAGCAATGAATGTGCAGCATTTCCAAAATTTCCAAGATCAACATAGTACCAAGGCACAGGATATCTTGAATAAAAATCATTTACGGATGAATCAACTTTGAAAGTTTTTGTTGAATCATAATGATGATAAGAAATAGTGATTGAATCTTCATAAGGATCTCTGTGCTGAAGTTGAAGACCACTCGTATCAGCACGCTTTACAGGATTACCGTTTGCATCAATTTCCACCTGGTTTGTAGAAACCTGTGCAGCAATTTTTTCTGCTGATGCAAATAAAAAAAGAAAAATAAGAAACGAAAAAAGTTTATACATCAGTTTGCGCAATCCTTTGCTGCAAAGTAAAGAGAAAGGTGTGAATGAAAAGATAAGAAGTTGTTTGCGTTATAAATCCGAAATTATTTCTTTAAACAAATTAGTCAATTTCGGTTCGGCCTCTTTCGCAGCAGCAAGCACTTCTTCATGCGTTATTGGTACTTCATTTTCGCGAATACCAATATCTGTGATAACACTTATGGCGAGCACTTTTATTTGAGCATGCACTGCTATTATTACCTCCTGCACCGTACTCATGCCAACTGCATCGGCACCGAAAGCTTTTATAAATTTGTATTCTGCAATTGTCTCAAATGTTGGCCCTGTAACAGCTACATAAATTCCTTCTTTTAAATCAAACCCTAATTTCTTCGCAGCTTTTTTTGCTTTTACGAGAAGCATTTTATCATAAGGTTCACTCATGTCAGGGAAACGCGTACCAAGCTCGTCTTCATTTTTACCGATCAAAGGATTGACTGTAAAAAAACTGATATGATCTTTAATAAGCATCAGATCACCAACTTTAAAATCTGTATTAACGCAACCAGCAGCATTTGATAACAACAACGTTTCAATACCGAGCAACTTCATCACACGAACAGGATATGAAATTTGTTGCGGTGAATAACCTTCATAAAAATGGAAGCGGCCCGCCATGATAATTATTTTTTTTCCACTCAACTCACCAAAAAATAATTTGCCGCTATGTCCTTTCACCGTGCTTACAGGAAAGTGCGGAATATCTTCATAACTTATTTCTTTCTCTACTTTAATTTCCTGAATAAAATTTCCAAGGCCACTGCCAAGAATCACTCCCACCAAAGGTTTCAGCGGATATTGTTCTTTAATAAAATCAACTGTTTCATTTAATTGCTGCATCAGCATAGAAGCCATAAATTCACGATTGAAAATTTTAATAATGTGCAATTATACTTCAACAACTTTTGTTTTGCTTATAAAATCATGCAAAGCATTTTCATTTAAAAAAGGAAATGCAACCCAATCGAAAATAAGTAATAGGCGAAAAAGTGTGCGTATTAAAATTTGAAAAAAAGATGGCTTGCCCCCATTATTATTTATCACCTTGGTCATGGTGATCCATTTGCCGGGCGATCTTTTAAAAATTCCTTCAAAAAATAAATAATACAAAACCATAATCAACCAGAAAAAAATATAGTATTGAAAGTAAATGATGCCCCAATAAAAAGCATAAAAAGTCCAGCCTTTATATGCTGCAAAGCTTAATCCGAAAATAATTAAAGTATCAATAATGAAATTGAAAACGCGTGTGCCGATGCCAACTTGTTTCATGCAACAAAGATGTTGCGAACTTTTTAAAATGCATTAAAATTCTACCGCATCAAGTACATTTTACCATAACCTTTGGTAAAATATTGATCAGTGTTAACCACATTTCCCTGCGAATCGTAGGTTGGAAATTTATCCAATGAATGATTATTAAGATTGGTTAGCACGCGATAAATATACACGCCGTTTGCAAGTTTGCCGCCATACATATCTGTGCCATCCCATTTATATTGTGTAATATTTCTGCCGATGTGCAAAGGTCCTAATTCGCTTTCTGTAATTTCTTTTACAATTTTTCCCGTAATGGTTAATATTTCTATGCGAATGTTTTGCGGCAATTGACTGCCTGTAACGGTAAACACAAAAGCAGTTGATGTGGTGAACGGATTTGGATAATTAAAGATGTTTGTGATCATTGGTTTATTAATAACCTGAAATAAAACAGTATACTCAGTTGCGCCGGCAGTGTTACCATTTGCATCTCTGCCGGAAACAAATAATTTATAGGTACCGTCCTCAAGAAGATCAGGCGCAAAGTCAACGCTGGCCACATTTTGAGTACCTCCTGCAGTTGCGGGAGTGAAACGCAATGTATCATTATCATACGGAAATCTTCTTATAGTTCCATCGGGATATTGCAGCGAAACTGTAACCATAGAAGTATCATTCAGCAATAAAAATGCTGACTGACTTTTCAATTTTATATTGATCAAAGGTTTGGCAGAAACTATATCGTTATTGAGAATGTGTATGCCATCAAAAGTGACATCAAGCAATGGATTGTAATTATTATTATTGACCAAAAAATTCTGATACAAAAAATTATTGAAATGATATTGTTCAGGCTGATGTAGGGTTGGAGGAGATAAAGGATTTACATCAAGATAAAAATTATTTAATCCTGCAAAATTTGTAGTCGCAACGCTTGTAACAATCATTGCAGTGTCTCCGGAGATCAATGGCTTCAATGGTTTTATCCCAATATTGTTCGGCACATTATTTTTATCATACACAGTCATGTTCACATTTATACTGTCAGGAAAAGGAACATCGCTGATATTTTTAAAAGGAATTGCAACTGGCAATGGTTCACCAATATCTAATGTATCAGGAAACTTAAAGGAAGAAAGATTTGGCGCCAGCGCACCTTCGGGAACTGGCGTGTAATACAAACGCCACCAGCGCAATTGGTATGGCGTAAAATGAATGCTGTCGCTGTTGTGCATGCGCAATTGTATGTAAGGATAATTGGCAACACTAACTGATGAGATATCAAAATTTTGTTGGGCAGTTGATAAATTATAAAGCAACTGTTGCGAGCCTGATGGCGTGATTCCGAGAACATCAACAGTGGCGCGATCTGCGGCGGTTGCATCCTGGCTGTAACCATTCCATTGAACGCTTTTCCATGCATTTGCCGGACCAAATATTGGTGAAGTAATGGTTCCTGTTGAATCAGTTGATGTAATAAATTTTGTGAGCACTACAAAATCGTTTAAATTTTGTGTGAATAAATATGCAGGTCCGTAAGCGGGTACATTCTTTTTATAAGTAAAAACCCAGGTACGGGGATAAGAAAAAGAATCAAGCGTTGCAAAGCCTGCATTTATCAAACTCATATACAAGTTTGTTCCATTCACTAATGGATCGGTTTTCCAGTTTTGCGCAAAAGTTTGATTATCGTAATAAGGCGAATCTAAAATTATTCTTGCTGTAACAATATCCCCTGCCGGAACCCAATTCATAAAAGCAGCCATATTATTCCTGCTTTGTACTGAATTATATGCAAATTCAAAATTATAATCAGAGCCGGGATGAGCACAAGCAATATTATAACTATTCATAAAACCTCCATACGGTCCGCCACTTGGGCTTGTTGACGGATTTTGTTGATTGTATAAAAGCTTCAATGAAAGGGGATCAAATACATTAAAAATTATTGAATGACCAAGACATGCTGATTCTGTTACAAAGTGATTGTTGAGCTGTACACTAAAATTAATATCCTCGAAATATTTTGGATAAGCAGCATTATTCAAAGTGAGGCTTGAAGTATCTAAAGAAAAATTCCATTGCCTGCTGAAACTATCTATATAAATATTTTGAGAATTACTCTGCAAATGTTGATACACATGGCTCTGATTAAAACCATCCTGCGTGCCGCCGAGATAAACAAAACTGCTGTTATCCCAATGATAAATATTATCAGTTGGCACAGGTGCAGTGCGCCAATAATATACCACGCTGTCAATGTAAATAATGCCTGGATCAAACTCTATCAAGCCGCCTGTTGAAGTTACAGTTTTAGAAATTAATGCAGAAGAATTAAACAAAGCTGTTGTATCCATTTGCATAATATATTGCGCCAAAGGCGCTAAAACATTGGCTGTTGAAGCATATACTTTCCCGCTGCTTTTACTGATAATGGCATAATTGTAAGGATATACCGGCGTTAATTCATCACTATAAATTACAAATTGTTTGAACGCAATATTATTTTGAGGAGTTATTTCATTATACACAAGTGTAACGCCATCACTCTTATAACCAATAGATGCATCAATTTCATTTTGCCCTTTATCTTTCGAGCCGATTATTGGCACTGTAATAATTACAGAATCTTCAAATAAAAAAGTTCTTTCGCCTGCGTATAATATTTGCACACTCTTATCAGGTAAAACCCATTTTATAACTACCGGTACAGAATCTGTAATTGCTTTGCCGAGGTTATAGAAATAAACTTTCACAGTAAAGCTTGCATTATTTACAGAGATAAACGATGGACTGGTAAAAATCGTTGATTGCTCCACATCAAAATCAGGGAGATCATTCGCATTTATTTTTAAAACAGGATCGCCATTTAAAACTTCCTGCTCCGCATGAATATACCTTTCTGTTGAGTCGAGATAGGTTGCATTTAATACCGTTGAGGTTCCGTTCAGCATATTTAATCCCACAGGTTTGTCGTATCCTGTTGTTGCAAGTGAATTATAAAAACCTGTGATGTAGGGATGAAGGTAAGAAGCCACGCCAAAATTAGAACCTGCAAGAAAACCAATGGAGCCAAGGTTTTGAGCCAATACATAACTTTCAGAAATAGAAGTTATTTGAGAAAGCCTTGAAATATCAAATGAATATACATTGCCTGTATTGCAACCGTTTGCAAAAAATAAAGGATACTTATCAGGATTATTAAAGAGTGTAACATCGTTTAATGCAAAGTCAAGTTCGGTTGCAGAACCATGACCAAAATAATTGAGCAAGCTTATACCGCCTGCAAAAAGTTGCTGCAAAAATGCACTCGTTCCCTGGTTGCCTTGAGATGTAGTGAGCTTATTAAAAGTATAGACATTGCCACCAAAGGAAGGACCTTCAATAATGTTCGCATATACAGCCATGTCGCCGCTGATCTCAAGGTTTGTACCCTGATCATCTGCGCCAACAACATGCACTACATTTTTCATCCAGCCTTTATTTTCAACTGTTTGATACGTGGCTGAAGTGTCTTGTTGCACAGTTTCATATTGCTCCATCTTGGTAAGATATTCATTCACTTCATTAGGAGATATTGCTGAAAGTCTTCCATAAAAAACTGATGGCAAAGGATTGTAATCATTTGATGTAAGCAATGCATCAGAAGCAGGATCACCAAAAGTTGGAACAAGATTTAATTGATCTGCATAAGGAGAAGATTCATTATATCGGTATTGATCGTACACAACACCTTTGCCGATAATAAAAACTGCTTCCGGCTTTATGGAGAAATTTGCGTTTGCATATCGCACAAAATTCTTTACACTTAAGGGATGTTTTTTTATACCAAACGCGAACTCATCAACGAGATCATCAATGTCATAAATAGTATTTGAAATATAACTGCCGCCTGGGGTCGTAGTTCTGTATTTACGATAATTATCAACGGCACCCCCAGAATTTATTCCTAATAATTTGTTTGAGATAATTAAATAATTCCCTTCAGTTGCTGTGGCTGCTGCATAGTTTGTAAAGCTTCTCGGTGTAAAACTTATAACATTATTTACAACATCTTCACTTACCAAAACTAAATATCTATCAAGTGCACTTGGCGGCAAAGCAAATTGAAAAACACTTCCTGAAATAACAGCCGTATATCTTTTGTTATTCGTTAGATCATATAAAACAGGCGCAGAACTTGAGGCAAATCCTGATACTTCAAAATAATTTCCCTGCGCTGATGCATCCAAACTAAATTGAAAATTATTAGAGCCGCCAAAATTAAATTGCCTTGCATATTTCAGGTCAATAAAGCCTGAAACTAATCTTCCCACAGTATCGCTAATTGAAGTAATGATACTTGTCGTATTTGCGGGCAATACAATAGGATTAGCTGAGAATAGTCCTGCACCATAAGGCGTTAGTTGTGGTCCTGAAATATATACCTGGTTATTTAAACTAATTTTCGGAGTAGTGGGTGAGCAACATGAATTATTCGCCACAGAAACCTGCAAAGAAGCAGGCACAGAAGTAACGATATACAAATTTCCCGATGTGTCCGTAATGGGATTACCTTCTAAGCTGCTCCACCATTCACCAACATCATAAGTGCCGGAATATAGCGGCTCGCCTGCATACACAGCTTTGCCAAGATTTATCTGCTGTTTAAAATCTCTTCTGTAATCATACATGAAATATTGCTGAGGCGGCAAGATATTTCCTGCAACGTTATTCGTATCATTTACAATTCTTAGATTACTTCCCGCAGAATTTACGGTTAAAAAATATGCTGCCGTATCAGTTTCCAAACTGTAAGTGGTGCTTAACTGGTTCGCAGGATTTTTATACAAAGCCCTGTCAGGTACACCATCATTTTGAAAGCCCTCAAATTCTATATAACCGTTTACGGGTAAAGGTCCTGAAGCAACACTTGTATAAATGGCAACCTGCTGCCCGTTTCTCCATAATTGAAATTGTTCCGCAGGAATATTTTGCAATGGCAAAGGCAAAGCGTTCTGAGAAATTCTATACAAACCTGTTGAGCCAACTTTGAATTTATAATAAGTATTTGAATAATTGATCCACTCATTATTATATTGCGCATGCGCGCAAATGCAGTAAAGAGAACTTAAAATTAATATCGTAAAAAATCTTCTCATTGCATTTGCGGATAATATCCTTTCTGATTTTTTGGTTTCACATTTGGTGGGTTTTTAGGAAAATATCCTTTGCGCGGCGTTCTGTCTTTTTGCCTTGGCACAAAATCTACTTTCAAAGAAAAAACATGCGTGTACAAAGGATTTGATTGATTGGCTAAGTTAGTAAATGCATAATCAATCGTTACATTTCCTATCTTAAAACCTGCACCAATACTTGGCTGAAATATCCAGACTTTTTTTTGGTTTAATGTATCGCCGTCTGCCAATCCCTGCTGAAAATTTGATGCGCCTGCACGAATAAAAACAACATCATTGATGTTTGCTTCAATGCCGATTTTTGGATCAATGCTCAGAGCGTCTGTGCTGATAATGGTATTTCTTTGTCCGTCGAAAGTAAGATCAAAATCTGCTTCGGTAAGCAAATGAAATCTTTCTCCAAAAGGAATATTGTAAGCGGCAGCAAGCACCAAACTCGGCGCAGTTAATTCTGTTGATTTTACGGGAATATCATTATCCGTTAAATACAATGCTTCTTTTTCTTCATCAGTAAAATGAAAACTCCACGCGTTAAAAGTTGTGGTGATATCTTTTGCAACCACGCCAAGCCGCAGCTTATCCGTTCTGTACATAAAGCCTGCATCAAAACCAAAGCCCCATGCATTTGCGAAGCTGCCGACATTGCGGTAAATTATTTTCGCGTTAGCGCCAAAACTCAGTTGTGTGTTGGGATCATCATTTTTTATCAATTGCGCGTAAGACAAAAGCAACGCATAATCTGCTGAAGAAAAAGAGGAAATATTATTGTAGTCTAATGATCCGTCCGGATTAACCAAAAACAATGTGTTGGGAATATCATCCACGCCAAAACGAAGCAAAGAAATGCCTAGTGTTCTGGCACTGTCATTCATGGGAAAAGCTGCAGCAGCATAATCATATTTGCCAATGCCTGCAAAATAATCTGCGTGCATAATAGATGCCGTAGGATATTCATACACATTCACAAGCCCCGCCGGATTCCAATACCCGGCTGTTGCATCATCTGCATTTGCAGCTTGTGTGCTGCCCATGCCAAGCGCACGCGCGCCTGCGCCGATATTTAAAAATTCATTTGAATATTTTCTAAATTGTGCCGCTGCACCGAAGCCGGAACTTAAACCAAATGAGAAAAATATAACTCGTAGAGTTAGTTTCATGCAAGTAAAAATAACTCAACGAAAATAGGGAGGGAAATAGTATAAAAAAATTGAGGCAATCCGTACAATAATTGTTGCGACTTAACAGTCAATCGCATTATTCTTTCACAAACTTCTCGCTTGTTTCTCCTTCTGTTGTTTTTATTCTTACAAAATAATTTCCTTTTGCAAGAGCAGAGACATTAATACTTTGTGTTGATGAACCTTGTGCGATATTTCTATTTGTTGATGATACAACTTTGCCCTGCATATCTATCACTTCTATTTGCACAGTTTCATTTTGCATTCCACTTCCATTGTATGTCATTCCACTTCCATTGTATGTCATTCCACTTCCATTGTATGCCATTCCACTTCCATTGTATGCCCTTCCACCTCCATTGTATATCATTCCACTTCCATTGTACGCCGTTCCACTTCCATTGTATATCATTCCACTTCCATTGTACGCCAATCCACCTCCATTGTATGCCATTCCACCTCCATTGTACGCCGTTCCACTTGTGTTAGCCATTCCTGCAACTATCTATCTTTTCCCCGTTCTGATAAATCATTTATCAATTACTTTTGCGGCTTACCTCTTAAACTAATTCAATGGTTGATGTTATTCTCGGCTTGCAGTGGGGCGATGAAGGCAAAGGAAAAATAGTAGATTATTTCGCTCCGCAATATGATATCATTGCACGCTTCCAGGGCGGACCAAACGCAGGACATACGCTGTATGTTAATGATAAAAAAATAGTGCTACACCAAATACCTTCCGGCATTTTTCATCAAAACACCATAAATATTATTGGCAATGGCGTAGTGCTCGATCCGGTAACATTAAAAAGAGAGTGTGCTCTTGTTGCTTCCTTCGGTATTGATGCTAAAAAAAATTTGTTTATTTCTGAAAGAACAAATCTTATTCTGCCAACACACCGCGCACTTGATAAAGCATCAGAATCTTATAAAGGTGATGATAAAATTGGTTCAACCTTAAAAGGTATCGGACCTGCATACATGGATAAAACCGGAAGAAATGCTTTGCGTGTTGGTGATATTTTAGATAAAAATTTTACAACAAATTATATCCGTTTAAGATTAAAGCACCAGAAGCTTTTAGACAATTTCAATTTTAATGAAGATATTTCTGCATGGGAAGAAGAGTTTTTTGAAGGCATAGAATTTCTTCGCTCATTGAATATTATTAATGGTGAATATTTCATCAACAATAAAATTTCCGAAGGCAAAAAAGTGTTAGCAGAAGGTGCGCAAGGCAGCATGCTTGATATAGATTTTGGTACGTTTCCATTCGTTACATCATCCAACACTATTTCCGCAGGCGTATGCACAGGGCTTGGTATTTCACCAAAAAAAATAAATCGTGTGTTAGGCGTTACAAAAGCCTATTGCACACGAGTTGGCAGTGGACCATTTCCTACAGAGCTTGAAAATGATATTGGAGAAATGCTGAGAAAAATAGGCAGTGAATTTGGCGCAACAACAGGAAGGCCGCGCCGTTGCGGATGGATAGATTTGGTTGCATTAAAATTTGCCTGCATGATAAACGGCGTAACAGATGTGGTGATGACAAAAGCAGATGTGCTGGATAGTTTTGCGGAACTCAATGTTTGCAATGCTTACAGCATCAATGGACAATTGGTGGAAGAAGTGCCATATCAAATGTGCAAAGTAAAAATTGAACCACAGTATAAAAGTTTTAAGGGATGGAATGAAGATTGCACAAAAATAAATAATGCAGCGTCAGTGCCTCAAAATATGTCAACATACATAGCGTTTATAAATAATTATATTGGTGCGCCTGTGAAATATATTTCGAATGGACCGGGACGCGATCAGATAATTTCTTTATAAAAATGGTATTGAATTTGTGCGATAAAAAATTTTTTGGTAGATAAAAAAACTCCCTGAAATTTACGTGTTAATCTTATACTATGGCAAAATCTGATAAAGAAAAAAAATCCGATTTAAATAAATCTGAATCAAAAAATAATGAATCATCAAGGCCTTTGAAAAAGAGAGAATCAAAGAATGATATTGATGATGACGATGATGATTTTGAAGATGACGAACCCGTTTCTAAATCACCTAAAAAAAGCAAAGCCACTTCAAAAAAAACAGATGAGGATGATGAAGATGATGAAGACGATGTAGCAGAAGTTGATGAATGGGAAAAGGTAGAGGAAGAAGAAAATTGGGATCCTGATTTTGATGAGTTTGATTTGCCACCATCAAAAGCTGCGAAAAAATCTTCAGGAAAAAAAGGTGAAGAAGAAGATGAGTTTAAAGTTGATAAAGATTTCAAAGAATTTGATCTGTTTAATGATACAGGTTTTGATGATAACGATGATGCGGATGATTTTTAATTCATCTTTGCGGCGTGCAAAGAAAAATCGTTTCATTTTTTATAACTGATAAAGAAATTTTTAAAAAGCAATTGCTGCGCTTCTCACAAAAGTTCAGCATTTGTTGTTTATTGGACAGTCACGATTATATTGATAGTTATTCAACGTATGATTTTCTTTTTGCTGCAAATGCGATTAAAATTTTTTCTCCAAACGAAAATATATTACCTCAACTTTCTTCTTTTATTTCATCGCAAAATGATTGGCTTTTCGGACACTTCAGTTATGATTTGAAAAACGAAATTGAATCGCTTTCTTCTTATCATTCAAATAAAATTAATTTTCCGGAAATATTTTTATTTCAACCTGACATACTTATCAAATGCAATGGCAATAAGCTTTTCATTGAATCTTATACAAAAGATCCTGCTGCAATTTTTGAAGAAATTATTACGATTGAAATTGATAAAACACAAAAATCAAACGCTGCTATTCTGGTAAAACCAAGAATTAGTAAACAAAAATATTTGCATGCAATTGAAAAATTAAAAGAACATATTTTGCGCGGAGACTGTTATGAAATAAATTTTTGTCAGGAATTTTTTTCAGAAAATGTTACTATAAATCCAACAGATGTTTATCAAAAATTATCTGCAATTTCCCCTGCTCCTTTTGCTGCATTTTATAAATTGAACGATAAATATTTATTGTGCGCAAGTCCCGAAAGATTTTTAAAAAAAGAAAAAAATAAAATTATTTCACAGCCAATAAAGGGAACTATAAAAAGAAACCTGGACGATGAATGTGCTGATAAATATTTAAAACAAACATTACAAAATAGTCCAAAAGATAGAAGTGAAAATGTAATGATTGCAGACCTCGTAAGAAATGATTTGAGTAAGGTTTGTATAGAAAATTCAGTGCATGTTGAGCAATTGTTTGGTGTGTATAGCTTTCCGCAAGTGCATCAAATGATCACAACTATAAAAGGAATTTTAAAAGATGAAATTGATCTCGGAGAAATTTTATGTGCAACTTTTCCAATGGGTTCGATGACAGGGGCACCAAAAAAATCTGTAATGGAATTAATAGAAAAATATGAGGTAGTTGCAAGAGGAATCTTTTCCGGAAGTGTTGGATACATTTCTCCTGAAAAAGATTTTGATTTTAATGTTGTGATAAGAAGTATTATGTACAACGCAACTGCAAAATATGTAAGCTATGAAGTTGGCAGCGGCATTACGTTTTACAGCAATGCAGAAGATGAATATGAAGAATGTTTATTGAAAGGAAAAGCCTTGCAAAATGCGCTGCTCTAAATTATTTTGAAGTTGCAAAAAGGGATTGCACACTTTCACGAATTATATTTTGTTTCTGAGTTTTGAAATCTGCAATTTTTCCTGCGGGTAATCTCAATGTATAATCAGCACCTGTCGCAATTATTTTATCGAAATCAGGATTTAATGCATTAAAAAGTGAAGCGGACATTGATAAATTTTGTGCAATAACAGCAGCTTTGTATTTGCCATTTATTGTAACAGTGCTGGTATTTATTGAATCAAGATTATCATTATTTTTTTGCGATTTTACTGAAAGAAAATCTGCAATTTCATCGGCTGTCATTGTTGTGAAACCACCTGTTTTTTCAAAATAAAAATCTGTGGCAATATATTTTTTTACATGATTGCGTGTTTCTTCAGGTAAAAAATATTGCAGCTTCCAAAAATTATTTGAACCTGCTTTTGCTATCGCTTCCTTTACTCTGCCTGCACCACAATTGTAAGCCGCAATAGTTAAAAGCCAATCGCCAAATTCATTGTGCAGCTCCTTCAATAAATTACACGCAACCTGCGTGCTTAAAGCAAAATTTGTTCTTTGATCTTCATCACCATTAATTTTTAAATGAAATCTTTTTGCTTCATCAGGCATCAATTGCCAGGGACCAACTGCGCCGGCACCGGAAACAAGATTTCCACGCAAGTCACTTTCAATCACCGATAAATATTTTAATTCTAATGGTAATCCGTTTGAAGATAAAATTTTATCAAATAAATTGAAATATGGTTTGCCCCAGGATTTCATTTTATCATAAGCATCAGATTGACGATCTATGAAACTATTTGTAAATGAAATAGCTTGCGCATTTAATGGAATGAAATCCGGATCAATATTATCATTGGACGATAAAAGATTTTGAAATTTAATGGTTGAAAGTGTGTCTGAAATATTGCTTTTTCCTGTCTTAATATTGCCATCATTTGTTGTAAAAGACATTAACAAAAATGCAAGAATCAAAAATGTTAAAAGCCCGGAAATATATTTTGCTATCTCGGCAGAAAAATAATCTCTGATAAGAAATCTTGTTTTAAGCATGCTTACATTCATAACATTATTTTTGCAAAGTTTTTGAAAGTGCATCTTTTTGCCCGATTCTAGTTAAGATATTGGAGATTTCAATAAGAAGGTTTTCGGACAAATTTGACGTCATCGCCTGCACACCAAAAGGCATGCCATTTTCATGTTCAAATAATGGAATGGTCATGGCAGGAATACCTGTAAGGTTTGCAAATACAGTATATATATCAGCCAAAAACATTTCGATTGGATCGTCTTTTTTTTCTCCAATTTTAAAAGCTGTTGTTGGCGATACAGGTGATAATAGACAATCAAAAGTTGAGAAAATTTTATTGGTTTCTTCAACCAAAAGTTTTCTTACCTGCTGCGCCTTTGTAAAATACGCATCAAAATATCCTTCACTTAATACAAAAGTTCCTAATAAAATTCTTCTTTTTACTTCATCTCCAAAACCTTTGCTGCGATTGTGTTTATAGAAATCTGTGAGATTCTCTTTTGGATTATTTTCTGCAAACCCAAATCTTATTCCATCAAAACGTAACAAATTTGAAGAAGCTTCAGCAGTAGTTAAAACATAATAAGCGGGAACAACATAATCAAGTAAATTGAAATCGATGGCCTCAACTGAATGTCCTTCATCAATTAATTTTTTTATAAAAGAATTGAATTGCTCTGCAATTTCTTTATCAAGTAAAGGATGCTCAAGTGTTTGTTTAAAATAACAGAATTTATATTTTTTTGATGCGGGTTCAAACTGATGATGAGCAAAAATTTCCGAACATGATGTTGCATCAAACTCATCTTTACCGGAAATAACTTCAAGAATTAAAGCGGCATCATCAATTGATTTTGCTAAAATTCCAATCTGATCAAATGAAGATGCATAGGCAATTAATCCATATCTTGAAACGCGCCCGTAAGATGGTTTCAAACCAATTATTCCGCAAAAATCTGAAGGTTGTCTTACTGAACCTCCGGTATCACTGCCCAGACTTGCCATGCATAAACCAGCTTGGACTGATACTGCGGATCCGCCAGAAGAACCACCTGGCACACGTGAATTATCTTTTGCATTTAAAACAATTCCAAAGGCAGAATTTTCATTGCTGCTTCCCATTGCAAACTCATCGCAATTTTGTCTGCCGATTATAATCGCATCTTCTTTTAATAATTTTTCTACAACTGTTGCATTGTATGTTGAGGTGAAACTTTTAAGAATTTTTGATGATGCAGAAAGCTTATGACCTTTATAGCAAATCACATCTTTTAAACCGATTATAACTCCATGTAATTTTCCTAAGTGCAACCCCTGCCTGCGTTTTTCATCCAATAATTTAGCACGCTGCAAGGCTTCATCACCAAAAACTTCAAGAAAAGCATTAAGATGTTTTTGATTTTCAATTTGCGTCAAAAAGTGATTGACCGCAATTTCACATCCGGAAGAATTTTCTTTTAAAAAGGCATGATAATTTTCAATTGTACTAAATGAAAACAAAATTTAATTTTACGGATTAAAAATTCTTTCAACTCCAATCTTCAGCTTCTTCTTTCTTCTGTTTCTTTTCAACCTTAACGCATAGCAAAATACTAACTTCATATAAAATAATCAATGGAATTGTACAAATGATCTGGCTGAGCATGTCAGGTGGTGTAATAATGCCTGTGAGTATAAGCATGATAAGTATTGCATACCTTCTTACACGACGCAAGTAAGCCGCACTTACCACACCAACTTTTGCCAAAAAATACATAACGAGTGGTAATTGAAAAGTAAGCCCAACACCTAAAATCAGCGGAACGATTGTATTAAAATAACTGCCAATCGTCCATATATTTTGAATATTACTATCGAGTGAAAAATTTGCGAAGAAGTTAACGGTGTAAGGGGCAATTACAAAATAACCAAAAATAATTCCAAGGAAAAACAACATGGAAACCCAAAAAATAACACCTCTTGTATTCTTTAATTCATTAGGTTTTAAAGCTGGTTTAGCAAACTTCCAAAATTGCCAGAAAACATAGGGAAATGCAAGAACAAAACCGCCTATTAATATAATGTTGAAGTAAACACCAAATTGGCCGCCGACTTCAGTGCTTTGCATTTTTACGTTTATTCCATTCATGCAAAACTTAGAACCAAAATGGAGTTTTTTGCTGATTCGACATAAAAATCTATAAGTAGGAAAATCTCCGTGGGTTGGGCCCATTAATATTTTCGTTACAATAAAATTATTATAGATAGCCATTAAAACTGCACCTATTGCTACAGCAATTGCCGATTTGAAAAGGTGACCGCGCAACACATCAATGTGCTCAAAAAAAGACATTTCGCCAGCCGCATTGTTTCTATCTCTTCTAAATAATTTCATGCATAAAAATGATTATAAAAGAAAACCTCGCAGAAAAAAATTTGCGAGGTTCATCTAAATTAATTTAGTGAAATAATTTTTAAACATTCGAAGTTTCTGATGAAACCTGCGTAGTTGTTGTCGTTGTTGTAGAAGCCGGCGTACTTGTATTAACAGTGTTAGTAACTTTTGGTTGTTCATTAATATGCTCTTCTATTTCTTTTTTCACATTGTCTTTAGCATCTTTGAATTCTCTAATTCCCTTACCCAATCCACGCATTAATTCAGGCACTTTTTTTCCACCAAACATCAGCAACACTATGAATGCAATAAGTATCATATGCGGGCCGCTAAATAAATCTCCCATAAAAAAAATTTTATTTGAAAAACAAAGGTAATTTAAAATTGATAGAAAATAATTAATAATAATGCTGCGCGTGTTAAAAGCGCCAGACTATTTCATTCTTTTTTCTTTGATCCTCGCACTCTTACCACTGCGTTCTCGCAGGAAATATAATTTTGAGCGTTTTACCTTACCAACTTTATTTAAAACAATAGAATCTACATTAGGTGAAAAAAAAGGAAATACTCTTTCCACACCAATATTATCAGAAATTTTTCGAACAGTAAAAGTTGATGTGTTTCCAGTGCCCTGAATTTTTAAAACATCACCTCTAAAACCCTGGATACGTTCTTTTCCGCCTTCAATAATTTTATAATTAACGCTTATATTATCACCTGCCTTGAATTTGGGATGATTTTTTTTTGGCGTTAGTTGCTCATGTATAAAATTAACCGCATGGTTCATAACTCAAAATTTTGGAGTGCAAAGGTAATAAAAAAGCTTATGTTTCAATAAAATTTATCGTGCAACATTTATTGCTCTTTTTTCACGGATCACAGTAACTTTTATTTGCCCCGGATAAGTCATATCGTTTTGTATTTTTTGAGCGATCTCAAAACTTAATTTATCACTGTCAATATCTCCAACTTTATCCGCTTCAACAATAACCCGTAACTCTCTGCCTGCTTGGATTGCATAGGCTTTTTCAACACCTGGATAAGTGAGTGCCAGGCTTTCAAGATCTTTAATGCGCTCCAAATATTGTTGCATAATTTCGCGGCGGGCACCCGGACGTGCGCCGCTAATTGCATCACAAGCTTGTATAATCGGAGAAATGATATATTGCATTTCCATTTCATCATGATGCGCACCAATTGCATTTACAACGGCAGGATTTTCATTGTATTTTTCAGCAAGTTTTGCTCCTAATAAAGCATGGCTAAGTTCAGTTTCTTCATCAGGTACTTTACCAATGTCATGCAATAAACCCGCGCGTTTCGCAAGTTTTGGATTTAATCCTAATTCAGCCGCCATGATTCCGCACAAATTTGCAGTTTCCCGACTGTGCATCAATAAATTCTGGCCATAAGAAGAACGAAAACGCATTTTACCAACAATGCGAACTAATTCTTTGTGCAATCCATGAATTCCTAACTCTATAACTGTACGTTCACCAATTTCTATGATTTGCTCTTCCAGTTGCTTACGTGTTTTTTCCACAACTTCTTCAATTCGGGCTGGATGTATTCTGCCATCAGCAACCAATCGTTGTAATGAAAGACGTGCTATTTCTCTTCTCAATGGATCAAAGGATGAAAGCACAACTGCTTCAGGCGTATCATCAACAATTAGATCAACACCGGTTGCGGCTTCAATCGCACGAATATTTCTTCCTTCACGCCCTATTATCTGACCTTTTATTTCATCGCTTTCGAGATTAAAAACCGTCACAGTATTTTCAATAACTTGTTCTGCGCCGGTTCTTTGAATTGATTGTATGATGATTTTTCGTGCTTCTTTATTTGCACGTAATTTAGCGCTTTCAATAATTTCCTGCTGAATAGAAAGTGCCTTAGTTTGTGCTTCCTGTTTTAAACTTTCCACCAACTGAGCCTTAGCCTCTTCGGCAGTAAGGGCAGCAACTTTTTCTAAGCGCCGGATGTGTTCTTCCTGATGTTTTTCAAGTTCGGAACGTTTATGGTTAACCATCTCAATTTGCCTATTGAGATTTTCTTTTATTACCTCATTTTCTTTTATTTGTTTTTCTAAAGAACCGTCTTTTTGATTTAGCAAAATCTCTTTTTGCTTTAAACGATTTTCAAGATCACCTAACTTTTTACTTTTTTCAAACACTTCTTTGTCATGCTCAGCTTTCAGTTGCACAAATCGCTCCTTGGCTTCTAACTGTTTTTCTTTTTTTAAAGTTTCAGCTCTTAATTCAGCCTCTTTTAAAATTGCCTGAGATTGAAGATTAGCTTCGACAATTTGTTTTTGAGTATTTTTCGCAAAAACTAATTTGCCTGCGATAATACCTATAATTAAAGCAAGTGCACCAATTATTATTTGTATGATGGTTTGAGACATTCTGGATGAGTTTTAGTTGTTTCACAATCATTTGCCCTTTCAAGTAATCAATATTGGGCGAAGTTAAAAAAATCATTTTATATAAATGGTAAAATGTTTTTCCGGTTTTTGGAAATAAATTCCTAAAAAAGGAAAAAAGATTTAAGCATCTAAATAATTACTAAATGATTATCAATGGCTTATGATTTACCTTTTTGACTGGCATAGGTTTAGCATATTATAAAATGTCCCTTTTTTAATCCCCTCTGTGATAACTGAAACGAATTATTTAACAGTTATCAAATTTCTAAAAATGAAATCTTTTTACTCAGGCAAAAATTTAATAGTAATCACATCGCTATTGATTTTATTTACATCATGCAGCAAAAAAGATATTGACGCTCCAACAAATACAAGGTCAAATTCTGGAGTTATTTCTTTTTCAAATCAAAATATTTCAATAAATAATTTCCAGGCAACAGAAATATCAAAAAATGATTTAAACGTTAGCTTCTCTGTTGTATATACTACGAATGTTTCTAAGATTGAACTTTTAAGCGGCGCGTCACAAAATCAGTTGTGCTCTTTTTATGCGATCAATGTTGCAGGAGATTCAAATTCAGCAAATACTTTTTCAGTAAATGATACTAATATCAAAGGCTCGACAATGTATTATATGATAAAGTTTACGCTGGCAGATGGTGATTGGGGTTATACTCCTGTTTATAGTTTGCAAATAAAATAGTGTTTTTGCCCTTTTTTAATCCGTTCCCTTTTTCTTGTACCTTCTTAGTTTGCGGTAAAAATAAAAGCCTCTCGAAAAACGAGAGGTTTTTTATTCAATTTTATCCAATAATTTTTCTATTTGTAAAATCTTTTCGGAAATATTTTGCTCCAATATCCAATTGGGTACAATTTTATTTTGCTCAGTAGCAAACCATAGCAAAACCATTGAAATATAATCCTGCATGTCTTTGCCTGCAAAATTTGTTTTATACTCAACAATTTTTTCGTTTATTATTTTAATGGTTTTCCGTACGATCTCTTCATCGTTTGATTCGATTTTTAAGCGATACGTTCTATCGCCAATTAAAACATTTGCCGGAATTAGCTGCGCCATATTAATGATTTAATAATTGAAGACACTTTTCAATTTCTCTTAAATAAATATCTATTCTTTTTTGCAGTGATTTCTTATCTTCTTCACTCCAGATTTGAGAACCAAGATTTAAGCTATCCATTTTTTGCTGCAAATCTTCTGCGTGTTTATTTTTCTTTTCCAATAAATTATCTCTTTTAAATAATTCTTTTTTTAGTGAATTATTTTCTTTTTGCAAAGCATTATACTGCTTTACAAATTGCTGCACTTTTTGATGCAATATTTTCAACTGTTCTTGCGGATCAGCCATAATTATTTTCTTATTTCAGCCATTAATTCAGTTTCGAGACAGTCAATTATTTTATTTACCATGCCATCAATCTCTTTATCTGTCAGCGTTTTTTCATCATCAGAAAAAATGAAATTTATGGCTAGAGATTTTTTATTCAGCCCAATTTTTTCACTTTCAAAAACATCAAATAATCTTATATTTTGCAGCTTTGCAATGTTTGCTGACCGTATTGTATTTTCTACGTTTTCAAAAGAAGTATTTTTAGAAACAACAATCGCTAAATCCCGCTGAACCGTTGGAAATTTTGAAAGCTCTTTGTAAACAATTTTTTGATCCTCAAGCAATTTTACTATTTCTGAAAAATAAAAGTCAACAAAATATACACGTTTTTTTAAATCGAATTGTTGTATTTTTTTTGATGAAACATTTTCTATTTTTCCAACAATAGTTTCATCAATTTTTATAATTATATTTTTTTCTTTCGTGAAATGAATATTATTAAAACCACAACTTTTTAATAAAAAATTCGCAATGCCTTTTACTGAAAAAATATCTTGTGGTTTTGATTTTTCATTCCATGCATCTTCATGACTGTTTCCTGAAATATATAAACTCAAATGCTCCTCTTCAAAATATTTTCCAGTATTTTTTTGTTGATATATTTTTCCGAAATCAAAGAAAAGAATATTGGAATTTTTTCGGTTTATATTATAAGAAATTATTTCTAAACCCGTTTCAAGCATAGAAGGACGAAGAATATTTAAATCAGCGCTCAAACTATTCAGCATTTTTACACCGCTGGCATTTTCACTATCAGAAAAATAATTTGAATTGGTAATTGAGTTTGTTACAATTTCATGAAAGCCAATGCCCGCGAGCCTTTCAGCAATTTTTTCTTTTAAGGCTTCCTTTAAGCCAACTATTTCTGCAGAAGGCGAGATAGTAATTTTGGAAGGAATTTTAATATTATCAAGTCCATCAATTCGCACAATTTCTTCGACAAGATCAGCAGGCAAACTGATGTCAGTTTTACTAAAAGGAACAGCCACTTTTATTTCATTAATATCTTCCTCAATAAATTCAAAACCGAGTGCTCTTAATATTTGTTTCACATCGTTTGCGAGATAATTTTTTCCACTGAGTCTTTTTAAATAATCATATTTCAGGTTTATTTGCACCTTATCTTTTGGCGAAGGATAAATATCTAAAATATCACCGATAATTTCTCCGCCTGCAACTTCTTTTATTAATAAGGCAGCGCGTTTTAAAACATTCACAACATTTGAAATATCAACTCCTTTCTCAAATCTTATTGCAGCCTCAGTGCGCAAACCCAACTGCTGCGCAGTTCTTCGAATATTTGCAGAATTGAAGCACGCGCTTTCAAGAAAAATATTTTTTGTATTTTCTTTTATTCCGCTTTTAATTCCTCCAAAAATTCCAGCAATACACATTGGTTCATCTGCATTGCAAATCACCAGATCTTCAGCATTTAATGTTCTTTCTTTTTCATCAAGCGAAATAAATTTTTCTCCTTCAAAGGCATTTCTCACAACAACAATATTTCCCCTTATTTCGTCGGCATCAAATGCGTGAAGCGGCTGACCAGCTTCATGCAAAATAAAATTCGTGATGTCAACAATATTATTAATTGGTTTTTGACCAATTGCTACCAGTTTATCTTTTAACCATTTTGGCGATTCGCTAACGACTATATTTTCTATTATTACGCCAGCGTAGCGCGGACAAGCATCTTCATTTTCTACCTTGATTTTTACAGGTGATTCTTTTATATTTTTTAATTGAATTTTTTCATCGGAAAAAATTTTTAATGCATTGATTTCTTTTTTTTCATGATGTGAAAGATAAGCGCAAACATCACGAGCAACACCGTAATGACTCATCGCGTCCATGCGGTTTGGAGTTAAACCGATTTCAAAAATAAAATCATTATACGGTTGAAAATATTCTGATGCAAGACTTCCAACTTCTGCATCATCATTTAAAACAATAATTCCACTATGATCATTCCCAATACCAATTTCATCTTCGGCGCAAATCATACCATTACTTTCAATGCCGCGAATCTTAACCGTTTTTATTGTAAGCTCGTTTGCTGAGGTTGGGTAAATTCTTGTTCCGGGTGTTGCAATTATTACTTTTTGTTTAACCGCGACATTTTCTGCACCACAAACTATTTGCAAAATTTCGTGCCCGGTATTTACTTTCGTTACTTTTAATTTATCAGCATTCGGATGTTGCTCACAGGTCAAAATTTCGCCAATTATTAAATTTTTTAGACCGCCCTTTATGGTTGTGTAATATTCCAAACTTTCCACTTCCAGCCCAATGGAAGTAAGGATCTTCGAAAGTTTTTCAGGTTCAATTTTCTCGGGTAGATATTCACTAAGCCAGTTGTAAGATATGGTCATGTATGCCGAACTTTTATGGTTGCAAATATAGCTTTTGGTATAAGGAAATAAGTCGATAAATTATTTATGGCTTGCAATTTTTTGTTGAAACAAATAGGTAAGAGTGATCCTTAAATTATTAAACACTTAATCAAAAGGTTTATATTTTCAAAAAAATAGTGAAAGAATCTTTCTGCACAAATAATGTTAATTACTTTGCTATTCGAGCGCAAAAGTTTTTTAAAAAGTGTATAACTTATAAATTTAAGTTATTCATCCTATGTTTTCTGGGGATATAATTGTGAATTAATGTGGATGAAAATTAAAAGAAAAATATTTTTTGAAATCATTTCAATACATCATATTCGCTCCCCCTTATTGCAACCGTAACAATTTGGTAACACAAACATAATATTGATTAAAACTTACTAACTACTTTAAATAAATGGAGCTAATAAATAAAGACAGAAAAAACAGGAGAAAGCCATCTATTGATCTCAGCACAATGATGTATGGCAAAGTGCCACCGCAGGCGAAAGACCTGGAGGAAGCTGTGCTCGGAGCTGTTATGCTTGAGAAAAGTGCTTTTGACACTGTTATAGAAATTTTACATTCAGAATGTTTTTATACGGATACTCATCAGAAAATTTTCAAGGCATTTGAAAGTCTCGCGCAAAAAAGCATGCCGATAGATATTTTAACTGTTGTTGAAGAATTGAAATTTAAAGAAGAACTGGATCTTGTTGGCGGACCGTATGCCATTACAAAACTTACCAATTCAGTTGTATCAGCCGCAAATATTGAAGCACATGCGAGAATTATTTTACAAAAATTTATTCAAAGAGAATTAATAAGAATCAGTGGAGAAATTATTGGAGATTCTTACGAAGATACTACCGACGTTTTTGATTTATTGGACGACGCTGAACAAAAAATGTTCAACATCACTAATAATTATCTTAAAAAAAACTATGAAGATATTGGCGATGCACTTACAAAAGCAATCAGCAGGATTGATGATCTAAGAAAAAATAAAGATGAGATTTCAGGTGTGCCCAGTGGTTTTAAAACAATTGATCGTGTTACTTATGGATGGCAACCAACGGATTTAATTATCCTTGCTGCACGTCCTTCTGTCGGCAAAACTGCGTTCGCACTCAATCTTGCACGCAACGCAGCTTTGCATCCTACAAAACCAACAGGCGTAGGATTTTTTTCTTTGGAAATGAGTGCTGCGCAATTGGTGAGCCGCATTCTCAGCGCTGAAAGCGAAATAATGCTTGAAAAAATTTCTCGCGGCAAGCTGGAAGATTATGAATACCAGCAACTGCATACAAAAGGCATCAAGCGTTTAGAACTCGCGCCTATATATATTGATGATACTGCAGCTTTGAACATTTTTGAATTTCGTGCAAAAGCAAGAAGACTTGTAAACAAACACAAGGTTGGATTAATAATAATTGATTACCTGCAATTGATGAGTGGCAGGGAAGACCGAAATGGAAACCGCGAGCAGGAAATAAGCAATATTTCAAGGCATTTAAAAGCACTTGCCAAAGAATTGAACATTCCGATCATTGCATTATCACAATTGAGCCGTGCTGTTGAAACCCGTAAAGAAAGCAAGATGCCGCAGCTCAGTGATCTTCGCGAATCCGGCGCCATTGAACAGGATGCAGATATGGTCATGTTCATTTATCGTCCTGAATATTACGAACAAATGGCAAATGAAAATGGAGAAAGCACGCGAGGCGAAACGCACATCCGTATAGCAAAACACAGAAATGGTTCTCTCGAAAATATCAAACTACGAGCATTGCTGCACATTCAAAAATTTGAAGAATGGGATGGAGATGATGGCTTCAAAGGTTTTGGAGGAAGTGGCAATTGGAAACCTGTTGGTCCATCTGCAATTCCTACAGATAGTGAAGGTGCAAAATTATTTATTCAAAAAGGAAGCAGGATGAACAGCAGTGAGTTTGATGAAGGTTTTGATAACGATGCGCCAATGTAAAATCTATTTGTAATTTATCCTAAATTTATCGTGAAAGCTTGCTTTCATTTACTATGCAACTGCCTTTTTTCTTTCAGGAAAACATTTCAAACAATCCATCTAATATTTTAAGTGAAGAAACAAGCAGGCATTGCGTACAGGTTCTGCGCATGAAAGCAGGAAATAGCTTGCAATTAACTGATGGGAAAGGCAATCTTTTTACAGCACTAATTACTCATGCTGATAAAAAAAATTGTGAAGTAAAAATTGAAGAATCAATTTTTGAACAACAACAATTACGAAAAATTTCCATTGGTATTTCTCTTTTAAAAAATCAAAATCGCTTTGAATGGTTTTTTGAAAAAGCAACTGAAATTGGCGTGTATGAAATTATTCCGCTTCTTTGCAAACGCACAGAGCGATTGCATTTCCGCGAGGAGCGTATGAAAAATATTCTTATTGCTGCGATGATACAAAGCAGGCAATGTTGGTTACCAATTTTACAAAATATGGTTGTGTTTGAAAATTTAATTTCATCTTCAGCGCATACACAAAAATTCATAGCACATTGCATGCAAACAAAAAAACAAACATTAAAAGAGTTCAATCTTTCAAATGATATTCAAATATTAATTGGACCCGAAGGTGATTTTAGTGAAGACGAAATTTTATTGTCTTATAAAAAAAATTATATTCCTGTAAGTTTAGGAAATACGAGATTAAGAACCGAAACTGCAGCATTAACCGCCGCAACATTATTAATGAATTTATAAATTGCAGAGCGGCATTCAAACCAAAATATGAAGCTTAATATTTTAATATTATTTCTGTTCTTGTTATTCTTTTTCGCTTGCCGCAATAATAAAAATAAAGAAGTGCAAATAGACACCTCTGTTAACTATCTTACTTCTTTTAATAATGTTTTTTTAGACAGCAATTCCATAATAAAATTTCTTGCAACCGATACTGTATTTAATAAATACTCTCAACAATTTTCAGATTTCTATAAACAGCGTAATTATGAATTCGCCTGGTTTGATACTGCAGGAATTTCGGAGCAGGCTGGCAATTTTATAAACCTTCTAAATAATACTATTGAAGATTTGCAGGATAGTAGTTTGTATAATGCAAAGCTTATGCAATATTATAATTCATACACATCCGGCAAGAAAAAATTAGATAAAAATTCTTTAGAAACAGAGCTGTTATTAACTGGTCAATTCTTTAATTATGCAGCAAAAATTTATAAAGGCAGCGATATAGATGTTACGCAACTGGGTTGGTTTATTCCAAGAAAAAAAGTTGATCTTATTGCAATGCTCGATTCGGTTATTGAATCAAAAGGCACTTCGCCGGCCGGAGATAATTTGCTTAATGAACAATATAAAAGGCTTGCATCTTTTTTGCCGAAATATTATGCTGCAGCAAGAAATGAAAGATGGGATTCGTTGCCTTCACCTGATACAAAATATAAAATTGGTGATGAAAGTATCTTAATAAAAAAAATAAAACACAGGCTTTTTTTATTGGGTGATATTGATGAAGATGACAGCACTGAAATCCTTGACAGCACTATGTTTCAGGGGATTGAATCTTTCCGGCAGCGAATGGGTTTATCAGCAGATGGAGAAATAAATGAAAAGATGATGGATGAATTGAATGTGCCGATTGAAAAAAGAATAAAGCAAATTTTGGTTAATCTCGAAAGACTTCGATGGATGCCGCCGCAAAATGATTCAGTTTATTTTTTGGTGAATATTCCTGAATATAAACTGCATGTTTTTGACAGTGGAAAAATAAAGTTTAATATGAACGTTATTGTTGGTGCTGCTGCTACAAGCACGGTAATTTTTAACGGCAATTTGAAGTATATAGTTTTTAGCCCTTACTGGAATGTTCCGCCAAGCATCGTGAAAAAAGAGATTATGCCGGGTATTGAAAAAGATAAAAATTATATAGCTGATCACAACATGGAAATTACCGGCACAAGCGATGGGTTACCTATTGTACGTCAAAAACCCGGAGCAGATAATTCGCTTGGACTTGTGAAATTTTTATTTCCAAACAGCTATGATATTTACTTGCATGACACTCCAAACCATGATTTGTTTTCGCAATCAAGCAGAAGCCTTAGTCATGGTTGCATAAGATTATCAAATCCAAAAAAAATTGCAGAGTTTTTATTGAGAAATGATCCTTCGTGGACAGAAGATAAAATTGATTCCTGCATGCACCTTCCAACTGAAGATTGGGTTACACTTCCTGCAGATCAACAAGTGCCGGTGTTTATAGTTTACTTTACTGCGTGGGTTGATAGCCAAGATAAATTAAATTTCAGGAATGATATTTATGGGCATGATAAAGCGCTCGCAGATAAACTTTTTGCAAAATAAATTTCTTAAAAGTCGGGATGACTGGATTCGAACCAGCGGCCTCTTCGTCCCGAACGAAACGCGCTACCGGGCTGCGCTACATCCCGAAAAAAAATCAATCAGCAAAAATATTCTCTCAATTGCATTCATCAAAATTCATGAAATCAAATCAGACAATTCATTACATTCGGAAAATTTTTTTACATGTCTTACAAAATAATTTCTTTCTTACTGTTTATTTCATGCATCTTTTTTTCCTGCAAGAATGAAACCAATACTACATCAAATAAACCCGATGTGCTTGCAGTAAATATTGATTCAACAATAAATCCTGCTGATGATTTTTTTGATTATGCAAATGGTGCATGGCTGAAAAAAAATCCAATTCCCGCAGATGAAAGTGCATGGGGGTTATTCCAGGTTATTCCTAATGAAACTTTACAACGCCTTCGCGATATTAATGAAGAAGCAGCAACGACTTCTCATCCTGAGGGCACTCCGGAACAAAAGATAGGAGACTTTTGGAAAGCAGCAAATGACTCTGCAAAGCTTGAGCAGCAAGGCATTCAGCCATTGCAATCTTATCTTGCTAAAATAGATTCTATTAAAGATGTGCATTCATTGCAAAGTGTAATGGCACAACTTGATGTAACGGGAGTTGGCGGCGCAATTGGTTTTTCAGTTGGGCAGGATGCCAAGAATAGCTCGCTTGAAGCATTGCAACTTTGGCAAACAGGTTTGGGTTTACCAGAGCGTGAATTTTATTTTAAAATGGACAGCACTTCTATTGCTTTGCGCAATGCTTATGTAAAAAATATTACTAAGATATTGACATTGCTTGGTGCTGATTCTACAAAAGCATTTGCTTCTGCGAAAAATATTTTAACGCTCGAAACACAGCTTGCAAAATCTAGCAGGAAACTGGAAGATTTACGTGATCCATATTCTAACTATAATAAATATGCAGTGAAAGATCTGTACAAAGTTTCACCGCAAATTGACTGGAGTAATTACATGAATATTTATGGCGTTAGCAGCGCCGATTCTGTTATCATTGGTCAGCCAGAATATTATAAAGAAGCAGGCGTAGCGCTGCATTCGGCGTCTTTAGATACATGGAAAGATTACCTGCGGTACCGTTTGGCAGGCGCATTTACACCGGCACTTCCTGATGTTTTTGGCCAAGCAGATTTTGAATTCAATAAACTCTTTTCAGGCGCTATGCAAAGAAAGCCAAGATGGAAAAGAATTCTCAATAATGAACAGGGTGTTATGGGTGAATTGCTTGGACAGATCTATGTAAAAAAATATTTTAACGATAGCGCAAAAGCACGCTATACTCAACTGGTAGAAAATATTCGCACTGCATTAAAAAACAGGATACAAAAACTTGACTGGATGACAGACAGCACTAAGCAAAAAGCGCTTGCAAAGCTCGCTGTCGTAAATAAAAAAGTTGGCTATCCTGATAAATGGAAAGATTTTTCTTCCTTAAAAATTACACCGGATAATTATTTTCAAAACCTGGTGAATGCAAATATTTTCTGGCATAACTATAATGTAAATAAACTCGGTAAGCCCGTTGATAAAACGGAATGGGATATGTTTCCCCAAACATATAATGCTTACTACGATCCTTCCAACAATGAAATTGTTTTACCTGCCGCCGCTTTCATTATTCCCGGTTATAATGACAATGAATTGGATGATGCAGTGGTGTATGGATACATGGCTGCCTCAACTATCGGTCATGAAATGACGCACGGTTTTGATGACCAGGGCAGACAATATGATGGACAGGGAAATTTAAAAGGTTGGTGGTCGCCAACAGACTCTGTAAAGTTTACGCAGCGTGCTAATATGCTTGCAGCACAATTCAGCAAATATGTAGCAGTAGATACTTTCAAAATCAATGGCAAAGCCACTTTGGGAGAAAACATTGCTGACCTCGGCGGCGTGCTTTTGGGTTTTGATGCCTTTAAACAAACTGATGAATATAAAGAAGGAAAAAAGATTGCCGGATTTACACCAACGCAGCGGTTCTTTCTTGGATATGCACTTAGCTGGCAGGAAAATGAAAGACCGGAACAAACGCGTACGCAAGTTTTGACTGATGTTCATTCACCAGAAAAATTTCGTGTTAATGGTCCGCTTACAGATGTTGATGCATTTTACGAAGCCTTCAATGTTAAACCCGGAAATAAAATGTACACGCCCGATAGTTTGCGGGTAAGGATTTGGTAAGAAGATTCAATAAGTTTTAAAAAATCAGAGAAAGAGGATGATTTTCGTTATAGAATAATCTTGGCATCAAGAAGACCAATTATAATTGTATATATTTCCAATTAAAATTATAAACATGAATCAGGAAGGTCCATTATTTCATAAACCAAAAAGTTTTCTTACCGCAAGAAATCTTATTTACGCAACCATATTTATTGGGCTTTTAGGATTTGCAGTAAGGGAATTTATGATAGGAACTTCCAATAACGAAGGTGCTGTTGCAGTAGCTACAACCATTGCTGGTTATTTAATGATATGGCTTTTATATAAACTGATGAGCCGCACGATAAAATGGGCACGAACCGTATTGGTTGTTTGGTACATTCTGATTTTCATTTCATTCACGTTATTATTCAAACCACCTTATGTCATCAGTCTTATAGAAATCGCCTTACTTACATTGCAATCAGCATTGATGATACTTACGATAATCTTTCTTTACAAAAAAGAATGCAATATTTGGTTTAACAGCAGCACTACTGAAATACTTCCATAAAATTAACATCCTTGAAATCTCTCTTTTTCCGAACTTTCCTTCATGCTTAAATATTGTTTATTTTTCTTTTTTTGCTTCGCGATATTAAGTGCTGATGGGCAAAGCAATAATCCCAAAGCAGAGAAAGCCTATGACGATGCGATGCTGCAGCTTCGTGATGATCTGATAAAAGATGCCATCCCATTGCTCGGTAAAGCCACAGAGTATGATCCCAATTTTATTGAGGCCTACCTTTCGCTTGCAGGTGTTTACGGTCAGTTGAAAGATTATCATAAAGCTGTGCAGTATTACGAAACAGCCCGAAGCAAAGACACGGCATACTTTCGCTATTACCTGCTTCCGTATTCAATAGATCTTGCAGGCGAAGGAAGATTTCAGGAGGCAGATAATGCAGTAAATGATTTTCTCACTATTCCTAATCTTGGTGATAAAAGCATTAAAGCTGCCATGTATAGAAGAAACTGTTATCAGTTCGCAATAGATTATGCAAAGGCTCATCCAAATAAAAATTACGTCTTCGCGCCCGTAAACATGGGAGACAGCATTAACTCAACTCATGCGGAATATTATCCATCTTTCACTATCAATGACAGCATTTTTGTTTTCACGCGGCGAGGCGAAGGCATTGAAGAAGATTTTATGCAAAGTACCAAAACAAAAGATGGTTATACCAAAGCGAAGATGATCGAGGGTGATATAAATGCCGAACCTTCTAAAGGTGCAATTAATATTTCGCAGGATGGGCAATGGCTGATATTTGCAGGCAATTTTTCAGGCCAAGGCTATGGCGATTTTGATCTTTATATTTCATACAACACACCAACAGGATGGAGCGAACCTGTGAATATGGGTCCGAATATTAATACAGAGTTTTGGGAAAGCTCGCCAAGTTTAAGTGCTGATAAAAACGCTTTATACTTTGCAAGTGATCGTCCCGGCGGCTATGGCGGCAAAGATCTATACGTTAGTTATCGGAGGCCAAATGGCGATTGGTCTCCTGCACAAAATATGGGCATCAACATTAATACTGCCGGCGATGAGTTAGCGCCTTTTATTCACGCAGATAACCAGACATTATATTATACATCTTCGGGTTTGCCGGGTTATGGTTTGAGTGATTTATATGTAGTAAGAAAAAATGTTGATGGCACCTGGGGAAAGCCCGAAAATCTTGGTTATCCTATCAACACAATTGATGATGAAGGCAGCATGTTTGTTGCTTCGGATGCTGTGAGTGCATATTATGCAAGCGACAGAAGTGATTCGCGAGGCGAGCTCGATCTGTATAAATTTCAATTGCCGGCAGCAGTAAGACCAAACAAAACTTTGTATGTTGAAGGATATGTTTCAGATGCTGTTACTAAAAAAGGTTTGCCTTCTGCTGTTGAGTTAAGTGATGACAGCACACAGCAATTAATTACAAAATTGCAAACAGATGAAAGCGGATTTTATTTTATCACATTGCCGGTTGGGAAAAATTATACATTCACTGTTAACCGTAAAGGCTATTTATTTTATAGTGATGTATTTGATCTGAAAAATAAATTGCCCGACAGCACCTATCAAAAAAATATTGCATTGCAACCAGTACAGTTGAATGCAACTGTTGCCATGAAAAATATCCAGTTTGAAACCAACTCTTATGAATTGGAAAATGTAAGTTTGATTGAGCTTGCCAAACTGATACAATTAATGAATGATAATCCACAAATAAAAGTTCAGATAAGCGGCCATACAGATAATGTTGGCAATGATGCAGACAATCTGAAATTGTCTCTCAATCGTGCAAAGGCAGTCGTTGATTATTTGGTAAGCAAAGGCATTGATGCCAATAGGCTTACTTACAAAGGGTTTGGCGCCACGAAGCCTGTTGCTCCAAACAGCACCGAAGAAGGTCGCGCAGAAAATAGAAGGACAGAATTTACGGTTGTCGAAATTTGAGGATTCTATTTCTCCATCTAAAAATCTTAACGCTTAAATAAAATAACCAATCAACTTTTGGCATGTTTTTGTTTACATCTTTTTCATTAAATATTTTTTTAACTTTAAAAATTAATTCCATGGAAACATCTAATGCCAATGGCAATAATTCAGACTTGAAAGAGTTTTTTATTGCTCACTTAAAAAAATTGTATTGGGCAGAAAAAGAACTTGTTGACACACTGCCTGACATGGCTGATGCAGCCACCACTTCAGAGTTGAGAGAAGCTTTTACAAATCACCTTGAACAAACAAAAGAGCATGTGTACAGGTTGGAACAGGTTTTTAGTATAGTGGGAGAAGAACCTGATAGCGATAAATGCAAGGTAATGGCAAGCATTACAGACGCAGGTGATAAAACAATGAGTGAAACAGAAGATGGCACAGCTTTGCGTGATGTAGGATTGATCTTTGGTGGACAAATGGCAGAACATTATGAAATTGCTTCCTATGGTAGCATGATTGAGCTGGCGAAAGTTTTGGGTTATGATGATGCAGCAAACCTATTCTCACAAACATTAGCAGAAGAAAAAGAAGCTGACCAATTGCTTACACAAATTGCAGAGCAAAACGTGAATTACCAGGCAAGCCATGAAACTAACGAAGCATAATTCTTGTAAATGATTTATTAAAAAGTTGAGGTGCACAGCCTCAACTTTTTTATGCGACCAATTATTTACTTTGATAAAAACTTATCTTTATCTGTTAAAACAATGTTTGAACGCCGTGTGCAACTTTTAATTCATGGTTTATCAACCATTTTTTCCGCCACAATCCTCCGGCATAACCTATAAGACTTCTGTCACTACCAATTACACGATGGCAAGGAACGATAATGGCAATTTTATTTTTGCCATTGCTGGAAGCCACAGCACGTATAGCTTTCAAGTCACCAAGACGTTTTGATAAGTCCAGGTAACTGATGGTTTTACCAAAAGGAATATTTAATAATTCACTCCATACACGCAGTTGAAATTCTGATCCTTTTTGATTAACAGGGATATTAAAAACACGTCTGTTGCCATTAAAAAATTCAATTAATTCTTCTGTGCATTGATGCATCACTTCACTTACACCGGGCTCTCCATAAACAATTTGTTCTTTCTTATCAATAAAACTTAATTCAGAAATATAATGATCCGTGCCGGCAATCTTCAGCAAACCAACCGGGCTTTCATAATAAGTATAATATAATTCACTCACATCGTAAATATAATTATTCTATCGAATGCAAAAAAATCGTTTGCAGAAGATGTGAGCAATAAAAAAATTATTTCTTCAATAAAATTTATAATCCAATTTTGCATGATCGAAAAATATTTTAATTTAAAAAAATAAATTCATGAAAAGAAATGCAACTGCCGTTTGGAATGGCTCCGGAAAAGATGGAAAAGGCACATTGACAACACAAAGCAACACGCTTAATCAAACACAATATTCTTATAAATCCCGCTTTGAAGAAGGCACAGGTACAAACCCTGAAGAGTTAATTGCGGCTGCACATGCAGGCTGCTTTAACATGAAGCTGAGTTTTGTAATCGGCGCTGCAGGCTTTACACCTGAATCGCTTGAAACTACTGCTACTGTTGAGCTTGGCGATGGCGCAATAACAGGTTCATCATTAGTATTGAAAGCAAAAGTGCCGGGAATAAGCAAAGAAAAATTTGATGAATGTGTAAGTGATGCAGAAAAAAATTGCCCGGTTAGTAAATTGTTGAATACAAAAATCACGGTAGAATCAACCCTTGAAAATTAATTTTTTTAATTAACTTTCAAGTATCTCTGCAAGCTGCATTAATTCTTTTTGTTTATATAATTGATGCGGCGAATCAAAGCATTTTGCTAATTCTTCAATCAGCATTTGTATAATTCTTTTATTGCTCAATGGCTTAAAATAAGAAGCAGTTGGTGGCACTGAAATTCGTTTGAAATAATTATCAATATCTTTTTGAGAAAAAGGTTGTCCGGTTGTTGCATCAACATAAAACTGAATTTTTTCCCGGTTGCTTATCGCAGACGTATCGAAATTTGAATGAAAGAAAGCAAGCACAAATTGTTTAGGTATGTTGATAGCTCGAACAGGAATATCAAGCATTGCGCCAAGTATAAGATATAATATTCCATTACTTATTGCATTGCCTTTTTTGCTTTGCAATACTTTATGCAAAAAGAAATCATCAGGGTTTGTATAACCTACTTCAACTCCTTTTAAATTATAATAATTATACACAATACTCGAAAGTACATTCGCCTGTTCAAGCGGTGTGAGAAAGCTATTCAGCTCAAGCCAAACATTTCTGCGTATTTTTTCAATCTCCTGTAATGCAGGTGTAGTGTGCAGTTCAGGATATTGAAATTTTGAAACAAGGAGTGCGCCAATTAATAAATCATGATAAGCGCTGTCTTTCCAATCAGTTAAATCATTCTGAAGATCTGTATAATGTAGCCGATGAATCAATAACTCAATGCGCTCCTGAATACCTTCGCTTAAAGTATTTTCCCAAAGATTTTCAAGATTAGGAATAATGTTCTTTCCATAATTTATTATATGGTTTGAAACTGTTGAAAACACTTCCTCATCGGGATCATCTATCAATGTTAAGAGTGCTGATATTTCTTTATTTTCCTGCATACGTTTCTATTAACAAGCTAAATATTTTTTCTGAAAATGCCAATTGATATTTTATGCAGAGATGTGGATAGAAAATTATTTTGTTTTCTTTTTTGAAGCAGTTTTTTTAGCAGCGATTTTTATTTTTTTTGTAAAAGCGCCGGGCACTTGAGCTTCTATCATTTTTTTTATTTCGTCCAAAGGCAATGATGCAAGTTCTTCATTTGTGTATTTTGAGTTATCGCTTTTTCTGCCAAGCTTCAGCATTTTTTTATTGAAGCGTATAAAAGGGCCCCATCTTCCATTTTCAATTGATATTTTTTCTGAAGGCAATTGCTGTATAAAACGATTAGATTCTTTAGCAACTTTTTTTTCAATTAAATTTTCAATATCCTCTTGCGATAAATTCTCAAAATTATACGCACGTGGCACATTGATAAATAAATCATTCCATTTTATAAAAGGACCAAATCTGCCTTTGCCTTTTGTTACCGGCATGTCTTTATACATTGCAACCGGCGCTTCTGCTTTTTGTTTTTCATTGATCAAAGAAATTGCTTTTTCAAGATCCATTTCATAAAGATCTTCTCCACGCGGAATAGAAATAAATTGTTCGCCTAATTTAATATATGGTCCGAATCTTCCAATATTCACAGACAATTCCTGACCTTCATATTCACCGATTACTCTCGGCAATTTGAACAGATCCATTGCTTCATTAAGGCTTATCGTTTCGATGCTTTGTGTTGGTTTTAATTTTGCAAAACGGGGCTTTTCATCTTCACTTACTTCACCAATTTGAACCATAGGTCCATAGCGCCCCATCCGCGCTATCACTCGTTTTCCGCTTACTTCATCCACTCCTAAATCACGCTCACCCTTAGCACGTTCAGCAGTTTCAAGTGTGTGCTCAATGGTTTCATGAAAAGGATTATAAAATTCACTGATCATATTATTCCATTTCATTTTGCCACCGGCAATTTCATCAAACTCTTCTTCAATATGTGCCGTGAAATTATAATCCATCACTTTTTGAAAATGCTGTTTCAAAAAATCAGTAACAACCATTCCTAAATCTGTTGGAAATAATTTAGATTTTTCTGCGCCTGTTATTTCCTGAATAATATTTTTTTGAATAGAATTATTTTTTAGTGAAAGAATACGCACATCTCTTTTCACACCTTCTTTATCCCGTTTCTCGACATAATTTCTTTTTATGATCGTTGAAATAGTTGGTGCATAAGTTGATGGTCGTCCGATACCAAGCTCTTCTAATTTTTTTACAAGAGATGCTTCTGTATATCGTGGCGCAGGCTTGGTAAAACGTTCTATAGCTTTCATTTCTTTTAATGAGAGCTGCTGATTCAAATGCAATGCAGGCAACATGCTTTCTGAATTTTCATCATCATCGTCATCATCTTTTCCTTCAAGATAAACTTTTAGAAATCCATCAAATTTCATTACCTCTCCTGCTGCTGTTAATGTTTCTTTATTAGTTGAAATTTCAATTTTTGCAATTGTTTTTTCAAACTCTGCTTCACTCATTTGCGAAGCAATTGTTCTTTTCCAAATCAAATCATACAAGCTTTTGCAATCCTGGTCGTCAACAGTTGTGTTGCTCATGTATGTTGGGCGAATAGCTTCATGTGCTTCCTGTGCACTTTCATTTTTATTTCTAAATTTTCTGAACTGGTGATATTTATCTCCATACATTTTTTTAATGCTGTTTGTAATATCATTCAATGCAGTGTTGCTAAGACTTACACTGTCTGTGCGCATATAAGTGATCTTGCCACTTTCATATAACTTTTGTGCAAGCAACATGGTGCGGCTAACACCATAACCGAGTTTTCTCGATGCTTCCTGCTGCAATGTTGAAGTGGTGAAAGGCGCAGAGGGACTGCGTTTCGCAGGCTTTACCTGAATGTCTGTAACAGAATAATTTGCATTGAAACAACTTTTCAAAAAACTTTCTGCATCTGCATCTGTTTTATATTTTCCACCTTCAGCTTTAAAAGAAATGTCTTTATCGTTAATATCTTTTCCTGTAAAAATTGCTTCAACTTTAAAACTGCTTTCTGCACCAAATTGATTGATCTCCCTTTCTCTTTCAACAATTAATCTCACAGCAACACTTTGAACCCGACCTGCGCTGAGACTGCGTTGCATGCCAATCTTTCTCCAAAGCACAGGACTTAATTCAAACCCAACGATCCTGTCAAGTATTCTTCTTGCTTGCTGAGAATTTACCAAATTCATATCTATAATTCTTGGTGTATCAACAGCTTTTTTTATTGCAGGCGCCGTTATCTCATGAAATACAATTCGCTTTGTTGTTTTAGGATCGAGACCTAATACTTCTGCCAAATGCCAACTAATGCTTTCGCCTTCGCGATCTTCATCCGATGCAAGCCAAACCTCTTTTGATTTACTTGCCTTCTTCAATTCATTTACTACTTTTTGTTTGTCTTCAGGAACAATATATCTCGGAGCAAAATGATTTTTTACATCAATTCCCATATCATCTTTTTCCAGATCTCGAATATGTCCATAACAACTTTTTACTTCGAAATCTGCGCCTAATATTTTTTCAATTGTCTTTGCCTTTGCAGGAGATTCCACGATCAATAAATTCTTTGCCATGCTTTATTTTCTAAATTTTTTTCTATTCACTTATAATAACAATTGATGCAATATTAAATCAATCGCTGAAAAAACACAATTGTTAAAAGAAAGCAGTAACTGTTTTTTGTGCTAAACATTTCTTTTAACAATGCATCTTAATACTATAAAAATTATAGTATATGAAAAAAGTTCTACTCACCTCGATCATCGCAGCAGCAACATTTTTTATGGCTGCAAATGCGAACGCACAATATGTAAGTGCGAGATTTTCTATCCGTAACAGAATGCCTGTAAGACAAGCATTTTATTATTATCCTTCTGCGAATGTATATTTTAATACGATAAGCCGCGAGTATGCTTACCAGCGCAGAGATGGAGTTTGGATATCAAACCGTGTGTTGCCAGATTACTTTAGAATTGCAAACACTGCAAGGTTTATGGTGTATCATAATGGCTTTGATGTTTGGGCTGAAAACCGCGCCCACATTGCAACATACAGCCGTTTTGCAAGACCTGAAGTTGTTTATCACCCTTACTATTCAAATGCAAATAATGGTTATTATAACAACC
Source organism: uncultured Chitinophagaceae bacterium (assembly GCA_963708205.1). Lineage (GTDB taxonomy): Bacteria > Bacteroidota > Bacteroidia > Chitinophagales > Chitinophagaceae > CAVYTF01. Next base: position 640,940 of record OY970196.1, read on the forward strand.
GTTATGAACATAGAGATTATAATAATTGCAGCAGGTAAATTTTGATGAGTGTCGGTTTTTAACGTCGCAAATATTTTGCGGCGTTTTTTATTTGCAAACTTTTGTTGCGGTAATTTTATTTATAAATCATATAATGAAAGTTGTTATCATCGGTTCAGGAAATGTTGCAAATGTTTTAGGTAAAAAAATAGTTGAAAGAAAACATATTGTTGTGCAGGTTTGCGGAAGAAATAAATCAATGGTTGAAAAACTTGCAAAACAATTATTTGCAAAGGGCGAATGTAATTTTAAAAAAATTGAAGAAGCTGATATATATATTATTGCAGTAAGTGATGCGGCAGTTGCAGAAGTTGCTTTGCAATTGAAATTAAAAAACAAATTAATCGTGCATACAGCAGGTGCTGTTTCAAAAAATGTTTTAAAAAATGTTTCAGAAGATTATGGTGCGTTTTATCCTTTGCAAAGCTTGCGGAAAGAATTAAATTATATTCCTGAAATGCCTTTGCTTGTTGATGGAAATAATAAAGAAGCAACGGAAAAAATAATAGCCTTTGCAAAAACTATTTCGCAAAATGTTGTAGAAATGGATGATGAAAAACGTTTAAAGTTTCATGCCGCGGCAGTTGTTGTTTCCAATTTTACAAATCATTTATTTGCAATAACAAAAGATTTTTGTGATACAGAAAATCTTGATTTCAAAATATTATATCCATTAATTAAAGAAACTTTTTTGCGTGTAGAAAATAATGCTCCTTCTGAAACGCAAACTGGCCCTGCATTTCGGAGAGATATAGAAACTATGCAAAAACATTTGAACATATTCAAAGATTTTCCTGAACTGAAAAAGATGTATGAAATAATGAGTGAAAGTATCTTGCAGAAATATCGTTAAAAAAAATTCCCCGCTTTAAAAAGAGCAGGGACATTTATGAGCAAGCAACCGATAGAGACATTTAATTAATTATAAAATTATATTTTATTTTAAAACTAACAAATGTTTTTTTGAACGCATGTTCAATTATTGCGTAAGTCATAATTTGCTGTCTTGCTAATTCTATACTTTTGCACTCCAAAGAAATGTGCATGTACACTATTCAAATAAAGTTTGAGCAAAAAAATTTACAGCCTCTAACCCTTGAAAACGTTGAGCCCGACCAATCATTGCTGGAAGTTTGTTTGAATAATGGTATTGAACTTCATCACAATTGCGGTGCAGTTTGCGCATGCAGCACATGCCATTTATATGTTGATGATGGAATGGATTTTTTGGAAGAGTTAAGTGATAAAGAAGAAGATTTTATTGATCGGGCAATTAGTCCGCGCATCAATTCAAGACTCGGATGCCAGTGCGTTTTGCAGGAAGGTGATGGTGAAATAAAAATAACATTGCCTGATCAAACACAATTTTTGGGAGAATAAAAAATCATCTAAAAAATTAAACCAAAATTATACTAAATGACTTTTGAGCCACCCATCACCTGGAACGATCATGAAGATATTGCAATGAAATTATATGAACGCTTTGGTGATGAATTTAATGAAGGCAAAATTTACAGGCTGCGCTTTACAGATCTGTTGGAATGGATATTACAGATTCCAAAATTTCAGGGCACACGTGAACAAAGTACAGAAGGACATCTCGAAATGATACAAAGCGCTTGGGTATATGAATGGCGCGACAATCAAAAATAAAATTACATATAAACATGAATGCACTCGAGCTTTTTAAACCCATCACCACATTTGTTTTTGATGTAGATGGTGTACTAACAGATTGCTCTGTAATGATGATGCACGGCGGCTTAATGGGCAGGCGCATGAGCATACGCGATGGCTATGCCATTCAACTCGCAGTAAAAAAAGATTATCGCGTTATCATTATTTCCGGTAGCGATCTTAGAGAAGTAAAAGAACGTTTGAACAAACTTGGTGTGAAAGATGTCTTGATGGGAATTGATAATAAATTTGAATGCCTGCAACAACTGATGCGTGACTATAATATTAGTCCGGAGCAAATACTTTATATGGGTGATGATATTCCTGATTATCGTGCAATGGAATCTATTGGTTTGCCAACATGTCCTGAAGATGCAGTTATAGAAATAAAAGAAATTTCCAGTTACATTTCTCCATATAAAGGTGGTGAAGGCTGCGTAAGAGATGTGATGGAAAAAGTGCTGAAACTGAGAGGTGACTGGGGTTTAGACCCAAACATCCAATCTAAATAATAAAAAATCTTTAGTTTTTTTTAAATTGCTGCATTAAATTATTTACTTGAAATTAATCGGTGCATTTTTCAGATTGGTGCGTTGGCCGAATCTTGTATTCATTGCCATTGCGCAAATTCTTTTTGTTTATTGCATCATCACACCTGTTTTTTCAAAAGCCGGCGAAGTGCCAAATCTTCATGGATATAATTTTATATTGCTTTGTTTGTCTTCTGTTTTTATTGCAGCAGCAGGATATATTATCAATGATTATTTTGATTTGAATATTGACAGAATAAATAAACCACACAAACTTATTGTTGATAACATTATTCAACGCCGCTGGGCAATACGCTGGCACTGGATGCTTAGTTTTATTGGTGTTGCCATAAGTTTTTACCTTGACGTTACCACAAGCATTAAGTATTTAAGCGTTGCTAATTCGCTCTGCGTATTGTTGCTTTTTGTTTATTCTATTTCTTTGAAAAAAAAATTATTATCAGGCAATGCTATTATTTCTTTGCTAACAGCATGGGTAATTTTAGTTCTTGCATGGTGCGAAGGCAATCACCTTCTGCATGAAAAAAATATTATCAACACAAGCAAAGTTTTTCGCTTCACTTTTTTATATGCAGGATTTGCTTTTATTATTTCACTTATCCGCGAAGTAATAAAAGACATGGAAGATGTTGATGGCGATAGAAAATATGGCTGCAAAACAATGCCAATAGTTTGGGGCATAAATGCTTCTAAAGTTTTTGCTGCCGTATGGCTTATTGTGCTTGTTATTACACTGGCAGTTGTACAATTTTATGTGCTGCAGTTTGGCTGGTATATGCTTAGTATTTATTTTATTTTAGCAGTTATTATTCCATTATTATGGATATTCAAAATTTTGTTTGAAGCTAAGTCGCAGCAAGACTTTCATAAGTTAAGTTCGTTCATAAAACTGATAATGCTTACGGGTATTTTATCGATGATATTTTTAAAATTATATCAATAAAAAAATTGTTTTCAAAAATTATTCTTGCCTCACAATCTCCACGCAGAAAGCAATTGCTGCAATGGGCAGAAGTGCCTTTTGAAATAATTGTAAAAGAAACAGCTGAAAACTTTCCAGCAAATTTATCTGTAAAAGAAGTTGCGATTTATATTGCAATGAAAAAAGCCAAAGCTGTAAAAGAATTTTTATTGAATGAAGATCATCCTTCAAAACATTTGCCGATTTTGGCTGCAGATACCATTGTTGTTATAAATAATGAAATAATTGGTAAGCCAAAAGACCGCGAAGATGCTATCAAAATTTTGCAATCACTTTCAGGAAGAAAGCATGAAGTAATAACGGGTGTTGTAATTTTTTTTGAAGAAAAAGAAATTGCTTTTGCTGATATTACAGAAGTTATTTTTCACGAAATAACAGATCAGCAAATCAAATTTTATGTTGATAATTACAAGCCTTACGACAAAGCCGGCGCGTATGCAATACAGGAATGGATCGGTGTTATCGGCATAAAATCTATTAACGGAGATTTTTATAATGTTATGGGTTTACCTGTTAGCAAAGTAGTGAAAGTGCTTGCGCAACTAAACAATTAATTTTTAATTCTTCCGCAATATGATCAGCGAACGTTTGCTTCACTTCATCTGGCAGTTTCAATATTTTAATCAGTATAATTTACAAACTATTGCAGGTGAAAGGTTGCGAATTCTTCATTGCGGATTGTACAATAAAAACCAGGGACCAGATTTTTCTGAAGCAAAAATAAAAATTGAAAATACGGTTTTAATTGGCAATATTGAATTACATATACAAGCTTCTGATTGGAATTTGCATCATCATTATTCAGATAAAAATTATGCACATATTATTCTTCATGTAGTTTGGAACAACGACAAACCTGTTTTTGATGATCTTCTGAAACCATTGCCAACCCTGGAGCTACAATCGCTTGTCTCAAAATTATTGCTTGCAAAATATGCACAGTTAATGCATGCTCGATTATTTGTGCCATGCGAAAAAAGCCTTCCCGTTTTATCAGAAATTGGTTGGATAAATTGGAAAGAAAGATTGTTAGTAGAAAGACTTGAACGAAAATCGAAAAACATTTTAGCATTGCTGGAACAATCTAATAATCATTGGGAAGAAATTTTTTGGTGGCTGCTTGCACGCAACTTCGGCATGAAAGTAAACGCAGATATTTTTGAGGCAATTGCAAAAAAAATCTCCGTAAATATTTTATCAAAACACAAAAATCAAATACATCAGTTAGAAGCCTTGTTGCTTGGTCAAGCCGGTTTGTTGCAACATAATTTTAATGAAGATTATCCAAAGCTTTTACAAAGAGAGTTTAATTTTCTTTCAAAAAAATATATGCTAATAGCATTCAAAAGATCACCTGATCTTTTAAGAATGAGGCCGGCAAATTTTCCAACCGTTCGTCTTGCGCAGCTTGCGGCGCTTGTTCAAAATTCATCGCACTTATTCTCAAAAATCAAAGAGGCAAAAAATTGTAATGAAATAAAAAATTTCTTCAGCATAACAGCAAATGATTACTGGCATTATCATTATCGCTTTGATGAAATCACGGCTTTTAAACAAAAGAATCTTGGCGAACAAATGATCAATAATATTATCATTAACACTGTTGTTCCCGTGCTTTTTGCGTATGGTTTATATACGCAACAACAGGTTTGGAAAGACAAAGCTGTGAAGTTTTTAAATGAAACTATTGCAGAAGAAAATTCGATCATCAAAACATGGAAGCAATTTGATGTATCAGCCGCTAACGCAATGGACACGCAGGCTTTGCTTGAATTAAAAAAGTTTTATTGCGATGAAAAGCTTTGCCTCGATTGTGCGGTGGGTAATAAATTGTTGAAAGATTAAGAATATTTCATACCAGCTAGAGTTTTTCATTAGCATCATTATTTAGAAATAATCACCAACTGAAGCTGATATCAGAAAATGCTTTCAGAAATAGCAATTTAAATATTGTCGTATTTTCAAATTGTGAATAAAGCAGCACCACTTGCAGAACGCATGCGCCCAGCAACACTCGATGCACTGCATGGTCAGGAACATCTTACGGGCAAAGGCAGCATCTTGAGAAATGCCATCGAGCACGGAAATATTCCATCTATGATCTTGTGGGGACAACCCGGCACAGGTAAAACAACTATCGCCAACATTATTGCACACACACTCGACGCGCCTTATTATCAACTGAGCGCTATAAGCAGTGGCGTAAAAGATGTGCGCGAAATAATTGATGCGGCAAAGCAGCAGACGAAAACAATTTTATTTATTGATGAAATACATCGCTTCAACAAAGGTCAGCAGGACGCGTTGCTTGGCGCAGTGGAGAAAGGCATCATCACTTTAATTGGCGCCACAACAGAAAATCCTTCGTTTGAAGTGAACTCGGCTTTGCTTAGCCGTTGCCAGGTGTATGTGCTGAAGCCTTTATCTGATAAGGACTTGATAGCATTGCTGCATCATGCAATGCAAGAAGATGAAATAATAAGCAAGTATAAAATTGAATTGAAAGAAACAGAAGCGTTGCTGAATATTTCCGGCGGTGATGCAAGAAAGCTGTTAAATTTATTTGAATTAATCATTACATCACAAGAAAAAAATAAACCAATAACCATCACAGATAATTTGGTAATGAATGTTGCGCAAAAGAAAATTGCTTTGTATGATAAACAGGGTGAGCAGCATTATGATATTATTTCTGCATTCATAAAAAGTATGCGCGGCAGTGATCCGAATGCAGCCGTTTATTGGCTTGCAAGAATGATTGCCGGTGGTGAAGATGTAAAATTTATTGCGCGCAGAATGCTGATACTTGCGAGTGAAGATATCGGCAATGCCAATCCTAATGCGTTGCTGCTTGCCAACGCAACTTTCGAAGCAGTGAATAAAATCGGGCATCCTGAATCGCAATTAATTTTATCTCAATGCGCTATATATCTTGCCTCAAGTCCTAAGAGTAATTCGGCAACTGTTGCCATTGGCAAAGCATCTGAAGCAGTATCAAAAGAAGGTGACTTATCAGTGCCTTTGCACATAAGAAATGCGCCAACAAGACTGATGAAAGATATGAATTATGGCAAAGGATATAAATATAGCCATGCCTTTGAAAATAATTTTTCTGAGCAGGAGTATTTGCCTGAAAAGCTTGTAGGCAGTGCGTTTTACGAGCCGCAAAAAAATGCGCGTGAAGAAGAAATAAGAAAATATTTAAAGAATTTATGGAAAGAAAAATATGGTTATTGATTTTGTATTAATTTCATTTTCTACGATTGCTTCCACAATATTTATAATTAATTTTTATGACAATGTCTTCAGGCAATTCTTTGGAGCAATTTAAAAATCTGGTTGGAATCCGCTTTCAATTATACAATAGTTTATTTACTTCATTGCCCTTTCATCGCATTGAAAAAACGGGTGTGTTGCTTTCTCTTTTTTTAATTCATTGCGAAGAAGCATACAAGAATAATGAAAGTCCCAATGAGTTGATTGAAAATTTTTTTAAACAATACACTTCTGTTTCTGATGAAAAAGAAAAGCTTGATCTGCTTTTTCGTTTCGTACAATATACAGAACGACAGGTTGTGCTTTTTGATGCTTTGGAAGATGCGGCTTTCAGCGAAGTAAATGACATGAATGGACCAGGAACTGTAAAGCAATTATTTTCTCAAATTGAACAATCAAATAAAGAAGCAGAGCTTGAAAAAAAATTGAAAGATTTTTCTGTGCGCATTGTACTTACTGCGCATCCAACACAATTTTATCCTGGCGAAGTGCTTGGAATTATTCACGATCTTTCAAAAGCTTTGTCAGAAGAAAATACGATTTTAATAAACCAATATTTACAACAGTTAGGAAGAACTCCTTTTTTAAAAAAAGAAAAACCAACTCCCCTTGATGAAGCAACAAGTTTGATATGGTATTTAGAAAATGTTTTTTATGAAGCTTCGGGAAAAATTTTATCTGTATTAAAAAATAAAAGCTTTGGAAATACTTTCAATCCTGTTATAAGAATGGGTTTTTGGCCTGGAGGCGATCGTGATGGCAATCCCTTCGTAACAAGCAAAATTACTTTACAGGTTGCGCGGGCTTTGCATAAATCTATCTTGAAATGTTATCATCATGATGTGCGCAAACTTAAGCGCAGACTCACTTTTAAAGGAATAGAGAATAAAATAGCAGCTTTTGAGAGACGGATTTATAATGCACTGTTTAATGATGATTATACAAATTTTAATAAAGAATTTATACTAAATGAATTGATGCATCTTAGAGAAGCATTGCATCAACATCACAATAATTTATTTATAAATCTGGTGGAGGATTTGATAAATAAAGTAAATGTTTTTGGGCTTTTTTTTGCAACGCTTGATGTAAGACAGGAAAGTTCTATTCACACAAATTTCCTCAATGAAATATCTGAGATTTCATCTGCGCTTCCAAAAAATTACAACCAATTTGATGAGCTGAAAAAAATAAAAGCTATTGAAGAAATAAATGAAATTATAGATATTTCAATCATAAAAAATGATCTCTTTAAAGATGCTTGTGAAGTAGTAAAAGTTATAACAGAGATACAACAACGTGGAGGCGAAGAAGCCTGCAATCGTTATATTATGAGCCATTGCACAAGTGCTTTGAATGTGTTAGAAGTATATGCAATTTTTATTTTGAATGGATGGAAAAAAGAAGAATTATCAGTTGATATTGTGCCGCTTTTTGAAACAATTGAAGATCTGCAAAATGCAGCAACAATAATGCCTTTGCTTTATTCAAACAAAATCTATAAACAGCATTTAGAGTTGCGGAATAATACGCAAACAGTGATGCTTGGCTTTTCTGACGGCACAAAAGATGGCGGATATTTAATGGCAAACTGGAGTATTTATAGAGCAAAAGAAGAGCTTACAAAAATCTCTGCAGACAATGGCATTGATATAATTTTTTTTGATGGACGAGGTGGACCACCAGCGCGCGGCGGTGGCAAAACTCATAAGTTTTTTGCATCGCTCGGAAAAAATATTTCAAGCAAAGAAATACAATTAACGGTGCAGGGGCAAACAGTTAGTTCTAATTTCGGAACTATTGATACTGCACAATTTAATATCGAGCAACTGATAAATGCAGGCATTTCAAGTCAAATATTTTTTACTGAAAAAACATCATTACAACAAGATGAAAAAGATTTATTGAATGAATTGGCAACAGAAAGTTTTCAGGCTTATTCCCTTCTAAAAAATCATCCTAAATTTTTAAATTATCTGTCGGAAGCAAGTCCATTAAAGTTTTATGCTGAAACAAATATTGGAAGTCGTCCATCAAAACGAAAAGGTGGAAAATTAGATTTGAATGATTTGCGCGCTATTCCTTTTGTTGGTGCATGGAGCCAAATGAAACAAAATGTTCCTGGATATTTTGGTGTTGGAACTGCTTTAAAAAAATTGGAAGAAAAAGGTAAATGGGAAAATCTGGAACATTTGTATCACCATTCTTTATTTTTTAAAACGCTTATAGATAATTGTGAAATGGCAATGAAAAAAAGTTTTTTTCCGCTTACTTCTTTTCTAGCAAAGCATGTTGAATTTGGAGAAATTTGGAAAATTATTTATGAAGAATATCAATTGACAATTAAAAAAATTTTTCAGCTATCAAATCATACTGAATTGATGCAGGATTATCCGGTAGAAAAATTGTCTATAGAAATGCGTGAACGAATTGTTTTGCCTTTATCAACAATTCAACAATATTGTATAACGAAATTGCGTGAAACGAAACTTCACAATTTAAATTCGGGAGAAACCTTAGAAACTTTAATTATCCGTTGTTCGTTTGGAATTATAAATGCTGGAAGAAATTCAGCTTAAGAAAATATTTTTGATGATGCTTTCCGTTGAATAAGATTTAAGGTTTTTAATTGCCGTCTATTTTATTTTATTAACCACTTCAAGATCGCCTTGCGACAAAGATTCCCACCATTCATCGTTAACATCTTCAAGACGATATTCTGTGTCAATATCATAATCGCCGTTCTCATCTATTTCGTAAAAGCAATTGTTAAGCGTATCTAAAACGCTGTTTATGGATTTGAGTTCAACAAAAAACAGCCGGCTTACAATTTTCTTGTTCACTTTCTGCTCGAGAAATTCAACCCGTTTTTCAAGGTCACCGATCTTATCATCACGCCATGCCAAAAAAATACAAGCGAGAATAATTATCAGTATAAATCCAATTATTAATATTGTTGACATCTTTCTTAGTTACGATTTCATTAAGCGCTTAGTTAGTTATTTTAATGCTGAAATTGAATTAATTCAATGCAAGTTCCGGTATATAACTGATGCGAGTTTTTTTTAAATTCTGGATGTACTCTTTTTTTATCAAGCATTTTAAAATATATCCAGCTCAACAACATTGAAAGAATCAGGCTTGCAAGAATGGCAATTTTTGCAGTGTCCTTATATTGTTCACTGTTGAAAGCCAGCGAAGTGGTAAAAATAGACATAGTAAAACCAATGCCGGCAAGAGAACCCATTCCCAGCAACTGCTTCATGCTGGTGTTGGTTGGTAGTTTTGCTATTTTACATGATATCATCATTTTGCTGAAAAGAAAAATACCAATGGGCTTGCCAATAACCAAACCAATGATAATACCAATGCCAATAGTGCTTTGCAATGAGTTGATGATATTATGCGGAATTAAAATGGCTGTATTGGCGATGGCAAATAGCGGAAGTATAAAAAAATTAACTGCTTTCTGAAGCGGGATCTCAAGCCTGGGTAATGAATTTACAGGGATTGCAAATGCAACGAGGACGCCGGTAATACTGGCTTCAATACCGGCATTGAAAATAAGATACCACAGTAATAGAGAAAGTAAGATCTGCAAAATTCCCGGCTTAAGCTTTTTAAAATTACAAAGCCACAATAACCCATACACTGCTGCGGCTATCAGAAGAAATATCCAGTTGATTGTATTACCATAGAATAAAGCGATCACAACAATAGCACCCAGATCGTCAATTATAGCAAGTGCCATCAATAATATTTTTAAATTTCCTGGTATGCGCTTTCCGAATAATGAAGCGATACCTATTGAGAAGGCAATGTCAGTTGCAGTAGGAATGCCCCAACCATGTGAAAAACCAGTTTTAATGTTGAATGAAGAATAAAGTAATGCAGGAACGAGCATGCCTCCCAATGCTGCGCCGAAAGGAAGTATTGCTTTTTTAAAACTTGAAAGTTCGCCTTGTGTCAACTCCCGTTTTATTTCCATACCCGCAAACAAGAAAAAAAACGCCATAAGAAAATCATTAATCCATTTTAAAGCTGAATCTGGAAGTTTGACCATGAATCCATATTCAGGATCTGCATTTAAAATTCCACGGAACAATTCACCATGAGAAGAATTGGCTATAATCAATGAAAGAATAGTGCAGGAAATCAAAAGCACGCCTATAAATCTGCTGTCAGAAATAAAAACTTTTAAAGGATTAAGCGCTTTCTTAATTGAAACTTTCATTGATCTTCATTGAGGAAACCCAAAAAAAAGAAAACAGGTTGATGCGCGATCAACCTGTTTTTCAATATTAATTAATCAACATAACCAAGCACACCCATTTCAGGAATATCAAGTCCAGCTTCTTCATCAGCAGCACTTGACCTGAGACCAATTGGTGTTTTAGCACAAATCTTAAAGAATATATACATCACTACAAACACAAACACAAAGCATGTTAATCCTCCGATCAATTCTGCAAGAAATTGCTTGGGATCTCCATAAAATAACCCTTTTACCGTTCCCGGAACTCCATTCCATCCATCGCCATAACTGCCATCAGCAAATAAACCAAGTGAAAGGACACCCCAGAAACCGCAAACTCCATGTACTGAAAATGCTCCTACAGGGTCATCAATTTTCAACCTCCGTTCAACAAACATTGATGAGAAAATAACGAGTATGCCGGCAATGGCTCCTATAATTACTGCTGAAAGAGAGTTTACAAATGCACAAGGTGCAGTAATTGCCACAAGGCCCGCCAGCATGCCGTTTGCCATCATTCCCGGATCCCATTTTTTTGTTGTGCCTTTCATATATAAAGCTGCAGCAAATGCACCGCTTGCACTTGCAAGCATTGTATTAACGGCGATTACTGCTATTCTCAGGTCAGTTCCTGCTAATGTTGATCCAGGGTTGAATCCAAACCATCCAAATGCAAGAATAAAAGTTCCAATTATAGCCATAGGTATGTTGTGTGCCGGTATCGTATTTACTTTTCCGTTTGGTCCATATTTGCCAATACGTGCACCAATAACCATTGCACCGGCTAATGCTGCAACTCCACCAACTTCATGTACAACTGATGAACCTGCAAAATCAACATGACCATGTCCTAAACCAAAATTTACTCCTAATTGAGAAAGCCAACCTCCACCCCAAACCCAGTTACCAAAGATTGGATATACGAACATAGATATGAAGAATCCAAATACAACGAATGACTTAAATTTCCATCTTTCTGCCATGCCTCCAGTGGGAATGGTAGCTGTAGTATCCATAAATACCATTTGGAATAAAAACAATGTAAAAACACCCACATCATACACCTTACTGTTTAAAAAATAACCTGCTGCACCAATTAATCCAAAAGGATGGCCAAAAAGATTTACAGTTATTTCATGACTACTTGCTACTCCTCCGCCTAAAGTAGCAGGGTTCAAACCTCCACCAAACATAAAGGCAAATCCGCAAATCCAGAAGCCAAGCATACCAATACCATAAACCATAAAGTTCATTGCCATGGTGTGCGCCACATTTTTCTTTTGCGTGAAACCCGTTTCAACCATTGCAAATCCAGCCTGCATGAACATTACCAAAAAGCCTGTGATCAATGTCCACATAATATTAATTGCGATCTTGTTATGCCCATCTGCATTGCCGATGGTATTGACTGCAGAAACAACTGCGTTTAAAGTTGTATCTTTTGTTGCCGCCACAGTATCAATTCCAAGATCTTTAATAGTTCCGGTTTGAACCCCTGAGGGATCCTGCGCAAATGAAGGAACTGAGCCAATTAGAAATAAAAGAAGTAATAAAGCACTTACTACTTTTCGAAATTGTGATTTAAGTTTTTTCATAATTGTTCGGGAGTTTAAATTCCGGTTGTTCCGGGGTTTTGTTATCAAAAAATTTATTTAAAATGATTAAGTGTTTAAAATTTATCGTAATGATTCTAAAATTTATATACTACCGCAAGTAAGCCGGTGAATGATGAACTTGTTGGTGTAATTCCGTCGCTTTTTAAAAAAATTCCACTGGCACCATTTGGCGCGGTACCTGAACCATCATATCGCAATTCAGGTATGATAGTAAACTGGCTACCCACTCTGTAATTAAGAGATAAAGTAACATCCGTCATATCTTTACCTAAACTGAGGGTGTAATCTTTATTGCCAAGATATTCTCCCCTTAACGTCCATCCAATTTTAGCCGATGGGTCAAAATTCAAATATAAAGCAGCTCCCCACCATGTTTGGGTTGTATCTGCCAAAGTACCTCTAAATTGCACGGTGCCATTGAAACCCAACCCCCATTTTGAACTCAAAGCAGTGGCACCAACCAGATCAACTTGATTCATACTTTTTACACCCATCGGGTTTAGTCCCATTGTTGATCCAAAAAATCCCTGATAATTTAGATATAATTTAAATGAACCGAGTGAATCAGATAATTGCGAAATCAAAGTTTTGACTGTTGAAGTTGTAGTAACATTATCTGTGGGATTTGCCACTCCAAGCATAAAACCTAAATTTCCCTGAGTATATTGAACTTTAAAACCTGTATGTGAGAAAGGTCCATAAGAAAACATATAATCCATGCTATAATTTCTATTGGCATAAGCATCTAAAACTTCATAACCAATATGAGTAGCCCATTTTCCAAAAGTGAAGGTCCAGTATTTATTGGGCGAATAATTTATGTAGAGTTGTTTAATAGCTGCCAGCGTATTGAAGCCATTGCCTGTTCCTACAGGATAGCCGGATCCGTCAGCATAGGAAAATTCTTCGGCTCTGCGCCCAAAACCTAAATCAGCAGTAGCTGATATTTTTCCAGACATGGCTGAGGCATCCGCTCTTAAAGTTGCCATTCCCAGTTCGAATGAATTTTGAGAATTGGTAAAGCTTGTGTAATTGTTGGTTGCTCCCTTTGGATCTTCAAAATTATATCTGTAATAACCATCAGCAGAACCTGAAAGAATAAATGTTCTTGTAGAATCCTGCGCGTTGGAGGTTAATACAAAAAGTAAGAGAAAGAAAGGGAGATAAATTTTTCGTAACATTGTTTTTGGTTTTAAATGTGAAATAAAAAGGTACAGCTGACAAATTCTTTCTTGAATTCTGACCAATCATACCTTCCTGTTAATTTCTAAAAACTCCATCATTCAGGCAAGCAATGTTACGTTTACGTTAGTCTTGTTTTGCACACATTATATTCCATCTTTGGCAAAAAAGTAAGCCGACTATTATTAAAAAAAATTCGTATTTTTTTAAAAGAAAATTAAAAACTGCGATTAAAATAAAAAGAAGAGGAAGAAAAATAAGTAATGTAGTAAAGCAGATTACCAGCGCGACTCTTAAATTGATTTTTAGGGTTCGGATCGAAGTCATTATATAATAAAATTTTTTATACGAATGAATTATTGCAATTTTATAAATAAAATTTGATAAATCAAAATAAAAAACGAATATTTATTTTTATAATGTTGATAAATAAATTTATTCACTGTTATTTTATAAGCCTTGATTAAATTAATAATATAATAATTAATTAAATACGAAGATCAGGAAAAAATTCGTCTACTTGTTTTGCACATTCTCTTCCTTCATTTATAGCCCATACCACAAGGGATTGACCTCTTCTGGCATCTCCACAGGAAAAAATTTTGGGGATATTTGTTTGATATGTTTTATCGGTTGCTTTTATATTTCCACGGGCGTCTAATTCTATTTCTGAGTCATTAACAAAGCTATCCTGCTGAAGATGTAAAAAACCCATTGCAAGCAAAGCAAGCTCACAAGGTATTTCTCTTTCACTGCCTCCAATCTTTTCAAAATGTGAAAGCTTGCCATCGGAACCGCTTTTCCATTCAAGCGTAACAATTTTTAATGCCTTTAAATTATTATGTTCATCTCCAATAAATTCCTGGGTAGCTATAGCCCAATGTCTCGTTACACCTTCTTCATGTGATGAAGTAGTTTTTAAAATCATTGGATAAGTTGGCCAAGGCATATAATCCGTCCGAACTTCAGAAGGTTTTGGTAATAATTCAAATTGTGTTGTGGAAATTGCACCTTGTCTTACTGCAGTTCCAACACAGTCGCTTCCTGTATCTCCACCACCAATAACCACCACATTTTTTCCGGAAGCCGTTACTTGATTATTCAAAATATTACTTTCAATATTTTTATCTTTTAAAAAATCTTTTCCTGCAACTCGTTTATTATTTTGCTTTAAAAAATCCATCGCAAAGTAAATACCATTAAGTTCTCTGCCGGGAATATCAAGATTTCTTGGAATGGTTGCGCCCGTTGAAATTATGACTGCATTATATTCTCGCATCAGATCATTCATTTGAATATTTACCCCAACATTTGCATGGCATTTAAACACAATTCCTTCTTCTTCAAGCAAAGAAATTCTTCTGTCGACAATCCATTTTTCCAATTTAAAATCAGGAATACCATATCGTAATAAACCACCGGGCGCATCATCACGCTCATACACAACAACATTATGGCCTGCATAATTTAATTGCGCAGCAGCAGCCAATCCTGCAGGTCCGGAGCCTATAATTGCAACCTTCATTCCCGTTCGTAATAAGGGTTTGCGCGGTTTTACCAATTTCATTTCAAAAGCAATTTCAATAATATGCTTTTCTATTTCTTCAATTGCAATTGCCGGCTGGTTAATGCCGAGCACACATGCACTCTCGCAAGGTGCCGGACAAATGCGCCCGGTGAATTCAGGAAAGTTATTTGTTGCCGATAAAATTTCATACGCTTCTTCCCAGCTTTGGCGATACACTGCATCATTGAATTCAGGAATAATGTTGCCAAGCGGACAACCATTGTGGCAAAACGGAACCCCGCAATTCATGCATCTGCCGGCTTGCTCATTTAGTTTTTGCGGCTCATACATTTTTACAAATTCCCTGTAATCATTCACACGGTCTTCTACGCTTCTTTTGCGTGGCAGTTCTCTTGTAAATTCTAAAAAACCTGTTGGGTTGCCCATGAATACTTTCCCTAAAGGGGAGTTTTATATTGATTAAAAATAATTCGCTTCAAAAATTGTCTTTAAATTCATTTACGCCGCATGGCTTAAAGTTTAAGCCATCTGGCTTAAGTTTTAAGCCGTTTGGCTTAGAGTTCAAGCCGTTTGGCTTAAGATTCAAACCGTATGGCTTAGGTTTCAAGCCGTATGGCTTAGGTTTCAAGCCGCGTGGCTTAAGGTTCAAGCCGTGTGGCTTAGGTTTCAAGCCGTGCGGCGTTAGACCTCAGCCATTACAATTTCCCAAAAAATCAGTTTCTTTCTATTTCTCCTTTGTAGCTGCAGTCATTTTTTTTGCCATTGCTTTTTTATAATCTTTTGGAAATACTTTTATGAACCGCCCAAGCTGGTTCTCAAAATCTTCCAGTAAAAATTTAGCAACGGCACTATTGGTTAAGTTAAAATATTTTGTAATCATTTCATACAAAAGAAAAATATCTTCTTCATCCGGTTTTTCCAGGTCAACCATTTCTTTATTGCAGAGTTCGCTAAAATTATTTTGGGTATCATACACATACGCAATTCCGCCGCTCATTCCCGCCGCAAAATTTCGTCCTGCGTTTCCAAGAACTACCGCAATACCACCAGTCATGTATTCGCAACCATGATCGCCAACGCCTTCTACTACCACGTTTGCGCCAGAATTGCGCACACAAAAGCGCTCGCCGGCTTTACCGCGAATATATGCTTCACCCGAAGTGGCACCATACAGCGCAACATTGCCGATAATAATATTTTGTTCGGGAATAAAAGAAGCATTTTGAGCTGGATAAACGATCAATTTTGCGCCGCTTAAACCCTTGCCAAAATAATCATTTGCATCTCCTTCAAGTTCTAAAGTCACTCCCTTTACGCTGAATGCTCCGAAGCTCTGACCTGCAGTTCCATTGAATTTGAAGTGTATCGTATCCTGCGGCAATCCTCCGCTTTTATATATTTTAGTTATTTCATTTGAAAGAAGTGTTCCGGTGGTTCTATCTGTATTTTTTATCTTGAATGATGCATACGTTTTTTCTTTTTTGTGTAAAGAATTTTTTGCCGCATCAAGTAATTTCCAATCAAGAATATCATTCAATTCATGATCCTGTTCTTCCTGTTTATACAATCCTGTGCCTTCATTTTTTTCTTTAAATAAAATGGGTGAAAGATCAAGCGCATTATATTTCCACTGCGAAATATTTTCTCGCACTTCTAAAAAATCAGATTGTCCGATCATTTCATTAACTGTTCTAAAACCAAGCTCAGCCATGATTTCACGTAACTCCTGCACTAAAAATTTAAAGAGATTAATTACATGCTCTGCTTTTCCTGTAAAGCGTTTCCGTAAAGTTTCATCTTGCGTTGCAACGCCAACCGGGCAAGTATTCAGATGACATTTGCGCATCATAATGCAACCTTCAGTTATTAATGCAGCGGTTGCAACTCCCCACTCCTCTGCGCCCAGCAAAGCAGCGATAGCAATGTCTCTTCCTGTTTTTAATTGTCCGTCTGTTTGCACTACAACTCTGCTGCGCAATTTATTTTTCACCAGTGTTTGATGCGTTTCTGCAAGTCCCAATTCCCATGGCAATCCTGCATGTTTGATGGAACTGATTGGTGATGCACCTGTGCCGCCGTCAAAGCCTGAGATCAGCACCACATCGGCTTTTGCTTTTACAACGCCGGCGGCAATTGTACCAACACCTGCCTTGGAAACAAGCTTCACATTAATGCGTGCATTTCTGTTTGCATTCTTCAGATCAAATATCAATTGCGCTAAATCTTCTATCGAATAAATATCGTGATGTGGTGGCGGAGAAATCAAACCAACACCGGGCGTTGCATGCCTTACTTTTCCAATCCACTCATCCACTTTATGTCCCGGCAATTGTCCGCCTTCACCGGGCTTGGCACCCTGAGCCATTTTTATTTGCAATTCATTTGCCTCGGTTAAATATTGACTTGTTACTCCAAATCTTGCGCTCGCAACTTGCTTAATTGCAGAACGCATGTTATCTCCATTCTCCAAAAGCTGGTAACGAATTTCATCTTCTCCGCCTTCGCCTGTGTTGCTTTTGCCGCCAAGTTTATTCATCGCAATCGCAAGCGTAGTATGGGCTTCCCACGAAATGGAACCAAAGCTCATTGCTCCGGTAGCAAAGCGTTTGTAAATATTTTCCGCAGGCTCTACTTCATCAATTGAAATAGAAGAAAGATTTTTTTTGAATTGAAATAAGCTGCGCAATGTGCATGCTTTTTCACTCTGATTATTTACAAGCTTTGAATATTTTTTAAAAATAGCATAATCATTCATCCGCGTAGAATATTGCAGCAAATGAATTGTTTCGGGATTGAACAAATGAAATTCACCCTGCCTTTTCCACTGATAAATTCCACCTTGCGGCAACATGCTGAAAGGTTTTTCTTTTTTATTGAAAGCAACAAAATGTTTTGACAATGTTTCTCTTGCAATTTCATCCAAACCCATTCCTTCAATTCTTGAAACTGCGCCTGTAAAACAATTGTCAACAACATCTTTATTAATACCAATGATCTCAAAAATTTGTGCGCCCTGGTAAGATTGCAAAGTTGAAATTCCCATTTTTGAAAACACTTTCAACAAGCCATCACAAACCGCTTTTACATAATTTTTTTTCAGATCTTCGGCATCAAGATCAGTTTTTATTTTACCACTCATTTTCATATCTCTGATAGTTGACAAAGCGAGATATGGATTAATGGCTGTTGCGCCAAAACCAATCAAACAGGCAAAATGATGCACTTCCCAAACATCGCCGGCTTCTACAACAATGCCCACTTGGCCGCGCATTCCTTTTCTTATTAAATGATGATGAACGGCAGACACTGCAAGCAATGTTGGAATAGGTGCATGCTCGCTGTCAATTGCTCTGTCGGTTAAAATGATTACTTCAAAGCCATCATTCACAGCATCTGACGCGTACCTGCAAAGCCGCTCCAGTCCTGATTTTAAGGAATTTGTTTTGCCATCAGCTTTAAAATAACATTGCAATGTTTTTGCCTGAAAAATTCCTGTATCAATGCTGCGCAATTTTTCCAGTTCATAATTATTTAAAACGGGATGCTTCAATGCAACGGTATGACAAGCGATTGGATCTTCTTCTAATAAATTGCCAATATTTCCTACGAAAGTGGAAAGAGACATGACCATTTTTTCACGTATTGGATCTATTGGCGGATTAGTTACCTGCGCAAATAACTGTTTGAAATAACTGCTTAAATGTTGCGGCTCGTCACTAAGCACGGCAAGCGGAACATCACTGCCCATAGAGCCTACAGGTTCTTTGCCGTCAACCGCCATTGGAGCAATAATGGTATTTAAATCTTCAGATGAATAACCAAAAGCTTTTTGATATTTTAAGATCTGATCGCTTTCGAGATGTGTGAACATAACTCTTGGCTCCGGCAATTCTTCGAGACGAATCTTATATTTATTTAACCATTCTGCATAAGGTTGTTGCGAGCAAATTTCTTTTTTTAATTCTTCATCACTAATTATTTTTCCATTTTCAATATCTACAACGAACATTTTTCCGGGTTGCAATCTTCCCTTTTCTTTTATAAGAGATTGATCGATTGGAAGCACGCCTGTTTCAGATGCAAGTATCACACGATCATCTGTTGTAATGCAGTAACGGCAAGGCCTCAGGCCATTTCTATCAAGCGTAGCGCCAATAATTTTTCCATCTGTAAAACAAATTGCAGCAGGTCCATCCCATGGTTCCATCATTGATGCATGATATTCATAAAATGCTTTTTTTACTGCATCCATTTTATCATCGCCATCCCATGCTTCGGGAATAAGCATCATTAAAACATGCGGCAAAGACCTTCCGCAAAACGTTAATAATTCAATCATATTATCAAGACATGCGCTATCACTTTGTTTGGAACTGATCAAAGGCAATAACATGTCCATCTCTTCTTTTGAAAAATATGGAGAAGTAAAACTTTTTTCACTTGTATGAAGCCAGTTAAGATTGCCCTGCAATGTATTTATTTCTCCATTGTGCGCAATAAACCGAAATGGCTGCGCGAGTTTCCATGAAGGAAAAGTGTTGGTTGCAAAACGTGAATGAACAAGCCCAAATGCAGATGTGACGCGACTATCAGAAAGGTCAGGAAAATAATTTCGAAGTTGAAGACTTGTAAGCTGACCTTTATATACCACCGTTTTATAGGAAAGCGATGCGATATAAAAACCAATATCATCTTTAGGAAGTGAGCTGTTAATTGTATGTGTTGCATAATTGCGCAACACAAATAATTTTCGTTCAAAGGAATCTGTGTCGCAAATAAAATCAGGAGATAAAATAAAAACCTGCTCGATCTCTGGCTCTACCGAAAGCGCTGTAAACCCGATGTTTTCAATATCTACAGGAACTTTACGATAAGCAAGAATTTGAAGATTTAATTTTTCTGCAGCGCGATTAAATATTTCACGGCATTGTTCACGCAACTTTATTTCTTTCGGAAAAAAAACTACACCAACACCATAACTTCCAAAAGCAGGAAGCTGCACACCAAGCTTTATACATTCATCAAAGAAAAATTCATGTGGTGTTTGAATGAGAATACCTGCGCCATCACCAGTATTATTTTCGCAGCCGCATGCACCGCGATGTTCCATATTTTCTAAAACAGTTAATGCATCTGAAACAGTTTGATGCGATTTATTTCCCTTTACGTTGGCAACGAAACCAATGCCGCAGGAATCATGTTCGAACGAACTATCATATAGACCATCTTGTTTATTTTTCGTAATCATATTTACTCTTAAAAATGAACAATTGATGGCAGGCAATCAACGTAAATTAATTTAAAATATAACTAACAAAAGATAGTTTTGAAAAAAATATTTCAGGTAATAATTAAATCTTTAAATCCTGTGCATAAATTACTTTTTTATGGTCTTTTAAATAAGCCAACCGCGGCTCTTTAAAAACCAATTCTTTTATTTGATAAGGAGGATAAACGTAGCAACGGTAAGGGTTTGTATCATCATAATTCACAAACATCACCCATGCATTTTCATTATTCAAAATATTGTCTCTCCGAAATTTTCCGCATTGAAATGTCCACGATAAAGAATATTTATTTGCATTGGTTTGCCGTTGTGTTTTTACCGCAACACCAATTTTATTTATCAGCAAATCATCAGCCCAGGATTTGTTTTCAATTGAATAAATTGTATAATCAGGACCTTCAACTTCTGCAAATTTTTCCATCACTTTTTTGCAGGCTTCTTCGCCAAGTTTACTTACAAAATGATCGTCTTTTATTTTTAAAACTTTAGTTTGATTTGAATCTGAATAATCAGTTGTGACAATAACTTTTTTTGCAAAATCCCACGCACGCAACACAATAGTTTTATCAAGATCAACTCGTTGAATGGTCGCAAAAAATTTCATGCTAAAAGCTTTTTGCTTAGTTTTTTATTTCGACTTCCTTTACAAAATATTCTTTTGGAAAAATAGTATCAGTGATTTGTTTTCTAATATCAAAAATGCCGTAAACTGTGCTGCCGCTGCCACTCATTGAAGCATATAACGCCCCATGATTATAAAGTTGCTGTTTTATATTTTGCAATAAAGGATACTTTTCAAACACCGGTTTTTCAAAATCATTTATCAATTCGTCTCGCCATGTTTGTATCGGTTGCTGAATAATTTCAGTAATTTTTTTTGCAGCAGTTTTTGGAAGAATTTGTGTAAATGCCCACGCAGTATTTACATGAATATTTGGATTAACAACGACAATTTTATACCCAGCAAGATTAAGTTTTATTTGATTTAAAATCTCTCCGCGGCTTTGTGCAAAACAAGGTTTATTTAAAATAAAAAAAGGGCAGTCGCTGCCAAGTTTTAAAGCATAATTATAAAGTTGAGGCTCGGTAAGATTTAGTTGAAATTTTTTATTTAATAGTAATAAAGTAAAAGTGGCATTAGCGCTTCCGCCGCCAAGCCCTGCACCCATTGGAATTGTTTTATGCAGATGAATTTTAACGGAGGCTAAATTTGGAAAATCTTTTTTTAAAAGATCATAAACTTTGAAGCAAAGATTACTTGTTTCATCAACCGTAAACTCTAAACCAGAATGTGTAAATTCAATTTCGGTTTGTTTATTATCTCCCTTTTTTTCAATAATTTCTATTGCATCAAAAAGTTGCAGCGGAAAAAAAACTGTTTCAATATTATGATATCCGTCTTGTCTTTTTTCAAGTATGTTTAAACCAAGATTTATTTTGCAGTTAGAAAAAAGAACCATGATAGATTTTTTTAAACAATCAATAAAATCTATCAAAGAAAATCTATTTTCTTTTATTTATTTCATCACGAATGGCTATTGCGCGAATATAATCTTCTTGCTCCAGCACTTCATTCAAAAGTGTTTGTAATTCTTCAAGATTCATTTTACTCATATCTTCGCGCCTCGCATCATTTGTATCTTCAACAAGCACTTCTGTTTTTTTCTTTTTATTATTGTCTTCCATCAAAATTCCGGCGCTTTCCAAAATATTATCATAGGTAAAAATTGGACATCCAAAACGAACGGCTAAAGCGAGTGCATCGCTTGTGCGGCTATCAATTTCTACGGTGTCATGCTCGCTTACACAAATAAGTTTCGAATAAAAAATCCCTTCCTGCAAATCGTTAATAACAATTTCCATTAACTCAACATTAAAGGCATTCATAAAATTTTTCATTAAGTCGTGCGTAAGTGGACGACTTGGTTGCATTTTTTCTAAAGCAACTGCAATTGCCTGTGCTTCAAAACCACCAATAACAATTGGCAACCGACGCAATCCATTAATTTCTCCCAGAACAACGGCGTAAGAATGTGTTTGCGTGATGCTATGAGACAACGCTACAATTTCCAATTCTATTTTTTTCATTGCGGCACGAAAATAAAGAAAAATGAAATGAGCCTATCTGCCGAAAACATTATTTTTTAGAAGCAGATTTTTTCGCGGCACTTTTCTTGGGTGCCTTTTTTTTACCTGCAGCCTTTTTAGGTACTTTGGCTCCTTCTTTTCTTGCTTCGGAAAGTCCGATCGCAATGGCTTGTTTAGGGTTTGTTACTTTCTTCTTACTTCTGCCGCTTTTCAATTTTCCCTGCTTCATTTCCTTCATGCTCTTCTCAACTTTTTCTCCGCTTTTTTTTGAATACTTTGCCATTTTTCAAAATTTAAAAGTTAAAAGAAAAGATGACTAAAAATTTATGCCAAAAAATGATTTTAAAAATTAATGAAAACAAATTCTTAAAAATATGGATTTTGGTATAGAAATTGATAGAAAGCACAAAAAATAGTTTGGGATAAATTTTTCTTCATTGTATGGTAAAAATTACTCAAAAAATGTCTTTTCTGTATATTTTTTAAAAATTTTAAAGAAGATTTTGCTTGATTTCGATTATAAATTGCGTTATAAAATCCAATATCATGAAATATTTTTTATTTGTTGCAGCCATATTTATGGCTGGTTGTAAAGCTGATGTCATCACTCCACAAAAACCAAATTCTCTGCAAAATCAATCTGAAACCGCAGGAATGCCAGATATGTTTTCGCAGAAAGCCACATCACCAACTAATTTTGGTATTTATTTTAATGCAGATTCCTTTAAGCTTTGGGCTGGGCAGGCATTAGATGTTTCTTACCAACGCAATGCAGTAACTCTAAGTCAATATGGTGGTTTCGATAAGGTTTTTCTGGACATGACTAAAGCCAATTTTAGCTTACTGACAAATTTTAATTATTATCCAACTTCAAAAAAAACACCTTTTGTAACTGATCTTACCGGATATAAATCAAAGCTTGATGAATATTTAACGCTTTATCAACCCCAAGTTGCTGTTATAGAAAATGAAGAAGAAAATCAATCTTACCATACAGGTCCTGCCCAGAATTATATAAATGAGTTAAGTGCTGCAGTTCAAATAGCGCACAACCATAATGTACAAGTAACAAACGGTGGACTTAATGCACAAACAGTAATTGACAATTTATACCGCGATTATTTAAAGCGTGGTTATCCTGACAGCGCAGCAACTCTTGCATCGCGAGCTATTCTTACAGGAAGAATAAGAGCTTTAAAAACTTATGGTATTAGTCCTGATCTTGATGCAACACTTGCATTCGACAGTACTCTTTTGGCGGCTTACACAAAGTTAAAAATCGATTATGTAAATATTCATTTTTATGAGCCTATATTGTATAGGTGTACAGATACACCTCAAAACATAATTGATACAGTAGATCATGCAACACAAGACGTTTTAGTAGAAGTATCTAATTATTTAACCCGTATTACCGGTAAACCAGTAATTTGTAATGAAATGGGCCAGATAAATTCATCGCAAACCCTTGTTACCGGAATGCTCAAAAATGCAATTGCTGCGAATTTGAAATATGTTATTTGGAATGATAGCCAAAAAACTAATGATGTTGGAACGGTGGGTTTAACAGTGGGACAAACTGTAATGCCAAATGGTATTGCATTTAAAAATTTTGTTAGAAAGAATTGATAATCTTTAATTAGATAAGCTGCAATTTTCTATTTTATCTTTCAATATAACTTTATAAAAAAGGATATCTTAAAATGATATCCTTTTTTATAAAGTTGGCAATGCTTATTTAATCTGAAGAAATCTTTTTGTCTACTTGTATTTAGTATTTGCTTTATAATCAAAACTATTCAGTTTTCACGATTTGGAATGTTTCTATAGTTTCGTCGTTTTTGAAAGTTATAAGATATATTCCGTTTGATAGATCACTAATATCTACTTTATAAGAAGTTATGCCTTTGCCGTCAATTATATTTTCATACCTTACTATTTTACCGGCAATATCAGTTATTATAATTGAATAATTTCCATACAATTTATCATTATAAAATAAAGTGATTTTACCTGTTGTGGGATTAGGATAAACACCAACAGCGAATTGTTTTTTATCCGTTGAAACGGGATTATTTTTTTCATCCCGGGTGTTTTCATTTACAAAACTACTTGGAACATTAATATTCAATTTTACTGCAGCGGCACTCCCACAATTATTATTTGATGTTACTGCGATAGTCCCGGAATTATTTTTCCAGTTAACTACAACACTTGATGTACCTTGTCCGGAAACTATTGTTGCTCCAGTTGGAACTGTCCATAGATAACTAATACCGGCAACATTTGTTACACTATAATTTAATCCTTTTTGTTTTGATGCAACTGAGGTTGGGCCTGAGATGGCAGATGTTTTAGAAGGTAATGTTGTTAGCGCAAGTGAGCTTGCCGTACCATTACCACAAGCATTTAATGCAGTTACAGAAATATTTCCACTTATAAAATTAGAAGGTACTTGTACTGAAATACTCGTGCTGTTATTTGAAGCTATAGAGCAACCCGATGGAACTGTCCAATTATAACCTGTTGCTTTTTTAACTGCAGAAATAGAATAAGTAAAATTTCCTCCACCACAAATACTTGTATTACCCGAAATATTTCCCGGTTTAGCCGGAACAGTTGCAATGCCGTCACTTACAATAATGGAAGTTGAAGCAGTGCATCCTTTAGCATCTGTGACAGTATAATTATATGTTCCTTCAGAAATTATAAAATTTCCTGTTCCTGAGTAAGGTTGGGTACCCCCCAAAGCACTTACCATAACGGTTGTTGTTCCACTTTTGCATTGTATTGCATTTAGCAAAGTATCTTTTGCTGTTAATGTTAATGGTTGTGTTATTGTTATTGAATCAGTATTTATCACACAGCCATTATTATCAGTTATTGAAGCTTCATACTTTCCGGCATTCACAATAAATGAGCTATCAGCTTGATAAGAACTTCCATTGAGACTATAAGTGTAAGGACTTGTTCCGCCCGAAGCGCTTATTTTTAAATTAGTATTTCCTTTATTACAACTAATACTTCCAGACGAAAGATTTGCTGTAATTACTAATGGTTGATTTATTAAAATAGAATCTGAGTTTACAATGCAATCATTGCTATCCGTTACCGTTGCCAAATATTTTCCAGCTTTAATATTAAAGTTGCCATCCTGTTTTGGCGTGCCGTTATTCAAACTATATAAATAAGGACTTACTCCACCGGTTGCCGATAATTGTAAAGTAGTTAACTCATTATAACAATTGATAACACCCGGAATAGCAGAAACCTGGAGAGGCGCCAATGGCTGATCAATTAATATGGAGTCTGTAGTAAAAGCATTTCCTGCAACATCCTGTACAGTAACCTGATAGCTTCCTGCATTGATATTAAAATTGCTGTCAGTTTGCGGAGTATAACCATTTAAACTATAATTATATCCACCCAATCCTCCCTTAGCTTTTACAGTTAATATTGTTGTGCTGCCATAGCAATTTATTTTTCCCGGTAATGCAGTAGCCGTTAGTGACGAAAAATCATTTATTATAATGGGCGGAGTATTTACAACACAACCAAGGCTATCGCTCACTGCTACTATATAAGTTCCTGCGGTAACTGTAAAACTGCTATCTGTTTGCAAATCACTTCCATTCAAACTATAATTGTACATGCCTGATCCCTTTACTGCATCAACATTCAAAGTCGTGCTGCATCCCTGGCAAGTTATATTTGAATATGATGTGCGTACTGCTAAAGAATCAGCGGATACAATTTGATAATTTGCTGTAGTTGTGCAACCACCAAAAGAATTTACAGTAACTGTGTAAGTACCCTTTCGCACGTTGGCTAAACTTTGTGAGGATGAATAAAAAGAATCAGGACCAATCCAGTTAAAAGTGAATGGACCAATGCCGTCATTTATTGTAAGATCAATCGCTCCTGTTGTATCTTCAGGGCAATTAATATCAATAATAGATGAAATCAAACTCGGATTACTTTGAGTTGTATTTCCGGATACAGGTAAATTAATAGAGTCAGCGCCACCGCCAACTATACAAATATTTCCATCATAAACTCCTACAGAATCAGCAAATAATTTTGTGTATATTTTTTTATTTAAAGTCGCTCCATAATTATTTAAGATTAATGAATCGGCAAACATTCCATTTATATCAGTTGAAAATTTATACCCTGCCAATGGAGTGATTTTTACATCAGAGCCTTTCAAATCATTTCCAGTTAAAACAAAAGAATCTATTGCGTTTGTATTATCTGTACACGTTGTGCCAAATGATAATGATGGAGATGCAGTTAAATATGTGTCAGGTAAAACAGAAGTATATGCAAGACTGTCAATATTCATAGATGCTGCATTTGCATTACTGCTTTCTGCAAAAAAACCAAATCCATCAATCGGTGTTTGTGCAGCAAGTGAAACATTCGCAATAGATACTGGATTTCCAAAACCACCATTTGGAGATAGCTTTGTATTATTCAACCACAAATCCCATTTTTGACTATTTAAATTTATAATTCCATTTTTTAAATAAGTAATATTTCGTGATGAATTGTTTACAAAAAATTCAAAGGTTTGATAAGTATTTGATATAATACCCGATGAAGGAATTGTTATTAGATTTCCTCCTTCATTTTCCTGAATTGAAATTATATTTCCGTTCTGATAGTTAATAAGCAAAGCAACTAATGACGTACTTAAGCCATTAAGATAACTATAAAAATTTGTGTAAACACTATTCTGTTCTCCACTGCCAATTTCAATAGCAAGCGTGCCATTATCGGTTGAAGCTGTTTTTAATTTGCATTTCAAATAAGCACTTGTTGATGATGGCGACCATCCATATACAGTAAATTTATTTGTATATAAATTACTAGACGCTATTATTTTTAAAGAGGAACCATTAACTGAATCAGGCACAAGATCAATGCTGCCACCAGCCGAGCCAACCTTCACTTTATAAGTGCCGCCATTAGCAGGAGTTGCGCTTAAAAAATTCGTATTACCGGCAATGGAATTAACGCTGATAACTGAATCTTTTTTATTAGCGAAATTATAATTCCAGGATTGACTGATTATTACTGAGGAGTATAAAAAAAATACGACTAGTTGGAAAATTTTTGTGCTCATGGTAGCAGCTATAGGATAAAAAATCTTAAAAAAAAATTAAAAATTTATCGAAAAATAAAATAATTTTTTTATTTTCAAAAAAATATTTTACAAATAATTTTTTATGCCTAAAACACTACGAAGAAATTTCAATCTTATTTCTCTTGTTTTTCTATTTATATTTTTCTCTGATTTTAAAGGACCGCTTTACGAAAAAGATATCTCTAATACATTTTCTGCATCAAACATAAACGATACTGTTCCCAAACTGAATATTATATTAATTCTTGCGGATGATATTGGCTATGAAGTGCCAACATACACTGGTGGCCAATCTTACAGCACACCCAATATAGATTCGCTTGCTCATAACGGCATGCAGTTTACACAATGCCAGGGTTCAGCATTATGTTCTCCTTCACGCTTTATGTTGATGACGGGCAAATACAATTTTAGAAATTATCATGCATGGGGCATAATGGATACCTCGCAAAGAACAATAGCAAACATGCTAAAGAATGCAGGATATAATACCTGTGTTGCCGGCAAATGGCAACTTGATGGTGGCGATACATCCATACGCAAATTCGGTTTCGATAAATATTGTGTGTTTAATCCGTTTTATTCATCTTCTGAAGATGTGGATAGTGCAACCTCTGGTTTTTATTTAGATGCTTATCGGTATAAAGATCCATTATTGTTTGAGAACAATGCTTATTTGCCCAATAGTTTTACCAATGGCAAATATTCAGAAGATATTTTTGGAGATTATATGTCTGATTTTATTGACAGCAATTTACATCATCCTTTTTTTATTTATTATCCATTATCACTTTGCCACATTCCTTTTTTTCCCACACCTGATGATTCGGAATATGCTGCATTCAATCCCAAAAAAGCGCCATCAAACACTAAATTTTTTCCATCCATGGTTAATTATATGGATAAAAAAATAGGTCAGCTTGTTCAAAAAATAAGGAGTGCAGGATTAGAAAATAATACATTGATAATTTATTTTGGAGATAATGGTACTCCCGGAGAAATACAATCAATGTTTAATGGTACTTCCATAACGGGTGGAAAAGGCAAAACAATTGTTTATGGAACTCATGTGCCACTAATTTTTTATCTACCAGGAAGAATTGCTCCACATTCTGTAAGCAATAATTTGATTGATTTTACTGATTTTCTTCCTACAATTGCTGATATAGCAGGAATAAATTTGCCACATTATGGTCCATTAGACGGTCTTAGTTTTTATTCATCTATTTTCGGTTTAACGGGGCCCGTACGTGAATGGAGCTTTTGTCATTTTGATCCGATGCATGGACCAGGGAAAGGAAATCAACCTGATACTTTTGTTAGATATGTTCAAACAGTAAATTATAAATTATATGATAGCACGGGAAGTGTTAGAGATACTACATTTTTCAATCTGTTTTTAGATCCGGCTCAGAAAAAACCTAAAAGCGCCAACACACTTACCACTTATGAAATAAAAACTAAAAATGAATTTAAGCAGGTTCTGTCTCAAATGCATAACTGAAATTTATTTAGAAATTTTATGATTTAAAAATTTCTTGCAATTATTTTTCATTGTTCAATACTGATAAAAATTTTACTAACACTTCGTTTGCATAATATTTTTGCGCTTCATAACCATAACAATTTCCAGTATAATTTATTTGTCCTTCATCCAAAACTTTTTTATTTTTTACAATGCAATAAAATGTAAAAGGCATTTCGATATTTTGTTCCGGTTCAGGCGCTGCATAGCCTGTTAAGCTTATTGCATATGTGCTCATAAAAAGATCTGCAACGCCAATTGCCATTTCTTTCGCAACTGATTTGGATACGCAATTACACTCCAAAGCACAGGTGGGTTCTACATTTAACTGCTTTGTTTTTTGCCCGATATTATATGCAGTAATGCCACCCTGAAAAAATTTTGATGCATCTTTTGCGATTGAGAATGCAGCTTGCAAATGACCTGAACTTACGCTTTCTGCAACACTAATGGTTTGTTTATGGTTAATTAAATGATCTTTTATGGCCGTAATAATTTCTACGTTATACATTTCCGTTTCCGTTTAATAAATGTTTATGTTTCTTTTCTCTTAAAATAATTATGCCAAAGAAAAATTCTTTCATATTAGCTTTAAAAAACCTATCGGACAATTTGTTTGAACTAAAAAATAAAAATATTAATTGGAAAAAAGTATCTTACAATTCAATTTTAATTGCCATAATTTTTAATGAAAATTTTACGCTAAAAGTTTAAATTAAACAGATTGCCATGAGCCAGAATCTTGTACTAACCGATTACATCATTATCATTATTTATTTTTTAATTGTTGGAGGATATGGTTATTCTATTTACAGAAAGCGGAGAAAAGGTGAGCATGATGCGAAAGCATTTTTTCTTGCAGAAGGTTCTTTAACATGGTGGGCAATAGGCGCTTCCTTAATTGCATCAAACATTTCTGCTGAGCAGTTTATCGGCATGAGCGGTGAAGGTTTTTTTCTTGGCATAGCAGTATCTGCTTATGAGTGGATAGCAGCAATATCATTGATAATAATAGCCATTTGGTTTATTCCCGTTTACTTAAAAAATCACATTTACACGATGCCTCAGTTTCTTAAAACGAGGTATAATGAAACGGTTGCTTTAATCATGGCCATCTTCTGGCTTTTCTTATATGTTTTCGTAAATCTCACTTCCATTTTATATCTTGGTGCCATTGCCATTAATGGTCTTGTTGGCGAAGATTATCTTCATTCTATCATGATCGGGCTTGCGATTTTTGCTTTGTTTATTTCTCTCGGCGGCATGAAAGTTATTGGCTATACAGATGTGATCCAGGTGGCAGTTTTAATTATCGGCGGACTGGTAACAACTTATATGGCATTGACGATTGTATCAGAAAAATTTGGTGTTGGCAAAGATGCTATTGCAGGATTTAAAATCTTAATGCAGTCTGCGCCTGAACATTTTCACATGATCATTCCAAAGCCTGTTGCTGCCTCTTCTCAAAATGATGTAAACAGGTATCTTGATTTTCCCGGACTTGCTTCTTATCTCGCGGGAATATGGATCATTAACTTAAATTATTGGGGGTGCAATCAATACATTACACAACGCGCGCTTGGCGCTGATCTCCAGACAGCACGCACCGGAATTTTGTTTGCAGGTTTATTAAAATTAGTAATGCCGGTAATTGTTATGCTGCCGGGAATTGCAGCTTATGTATTATACAGCAAAGGTTATTTACCGCAATTGAAAGGCGGCAAAGATGGTTCTTATTCTGCTATATTAAGTTTTTTACCAACAGGGCTGAAAGGCTTATCGATCGCGGCTTTAACAGCAGCTATTGTGGCTTCGCTTGCCGGTAAAGTGAATAGTATTTCTACCATTTTTACCTTAGATGTATATAAAAAATATATCGGGAAAAATGCGGATGAAAGAAAACAGGTTATCACAGGAAGAGTTGCTGTTTTCGCAGCAATGATCTTAGCAATGCTTTTTACATGGAAAGATGTGTTGGGTATCGGCGGTGTTGGCGGATTTACTTACATTCAAAAGTACACAGGCTTTATTAGTCCTGGAGTTTTTGCTATGTTTTTATTGGGAATGTTTTGGAAAAGAACAACAGGTACTGCTGCAATTGTTGGAGTAATTCTTGGTTTCATTCTATCTGTTTTTTTTAATGAATTTGCTCCCCAGGTTTTGGGTAATGAAAACTTTTTATACACTGCTTATTATTCATCCATAGACAAAGCGTATGAAATTCCTTTTCATATTTGTATGGCTTTATCTTTTATGTTCACAATGATCGTAATGGTAGCAATAAGTTTAGCAGGTCCAAGAATAAATCCAAAAGCATTTGAGCTTGACAGATCAATGTTTAAACTCAAGCCCTCGGCAATTGCATTGATCATGGTTTTATTTTTATTGATCGGCGCTTTGTACGTTAAGTTTTGGTAGATAAATATTTTGAATCTTATATGTAACAACAATTAACTAACGTTTACATTTTGCCAAAGCAATTTCGTTGAACTATTTTTACGCAAATTTTATTTAATAATTGAAATCAATTCTTACAGAGCGACAGGTTTCACTGAGTGTTAAAAGACTCTCGCATCAAATTCTCGAAAATCATTTGCGCCTTGAAAATACCGTCATCATTGGCATGCAGCCTCGCGGAATTTTTTTGAGCGACAGAATTGTAAATGAATTAAAAACATTTCAAAATGTTTCGGGAATAAATTATGGCAAGCTTGATATAACTTTTTATCGTGATGATGTGCGAAAGAGTTTGCACATTGCAAATAAAACAGACATATCATTTAGCATAGAAAATAAGACAGTAATTATTGTGGATGATGTGTTATGGACAGGCAGAACAATTCGCGCAGCACTTGATGCTTTACTTGATTTTGGCAGACCAATAAAAGTAGAGTTATGTGTGTTGATTGATCGTCGTTTTTCAAGACAGCTTCCTATTCATGCAGATTATGTCGGACGAACAATTGATACATTTCCATCTCAAAAAGTTTTGGTTAAGTGGAAAGAAAAAGATGCAAAAGATGAAGTTGTGTTAGTGTAAATATTATTGGAGGAATTTAATTTTAATTCTCAATTACTTCTCTTCCTTTATCTTTGATTTTTAATGAGACTTTCCACGCCACATCTGCTTGGTATTAAGAACCTCACTAAAGAGGATATTCAACTAATTTTATCAACCGCACAAGATTTTAAAGACGTTTTACAAAGACCTGTAAAGAAAGTTCCATCACTTCGCGATGTAACGATCGTAAATCTTTTTTATGAAAATTCTACACGCACAAGAATGTCTTTCGAACTTGCAGAACGCAGGCTCAGCGCGGATGTTTTGAATTTTTCTGCTAACACTTCATCTTCCGCCAAAGGCGAAACATTGCTTGATACCGTCAATAATATTTTAAGCATGAAAGTGGATATGGTAGTGATGCGGCATAGTGCAAGCGGCTCTCCGCACTTTCTTGCGCAACATATTCCTGCAGCAATTATTAATGCAGGCGATGGCATCAATGAGCATCCAACACAAGCTCTGCTTGATGCTTTTTCTATGAACGAAAAGTTTGGAAATTTAGAAGGTTTAAAGGTTGCAATAGTTGGCGATATTATGCACAGCCGCGTTGCTTTGAGTAATATTTATTTACTTAAAAAAATGGGTGCTGAAGTAACCGTTGCAGGTCCGCCGACCTTGATTCCAAAATATATTAAAGAAGCTTTGGATGTGCAGGTAGAATATAATTTAAAAAAGGCTCTGCAATGGTGTGATGTAGCAAATATTTTGCGCATACAATTAGAAAGGCAAAATGAACCTTTGTTTTCTTCGCTGCGTGAATATAGTCTTGCGTACGGTGTTAATAAAAAATTACTTGAGAGTTTAGATAAAGAAATTGTAATCATGCATCCGGGACCAATAAACCGCGGAGTAGAACTTGACAGTGATGTTGCGGACGGTCCATTTTCTATTATTTTAAACCAGGTAGAAAATGGAGTAGCAGTAAGAATGGCTGTTTTATATTTGCTTGCGAATAGAGAAAATTAAAATAAAAATCTTTCCATTGCGCATCTGTCTTTTTCCTGGCACTTTTGATCCCGTGACACTCGGGCACATTGATATTATTAATCGCGCATTGCCTTTGTTTGATAAAATTATTATTGGTATCGGCATCAATTCTTCCAAGCAGCCAATGTTTACTGCAAAGCAAAGAATGAAATGGTTTAAAGAAATTTATAAAAATGAAAAGCGTGTTGAAAGCCTTGTGTATGAAGGATTGACAATAAATTTTTGTAAAACAGTTGGCGCCAATTTTATACTGCGCGGCATTCGCTATGTCAGCGATTTTGAGTATGAAAAAACAATTGCAGATGCCAATCGTACGCTCGATAAAAATATCGAAACAGTCTTTCTTACAGGTGAACCAAAATATACCTCAGTTGCTTCTACGATTGTGCGTGATATAATAAAAAACCAGGGAGATGCTTCGCCGTTCTTGCCTGATGCTGTTATAAAATGTTTGAATAAAAAGAAATAATTTTTAATTCTCCTGTTGATAATATTTTTCAATTATTTCAACAATATTTTTATAAGTATTGGTAAAATAGTTTTTCAAATTGCTTTTGCTTACCCATTTTATTTCTGAAATATCTTCTTCTGTTTGTGGAATTAATTGTTGATCACCGCTAACTTTCATTTCATACCAATGCGATTCTTTTACAACTTGTCGATTTGAATATTCATCAAAATATTCATGTTTTGTGATGCCTATAAAACTTACCAACTCAATATTTCTTAATCCTGTTTCCTCCTCAACTTCACGCACAGCACAGCTTTCAATAGTTTCGCCTTTATCCAATTTACCTTTCGGCAGATCCCAAAAACCTCTTCTGAAGATCATCAGCAATTCTTTCTTTTCATTAAAAACCAATCCACCAGCAGCAATTATTTTTTTCATACACGAATTACATTATTTTTTGTCAATTAATTTCCATCCAAAATAAATTTGATTTTACTTTCGCTTATGCTTAATGAAAAAGAAGTTGCAAAAAAATTATTAGAGATTGGTGCAGTGAAATTAAATCCTGGCAAACCTTTTACTTGGGCAAGTGGTTGGCGAAGCCCTATTTATTGTGATAACAGAAAAATTTTATCGTTTCCATCCATCCGGAACCTTATTAAAAATGAATTGAGTAAATTAATTAAAAATAAATTTCAAAACGCTGAAATGCTTGCCGGCGTTGCAACGGCGGGAATTGCCTGGGGAGCTTTGGTTGCTGATGAATTGCAATTGCCTTTTATATATGTTCGTCCAAAACCAAAAGAACATGGTTTGGGAAACCAGATTGAAGGCTTTTATGAAAGCAATAAAAAAGTTGTTGTAATTGAAGATTTAATTTCTACAGGCAAAAGCAGTTTGCAGGTTGTTGATGTATTAAAAAATACAGGCTTAGAAGTTATTGGCATGGTTTCGATATTTAATTATGGCTTTGATATTGCCAAAGAAAATTTTGCAAAGTCAGATATAACTTTTGCATCGCTTACAAATTATACAACTCTTATTAATCTTGCTATTGAGAAAGGAATTGTGCAAAAAGAAACAGAAGAAATTTTATTACAATGGAAAAAAGATCCTGCGAATTGGAATGCGATTTAATGATTACATCAAAAAAAATTAAAAATAATTTATGCGAAAATGTTTCGTAACAATGTTTTTATCAATGCTTTTTTTTATGTCGAAAGCGCAGGTAATGCAGGCTGGTACTGTATCTGCGACATTAAGCATTCCACAACTGAAATGTTGGGAATGTAAAGACAGGCTTGATAAATTTCTTGAAACAGAGAAAGGATCCAATGGTGATGCGGGCATTGTTAAGTGGACAATTTATTTAAACACTGCCACTTTAAAAATTCAATTTATTCCAGATCGCATAACACTTGCTTATATTAAAACTGAAATTGCAAATGATGGTTTTGATGTAGATACATTGAAAGCTGACCCACTCGCCTATAAAAATATTCCACCGATTTGTAAAAGAAAAGAAGATGGTGGCGGACAAAAAAAAGGTGCGCCGCCGTGCAGTTTGCCGCCTGATGAAAGAGCTTTCACAGATTTGAAAAAAGAATAAATTTTATAATTTTTTTTGATACCAACTTTAGCTTTTCATAGCGGCATCGTTGGGCAATTTGCGTGTCGAAGCAGCAAATTGGAAAATCCTTTCATCGTTCGCTTTTCTATTGGGCTAAATAAATTTAACGAGATAATAATTCTTCTTACCTTTTTGAACAAGTAAATATTTTTCATGCAACAGAAAGCTTGCAGTGATAAGGGTTTGAGCATCTTCTATCTTTTTCCTGTTAATGCTTACACCTCCATTTTGCAACATCTTTCTTGCTTCACCTTTGCTGGGAAAAATATTTGTTTCTGCAAGAAATGAAACAACATCAATACCATTTTCAATCTTCGAAAAAGTCATGTCAAATTTTATAATTCCTTCCATGTTTTCCAAATCAGCAATGCTTAAATTTTCTGCAGAGGCATTTTGATTTTGAAATAATTTTTCAGTTGTTTCAATTGCTTTATTATATTCATTTTCTCCATGAACAAAAATGGTTACTTCTTTTGCAAGTCTTTTTTGCAGCATTCTTTGAGAAGCATTTTTATGATGTTCGGCAATTAAATTTTCAATTTCATCTTTATTTAAAAAAGTAAAATTT
Source organism: uncultured Chitinophagaceae bacterium (assembly GCA_963708205.1). GTDB lineage: Bacteria > Bacteroidota > Bacteroidia > Chitinophagales > Chitinophagaceae > CAVYTF01. The sequence continues at coordinate 676,795 of OY970196.1, forward strand.
TTTATCCATTTCTCTGCATCATCATCTGCTGCATTCAACCAAAATTGATAAAATAAATAAGGTGAAGTTTTTTCTGTGCTAAGCCAGATATTTCCTTTTTCAGTTTTACCAAATTTTCCGCCATCTGATTTTGTAAGTAAAGGACACGTAAATGCAAAAGCCTCGCCGCCGTTGGTTTTGCGACGAATTAATTCTGCGCCCGTTGTTATATTTCCCCATTGATCGCTGCCACCCATTTGAAGTTTGCAATTATAATTCTTATACAAAAAATAAAAATCATAACCTTGAATTAATTGATACGTAAACTCTGTAAAGCTGATGCCATTTTCACTTTCAATTCTTTTTTTCACACTGTCTTTTGCCATCATATAATTTACGGTGATGTGTTTGCCAACATCACGGATAAATTCAAGAAAATTCATTTCTTTAAACCAATCAAAATTATTCACCATTACAGCAGCATTTTTTGTTGCTTCATCAAAATCTAAAAATTGTTCAAGTTGTTTTTTTATTGCTTCACTGTTATGATTTAAAACTTCTTCATTCAACAAATTTCTTTCTTCACTTTTGCCGCTTGGATCTCCAACCATTCCTGTAGCTCCTCCAACTAAGGCAACGGGTTTATGACCCGCTTTTTGTAAATGCACCAATAACAAAATGGGAACGAGACTGCCGATATGCAAACTATCAGAAGTGGGATCGAAACCAATATACGCAGCTGTTGATTCTTTATTAAGTTGCTCTTCCGTTCCGGGCATTATGTTTTGAATTAATCCGCGCCAATTCAATTCTTCGATGAGGGTCATTAAAGTTTTTGGACAAAAATAATGAGATATAAATTTGAAGTTTTAATTAATTACGCAGAACTTTTAATAGTTAATTAATACAACTACTATTTAAATGATAAAAAAGAACGGAAATTTGTTTCTCAAATTTAAAATTCAATACAAAACAATTTTAATGGTAAAGAAATTAACTCTATTTTCTAATTGCTTGCTCTTATTCTTTTATTCGTTTTCTCAATTTACAGATTATAAAAATCAATGGATAGATTATTCCAAAACCTATTATAAATTTGAAATTGGTCCGTTCGGCTATGATATTGTTGGCGCTCCGGTGCCTGAGGGAGTTGTACGAATATCTGCTGCAATGCTTGCTGCCGCTGGATTAGCGAATGTTCCAGCAGAGCAGTTGCAGCTATGGAATAATGGAAAAGAAGTTCCGATCTACACTTCAAAACCAACGGGAATTTTAAGTTCAAACGATTATATAGAATTTTGGGGACACATAAATGACGGAACTTTTGATACAGAACTTTATCCAAACCCTTCCTATCAATTATCAACTCACTGGAGTTTGCAAACTGATAGTGCTAGTTATTTTCTTACAGTTAATTCTTCAGGCACAAATAAAAGATTAGTTCCTGCAAATAATAAAGTTGCCGCCTCTTCTTTAAAAGCAGATAAAAATTTTTTATACACAGCAGGGCGTTATTATCATTATGAAATTAATCCCGGATATGCAGTAGTAACATCAGTAGTAAATTTATATTCTTCCACTTACGATAAAGGCGAAGGCTGGGTTAGCAGACCTGTTCATCCAGATGCTTGCGGTTGTGGTGGTGATATTCCACAAGGTTTCTCGCCAATGTATTTAGATACAAGCGGTGGAAATATGACGGCTACAATTGCATTTGTTGGCAATGCAGCAAGTAATAGATATGTTGAAGCTTTTTTAGACAATACTTTTATTGGTAAAGCAGAGATGGATTATTTTAATGACACCACTTTGGTAATTCCAAATATTCCTGCAAAAACAATTACGGGTGATTATGGAGTTGTTCTTATGCGCGATTCAAGTGATAATGATTATGATGAAATGCGCATATCTAAAGTTGAAATAAAATATCCGCATCTTTTTAATTTCGGAGGAGCATCAAGCTTTGCATTTAATTTATCTCCTGCACCTTCAGAAGGCAGATTAATTAAGATAACAAATTTTAATAAAGGCACATCAGTCCCTATCTTATATGATATTTCAAACGGCTTACGATATGTTGGCGACACTTCAAAAAGTGGCTTGATAAGATTTTTATTACAGCCTTCTTCCAAAGAATATAATCTTGTTCTTGTGAGAGATGATGGATCAACTGCAACAACTGTTAACTCACTTCAGCAAAGAAATTTTACCGATTACAATAAAAAATCTAACCAGGGGAATTATTTAATAATAAGTAATCCATTATTGTATGGAAATGGCAGCAATAACTATGTTGAGCAATATAGGGTTTACCGGCAAACCCATGCAGGTGGCGGTTTTACAAGTAAAGTGATTGATATAAATGAAATCACAGACCAATTTGCTTATGGCATAAAAAAACATCCTTTAGCCATTAAAAACTTTCTTCAGTTTGCAAGAAATAAATTTTCTTCTACTCCGCGTTTTGTTTTTTTAATAGGTAAGGGTGTAACCTATGATAACTATTATTATAATCAAGCTGACCCGATGGATGATCAGTTAGATCTTGTGCCAACATGGGGTTATCCAGGTTCTGATAATTTATTAAGTTCGTCAGATTATACTGCAATTCCTGCAACACCAATAGGAAGGCTTTCGGCAATTTCTTCTGATGAAGTAGGAAATTATTTAAACAAAATAAAACAGTATGAGAGCGCCCAGCAAGATACTGTGCAAACATTTGCTAATAAAAGCTGGATGAAAAATGTGTTGCAATTAGTAGGTGCTGATGATGCATCAACAGGCTTGGTTCTTGACAAATACATGAAAAGATACGCAGCCATTATCAGCGATACTTTGTTTGGGGCAAATGTTATCAGTTACAGCAAAACCGCTAATCCTGCGGGTTACCCAGACGCTGTTACAAATTTTAAAAACACTTTCAATTCAGGCAGCGCACTTGTTTCTTATTTCGGACACTCGTCTTCGGTAAGGCTTGATTTTAATTTAGATAATCCGGCTGATTATAATAATGAAGGTAAATATCCAATCTTTATTGTGAATGGATGTCTTGCAGGAAATATTTTTGATTATGATCAAAGCAGGCTTGGCGCGCCATCAACCATATCTGAAAAATTTGTGTTGCAACCTAATGTTGGCGCCATTGGATATCTCGCCACAAGCAGTTACGGCGTTTCTGATTACCTGAATATTTTTACAAATAAATTTTACAAAGAAATAGCCAACATAGACTATGGACTAGGCTTTGGTGAAATAATGAAAGATGGTATTACCAAAGGCTTAAATTTTACCGGATTTTCAGATTTTTATGGAAGAATACAGGCAGAGCAATATACTTTCAATGGCGACCCTGCAATAAAATTTTATAACTTTTCAAAGCCTGATTATGTTATAGACAGTTCAAACATTCACATAACGCCATCTTATATTTCAGAGGCAGATAATTCTTTTCAGGTAAAAATTTTTATTAATAATATCGGGCGTGCAACTAATGATTCTGTTCATTTTTCATTAACAAGAAAATATCCTTCTGGCAAAAAAGAAGTTGTGTTGTCAGAATGGTTGCCAAATTTATATTCAGAAGATTCGGTAACTATTACTTTACCAATTGTTGCAGACCGTGACAAGGGCGGCAATTTGTTAACGGCAAATATTGATGATAACAATACGGTTGATGAATTAAGTGAAACAAATAATATTGCTTCGGTACATTTTGTGGTTTCGGCATCCGATATAAGACCCATTTATCCATTTAATTATTCAGTAGTCAACAAAGGAAATACTTTGTTATATGCTTCTACTGCAGATCCATTGGCGGCTTCTGCAAAATATAATGCCGAAGCAGATACTTCAGCTTTATTTAATTCTCCTGCGGAAATAAATTTAAGTGTCACTTCTGTTGGAGGCTTATTAAAATTAGGCAACATACAATTGCCCTTAGATAAAACAGTTTATTACTGGCGCGTTGCAAAAAAAGATTCTGCAATGCATTGGAATACTTTTTCATTCCTCCACAATGCTCAAGGAAGTTCGGGTTTTGCACAAGCGCATTTTTACCAGTTTACACAATCAACATTTGATGACATCAGCTTAGATTCTGCTTCAGAAAAATTTGTTTTTAATAAAGGCCTTACAAATGTTTTTATCAATCATGCCATTTATCCAACAAGCGGTACGGAAGATGCAGATTTTGCTGTGTCTGTGAATGGCGCTTTCGTTACGCAAAGTGCATGCGTTGGCAGTTCTATTATTTTTAATGTTTTTGATTCTTCTTTATTTAAACCATGGGTAAATACTGCAGATGCTTTTGGCGCCGGTGGTGTTTGCGACCCGACAAGAGCCATTAATTTTGAATACAGCACTTTGTCTCCTGATATGCGCGACAGTGCTGCGAAATTTTTCGACAGTATTCCAAATGGCGATTATGTTATTGCAAGAGAAATTTATAATATCGGGGATGATGACTGGGCTTCAGTTTGGGCTTCGGATACATCATTATACGGCACAAATAATTCTTTGTATTACAGGTTAAAATCGCAGGGGCTGCCGATAGATTCTTTTTATTATCCACGCACATTCATTTTCTTATTCAGGAAAAATGATTCTACAGCTTTTGCACCGCAATCTATTTTCACACAAGGACTGTATGATAACATTACTTTGAGTGAAAATATCTCTACCAGCGATAGTGTCGGCTACATTACTTCACCAACTTTTGGCCCGGCAAAAAACTGGAACACTGTTATGTGGAATGGTTACGCATCTGATACGAATGATGTTGCTTCGGTGCAGGTGATTGGTATAAAACCTGACGGCACACAAAAAGTATTCTACACGTTGGATAACACCCAGCATTCATTTGATGTGTCGGGCATTGATGCAAACAACTTTCCTTTCATGCAGTTGAAAATGAAAAACCAGGATTCAATTACTGTAATGCCATATCAACTTAAGAACTGGAATGTAAGTTATATGCCATCGTCAGAAACAGGTATTGCACCGAATCTTGGAATAAATCTCGCAGATACTTTTATTTATTATCATGCGGCAAATACGGCGTTTGATACCTTATCAGGATTTATAAGTTTCAAAAATGCAAGCATTACAAAAGTTGATTCGCTAAAGGCAATAATCATTCTTTTTGATAAATCAAATAATGCTGATACATTTTTATTGCCTGATACAAAATCTATTTTACCCGGCGATACACTCAATCTTTCGTTCGCAATAAATGTTGGCGCGCTTGCGGCAGGCAAATACAATTTTTATATTGCCGTTAGCCCTGTTGGCAAAGCTTACGATCAATATAGCTTTAATAATTCTCTGTATAAATACATTCAAATTAAGCGTCAGCTTACCTCGCTTTTCGCTATCACATTTGATGCAAATCCTTTGCAGACTGAAGTTGCGGGCAAATGGATCGTACAAAATGATGATGCCGTAAACCGTTATGAAATGCAGCACAGCATTGACAACATTAATTTTTATACCGTTGGCATATTACCCAAGCAAGATGGCAATTTGTATAATTTGGCGCACAGAAATCCTGTTGAGGGCAAAAATTATTACAGAATAAAAGCCAGTAACAACGACAGCAGCATTCATTATTCTGCAACAAGAGAAGTAGATTTTAATGTAAAAAATGCCGTGCAGGTTTACCCCAATCCTTTCATGAAGCAATTAAATATTGCGCTTGGCGCAAATAAAAATGTTGTGGTGAAAATAATAAATGGGCAAGGTCAACAGGTTTATCAGCAAAATTTCAATGGCACAAATGCCACAATTGATGGCAGCAGCTTTGCCGCAGGAAATTATCTATTGATAATTGATGACGGCACAGAAAAGAAGACTCTTAAGGTGGAGAAGAAATAGCTAAAATTTCTATTCGCCTTCCTGTCTACGTGGACAGGAAATAAAAAGAGTCTATTTGCCATCCTGTCTACGTGGACAGGATATAAAAAGAGTCTATTCGCCTTTCTGTCTGGGTGAACAGTATATAAAAAGAGCCTATTCGCCTTCCTGTCTACGTGAACAGGATATAAAAAAGGTCTATTCGCCTTCCTGTCTACGTGAACAGGATATAAAAAGACTCCATGTGCCTGCCTGTCTACGTGGACAGGATATAAAAAGAGTCTATTCGCCTGCCTGCGCCACTCCGCAGGATGTAAAAAGAGTTCATTTGCTTCACGTCGTTGCAGCTACGCGAGTAAAAAGAGTCTATTCGCCTCGCGCAGCAAAACCTACGTCCGTAAAAAGAGTCTATTCGCCTCGCGCAGCAAAACCTACAGACATAAAAAGAGTCTATTCGCCTCGCGCAGCAAAACCTACACGTATAAAAAGAGTCTATTCGCCTGCCTTAGCCACTCCGCAGGATGTAAAAGAGAACTTTTAGTTTCCATCCATATTACATCACCTCGTTTTTTTCTTCTCCATCATCAAAATTCCGAATGCAATGGCAGTTGACAGGCTCATGATAAACGAAGTGGAAAGACTGCCCTTCACATGCAAAGCGCCAACGCCCGCAGATATCAATCCACCAATACCAATCTGGATAAAGCCAAGCAATGCAGAGGCGCTGCCGGCGTTTTTTGTAAATGGTCTTAAGGCTACCGAAGCTGCGTTTGGATAATTTAATCCCGCACATGCCAGCACAATAAACAGCAGGCAAAGTATCAAAGGAAGTGATGCTAAGCCTGTGAGCACACTCAATAAAAAAAGAATGCTTCCGGCGAGTTGTACTATTACAACCATGCGCAAAATCCATTCATTGGTATATTTTTTTGAAATGAAATGATTGAGCTGACTTGTGGTAATAAAGCCAACAGATAAGCCGGCGAAAATTGCCCCGTAAACTTTGGGTGAAGTATGAAATTCATCCATAAAAATAGCAGGCGAACCTGCAACATAGACAAACAATCCAGCAAAAGAAAAAGTGCCGGCAAGCGCATAAATATAAAACTGCTTTGTAAGTAAAATATTTTTAAATCCCCTGATAATTGGCAAAGGCATCAGCGAAACAGATCTGTCCGCCGCATGACTTTCAGGCAAAAAGAAAAACGTCATTATCAAAAGCAATGCAGCTACACAAGCCAATGTATAAAATACAAAATGCCAGTTCCAAACACTGATGATAAGGCTGCCTACAGTTGGCGCAAGCAAAGGAGAAACACCGAGTATCAAGATGAGCGAAGAAATAATTGCGGCACTTTTTTCCGGTGGAAAGAAATCCAGCACCATTGACATAGCAGCAACGCTGGAAACACAGCCGCCCAATGCCTGGATAAAACGCAGCAGCCACAGCATTTCTATCGAATGGCACATAGTGCAGCCAATGCTTGCAACAATATATAAACACACCCCAAAATAGAGCGGCGGCTTTCTTCCAAAACGATCAAGCAGCGGACCATATAGGATCTGACCAATAGCAAAACCAAGAAAATAAGTAGAAACGGAAAGAGCAACTTTGCCAATATCAACATGCATGTCTGCTGCAATTGTTGGAAATGCAGGTAAATACATGTCAATGGAAAAGGGAGATATTACATTAAGCGCACCGATCATTAAAATAAGAAAGAAGCTTTTTGTTTTGGTGCGTTGCTGTATATTTTCCATGAAGTGTTACTGCTTGCTTAGTGCAATAATACAGTAAAATATTTCCTGAAGAAATGGCTATAAATAAATTGATATTGAAAAATAAGAAAGAAAGTTTTTGCTGATGAAAATTGAACCCTTTTAAGGAAATTTTCTGAAGACAGTATAGCGCAAAATCGTTTCCAAAACCAGCAATATTAAAGCAGCAGCAAGCCAGGGAAAAAATTCGTCAGTAAATCGATTGTAACTTGTTACTTCCACTTTCGATTTTTCCAGTTGATCTATGCTCTGATAAATTTTTACAAGCGCATCTTTATCTGTCGCATGAAAATATTGTCCGCCCGTACTTTGCGCAAGATCTTTTAACAAACCTTCATTAAAATCAAGCTTGCGCTGTTCGGTCATTGGACCAAAAGGAGTATTGGTAACATCATCCACAACCTTTTCACTACCCACTCCAATTGCATAAATTTTTATACCGTACAATTGCGCCATTTGCTTTGCAATGTCAGGCGAAATTTCTCCGCCAAAATCAACGCCATCAGTTAATAAAATAATGATCTTGGTTTTTGATTTACTTGTGCGCAAACGATCAACACTTGTTGCTAAACCCGAACCAATCGCGGTTCCTTCATCCTGCAATTCTCCGCTTTGAATACCTGCGATTTGATTGATAACCGCATTATGATCTGTGGTTAAAGGACACAGTGTAAAACTTAGGTTACTAAAAATAACAATGCCGATCCTATCACCGGGACGATTACGCACAAACTCAGTTGCTACTTCCTTTGATGCATCAATTCTGTCGGGTTCAAAATCAGTCTCAGTCATGCTGCCGCTGATGTCGAAACAAAGCATGATGTCAATGCCTTCGCCGTTGTTTTGCGTTTCTGTAAATTTCAATTGAGGTCTTGCAAGGGCAACAATCAAACAAACCAAAGCGAGACATCGAAGAATGAATGGCACATGGCGCAGCATTGTTTTTGCGCTTTTTGTTTCGCTAACAAAATGCGTTGTAGTTACCAGCATTGATGCCTGCATTTTTTTGCTGCGCAATGAATATTCAAGAATTACTATCGGCAGCAATAACAGCAAACCAAAAACCCAACTATAGGCAAATTGAATATTTTGAAACCAATCAGTAAGCATTATTTTTTTTCATCGTTGATAATGTTTCATCAATATATTTTATAGTATCGCGTGCAGTTTCCAGCGATTCGTTGTTTTGCAAATTATCCGGAAGATATTTGGCAAATTTCACTGCATCAGCCAATCTCAAAAGCTGGAAAAACTTTGTGCGTATATTTTCCTTTGATAGATAAACTTTCATGCGGATCATTAATTCATCTGATGTCATTTGCAGAACGCCGGCATTTATTTGCTCATCAATATAAGTGCGATAGATTTCATCAAGCCTTGTATAAAATATTTTTGTTTGATCTTTTGCAGGATAATTTTCTTTCTGTAAAAGATCAAGTTGCTCCATTGCCCAGTCTAATGCGGAACCTTTGATAACTGATTTTTTTACAGGAATTATTTTCTTCTTTCTTTTTTTCAACCACAACCAAACAATCAATGCAATTAAAATAATTGCCGCTAAAGCAATAGCAGCATACATCCACCAATTATCTTGTGCCTGAACCTGAATGATACTTTTTATATCATGATAATCTTTAAGATTGCTGACATCAACCGGAAGTATTTGTAGCGAAAGCGAATCTGCTTTTAAAGTAAGTTGTTTACCTGATTTATTTTGCAGTATTATTTGCAGCTGGGGAAGTTGCCATAAACCGGAATCGAAAGAGGTAAGCGTAAGTGTTTGAACAAAAGAAATTGTACCGCTCGTTTCAATTGTATCAATGCTGCTGCGATTTACAACTTCAATGTGATTGATAGTATCAGGAAAATTATACCAGCTTACTAAAGAATAATCGGCTTCATCAATATCAGCTTTAAGTTGCAGTGTTACCTGCTCTCCTATTAGAATTTTGTTTCTGTCAAGTGAAGCAGAAACTGTTTGAGAAAAAGAAGAAATTGCAAAAAATAAAAAGCAAAAAGTAAAAAATGTGAACCTGAGAAAATTGAAAACTTGTGGAATGTTTCCTGACCATTGACCATTGACTATCGCCGATTGACTATTGATTTTCCTCATGCTCTGCGAATGAAAAATTCCTGCAATGCTTTTACATAATCCTGTCCCGTTGCGAGTTGCAGCAGATCGGCGCCTGCATTGCGAAAAGTATTTTTTGCATCTTCTATAATGCGATTGAACTGTTGATTATATCTTGCACGTGTATAATCATCATTGGTATCAAGCCATGTCATTCTTCCGGTTTCGGCATCCCTGATTTGCATTAAACCGGCTTTAGGCATTTGCGCATCGCGCCGATCATAAACCTGTACGCCAATAACATCATGTCTTTTCGCGGCAACGCGCAAAACTTCTTTATAACCTGCATCTACAAAATCACTCAATAAAAAAACAATGCTTTTATGACGGGTTGTATTGTTCAAAAAACGTAATGCCTTTACAATATCTGTTTGCGCAGAATGAGGCTGAAACGATAATAGTTCACGCACCATATACAACACATGATCGCGACCTTTTTTTGCAGGAATATGTTTTTCAACTTTATCACTAAACAAAATAACACCAGCCTTATCATTATTATTAATCGCTGAAAATGCAAGCACAGCACATATTTCAGTGATCAGATCTTTTTTTGTTTGTTTGAAAGTTCCAAACAAACTGCTTGCGCTAACATCAACCAAAAGATAAACACTCAACTCTCTTTCTTCTTCAAAAAGTTTGCTGTAAGTATTATTCATTCTTGCAGAAACATTCCATTCAATAAATCTTATGTCATCGCCTGCAGTATATTCCCGCACTTCTTTGAAAGACATGCCGCGACCTTTAAAAGCAGTGTGATACTCACCTGTAAAAAGATGATTGGTAAGCCGCTTACTTTTTATTTCAAGCTCGCGTACTTTTTTTACAAGCTCTTCCGATGTCATTTATGGAACTTGAATTGTTTTTAAAATATCATCGATCAGATTTTCTGAAGTTATATTTTCCGCTTCAGCTTCATAGGTTAATCCAATGCGATGACGCATTACATCTTTACAAATAGCTTTTATATCATCAGGAATTACAAAGCCTCTTTTTTGAATGAAAGCATATGCCTTTGCTGCGAGCGCAAGATTAATGCTTGCGCGCGGCGAACCGCCATAATTTATAAACGATTTCAATTTAGTTAAACCATAATCGCCCGGCGTACGCGTTGCAAAAACTATATCAACAATATACTGCTCGATCTTTTCATCCATATAAACCTTGCAGGTTAATTCTTTACCCTGTAAAATTTCCTGTGTTGATGCAACTTTATTTATGGAAGGAATTTCTAAACCCTGCACCTGCTGTCGAATAATAGATTGTTCTTCTTTTTTATTAGGATAACTAACAATCACCTTCATCATAAAACGATCGACCTGCGCTTCAGGCAAAGGATAAGTGCCTTCCTGCTCCAACGGATTTTGTGTTGCAAGCACGAGAAATGGTTCATCAAGTTTATATGTCTGATCGCCAATGGTTACTTGCTTTTCCTGCATTGCTTCCAGCAAAGCGCTTTGCACTTTTGCAGGTGCACGGTTTATTTCATCTGCCAAAAGAAAATTAGCGAAAATGGGACCTTTACGAACCTGGAATTCATTGCGAGGCTGATTATAAATCATAGTACCTACAACATCGGCTGGCAAAAGATCCGGCGTAAATTGTATACGGCTGAATTTTGCATCAACAGCTTGCGCAAGTGATTTTATGGTTAATGTTTTTGCAAGCCCGGGAACACCTTCCAGTAAAATATGTCCATTGCTCAAAAGCCCTATCAGTAAGCGTTCTACCATGTTTTGCTGCCCGACAATTATCTTACTTAATTCTTTTCGAAGCCTGTCAACAAACGCAGATTGATATTGTATCTTTTCATTTAATTGGCGAATTTCTTCTCCTGTTTGCATATATTATATTAAATAATTGAAGCGTGAAAATACAAAGTAACATTCCAGAAAGTGCTTAAAATAAAGCGCTGTAATAATTTGCGAAACATTAACCAAGAATTATGCCTGATGAATTAATGCAGTCACTTTATTATCATCTTATTAATTCTAAAAGTCAACTTTAGTAGTTTTGTCGATATTCAAAACATTGCTATGCAATTTGGAATAATCGGCAGCGGAAGCTGGGCAACAGCGCTCGCTAAAATCTTAACGGATAATAATCATAGAATAAATTGGTGGATCCGAAATGAAAATACTGTTGCGCATATTTCCGGACGCAGGCATAATCCGCATTATTTACATACAGTTTATTTCAACAATGATTTGCTTGAAATGAGCAGCAGCATTGAGTTTATCATTGATAATTCAGACATACTTATCATCGCAGTTCCTTCTGCTTTTATAAAAGATGCTGTAGATAATTTACACGAGGATATTTTTCAAAATAAAAAAATCATTTCTGCTATCAAAGGAATTTTGCCTGATAAAAACGAATTATTAAATGAATACTTAAAAGAAAAATTCAATTTTTCAATCGAAAATTATTTTACTGTTTTAGGTCCATGCCACGCAGAAGAAGTTGCAGCAGAAAAACTATCTTATCTCACTTTTTCGGGTGTTGATGAAGTGGAGGCAAAAAAAATTGCGCAGCATTTCAACACTAATTATTTAAACACAATAGTTAATCACGATGTAACAGGAGCGCAGTATGCAGCGGTTTTAAAAAATATTTATGCGCTTGGCGCTGGCATTGCGCACGGACTTGAATATGGCGATAATTTTCTCAGCGTGTATATCGCAAACAGCGCAAATGAAATGGTTCGCTTTTTAAGAAAGGCTGTGAAATATGATGATGAAAAAGAACGTGATGAGATAAATTATGCAGCATCTGTTTATCTTGGCGATCTTTTGGTAACGTGTTATTCTTTGTACAGCCGCAACCGCACTTTTGGAAATATGATTGGCAAAGGATATTCTGTAAAATCTGCGCAGCTTGAATTAAATATGGTCGCGGAAGGTTATAACGCAAGCAAATGTATTTATAAAAAAAATGAAACTGTAAATGCTGAAATGCCTATTGCTGCTACAATTTACAAGATCTTATGGAAGCAGCTTGCAGCACAGGAAGGATTTAATGCAATAGAAAAATTCTTAGTTTAATTCGGTAACTTTGTATATGCCTTTATCTCTTGACATATATGGAAGTGCAATGCTGGTGGCACTCTTAGCAGTTGGCACAATTGATTTAATACGAAAAATCTTTTCACATCATCATTCATCGGAATAGATCAGCGGCAATTCCGTCAGCAAAAAATTTTCCTTTATCAGTTAGAAAAATTCCTCCTTCGTTTAGTAAAATATTATTGTTGTCTTGCCATTTTTTTGCAGCTTGTATTATTTCATTCTTTTCATTTTCGTTTATTTCAATCCATCTATCATCTGAAAACCTAATTCCTTCAATTGTTCGTAAAGCTGTCATAATATATTCATTCATCCTTTGAGTTTCAGTCAGAAATTCTATTTCGAAAGGAAGTTTTTTCTGTTGAATGCTTTGCAAATACAAGACATTATTAGCTGCATTCCATTGCCTGCTATCTCCATTAAAAGAATGCGCAGATGGACCTAATCCAAGATAATTTTTTGCCTGCCAATAGCTACTATTATGTTTGCTGCGAAAATTTTGTTTGGAAAAATTCGAAATTTCATATTGCTCATACCCTGCTGAAGAAGCAAGCTGGATAAGCATTTCAAAGTGATTATTTTGTTTTGCAGAATCAACATTTTCTTTTTTGTTTAACTGAATCATTTTATCCAAAGCTGTGTGGGGCTCGACAGTTAAGGCATAGCAGGATAGATGCGGAACATTTAGTGCAAAGGCAATTTCTAAATTATTCTTCCAATTTTCATCGGACAAAGTTGGCGAGCCATAAATAAGATCAATACTTACATTACTGAACCCATTGCGCTGAGCCATTTCCAGGCTTTTCATTGCCTGCAAAGCATTATGCGCTCTATTCATCCAAAGTAGATCTTCATCAAAAAAAGATTGCACGCCGATGCTCAAACGATTGATGCCATTGCTTTTCCAGGTTTTTAACTTTTCTTCAGAAATATCATCAGGATTTGCTTCCAATGTTATTTCTGCATCTTCATCAACAAAAAAATTATCTTTCAAAACCTTTACTATTGAACTTATATTTTCGTTTGATAATAATGACGGAGTGCCGCCGCCGAAATAAATAGTTTCAATATTTTCATTCAAATAATGCTTTTGCAATGTTGCTTCTATACAAATTCCTTCAATCATTTCGTTGATATGTTTGCCGGAAGTTGAGAAATGAAAATTACAGTAATGACAGGCTTTTTTGCAAAACGGAATATGAATATAAATACCTGCCATGAATGAATTTGTATTAAAATTGTTCCTGATAAAATGGCGAAATTAAATCAATACTTAAGTTATTTTTTTGTTTTAATTTTTTGCGCTTGTGTTGTAAAATCAAACGGACAAAAAAAATATTCATTAATAATTTCACCTGTTGATTCTACTTCTTTTAATGTTGGCGATCTTAAACTTCAGACTGCTTTTTCATCACCATCTTTATGCTTACAATATGTGCAGCAAATTCCATCCCAGCTTGCATCTCAAGGATTTATCAGTGCTTCTGTTGATAGCTTGAAACAAGATTCTTCTTCCATAAGAATTAAATTGTTCGTTGGAAAAAAATATACGTGGAATAATTTGTCTATGGATGAAAATACATGGAAAGTATTAAATGAACTCGGCTATAAAAAAGAGTGGCTTAATGAGAAGCCATTTGATCCACAAAAAGTACAGATCGTATATAATCAATTACTGGATTATTATGCATCAAATGGTTATCCTTTTGCAAAAATTTATCTTGATAATATTTCATTTAACAATAATCTTATCAGCGCAAAACTCAATGTGGACAAGGGTTTCATTTATCACATTGACAGCATTCGTGTTTATGGAAATGAAAAGATATCGCAGGATTTTTTACATCGTTATTTAAATATTGCATCGCATGATCTTTATGATGCTGCAAAACTTGATAAAATAAATACACTGCTTCTTGCATTACCTTATATACAACAAACAAAGCCCTGGGATGTAACAATGTTGGGCAGTGGCGCGATTTTAAATTTATATCTTGAACCAAAACACAGCAACGAAATCTATGCCCTTATTGGTTTTTTACCTGCGAATGAAGAGACTGGAGGTAAACTTTTATTGACTGGACAAGTGACTTTAAATTTGAAAAATGCTTTTGGTGCAGGAGAAAATATTGGATTGAACTGGCAACAATTGCAGCCGCATTCTCCACAATTAAATATTCTTTTTCAACGCCCATATTTATTTCACTCCCCTTTTGGAATTGATTTTAATTTTAGCTTATATAAACTTGATTCATCTTATCTCAACATCAATACACAATTAGGTTTCCAATATATTTTGTCCCCACAGCAATCGGGAAAATTAGTATTACAGGAAGCATCTACAACTGTTTTAACGATCGATACTTTGGCTGTGATAGAAACAAAAACATTGCCTTCCATTGCTGATGTAAATTCTGTTGATCTTGGTCTTCAATATAATTTTAATAACACAGACTATCCTTTTAATCCACGAAAGGGAAATGTGCTGCAAATCTTTGCTAGTGCGGGTCAGAAGCATATCAAAGAAAATAATTCTATCATTCAATTAAAAGATTCTTCATTTGATTATGCTCAATTATATGATACAGTTAAATTAAATTCTTACCAATTTCGTATACGCGTTTCGGGTGCCCATTATTTTCCGATCGGCAAACAGGCAACGGTTGAAACAGCTTTAAATGCCGGCATTTATCAAAGCCCTTCGTATTTTGATAATGAGCTATTTCAGATCGGCGGATATAAGCTGCTGCGCGGCTTCGATGAAGAAAGTATTTTTGCAAATCGTTTTGCAGTCGGCACTTTGGAGTATCATTATTTGCTCGGACAAAATTCTTATCTCTTCAGTTTTGTTGATGAAGGTTGGGCGCATTATCAAAATAATAGTTTAGCCTTTGCACATTCCTACACCGGTATTGGTTTTGGTTTAGCGTTTGAAACCAAGACGGGAATTTTTAACATCAGCTATGCTTTAGGAAAACGGGATGATACTAATTTTAATTTTCAGCAATCAAAAATTCATCTTGGTTTTGTAAGTGTATTTTAATTTTCGTGTGCTTATGCAAAGTATTTTTGCAAGCCGATATGCCGAAAAATTTACTTTTATTATTTATATTTTTTACTGTTGCACTGCATTCGTTTGCACAAACAGATCCACTGATTGATTCTCTTTTAAACAAAAAAAATCCTCCAAGAAAAACAGTAAGAATTGATACAGCAAAAAAATATATTGCAGTTCAAAAATTAAAAAATTCCATTGCAGTTTTAAAACCTGATTCATCAAATTACACAAACGATTCAACAAAAAATGCATTAGCTGATAGTTTGCAAAACAATGTGGTGCAGATAAATTCGGATTCAACAAGACTTAATGCTGTAAAGCATTTGACATGGAAAGAAGACACTTCGTTTACGAATCTTTTTAAACTGGATTTTAATAAAAATAAATTATCGTATTCTTTAATTGAAGATGCAAGAACGCCACAATCGAAAGATATTTTGTTTTATACGCTTGCGTTGATTTTACTTTTTCTCGGATTTATAAAAACATTTTTCTCTCAATACTACAATTATATTTTTCGATCTTTTTTTCAAACAACCTTCGGGCAAAAACAAAACAGGGAAATTGTTTTGCAGGATAATCTGCCTTCTTTACTTACTAATATTTTATTTTTTTTATCAGTTGGTTTGTTCATTGCGCTTGCAGTAGAAAAAGATTATGAAATACCTGTTCCGTTCTTAAAAGTATTTCTTTACTGCGTTTCGCTTTTGGCAATTATTTATTTTGGTAAGTTTTTAGTTATCCGTTTTTTAGGCTGGACATTTCATGTACAAAATGTTGCAGAAAATTATATTTCTCTCGTTTTTCTCATAAATAAATTTGCAGGAATTATAATAATTCCTTTGCTATTGTTATTTGCATTTTCAGAAAATTCTTTTTCAGAAATTTTAATTACTCTAATTATTGCGATGTTTATTTTATTGCTTTTTTTCAGGTTCATAAAAGCATTATCTCTTTTTAAAAGCCGTTCCCGCATTCATCCATTTCATTTTTTTTTATATCTTTGCATTGTTGAAATAATTCCAACGATTGTTATTTGTAAAATATTATTCAACAAATTAAAAGGCATTTTTTAAAATAATTATCATTCAATTTTTTCGAATTCAGCATGGCAAAAAGCGGCGCCGTTGGAAAGACAAACAGGAAAATAATCATCACACAAACAAGGCCTGAAAGCGAGAAGTCTCCATATTTCGACCTGGAAAAAAAACACAAGGTTCAGCTTGTTTTTCATCCATTTATAAGGCTTGAACCCATTGCTGCTCGCGAATTTCGCAAGCAAAAAATTGATATACAACTTTATTCAGCAGTAATTTTTACCAGCAGAAATGCAATCGATCATTTCTTTCGCATGTGCGACGAAATGAAGATAACCATCAGCCACGATACGAAATATTTTTGCATTACAGAAGCGGTGGCTTTGTATCTCCAGAAATTTATTTTATACAGAAAAAGAAAAGTTTTTTATGGCACAGACGGCACAAACAAAAGCATGTTTGATGCAATAAACAAACATAAGGAAAATGAAAAATTTCTGTATGTCTGCAGCGAAAACCAGCAGGATAATGAAATTGTTTCCTGGTTAAAAAATAATAAATGTCATTTTCAGCTTGCGTTTATGTATCGTTCTGTGAGCAATGAAATAAAGCAGGTAATGGATAAAAAAGATTACAATGTTATTTGTTTTTTTACGCCAAGCGGTGTAAAAAGCTTGCTTGATAATTATCCATCTTTCAAACAAAATGGTATTTTAATCGGCGCTTTTGGGGAAAACACTATGAAGGCAATTAAGCACGCCGGCTTTAAGGTTGAAATACTTGCTCCCACTCCAAAAGCAGCAAACATGGCGGCGGCACTGGATATTTATTTATCTCCATCAAAAAAATAATTCTGTTTTTACAAGACAGAATTTTTTAACTCATGCACACTAATCAATTAATTAATGAAACGAGTGTTTATCTTTTGCAGCATGCACACAATCCTGTCAATTGGTTTCCGTGGAGTGATATTGCTTTAAAAAAAGCGAAAAATGAAAACAAGCCAATTTTAGTAAGCATTGGTTATGCAGCTTGTCATTGGTGCCATGTCATGGAAAGAGAAAGTTTTGAAAATGAAGAAACGGCTGCGTTGATGAACGAATATTTTATAAACATAAAAGTAGACCGTGAAGAACGCCCGGACATTGATCATATTTATATGGATGCAGTGCAGGCAATGACCGGAAGCGGCGGATGGCCACTCAATGTTTTTCTTACGCCGAACGCAAAACCTTTCTTCGGCGGCACTTATTTTCCACCAAAAAATGCTTATGGCAAAATAAGCTGGAATGCTTTGCTGCACTCAGTTCACGAAGCCTGGACGAATAAAAAAAATGAGATAGAATCGCAGGCACAAAATTTATCGGCATATCTCATCAACACAAATTCATTCATTAAAAAAAATGAAAGTGAAAAAATTTTTACTAAAGAAAATGCTGAAACAATTACAAAAAATATTTTACAAAATGCAGATGCAACATGGGGTGGTTTTGGAAAAGCACCAAAATTTCCGCAGACATTTTGCATAAGATATCTTTTACGGTTTGCCTATTTTACAAAAGATGAAAAAGCAAAAAACCAAGCCTTACTTAGTTTAGATAAAATGATGCAGGGTGGCATTTACGATCATGTTGGCGGAGGCTTTTCAAGATACAGTACAGATGCAAAATGGCTTGCGCCGCATTTTGAAAAAATGTTGTATGATAATGCACTTTTAGTTATGGCTTTTAGTGAAGCTTACCAATTAACGCAGAATGAAAATTATAAAGCATGCATACATGAAACAATGCATTTTATTGAAAGAGAAATGCTCTCAAAAGAGCATGGATTTTATAGTGCCATTGATGCGGACAGTGAAAGTGTTGAAGGGAAATTTTATACATGGAGTAAAAGTGAAATAGAAAATATTTTAAAAGAAGATGCGAATTTATTTTGCAAAATTTATGATGTTTCAGAAAATGGAAATTGGGAGCATACAAATATTCTCCGGCTACTTAAACCAATGAAGGAAATTGCGGATGATGAAAAAATTGATCTAAAAATTCTTGTAAAAAAACTAGAAGTCTTAAAGCAAAAATTATTTGCTGAACGCGAAAAAAGAGTTCGTCCTCAGCTTGATGATAAAGTTTTGCTTGGCTGGAATAGTTTAATGATAACCGCTTGCTGCAAGGCTTTTGCAGCAACAGGAACTAAAAAATTTCTTTCGCTTGCAGAAAAAAATATTCATTTTTTAGAACAGAATTTAAAAGATAATAATTCTAAAGAATGGTTTCATACATGGAAAAATGGCATTGCAAAACAACCTGCATTTTTAGATGATTATGCTTTTCTTATTGAAGCATATATCAATCTACAGGAAGTAACTGGCAATGAAAACTATCTATTAAATGCAAAAGAAATAGCTGAATTTGTTTTAAAAAAATTTTCGGAAAAAGATGCTGCTTTTTTTTCATTCACCAAAATTTCACAGCAAGATATTTTATTGCATAAAAAAGAAATTCATGACGGCGCAACTCCTTCAGGAAATGCTGTGATGGCACAAAATCTATATTATCTTTCTATTATTTTTGATAAGCATGAGTGGAATGAAATGGCCGATGAGATGCTGCAAACCATCAAAGAAAATGTTGTAAAATATCCTTCATCTTTTGCCGTTTGGGCAATGCTGCTTCAAAATAAAGTGCATGGAATGAATGAAATTGTTGTTGCCGGTAAAAATATTTTTAAAGCATTAAGCGATGTGAACACATCATTTATTCCGAATAAAATTATCCAGTCTACGAAAAAAGACAATGAAGATTTTCCATTGCTTGCAGGCAAATGGAAGGAAAATTTTGATACATTATTTTATTTATGCCGCAATTATGAATGTGAAAAGCCTGTTGGAACTCTGGCAGATTTACTGGATTTGATTAAAATAAACTAAAATTTCAAGAATTATTTTTATCAATGCAATATGCAATAATCAATTACGTTTAAAGTTAGTTTGGTGAATGATGGTGATTTTTTACAAAGAAATTATCAAACTAATATAATCATTACATTTGCCCATACCTATAAAATAATTTTGATTTTAGAATGAAAAGCCAATTGTTTTTAAAGCTTACATTGTCTGTACTAATTGTCGGAACAATTAGTTGCAGTAAAAAAGGAAAAACGCAGGGACCTATCGCTGATGGACAGATGCATGGCGTGGCACCTGCCGGCAGACCAAGCATGACGCGCCCTCCGGGAATGGTTTACATTCCGCCAGGAACTTTTCATATGGGTCCGAGTGACGAGGATATTAATTATAACTATACTTCACGCAACAAGCAATACTCTATTTCTGGTTTTTGGATGGATGCAACGGAAATTTCCAATAATGATTATCGTCAATTTGTGGTTTGGACAACTGACTCACTTGCAGCGGTTGATCTTGGATATATAAAAACAGATGCTGACGGCGACACTGCAGTAGATTGGAAAAAAGCTTATGCCATAAAGTTTAATGATAAAAACACACTTGAAAAAATAAGCAATCTTATACTGTCTCCGGATAACAGAATTTATGGAAGAATGGATATTGATCCGGAAAAAATTGTATACAACGTGCAGAATTTTGATTTGAAAGAAGCAGCAAAATTTGAAAATAAAGGACGGCCAAGAAAAGATTTTATTTATAGATACAATCAACAGGTTTATCCTGACACATTGGTTTGGATGAGGGATTTTTCTTACTCTTATAATGAACCGATGACAAAAAGATATTTCTCACATCCATCTTTTGGCAACTATCCCGTAGTCGGTGTAAACTGGAAACAAGCTACCACTTTTTGTGAATGGCGTACACATTATTTAAACAGTTTTTTAGAAAGCAAAAAATTTGCAGTGGAAAGCAATTTTCGTTTGCCAACAGAAGCTGAATGGGAATATGCAGCACGCGGAGGCCGCACCCAGTCTATGTTTCCATGGGGTAATTATTATTTGAGAAATAAAAAAGGTTGTTTACTTGCAAACTTTAAACCTGGTCGTGGCAACTATGCAGAAGACGGCGGCTTTTACACAGTCCGCGTAGATGCTTATTGGCCAAACGATTTTGGATTGTATAATATGGCCGGCAATGTATCTGAATGGACATCTTCTTATTTTTATGAAGGTGCCGATAATTTTCAACACGATATGAACCCGGATATTCGCTATAATGCAGCTGACAGTGATCCACCGAGAATGAAAAGAAAAGTTGTTCGTGGCGGAAGCTGGAAAGATGTTGGCTATTATCTCCGTTGCGGCACAAGAGATTATGAATACCAAGACTCGGCTAAATCTTATATCGGTTTTAGATGTGTTATTGATTTACCCGCACAATTAAGAGGAAAATAATCTTTTAATAACATACAAAACAACTGTCTTAATATCATTCAATCTATATTTCTATTTTAATTCAAATACTTTAATTCAATTTAAAAAAAAACAATGGCAGCAGCAATTCCACCTAAAGTAAGTAAATGGTTTGATGTAGGCGTTTCAATAGGAGCAGCAGTAGTAATTTTCGGAGCACTTCAAAAAATATTGCATACAGAATATGCAGATATTATGCTAAAAGTCGGCCTAACTGTAGAGTCTTTGATATTTCTCGGCTATGGCTTTTTATATATTAAATATCCTGCTTTGGATGACCTGGAAGTGCATTTGCCAAAAGGCGCACAGGAAACTGCAAACCCGGCATTAAGGGCTTTAGACAAAATGTTGAGAGAAGCAGACATAACACCTATTACACTCTCTGCTTTGAGCGATAATTTTAAAAAATTAAATACCACAGTGTCTGGTGTAAATGAAATATCTGATGCTGTTGCTGCTACCGGAGATTATACGCAAAAGACAATAGAGGCGACAGGTGCGCTATCGATGGTTAAAGATGCTTATACGAGTGCTGCAAACTCAATGTCTTCCTTCAACACAGCTTCTGAAAGCAGTAAAATATTTCATGAGCAAGTACAGGTTCTTACTAAAAATCTTTCTTCCTTAAATACAATATATGAATTGGAATTGCAGGAAAGCAATAACCATTTAAAAGCATTGAATCAATTCTATGGCAAACTTGCAGAAGTATCTTCTACTATGATAAACAGCGCTGATGATGCGGTACGTGCCAAAGAACAAATTACTGTTTTATCAAACAATCTTACCAGACTTAACCAGGTATATGGCAACATGCTTACTGCTATGCAGGGAAGATAATCTGTAAAAAATTATACTACTAATAAAATCTAACTCTACAACCTAAATTGAAAAATTAATATGGCGCTACCCAAAGAGCCACGGCAAAAGATGATCAACCTGATGTATTTAGTGCTTACAGCATTGCTGGCACTGAATGTATCTGCGGAAATATTAAATGCCTTTAAAACTGTTGATCATAGCTTGCAAAATGCAAACGGAACTATTGATCAAAAAAATGCGCAGATATTTAAATCATTTCAGCAAAAATTAAATGATCCCACAAGTGCAGACCGCGCAAAAATGTGGTTTCCAAAAGCAGACTCTGCAAGAATGTTATCTGATAATTTAATAAACTATATTAATTCTTTAAAAGTTGATATAAAAAACGCTGCAGACTTCAATCCAAAAGATTCAACTTTCAGAGAAGATAATTTAGAAGCAGCAACAAGAGTAATGAGTGATCCGGGAACAAAAGGCGAAGAATTAAGAAGGAAACTGGAAGATTACAGACAGCAGATTCTTGCATTGGATCCTTCAATCAACGAAGAGTTTGCAAAAGATCTTCCTATCGACTTATCCGTTCCAAAAAGCAATAATCAATCAACGAAAAACAGTTGGGCTTCCGGCTATTTTAATATGGTTCCAACAGTTGCAGCACTCACTATTCTTAGTAAATTTCAAAATGATATAAAAAACAGTGAAGCAATGGTGGTTGATTTTTGCCATCAAAAAGTTGGAGAAGTTGAAGTTGTGTATGACCAGTTTAAAGCTTTGACAGGAACAAATTCAAATTATTTAATGCCAGGTCAGGAATTGGATATTACAGCAGGCGTTGGAACATACAGCAGTAAAGCACATCCTTCTGTAACTGTTGACGGGCAAAGCGAACCTGTAAACGATTCCGGATATGCAACTTTCAAATCCATCGTTAATTCACCAGGTAATTATACTAAACATGTTATTATTTCGTATACAGATCAGGCAGGTCATGTTTCTACGGTTGAAAAAGATATTCCATATACGGTTGGCAACCCTACAGGAATTACTGTAAGCGCTGATAAAGTCAAAGTTCTTTATATAGGTTTGCAAAACCCTTTAACGATTCAAGCCGGAGGAGTTGGTGCAGAACGTGTTAATGCTTCAATTGATAATGGCACTCTTACAAAAGGTCAAGGCGGCCAATATATTTCAGAACCGGCAAAAGCAGGTATTGCTAATATCACTGTTTTTAAAGATGGTAAAGCGGTTGGAAATGATCAATTCAGAGTAAAAGATGTTCCGGACCCAATTGCAATGGTCGGTGCAAGTAAAGGTGGGCATATGAAGGCAAATGATTTTAAAGCGCAGGTAGGAGTTAGAGCAGACTTAGAAAACTTCGTGTTTGAAGGAGTTCAATTTACAGTTACCGGTTATACAATAGTATTTAATGGTGCAGGGTTTAATGATGGATTAAAATTTAGACAAGTGCGAGGGAATACATTTAATGATGTACAGGATTTAATAAATCAATGCAGACCCGGAACAACTGTAACTATTGATGAAATTAGAGCTAACGGGCCTGGCGGTTCAAGAGATTTAGTGCCAATTGTATTTAACTTACAATAATTTTTTTATGAAACAACTAGTTTTTAAGTGGATATCCATCATTACGTTTGTAATGTTGATTTGTAATTATAGTTTCGCGCAAACTCCACAACGTCCTGTAAAAAGAAGACCAACAACTACTACAAGTGCTTATGGAAACAGTGCTTATGGCAATAATACTCAAACAAAAAAAGATACTACAAAACCGGCAAACACAGGCTCAGCCTATGGTGCGCAGGCAGCTACAACAAACAGCATAGATACCACCTTGCCAATTGAAGTAATAAAAAATACAACCGGTGGTTTGATAGACAGCACCAAAATGTCTTTACGCAATGACGCTTCAGTAGAATTGAATTTAATAAAAGAAAGAACGCCTTTGCCTTATGAAAATATCCGTGAAGATGATGCTGTTTATCGTGTTCGTGTTTGGAGAGAAATAGATGCACGTGAAAAAATGAACCAGGCATTTCGTTATGGCGCAGAAGATGACAATGGCAGTGAACGGTTCATAAATATTTTGCTTAGAGCTATTAAAAATGGGGATGTAACAGCCTTTAGTGCAGATGATGATCGCTTTACTACACCTATTACGCCGGAAGCTGCTATGAGTGCATTTGGCGGCGGTTTCGATACATCAAAAAAATATGATTTGCAGGGAAATGTTATTGGCTACCAGGTGAGACCAAAGGATATAAACCCTGATTCAATTTATAAATTCAGAATAAAAGAAGAATGGGTTTTTGATAAAGAAACCAGCAGAATGTATGTGCGTATTCTTGGTATTGCACCTGTTTACACAAAAAAATTATCAACCGGAGAACCAATTGGGGATGTTACTGCATGGTGGATCTATTATCCGGATTTAAGACCAACACTTGCAAAATATCCTGTGTACAATCCTAAAAATTTCGGCAGCAATATGACATGGGAAGAACTCTTTGAAAGCCGCATGTTCAGTAGCTATATCACTAAATCAAGCATGGATAATCCTTTTGATAAAAATCTTGCTGAAATGATACAAGATCCTCTATTTCGTTTACTTCAGGGAGAAAAAATTAAAGATAAAATCTTTGATTACGAACAAGCGCTTTGGTCTTATTAATCTAAAGCTTCTGAAAAGATTAGTGAATTTTAAGAACGCAGCAATCAATTATTTTAGTAGTTATGAAATATAACTTAAAATAAATAAAAGCCTATAAATTTATTGGTTATAACAATTGAAACTATTATCTTTGTTTTGGTTTTTCATAGGATATTGGATTTTAAAACGGGGTCGGATTTCAATCCAAGCCCCTTTTTTATTTTTCAGCTTCTCCGAAATAATTTAAAAGCAATCCTGCCTTTGATTTACCAATTACTACTTCCAGTTCTTCTTTATTTTTCTCCCGAATATTTTTTACAGACTTAAATTTTTTTAATAACATATCCGCTGTTTGTTTACCGATACCTTTTATATTTTCAAGCTCATTTATAAAAGTCCCTTTTGATCGTTTATTGCGATGAAAATTAATTCCAAAACGATGCACTTCATCACGAATGCGGCGAATAAGTTTTAATGCTTCACTATTCCAGGATAGCTTTATAGATTCTTTATCACCCGGAAAAAAAATTTCTTCTTCATTTTTTGCAAGCCCAACGACGGTCATTTTTCCAATAAGATCAAGCGATGTTATAGCTTCCATCGCAGCACTTAATTGGCCTTTGCCACCATCAATAATTACAAGCTGCGGCAAGCTTTGCGCTTCTTCAATTAATCTTTTATAACGCCTGAAAACAACTTCTTTCATTGTTGCGAAATCATTTATTCCCTGAACAGTTTTTACATTAAAATGACGGTAATTATTTTTATCAGGCACACCATTTTTAAAACAAACCATTGCAGAGACAGGAAAACTTCCCTGGAAATTCGAGTTATCAAAACATTCAATATGCACAGGCAATTCCTGCAATTGCAATGCGTCTTTTAATTCACGCAAAACTTTTATTTTTTCGCTATCAGTTTTTTTCTCAAGCTGCAACATTTTTTTCTTTCGCACTTCTTCAATAAAATAATTTACATTTTTTTTAGAAAGTTCCAGCAGCTTTTTTTTATCTCCACCTTTAGGATTTGTGACAATAATATTCTTATCAGGAAAATTCATTTCAAAAGGAACTATGATCTCAGAAGCAGTGCTGTTAAAGGTTTCGCGCAAATTCAATATTGCGAAACTTAAAACATCTTCATCGGTTTCTTCGATTTTTACTTCAAGCTCTATCGTATGCGTTTGCACAATTGTTCCGTTTTCAACCATCAAATAATTTGCATACGCTTTGTCTTCTTCCTTTAAAATAGAAAAAACATCTACGTTTGTTACGTGCCTGCTAACAATCACCGAACGTGCCTGGTAATTTTCAAGATGCTCAATTTTTTTCTTTATCATCGCTGCTTTTTCAAACTGCATATCTGCTGCAAAAGCAGCCATCTGTTGTTTAAACTTTTGAAGCACAGGAGATAAATTTCCCTTCAGCATTTGCCGCACTTGCTGCAAACTTTCTGCATAATCTTCTGCTGACTGGTAAGCTTCGCAAGGTCCTTTGCAATTGCCTAAATGATACTCAAGACAAACCTTAAATTTTTTTCTTTCAATGTTTTGTTTGGTCAAAGGCAGCTTGCATGTACGCAGCGGAATGTATTGCCTGATGAAACTTATTAACTCACGCACTTTGCCCGCAGATGTAAACGGGCCAAGGTATTCAGAGCCATCATTGATCTTTCGTCTTGTTAAAAAAATTCTTGGAAAAGGTTCTTTTTTAATGATGATATAAGGATAACTTTTATCATCCTTAAGATTAATATTGAAGCGTGGCTGAAACTGTTTTATTAGAGCATTCTCAAGTAAAAAAGCATCTTGCTCTGAATTCACAATCGTAAACTCTATGTGATGGATGCGCTGAACAAGATCATGTGTTTTATAATTTGTAAAAGTTTTATTGAAGTAAGAACTTACTCTTTTGCGAATACTTTTTGCTTTGCCAACATACAGCAATTCATTTCGTTCGTCAAAGTATTTGTAAATTCCTGCCTGTTGTGGAATGGTAGAAGCTAACTGCTGAAATTGTTGCTGCGTCATAATTGCAACTGCAAAAATAAATCAAATGATGTTGTACGAACAATGGAATTTACTCTCGATTATCCCACACGATACTGTTTTGTTCTGTAATTTCTTTACCGTTTGGAAGGTCAATAATTTTATTTATATAAAAATTTTTATCCGGTTTCCAACCCAGTTTTGAGTTGATTATAGTATCATTTTTATTTTCAAAAGTTGTCATAAAAATTCTTTTTACAAATTGATTATCTCTGTCGAGCAGCACATCAATTGTTTGAATAAACATTGTGGAATCATGCGTTGAATAACTAAGCGTATAACTATTTGTTGTCTCATCATCAAACACAACTTCTTTATAATTTTTTTTAATTGATGGATCAGAAATATTATAACGTATAAACTCATTTGCGAGCGAATCAAATTGTTTGGTATGAATTTTAATAGAATCTTTTTTGTTATTGCGGATCGTTATTTTATAAATATAAAAAGGCGTACTATCAACTAATTGAATTTGTTTTTTTATAAAATCAGCAACAGGATAAAATACAGTCGTATCAGCATTCTTCGCTGCAGAAGTTTTATTTTTTGCGACAGGTTTTTGATGGCATGAAAAAATAATAACACTAAAAATTATTACTAAAATATTTGTGTACATTTTAATCATTAATCTTATAAAATAAAACGAACGATTTAGAAATTGATTGTTTAATAGTAAAGAGAAAGATGAACGGAGCGTCGCAAGAATGTTTAATTAATATTTAAAAGCTTGTAACCAAAAACTATTCTTTATTTTTTGCTTCAATAAAATCAAGCAACGCTTCTCTCCCATTTTTTTTTGTTGCACTTGTTACAAAACTTTCTGGAAGAAATAACCACGTTTCGCGCATTGCATCAAGAAAAAATTTTACATTTCGTTCAACTGCTTTTGGCTTTACTTTATCTGCTTTTGTAAAAACAATTGCAAAAGGTATTTGCCATTTACCCAATTGATTTATAAAATCAAGATCAATTTTTTGAGGCTCATGCCTTGCATCAATTAAAACAAAAACAATTTTTAAGTTTGTTCTATTACGCAAATAATTTTCTATCATTTGCTCCCAACGCCTTCTGCTCGATTGTGAAATAACTGCATAACCATAACCTGGAAGATCTACTAAAAACCAATGCTGCACTCGTTTTGAAGGTGGTGACGTACTTTCAATATCATAGTGATTGATGAGTTGTGTTTTGCCGGGAGCTGCAGAAGTTTTCGCAAGTTTTTGATTATTACAAAGCATATTTATCAACGAAGATTTGCCCACATTGCTGCGACCGATAAATGCATATTCAGGTTTATCTGCCTTTGGACAATCATCAACCGAAGGGCTCGAAATAAGATAACTTGCTTTTTGAATGATCATCATTTTGTTTTAATAACCGAACTATCCGCTGGATATTTTAATTGAATGTCTTTGCGCACAGTATCACACCAATCATAAATTTTTTCTCTTTCACTTTCCGTTAATCTTGCGTCTTTATGCTCGAATGTATAAGAAGGCAAAGGCATATCACCTTGTCTTATTTCATCTGCAATATCTCCTATTTTTTTATATTGTTTGGCAATGGAATATGAAGTGAAAGCATCAAAATTCAAATGCCTTTTCCCGTCTTCAATATGGTTGTTGAGCCACCATGCAACCGGCTGAAAATTATTATACCAGGGATAAATTGTATTATCGCTGTGACAGTCGTAGCAAGCCATTCGAAGCAATGTATCAACATCGTGAGGCAATTGATAAAGCTTTGAAATATTATTAGGTGAAGGTTTAGTGATACTATTTTTTTGAGGGTGAAAAAATTGAATTCCAATAAAAAATATTAAGAAAATAATGACTATGGCTTTCCAATTCATTGATAAAAATTAAACTAAAATATCACCCGTCATTTCTTTTGGAATAGGCAACTGCATCAAAGATAAAATTGTTGGTGCGATATCGCCAAGCTTGCCTTGTTTGATATTCCCTTTGAAATTATTGCTGATAATAAAGAGCGGAACAAGGTTAAGAGAATGTTGCGTATTAGGAGAGGCGTCATCATTTATCATGTGATCCGCATTCCCATGATCAGCCGTAAGAAAAATAATATAGCCATGCTGCAATGCAGCAGTGACAACCCTTTCAACACATTTATCAACTGTTTCTACAGCTTTGATTACCGCTTTAAAAACTCCTGTATGACCAACCATATCTGCGTTTGCATAATTCAAACAAATAAAATCTGCCGTTTCGTTTTCAATCTCAGGAATTAGTTTATCAGTTAATTCAACCGCACTCATTTCGGGTTGCAAATCATACGTTGCAACTTTTGGTGAAGGAACCATTATTCTTTTTTCACCATCAAATATTTTTTCTCTTCCTCCGCTAAAGAAAAAAGTTACATGCGGATATTTTTCTGTTTCAGCAATGCGTATTTGTTTCTTTCCCTGCGCAGCAATTATTTCACCCAAAGTATTATCAAGATTATCGGTCTCGAATATCACATGCACATTTTTGAATGTTTTATCGTAATCAGTCATTGTGGTATAATGCAAATTCATTTTATACATTTCAAATTCAGGCTTATCTTCCTGCGTAAGCACTAGCGTTATTTCACGACATCTGTCTGTGCGAAAATTGAAACAAATAACCGCATCGCCTTCGCTGATTTTTGAATTTTCACTTTTTACTCTTGTATTTATTATTGGCTTAATAAATTCATCCGTAACATTTTTTTCGTAAGACTCTTCAATCGATCTTATAATATCATTTGATTGCTCGCCAACTCTATGCACCAAAGCATCGTACGCAAATTTTATTCGCTCCCATCTTTTATCGCGATCCATCGCATAATATCTTCCTGTAATGGTTGCAATTTTTCCTACATTATTTTCAAGATAATTTTGAAGGTCCTGCATAAAACCAATACCACTTTTAGGATCACAATCTCTGCCATCTGTAAACGCATGAATATATACTTCATTTAAACCTTCAGCTTTACAAACATCAATTAAAGCCTTGACATGATTGATGTGAGAATGCACGCCGCCATCGCTCACCAAACCCAATAAATGCAAGGGTTTTTTGTTATCTCTCGCATAATGAATTGCAGAAAGCAGTTCAGGTTTTTTTTGAAAATTACCTATTCGTATCGCAACATTTATCCGTTGCAATTCCTGGTACACAATTCTTCCTGCGCCAATATTTAAATGACCAACTTCGCTGTTACCCATTTGCCCCTCAGGCAAGCCAACAGCTTCGCCGCAAGTTACCAAAGTTGTGTTCGGATATTTCGAATATAATGATGTAACAAATGGAACATTCGCATTTTGTATTGCATCAGATTGTTTGTTTTTACCCAAACCCCAACCATCCATTATTATAAGAATTACCTTTTCATTTTTCATGCGCCAAATCTACAATTATTGTTAATGTAGGATAACGATTTATATTTACTTAAAAAATAAAGTCTAATATAAAAAGTTATGAAAAAGATAACTGCAATGGTAGCATTTGCGTTTACCATTTTGTCCTTCGCATGGCAAACTAATGCAACTGATATCTTAAACGCTTTAAAGCAGGGAAATGCAGTGCAGTTCAGCAAATATTTTGATGATATTATTGATGTAAAATTGCCTGATAAAGATGAGATAAAAAACATTGGCAAAACACAGGCAAGTGTAACGATGGAAAGCTTTTTTGATGAAAATAATATAAAAAGTTTTGAGGTGCTTTCTCAGCGCGAGCTTGGTGGAATCATGTATGTCGCAGGCAAATTACAAGGCACCAAACCATATAATCTCACATTGATGTTAAAGGAAAAAGGAGATGATATTGTTATCACAAATATCCGCATTAATTAATTTTTATTTTTGCTGCATTCATTAAAATTTACTCAAACAAAGCAATTCCCTTCTTTATCTTTGCCCTTCAAATTTTTGAATGAAAATTCATAAAGAAGGTTACAAAACCATTGCTATCACTGCATTATTCTTCGGTGGCGTTAATGTGTTGAACTTTATTTTCTTAAGTGCAAACTATCCAAAGATCGCTGCATTAATATTCGTGCTTACTTTTTTATTGTTGCTTTTTATACTATCTTTTTTCCGCATTCCGATCCGTGAAAGTGCAATAGAAGAAAATGAAATTGTCTGTCCCGCTGACGGAAAAGTTGTCGTGATTGAAGAGATAATGGAACTTGAATATTTTAATGATAAACGAATACAGGTAAGCATTTTTATGAGTCCTGCGAATGTGCATGTAAATCTCAATCCGATAAGCGGTGTTGTAAAATATAGCCAATATCATGCAGGAAAATATTTAGTTGCCTGGCATCCCAAATCGTCATTGGAAAATGAAAGACACACTACAGTTATTGAAAATGAAAATGGAATTCTTTTAGTGAAACAAATTGCAGGCGCACTTGCAAAGCGAATTATAAATTATCTCGCAGTGGGGCAACAGATAAAACAAGGTGGTGAAATGGGTTTTATAAAATTTGGTAGTCGCGTGGATGTATTGCTGCCATTGAGCTGTACGCTTCAGGTAAAATTAAATGAAGCAGTTAAAGGAGGCGTAACTGTGCTTGCAACCTGGTAATTTTTATAAATTAAGCTTCATCAAAAAATCTTTTTGTGCATCATTACCAAGCATAAAAATGTGTTCAGAAAAAATTTTAAACCCAACTCGTTGATAAAAGTTAATTGCTTTTCTATTTTCAGTCCACACTCCAAGCCACAAAACTTCAAAGTTATTTTCTTTTGAAAATTCTATCGCTTGGTTTATTAATTGCCATCCAATTTTTAACTGCTGATATTTTTTCAACACATAAATTCTTGCAACTTCAATTTGTTTTGCGAAAAAAATTTCTTTGTTTGAATTTATTTTCAGCAGTATATAACCGGCGAGTTCTTCTTCACAAAAAGCAAAAAAGCAAAAAGCATTTTCACTTTTTATTTCATCAATAATAATAGTGGTTGTAAAATTTTCTGCAACATAGCTCTCCATATTTTCCTGTGTATTAAAAGCAGCATATGTTTCGTAAAAAGCTTTAATTGCAATATCAGAAAGCATTTGGGCATCTTCAATAACAGGAGCTCGCAGAAAGATGTTCATTAAATTTAGAAATTAATCAGGGCAACAATTTCTTCCAAATATTTTTTATCATTTTCATCAAAATCATTTAGCCTATCACTGTCAACATCAAGCACAGCAAGCACTTCAGCGTTTTTTATAACTGGCACAACGATCTCTGATTTTGATAAACTGCTGCATGCAATATGACCGGGAAATTTTTCAACATCAGGAACAATTAATGTTTTTTGCTGCGCCCAACTTATGCCGCAAACACCTTTTCCTTTTTTTATTCTTGTGCATGCAACAGGGCCCTGAAACGGTGCGAGAACAAGCTCTTCTTTTTTTACTAAATAAAATCCAACCCAAAAAAAATTGAATTGTTCTTTCAATGCGCCGACTATGTTTGCAAGATTTGCAATCAGATCTTCTTCACCTTCGATCAATGCTTTTATCTGCGGAATAAGCGATTGATATTGTTCTTCTTTCGTTCCAGTTTGTATGTTTAAATCTTCTGACATTTGTTACTTTTTAATTGACTTTTTACATAAAAATTTCTTCCAATTCTTTTAAATGATAAATGGTAAAAGTTGAAGGAATCGTTTGTTTAATTTTTAAATGATTTACGAAAACCGTGTCCAGTCCTGCTTTTGAACCACCTTCAATGTCTGTTTCCAAATTATCACCGATCATAATACTTTCTGCTAAAGATGCTTTCGTAATGTCAAGTGCAAACTCGAAAATTTCTTTATTTGGTTTTAAACTGTTGCTTTTTTCTGAAGTAATTATTTCATTAAAATATGAATCAATATTACTGCTTTTCAGTTTTTGAAGTTGAATTTTATCAAAGCCATTTGTTATTAAATGCAATTGATAATTTTTACTTTTTAAATATTCGAGTATCTCAATGGTGTAATCAAAAATTTCTTTTTTAAAAGGCAATCGTTCTAAAAATTCCGCAGCAATTTTTTTTGCCAAAACATCATCGCCAATTTTAAAGTCGAGAAGCGTGTGCCACATGCGTTTCCAGCGAAGCTCTTCCTGCTTTATAAACCCCTTTTCATAACGCCTCCAGAGTTTTTGATTGTGTAAAGTATAGCTCGAAAAAAATGCTTCGAAATCTGTGATGTTTCTTTCATGCAAGGCATTTAATTCATGTACTTCTTTCAAAGTTGCTTTTGCATTTGTTTCAAAATCCCAAAGTGTATGATCAAGATCAAAGAAGAGATGTTTGTAAGGCATGGAAATTAAGAATGGATAATTGAAGATTGATAATGAAGGTTGATGATCTATTGTGCAAATTAAATATTCTTTTGATGAAGAAAGGCGCGCGCCACATTTAAAAACTTTTTATGATTGAAAAAATAAAACCTGATGGCACATTGCTCAATAGAATTCTATTGCTCAAAGGCTGCGGGATGGAAGTGAAAAGCCCGCTGAAGATTTGTGTGATGGCTTTGCGGCGGACTTGTAACGTACAGCCCGAACTATTGATGAATAAAGCGTTTCAGACTACAACCCAAAAGTAATTTTCAAATCTCAAAATGTTCAAATCATTAATTCCTCACGGGTTTTCCTGTTTTCAAAACGCCCTGAATTCTTTCAAGCGTTTTTCTTTCGCCGCATAAACTTAAGAATGCTTCGCGTTCGAGATCAAGCAAATATTGTTCGCTCACCAAACTTTGTTCGCTCAAATCTCCACCGCACATAACATACGCAAGTTTGCGCGCAACGAGCGCATCATGTTCGGTTGCATAATTCGCACGCAGCATTCCGTTGATGCCAGCAAGCAAAGCGCCAAGCGCAGAGCGACCAAGCACTTTTATATCTTTGCGTTGCTGCGGCATTGTATAACCTTCTGCGTGCATATCAAGCACACTTCTCTTTGCTTCCGCAATTCTGCGGTTTTGATTGATGACAACTTCATCATATCCTTTGCGAAGAATGCCGAGATTGTAAGCTTCAAATGCAGACGTAGCAACTTTTGCAGTTGCGATATTTAAGAAACGATTTTTTAAAGTGATGGTTTCAGGTTCGTCTTCATGCATTTCATCGGCAGCGCGCAAAGTAAATTCTTTTGTGCCGCCGCCGCCGGGAATCAAGCCAACGCCAAGCTCAACGAGACCGATATAAGTTTCTGCTGCTGCGCAAATTTTATCTGCATGCAAATTCATTTCGCAACCGCCACCGAGCGTTAATCCATGCGGCGCAACAGCGACAGGAATGCCTGAATAACGTACACGCATCACCGTGTTTTGGAACATTCTTATTGCCAGATCAAGCTCATCATATTCCTGTTCGGTTGCAAACATGAATATCATTGCAACATTTGCTCCTGCGCTGAAATTCGCGCCCTCATTGGCTATTACGAGACCTTTGTATTTTTCTTCTGCTATCGAAATACTTTTGTTTAAAGCTTCCAGCACTTCACTTCCGATGCTGTTCATTTTTGTATTCCATTGCAATGCGACAACATCATCACCGATGTCAACGAGATTTGCATTGCTGTTTTTCCAGACGATTTTTTCTTTGTAATTATTCAAAATGATGAATGCATCTGTGCCTGGAATTTGCTTGTAAGTTTTTGAAGTAACATCATAAAATAATTTCTTTCCATTTTCTATTTTATAAAAACTGGTATTGCCGTTTGCCAGCATTTCATCAACCCAGGCTGCAACAGAATAATTTGCTGCGCGCATTGCTTCAACAACTTTTGAAACGCCAAGAACATCCCAACTTTCAAACGCGCCGATTTCCCAGCCAAAGCCTGCCATCATTGCATCATCAACGCGATAGAGTTCATTACTGATCTCAGGAATGCGATGCGAGATGTAAGAAAATAATGCGTAATGAAACTGCCGATAAAACTCTCCGGCTTTATCATTTCCAGCAAATAAAATTTTCAATCTTCCTTTTAAATCATCAACAGGTTTTGCTGCTTCAAGCGTGGCAAATTTTGATTTTTTTCGGGGTTCATATTCAAGCGTTGATAAATTCAAGACATGAATTTCTTTTTCCTTTTTTAGTTCTTCCGGACTTCCTGAAGTCAAAGGCAATTTTATTTTTTTGAAAAATCCTTGTCCTGTTTTATCACCAAGCCAATTGTTTTCGAGAACTTTTTCAAGCCATGAGGGAATAGAAAAAATTTCTTTCGCTTCATCATCCGGAACATTTTCAGCAACGCCTTTTGCAACTTTTACTAGCGTGTCAATGCCCACCACATCTGCAGTTCGGAAGGTTGCAGATTTCGGACGACCGATAATTGGTCCGGTTAAAGAATCAATTTCATCAATCGTTAAACCCAATTTTTCCATTGCATGAAAAATACTCATGATACCAAAAACACCAATCCTGTTTGCGATAAACGCAGGCGTATCTTTTGCAAGCACAGTTGTTTTTCCTAAAAACAAATCGCCGTAATGCATGAGAAAATCAACAACAGATTTATCAGTATCCGGCGTTGGAATTATTTCCAATAATCTTAAATATCTCGGTGGATTAAAGAAGTGTGTTCCGCAAAAATGTTTTTTAAAATCATCACTTCTTCCTTGTGCAAGCATGTGAATCGGAATGCCTGAAGTGTTAGTGGTAATAAGGGTTCCAGGCTTTCTGAACTGTTCAACTTTTTCATAAACCTGTTGCTTGATATCCAATCTTTCAACCACAACTTCTATCACCCAATCACAACTTGAAATGTCTTTCATGTTGTCATCAAAATTTCCGGTCGTGATATTTTTTACAACATCTTTTGTGTAAACAGGCGAAGGATTGCTCTTTAATGCAGCCTGCAAAGCATCATTTACGATTTTATTTTTTTCACCAATTTTCGCATCAGCAGCAATTCCTTTCGGAACAATATCGAGCAACAAAACCTGCACACCAATTCCCGCGAAGTGGCATGCAATGCGGCTTCCCATCACACCACTTCCTAAAACCGCAACTTTTTTAATAGACCTTTTCATGTTGACAATTGAATGTGTAGAATTTTTTTGAGCCGGGCAATCGAACTTCTATGAAGCTGTCGTTGCGTCGCACTCTTGTACGTTCATTTTTCCTATTCAGCAAAAATAGTTAGTTATGCAACTAATTTATAATTTGAGAATAACTTTTTTAAATAACTAAGTTTACAATATTGTTTATTGAAAAAAAATCTATCAGTTCATTCAGTATATTTATTCATAAAAAATAAAATTGCTTGCATTATGGGTGATCTGCAAATAAAAAAACAACCAAAAAAATATGACGCTGTTATTGTTGGTTCCGGTGCCGGAGGTGGCATGGCTGCGTATGTTTTAGCAAAGGCAGGATTAAAGGTTTGCATAGTAGAAGCAGGTCCGATGTATGATCCAAAGAAAAATTCTTTGCAATTAAAAAATCCATGGGAATCTGCGCGAAGAGGCGCCGGCACTAAGTTTCGCCCATTCGGAGATTTTGATGGATGCTATGGCGGATGGGAACTTGAAGGCGAGCCATATACACAAGTTGGTAATTCAAACTGGAAGTGGTGGCGCGCAAGAATGCTTGGCGGAAGAACTAATCATTGGGGAAGAATTTCTTTGCGTTTTGGTCCTGATGATTTTAAAAGAAAAAGTATTGATGGACTTGGTGATGATTGGCCAATTGGATATGATGATGTAAAACCTTACTACGATGAAGTTGATAAATTAATTGGCGTATTCGGCACGAATGAGAACTTCCCAAATGCACCTGACGGAATATTTTTGCCACCACCAAAACCGAGACTACATGAATTGCTGATAAAGAAAGCTGCAACAGGAATTAATATTCCGGTCATCCCTTCCCGCTTATCAATTCTCACAAAAAAATTAGAAAATAATAATGATCGCGGCGGTTGTTTTTTTTGCGGGCAATGCAATAGAAGCTGTAAAATTTATGCAGATTTTTCTTCGTCATCAGTTCTTGTAAATCCTGCAATGCACACAGGCAATTGCGATGTTTTACCAAATGCAATGGCACGAGAAGTATTAACTGACAGAGACGGTTTGGCAACAGGCATTTCATACATCAATAAAGATGATCTGCAAGAGTACCAGGTATCAGGAAAAATAATAATTCTTGCAGCAAGTGCCTGCGAAAGCGCAAGACTTTTATTAAATTCAAAATCGCAAAGACATCCGAATGGCCTTGCAAATTCTAGCAATGTTGTTGGCAAATATTTGCATGATTCTACTGGTGCAGATATGGGTGGTTATCTTCCAGAGCTCTTTAACCGTAAGCGTTACAACGAAGATGGGGTTGGCGGTTTGCATGTTTATACGCCATGGTGGCTTGATAATAAAAAGCTTGATTTTCCTCGCGGTTATCACATAGAATATTGGGGTGGATTTGACCAACCATCTTATGGATTTGGTTTTGATGTGCAGGATATGAATGGAAAATATTTAGTGAATGGAAAGCAAAAAGAAGCCGGTGGTTATGGTAAATCTTTGAAAGAAGACATACGTTTTTTTTATGGCGCTGGTGTTGGAATGGCTGGTCGTGGAGAAACAGTTGCATCAATAAATAATTATTGCGAAATAGATCCTGAAACAGTTGATAAATATGGCATTCCTGTTTTACGTTTCAACACAAAATATACTGATTATGAAATAAAACAGGCAAAGCACATGAAAGAAACTTTTAAAGAAATTTTGCATAGCATGGGCGCAGTAATTACTTATGGAGATGATGGGCCAGAAAATAATTATGGCTTGCACGAGCCCGGATTAATTATTCATGAAGCAGGAACAGTGCGCATGGGAAATGATGCAAAAACTTCTGCTTTAAATAGTTGGAGCCAGGCGCATGACTGCAAAAATTTATTTTGTGTTGATGGAGGTCAATTTGTTTCGCAGGCTGATAAAAATATCACCTGGACAATTCTTGCATTGTCAATGCGTGCAAGTACAAACATTATTAATGAAATGAAAAAGCAAAACTTATAAATTATGGACAGAAGAAAATCCATTAAATCACTTCTTATCGGAACAGTTGCTACCAGTGTATTAATTGATGCATGTAAAAATGATTCAGATAAAAGAATTGAAACAACTGAAACTGATAAAAATATTTTTTTAAATAAAGATGAACGCCAGCCCGAAGAAATTGATCGCCTCAAAAAAGAAATGGCTGATAAATTTTTTGATGCACATGAAATGGCAACCATTACAATTCTTGCGGATATTATTATTCCGCGTGATGATGTTAGCGGAAGTGCAACCGATGCCAAAGTGCCTGATTTTATTGAGTTTATTGTAAAAGATATGCCTGACCATCAAACGCCGATGCGTGGCGGATTGCGTTGGCTTGATGTGCAATGCTTAAATCAATTTAATAATTCTTTCAAAGATTGCACAACGGCACAGCAAATAGAAATGATTGATGCGATTGCATATCCTGCAAAAGCTAAAGCAGGCATGCAACAAGGTGTAGCATTTTTTAATTTATTAAGAAATCTAGTTGCAACAGGATTTTATACTTCAGAAATAGGAGTAAAAGATGTTGGTTACGCCGGCAATACGCCAACACGCTGGAATGGCGTGCCTGATGATGTTTTAAAGCAATACAATATTAATTATAGTGATAAAGAACTAAAGGAATGCGTGAGTTTTTAAGAAGCTAATTATTCTTGAAAGGAACCATCATTTCAAACATGGGAATGTTTACATAAAACGTGGTTTTGCTGTTTTGATTTTCCATTAAATAAGTTCCAAACATATTTCCCATTTCACTTTTCAGGTTGCAGCCACTAACATATTGATATTGTTTTCCTGAAGCGATTACAGGCTG
Source organism: uncultured Chitinophagaceae bacterium (assembly GCA_963708205.1). Taxonomy (GTDB): domain Bacteria; phylum Bacteroidota; class Bacteroidia; order Chitinophagales; family Chitinophagaceae; genus CAVYTF01. The sequence goes on from OY970196.1 coordinate 715,448, forward strand.
TAAGCCTACAACACCTTCGCCTTCAACTTCGCGCCTGTCGCCGTTGCTATCAAAAATAAACCAATGCCTTCGTAATAATTTCACTGCAAAAGCATTGTGATTTTCTATGCTGATGCGATAAGCAAACATGAACTCATGATTAAGCGGATTGCTGTAATCAGGCTGATAAAATGTTTCAACAATTATTTCTATTCCTTCAGAAATTTTTGATATCATATTCTTTGCTTGCTCCGGTAAAGTTAGCAAAAAGAAAATAAGTTCATACTAACTATTGGTCCCTTTATAAATATGCCCCTGTTGTAACCAACATTGCGATTGTGTAACTGACATTGCCTTTGTTGTAACTGACATTGCCTTTGTTGTAACCGACATTGCCCCTTTTGTAATCAACATTGCCTTTGTTGTAACCGACATTACCCCTTTTGTAACAAACGTTGCCTTTGTTGTAACCGACATTGCCCCTTTTGTAATCAACATTGCCTTTGTTGTAACCGACATTAACCCTTTTGTAACAAACATTGCCTCTGTTGTAATCAACATTGCCCTGTTGTAACCGACATCAGAGGTTTGTAATTGATATCTATAAATCAGTCAAAAAAAATAATCACTTAACCAGCACCGTTTAAAGAATTTAGAGACATCACAATTCATCAAAAGACGAGAACCACATAGTATATCATCATGGCATAAAATATGTGTTTTATCAACCTATAAATCAACCTATCATGGCTACAAAAACATTGCAGAAAAAAGCTTCAGCCAAACCAAAAAGTAGTAACGGCAGTTTCTCATCTTACAACAAATACAAAGGCTTTGAAGGGCATCAATACACAGGCATGCAAGTTGGCAGAAGCCATCACTGGCACTACGATAAAGGCGACTGGAAAGAAACGAAGATAACACCTGATGTGTGGGAAATATCCTATGCCGTAACCAAGCGGCGTGCGGGACATGCGCCTGAAGGTTCGGGCGTGCCAGTGGGCACAGAATATCATTGGTATGTTCTTGCGCATCAAAATGTAAAGAAGCTGGATGCGAATGATTATTCCACTTCTTTAACCGGCTTAAAATTCAAGCTGGCACATAAGCGTGCCGATAAAGAAAAATGGAATACTACTGAAAAAACGCAGCGCAAAAGACTGGTGGCTTTTCTGAAAGAATTTATCGCGCAATTAGAAAAAGACCCAGTACCCATTGAGTTTGAATATAATGGTGAAATATACAAAGGCGATGCTATTCCTGTATCACAAACCTGCCATGATGGTATTTGTGAAGAGCTGGATATAACGCTGAATGATGAACATTTAGGTATTATCAAAAACACCAAAAGCGGGTGGAAAATGGATAATGCAAAGGATGAAAAACTGATAGCCGCAATTGGTGAAGAGATCGCCCTTTGGTATGAATAATTACCGATTATGCCCTTTGTGTAAATGCCCTGCTGCGCCGTTTGCCTCCACCAAAACCGCGAAAGTTGTTTGATGTTGCTGCCTGAGCTGCCTGAACAGGGTTGCTGTGCATTAAGCCATTATCAAACGCATGATCTTTTACTACAGGAATTGTTTTCTTTATCAGCTTTTGAATATCATTCAAAAAAATCTTTTCACTCCAGTCACAAAAAGAAATAGCCGTACCACCAGCTCCTGCCCTGCCTGTTCTGCCAATGCGGTGCACATAAGTTTCGGGTACATTGGGCAATTCGTAATTGAGCACGTGCGTCAGCTCTTCAATGTCAATGCCTCTTGCTGCAATGTCTGTAGCAACGAGCACGCGTGTTTTGTGCGTCTTAAAATTGAGCAAGGCATTCTGTCTTGCATTCTGTGATTTATTGCCATGAATAGCTTCAGTTCTTATGCCCGCCTGGTTCAGGCTTTTTGCCAGCTTGTCCGCAGAGTGTTTCATCTGGGTGAAGATCAAAACATTTTCCAGCTTCGTATCCTTCATCAATTGAATGAGCAATGGCAGCTTGTTTTGCTTTTCTACAAAATAAACAGATTGCTGTATCAATTCGACAGTGGATGCAGGCGGCGTTACCTCTACTTTTACAGGATTGGTAAGCAACATATCAGCCAGCTTCTTTATTTCACCAGGCATGGTAGCAGAGAAGAACAGTGTTTGTTTTTTTACAGGTAACTTCGCGATGATGCGTTTTACATCATGCACAAAACCCATATCCAGCATGCGGTCTGCTTCATCCAAAATAAAATATTGAATATCATTCAGAGTAAGTATGCGCTGCTGCATCAGGTCGAGCAAACGTCCGGGTGTAGCGACAATAATATCAATGCCACTGCGGATAGCAAGCACCTGGCTGTGCTGAGGCACGCCGCCAAATATTACTTTATGTTTGAAGGGAAGAAATCGTCCGTAAGCTGCAATGCTTTCGCCTATCTGTATAGCCAATTCACGCGTTGGTGTAAGGATTAGTGTTTGGATTCGACGCTGTCTTTGCGGTGACTGTTGCTGCTGCAAATGCATCAGTTGTAAAACGGGAATAGTAAATGCGGCTGTTTTGCCGGTGCCTGTTTGGGCACAGCCAAGCAGATCTCTTTTCTGCAGTATCACAGGAATTGCCTGTTGCTGCACGGGTGTAGGATTGGTATATCCTTCTTTGCTCAATGCCTGTAACACAGGCTCTATGAGCTGTAAATCTTTAAATAACAAAATTGTATTTTTTAGTTTGATAAAATGTGATAAGGCTATTCAAAATATTTGAATACATTATCTGCCTCAGGTTAAAACATCACAATATTTGGAAGAAATGGAACTACACAAACAGCGGAAGAATAACAATAAGAACTGCAAAGATAAGGCAATTGGGTGATATGATGAATTTTGGATTAGCTAAGCAAATGCACGAAATATTTAATAGAAAGCATCGAGACTGGTAGCGTGTAGTCTAAGCAGGATATAGACAAACACCCAGCGCATTGTTGTTATAACTTAGAAAACATTTATTTTTAAATTTTACACAACGCTTGACTCAACTATGAAAAATATTTTTGTATTTATTTTATTGTTTTTATGGTTGCATGCTGCTTTTGCGCAGCAGATAAATATTATTCCAAAACCAGCTTCGGTTGCAAATGGCAAAGGAAATTTTGAACTCTCATCTCACACAACAATTTCTTTTACGCAAAAAGAAATCTCGAAAAGCATCAATTTTTTCAATAACTATTTAAAAAAATATTATGGTTTTGAGGTAATTGCAAAGCAAGAGAATCTCTATCCCGAAGAGAAAATTTTATTGCATTATAACAACGATAATTCTTTACCGAAAGGCGCATATGAACTTGTTGTAAATTCAGGTGGCATAAGCATTTCAGCTAAAGATGGTGAAGGTGTTTTTCATGGCATTCAATCTCTCATCCAGCTTTTACCTACTGATGTTTCCACTTCATTAAAAATTCCCGCAGTTACCATTATTGATTCACCCCGTTTTGCTTATCGTGGTTTGCATCTCGATTGCGGAAGACATTTTTTTTCTGTTGATTTCATTAAGCAATACATAGATTTTATTGCACTGCATAAAATGAATTATTTCCACTGGCATTTAACGGAAGATCAGGGCTGGCGAATTGAAATAAAAAAATATCCTTTACTTACACAAATCGGAAGTTGCAGAAGCGGCACTGCGGTTGGCAAAGCGAATGAGAAAACCACTGCAACTGATGGTATAAAATATTGCGGCTACTACACACAGGATCAAATTCATGAAGTAGTAAAATACGCTGCAGACCGCTATATCACTATACTTCCGGAGATTGAAATGCCCGGGCATTCTTCCGCCGCCACCACAGCTTATCCGCAGTTAAGTTGCTTTGCGGATTCGCCAAAACATGTGATAACAACCTGGGGAGTTTTTCCTGATGTGCTTTGCCCGAGCGATTATACTATTCATTTTATGGAAAATGTTTTGGATGAAGTGATGCAGTTATTTCCATCAAAATATATTCACATTGGCGGTGATGAATGCCCGAAAGATTATTGGAAAAAATCTGCATTCTGTCAAAAGTTAATGAAGGATAGTGGGATAAAAAATGAGGATGAATTGCAAAGTTATTTTATAAAAAAAATTGAAAGATATGTGAACAGCAAAGGTCGAGCACTCATAGGCTGGGATGAAATTTTGGAAGGTGGCATTGCGCCGAATGCAACTATTATGAGTTGGCGCGGTGAAAAAGGCGGAATTGAAGCTGCGAAAGAAAAACATAATGTTATAATGACGCCAGGGGATTTTACTTATTTCGATCATCCTCAAACCAAGCATGAAACTGATACTGTTGAACAGGGCGGTTATCTTCCATTGAAAGTTGTTTATAATTATGATCCGGTTTCAAACAAGTTTATAAAAGATGAAGCGAAGTATGTATTGGGTGCGCAGGCAAATGTTTGGACGGAATATATGCCAACAAAAGAAAAAGTAGAATACATGATCTTTCCGAGACTTAGCGCCCTTTGTGAAGTATTGTGGACACAGCCTTCTAACAAAAACTGGGATGATTTTTATCAACGATTGCAAACACAACTAAAACGTTATGATCTTTGGAAAGTTAAATACAACATGAATGGTCTGCTGGATAATTAAATGAATTTATTCAAACTCATTTTTAATTCTTAATTTTTAATTCTTAATTACTATTATGGTTGATTCATTTGAAAAAATTGCTGTTGAAATTTTTCCAACACCGGAAGATGGTTCAAAACATGTAGCTGCTGAAATTGTAAAACTCATCAGACAAAAACAACAGGAAAAAAAGCCTTGTGTGCTTGGGCTGGCAACAGGTTCTACGCCGGTAAGTCTTTATGCAGAATTGGTGCGTTGGCATAAAGATGAAGGTTTGAGTTTTAAAAATGTTATCACATTTAATTTGGATGAATATTATCCCATCAGCCGCGAAACATTTCAGAGTTATTGGAGCTTCATGCATCGAAATTTGTTTGATCACATTGATATTGAACCAAAGAATATTCACATTCCCGAAGGGAATATTTCAAAAGAAAATATCAAACACTATTGCGCAGATTATGAAAAACAAATTGATGAAGCAGGTGGCATTGATCTGCAGATCTTAGGCATCGGCATGAACGGTCATATAGGTTTTAACGAACCCGGCTCAGGCATTTTATCAAAAACACGTCTTATCGTTCTTGATAATATTACACGCATTGCCAACACAAAAGATTTTCAAAACATTTCAAAAGTGCCGCGGCTTGCATTAACAGTTGGCATCAGCACAATCATGAAGGCAAAAAAAATATTGCTGATGGCTTGGGGCAACAAAGCATCCATTGTTGCGCGCGCTGTTGAAGGCGATGTTTCTGAACAAGTGCCTGCAAGCATTTTGCAGCAGCACACCAATTGCACTTTCGTTCTTGATGAACAGGCAGCTTCAGAACTTACACGTTTCAAATCACCATGGCTCACGGGTGATGTTGAATGGAATGATAAAATGATAAAGCGCGCTGTAGTAAATATGGCATTGAAAGTAAACAAGCCAGTTCTCAGCTTAACTGATAATGATTATAACGAAAATGGTTTGGGCGATCTGCTTGTTGAAAAAGGAGATGCGTATGAAATAAACCTGCAGGTTTTTTATATGCTTCGCGATACCATCACAGGCTGGCCCGGCGGCAAACCAAATGCCGTTATTCCTGCACATCCGGAACGCAGCGAGCCTTATCCAAAAAAAGTTCTCATCTTTTCACCACATCCTGATGATGATATTATAAGTATGGGTGGAACATTTATGCGCCTGCACGACCAGGGTCATGATGTGCATGTTGCTTACCAAACCAGCGGAAATATTGCGGTTACGGATGAGTTCGTTACACGCTTTGTTGATTTTGCCGTTGGCTTTGAAGAGCTGATCGGCATAGATAATTCAAAGAGTAAACAACTGCTTGCCAATGCACAAAGTTTTTTATCAGCAAAACAAAAAGACCAACGTGACACAGTTGAAATAAGAGCCATCAAAGGTTTAATAAGAAGATGCGAGGCAAAAGCCACGTGTAAATATGTAGGCATTCCTGAAGAAAATATTCATTTTCAAAATCTCCCTTTTTATGAAACGGGCATCATAGAAAAAAAACCAATGGGTGAAGATGATATAAAATTGACTGTGGATTTAATGAGAGAAATAAAACCACAGCAGGTATTTTGCGCAGGTGATCTTGCTGACCCTCACGGCACGCACAAAGTTTGTCTCGACATTGTTTTTGAAAGTTTAAAAAGATTGAAAGCTGCCAATGAAACATGGATAAAGGATTGCTGGGTTTGGCTGTATAAAGGCGCATGGCAGGAATGGAATATTGCTGATATTGAAATGGCAATACCAATGAGTCCTGACCAGGTGTTGAAAAAGCGATATGGTGTTTTTATACATCAAAGCCAGAAAGATATGGTTCCTTTCCAGGGCAGCGACAGCCGCGAGTTTTGGCAAAGAGTGGAAACACGAAATGCACACACTGCCACAGACTATGCAGCATTGGGCCTTACGCGCTATGCAGCAATGGAAGCTTTTGTGCGATATGAATATTAAGGATAATGCTCGGTGGCAACAATACTGCGGTGTTTAAGACTATGTCAAATGTAAGCAAACTTAGATTTGCATTATACATATGCACTATTTACACTAAAAAAAATCAATTATGCACCCTGTGCAATTCATCTTCTGCACCTGTGGTATGTTCTCTTTTATCTTTTAACGCAGTATTGCCAAAGGTGTGTGTCCACGTGAGTTTGAAAGCAACCAATCCAAAATTAAGGTTACCGGTTATGACAGTATTTTGTATAGGAATTTCTTCTGTAAACTTATAATTGCTGCCTGAGTTAAATATATCTGTAGCTGCAAAGCGGAGATTATCTTTTTTGTTTTTAAATTTCTTTTGAATGCCTGCATCAGCTTCCCAAATCGGATCTGTTTTGTAGGAACCAAAAAAGCTCGACGACATATAATAACCTGTAAACTCAAGCGAAAAGCTTTTGGGTAAATTGAAGTGCTGCGTAGTGTTTATGTCATAATCAAAAAGCTGCAGACTTACAGGCGAGCCATTAAACACAGTATTCACCTGGCGCCAATCGCTGATAAAATTGTTTTGCATAGTCCACCATTTATTTATGGTCAATGGCAAAGAAATACTCGCTGTAACGTATTGCTCGTAAGTAAAATTTTCCGCAGAAAGATATACTGTGTTCGTAATAGAATCCACACGCTGCGTTTGAAAGCTTTCGATGGTATTATCTTCATGCGTATAGCTGAGAGAAAAAATATAATTCTTATATATATAACTTGCCTGTATTGAATTTGCAATGGCAGGCTGCAATGCAGGGTTGCCTGTAAAAAATGTTTTAGGATCAAAGAATATTGTGAATGGTGCAAGATCATTAAAGGTAGGTCTTGTTATACGCCTGCTGTATGAGAGATTGATGCTGTTGTTATCATTTATTTTTTTTGAGAAATAAAATGTTGGAAACAATTCTCCATACTTCCTGTTTACGATATTGGCTGTTTGCTCAGTACCTAAATTTGAATAAGTATATTCATACCGCAAACCTGCTTTGATCGTAATCGTTGGATTTAGATTCATTGTGAAAGAAGAATATGCTGCGCCTATATTTTCCTTCAATAAATAATTTGCTGAAAGGCTTGAATCAATCACCCAAATATTATTATCTAAATTCTGCACATACACATTATTTGTAAAGCGGGAGAAAGAACCTTTAGCTCCTGCTTCCATCGTTATTTTTTTTCCCAAAGGCGTTGTAAAATCCAATGAAAAAACATTGAAAGTAATCGGTGTTGTTTTGCCGCTCTGCAGATCTTCATCATACAAAAACTCTGTTGATCCTTTATAATAATGATTAAAATAACTATTTGGATTATCGTCTTTATAATAAATATAATTGGCGTCGAAATATAACACCTGACCGTGTTTGAATGTATGCTGAAGGTTAAGATTAGTGGTAAAGTTTTGCCAGTGATTTATCTCATTATCAACAGTGGTTATGGTAGTATCCAGCACATCATTGGTTTTTATTGCGGATCCGTTATTTGCTCTCATAGACCAATGGCTATCATAGCCTGCGGCAATGATTCCGAGAACTGTTGATGAATCTATTTGATAATCCATGCCAAGCCTGAGGTTATTTACCTGCTGCACAGCATTGCGGTTAGTAAATGAATTGGTGATCAAAATATTCTGCCCGTTTGGTATCTGCGTATAAGTAAGTCCTGTTTGAATGCTATGATCACGAGTAAAAGAATACGTGCCGTACAGATTTATTTTTCCTTTTCTGTAATTGAAATTAATACCTGCAGAAGGCAATTCTCTTTTTCCATAACCTGCCGTAAGAAAATAAGAACCATTAACACCATCATTCGGATTGTTGATCAGTACTATATTAATATAGCCCGCATTTCCTTCAGCATCATATTTTGCGGGCGGCGTAGTTATCAATTCTATCTTTTCGATATTGCCCGCACTCATGCCTGCAAGCATTTGCACCAAAGCATCCATCGGCATATAAGTGATGCGACCGTTTATCATTACTACTACTCCATTCTTGCCATTTATAGCTATCGTATTATTTTGCCTGTTCACAATTACACCCGGCGATTTTTCCAAAACATCCAATGCTGTTCCACCTGCGTCTGTAATGCTGTTCTTTACATTGATGACCATTCTGTCAACCTTTTGTTCAAACATGGGTTTCTTTGTAGCAACCGTGACAGCACTCAATTGCAGGTCACTGTCATCAAGATGCAGCACGCTTACATTTATGCGATCCGATATTGCATTTATACTGAATGTTTTGCTGTACACTTGCTTCATTCCTGTGAATGTTGCAGAGATAAAATATCTGCCCGGTTTTATATTTTCAAAAGCATACTTTCCAGCGGCATCAGACACCATTCCTTTTACCAGTAAAGAATCCGAAGACTTCATCAATAAAACATTGGCAGATTGTTCAGGCTTATTCTTTGCATCTTCAATTGTACCGTAAACAACAGATTGTGCTTGTAAATAATTGCTTAAACAAAAAGATGAAATTATAAGGGAAAGAATTGATAGAAATGTTTTCATCCCGAAGTAGTTTCAGTTGAGGAATTCTAAAGATAATAATCTTTTTTGCAAAAAAAATTTACTTTTATATAAAGAAAAGGGATCTTCTGATCCCTTTAAATTTTAAAGTCAAATATTAATCAATTGTTACAGTTACATTTAAATGTATTTTCTATGACTTTTATTCTTTTATGAATTTTAGCGTGCTGCTTTTATTATCGGATGATTCAATTTTCAAAAAATAATTTCCAGGTGTCAGCTTTTCTAAATTCATTGTATAATTTTTTCCGGTTGTCTTAATTTGCTGAATCAATCTTCCTGAAACATCAATAACAGAAATTTTTGTGTTTGATGAAGAAAGACCGTTAACGGTCAACACATTTTTTGTTGGGTTTGGATAAAGGAAAATTGAGTTAGTCATAGCAATCTGCTTGTTTGCCGTAATTAATTTATCTTCACTGTTACCAGCTAAAGAAGGCGTTGAAAAAGAACCTTTCCATTTGAACATACCACCAGTTGAATCTAAACCAACATCTTCACCACTCCATCCAATGGAAGAACTAAAAAAGTTCAGTGCTGTATGGTTTGCATTTGCACCTGAGTCAATTGATATCCATGTTTTGCCAAAATCATTACTATAAGAAGAACCGGGTATTGTTGATACAAAAGTGGAAGTGCCGGGAACATTTACTATAAAGCCTTCTCGCGGAGAGCCTGAATAATCAACTTTTTTCCATGTAATGCCTCCATCATGTGTATAATTTATATACACTTTTCCATTATTATCAAATCCGGTGGAAAGACCATGTAAACTATCAGAAAAATCAAAATCAAACAAACGTTTTACAGATAAAGGAAAACTTTGCCAGTGCTGTCCTCTGTCGTCAGAGCGGTATAAAAATTGTCCCCCATTACTATCAAAGCCTCTAAACCAGATTCTGTCACCAACTGCTGAATAAGCATTGAAATCTGTTGAGTAAGGAAAGCCGTTGGGTGCAGGAATGTTTTCTGGCGGAACGCGCTGCCATGTAGCTCCGTAATCATTTGTAGTATAAATTTCAAGATAATACGGCGGTCCGGGAAGATTGCCATCGCCTACAGCAACGCCATGCTTGGCATCAAAGAAATAAATAAAATCAGGAAATGAGGTTGAATTATACACTTGCCCAACTGCAAGCTGCCTCCATTTTCTTCCGCCATTAGTAGTTTTAAAAATGCCACCACCATTGTCTACAGCGCCATTAATCATTATAGCATAACATGTGTCTCCGTCAATCGGTGCAAGATTGGCAATTACATAACCAGCAGGAGCATTAATTGTGTCAAGACGCCATGAACCGCCACTGTTGCCGCTTCGCAGAAAATATCTTGTATCATTTCCGATTGAGTCAAAACCAATTTTTGCCCAAACTGCAGTCGCAGTAGGTGTTTCTACTTCCGGCACATAACTATTAGCAATGCTCGGTACATTAATTTCTTTCCAGAACTCGTTGTTATTTTTTAATGCTGAATTAGAGATTTGAGACATGCGTGGCATTTCAAGATTTTTTAATTTCTCGCTGCCCTTAATCCATTGTGCATTGGCTGAAAAGAATGTTACCAAAAGGAAAATCAAAGTGTAAATTATTTTTTTCATAAAGTATTTTTTAAAAATGATGATGCTATAAAAATCTATAATTGTTTTTCTTAATTATTTTATATTCTACTATTTGCTTATTAAAATCGTCAGTTAACCTACTTATTGCGGCCTTTGATTTTCATCGCCAACGAATGCCATTCAGCGATAAAAGAATTCCATTCGACTAGCTTTTTTCCATTCCATCAGTTTATTCATAAAAACTGTTACTAACTTTAGAAAGAAATTATACTTTGCCAAAAAACGATTTTATATTTTCAAACAAGCGTAAATACAGGTTTACAAGGCATTTGGCTTTTTGGATAGCTTATTATTTATATCTTATTGTGTATAATTTCGGAACTACAACAGTTGCCTCTGTTACTGATCCTTATGTTTATAGTGGTTCATTAGAAGATTGGTTATATTTTCTTCCCGCTTGTCTCTTCTCTGTGTATTTTTCTCTTTATTTTATTTTGCCTGTTTATCTTAATAAAAGAAAACTCTCATTTCTGATAATTTCCGTCCTTTTTCTTAGCATTATTACGCTTGCCTATTGTTATTTTATTTCTGCAACTTTTTATTCAGATAATTCTGAATCTATAACATGGACTGAAACTCTTTTAAAATGGCGCGGATTGCCTGTTATTGCAGGGTCCGCATTAATTATTAAAATAATGAAAGATTATTTTTTGAAGCAGCAGGAAAGCGAAAAGCTTGCAATTGAAAATGTAAACAATAAACTTCAATTGCTTAAAATGCAAATGCATCCGCAAATTTTGTTTGATTGTTTACATGAAATTTATCTTGATATAGAAGCAGGAACAATAGACGCACCTGAAAGGATTTTGCAATTATCTGACCTGTTGAGTTATTCATTGTATGAAGCTGGTTCCGAAGAAATTTTATTAGATAAAAAAATAAAAATGATTACAAATTTTCGTGAATTAAAAAATAAAAGCATTCAACGAACAGAAAATCCGGAAGATGAATATTCATGAATTCATATTTTCTACTCAAAGAAAAAAACGCATACAAAGACATATTTTGTTTTGGGTTGCTGGTTATCTTTTTTATGTTTTAACTTATCCGCCCGGTGGCTACGGAAGTGCTAACGGGCTAGCAGGCGACGGTTTTTTTAGGTTTTATGAAATGGCTTTTATCAGAAATATTTTTGGTCTAACAGGACAAATGATTTTCTGTTATGGGTTTGCATATTTTCTTATGCCTTCATTTATTTGGAAGAAAAAATATTTGCAGTTCGTATGCATGATCTTACTTCTGTGGGCTGCAGCTTCTTTGCTTTACTTTATCTCCGCAAGCTATGTTTACAACCCAATCATGAAACGCCTTGGATTAAACCAGGATCCCAATGAAATTATTATTTTAGTAAGCTTTAAATATTTGTTTTTTGCAAGCGTATCATCAAGAGTTTTTATTTTTATTTCGCTAAAACTTTTTAAAGACTGGCAACAAAAACAAAAAGATGTTTTAAGTTTAAAAAAAGAAAATGCGAATGCAGAATTAAGCCTGTTAAAAGCGCAAATACGTCCGCATTTTTTATTCAATACATTAAACAATATTTATTCTTTCACTTTAAATAAATCTAATCAAGCTAAGTATTTAGTAAAAAAACTTAGTGACATGCTGCATTACATGGTTGAAGAATGTGATCAACAGTTTGTAGCTTTAAACAAAGAAATAAAACTGATAAGCGACTACATTGAACTGGAGAAAGTTCGTTATGGAAAAAGACTTGATATAGAAATTGAAACAAGAGGTGATTTCAGTAATAAATTAATTGCGCCTTTGTTAATGATACCTTTTGTAGAGAACAGTTTTAAACATGGCGCGAGCAGGATGCTTGTAAATCCGTTGATAAGATTAACTATCGAAATAAAAGAAGACAAGCTACATTTTTCTTTGATAAACAGTAAGCCAATTTCAGAAATATACGCAAACAAAAAAAACGGCATCGGTTTGAGTAATGTTAGAAAAAGATTACAACTTTTATTTCCTGATAAACATTACTTGCAAATCGAATCAACAAAAGATTTGTATAAAGTGAATATGCAATTGCCGGTGCAGGAAAATTATGCTGCAAATAAATTGATGCAAGAAAAAATAATAACTGTAACTGCTTAAATATTTTTATGTCAACCAAAAAAATAATCTGCCTTGCTGTTGATGATGAACCGCCAGCGTTGAACATCATTCAAAAATACATTGAAATGGTGCCTTCTCTAGAACTTGCGGCAACCTGCAATAATGGAGTGGAAGCTTTGGCATTTCTTCAAAACAAAAATGTTGATCTTATTTTTCTGGATATACAAATGCCACAAATTTTAGGAACAAATTTTATACGCACCTTAAAGAATCCGCCGAAAGTAATTTTTACAACTGCTTTTAGAAAATATGCAGTGGAAGGTTTTGATTTGGATGCTGTCGATTATTTATTAAAACCAATTTCGTTTGATCGCTTTTTGAAAGCAGTTAATAAAGTTATGAATACGACTTTACCTGTTAAGAATGCATCTTTTTATATAGAAAAAGAAAACAATAATTTCATTCATTTTCGTGCTGACAGAAAAACTTTAAAAATTCCGCTTGATGATATTTTATTTGTTGAAAGTTTGAAAGATTATATAAAAGTAGTTACAAAGTCAAAGCCAATCGTAACCAAACAATCTATTTCTTCACTTGAAGAAAATCTGCCCGCTAATTTTATTCGGATTCACCGTTCTTATATTGTTTCAGTTGATAAAATTGAATCCTATACAAACGAACTCGTTCAAATAGGCAAACATGAATTACCCATTAGCAGAAGTTATCGGCATGAGGTAGAAAAAATTTTGAAAGAAGCTTAATCTTTTTTTGCCTGCACACAAATGACAGACTCATAATCCTCATCCCGAAATTCCAGTTCTTCAGTTGTTAGATCTTCTGCCGCCAATCCATATAAGAATGCCGTTGATACCAGCACATTTCCAAATGCCTGCACCTGCACATTATCTTCTCCAAATACATCACCAAAAAGTCTTTGTGCTGCTGCACTTGTAACACGCCAGTAATCGCCCCATCTATCCATATCATACCGGCTAATCTGGCTGGTGCAGGATAGCGAAGCAAGCAAAACTCCGCCGGGTTTAAGAACGCGTTGCAATGTTTTAATCGCTGCATTAACGTCATAAATAAACTGAAGTGTTTGTGTAATAATGAAGCAATCAAATTTATTTGATAGAATATGCTCCGCTTTGGTAAGGTCTGCAACAATCGTGGCAGATGCATCCGGATGATCCTGGTCCAGTATATCTGATGCAGTAACTTTCGAGCCTCCGAATTGCTTCGTGTACCGGTCATCTCCCACTTCCACAACATGCCCTTTGATATCGTCGGAATATTTACTTAGAAATTGCTCAATGTAATATCGATCAATCGGCTGTCCACGATCATATCCGAAAGATCGCGTAATTGGTTCAACGCGCCGCAGATCACCGAAATTAATAGATTGGTTGGTGTTTGTATTTTCAGAAAGCATAATCCTTTGTGACCCCGCCAGGATTCAAACCTGGAACCTCTTGATCCGTAGTCAAGTACTCTATTCAGTTAAGCTACGGGGCCATTTTTATTGGCTGCAAATATAACATCAAAAATAAAAAACGTTACTTCTAATCCTTATAAAGTTTTGCAGCAACAGCTTCGGATAATACTTTTGGTGACAGCCATGCCATCGCTGCTCCCACTTTATTTATCACACCTGTTATCACTTCTTTTTTCTTTTTAAACATACTTTTAATTGCTATGGCAGCAACATCCGCAGGCTGCATGTTTACTTTTTCTCCAGCTTTTATAGCATTCACACTGATTTTAGCGCGACTTGCAAAACCAGTATCTGTGCCTCCCGGACAAACACAGGTAACCGATACATTTGTATCTTTTAATTCATAATGCAACCCTCTAGAAAAGTTTAAGACAAATGCTTTGGTAGCAGCATATATATTCAGGTAAGGAACAGCCTGGTATGCGGCAGTGCTGGAAATATTTAGTATAAAAGATTGCGATTGTTTTTTTAGTTGAGGTAAAAATAAATAGATCAACTCTACCAAAACATGCATGTTCACATGCATCATATCTTCATGATCCTGCAGTGAATATTTTTCTAATGCTCCGCTTAGACCATAACCTGCATTGTTTATTAAAATGTTTATATCAAACTTATTTTCATTACACCAATCAAAAATTTCTTTTGCTGCCTTGGGTTTTGAAAGATCGATTGCAAAATAGTCCGCTTTTACGTTATATTTTTTTTGCACTTCTTCCCTTAATTGTTTCAACTGATCTTCACTTCTTGCAATAAGTAATACATCGCTTTTTCTTTTGCATAATTCATAAACCATTTCTTTGCCTATTCCTTTGCTTGCGCCTGTAATTAATGCGTATGACATTTTTATTTTTTATAAATAAAGAAGCCAACAATGCGTTGGCTTCATCAAAATTCTTTTTAAATTCTATCTGAAATAATGATACAATGCTGTTCTGCTTCTTTCATGTTTAGGCATATATTTTCCTGTGATGATGGGAACATATAAAACACGTCTTCTGCTTGCCGCTCCGAAGTGCGGCGATTGCTTTACGCGATGCCAGGTGCGCCCCTCATGCACCGTTAAATCACCGGCTTCAATATTAAAACCTACTTCTCTTCTATCATCTCCGTTGCTGTAATATCTTTTTCCAAACACTAAATTCATGGCACCTTTTTTATGCGTGCCCGGCAATACACGCAATCCTCCATTTTCAAAAGCACAATCATCCAAATGAATACCAACATTCAACATCGGCATTATTTTTTGACCTAAAAAAAGATCTCGCGGACAATCTGTATGCCAGCCCATTTTACTGAAAACACCACCTTCAACACGCACATAATGATTTAAGACCAATCCATCTTTTTCATTTTCAGTAAGCCTGCCTTCGTATGGATAAAGCAATGCTGTTAATGCCTGAAACCTTTGATCCTGCAGCATTTCATGCAGATAAGGACTGAACTGAGAAAGAAAACAAGAGCGCTGAATTAACTTATTTCCAAACTCATCAATGCCAAACTTTAATAAAGTTCCATTCACTTTTGTACGACCTTCCGCGATCCATTCTTTATCAATGCGATCCGTTTCACTTATAATTTTTTTTATTACACTTTTATTAAAAAAACCAGGAAAACGCATTACACCATTCTTTCTAAAATATTTTATTTGTTCTTCTGTTAACTGTTCTCCCAAAGTAAAAGTTGCAGTTTCTATTTTTGACATACGTCTCTTTTTCTATAAAGTAAAGGTCAGAAAATTTGATGAATTTTTTTTGTTAAGATAAAGATGCAAATATATTAAACCAGCACAACATTCACTTCAACTTCAGGATTGCTTAATAAAAAATCCGCCATTTCTTCATTCATAGAAAAACCTTTTTCTGTAGTAAATAAACTAAGTTTTAAATTCTCAAAAGGTTCATGAATATTAAATTTCACTGCTGATTTTCCGGGATTGCTGCGCAGATTTTTATGTAAGAATTCAACTACATCTTGTGTAATTGATTCTGCCTGGATATTAAGTTCTAATTGTTTGGTAAGCATTTGCTTTGCAGTTTCTAAAAGTGAAATTGCTGTTGCTTTAAACTCGTACAACTCACTGTTATAGCGCATTTTGAAGTGTCCGGTTATTAAAATATTTTTCCCTTTATCAAGATAATCTTTGAAGCGCATATATTCATCACTCCACAACATCAGTTCAGATTTTCCGCTAAAATCTTCGATGATAAGAGATCCAAAGTTCTTTCCGTTTTTTGTAAGGCGATGTTGCGCATCAACAACCAAACCCGCGATGCGATAAATTTTATTCGGAGCTGAAGTTATGAGCGTATTGCTTTCTTTTATTTCATTAAAATCTGCAAGCTTTGTAATACCATAATAAGTTAATTCAAATTTAAAATGATCAAGCGGATGCCCGCTCATAAACATTCCTGTCACATCTTTTTCATGATCCAGCAATTCAGTTAAAGTCCAGGGTTCACATGACGGAAGCTTTGGAGAAGCAATTTCAGGCATCACAGAATCACCAAAAAGACTGTTGCTGTTTTGAGTTTTATTAGTATGAAAAATATTTCCGAAACGTATTAATTTTTCAATCCCGTTTATTGTATCGCTTGGCGGTACATAAAAATATTGTGCACGATGCAGCTCTTTAAAACAATCGAAAGCACCGGAATATGCCAGACTTTCAATTGATTTTTTATTGACATTGCCTTGGCTTACACGCTGCACAAAATCGTAAATAGTTTTATAAAAGCCGTTTTTATTTCTTTCATTAATTATACCTTCAATTGCAGCATCACCAACACCTTTCAAGCCTCCAAGACCAAAACGAATTTCGCCACGAGCGTTGACAGCAAAGCCTTTCAGCGATTCATTAATATCAGGACCAAGCACTTTCAAACCCATTCTTTTGCATTCTTCCATAAAAAAAGTTATCTTCTCAATACTACCCGCATGATTCAAAACTGCAGACATGTATTCGCCGGGATAATATACTTTTAAATAAGCAGTTTGATATGCAACCAATGCATAGCATGTTGAATGAGATTTGTTGAAAGCATATTGCGCAAAATATTCCCAGTCGCACCATATTTTTTGTAACACATCTTCAGGATGATTTTTTGCACGCGCACCTTTTATAAAATCATCTTTCATTTTATCCAAAGTCCTTCTATCTTTTTTGCCCATTGCTTTTCGCAATACATCGGCCTGACCTTTTGTAAAGCCTGCAATCTTTTGCGAAAGCTGCATGACTTGCTCCTGGTAAACTGTTATGCCATACGTTTCATCCAGATATTCTTCCATCTCAGGAAGATCATAAACGATACTTTCTCGTCCATGTTTGCGAGAAATATAATTTGGAATATACGCCATTGGTCCCGGACGAAACAATGCATTCATCGCAATAAGATCATCGAATTTATCGGGCTTTAATTCGCGCAAATATTTTTGCATGCCTGCACTTTCAAACTGGAATGTGCCGTTGGTTTCCGCGCGTTGATAGAGTTGAAAAACTTTTGCATCATCAAGCGGAAGTTCATCAAGATTGATGTCGAGATTATGATTAAGTTTGATTAATTCCAACGCGGTTTTTAAAATGGATAAAGTTTTCAACCCAAGAAAATCCATTTTTATTACACCTGCTTCTTCAATAATATTTCCACCGATTTGTGTAACCCATAAATCAGAATCTTTGGAAGTGGCAACAGGAATTAATTCAGTCAAGTCTTTTGGTGCAATGATAATTCCTGCAGCATGAATGCCCGTGTTGCGCACATTTCCTTCAAGTCTTTCGGCTTCCTGCAAAACCTGCGCGCGCAAATCATTTCCTTTATAAATTTCCCGCAGGCGTCTTGCGTTTTCAATTTCTTCAGCACCATAACCAAACTCCTGCAAAGACTTTTCTCCATCTTTAATTGTAAGTGGGGACTGAAGAATTTTTCGCAACTCTGTTCCTACTCTTTCAGGAACCATTTTTGCCAACGCATTACTTTCCGGTAAGGAAAGATCCATCACGCGCGCCACATCTTTGATGCTCATTTTCGCAGCCATCGTGCCATAAGTGATGATTTGCGCAACCTGGTTTTTGCCATATTTTTTTACAACATAATCAATCACTTTTTGTCTTCCTTCATCATCAAAATCCGTATCAATATCAGGCATTGATTTTCTATCAGGATTGAGAAATCTTTCGAACAATAAATTATACTTTATCGGATCAATGTTGGTAATGCCAATGCAATAAGCAACCACAGAACCCGCAGCCGAGCCGCGTCCCGGGCCTACAAAGACTTTCATTTCACGACCGGCTTTTATAAAAT
The DNA here is from genome assembly GCA_963708205.1 of uncultured Chitinophagaceae bacterium. Lineage (GTDB taxonomy): Bacteria > Bacteroidota > Bacteroidia > Chitinophagales > Chitinophagaceae > CAVYTF01. The sequence continues at coordinate 734,034 of OY970196.1, forward strand.
CACTTACTATTAAAAAATATCCGGCAAAGCCCATTGCTTTAATGGTGAATAATTCAAAATTTAATCGCTCGTCAAGCGATGCAGTTATTTCATGATAGCGAATTTTGGCGCCTTCATAAGCGAGATGTTTTAAATATTCCCATTGATTTAGGGTATCGTCTTCATGAATTTTAAAAGATGTGGGAACAGGAAAGGCAGGAAGCAAAATATCTTTCTTCAAATTCAATACTTCGATCTTATCAACGATCATATTTGTGTTGTCAATTGATTCAGGAACATCTTTAAAAAGTTCCGTCATTTCATTTGTTGACTTAAAATAAAATTCATTGTTTGGAAATTTGAAACGCCTGTTTTTTAGCTGAATTTCATCATTCACAAAATCGTCAAAGCCAGGCGTGCTCTGCTTTTCACCGGTATTGATGCAAAGCAAAATATCATGTGCGTTTGAATGTTCTTTCTCAACATAATGACTGTCGTTTGTTGCAATAACATGTACATTATATTTTTTTGAAAATTTTATTAAGACATCATTAATTTTTTCCTGTTCTTTTATTTGATGCCTTTGCAATTCAATATAATAATCATCTCCAAAAAGTTCGAGCCACCATTTAAATTCCTGTTCTGCTTCCGCTTCGGTTTTATGCAAAATTGTTTGCGGAACATAAGCACCAATGCAGCATGTAGTTGCGATCAAACCTTCATGATATTTTTCAATTAAAATTTTATCAACACGTGGATACTTGCTGTAGAAACCTTCAATAAAACCAATCGACGTAAGCTTTATTAAATTTTGATAACCTATTTTATTTTTTGCAAGCAGAACCTGGTGAAAGCGCGCATCTTTTTTTTCTTTGGTGAAATTTTTTTCAAATCTATCTTCCACTACATAAAATTCGCAACCCACAATTGGTTTTACGATTGGCTGCAAAATATCTTTTCCATTCTCATCTTTGCCCACAACTTTTGTATTTTTCCACGCCTGGTTTACAAAATCAAAAACACCGAACATATTGCCATGATCAGTAATAGCAAGCGCTGGCATATTGTGTTTGATCGATTTTTTATACAAAGCATCAATGGCTGAAGCGCCGTCCAGCAAAGAATATTGGGTGTGTGTATGAAGATGAGAAAACTGATCCATGATAAAAGATGATAGTAAAACTTAACGTGCAAATTTCGCTTATTTCAATTTTCTTTTCAAGTTTATATTTTCCACAATTATCTTTTTAGCAATTTGTTATTGCAGATAAGTTTGGCACGAAAATCATTCAAAAAAATTTATTTTGTAAAACCCCATTTTCTACACAAATTTGCACTGATTGCCATTTAGTGTAAATATTACACAACAAAACTTTCTTAAAATAACGAATTGCTTGTATGAGTTTCCTTCGGTTTGTTTTTTATCATATCAATTTAAAGGATTGTATAATTCATCACTAAATCTTTAAAATTTTTCCAATAATTAAAAACAACAAATCATGAAAAAAATGTTACTCTGTCTAGCGGTATTTGCAATGTCAGTTACTGCTAACAACCTCCTTGCGCAAATTTATGTAAGGGGTTCATTTACAAACTGGAATACCAATTATCCTATGACCAATGATAATGGTGTATTAAAAGCTACCGTGTGGGTAGCATCGGGTTACCAGGAATTTAAATTTGCACCTTCTGATTGGTCATATAGTTGGGGCGGAGGCGTAGGATTATCTGACACAGCTGTATACAATTCGGGAAGTAATTCAAACTTTACAGCGCCTGCTTCCGGATATTATAATATTGCTTTCGATACCACAAGCCTCATTTATAGTTTTACTTATACTGGCGGTTTGGCATATCATTCACTTCAATATCAGATGTGGGCAAAAGGCGACTTTAATTCATGGGGAAATACAAACCAGATGAGTTTAGTTAGCGATTATTCCTGGAAAACATCCGGAATTACAATGGATACAGGAAGCTATCAAATGAAATTTGCAAATACAAGCGACTGGAGCGGTGATGACTGGGGAAATGCAACGGGCTTATCAGGGACTACTACTAAAACAACAGGCGGGGGCGCGAACTTAAGTTTCAGAATTGCCACCGCTGGCACTTACGATATAAATTTTAATGACACAACTTTAGCGTATTCTATTGTTATGGAAGTAGCTCCAAAAATAGTAGCAACTTCCTATGACACTTCTTCTTCTTGCGAATCTACCAATAGTATATCATTTAAATGCAGTGCCGGAACCGCCCCTTATACGGTTCAGCTTTATAGGTATGGAGTTGCCTATGGAAGTCCTAAATCCGTAGCTAAAACTGCAACCTTTAATACCTTGCCTATTGGCGAATATTACGCCACAGCATCAAGCAACGGAAGCTCAGCAACAGGGGCAAGCAAAACAGTTAGTATTGTTCCTGTGCCGCAGAATCTTTCTTCTTCAAACATAACAGGTGGTGAGGCAAAACTTCATTGGGCTGCATTGTCTTGTGCAAAATACTTTTCTATACAATACCGCGTGCATGGCACCACGAAATGGTCTAAAAAGCAAACAGACGGAAATGTAACCGTGTATAAATTAAAAAATCTTGCTGGAAATACAAAATATGATTGGGAAGTAGCTGCTGCAGATTCTGCAAATGATATTACTGCTACAGGCAACTATAGCAGTGTTCAAACATTTACTACAACTGGAGGAAGCTCTTCTCTGGACGGATCATTTGATGAAGATAATTTAAAGCAATCAAATGCACAGGGAGTTCTTGTTTATCCTAATCCTGCTGTTTCAGAGCTGCATGTAAAATTAAACACGGCTGATAAAACAACTGCGGCTGTTGCGGCTTACTTAAAAACTGGAACGGGAAGCATTGTTTGGAACGCTTCAAAGCTTTCATCTCAAAATGATCTTACTATTGATGTAAGGAAACTTCCAAATGGTATTTATTTATTGCAGATAATAAATGCAGACAATTCTATCACGCTTAAGAAGGTGATTATTTCTAAATAAAATATTTAGTAAACATCTTTTTATTTTAATTTTTAGAGCAGCTAACAAGCTGCTCTAATTTTTTTCCTACTCCGCGAAAAAAGTAGTCTTAAAAATATAAATAAAACAAGTGAACAATTTAAACCATCAACCTTTGGCTTCATAGTAAGGCAACCGATGAACGTAATGCGACGCAACGATGCTCAATTGGAGTTACCTTTGCCCGACACCAAAAAAATTCTTTTATTTGAAGATATCCCATGAAAAGATCAATCATTTTTCTTGCTATTATTGTTTGCAGCAGTTGCAGTTTTTTAAAAAAAATTTCTTCGCGGGATAATTCAACTTCAACACAAAATACGGCTGAAAATAAAACACGCAATCCGCAGTTTCTTGATAATATTAATTTATCAGTTGGTGGCATTGTTCCAAATTACAGTTCCGCCAGAACGCCCAACCACAAAGAGTTGTACGAACCACCTGATATAAAAATTACAACTGTTGATATTGAACGCGTTGATACTTTGCAACTGAAATACGCCATCATTTTCGACGCCACTGTTGAGCAATTAACCAACGTTATTTTGCTGCACGAAATTAATTTTTGGTGGGCAACGCCTTATTGTTATGGCGGCAGCACAAAGAACTGCATTGACTGCTCTGCATTTGTGCAAACAGTCATGAAAAATGTTTACCACATATCCATTCCGCGCACTGCACAGGAGCAATTCGATAACAGCAAAAAAATAAATGTTGAAGATTTCCGCGAAGGCGATCTTGTTTTTTTTCACACAGAAGGCGCGTATGTTTCGCACGTCGGAATTTATTTGCTGAACAATAAATTTGTGCATGCAGCTTCAAGCAGTGGCGTTACTGTCAGCGATTTGAATGATGCATATTGGCAACCGAAATTTATTGGCGCAGGTAGATTTTTTAAATAGTTTTTGGTGACAAGCATTTCAATATGCATTGAACTTTACTTGCGACGCTCCATTCATCTTTCTCTTACAAATTGAGCCAGGATTTTATTTTACTGAAGCGTCTTGTTCTTTAATTCCTTTATGTATATGTAATATTTCTTATCAATTTCAGCAACATTGAATAAATCAATTTGCTTTGTAGAAATAATGGTGCTCTGCCAATTTTCGTTAGGATAGAGTTTTATCTGCGTATAATCATTTTTCAAAGCAAGCGGAAGATTAAAACCAGCAACACAACTATCCCATCTGTAATAAATCTTTTTCTTATCAGCTGAAAAATAGAATTCAAACTCAGGTATTTGAATTGTTCTCAAATATTGGTCAAATACCTTGCTGTAGTTGAATTCTGCGTGTTGAGAGATATAACTTTCAATTTGATTTGTAGTAACTGTTTGATGATAAAATGTTTTATTTAAACCTCTTAAAATAGTGCGGAACTTATCATCATCATTTATGCTGTGCCGTATGGTATTCAGCATGTTGCTGGCTTTATAATATTCATCCAGATCAGGTTCTTCATTTACACCATAATGTGCAATTACGGGTTGTTTATTGGTTATTCTTTTTCTCAACCCATAATTATATTCATCACCTGCATCTTTGCCATAATAATATTCTGTGAACAAAGATTCGCTGTAATTCGTAAAACCTTCATGCACCCACATATCAGCAATATCTTTTGTTGTAATGTTGTTGCCAAACCACTCATGTCCGCTTTCGTGCACAACAATAAAATCCCATTTAAAACCCCAGCCCGAAGCAGATAGATCAATCCATTTTGTCTTTCTAAAATAATAACCATTGCGGAAATTATTACCATAAGCAATGGCACTTTGATGCTCCATGCCGAGATGCGGAGCTTCAATTATTTTATACCCATCTTCATAAAAAGGATAAGGACCCATCCAGTATTCAAAAGCCTTCAACATGCGCCGAACCTCAGGCTGCACGTGGCTTTTAAAGCGATTGACATCATAATCAAGCGCCCAATAATTGACATCAAGATTTCCTTTTTCGCCTTTATAAATTTCACTGAAATTTTTATAATAACCGATATATGGAATGATGTCATAATTGTTGATTGGATTTTTTACTTCCCATTTATAAGTTGTTGTTCCGTCATTATTTTTTTTCGCAAAATCCATTCTGCCATTTGCGACAGCCATTAAAGTATCAGGAACTATCATGGTTAATGAAGCGCCATTATCAGGTTCATCGCCCTGGTAATCTTTACAAGGATACCATGCACTTGCGCCCAAACCCTGGCATGCAACTGTCATCCACGGTCGACCGAGCGAATCTTTTGTCCAAATCCATCCGCCGTCCCAAGGTGGTCTTACAGCTTCGCGCGGGGTGCCGTGATAAACTATTTTTAAATAATTATCGAATTTTGTTTGAGGATAATAAGGACCAAACTTTATGATATATGCATTTCCTATTTTTTTAATAGAACTATCTCCAATTACTGATTCGGCATTGGCTTGTTGAAAATGATTATAAGAAATAACACTATCAATAATTAAAGGATCTTGTAAATCAATTTGCATTTTATAATAACCATCTTTTAAACTCTTATATTTAATTATAACACTTCCCTCAATTGTCTTCGTTGCATAATCGGGCTTCACAGTTATATCATATCTTAAAACATCCCACCACGCGCGTTGGGGCGTATTGCTGCCGCGCAATGTATCTGCATGCGTAAAAGTTTCATGATAAAAATCAATCTGTGCTTTTGCAGAAAAACTGAATGAAACAATAAAAGCAATCGCAATAACTTTCTTCATAAAATAAAAGTAGGATATTCGAAGCGCACAGCAGTTAAAGCGAATTATTTTTTTATGAGTGGAAGAAACATTTTTGCATTTTGTTTTGATGATTTGAAGTTGAATTGCTGCGCAGCGAGCAGAACGTACAAGAGTGCGACGCAACGGATGTTCAATAGAAATTCTTCAACCTGGTTCATAAAAAAATTCCTTGTTTTCTTCTTTTTGATAATTTTTTTTGGTTGCAAAAATGAAAGCAAAGAAGATAAAAATATTTTTTGCTACAACGAATCCACAGGCATTGCAACGCTTGATCCTGCGTTTGCTAAAAACCAATCTGTGATGTGGGTTGTGCACCAGATTTACAACACGCTTGTTGAGGTTGACAGCAACTTGAATATCATTCCTTCACTTGCAAAAAGCTGGGATATTAGCGCTGATAATTTGACTTATACTTTTCATTTGCGTAACGATGTTTACTTTCAAAATGATGCAGCATTTATAAATGGCAAAGGAAGAAAATTAGTTGCGAACGATATTGTCTATTCCTTTGAAAGGCTTATGGATGCTAACGTTGCGAGCAGTGGCACCTGGATTTTTAATAAAAGAATTGCTGAGCAAAATGGATTTATTGCAGTGGATGATTCTACATTTCAAATAAAATTGATCAAGCCTTTTCATCCGATCCTTGGCATTTTAAGTATGCAGTATTGCAGTATTGTTCCAAGAGAAGTTGTTGAAAAATATGGCAATAATTTTAGAAGCCATCCTTGTGGCACAGGACCATTTCAATTAAAATATTGGTATGAAAATGAAGCAATGATTTTGGTTAAAAATCAACATTATTGGGAGCACGATTCTGCCGGCAATCAATTGCCTTATTTAAATGCAATCAAAATAAGTTTTTATAATAATAAAGCAACAGAGTTTTTGGAATTCAGGCAACGAGAATTAAGTTTTGTAAATGATATTGATCCATCATTTAAAGATGAAATTTTAACAAAAAGAGGAGAGTTAAAAAGTGAATGGAACGACAAAATTATTTTACAAAAACATGCTTATCTCAACACCGAATATTTTGGGATTTTGATTGACACAAATAATGTGCTTGTGAAAAATTCTCCTTTAAAAGTAAAAGCAATCAGGCAGGCTATAAATTATGCAATAGACAAACAAAAATTAATGATGTATCTGCGAAATTCAATTGGCATCGCAGCAGAAGCAGGCATTGTGCCCGGCGGACTTCCATCTCACAATATTGATTCAGTAAAAGGTTATAAATATGATCCCAAAAAAGCACGGGAGCTCTTACTGTATGCGGGCTTCAGCGATGCAAATAAAACTTCTTCAATTAAATTATTGACTATTCCAATATACGAAGATCTTGCAAGTTATGCTGCTAAAGAATGTGAAGAAGTTGGGATTCCTGTACAGGTGGAAGTGATTCAAAAAAGTTTATTGCTGCAACAAACTGCAAAGTCAGAAGCATTATTTTTTGCTGCAAGCTGGATAGCAGATTATCCTGATGCAGAAAATTATATGACGATGTTTTACAGCAAAAATCCTGCGCCACCAAACTATACGCGATATACAAATGCTGCGTTTGATTTGTTGTATGAAAAAGCTTTGCAGGAAACAAATGATTCTGCGCGTTATATTCTTTACAGAAAAATGGATCAGCTTGTGATTGATGATGCGCCCGTTGTGCCTTTGTGGTATGATGAAGTCATTCATTTTGTAAATAAAAATATTGAAGGCTTTACGCCAAATGCCTTGAATTTACTGGAGTTGCGCAGAGTGAGAATAAAATAATCATCAATCATTTCCATTCTTCTTTCAACGCATCTTTGAAAATTTTTTGAAATTTTTCAACCTTTGGTCTCACAACAAAATTGCAATATGGCTGACTTCCGTTTTCATTAAAATAATTCTGGTGATAATCTTCAGCCGAATAAAAATTTGTGTACGGCTCAATCGCCGTAACGATCGGATCCTTGAATGCACCACTATCATCAAGCTGCAATTTATATTGTTCAGCAATGTCTTTTTGTTCATCATCATGATAAAAAATCACGCTACGGTATTGCGTTCCAACATCATTGCCTTGACGATTCAAAGTTGTAGGATCATGCGTTTTCCAAAACACTTCTAATAATTTATCAAAAGATATTTTTGTAGCATCATACGTTATTTGGCAAGCCTCAGCATAACCGGTTGCGCCGGTGCAAACTTCTTTATAAGATGGCTTAGGACCCTTGCCACCACTATATCCGCTCACAACTTCCTTCACGCCGTCGAGTCTTTGAAAGATCGCTTCTGTGCACCAAAAACAACCTGTGCAAAATGTAGCAACAGCAAGTTTTTCAGAGTCATTCATTGTTTCAGTCATAAAATTATTTTAAATAAAAAAGCAAATTTCGCACAAATATTTTTATCGCTCATTTCGTCACGGGTTAATTATTATGGGCACTCTACTTTTAAATTTCATTCATCTTTTGTTCGGGCTGTCCGCTGCAAGTCCGCCGCAAAGCCAATACACAAAGAGCTTCAGCGGGCTTTCCGCTTCCATCCCGCAGCCCATCAGCAATTGAATATTTATTAATCAGTTTAAACACTTACAGACTTTACTTTTTAATTTTTACTTTTGACTTTACCAATATGACAAAAAAAATCATTCAATTTTCAACTGCTTCCACAAAATTTTATTTCAACGCTTCACAAAATGAAATAGAAAAAATACTGCATGATGAAAATTGCTTTTTCATAACAGATGAAAATATTTTCTTCAAAAACAAAAAGTTTTTCAAGAACAAAAAAACAATAATCATCAAAGCAGGAGAAGCTTTTAAAAGCCAGCAAACCGTTGATAGCATTATATCTCAGCTTATCGAACTTCACGTAGAGAGAAAATCTTTTTTAATCGGTGTTGGCGGCGGAGTTGTTACAGACATTACAGGTTATGTTGCAGGAATTTACATGCGCGGAATCCGTTTTGGTTTTCTTCCAACTTCAATTCTTGCAATGGTTGATGCAGCAATCGGCGGCAAAAATGGTGTTGATGTTGGCTTGTATAAAAACATGATTGGCTTGATTCGCCAGCCATCTTTTTTAGTATATGATTATTCATTTTTAAAATCATTGCCAAAAGAAGAATGGATCAATGGTTTTGCAGAAATTATAAAACATGCAGCAATAAAAGATGCTTCAATGTTCAAGGAACTTGAACAGAATGATTTGGATTTTTATAAAAAAAATATTGCCGCGCTTGATAAATTAATTCAGCGTAATGCTTTGCTGAAATGCAGTGTGGTAAAGGCTGACGAGTTTGAGCAAGGTGAAAGAAAACTGTTGAATTTCGGTCACACCATTGGTCATGCAATTGAAAATACTTACCAACTTTCGCACGGACATGCAGTTGCAATCGGCATGACAGCAGCTTCTTATCTTTCGAAAAGTTTACTTGATTTTGATGGCGCAGAAAGAATCATTGCATTGATAAAAAAATACAATTTGCCTGCGTTCATCAAATTCGATACAGCCAAAGTTTTACATTTGATGCTGTCTGATAAAAAAAGAATGCATGATAAAATTCATTTCATACTTCTTGAGAAAATAGGCAAAGCAATCACCAAACCTTTATCAATAAATGAAATTGCTCCAGTGCTTGAGCAGCTCGTAAAATAATTATGCAGGTTAAAATTCTTCCTTCTAAAATCTCGGGCGAAATTTTTGCGCCTGCTTCCAAAAGCTCGATGCAGCGGGCTTGTGCAGCTGCGCTTGTGTATAAAGGCAAAAGTATTTTGCACAATTTCGGAAAGTCAAATGATGACAAAGCTGCCCTTACTGTGATCAAACAAATAGGTTGCAGATGGACAATTGACGATTTCAAATTGACAATTGACAGCTCTCATGCTTTTATACATCAATCTCAAATCTCCAACCTAAAACCTCAAATAATAAATTGCAGCGAAAGCGGTTTAGGCATTCGTATGTTTGCTCCGCTTGTTGCATTGCATGAAAATGAAATAACGATTAATGGTGAAGGAAGTTTGCTTTCAAGACCAATGGATTTTTTTGATGAAATATTTCCTCTGCTTGATGTTAAGATAACTTCAAACAATGGCAAACTTCCGCTGAAAATAAAAGGTCCGTTGCAACCAAAAAATATTGAGATAGATGGCTCATTAAGCTCTCAATTTCTAACAGGATTATTGCTTGCTTATTCAGCAATGAATGCAAGTGATGTTTCAATCAAAGTCAATAATTTAAAAAGCAAACCATACATTGATCTTACTTTAAAAGTGATGAATGATTTTAACCTGAAAGTGCCACAGAATAAAGATTACAGCGAGTTCATCTTTCAAAAATCAGAACTCAAAAATCAACAATCAGAAATAAATTATACCGTTGAAGGTGATTGGAGTGGCGGCGCATTTTTATTGGTCGCAGGTGTTGTTGCTGGAAATATTATTGTTAGAGGATTGGATGAAAATTCAAGGCAGGCTGATAAAAAAATTATTGAAGCATTAAAAGATTGCGGTTGTAAAATTTCTCTTGGACACGATAAAATAAGGATTAATAAAAGCGATCTAATTGCTTTTAATTTTGATGCAACTGATTGCCCGGATTTATTTCCTCCGCTTGCTGCGCTTGCTGCAAACTGCGAAGGCGCAACAATTATAAAAGGTGTACACAGATTGGCTCACAAAGAAAGTGACCGCGCGTTAACGATCCAGGAAGAGTTAAAAAAGATGAATATCGAAGTTGAATTAAGCGACAATGACATGATCATCTACGGAACTAAAAATATAAAAGGTGCTCATGTTCATTCTCATCACGATCATCGTATCGCAATGATGTGCGCTGTGCTTGCGTTCAATGCAGAAGGTGAAACAACAATTGAAGAAGCCGAAGCAATCAACAAATCTTATCCTGATTTTTTTCAACACATAAAAATGTTAGGAGCATCCGTCTTAACTTCCGAATAATTTTTAAATATGAATTCATTTGGACGAATATTTCGCGTAAACATCTTTGGCGAATCGCATGGTGAATGCGCAGGAGTCAATATTGACGGCATTCCTGCGGGATTGTCTTTAAGTATTGAAGATTTTTTTGAAGATATTGAAAGAAGAAAAGGTGGTTTGCAAAAAGGCACAACGCCAAGACAGGAAAGTGATTTGCCAATTTTCAAGACTGGTTTATTCAATGGCAAAACAACAGGTGCGCCGCTAACAATTTTGTTTGAAAATAATAATACCCGCTCTGCTGATTACGAAAAAATAAAAGCAATTCCACGTCCAGGTCACGCAGATTTTGTTGCACATAAAAAATTCGGAGGCTTTGAAGATTATAGAGGTGGCGGACATTTCAGCGGAAGATTGACTGTTTGTTTAGTTGCAGTTGGAGTGATCGCAAAGAAACTTTTAAATGATATTAAAATTAAATCAACCATTCTGGAAATTGGCGACGAAAGAGATTTGGATAAAGGTTTGCAAAAAGCAATTGACGCAAAAGACAGCATTGGCGGCATTATCGAATGCCGCGTAAAAAATCTTCCGATTGGTTTGGGCGAGCCGTTTTTCGACAGCGCTGAAAGTCTTTTGTCTCATGCGGTTTTTGCAATTCCGGCAGTGCGCGCGATTGAATTCGGAACAGGTTTTGCTGCTGCAAAAATGTTTGGTAGCGAACACAATGATGCCATTGAAAAAATTGATGGCAAAACAAAAACCAATCATGCAGGCGGCGTTGTCGGTGGCATAACAAATGGCAACGAATTAGTTTTTCGCATTGCAATAAAGCCGACATCATCCACTCCAAAAGAACAGCAAACACTCAATTGGGAAACCAATCAAATCGAAAATTTTTCCGTGAAAGGCAGGCATGATCTCTGCATTGCCCTTCGCGTACCAGTTATTTTAGAAGCAGTAACAGCAATGGTTTTAGCGGATTTAATGATGCTCGAACAACGCATTCCGCGAATATGGAAATAACTTTTTGGTGAATTTTTTGGTACAAACATTTGTAACTCCGGTTTATCATCGTTGGGCAATTTGCGTGTCGAAGCAGCAAATTGGAAAATCCGTTCATCTTTCTCTTTACTATTAAACTTCAGTTTCATTTTTTAAACTTACTTCAACAATAAATAATTGTTGCAAAGCAGTTTGCTTTTTAACTTTAATCTTTACAAAAAAAATATCATGACTTATGAAAATATAGTTGCGCTTGTTGGTAAAGAAAATGAAAGTTTGTTTTCTCACACTTGCTCAACCATTACAAAAGATAAACTGCATTTACCATCACCGAATTTTATTGATGATGTTTTTGCTGTGTCAAACAGAAACATTCAAACATTAAAAAGTCTGCAGCAAATTCATAATGCAGGTCGGCTTTCCGGCACAGGATATTTATCAATTCTTCCCGTTGACCAAGGCATAGAACACAGTGCCGGCGCATCTTTCGCAGCAAATCCAATTTATTTTGATCCTGAAAATATTATCAAACTTGCAATTGAAGGTAGCTGCAATGCGGTCGCAACAACGTTTGGAGTTTTGGCAAGTGTCGCCAGAAAATATGCGCATAAAATTCCTTTCATTGTTAAATTAAATCACAATGAATTATTGAGCTATCCAAATAAGTTTGATCAAATAATGTTTGGCAACATTCGCGATGCATGGAACCTCGGAGCGACTGCAGTTGGTGCAACAATTTATTTTGGTTCTGAAGAAAGTGACAGGCAAATAATTGAGGTTTCACGCGCGTTTGAAGAAGCCCATAGTCTTGGCATGGCAACGGTTTTATGGTGTTATTTAAGAAACAATGCGTTCAAAAAAGATGGTGTTGATTATCATGTTTCCGCAGACTTAACGGGACAGGCAAATCATTTGGGTGTAACAATCCAGGCGGATATTATTAAACAAAAATTGCCGGAAAATAATGGAGGATACAAAGCATTGAATGCCGATGGAAAAACTTTTGGCAAGTTTGATGAGAGAATGTACACGCAACTTTCTTCAGATAATCCGATTGATCTTTGCCGTTACCAGGTTATCAACTGCTATATGGGCAGAGCCGGATTGATCAACAGTGGTGGGGCTTCTGACGGAGATAAAGATTTGAAAGAAGCTGTGCGCACTGCCATTATTAATAAACGTGCCGGCGGAATGGGTATGATCTCAGGTCGAAAATCTTTTCAGCGCCCTTTTGAAGATGGCGTTAATTTATTGCATTCCATTCAGGATGTTTATTTAGAAAAGAATATTGATGTTGCATAAAATATCCTCCATGCTTTCTGCCGAAGAAGAAAAATTTTTAGTTTACTGGAAAGAAAATCGTGAGCGTGAAAAAAAATTTTCGCGGCAATTATTAGCGGGCTTGCCTTGGGGGTTATTAATTGGTGCAGGCATTGTAACTGCACTTTTCACTGGCGGATGGTACGTGCGCGCCACAATGGAAGCCAATTCAGAATCAAATCCCTTTGTGATAATTATCGCTGTTGTCGGCATCGCTGTTTTTGTGGGTGTATTTTATAAACGCCATCGCTGGGAAATGAATGAGCAGCATTATGACGAATTATTACAGAAAAAAAACAAATCAGCTTAATTACTCTTTATAAGTTAACAGTTAGCATGTTATTTGAATATTAAAAGAAGAGTTGCAAAAACGTTCTTTTTTTATTTAAATTTAAAGTCATGTTTACTTTTCTTTTTTTATCTTTTGTTGGCATCGTAGTTATAGCAGGAATAATTTATATCGCTGTGTTTCGTAAAAAACAAAAAGATAGTCAGTAGATCTTTTTGTTATCATAATTTGCCTTTGCAGATTTATAAGAAGCCATTCTTAAATGCTTTTTAATGTCTTGTTTTATCTACACAATTCATTTGCATTCCCCTATCTTTGCCGCTCTTAAAAATTAAGTAAACCACTTTTTATTATGCAATTAAAAGGTTTGGTGCGTTTTTTTACAGCAGCACTGATATTAATTTGCCTTTACCAATTATCATTTACCTGGATCGTTCGCAGCTATGAAAGCAGTATGGATGATAAGGCGCAGTCATGGCTGAAAGCGCATTTTATTTCTGCACAAGAAAAATATCCAGGCAATAAAGAATTGCAGGAAGCATATACCGATACGCTGAATGATTTGAAAGATGCGCATTTAAAAAGATTGCTCGATAGCAGCAAAGATGTGAAAATCGGACCATTTGGATTAACGACTTACCAGGATGCGAAAGATAAGGAATTAATGCTTGGACTTGATTTGCAGGGCGGCATGAGTGTAACGATGCAGGTTGGTTTAGATGGTTTGATAAAGTCACTTGCAAACTATACAAAGGACCCGGCTATAAATAAAGCCCTGGCAAATGCAGTTGCCATAAAAGCCAATGGTGGCGCCGATTTGATAACCATTTTTGGGGATGAATATAAGAAAATAAGCAATGGCGCAAAGCTTGCTCCATTCTTCGTATCGAGAAGTAATGGTGCTTTAAAATATGATGCATCGGATGATGATGTGCTATCTTATTTAAGATCCCAGGCAAACACAGCGTTTGATAATACGTATAAAATTATCGGAACAAGAATCGACCGTTTTGGCGTTACTTCTGCCAACATCAATCCTGATAAAGCGAAGGCAACGATCAATATAGAATTGCCCGGAATAAAAGATCCCGAAAGAGTTCGCCATTATCTTCAATCAACTGCCAACCTTCAATTTTTTGAAGTGTATAATATCAGCGACATTGGGCAATCATTAGAAAGCGCTGATAAAAGTTTAGGTGATTATTTAAATGGTGTAAAAGCTATTGATTCAACCAAAAAAAATGTTGATTCAACAAAATCAAAAACAGCTACTAAAACAAATGTTGACACCACTAAAACTTATAGTTTATCGGGCGTAGCAGATACTACAAAAACTGCATCAAATACAAAGGATACTTCTTCACAGGCAAATGCATCCCCTTTAGGAAAATTATTTGCGGCTGTCGCACAAGGTCAGCAGGATAAAACTACAGGTGCAGTACAATATCCTGCATACATTGGTTATGTGCGTGCAAAAGACACTGCACAAATGGATGATTATTTAAGAATGGATATTGTGCAAAATAAATTTCCATCCAACCTTGTTTTCATGTATGGAAAACAGGAAAATTCTGATCCGAAATTTAAAGACATTCTTCCTTTATATGCCATCAAAACGTTGGATAATGGCGCTGCTCCCTTGGAAGGCGAACATGTAAATAATGCAAGTCCGGATTTTGATGAAAAAGGAAAGAGTGCAATCAAAATGGGAATGGATGCTGTTGGCACAAGAATTTGGGCAGACCTTACAGCAAAAAATGTTGGTAAACCGATTGCCATTGTTTTGGATAATTTCGTGTACAGTGCTCCATTTGTTCAAAATGCCATACCTAATGGTTCTTCAGAAATTTCAGGAAACTTTAGTGCAACAGAAGCACAGGATCTTGCAGATATTCTTGAGTCAGGAAAATTACCAGCGCCCGCAAAAATAGTACAGGAGCAGGTTGTAGGTCCTACACTTGGCAGCGAAGCAGTGCATGGCGGCGCCACATCATTCATCATTTCGTTTGTTGTAATTTTTTCTTTGATGCTTATTTATTACAACACAGCAGGCTGGGTTGCCAATACGGCATTGATATTAAATTTACTTTTTACCATAGGAATTTTAAGCGCACTCGGCTTTACGCTAACTGCGCCAGGTATTGCAGCGCTTGTATTAACTATTGGCTTAGCAGTTGATACCAACGTAATTATTTTTGAAAGAATAAAAGAAGAATTAATCAAAGGAAAAAGCTATGCGCTTGCGGTAGGTGATGGATATAAGCGATCCTACGCTCCTATTTTGGATGCGCACGTTACTACGTTTTTAACAGCACTTATTTTATTCAAATTCGGTTTAGGTCCTGTGCTTGGTTTTGCCACCACACAAATGGTTGGTATTATCCTATCATTATTTTGCGGCATCCTTGTATCTCGCATGGTAACTGATTTTTATACAAACAAGCAAAGACATTTTGAATATTTTACCGGCATATCGAAAAAAATATTTCAGCATGCAAGTTTCAAATTTATTGAATACAGAAAATATGCTTATGGCATTTCTGTTGTTGTTTTAATACTTGGTATCGGCTCTTTTATTAACGGCTTTGATAAAGGCGTTGAATTTGAAGGTGGAAGAAGCTATACTATTTTATTTGATAAAGTGTATAAAACTGATGATGTTGGAAATGCTTTGAAGAAAGTTTTCGGTGAATATCCTATTATCAAAACTGTTGATAAAGCAAACCAGCTGAACATTACAACTTCTTATAAAATTGAAGAAACGGGAAACACGATTGATTCTTCTGTTGAACATACTTTATTTGCAGGCTTGCAAAAGTTTTTACCTGCCGGAACATCTTATAATGATTTTGATACAAAGTATAAACAAAGCTCTCAAACTGTTTTGCCAACCATTTCTCAGGATCTGAAAAGTGGCGCTACCAAAGCAGTTGTCATTGGTTTGATCGTTATTTGTTTTTATATTTTTATTCGCTTTCGCGATTGGCGTTATTCTCTCGGAACCATTGTTTCTTTATTGCACGATGTGTTTGTAACACTTGCAGTATTTAGTTTTCTGAAGAATATTGGTTTGCCTTTCGCTTTGGAAATTGATCAGTATTTTATTGCCGCAGTTTTAACCGTTATTGGTTTCTCAATGAACGATACAGTAATTGTTTATGACCGTATTCGCGAAGATTCAAGATTGATGAAGGGCGAAAGCAAAGAAAAAATTATTAACCGCGCAATCAACCAAACACTGAGCCGCACTGTAATGACATCCTTAACTGTATTTCTTACTATTTTAATTCTCTTTGTTTTTGGTGGTGAAGTAACAAGAGGCTTTGCATTTGCAATGCTTATTGGCGTTATCACCGGTACTTATTCTTCCATATTTGTTGCAGCACCAATTCTTGTAGACTTTGCAAGAAACAGACCTCTTGGTCCAAAAGAAAATACACGAGGTTGAAATTAAATTTTAATAAAAAAGCCTGTTTTTGCAGGCATTTTTATTAAAGTAACTGTTAATTCATTCTGCTATAAAAAAGTTCCTTTTACTTTTGTGCGGATTTTAAAATACTAACTCACTTGTGATAATTTTTATGCTTAATTTTTTAAAGAGTTCCGTAATACTCGAGTTTTTTTATAAATCGGTTTTATATAGATTTTTTACTAGCTGCAAATATTTTTTTATTAAATCCCTGCTTCATAATACTACAATTGCCTGCCCATTTTTTTTAAAAAAAATTGTAAACAAAAATTATGAGGAACAAAAAGTTTCGCAAGGAACTTTCATTACTGCTATTAATTATAAATGGATGTTCATTATGTTTAAAGGCGCAGGATTACTCTAAGCCAGACACTCTTTCTATAACCTTACAACAGGCTGAAGAAAGATTTTTGGACAGCAATTTCTTATTGCTTGCTCAGAAATATAATATTGATGAACAACGCGCTTATATAATACAGGCAAGGCTTTGGCCCAATCCTAATTTTTCTGTTGGTCACACTTTATACTCCGGCGGCATTCATCAATTTTTTCCAACAGGCATTTATGATGAAACGAATGCAAACCTTACGCAACTTATTTTGCTTGCAGGAAAAAGAAATAAGGAAATTAAAGTAGCGGAAGCCAGTGCACAATTTGCAGAATATCAATTTTTTGATTTAATCAGAACACTTAAATACACGTTACGAACAAATTTTTTCAACATATATTATCTGCAACAATCAGCTAAAATTTATGATAAGGAAATAACATCATTACAAAACATTGTAAATGCTTTTACCCAACAGGAAGGCAAAGGATATATTGCTGAAAAAGAAGTTGTGCGCGTAAAAGCACAATTATATTCTCTTCAATCTGAATACAATGATCTGATTAATCAAATCAATGATGATGAAAGTGAATTGAGGTTGACATTAGAAATGCGGCAAGCTGTTTATATACAACCAAGTGTTGATACCACACTTATTTCTTCATTATCGCCCGATACTTATCCAATTGAAACTTTGCTCGATTCTGCATATATAAACCGTACAGATTTATTAATGGCAAAAGCAAACACAACTATCAATTCGCTCAATTACAATTATCAAAAAGCGCTTGCAACTCCAGACCTTTCTCTTGGAGTAGATTATGATGAACAAGGTGGGTTCAGTACTAATTATTATGGAATTGCCGCTTCGATAGACCTTCCTTTTTTTAATAGAAATCAGGGAAATATAAGAGCTGCACAAATATCTATCAATGTCGCAAAAGCTTACCAGCAAAGCACTTCAGATACTATTTATGAAAACGTGACAAGATCTTTGCAGAAAGCAATTTTACAGGAAAAATTATACAAAAATATTGATCCTCAATTTT
Source organism: uncultured Chitinophagaceae bacterium (assembly GCA_963708205.1). Taxonomy (GTDB): domain Bacteria; phylum Bacteroidota; class Bacteroidia; order Chitinophagales; family Chitinophagaceae; genus CAVYTF01. Next base: position 752,176 of record OY970196.1, read on the forward strand.
ATGTTGATTTTGAAAAATTGATGCAGGGAGTTTTAATAAATTATGAAAAGAGAAATATTAGCCTGCTGGATTTTCTTGATTTTTATGATTCTTATAAACAAACTATTCTTCAAATAAACCAGGTAAAATATAACAGGATTCAGGCCTTTGAAGATTTGAATTATTATACAGGTACAAACTTTTTTAATGAAAGATAATTTTTATGCCAGGCATGATTAAAACATTACTTACAAGCGGCATTTTATTAATTTCCGCAGGAACATTTTTTCAGTCTTGCAAAAGAGATAAAAATATTGAACCGCCACCGGAAGGAAGATATATAATGCCGGATTCTGTTTTCAGAACAATAAAAATTGATACTGTTGGTGAATGCCCTTTGGTGAATGCGATAACATTGACAGGCCAAGTTGATTTCAACAATGATAATCTTGCCAAAATATATCCTGTTGTCAGTGGAAATATTTCTGATGTTAATGTAATGCTTGGCGATTATGTAAAACAAGGGCAGGTTTTAGGAGTTATTACAAGCTCTGAAATGGCAGGCTACAGCAGAGATTATATCAGTGCAAAAACAAACCTTGGTCTGGCGGAAAAAAATGTTGATGCCACACAGGATATGTTAAACAGCGGGCTTTCTTCTCAAAGAGATTTAATAAATGCGCAGGCATCTTATGAGCAGGCAAAGTCAGAGATGGCAAGGGTTTCAAGCATTATGAAAATCAATGGAGGCAATGGAGATAATTATATCATACGCTCACCAATTAATGGTTTTATAGTAGAAAAAAATGTTACAAATAATATGTTTATACGTGCAGATAACAATGCGAATATGTTTACCATTTCAAACCTGAACAATGTATGGGTGATGGCAAATGCATATGAATCAAACATTAGTAATGTTCACGTTGGTGACAGTGCCATTGTTTCAACACTTGCTTATCCTGATAAAGTTTTTTCAGGCAAGGTTGATGAAATAATGAATGTGCTTGATCCTGCAAACAAAGTTATGAAGGTGCGAGTTGTTTTATCAAACCCAAACTATTTATTAAAGCCGCAAATGTTTGCAAATGTTACTATCACTAACAAGGAAAACACTTCTGCTTTATGTATTTCATCACAGGCATTGATTTTTGACAATAGCCAATATTATGTTTTAGTTTATAAAAGCAGAGCTGATATAGAAATAAAACCTGTTCAAATTATCAGCACCATTGGCAATAAAACTTATATATCATCCGGCATAGAACCCAATGATTTATTAATCGGCTCGCAGGCACTATTAATTTACCAGGCATTGAATAGTTAAGAAATAAATAAGCATGAACAAATTTCTCAAAGGCGTAATTGCTTTTTCTCTCAAGAATAAATATTTTATTTTTTTTGCCACATTTTTATTGCTTGTTTCAGGCATTATCACTTTTATAAACATGCCTATTGAGGCATTTCCTGATGTTACCAATACGGAGATTACAATTATCACTCAATGGCCGGGAAGAAGCGCCGAGGAAGTTGAGAAGTTTGTAACCGTACCCATTGAAATAGCCATGAATTCAGTTCAGGGAAAAACAAGTCTTCGCTCTACTACAATATTTGGATTATCTTATGTAAAATTAATTTTTGATGATGGTATTGAAGACAAAGATGCAAGAGCACAGGTAAATAGTTTATTGAGCAATGCCACTTTGCCTGAAGGCATTCAGCCGGATGTGCAGCCACCAACAGGACCAACGGGAGAAATTTATAGATATACTTTAAAAAGCACATTCAGAGATGCGCGTGAATTAAAAACAATACAAGATTGGGTCATTGATCGTCAGCTTCGTTCTGTGCCCGGAGTTGCTGATATTACAGGCTTTGGCGGAGAAATAAAAACATATGAAATACAAGTTGATCCCGGAAAATTATCTACGCTCGGTATAACGCCGCTCGACGTTTATTCAGCAGTAAATAAAAGCAACATAAATATCGGCGGAGATGTGATTGAACAAAACAACCAGGCTTATGTAGTGCGTGGCATCGGTTTATTAAATGATATAAATGAAATAAAAAATGTTATTGTTCAAAACATCAATGGCATTCCTGTTTTAGTAAAAGATGTTGCCAATGTAGAAATATCAAATCAACCAAGACTCGGGCAAGTTGGAATTTCTGATGTTATCACAGATCCGAAATCAAATAAAAGAATTATTGAAAATAACGATGATGCCGTTGAAGGAATTATTGTTATGCGCAAAGGCTCAAATCCTTCTGAAGTTATTTCTGCAATTGAAAAAAAGATTGAACATATAAATGCTGATGTTTTACCGCACGATACTAAAATAGTTCCCTACTATAATCGCAATGACCTTATTCATTTTGCAACCGATACAGTTTTGCATAACCTTGTTGAAGGTATTTTATTGGTTACTCTTTTCGTGTCATTATTCATGTTCAACTGGCGAACAACTCTGATTGTTTCCATCATTATTCCATTAGCATTATTGTTCGCATTTATTTGTTTAAGATTAATGGGAATGAGCGCAAATCTGCTTTCACTTGGCGCTGTTGACTTTGGAATTATTATAGATGGCGCGGTGGTAATGGTTGAAGGAATGTTTGTAGTCATGGATCAGAAGGCAAAAAGTGTTGGCATGGAGAGATTTAACAAGCTCGCTAAAATGGGCTTGATAAAACAAAAAGGCGGCGAACTTGCTAAGTCAATTTTCTTTTCAAAGCTTATTATTATCGCTGCACTTATCCCAATTTTTTCTTTCCAGAAAGTTGAAGGAAAAATGTTTTCGCCTCTTGCCTATACATTAGGTTTTGCTTTACTCGGAGCGCTTATTACCACCTTAACTTTAGTTCCTGTTCTCATCAATATTTTATTAAGAAAAAACATTAAGGAAAAACACAATCCTGTTGTAGAGTTTCTTACAAAAATCACTATGCAGCTTTTTCTTTTTACAAGAAAAAATAAACGCAAAGCAATTATCACTTCAGTCGTTTTTGTTATACTTGGTTTATATTCATTTAAATTTCTTGGCTCTGAATTTTTACCTGAATTAGATGAAGGTGCCATCTGGCTTCGCGTTGGTTTGCCGTATAGTATTTCGCTTGATAAATCTGTTGCAATTTCAAAATATGTAAGAGAAAAATTAATGACTTTTCCGGAAGTAAAAAATGTGGTTTCGCAAACCGGTCGTCCCGATGATGGAACTGATGTTGCAGGATTTTATAATAATGAATTTGATGTAATACTTTATCCTGAAACAGATTGGGATAAAACAATTTCTAAAGATGATCTTATTGATTCGATGAATAAAGTTTTGTCCGTTATTCCCGGCGCTGATTTAAATTTTTCTCAGCCCATAATGGATAATATAGAAGAAGCTGTTTCAGGAGTAAAAGGTTCTATCTGCGTAAAGGTTTATGGAGATTCTTTGAATTATATGGAAACGCAGGTGCAAAATGTTTATAATATTTTAAAAACTGTTCGCGGTATCAGTGATTTGGGTGTGATAAAAAATATTGGGCAACCGGAACTTGACATTGATCTTGATCAACAAAAAATGGCTTTATATGGCGTAGCAACAGCAGATGCAAATGCCGTAATTGAAATGGCTATTGGTGGCAAAGCAGCTACAACATTGTATGAAGGTTCCAGGCAATTTGATGTTCGGATAAGATATCCCGAAGAGTTCAGAAAGAACGAAGATGATATCGGAAATTTAATGGTGCCTACACAAAGTGGTTCAAAAACGCCTGTAAGAGAAATTGCCAATATCACTTTAAAAAGTGGTCCTTGTTTGATTTTTAGAGATAATAACCGTAGGTATTCTGCTTTAAAATTTTCAGTACGAGGAAGAGATATGGGTACTACAATTGCTGATGCACAAAAACGAGTCAATGAAAAAATTAAATTAAATAAAGGATACGATATGGTTTGGGAAGGCGATTTTGAAAACCAAAGAAGAGCCACGCAAAGGCTTGAGGAAGTTGTTCCGGTAAGTTTATTGTTAATTTTTCTTTTGCTTTTTTCTATGTTTGGAAATTTGAGAGATACAGGTTTAGTTTTTTTGAATGTGCCTTTCGCTATAGTTGGTGGCATAATAGCTTTATTAATTACACACACCACTTTCAGCATTGCAGCAGGTATTGGCTTTATCGCTTTATTTGGAATTTGTATTTTATTTGGGGTTTTATTAATTACTGAATTTAAAAACAATATCAGAATAAATCAACATCAACAAAATAATGTATCGGAATCGGTGCGGGCTGGTGTGGCTTCCAAAATACGTCCTGTAATTATGACTGCGTTGATGGCAGCGGTTGGTTTGCTTCCCGCAGCAATTTCTCAGGGGATAGGTTCCGAAAGTTCCAGACCATTAGCTAGGGTGGTAATAGGTGGAATTCTATTTGCAATGTTTTTTTCACTTATTATTTTCCCGCATATTTTTGATTGGGCATACAGGAAACTTAATATCAAAAGCAAATCTTAATGAACGCTACACAAAAATTAGTTAATACGTCTGAAATAATATTTAGTTTTAAACTTTGAATATCAAAACGTGTCCATTAATATTGAAGATTGCAACTTTATTTCAATTTGGTATATGGCTTGCTATCTCTTATAACAATTATAATTTCAAATAATGTATATGAAAAATAAAATCAGTATAATTTTTTATTCAATGATTATGTTTTTGACTCTTGGCGCTACTAATGTAATGGCTCAGTCAAATGATGATAATCAGAATAATCAAAATTACAATCAACAGCCTCCACCGCCACCATCTGATCAGAATTATAATAACCAGGATCCAAATTATAATCAAGATCAGGATCAGCAACAGTATGATCAAAATGGTAATGGTAATGGTAATGATCAATACAATCAAAATAATGATCAGGACAACCAGGATTATACAAATGACGGAAATAATGATGGTAATGGTTCGGGCGATAGTCAAGATTATAATAAAGGCTATAACGATGGATCAAATGCACAAGCTCAGGCTGATGTGAACATGAATGATTTTACCCAGGCTTTAAGCCCTTACGGCTCTTGGATAGATTATCCAGGATATGGCCAGGTTTGGGTTTGTGGAATACGTGGTTTCAGACCTTACTATTCAGGCGGCCATTGGGTCTATACAAATTTCGGATGGACTTGGGCATCAGACTATGCATGGGGCTGGGCACCTTTCCATTACGGACGTTGGGCTTATGAAGCAATGTATGGATGGATGTGGGTTCCCGGTTACCAATGGGGACCGGCTTGGGTAGGCTGGCGTACAGGTGGTAGCTATTATGGATGGGCTCCCTTAGCGCCCGGCATAAGAATAGGTATCGGTGGAGGTTTTGGAGGTTATGGTTACATACCTGCTGAAAGATGGTGTTTTGTTCAGCATGGTTATCTTGGAAACCGGTATGTTGGAAGATATGTTATTAATCCTGCAAGAAACTATACCATCATACGCAACACTACCATTATTAATAATGTTCATACTTATGGAAGAGGTGCAATAGTAAATGGACCGGCAAGAGCAGATGTAGAAAGATACACAGGAAGACCTATACAACCAATGCATGTGGTAACAAATGTTCGTCCCGGTGCGGCTGTTGCGAATGGAAATACTTTAGGTATTTATCGCCCGCATGCTGCCATTAATACGAATCGTACAAACCAGGTAAATATGCAAAGGAACGTACAGCCTGCTTATCAAAATGGTGTACAACATAATATGAATAATTTACCGCAGCGTAATAATTTTAATGCACCTGTTAATCGTCAACCGGTTAATCAAAGTCCCGCTCCGCAAAGAAATGTTCCTAATAACATGCCGCAGAGGCCGAATGCTGCTCCGCAACAGCAGAGAACTCCCGGTGCAAGCAGTTATGAACAACCAAGAAATTATCAACAACCAGCAAGAGCATATGCCCCGCAACAGACACAACGAAATTATGCTCCTGCACAAAGAGGTTTTGCCTCTCAATCTTTTGAAAGGCAAAATTTCGGTGGTGGTTTTAGAAGAAGATAAAATTTAGACAATAGCAAAAGTAATAAAAAAAGGCCTGTTCAAACGACAGGCTTTTTAATTTTTAAGTAGATATTAAACCGCAAAAGAAGTTCCGCAACCACAAGTGCTTGCCGCGTTAGGATTATTAAATGTAAATCCACGACTGTTTAATCCATCGTGCCAATCAATATTCATTCCATACACATACATTTCATGGCTTTTATCCATCACGCATGGGACACCTTCTATCTCAAAAAAATCATCGTTATCTTTAGCAACATCAAATCCTAAAACATAGGTCATCCCGCTGCAACCCCCACCTTTAACGCCAACACGAAGCCTTTGCGATGCATCAAATCCACTTTCATTCATTAATCTTTTTATTTCCTGCAATGCTGTATTTGAAAATGTTACAGGTGCATTCGTTATAATTTCCATCAACAAAATTTTTACAAAAATAGTTTATGCTGCAAAAAAAACATGTTATAATCTTTCGTATTGCGGAAGAAATTTTATACACTAAAAATTCACACTACATAAATCTTTTTTAAAAAGAATGCTAGTGCTTCAATTTTATAAATGGCGTTTTATTATTTTTAATAATGGCTGTATTTTTTTACAACATATTTCTCCTGCTGTATTTTTTTATTGCAAAACTTATTGCGCCATTTAATGAAAAATCAAAGTTGTGGATTGAAGGCAGAAAAAATATTTTCGAAAGATTAAATAAAGTATTTAAAGAAAATAATGAACAGATAATTTGGGTGCATTGCTCTTCGCTTGGTGAATTTGAACAGGCAATCCCTTTGCTTGAAATGTTTAAAAAAAATTATCCCTCTTATAAAATTTTGCTGACTTTTTTTTCTCCTTCAGGATATGAAGCAAAAAAGAATTCTGCGCTTGCTGATCATATTTTTTATTTGCCTTTCGATTCAAAAAAAAATGCTGAAACATTTTTGAATACCATTAAGCCTTCTCTTGTCTGCTTTATAAAATATGAATTTTGGTATTATTATTTAATTGAAATAAAACAAAGAAATATTCCCCTGCTTTTGATCTCTGCCAACTTCAGAAAAGAACAGCCTTTTTTTAAATGGTATGGATCATTCCATAAAAAAATGCTGCACTGTTTTTCTTATCTTTTTGTACAAAATAATCTTTCATTCAATCTTTTAAATTCTATACATTTTCATAACACCTTAATCAGCGGAGACACACGTTTTGACAGGGTTTCAGAGATTGAAGAAAAGTTTGAACCGATAGATTTAATTGAGAAATTCTGCAAAAATTTTCCTGTTATTGTTGCAGGAAGTACGTGGCTTGAAGATGATGAAGAGCTTGATCATTTTGCAAATACACATGCTGAGATCCGTTTTATTATTGTGCCGCACGATGTGCAAAAAGAAAGAATTGATGAATGCAAAAAGCTCTATAAAAATTCAATATTATTTTCAGAATATGCTGAGACATTACACTACAATCAAACAATAAATACTTTGATCATTGATAATGTTGGCATGCTAAGCCGCCTTTATTTTTATGCAACAATTTGTTATGTTGGTGGCGCTTTTGGCGGCGATGGTGTTCACAATATTTTAGAAGCGGCTGTGTATGGAAAGCCCGTTGTGTTTGGTCCTGAATATGAAAAATATATTGAGGCAACAGAATTGATTGATGCAGGCGGAGCCTTTACAATTGACGGCGCTTTAGAGCTGGAAGCTACTTTTAATGATTTCTTTAATGATAAAATATTGTATGAGAAAGCAGCGAACGCTTCACTCAACTATGTAAAAAATAATACAGGTGCTACAAAAAAAATCATGCAGTATATTCAGGAAAAACGTCTCTTAACCAATTGATCAAATTGTTGCACAACCGGATTGCTTTCGCTCCAGGCAAGCTTTAATTTCAGTTCACGCAAGATCCAATATTCTGCTTCAGCAAATATGCTGAATGAATTGATGGTTTTAATACTCCGCTCATACATTGTTTCATCACCGCGAAACAATTCATTAATAAAAAGATAGCGGTCATTGATGCCGATAGCTTTCTTCAAATCCTTTACCGGCGTGTCTTGCAGCACATTTCCCAGTTCTGTTTTTTCTTCGCGCAGCTTTTCATTCAAACTATTCTGATAAATATTTCCTATTGATTCATTCAATTCATAAACCTCTTTTTTTTGCTGCGAAAGTGTCGGCGCTTCATTGGTTGATTCGAACATCCAATTTGTTTTTTCATTTTTTTCTTTCTCCGGAAAATTTTTCTTTCCATTATCAAAATCTTCTTTCACTGCATTTCCATTTTCAGAAACTGTTGCTGCATTTTTCGCAGGCATTATCACGGAAACTTTTTTATAAGAATTATTCGATGCATTGTTTTGTTGCTGCAATTCTCCCATAAGCATTTGCGCCGTAATCATAATTGCATGTTCATCAGCATGCTGGTCATATTGCTCCTTCAACTTGTTGATTAACACGCCAATTCTTTCCATTGATTGTAATACTTTTGATCGAATAATCATTAAAGTTACAAATGATTTTAGTTGATAAAATGAAATTGATTGTGAAAATAATTGAAACTTAAACCAAATATAATTTTTGAAGAATGTTTATAGAACCTGCGATTATAAACAGTAAAAGAGGATGGATAGAAATTATCTGCGGCTCCATGTTCAGTGGCAAAACAGAAGAGTTGATCAGGCGATTGAAACGCGCAAAAATTGCTAATCAAAAGGTAGAGATATTTAAACCTTCGGTTGATAAAAGATATTCATTAACAAACGTGGTCAGTCATGATGCAAATGAATTTCCATCAAAGTGCATTGATAATGCTGCACAAATTTTATTGCATGTGCAGGATGCTGATGTCGTTGCTATTGATGAAGCGCAGTTTTTTGATAATGAAATTGTAGATGTGTGTGAAAGTCTTGCGCAGCGCGGCATTCGCGTTATTGTAGCAGGGCTTGATATGGATTATCTCGGCAAACCTTTCGGCGCTGTGCCGCAATTATTGTCAATAGCAGATTACATTACAAAACTTCATGCGATATGTGTGAAGTGCGGAAATATTGCGAACATGTCTTATCGCAAAACACCAAATGAAGAGCAAATATTATTGGGTGAAAAAGATAAGTACGAACCACGCTGCAGACATTGTTATTACGAAGATCAATGAGCGCGACCAAACATATCATCACACTTATAAAAAAAGATATACTGCTTGAAATACGCCAGCAGTATAGCTTGTACGGAATTTTATTGTACGTTGCTGCTACCATTTTTGTTGTATATCTAACCATGGGTCAGCCAACTTCAGATGTTTGGAACAGCATGTTTTGGGTGATACAATTATTTGTTTGTGTGAACGCCGTTGCTAAAAGTTTTTTGCAGGAAAATAAAAACAGGTTGCTATATTTTTATTCCATCGCAGGTGCAAAAGATTTTATTATTTCAAAACTTATTTTCAATGGCTTGCTCATGTGTCTGATGAGTTTGATAAGCCTCTGCGTTTTCATTTTATTGTTGGGCAATCCGTTACAAAATATGCTTCAGTTTATTGGCATTGCATGTTTGGGCGGTATTGGTCTAAGTTTCATATTCACATTTCTCGCAGCCATTGCAGCAAAAGCGCAGCAGCAGGCAGCCTTGATGGCAGTGATGGGTTTTCCGCTGATCATCCCACAATTATTATTGCTTTCAAAGATCTCAAAAATTGCATTCGCAACAACTGCGCAAGCAGGTTTATTGCAAATGATCTTATTATTACTTGCGCTTGATAACTTAATCGTTTTGCTTGCAATTATCCTGTTTCCTTTTTTGTGGAAAGATTGAAACAAGCCATGCGGCCTGAACTTTAAGCCATGCGGCTTGAAACCTAAGCCATGCGGCTTCAACTCTAAGCCATGCGGCTTCAACTCTAAGCCACGCGGCTTCAAACCTAAGCCATGCGGCTTCAACTCTAAGCCAGACGGCTTGAAACCTAAGCCACGCGGCGTAAAAATTAAGCCGCGATTAAACCAGGCTTTTTAATCATTTATATCATATTCTTTTCTAAGAAAGTCAATTAATCTTGTTGCCTCATCTAATTGCGGCTGTAAATTATATTTTGAATAAGATTGAGTAATAATGCCAAAGTCTGATATTTTATTATAAAATGTTGGAAGTTTATTGCCATCATTCCGTAGCTGCGGGAGAGGCTTTGCTGTCATCTTTCCGTTTTTTATATAGCTCGTATCTTGAATGATTGTCATGTCGCCTATATCATCCATCCGCGATAAAATATCTTTAAAATAAACTTCGTAATAATTCCCTTCATCATATACACCGCGAGTATCGGCATCGTATTTAGAAAGACTGTCAGCCACGTGATCTTTTTCAATCAATCGGTAATCGCCCGTACTTTTTAACTGCTGCAATGTGGCATCATTGCTTTTGAAAGAAGCAGAATTATATAAATATTTAAAAGCAAAATAATAGAACGCTTTGCGATTGGAATCAATTGACATGTCCGAATGAGAAAGGCGCAATATACTATCCGTTCCCGCCACTTGCTTGTTATCAAAATTGATCACATATTTCAGGTTAGCAGTATCATCTCTCAAATTGCGGATAAAGCCTGAAATATATTCTGTTTCTTTTGAGCGGTCTGTAACATGTTCACGAATACTTTCCGCGATAAAGCCCATGGTAACGGCAAGAAATATCATGATGAATTCAAGAAAATATTCCCTGAAATTTTTCTTTTTATGATGCAGATCAGGATGATGATGTACTTCCATATTTTATTCGTGTAATGATTTTGTTTTGATTGTTCTTGAAGGTATTTATTCACAATAACCTTTCACTAATGGTTTAATAAATGTATCGCTTTTCCGGATATTGAGGAGGATATAAATTACAAGTAATTGCCCTGATCGTCATATCAGTATCAATAGTTTTAATAATGGCATGATTTTATTTGGTTTAAAAAAACAACCAGTTTCAATACACAGGCTTGCGGCACTTAAACTTTAACTTATGGAAAAAGCAATGGATAATTCCTGTCCGGTTCCGGCAGGTACATTACTGATAATTGGTGGTGCAGAAAGTAAAGGCAAGGAGCCGGAAAATCATGATGCGCCGGAAGGATATCATCCGCTTGAAATTTTGAAATGTTTTACAGAGCTTTTGCAGCGCAAAGACGCACCGATCGAAGTGATAACTTCCGCATCAGGCGAAAGCGCTGAAGTCATTAAATTATATAAAAGATGTTTTAAAAAACTTGGTGTTGAAAACATTAATCACATCCATCATAAAACACGAAAGGAAGTTTTGGATGATGATTTGAAAGATCGCATTAAAGATGCCGATGGCTTTTTCTTTACCGGCGGCGATCAGTTATTGCTTACCACGCTTTATGGCGGCACGCCTTTTCTCACACAATTGAAAAAAAAATATATCAACAACAAAATTGTAGTGGCAGGCACCAGTGCCGGAGCAATGGCATTATCTACACCTATGATCTATTCCGGCAGTAAAAGGGAAGAAGAAATTACAAGCGAAATAAAAGTAACAACAGGACTTGAATTTTTAAAAGATGTATGTATAGATACGCACTTTGTACATCGCGGAAGGTTGGTGCGTCTTGCGCAGGTTGTTGCCACAAACCCAACAACAGTAGGCATCGGCATTGATGAAGACACTGCGATAATTATAAGGAACGGCACGGAAGCAGAAGTGCGCGGCAGCGGCATTGTTATAGTGTTGGAAGGCTTTGAAATATCTTACACCAATGTTACGGGCAAGCCTGATGAGCCGCCGATCTCTATGAGAGATCTTAAATTACATTTCTTAGCGCCCTGTGATAAATATATTTTAAAGCAAATGAATCCTCCTCATTTTTAAACCATGCCTGCAACACAAGAACCTGTACAAAAACTAATTGATCTTTTAGAAGAAAATAAGTATTTAAAAAATGCTGTTGAAGTTTCTTTGAAAGCTGCACAAGAACCGGAGATTGAAACACTGGAATCTTTTTATAATTACCTTAATAACATACTCACACACATTCCATCAGAAAAAGAATTGATGCCTTCTGTGCGGAAATTTTATTTTATGCTCAGCAAATCACCTGATGATGTTTTGAAGACGGACAAAGCTTTCAACAATTGGATGAATGAATTTGTTAGAGCGCGCGGTAATTTTTTAGATACAACTGCATCTACCGAAACACTTGAATCTTTTATCAAATGCGCAGACTATAAAATTGATGATTATATAAAAGGACCAAGTGGCTGGCTTACTTACAACCAGTTTCTCGCACGACAATTAAAGCCCGGCAAAAGACCCATCGCAGGAAGATGCGATAACGCGATAATAGTTTCGCCTGCAGACAGTGAATGTAAAGGACAATGGAAAATTGAAAATGATTCTACAGTTTCGGTAAAAGGAAGTACTTATAAGGTCACTACTTTGCTTGCGGATAGTCCTTATGCTGAGAAATTTAACGGAGGTATTTTTACACATAGTTTTTTAAAAGTTACCGATTACCATCGCTATCATACACCTGTAGCAGGCATTGTGCGTGAAGTAAAAAATATACCTGCAAATACATGGGTAACGGAAGAAAGAAAGCCGGATGGTTCTATTGAAAATACAGATGACGTTGGCTTTCAATTTCAGCATACAAGAGGTTATATTATTATAGAATCTGTTGTGGGATTTGTTGCAGTGATACCCATAGGTATGGGACATATTTCATCCGTTAATCTTACTGTGGAGGAAGGAACGTATTTAGAAAAAGGTGATGAGTTTGGTTATTTTGGTTTTGGCGGATCGGATATAATTATGTTGTTTCAGCAAGACAAGGTGGAATTGAATAGTGTTGAAAGTAAAACTTATAAACAGGGAGAAAAAATTGGAACAGCAGTAAATAAATAATCTTATCCGGCTGAAGTATTCAGCCTTCTTCACAACACATCAATCATTGCTCTGCTAATTGTTTGTAACTTTATTACCTTAAACCTTACCAACATGTCAAATAGAAATAATGCTTCGGTAAAGCTTCGCCGCAAAATAAAAACAAGCATCATCATTATCATCATTGGTTTATTGTTGAATGGTATTTCAGCCATACCGTTACGTGCGGAGTTGAATTTTCTTTTGTCAAACCAAAGTATACTGCCAGACTTTCTGCACAACTGGTTCATGTATGTAAACAAAGGCGTTACTGAAACGAGCAACCATTACCGGTTTATGCGTTATGGATTTGACTGGCTTGCATTTGCACATTTGCTGATTGCCATAGCATTTCTTGGTCCGCTTCGCGATCCTGTAAAAAATGAATGGATCATTACATGGGGATTGATAATATCTGCCTTAAGCGTGCTGATAGCATTGGGTTGGGAAAGAGTGCGGGAAATTCCTTTGTGGTGGTCTTGCATTGATGCAGCAATTGGTCTGGTAAGTTTTATTATTCTCTGGCTTTGCAGCAGGTGGATAAAGGAATTGAAAACGATGGAGTGAATGATCGCCCAATCTCTTTAATTGTAAATCGTCACTAAACCTGTAGGTTTTTAATTTTTTCCCTGAAGAAAGCAGTTTTTTCCCTGCTCATTTCCAAGAAAAAATTATTTGTTGCTTGTCATTTACTTCTTCACATCCTTTTTCTTCTTATCTATTTTTGAAAATTTTATTCCTGCATAAATACCGATCGCGCAGGATTGGATAAAAAGTATGGGACCAAAACTTTGCCAGTAAATGCCGAATATTTTTCCAATCCATATAAAGATAGAATTGCCGTTGTCGTTATTGGCAGGATCAAGAAATGTTTCATTGAAAGATGAATCGAGCCCTACCGAAGGAATTTTTTCAAACACTGCATGCAAACAATTTGAGAGCAATGCTGCACCAACAACTGCAAACAGCAAATAAAAAACATTAAACTGCTCTTTTAAAAATAATAATGTAAGTACTGCCACACACAAGGTTAAGGGAAATGATATCAGTAGAAAATCGATCACCTCTTTTACTTCCATCGGCACCACATCGTGATACAATAAATGCTTCAACCCTACAAACACCGGCGAAGCGATTAACTGTGGCAGAGAAATGAAAAAAGCCAAACCGGACAGTTCTTTATGAAAAGGTGAATTTGGAATTGCAGCCATAGTAATGGTTTTGAGTTAATGATACGTAAACCTACTATTTTTTATGGTTGCTACTTTTAATGATGATAGAAAACATTGCGATTTTTAAACTCAGCAGATAAACAAAAGAAATTTATAAAGACACAAAAAGAAATACAAACTAACACGTGTTTGCTCGTTAGCTTTCCCCTAATTTTGCAGCTCTTAAAAGGTTAGCATGCTTCGTCAATACTGGTGGAAAATTTTATCTTTCATTCTTCTTTTATACACTTGTATTGCGGCATTTTTAATAAAAGTTCCTGTACTTGATGGTCGCTTGCAGCAATCAATCCGCTCCATATTTTTTCATGTACCCATGTGGTTTGGAATGATGATTTTATTAACGGTTTCTGTTATTTATGCCCTTGTTTATTTAAAATCTCAAAATCCAGTTCATGATTTTTATTCAGTAGAATATGCAAGAACAGGATTGGTATTTGGTTTTCTTGGAATAATCACAGGAGCAATTTGGGCAAATTACCAGTGGGGCGCACCGTGGAGCGGAGACCCAAAACAAAACGGCGCAGCAGTAGCCATGCTTATTTATCTCGCTTATTTTATTTTGCGCGGCTCTGTTACAGATATTGACAAGCGTTCGCGGCTAAGCGCTGTGTACAATGTGTTTGCGTATGCCATGCTATTTCCTGCAATATGGATATTGCCGAGAATGAGTGAATCATTGCATCCCGGCGGACAGGGAAGCGAAGGAAATCCGGGACTGAACCCGAATGATACAACATCTGCAATTGAACTTGTTCTTTGGCCGGCAGTTTTCGGATGGACATTGCTTGGTGTTTGGATTGCTACGTTAAGAATACGATATAGAATAATAGAAGAAAATAAATTTAATGTCAGCCATGGATAAATTGAAAAGAATTGGATTTGTTATAGCATTTTGTTTAATGAACATGTTTTGTTTTGCGCAGCAGCAACTCGATGTTTCCGATGAGGATAAAACAGATTTCATGCGAAGCAATGGTAAAATTTATGTAGTGCTTGCAATAGTTGTAACGATTGTGATTGGGATATTTATCTATCTTTTTAATTTGGATAAAAAAATAAAAAAGCTGGAAAGAAATCAGAACAGGGATGTGAAATGATTATGAAGATTAAAAGATAAATTTCATCACGAAAATCAATTAATCTTTAAAATCATGGTTCTGATAATTATAAATTTTAAAACGATTCTATGCCGGAAAATAATTACAGTTTTTTTGAAAATGTAACACGAAGTTTTGATAAAGCTTCGAAGTTTACAAAATGGGAAAAGGGTTTGCTTGACCAGATAAAAGAATGCAATGCTGTTTATCAAATGCGCTTCCCGATCAAGCGCGATAACGGGAATATTGAAGTGATTGAAGCTTATCGAGTGCAGCACAGCCAGCACAAAACACCTTGCAAAGGCGGCATTCGTTTCAGTGATGAAGTGAACCAGGATGAAGTGATGGCTCTTGCATCCTTAATGACTTATAAATGCGCCATCGTGAATGTTCCTTTTGGTGGTGGCAAGGGTGGCATAAAAATAAATCCGCGGCACTATAGTGAATTTGAATTGCAAAAGATAACACGCCGTTATACAGCAGAACTGGTTAAGAAAAATTTTATCGGCCCCGGCATCGATGTTCCGGCACCGGATTATGGAACAGGCGAAAGAGAGATGGCGTGGATCATGGATACTTACAGCACAATGCGTCCCGGAGAAATTGATTCAATGGGTTGCGTTACGGGAAAGCCTGTAACGCAGGGTGGTGTTCGAGGAAGAAAAGAGGCCACAGGTTTGGGTGTTTTTTTTGGTGTGCGCGAAGTGTGTAATATGGAAGATATCATGAGTAAATTAGGAATGAAAACCGGCATCGAAGGAAAGCGTGTAGTAGTTCAGGGTTTGGGGAATGTTGGTTATCATTCAGCTAAATTTTTCAGAGAACATGGTGCAAAGGTTGTGGCAATTGCGGAGTATGAAGGTTCAATTTATTCTGAAGATGGATTGAATGAAGAAGATGTTTTTCAATTCAGGAAAAAATCTGGCAGCATCTTAAACTTTCCCGGTTCAAATAATTTTGAAAAAAATACAGATGCGCTGGAATATGATTGTGACATTTTAATTCCTGCCGCACTTGAAAACGTTATCAACGCTTCAAACGCTGCAAGAATAAAAGCCAAACTTATTGGTGAAGCAGCCAACGGACCAACAACGCCAGAAGCTGATGAAATACTTGCGAAGAAAGGCATCATCATTATACCTGACATGTACCTGAATGCAGGAGGTGTCACGGTGAGTTATTTTGAATGGTTAAAAAATTTAAGCCATGTTCGTTATGGAAGAATGGAAAAACGTTTTACAGAAAATATGAACAAACATATTTTAGGACAAGTCGAAGAACTTACCGGAAAGACAGTAAATGCTGCAGAAAAAACAATTATTGAGCATGGTGCAAGTGAAGCAGATCTTGTGCATAGCGGATTGGAAGAAACAATGATAGAAGCGACCCGCGAAATTATGGAGGCATGGAACAGCAATCCCGAAATTCCGGATATGCGCACCGCAGCTTATGTTGTTGCCATTAATAAAGTTGGAACTTCGTATGCAGAATTAGGAATATTTCCATAGCAGTTTAATATCATTTCGGTTGATAGGAATTTTTGCAAATCATCTTTAGAAAAGAGCTTACTCAAAGCTTTTATTTTTAGAACAACAAAAACTATTTTTACTTTCAGCAATTATTATTACTAAACTATTAATTATTAATTATGTCACTAATACCTAACAAAAAAAATAAAAAAGACAATCGTCCCGGCGGTGGTGCAAACAATAAATCGAATAATACATCAGGGTTTATTGCAAACACAAATGCAAAAGCTAATTCCAAAGCGATCGGTAAAAATGTGAAAGCAACAGGCGGCGCACAAAGAGGATCATAAAATTTATGGAAAAAGAAGCTTTTAAATTTTCGGGTGAAGCTCCAATCAACTATGCCACCTGGAAGGCTTGAAGAAAAGTTTGGAAAAGAAATTATCACAACGCTTTCAGCATTTATCAAAAAAATTATCTGAATTGTATTGCTTTTACAGGTTGTATGTTTCGCACAAATAAAACAGGCAGCATTAATGCAGCAAAACAAACTGCGAGCGTGGCAACACATATAGCTCCAACCTGCCACCAAATAATATGAACCGGCGCCGTTGATACATAATAATTTGCTTCGTCTAATTTTATAAATCCGGTGTGTTGTTGTAACAAACAAATGCCAATTCCAAATGCAAAACCAATTAAAACTCCTGTGCCGGAAATTATTGATGCATAATATAAAAAAATTTTCTGAATAGTATTGTTGCTGCTTCCTGTGGCTTTTAAAACGCCAATCATTTTTGTTCGTTCAAGCACTAAAATTAAAAGGCATGTTATTAAATTTATGATCGCAACAATTGCCATTACAATAAAGATAACATTCCTGTTTACATCCTGTAACTCAAGCCAGTCAAAGATGTTAGGATATTGCTGCTTTATAGTTTTGCTTATCCATGCACCCGGTAATTGATTGTAAAGCAGGTTGCTTGTTGTGTCCATCAACTTATAATCATGCAAAAAAATTTCGTATCCGCCGATCTCATCTTTTTGCCAGTTATTCACGCGTTGTAACAATCGAATATCACAGAGTGCAAAAAGTTTATCATACTCATCAATGCCCGTTTTATAAATGCCACAAACTTTCAGTTTTCTAAAACTTGCATTGCCGGCACTTGCAGAAATAAAATAAACTTTAACTGTATCATCAACTTTTATATTCAACTCATCCGCAATTGATTTAGATAAAACAATTTCTTTACTATACATAGTATCTGCAAATTGCAACCAACGACCCTGCAATAAAAAAGGCTGAAGATTGCTGAATGCATAATTGCTGTCAACGCCTTTTAGCAACACGCCTTCAATGTTTTTATTTTTCTCAACAACAGCGCTTTTTGTAGCAAATACCTGGACTTGTTTTATAGCAGGAGTTTGTTGTAAAATATTTATAACCGTATCATTTTTATGAAGCGGCGTTTCTTCTGAAACAAGTGATTTGGAAGCAGCATATTGTTGTATGCGAATATGTCCCCAAAAACTAAAAACTTTATTTGCTATGGTTTCCTGGAAGCCTGTAACAAAAGATAATGTGATAATCATTGCGGCAACACTTAATGCAGTTGCTGCTGCAGCAAGCCGAACGATAAAACGTGTAAATGATTTTTGACTGTTAAAAGCAATTCTTCTGGCAACAAAATAAGCAACATTCATGAGGATTTAAAACTACGCCGTAAGTGTAAATAAACAAAATGAGCAAGTAATATACTATGTAAAATTGAGCGTAATAGTGTCAAGAATTTCTTTTGTAAGTGGCTTGGAAATAAACTTTTTTACGAAAGAATATTGCATTGCTCTATTTGCATCTTCAGCATCAATGGTTGATGAAAGTATGCATACAATAGGTTGATTATTTTGTGGAAAATTCAAATCCTTAAATGCTTCTAAAAACTCCCATCCATTCATTATGGGCATGTTCAAATCCAGGAAAATAAGTTGCGGTAAAGGTGTATTATCATTAAAACATTTAACAATAAAATTTATTGCTTCGCTTCCATTTGTTGCAGAAATTATTTGTTCTGCAAATGATACATGCGAGAGAATTTTTTCGCATATCATTATCGTAATAGCATCATCATCTACCAATAATATCTTTTTAAATTTATACAAAGTAAATCAAGATATTTTTGAAGTTTTGTTTACTAAGTTATCTTTTTTTAGAGAGACAGAAACTATATTATTGATGGTAAGGTTAATGGTAATTAATTTAATTCAATTTTTTTGCATCCTCAGCAAACTTTGCTAAACCTAAATCTGTTAATGGATGTTTTAATAAACCAAGAATCGATTCAAGAGGGCTCGTGCAAACATCTGCGCCGGCTTCTGCGCATTTAATAATATGCAATGCACTGCGGATAGATGCAGCAAGAATTTGCGTTTCAAAACCCTGAACAGAAAATATATGTGCTATCTGCGAAATCAGTTCAACACCATCCCAGCCACTGTCATCAATTCTTCCGAGAAAAGGTGAAACATAAGCTGCGCCTGCTTTTGCGGCGAGTATTGCCTGCCCGGCAGAAAATACAAGTGTGCAATTAGTACGAATGCCATTATCCGTAAACCATTTAATTGCTTTAACGCCATCTTTAACCATCGGTACTTTTACAACAATATTTTCACGGATTGCAGCAAGTATTTTTCCCTCTTCTACAATCTCATCAAAATTTGTTGAAAAAACTTCAGCGCTTACATCGCCCTTTACCATTTCTGCAATTGTTTTGTAGTGCGCAATGATCGCGTCTTTGCCTTTGATTCCTTCTTTAAACATTAAGGAAGGATTTGTTGTAACGCCATCTAAAATGCCAAGGTCGTTTGCTTCCTTTATCTGATCGAGGTTAGCAGTGTCAATAAAAAATTTCATAATTATCTGATTAAATATTTTAAAATAAATTTTATTAAATAAAAAATGACAGGCCATACATCGCACCGCTACAACCGCCTACCCTTGCTGCCTTCCAGCCCTGGGGGAGTTCAGCAGGAGCTGGTCGTGTAAAACCTGTCATTGCAAAAATAGGCTTGAAATTTTAAAAGTTTATGATAAATTTTTTAATCAAAAGCCTGTTCTCGTGGTGCGTGAGTTGATGGTTGTGGCACCAACAAGTTCATCGGCTCTATCTGCAAAAGAGCGATAGTAAATAAGTACGGTATAAGTATTTTCTGTTTCCCAATAATTGCCTTCTGTATCATTCAATTGAATAATCTCATTATCGTTTGTTGTACTTTTTGTTGCATACAAATAAGTATAATAACCTTGTTTTAAAAGCAATGTTTTTTCATACAAACCTTTATCGGGATTAAAAATAAGTTTTGCCGAATCATCAATATTATAATTATTCATTTGCCCGATTATATAAACATCTTTATCTGGAAAAGCAATATTATTTCTTGGAATAAATGTAAAATGAACATTCGCGTAATCGCCCTGCCACAAAGGGTTTATGCTTTCTATTGAGCTGATTTCATAAAAGCCATTTCTATCTGAATAATATAAATATTGCTGATCTGAACGGGCAAGATCAGGAACCACTTCTACATCGATTGGCGTTGCGTTTTCATCTACATTTTTCATTCTGTCGGTTTGAAAACTAAAGCTCCTCATATCAAGCCAGCGATATTCTTTTCCCGCAGGAAATACAAAATCTTTTTCTCCATTATATTCAAATAAATTTTGTCGCATAAATTGTGGCTGTGCGCCGTAAACCGCATTATCCCAACGATAGTTTTGCAACACAACAACCTTCACCTGTTGCAAAGGATTTAGTGCATTGAGCTTGGTAATATCAATGCTGAATTGAACTTTTTGATGCGTATTTATCAACTCCGAATTATAAGGTTGTAAAATTTTTGCAGCAACAGGAATAATATTATTTACGATCAATAATCTTTTTGTAAATGCAAGTTTTGAAGTGTCGCCGTTTAGAAAAACTTTTAAAATGTAATTGCCACTTTTATATGGCAAGCAATTGCCTTCTGGCAGCAAAGCCTGGTAATGCACGTATTTTGTTTTTGCAATAGAGGAAACATGATATTGCGATATTGCATTTTGCGTAAAGCCTTTAATATAATCAAAGGGACTGAGATCAACAGGTTGCCAGTCTGCATTGCAAAGCTGGTAAGTGTAATAATAATTTTTTATGTGCGTATCAAAATCATCAAAATGCAACTCCACTCCGCCAAGCGAACCAATGCTGATGATTGGATACCCATAAAAATTTCCTTGCTGATAAAGCATTGGTGTGTGAATGTTTGCCATGTAAATTTTATCCGGCGTTTGTGCAAATAAAGAGTTGCATATAACTAAAATAATTGCAACAAAAAATATTTTTCTCATGATTGAATTTTATTAATCATTTTTTTGCAGTTGATAAATTCCTTTAAAATTTCGTCCCAAACCATCATAATCAAGACCATAACCAATCACGAATTTATCAGGAATTACAAAACCGCAATAGTCAATATTCACGGGAAAAATCATTGCATCTTTTTTATGAAGCAACACAGCTATTTTTAAAGAAAGCGCCTGTTGATTTAAAAGCTGCGGCAAAAAATGATGCAGTGTTTTACCGGTGTCAAGTATGTCTTCAATAATAATTACATCACGTCCTGTTACTTCTGTGTCCAGACCAATTGCTGTAATAATATGACCTGTTGATTTTGAACCTTTATAAGATGCAAGTTTTATAAAACTTATTTCAGCCTCTATTTCCAAAGCCTTAAAAAGATCAGACGCAAACATGAACGAACCGTTCAGAATAGCGATGAATAAAGGCTTTCGGCCTTTATAGTCCTGATTTATCTGCGCCGCAATCTCTTTTATTTTTTGTAAAATATTTTCTTCAGAAATATATGGAATGAAAAATTTATCGTGTACTTTTTTCGGTTGCATTTATTATTTGGAGCTTACACTGCCGGAAGAAAAATTATTAGTTTGAAATAATTTTGGAGAATAAGCAGAAAAATTTCTCAGGTATATTTTTTGTCCTGTTGCAGGCTCGTCACCTTTTGTAAGATGATTATAAGCTAATAAATATTCAAGCCTAACACCTTCGGTTTGTGCAATGTTCTCAATGCTTTCATAAGGTTTAACCACATGAAAATCACTTGCACCTTTTTTTTGTTTTCTTTCTAAAAAAATAAGCGCATTTTTTGAAAGAATATCTGCGTTATCCAGCTCATTAAACTCAAGTAATTTACTGAATTCAACATTATAATTACTTGCTAACGCAAATAAAGATGTGCCAGCTTTTGCATAAATAACTTTACAATTATTTATTTGAAAAACTCCTTTTGGATAGCTAACGAAAGCTGTATTTTCTTGCTGTTGATCTGCGCTTTGATTATCACTTTCATCAACAGGTTTATTATAGTTTACAGTTATCGGCTCTTCATTTTCATTTTGCTGAACAGCAGTATCAGCAAGGCTTTCAGTAGTATTGTATGTAACAAGAGGACTGAGAGATGTTTGCGAATTTTGATGCATTGCTACCAATGTATAATCCTGTAAATTATTATCAACAATCACTCTTATCAAAGCTTGCGGATAATCTTTTTCGGTAGCATAGCCTGCTTTTTTTAAACCATAAGCCCATCCCTGATAATCTGTTGGATCAAGCTGAAAAAGAAAAGCATAATTGGGACGACTTTTCAAAAAATCTGAATGGTCTTTAAAAGATTCTTCAGCATTTGCATAAGATCTGAAGCATTCATTTTTTTCATCATCATCATGATAAACTACTTTGCCCGTCCAATCACTTTTGCATTTAATTCCAAAATGATTATTTGATTGTTTGGTGAGTTCGCTTGTCCCCGCTGCAGATTCTAAAATGCCTTGTGCCAGCGTAATTGCCGCAGGAATTCCTGTGCGCTGCATTTCTCTTTCTGCAAGTAACTGATAAGTATAAATATAATTTTTTATATCTTCGGGTGTTTGCGTAAAAGCAGGTAAAAACCCAATGACAATGCAGGCAAGCAAAAAAACTTTCTTCATTAAGATTATTTTTTCTTAATAATTAATAAGCCATCGCGAATAGTTAATAAAACCTGATCCGTTCTTTCATCTGCGGCAACATGTTTGTTGAAAGCATCAATAGCTTTTGCATTTTTTCCACTGATATTTTCTTCCAAAACTTCGCCGTGAAAAAGAACATTGTCTGCAACAATAAATCCGTTTTTATTTAAACGTGGCAAAACCAATTCGTAGTATTCAATATATCCTGTTTTATCTGCATCAATAAAAACAAGATCCCATGTATAATTAAGCTTGGGAATTGTTTCCGCTGCATTTCCGACATGCAAATGTATTTGATTATTTTTTTCAGAAAATGTAAAATTTGTTCTGGCAATTTTAGCATCCTCTTCACGAAGTTCCAGTGTGTGCAGTTCTCCATTTTGCTGCAAACCTTCTGATAAACACAAACCACTGAAACCGGTGAAAGTGCCGATCTCCAGGATAAATTTTGGTTGAATCATCCTGCTTAAAAAAGATAAAAATTTACCTTGAACAAAGCTGCTCATCAAATTATTTTGCGGATGATTTTTAAGCGTTTCATCATATACTTTTTTGCGGAGCGAATTTTCATTTCCTGTTATTTCTTCCGCATATTTTTCTGCGAATTGATTTATAAGTTCCATGTATTTATTTTAATTATTTGATTGGATATTTTTTAAATACTTCTAATGAATGAGCCGTATCTTAATTAAATTTCATCAAAAAAAAATTTCATCTTATCTTCGCGCCTCATTAAAAAAAAATACGGCAAAATCCGTATAAAAAGTAAAATTATGAAAGAAGGCATACATCCCAAAGATTACAAATTTGTAGTTTTCAAAGACATGAGTAATGGGTTTCAGTTTTTAGGGCGCTCAACTGCAGGTTCCCGCGAAACTGTAAAGTGGGAAGATGGCAATGAATATCCATTAATCAAGCTTGAAATTTCGAATACCTCGCATCCTTTTTATACAGGTAAAAATATGCTGGTGGATACTGCAGGAAGAATTGATAAGTTCAATAAACGCTACGCAAAAAAGAAATAAGTTTTTTTAAATTATAAATCATCCCTCCGGCTTTGCAAGGAGGGATTTTGTTTTTATACAATATGCTTTTATATTTTCGCTTGGCAAACAACCAAACTTTATGAGCGACCTTACAAGTTATCCGAAAGAGAAGATCAATATTTTATTTCTAGAAAACATCAGCGACAAAGCGGTTGAACGCTTCAAACAAAATGGATACGTTAACGTGCGCAAACTTTCCGGTGCGGTAAGCGAAGACGAATTAGTGAAAGAGATAAAAGATGTGCATTTGCTTGGGATTCGTTCCAAAACAAAAATCACAAAAAAAGTTTTAGATGCTGCTGCAAAATTGCAGGCCATTGGCTGCTTTTGCATTGGTGTAAACCAGGTAAATTTAAAAGCAGCAACAGAAAAAGGCATTGTTGTTTTTAATGCACCTTACAGCAATACGCGCAGCGTTGCAGAGCTTGTGATTGGTGCGGCGATCATGCTTATCAGAAGAATTCCGGATAAAAATAAAGCGGCGCATGAAGGCCTTTGGATGAAGGACGCAAAAGGAAGTTTCGAGCTTCGCGGAAAAACTTTAGGCATAATTGGTTATGGAAATATTGGCTCGCAATTAAGCGTGCTTGCAGAAGGCATCGGCATGAAAGTTTTGTTTTATGATGTGGAAACCAAACTTCCGCTGGGCAATGCTGAGGCTGCAAAATCATTAAAAGAGTTGGTGAGTGAAAGCAATATTATCTCATTGCATGTTCCTGAAACTCCTCAAACAAAAAATTTAATTAATAAAAATTTACTGAAACATTTTAAAAAAGGTTCTATACTTATCAACTACGCACGCGGCGAAGTTGTTGATTTAGATGCCTTAGCAAAAAGCCTTAAGAATGGCGATATCAGTGGCGCTGCGATTGATGTATATCCGTGGGAGCCGGAAAAAAATGGCGATAAATTTCAAACACCTTTGCAGGGTTTAAGCAATGTTATACTTACGCCGCACATTGGTGGTTCAACAGAAGAGGCGCAGCAAAATATTGGTGAAGATGTGAGCGCGAAACTTTTTAATTATCTCGAAAAAGGTATCACAAACGGCTCTCATACTATTCCTTCGATCGGTTTGCCGTCTGTGGAAGGTGCGCATAGAATTTTGCATATTCACAAAAATGTGCCGGGAGTTTTGAGTGAAATAAATACTGAGCTATCAAAGCATGGCATTAATATTTTAGGTCAATATTTAAAAACGAATGATGAGATTGGTTATGTTGTTTTAGATGTTGATAAAAAATTATCTAAGCAGGCATTGGATCTTTTAAGAAAAGTAAAAGCAACCATTAAAGTGAGATTGGTTTATTGAGTTATACTTATAAATCTTTCAGGATCTTTTTTGCCCTGCTCTTGAAAGCCGCGCTCTCATTATCATACAGCGTTTCTATAATTGTCTTCAACTCATTTTTTATTTCAGGATATTTTTTTGAAAGATTGAATAATGTTGTCAATGAAAATGCTTTTATCGCAACAGGTGTCTTCGGATTTTCAATCAGATCAAAACATTGGTTCATTACTTCTCCGTGGAATTTTTTGGGAATTTCTATTGTCTCCAATATGCGAACGCTGTTTCTTATGATGGCATTGTGTACATCTTTTCTTCCAAGTTGGTTCACGAGATCTTTAATGTAAGGCGCAATCATTTCAGGCTTTTTTCTTGCCCCCCAGCTCAGGCTCCATGCGGCTCTTTGCGACACACGGTATTCATTATCCAAAAAACATTGCACCAATTCTTTAAAATTTTTTGGTGATGAACATGCATATTCAGCAATAGCTGTCGCATGGTTTTTACTGTGAATTTTTTCTTTTAATATTTCTTCGCGAATGTTCATTCCACAAAATTATCCTGCTACATTTGCTCCTCAATTTTTTTTATGAAGGTGATGAAATTTGGCGGCACGAGCGTTGGCAAGCCTGAACGCATGAAGCAGGTGGCGCAACTGATAACAAAGGATGATCAGCCAAAAATAATTGTGCTTAGTGCACTGAGCGGAACAACCAATGCTTTGACAGAAATAAGCGCAATGATCGCGGTAAATGACAGGGAAGGCGCAAAAGAAAAAATTGAAGGTCTGAAAGAACATTACAGTCATTTTATAAATTCTTTGGTTGAAAAAGAACCAGCCGTAAATAAAGCCATTGAAATTTTAAACGAGCACTTTGAATTTCTAAATATCATTTTAAAAATATCTTTCAGCCAGGCATTAAATAAAGACATACTTGCGCAGGGCGAATTACTGAGCACGAAATTATTTTCTGTGTATCTGGAAGAGCAAAACATAGACCACGCCCTGCTTCCCGCGCTTGAGTTTATGTCTATTAATCAAAATGAAGAGCCACAGATCGGCAGCATTAAAGTAAAGCTTACACAACTTCTTCATAACTTTCCAGGCAAAAAATTATTCATCACACAGGGATATATTTGCCGCAATGCCAGAGGTGAAGTGGATAATTTAAAACGCGGCGGCAGCGACTATACTGCATCCCTGATCGCTGCTGCTGTTCATGCAAATGTTTGCGAGATATGGACTGATATTAACGGCATGCACAACAACGATCCGCGCATCGTTGAAAAAACTGTTCCGGTAGAGCAATTAAGTTTTGATGAAGCTGCGGAGCTTGCTTATTTCGGCGCAAAGATTTTACATCCCGCCTGCATTTGGCCTGCACAATTATACAACGTTCCCGTAAAATTATTGAATACCATGGTGCCCGATGCAAAAGGCACAACCATCGAAGAGACCACCAATCATACCGGTGTAAAAGCGGTCGCAGCAAAGGATGGCATCATCGCCATAAAAATAAAAAGCAGCCGCATGTTGCTCGCTTATGGCTTTCTGCGAAAGATATTTGAAGTGTTTGAAAAATACCGCACACCGATTGATATGATCACCACATCAGAAGTGGCAGTGTCGCTGACAATAGATAACGAAGCAACTTTACCGCTGATAGTAAAAGAACTGGAACCCTTTGGCAGCGTCGATATAGACAAAGGGCAAACAATTATTTCCATCGTTGGCAACCAGCTCACAGAAACCCCCGCCGTATTGCAAAAACTTTTTTCAGCCATCAATGTCATACCCGTTCGCATGGTAAGCTACGGCGGCAGCCGCCACAATATTTCCTTATTAATTGCAGAGAAAGACAAAAAGAAAACACTGCAATTGATCAATGAGCATGTGTTCGGGTTGTAAGTTTTTCTTGGATCACACGTTGGCGTTGTAAATTTTTTTTTATGATACCAGCCGCAGTCTTTCATAGCATCATCGTTGCGTCGCAATCCTTTCATCGTTCGCTCCATTATTCATGAATCCTCCTGTGAGCATAGCGAAGCATCTGCATTATGTTCATCATTCCCAACTTGATTGGGAAGTTGCTTTTAAAGGTTATTATTTGTTGTATTAATCATCCTGAAAGAACAAATAGCAGATTCCTGCCTGCGCAGGAATGAAGCGGATGTTGCTTACAAAACCTCCGATGTTACTTACAAAATGCCCGACGTTGTTACAAAACCCCCGATGTCGCTTCGCTTTGGGCGATTGTAAAAATATTCTCTTGCAGAAAGCCCCAAAATTTTTATCTTTCCGTTTGAAAAATGTATGCAATTGTTGACATAGAAACCACCGGTGGATACGCGCAAAGCAACGGTATCACTGAGATTGCAATAGTGCTGCACAACGGTAAAGAAGTGGAAGGTCGTTTTGAAACATTGATCAATCCCGGCGTTCCGATACCGCGATTTATAACAACGCTTACCGGAATTAATGATGAGATGGTTTCGCAGGAAAGAACTTTCAGCGAAGCGGCTCCGCAGATTTTCAATTTATTAAATGGCAGAATTTTTATTGCGCACAATGTCAACTTCGATTATTCTTTTATCAAACATCACTTTCGTGCCTGCGGCTACGAATGGAATGCGCGCAAACTGTGCACGCTTCGCCTGAGCCGCAAAGCATTTCCCGGCTTGCCAAAATATGGGCTTGGACATTTATGCAGGGCTTTTGATATACAAATAAAAAATCGCCATCGTGCCGGCGGCGATGCGGATGCAACGGCTGTTTTGTTTGATATGATCCTGCAAAAAAGCGGTGATAAAATAATAAAGGATTTTTTAAAAAGAGAAGCTGGCGCACAAATCCTTCCGCCAAATCTTCCGGCAGAGCATCTTGCAAATTTGCCTTACGTTGCGGGTGTTTATTATTTTCAGGATGCAAAAGGAAAAGTGATCTATGTTGGCAAAGCAAAGTGTTTGAAGAAGCGTGTTCTCAGCCATTTCACCGGTTTGAACACAACAAAAAAGCGGCAGGAATTTTTGCGTAATATTCATGCCATCAGTTTCAAAGAATGTCCTACAGAGCTTACTGCGTCTGTGTTTGAGAGTGTGGAGATAAAACGTTTGTGGCCTGTTTATAATGTTAGTCAAAAAAATATAGAGATGCAATACGGCATTTATTTTTTTGAAGATGCGCGTGGTTATTTTCGTTTGGCAATTGATAAAAAAAGAAAATATTCTCAGCCTGTTGCCACATTTAATTTGTTTGCAGATGCGCACAGAATGTTATGGAAATTAGTAAAGGATTTTGCCTTGCATGCAGGTTTATGTTTTCTTGATCAAACAGAAAATGATTTGTTTGAAGATGCATTCTATTACAATAAAAAAGTTTCAGATGCCATTCTTTGGCTACAGCAACAGAAGGAAACATTTGTGATAAAAGAAGTTGAAAAAAATACTGCGAGTTATATTTTGGTGGAACAGGGAAAATTTTATGGAATGGGTTTTTGGCAAACTGATGTTAGTGATCTATCCATTGAAACCATCAAACAAAAACTGACGCCTTATCCTGAAAATGAAATCATCCGTTCTATGCTTTACAGTTATGCTGCAAAATATCCCGCCAAAGTGCAGCGGTTTGCTTTGTAAAAATTCTTTTCCTCACAGATATATTTGATGTTTCAAAATAAAGAATCTACATTTATCAAACTAAAATTAACTCACATGCGTACAATCATTTTTTCTGCAATAATCACAGCTTCATTAATTGGCTGCAATCAAAAACCCGCTTCTTCTGAAGCCCCAATTGCTGTGCCCGACCGGTTAACAGAAAATTTAAAAGGAAACGTAACACAGGTGGAAACTGATTCGTACAACATAGATAGTACCGGCAAAGTAGGTCCGCTTGATGAAAAAGATATTGAAAAATATGACAGCAGCGGCTACACTATTTCTTACGTTTCGATGAATGGAAAAGACAGCGTAAAATCTGTATCAAAATACTGGCACAATGCCCAAGGCTTTATGACAAGTATGGAAACCAAAGACGCTGGTGGTGAAAAAAAATCTGCTATGAAAATTGAATACGACAGCACAGGAAATTATAAAACTGCCTTGTCTTACGATTCTACGGGTAAGCTTGATGTTTATTACACCGATATCAAATCAAATAAATTTGGTGAAGTAACAGGAGCAAAAGGCTACCACAAAGACAGCATATTAAAGATGGGTTTTACAAATGACTATGACAGTATTTATTATGTTAGCGGCGAAACAAAAGACAGTATTGGTAAAGTCACATACTCTAACAAAGTAAAGCTGAATGATAAAAATGACGCAACAGAATTTGACGAAACCACAGTAACCACAGATCCAAAAACTAAAAAAGACTCTACTACAAATACTGTTACTACTTATAAATATGATGCCTGGGATAACAATGGTAACTGGACACAACAAACAAGTTATAACGAAAAGGGCAAGCCAATAAAAGTTGTAAAACGTATTATCACTTACAAGCAATAAAGACTTTTTTAATTTAGTTTGATTAAGGTTTAATTAATCTAAAAAGATCAATTATTATTTTATTTTAGTAGAATGATTTTTTTAAAATCCAAGGGACAAACATGCATAAAAGTTTTACTTATAAAAGTTTCCGCTATTTTTTTGTTTCAATTGTAATGATCTTTTTTTCATTACGTGCATTCTCTCAAACCGTTGACAGTTCTCATTTATATGGACTTACCAAAAGCGGATTGATCTATTTAATTAATCCTGCGAATGCAGATTGTGGCTCGCCAATTAATCCTGCCTATGCTGCAAATGATACAGCGATGGAAGCTAATGCAATAGGTTATGATACCTTGAAGAAAAGTTTCTATTACTTCAAAAGAAATCTTAATGATCCCCCGGAAGAGTTTATTTCTTACAATATTGTATCGCAAACATATACAACACTTGCATCAAGTCCTATTACATCAAATGTAAACAGGGGCTGTATAAACCCCGGCGGAACAGGATATTATTGTTTAGATCAAAACAGCAATCTTTGTTATTATGATATTAATGCAGGCACATGGACATTGATCACTGCTCAGTTTGTTGATGACAGTGATACTTATTTAACGCCAACCATCAGCGTTTATCCTTCAGGCGATATGGCTTTTGACAAAAACGGCGATCTATGGCTTTTATATTCCACAGGCTTCCAGTATGGGCTTTGCAAAATAACAGGACCTTTGCCAACAACTGCTGTTGATACAATTACCGTACACAAGGTTATTGACGAGACTACTTTTACACCAAGTAAAAATTATCCTTTTGGGGGAATTGCTTTCAGCAGTTCGGGGCAAATTTATTTATCCACCGGCAGCCCCGACAATAATTTGTATCTTTTGCAAAACGATCATTCACTGGCGAGCATCGGCATTCTTTCTGCTGATGGTGCGGGCACAGATCTCACTTCCGATATTTTTCCCGTAACCCAATTGCCTGTTACTTATTTAAATTTTAATGGCGTGCTTCAAAATAATGAAGCGATCCTTACCTGGAGCACTGCAACCGAAATAAATAATAAAGGATTTTTTGTGGAAAGAAGATCCGATGCGCAAACCTTTACTGACATTGGCTTTGTACAAGGCAATGGCACTTCTGTTTCGGTAAATAATTATACTTTTTCTGATGCAAAACTTATCAGCGGCAATAATTATTATCGCCTCAAACAAATTGATCTCGATGGAAACTTTTCTTATTCTCCTGTAATAAAATTAGTGTTTGATAAATTTGCATGGTCCATTCTCGGCAACCCTTCCAGTAATGCCTGGGTGCAGTTGCAGCTTGATAAAACGCACAATGTTTCTATACAAATAATTTCACTTTCCGGGCTTGTTATGCAAACAATTAATAAAGGAAATATTGGTGCGGGCACTTACAGCATTCCGGTTGATATGAGCCACTATGCGCCGGGAATGTATATGGTAAAACTGCTTGTAGACGCTAATACTTATTCAAAAACTTTGTTGAGATAGATTTTCGCTCAAGCGATTTTCATTTTCGTGGCATCGACAAACTCGGAAGAGCCCTCGGAATTGGTTTCCGCTTCCTCGAAAATCGTTTCCGCTATGTCGGAAGAGTTGTTCCATACCCCCGATTTGCCTTTTCGTTCCCACGGCAGACCTTTCGCTTAAGCGATTTTTCATTTCGATGTACCGAAAATGACGATCGCTACACCGTTTGCTTCAGTCGCTTACCCGAAATTGACTTCCAACTGCTGTTTCCCTTCTTGTTGCAATACAAACCACTTATCCCTCAACCCAAAAATTAAAATCTGGGTAGAAAGAAATTTAAACGGATTAGCGAAACTGTAAGAAGCTGACTGGAAATTGAGGAATGGAATACAAACAGCAAAGGAGGAACGATTGAGAAGTTTGGGAACATGCATTATTTCAGTGCATTAATAATTGCGACAAACTCATCAGCAATTAATGAAGCCCCGCCAACCAATCCGCCATCTACATCCGGCTGAGAAAATATTTCAACTGCATTATTTGCCTTTACACTTCCGCCATATAAAATAGAAATTTCTTCTGCGATTTCACCACTATATTTCTTTGAAATTTCTTTGCGGATGAATGCATGCATTTCCTGCGCCTGCGCGCTGGTAGCGGTTTTGCCCGTGCCGATAGCCCATATAGGTTCGTAAGCAAGAACAATCTTTTGAATGTCTTCGATAGATAAATGGAATAAAGATTCCTGTAATTGTTTTGCCACTAATTCATTTTGCGTATTTGCTTCGCGTATGCTTAATGCTTCACCGCAACAAAAAATAGGAGTGATGTTATATTCGAGCGCGATATTTATTTTTTCTGCAAGAAAAGAATTGCTTTCAGTAAAATATTCTCTTCTTTCACTATGTCCAATGAGTACAAATTTTATATGAAGTGACTGCAGCATTTCAACAGAAATTTCTCCTGTATATGCGCCTGATTTTTTGCTGTAACAATTTTGGGCAGCAACTAAAACGTTTTCCTTTTTGTTTAATTTTTGCTGCGCCATTTGCAAATAAGGTGAAGGAACCGCAAAGACAACTTGTTGATTTTCCTTTAATTCATGCGGCTTTGCGAGGATTTCATCTATCAGCTTTTCTCCTTGAGATAAGGTAAGATTCATTTTCCAGTTAGCGGCTGCAATTTGTTTTCTCATAAATTTTCATTTGTTTTAGTTTGCTCAAAAATATATTTTAAAACAGCAATTTCATTTTCATTGATAGATTGTTGTTTCAATTTTTTCCAGTTATCAATGTCCCGCATTGCTTTATCAAAAAGATAGTTCTCTTTAGTTCCCCAGGTAAAATTTTTAATAAATTTTGGTAACAAACCTTCACCAAAAATATTACAACACACTCCAAAAATACTTCCTGTGTTGATGGAAGAATTGATGGCAACGCGCGTATACTCGCCCATCAGCACGCCACATTTATTGCCTACATTTATTTTTTCGTTTGAAAAAAAATCAGGCAACAAAATATTTTCTGCGGTGTTTTTTATGTTACTGTTACTGGTTCCTGCTCCTAGATTGCACCAGCTTCCAATAACAGAATCGCCGAGATAACCATCATGCGCCTTGTTGCTGAAAGATTGCATTACGCTATTTTTTATTTCGCCGCCGCCAACACAAGATTCTCCTAAAGTTGTTGCTCCGTATAGCTTTGCGCCCATTTTCAATGTGCTATTTTCACACATAACAAAAGGGCCGCGAATAAAACAACCTTCCATGACAGTTGCATTTTTGCCTATATAAATTGGTCCGGTTGATGCATTTAAAAATGTTTGCTCAACAACCGCGCCTTCTTCAAAAAAAATATTCTCTGGAAAAATAATTTTGTTGGTTGAAGAAATTTTTTGTGAAATTTTGTTTTTTGTAATTAAAGAGAAATCATTACGTATGCTCTCATCATTCCATTGGAATATTTGAAATTTATATTCAAGTCGTTTCACATTTTCTGTATCATACACTGTTTCAAATTTCGCCAATAAATTTTCTTCCATTTCCCCCTTGAAATTTATTTTTCCTGCAACCAAACCTTTCTCATCTGCAAGTGCAATATTTTCATTCAGAGAAAAAATTTTCTCAATAATTTCTCTCGTTGCAACTACTGAAGCATCAATAAATAAATAAATTCCTTCCGGTATTTTTCTGTACAAACATTGCAAATATTTTTCAGTTAAAATAAAAACCTCATCTCCTGAAAGTATTTGCCAGCGCTGCTTTTGAGTGAATGCGCCCATCAACAGATCTGCAACTGCACGGGTTTGGGTGAAAGGATATAATTTTTTTCTTTCAGCGTTATCAAATAAAATAATGGGCATAATTTTTTAAGTGTTGTAAAGATATTCAGGTATGTGAAAGATTAACAAATTTATGTCTTGTCAATTCTTTTATTTTTGCGCACATTAATATGAAGCAGGCAAAGTATTTTTTGTTTTTTGTAGTACTTAGTTTTTCTGTGGCAAGCAGTTGCCAGCAATCTTCAGCAAAAAAAGATCCTCCAAAACAAATAGTTTATTCGCAGCCCACAGCTGATTTTTACTTTACACCTTTATCAAGATCGGCGTTTGATTATTATCGCAATGCCGCGATGGATTATTATCAAAAACATTTGAAATATACAGGTTTCAGCGGAAGCATTTTGGTGGCAAAAAACGGAGAAATTTTATTTCAGGATTACCAGGGATATATTGATTTAAAAACGAGAACACCTATCACTCCAACAACAACTTTTCATTTAGCTTCAACGTCCAAACCCTTTACAGGCATGGCTATTCTGCGTTTGTGGCAACAGGGAAGATTGTCTTTAGAAGATCCGCTTGAAAAATATTTTCCGCGTTTTCCTTATCATGGCATCACGGTTCGCATGTTGCTTGATCATAGAAGTGGCTTGCCGAATTACCTCAATTTCATGGATAGCTTTTGGAATAAAAAAAGAAAGGCAACCAATGAAGATGTGCTAAATTTTATGATCGTTCACAAGCCACACATCAGCAATTTGCCAAACCGGGCTTTTAATTATTGCAACACTAATTTTATGCTGCTTGCATTAATATTAGAACGCGTTACAAAAATGCCGTATCCGCAATACATGAAGGATAGTGTTTTTATGCCACTTGGTTTATATCATACTTATGTTTTTTCTATAAAAGATACAGCCAATTATCAGCCCACTTATATAGGTAATCGACCGTATCCGATGGATCATCTTGACTGCACTTACGGAGATAAAAATATTTACAGCACTGTTGATGATTTGTACAAATGGGATATGGCTTTATATCAGCATACGTTTATTAGCAAAGCCACGCTGGACATGGCTTTCGAACCAACAAGCAATGAGCGCCGGTCAATGCATAATTATGGACTTGCCTGGCATTTATTTATAGATAAAGGCGATACGCTTGTCTATCACAACGGCAAATGGCATGGGAGTAATAATTTATTTATCCGCATGATCCAGGACTCTGCAACCATTATTATTCTTGGCAATAAAGCCAACGGAAATATTTATAAAATGAAAGGCATGTCAACCATATTTACAGGGCATGTTGATGAAGGAAAATTGGAAGAATAATTTTTTTTATTTTAAAGCAAGATCCTCACTTTCTGCTGCGGGATAATACACAACATTGTCAAGCTTCACTTTATAATAATTGGTTGTTTTCTTTTTAACTTTTATAATTAAATGAAATTGTTGCCGGTAAACACTTACTGTACAAATATCCGCATAATATTTTCCTTCAGGTACATCATTAAGCGTGATGGTTTTATTTACTACGTCAAACATGTCTTGCACAATTCCGGCACCTGTTCGATCATATTTATCAAGCACAATTATGGCTTTGCTAATCGTAAGATTAGTGTATTTTGAATCGTCCAGGTGAATGCTTACAGAACCTGAAGATGCTTGCTGTTGCTGCGCTTTAGAAATGTTTGCTGCAAAAAACAAATATAAAAGCAGTGCGTAAAATTTAATCATCTACATAGAGTTTAAGATCATAAATATTTTTTAAACCAGTACTGATTTAAAAATGATTTAAAAAAATGAGGATGATTGGATCGAAAAACTTTGCAGGAAATAATAATGCGTAAAATATATTTACTATTGCATCATTACAATATAAAAATACAACTGTATCAATTGGCCGAAATCTGTTATTGGCAAACGCCTTAAATTTATTCGTTAAAGTAAAAATATACAGGACGAAAACACATTATTTAAATAATTCGCAGATAAAACAAGTGCAGTAATTTTAAACTATGAAAATTTTATCTGCATTGCAAATGCAACAATGGGATGCATTTACAATTGCTAACGAACCGGTTGCTTCCATTGATTTGATGGAGCGAGCAGCGCAGCAATGCACAGATTTTTTAGTTGAAACGGATTTTATTAAGCAGCCAATTAAAATTTTTTGCGGCAAAGGAAATAATGGAGGCGATGGATTAGCCATTGCAAGGCTGCTTCTTAATTTGTGTTCTGATGTTGCAGTTTATATCATAGAATTTGGTGCAAAAGGAACAGAAGATTTTCAAACAAATTTGCAAAGACTGCATGAGCTTTCCACAAAGATTTATTTCATTCAATCAAAAGAATTTTTTCCGGTTATAAAAAAAAATGACACTGTTATTGATGCATTGTATGGTTCCGGTTTAAATCGTGCCTTAAAAGATTTAAGCGCTGAGCTTGTAAATCATATCAATGAAAGTGAAGCAACAGTTATTTCCATTGACGTGCCAAGCGGAATGCCTGTTGATAAAAGCTGTAAAAATGAAATAGTGATAAAAGCCGCGTACACACTCACTTTTCAGTCATTAAAGCTTTGTTTTCTAATGCCTGAAAATGCGGATTTGTTTGGTAATATAAAAGTGCTTGATATTGGTTTAGATGCTACATTTTTAGAAACCATTCATACTGAGCTTGAAATTATATCAAACAAAAAAATAAAAGAAATTTATAAGCCGCGAAAACAATTTTCAAACAAAGGCAACTTCGGTCATGCATTGCTTATTGCAGGAAGCAAAGGAAAAATGGGCGCTGCTGTTATTGCTGCAAAAGCCTGTTTGCGTTCGGGCATTGGTTTATTAACAGTTGAGGTAAAAGAAGAAAACGTATCTATCATGCAAACATCTGTTCCTGAAGCAATGTGCATGGTGCTTGATAACGATAATGACATTAATAAATTTTCAACTATTGGCATTGGTCCCGGAATTGGTTTAGATAAAAATGCAATTGATCTTTTAGAGAAAGTTTTAAAATTTACAAATCCTGTTTTGGTAGATGCTGATGCTTTAAATATTTTATCTGAGAAAAAATATTGGCTGAAAAACTTGCCTGCTAATTCTATTTTAACGCCCCATCCAAAAGAGTTTGATCGTTTATTCGGTACCTGTGAAAATGATTTTGAACGGATGTGTAAAGCCTTAGAATTGACAAAGCAATATCCTCTTATCATTGTTTTAAAAGGACATTATACCTTAATTGCTTTTCAGGGCAAAGGATGTTTTAATACAACGGGCAATGTTGGTATGGCAACGGGCGGAAGCGGAGACATGCTTAGCGGCATACTCACCTCATTTCTGGCGCAAAAATATGAGCCGCTGCATGCTTCTTTATTGGGTGTTTATATTCATGGCTTATCTGCAGACCTTGCTTTGCAGGATCAATCGTATGAAAGTTTGCTGCCGGGTGATATGATTGAATTTTTGGGAAAAGCTTTCAAGACAATTGCATAATTCTTTTTGAAATCAATTAATAATTTATATCTAAACAAAAATTAATTTTTGATTAATTATTAATTTTTCTTTGAAAAAAAGTTAGTTTTTTTCTGATTTTAGTAATACAAATTGATTATTGATTATTGAAATATTTTTAGTAAGATTTGCTACTTGATATTGACATATCGTAATCACCCTAATTTTTTAATACTATTTTATGAAACAAAAAATTTTACTTCTTACCCTGCTTTGTATGAGCACTTTGCTAAGTGTTGTAAAAGCAAATGAATCTGAACCTAATAACACCTGGGATAAAGCCAACACGCTTGCTCTCAACGGAAATAACAGTGGTGTTATAAACCCAGCCGGAGATATTGATTGGTGGAAAGTAAAAACCAATGGCGATGGGATGCTAAGTGTAACGCTCTCTCCTCTTTCAGGCATAAACACCTATGTCGAGTTATACGATACGTTAGGTACCATAAAACTAGCGGGTACATATAGTACAGGTACATTTACCATAAGTGCCGATGGGTTAGCCCAGGGAACTTATTATATAAAGGTGTATTGTTATTACTCTTCAGATACGAGTAGCTATTTAATATCTGACAATCTTGTGAAACCCACACAGGCAAATGATTTAGAGCCTGATAATTCTAAATCCCAGGCTTTAACTTTGGCGCTGAATGGCAGCACCACAGGGCATATAGGTTATTATTATGACAACTATCGTGATACAACGGACTGGTATAAGGTAACAACAAATGCAGATGGCGAATTGCAACTAACACTCAATCCAGTAAACGGTACAAATGTTTATGTAGCCTTGTATGATCATGATGGCACAACTTTGCTTATTCAAAATTATAGTACAGGTACCTTTACAATCAGCTATGATGGCTTAGCCGCAGGCACCTATTATGTAGAAGTATATTGCTATTACAACAGTCAGTTTGCACCTTATACATTATCCGATAATTTAGTTAAAGCAACTCCTGCCAATGA
This sequence comes from uncultured Chitinophagaceae bacterium, assembly GCA_963708205.1. GTDB lineage: Bacteria > Bacteroidota > Bacteroidia > Chitinophagales > Chitinophagaceae > CAVYTF01. The sequence continues at coordinate 790,062 of OY970196.1, forward strand.
TGTTGAACCCAATGATACAAAAGCTGAAGCATTAACCCTTTCTTTAGATGGTAGCAGCACAGGGCATGTCGGATATTATTATAATCATTATCGAGACACTTCAGATTGGTATAAAGTAACAACAAATGCAGATGGTTTGCTTCGGTTAACTCTTACTCCTGCAAATGGAACAAACGTTTGGGTTACATTGTATGACCATGATGGAACAACAGAGCTTAATCAGGCTTACGCTACCGGTACATTCAGCATAAGTACGGACGGACTTGCTGCCGGTACTTATTATATGCGTGTTTATTGTTATTACAATAGTCAATTCGCACCATATACTTTATCTGATAGTTTGTTTAAAGCAAAACCTGCGAATGACATGGAACCTAATGATACAAAAGCGGAAGCACTTACACTGCCTTTGGATGGTACGAGCACAGGACATGTAGGATATTATTATAATAACTATCGTGATACCGCCGATTGGTATAAAGTAACTACCAATGCAGATGGTTTCCTTCGGTTAACTCTCACTCCTGCAAATGGAACAAATGTCTGGGTTACCTTGTATGACCATGATGGTACAACCGAGCTTAATCAGGCTTACGCTACTGGTACATTTACTGTAAATACAGATGGTCTTGCAGCAGGTACTTATTACATGCGTGTTTATTGTTATTACAATAGCCAATTTGCACCATATACTTTATCTGATAGTTTGTTTACTTATAATCCAACTGATAACAAGGCAAATGCTTATTTCAAACAGGCTGCCACATTGAATGCTAATCGCACAACCAATGGTCATGTTGGCTTTTACTACAATGGCGTTCGGGATACGGTAGATACGTGGAAGATAAATTATACAGGAACCGGCAACCTCAAGGTTACATTAAATGTTTTACCGCATCTGTTAGATGGCGGCTATGAAAATACCTGGATGTATATCTATAGCGACACAACACAAGCGCCTCTTTACAGCGCATATACTACCGGTTCAGAAACCGCTAATTTAACGTCACTTGCCCAAGGCTACTATTACATAAAAGTGATTGAATATTACAATAGCCAATTTACAGCTTATACAATTACTGATTCTTTCACGCAGGTAAATAAGGCAAAGATTAAACTGGTGAGTGTTGATAGTGCAGCAGATTGTTCAGGAACAAATTCAATAACAGTTTCCTGCTCTCAAAGCCATTCACCTTATTCAGTAACATTATATCGCTTCGATTCTGCTTATGCGACACAAAATATCAGCAAGGCAAATACATCATTTACCTTTAATAATCTTCCGACGGGAGCATACTATGCAAAAGTCTATGGTGACGGAGCAACAGGAAATGCATTCGGTAAAACACCTGTAGATACTTTGATGCCGGTACCAACAGGGCTTACTACAACAAACATTACCCAGACCAGCGCAACATTCAACTGGAATAAACTAAGCTGTGTGAATTATTATACGGTAGAATATATGAAGTTTGGAGCCGCTAAGTGGACATCCGTTGAGCTCAGTGATACAGTAACAAGTTATACAGTTACCGGATTGAAAAAGGGAAGCGATTATATTTGGAGAATGAACAGCGTTGACAGCTCAGATGGCATGACAGCCAGCAGTCCTTTCACAGCCACTAAAGGTTTTGGTACATCAGGCGGTACAGAATCATTAATTGCAGGAGCTGATATGCGAAATGCAAATAACGCTGATCAAAGATCAGGAATAAGCATTTATCCAAATCCTGCATCTTCTCAGTTGCATATAAGATTAGGTAATACAGATGCAAAAACTGAAGGAAAAGTATTGCTTGCATTGAAAGATGTATCGGGTAAAATTGTTTGGAGTGCAGAAAATGCAAATGCTGCAGAAACAATGAATGTAGATGTAAGCAGATTACCTGGCGGCATTTATATGCTTCAGATAATAAAAGAAGATGGATCAGTTTCTGTTCATAAAGTGATCATTGCGAAATAAAATTTAGAAAAACATCAAATCCAAAAGCCTCACTTCGGTGGGGCTTTTTTATTCAACTAAAAATTGAATGTTCTTTTATTTTTATAAATTCTTTTCTCGCAATTATCTTTACCTCAATAAAATTTTTATGACAAATATTGCTGTTGCCAAAGGTGATGGAATAGGTCCTGAAATAATGGATGCCGTTCTTACAATTTTCAATGCTGCAAAAGTGCCGCTGCGGTATGAGTTTGTTGACATGGGCAAATGGGTTTTTGATAAAGGCTTCAGTAATGGCATGACGCCTGAAGCGCAGCAAAAGATCGAAGCATTTGGTATTTTATTTAAAGGACCAATGGAAACGCCAAAAGGCAAAGGCGTGAAAAGCGTGAATGTTACTGCGCGCAAAACATGGAACACTTATGCCAACAAGCGCGTTTTTCAAACACTCAGCGGCGTTGAAACTGTTTTCAGCAAGGCAGGAATTCCAATAGATATAACGGTTGTTCGTGAAAATATTGAAGATACTTATGGCGGCGTTGAGCACATGCTTACGCACGATGTTGCTTTAAGCAGAAGATTTATTACACGACCGGGAAGTGAGCAGGTTATTCGTTATGCATTTGAAATGGCGAAGAAAAAAGCTGCAAAAAGAATTACCTGCGGGCACAAAGCAAACATCATGAAAATTACTGACGGATTATTTCTCGAAGTGTTTTATGAAGTGTCAAAAGAATATCCTGAATTGAAGGCTGATGATGTAATAGTAGATGATCTCTGCATGAAGTTAGTAACAAGACCTGATGTATTTGATACAATTGTCCTCACCAATTTACAGGGAGATATCGTAAGTGATCTATGTGCCGGATTGGTTGGTGGGCTTGGCTTTGCGCCGAGTGCAAACATTGGCGATCATATTTGCATTTTCGAAGCGGTGCATGGAACTGCACCTGATATTGCAGGAAAAAATATTGCAAATCCAACTGCACTTTTATTAAGCGGCATATCCATGTTGCGCCATCTTGGATTGATGGAATGCGCAGCAATGATTGAGAATGCATTGCTCTACACTTTGGAAATTGGCACGCACACCGGCGACTTTGGAGATAAAACAAAACCATCATTGAACACTACTGATTTTGCAAATGCCATCATCAGCAATTTTCACAAAAGTCCAAGGCTGGGCGCAAAGCCAATGCTTGCTGATATGCCTATCACGCAAACAGTTTTTAAGCTTGATAAAAACCCGATGCTTGAAAGCAAAGAAGAGCATAAAGAAAGTATAATCGGGGTTGATCTTTTTATTGAAAGCAACCTGCAACCATTAATGCTTGCGAATAAATGCATGCGCCATGCAGGATTAAAATTTAAACTCGTAAGTGTAAGTAACCGCGGCACGCAGGTTTGGCCAACGGGAAGCATTTATACAAATCTTGTAAACCAATACAACGCACGCTTCGAAAGTGTTGATGGCATGCCATTAAATCAAACGGATATTATAGGATTGTATGTAAGCATGAGTGGAGATTTTAAAGTTTGCTCGCACGAATTGCTGAATTTGTGGGGTGATAAAAAAGCTTATAGTTTAGCGCAGGGGCAATAAGTATTCAATGAAAATACTTTCTTCTAAATATTGTTGTTATCTAACTTTGCATTGATGAATAAAGAAATTTTGTTTCAGGATCTTGGCACAGAACATTACAAAGAAGTTTGGAATTACCAGGAAAAATTGCTGCAACAAATTGTACACAAAAAATCTGCAAACAAAGAGCTTGCTGATAAAAAGATCTCCACCCAAAACCATCTTTTATTTGTTGAGCATTTTCCGGTTTATACATTGGGAAAAAATGGTAATGAAAATAATGTGCTTATTGCAGAGCAAAAACGTAAAGAAAAAGGCATCGAGTATTTTCATATCAATCGTGGCGGCGACATAACTTTTCATGGTCCCGGACAAATAGTTGGTTACCCGATTTTTGATCTTGATAATTTTAAAACAGATCTTGGTTGGTATCTTAGAAATTTAGAAGAAGTAATTATTTTAACGCTTGCAGATTATGGCTTGCAAGGCGAGCGCAGTAAGGGTGAAACCGGTGTCTGGCTTGACTCTTCAGTGAAAGGTAAAGAAAGAAAAATATGTGCAATGGGCATTCGTTGCAGCCGCTGGGTAACGATGCATGGCTTTGCTTTAAATGTAAATACCGATCTTAATTATTTTGATTTTATTATTCCGTGCGGCATACAAAATAAAAAAGTTACTTCGTTAAAAAATGAAATAGGGGAAGTTGTGAATTTAAATGAACTGAAAGAAAAATTAAAAAAGAATTTTGAAAAAGTTTTTGAGTCGAAAATTATTGAAGACTCAAAGAAAGAAATTTTTTCGGAAGCCTTGTTTGATTAATTTATATTCTGCAGATGAAAGGATTGCGACGCAACGAAGATGCCATGCATGCTGAAGCTGGTATCAAAAAAAATATTTTAAAATTGTTTTGGAAGAAAAAATTTATTGCGCTCTTTTAATTTTCCATTTTCAAAAAGCTCGAATGTAAACCATCCGCTGTGCATAAAACTTGCTTTGTCTAAAATAAGTTGTGGATAGTCAAGATGCTTGATGGCAAAGAGCTGCCGGTCATCGCTGCCATAAAAAATGATGGAATAATTTTTTTGTTTTGCATCAGGAATATTAATATTTAATTCACCCATTCTATCTGTATAAATAAACATTGAAGGCATCCACGTGCCGGAATAAACAAATTGTTTCAGCACAACTTCATTACTGCTTTGTGTAAAAAGACTGTCTTTTGTCTGTGTTAAGATCGAGTCGCTGAAATGTTTAAAATCAGGATAATGAAATTGTGCGAAAATTGTATCGCGAAAATAAACAGTGATAATTTGGTTTGGATCTCCGTTCTGAGAAATGGAATTGCCATTGAAACCGGAGAGCATTTTTTTGGGTCTTGTAAAATAATATGCACCTCCGGTTAGCACATAAAAAATGCGATAATAAGAGTAAGGCGCGGCATAATCATTATCAATAAAACCATTTTGCGGAAGACCCGGAGATTGCGGAGATTGAATGGTTCTGAAATTTTTTGCACTGTCGAAAGAACGCTGAATGCTAAGCTGGATGCAGCTTTCGCCAAAAGGATTACTCCATGAAATTCTGATTTTTCCTTTACCGAGATTGTCAACAGAAAAATCTGGTAATGAATTTTGAGCAAGCGTATGAAGACTAAAAATTATAAAACCGATAAAAATAATTCCTTTCTGAATCATCATTTATTCCAAAATTGTTGCAAAGATAATAGGGTTGTTTATTAAAATTGTAACGCGCTTTTCGGTAAAGATAAATTGCCTTGCAAACCTCCTGTGTGTATCATTAAAATATTACTTCCGTTGGAAATTTTATTTTCTTCAACCATATTTTTAATGGCAAAAAATGTTTTTGCCGTATATACAAAATCTGTTGGAAGTGCATGCAGGGCAAAGGTTTCGTTCATTGAGTCAATTAATTGTTTCGTGTATTTCGCATAGCCGCCAAAATGATAATCATGAATGATGGTAAAGTTTTTATAATAATCTTCATGCAACAAATTCTTTATTTCATTTTCTAAGCTCAGGTTATTTTTCATTATACTTATGCCAATAATTTTTTGATCTTCATTTGAGGATTGTATAATTCCTGCCAAAGTTGTTCCGGTACCGACTGAACAAAAAATATGCGAATATTGATTTTTGTTTTCGGCGAGATTTAAAATTTCTTTCGCGCCTTCAACGCCAAAATCTCCATAGCCACCTTCATTGATCCAACAAGCATTTGGGAATTTATTTTTATCAAAATTTTTAAATTCATTTCTTTTTGTAAAATATATTTTCATTCCAAACTCTTTTGCTGTTATTAAAGTATGCGACAAATTTTTTGGTTCTTCCCCACGAATAATGCCAATGCTATTAAAGCCTGAAACGCTGCATGCATAGGCAGTTGCAACGATATGGTTTGAATATGGGCCACCAAATGTTGCAATGGTTTTGGAATTTTTTTGCGCTGCGTCTTTTAAAAAGTATTTTAGTTTGAACCATTTATTGCCGCTGATTGTTGTATGAATTTTATCAAGGCGAAGCACACCAAGAGAAATATTTTTGTCAGTTAGCCATGCTCCAGTTATTTTTTGTGTAAAGATTTTTTCAAATGATAAATGCTCCATAATTTTTTAATTTATACTAAAACGTTGGCTTAAAAAATTTAGTTTCGCAAAGCCGAATTAAAATAAAAAAATATGCAACCTACGTTAGTGATTCTTGCCGCCGGAATGGCGAGCCGTTATGGAAGTATGAAACAAACACAATCATTTGGACCTTCCGGCGAAACAATTATGGATTATTCTATTTATGATGCAATTGAAGCCGGATTTAAAAAAGTTGTTTTTATTATTCGTGAAGATTTTGCTGCAAATTTTAAAGCAATTTTCGATCCTAAACTTGAAGGAAAAATACAAACGGCTTATGTTTATCAACAACTGACATCTTATGTTGGCGATAGGAAAATTCCCGTTGAGCGTGTAAAACCCTGGGGAACTGCGCATGCAATCCTTTGCTGTAAAGGCACTGTTAATGAACCTTTCGCAGTAATTAATGCAGATGATTTTTATGGTAAAGATGCTTTTAGAAAAGCGTATAAATTTTTAAATGAACGGTGTAATGATAGAACGTATGCAGTGATCGGTTATGAACTTGCGAACACATTGAGTGAGCATGGAAGTGTTAGCCGTGGGGTTATTTCTTTGAACGAGAAAAATGAAATGAAAGGCATTGATGAACGTTTGAAAATATACCGTCGTGAGGACGGCCAAATTGTTTTTGAAGAAAATAATATGGTCACCAAATTGCCTGATGATACAATAGTGAGCATGAACTTTTTTTGTTTAGCGCCAAGTTATATTGCAATGTGTGAAAAAGAATTTCCAAAATTTTTAGATGAAAATATTAATAATCCAAAGGCAGAATTTTTATTGCCGCGCATGGTTGATCATTTTATAAAAGAAGGACTTGGCATTGTTGAAATGGTACCAACTTCTGCAAAATGGTTTGGCGTTACTTATAAAGAAGACGCGCCTTTGGTGCAGGCAGATATTAATGCACTTGTTGAAGCAGGAAAATATCCTAAAAACTTATGGGCATAAATTATTTTTCTGCATCTTCTTTTTCTTTAAGTCCTTTTACATAATCCAAAGCTTCCGCAACAACATCGCATAGAATGGTTATCAGTGCGCCATTCGGAGCGTTTTGATATGCCCAAAGAATGGCATCTTTTTCATTCAAAATTACTTTAACAGGAATGTCTGATGTTTTGCTTTCATTAATTCCTTCAACCAATAAGTTTACAATTTCATCTGCAGTTCTGCCGCGCAAATTTTTATCGCAACGGATAATTATCTCATCAAAACATCTTGCAGAAATTCTTCCAAGTTCACGTATGTCATCATCCCGTCTATCACCCGTGCCACTGATGATTCCAATTTTCGGAGAGCCATCCATTTTAGTTACAAAATCACAAAGCAATTGTACGCCGGCAGGATTGTGTGCAAAATCGAGAAGAAATTTTAAATTTTTAAACTCAAATAAATTTAATCGTCCCGGTGTTTGCGCAGGTGAAGGAATAAATGTTGCAAGCCCTGAACGAATATCTTCAATAGAAATATCTTTGAATAAATAACTTGCGAGCACTGCAGGCAATGTGTTCATAATGTTGTGAACTGCTTTGCCATCATATGTTATAGGAATATCATTAACCTTGCAAACGCGAATTTTCCATGTGCCTTTCAGGATAGAAATATAACCATTTTCAAAGACGCAGGCATATCCGCCTTTTCTGCAATGTTTTTTTATCCGTTCATTATTTTCATCCATACTGAAATAAGCAACATTGCAATCCAGACCTTTGTGCATAGCATAAACAAGATCGTCTTCTGCATTTAAAATTGCAAAGCCATGTTTGAAAACAGTTTCGGGAAGAACGGCTTTTACACGAGCCATTTGTTCTATCGTTGTAATGCCACCAAGCCCAAGATGATCGACAGTAACATTTGTTACAACTGCAACATCACAATTTGTAAAAGCTAAACCATTCTTTAATATGCCACCACGTGCGCATTCAAGCACAGCAAAATCAACCGTAGGATCGCGCAAAACAAATTGCGCACTTACCGGTCCGGTGCAATCACCTTTCATCAACATTTGATTTTGTATGTAAACGCCATCGCTTGTTGTGTAGCCAACTTTTTTTCCTGCTGTTTTGCAAATGTGTGCCGTTAATCTTGTCGTGGTGGTTTTTCCATTTGTGCCGGTAACAGCGATAATAGGAATTGTGCCTTGTGTGCCTTTTGGAAAAAGCATGTTGATAACAGGCTCCGCAACGTTTCTTGCAAGACCTTCAGAAGGCTCAATGTGCATGCGGAAACCTGGTGCTGCATTCACTTCCAGCACAGCGCCGCCAACTTCTGAGATAGGAGAACGTAAATCTTTTGCCATAATATCAATGCCGCAAATATCAAGACCAACAATGCGCGCAATACGCTCTGCCATGATAATATTGTCTGGATGAACTTCATCCGAAACATCTGTTGATGTGCCACCGGTTGAAAGATTCGCAGTTGGTTTCAATAAAACCAATTCACCTTTTGGAGGAACTGTTTCCAATGTATAATTTTTTTCATCCAGCATTATTTGTGTGAAGTGATCGATAGTTATTTGTGTTAAAACTTTTTCATGACCATAACCACGACGTGGGTCTTTATTTGTTTCTTCAATCAAATATTTTATGTCGTGAATGCCATCGCCTTTTACTGCTGCAGGTGTGCGTAATGCTGCGCAAACAAATTTGTAATTGATAACCAACACCCGAAAATCAACACCTGTTATATATTTTTCTACAATACTATTTCTTCCATATTTCTGCGCAGCTTCCAAAGCTTTTGTTGCCTGTTGCCAATTGATAATGTTTGTCGTATTTCCTTTTCCATGATTGCCGTCAATAGGTTTTATAACAAGTGGGTATCCAAATTTTTCAACAGCATTTTTTAACTCTTCTTCATTGCGCACAACACTGCCGCGCGGAACAGGTATTTCTGCAGCGCTCAATAAATTTTTTGTTTCTTCTTTGTCTCCTGCAATATCAACTGCAATGTTGCTTGTGGTGCTTGCAATTGTAGCGCGAATTCTTTTTTGATGCACTCCATAACCAAGTTGCACAAGGCTTTGACGATTTAAGCGAATGAATGGAATGCCGCGTTTTGCAGCTTCTTCAACAATGCAACCGGTGGATGGGCCGAGCCTTGTATCTTCTCTTATTTCACGCAGCTCCTGAATGTCTGCAGCTATATCATATGTTATTCCATCTGCTAAAGCTTGTGCAATTTTCACTGAAGCTTTTGCTGCATACACGCCTGCATCTTCTTCAACATAATTAAAAACAACATGATATTCTGCTTCTTTTCCCGTGCCGCGAGTGCGTCCAAACCCACAATCCATTCCGGCAAGCGTTTGTATTTCTAAAGCAATGTGTTCTATCACATGTCCCATCCATGTGCCTTCTTTTACTCTGGTAAAAAAACCACCTTCTTTATTTTCACTACAGCGATGTTCGTACATTGACGGAAACATTTTTTCAAGCCTTTCTAAAAAGCCATCTATTTTATTTGTTGGCTTTTCCTCCATTTCTTCCAGATTTAATTTCATCTGAATTAAATGCGGTCGCCGCACGCTCCAGTAATTTGGGCCTCGTAAAATTTTTATTTCTTCAATTTTCATAAGTGGTTTTATTTTTTTGTGCTTGCTATTTTTTATTTATCAGTTATCCTCATTTTACTAACTGCGCTGAAAATATAAAACTTTATTCAACTCTTAAAAAATTCAAAAGCTTATTTTTGCTTAACCAGATTTTTTATTCAAGCATGACTATTCCCAAAGGAAAATTAATTGCAATTGGCGGAGCAGAAGATAAAGGCACAGATGGTAATAAAAATGGTAATTACAGACTTGCTAATCTTAATTTTTTTGAGCTTGGTATTTTACGCAGGATCATTGAAGAATCAGGTGGCGAGGATAAAAAAATTGAAGTAATAACAACTGCTTCAGTAATTCCCTACGAAGTTGGAAATAATTATCTCGATGCTTTCGGTAAAATTGGTTGCACCAATATTAATGTCTTGCACATTCGCACGCGGGAAGATGCGCAACGTAAAGAGTATTTTAAAAGAATAACAGAATGCGATGCTGTAATGTTCACCGGTGGCAATCAAATGCGGCTTACTGCAACATTTGGCGGCACAGCTTTTTTAAAAAAAATATTTGAAAGATATGAGAATGATAATTTTTTAATTGCCGGAACTTCTGCAGGCGCAATGGCAATGAGCAACACAATGATCTATGAAGGACATGCGGAACATGCGCATTTAAAAGGTGAAGTAAAAATAACAACCGGTCTTGGTTTTATTGATGATGTAATTATTGATTCTCACTTTGAAAAGCGTGGACGTTTTGTAAGGCTTGCGCAAAGTGTTGCTGCAAATCCTGTTTGCGTTGGAATAGGTTTGGGTGAAGATACCGGTATGTTAATTACACAGGGAAACAGGATGGAAGCAATTGGCAGCGGACTTGTAATAATTATTGACGGACAAGATATTTTGCACAGCAACATCGCTGATATTCCTGAAGGCAATCCGATAAGTGTTGAAAATTTGAAAGTGCATTTTTGTGCAAAGGGAAATGGATATATTTTAAATGAAAGAAAATTTGTTGAGTTGATGGGCAAAGAAACAACGCCAATAATGACGGATGACGTGTATTAATTTCTATTTCGTTTGATGGTTTATAAAATTCTTATCTTCAATTATTCATTTTAATTTTCTGCATGTCTAATAAACTTATTTTGCTTGCGCTTTTCGTTGGTATTTTTATATTAATGTCTTTTGCTGCTGATAAAAACAAAATAAAGAAGGTTATTTTTTTTGGAGATTCTATCACTGAAATGGGTGTGCAACCTGATGGATATATTACAAAGATGCAAGCGCTTTTGCAAAAAGAAGGTGCTACAGATTATAACTTAGTTGGGGCAGGAATTAGTGGAAATAAAATTTACGATCTCTATTTGCGCATTGACGAAGATGTAATAAGCAAATCGCCGGACATTGTTGTTATTTATGAAGGTGTAAATGATGTGTGGCACAAAAGTCTTATGGGCACTGGAACTGACGCTGATAAGTATGAAAAATTTTATCGCGCTGTAATTAAAAAATTGCAGGCAAATAATATAAAGGTGATGCTTGTAACACCTTTATGCATTGGCGAACACAAAGATGAAACTAACCAGCAGGATGGTGATTTGAATAAATATTGTAACATAATTAAAAGCCTTGGTTCAGAATTAAAGTTACCTGTTTGTGATCTCCGCAGTTTTTTTATGAGTTATGAAACAAACAATAATCCGCAGAATGTTGATAAAGGAATTCTTACAAGAGATGGCGTGCATTTTAATGATAACGGTGCAGAGCAGGTTGCTGAACAAATTTGGAATGTTTTAAAAACGATTCAATAAATTCATTTGCTTAATGGATGCAATAATTTGAACGGTGCCAACGCCACTTAAGCTTAATAGAATATCTAAAGTTTGGCTCATAAAAAAAATCCCGCATTGAAATACGGGATTCTAAAACCAAAACCAACTGCTTATGAAAATTTTTATTGTATTGTAATTTCTTTCGGAGCAATTTTTACTTCTTCTTTTTTAGGAAGCAATAAGTGCAACACACCGTTTTCATATTTTGCTTTAATGTTGTCTGCATCAATTTTATCTTCAACAGTAAATGTGCGTTTAAAACTTTCTGCGCGAAACTCTCTCCGATGTGTTTTGTAATCTTTGTTTTCATTTTCAGCTTTCTTTTCGTAGCTGATAGTTAATAAACCTTTTTCAAGATTTATTTTAAAATCTTCTTTGCTTAAACCGGGAGCAGCTAACTCAACATGAAACGAGTCGTTGGTTTCATGAATATTTACCGGCGGAACACTGAGATTAAATTCTTTGTTCCAGGTTGCAGGAACATTGCTGAAAAACTCATCAAAAATGTTGTTGAGATTTCTATAATTCTGTTTTACTATTGTCATAAAATTATTTTTTTAAGTGATAAATTTTAATTTCATAATTATCATTCAAATGATATTCCAAATGAAAAATTTGATAGATGTGGAGTAAATTCGAACTATTTTTGCGCCATTCTGTCTAAAATATCTCTTTAACAAGACTTTATGTCTTCTTTTATACATCATTTTTTGATTTCAAGCTTTTTATTTAATTTTGAACTGTAAAAGAAAAAATCAAATAATGTACGCGTATCCCAAAGAAATAGTAATGCCGATGAAGGCTGAATTAACTGATAATGGATTTGAAGATCTTGCAACAATAAACGATGTGGAAGATGTACTAAATAAAGAAGGCACAACTTTGGTTATGGTAAATTCTGTGTGTGGATGTTCAGCAGGAAGCGCTCGCCCCGGAACTGTGATGGCTGTTTTAAATTCAGAAAAAAAACCTGATAATCTTGCCACAGTTTTTGCAGGGTATGATTTGGATGCTGTAAAAAAAATTCGTGAGCGCCTGATGCCTTATCCGCCATCATCACCTGCCATTGCTTTATTTAAAAATGGAGAGTTAGTGCATATGATTGAGCGTCATCAAATAGAAGGAAGACCTGCGCATATAATTGCAAATAATCTTATTGCTGCTTTTGATGAATATTGCAGCTAAAATAACCGTCTAAGCTTTCAAGCTTTGTTTTTTGGATGGGTTAGTAAGTAAGAAAACCTCTTCGTTATCGGAGGGGTTTTTTTTTGAATTGATATTGAAAAGATAAATTCTTAAAATCTCAATATACAATTCTTAATTATCAATTACTTTGCATACATGTATCCCAACCTATACTTTTTTTTCAAAGATCTATTTAATGTTGATCTGCCGTTTTTAAAGATTGCCAATACATTTGGCTTTTGTGTTGCTATTTCGTTTTTAGGAGCCGCATACTTTCAATCAAAGGAGCTGAAACGCAAGCAGGCTCAGGGTTTATTTACTTACGAAACCCAAACAATAACTGTTGGTGAGCCAGCATCTTTCACAGAATTATTTATAAATTTTTTATTGGGTTTTGTTTTCGGTTATAAAATTCTTGGTGTGTTTTTTACTGCAGGCGCATTGAATGATGCACAGAGCTATATTTTTTCCGCGCAGGGAAATTGGCTTGCTGGTATTGCCCTGGGATTATTTTTTGCATATATAAAATGGCGCGAAAAAAACAAAACAAAACTTGCTGTTCCTAAAAAAGAAACGATACGCGTATATCCAAGTGATCGTGTTGGAGACTTTGTTATTATTGCTGCCGTATTTGGTTTTCTTGGCGCGAAAATTTTTGATAACCTTGAAAACTGGAATCGTTTTATACAAGATCCCATTGGCAATTTATTTTCTGCAAGTGGCTTAACTTTTTATGGAGGATTGATTGTTGCAACCATTGCGTTAGCAGTTTATTTCCGCAAACACCACATCAGCTTTATTAATATGTGCGATGCTACTGCACCGAGTTTAATGTTTGCTTATGGTTTTGGAAGAATGGGTTGCCAGGTTGCCGGCGATGGTGATTGGGGTGTTATCAATAGTGCTTATGTTTCTACCGGAACCGGAAAAGTAATAGAAGCAACACCACAGCAATTCAGTGACAGCATGCATCTCTATTCTAATTATTACAACATCAATTTTGGCGGCATAGAAAAAGTGCAAACAGCACATTGCAAAGCCTTTGCAGGATTGCCCGATTGGTTCTTCGCTTATTCGTATCCGCATAATGTAAATCGCGATGGCATACCACTTACTAATTGCACATGGAGTGATTACTGTAATCATTTGCCGCTGCCTGTTTTTCCAACGCCAGCTTATGAAATAATTGTGTGCCTGTTATTATTTGGTATATTATGGGCATGTAGAAAAAAGATAAACATACCGGGAAGAATGTTTGCGGTTTATTTAATGATGAATGGAATGGAAAGATTTTTTATAGAGCATATCCGCGTAAATACACGCTATAGCATCTTTGGATTTTATCCTACACAAGCAGAAATAATTTCTACTTTATTATTTTTCAGTGGACTTATTTTATATTTTATTGCTCCGAAACTATTTCAAAAGAAGAAAGAAACAGTTACTTAATTTTTTCATCATCCACATTTTCCTTTTATCAAGTGAATGGTATAAGCGGTTTCCACAAAAAAACAAAATCTTCCGCTTATCATTTTCGTAACTTTTAGTTTACAATAACGTTTCAAATTAGCATTACGAAACCAAACGTAGAATAATTTTAAACTTTGTAATTATGAGATTCGCTAACTATTTTTTTCCAACCATTAGCTTCTTATTTTTTTCCTTTATTGTTCAGGCGCAGCAAAGCGGCAAGATCAACGGCGCCATAAAATCTGCCGAAGGAAAACCAATTGAGGCCGCAACAGTTTCTTTATTAAAAAGTAAAGATTCTTCTTTAGTTAAAATTTCTATTTCAGATAAAGAAGGAATTTTTTCTTTTGAAAGAATAAAGAATGACAACTATATTTTGAAAGTGGAAGCAGTTGGCTTCAGCAATTATTATAGTAATGCTTTTGCAATTTCTTCTGAAAAATCTTCCATAACAATTGATGACTTTAAGTTGGAAGCTGCATCAAAACAATTAAATAATGTCAGTGTTGTCTCTCATCGTCCGTTGATAGAAAATAAAATTGATAAAACGGTTGTGAATGTGGATGCTTCTCCAACAAATGGCGGACTTTCTGCTTTGGAAGTTTTAGAAAAATCACCCGGAGTTACGGTAGATAATGATGGCAATGTAAGTCTGAAAGGCAAGCAGGGCGTGATGATTTTGGTTGATGGTAAACAAACATATCTTAATGGTCAAGACCTTGCCAACTACTTAAAAAATATGCCGGCAAATCAATTAGATCAAATTGAAATTATGACGCAACCTCCTGCAAAATACGATGCGGCAGGCAATGCAGGCATCATTAATTTAATTACAAAGAAAAATAAAAGTAATGGTTTTAACGGCACTGTTAGTACCAGTGCTATCATCGCACAATATTTTAAAAATACAAACAGCTTAAACATTAATTGGCATAAAGGAAAGCTCAATTTATTTGGTCAATATGGTTATTCTTACTGGCAGGGCTTTAATAATATTTATATAGATAGAAGTCTTCGCGACACAATAACATTGCCCTTCAATAGGTATTCTGATCAACATACCTATGGAAAGTTTTTAGATAAATCAAATGAGTTTAAAGCTGGCTTCGATTTCTTTGCAAACAAAACTACAACCTATAGTTTTTCAGTCAATGGCACAATAGATGAGCAAACATTTACTTCATCAGGTGTTGCAAATATTTATGATAGTTTGAAAAATTTCGTGCAATACAATGATGCCAGTTCACAAACAAAAACACCGTTAACGAATCTTGGTTTTGATTTCAATTATGATAAAAAATTAGATAGCTCAGGACAAGATTTAGCAATTGATGCGGATTATCTTTTTTACAATACTCCCGGTGTTCAATACTCAGATAATTATCTTTATAATGCAGATAATTCTCCTTCTGAATTGCCTTATTTACTCAATGGCTATTTGCCTTCTCTAATAGATATTTTTAGTTTGAAAGCTGATTATAAAAAACCTTTAAAGCATGATGCAACATTTGAAGCAGGATTTAAAAGCAGTTATGTGCGCACCGATAACAATGCTGAATATTCATTGTATAACAATGGCAATGAAAAATGGGAACCGGATGATACATTAAGCAATCATTTTATTTATAAAGAAAATATCAATGCGGCTTATGTAAATTATCAAAAGAAAATAAAGAAGTTTGGAATGCAGCTTGGCTTGCGTGCTGAACAAACAATTGCAGAAGGAGACCAGGTAACAAAAAATATTTCTTTCAATAAAAATTATATCCAGCTTTTTCCGACAGCTTATTTTACATACAATAAAAATGACAACAACACTTTTGAATTATCTTATGGAAGAAGAATTGACAGACCTGATTATGCTAACTTAAATCCGTTTCAATTTCAACTTGACAGATATACTTATCAGCAAGGCAATCCAAACCTGCAGCCGCAATTTAGCAACAACGTAGAAGCAAGTTATAATTATAAAGGTCAATTAAACATCACCGCAAATTATACGCGCACAACAGGCATGATAAATGATGTGTTGCTTTCAATCAAGCAGCCCGGGGATTCAAATTATACTACTTATCAAACATCACAAAACATTGCTTCCAATACAAACATTGGATTAGCTGTAAATTTTAGTAAGCAAATAAAAAAATGGTGGACAGTAAATATTTATGGCAATGTTTTTAATAATGATTATAAAGGTGTAATTCAATATGAAAATATTCATGTAAACATCACAGCCTTCAATGGAAATTTCAGCAGCCAGTTTAATTTTAATAAAGGATGGAGTGGCGAAATAAGCGGCTGGTACAATGGTAAAAATTTTGTGAGCAGTGCCATTCTTGCGCAACCCATGGGCATGTTTTCATTTGGCGGTGGAAAACAAATTTTAAAAGGAAAAGCATCGATTAAACTTAATATTCGTGATCCGTTTTACCTCGCTCGTTTTGCTGGCAGCACTGATCTTCAGCAAGGCTTAACACAGATTCGAAGCAATTGGGATAACAGACGTGCCATCATTACTTTTACTTATAGATTTGGAAGTAATAATGCGCACCAGGTGCAACATAATAATGCAGCAGAAGAAGAACAGAATCGTGTAAAAACAAACAGCCAGCAATAACTTTTTTTTCCTTGCCCTATACCAGCTACAGCGAGCATGGCATCATCGTTGCGTGATAATCCTTTCATCGTTTGCAACTATTAAACAGTAGGTTTTATTCCAAAAATACTCTACAATCTTTGAAGTCTATACCAGATGCGAAAGTATAATACCTGCAGCCACAGCGGCATTCAGCGATTCCGCATCACTTTTTCTTTCAATAGTTATTGCCTGATCAATGAAGGACAAAATATTTTTTCGAATACCATTTCCTTCATTTCCAATAACAATAATTCCTTCTTTTATTTTACCAACATCCTTAATATTTTTTCCATCAAGCGAAGCGCCATAAATATTTACTTTTTTTATTTTTAAAATATTTTCTAACGCACAATAATGAACATTAACTTTTGCAATGCTTCCCATAGTTGCCTGCACAACTTTTGAATTATATAAATCTGCAGTGTCTTCGCTTGCAATAATTGTATCAATCCCAAACCAATGTGCAGTGCGAATAATAGTGCCTAAATTTCCCGGATCCTGAATACCATCTAACGCAATCGTAATTTTATTTTTCGACTCTGGAATTGGTTGATCTTCTTTTTGCTCAACCAAAGCAATTACCTGATTTGGTGTTTGCAAATTGCTTAAAACCTTCAATTCCTGTTCACTTACTTCTTGTGCAAATTCAATATTGGCATTGGTTTCAAGCCATTCAGCCAAAGCATATATTTTTTGTATTTTAAAATTGCTTCGAAATAATTCAGCCGTTATTTTGGGTCCTTCAGCGATAAACAACTTTTGTTTGTTCCTGTTTTTTTTGTGGCTTAAACTTTGGATATATTTGACCTCATTCTTATTGACCATCGCATGAAATGTTTGCTTAAGATTGTTATTGTTTTTATTCCTTTTATTTCATTGATTATTTTTTTTTCTTCCTGCTCTGTAGAAAAAAGAACAGCTGTAAAAAGTCCTCCGCCCGATACAGCTTTTGTTTTCAACAATAAAATTATACTGCAAGGTAAATTATCAAAAGACGAAAAAAATAAATTCAATACCAATCTTCCAACTTATTGGGATGATAGTGCTTTAGCACGCAAACAACAAAAATTTGGAATCAGGTATGTTATAAAAAATCCGCCAATATTTGATACAATAAATATTTCCCGATCCATAAAATTTATGGATGCTTACTTGAAATCACAGGGATATTTCTATGCAAATTTTAAAGACACATTTTATATTGATACATTTAAAAATCAAAAACGCGTTACGATTGTAGTTTCTGTAGCGCCCGGAAAACCTACCATTATTGATTCTGTAACAGTTCGTTTTAATAATGCACGTTTGCAAAAAATTGCAACAAATAATAACAAACCAAGTTTAATAAAACCAGGCAAAACTCCTTTTGCAAAAGATATCATTGCTGCAGAGTTAGATAGAATTGTGTCTCTGTTTCGCAACCGCGGATATTTTTTATTAACGCGTGATAACCTTGTTGCAGAAGTTGATACAACAGATATTGCGTTGCTTAAGATGAGTGCAGATTCTTTGAAAGACGATAAAAAAATTGCAGAAGAAATTGAGCGAAGAAAACAACATCCTACTTGTTCTATTGTTATAAGATTGCGGGAGAATAAAGATTCTTCTCTTGCATTTGATTCAAGCAAAATAAAAATATATTATACAGGCAATATTTATTATTACCCCGAAACAGGTTTTACAGAAATACCTGATACTGTAATGAAATATTCTTCGCAGTTGCATTCGCTGAAATTCAATGACAGCCTTGAATTCATTACAATTTTTTACAAAAAAAATATATTCGTTCCGCAACCTTTGCGCGAGCATTTATATATGCGTTTGGGCAAACCTTACAACGATTTTACATTTTATAAAACGGTAAATAATCTATCTCAAATTCCTGCATGGCAGCAGGTTGATACCCGCCCGGACATACGTGCCGACACTGTAGATTTTCATATTTTTTTAGTGCCTGCAATAAAGCAAAACATAACTGTTGATTTGGAGGCAAGCAGAAATACCGGAGATTTTCTCAGCTCAAATAATTTGTTTGGACTTGCTGTTAACACAACCTATCGCAATAGAAATGTTTGGCATCGAGCTATTCAATCAACAACTACATTCAGTAATGGTGTTGAGTTGAGCTTCGATCCTGACTTGCCTTTGTTACAAACTATACAAAGTTCTCTGGGGCATACTTATACTTTTCCAAGATTTATTGCGCCTTTCAAAATTGATAAAACAAGAAAGCTTGATAACGTAAAAACTTTATTTAGTCTCAATGCTTCTTATACAGACCGAAGTGATTTTTTTAGATTACGTTCTTTTGTTGCAAGTTTCGGTTATCAATGGAAAAAGAAAAACAAATTATGGCAACTCACGCCATTGAATATTGAATTGTATTCGCTTGATACACTTCCTGAATTGCAAACTGCTTTTCAAACAAATCCTTTTTTACGCACAGCCTTCAACACAGGCTCTGTAGTAAGCCACCAGCTTGGATTTACAGTTGCTTATCCTTCTAAAACAAATCCAAATACCATCAATTATTTTAATGCAGGTGTTGAAGAAGCAGGAAGTGTTTTGGGTTTAATAAAAAGTTTACAGGATAAAATTTATCAATACATAAAAGTGCAGGGGCAATACATACGCACCATGAGTTACAAGCATTCTCAACTCGCATTTCGTGCAGTTGCTGGCGTTGGATATAATTATGGAAATAATGCACGTTTCGGCAATACACTTCCTTTCTTCAAACAATTTGTTGAAGGCGGACCGAACAGTATGCGTGCCTGGGGCTTACGCCAGTTAGGTTTGGGCTCATCTTTATTGAATGATACGGCATCAACTTCTTTTCGTGACAGATATGGAGATATGGAATTAGAAACGAATCTTGAGTATCGTTTTCCTATCACAACAATTGGCGGAGTAAATATTAACAGCGCAATTTTTACTGACGTCGGAAATATTTGGAATGTACGAAATGATCCAAATAATCCGCTTGGAACTTTTGAGTTTGATCGTCTTGGAAGAGACATTGCAATTGGCGTAGGAACCGGACTGCGCTTCGATTTCAGCTATTTTTTAATACGGCTTGATTTTGGAATAAAATTAAAAGATCCAACACGATATGAAAATAATGGATGGCTTAATTTAAGTGATTTTACCTGGCGAAATTATGATTACAGAGTTGTTGATGCAACTACCAAAGCATTGATCGATCGTAATAATTATGCGCTGCAACTTGGCATTGGTTTACCTTTCTGATACCGCTTTTAAGTTTAAAATTTTTTGTTCAAATTCATCTGGCGTTAAGGCATCTTTCAACTCAAAATTTCCAATACGTGTTCGTTCCAGACTGCTGAGATATGCGCCAACATTGAGTGCTGCACCAAAATCATTTGCAATGCTTCTGATATATGTTCCTGTTGAGCAAACAATTTTAAAATAAATTTCAGGCAATTTTATTTTGGTTATTTCAAACTCACTAACAGTAACTTTCCTTGGTTCAATTTTCACATACTCACCTTTTCTTGCAGAAATATACATTCGCTCACCATTTTTTTTGATCGCAGAAAACTGAGGAGGCATTTGCATAATTTCTCCTGTAAAAACTTTTGTTGCAGCCCGAATATTTTCTTCGCTTAAATGAAAAATATCTTTGAAATTTTCCGGTTGCTTCTCTTTGTCAAAGCTTGCGGTTGTTGCACCTAGAGTGAAGCTGCCTGTGTATTCTTTTTCCATTCCCATGTATTCATTTATTTTTTTTGTAAACTTTCCCGTACAAATAATTAATAGCCCGGATGCAAGCGGGTCAAGCGTTCCAGCGTGACCAACTTTTGAAATCTTTGTAATGATGCGGATTCTTTTTATCACATCAAAAGATGTCCAGCCCAAAGGTTTATTTATCAAAATCACTTGACCGTCAAGATAAGATTGTAATGCAGCATGTATGGGCTTTTGTTTCATTATGTCTTTTTAATATAGATAAGAAAAAGAATTTTATTTGAAATGAAAATATTTTACTTCACTTTTATTTGTATAAAATTAATGAGTTGATGAATGAAAACTTATTGTATCAAATCGCTCTAACACTTATTCCAAATATCGGTTCTGTGCATGCAAAAAGTTTATTGCAATATTTTGGTGATGCAAGATCAATCTTTGATGCAAAGAAAAAAGAGTTAAGCGCTGTCGAAAATATTGGAGAATCAAAAGCAAAAGCAATAAAAGATTTTGATGATTTCAAACAAGCGGAAGATGAAATATTCTTCATAAAAAAATATAAAATAGAGACATTTTTTATCAGTGATAAAAATTATCCGCAAAGACTTTTGAATTGTTATGATGCACCAACATTACTATATTATCGCGGTAATGCCGATCTCAATGCATCCAAAATTATAAGTATTGTTGGCACAAGAAATAACAGTGATTATGGAAAACATTTAACAGAAAAATTTATTGAAGAAATAAAAGAACAAAACGCTGTAATCGTTAGCGGGCTTGCATTTGGAATCGATGCCATTGCACATAAATCAGCTTTACAAAATGACTTGCAGACCATTGCTGTTGTTGCACATGGCTTAGATTCTATTTATCCTTCACAGCATAAAACACTTGCAAAAGACATAACACTGCACGGTGGTTTACTTACAGAATTCAGGCAAAATATAAAAGCTGAAAAATTTAATTTTCCAAGTCGCAACAGAATTGTTGCTGGCATTGCAGATGCAACCATTATTATTGAAACACCAGTTAAAGGCGGTAGCATGATAACTGCAGAACTTGCCAATAATTATAACAAAGATGTCTTTGCTTTTCCGGGAAAAACAACCGATATAAAAAGTGCAGGTTGCAATCATTTAATAAAAAATAACAAAGCTGTGTTATTAACTGATGCACAACAATTCATAGAATTTATGAATTGGGAAGAAAGAAAAACAAAAAAGAAAATTCAGAAAGAATTATTCATTGATTTATCTGAAGATGAAAAAATAATCTATAATATTTTGAAAGAAAAAGATGCAGTTAGTATTGATGAAATTTATTTAAAAAGTGCGCTAAACAGCAGTACTGTCGCAGGTTGTATGCTAAATCTTGAATTGCAAAATATAATCATGAGCTTGCCGGGAAAGATGTACAAACTCATTTGATACTCATAAAAAAATCAAACAGTTTTTGCGTAGCAGAAAAATCATTGCACAATTTTCCGATCAAAAATTTTGGTAAATATTGTGTGCCACCAGGCCATGCATGACCACCATTTTGAATTTTTATAAAATCAACCTTTACATTGTTGCACTCATAAATTGTTTCTGTTTCCGTGCAACCATCATTCGCGTCAACATCAGGCAGGGCAAGCATTTGCGGAGATTGATTACAATGATTTAATGATACAATCTTCGTCAGCAATTCTTGCGTCGATATCAGATCTGCATCTTCATTTCCTTCATTGCGTTTATTCAAAATGCCATAACCACCTTCATATTTTACAAGCGGATCTGCAGTTCCATTGATCATCAAAACCGAAATTGGTTTTGCAAAATTATAAGCCTTCGCTTGCGTTTGCGATATGCCTCCGCAAACAGCAGCAATCGCTGTAATGCGCGTATTCATTACATCTGCGAGCCAGTAACAAAACATTGCGCCTCGTGAAATGCCTGTGCAAAAAACTTTTTTATCATCAACTTTATAATTCGCAATCATCGTATCAAGCAGCACAGAAATAAAATGCACATCCTTTACAGTCGTGTCCAAATCCTTCACGCGGCTGTTCATTCCCGGAATGCTCCATGATTTATTCACAGCGTTCGGATACACGACGATAAAATTATTTTTATCAGCAAGTGGTTCGAGATTATAAAATTCTACCGCACCACTTGCAGTGCCTCCGCCACCATGTAATGCAAAAATTACAGGCAGTTTTTTTAACGCATCAAACCCAGGCGGAAGATGAATGATGTATTCTCTCTGCAAGCCATCAACCAAAATCATCCTGCTGATATTTTGCGCATGAAGACAAATAAAAAATAAAAAGTAAAAAATAAAAATGCTTAGCTTCTTCATCGTTTCATTATTAATCACACGTTGTTTCTTTTGAAGGGATTTTTTTGGTGACCAGCGACAAGATATCCATTGAACATCCGTTGCGTCGCACTCTTGTACGTTCTGAACTTTGCGCAGCAACTTAAACCAATAATTTTCTTTTGCCGTTCACTAAAAACTTGTTTAAAGGTTTATAAATCGTAGTTATTCCTTTTTCCAAACCTTTCTTATACATTGATAAATAATTTTGTGAAAGAGTTGGCTTATCATAAAAATGTAATCGATAAAGTTCAAACTTACTATCATTGATTATTTCTTTCGTTAACGAAATTCCCCTTTTATATTCTCCAGTTTCTCGTCCTTTTAAACCCAATTTTATAATTTTTTCAAAACAATAAATAGCAATTTCTATTTGTTCCCAATACATTCCTCTTATAAGTCCCATTGTGTAAAGCACTTCAGAACTATCAGGATTAATTTTAAATGCTCTGATGATATACTTTTCAGCCATTGTCCATTTTCGTGTATCAATATCTTTTTTCATCTTATTACCTACATTTTCAAAACAGCATTCATCCAAAAAAGTTTGAGCAATACACTGCAATAGATAATAATCATTTTTATAATCAAGCTTCTGAATTAATCTTCTTGCTTCGGAAGAATTATGTCCAACAGTATCTCGATATTGTTCTAATATTTCTTTCTTATTTATCATTTAAGAATTAAAGATACATAGCATACGATAACATTTTCTTTCCCCAAATCCAAAAATTTGCTTCGTATATATCTGCTGCTATATCTTTGCACATGGCAACAAGAATTATTTCTCCCACTCCTAAGATTGACAGCAAAAGATTTTTCGGCGAAGGCTTAACCTTCGATGATGTGCTTTTAATGCCTGCGTACAGCCAGGTTCTTCCGCGCGAAGTAAACATACAATCAAAGCTTACAAAGAACTTAACTATTAATGTTCCCATGCTTTCCGCAGCAATGGACACTGTTACGGAAGCCACGCTGGCTATAGCTTTGGCGCGTGAAGGCGGCATCGGCATTCTGCACAAAAACATGAGCATTGAAAAACAGGCCGAACAGGTTCGCAAAGTAAAAAGAAGTGAAAGTGGATTGATCATAGACCCGATCACTTTACATAAAAGCGCAACCATTGGCGATGCATTGAAGCTGATGAAGGATAATAAGATCGGCGGCATTCCTATTGTTGATGAAGGCAAAAAACTTGTTGGCATTCTTACCAATCGTGACCTGCGTTTTGAAACAGACAAGACCAGAAAAGTAAGTGAAGTGATGACAAAAGAAAATCTCATCATTGCACCTGAAGGAACTGATTTAAAGAAAGCAGAAAAAATTCTGCGCCAATATAAAATTGAAAAACTGCCTGTTGTAAACAAAGCAGCAATATTGATCGGGCTTGTTACATACAGAGATATTCTTCAGCTAAGAAATTTTCCAAACGCAGTAAAAGATAATTTCGGCAGATTGCTTGTAGGTGCAGCGCTTGGCATTACAAAAGATATTCACGATCGAGCAGCTGCATTGCAAAATGTTGGTGTTGATATTGTCACGCTTGACAGCGCACATGGACATAGCAAAGGCGTACTTGATGCATTAAAATCATTAAAGAAAAATTTCAAAAACCTGCAAATCATTGCAGGCAATATCGGAACCGCAGCAGGCGCAAAAGCAATGGCAGATGCGGGTGCTGATGCAGTGAAAGTTGGCATTGGTCCCGGTTCTATTTGCACTACACGAATCGTTGCAGGCACAGGCGTACCGCAGCTTACAGCGATTATGGAAGCCGCAGATGCATTGAAAGAAACAAACGTTCCGCTTATTGCAGATGGCGGCATTCGTTATACAGGTGATATGGTAAAAGCACTTGCCGCAGGTGCAAATATTGTGATGATGGGAAGTGTGTTTGCAGGCACAGAAGAAAGTCCGGGCGAAACAATTATTTATGAAGGAAGAAAGTTTAAAGAGTATCGCGGAATGGGAAGTATCGGTGCAATGGCACAAGGCAGTGGTGACCGATATTTTCAGGATGTGGAAGATGACATAAAAAAATTAGTGCCTGAAGGAATTGAAGGTCGTGTTGCCTATAAAGGATTTTTGAGTGAAGTGGTTGCGCAGTTTGTAGGTGGTTTGCGTTCAGGCATGGGATATTGTGGAGCAGTTGATATTGCTGCTTTACAGCAATCAACCTTTGTAAAAATTACCAACGCCGGTATGAGGGAAAGTCATGCGCATGATGTGGAGATAACTAAAGAATCTCCCAACTACAGCAGAAGATAATTTATTTCAACTAAATAAATCCAACGCTGCTTGCATTTGTTAAAGCCAACCAAATAGTGTGGTATTTAATTTGTAAAAAATATTTTAAATTAAACTCTTCTAACCTTAAGCAGTCCTTTCACTAAAATCTATTTAATGAAACGGACACTCTTAATTTTACTTATTGCTGCCTGCGCAGGTTCTTTTACAGGATGCTATCAACAAAACAGCGATGAATATTCACCGCAATCCGCATCAATTCTAATTTCAAACTTATGCCCTGATTCTCCTCCGTTGGATATTTATGTTAATAATAGTCTTGGCATCCAGGCATTATCTTATTCATATTATCAACCTTATACGCCAATTTCCTTAGGCACAAATAATATTATTGCGACTATTACAAACACTGTAAATCCAATTGTAAATTCAAATGTTACTTTATCTCCAAATGGATATTATTCCTATTTCATAATTGATTCTTTAAATGCAATAACATCCGCGACAGTGCAGGATATCTTAACAATTCCAGGCGGAGATTCGGCTAAAATCCGAATACTCGATTTTGCGCCAAATGCAGGCACAGTTGATATTGCCAATACTAATGGCGGCTCTATCATTGATTCTGCCAGGTATTTTAATGACCAGGTAACCAATACTTCTTATGCCTCATTTGTTTCGGTTCCTGCAGGAACATACAGTTTTGATATCCGTAAGTCAGGTACCTCAACCGTTTTATTAAGTGGTGGAAGTTATGCTCCGTTTACTTTGGTGCCAGGCGCTATTTATACGTTGGTCATTAGCGGTTTTGTGGGCTCAACGGGTACGCAGGCTTTTTCTATTTCTGCGATAAATAATAATTGATTTTAATTTTTTTACTGGAAAAATCCGCATTTATACGATGCGGATTTTTTGTTTATACAAAACTTACTTTTGCGCTGAAATAAAAAACTATGCAATTATCTTCTCTCCTTGAAAGATTCAATGAACCTGAAACTTTAAAAATGGCAAAGCTTGGCCGTGAACTTCGGGCCAAAGGTCTTGATGTTATTGATCTGAGTTTGGGTGAACCCGATTTTGATACTCCACAACACATCAAAGACGCTGCTATAAAAGCCATAAACGATAACTGGAGCCATTACACACCTGTGCCCGGTTATCTTGATTTACGCGAAGCCATTTGCGCAAAATTCCAACGCGATAATAATCTCGATTATAAACCTGAAAATATTGTAGTATCAACCGGTGCAAAACAAAGTTTAGCTAACGCAATTCTGGCGCTTGCAGATGAAGGTGATGAAGTGATAATTCCAACGCCATATTGGGTTACATACTCGGAATTAGTGAAAATAGCAAAGGCTAAAGTTGTTGAAATACATTCAACGGTTGAAGATGGTTTTAAAATATCTCCTGCACAATTAGAAGCAGCGATAAGTGAAAAAACAAAAGCGTTTTTATTTTCATCACCATGCAATCCTTCAGGCGCAGTGTATAATAAAGAAGAATTGAAAGCGCTTGCAGAAGTGTTTAAAAAACATCCTGAGATACATATTATTTCTGATGAGATTTATGAATACATCAACTTCATTGGCGGCCATGAAAGCATTGCGCAGTTTGAAGAGATAAAAAATAATGTTGTTATTGTAAATGGATTAAGTAAAGGTTTTGCCATGACAGGCTGGCGATTGGGTTACATTGCAGCAAGCTCAGAAGTAGCAAAGGCTTGTGAAAAAATTCAGGGACAATTTACAAGCGGCGCAAATTCCATTACACAAAAAGCTGCAGTAACCGCTTTAACAACAGACTTGAGACCAAGTAAAGAAATGGTGGAAGAATTTACAAGAAGAAGAAAAAAAGTTTTGGAGTTAGTGGAAGAAATTCCGGGATTAAAATGCTTTGAACCGGAAGGTGCATTTTATATTTTTCCTGATGTAAGCTATTACTTTGGAAAATCTGATGGTGAAACAAAGATCAATAACAGTGCAGACTTCAGCATGTATCTTTTAAATACAGCGCATGTTTCTTCTGTTATGGGTGATGCTTTTGGTGAACCAAAATGCGTACGTTTTTCTTTTGCAAATAGCATGACGAATATTGAAAAAGCATGGGCAAGAATTAAGATAGCGCTTGCAAAACTGAAATAATATTCTTCTGATGGAGAATGATAAATTTCAGATGTTTCAAAACCGCTTTGCAAAAGTATATAAGCATAAAAGCAGGCAGGCAAAGCGTTTGAGCGTTTCATGTTTCAGAATTTATGATCACGATCTGCCCGAATTTCCATTTTGCATTGAATTATATGATGATAAAATTTACCTCGCAGAATACCGGCGCAATCATGGCATGAGTGAAACAGAGCATGAAGTTTGGCTGCAGCATTGTATTCTTCTTATCAGCGAAATGACTTCTATTACACAAGAAAAAATATTTCTTCGGGAAAGAAAAAAAATGAATCACCGTGAAAATCAACAGTACGAAAAGGTGAATGCTGCCAAAGATTTTTTCAAAGTGAAAGAAAATGGCTTAAGCTTTTTAGTGAATCTCACAGATTATTTAGATACTGGTTTATTTCTCGATCATCGGATAACAAGAGAGCTTGTAAAAAAAGAAGCTACGGATAAAAGAGTGCTGAATTTATTTTGTTACACCGGTTCATTTTCGGTTTATGCGGCTTCGGGAAATGCAAAATCTGTGGCCTCTGTTGATCTTTCCAAAACTTATCTCAATTGGGCTGAAGATAATTTTTATGTGAACGATTTCAATGAAAAAAATAAATACTTTTTTATTCATGCGGATGTGAAAGAATATTTGAAAAGCCTTGCTGCGAAAAGCTTTGATCTGATTATTCTCGATCCGCCGACATTCAGCAACAGCAAAAGGATGAAAGATTTTTTAGACATTCAGCGGGATCATGTTGAGTTGATTAATGATTCACTTTATGCACTTTCTGAAAATGGAATTATTTATTTCAGCACCAACTTTTCCAAATTTATCTTGGATAAAGCAAATATTCATACAACAAAAATCAAAGAAATTACAAAGGCAACAACACCATTTGATTTTGACGGAAAATTAAAAAGATGGTGCTTTAGAATTGAGAAATAATTTATGTTTTACTTTTTGAAAATTTAATCAATTCCTCATGAATCTTTATGATCTGCGAAATTATTAATTGCTGCTCATCATTCACAATTACAAAATCACAAAGACGCATTTTTATCGCTTCGTCAATTTGTTTATTAATACGATTCATAACTTCAGCTTCTGAAATTTTATCACGCTCCATTATTCTTTTTATCCGTAATTCCTGTGGTGCATAAACTCCTATAACATAATCCAGGCTTGCAATTGCGGAAGACTCAAAAATTAAAGCAGCTTCTTTAATTGCGTAAGAAGCAGTTTGCAATTGCATCCATTTATCTGCAGCAGCAATTGTTGCTGGATGTATCAAAGCATTGAGGCTTTCTAACTTTTCAGCATCATTAAAAACAATATTTGCGATAAATTTTCGGTTTAACTTTTTATTTTCATAAGCATCTTTTCCAAATAATTGTATGATCTTTTGTTTCAAAATTTCATCTTCATCCATAATTGTTTTTGCAACACTATCGGCATCAAGCACAGGAATACCAAGCAGGCTGAAAACCTTTGTGACAATGCTCTTGCCACTTCCTATTCCACCAGTAACACCTACTTTCAATATCATACATTCCAACAATTACAAACTAAAAATCCGAAACTCGTTTTGAATTTCGGATTTGTTTACAATCAATCAATTTTATTTTTTATCAATTACAGCAGGTTTGTTTATTGCGTTACTCCATTCCTGGCTTATCGATGATTTTTCTATTTTTAAATAAGTGCCGGGACTTACTTCCAATTGTAAAGTACCATCTTCATTCACTTTATTTATTGTTCCGTGAATGCCAGCAATCGTTACTATTTTATCTCCTTTGCTCATGTTCTCAACAAACTTCTTTTGTTCTTTGGCTTTCTTAGCCTGCGGGCGAATCATGAATAACCAAAAAACCAATATAATACCACCCATCATCAATAATTGAATCGTTCCGGCGCCACTTTGGCTACCTGTTGATTGCATTAAAAAAATTGCATTCATTATTATCATTTTTATTTTTTTTAAATTATTTAGTGCTGTCTTTTACCATGCCTGTAAAAGAAAGCGTGTAGAGAGACTGAGGTCTTGCATTACAGGTAACATAGAGATTTTTGTGCACTACTTCGCCTGCGTTTCCGTGATTGGTATCGTATTGCGCGGTTACAATGCCTTGCTTGCCGGGCATTACAGCACCTTTGGTAAAATCAGCTACAGTGCAGCCGCAGCCTGGCTTTACATAAATTATATACAAAGGGTTTGTACCTGAATTTAAAAATCTAAAAGTTGTTTTTACTTTTTCACCTTTGGTTGCCACACCAAAATCAACAGTTGAATCAAGCCATTTTATTGTTGAGAAATTTTCTGCTTTTGTTGTATCATTTAATAGATCTGCTGGATTAAAATTCGCAGGTTTATTATCGCTGTTTGTATTGCATGCACACAAAAAAATTGTTCCGATTGACAAGAAAAGAAATATTTTTTTCATGATTAAAAATTTTCCGTTTGCAAAAGTACGCTAATCTTTTGCAGCCTTTTTATTAAAATCAATTTTGTGTATTTTTTGCTCTGCAATAAGTTCTTTATGAATGCTGTCTAAAATGCCATTTACAAATTGTCCGCTTTGTTGCGTGCTGTATTCTTTTGCTATATCAATATATTCATTGATGGTAACTTTTGGCGGAATTGTTTCAAAATATAAAAACTCTGCAACACCCATTTTCATTACGATCATATCGAGCAAAGCAATTCGTTCCATATCCCAATTTTTTAGTTTTGGTTTGATGAAATTTGAAAGTTGCTCTGTTTTATCAAACACAGTTTCTAATAAAGTTTTAGCAAAA
The DNA here is from genome assembly GCA_963708205.1 of uncultured Chitinophagaceae bacterium. GTDB lineage: Bacteria > Bacteroidota > Bacteroidia > Chitinophagales > Chitinophagaceae > CAVYTF01. The sequence continues at coordinate 820,182 of OY970196.1, forward strand.
TTCCATTTTTCATTTCCAAGCAAGTCCATGAAATTATAAGCCAGTGGCTTTTGCAGAAAATGTGAGACAAGCTGCTCCATTATTTCGGCATCATCATCCCAATTGCTGAAATTTTCTTCAACATCAGAAATAAAATAATCATCAGGCAACATCAGCGATAAAAAAATAAATTCCAAAATTTCTTTTTCCGTTTTTTTCTCACGGTTTTGAAGCGTGAAATATGTTTTGTATTGCTCTGATCTTACAAGCTCGTTATAAATTTTTTTAACAACATCCGATTTCAAAATGGATGCAGATTTATATTCACTGACTGCTTTTTTAAAAGATGGATTCTGCAAAATTTTCCAAAGCAATTCGTTACCCGAAATTTTAATATTGGTGTTCCGGTCACTTTCGGTAACAATATTTTTTGATGATTTTAAAACTGCATCCTTTTCGGCATAACGCGCAATTTCTGTGACAAAATAAACGAGATAAGTAAACAAAGCCGAAGTATTGATAAACTCCTTTTGAAGATTTTTAATTGCAACATTTTTATCAATTGCCGTTTCTCTCACTTCATTTGCATAAAGTGTCTGCATTACTTTTATTCTAATATTTCTTCTGCTTATCATTAAAAGAACTTTTTGCGCAGCGAAGGTAACTATCAAAATAAGTTAGATTGATTTTTTATGGTGAAATTTTGTCACTCTGGCTACAATCATTTTTTTTCTTCATTTTTATTCGGACAAAAAATCAGCTTAATTATATATTAGGAATGCTTTATGAAAATTTGGCTCTGTTCCAAGGCATGGCACAGTAATCGCTCGTGAGAAGTTCAAATTATACATTTTTAAAAAATAAAAGCAAAAACTATGGCTGACAAATTAAATTGCGAACTTTATGATGACAGAGTGCTGATTAAGCCTGCGGCTGCTGAAGAAAAAACCGCCGGAGGTATTATTATTCCTGATACTGCCAAAGAAAAGCCGCAACGCGGTACTGTTGTTGCTGTTGGTCCTGGCAAATATGCCGAACAAACAGGTAATCTTATTCCCGTGAAACAAAATGTTGGCGACAAGGTTTTGTATGGCAAATATGCGGGAACCGAAGTTTCGGTTGATGGAAATGAATATTTAATTATGAGAACTTCAGATATATTAATGAAGGTTCCTGATTAAAAAAGCTAACATTCTATCAAAGTCATTTCTTGTTGGTAGAAAAACAATTTCATTAATTAATCTAAAAAAATTAAAATAAAATGTCTAAGCAAATTTTCTTTGAAATAGAGGCTAGAAACAGAATGAAAAAAGGAGTGGATACTTTAGCCAATGCTGTAAAAGTTACCCTCGGACCAAAAGGACGTAATGTTGTAATTGAGAAAAAATTTGGAGCACCTTCTGTTACAAAAGATGGTGTTACCGTTGCTAAAGAAATAGAACTCGAAGACCCAATTGAAAATATGGGTGCACAAATGGTAAAAGAAGTTGCATCCAAAACTGCTGATATTGCAGGCGATGGCACAACAACAGCAACTGTTTTAGCACAAAGCATTATAAGTGAAGGTTTAAAAAATGTTGCTGCCGGCGCAAATCCAATGGATTTGAAACGCGGCATTGACAAGGCTGTTACACAAGTCGTAAACAGTTTAAAAAGTCAGTCTCAGGCAATTGGAAATGATAGTGATAAAATTCAGCAGGTTGCAGCAATTTCTGCAAACAATGATGAAACAATTGGTAAATTAATTGCTGAAGCTTTTGGTAAAGTTGGAAAAGAAGGTGTAATAACTGTTGAAGAAGCTAAAGGCACCGAAACAACTGTTGATGTTGTTGAAGGCATGCAGTTCGATCGTGGTTATGTTTCTCCATACTTCGTTACAAACAGCGAAAAGATGGAAGCAGAACTGCAAAATCCATATATATTAATTTATGACAAGAAAATATCTGCGATGAAAGATATTCTTGCCATTCTTGAAAAAGTTGCGCAAAGCAGCCGTCCGCTTTTAATTATTGCAGAAGATCTGGAAGGTGAAGCACTTGCAACATTGGTGGTAAATAAATTACGCGGCACGCTAAAAGTGGCTGCAGTAAAGGCTCCTGGCTTTGGTGATCGCCGAAAAGAAATGTTGCAGGATATTGCAATACTTACAAAAGGTATCGTTATCAGCGAAGAACAAGGGTATAAATTAGAAGGTGCTGATCTTACATATTTAGGCACAGCTGCATCAGTAACAATTGATAAAGACAACACAACAATAGTTGGTGGTAAAGGACAAAAAGAAGATATCACCGCGCGCGTTAATCAAATAAAAGCGCAAATGGAAAGCACAACTTCTGATTATGATAAAGAAAAATTACAGGAGCGTTTGGCAAAATTAAGCGGCGGCGTTGCTGTGTTGTATATCGGCGCTGCGACTGAAATGGAAATGAAGGAAAAGAAAGATCGTGTTGATGATGCATTGCATGCAACACGCGCTGCAGTTGAAGAAGGTATTGTTCCTGGTGGTGGCGTTGCTTACATTCGTGCAGTGTCAGCTCTTGAAAACTTTAAAGGTGATAATGAAGATGAAACAACAGGTATAGCAATTGTAAAAAGAGCTATTGAAGAACCGCTTCGTCAAATTGTTGTAAACAGTGGCATTGAAGGTTCAATAGTTGTTCAGAAAATTAAAGAAGGTAAAGATGATTTTGGTTTTAATGCAAGAACTGAAGTGTATGAAAATCTTTTGAAGGCTGGGGTTATTGACCCAACAAAAGTAACCCGTATCGCTTTGGAAAATGCTGCTTCAATTGCGGGAATGTTATTAACAACAGAAGCTGTAGTTGCAGACAAACCTGAACCAAAAAATTCATCAGCTCCGGCAATGCCTGGTGGTGGTGGAATGGGAATGGATTATTAAGATTGATTAAATTTAAACTATACAGATCCCGATCTACGTTTTGATCGGGATTTTTGTTTTTTTAAAACTTTGATACAACCATTGGTTATTAAAAATTGCGCAGCTGCATAACTGATCATTATTATTAATGGTGCATATTTTATTGGAGATGAAAACCTATTTATCGCAAGTAATGAATCTGAACCAATGAATAACAATGCTCCGGGAATAAAATATGAATATGCAACTTTTCTTATGCTGCCGATGCTTGTATTAATGGCACAAAGCAACATTAATCCAATCGCCATAATATAAAGAAGAACAGGTGCCTCGAGATCATTTTTATCAACACCCTGCCAGATAATGCACGTAATAACTATTACATAAATTAAGACAAATGCGCCCCAAATAAAAATAAGAAAGCCTTTTTCTTTTGCAAAAGGCTGCATGCGGCAAAAGATAATTGTATATAAAATATGCGTGATCAAAAACACTGCGATACCAATAACAAAATAAATATGTAAATGATCGAAAAGCATTAATACATCTCCAACAAGGCTGCTTACCAAAGCACCAATAACATAATTTTTAGTTGCTTTATGTCTTGTGTGTTTCGTTTCATTTATAAAAACAACAATCAACAAAATCATCAATAATGGCTTGGTGATAAATCTATAATTCGCATAACCTTCAATAATGCAATAACAATCTGCTGCCAATGCAGCAAAGAATAAAATCAATATAAAAATTGATATAGGTTTCATGCAGTTAATTTTATAAGCAATGTTATTTGTTTGGCGCTATAATAATATTTCTCTGAAAATATTTTTGAATAGAATCTCTCGTTTGCGCAGTATCTGCATTCAATATTTTTTTTACCACAAATAATCTATAAAGCAAAGCAGTATCTGTTTGCACACTATCTAATGCCGCAGGGTCGCCATATTCTTTCAATTTTGCAACTCTTGAATACGCTCTGCTTTTATCTGAAGTTGTTTCAAAAATAAATTTGTATTCTGCAGAATCACTATTAGTAACAGCCGTATCTATTGCCTGTTTTGCAGATGTATCAAGGGTTACAGGAGTTTTCTTTGTAGAATCATTTGCTGTTTGTTCGGGGATATTTACAGACGTAACAATATTTGTGTCGGGTTTATTAAAGAATAAACTATAAATTCCCCAGGCTGCTGCGCCAATAAATAAAACGATCACCAGCAAAGAAAAAAGCACAACCGATAAACTTCCTTTTCTGTTTGCTAGAGAACTCTTTTTAAACTTATCAATATCCTGGTATTGAATTTTTCTTCGTGCACTTTCTGTTTTTACAGTTGCAGGAGAAAGATGCACAAATTCATATTCGAGATTATTATTTTGATGCAAAAAACCTAATCCATCTATCGCAACTTCTTTTCCCGTGTTTATCAATTGACGCATTTCATTTAAATACGATTCAAAATCAATTGAAATAATTTGCCTGTTTTTCATTTCTTTTTGTGCGATAAAATCCAGCAAAGCCGCAGTGGTCGCTGCTTTTTTATTGTATTGATATTTTATTGCCGAACAATCCAACGTCCTGTTCTCAGTAGGCGATGCTGTGGTCTGTGCGTGTGTAAATGTTCCAATTTGTTCTAAAGAAACTTCTCCGTTGCGAAGTAAAAAATCTTTTATATAATGTTCATACTTATACAAGTAATTTCTTTTTGTCAAAGTAAAGAATTTTAAAGTCGATTTAATTTAAAATTTTTAATTCATTTTTGTTTGCAACATTCCTGCAACTGTTTAATGGATATTATATTGCTAAATGGCTGCGGGATGGAAGCGGAAAGCCCGCAGTGAGGTACGAGCGAGGACTTGCAGCGAACAGCCCGAAAGGCTGATGAATAAAGCGTTTCAGCTGATAGTCCCAAAATAATTTAGAATAAAAAAAATAAATAATGAGTAAGAAGAAAGAGCAAAAGATCACACATTTGTTTACTGACATTGGCGGCGTGATGCTGACGAATGGCTGGGACAGAAACTCGCGCGATGCTGCGATAAAAAAATTTAAACTTGATGCGGATGAAACAGAAGAGCGCCATCACTTGACGTTTGATACTTATGAAGAGGGCAAGCTTTCTTTGGATGATTATCTGGCGCGCGTGGTGTTTTATACGAAGCGAAATTTCAGCCGTAAAGAATTTAAAAATTTCATGTTTTCATGTTCGCAACCGTTTGAAGAAATGATAAAAATGGTGAAAGATTTGAAGAAAAAATATGATTTGAAAATTGCGGTGGTCAGTAATGAAGGCCGTGAGTTGAATGAATACAGAATCGAAACTTTTAAGCTCAATTCATTCATTGATTTTTTTATTTCATCGAGCTTTGTACACTTCAGAAAACCTGATGTTGACATCTTTAAAATCGCGCTGGACATCGCGCAGGTAAAGGCTTCTGAAGTTTTGTATCTTGAAGACAGACCAATGTTTGCACAGGTTGCAGAGAGTTTGGGAATAAAAAGTATTGTGCATGAAGATTATAAAACAACACTGAAAAAGTTTGAAAAGTTTGGGTTTAAATTGTGAGAATGAAATTCAATGGACTATCATCCTATCGTCTTCATCAAACATCATCAATTTATTTTTTAAGGTCATCAATTCATTTTGCATGCTGTTCATTTTTTCAAGCAGATTGTGGATAGCTTCAATGCCTTCAAGATTAATGTCCATATCGTAATAAAAGTGTATAAATTTTTCCAACTGCCGCAAATCATTTTCGTTGATAAAATATTTCTGTTCAACAGTTGTTGTATGAATCAAGCCATATTCATTGAGTGATTTGATGAACGAAATTTCAATGTTGTGATGCATACAAAATTCTTCCGCAGAGATCAATTGTTCATTCGTCATAGCAATATTTTTTACGATTTTGTTTTTGATAATTGTGTGAACAGATCTTTTTGTTCTTTCGTCAAATCCTTTGGCAGCAATACATTCAGCGTTACGATCAAATCACCAGACTCACCTTCTTTTTTATAAACAGGAAAACCTTTTCCTTTCAGCCTTATCTTTTCATTGTTTTGTGTACCTGGTTTTATTTTCAATTTCACTTTGCCATCCATTGTTTGCACAATTGCTTCGCCACCAAGAACCGCAGTGTACAGATCTATGTTTTCAGTCACGTGCAAATTGTTTCCGTCTCGCTTAAAACGGTTATCATTAGCAATTACAAAAGTGATTAGTAGATCACCATTTGGTCCGCCATTTACACCTTCGCTTCCATAACCTTTCAGCTTTATTGTTTGCCCATTTTCAACACCTGCAGGAATAGTGATGCGAACATTCTTTCCATTGATCGTAAATGTTTGCTGGTGCGTTTTGTACGCTTCTGCCAAAGTTAAATTCAGCTCTGCATTAAAATCCTGCCCACGAAATTTTGTGCTGCTGCTTCTGCGACCTTCATTGCCAAACATTGAACTGAAAAAATCCGAGAAATTACTTTCATCAAAATCTCCTGAAAAGCCTTCTGTGCCTGCATTTGAATAAGATCGCTGTTGTTGAGATCGTTGTTGTCTTTGCTGCTCAAACTGCTCTGCATGTTGCCAATCTTTTCCATAGGTATCATACTTTTTTCGCTTCTCTGGATCACTTAAAACTTCATTCGCTTCATTGATCTGTTGGAATTTTTTATGTGCTTCTTTATCATTCGGATTAAGGTCAGGATGATGTTTACGCGCGAGTTTGCGGTATGCTTTTTTTATATCATCTGCAGAAGCATTTTTATCAACGCCGAGAATTTTATAGTAGTCAACAAAATCCATTGTGAGTAATTAGGAATTAATAATTAGTAATTGAAATTTTATAATGCAAAAATCGTGAATAAAATTTCATCAAAATAATTGTCGAAAAAAAAATGATCTTTATAATTAAACTTAGTTAAATAGAAAAAAGAACGATGAACGGAGCGTCGCAAGTAAAGTTCAATGGATATTCAATTGCCGGTCGAAAAATCTTTTGCATGAAAATTCTTCAATCGAAAATCTGCAAACATCAATCGGTTTACATTTGCAGCTTAGGAAAAATTCATGGCAAAGATCAGCATCAACATAGCAACGGGAAGTTTGCAGCAAAACGAAATGATTGTGGGCATTGATTTGGGAACAACGAACAGTCTTGTTGCGGTCATTCATCCGGAAACGAAAATGCCTGTCGCTCTGCGCGAGCACAACAGCAGCAATCTTGTGCCGAGTGTGATTCATTTGGATAAAAACGGTAACGCAACTGTTGGCGATGAAGCAAAAAAATTTCTTGAAACTGATCCGCAGAACACCATCTTCAGCGCAAAGCGTTTGATGGGCAAAAGTTATAACGACATTAAAGAACACGCTGATTTTTTTTCTTACAAAATCATTGATCACAACACAGAAAGTTTGGTGAAAGTGCAGAGCGGTGATAAATTTTATTCACCTGTTGAATTGTCTTCTTTCATTTTAAAAGAATTAAAAAAACGCGCAGAGCATATTTTAAAAACACCTGTTACAAAATCTGTGATAACCGTTCCTGCATACTTTAATGACGCGCAAAGACAGGCAACACGAGACGCTGGAAAGCTCGCAGGGCTTGATGTTTTACGCATTGTGAATGAACCAACTGCAGCAAGTCTTGCGTATGGTTTGGGTTTGAATAAAGATGATGAAAGAACAATTGCAGTTTATGATTTGGGTGGCGGAACGTTTGATGTTTCAATCTTGAAAATTACTAACGGAATCTTTGAAGTGTTGAGTACAAACGGTGATACTTATCTCGGTGGCGATGATTTTGACAGAGCTATTGTTGAGTATTGGGTAAATGATTTAGAAATTAAAAATTCAACAATAAAAATTCAAAATGAAGAGAAACAAAGTCTTCGTTTAAAAGCAGAAGAGGCAAAAAAACATTTGAGTGCGAATGAAAAATTTTCGTTTGAATGGAAAGGAAATATATTATCAATTACAAAAGAAAAATTTGAAAAACTGATAAACCCATTCATAGATAAAACAATTACGAGTTGTGCAAATGCCTTGAAAGACGCGGGTTTGAGCAAAGATGACATTGAAACAATTGTAATGGTCGGCGGAAGTACAAGAATTCCGGCTGTAAAAAACGCTGTAAAAAATTTCTTTGGAAAAGAAGTCAACGACAGCTTAAATCCTGATGAAGTTGTGGCGCTTGGAGCGGCAGTGCAGGCAGATATTTTAGCAGGAAACAATAAAGATTTTTTACTGCTTGATATTACACCTTTGAGTTTGGGTATTGAAACCATGGGTGGATTGATGGATGTTTTGATTCCGAGAAATTCAAAGATTCCTTCTAAAACTTCAAGGCAATATACCACACAAAAAGATGGACAAGGCTCAATGCGCATTTCAGTTTTTCAAGGTGAAAGAGACTTGGTAAAAGATAACCGCAAGCTTGCTGAATTTAATCTCACGAACATTCCCGGAATGCCTGCAGGCATGGCTAAAGTTGAAGTGAGCTTTTTAATAAATGCTGACGGCATTTTAGTTGTGAATGCAAAAGAATTGCGCAGTGGCGTGCAACAAACAATTGAAGTGAAACCGCAATATGGTTTGACAGATGATGAAGTTGAAAAGATGTTGCTGGAAAGTATCACGCACGCAAAAGATGATATGCAAACGCGCGCGTTGGTTGAAGCGAAGACAGAAGGTGAACAGATTCTTGAAGTGACTGAAAAATTCCTTACAAAGAATACCGAACTTATTTCAAAAGATGAAATGCTTGCAACAGCAAACGCGATGCAGGCTCTGCAACTTGCTTTAACAATGAATGACAAGAATTTAATACAAACAAAAACAGAAGAACTGAACGAAATAACAAAGCCATTCGCAGAACGCGCGATGGACGCAGCGGTAAGCACAGCGCTTAAAGGGAAAAGTATTCAGTAATTTCTTGAAAAATCTTTTTGTATTTTTCACCAATGATTTTCGCTAATAGGAATTATCTTTTTCTTTTTGCTGCAATTGTTGTTCTATTTGGCTTATATTGTTTTAATCCGTTCGAATTATATTTTCAAAATGATGATTTTGTTCATATTCCTTTAAGCGCTGAAGGAAAAATATTTCAGCATAATTCTTTTCGTCCTGTCTGTGATTTGTCTGTAATGCTCGATTATTTTTTATGGAAGAAAAATGCAGTTGGTTATCATTTCACCAATCTCATCATTCACATATTTGATTGTTTTCTTTTTTTTGTTTTTTGTAAAAATGTATTCAGAAAATATAGGGTTTTTGAGAATGTTTTTGAAGTCTCAATTTTGACTTCATTGTTGTTTTTCATTTACCCAAATCACAGTGAAGCAGTCTTCTGGATCTTAGGCAGATCAGCATCTTTGGGCGTTTTGTTTTTTTTATTGTCTCTGATTTTTTATTTGAAAAGAGATAAAACAAAATACTTTTTGCTGAGCATATTATTTGCCATCGTTGCATGGCTTACGTATGAATCAACATGGATATTAGTTGTGATTTTTATTATCATTTCATTTGTTGATTCCAAATTAAAAACTGCAAATTTTAAATCAGAGCTTAACTATTTTTTACTTTTTGCTTTCTGTTTTTTACTTTATTTATTAGCACGTTTTTATTTTATTCATGAAGTTGTTGGAGCATATGAAGGAAATAACTTTTTTAATTTAAATGTTTCAGTTTTAGCAAGCAATTATTTTAAAATAATAATGCGAAGCTGGCTTCCGTCTTTTGAAAATCCAGTTTATTTAATTTCAACTTTTATATGTATAGCAACACTTTTAATCATTTCAATTTTAAAAATAAAAAATAAAACCCAACAACGATTTTTTGTGTGCATTTTGTCTGTGTGGCTTGTCTCTTTATTGACGTTTGCATCGCTTGGCATTGATACAAAAGGCACAGAATCTGAAAGGTTTCTTTATTTACCTTCTGTATTTATTTGCATTGCAATAATCTTTTTGATCAATAAGATTAGGAATATTTTTTTTAGAGAAGCTATTCTCATTGTGGTTTTTACAATGCAGATATTTTTTCTTTTTGTAAATGCGCAATCATATCGCTTTGCAGGAAATATTGTGAGAACGACAATCGAAGAAATAAATAAAATAAAAGTAAAAGAAAATCTATACGTTGAAAATCTTCCGGAACAAAATCATGGCGCACTAATATTTCGTGTGGGTTTTTTTGAAGCTCTAAATTGGATGAAAAATGGAAAAAGCATTGATTCTGTTTTTATTATTTCACGACAAGAAACAGAACAAAAATTTTGCAGAAATTATAAAGTTGAACATTTAGATTCTCTGCCTGAAACAGCTATAAACAGTGCATTTGAGGAAAATAAAAAAAATAGTAACGAATATAAGCACATCATTTTTCCATCAAAATTATTAATAAAAAAAAATGCCTTCTTTAGATTCACAGACTCTTCTTTAATTACTTCCTATTAAATTGGCTGCTTTTAATTTTAATCTCACAAACTTATTCAATGGCTCCTCTATTGTAAAAAATAAGACGATCGAAATGCCTATTGCAACAGGAAAACTTAAAATGTAATTTCCTGTAACATACTTAAATAATACTTCGCTTAGCACACCTGAATGAATGAGGTAAAATGTGTAAGAGCTTCTTCCAAATACTGAAAATAATTTTGTTTCAAGAAGTTTGCGTAACCATGTTTTTTCACAAATAAGCCCCCATAACAAAATACCGATTCCAAAGGGCAAAACTAAATTATTTATCAATGATCCACATAAAGTATCAATACCTTCATTTGCATGTCTTCCTTTGCAGATCATCAAAAGAATAATGAAAATTAACAATGATAAAAAACCAATAAGTGTATAGTTTTTTTTAGGAAATTTTAGTATGTACCCTTTTTTATACCAAAGCGCTAATTGAATGCCAATATAAAATTCTAAACATCGCCCAAAAAAAGTTTTAATAAATGTAAAATGAACGGTACTAAAAAACCCATAAAAATTTACATGAGAAAATATAGCTGTTATTAATAAGCCAATGGTATATAAAAATAATATATGGTATCTGAACTTTACTTTACCTGACAATAAAAAAATTATTGGTGCTGCCGCATAGAAACATTCTTCAACAGTTAATGACCATCCTTGAGAAATACCAGTTGTTTTTAATTGATCAAAAAAACCTTTTGTTAGCGTAAAATTTGTAATAAAAACAACCAAGGAAGGTTGATAATTAAGAACATCTTTGTCGAAAAAAAAACTGTAATAGATAAATGTGATTAATGACACAAAGAAATACATTGGATAAATTCTGGCAAATCTGTTTTTAAAATAATTAAATAACCATTGCCTGTTTAATAAAACAATATCGAAATAACGTATAGTGATTAAAAAACCGCTCAATACAAAAAACACGCTTACTCCGATATAGAATTCATGAAAAAAAGCAACAATTATCCAACCCGTATATGCTTTTGATACAGGAGGAAAATGATCAAAGAAAACCATGTAAGCAGCAATAGCTCTCAAACCTGTAAGTGCGGGAAAATAAGTTTTTGACTTACTTTCCATCAAAACGAATTTTTATCATTCGCCGAATATATTTTCCCATCATATCAAACTCAATGTTTACAGGCATTTGAGGCTGTAAGCTTTTAAAGTTTGTATGCTCAAAAGTGTAAGGAATAATGGCAACTGTAAAAGTATTTGATGCTACATTAAAAGCAGTTAAGCTCGTACCATTTACCGCAACCGATCCTTTTTCTATTATCAAATCTGCATAGCTCTTATCAAACTCAAAAGTAAATTCAGGGCTTCCCTGCAAAGTTTTTTTTGCAATGCATATAGCCGTTGTATCAATATGTCCCTGAACAAGATGCCCGTCAATTCTGCCATTCATTATCATACTTCTTTCTAAATTTATTACATCACCAATTTTCCAGTTACCAAGGTTAGTTTTTTGTAATGTCTCATAAATTGCAGTTACTTTATGCGCATCATTATTTTGCGCTTCAATGGTAAGGCAAACACCATTATGGCTAACGCTTTGATCGATTGTAAGCTCAGTGGAAATTTTTGAACTTATCCAAAAACTTTTATTTGAATCGATAGATTCTATTTTTTCAATTTTGCCTAAACATTCTATAATTCCTGTAAACATTTGCACAATATAATAATAGAAAACAGACAAAAAGTTTGAGTGTGATCGGTATTGTTTTCTTTATTTTGAAATATAAATCTGGCAACATATCTTTGCAATCCTAAAAAATTACCTGAGGAGGTTTTAACATGTTAATCATTGATTCAAAAGATTGCGAAAACATAGACAAAGCGCTTAAAAAGTATAAAAAGAAATTCGAAAAGAGTAAAATTTTATTGCAGTTGCGCGCGCGCCAAAGCTTTACAAAACCATCTGTAAAAAGGCGTGGCGAAGTTTTGAAAGCAGTTTATAAACAAAAGCTTGCTACCGGAGAAATAGAATCATAAAATTTCTATAGATTTATTCATCATCAGCTATAAGGTTTTCATTAACTTCATGGCTGATTTTTTATGCAAACTATTCAAGATCACTCAATACATTTTTTCAATCACTTACAATTTGAAAAACGATATTCTCCTCATACAATTATTTCTTATCAAAATGATCTAAAACAATTTTTTGATTATCTGTCGAGTAAATACAATGACATTTCGCTACAGGAAATTTCTTCACCCATTATTAAAAGCTGGCTGGCAGAATTAAAAGAAAGCGGCATAACTGCAAAAAGCATCAACCGGAAAATTTCTTCATTAAAATCTTTTTTTAAATTCCTACTACGCCAAAATATTATCTCCCAAACGCCAATGGCAACAATAGTTTCGCCAAAAATAGCAAAGCGTCTTCCCTCTTTTATTACTGAAAAAAATATGGATGCTTTGTTTGATCATGTAGAATTTTCTAATGATCTTGAAGGCAAAACCGAACGATTGATATTACTGTTATTTTACAGTACAGGAATGCGTTTAAGCGAATTAATTAATTTAAAAATATCGCAACTTGATGCAAGTTATGGCCAGATAAAAATTTTAGGTAAGGGAAATAAAGAGCGAATTGTTCCTGTATCAAAAGACATCATGGAGCAAATAAAAAATTACATCGCAACATATCATACAAATACAGAAACAGAGTTTATTTTTTTAAATAAAAAAGGGGGAAAATTAAACCCTAAAGCTGTTTACAACATAGTTAAAAAAAATCTTGCAAATGTCACAACTTCTCAAAAGAAAAGTCCGCATATTTTACGTCACACATTTGCAACGCATTTGATGAATAATGGTGCTGATCTAAATGCCGTTAAAGAATTACTTGGTCATGCAAGCCTTGCTGCCACTCAGGTTTACACACATAATACCATTGAAAAATTAAAAGAGATTTATAAAAAAGCACATCCCAAAGCCTAATATTTTTATCAAAATTTGTGATTTACGCTCCTGTTAAATTCTGATAAAAAATGCCGTTTATTTTTTTATATTTTAAATGATTTAGTGTAACTTGTTTGTTGAATTCGGTTTAAGATAATGTACTCCGAATAGAAAGTTCTTTAACTATTTTTCATCTTACAAAAACTTTGTTTCTATGAATGTTACCATCCAGACCTTGCACTTTGAAGCAGATGCAAAACTTAGAGATTATGTAAACACAAAATTGCAAAAACTAAGCACTTTTCATGATCGTATTATCAAAGTGGATGTATTTTTAAAACTTGATAATGTAGTGCACAACATTAAAGACAAGATTGCAGAAATTAAAGTGAACGTGCCGCATCAAAGCTTTTTTGTAAAAGCTTCAACGAAATCTTTCGAAGAATCTTTTGATTGTGCGCTCGATTCATTAATCAACCAAATCAAACGAAAAAAAGAAAAAAAAGCAGCCTGAAAATCAAAGCCACGAAAAAACTTCGTGGCTTTTTTATGAGTTCTTGAATTATATAAACGCCTTTAAAATTTTCATTTCAAAGTTTTGCAGAATTAAGTTTTCACCTACCTTTGCCATCCCAAAAAAAGGCAGTTCTTGTTTGCCACTTTAGCTCAGCTGGTAGAGCAACTGATTTGTAATCAGTAGGTCGTTGGTTCGATTCCGACAAGTGGCTCTTGATTTTACGGGCAGATGGCCGAGTGGTTAAAGGCGACAGACTGTAAATCTGTTCTCTCACGAGTACGTAGGTTCGAACCCTACTCTGCCCACAAAAGTAATACAAGCGGGAGTAGCTCATTTGGTAGAGCGATAGCCTTCCAAGCTATAGGTGGCCAGTTCGAGCCTGGTCTCCCGCTCTTTTTTAGGTTGAGAAATGTTGGCTCATAAATATTACAAAGGTATCTGTCAACATTTTTTTTGACAAGCCATTGTAGCTCAGGGGTAGAGCACTTCCTTGGTAAGGAAGAGGTCGTGAGTTCAATTCTCATCAACGGCTCAAAAAAGTATTGTTTGATTTTTAGGTTAATGCTTGCAGCGGATGATTAATAGTTGTACCTTTGCGCCCTGCCTAAAAAAAATTTTAAAACTATGGTCAATAGATGGATCTGTTGGCTGAGATTATAAACACAAATTAAAAAAACGACAAGATGTCTAAAGAGACTTTTAAGAGGGAAAAACCTCACGTAAACGTTGGTACCATTGGCCACGTTGACCATGGTAAAACAACATTAACTGCAGCTATTACATCTATACTTGCATCAAGAGGTATGGCTGAGGCAAAAAAATATGATGAAATTGATGCAGCTCCTGAAGAAAAAGAACGCGGTATTACTATCAACACAGCTCACGTAGAATACCAGACTGCAAATCGTCACTACGCGCACGTTGATTGTCCCGGCCACGCGGATTATGTAAAAAACATGATCACTGGTGCTGCACAAATGGATGGTGCTATTTTAGTTGTTGCCGCAACTGACGGACCTATGCCCCAAACGAGAGAGCACATTTTGCTTGCCCGCCAGGTTGGTGTTCCTTCTATGGTAGTTTTTATGAACAAGGTAGATTTAGTGGATGATCCTGAATTACTAGAATTAGTAGAAATGGAAATCAGGGAATTATTAACCAAGAACGGTTTCGATGGTGACAACACACCAATCATTCAAGGTTCTGCAACAGGTGCTTTAGCCGGTGATGCAAAATGGATAAAAGGTATTGATGAATTAATGGCTGCAGTTGACAGCTACATTCCATTACCTGTCCGTCCTATTGATATGCCATTCTTAATGTCTGTAGAAGATGTGTTTTCAATCACTGGTCGTGGCACTGTTGCAACTGGTCGTATTGAACGTGGTATTATAAAAATAAATGAGTTAGTTGAAATAGTTGGATTGATGGATCAGCCATTAAGCTCAGTAGTTACAGGTGTTGAAATGTTTAAAAAATTATTGGATGAAGGGCAGGCAGGTGATAATGCAGGTTTATTATTACGTGGTATTGAAAAGAAAGATATTCGTCGTGGCATGGTTATCACAAAACCAAAAAGCATTACACCTCATACAGAATTTAAGTGCGAAGTCTATGTGTTAAGCAAAGATGAAGGTGGACGTCATACACCATTCTTTAATAAATATCGTCCTCAATTCTATTTCCGCACAACAGATGTAACCGGCGAAGTTTCTTTACCAGAAGGCACTGAAATGGTAATGCCTGGAGATAACATCGGATTAACTGTAAGATTAATTCAGCCGATTGCAATGGAAAAAGGTCTGAAGTTTGCCATTCGCGAAGGTGGGCGTACAGTTGGTGCAGGACAAGTTACTGAGATTTTAAAATAATTTTTGGCTTGGAAATAAGCAAATATTTTTTTTATATTTGCAATGTAATTTTTTAAAAGCTGTTAGCATTGCTAATAGCTTTTAATTTTCTACGGGTATGGTGCAACGGTAGCATACGGGTCTCCAAAACCTTTGATCTGGGTTCGAATCCTAGTACCCGTGCAAACTTTTTAAATTTAAATAATGAATAAAGTATCGGCTTATATTAGAGACTCTTACCACGAATTGCTGCAAAAGGTTACATGGCCTACCTGGACACAATTGCAACAATCAACAGCAATTGTATTAGTAGCTACCCTAATGATTATGACACTTGTTTGGACAATGGATTTTGCCTGCAACCAGGTATTGAAATTTATTTACTCAATGATTTAACTTATTAGAAAATGGAACAGGCAACAACAGATCAACCTGCAGTAGAGCAACAGTCAGATACCAAATGGTACGTTTTACGCGTCGTTAGCGGCAAAGAACGAAAGATAAAAGAATATCTTGATAAAGACATTTCCAAGAGTGGATGGACAGATATTATCAAGCAGGTTTTTCTTCCCGTAGAAAAAGTTTATAAAGTGCAAAATGGGAAAAAAGTAATGCGTGAAAAAAATTATTTTCCTGGTTATATAATGCTTGAAATTGCAAATGGCAAATTAACCGATGATATTATTATGCACATCAGCAATATTGGAAACGTTATGCATTTTCTCACTGATGGCAAGGGTTCCAAAGGAAATATTATTTCCCTGCGCAAGGCTGAGGTAAATAAAATGCTGGGTAAAGTTGATGAAATGAATGACCAGGGAGTTACCATTAGCGAGCCATTTATCATTGGTGAAATGATTAAAATTATTGAAGGACCATTTAATGATTTTAATGGTGTAATTGAAGAAGTGAATGATGAAAAGAAAAAACTAAAAGTAACCGTGAAAATATTTGGCCGCTCCACACCAGTAGAACTTAATTATATGCAAGTGGAAAAAATGAATTAATTTTCTCTTCAAATTTGTAAGGCCGCTTTTTAGCGGGTTTTTTTATCAGCTTATTTAATTTTTCACAGCAGTGTAATTACTCCATTTTTTTATAAGCATATTCATATCTTCAGGAAGCTTACTTTCAAAAAAAACATCTTGATTAGTTGTTGGATGTTTAAAGCCAAGTGTTTTTGCGTGAAGCGCGCATCGCGGACAAATTGCAAAACAATTTTCAACAAACTGTTTATATTTTGCATAAACCGTCCCTTTTAAAATTTTATCACCGCCATATTCCATATCATTGAAAAGCGTATGGCCAATATGTTTCATGTGCACGCGAATTTGATGTGTTCGTCCTGTTTCAAGTGTGCATTCTACAAGTGTAACATAATGAAATCGCTGTAAAACTTTATAATGCGTTATTGCATGCTTGCCAATTTCACCTTCCGGATATGCTGTAAACATTTTTCGAAAACGCTCATGTCTTCCCACGTGCGCTTCAATTGTGCCCTCATCATTTTCAACATCTCCCCAAACAAGCGCAATATATTTTCTTGAAATAATATGATTAAAAAATTGCTTTGCAAGATGTGATGCCGCATCAGCAGTTTTTGCTACAACTAACAATCCTGTGGTATTCTTATCAATGCGATGCACTAAACCAAAACGCGGCAATGTTTCATCAGTTAAACCGGGAATTTGTTGTAAAAAATGATAAGCAATTCCATTCAATAAAGTACCGGTAAAATTTCCAACGCCTGGGTGCACAACCATATTTGCAGGCTTGTTTAAAACAAGTATAGCATCATCTTCAAACAAAATATCAAGCGGAATATTTTCAGGTTTTATTTCTGTATGATCAGGATTTATAAAACTCATCAACACAATTTCATCACCTGCTTTTACCTTATAATTATTCTTAACCGTTTTTCCATTAACAGTTAAAAAACCTGCTTCAATAGTTTGTTGTATTTTATTTCGCGTAGCATTTTCAATTCTTTGCTGCATAAATTTATCAATGCGCACGGGCTCCTGACCTCGATCAATCGTAAAATTTTTTCGCTCGTATAAAGTTTCGGAATGTTCTTCAGTATTGTAATCTACGCTTGTATTCATTCAAACAAAAGTAGGAAATGGAAAAGCATTTTTTGGCTATTGCTTTTTTTAAAAGCATTCAAAAACAAGAAAAGAAAAACTTGAAGGAGAAAATTTATTTGTATGTAAATATTCTTAAAAACTTCCTTTAATTGTTTCACAAAAATTAGTGGAGATCATTTTTTCAGCAAGGACAATCATGTTTTTAAATGCTTTGCCATTACTGATTCCATGCCCGATGATTACAGGCTTTGAAACGCCAAGTACAGGAGTGCCGCCATAGTTTTCATAATGAAACCGATGGAAATAAGCATCGTTTTCTATGTTGCGCGCAACAGCAATATCATAAATAGATTCTGCCATTTTTAAAATTATATTTCCGGTAAAACCATCGCAAACAATAACATCATATTTATCCTGCAGTATGTCCCGCCCTTCAATATTTCCTTTAAAATGTATTTGCTTGTTCTCTTTCAACAACGGATAGGATGATTGCGCCAATAGATTTCCTTTGCCTTCTTCTTCTCCAACATTCAGCAGGCAAACTCGCGGATTATCTATGCTAAGAATATTCTTTGCATACAAACTTCCAAGCACCGCAAATTGGTTAAGCTGCTCAGGTTTACAATCTGCATTCAATCCCACATCAAGCAGCAAACCTGTACCACCATTTAGTTTGGGAATAATGGTTGCAATTGTCGGCCGCAAAATACCTTCAATTGCTTTTATTGTAAACATCGTTCCAACAAGCATGGCGCCTGTATTACCAGCACTGATAAATGCATCAATTTTCCCTGATGATAATAAATGAAACCCAATATTTATTGAAGACTTTGGTTTTTCTTTTAAAGCTTTAGTAGGATGTTCGTGATAGCCAATATTTTCTTCGGCGTGAACAAGTTGAATATATTTTTCAGGAATATTGTATTGCTGCAATAAATCTTTCAGTTCTATCTCATCACCTATACAAAAAATTTTTGCCGGACTTGTTATCGTTTCAAAATAAAGTTGCAAACCTTTCACTGCTTCAAGCGGTGCAAAGTCGCCACCCATCATGTCTAATCCGATATTCATGTCCGGCAAGCTACAAATATTTTATAATGAAATATTTGTCTATGCTTTTAGTGGTGCTTTCTCTGCCACTAATTTTCCTTTGTAATACAATTTTCCTTCACTGACATGTGCGCGATGACGGGCATGCATTTCACCTGTTGTTGCATCTTTGCTCAAAGTTACTTCTTCTGCTTTGTAGTGCGTTCTTCTTTTAGCACTGCGTTGTTGGGAATGTCTGCGTTTGGGATTTGGCATAACTTAAAATTTATACTTCGTAAAATATTATTGTTTAATTTTCTAAACCTTTAAATCGATCTAAATCTTTCCATAAAGGATTCGTACTGTGGTTGATATTATTTTCCATCTGCCTCAATTTTTCTAAAACTTCATTATTGCATTGTGGACCACCGATGGCATCGTCACCACAATTTTTTTGCATCGGAATAGAAAGATTAATGAATTCATAAATCCAATCTCCAACAAATAAATGGCTTTCAGTTCTAGCAATGTAATAAACATCAGGATCTTCTTCCTGCTCATTCATTTGCTGTGGCTCATCAACCATCTTTACAACGATGTTAAATTCATCCCACAAATTTTTGCTAAGCGTATTTCCACAACGATCGCATACAACATTTACATTTCCATCAACATCAAATTTTAATAACATAAAACTTGATTTTCTATCCAATTCTAATTTTATTTTTGCAGTGCAATCCGTGAAATCCTGCTCGCCGTAATCTGCAAAGAACTTATCATTTATATCGTATTCAAAATTATGAACACCTGGTTTTAAACCCACAAATGCAATTTCAAAAGCCCTTCGGTTATTCATTACTCACATTTTAGGGTTTGCGAAGGTAAGGTAATTTTGGTGTTTGCATTGATATGAGGTTTGAAAAAATTATTAAACTTCTTACTGAAAAAAGTATATTTAGATTATCAAACTATTTAACCTTAATGCCATTTATGAAAACTAAATTTTTACCGATCATTTTATTGCAGTTAATTTTAATCTGCAAAACAAATATTGTACAAGCACAGGTAAATCTGCAGGATTCGCTTGCGCTGGTTGATCTATATAACAGAACTAACGGGCCAAATTGGAAACATCACATTCACTGGCTAACCAAAAAGCCTGTATCTACCTGGCACGGAGTGACAGTTAGTTTAGGAAGAGTTATTTCTATAACATTAGCTGCAAACAGACTAAGAGGAGCTATACCGGAATCATTCGGCAATCTTACAAATCTTCAATCATTAAATTTAAATGTAAACCACTTAACGAGCCTGCCTGCATCGTTTGGTAATCTTGCAAATCTTCAATCGTTAGGTTTAGTTGCAGATCAATTAACGAGCCTGCCTGCATCATTTGGTAATCTTGTACATCTACAATTTTTTAATTTTAACGCCAATCCACTTATTAGCCTGCCAATTTCCTTTAGCAATCTTGCAAATCTTCAATATTTAGATTTGAGCTTTAATCAGCTTACAAGCCTGCCCAACTCATTTAGTAATCTTGACAGTCTTCAATTTTTATATTTAAGTCATAATCAACTAAAGAGCCTCCCTGCAATGTTTGGCAATCTTGCAAATCTTCAATCTTTAGATTTAAGTTATAATCGACTTATGAGCCTCCCTGCATCATTTGGCAACCTTGCAAATCTTCAATCTTTATATTTAACATCAAACCACCTGATGAGCCTGCCCAACTCATTTGAAAATCTTGCTAATCTTCAAACATTATATTTAGACTACAATCAATTGAGTGGCCATTTACCTCATTTATTTAGTTCTATCAAAATTGTTGTCATATATTATAACGATTATACTTTTGATGCAGGTGAGCAATTATTAAAGCGAAAAAATATTTATTCATCGCCGCAGGCAAAAATTCCGCTTCATATAAATGGCAACACACTTTCAACTTACGCTGGTGGTACACTCGGCAATAATACTTATAGCTGGTATAAAGTTGGTGCAGGTTTGCAGACTTCAATTACCGGAGATTCTACTTATCAGCCAGCAACTTCTGGTTCGTATTATGTTCACGTTACCAATGCGATAGTGGGAAACCAGCTTACGCTGCACAGTGATACCGCAAGCTTTACTTCAACTCTTCAAAACCAAAACAATTTTATAATTGCAAAAAATAATACATTAATTTCTAATGATAAAAATACTTTCACAATTTATCCAAACCCTGCCAAAAGCTTGCTGCTTATAAATTTCAGCGGAATGAAAGATTTATTTTTTTCGTTCCAAATAACAAATGCTGAAGGAGAAATAATAACAGAAAAATCAGTTGAAGCAATTAAAAATGCTTCTATTGATGTTTCATCCTTTGCGTCTGGAATTTATTTTATTACCCTAAGTCCAAATACCAATTCTATCACTCAAAAATTTGTGAAAGAATAACTTTAATAAAAAAGATATTCTGTATTTCATCTGCTGCTTAAGTTTGCATAAGATGAAAGCGAAAAGTATTTCAAAATCATTGATACGTACAGCGATATTATTTATTACTGCTCTGCTTATTAAACTTATTTCACTCAACAGCAATTTTATTGAGACGTATTATTCTACAGGAATATATTTTTATATTTCTTCTTTTCTGCGTTTAATTACAGGATGGCTGCCTTTTAGTTTAGGTGATATTTTATATGTGCTTACAACAACTTATATTTTAATAAAATGCATCAAAAACATTCGGGCGCTTTTTAAAAAAAGAGTAACGAAGAAAAGTTTTTTATCAGGTGTAATAAAAATCGTAAGGGCTTTGTTGTGGATTTATATTGTCTTTAATCTTTTTTGGGGATTGAATTATAATCGTCTTGGCATTGCCTATCAATTGCAGATCGAGCCCGCAAAATATTCTACTGAAGAATTAAAAACATTGACGCAATCTTTATTGCAAAAAGTAAATACTGCAAGACTTTCTTTGGGCGATTCCTCTTATCAATATCCCAACAATGAAATTATTTTTGATAAAGCAAAACAAGCTTATAGCGTTGTAGAAAAAAAATATTCATTCCTTGCATATCGTCAACCTTGTATCAAGAAAACTTTGTTTGGCAAACTCTGGAGTTATATTGGTGCGCAAGGATATTACAATCCTTTCACAGGAGAATCGCAGGTAAATACAACCATTCCTTCTTTTAAAATTCCTTATACAACAACGCATGAAATGGCACACCAGCTTGGTTATGCAGACGAAGATGAAGCAAACTTTGTTGGATATCTCGCAGCAAAATATTCCGGCGATAATATATTTTCTTATTCAGTATATTTTGATCTTTTTAATTATGCAAACAGAGATTTATTTTTTCGTGACAGTGCTGCAGCGCACGCCAATTACAGAGCATTAGATACTTTGGTAAAAAGAGATGAGATCGCTTACAGGAAATTTTGGCTAAAATATAAAAACCCTTTTGATCCTTATATTACTGCTTTATACAGTAATTTTTTAAAAATGAACAATCAGCCAAACGGCATGAAAACTTACAGTGAAGTAATTGAGTGGTTAATTGCTTATCAGAAAAAATATCGGCAATTATAAATTACTTCAAGATTACTGTTCCTAATTCTTTCGTTAATTGTATCTCTATTTCTTTTAAATGTTTGTGCAGTTCTATTAAACGCATTTGCTCTTCAAATGTTTTTGCGCTTTCCATATCAAGCTGATTTTGTTCAAACATTTTTTTAATTTTCCGAAGCTTGAAATAATTAAGGCTCATTAAAATATCATCTTTACTTACATCTTTGTTTACAATATTCATATTCTCCATCACTTCATCCCATCGCTTACTAAGCTCATAAGGAAACATGGTAATATTTATAACGAGTGTTCTGATGTTTACATCCTCATGATATAATAAAGTTTTTGCAGTTGGCTCAAAACCTTGCTGGTATTGTTTTTTATAGATCTCAAATAAATTGATAAGTTCTGCATTTTCAAAATCAAATTGCTCTAACTCCTCAAAAATATAGTCAGCAACTTTTTTATTTTCGCACCAATCATTTAAACCATATTCAAGCAAAACGCGCAGCACATTTTTTTCCTGCGCTTCATCATGGCTTAATAAAAAATCAGTGTCAATAATTTTTTGCGAAACATTTTCATCTTTATTTTCTACGGAAAACCTTTTTTCATTTTTATCAATTCGCGCACTTGTATATTTATTTACAAGATTTGTAAAACCACTTTCATCAATTTTTAATAAAGCAGAACATTGTTTTATATATTCCTGCTGTTTTGTAAAATCTTCAGCTCTATTTATTTTGCTTAATGTTTCTGCTATGTGGTTTACTACTTCATTTTTTTTATTCACATCATTACCTGCATCTTTCATCATCACTTCCAGCTGAAAAAAAATAAAGTCTTTTTTTTCTTTTTCAATAAAATCTTTAAATGATCCGGCACCGATCTTGTTTACATAACTGTCAGGGTCTTCGTTGCCAGGAATCAACGCTAGCTTCACGTTCAGACTTTCTTCAAGCGCCATATCAAGGCCGCGAAGTGCAGCTTTGACTCCTGCCGCATCTCCATCATAAAGTATCGTAAGGTTGTTTGTATATTTTTTTACAATGCGAAGTTGCTCCGCCGTTAATGAAGTACCGCCACTTGCAACTACATTTTCAATTCCTGCCTGGTGCAGAGAAATTACATCTGTATAACCTTCAACCAATAAACATTCATCTGCTTTATCAATCGCCTGGCGCGCAAAATAAGAGCCGTATAAAATTTTACTTTTTACATAAATTTCATTCTCAGGCGTGTTGATGTACTTCGGCATTTTATCAGCATTGCCAATTACGCGCGCGCCAAAACCAATTATTTTTCCTGTATGATTATTTATAGCAAAAATAATTCTGCCCCGATAATTATCAATCAAAATTTCATTTCGTTTTGCAACCAAACCAGACTTTAGTAAAAGCTCTTCGCTGAATTGATTTGCCAGTGCTGCTTTAGTAAAACTATCACGCGCTTCAGGATTATACCCAAGCTGAAATTTTTCAATAATGTTTTCACGAAAACCTCTTTCACGCAAATAACTCATTGCATTATTTTCACCATCTTCTGTTTTTAATTGTGCAGTAAAAAACTTTTGCGCAAATGCATTGATGATATGCAAACTCTCCGCAACCTGTTGCTGCTGGCGCGTTTCATCATTTACCTGCGTCTCTTCTATTTCAACATTGTAGCGATTTGCAAGCCATCGCAATGCTTCCACATAACTGTATTTTTCATGCTCCATCAAAAAAGTTATGGTGTTGCCGCTTCTTCCGCAACCAAAACATTTATAAATTTCTTTAGTTCGAGAAACAGTAAACGATGGAGTTTTTTCACCATGAAAAGGACAAAGCCCAAGATAATTTGCACCTCTTTTTTTTAATCGCACAAACTCGCCAACCACATCAATGATATCAATTCGGCTTGTGATCTGCTGTATCGTTTGCGGAGAAATCATTTTAGAAAATCAAAAGTAGAATTCAAAAATAACAACTTGCAACGAACAGTTTTGAATTATTAATTTTGATTTTAATTTTTTGGGGCTTTC
Organism: uncultured Chitinophagaceae bacterium; assembly: GCA_963708205.1. Classification (GTDB taxonomy): domain Bacteria; phylum Bacteroidota; class Bacteroidia; order Chitinophagales; family Chitinophagaceae; genus CAVYTF01. Next base: position 844,481 of record OY970196.1, read on the forward strand.
GTCTGAAATCCTTTATTCATCAACATTTCGGGCTTTCGCTGCAATCTTTTGAGCTAACACGCACAACCTTCACAAAAGTATTTTCGCTTCAATCCCGCAGCCCTTGAGCAATTGCAATTCTATAAAAGAGAAATTTTTTAAATTAAATTTTATTCAAAAAATAAAAATATTATTGCTTTAAAACTTTCACAGGTTTTAAATCAATATTATCAAAAGAAATATAATAAATGCCAGCTGTTATGGATTGTACATTCCAACGAAAATAATTTACTCCAACATTGCAATGCCTTTTTTGTATAGCAATAATATGACCCGAAGCATCAGAAAATTTCATTGAAATGTCTCTTTCGACTTTGCTGTACACAACAATATTTTCCAGATCATGTGCAGGGTTCGGATATACATTTACGTGATAATTATCAACAGCAATTTCATCACCATTATCTTCAGCCAAATCTTCTTTGGAAGCAGGAGTAACAATAACAGTATAATCTTCAGCCTGACCCGCACCCAAATCTGAAGTGCCGTGCAGCTTGCATGCAGAAGGCGCTGGTTTTGCAGGATTATCAGCAACAACTCTCATGCGAAGCGGTACGCCCGTAACAACACCGCTTTTTGGTATAGTTATTTTTTTACTTGCCGTATCGGTGTACATTGATAAGACAGTTTCATTAGCATCATCAAAGGTCCCATTATTATTATAATCAATGAAAACCTTTATCCGGTGAGGGTTTCCGTAACTGCCCGTAACAGTGAGCACATATTTTTTCCCTTGCTTTACAGTTGTTGATTGGTTACAGGTTCTATCAACATAAATGCTTCCATCTGCTTCACTTGTATTTGAATAAACACTCAATGTATTGAACTCAACTTTTTCAACTCCATAATAAGGAGATAAGCCATAAACAGCAACCGGTGTGCATGATGGAATTGGTGTTAATCCATTTGGTGGCGTTAATGCACCGGAAGTAATAAGACTATATCTGTATGAGAACAATGCATTTCTTGCTCTTATTTTTTGTTCTTCTGTGAACATATATTGGCAGGTTGTATAACCCATATAATTATTGAGCACTGTATAATTGTGTGCAGTATCAACAATCAAAAAAGGTTGATTGTTGTTGCAGGTATTTGTTGCTGTATTGCATGGCACATTTAATTCAGGCTCGAGATCACAAATCATATCTCCTTCTGTTGCACAATTATCATTAGCTGCGCAGAAAGTTTCATTGCCTTCATCTTCAAAAGGATGATAGAGATAAAAACAATGACCCATTTCATGTGCAATGGTTTTATTTGTTCCATTCACAACGCTTGCATTTAGAATAAGTCCATCTGTAGCTGCTGTATTATATTCCGGGAAATAAGTATAACCGCCCGGAGTATATGCATTGCCATTTATCTTATTCACGATCCAAATATTTATGTAGTCTGTATTTGGCCATCGGCTTAAATTTTTCACGAGTGTTTCATCAGCACTGCCGGAAGTATTGTTATTTGTAATGCCTCCGGAAGCATAATTCGGAATGCTGCTGCCATCAACTCTTGTAATGCCTGTGGTACTGCCGCATTGCGGTGAACGAACAGCCAAAGCAAACTGCATTTTCATATCAACTCCACCATCAACACTTTCTGTTTTTCTCCAGCATTTATTCAATTCAACAATCATGGCATTTATTAATGAATCAGAAGGATTGTCCGCAGAGCCAATAGAATCACCGGTATTGATAATATGCACAACAACCGGCAAGGTGTACACAGCATCATTATCCGTGATTTGCTCTGTAGGATTTTTTTCAGATTGAGTAAAAAGAGAATTATCTTTTGGCAAGCTAAAATCTTGTTTGATTGGTTTCCAGGCACAAGAAATTTGCGCATCTGTTTGATGAACAACGATAAATAAAAATGCAAGAATAACGGATGAAAAATAGAGTTGTTTCATAAAAAAAGTTTATAAAAAACCCGGATCAAAAAATTATGTACTAAGCTAGCTTTTCTTTGAGAAAATACCAATTAAAAAGAATGAATCAATGCAGCAATAAATTCAAGCTTAATTTATTGCTGAACGATGAAAGGATTTTCCAATTTGCTGCTTCGTCACGCAAATTGCGCAACGATGATTAACCGGAGTTACTAATGCAGGTATCAAAAAACTACTCGCTTCGATCAAATACTTTTTTGTATTCCACCAGCAATCGGAATGTAAGGAAAATATGAATGAGTAAAATGATGCCGAGAAACAGCATAAATATAACTGTGCCGTTAAAAATTTTTGTGAGGTATTCTCTTGAAATGCTTGCCGGCACTGTTGATTGTGAGACCATGGTCATTCCCTGGTCTAGCACTTGTTTTTGCATAACAGGATCTTTAAAATAACTAAATCCTTGCAGCAAACTTAACAGTGCAAATACAATGCTTACATAGGCATTTACTTTAATCCAATCACGCAAAGTTGGTTTGCAAGGTGCTTGGCTGATAATACCTTTTGATAAAAAATTAAAACTTGTAAATACATAAATAACAATACAAACAAGCATAAAAACGCCGAATAAAAATGCAGGATTGGCAAGGGCTGCAAATAAAGCAAATAATCCGAAGATGCCCATCAATGCTGCAATTGGCAATAATATAAAACTTAAGATGCGATAAAAAATCAGCAGATCTTTCATTAAAATTTTATTTTAAATTTAGTTTGATCTGCAATTCATCAAACTGCTTTTCATCAATTGTTGAAGGTGCATCAAGCATCACATCTCTGCCAGAATTATTTTTTGGAAATGCAATAAAATCACGGATACCTTCACTGCCGCCGAGAATAGCGCACAACCTGTCGAAACCGAATGCCAGTCCGCCATGCGGAGGAGCACCGTATTCAAATGCGCCAAGCAAAAATCCAAATTTATGTTGCTGTTCATTTTCATCCATGCCAAGCGCTGCAAACATTTTTTGCTGCAATTCTTTTTGATAAATTCTTATTGAGCCGCCGCCAATTTCATTGCCATTCAACACCATGTCATACGCATTTGCTTTGATGTTTGCATAAGGATGTTTTAAATATTCTGAAGCATTTTCAATGGCAGGATTATTATTGATCATCACTTCAATATCACCTGGCTTCGGCGAAGTAAACGGATGATGACGCGCAACCCAGCGATTGCTTTCTTCATCATATTCAAACAAAGGAAAGTCCAACACCCATAACAGTTTGAACTCATTTTCATTTCGCAATCCCAATTTTTTTCCCATTTCCAAACGCAACTCGCTGATTGCTTTTCTTGTTCTTTCTTCAGCACCTGCAAGTATCAAAATTAAATCGCCGCTTTTTGCATTTGCAGCGTTCGCGATCGCTTTCAATTTTTCTTCAGAATAAAATTTATCAATGCTGCTTTTATAAGAACCATCAATATTGCATTTAATGTATGCGAGACCTTTCATACCGATCTGCGGACGCTTTATCCATTCAATTAATTCATCTGTTTGCTTGCGCGAATATTCGCTGCATCCCGGAACTGCAATGGCTACAATGGTTTCAGCGGAATTGAAAACTTGAAAATTTGCATCATTAATTAAATAGGAAATATTTTCTTTTGATGGAAATGTGTGCGAAGGAAATTTCAAATTGCAAATCTTTATTCCAAAACGAATGTCCGGTTTATCATTTCCATAATTCCACATAGCATCTTCCCAACTCATCCTTTCCACTTTTTCTAAGTAGTCAAATTGCTTTACATCTTTAAAAATTCTTTTTATCAAACCTTCAAACATATTCAATATATCTTCCTGTTCTACAAAAGACATTTCGCAATCTATCTGTGTAAATTCCGGCTGCCTGTCTGCGCGCAAATCTTCGTCACGAAAGCATTTCACGATCTGGTAATAACGATCGTAACCACTTACCATCAACAATTGTTTGAACGTTTGCGGACTCTGCGGCAATGCATAAAATTGTCCGGGATTCATTCGCGAAGGCACAACGAAATCTCTTGCACCTTCAGGAGTTGACTTGATTAGAAATGGTGTTTCAATATCCATGAAATTATTTTCATGCAAATAATTTCTTGTAGAGCGGCTCACTGCATAACGCAGTTCCAAATTCTTTCTTACCGCGTTTCTTCTTAAATCAAGAAAACGATATTTCATGCGGAGATCATCGCCGCCGTCAGTATCATCCTGTATTGTAAATGGCGGAACTTCTGATTTATTTAAGATCTTAAATGACTGAATATTTATTTCAATTTCACCGGTCGGAAGATTTTTATTCTTGTTGCTTCGTTCATTTACAATTCCTGTTGCCTGCAGCACAAACTCACGCCCCAAAGGGGTTTCAGCGAGTTGCGTATTTAATTCTTCTCCAAATAATAATTGTGTAATGCCATAACGATCGCGCAGATCAACAAATGTAATTGCTCCGAATTTGCGAACTGTTTGCACCCAGCCTGCAAGTGTAACAGTTTCATTAATCTGTTCTTTTCTTAATTCTCCGCAAGTATTTGTTCTGAACATTAAAAAGTAAAATTAAAATTGAAAATGTAAATGCGCGCAAAGATAATTATTGATGCAGCAAGTAAATTATAAAAGCATTTGCTCAATTTCTTTCCAGTTATTTGCACGCTTGTAACCTGTTATCAAAGCATTATGAGGCGCAGTGAATAATATTTTTTCTCCTTCAAAAAATTCAAGGTTTTTTATGTGGTCATCAATCATGATATCTCCTTTTATCAATCGTTTGCTTCCGCAAAAAACTATCTGTTGCCATTTAATGAAAGGAAAATTTTTAGCAAGCCACCCATATTTTTCAGGAAGGGATTGCGGAAATTCCATGGCTGAAGAAACAATGAATACCTCATATTCTTTATTCAATTCTTCAACAACTCTTTGTGCATCTTCTATCACTTTTGCAGTGCCGAAAAAGTTCGGTTTAAATAAAAAATTCCATACAAGTTCAGGATCGGGAAAGCTTCCTGTTTCGGATTTGCCAATCATAGATTCCGCTGAAACCATTATGCCTGTTGCGTCCTGATACCAATCAATAAATTGTTGGGTAATGTTTACCATCACGTGATCCATATCAATAATTAATCTCTTCATTCTTTTTATTTTCGCTAAAATAAAAAACCCCGCGTTTGCAGGGCAATTAATTTTATTGATTGATAAGTTTATTGAACTGTTGAATTGTGCTTTCCCGAAGTATGTTTTCCAACACCATTTCTTTTATTTCTATTTTGCTTGTTAGCCTTTCTTAATTGCTTTTGCTTTGCGCGCTGATCTGGTGTAAGTAAGTTTTGCTTTTGATTTCTTGTTTCTGATTTCACAGATTTTAATTGCTCTTGTTTTTGTTCCTCACTAAGACTATTATCATTCATAATAGACTGTTTTTTTATTTTTTTATTTTGGTTGATCTGGCGCATTTGCTGTTGCTGATCAGAAGATAAACCGAGTTGATTATTTGTGCGAACTTTTGTGTTAGCACTTTGTTCTTGTTGATCAGAGCTGTTATCTGTTTGTGGAGTTTGAGCAGAAGATACAACTGCAAAAGATGCTGCAAAAACAAAAAGTAAAATCCGTTTCATTATATAAATTTTATAATCAGATAAACATTAGATTATAAAGTTTAAATGAAAAATGCAACTTAGTGTTAATTAGTTTTCGATGAATTGCCTAAATAATTTCTTATCTTAAAAAAAGCATCTCGCGATATTTAGGCAAGGTCCAGCTTTCATCAGAAACCAAGTGTTCAAGCTTATCTACATGGTAGCGTATTTTATCAAAAAAGGGCGTTTTTATCTGGCTTTCGTAAGCTATTGCTTTTGTGTGAGAATGCTCCATGTTATTCACTATTTTTCTCGCTTCAACCATTTCATGAGTGTGAGAATAGATTTTTTGGATATGCTCTGAAATCTCTTTAACCAAATTTAATTGGCCTGCAAATGCACTCTCCGGCAAGCCTGCTTCTTTTAAACCGGTAATATTTTTTATTAAAAGATTTTGATAATTCACTGCCGTTGGAATGATATGATTGATTGCAAGGTCGCCCATAATACGCGCTTCGATCTGCACTTTTTTCATATATTTTTCCAGCTCGATTTCATGACGTGCCTCAAGTTCTAAATGAGTATAAACTTTATTGTTTTCAAATAATTTCTTTGACTTCTCAGTTATCATTGCATCCAATGCAAGTGGTGTTGTTTTTACATTCGGCAAGCCTCTGCGTTCTGCTTCTTTTTGCCATTCTTCGCTATAACCATCGCCTTCAAATAAAACTTTTTTACTGTCAACGATATATTTTTGAATAACATGCATAATAGCAATTTCTTTTTTATCGCCCTTATCAATCATATCATCAACTTCCTTCTTAAAATTCTTCAAAGTTTCTGCAAGAATTGTGTTGAGTGCGATCATTGCATTGGCACAATTTGCAGAAGAACCAACGGCGCGAAACTCGAATTTATTTCCTGTGAAAGCGAAAGGTGATGTGCGATTGCGATCTGTGTTATCAAGTAATAATTCAGGAATACTGCGATGCAGATCTAATTTTAAAATCGCTTCATCCTGTTCATCAAATTTATCTCCAACTCTTTCTTCAATATCATTCAAAACTTTCGTAAGATATTCACCAATGAAAACAGAAATAATTGCCGGCGGTGCCTCATTAGCTCCAAGACGATGATCATTTGCAGCGGAAGCGATGGATGCTCTAAGCAAATCTGCGTAATCATGAACAGCCTTAATTGTGTTTACGAAAAATGTCAAGAACATTAAATTTGTCTTAGGCGTTTTTCCAGGTGCAAGAAGATTAACACCTGTATCTGTAGCTAAACTCCAGTTGTTGTGTTTGCCATTTCCATTAATTCCTGCAAATGGTTTTTCATGAAATAAAACAGTGAGCTTGTGATTTTTTGCTACTCGGCTCATTATGTCCATCAAAAGCACGTTATGATCAACCGCAATATTTACGTCTTCAAAAATAGGAGCACATTCAAATTGAGAAGGAGCAACTTCATTATGTCTTGTACGTAATGGAATACCAAGCTTGTAACATTCCTGTTCGTAATCTCTCATAAAAGCATATACCCTTTCAGGAATAGAGCCGAAATAATGATCTTCCAATTGCTGACCTTTTGCCGGAGCAGCACCAAAGACTGTGCGACCGCATTGTACTAAATCAGGTCTCGCGTTTGCCAATCCTTCATCAATAACAAAATATTCCTGTTCCCAACCTAAAGTAGCTGTAACTTTTGTAACATTTTTATCAAAATAATTTGCAACATCTACGGCTGATTTATTCAACGCTTCCAAAGCCTTTAATAAAGGTGCTTTGTAGTCGAGTGACTCGCCTGTATAAGAAACGAAAATTGTAGGAATACACAATGTTTTTCCTGTTCCAATTTCCATAATAAAAGCCGGTGAGGAAGGGTCCCAGGCTGTGTATCCGCGCGCCTCGAAAGTTGCACGCAGACCGCCGCTTGGAAAGGATGAGGCATCCGGTTCTTGCTGAATAAGTGCTGCTCCATCAAATTCTTGTATGGGTGTGCCATCACTTTTTATTGTAAAAAAAGTATCGTGCTTTTCTGCTGCGCTTCCTGTTAATGGTTGAAACCAATGCGTGAAATGCGAAACTCCTTTTGCTTCTGCCCAGGACCGAATACCATTTGCAATATGACTTGCTACTGCACGCTCAATTTTTTTACTTCCTTTCGCACTTGCCAATAAACTTTTGTAAGCTTCGTCACTTAAAAATTCCCGGGCAACTTTAAGAGTAAATACATTTTCGCCAAAGATGGAGATGGTTTTTTTATTCTCAACTAAAGTTTCATTCGGAACACTTGTCAGATTATTGATTGCTTGAAAACGTAATGACATAATTTTTTTTGGTTTTGGAGCTCAAAAGTGAATTATAAAACACTAAAATCCAAATTATTTTACAAATAAATATTTACATTTGAAATATTGCTTGAAAAAATTAAATATTTTTATTTTTATAATAAATAAGCTTGCCTAATTTATACCAATTAATTTTGACCGTTAAAAAGGTTACTAATAGTGGCAACACTACGCTTTTATATCGAACAATACTTCCCGAAAAAGTAACTGTATAACCCGATAAAAGCAAAACACTTGCACTGAAAAAAAGACAAAATAAAAGCAGGGAAACTGTTTGTTTTTTTTTATCTGGAAAAATAATTGCTATAATCATCAAAAAAATAATAAAAATATTTTCAGTAGCTGAAAATAAATAGCTGAAATTTTTTGAATCAGTAAAATGCGGACGCAAAAAACTAATATCTAAAGCTGTAGGAAAAAAATGAAAAAAGCTTACGACAGTTGGCTCCAAAATCTGCAATGGAATAGAAGAATTTCCAGATAATTGTTTGAATTCATTTTGCTTCGTAATTATATATTCCGGAAAATTTAAGAGCGAAGAAATATGAGGAACAATGAAAAATAATATTAAGCCAACTGCATAAAAAGTAAAAAAAATCAACCATTTTTTTTTAGGTAATCTTGAAGCCAAATACCAGCAAAACAATGCAGGCAAAATCAAAAAAAATAAAAAATTTCGGAAAACAAACAGAACACTAAAACAAAAAATAATGATGATACAATATTTCAAAATAATTTTCCTGTATTGAAGTTGCTTGTTAAAAAAATATATCACAAGTGCGATTGCAGAAAAAAGTAAACCATCTTTATGCATGCCGCTGCACCAAAATAAAAATGATGGCAAAAGAAAAATACTGATGATCAAAAGCCATTTCTTTTCAGCATAATAACTCATCATTACTTTAAAAAAAGCAATAGGTCCAAAGAAAAAAAGAAAGTTGAAAAATATCAAATCAGCATAATAATTTGTTGCCGTAAACAAATTGCATATCGCCATTAATTTTATGACGGCATCGCTTTTAATATCGTTCCAATAAGAATTTTGTCCGGAAAATAAATTTCCTGAACTTGAATAACCATACGTAAAAAAATCTTTTACAAAATCAAAAGGATGGCTTACCAAAACATCTGTTTCGCCTTTGCTTAAATTAAAATAATTCCATGTATCTGCAGATGTGATGGGGAGTTTGGAATAAAACCATGCGTAAATTAATCCGGCAATAATTTTTAAAATAAATAAACAAGTAAGAATAGTTGCAGACAACTCTGCACTTTTAAAAAAGCTGATCTTATTAATCAGCAGGCAGAAAAAAACGAGGTATAAAATAAAACAGGCAACAGTCAATTATAAAGTTTGAAGCAAGATAAATATTTCTTTAAACTTATTTTGCAACTATAAGTTTTGCTGTTGTTGCCACACCATTTTCGCGCAAAATTCTTACTGTATAATAACCATTCGCTACATTGCTTAAATACAATTTATTACTTCCGTAACCAATGTTTTTTGTAAGAACAGCAGCACCATTGTTATCAAATAAAATCAATTCTCCTTTTTGTTCTTCCAGCAAACTATTTACGTAAATGTTCACTTCACTTTTTGCAGGATTCGGCCACATTTCAATTTCAAGTGAATCCGCTCTATTGCCATTCGGAATAAATGAAGAATAATTGGTGATCTTATAATTATCACTTTGTTGTGCCTGTATTTTCTCAAGACTTATTATGAAGAAAAAAATTAAAAATAAATTTCTGATTTTCATAACCATTCGTTTATTATAAATACTTATGACAATTCTGTGCCATTCCTTTTTAATTATTTTATTTTAACAATGCGTTTATACTCAAAATGAATATCATTAAATGTATTTTTATCTGAAAGAATTTTTTAAAATGAAAATAATATTTATAGCAGCAGCAATATTTTTAGCCAGCTTTGTAAAAGCAAACTATGAAGACACTTCTCATATTTACGATCCGAAAGCCAATGCGGCCAAAGACATTGCCAATGCTGTAAGTAAGGCGAAAAAAGAAAATAAATTTGTGCTTATTCAGGCTGGCGGCAACTGGTGTGTTTGGTGTTTGCGCTTTGATAAATTTGTAACTACAGATCCGCAATTAGATTCGGCATTGAAGGCTGGTTTTATTTTTTATCATCTTAATTACAGCAAAGAAAATATGAACAAATCCATCTTTGCAAAATATTGTTATCCGCAGCGTTTTGGATTTCCAGTATTTATTATTTTAGATGAAAATGGCGATCGCATCAACACGCAAAATTCCGAATACCTGGAAGAAGGCAAAGGATATAACAAGCAAAAAGTGTTGGATTTTTTAACTGCATGGTCGCCTTCTGCATTAGATCCCAAAAAATATCAATAGTAATATTCGTAGGTTTGCATTATGTCAAATTTATCGCTTAGCAGGCGCGCAGAAATAATGCCGGCATCACCAATCAGAAAGCTTGTTCCGTATGCAGAAGCTGCAAAGAAAAAAGGAATAAAAGTATATCATTTAAACATTGGTCAGCCGGATATTGAAACACCAAAGCAAGCACTCGATGCAGTTCGCAATTCAGATTTTAAAGTGCTGGAATATAGTCACAGCGCAGGAAATGAAAGCTACCGCAAAAAATTAGTTGAGTATTACAAGCAAAATAATATTGACATTAATTACAACCAGATTCTCATTACAACAGGTGGTTCCGAAGCCATTCTTTTTGGTTTTATGGCATGCCTCGACGAAGGTGATGAAGTAATAATTCCCGAACCTTTTTATGCAAATTATAATGGCTTCGCAGTAGAGGCTGGCATAAAGGTGGTGCCCATTACATCTTACATTGAAAATGGCTTTGCACTGCCATCCATTAATGATTTTGAAAGCGCGATCACACCAAAAACAAAAGCAATTGTTATTTGCAATCCAAACAATCCTACAGGATATTTATACAGCCGCGCAGAAATGGAAACGCTGAAAGAAATTATTTTAAAACATGATCTCTTTTTATTTGCTGATGAAGCTTACCGCGAATTTTGTTATGAAGGAAAACATTTCAGTGCCATGCAATTGGAAGATGTGAATGATAATGTTGTTTTAATGGATACCATAAGTAAAAGATATAGTGCTTGCGGCGGAAGAGTTGGCGCATTTATCACGCGCAACAAAGCCTTGCTTGATGCTGCTTTGAAGTTTGCGCAGGCAAGATTAAGTCCGCCGTCATTTGCCCAAATTTTAGGCGAAGCTGCTATTGATCTTCCTGAAAATTATTTTGATGAAACAAAAGCAGAATACAAAAAAAGAAGGGACCTGATTGTAAAAAGATTGAATGCAATGGATAAAGTGTTTTGCCCCAATCCCGGCGGTGCTTTTTATGCAATAGCAAAGCTGCCGATTGATGATGCTGATAAATTTTGTCAATGGCTTTTGGAAAGTTATGAATACAATAATCAAACAGTAATGCTTGCACCGGCAACCGGTTTCTATGCAACGAAAGGTTTAGGAAAACAGGAAGTGCGTCTGGCATATGTTTTAAACACAACTGCAATAAATGCCGCGATGGATTGCCTTCAAAACGCATTACAGGTTTATCAGAAACAAATGATGAATAAGAGCACTTTGCATTTTGCCTGAAAAATAAATCCTTTATTTTTGCGCTCCTTTGGCGAGGTAGCTCAGTTGGTTAGAGCACAGGATTCATAACCCTGAGGTCGGGAGTTCAAATCTCCTCCTCGCTACAAAGCTGAAATGCTGTATAAGTATTTCAGCTTTTTTAATTTGGAGAAGAAAAAGAAAATAATTTTGGTACCAGCCACAGTTTTTCATAGCATCATCGTTGCGTCGCAATCCTTTCATCCTCCGCCTCAATATTATAACTGAGGTTCAAAACCCCCGATGTTATTTATAGCAACTATAATTATGATCAAATTACCTATTAGTCACGGAACTCCCAATAGAATTACCAAAGCTGAGGATTACAGTAGCACCACAGCCAAACAAACCGCCGAACAAATGGCCGTACATCATTTGTTCTTGATTTTTTCTTTGGTTCGTTTCTTTTGCATCAAGGCAAAAGAAATGAACAACAAGAGTAATGGTGTACAATAACCCCGTAGCTTACAAAACCCGCGATGTTGATTACAAGAAGTATGAACTTAATCAAATTACAAATCAGTCAGGAAACACACAATAGAATTACTAAAGCTGAGGGTTACAGTAGCACCACAGCCAAATCAAACCGGCGAACAAATGGCCGTACATCATTTGTTCTTGATTTTTTCTTTGGTTCGTTTCTTTTGCATCAAGGCAAAAGAAATGAACAACAAAAGTAATGGTGTACAACAACCCCGACGTCGCTTACAAAACCCCCGACGTTGATTACAACAAGTATGAACTTAATCAAATTACAAATCAGTCAGGAAACACACAATAGAATTACCAAAGCTGAGGATTACAGTAGCACCACAGCCAAACAAACCGCCGAACAAATGGCCGTACATCATTTGTTCTTGATTTTTTCTTGGTTCGTTTCTTTTGAATCAAGGCAAAAGAAATGAACAACAAAAGTAATGGTGTACAATAACCCCGACGTCGCTTACAAAACCCGCGATGTTATTTACAACAACCCCGACGTCATTTACAAAACCCGCGATGTTGATTACAAGAAGTATGAACTTAATCAAATTACAAATCAGTCAGGGAACACACAATAGAATTACTAAAGCTGAGGGTTACAGTAGCACCACAGCCAAATCAAACCGCCGAACAAATGGCCGTACATCATTTGTTCTTGATTTTTTCTTTGGTTCGTTTCTTTTGCATCAAGGCAAAAGAAATGAACAACAAAAGTAATGGTGTACAATAACCCCGACGTCGCTTACAAAACCCGCGATGTTGTTTACAAAACCCACAATGTTGATTACAACAAGGGCAATGTCAATTACAAAACAGGCAAAGTATTTTACAAATAGCACAATGTTGATTACAACAAGGGCAATGTTAGTTACAAAACAGGCAATGTTGGATACAAATAGTACAACGTGATTTACAACAAGGGCAAAGTAATTGACAACAAGGGCAAAGTGAGATACAAAAGGTCAATGCCATTTACAACAATCGCAATGTTGATTACATGTTGAAATTCCATTTCCTTCTCTCTGCATCTCATGCCTGTGCATCTTATCTTTACAAAAAATAATTTTGATGCAAAGAGATATTTTGGTTTTCGATATCATCCGCAAAGAATTACAACGCCAGCGTCACGGTATTGAACTCATCGCTTCCGAAAATTTCACAAGCCTGCAAGTGATGCAGGCAATGGGAAATGTGATGACTAACAAATATGCAGAAGGCTATCCGGGCAAGCGCTACTACGCAGGCTGCGAATTCGTTGATGAAACCGAACAGCTTGCTATCGATCGTTTAAAACAAATTTTCAATATTGAATACGCAAACGTGCAGCCGCACAGCGGCGCACAAGCCAATGCTGCTGTGGCCTTGGCAGTGTTGCAACCCGGCGATAATATTTTAGGTTTAGACTTAAGCATGGGCGGCCACCTCACACATGGCTCTCCTGTTAATTACAGCGGCAAATTATATCACGCGCATTTTTATGGCGTCACGCGCGAAGAAGGTGTGGTTGATTATGCAATGCTCGAAGCAAGAGCGCACGAAGTAAAACCAAAAATGATCATCTGCGGAGCAAGTGCTTATAGCCGCGACTGGGATTATGCGCGCATCAGAAAAGTGGCTGATGAAGTTGGCGCTTTTGTTATGGCAGACATCGCGCATCCTGCAGGATTGATTGCAAATAAATTATTGAATGATCCTTTTGATCATTGTCATTTCGTAACATCAACCACACATAAAACTTTACGCGGACCACGCGGCGGCATCATCATGATGCGCAAAGATTTTGAAAATCCATTTGGACAAAAAGATCCGAAAGGCAACTTGAGAATGATGAGCCATTTGATGGATATGGCTGTGTTTCCGGGCATTCAGGGCGGCCCGCTTGAACATGTTATCGCTGCAAAAGCCGTTGCATTCGGCGAAATTTTGACGGATGAATTTTCTGATTATGCAAATCAAATCATCAAAAATGCACAGGCAATGGCGAAAGCTTTGGTTGAGAAAGATTATAAAATTATCAGTGGCGGAACAGACAATCATTTGATGTTAGTTGATCTCCGCAATAAAAATATCAGCGGCAAAAAAGCAGAGCAGGCTTTGGTTGCAGCAGAAATTACTTTGAATAAAAACATGGTTCCCTTTGACGATAAAAGCGCCTTCGTTACTTCCGGTATACGAATTGGAACTCCTGCTATCACTACGCGCGGCATGAAGGAAGAACATATTCCTTTTGTAGTTGATGCACTGGATAAAGTGCTGATGAATGCTGATAACAATGAAATTATTTCTTCCGTAAAAAAAGAAGTCAATGCTTTTATGGAGCAGTTTGTTTTATATCCGGAAATGCATTAATCAGCTCAATAGTAAAGCGAACGACGAAAGGATTGCGACGCAACGATGATGCTATGAAAAGTTATCGTTGGTATCAAAAAAATTCTTTCTAATATTTCTTATGGCGTATAAGGCAGCGGCATCCAGTATTCTGCGGTTGTTTCTATTTCACCACAATCAAGCAAGTAGCAGGTTTCACTTTCATTGGCATAAACCAATTGACCTAAAATAATTCTGCTGCTGCTTTTGCCAACTTCACTTCTAAAAAACAATAACACGCGCTTGCCTAATGCAGGCAGTTCTTCGCTCACGTGTATCCATTGGAAAGAGGCGAGTTCAGAAAAAATTTTCTTTTGATTGTCAAGTAATCTTTGTGATGAAATTTGCTGGTTTAGCTGAGAAGACATTGAGATGCCCAAGTCTTTGTGAAGCATAAAAAGGATTTTGGATATTGGATAAATGGATTTACAACTACAATTTACATCTTAATCAGTATTAAATGGAAATACTTTTCAATTTAATGCAAAATTAAGGATATGCTGCATTGTAATACTTCGTGTTTAAATGTTCATTTGCTTTTTCCGCAGCTTCTATAATTGAATAATCAGACAATATCAATGGCTTACCTTTCTTCACACAAACATCATGTTCAAAATGCACGGAAGCCTTGCCATCGCGCGTTCTCACCGTCCAACCATCAGCTTCTGTGACTACTTCTTTTCTCCCTAAATTTATCATTGGCTCTATAGCAAGCGTCATATTTTCTTTCAGCTTTGGTCCGCTTCCTCGCTTACCATAATTCGGCACTTGCGGGTCTTCATGCAGGCTTCTTCCCAATCCATGACCAACCAATTCCCTCACCACACCATAGCCATATTTTCTTTCGGTGTGCTCCTGGATTGCAAAGGCAATATCACCAACGCGGTTACCGGAAATTGCTTTTTCAACGCCTTTATATAATGATTCTTTCGTCACGCGCACAAGCTGCATCACTTCATCATTTACCTCTCCGATTATAAAAGTATAGGCATGATCTCCATGCCAGCCATTTAAGATTACACCAAGATCAATTGATACTATATCGCTTTCTTTTAAAGGAGTATTATTGGGGAAACCATGCACTACAACATCATTTACGGACGCGCAAATGTTGTGCGGATAACCGCGATAATTTAGGAAAGAAGGGATTGCTTTGTGATCGCGCACAAAGTTTGCACAAAGCCTGTCGAGTTCCAGCGTCGTCATTCCTGGCTTCAAAACTTTCGCAACTTCGGTAAGTGTTTTACTAACCAGCGTTGCGCTTTCTTTCATTAAGCCAATCTCGTAATCTGATTTATAAATTATCATCTGATTATTTGATAAAATTCCTGCGAGATCTTTGTCTAAAAAAATTTTGTAAAAAAACCTGCAGGAAAACCGGCAGGTAAATATTTTTTATACAAATCCTTTCTATTTATTACATACTCACCGGCGCTGAAGTCTGCCTGCCCTGTACACGCCCGCCTTTCATTAATCCATCGTACTGACGCATCAGCAGATGTGTTTCTATTTGCTGCAAAGTATCGAGTATCACCCCAACCATAATTAGCAAGGATGTGCCGCCAAAAAACATACTGAAAGATTGTGTTACGCCAAGCATTTGAGCAAACCCCGGAAGAATACCGATCAATGCAAGAAATACTGCGCCCGGTAAAGTAATTCTATCCATTATAGCACCTATATAATCAGCGGTCGGCTGACCGGGTTTCACACCGGGAATGAAGCCATTGTTGCGTTTCAGGTCTTCACTCATTTGCTTCGGATTAAAGATCAAAGCAGTATATAAGAAAGTAAATGCAATAACCATTACACCATAAATAACCATATACCACGGGTTGCTGTGATCGCTGAATATTTTTATAATGCCACCCTTTGTAGTATCAGTTAAACTTGTAAATGAAATTAGTGTAGGTAAAAACATAATTGCCTGCGCAAAGATAATAGGCATAACACCGGCAGCATTTACCTTTAATGGGAGAAACTGCCTTGCGCCTCCAAATTGCCGGTTACCAACAATTTGCTTGGCATAATTTACCGGAACTTTTCGTACACCTTGCACCAAAATGATTAAGCTCATTATAACAGCAACAAGTAAAGCAATTTCAATTAAAAATATCAATAACCCACCGCCGCCTTTCGTTTGCTTTTGAGTAAACTCCTGAAAAAATGCTGTAGGAAATCGGCCAAGAATACCAATCATAATAATGATGGAAGTGCCATTGCCTAAACCTTTGTCCTGAATTTTTTCGCCAAGCCACATTACAAACAAAGTACCTGCGGATAAAACAATAATGGTTGATAAAAAGAAATACGGTTTATATGCAGGAATAATTGCTTCGGCATATCCCGGACTATTAAGATAAGCAACGTAAGCCGCCGCCTGAAATGCAGTGACAATAACAGTTAAATAACGTGTCCACTGGTTGATTTTTTTTCGGCCGCTTTCTCCTTCCTTTTGCACCTTTTGCATTTGAGGAACAAGGATGGTCATCAATTGCATAAAGATAGAAGCCGAGATATATGGCATAACACCAAGCGCAAAAATAGAAGCGCGCGTAAATGCGCCCCCTGCAAAAGTATCGAACAAACTTAATAAGCCATTTTGCGAACCATTTGATGCCACTGACTTTGCGAGTATGTTTGCATCAATACCGGGCAAAACTATTTGCGCGCCAAATCTATAAACCAATATAAAGAAAAGCGTAGCAATAATTTTATTGCGAAGCTCCTCTATGCCCCAGATATTCTTAACCGTCTGAACAAATTTTTTCACTATCTGAAATTAATTGGTGTAATTATCTAAAAACATCCTAAATGCGTGGACAAATATCGGTAAAATTTATTTCAAAATTTCAACTGTGCCGCCTGCAGTTTCAATGGCAGACTTTGCCTTTTCGCTTATAGCATTTACTTTAAAACCAAGCTTCGCTTTCAACTCTCCATTACCCAAAATCTTTACTTTATCTGTCTTGCCAATTAAGCCATTCATGTAAAGATTTTCTGTGCTGAATTCTGCAAAAGAATATTTTTCATTCAGCTGATCTATCTGACCAACATTAAAAACCTTGTATTCAACGCGATTTGGATTTTTAAAACCACGCTTCGGAATCCTACGCTGGATGGGCATTTGACCACCTTCATGCGCATTTTTTCTTTGATAACCTGCACGGCTTTGGCTTCCTTTATTTCCTTGTGTTGAAGTGCCGCCTTTTCCTGAAGCTTCACCACGACCAATTCTTTTTGCCTTATGAACTGCGCCTTCAGCAGGTTTTAAATTATGTAATTTCATTGTATGATTTTTTTACTTATCGGGGAAAATCGCCCCTCGCTTTTCTAAATTATTTTACTTCTTCAGTTTTCACCAAATGGCTTACTTTATTCACCATTCCTAAAATTTGCGGAGTAGCTTCCACTTCTTTTACCGCATGAAGTTTTTTTAAACCCAATGCTTTTAAAGTAAGTTTTTGACGCTCAGATCTGTCAATACCGCTTTTTATCTGTGTAATTTTTATTTTAGCCATGAGAAAATTTTTGGTTGAATAAAATTCAACATTTATCCGTTAAATACTTTTTGCAGCTTGATGTTTCTTGTTCTGGAAACTTCAATAGGTTCACGCAAAATCGTCAAAGCTTTTATAGTTGCTTTTACGACATTATGAGGATTAGCAGAACCCAAACTTTTCGCCAGAACATCAGTAATCCCTGCGCTTTCAAGCACTGCACGCATGCTGCCTCCGGCAATAACGCCTGTACCATGCGCTGCAGGTTTTATTAAAATTTTAGCAGCGCCTTCTTTACAAAATTGATCGTGTGGAATGGTGCCGTGCATTATAGGAACTTTTACCAAATTCTTTTTTGCATCTTCAATTCCCTTTGTAATTGCTTCCTGCACTTCTTTGGCTTTACCCAAACCATGACCAACAACTCCATTTTGATTACCGACAACAACCAATGCAGAAAAACTGAACGTGCGACCACCTTTGGTAGTTTTTACTACGCGGTTTATCGCAACCACTTTTTCTTTCAACTCTACTTCGCCGCCTGCTTTTACTTTACTTACATTTATTTTAGACATCTTGTATTTTGAAATTGCAACAATTTTTTTAATTTAAAATTCCAGTCCGCCTTCGCGAGCACCTTCTGCCACCGCTTTTACACGACCATGATATAAATATCCGCTGCGATCGAAAACAACGTTTTTTATTCCCAATTCCGCAGCTTTTCTTGCCAATGTGGCGCCTGCTAATTTTGCTTTTTCTGTCTTCGTGCCTTTCTGCGCAAGTATATCTTTGTCTTTTGTTGATGCAGAAGCAATAGTATTTCCATTCAGATCATCAATCAACTGAATATACATTTCATTATTGCTGCGAAATACAGAAAGCCTTGGCTTTTCCTGCACACCAGCAATTTTTCTGCGAATGCGATAACGGATTTTTTGTCTTCTTATAACTTTAGCGTCCATAATTTATTTTTTATTTACCTGCGGCTTTACCTGCTTTACGACGAACAACTTCCGTTGTATATTTCACACCTTTGCCCTTGTAAGGTTCTGGTTTGCGCAAGCCACGGATTTTTGCAGCCACCTGTCCAAGTAATTGTTTATCGCTTCCTTCTAAACTAATCATTGGATTTTTTCCCTTTTCAGTTGCAGTAGCAACTTTTAATTCTTTAGGTACTTCAAAAATTATATTATGAGAAAAACCTAAAGAGAGATCTAAAACATTTCCTGCATTTGATGCTTTATATCCCACACCAACCAACTCTAAATCTTTTTTATAGCCATCAGTTACACCTTTCACCAAATTAGCAAGTAATGCACGATATAAACCATGCATGGCACGATGACGAATTTGATCTGTTGGACGATTAATATTTATTTCATTATCATTTACCTCAACAGTAATATCTCTGTCAATTGCTTGTTTCAATTCACCCTTGGGGCCTTTTACTGTAATAACGTTATCTTTTCCAACATTAACGGTAACGCCTTTGGGAAGCATGACCGGTTGTTTTCCTATACGTGACATAGTCGGTTTTTGTTTTTAAATTTATAAATTGAATTTGTGTTCAGCCACGACTATGAGGCTTAATTATCAAAATCATTTTAAGAAATATAGCAAAGCACTTCACCACCAACTTTTTCTGCTTTTGCCTGCTTGTCTGTCATTACTCCTTTTGATGTGCTTACTATTGCAATGCCTAACCCGTTGATAACTCTTCTAAAATCGTCTGGCTTTGCATATTGACGCAAACCAGGCCGACTAATTCTTTCTAAAGAGCGAATGGCAGGCTGCTTTGTAGTGCCATCATATTTTAGCGCTATCTTAATAACTCCCTGCTTATTATCATCCTCAAATTTATATTTTAGAATGAAGCCTTGTTCGTACAAGATTTCAGTAATTCTTTTTTTCAATTTGGATGCAGGAATTTCTACAATTCTGTGACCAGCCATTTGTGCATTGCGCACTCTTGTAAGAAAATCTGCTATTGAATCTGTTACCATTTATTTTAATTAAATCAGTTCTGAATTTAAAATTTACCAGCTTGCTTTTTTTACACCAGGAATTTTTCCATCTAGCGCCATATCACGAAATGTGATGCGTGATAAACCAAAATGCCTGATATAACCTCTTGGACGACCGGTAAGCTTACAGCGATTTTTTAATCGCACGCGCGAAGAATTGCGTGGCAACAAATCAAGCGCAGCATAATCGCCAGCTTCCTTCAAAGCTTTTCGTTTTTCTGCAAACTTTATTACCATTGCTTCTCTTTTTGCTTCCCTGGCTATGACGGATTTTTTTGCCATAATTTATTAATTATTATCTTCTTTTTTTGCATTTTTAAAAGGCATTCCTAACTCTTTCAATAATTCGTAAGCTTCTTCATTATTTTTTGCAGAAGTTACGAATGTAATATCCATGCCGGTAATTTTATTTACTTTATCTATATCAATTTCAGGAAAAATAATTTGTTCAGTAACTCCTAAAGTATAATTTCCACGACCGTCAAATGCTTTTTCATTTATTCCTCTGAAATCACGCACACGGGGCAATGCAACAGAAACCAATCTATCTAAAAATTCATACATCCTTTCGCCTCGAAGCGTAACACGGGCACCAATTGGCATGCCTTTGCGCAGCTTGAAATTTGAAATATCTTTTTTGCTCATTGTAGGTACAGCTTTCTGACCGGTAACATTGCTAAGTTCATCAACAGATATCTCTACAATTTTTTTGTCAGCAACTGCTCCATTAATACCACGATTCACACAAATTTTTTCAAGCTTTGGAGCCTGCATAATATTTTTATAACCAAACTTTCTCATTAAAGCCGGTATAACTTCTGTTTTATATTTATCCGCTAATCTCGGAGTATATTTTGTTTCAGCCATTATTTAATTACCTCCCCTGATTTTTTTGATATACGAACTAATTTTCCTTCCGTTCTGGTGCGTTTTATTTTTGATGGTGCTCCTGCTTTTTTATCCCACAACATTACATTGCTGATGTGGATTGGCGCTTCTTTTTTTAAGATGCCACCCTTTGTATTTTGCGCACTTGGCTTTGTATGTTTGGTGATGATGTTTGCACCCTCAACAACTACGCGAGCTTTGTCCACAATAACATGTAAAACCGTACGGGGTTTTTTAAGATCTTTATCATCTCCTGCAATAATTACAACCGAATCACCTTTCTTGATATTATATTTCGGTTTAAATCTGTTGTTCATTTTTATTAATTCAAAAGTTTAAATTCAACATTCAATCTTCTTTCAATTATTTTATAAAACTTCAGGAGCAAGAGAAATAATTTTCATATAACCTTTATCACGAAGTTCTCTTGCTACCGGTCCAAATATGCGCGTACCTCTTGGCTCATCAGAGGCATTTAATAATACAACTGCATTGTCATCAAACCTTATATAAGAACCATCTTTTCTGCGTAACTTATTTTTAGTTCGAACAATTACTGCCTTTGAAACGATTCCTTTTTTTACGCCTCCTGCGGGTAATGCATCTTTAACACTCACAACTATCTTATCACCGATTTTGGCATAATCCTGTCCGCTGTTTCCCAGAACACGAATGCAAAGAACTTCTTTGGCACCACTATTATCAGCTACATTTAACCTGCTTTCCTGCTGTATCATTTTATTTTCTTTGTGTTAGTCTTTGAATAATTCCCAAAAAGTTACTTTGCTTTTTCCACTACTTCCACTAATCTCCAACGCTTGGTTTTGCTAAGCGGACGTGTTTCCATAATACGAACCACATCACCAATTGTACATTCGTTCTTTTCATCATGCGCATGAAACTTCGAAGTTTTCTTTACAAACTTTCCATAGATCGGATGTTTTACTTTTCTTTCAACTTCTACGGTAATTGTTTTAGTCATTTTGTTACTGCTAACAACACCGGTTCTTGTTTTGCGCAAATTTCTTTCTTCAGCCATTATATTTATTTTTTGCATTACGATTGTAATGATCTTTTTCTCAATTCAGTTTTAATACGAGCCAAATCCTTGCGAAGATTGCGAATGCTCATTGGATTTTCCAACGGAGAAATTGCATGAGCAAATTCTAATCTCTTTAAGCGAACAGTATCTTCTTTGATGCGTGCGTTCAAGTCCTGTTCATTAAGATCCTGAAGGCTTTTATTAAAACTCAATGTATTTTTAGGCATTGTAAAAATCTGTTTAATGTTAACTCTGTAAGTCCCTTCTTACAACAAATCTTGTTTTAATTGGTAATTTTTGTGCAGCCAATTGCATTGCTTCTTTCGCTGTAGCTTCTGTAACTCCATCACACTCAAATAAAATACGTCCCGGTTCAATAACTGCTGCCCAATATTCAGGATTACCTTTACCCTTACCCATTCTTACTTCGGCAGGTTTTTTAGTAATTGGTTTGTCAGGAAAAATTCTGATCCAAACATTTCCTTCACGCTTCATAGCACGTGTCATTGCCTGACGTGCTGCTTCCAACTGACGATTTGTAAGCCATATTGGTTCTACAGCTTTAAGAGCATAAGAACCAAATGAAATGGTTGTGCCTCTTTTAGCCACATTTCTTATTCTTCCTTTTTGAGCCTTTCTATGTTTTGTCCTTTTTGGCTGTAACATTTTTTTTAATTTGTCAATTCTAAATTGTGCTGATTATCTTCTTCCGCCTCCACCACCGCGTCTGTCATTTCCGCCGCTTCCACTCCTGCGATCATCTCTTCTGTCCGGACGTCTGTCGCCGCCTCCTCTTTCATCATCTCTTCTTTCTCTTCTATCACTCATATCATTTTTACCTCCCACGAAATTTGGATTTAATTCTCTTTTACCTAAAACCTCACCTTTACAGATCCAAACTTTAATACCGATTTTTCCATAAACCGTTTGTGCGAAAACGCTTGCATAATCTATATCCATACGGTAAGTATGCAAAGGCACACGGCCTTGTTTGAACTCTTCACTACGCGCAATTTCTGAACCGCCTAAACGTCCGCT
The DNA here is from genome assembly GCA_963708205.1 of uncultured Chitinophagaceae bacterium. Lineage (GTDB taxonomy): Bacteria > Bacteroidota > Bacteroidia > Chitinophagales > Chitinophagaceae > CAVYTF01. The sequence goes on from OY970196.1 coordinate 867,349, forward strand.
CAACTTTACCTTGATACCTTCTGCGCCCATACGAAGTGTTGTGGCAATTGCCATTTTAGTAGCACGCTTGAAGTTGATGCGATTTTCAATTTGCTTCGCAATAGTATCTCCGACAATAGTTGCATCTAATTCAGGACGACGTATTTCTAAGATATTTATCTGAACATCTTCTTTACCCGTCAATTTTTTCAATTCTTCTTTTATACGATCAACTTCACCGCCGCCCTTGCCGATAATGATACCGGGTTTTGAAGTATGTATTGTAATGATTAATTTTCCTAAAGTGCGCTCGATAACAATTCGTGCTATACCGCCTTTATTGATACGAGCCATCAGGTAGGTTCTCACTTTGTGGTCCTCAATTAATTTGGAAGCATAATCTTTTTTGCTGCCATACCAATTGCTTTCCCAGCCGCGAATAATGCCTAACCTGTTACCAATCGGATTTGCTTTTTGACCCATATATCGGTTTAAGAATTTTTATTATTTTTTTGAATCAACAATTAATGTGACATGATTGCTGCGTTTGCGAATTCTATATCCACGACCCTGTGGCGCAGGACGCATGCGGCGCAATGTTCGTCCACCATCTACAAACACAGATTTTACCACTAAATTTTCATCTGCAGCACTTTTACCATCATTTTTCTGCTCCCAATTATTAATAGCACTTTTTAGCAATTTTGCCAAAGGCACTGCATTGTGCTGCGGATGATGCTCCAAAGTTGCCAATGCTTTTTCCACATCAATTCCACGAATAACATCTGCGAGCAAACGCATTTTTCGTGGTCCAGTTGGATAATTATTTAATTTAGCTACAGCTTCCATATTTTTTTATATCAAAAGTGAAAACTCAAAAAAGAATACTGTTTTAATTTGAATTTTACTTTTTTAATTTTATTGTTTACTTCCTGAATGACCTCTGAAATTTCTTGTTGGTGCAAATTCTCCTAATTTATGTCCAACCATAAATTCCGTAATATATACAGGAATGAATTTGTTGCCATTATGAACCGCAAAAGTATGTCCTACAAAATCAGGTGTAATTGTAGAGCGACGACTCCAGGTTTTTATTACTGATTTTTTTGTTTTACCATCGTTTATAGCAACAATTTTTTCTTCAAGATTTGCATCAACGTAAGGACCTTTTTTTATTGAACGACCCATATTACTGAGTTAATTTATTTGAATTTATTTTGCCAACTTTTTACCACTCTTTCTTTGAATGATCAACTTATCACTTCCTTTGCCTTTTGTTCTTGTCTTTAAGCCACGCGAATATTGTCCATTTCTTGAACGTGGCTGACCACCGCTTGCTTTACCTTCGCCGCCACCCATCGGATGATCAACAGGATTCATAGCAACGCCGCGTGTACGCGGACGAACACCTTTCCAACGATTTACACCTGCTTTACCTGCAGTTTCCAAACTGTGATCGCTGTTTGAAACTACTCCAACTGTTGCATAACAATTAATCAAAACTTTTCTCAATTCTCCGCTTGGCATTTTCAAAACGGCATATTTATCTTCCTTGTTTGCAAGCTGGGCAGATGCACCTGCACTTCTTGCAAGTTTTCCACCTTGTCCCGGTTGCATTTCAATATTATGAATAACAGTTCCAAGTGGAATATTTTTCATTTGCAAAGCATTTCCAACTTCTGGTACAACTGCATCTCCTGAAATAATTGAACCTCCAACCTGTAAACCCTGCGGCGCAATGATGTATCTTCTTTCTCCGTCACTATATTGCAATAATGCAATAAAAGCTGTGCGGTTTGGATCGTATTCTATAGAAACAACTTTTGCTTCTATATCTTTTTTATCCCTTTTAAAATCTATAATGCGATAATGTTTTTTATTGCCTCCGCCTCTATAACGCATTGCACGCCTGCCCTGTGCGTTGCGACCAGCCTTATTGTGCATCGGCTCGAGCAAACTTTTTTCAGGCTCGTTGGTGGTAATTTCTGCATAGGCATTTCCTATTCTCCAGCGTGTGCCTGCGGTAATTGGTTTATATTTTTTTAGTGCCATTTTATTACTTCTAAATGTTTGCGTACAGATCAATTGTTTCGCCTTCTGCTACTGTTACAAATGCTTTTTTATAAGATGGCTTTACTCCTTTTATAAATCCTGCTTTTGTAAAACGTGTTTTATTTTTTCCGGGAACAACAACAGTATTTACATCAGTAACCGTAACACCATACATATCCTGCACAGCTTTTTTTATTTCCAGTTTGTTTGCTTTTTTGCTAACGCGAAATGCATATCTGCGCAGTTTTTCCTGCTGAAGATTTGCTTTTTCAGTAAGAACTGGCTTTATTAAAATATCTGTAACTTTCATTTTGATTTATTGATCGTTGTCAATTTTTATGCCTCTGCTATTTCTTCTTCCTCACTAAAAATTTTTGCAGCATTTTCAGTCATTACCAATACATCTGAGTTTATGACATCATAAGTATTAATATCTGCAAGCAAAGTTGTGCCTACTGAAAATATATTGCGAATGCTTAAATACAAATTGTTATTGTATTCAGGCATTACAAACAAAACTTTTTTTCCGTCAATGTTTAATGATTTTAAAACATTGGAAAATTCTTTTGTTTTGGGCGTTTCAAGATTTATATCTTCTACTATAAAAATTGAATTCTCTTTAGCTTTGTACGAAAGCGCGCTAACCTTGGCGAGATCTTTTACTTTTTTATTTAATTTAAAATCGTACTTGTGCGGCTTTGGTCCAAAAATAGTTCCTCCGCCTTTGTATAAAGGATTTCGGATATTTCCTTTGCGTGAACCGCCGGTTCCTTTTTGTTTGTGTAGTTTGCGGCTTGCACCTTTTACTTCTGCGCGGGTTTTTACTTTGTGGTTACCTTGCCTTTGCGCAGCACGATACTGTTTTACAGCGAGGTAAATAACATGATCGTTCGGTTCAGCACCAAATATTTCATCAGGCAGCTCAACACTTCTGCCGGTCTTTCCCCCTTTAATATCTAAAACATCTGCTTGCATTGCTACTTATTAATTTAATTCTGGATAAAAACAATTGAACCGTTATGACCCGGCACGGAACCGCTGATTAATATATAATTTTTATCCGTAAAAATTTTTACTACTTTCAATCCTTTCAATTTCACTCTGTCGTTTCCCATTCTTCCAGCCATTCTCATACCTTTCATTACGCGGCTTGCATCAGAAGAATTTCCGATTGAACCAGGTGCACGCTGGCGATCATGTTGTCCGTGAGATGCTTCACCAACACCATGAAATCCATGACGTTTTACAACGCCCTGAAAGCCTTTACCTTTTGTTGTGCCAACCACTTCTACTTTATCTCCTTCGGAGAATATATCTACAGAAATAGTTTCACCAATATTTTTTTGAAGAGAATAATCACGAAATTCTTTTACTATTTTTTTTGCCGGAGTATTAGCTTTAGAAAAATGACTTATTTCGGATTTGATGGAGTGTTTTTCATTTTTGTCACCGAAACCTAACTGAACTGCATTGTAGCCGTCTGTGTCTTTGGTTTTTACCTGTGTTACTACACAAGGACCTGCTTCAATAATTGTGCAGGCTGTTTGCCTGCCATCAGTACTGAAAACGCTGGTCATCCCTATTTTTTTTCCAATAATTCCTTTCATCTTTTTCGGTTTATGCCGCCCGAAGTTTGAAGGACATTACGCAGATGAAGCGTATTTCAATCCCTGTTTGCCGCCGACCTTTTCTTTTGTGAGGTTACCTCTCAGAAGTACCGGCAGTAAACAAACCTCGAAGGGCCTGTTTATATTTTTAATCTTTAATCAGAGCTGCTTTTTATGTTAAGATTGGCAGATGAATTTTAATAAGAACTTTTATGCTTTTATCTCTACTTCAACACCTGAAGGCAAATCGAGCTTGCTCAATGCATCAACGGTGCGTGAAGATGATGTGTAAATATCCATAAGCCGTTTGTGTGTTGCTAACTGAAATTGTTCGCGGCTTTTTTTATTTACATGCGGCGAACGCAGAACAGTAAATATTTTTTTGTGCGTTGGCAGCGGAATAGGACCTGTAACAACAGCTCCTGTGCTGCGCACCGTTTTTACGATCTTTTCTGCAGACTTATCTACTAAATTGTGATCGTAAGATTGTAATTTTATTCTGATTCGCTGAGACATATTCAATACCCAATTTTGAGATTGGGAGCGCAAAGGTAATGGTCTGTAATTGAACAGACAAGAATTTTTTTAAGTTTTTTGAATTTGAAACTGAAGATTCATAGATAGGCGAACGATGAACGTAGTGCGACGCCGCAAAAGCTCAACCGGAGTTGCAAATGTCTGACACCAAATTTCTTATGTTTTTCCACTCACATATTTATTATCCTTCACAAAAAAACGATATGGCAGCAACGCATCTTCTTGCGCATAATCAACGCCAATGCGGCGCGAAGCACTGATGTTTTCTTTTTTTATTTTAAAATCATCTTTTGCAATAAATATTTTTTCACCGGTTATATCTTCTCCTGAATGATGTGTGAAAATGCCAAGCGCTTTAGAAACATTGCCGGGACCTTTTGTAAGCGTGAAATCATTTTTATTTTTTTTGCAGCGAAACATCATTGTTTCTATGCCAATAATTGGTTCTGCTGCGCGAATTAAAACTGCATGAGGAACGTCAGCAACATTTGTTATAATATTGAAAAGATGATGAATGCCATAACATAAATAAACGTATGCTTTGCCGCCATGTGCGTACATAATTTCAGTGCGGTTGGTTCTGCGGTTTCCATAAGCATGCGAAGCTTTGTCAACGATGCCGTTGTATGCTTCAGTTTCTACAATGCGCGCGGCTGTAAGTTGATCATCAAAATTGGTAACAATGATTTTCCCAATCAATTCTTTCGCAATTTTTACCACATCTTTTCTTTCATAAAAATTTGTTGAAAGTATCTTCCAGTCAGCAGGTATTTCTTCAGAAACAATTTTATCTTTTTGCAAAACTTTCAATTAAACTAATTTTAGCTGCTAAAATAATTCGCTTTGCTTAAAGAGCTTGTCATTGCCATACAATCTTATTTTGAAGCGCATAAATTTATCATCAAAAATAAATTATGGAAATGGATCTTAATACCAGGTATTATTTACGCCATTCTTTTTTGCACAGGCATGTACTTTTTTATAAAGAGTGATAATATTTTTATCAACTGGGTAGTAAACATCACCCATTTAAAAACATGGCTCGCGACTGTTGAGAATGGCGTAGTACAATTTTTATTTGCCTTCGCAAGTTTAATCTTATGGGTGATATTATTGTTGTTTTATTTTTCATTATTCAAATACATCGTACTGATTGTTGGTGCTCCTGTTTTTGCTTATTTAAGTGAAAAGACAGAAGCAATTTTACAGGAAAGAGAATATCATTTCAACTTCAACATTTTAAAAAAAGACATTTTTCGCGGCATCAGCATTGCACTCCGAAATGCTTTGTGGCAAACGGTTTACACGGTTTCCATTATTATTTTATCTTTTATTCCAGTAGTTGGTTGGGCTACACCGGTGTTAACTATTTTGGTAGAATGTTACTACTATGGTTTTTCAATGCTTGATTATAACAGCGAAAGAAAAAATATGAATAAGGCAGAAAGTATTTACTTTATAGGCAATCATAAAGGACTTGCAATTGGCAATGGAATTATTTTTTACTTAATGCATCTTGTTCCTTTTTTAGGCTGGATCGTCGCACCATCCTATGCGGTAATCGCTGCAACAATTAGCATGAGAAAAATTGGTATAAATGAAGTGAATGAAATTATTGCGAAATGATTTTAGGAAAAGTATATTTAATACCAACTGTTTTGCATGAAGCTGAAAAAGCACTAGAAACAATTCCTGATTATGTTTTAAATGCTGTAAAAGATTGTTCTGTTTTTTTTGTTGAAAATGAAAAAACAACAAGAAGATATTTGAAAAAAATCTGGAAAGAAATTGTGATTGATGATTATACCTGGCATACAATTCACAAAGCAGAAGATGATCTTAAAAATATTTTTGTTGGTTATTTGAAAGATGGAAAAAACATCGGCATTATCAGCGAAGCCGGTTGCCCATGCATTGGAGATCCCGGACAAATTTTGGTAAACGAGGCACAGAAAATAAACGCAATTGTTATTCCGCTTGTTGGACCAAGTTCTATTCTTCTTGCATTAATGGCAAGCGGAATGAATGGGCAAACATTTCAATTCAATGGATATTTACCAATTGATTCTGCGAGCAGAAAGAAAGCGATCAAAGATTTGGAAGAATATTCGATCAAAAAAAATTGCACGCAAATCTTTATTGAAACCCCTTATCGGAATAATCAATTGATAAAAGATCTGTTGCAAACCTGCAAAGATGAAACGCGGCTTTGCATAGCTGTTGACATTACTTCTTCTTCAGAAAAAATTCAAACAAAAAAAATAAAAGACTGGAAAATAAATTATCCTGCATTGCAAAAGCAGCCTTGCATTTTTTTATTGTATGCAAAATAAAAAAGCCGCTTTAATAAGCGGCTTTTAAAACACAAAAAAGATTTATTGTACAGAATATGCTTCTTCAATTCTTGAGTTAGAAGAGGTGAACATTGTATAGCTGATATAATATAAGCCTGCATTGCCCCAACTTGTGCCCCACTGATTTTGAACAAGGAAAACACCTTTAGTGTCGTCATAACCATAAATCGTATTGCAATGGCCGCCTAAAACAGTACTGTTATTTGGCTTCCATGTATATTTTGAAGAATTTAAACCTTCAAATTTATTATCAACATCAATACCGATAATTACAGGATGATTAGCGCTTAAAGCAGCTTTAATAGTTGTAATATCTGAAGGCGTGATAGATGTGTAAGAAGAAATTTCATGCGTAAGTGCATCTGCAGTAGCAGTAGTACTAGGTTTGGCAGAACAGCTTTTATCTGTATATGCCATATCCGCTAAAACACAATCACCTGTTGATTTTAAATAAGAAACCGCAGAAGAAACATAAGAACCTGAATTGCAGTTTCCAACCTTTATTTTATTATATACAAAAGAAGCACTCATAACATCTGTAGCTGTGCTCCAGGAAGTTAATCCTGCTTTGTAATAATAATAAATAGCATCTGTAGTTGCAGCGCCCCAGCCTGTGCAGGAACCTTGCTGGCCCTGATCTCCAACTGGAGGATGCGCAAGCGTAACACTTGGCGCTAAGCCCGCAATAAGTTTCGCGTTAGTTTCGTGATAATGTGGAAGTTTTGCAATTTCTGAAGCAGGTTGGAAAAGACAGCCATAATAGTGTTGACCATTTGGCAATGTAAATTCCGGTAAGCTGTTGTTTTGTTTGCTGCTGGCCGCATCATCAGTTTTAGAGCAACCATACATTAAAACGGTTCCACAAAGGATAGTCGTTAAAATACGCAAGGACATCTTTTTCATGTTTGTTTTTTGTTTTAAATAAAATTTTTTGGTGAGATTTAAATAAAAGACTTTGTGTCTTGATTTAAAACGCTAATGTATAAATAATTTTCATTCTAAAATAAATTGTTAAACCTTTAAGGAGATTTAAATACTCCTTGGAAAATGTAAAAATTCAAGTATTCTATAAATATGTTGGAAAATTTCTACTGAAACATCTTCAATAACAGTATAAAGTCAAGATTGTTTAGAAAAAAATAATTTTATTTTATCTGGGTCTCAACCAACTTTCAGGATCAAGGCTTACCCCCCGTTCATTTGATACCATAAAAGTAAGCTGTCCCTGCCCGTCATCACCTGCTGCGGCGCTTCCTATTACTGTGCCTGCTTTTACATTGTCTCCTTTGTTTACTGAAACAGAAGACAGGTTACTGTAAGTAGTAAAATATTTTCCGTGACGCAGCACAACAGACTGATCGCCGCTACCCAAATCAAAAACAGAACTCACTACTCCTTCAGCCACACTTTTTACAGATGCGCCAACAGGAACTGAAATATCTATCCCAGGATTATCTTCATGCAGATTTGTTCCCGGAATAGAATGTTCTCCAAACGGGCTTGACACATTTCCTGCACTTACTGGCCAAGGCAATCTTCCCTTGTTATTTTCAAAATTTATGGATTCACTTAATCCTTCGGTACTTGTTTCAAAGGGGCTGTAAGTACGACCGTTATTGCTTCCTGTGTTAGCAGGCAACGAAGTAGTTGCAGAAGAGTTGATTGTTGTGCTCGATTTTTGATTAGCTATCGCCTGTTGCTTTGCCAATTCATCCTGTTGTTCTTTTGCTTTTGCCTGCGCTATCTCGCGTTTAATGATCATTTGCAAACTTTGCTGCAATTTTCTTCTTGCTTTTTCTTTGATGTTTATTTCCGCGGCAACATCTTTTTCCTGACTTTTTAAATCATTGATCACCTGGTCTTTTTCCTTCTTATCAGTCTGAAGATTTTGCAGTTGCATTCCCTGCTGTTTGATGGTATTATTCTTTTCTATTTTACTGCTGTTAAGTGTTTGAATTTTTTGATGAAGCAGATCTTGTGTCTTATTAATATCATCAACTTGTGTTTCGCGCAGCTGGCGATAACTTTTTAAATACGTAATTCTTTTTACCGCATCATTAAAAGAAGATGCAGAAAAAAGAAAATTGAGGTAATCATAATTGCTGCGGTTCTTGTAAGCAAACACCAGACTTTTTGCATACTGGCTTTTCAGTGTATCCAACTCCATTCGCATGTGGTTGATGGTAACTTCATTCAGATAAATGTTATCATCAATATTGTGCATTTGCTTGCCGAGATTATTTATCAATTGTTGCCTTGCTTCAATTTTTCTTTGCACCAAAGCCAACTGACCAAGCGACTGTTTTTTATTTTTTTTGATGGATGCCAGCGTGTTGTTAAGATCATTCAATTCATTTTGAAGATCACGTTGTTTTTGCTGGATCTCTTCTTTTGTTTCCTGCGCAAATACATTGCAGGAAAGAATGATGATTAATAAAAAAAGAAACAGTTTTTTAAACATGAAAATTTGTTATTGACTAATAAACGAATCCGTTCGTTTAAATTTATTTCACCTTATAATTTTTAGGAATGGAAAATGGAAATGTTTGCGGCTCATTAAAATTATATTGTTTGAACTGCAGATCAACATCCAGCTTCGACTGCTCTGCCACAGATATTTTTCTTGCAGTGGAAAAATAAAATCCCCCTACCTTTTCATAATCGCCAAAAGTAAGATCACACGTACGGTTGCGCGAAGGATCCACATCATCAAGCTTTATGTGCAGCACGCGGAAATCAGTATTATCAAGCGTTATTAAATTCTTAAATAATTTTCCGATCATCAACACCAATAACTGGTTGCCATTTGATTTATAGGAAACAATATTGCTGTCTATAAAAATAGGATTGCCAATAATAATATCCTGCAAGCCTTTAAAATCAAGCGGCACTTGTGTTAGTTCCTGCAGGTAACTAACGTTGCGGTATTGCACTGTTTTGTTAAGCATATTCATCAGCTTCACATGCTGTTTATCAACCATTAGCCTTGCGCCTTCTATGCCCAGTGCACCGCGGAGAGAGACCCAGATAACGCTGTCTTTTTGTATGCGTAAATATGCAGTAAGTTGCCCGCTTTCATCCTGCCCTTCATAATCAACTTTTACTTTGGCAGAAAATGTAGTGAAGTCAATGCGCTGCACCTTGCTTAAATTACTGATGATATTTTTTACGATTGAAAAAGAATCAACCACTTTCGGAGCTATCACCACAACCTTTGCCGTATCGCTTTTTGAAAGTGCCGTTTCTATGCGCTCCACTTTTTTCGCAGGTCTGCAACTGAGCATTACCATCGCGCAGCAAAAAAAATATAAAATCTTTTTCATAATGTTTTTAATGTTTTCCTGTGTGTCCAAATCCACCTTCGCCCCTTGCCGTTTCTTCTATTACTTTTACTTCATTCCAATTTATTTGCTCCACTTTATTTATCACCATTTGTGCAATGCGCTCACCATGATGCACGATCTGCACTTCATCCGATAAATTTATCAGTATCACTTTTATCTCACCACGATAATCTGCATCAATCGTGCCCGGCGTATTCAGGCAAGTGATTCCCTGTTTTATTGCCAAACCGCTTCGCGGACGAATCTGCGCTTCCAAACCCATTGGCAATTGTAAGAATAATCCCGTAGGAATTAATGCGCGCTCCAAAGGTTTTAACGAAATACTTTCAGAAAGGTTTGCTTTTACATCCATGCCGGACGAACCCTCAGTGGCATATTGCGGCAATGAATTAGGAGAATTGTTGATGATGTTGATGCTAAGCTTTTCCACGGGTGTAAAACTATGACAAGTAAATTTTTAAAAATAATTCCTGTTTGGAAAAGATGATGGCAGGCTACATCTTTTCAAGCAGCACATTTGCATAAGCCATTATGCCCTCGCCTCTGCCAACAAAACCCATCTTCTCTGCTGTGGTTGCTTTTATGGAAATATCATTTTCGGCAATCTTTAAAACAGCCGCGATAGTTTGCCGCATTTGCGGAATATATTCTTTTATTTTCGGAGCTTCCAGGCAAACCGATGCATCAATATTTCCGATGCGATAATTTTCTTTTGTTATCAGTGCCAATGTTTTTTCCAGTAAAATTTTACTGTCAATATTTTTATACTCTGCCGATGTATCCGGAAAATGCAAACCGATATCACCGAGCGCAGCTGCGCCAAGCAGCGCATCGCAAATGGCGTGGAGCAAAACATCTGCATCGCTGTGACCGAGCGCACCTTTCTCAAAAGGAATTTTTATTCCACCCAGCCAAAACTCCCTGCCCTCCGCTAACTGGTGAAAGTCTATGCCGAAACCGATCCTTATATTCATCAGGAAAATTTTCGGGAAAATTAAATGTAAAAAAGGAGAAAGTGGAAAGAAGTTATAAGTTATAAATTAGAAGTTATTTGGAAGAAACGATAAGAATAATACAACTGTAAATTTCTATTTGCTTGCCTGTCCACCCAGACAGGATATAAAAAATTGTCATTTGCCTTCCTGTCCACCTAGACAGGATATAAAAAGACTCTATTTGCTCGCCTCTCCACGCAGACAGGATATAAAAAATTTCTATTTGCTTCGCGAAGTTGCGGCTACGTTCATAAAAAGAGCTCATTCGCTTCGCGAAGTTGCGGCTACGTTCATAAAAAGACTTCATTCCCTTCGCGTATTTGCGGCTATGTTCATAAAAAGACTTCATCCGCTTCGCGTAGTTGCGGCTACATTCATAAAAAGACCTCATTCGCTTCGCGTAGTTGCGGCTACATTCATAAAAAGACCTCATTCGCTTCGCGTAGTTGCGGCTACAAGTCTAAAATAGATTTCTCCATTACAATTCAAATCAGCTATCTTTCCTAATTCATCCTTTAAACCAAAATTTTAATCACAACTAAAACGCTGTTATGCAAAAGACCTGGAGCTATTTCTATAATCCTTTTCTATCCGTATCATTACGCAGATACAAAACTGCCCTCAAAATCTCCACCTACACCGATGCGCAATTGCAGGCGCGGAGTGGTGATCCTTTTTATGCGCCGCTGTACAAAAGGGCATTATAAAGTGGAGTTGTAAATTATTGAGGAGAAGAACTATTGTGTATTTGGAGTTGTTGTTGGAGAACTATTTTTTGAGTTTGCAGGAAATACATTTTTTGAGGCAGCCTGTTGAACAGGAATTGGCTTGATGCCCATATTTCTCATAACATCTTCTTTGGTAAGCGGAGACGGTGCAGGACTATTTAAAGGCACTCCTTTTGTTTGAACTGTTGCTGCTGTTGCTGTATTACTTTGAGCATTTGCAGCAGGTATAATATTGATGCCGTTAGGCTGATTTACCGGAACAATATTTACAGATTGCTGTTGTGGAGTGGCAGCTTTTGCATCCTGCGAAGACGCAGGAGTTTGGGCATTGACGGTTTTGTAAGAAAAGAATATTATACTTACTATCAGTATTTTTATTAAAGACTTCATGTATGATTTATTTTTTCTGATTAATTAATTTTTATTGCGGTGATGTTACCATTTCTTATATATGCTAAATACCCACTACCTGTGCCTAGCGGATTAGCACACTCTATATGCAAAGTAGTACCAGCAGCAAGAGTAGCTACTACAGTATTTGAAACACTAACATAACCATAAGATCCCGAACCAATATAAGGACTATATGTTGCCCCTAACCCATAATTATTTGTTCCATCTGTAAAATAATATTCATTAGAACCATTAGTAGTGCCCCCAATTTCCGCAGAAAATGTAATAATATATGTTCCAGCAGGAAGAGGCGTAAGAGTAGTAATATCGGAAAGGGTAGATGAGGTTTTGGTAATGGCAGTATTCCCACTTCCTGCAAAATAGGTTGTTCCCCATTTAGTTGTACCAGTGCCATCATTTGTCAAAAAGCTTTGATATGCACTTCCTGACGTTATTGCACCTGATGTAGTAGCTTGCGCAGTAGGTAATGTAATTGCGTACGCGCTGGAGGTAGTTCCCGCCTGAACTGTTACAGCGTTTGCACTGCCAGAATTAAGAAATTGAAGTTTACCCGTTGAGCTTGCATCACCTAATTGCACATTACCTGCTCCGGTAAACGCAAGATTATTACCTGCTAAAGGTATAGTAGTATTTGCCACCAAAGCATTGCCTCCCAATTGAACAGTAGAACCGGCGATACTTAATCCATCATTTGCACTAACAACGGCAGTACTTGCAGTACCCCATGAAGGGGCAGAAGCTCCGTTAGAAATCAATACCTGCCCTGCAGTTCCTGCGGCAGTTGTTCCGTAGCTTGCGCCTGTACCATAAAATACGCCGCCGGCAGTGCCGCTTAACGAGCTGCTTGGTAAGGTTGTGGGTATCCAATTTGCACCATTATAAGCCAGGTATTGTCCGTTGGTTGGCGCTGTTGCACTAATGGGAATAGTATACAACCCTTTTACTGTTAATGCTCCGGTAGCAGCAATGGTGGCATCCTGAGACATTGTAACCAAAGCAGGTGTATAAGGAGAAGCGCCTGTAACATAAGTTTGCCCTGCTGCTGTACCGTTTGCCAAAGAAATAGTACCTGAAGTTGTAATAGGTCCGCCGGTTAATCCTGTACCTGTGCCAATAGATGTTACTGTTCCTGTAGATGATACAGGAGACCAGGCTAATTGACCTGTACCAGCGTTAGTCATGGTGAGAACATAATTTGAAGCGGCAGCCGTAGATGTCGGCCAAATATAATTTACACCATTAATGTACCGGAGATTACCGGTTACTACTTCACTACCGCTCGCATATATAGCATCACCTGAGGAACTTGTGGTATAGATACCATCAGTTATGCCACTAAATGCACCACCCACTCCTGTAATTGTAGGAATAAGACTCGTTGCACTGCCTCCCTGATAGCCTTCTATTGCTATGCCCGAACTGCTGGTATTACTTCCATAAACTCCTATTCCGCTTGAAGCTGTAGCATATCCGTTAACAGGATATAAATAAGTGCCGCTTCCCTGAGCCGTTAATAAATCGGAAGTAATGGGTGAAGTAGTATTAATTGTTACTTGCCCTCCATTTAATATTTCCATTCTAGGCGTAAAAATTGGAGTGTTTCCGGCAAAGCCACTTATGGCTGTTCCCCATGAAAATGCTCCGTTTGCATCGTATCCGAAGCCAAAATAACCTGCATAATTATTATCACCGTATTTCCAACCTCCATTGTAATAAGTATTAAAGCCAAGAATGGGAGCATTTGCAATTGCATATAAAGGAAAAGAAGAACCAAATTTCGCAAAAGTATTACCCAAAGCAGATTCTACATCTAATCCGGCATTAACTGTTGTGCCTGTTCCTATTCCCAATCTATAATTTGTATTATCCCAAAATAAATTGGTATTAGAGTTTAAAGTAGTACTGGCAGCTCCAACCGTTCCATTCCAAAAAGCAACCTGGGTTGCAACACCGGAACCGGTAACTGTACCGGTAGTCGGCGTTGTCCAATTCAATTGAGTTGCTGATTGAGCAGTTAAGACCTGACCCGTGGTTGGCGGTGCAACAGGTAAAGAAACTCCGTAGCTGGATGTATTAACACCTGCGTTTAAAATTGTGGTATTTGCATTAGTACCATTATTAAATACTAATGAACCATTCACAGATGATGAGGTACCTAAAGTAGTAACACCAATTAAATTGGATGTACCGCTTACTTTTAAGCCTGCGCCTGTGGCACCGGTAGTATTATTAGCATATAGCGCATAACCTGTAGCAGATACATTAGTAGCTTGAACACCATAACCACTTGTAGTGGTATTGCTTCCAAGAACGCCATATGTAGAACTTGAAGTAGCATTAATGCCATTGAGTGTTCCTCCTGCAACAGTAAGCCTTTCCGTTGCACTAAACCCTCCGGCAGTTGTGCTTATTAAAGCAACAGTGCCATTATCCTGCGTTACACCTGTGCCAAGAGCGGTAGTACTTGGGGTCCACCTTGCAAGGTAATTTACTATTCCTATGCCAGTAACTGTACCTGAAGTTGGAGTAACCCATGTAGGAGCAGCATTTCCATTTGATTGCAATACCTGTCCTGCACTGCCATAATTGGCAGCCCCGTTAAAAGCAATGGCACCCGTGCTAAGAATTCTCATTCTTTCTGTCCAGGTTGCTCCGGCGTCAGAAGTAGCTGTAGAAAAACGATAATCAGTTCCCGAAGTCCATGATGTATAGGCACCATTTGCCGGATCACTGCCCACTACATTAAAAATTGTAGTTCCGTTGTTACCAACAATAGAAGCTCTTGCAGTGCCAGTATTGTTATAAATATTCAATAACTGCGTTGGATTGGAAGTACCTATACCAACATTACCCCCATATTCATTCAAAGCAATGGCTCTTTTTGTAGAAGAATTTGTAGCATCATAAGCCTCGATACCTAAATAAGAAGCTGAATTATAAGAATGATAAATTGCTCCGATCGGAGAACGGGTATAGGGAGAACTTGTTGAAGTAGAAGCATCTAATTTAATTAAGGCCTCATACGCAGTATTCGTTTGAAGATTATTGCCGGCTACTTCCAGAATAGCTGTTGGTGAAGCAGGGTTTGAAGTAGTAGTTCCTCCCATATTGATTCCTACCTGGTTAGCATTCGTCATAAATAATGTAGAAAGGCTGCCGTTATTTCTAAGAGTCATTCCTGCAGAACCATAATTCATATAAGTAACATTATCACCTCCCCTTGGTGTAAGAAAAAATTCATAAGCTGGCGTGGTATTTTGTACCTGCCAGTTTGTATTATTATCAGTTGACAAAAAAGTATTGCTGCTTCCCGCTTTTAAAGAAACCAAAGCACTTCCCAGTTGCGTTGTTGTACCTATGCCAATACCGCCGCCACTAAATACTCTCATTCTTTCTGTACCATTTGTTTTAGTAACAAAATCCTGCCCATCAGTAGTGCCGATAAAATTAGTAGAAGAATTAGTGGCAATATTTCCTGTGGTAAGCCACGCATCACTGGCGCTATTATTATTGCCCGCCAATAATTTTACCCAATTTGGAGAACCTGTTGTACCTGCATTGTAATAAAAACCAGGAGTAACATTATAGGGGGAAGTGCCGGCAGTGGCGGTATTATAAACCAATAAACTTGTTTGCGGCAGCGTAATAGGAGTTGCTGAATTTGTTGCTGTGAGGGAGACCTGCGGTGCATAAAGCCCCAAAGTTGTAGCATAATGCAGATCTAAAACAGCACTGCCGTCAGGTGCATTGGTTGAGCCGATAGTCATCTGCGCATTGGCTGCTGAAACCAAAATACAGGAAACAAAAAAGAAGTAAATTTTCTTCATAATAAGGCCGGATATTTTTTCACCTGCGTATTAAAAACACAAACTGAAAAATAAAAGTAAAGAAAAATTAACATTGAATACTTAAATTGTTAATAAAAAGGCTTATTCTTTTCGGGAACGTTGCACTTAAGTGCGTGTAATACCAGGCTTCAATAAATAAATTCCGTTTAACAAGGATTTATAAATCCTCCATTAAATTAAAATCATTGCAGCACATCTTATATACAATCTTAAAAATAAATTGTATGAAAACATTATTACGCCGTATCAAATCTTTCTTCAGTATTGAAAAAGGTTATGTAGTACTTAGCAGCAATCTTTAAAGAAAAAGTATTATCCCTGCAGTCATAGCATCGTTCTTTTGTTCGATGCTTTTTTTGTTTAATACAAACCTACTTTTGTTATCTAACTAATAAAAAAATCATGGAAAATACAAACAGTAATAAAACCAATAAACATTTTTTCGAAAAGTTTGCAATGTCTGTTACCAAAGCTGCGGGAAGCACGCCTTCATTCATTCTCGCGCTTGGATTGGTTTTGATCTGGGCAGCAACAGGTCCACTCTTTCATTATTCAGATGATTGGCAAATGATCATAAATACAGGAACAACTATCATCACTTTTCTGATGGTTTTTCTTATTCAAAAAGCGCAGAATAAAGATTCTCTTGCAATACAGTTAAAATTGAATGAGCTTGTTGCGGCACATGAGTTTGCGAGTAACCGAATGGTGAATGTGGAAGACATGACTGAGGATGAATTAAAGATCATACAAAAATATTACAGCAAGATCAGCGAGTTTACCAAAAAAGAAGAAAGTCTTCAGCAATCTCACTCAATTGATGAAGCCAGCGAGATGCACAATTTTAAAAAAGAAATGGAAGCAGAACTTGAAAAGAAAATTAATCCTGAGAAATAATTTAATTCATCAGAGCCTTATCCAGCAAGTGTTTGGCAATATCTGCAAAAGTAGGCAGCACGTAAATTTCTATTTCTCCAAAAGCAAGATAGCTGCTGTCTTGCCGGTTAAATATTACTGCATTGATATTATTCTCTTCGAGCATTCCTTTAAGAATATTTGCCAATGAAAAATCGCGAGTGGTATAAATTTTAATCCATCCATTCATCTGTATTTCTTTTTATGCTGTGCAAAGATATTACCAGCTCACTTTCTTTTTTAAACGAGATCAACAAAGCAATTATTGCAAATAAACCAAGGATGCCAATATAAAGCGGCGAGCTGTCATTCATGGCATCCGGCGTTAATTTTCCGGCTTTACTTAATGAATATAATTGTGTAACAGCAACTGCATTATTTAGAAAGTGAACGGTGATGTTCAACCAAATATTTTTACTGTAATAAAAAATATAGCCAAGCATCACGCCAAGAAAAGCGCGCGGTAAAAATCCGTAATACGAAAGATGTATGGCACTAAAAAAAACTGCAGTGATAAGAATACCTGCTATTGCATTTTTTGTAAGGCTTATCATCACCTGCTGCAATGCGCCGCGAAAAAATAATTCTTCAAACACAGCAGGTAAAAATGCAAGCACTATCAAAGAAATAATGTAATCCCAAATGCTCTTCATTCCTGCAAGAGACATCACTGCATCATCGTATGTATTTTCCAGTTGCTTAAAATAAGTTGCTGCGTTTTTTGGTATAGGCAACCATTCATTCACAACACCAAAAAAGTCGCTTGCAATGAGTCCGGCAAAAGCAATTAACACCACAAGAAAAAATTGCTTACCGCTGATCATCCTTGTGAAACCCACGTACCGTAAGGCTTTGCGCTGGGTTATAAATCCAAATAACAACGCAGGAACTGCCAGCATAAAAAAACTCGAAAGCGTTTGCGCAATCCTGGAGAACCCTATATACTGCGGCTTCATCAACGCAGCCTGCATATTTAATAAACTAATTCCATAAACAAATTTTGCAAGAAATGCAACTACAAGTGCACCAACTATTAAACCAAAAATCATCAAACCAACCAATATTCCTAATTGCCCGAGCGGAGAAATTCTTTGTTGCGACATACTTTTTTAAATAAGCTGTAAATTTGCAATTCTTTTTTTTATAGAAAGAATTTTTTCTTTTGATGATAAAGATCGGCAACATACAACTTCCTGATTTTCCCTTGCTGCTCGCACCAATGGAAGATGTGAGCGATCCGCCGTTTCGTGCAGTTTGCAAAGACAATGGCGCGGATTTGATGTACACCGAATTTATCAGCAGCGAAGGCTTGATTCGCGATGCAATGAAGAGCAGGCAAAAGCTGGATATTTTTGAAGAAGAGAAACCAATCGGCATACAAATTTTTGGTGGAGATGAAGACGCAATGGCAATGAGCGCGCGCATTGTGGAAGCAGTAAATCCTGATTTGGTTGATATAAATTTTGGTTGCCCTGTAAAAAAAGTTGTGTGCAAGGGCGCAGGCGCTGCGGTTTTAAAAGATATTAATTTGATGATTCGCTTAACTAAAGCTGTTGTTAATTCCACATCAAAACCTGTGACTGTAAAAACGCGTTTGGGTTGGGATGATGCATCAAAAAATATTGAAGAAGTTGCAGAGCGTTTGCAGGATGTTGGCATAAAAGCATTGGCAATTCATGGCAGAACAAGAGCCCAATTATACAAAGGCGAAGCTGACTGGACATTAATTTCAAAAGTGAAAAACAATCCGCGCATCAACATACCAATTTTTGGCAACGGCGATGTGGATACACCACAAAAAGCGCTTGAATATAAAGATCGTTTTGGTGTTGATGGCATCATGATCGGTCGCGCGGCAATTGGTTATCCATGGATATTTAATGAAATAAAACATTTTATAAAAACCGGTGAAACGCTTGCTGCGCCTGACATTCAGCAACGCGTTGATGTCATCAAAAAACATCTACGCAAGTCAATTGCATGGAAAGGAAATGTGCTGGGCATTCTTGAAATGCGCAGGCATTACAACAATTATCTCAAAGGTTTTCCTAACATAAAAGAATATCGAAGCAAGCTTGTAACGATGCAAAATTTCGAAGAGATTGAAATGCTTTTAAATGAAATGATCATTCGCTACGATAGTTTTATTCCTGAAAAAAAATTGGTTAGTTTTTCTTCTTCGCAGTTGGAAGAATGTGTTTATTAAATAGTTTTTGGTAACCGACAAGAGAACACAAATTGAACTTTACTTGCGACGCTCCGTTCAAGTTTCTCTTTTCCATTAAACTTTTCGTTTCAATTTCCAAATTACATTCGCAAATAATTCATGCAAAACTTTTCAGACAAATATGAAGCAGTTATCGGGCTTGAAGTACACGCCCAGCTTGCAACACAGAGCAAACTGTTTTGTGGTGACAGCGCTGCTTTTGGTGGCGAACCAAATACTCACATCAGCGCCATTTCATTGGCGCATCCGGGAACATTGCCAAAAACAAATAAAAAAGCAATTGAGTTTGCAATGAAAATGGGGCTTGCATGCAACTGCGAAATTGAGCGTTATAATTACTTCGCAAGAAAACATTATTTCTATCCCGATCTTCCGAAAGGTTACCAGGTTTCGCAACACACATCGCCGATTTGCAAAGGCGGTTTTATAACAATCAAAACAGAAAATGGCGAACGGAACATTTTATTAAACCGAATTCATTTGGAAGAAGATGCCGGAAAAAGCATACATGATCTGGATGAAAATTTTACCTGCATTGATTTAAATCGTGCAGGTGTTCCCCTCATTGAAATTGTTTCTGAACCTGACATGCACAGCGCCGAAGAAGCCTTTCAATATGTAACCGAAATAAGAAAATTAGTGCGGTGGATAGGTATATGCGACGGCAATATGGAAGAAGGCAGCCTCCGCTGTGATGCCAATGTTTCTGTGCGTTTGCGCGGAGATACAAAACTCGGAACAAAGGTCGAAGTAAAAAATCTTAACTCTATCCGCAACATAAAAAAAGCTATTGAATTTGAAATTGACAGAATGATTTCTTTGCTTGAAAAAGAAGAAAAAATTATACAGCAAACAAGAAGTTTCGACGCATCAAACAACACAACATTTTCTTTGCGCGATAAAGAAGAAGCGAATGATTACCGTTATTTTCCTGAGCCTGATTTGCCGCCATTTCATTTATCTGAAAAATTTATTGAGTCAATAAAAAACGATTTGCCTGCGTTGCCAAATGCATTACAAAAAAAATATCAGGCTGAATTTTTATTGAATGAATATGATGCTTCCCAGCTTTGTGCAGAAAAAGAAACAGCAGATTTTTTTGAATCGGTTATTGAGTTTACAAACAATTATAAAGCTGTTGCAAATTGGATTAATGGACCTGTGAAACAATATTTAAACGAAAATAAATTATCATTTTCAGAGCTCGATCTGCAATCAAGTCAATTAGCTGATTTAATAAAACTTGTTGAAGAAAATAAAATAAATTTTTCTTCTGCTTCACAAAAAATTTTACCTGAATTAATTAAAGATAAAAATGCAAATGCGTTGAAAACAGCAACAGCACTCAACTTGTTGCAAATTTCTAATGATGATGAATTAGAGTCTTGGGTGAATGAAGCAATAAACAAAATGCCTGATAAAGTGAAAGATTATAAAAAAGGCAAAAAAGGTTTGATGGGATTATTTGTTGGGGAAGTGAAAAAATTAAGCAAAGGAAAAGCCGATCCAAAAATGGTAACTTCGCTGCTCGAAAAAAAATTAAACTCCTGATTTTTTAAAAAGATTGAATGAAAAAAAATATTGTTTTTATAATTATCATCGCTGCACTTGCCTTCATTTCCTGCAAAACAAATTCTGCGCAGGGAACATTTACTGTAAGTGGAAAAATCCTGAATGTTCAACCACAAAAAGTTTATTTGCAGCAACTGCCGTTCGATGGCACAGCACCAAAAATTGTAGACTCAGCAATGCTTTCAGCCGATGGTTCATTTCATTTGAAAGCAAATCCGAAAGAGCAAAGTCTTTTTTTTGTTGGTATAAATAATGGGCCGCAATCAATTGTTATCAATGATAATAACGATATAAAAATTTCTTTGGATGCAAATAATTTTCGTGAGCCAACAATAGAAAATTCTGATGCAACAAAAAATTTGTATCAATTCATTGATGGATATATTCAAAAAGATTCTGCAGTTGGCGTGTTATATAATGAAGCTGATTCCATACAAAAATCAGGTGGCAACGATACCTTGCTGGCAACGCTTCAAAATGAGGGCCAGCAAAAACTAACAGTACTAAATGATTATATCAAAAATTTTATAAAAAACTCTCAAAGTCCTGCTGCCATTCACTTTGCGCTTATGCAGGCTTATCGTACACACTCAATGTCTGATAAAGATATTCTTGATCTGGCAAGCGCCTCTGCAGCACGTTTTCCTGCACATGCAGGTCTTGCGCTTTTAAAGACAACACTTACTACGCAAAGCGCTTCTGATAATCCTGTGTATCCTTTATTAAATCAGCAAGCGCCTGATTTAACCATGAATGATATTAACGGAAAACCTTTAAGCATCAGTAGTTTTAAGGGAAAATATTTGTTGGTTGATTTTTGGGCAAGCTGGTGCGGACCTTGTCGCATGGAAAATCCAAATGTGGTGAAAGCATACAATCAATTCAAAAATAAAAACTTCACTATTCTTGGTGTGTCGCTCGATAATGATAAATCTGCGTGGATGGACGCCGTGAAAAAAGATGGCTTAACATGGAATCACATGAGCGATCTGAAACAATGGGAAAGCGCAGCAGTTTCAACTTATCAATTTAGCGGCATTCCTTTTAATGTGTTGATAGATCCTTCCGGAAAAATCATTGCAAGCAGTCTTCGTGGTCCTGATTTGGAAAAGAAACTTGCAGAAGTATTGAAGTAAAAACTTCTATAATTTAATATTTATCGCGAGCATAAAATTAGTGCCTGCCATCGGGAAATAATAATTGTCATTTACCAATTCATTATTATAAACATAGGGATACGTTGCGCCATTTGGTTCGTAGAGTTTATTAAAAATATTATTCACCTGCGCAATGATATTCCATTCCTTAAATACAACTTTTTTAATTGTATAAATTGCTCTGAAATCTTCTGTAAAAAAACTATTCAAACTTCTTGCAGCATTCTGCGTATTGTCCATATATTGCTTGCTTACATATTTGCTTAACAGATCAACTTCAATATTTTTTATAGGAAGAAATGAAACAGTTGCACCACAAATAACCGAAGGTGAAAATGAAATATCAGTGTTATGATATTGTTGCGCAACTTGTTCACCATTATCATAATCATCAAAGTATTCTGTGAAGCTGTTTATTTTGTTTTTGCTGAAACTTGCATTGGCAGAGGCTTTCAGCCAGTTTGTTATTGAAACGCTTCCTTCCAGCTCTATTCCTGCACGATAACTGTTCGGCACATTTGTTCTTTCATATTCACCAACATCATTCAACTGACCTGTCAATACTAATTGATTTTTGTACAGCATGTAATACAATGTTGCGCCGTAAGAATAATTTATTTTCTTTCTTCCAATTCCTAACTCAAAATCATGCATCGTCTCATCTGTCGGCTGTTGTGTTAAGCTCGCTTCAAAATCATCCCGGTTTGGTTCTTTGTGCCCAAGCGCATAACTGAAATAGGCATTCCATCCATTTTTAAAATAACTGATTCCTGCTTTTGGATTTAAAAAATTAAATATCCGCGTGATAAATAAAGTTGGGTTGTCTTCAAAGCCATCCATTTCATGATGCACATATCTGTATTGCATATCGCCGAATAAACTCCAGTTCGCATTAATGTTGTGCAACCACTTTGCATACATATTAATGTCGGTTTTATAAGCAGGCAGATTTACATAAATATAATTATCAGGAACGCCGCCATTTTGCGCCCAAATTATTTCATCATAATGCTTGCCGTTGTATTTGCTCCAGCTTCCGCCAAAACTTATTTCATCATTTTTCTTTTTATACTGAAGTGAAAATGTTTGCCCGAAAAAATAATTATCAAGCCATAATTGTCTTATCAAATCCGTGTTGGTGATCGTATCATTTCCATTGATGACATTCGGCAAACCATAATAAGCATAGGATGTTTCAGAGTTGTCGCCTGCTTCTGTTTCAGCTAACACGCCGTGATATTCTTCATAATAACCATAACCGCGTGTGAGAAATGTTGCCACATTCAGCGATAAATTTTTATTCAAATATTGATTTAAAAAAAGCTGGTAATGTGTTTGCCAATAATTATCCGTTTGATTTGGATAAGGTCCATTCGGATCTTCCAAACCTTCAGGATTAAATGTCCGGTGCGTTGCAAGACTATCTTGCGGAACGCCATACCAGGCCTGGTAAGTTTTTTCTTTTCCTGATAAAAGATTGAAGCGTATCGAAGTTTTTTTATTGACATAGGCAGCCGATAAATAAAAAGATTTCAGATCAGAAGTTGCTCTGTCAATGTATCCATCGCTCGTGATGCTGCTAAGTCTTGCATCAATTGTAAAATGATTATCGATCAACCCGCTTCCAACTTTCACCGTATTTTTCCATGTGTTGAAAGAGCCATAGCTGTTGTTGATCTCCGCATAAGCCGTATCAATAAATTCATTTGTGCTCAGATTTATTGTTGCACCAAAAGCGCCTGCGCCATTGGTTGATGTACCTACGCCGCGTTGAATTTGAATAGAGTTTACGGACGAGGTAAAATCAGGCAGATCAACAAAATAAGTTTGCTCACTTTCCGCATCATTATATGGAATGCCATTGAGCGTAACATTGATTCTCGTTGCATCACTTCCGCGAATATGGATGTAAGTATAGCCAACGCCATTACCCGCATCGGAGCTTACATAAACCGAAGGCGTTTCATTTAAAAGTATCGGAATATCATAACCGATATTTGTTTTTTCAAGGTCAGCTTTAGAAATATTTGTCTTCGTGAAAGGCGCTCTGTCACTCGCTCTTACAGATGTTACTTCCAGCGGCGCAAGAAAATAAGACAGCTCTGCAAGCACAAAATACAGCGCAATATCTTTATTATTCACGCTTACAATTTGTTGCTGCATTTCTTTGCCAACATGCGCAACAGTTATTTTATCTCTTGAGTTGAACGGAACATTATCAAACGCAAACACACCATTTTCATCAGTCTCAGTAAACAACTTTTTTGTTCCATTAATTTCCAAAGAAACACTCGCGCCCGCAAGCGTTTTATGCGCGGAATCTTCCACAACGCCTTTAATAAAAACCTGTGCATGCAGCAAAGCAGCGGTCAATAAAATTGCTAAGGTTCCCAAAACTTTTTTCATCTCGTTTGGTTTAAAACGTGTTTAAAAAATTGTTTGAGAACAGGATTTGCAAAACGGAAGTGAGGAAAAAATAAGCTCGCCTTCCCTTCGCAGGCATTACCCTGTTCAGGTTCTACGGGTTTGATCTCAGCTGTCCGACTGTAGCGAACGAGCACCCCGGGGAAATGATTTATTGAAAAATATTTTGGTGTCAAACTTTTGAAACTCCGATTGAACATCGTTGGGCAATTTGCGTGTCGAAGCAGCAAATTGGAAACTACGTTCATCGTTCACCTTACTATGAAACTTTAGTTTCAAATTTTAATCACCAAAAAATCTTTCTCAAAGAACTAATGCAAAGATAAAGGTAAAGAGAATAAAATTGAAATCTACAAATTCCAGTTATTTATTAAAAGACTAAAATAGATTTGGGTTGTGAAATCTATACTTGTAATATTCTTTTGCTGTTTATTTTCTTTTTGTAATGCTCAAAAAAACATAACTATATTTTCAAAAAAATATAAAATAGATACGATACCGAATTTGATCTCTTTTAAAAAAATGACTCAAAGAGAAATATATTTAGATACATCAACATATAGAATGAATACTGAAGAATTGCAAAGTATGGAAAATGGAAAAGGCTTTGTAGATAGAGTTTCAGAAAAAGATAAAAGAGAAACATTAGACTATTTTAAAACAATCTTTACAAGATATAAAGACAATAGAAGTAGATATTTTTTTGATAGTTACGTTAATGCAAAAAAAGATGAAACAGACTTGCCGGATATTGATACGTTAACATCTGAATGCAGCTGCTACTTAAATAATGATACAATCAAAGTAAAGATGGGCATTTGGATATTTGGTGGTTTTGGATTTTCAATTAATTTATTTAAAGATATGTTTGCGAGCGGTTATTGGATCAACACTCATAAACAAAATATATTCAAATTTAATCTCAGTGACACCTCTTTATCCGATAATGTTTTCGTGCCCAATCTAATTCAGAATTTAACTCTTTTTGAAATACCAAGATATCAAATCGGCGAAGAGATAATTGGGTATTTATCATTTAAAACAAACAATTATTATAGGTGATCCGAATTCCAACCTTTTACGATGCAAGATTTCTACAGCGATAAGCAAATGGATACTTTGTATTCCAAAGGCTCTGTATATTTTATGTGTAAACTAAGAAAGAAAACTGTAGACGATAGATAACTCATCCCTTGTATTTCTTTAATCGCACCTCACAAAGTGTGCAGTTGTCACAATAAAAATTAATTTTATTCTCGCTCTTCCCCACCCCCCACACCCCTCACCAAAATCTTTTGAAACTCCGATTGAACATCGTATAAGAATCATAAATGTATCAACTCCACCAATTCAACTTTTATTTTTAGGATTATTATTCCTTTATTTTATTTTAAACTTTAAAGAATTAATTGAAATTTACCTGGATTATAAAGGAGTTCCTAAAAAAAATTAATAGAAACCTGAAGGTTCATTCACAATCTGCTTACAGTTTCTTACGAAATCTAAGGTAATTGTAACAAAACCTAAGGCAACTGTTACAATTACTTTACCTATTGTTACAAAAGCTAAGGCAACTGTTACAATCACTTTACCAATTGTTACAAAACCTAAAGCAACTGTTACAATCACTTTACCAATTGTTACAAAAGCTAAAGCAACTGTTACAATCACTTTACCAATTGTACCAAAACCTAAGGCAACTGTTACAATCGCGTTACCTATTGTTACAATTGGCTTAGAAAACGATTATTTCACCACAATTACCTTCGCCAAACTCCTTGGGTTGTATCCGATTTCTTTACCATACGGATTTTCATAGTTTCAGTATATCAGCATCAAAAATGAAAAATATCTTTCGCTGTAACCTTTTCTCCTTAGCAGCGTTACAATAGAAAAAATTTATTGTTTATGAAAAAGATTGCAGTATTTCTTTGTTTGATCATCCCATCATTTTCTTTATTGCACGCACAAAATATAGTGCATGATGCAAACGCAGAAGTCAGAAATGTCGGTACTTTCCACGGAGTGGATGTTGGCGGCGGCATTGCATTGTATTTATCGCAGGGAAAAACGGAGGCAGTTGCTGTAAGCGCCGAAGACAAAGACGCGGTTCCCAAAATAAAAACCGAAGTGCGTGATGGCATTTTAAAAATTTATGTTGATGCAAAAATGTGGAACGGATGGAACTGGAAAAATAATCACATCAAAGCCTATGTTACCGTAGATCAATTAAACTCCCTTCAGCTAAGCGGCGGCAGCACAGCAAAGATCAGTGATGAAATTTCATCCGCAGATTTAAGTATTGAGTGCAGCGGCGGCAGCATTGTTGAAGGAAAATTTTCAGGCACAAATTTAAAGCTTGAACTCAGTGGAGGCAGCATAGCAACCATAGCAGGCACATACACCAACGCATCCTTACAAGCCAGCGGCGGCAGCATTGTCAAGGGTTTTGATGCAGATGTTTCATTTGGAAAAATAGAAGCAAGCGGCGGCTCCATCATTGATCTGTCTGTAAGTAAAGAGCTTAGTGCAGAAGCAAACGGTGGCAGCATTATTCATTACAAAGGCGATGGAGAGATCAAGCAAAGTGATGCAAGCGGCGGAAGCATTATCAAGAAAAAAGATAGTTGACTTTATGCTTGGCACATACGCTGCAACATACTATCTTTGCGACCCGAAATCGCGAGGTAGAGCAGCGGTAGCTCGTCGGGCTCATAACCCGAAGGTCGGAAGTTCGATCCTTCCCCTCGCAACAAAATCAAAGTCCCGCCTGGCGGGATTTTTTGTTTTTATTTTTTTTGAGCCAGGGAGTTGTGCTGCTATTAAACATCCGTTGCGTCGCACTCTTGTACGCTTTGTAATCCTATTGAGCAATTTAATTTTTATTTGCAAACATGAAATCCGGCTTCGTAAATATTTTTGGCAAACCAAACGCTGGCAAAAGCACTTTACTGAATGCATTGCTTGGAGAAAAACTTGCCATTGTTTCATCAAAAGTTCAAACGACAAGACATCGCATCAAAGGATTTCTTACAAAGCCAAATGAATATCAAATAATATTTTCAGACACGCCGGGCATCATCGAACCAAAATATAAACTGCATGAAAAAATGATGCAGAGTGTTAAGAGTGCACTTGAAGATGCAGACGTAGCAATGCTTTTAGTTGATGTAAAAGATAACATCAAAGAAAGCCATGAAATATTTTCAGCATTAAAAATAAATGTTCCGGCTATTGTTGTGTTAAATAAAACTGACGGAACACACGCTGATATTGTGCAGGAAGCAGAACTATTTTTTAAGCAACAATCTTATTGCAAAAAAACAGTAAGCATCTCCGCGATAAAATCTTACAACATTGATCAGTTATTAAAAACTATTGTTGAGCTTTTGCCTGAAGCAGAACCTTTTTATGCAGAAGATGAAATGACAGATCTGCCAACAAAATTTTTCGTTGGTGAAATTGTGCGGGAAAAAATTTACGAATTATTTGAAGATGAAATTCCTTATCATGCAACGGTTAAAGTGAATGAATTCAAAGAAAAAGATACGCTGATAAAAATTCAGGCAGACATTATCGTGCAGCGTGAATCTCAGAAAGCAATTCTTTTAGGAAAAGATGGAAAAATGATCAAAGCGCTTGGAACACAAGCCAGGATTGACATTGAGAAATTCTTACAACAAAAAATATTTTTGCAGTTGTTTGTAAAAGTGCGCAACAAATGGCGTGATAATGAGCAACAATTAAAAGAGTACGGATACTTTTAAATAAAAATAAATGAGTTTTACAGTAGCAATAGTTGGCAGACCGAATGTAGGTAAAAGCACATTTTTTAATCGCATGTTAGAAGAGCGAAAAGCAATTGTTGATGACATAAGCGGCGTAACACGCGACAGGCAATATGGCGAAACAAACTGGAATGGTAAAACATTTAATGTGATTGATACCGGTGGTTTTGTGCCTGACAGTAAAGATATGTTTGAAACAGAAATCCGCAAGCAGGTTGTTATTGCCATTGAAGAAGCTGATGCAATTATTTTTATGGTTGATGCCGCTGTTGGAATTACAGATCTTGATGAAAGCATGGCAAATATTTTACGCAAAACACCCAAGCCTGTTTTTTTAACCATTAATAAAGTTGATAACAACAGGCTTTTATTAGAAGGGGCTGAGTTTTATAGTTTGGGGTTTGAAAAAATATTTTTTTTAAGCAGCATGACTGGTAGTGGCACTGGTGAACTGCTTGATGCTATAACAGAATTAATTCCAAATGAAGAGGAAAATATAAAAACTGAACTTCCAAAATTTGCAATAATCGGACAGCCTAATGTTGGCAAGTCATCGCTGCTGAATGCTTTAACAGGCCAGGAAAGAACGATAGTTAGCGATATTCCCGGAACAACGCGTGACACTATTCACACACACTATAAATTATTTCAAAAAGAATTTATTTTAATTGATACAGCAGGCATTCGTAAAAAAAATAAAGAGAAAGATGATCTTGAATTTTATTCGATAATACGAGCAATCAGAGCAATGGATGAAGCAGATGTTTGCCTTCTTTTGATCGATGCTGAAAAAGGAATTACTGCGCAGGATGTAAGTATTTTTTCTTTAGCTGCGCGAAAAGGAAAAGGAATAGTTGTGCTTGTAAATAAATGGGATCTGATGGAAAAATCAACAAACACTTCACGTGATTATGAAAAAAAATTGAAGGAAAAATTTGCGCCGTTTACTGATGTGCCTGTTGTTTTTATTTCAGCAAAAGATAAAACAAGAATTTTTAAAGCAATGGAAATAGCGCTGGAAGTTTTTGAAAATAAGCAAAGAAAAATAAGCACTTCCAAGTTGAATGATGTAATGCTAAAAGCTGTAGAAGCTTATCACGCGCCGGTTGTACGCGGTCATCCTATCAAAATAAAATTTGTAACACAACTGCCAACGCATGTTCCATCCTTTGCATTTTTTTGCAATTTTCCTGATGATGTTAAAACAGCTTATAAAAATTATTTAGAAAATCAATTGCGTTCACATTTTGATTTTACGGGAATACCAATCCGTATTTTTTTCAGGAAAAAATAATTGTTGAACAAATATTTTACTTTATAAATTATACGTTTGCATCTTGAAAAATAAGTACATGAAAAAAATATTAATACTCTTAACGACAGCATTTGTTTTTGCTGAATGCTCTAATTCTTCAACAACCACAACGTCTATAACCGATTCTGCAGATGCAATGATTGACAGTGCTAAAACAACAATGCAGGCGATGACAGACTCTGCAACAAACGCCATTAATACAACTGCAGACTCAGCTAAGAAAGCAATAAATACAATTGTTGACTCCACAAAAATAAAATTGAGAGAAATAAAAGATAGCAGCAAAACCAATAGGTAATTTATTTTTTTATTCGCTTAAGATTTTGCTTCGAAATAAAATTTTCAAAGTCTTTCAAAGAAAAACTGCTTAGGTTTTGTTCTTTCGTCAATCCTGCTTTTTGCGCAGCAAGCACACCATATCGTATATCAGTAAACCCTTCAACAGAATGCGCATCGGGATCAATGGAGATCAAAACATTTTTTTCTAATGCATAATAAATATGCCGCCAATCCATATCAAGCCTGCGTGGATGAGCATTCAATTCTATCACAACATCGTTTGCAGCACATGCATCAATTATTTTTTTGTGATCGACGGGATAACCATTTCTACTAAGCAATAATCTTCCGGTCATGTGACCAAGAATATTGGTAAAAGGATTTTCAATTGCTTTCAACAAACGTGTCATTGCTTTATCTTCTGTCATTTTTAAATTGGCATGAACTGATGCAATAACCAAATCAAACGTTGCTAAAATTTCATCAGCATAATCTAAATTTCCATCATTTAAAATATCGCTTTCTATGCTTTTGAAAATTTTAAACGGCGCCAACTTTTTATTCAACTCATCAATTTCAGCATGTTGCGCTTGTAATCTTTCTTCAGATAAACCCTTTGCATAAAATGCAGATTTGGAATGATCGCTGATAACAAGATATTGTAAACCCTTTGCCATTGCGGCTTTTGCCATTTCTTCAATTGTATTCACACCATCACTCCATTTGCTATGACTATGAATAATTGATGTGATATCTTTTGGCTGAATAACTTTTGGCAAATCCTTTTTTGATGCTGAAAGAATAATATCTTCTGTTTCCCGAAGAAATGGCGGAATGAAATCAGCTTTTACTTCATCAAAAATATTTTCTTCACTATCATATTTTTTTTCATGATTGAATGAATATTCTTTTATCCATTCCTGTAAAAATTCTTCACTGCAACTTGTAATAAATTGTTGAAAATATAATTGCTCTTTTGTTGCATGATAAAAATGCAATTCAATATTTTCTTTTGCTTTGAATTTAGAATGTTCTTCAGAAATATGTATTGCTTCAAAATTATTTTCTTCAAAAAAAAGTTTTAAATCAGTAGAAGAAACTGTTGTTACCCATTGCAATTTATCAATCGTTTCAAGTTGTCTTCTAAAGTCTCCTGTTGGTAAAAAAATATGCGAATTATATTTTGATTTAAATTTTTCTGCGTAAGCTTTTTCAAGCGATTCTACCTGCGCATATAGATAACTTCCCTGGTTATTCAGATAAAATTCTATCGCTTCACGAATATTATTTTGTGTTTTTTCTCCAAAGCCTTTATAAAGAAGCAAACGATTTTCATTGCATGCATATAGCAATTCACCTATACTTTCCACTTCTAATTCTTTCCAAATTGTAGCAATTTTTTTTGGTCCAATGCCTTTTATTGAAAGCATTTCTATAATGCCTTTTGGTGTTTCAGAGATATATTTTTCAAGCAAAGAAAGTTTGCCGGTTTCTATTTGTTCTATTATTTTTTTACCTGTTGCTTCGCCAATTCCTTTGATGGAAAAAATTTTTTGAGCAGGTAAATTCATCAATTGTTCAGGAAGCTTTTCTATGTTGAAAGCCGCGACAGCATAGGTTTTTGACTTAAAACTATTTTCTCCGTGAATGTCCATGAGCTTTGCCAAAAGAGAAAAATTATCTGCGATGGAATAATTATCCATAAAATATTTTTTTGCAAAATAAAAAAGTCCCGTCGCAAAACGGGACTTGAATTTTATCTGCTGTTCTAAGAAAACTATTTTTTCTTTGCAGCTTTCTTAGCAGCTTTTTTTGGAGCAGCTTTCTTAGCAGCTTTTTTAGGAGCAGCTTTCTTAGCAGCTTTTTTTGCCATTGCCATGTTTTTGAAATTTAATAGTTAGTAAATAATAGTAAAAATAAAAACTTATTTATAACTATCAAAATTTTTTACACACGATTGTGCACATCATGCAACAGCAACAACTGAAACAATAGTCTTATCGCTCTTTGTTTTTTTAAATTCAACAACACCATCATTCAATGCAAACAATGTAAAATCTTTTCCAACACCTACATTTTTTCCGGGATGATAAACTGTTCCTCTTTGACGAACAATAATATTTCCGGAGATAGCAGGTTGACCACCAAAAATTTTTACACCAAGACGTTTGCTCTGCGAGTCACGACCATTTTTTACGCTGCCTTCACCTTTTTTATGTGCCATGATATTTAAGAATTTTGAGAAACAAAAATTTAAAATTGATTATTAAATCTCATTTTAATCATCAAAAAAAATTAAGCTATGCTTTCAATTTTTATTTGAGTATAATGTGTTCTGTGCCCATGAAGTTTGCGAAAACCTTTTCTTCTTTTCATTTTAAAAGCAAGAACTTTATCACCTTTTACAAGATTGTTTAAAATCTCTGCTTTCACAATTGCTTTCACATCTCCACCGACTGAAAGTTTACCATCGTTATGTGTAAACAAAACTTCTTTGAACTCAACTTTATCGCCGGTATTACCTGAAATATGAGGAACATAAAGGCTTTCACCTTCCTGCACTTTAAATTGCTGTCCGGCTATTTTTACTATTGCTAACATAACTATCCAAAATTTTGGACGGCAAAGGTAATGATTTGAGAATAAAAAACGAAGTTTTTACAAAACAGCTTTTATAAATAGAAAAACTATCTAACTTTTTCTAAAAGCCCATTTCATCATTTCTTTCCACGACACCTTTTTTCCATACAATAAAATACCTGTGCGATAAATTTTTCCTGCAAGCCATGTTGTAAATAAGAAGCCTACTATTAAACAAACCATACTTGCGCCAAGTTGCCAATACGGCACTGTTCCGGGCACGCCGTAAGCAATGCGCGCCATCATAACTGTTGGAGAAGTAAATGGTATAATGCTTGCCCAAACTGCAATTGAGCTGTCCGGGATTTGCACTGCATTGGTCATAATAATGAATGAAAAAATAATGGGCATCGTAATAGGAAGTGTAAGGCTTTGTGAATTTGATATATCTTCCACCACACTTCCGACTGCACCAAAAAGTGCTGCATAAAATAAATATCCTCCGATAAAATAGAATATAAAACATCCTATTATCAAGGTCCAGTTTGCCGTACTCAAAGTGTGTTTGGTATTGTATAAAAATTGCGCAGAATCACTTACATGTGCCATACCACCGCCCGGCATTGCTCCATTATTTTGTTGTAATGTTTGCACTTGCTGCATTACATCATGCGGAATAAATGCCTGCGCTGCAGATGACAAGCCAATGATTAATACGATCCAGATAATAAATTGTGTAATGCCCACAGCGCCGATTCCAATAATTTTTCCCATCATTAATTGAAAAGGTTTAACACTGCTGATAATAACCTCTGCAATGCGGTTTGTTTTTTCTTCCATCACTCCACGCAACAACATCATTCCATAAATAAGCATAGTGATATAAATAAGAATTCCGCTGACATAACCAATACCATAAGCCAATCCCTGGTTGCTTTCTTCAGCTTTGTTTCCATGCTCTACAAGCGGCGTAAGTTCTGTTGTCTCAGATTGCGCATGAATAGAATCCAATTCACTTCTTGTAATTCCTTTTGTTTGAAGCATATTATCTTCAAGCGCGCGATTTATTTTTTCTTCAATAGTTTCTTTTGTTGAGATGCCAATACTTTTTTGAGAACGAATAATATAATTAGAATTTGGCAGATCAGAAAACTTTGGAATTAATAAAATAGCAGAGTAACCTTTTGCAATATAATTGGAAGTATCAACACCTTGAGGAAAGTCGAAAGTCACGTCTTCATTGCCTTTCAGGCTATTCTTAAAAAAATTATTTTTATCAATTACGGCAATTTTCAAATTATCTTTTCCTTGTATTGAAAGATAAGTTGCACCAACTATTAACAAAACAAATAATAGCGGCGTTAAGATAGTTGTAAGAATAAAAGCTCTGTTTTTTACACGACTTAAATATTCGCGTTGAATAATTAAACCAATTTTATTCATTATAATAAGTTTGAGATTTTAATAAAATTATATTTTTTGAAAGGCTCTCGTTGTTGCTTTTGTTCCTTCAACAAGCTGAATAAAAATATCATTTAATGAAGGCAGCATTTCGTTGAATGATTCGATGTTTATGTTTTGATCAATAAAATATTTAAGCACATCATTACTTTTAAAACCGGTATTGATCTTTACAAAAAGATTATTCGCTTTTTGATCGATGACCTGAAATGAAGTGTGAGTAAGGCTTGCGGGCATTCCACTTAATTGTATGCTGAAAACATTTTCTTTAAATTGCTGTTTGATATCAACAACAGAGCCATCCAAAATTTTCCTGCCAAGGTTTACCAAAACAATATGATCGCAAATTTCTTCAACCTGTTCCATTCTGTGCGTGCTGAAAATAACAGTGCTTCCTCTTTGTGCTAAACCGTAAATTTCATCTTTAATTAAATTGGCATTCACAGGATCAAGCCCACTAAAAGGTTCATCAAGTATTATCAGTTTCGGCTCATGCAAAACAGTTGTAACAAACTGTAATTTTTGACTCATCCCTTTACTAAGATCTTCAACTTTTTTATTCCACCAGCTTTGCATTTCTAATCTTTCAAACCAAAATTTTATTTTCTGCAATGCATCACTTTTGCTCAAACCCTTTAGCTGTGCGAGATACAGAGCCTGCTCACCAATTTTCATTTTCTTGTATAAGCCACGCTCTTCGGGCATGTAGCCTATTTTTGTGATATCGTTCAGCGGATCAAAATGCTTTCCATCAAAAATAATTTCTCCGCTATCAGGATAGAAAATTCCTGTTATCATTCGCAGCAAAGTTGTTTTGCCCGCACCATTCGGACCAAGCAAACCAAAGATGCTGCCTTTGGTTATATTAAAACTAATATCATCAACTGCTTTTTGTGTTGCGTAATATTTTTTCAGATTATGCAATTCAAGAATATTCATGTAAAATTATTTTTGCCGCTCAAAAGTAACTGATGCTGCGAAAAAGAAAGCTAATTTTATAAATTGATTTTAAAGATTAAAAAAATTAAACTTTAGATTTATGACAGATGAAAAAAAAGAAGTGTCATTAAAAAACTCCCGCAGAAATTTTATTAGAAATACAGCTGTAGCGGCTGCTGGCTTTTATATTATTCCAAGGCATGTGCTTGGCAGAGGTTTTATTGCGCCAAGCGATAAATTAGTAATTGCGTCAATCGGCGTTGGTGGAAAAGGTGCAAGCGACATAAGTTATTTTTATAAAACCGGTAAAGCAAACATTGCTTACTTATGCGATGTAGATGATCGTCAAACTGTGAAAAGTAAAACACTTTTGCCAAATGCTAAATATTATAAAGATTTCAGGGAAATGTTTGATAAGGAAAGCAAATCAATTGATGCTGTTTCGGTAAGTACGCCTGACCATACACATGCTGTCGCTGCAATGGCAGCAATGCAACTTGGCAAACATGTTTATGTACAAAAACCTTTGACACATGATATTTACGAAGCCCGCATGCTGACAGAAGCTGCACATAAATATAAAGTTGTAACACAGATGGGCAACCAGGGCGCAAGTGGTGATGGCGTGAGACAATTAATTGATTGGTATAAAGCAGATGAGATTGGTCATGTGCACACAGTTTATTGTTTCACTGACCGACCTGTTTGGCCACAAGGATTGCAAAGACCTTTAGAATCTTCACCAATTCCTGCAGGACTTGATTTTGATTTGTGGCTTGGCACTGCACCGAAGAAAAATTATTTTGATACCCTGCTTCCTTTTAATTGGCGTGGCTGGTGGGATTATGGCACCGGCGCACTCGGAGACATGGCTTGCCATTTGATGGCTCAGCCTTTCCAGGTGCTGGATTTGGATTATCCCATTTCAGCGGAATGCAGTGTAGCAACGCGATACACAGCGCCATGGAAAATTGCATATTATCCTGAAAGCGGACCCATTTCATCACACATTATTTTAACTTTCAAAGGAAAAAAACATAACGAACCAAATATAAAATTGCATTGGATGGATGGTGGCATTCAACCTGAAAGGCCTGACGAACTTTTACCCAATGAAGAAATGGGCGATGGCGGAAACGGAGTGATTTTTATTGGAAGCAAAGGCAAAATGATGTGTTCAACTTATGGCGCAAATCCACAGTTATTACCTACATCAAAAACTGCAACTACAATTGTAAAGCAAACAATAGCAAGGGTTCCCAACAGTGCGGACGGACATTACGAAGCATGGATAAATGCGTGCATTGCCGGTTATGGAAGTGATGAAGCAAATGATTTGAGTTCAAGATTTGATGTTGCTGGACCTTTAACCGAAAGTGTGTTGATGGGAAATCTTGCGATAAGAAGTTATGACATTCAAAAATTAAAAGATGGCACAACAGATAAATATGAATACCCTGGCAGATATATAGAATTGTTGTGGGATGGACCGAATATGAGAATCACAAACTTTGATGAAGCAAATCAATTTGTAAAGAGAACTTATAGGGAGGGCTGGAGTTTGAATGTGTAAATGTTATCTGCTGCTTGCTATCAACAAATTCAAATCCGTGAACTTCAGATCAAAGCGATCGCTGATATAAAAATTTGTGACATACCCTTTGTATAAATAAATGCCGTGTCTCAGGTTTATATCATGCCAAAGCATTTGTTCAAAACCACCCTCATCCCCCGCTTCTAATAATATCGGCATTAATACATTGCTTATTGCCTGGCTTGCGGTACGTGCAAAACCGCTGGCAATATTCGGCACACAATAATGTATCACTCCATGTTTTACAAAAGTTGGATTTGAATGCGTTGTTATTTCGCTCGTTTCAAAACATCCACCGCGATCAATACTAACATCAATCACCACACTTCCCGGACGCATTGCC
Source organism: uncultured Chitinophagaceae bacterium (assembly GCA_963708205.1). Classification (GTDB taxonomy): domain Bacteria; phylum Bacteroidota; class Bacteroidia; order Chitinophagales; family Chitinophagaceae; genus CAVYTF01. The sequence goes on from OY970196.1 coordinate 903,801, forward strand.
ATTACCATTTCTTCTGTAACAACAATTGGGCTTCTTCCATTTTCACTGCTTAAAGCGCCAACGGCAACCTCGCAGGTTTTTAATTGCTTAGCTAAAATTTTCGGTTCCATTACACAAGTCCAGACACGCACGCCAAGATTATTCTGCAATCGTTTCAAACGATACACATTGTTATCAAAAACTTTTACGGAAGCGCCAAGTGCAAGCGCTGTTCTTGTTGCAAATTCACCCACAACACCTGCACCAATTATAATAACTTTTGTTGGAGGAATACCGCTGATACCACCGAGCAGCACGCCTTTGCCGCTATCAACACTTCCAAGAAATTGGCCTGCGATGAGCATAGCGGCGCTGCCTGCAATTTCACTCATTGAGCGAACGATAGGATATGTGCCGCTGTCATCTTTTAAATTTTCAAAACTGAGGGCTGTGATATGCTTCTCACACATTTTTTCTATCAATTCTTTTTTCAATAAAGAAATATGAATGGGAGAAATAATGGTTTGATATAATTGAAGATTTGGCAAATCTTCTTCAACAACGGGCGCGCTTTTTATTAAGATAGGGCATTTATAAACCTCGCGTTTGTTGTGTGCGATCTTTGCGCCGGCTTCACTAAAATCACGGTCACTATATTTACTTCCTTCGCCTGCTTTGGTTTCCATAACAACGTGGTGGCCGTTATTTACAAGCACGCTCACGGCTTCCGGAATAAGCGCAATTCTGTTTTCCTGGAAAGCAGTTTCTTTTGGAATGCCGATGTTTAGTTTTGCAGTTTGTGGTTTTATATCAAGCGTTTCTTCAAGTGTTTGATAACTGAAAGAAGGAGTGACAATTGATTTAGAAGATGCCATTTAAAAATAAAATTGACTTTAAAATTAGTTTATTTAAATGATTAACGAATGTTGTTTTATCACCAGAAAAATTCCAAAATTATATTTCCATTTTTACAAGAAAGAATTTAAAGCTACGCTAACTTCGTAAAAGATATGATTGCTATTGACAATAAATTAATCAGTGATAAAATAATTGAAGCGCAATTTGTTTGCGATCTAAATAAGTGCAAAGGTGGTTGCTGTGAAGATGGTGATGCAGGCGCGCCGCTTGAATTAAATGAGTTGGATGAGTTGATAAAAAATTATGAAACCGTAAAATCTTATCTCACAAAAGAAGGCATTGAAACAATTCAAAAGCAGGGAAAATATATTTATGATAATGAGTTTGGCTGGGTTACTCCAACCATTGATGGCGACATGTGCGCTTATGGAAAACGTGATGAACGCGGCATTATAAAATGTGGCATTGAAGCAGCATACATTGATGGAAAAATCAGTTGGAAAAAACCGATCAGTTGTCACTTATTTCCTATTCGCGTAAGAAAAAGCAAACAGGATGAAGATGTTGAATACTTAAATTATGAACCACGTTCTGATCTTTGTAAAGCAGCTTGTAAATTAGGAAAGCAACTAAAAGTGCCTGTGTATATTTTTTTAAAAGAATCTATCATAAGAAAATTTGGCGAGCCCTTTTATGAAGCTTTGGAAGCCAGTGCGAAACATCTAGAAAATGTAACTTGAAAAAACCTTTTATCCTTCATTTCAAAAAATTCTTCCTTCAAAAAATAATAATTGTAAGCGTAGCTTTGAAAAATGAGCAAGTATGACGTATTCATCATTGGTGGTGGACCAATCGGTTTAGCAAGCGGGATTGCTGCAAAAAAAGCGGGATTAAAATATATAATCATTGAAAAAGGTTGTGTGGTAAACAGTTTGTTTAACTATCCTGTAAACATGACTTTTTTTTCAACTTCTGAAAGATTGGAAATTGGCGGCGTTCCTTTTATGAGTTTGCTTTCTAAACCCAAGCGTGCCGAAGCCGTGGAATATTATCGCCGAGTATTGCAAATGTTTCAGCTCAATATAAAATTGTTCGAACATGTTGATGACGTGAAACGCAATGATGACAATACTTTCAGCATAACAACTTCAAAAAATATTTATACAGCATGCAATATTATTGTTGCCACAGGCTTTTATGATATTCCTGTAAAGCTGAATATTCCGGGAGAAAATTTATCCAAAGTTTCTCATTATTATAAAGACCCACATTTTTATGCATTTCAGAAAGTGATAGTTGTTGGCGCAAGTAATTCTTCTGTTGATGCTGCGCTTGAATGCTGGCGCAAAGGTGCAGATGTAACAATGGTTGTGCGCAAAGATGATATTGGTAAAAGAGTAAAATATTGGGTGCGCCCTGATATTATTAACCGCATTGCAGAAGGCAGTATAAAAGCTTATTTTAATTCGCATCTTGTTGAAGTTGCAGAAAAATATGCATCAATAAAAACGCCCGATGGCTTGATAACAATTGAGAATGATTTTGTGCTTGCACTTACCGGCTATCATCCTGATTTTTCTTTGTTGAAAAAAATTGGAATTGAATTATCGGATGATGAAAACAGTTGTCCTGTTTATCATGAAGCATCAATGGAAACAAATATTAAAGGTGTTTATTTAGCTGGCGTTGTTTGCGGAGGAATGAATACGCATAAATTATTTATAGAAAATTCACGCGAGCATGCTGAAAAAATTATAGCCGATATTAAAAATAAAATAACGCAATAAATTATTTTATAAATAAAAAGTCCCGAAAATTTTCAGGACTTTTTTGAATTAAAAAATTCAATTTACTTATCGTCGTCTTCTTCTTTTTTCAATTTTTCTTTTATTTCTGCCAAAGCCGAAAGATCACCAAGGGTAGTTTTTTCAACCTTTGCCTGAACTGCTTTTACAGCTTTCTTCGTTTTGTCAGCTTCTACTCTTGCTTCTTTTTTTGCAGTTTCCTTTTCTTCTAATCTTGATTGTTCCCAAATGCGGCTATGACTGAGTACAATGCGTTTGTCATTTCTGTCAAACTCAACAACCATAAACTGTGCAGTCTCATCATTGCCAATTGCTTTACCATCTTCTTTAAACAAAAATCTTGCTGGCACAAAACCCTCAAGACCATATGGCAATTGAACTATAGCGCCTTTGTCGTCTCTGCGAACAACAGTTCCTTCATGAATTGTTCCAACTGCAAATGTTTCTTCCAAAGCATTCCAGGGATCTTCTTCTAATTGTTTATGACCAAGCTGCAGCTTGCGGTTTTCTTTATCAATACCAAGAATAATTATATCAATATGTTCTCCAACCTTTATGAAATCAGAAGGATGATTGAAACGTTTCAGCCAGCTTAAATCACTGATGTGAATCATGCCGCCAATGCCTGGTTCAAGCTCAATAAATACGCCATAAGGAGTAATATTTTTTACCAATCCTTTGTGTTTGCTTCCTTCAGGATATTTCGTTTCGATGGTATTCCATGGATCTTCTGAAAGTTGTTTGATAGAAAGACTCATCTTGCGTGATTCTTTATCAAGGGTTACAACTTTTGCTTCGTATTCATCTCCTAATTTAAAAAATTCTTTTGCATTGATCGGTGTGTTTGCCCAGGTAATTTCACTTACATGAACAAGACCTTCAACGCCGGGTTGTATTTCCAGAAAAGCACCATAATCTTCTATGTTCACCACTTTACCTTTTATTATAGAACCTTCTTTTATATTTTCAGGCAACACATCCCAGGGATGTGGTGTAAGTTGTTTCAAGCCAAGACTGATACGCTTTTTATCATCATCAAAATCAAGCACTACAACCTGTAATTTCTGATCAAGTTTCAACACTTCTGTCGGATGAGAAATTCTGCCCCATGAAATATCGGTGATATATAATAAGCCATCCAAACCGCCAAGATCCATAAATGCGCCGAAGTCTGTAATGTTCTTTACAGTTCCTTCAAGCACCTGACCTTTTTCAAGTTTGCTCATTATTTGTGTGCGCTGCGCTTCCATATCACTTTCGATAAGGGCTTTGTGAGACACAACAGCATTCTTAATTGTTTCGTTGATCTTTACAACTTTAAATTCCATTGTTTTACCAACAAACTGATCGTAATCTGTTACAGGTTTTACATCGATCTGTGAACCTGGCAAAAATGTTTCCATTCCAAAAACATCAACTATCAATCCGCCTTTTGTTTTGCTGGTAACAGTGCCTGTAACAATTTCACCTGTTTTATGCACTTCCATAATTCTTTGCCATGCTCGAAAAGTGCGTGCAGACTTGCGGCTGAGATGAAGATTGCCATCGCGATCTTCTTTTTCAACAACCATCACTTCCACAACATCACCAACTTTAATATTTGGGATGTCGCGAAATTCATTCAAAGAAATTAATCCATCGCTTTTAAAACCGATGTTGATAACAGCATCTGTTTTTGTTAAGCCTACAACAGTACCATTTAAAATTTCCCGGTCTTCAATTTTTACAAAAGTGTCTTCATACACTTTATCATATTTTTTTGTTTCGTCCTGAGAGTAATGAGAAACATTGCGTTTATCAACACTCCAGTCAAAATCATCATGAGCAACAGTTTCCTGAACTGGCTCTGCAACCGGAATATTTGTTGTCGCTGTTTGCGTTTGCTCTGCAGGTTGTGCAGTAGCTTGCGCCTCTGTTGCTTCAGCGTTTGAGTTTACAATATTGTTTTCAGACATGCTTAAATCCCGCATTTTTTATTCGGGGCGGCGAAGGTACAAAAAATAAGATTTGCTTGATAATATATGAAAAAAAAGCACCAAGTTTAGTATTATACTCTCTTTATCTCTAAAGTTCGTATGGTCTACTTTGCCTGATGCTTTCGTTTGAGTAGCTTCGAAATAATTCGATTAATTTTTTCACCTTCAAAAAAATCCGCATTACCAGTTAAGATTCTGCTTCAATATTTATTCGGATTCAATCTTAATCATCGAAATCTCAGCGTCTCAATTGCAAAGTAAAGATACCAATTGCGATAGACGTTTTCCAAATTTTTTGCTCATTTACTCTGCACCAGTTTTGCACGCTAAAAGCAGACTTTATTCAAGTTAATTCACAGGTAATTTACATTCATTCAACACTTACCTGTCTATTTTTCTTCCCTTCAAAAAATCTTTCATTACCAATTTTAAAATAGTTTTGCGCCATGACAGTTGAACAAATTAAATCATTAAGAGAACGCACTTCCGTTCTAAGGAGGTTTCTTTGACGTTGATGATCGAACACAAAAAATAAACGAAGACCGCACAGTTTCCGTTTCCGCAGGATTTTGGAATGATAATGCCCGCGCCACTTCCGTGATGAAAGAAATTAAGGTGAATGATTATTGGTTAAAAATGTATCACGAAGTTGAAACCGCTGTAGAAGATTTTGCTGTGCTGTTTGATTTTTGGAAAAGCGGAGACGCGACTGAAGACGAAACAAGAGAAGCCTATGAAAATGCATTGCATTTAATAGAAGATGCAGAGTTTAAAAGCACACTTAATAAACCTGAAGATGAATTGCCTGGCGTGCTGCAAATTAATCCTGGTGCGGGCGGAACTGAAAGCCAGGATTGGGCTGAAATGCTTTTGCGTATGTACAGAATGTATGGTGAGAAGCAGGGATGGAAAGTAACTGAACTTGATTTTCAACAGGGCGATGGTGCCGGAATAAAAACAGCAACACTTCAATTTGATGGACCTTTTGCGTATGGTTTTTTAAAAGCGGAAAGTGGTGTGCATCGTCTCGTACGCATTTCGCCTTTTGACAGCAATGCAAGACGGCATACCTCTTTTGCAAGTGTGTATGTGTACCCATTAATTGATGATACAATTGAAATAGAAGTTAATCCTGCAGATGTTGAATGGGCTTTTTTCAGAAGCGGAGGCAGCGGCGGACAGAATGTAAACAAAGTGGAAACTGCTGTGCGATTAAAACATATCCCATCAGGAATTATTGTTGAATGTCAACAAGCCAGAACACAAGGTGAGAATCGTGAACTTGCAATGAAGATGTTGAAAAGCCGGTTGTATGAAGAAGAATTGCGCAAGCGCGAAGAATTGAAAAATGCTGCTAACAGTAGTAAGAAAAAAATAGAATGGGGAAGCCAGATACGCAGCTATGTTTTTCATCCTTATAAAATGATCAAAGATCATCGCACGAATTATGAAGTTGGAAATGTGCAACCTGTAATGGATGGAGATCTAGACGGTTTTATTAAAGCTTATTTGATGATGGAAAAAGAAGATCAATAAAAGTTAGTCACTAAAAAATTTACCTGTATAACTTTCTTTTACTTTTTTTAAATCCTTTGGAAGCCCTGCAAACACTAAGCTTCCGCCAATGTCACCTGCTTCAGGACCAAGGTCAATGATCCAGTCGGCACATTTTAAAACATCTGTGTTATGTTCGATCACAATGATTGAATGTCCCTGTTCGATCAATGCATTGAATGATGCAAGTAATTTTTTTATGTCATGAAAATGAAGACCTGTTGTTGGTTCATCAAAAATAAAAAGAATATTTCCTGCGCCTTTTCCTTTGCCCAAAAAACTTGCAAGCTTCACACGCTGTGCTTCACCACCTGATAAAGTGTCGGATGATTGTCCGAGTTTAATGTAGCCCAATCCTACGTCCTGCAAAGGTTTCAGCGCTTTGGCTAAATTTTTTTCTTCTTTGAAAAATTCAATCGCATCATCAACACTCATTTCCAAAACATCAAAAATACTTTTGTTTTTATATTGCACTTCAAGCACTTCTTCTTTAAATCTTTTACCATTGCAAACTTCACAAGTGAGATGCACATCTGCAAGAAACTGCATCTCAACAACCTGTTCACCTTCACCTTTACAATTGTCACAACGTCCGCCATCAACATTAAAAGAAAAATGTTTTGGAAGAAAGCCGCGCATTTTAGCAAGCGATTGCTTTGCATATAAATCTCTTATCTCATCATAAGCTTTAATATAAGTAACAGGATTGCTTCGCGAAGACTTTCCAATTGGGTTTTGATCAACCAATTCTATTTGAGAAATGAGATTAATATCGCCGATGACTGCTTTGTGAAATCCAACTTTATCTGCAAACTCGCCTTTTAATTTTTTTAATGCAGGATATAAAATTTGTTTCACCAAAGTCGTTTTTCCACTGCCACTTACGCCGCTTACAGCGCATAAAATATTCAAAGGAAATTGTACTGAAATATTTTTCAAATTATTTTGACGGGCACCTTCAACGGTAATACTTTTATTCCATTTGCGCACTTGTTTTGGCGCATCAATTTGTAATTCACCTTTTAAATATTTTCCTGTTAAGCTTTCAGAATTATTTATAAGATCATTATAATTTCCTTCGGCAATTACTTCGCCGCCAAGATGCGAAGCGAGCGGTCCCATATCAATAATATGATCAGCTTCACGCATCATCATTTCATCATGTTCTACTACAACAACAGTATTATTCAAATCTCGTAACTGTTTTAGCACAACAATTAGTCTTTCAGTATCGCGCGAATGCAAACCAATAGAAGGTTCATCTAAAATATACAATGAGTTCGTGAGATTACTTCCCAAACTTCTTGTTAATTGAATGCGCTGACTTTCGCCACCACTTAAACTATTTGCCAAACGATTTAAGGTAAGATAACCTAAACCCACGTCTATCAAGGTTTGCAGCCGTTGATGGATTTCAATTAAAATGCGTTTTGCAATTTGTTGTTCATTTTCTGTTAATGACATTTCTTCAAACCAAACTTTCAAATCTTTGGTTTGCATTGCACATAATTCTCCTATATGCTTGTCATTTATTTTTACATATAAGGCTTCAGTGCGCAAACGATAACCTTTACAATCAGGGCAATTTGTTCTTCCGCGATAACGGCTCAACAAAACGCGATATTGAACTTTGTATAAATTTTGTTCTACTTCTTTAAAGAAATCATTCATTCCCAAAGCACCGCCAACACCAGTCCACAATTGCTTGTATTGCTCATCAGTTAAGTCTGCAATTGCTTTGTGAACAGGGAAATTTTTTCCTGTTGCTTTGATGAATTGTTCGCGCCACCAACCAAGCTTCTCGCCTTTCCACGGAGCAATTGCGCCTTCATAAACACTCAATCGTTTATCAGGAATTACAAGATCTGCATCAATGCCAAGCACCTGGCTGAAACCTTCGCAGGTTGGGCATGCGCCGAAAGGATTGTTGAATGAAAATAAATTCGGAACAGGTTCTTCAAACTGCATTCCATCCAATTCAAACTTATTGCTGAATGCTAATAATTTTTCTCCGTTTATTTCTATTATCATTTCTCCTTCGCCTTCATAAAATGCAGTGCCGATTGAATCTGTTACACGATGCAAATCATCCTCATCAAAATCTTTAACGACAATGCGATCAACTAAAATGAAAGTTGATAAGTCTTTGTTGTTAGTTTTTAGCTTTTTATTTAGTTCCTTATCATTCAATTCAAGCAAATCTTCAATGCTGATAATTTCAGTTTCTGACTTTTGATTTTTAACTTCTGACTTCAAATACATTCTTGAAAACCCTTTCTGCAATAAGATATTCAACTCTTCTCTTGCTTCACGTTTTGCATGTTGCTTAAACTTAACAAGCATTGCAATTTTATCTCCGTGCTTTGAGCTTTTTATTAATTGCACAACATCAATTACATCATCTTTTTTTACTTCTCTTCCTGAAATTGGCGAAATGGTTTTACCAATTCTTGCAAACAACAAACGCAGATAATCATAAATTTCCGTCATGCTGCCAACCGTGCTGCGTGGTGTGCGCGTGATAACTTTTTGCTCAATAGCAATGGCAGGACATAAGCCTTTGATATAATCCACATCAGGCTTTGCGATGCGGCTAACAAACTGGCGGGAATATGCACTAAGGCTTTCCGCATATCTGCGCTGACCTTCTGCAAATAAAGTGTCTATGGTCAGCGAAGACTTGCCACTTCCGGAAACACCTGTAACAACAATAAATTTATTTCGCGGAAAAGTAACAGTAACATTTTTAAGATTGTGCACCCTTGCACCTTTTACTAAAATATTATTATCCTTCGGTGTGTTTTTCTTTATTTTATTTCTGTTTATTTCATTAAGTGTTTCAGTCATCGGTTTAAAAATGCTTAAAAAAATTCGGTCAAAATTATAATTTCATTAATTTACATTTTTTTTACAATTAGAAGTAAAGTGTAATAAAAAGAATTCCTACATTCACATTATCTTCACAAAACGAAAATAAAGCCTATCGAGTATCTTCTACTAAAATGTTAATCAAAATAACAAGTTTGATTAAATATTTATAAATCCAAATTATCCAATATTCAAAGCTGTTTTTTGTATGAGAAATTTTAACTTATTCACAGACACGCAACTCGTGCACGCCTTCCAGCATGGAAATTCGCATGCTTTCGAAGCACTGATCAATCGTTATAAAGACAAAATATTTTCGTCGATTTTGTTTCTCGTTAAAGACAAATATCTCGCCGAAGATCTTTTTCAGGAAACTTTTATCAGAATTATTGATACCATTAAAGCAAAAAGATATAACGATGAAGGTAAATTTTTGCCATGGGCATCGCGCATCGCGCATAATTTATGTGTTGATTATTTTAGAAAAGTAAAACGCACACCATCAATTGTTACAAGCGATGATCGTGATATTTTTGATGTGATAAATGTTGTGGAAGAAACGCCTGAGCAAAAAATGATGCGCAGCCAAACACATGACCGCATTCACTCCATGCTAAATATGTTGCCTGATGAGCAACGCGAAGTAATTGTATTGCGCCATTTTGGTGATATGAGTTTTAAGGAAATTGCAACAGCAACAGACTGCAGTATTAACACTGCTTTGGGTAGAATGCGTTATGGTTTGATTAATTTGCGCAGAATGATGGTAGAAAAACAAATTGTTTTATAGCATTAAAACTTCTTGTCATTTTGTTGTTGAATCACTGGTTTTTTTAGATTGTTCGCCATAAAATGATACAGCAATAGAATGACAACCAAATTAAAAAGTCTTTCAATATTGAAAGACTTTTTTGTTTTGAATCATTTTGATGCATTTGCGTTTCCGCATTGCAACCATTGCAGATATTGCTGCACGTTTGGTGTGTAACCAACAGGATTATTAATTAGTTTTTCATCTTCATTCAAAACGACATATAGAGGCTGGGAAGACTGGTTAAAGTTTTCAGTTTCAAATGTTGCCCATTTATCACCTTCACTTACAATTTCTTTTTTTTCACCATTTTTCGTTACATAAGTAAAACGTTTTTCAGCAGGCAATAATTTTCTATCATCAACATACAACGAAACAAGAATAAAATTTTGTTTGATGTAATTATATACTTCAGGTTTCGTCCAAACATTTTCTTCCATCTTTCTGCAATTCACGCAAGCCCATCCTGTAAAGTCAATAAGCAAAGGCTTATGCTTTTGCTTTGAAAGCTGCAAAGCTTTTGCATAATCATTCATTACATCTGCTTCGAGTGAGCCATTTTTTTCATTACCTGTTTTATAAATACTATAATTTAATGGTGGCGGAAAACCACTAAGCCATTGAAGATTTGCATACTTCGTATTTGTTATTCCGGTAAAAAGATAAAGTGTAAAAAGTAAAACTAATAGTGCGGTAAATTTTCTTCCGGCGCTAGTTTTCATTCCTTTATAATCATGCGGCAAGCGAATGATTCCAAATAAATATAATGCTAACGCAAAAGAAATAATCATCCATATCCCGATAAAAATTTCTCTTTTCAAAATACCCCAATGCATGACAAGATCTGCATTCGATAAAAATTTAAAAGCCAAGCCGAGTTCAACAAATGCAAGGAATTTCTTCACAGTATCAAGCCAGCCGCCTGATTTTGGTAATGCTTTTATTAAGTTTGGAAAAATTGCAAATAAAGCAAAAGGCAATGCCAGCGCTAAGCCAAAACCCGCAAGACCACTGGTCAATTGCCATGCTCCGCCGCTTATTGAGCCCACTAACAATGAACCTAAAATTGGTCCTGTGCATGAAAATGAAACGATGGCTAAAGTAAGCGCCATAAAAAAAATACCACCAATATTTGTTAGGCCACTTTTTGAATCTGCTTTGCCTGCCATGCCGCTTGGAAGAGTTATTTCAAAAAAACCGAAAAAAGAAAATGCGAAAAAAATAAAGATGAAAAAGAAAAAAATATTCAAGCCTGCATTGGTTGAAATGTTATTAAAAATTTCAGGCTGCACATTGCCGATAATATGAAACGGAATGCTTGCCAAAACATAAATTAAAAAAATAAAGAAGCCATATAAAATGCCATTTCGCACAGCATGTTTTCTATTGCGTGATTTTTTTGTAAAGAAAGAAACTGTAACAGGGATCATTGGAAACACACATGGAGTAAGTAATGCAATCAATCCACCTAAAAAACCAATAAAAAAAATTGTAAGAAAATTTTGTGTTGCAATATTATTTTTTGCGCCACAATCTGCCGCAGGATGATTAATATCTATGCTTGCTATTTTTATTTTTTTTGAATCATCACTTGCAGCTGTGCCACCTTGAAGCGCTACTTCAAAAAATTGTTTTTGTTCAAGAAACTCTCCATTTTTTTTTATAAAGCCATCAATGCTTCCTTTTAAAATGGAAGGAACAAATCCATTTATTTTTACTTGCTGCGAAACAGATATTTCGCCTGTATAAATATTTGCTTTTTTGTTGTTGAATAATTTATCGGGTGAAATTGTTGCAGGTTTATCAAACTGCATTTCATACACTAATTGCGCATTTTCATAATCAATAATAAAATGAAGACTGATGGAAGAATCTATGGAAAAATTATTTCCGTATAATTGCCAGCCATCAGGAATAGCAGTGCTGGCTTGTATTTCATAAATATTTGACTGAACTTTTTTAGCTGAAATTTTCCAATGAAGCAAACTATCATTCTGACAAAAAAGAGCAAGCGATAAAAAAATGAAAGAACAAAACAGCAAAAGTTTTTTCATCAAAAAATTTTATTGAAGTTTCACTTCAAATGTTTTTTTTACCGGTGGCAAACATTCAGCATCATTGCAAACCATGTATTCAACATTGCCGCTCAATGTAGTTTTTACGTTAGCTTTTAAATTAACTGTTTGAACAAAATCTACTTTGTCGCTAAAATATTTCACATCAATTCCGAAATTTTTATCATGCTCAACTTTCAAAGCGCCCACTTCATTTGGTATTCCTGAAATTGTAACCAAAGGATTTTTATTAAACGTAATTTTTGTTGGCACGGGTCCTCCCTTCGGAGTGGTTTGCGAATAAATATGCCAGCTTTTTGGAAGCGATGCCGTAATGGTAATTTGATAAACTTTATCCGATTTTTTTGCGGTAGCATACGTCCACTGCACCGGATTTTGAATTTGCGCAAATATTGAAACAGAAATAAAACAAGTAAGTAAAATGAGAAAATATTTTTTCATGAAAAATAAAAATTATAAAATTGATTTAGTTCAAACCTAATATGGAAAAGACTTTCAGCCCGTCTGTATTTCCAAGTTCTGGTGATGAAGCTCGTTCAGGATGCGGCATCAAACCAAAAACATTGCCTGCATTATTTTTAATTCCGGCAATATTTCTTATCGCATCATTAGGATTATGTGCGCTATGAATATTTCCTTTTTCATCACAATAGTGAAAAATTATCTGGTTATTTTTTTCCAGTTCATCCAATGTTTTTTCATCTGCAAAAAATCTTCCGTCACCATGTGCAACAGGTATTTTTAAAGGCTCGCCATCATTGTGTTTCATATAAATATTCTTTGAAACAAATTGCTGGTTTCCGTTCGGCAATAAAACTCCGGGAAGCAAATGACTTTCGCATAAAATCTGAAAACCATTGCAGACACCAAGCACTTTGCCGCCTTTGTTTGCAAATTCAATCACACTTTGCATCATCGGGCTGAAACGTGCGATGGCGCCGCATCTTAAGTAATCGCCAAAGGAAAAACCGCCCGGTAAAACAATACAATCTTCCGTAGAAAACATGCTGATGTCTTTGTCTTTATGCCAGAGCATGATCACTTCCTTATTCAGATCATTTTGCAGAGCATCCTGCATATCACGATCACAATTTGAGCCTGGGAAAACAACGATACCGAATTTCATACCTTATTATTATGCACAAATATAAAGACAATAAAAATTGTTGAATAGTTAAGGATGATGAATAATAAAATCTGAGAAGCGTATGTTTTGGTTATTTCAGGATTTCGGTCAGTGCGATACAAGTGATAAGGTATTGATGAATGACGATGCAAGATTGATGGATAACGGAACTCAAATGATGGATGACGGAGCGTAAATGACGAATGCGTTTGCAAACCAGACCGATTTCTAAAAAGCTAAGGCACAAAACAAATAAAGCATGATAGTAAAGTGAACGATGAAAGGATTTTCAATTTGCTGCTTCGACACGCAAATTGCCCAACGATGCCGCTATGAAATACTGAAGCTGGTATCAAAAAAGTCCATAGCCTATAGTCAATAATCCATAGGGAGAAGTTGGAAAGCATTATTTTTGCGCGCAAATATTTGTTGCCAAATAAAAATAAAACACATGAAAATAACTGTAGTTGGTGCAGGCGCAGTGGGCGCAACCTGCGCAGATAATATTGCCCGTGCAGCGCTCTGCGAAGAATTGGTTCTGCTCGATATTAAAGAAGGTCTTGCTGAAGGCAAAGCGCTTGATATGACGCAGACTGCCGCGCTGCTTGGCTTTGATACGCGCATCAAGGGCAGCACAAACGATTATGCCAAAACAGAAAAATCTGATGTGGTGGTAATAACTTCCGGACTGCCGCGCAAGCCCGGCATGACCCGCGAAGAATTGATCGGCACCAATGCTGGCATTGTAAGAAATGTTGTTGAAAATATTTTGAAATATTCTCCTGATGCTATTATTATCGTTATCAGCAACCCGATGGATACGATGACTTATCTCGCGTTGCAAAGCAGCGGCTTACCAAAAAACAGGATCATCGGCATGGGCGGAGCATTGGACAGTGCACGCTTCAAATGCTATCTCAGCAAGGCCTTGAACTGCTCGCCAAGAGATCTGAATGCAATTGTTGTTGGTGGTCATGGCGATACTACAATGATACCTTTGATCCGTTATGCAACATGGAACAGCGCGCCTGTTACCAACTTTTTAAACATCACCGAACAAAAACAAATTGTTGCCGACACGATGGTTGGCGGTGCAACTTTAACAAAACTAATTGGCACTTCTGCATGGTATGCACCCGGCGCCGCAGGCGCCGCTTTGGTGGAAGCAATTGTGCGAGATCAGAAAAAATTATTCAGTTGCTGTGTTTATCTCGATGGTGAATACGGACAAAAAGATATTTGTCTTGGCGTGCCTGTTGTTATCGGCAAAAATGGCTGGGAAAAAATTCTTGATTATAAACTGAATGAAGAAGAGCAGGCTGAATTTAATAAAAGCGCTGCTGCTGTAAGAAGCATGAATGATGTGCTGAAGACGTTATGAGTTATGAATTATAAGTTAGCGAATTTTATGCTTAAAAAATAAAAAGAAAAAAATTCATAGTTAATAAAGAGGTTGCTAATCAGCCTCTTTATTTTTTTAAAATCATCTCAACTGCTTTAGCAATTTCTTTTACATCCTGATCTTTCATACAACGAAAATGACTGAGCGGACAATGTTTCGTTCCGTAGTTAGAACATGGTTGACACGGCATGTTTTCTACCAAAATATTTTTATGCAGTTGCGGCTGCGAAGTGCCGTAGAATGGCTCTACGCAAAGCTTTGGCGAGGTTGCACCCCAAATTGCAAACACAGGCTTTTGAAAAGCGCAGGCAATATATTGCAAGCCTGTATCATGTGAGATAACGCATTTTGCGCGGCGAACAATATCAGCAGATTCATTCAAAGAAAACTTTCCGCAGGCATTGTATATTTTCACTTTATCAACTGCAGCAATTTTATTTCCTTCCTGAAATTCTTCTTTACCGCCAACAAGAATAATGGGAAATGGAATTTGTGCACAAAGCTGTTTTAATTTATAAACAGGTAACTTTTTTGTGTGAAAAGCAGCGCCAATAACTATCGCAACAAAGCCAAACATGTGCGCATGCGGAATATCGTTATCCTTTATCTTTTCTTTTTCATCAATAAAATAATCAAGTCCTTTGCCGTCATCCACTACTCCTAATTTGTTCAGCGCATTTATACATCGAACAGAAATGTGCGTGCGCGGAATGAAATCAATAGCAAGCTTTGTAAGAAGAAATTTTTGAAGAGATAATTTATTATAAGAAAAAGTTTTCACTTTTAAAGCAAGCCTGATTTTATAAGAGCGAAAGTTTTTGTGCAGGTCAATGATATAATCAAACTTTTCTTGCTTCAACTCGTCGATTAAAGCATCAAGATCATTATTTAAGTAATGAAATTTATCAATGTAAGGATTGTGCAGCGTTACTGATTTCATTGATAGCTTGGACAGAAAATGCACTTCGGAATTTGCAACCTGTTGCTTCAAACATCTTATGGCAGGAGTTGTGAGAACAATATCGCCAATGGAAGAAAAACGAATGACGAGAAATTTCATGGTCATTTATTTTTCTACAAAATTCAAATCATTGTGAAAAGTTTCTTTGATCAAAATTGTAGCAACGGATGCAATGATCATTACGATACCAACAGTAATTTCAGCACCGGTAATATAATTTGTCTTGTCTCTTGCAAATTGAAAAAGCATTAGCATTAAAGGCAAAGTGCCGCGCACAATATTCGGAATAGTAGTAGCTGCTGTTGCACGCAAATTAGTACCGAATTGTTCTGCACCCATCGTTACAAAAATTGCCCAGAAGCCAGTGCCAAAGCCAAGTCCGAAGGCAATAAAATACATTGTTGCTGCATTACTGCCATAATTAATTGTAAAGAAAAGCAACAGAAAAATAATGGTGATGATATAATAAATATAGAGGGACTTTTTTCTACTTTTTAACCATTGACTTAAGAAGCCAATAAGTACGCCGCCAATGGAAACGCCGATGTAAGAAAACATTACAGCTTTGCCTGAATCAACAACTTCATTCATGTCCATTGCTTTTGCAAACTCACCTGAAAATGTAAGCAGTATGCCGACGACGAGCCAGCTTGGTAAGCCAACACAAATAGTAACTAAATATTTTTTTAAGCGGGAAGCATTGAAGATGAGCATGAAAAAATTGCCGCGCTGCACATCCATTTTTTTTACTTCATTGTACATGCCTGATTCAAAAACGCTGATACGCAAAATCAATAAAACAAATCCTAAGCCTCCACCAATAAAATAACAAATACGCCAATCAAAATTCTGTTTTATTATAAAAGCAAATATGGCTCCTGTTAATCCTAATCCTGCAACTAATGAAGTTGCAAGTCCACGCTTTTCTTTGCCGGTTAATTCAGAAACTAATGTAATGCCTGCACCAAGTTCACCTGCAAGACCAAGACCTGCAATAAATCTTACCAATGAATATTGTTCTGCAGTATGCACAAAACCATTTGCAATATTTGCAAGGGAATATAAAAGTATAGAACCAAAAAGCACACTCAATCTTCCTTTTTTATCGCCAACAATTCCCCAAATTATTCCTCCGATCAACAAGCCATACATTTGTATGCTGATGATCATCTCTCCTTTATCGCGAACCTGTAAGTCAGTGAGGCCAAGGCTTTTGAGGCTTGGTACACGAATAATGCTGAATAATAAAAGATCATAAATATCTACGAAGTAACCAAGCGCAGCTACAAAAACA
The DNA here is from genome assembly GCA_963708205.1 of uncultured Chitinophagaceae bacterium. Lineage (GTDB taxonomy): Bacteria > Bacteroidota > Bacteroidia > Chitinophagales > Chitinophagaceae > CAVYTF01. Next base: position 920,510 of record OY970196.1, read on the forward strand.
ACTAAAGAAAGAATGCCTGTTTTCCGGTTATTCATAAAATTTAAAATGAGATTTATTCAACAGCAAATTTATTCGGGAACAGGTTTATCGCCTGCTTTGCTTCGTCTAAAAAATATTTTATATAGTACAGGCAGCATGGTAAGTACAGCCAAAGCAATCACAATTATATCTACATGATTTTTTAAATCAAATCCATATTTCTGCAAAAACCATCCCTGCAAAAATTTGCCGCCAAGTATCATGGCAGTAACCCAGCAGGAACTTCCGATAATATTAAAAAGCATGAATGTTTTTTTATCCATCTTCACAATGCCTGCAACTATTGGCGCAAATGTGCGGACGATGGGTAAAAATATTCCGATAAAAACTGTTGCCTTTCCATAATCTTCATAAAAATCATGTGCCTTCATCAAATGTTTTTTCTTAAACCAGAATGTATCTTTTCTCTGGTAAAGCAAGGGACCAACTTTATATCCAAACCAATAACCAACAGTGTTTCCAAGAATCGCGGCCAGGATAATAAGAAGAATGATAACACTGTAATTGACATCAAAAAATTGTTTCGCCAATTCATCTACATAAAAACCGGCAGCAAAAAGCAAACTATCTCCGGGGAGAAAGAAGCAAAAGAATACGCCCGTTTCTACAAAAATGACGGCCAATAAAACATAGAGACCACCGTTGTGAATAATCCATTCGATAAATTGCTGCAGCACGCCTTTATCCATCAGAAAAATTTGTTGTAATGAATGCAATATAATACGAAAGAAAAACATTCGTAAAAGAAAAAGAATTCAATAAATAAAATCACTATTTTTCCGCATACAATTCAAATCAAAACCTAAATCTTTTGTATGAGTTTATTTGTAAAAAAACCTTTGAGCCAATTAATGTTGCAGGCTGGTGATTCTGAAAAAGGATTGAAGCGTACACTCGGTTCACGCAATTTAGTTTTGTTGGGAATAGGTGCGATTATTGGCGCAGGTTTGTTTGTAAGAACTGCTGCTGCTGCAGGTTTGCACGCCGGACCTGCCGTAACTGTTTCTTTTATTATTGCAGCAATCGGTTGTGCTTTTGCAGGATTATGCTATGCTGAGTTTGCATCCATCATTCCAATTGCTGGCAGTGCTTATACGTATGCTTATGCAACAATGGGAGAACTAATTGCATGGATAATTGGTTGGGCTTTAATATTGGAATATGCTTTAGGCGCAGCAACAGTTTCTATCAACTGGAGTGAATATTTGAATAAATTAGTTGGCGGAAAAATTCCATACGAATGGTCTCATTCTCCATTTGAAAAATTGCTTGATGCAAACAATGTTATGCATCATGGCATCATGAATATCCCTGCTTTATTTATTTTATTTTTATTATCTGCATTACTTATAAAAGGAACGAAAGAATCTGCTTCAGTAAACGCGATCATCGTTACAATTAAAGTTGCAATTGTATTGGTATTTATTTTTATTGGATGGCAATTTATCAATCCTGCAAATCATACTCCGTATTTTATTCCCGCAGATGCAAAGCCTGCCTTACAGCCAGATGGTACATTATATAGCTATACTGAATTTTTTAAACATGGATGGGGTGGCGTGCTAACAGGCGCGGGCATTGTGTTCTTTGCTTTCATTGGCTTCGATGCAGTTTCAACTGCTGCACAGGAAGCTAAGAATCCGAAGAAAGATATGCCTATTGGTATTTTAGGTTCTTTGTTTATCTGCACTATTTTATACATTTTATTTTCTTACGTTCTTACCGGCGTTGCGCCATATAGTGATTTCGTAAAAGCAGGCAAAGAAGCGTCTGTTGTTTATGCTATAGAAACTTATATGCATGGCTATGCATGGTTGGCAACTTCCGTAACGATTGCTATTTTATTAGGTTTCTCTTCAGTTATTTTAGTAATGCTTATGGGACAATCGAGAGTTTTTTACACAATGGCATCAGATGGTTTGTTGCCGAAAGTATTTTCTGATCTTCATCCAAAATTTAGAACACCTTACAAATCAAACATTATTCTTTTTCTTTTTGTAGGCGCTTTTGCAGCCTTTGTTCCTGGTAGTGTTGCAGGAGATCTTACTTCAATCGGAACTTTATTTGCATTTGTTTTGGTTTGCGCAGGCATTTGGATCTTGAGAAGAAAAGATCCGGGATTAGAACGTCCTTTCAAAACTCCGATGGTGCCTTTGGTGCCAATTTTAGGTATTATAGTTTGCTCTGCAATGATTATAAGTCTGCCTAATGAGACTTTGCTGAGTGCGTTTATCTGGATGCTCTTAGGTCTGATAATTTATTTTAGTTACAGCAAAAAGAACAGCAAACTTCAAAACTTTAGCGACGCATTACCTAAAGCTAAAGATTTTAATTAAGAGAGAAAGATTAATTGAAATAAGATTCCGGAATTGTTCTCCACATATCATGTGCGAGATGTCCTTGCAACAATTCATACAACAAATAAAGCGGCCAAAATATATAATGAATAATAAGCAATACAATTGAATGATTGTAATACCAGCTTATCATAATCGTATAAAGGCCGAGTATAGAATAAATAATTCCTTTGTCTCTGTTTCGCATACAAGATTTTTAGCAAATAAAAATACGCAAAGAAAACGCAAAACATGAAAGACAAAAAGGAAGTTTAAATGAAGTAATTTCGCGAAAATTTTTTAGAAATAATTATTAGATGAGCCAGCCGAAAAGATATTTAGTCACTGCTGCGTTGCCTTATGCAAACGGACTGAAACATATCGGGCATTTGGCAGGCGCCTATTTGCCTGCAGATATTTATGTGCGTTATCTGCGCGCGCAAAAACGTGATGTTGTTTTTATCAGCGGCAGCGATGAGCATGGCACAGCCATTCCAATACAGGCAATGAAAGAAGGCACAACGCCCCGTGCTATCATTGATAAATATCATCCTATCATCAAAAAGAATTTTGAAGATTTAGGAATTTCGTTTGATATCTATCATCGCACGAGCGAGCCAATTCATCATGAAACTTCTCAGGAGTTTTTTACTTATCTCAACAACAATAATGACTTTGAAATAATTGACAGTGAGCAATATTTTGATGAAGAAACAAAAACATTTTTAGCCGATCGTTTTATAAAGGGCACTTGCCCAAACTGCGGTTATGAAAATGCTTTTGGTGATCAATGCGAAAATTGCGGCACAAGTTTAAGCCCTGATATGCTCATCAATCCGGTAAGCACTTTAAGCGGCAAAGCGCCAATAAAAAAAGCAACAAAGCATTGGTATCTTCCTTTGAATAAACATGAGGATTGGCTCCGTGAATGGATACTGCAAGAACATAAAAATGATTGGCGTACAAATGTGCTTGGTCAGTGTAAAAGCTGGCTGGATGCGGGTTTGCAGCCGCGCGCAGTAACCAGAGATTTAGATTGGGGAGTAAAAGTGCCCCTGCCAAATGTGCCATCAAAAGTTTTATATGTTTGGTTTGATGCGCCCATTGGATACATCAGTGCCACCAAGCAATGGGCAATAAATAACAACACAGACTGGAAAAATTATTGGTATGATAAAGACACGAAGCTTGTTCATTTTATTGGCAAAGACAACATCGTTTTTCACTGCCTGATATTTCCGGTGATGTTGAAAATGCATGGAAATATTTTGCCTGAAAATATACCTGCAAATGAGTTCATGAATTTGGAAGGACAAAAAATGAGCACGAGCAGAAACTGGAAACTCGACATGCAGGATTACATTGATGATTTTATAAAAAAAGAAAATGGCGGAACGCAGTTAGCAGATTCATTGCGTTATTATCTTACAACAATTTCTCCTGAAACAAAAGACAGCGAGTTTACCTGGAAAGGTTTTCAGGATGCAAATAACAGCGAGCTGGCAAGCATCTTCGGCAATTTTGTAAACCGCACTTTCGTGTTGATGCATAAATTATGCAAAGGCAAAGTACCGCCGCTTCACGCAGCATTGCTCGATAAAACTGATAACAATATTATTCATGAAATTGAAAATGCAAAGCTTAAAGTGGAAGGATTAATTGAGCAATATAAATTTCGCGAAGCATTGTTTGAAGTCATTGACCTTTCGCGCAAGGGCAATAAATACATGCAGGAAAAAGAGCCGTGGAAGAAAGTGCAGTCTAATGAAAATGAACAAAAGTTAATTGATAACTGCATTCATATTTGCTTGCAGCTTACAGCAAACCTTGCCATTCTTATCAATCCTTTTTTACCATTTACTGCAAAAAAATTATGTGGTATGATGAAGGTTGTTGATAAAATGCTGGAGTGGAAAAATGCAGGCAGGATAAAGCTTTTGCGCGTTGGTTATTCTTTGCGTGCGCCGGAAATTTTATTCAGAAAAATTGAAGATGAAGAAGTAAAATACCAGGTAAATAAATTAAAGGAAGCAAGCGAACAGAAGTCGGCAATCACTAATAAGCAATCAGAAAAAATAAAAAATAAGGAAGATGTTTCGAATGAAATAAAATCTGAAAACCAAAATCTGAAATCAGAAATTTCTTTTGATGATTTTGCAAAGATTGATCTGAAAATCGGAACAATAATTTTTGCGGAAAAAGTTGAGAAAGCCGATAAATTATTGAAGCTTGAAATTGATCTTGGCTTTGAAAAAAGAACAATCGTTTCTGGTATTGCGCAGCATTTTAAACCGGAAGAAATTGTTGGCAAACAGGTAACCGTTGTTGGTAATCTTGCTCCCAGAAAAATGCGCGGCATTGAAAGCAATGGAATGATCTTAATGGCAGAAGATAAAAATGGCAAGCTTCATTTCATCAATACTGAAAATAAAATTGATGAAGGAAGTAATATAACTTAATAAAGCTACCTCGGCTTGTATTTCGCTTCATCAAAAATTTGTTTCGAAGGTGTTTGCATTAACTCATCCAAAGTCTTTTTGTTGTCATATTTAGCCATCCATTTTTTTACAATTTGCCATCCAACAAACTCGCCAATATTTCCAGGCGAACCTTCTCCAAGTCCTTCTGTTTTTGGTCCGTCCGTTGTATAATCACGTATCTGCATTTGGTCTGTGATGTATAATAAATTATTTTCTAAAAAATAATTCCAGATAGCGGCTTCGTTTTCATAACAACCATTTAATTGGCTTTCGGTGTATCCTGTTTTCAACGTATCAGCAACATCCGGTAGAATTTCATCGAGCACATACATACGCTTGCCTTCCTCTACAACCTGCTCTATCAAAGGACTTCCGGCACTTTTATCAGGATACATATCATCCAAAATATTGTGCATACAATTAACAACAATGTATGGCGGCTCGAAGCGAGCATCCTGGTAATCTGAATAAACATCTTCAACATAATCGGTGTGATATGCAGGAAAATTTCTTCCAAGATATAATTGTAAACCAATAGCAAGTCCTGCTGAAGTAAGCACATTTGCATAACCCTCAATCGGACCAATATATGTGATGACTTGTGTGGGAATCTTATAATTTGGGAAATAATATTTCACAAATTGCAATGCTCTTTTTATCTGTTTTTGTTCTTTATCGAATGATTTAAATCTGAGTTGAGAAGAATCAAAAGTTTTTTTATAATCGTGTATAAATAATTTTAAACCTGCTACAACGCTGTCTGGTTGCGGCGGCAGCGCCATTATGTTGTACAAATAATCGTTGATGAAAGTTGGATATTTTTTTTGCAGCTCATCAAGAGAAGCTGAAATGTTGTTAGTATCAATTGCAAAAACATCTTCATCAAAACGCAAAACCTTTAGTGTCACGTTGATATTTGAAACATCAGGAATATTTCTTTTTGATGAACAGGAATAGAAAAGTAAAAAGCAAAAAGTAAAAAGTAAAAAGCAAAATCGATTTGATTTTTTCATGCTGCGAATTAAGATGAATTTGATGAATAAAAAATAAGCAAGCAAGTTTTTTGCAAAGGTTTAAACTTATGTGTTGAATTATTTTCTTTGTTGATTGGCTGCGTGATTGAAGCGGAAAGCCCGCAGCAAACGCAGTGCCGCGAGGACTTGCAGCGGAAAGCGCTAACAAAAAGATGCTATTACAAATGAAGCTGACAGCCCAAAAAATTCTTCTGATTATCTTTGCATTATGAAAATTTTTTTAGCGCAACAGAATTATCATATCGGCAATTTTGAAAGTAATACTAAAAAAATAATTGATGCAATTGAATTGGCGAAATCGCAAAATGGTGACTTAATTGTGTTTAGTGAAATGTGTGTTTGCGGATATCCTGCGCGCGATTTTTTAGAGTTTGAAGATTTTATAAATAAAAGCTATGAAGCAATTGATCTGATAAAAGAACATGCTGATACGATTGGTGTTTTGGTTGGTGCACCTGCAAGAAATATAATTCCTGAAGGGAAAGATTTATTTAATGCCGCATTTTTTTTTCATGAAAAAAAAGTGAAAGCGGAAGTGCATAAAACATTGTTGCCAACTTATGATGTGTTTGATGAATACAGATATTTTGAGCCTGCGTATGATTGGAATATTGTTGAGTTTAAAGGCAAAAAACTTGCAGTAACAATTTGCGAAGATCTTTGGAATATCGGCGATAATTTATTGTATCGAATTTGCCCAATGGATAAATTGATGAAGCAGAATCCGGACATCATCATAAACCTTAGCGCATCACCATTTGATTATATGCATGAAGAAGACCGCAAGCAGGTGATAAAGCAAAATGTATTGAAATATAAATTGCCGATGATCTATTGCAATACGGTTGGAAGCCAGACTGAGATTGTGTTTGACGGTGCGTCTTTGGTTTATGATAACAAAGGAAATCTTTATAAACAACTTGCAAGTTTTGAAGAACAAACAGCTTGTGTGAACTTGAATGATGATGGCAAATTTGAAGAAGAAATAATAGAAGCATCTGAAAAAAAGATTGAGAAAAATTTCAATCCTAAAAAATTTTCTGCAAGTGTAAATATTGAGCAAATCTATAAAGCGCTTATTCTTGGCATTAAAGATTATTTCTGTAAAATGAATTTTACAAAAGCCATTCTTGGTTCTTCAGGCGGAATTGACAGTGCCGTTGTTTTGACACTTGCATGCGAAGCTTTGGGTAAAGAAAATGTGCACGCTGTTTTGATGCCATCGCCATTTTCAACTTCACATTCTGTGGATGATGCAAAAAAGCTAAGCGAAAATTTAGGCAATCCTTATGATGTAATTCGCATTGATACTATTTATAATTCTTTTCTTTCAACACTGAAACCGATATTTAATGACTTGCCTTTTTCACTTGCGGAAGAAAATTTGCAAAGCAGAACAAGAGGAAATATTTTGATGTCGATGGCAAATAAATTCAATTATATTTTACTAAACACATCAAACAAAAGTGAGTTGGCAACCGGCTATGGAACTTTATATGGAGATATGGCGGGTGGTCTGGGCGTGCTTGGAGATTGCTATAAAATGCAGGTATATGAATTGGCAAAATATATTAATCGTGAGAAAGAAATAATTCCATCAAACATAATAAACAAAGCGCCAAGCGCGGAATTGAGACCCGATCAAAAAGATAGCGATAGTCTTCCTGATTATAAAATTTTGGATGAAATCTTATATCAATATATTGAATTAAGACAAGGTCCTAATGAAATAAAATCGCAGGGATTTGATGCAGCTTTGGTGAATCGTATTTTAAAATTAGTAAACACCAATGAATATAAACGCAACCAGTTTTGTCCTATCATTCGTATTTCTTCAAAAGCATTCGGTATTGGAAGAAGAGTGCCAATTGTCGGAAAATATTTAAGCTGAAAATCTTCTTATCATTATAAAAAAAACCACAAGAATTACTTGCGGTTTTTCAATCAACATTATCTGGATTATTGAACAGTTATTGTTTTAATAATTTTAGAAGTACCGTTAATCAAGCTTACTTTATACACACCTCTTGCAGTGCCTGAAGGAAGATAAATTGTTTGAGAAGATGAACCTGCCATCCGTTCTATCTCCTGGCTAACAATTACTTGCCCAAGCATATTGTAAATAATCAATGCATATTTACCTGCCGGCATATTATTCATTTGCAAAGTAAAGTTGTAGCTTGTAACAGGATTAGGGAAAATTCTCACATCTGCGGTACCACCGCCAATAGTTACCAATTGAATATTTGTATAGCTGATGGAACCATCTTTACCAAAAGCTTTGATGCGATAGAAATTATTTCCGTTTGCAGGATCAGCATCAAAAAAATGATACATTACAGAAGGTTGTCCGTTGTCAAGCGCGGCAACACTTCCAATACTACTGAAATCCATTGCATTGTTAGATCTTTGCACTTCGTAATGATCCATATTTCTTTCATTGACACAAGTCCATTCTGTTTCTACCCCTTTACCAAATTGATATGCCCTGAAGTTTATAATACTTACAGGAAGAATTATTCCGTTAGGATTAACAATACTAAAACGATTGAAAGTTGTAATGCCTTTAGTGAGTCCTGAACCTGCTGCTGTTAAACCGTAATTCGCAATAGTATATTGCGCATAACTTTCACCGGTAGGAGATGTACTCGAATACTGTCCTGCAGTTATATCATTTGTGCCGGATATATTTACAAAATTAGTTCCGCCGGAATAGTTTTTCATTACAACCGCAGCATCAGTCGGCATGAATCCGGCTTCCATTTCATTTTCAGGAGTGGGCCAAGCTGCAAATCCGCGATTTGTATAAAAAAGTTTCATATCTGCATATCCCGAATCATTAGCAGCACCAGCTTTTACATACCAAATTCTGTTAATGCGAGGGCCCGGCGTATTACCAATATCGCCATAATCAAGTGCAACTGTGAAATCTTCAGCCGCAGAGTATGAACTTCTAAGCATCATCCTGTTAGGTGTTGTAACTACACCTGCATCATCAGGACTAAAGCTTGCTCCGACAGGAAAATAAACATCCGTACTATTATTTCCCGGAACATTTTGAATTCTAAAACCTACATTTCCTGAGAAAGCACTTAAAGGTCCGGCCCCACCTGTTTGCGGGGTTCCTGAAGCATCACAATTTGCGATAAAACTATTAGTATATGTTGCATCATTTTTAGCATAAGAAGTTTGCGGTTGTGCTAATGTGCCTGTATTATTAAACGTAAATAAATTCGCCCCGGTAGCAATAACTCCGTAAGTAAGTGTGATGTTGCTTGCGGTTAAATTTGTACCTAAAACTGCATTGCCTATCGTGCCCGAAACGCGATTGATGCTAATTGCATTTAATACTTGCGCACCAGGAGTAAAATATATTGTTCCCAATTGAGTATTGAGATTGCCACCTATGGTTAATGCCGAACTTCCAACAGACGAAGCATCTCCGCTAAAAGTACCTGTTCCTGTTAATGTTCCATTCAATCCCAGTATGTGACCGTTTATAACTAAGGCGCCGGCATTCATGCTAGCAATTCCATTATTGGTTGTTCCTGTAATGCCTCCAATAGATAAATCTGTTCCTAAGGTTGCAGTTCCGGAAGAGCTTCTATTCAAAGTAAAATTTTTCAATACTTGAAATCCTGTCGTAAAATTCATTATTCCTAAAGCGCCAGAGCCGGTTATATTCATATTCGAAGTGCCTGCCGCTGCTGCATCTCCGCTTATTGTACCAGTGCCAGTATTATTGATTGTTCCTGCAAGATTTAAAGTATTGCTATTAATTTGCAGCGCTCCGAGTTGAGGATAAAAGATATTATTGATGGTAATATCAGTAGTTCCCATTTTTACATTATTACTATTGTTGACTGTAGCATTATAAAACAAAGGTGCTACAGTTGAAGCTACGCTATTAATATTTTCAAGTGATGTACCTACAAAGGCAATAGTACCTGTTCCCGCAGACATACCTGCCTGGTAATTCGTAAAATCGCCTGTTATATAAAAACTGCCATTATTTAAATATGTTGCCGTCGCAGTATTAGTAATTGAAGAAGCCAAGTATGCACTTCCTGTAATATTTATCGGACCTTTATTATATGCCTGTGAAAAGCTGGTAAGTTGCATGAAACATAATACCACGGCTATGCAAGCTGTAGATGTGACTCTAAGTTTAAGTAAAAAATCCTGCATAGTATTCGTTCGTTTTATGAAATTATTTTTTATCTGCAGATAATGCAGTAGCTACATTCAAATTATTTTTTGCCTGTTCAAAATCAGGGTTCTCTTTCAATGCAGCATTAAAAGAAATAACAGCATTATCCTTATCCTTTACATCTATGTAAGCAAGTCCGATTATATTTTCTACGGCTGCCCTGAGTGAGACCTGTTGTGCAGTTTTTCCATCAAGCTTTACTACTGTTACTTTACTGCTGTCATTAACTGGCAGGCTTTGCAATAATTTATTACCTGTCGCGATGCTTTCTGCAATTCGCCTGATACCATACTCAAGCTGTAATTCTTCAAATCCATAAACTGTTTTTGCTGTTTTATTGTATAAAGTACTATATGCATCTATTGCTTCAACAGGCTGCTGTAAAGACTTTGCACTGATGGCTTTTATTTCCATGCGCAGATCCGTATAACCTTTATTGGTTAATAATTGCTGCGCAATGATATAAGATTGACGGTAAGCGCCGCTTTGAAGATACAGCAAGGAAAGTGTATCAACCCAGCTTGCATACTTGGCAGGATCTGATGCTATTAAATAATGAACTGCACTGATGGCTGTAGTATAATCTGCAATGCCGGCGCTTTGTTGATAAACCCGCAGATTTATATCTGCAACGGGAACTGCATTTTTTTGAGGAGCAGCCGTTTGAGCATTACTAATGTTGCTTAACAAAAGAAAACCTGCAAGAATTGAAAGAATACGAATCATTAATATTATTTTAAAAAAATGATTATCAACCAAAGTTATATGTTTTCAATAATCACTTAACTTAATTTTCGCTGAATTTTGAGATACCATTTAAAATATAGCTGATGATTGCAAAACTTATTTTTTAATAGTTGTGGCGCTGGAAGGTGCTGCTTCAGGAGCATCGGAAAAACGCAAATCCTGGTTCTTTGACAATAATGTTTTACCATCCGTATCATACTCATCCGCTCTGTTTGCAACTACCTGATAAGTAAATTCTGCTGAAGAATTACCGTTGTTTAATTCTACCACATCAAAACCTGTTTTAGTACGATTAGCTACAAATACACCATTGCATTGATCATTCAATGTTATCATTACGCGTAAAGCATGCTTTTCGTTTACAGCAATATTTTTAGCAAATGTTGGATCAAGATCAATATGTATTTTACCATTCACTAATTTACCTGAACCATAATCCTCGAGTAAAATTTCCGTAGCTTCAGGAGCATACATAGTGACTTTTTTATTTTGCTCATTGCGTACAATTGTTGATACTGTTCCTGTACCAATTATTTTATAATTTGTACCGTTATTAATTGCTCCAACGTAAGCATAATAAGAGGCAGCTCCTGCAGCACTAATGCCGCTTGCAAAATAACCTCCTGCAAAATACGTGGTTGATGCAGAACCTGAAGCCGAGGTAGTTCCTGAATTAGCATAACCCGCTACTCCAATTATTACTTTCCCCGTAGCGTTGGTTCCATTTCCTGTAAAAGATCCACCTGAACCGCCAGCTGGTGAAAGTATCAAAGGTGTACCAGCATTAGCAAATTGAGTACCTGCAACTCCAACCCCTGCATTAGAATTATAAAAATTGAGACCCCAAACACCATAGCCATTCGATTGATTTGATGTACCGATAACACCGGAAGCACCTCCTGTTCCTGCTGCCGCAGTTGAGACACCTTCTAACCCGGCAGGATAATATGTACCTGAAACCCCGGCATAAGAAACGGTTCCGTAAACACCTATGGTTGATGCCGTACTTGCAGTATTGTTTCCCCACACGCCATATGTTCCTGCACTTCCATAAACACCTATATCATAAGCCTGACCTGTATATGCGTTTACACCTGAGCCCCCGATTCCCGTAACACCACTTCCATTACCTGTAGTATTATAAGTTCCATAAACACCTGTAAGGCCTGTCTGATTAGAAGTGCTGTTGTTATCTATACCATAGACACCTGCGCCTGCAGATTGTAATGTAGTGCCATAAACACCATAGCCGGCACCAGTACCTGTCGCAGCTGAATTACGACCATAAACCCCTATGCCTGCTGCATTTGAATTAATTCCCTCTGTACCATAGCCAGTTGCATTAGAATTGCTTCCTAATACACCATAGCTGCCGGCTGTAGCACTTGTTGTAGTTGAACTAATCCCGCCTGTTCCGCTTACTGATACAGTTAGCCCAATTCCTGTGGTAAGTCCTGTACCGGAGATATTCATGATGCCACCTGTTGTTGAAGAATTGCCGACTATAGTTGCTAAATATCCGGCGGTATTAGTTGCTGTTGATTTTATATTTAATAAGGAGCCTGAAGCATTTGAAATTACTCCTGTTGATGATAAGCTTAAAAGCGATCCCGTAGTTATGCCTGCAGAAGAGGATGATACTGCCATTCCATTACCTGTAGTTAAAGCATTGGCTGTTTCATAGATACCATTCCCGGTATTCATTGCATTTACTGATAAATCTATACCATAACCTGAAGTAAGAGAGTTGCCTGTAAGAGTCGCTAAAGAGCCTGTTCCGGTAATTGTCCCGGTGGTATTAATGTTCAGTGCTGTTCCTGTTGTGAGAGAATTAGCTGTTACATTTACAACATTTCCTGTGGTAACATTAAATGCATTTGCTGCCGCGCTGGTATTAATATCCAGCAAGGCAGAAGGATTAGTGGTTTGAATCCCGATATTTCCCGTATTATTTATATGCAATCTTTCAAAATTATCCGTCGCTATTACTAAATCACTATTATCTGTTGTTCCGATAAAATTATTATTAGCTGCAGTACCAATAGCCGATGTGCTGACTGTTGTTCCAGAATTACCGGTTAAACTCCAGAATAGTCCATTTGTTATGGCAGTGGTCCAGGATGGTACTCCTGTTGCGCTTGTTATCAGTACAGAACTGTTCGCTGTAGGTAAAGAGTATAAATCTCCTGTTGAATTATTAGAATATACCATCGTTGATGTGGTTGCTGTGCTGCTGCTGTTAAATGTGCTTCCTGATGCCAAACCATCTATCCTTACTGTATTAGCCGTTCCTCCTATTTCCAACTTTCTTGCTGGTGTTGTTGTTGCTATACCAACATAACCTGGTGTTGCTGCCTGCGCTGATATCAGCACTACAGGTGTCGTTGCACCCCCACCATTATTCATCCATACAAAATCATTGCTGTAAGTATTAAAATATCCCCTGGCGGTATAAGGTGCTCCGGCACTTGGATTACCATAGCCAAAAGTGGATGATAATGTTCCTGAATTATTATACATATCCACACTGCTGTAACCTGCTGCATTAGTATTTTCTATAGTGATCACATTATTTGTATTATTACCCTGTACCACCAAAGCCCGGTTTGGTGTGGAAGTGCCAATACCTACATATCCGGAAGAAAGTACCCTCATTCTTTCTATATTGGAAGTACCAATAGTCAGGTCTTTTACATCTGTTGTGCCTATCCAGTTTTCTGTCGCTGCAAATGTTGAGGTGCCATAAGTGGCTGGTGCTGCAGGTTGAGTGATGCCGCTATTACCGGTTAAACTCCAGAACAGTCCATTCGTTATGGCAGTGTTCCAGGATGGTACTCCTGTGGAGTTTGTTATTAATACTGAACTGTTCGCTGTTGGTAATGCATATAGATCTCCTGTTGTATTGTTTGAATATACTATCGTTGAGCTGGCTGCTGTTGATGAAGAGTTATAACTGTTGCCTGATTTCAATCCATCTACTCTTACTGTCCCTGTGGTATAGCCTACCTCAAGAGATTGTGCCGGTGCTGCAGTGCCGATACCGATATTACCGGTTGATAAAATGCGCATCCTTTCTTTATTGGAGCTTCCTATCGTTACATCTTTTACATCTGTTGTGCCTATCCAGTTTTCTCCTGCTGCAAAAGTTGATGTGCCGTATGTTGCAGGTGCTGCAGGTTGCGTTATGCCGGTATTGCCTATCAAACTCCAGAACAACCCGTTAGTTGTTGCGCTGCTCCAGGATGGTACACCTGTTGCACTGGTTATTAATACTGAGCTGTTCGCTGTGGGAAGTGAATATATATCTCCTAAGTTATTTGCATATAATATGGCTGATGTTGCCACTGTGCTGCTGCTGTTATATGTGCCGCCGCTTTGTAATCCGTCTATCCGAATGGTCTTGGTAGTAGGTCCAACTTCTATTTCCTGTGCAGGGGTTGTTGTTCCAAATCCTGAATTGCCTCCTGTACTTGGTACCACTACGCCGTAATTAGCAGTTCCGCCTGAGGCGGTAAAATATCCTCCGTAATTGGTAGTAGCTGTTCCTGTTGCTGATCCGTATATGCCATATCCTGTTCCTGTGCCGGTTGCCCCGCTTTTTACTCCATACACTCCTATTGAATTGCCGACTGAAGTGGAAGTATTAACGCCATATACTCCATAGCCGCTTGCCTGTGAGGTGGAACCGTATACTCCCGTTCCTGCTCCTGTTCCGCTTGCTGCTGTATTGGTGCCAACCACTCCATAACCTGCTGCTGAGGAGCTTACTCCATTCACTCCATAGTTATTGGTAGTTGCTCCGGAAGCGCTGAAGTATCCCCCGATATCTGTTCCTGAACCGGCATTGGTATTGGTGATGTTTGAATAGATGCCGTAAGCTGTATGCCCTGCATTGGCATTGGCTCCTGAGCGGGATATATTTATTAGAGCAGTTGATCCGTTTGCTGTTCCTGCTGTAGAAGTGGAGCTTACATTTAAGCCATATCCCTGCGTAAGGGCATTGGCTGTTAGATTGAGTCCGTTACCGGATGTTACCGTATTGCCGTTTACATTTACTACATTGCCTGTTGTTACATTGTACCCGTTTATATCAAGTGTGGCAGCCGGTGCTGCAGTGCCGATACCGATATTACCGGTAGATAAAATGCGCATCCTTTCTTTATTGGAGCTTCCTATCGTTACATCTTTTACATCTGTTGTGCCTATCCAGTTTTCTGTCGCTGCAAATGTTGATGTTCCATAAGTGGCTGGTGCTGCAGGTTGGGTAATCCCGCTATTACCGGTTAAACTCCAGAACAGTCCATTCGTTATGGCAGTGTTCCACGATGGTACGCCTGTGGAGTTTGTTATCAGCACTGAACTGTTGGCTGTTGGTAATGCATATAGATCTCCTGTTGTATTGTTTGAATATACTATCGTTGAGCTGGCTGCTGTTGACGAAGAGTTAAAAGTGCCTCCTGTTGCCAAACCATCTATCCTTACTGTATTGGTCGTGCCGCCTATTTCCAGTCTCCTGGCTGGTGTGGATGTTCCTATTCCTACATATCCCGGTGTTGCTGCCTGTCCTGATATCAGCATTACAGGTGTCGTTGCTCCTACAGCATTGTTCATCCAGATAAAATCAGTACTGTAAGAATTAAAATATCCTCTGCCTGTATAAGGGGCGACTGCACTGGCATTGCCATACCCGAACGTGGTTGACAGGGTTCCGGTATTACTGTACATATCTATGCTGCTGTAGCCTGCTACATTGGTGTTTTGTATAGTGGCTACGTTATTGGTGCTGTTGCCATTTATTACCAACGGGCGGTTTGGTGTTGAAGTGCCTATGCCAACATAGCCTGTTGAAAGCACCCGCATTCTTTCTATGTTGGATGTTCCAATAGTCAGGTCTTTTGCATCTGTTGTGCCTATCCAGTTTTCTCCTGCTGCAAAAGTTGATGTGCCGTATGTTGCAGGTGCTGCAGGTTGCGTTATGCCGGTATTGCCTATCAGGCTCCAGAATAAACCGTTAGTCGTTGCGCTGCTCCAGGATGGTACACCTGTTGCACTGGTTATTAATACTGAGCTGTTCGCTGTGGGAAGTGAATATATATCTCCTAAGTTATTTGCATATAATATGGCTGATGTTGCAACTGTGCTGCTGCTGTTATATGTGCCGCCGGCTGCAATGCCATCTATTCTACTTGTATTTGTCGTTCCTCCAACTTCTATTTCCTGTGCAGGGGTTGTTGTTCCGAATCCTGAATTGCCTCCGGTACTTGGTACCACTACGCCGTAATTAGCAGTTCCGCCTGACGCGGTAAAATATCCTCCGTAATTGGTAGTGGCTGTGCCTGTTGCTGATCCGTATATGCCATATCCTGTTCCTGTGCCGGTTGCCCCGCTTTTTACTCCATACACTCCTATTGAACTGCCGACTGAAGTGGAAGTATTAGTGCCATACACTCCATAGCCGCTTGCCTGTGAGGTGGAGCCATATACTCCTGTTCCTGCTCCTGTTCCGCTTGCTGCTGTATTGGTGCCGACCACTCCATAACCTGCTGCTGAGGAGCTTACTCCATTTACTCCATAGTTATTGGTAGTTGCTCCTGAAGCGCTGAAGTATCCCCCGATATTTGTTCCTGAACCGGCATTGGTATTGGTGATGTTTGAATAGATGCCGTAAGCTGTATGCCCTGCATTGGCATTGGCTCCTGAGCGGGATATATTTATTAGAGCAGTTGATCCGTTTGCTGTTCCTGCTGTAGAAATGGAGCTTACATTTAAGCCATATCCCTGCGTAAGGGCATTGGCTGTTAGATTGAGTCCGTTACCGGATGTTACCGTATTGCCGTTTACATTTACTACATTGCCCGTTGTTACATTGTACCCGTTTATATCAAGTGTGGCAGCTGGTGCAGCAGTGCCGATACCGATATTACCGGTAGATAAAATGCGCATCCTTTCTTTATTGGAGCTTCCTATCGTTACATCTTTTACATCTGTTGTGCCTATCCAGTTTTCTCCTGCTGCAAAAGTTGATGTGCCGTATGTTGCAGGTGCTGCAGGTTGAGTGATGCCGCTATTACCAGTTAAACTCCAGAACAGTCCATTCGTTATGGCAGTGTTCCAGGATGGTACTCCTGTGGAGTTTGTTATTAATACTGAACTGTTCGCTGTCGGTAATGCATATAGATCTCCTGTTGTATTGTTTGAATATACTATCGTTGAGCTGGCTGCTGTTGATGAAGAGTTATAACTGTTGCCTGATTTCAATCCATCTACTCTTACTGTCCCTGTGGTATAGCCTACCTCAAGAGATTGTGCCGGTGCTGCAGTGCCGATACCGATATTACCGGTTGATAAAATGCGCATCCTTTCTTTATTGGAGCTTCCTATCGTTACATCTTTTACATCTGTTGTGCCTATCCAGTTTTCTCCTGCTGCAAAAGTTGATGTGCCGTATGTTGCAGGTGCTGCAGGTTGCGTTATGCCGGTATTGCCTATCAAACTCCAGAACAACCCGTTAGTTGTTGCGCTGCTCCAGGATGGTACACCTGTTGCACTGGTTATTAATACTGAGCTGTTCGCTGTGGGAAGTGAATATATATCTCCTAAGTTATTTGCATATAATATGGCTGATGTTGCCACTGTGCTGCTGCTGTTATATGTGCCGCCGCTTTGTAATCCGTCTATCCGAATGGTCTTGGTAGTAGGTCCAACTTCTATTTCCTGTGCAGGGGTTGTTGTTCCAAATCCTGAATTGCCTCCTGTACTTGGTACCACTACGCCGTAATTAGCAGTTCCGCCTGAGGCGGTAAAATATCCTCCGTAATTGGTAGTAGCTGTTCCTGTTGCTGATCCGTATATGCCATATCCTGTTCCTGTGCCGGTTGCCCCGCTTTTTACTCCATACACTCCTATTGAATTGCCGACTGAAGTGGAAGTATTAACGCCATATACTCCATAGCCGCTTGCCTGTGAGGTGGAACCGTATACTCCCGTTCCTGCTCCTGTTCCGCTTGCTGCTGTATTGGTGCCAACCACTCCATAACCTGCTGCTGAGGAGCTTACTCCATTCACTCCATAGTTATTGGTAGTTGCTCCGGAAGCGCTGAAGTATCCCCCGATATCTGTTCCTGAACCGGCATTGGTATTGGTGATGTTTGAATAGATGCCGTAAGCTGTATGCCCTGCATTGGCATTGGCTCCTGAGCGGGATATATTTATTAGAGCAGTTGATCCGTTTGCTGTTCCTGCTGTAGAAGTGGAGCTTACATTTAAGCCATATCCCTGCGTAAGGGCATTGGCTGTTAGATTGAGTCCGTTACCGGATGTTACCGTATTGCCGTTTACATTTACTACATTGCCTGTTGTTACATTGTACCCGTTTATATCAAGTGTGGCAGCCGGTGCTGCAGTGCCGATACCGATATTACCGGTAGATAAAATGCGCATCCTTTCTTTATTGGAGCTTCCTATCGTTACATCTTTTACATCTGTTGTGCCTATCCAGTTTTCTGTCGCTGCAAATGTTGATGTTCCATAAGTGGCTGGTGCTGCAGGTTGGGTAATCCCGCTATTACCGGTTAAACTCCAGAACAGTCCATTCGTTATGGCAGTGTTCCACGATGGTACGCCTGTGGAGTTTGTTATCAGCACTGAACTGTTGGCTGTTGGTAATGCATATAGATCTCCTGTTGTATTGTTTGAATATACCAGCGTTGAGCTGGCTGCTGTTGACGAAGAGTTAAAAGTGCCTCCTGTTGCCAAACCATCTATCCTTACTGTATTGGTCGTGCCGCCTATCTCCAGTCTCCTGGCTGGTGTGGATGTTCCTATTCCTACATATCCCGGTGTTGCTGCCTGTCCCGATATCAGCATTACAGGTGTCGTTGCTCCTACAGCATTGTTCATCCAGATAAAATCAGTACTGTAAGAATTAAAATATCCTCTGCCTGTATAAGGGGCGACTGCACTGGCATTGCCATACCCGAAAGTAGCGGACAGGGTTCCTGTATTACTGTACATATCCATGCTGCTGTAGCCTGCTACATTGGTGTTTTCTATAGTGATTACATTGTTGGTATGATTACCCTGTACCACCAAAGATCTGTTGGGTGTTGAAGTGCCTATACCTACATAGCCGGAAGAAAGGACCCTCATTCTTTCTATGTCTGAGGTTCCTATAGTGAAGTCTTTTGCGTCTGTTGTGCCTATCCAGTTTTCTCCTGCTGCAAAAGTTGATGTGCCGTATGTTGCAGGTGCTGCCGGTTGTGTAATGCCGGTATTACCGAGTAATTGCCAATCTGTAGCCGAGGTAGCACTGCCAACAGAAACCCAGGTAGGCGCAAGCCCTGTTCCATTTGTTTGTAAAATATAGCCTGCTGTTCCTGTACCTGTACTTGCAATTTGCCCGCTGGCGGCCGAAGTATAAAAGACCCCGCCTATAGTAGGAAAGCCAGGCAGTAAAATATTATTTAATGAATTACCTATACTGGTTGTACCGGTTGAGGTACCTGTGTTGATGTTAGTAGCGCCGTTTGAACTGGCATTTAAACTCACAGGACCGTAAGTGCCTGAAACCGCTGTGCCGCCATTGATAAGCACACTTCCGCCGGAACCTGTTCCTACGCCAGTGCCTCCCAATATCGTTAAGGTTCCTCCCGCGGAATTTGCAGGACTGTTTGCCCCTGCATTCGGCGCGCGCAAAGTATTGCCCACAGGAGCAAGGCTGATATTTTCATCCTTACCAATGATCACATTGCCGGTACTACCATCAAGCCGCATTGTTTGATTTTGACGCGTAGAGCCGCCTGAATTTAAGAAGATGATATCTGAATTGGAAGATTGCGTACCCATCACCAAATTGCGTGCATTGATGAATAAATATCCATCATTGGGTCCGCCAAAATTATCTACAGAAGGTGCATAGGTAGAACTGTTAATTCCCATATCAATATAATAGGTAGAATCTGTACCAATATCATTAGTGGCAACAAAGTCAGTAGAAGAATTGCTGCTGCTGTTTGTATTTTGCAAATTGATCTGAAAATAAGTAGGCGCATTTCCCCTGAAATTAGCGATCGTATTGGAAGTAGTTGAGCCATAATCAACCAATAATCTTTCCCTGTTTATTGGATCATATGCTGTAGAGCCGATGGCTACATCACCCAAACTGTCTATCAGCATCCGCTGCACATTATTGGTCCGAAAGGCCACGCCGTTATTATCCGTTGTACCCAGAAAATTAGTTGCAGAAGTTGTTCCTGCATTACCTATAATACTCCAATAATTTCCTACGGTAGTTGAGTTGGCGATAAAATTCCATTTGGTTCCATCCCAATAATAGATGCCTGCACCGCTTCCGCCAACTACGGCGGCGTTCGTATTATACACTATTGTTGAGGTAAGTATCGTTGCCCCTAACGGGCTGTTGGATGTTATGTTTACTAAAGAAACACGTGGCAAAACAAAACCCTGCGTAGTACTTTCCAGCTCGAGCACAGACGCTGCAACGGGCGCTGTTGTTGCACCTATCTTCATTTGAGCCTGAGTGGTTATGGTAATAAAAAAGAGAGCAGGGACTAAAAAGAATATTGACTTTTTCATAATTTGGGGATAATGGACGCGGTAAAAATAAAGAATGCACCGCATCCCCTGCCAATTTCAGTATTAAAAACTAATTATAATTTGAGAACTTATAAAGGGGCTGTGGAAAACAGGAAGTTATTATATCGGCAAGCGGCGCAGGGCTTCGCGCATGAGCGTTGTTACAGTATAAAGCATCTGCCAAACAAATGGTCAGCAGTGCTGCAACTGCCAACCATTTATGATTCATTAAATAGTAATTCTTACACCGTTAACTCACCAAGAAATACGCTTGGTGTAGCATCTGTGCCGCCCGGTGAAATAAATGCCAGCCATGTCTCTACCACCTGGCCGGTAAATGCAGATACATCAACATCTGCCTCCTGTGCAGAGCGCACTACGTTGTCAGTAAAGCTGCACTGCATCAACGCCGGGCAATACACTAATGGCAATGCTACATCATTTGCCGTAGCGTTACTAATGCCGCTGTTGTCGATCCAGGTGAACACAGCCGTACTGCCTTTGATCACTGCCGCAGGTGAAGCACCATTCAGCAGCTTGCCGCGGCTTACCGATACTTTCGGATAGTTGATCGAAAAGTTCGGTGATTTGCCCGTAATAGCACTGTCTAAGTTCCAGGAGAGCGCCGCGTTATTGGGTGTCATCTGCACCGCGTAATTTTTAAATGTCATCTCGAGGTATGCAGTTAATACATCGAGAAAAAGCACCATTAAACTGAATTTAGCACGCTGGTCAATCTGAGCCTGCGTGGCAGTTTTTTTAGACTTCACCGGCTGGCTGCGCATATAGTCTATGCCTTTCCAGTTGCTGCCGATTACTGTACCGACGGTTCCGGAGAAGCCGCCCAAGATACCTTTTGAATAGGTTCCCATGATAAATGGATTTTGTTGTTAAGAAAAATTGTTAATGCAAAAGAAATAGTCAATTGCAAACCAAAGCTAACAAGCCCAACCCATTCAAAACGCAATAGCAGTAACAGTTGCAGAAAATTGCTGCTACTTTCCAAACATTGCTGATAGTTGCAACCAATTGCCACTAATTGCAGCAAAACAGCAGCAGTTGCTGTTAGTTGCAAAGAATTGCAAAAGAAGATAAATTTTAAACTTGATCATAAAAAGAAAAATAATTGAAAAGAAATAATTATATCTTTAAATGATAAAAGATAAAGCTGATTGCTATAGAGATTTAATAGCCAAAACAATTTACACTTGCTTAAAATATTAACGCATAGATCTGAAATAAAAAAAGCGACTTGCGCCGCTTTAAATGTTTACACAACGGAATAATCCTTATTGTGATTTGCTTTCAAATAGAATTCAAAGAAATACTTTTTACTTATAATAAACAAATAAACTAATTGCTTTATGAAAAAAATCTTAGGATTAGATTTAGGAACCAATTCAATCGGCTGGGCTTTAATTGAACAGGATTTCGACAAAAAAGAAGGCAAAATATTAAAGCTTGGTTCTCGTATTATTCCTATGAGCCTGGATATACTTGGAGAATTTGGTAAAGGCAATTCAGTTTCGCAAACTGCTGAGCGAACGGGATATAGAGGAGTACGAAGATTAAGAGAAAGACATTTATTGCGAAGGGAAAGACTGCATCGTGTTTTAAATGTACTTAGCTTTTTACCGGAACATTATGCCGCTAATATTGATTTTGAAAAACATTACGGACAATTTATACTTGATACTGAACCAAAGATTCCATACAAAACTGTATGGAATGAAACAAAACAAAAAAACGAATTTCAGTTTCTTTTTAAAAATTCTTTTTCTGAAATGCTAGAGGATTTTAAGCAGCATCAGCCGTTAATATTAAGGAATGAAAAAGGAGAGAATAAATTAGTACCTTATGATTGGACGATTTATTATTTACGTAACAAAGCGCTTTCCAAAAAGATAGAAAAAGAAGAACTGGCGTGGATTATATTAAATTTTAATCAAAAAAGAGGTTACTATCAATTAAGAGGAGAAGAGGAAGACGAAAACACAAATAAACTTGTTGAATTTCATTCATTAAAAATAGTTGATGTAATTGCGGATGAAACTCTGAAGAAAGGGGAAACCTGGTATTCATTGATTCTTGAAAATGGCTGGATATACCGGCGTTCAAGTAAGCTGCCTTTATTTGACTGGAAGGATAAAGTGAAAGACTTTATTGTAACTGCTGAACTGGATGATAACGGAAACGTAAAAAAAGATAAAGAAGGCAAAGAAAAAAGAAGTTTTCGGGCACCAAATGAAGATGACTGGACTTTGCTAAAAAAGAAAACAGAGCAGGAAATTAATAAATCACAAAAAACGGTAGGTACATTTATTTATGACAGCTTACTGCAAAATCCAAAGCAAAAAATTAAAGGCAAATTAGTTAGAACAATAGAACGAAAATTTTATAAGTATGAGCTTAAAAACATCTTAGAAAAGCAGAAAGAATTTCATCCTGAACTACAAAGCGAAACCTTATATACTTTTTGCGTTAGGGAGTTGTATAAAAATAATAATGTACAGCAGCAAATTTTAAGTTCCAAAGATTTTGTGCATTTGTTTTTAGATGATATTATTTTTTATCAGCGACCGTTGCGCAGTCAAAAATCTTCGATCAGTAACTGCACTTTGGAATACAGGAAATACAAAGATGAAAATGGAATTGAACACATTCAATACCTGAAAGTTATTCCTAAGTCCAATCCTTACTACCAGGAATTCCGCCTTTGGCAATGGATGTACAACTTA
The DNA here is from genome assembly GCA_963708205.1 of uncultured Chitinophagaceae bacterium. Taxonomy (GTDB): domain Bacteria; phylum Bacteroidota; class Bacteroidia; order Chitinophagales; family Chitinophagaceae; genus CAVYTF01. Next base: position 943,688 of record OY970196.1, read on the forward strand.
TCTATTTATAAAAAAGAAGATGATGCGAATGTTACTTATGAGTTTTTAAATAGTACCGAAGATTGGGAAAAGCTTTTTGAATTTTTGAATAACAAAAAAGATATTGAACAAAAACCTTTGATAAAATATTTTTTAGAACAAAAAGGATTGAAAGGAAAAGTATTAAATGCCGAAACTGAAAAATATCGCTGGAATTACGTTGAAGATAAAAAATATCCCTGCAACGAAACAAGAACTTTAATTAATTCAAGGCTTGATAAAGTTCAAAATATAAAAGAGCATTTTCTGACTAGAGATATTGAACAATCATTGTGGCATATAATTTATTCTGTAACAGATAAAGAAGAATACGAAAAAGCTTTAAAATCTTTTACAAAAAAGAATAATTTACATGAAGCTTCTTTTATCGAATCATTTAAAAAATTTCCCCCATTTAAAAGTGAATACGGTTCATTTTCAGAGAAAGCCATTAAAAAATTATTACCGCTGTTGAGAATAGGTAAATACTGGAGTTGGGATTCAATTCATGAACAATCAAAAGAAAGAATTGAAAAAATACTAACCGGTGAGTATGATGAGAATATTAAAGACAGGGTTCGTGATAAAGCAATTCATCTTACAATAAAAAACGACTTCCAGGGATTACAGCTATGGTTGGCGCAATATATTATTTATGGTCGCCATTCTGAAGCTGCTGTTACAGGTAAATGGAATTCAGTGAATGATTTAGAAAAGTATTTAAATGATTTCAAACAACATTCACTTCGCAACCCGATTGTTGAACAGGTTATAACTGAAACGCTTCGTGTTGTAAAAGATATTTGGTCAAAATATGGAAACGGAGTTAAAGATTACTTTGATGAAATTCACATTGAATTAGGTAGGGAAATGAAGAAAACAAAAGAAGAACGTGAGAATGATACAAAAAGAATAGTTGAAAATGAAAACACTAATCTTCGCATTAAAGTTTTGCTGGCTGAAATGATGAATGATTCTGCTGTAGAAAATGTGCGTCCGTTTTCGCCAATGCAACAGGAAATTTTAAAAGTATATGAAGAAGGTGCACTTAATTCAGACATAGAAATATCAGATGATATTTTGAAAATAAGCAAAACAGCACAGCCATCATCTGCTGATTTAAGAAGATATAAACTTTGGCTTGAACAAAAATACCGTTCACCTTATACCGGCGAAATTATTCCTTTAAACAAGTTATTTACTACAGAGTATGAAATTGAACACATCATTCCGCAAAGCCGCTATTTTGATGATAGTTTTAGTAACAAGGTAATATGCGAAGCAGCCGTAAATAAATTAAAGGATAATCAATTAGGATTAGAGTTTATTAAAAATCATCACGGAACTATTCTTGAATTAGGATTAACCAGAAAGCCGGTAAAAATTTTTGAAGTAACCGATTATGAAGATTTTATAAAACAGCATTATTCTAAAAACAGAGGCAAGCGTAATAAATTATTGATGGAAGAAATTCCTGAAAAAATGATTGAAAGGCAAATAAATGATACACGTCACATTAGTAAATACATTTCAAATGTTTTATCAAATATTGTAAGGGCAGAAAGCAATGATGATGGTATTAATTCGAAAAATGTAATTCAATGTAATGGAAAAATAACTACAGAATTGAAACATGACTGGGGTTTGAATGATATATGGAATGAGTTAATCTTGCCAAGATTTGAAAGATTAAACAGGCTTAATAATGTTACCCATTTTACTGCATGGAATGAAAAGCATCAAAAATTTTTACCAACAGTTCCTGTCGAATTATCAAAAAACTTTTCGGCTAAAAGAGTTGACCATCGCCATCACGCAATGGATGCATTGGTAATTGCCTGTGCTACAAGAGACCATATTAATTTACTCAATAATCAATATGCTAAATCATCAAAACGTTATGATTTAAACAGAAAACTTAGAAATTTTGCAAAGGTTGTTTATACTCATCCGCAAACCGGCGAAAAAATTGAAAAGGATGTTCCAAAGGATTTTATAAAACCATGGAAATGCTTTACAACAGATGGACGAACTGCTTTAGAAAACATTATTGTTGGCTTTAAACAAAATATACGTGTTATAAATAAAGCAACTAATCAGTACCAGAAATGGATAGATAATAATGGCGTTACAACAAAAGAATTAGTGCAACAAAAAGGAATAAATTGGGCTATCAGAAAATCTATGCACAAAGAAACTGTTTCAGGCAAAGTTTATTTAAAAAGAATAAAAATACCCAAAGACAAAATATTAACTGCAACAAGAAAAAGCTTAGACACAAGCTTCAATTTGCAAGCGATAGAATATATAACTGACACAGGCATTCAAAAGATTCTTAGAAATTATCTCGCAGCAAAAGATAATAATCCTGAAGTGGCTTTTTCACCGGAAGGAATTGATAGTATGAATAAGGATATTGAAAAATTTAATGACAGTAAAAAGCATCAGCCTATATTGAAAGTCAGAGTTTTTGAAGTAGGAAATAAATTTCCGTTAGGTCAATCTGGAAATAAGAAAAGTAAATACGTTGAAGCTGCCAAAGGCACTAATTTATTTTTTGCCGTTTATGTAGATGAAAACAAAAAACGTAATTACGAAACCATTCCTTTAAACATTGTAATTGAAAGGCAAAAACAAGGATTAAACGAAGTGCCGTTAGAAAACGACAAGAGCGATAAGCTGCTATTTTATCTTTCACCAAACGATTTGATTTATGTGCCTTCGGAAGATGAAAAACAAAATGTTAATGGGATAGATTTAAGAAATATAAGCAGTAAGCAAATCCAAAAAATTTATAAAGTTGTAAGTTTTACAGGTAATCAGATATTTTTTATAAAACAGGAAGTTGCAACATCAATTGTAAATAAAATTGAGTTTTCATCATTAAACAAAATGGAAAGATCTATTGATGGAACGATGATAAAAGAAAGCTGTATCAAACTAAACATTGACCGTCTGGGCAATATCAAATCTGCTTTATGATCAAGCGCACCCTATATTTTGGTAATCCTGCTTATCTCAAAACAAAAGATGAACAACTTGTTATTGAATTACAGGAAACTGCTGAAGTAAAAACTGCGCCGATTGAAGATATAGGTCTGCTCATTTTAGACCATCAGCAAATCACCATTACGCAATCTGTAATTGCAAAGTTGCTTGCAAATAATGCAGCTTTCATTACGTGTAACGAAACACATCATCCTACAGGTTTAATGCTGAACTTAGATGGTAATACATTGCAAAGTCAGAAATTTAATGTTCAGTTAGAAGCTTCAGTACCTCTCAGAAAACAATTGTGGCAGCAAACTATAGAAGCAAAAATATGCAACCAGGCAGCTTTGCTTAAATCAGAATTGCAGGAAAACAAATATCTTTTAAACATTGTCAAAAATATAAAAAGCGGCGACAGTACAAATTGTGAAGCAAAAGCTGCAAGCTATTATTGGAAGCATTTGTTTCCTGAATTCCTTGAATTCCGAAGAGAAAGATATGGACCCCCTCCAAACAATTTATTAAATTATGGCTATTCTATTTTAAGAGCAGTTGTAGCAAGAAGTCTTGTAGCAAGTGGGTTACTGCCCACCTTTGGCTTGCACCATAAAAATCAATACAATGCATATTGTTTAGCGGATGATATAATGGAGCCATATCGTCCATTTGTAGATAAAGTGGTTTGTAATATTATCCGTTTTAATGGAAACTTTTTGGAAATGACACCATCTATGAAAAAACAATTGCTTGAAATTCCGGCGATAGATGTAACAATAGATGAGCAAAAAAGCCCTTTAATGAATGCAGTGCAAAGAACAACAGCGTCACTTGTAAAATGTTATGAAGGAAATACACGCAAAATTTTATATCCGCAATTATAAATTTAATGCGAAACTATTTCAGCAATTATAAACCAATGCTCGAGCGCCTAAATGCATATCGTATTATGTGGATACTTGTTTTTTTTGATCTGCCTACCGACACAAAAAAAGACAGGAAAAACTACGCTAAATTCAGAAAAGACATTTTAACTGATGGTTTTAGTATGTTTCAGTTCAGCATGTATATCAGGCATTGCAGCAGCAGGGAAAATAGTGAGGTGCACCTGCAACGTGTAAAAAAAATATTGCCCCCGAAAGGACACATTGGTATGATGCAGGTAACGGATAAGCAATTTGGAATGATGGAAATATTCAGAGGAAAGGAACAGGTTGATGCGCCTGAAACAGCACAACAGCTTGAATTATTTTAGGAAGAAGATAAATATATTTTATAAAAAGGAAAGGTTTTTTAATTCTATAAAATAGGCAAAAAGCACAACAGGACTGCATTACAGCAAATCCTGTTGTGAAAGAACTAAGTTAGTAACAAATCTGAAAGCAAATCACAACAATAGTAAATATAAAAATTAAAAACAAAAAGTTGTGAAAGAACTAATTTAGTAACAAATTTGAAAGCAAATCACAACATCTGTATATATGTCCAGATGTGTTACTTCGTTGTGAAAGAACAAAGTTAGTAACAAATTTGAAAGCAAATCACAACTCAAACTACATAAGCCAATAATGAAAAACAGTTGTGAAAGAACAAATTTAGTTAAAAATTTGAAAGCAAATCACAACGGTGCATTTCATCATCCGATATAATAACCGGTTGTGAAAGAACAAATTTAATTAAAAATTTGAAAGCAAATCACAACACTTGCGTAGGACAACCGTGGAAATGTATAGTTGTGAAAGAACTAATTTAATTAAAAATTTGAAAGCAAATCACAACAATTATACTGAAGCATACATTAATAAAAAGTTGTGAAAGAACAAATTTAGTTAAAAATTTGAAAGCAAATCACAACTTGGTACTACGGATAATCAGCCATTAATTGGTTGTGAAAGAACAAATTTAATTACAATTCTGAAAGCAAATCACAACCGCTCAGTTGCTTTTGTTCATTACAAAGAAGTTGTGAAAGAACAAATTTAATTAAAATTCTGAAAGCAAATCACAACAGCTGGAAAATCGGCAACAGGGGAGCTTACATTGTGAAAGAACAAATTTAATTACAAATCTGAAAGCAAATCACAACGGCAACACTGCAACAACAGCACATAACGGCGTTGTGAAAGAACTAATTTAATTACAAATTTGAAAGCAAATCACAACAGTGTTTTATCACTTAATGGTTTTTTTCTTGTTGTGAAAGAACTAAGTTAGTAACAAATCTGAAAGCAAATCACAACGCAGCATAAACGCTTTGCACTTCACTTGCAGTTGTGAAAGAACTAAGTTAGTAACAAATTTGAAAGCAAATCACAACTGGGCGTACGAAGTTTCCTGGTTAAACCTAGTTGTGAAAGAACTAAGTTAGTAACAAATCTGAAAGCAAATCACAACTTTACGCTAAAACAGGCTTAGAAAATGCAAGGTGTGAAAGAACTAAGTTAGTAACAAATCTGAAAGCAAATCACAACCACTACACCAGAAGTAATACATTCTCCTCCTGTCCACGCAGGGTCTTCATTGCATGGCTACTATGCGCAGCATGAGACCCGGCATTGTAAGGCAATATGCTTAATTTAGTAAAATGCCTGTTCGCAATCCCCAATAATCCATAATAGAATAGAAACGTGAATACCTTATTTCTTCATTGTCAGCTTTTGTACTATATAATCTCCTACCCCCACACCCATATTGTGGCTTATTTCAGTGGAGTTTTTAAAATGTATGCCGCCATAAAAGCGTGAAATGGCTGTTTCGTTTGCAGCAGCTTTAAAAGAAGTAAAGCTCCGGTTATTAATACCAAACTCCATTTCGGTACTATCGGTATAATGAAAATTATCTCCAAAAACATGGGTTAGCACTTCGGTTGCAGCACCGGATATTACGCAATGTCCGCAGGTATATTCTGGAAAAGCCGGCGTTTGCAAATGCGGTCGCCAGTTAAAATCAATATATTTATCAATTACTGTTTCAGGGCGTACGGTATTATAAGTAAATTTTGCCCACCAGCACTGGATAAATGCGTCAAACAAAGCAATATTAGTTTCAGCGTATGCATAAACAGTAGCCGGAAAATCAAAATGAGCTTTAATAGCTGCAATGCCGATAACTCCATTCCAATGACCAGCAGGTGAAAACTTTTTGTTGGCAAACATAATATGACCGGAAACATTTAGTTTAAAAGGATTATCATCCCAAAAATCAGCAGTAAAAGCTTCCTCAGGCGTCAGGGTATCAGTAATGTGTTTGCTAAGCATTACCTCGTGATAATAAAAGCTGTTCGTATCTTTTATATTAAATGGCGGTGGTGGCGGTGGCGGAAACATATCAGCACTATCCAATACAAGTGTGCGGATGTCTTTCCAGTGCGGCTCTACAGCAGAAGCATACATTGGCGGCGTAGGCACCCATCTGCCCGGCGTATCGATAACGCTGTATTTGGTTGCGCTGCGCGTTTCAAGATAATGGTCTTTCATGGTCCAGGCTAAAATGGCTTTTACAATTGTATCAGAAAATTCCTCAGAGGCTTGCTCTACATCTTCAGGCATTCCTTTATCCCTTGCTGTTTGCAAAATATTATTAAGATAATCCTGCATGCTACCCTGGGGAAAAGTTACTGCTTCACCAACTTTAATATAACTAAGTAAAGCAGCAAGATCATAATTGATTGGCTTGGTTGTGTCAGGCATTGGCATAGCAGTAAGTCCGTGAATTTGTCCTGCAAGCGAAGCATATTTATCAGGATAGCCTTTGGCAATGGTTTCATAAGCGGCGATAGAAGCATAAGCATAATTGCGGGCCGCTACCATTGGCGGAAAGTTATTACCCATTACTACGCTGTTAAGTTCATGCACAGCATCGCAAAATAATTTCGGATCACTGAGGTAGGCTTTGTATTCGTTGTTTTGTTTGCAGGAAAAATTTGTAAGAAGAAGAACAAGAAAAACAAAGTTTTTTTTCATAATGAAAAGAATAAAGAAAATACATCAAAATAGGTAACAATTCAAAATTATAACAGTTGAAGCTTCCATATCAAAAAGAAAGTGCATACAAAAAGATTTTACAAATGTTTTGCAGTAAAGTTGATGAATGTATGATCAAGTATAAAAAGGTCTGTCGAACTTACAGCTATACATCTTTATACGAACAGAACATGGACGAACCTACATAAAGAAAGCTTTCTCGAACACCCTGGGTAAAACGTAATGTAGCGTAGAAGATTCAAAAAAAACATGCGTTTATTTTTTCAATACCAGCATTAATAGTTCATAAATGCCTGCTGCTAAAAAGCCTGTCACCGGAATAGTTAAAACCCAGGCCCAGACAAGATTAATGGTCACGCCCCAACGAACGGCACTCAACCTTCTCGTGGCTCCTACGCCAATAATTGATCCCGCAATGGTGTGTGTGGTGCTCACGGGTGCACCAAGATTTGCTGCTGTGAAAAGTGTAATAGCACCGGCTGTTTCTGCACAAACCCCTTCCAGCGGAGTAACCTTTGTGATCTTTGTTCCCATCGTTTTTATGATACGCCATCCGCCGCTTAACGTTCCAAGACTGATAGCTGTATAACACATTGCGGGAATCCAGTCGGGCATCTGTTTTACGCTTGGAATAAGGTGCTGCGAAACCATTGCTGCTGCAATAATGCCCATTACTTTTTGCGCATCAGAACCCCCATGACCAATACTGAAAGATGCAGAGGATACCAGTTGCAATTTTTTATACATGTTTATAGTGCGGTAAACGCTTTCGCCACGTATAAAGTTGTAAGTATATGAAGCAACAAAAATGACACCGAGTGTAAGCAAACCCCAAAACTCAAAAGGTTTTTTGAAATGTATAAAAATCAGGCAAACAGATAATACTAAAATAATAATGCTGATCTTAATATAAAAGTTCCGCTGCAACGTAACGACTGTTATAAACATGCCTATGACCATGCCAACCAAAGGCGCTAACAATATAAACAATAAAGTGAGGCTGATACCACCATCCAGTGACCAGTTGATCGCACTCCAGCCCGCATGCGCAACAGCAGCACCGGCAAAACCGCCAATTAAGGTATGCGATGATGATGATGGAATACCATACCACCAGGTCAGCAAATTCCAGCAAATAGCTGCAATAACTCCTGCAAGCACCACAATAAGATCAAACTGCCCTGCATGCACTGTTTTTGCAACGGTATCTGCTACTCCATGATCCCGGAAAATAAAGAAGGCTACAAAGTTGAAGAACGCTGCCCAAACAACAGCCTGGAATGGCGTTAATACTTTTGTGGAAACTATTGTGGCAATTGAGTTTGCTGCATCATGAAAGCCATTGATAAAGTCAAAAATAACCGATAGTATAATGATTGAAAGTAAAAGCAGCGACATACTGTTGGTATGTTATGAAGTTGGTTCAGGAATATTTTACAATGATGGTTTCTATCACATTTGCTGCATCTTCACATTTATCGGTTACTGTTTCCATAACATGAAAGATCTCTCTTTTTTTAATTAATTCTTTCACATCATTTTCACCGTTAAAAAGCCGGTCAATACTTAAATCGTACACATCATCTGCCTGGTTTTCTATGCTGTTTATTTTTACCATAGCTTGTGTCATGGCACGCAGGTCTTTCATATCGCGCAGACCTGTAACAGCAACTTTTATTTCTATTGTAGACTGTTCTATAAGGTCAGCCAGCTTATGAATACCAATATCATTGGGATTTATCCGGTAGAAATTTATTTTTTTACCCGAAGAATAAATATAATCTGCTATATCATCCAGCGCATTGGCAAGTGTATGAATATCCTCACGGTCAAAGGGCGTTATAAAATTTCTCCCAAGCTCTGTAAAAATTCTATGGGTGCTATCATCATTCTTGTGTTCCAGCGTTTCCATTTGTGTTAAAATGGAACAGCGTTTATCATAATCCGTTTCATTCACCATTTGTTTCAGCAGCTTGCCAATGTTGTGAACTGTTTCCACTACTTCTTCAAAAAGAGAATAAAATATTCTGTCTTTTGGTAAAAAAATTTTCATTATTGAATTGACACCCATAATAAATCTTTAACCAAAAGTAAATGATTCCGTAACAATATATCGCTTTATTGATTCAGCGTTTGTGTATTGAAAAATATATAATTTCAGGATGCAGATATAATAGTTGATGAAGAAACTGCAGGTAATGATTGGGTGAATCAGTTTGCTGATATAAAAAGAATTCCATCAAAATGATGAAGTAAGCAACTATATACACGACAGTTTAAATACCACAAAAATCTTTTTGGCAGTTCACTTATATTATTGAATAAGCAACAGCGCTTATTTCTTACCTAATTTCTTTTCAACCTTGTTCCTTGAATTACCTTCGGACTTTACCGCTTTCTTTATTTCTTCAGCAGATGAATTGGTTTTTTTTGCTTCATAGTTCACTTCATATTCCTGACCACCTGCAACCTTTTTACGGTCTTGTGAAAGACCTCTTGATGTTTTTGCCATAATTAGTGTTTTATAAACAGAAATAAAAGTCATGCCATAAATATGGCATCGTGCTTGACATATTTTAATCAAAAACAATGAAAGACATTGATCTAACCACACCTTTAGCTCCTAAGATCATTAGTACTTTACACGACATATTATGTTTTACCGAAGGGTCAGATATAGTATTAATTGGAGATATAGCTTCATGGACTAACTCACTTCCTGATGAGGATGTTTTTCATGATATTAAATATTGGATTGAAACTATTTCAGAATCAAAAAATCAAAGCAATATACTTGAAAGAGTAAAAACTATTGAATTTGACCCGCAATTTCCTAATCAATCTATAATACAATTGGTCATTATTCTCTTTGACCTTCTTACACCAGACTCTAAAGAAGTACAAGACGCATTGAAAGGGTTACTCAATGGAGTTACAAAAAAGGATGTTTTACAAAAACTTGATGAACATCTTCAAAGTTTATTAAGACAAAATGAAAAATTGCTTCGTGATCCGCAACTTCTAAAAACCAAAAAGGAAACACCTGAACATATGAATTATTTGCTTTCACATTTTCAGAAAAAAAGAAATGAACGTATGATGCTGTCTTATGAGTAAAGTGATCAAAAAAACATTTGCAGAGAAACAAAAAATACCAACGCACATATCACCAATGCTTTGCACTTTAGCGAAAGAGCCATTTACAAAGCAAGGTTGGCTATATGAAGTAAAGTGGGATGGATATAGAATTATTGGTTATAAGAATGGTAGCAATGTGACACTCCGTTCAAGGTCAGGGCTTGATTATACAGATAGATATATTGCTGTCTCAAAGGCTATAAAAAAAATGAAAGGAGATTTTATTATCGATGGTGAAGTAGTAGCATTTGATGAAGAAGGGCAAATGAGTTTTGATTTAGTACAGAAAGCAAATCCAACCGGACCGATTGCATATTATGTATTTGACATCTTGCAGCATGGGCAAAAAGATTTGAAGCAAATGCCTTTATTGGAAAGAAAGAAAATGCTTCAATCTATTATTCCAAAAAATAGTATAGTAAAGTATAGCGATAGTTTTCCTGATGGCATTGCTTTATATGAACAGGCTTTAAAATTAGACCTTGAAGGAGTAGTTGCAAAGAAAGAAAACAGTGTTTATCAACCCGGCAAAAGAGGCAATGACTGGCTCAAAATACCAACTGCTAAAAGACAGGAATTTGTTATAGGCGCCTGGGCTGAATCAACAAAAGCAAGATCATTCCGGTCTTTACTTTTTGGTGCATATAACAGCAATGGCAAACTTGAATGGATAGGGCGTTCAGGAGGAGGCTTTAAAGAACAGGAAATGCCTGAAATCCTGAAGAAATTACAAGCATTGGAAATAAAGAATTCTCCTTTTGTAAATAAAATCTTAGACACGAAAGGTGCAGTACTACACTATGTAAAACCTGAACTTGTTGCTAATTTCAAATTCGCTACATGGACACAATCAGGACGAATCAGAAAGCCTGCAACTTTCTTAGGTTTCAGACATGATAAGAAAGCAGTTGATGTAGTGCGTGAAATTCCCTTAACTGAAAATCAGGAAGAAAATGTTATTGAAAACAATGAAAAACCAGTTGCAACAAAAAAGGTAAAAACTTCTTTGAGTAGCAACTGGTCTGAACTTGAAAATATTGCTGTAACATCAAAAGATGAAATTGCTATTGAAGGCTGTAAGATAGAATTAAACAATATTGACAGGGAACTTTGGAAAGGAATAACAAAAGCGGATTTAATTCAATACTATAATCAAATCAGCGATTATATTTTACCACAGTTGAAAGACAGACCTTTATCGCTGCATATAAAACCCTACTCTGCAAATGCGCCGGGTCTTTATATAAAAGATATGGAAGGAAGGCAACCAGAATGTGCAGACATATTTTCAACTAAACGCAAACACCCAAAGCCGGGTAAGCGGAGTGTAATTGATTACCTCGTTTGCAACAATAAATCAACGCTTCTCTATCTTATAAATTTAGGATGTATAGACATTAATCCATGGACTTCCAGGCAACAAGATTATTTACATCCTGATTTTATCATTATAGACCTTGATCCTTCTGATGAAGATTTTACAAAAGCTATTATCGCAGCGCAAGCCTGCAAGCAATTTTTTGATGAACATAAACTGAAAGCATTTGTGAAAACAAGCGGAAAGACAGGAATACATTTATTTATCCCTTGTAATGGTTTTTCATTTCCTCAAGCAAGAACAATCGCAGTTAATATTTCAAAACAGGTTACTTCTATGATACCTGAAATTGCTACAAGCGAGAACTCAATTTCAAGTCGCGGTGACAAAATATTTATTGACTATAACCAAAATGATGAAGCAGATACTGTTGCTTCTGCTTACTCCTGCAGACCGTATAAAATACCAACAGTCTCAACTCCGCTCGATTGGAAGGAAGTAAAAGAAAGTTTGCATCCTGAACAATTTACAATTAATAACATTTTTGACCGGCTTAAAAAGAAGCATGATTTATGGAGTGATCTTTTCAATGCAAAAGTTAAACAGTCTAATACTTTACTTCTAAAAGAATTTTTATGATCAGTTAATGTCTAACCAACCAATCATCAAACTAATAAGGTATTTAACTTTGCTTCCTTCACTGCACTTACCCTTAAAATCGCTTTAAAATCACCTGCAACATTTCCAAAATATAAAACGCTTGTTTACCTTAGTAAGAGCAACCAAACGATTGCTTCCTGCATTTTAAGCCGCACGCCCTGTGCAACAGGCATTGTAAAAAGCCAAGTCAATTTAAAATCAGGTACATGCATAAGAAATCCAAAACTGCAAAGCAGAAGGCTACTGCAAAAAAGACTGCCAAACCAAAGGCTACAGTCAAAAGACCGGAAACCAAAAAACAGTTCAAGCAATTCACCAGGTCAGTAATGGAAGAAAAGTTGCTAAGCATCGAGGACATCAGTGCAAAGTTTGGAATAAGCACGCGCACTTTGTACAGCTATTGCAACAGGGGCTTGCTGCCCTGCTACAAATGGAGGACAAGGATACGGTTTGTAGAATCAGAAATTACGGAGGCTTTCCGCGATTCCAGGTTGCTGTAAGCTGATTTTTCATAACAGGTATTGTATGCATTGTCATGCAGGGTTTCAGCTATCGATAAAAAAGCCGGGCTCTAAAAATCCTGCGACAGGATATTATTTCTTCAAGCGCTTTACAATAAAGCGCTTTTTAATTTGTGTATGTAAGGAAATGGTCTACATTTATTCTTTCATTTCTTACGACTGTAGCAAGTCATTTCAATTATTAATTATTTAAACTCTTCTGTCATGAAACCAAAATTACTATTAGCATTAATCATTTGCTGCCTGTTCATGCAAACCACTTATGCGCAAAACCCTTCAGCAGCAAAGCTTGCAAAGGCTAATGCACAACTTTCCAATCTCGTTGCACCAACAGCGGTAAATATAACCTTGGCACCGGGCATTGCAGATTCCTTAAGCCTTGGAAGCAAAGCATTCAAATGGAAGAACCTGAATATAGATAATGTAGTATTTGCAGATAAGTCTATTCAGACAACTGCGTTTATTCCTTATACAGCAGGCACAGGTATAATGATCACAGGTCATACAATTAGTAGCAGTAATTCAGGAGGTTGGTCATTAACAGGCAATGCAGGCACCAACCCTTCCACAAATTTTATTGGTACAACAGATGCAAAATCTTTGGTCTTTAAAGTAAATAATACCCAGGCAGGTTTAATTGATTACAGTACCTATAATACAGGAACACGCAACACTGCCTTTGGTGAGATAGCCTTGTATTTCAATACTTCAGGAATGGAAAATACTGCAACGGGTTATGGTACACTTTATTCCAATACCACAGGTAATGATAACTCAGCACTTGGTAAATATGCCTTGTTTACCAATAACCAGGGGAGCTATAATACAGCACTGGGATATAACGCGATGTTCTTTAATACAAGTGGCGTTAGTAACACAGCAATAGGAAGTAATGCTCTTCAGAATAATACAATAGGCAGTAATAACACGGCAAATGGCTTTGAAGCGCTATTTAATAATACAACAGGTTATAGCAATGTAGCCATAGGTACGCATGCTTTATACAATAATACAGATCAAGATAATCTTGTTGCGATTGGTGACTCAGCATTATACAATAATGGAGATGGCTTTTCTAATATGGCAATTGGCTCCAAGGCGCTTTACTCCAACACAACAGGATATGAAAACACAGCAGACGGAAATCAATCTCTTTACTTAAATACAACAGGAGTAGGCAATACTGCCAATGGTTTCTATGCGCTTCACTACAACACAACAGGAATTGGAAACACTGCCATTGGTTACCAAGCGCTTTACTCCAACTCAACAGGAGGATATAATACCGTTGTAGGGACCGGCGCAGATGTAAATGCTGATGGGTATAGCAAAAGTGCTGCTTTTGGCGCCTATGCTACTATTACTGCCAGCAACCAGGTTCGCATTGGAGATGGCGACGTTACCAGCATTGGCGGCTATGCGAATTGGACAAACATATCTGATGGCAGGGTAAAACAAAACATCAAACAAAATGTACCGGGACTTGCATTTATCAATAAACTCCAACCTATCACTTATAATCTTGATCTGGATGCTGCAGACAGAATTGTTCAAAGACCACAAATAAAAGACAAAGATGGCAAAGCCATTCAGCCTTCACAAATTGAGCTTGCTGCCAGAAAAGCAAAAGAACAAATAACTTATACAGGCTTTATCGCACAGGATGTAGAAGCAGCAGCAAAGAGCCTAAACTATGATTTCAGCGGAGTAGATGCTGCAAAGAACAGCAAAGACCTGTATGGGTTAAGATATGCAGAGTTTGTTGTGCCGCTGGTAAAAGGTGAACAGGAATTATCAGCAGAAAATGATTCTCTCAGAGCCAATAATATTTCTCTTCAATCACAGATCAATGAATTAAAAACAATGGTACAATTGCTTGCAAGCAAAAGCGGAGTAGCATTGCCCTCAAACAGTATTTCTCTATCATCTGCTTCAATAGAACAAAACATACCAAATCCCTTTAAAGGAACAACGACTATTAGTTACACTTTACCTCAACAATACAATTCAGCACAGATCATCATTACAGACAACAATGGACATACGCTAAAGACAATGAATGTTTCAGGCAATGGCAAAGGCACCTTGAATGTAGATGCATCTACCCTTTCATCAGGAGCTTATAGCTATTCTTTATTGATTGATGGAAAATTGATCAGCACAAAACAAATGGTGCTGGCGAAGTGATTATTCTTTCATATTATTTCTTCAAAGCGCTTTAAAATAAAGCGCTTTTTAATTTGTGAATCTAAGAATTGATTTTACATTTAGTCTTTCATTTTCTCTTGCCGTATCATTAAAATAAAACAATCTTCTATTAATTAATCATCGCAACTTTTATCATGAAAACAAGTATTTACACAACAACAATGGTTATTTTATTATGCGCCACAACTTATTTAGCAAATGCACAATCAACAGGAAGTGTCAATAAGTACTGGTCCCTCACAGGCAACAGCGGAACCTCTACAACAAAAGATTTCTTAGGGACAACAGATGCAAAGGGAGTTATATTTCGTACAGATGATACCGAGCGTATGCGCATAGTAGCTGGTGGCAATATTGGTATCGGTACCAAGGCACCTGCTTATAAATTAGATGTTGTTGGAGATATAAACCAGAGTAACGGAAGTATTATAAGAGTAGGCGGCGCCCGGGTTATTAAATATGATTCAATATATTACAACCTTTGGATTGGCGGTGGAGGGTTTTCTGATGATGTTTCCGTTAACGGATATGGTAATTACAATACCGCCAATGGCAGTCTCAGTCTTTATTCAAATACTACGGGCTATGAAAGTACAGCAAATGGCAGTTACAGTCTTTATGCCAATACTACGGGTTATGAAAATACAGCGTATGGAGATTTTAGTCTGATGAGGAATACTACGGGCAATAACAATACTGCAGCTGGAGAGTATGCCCTTTTTACCACTACAGCCTCCAATAATAATACAGCGATCGGCTTTCAGGCAGGCTTTGTGTATAATAATGGATACAACAATGTTTTTCTGGGTGCCAATACTGATGTAAATGGCAATGGATATTATAATGATATTGTAATTGGGCAGGGTACAACGGGCACAACTTCAAACCAGGTTACGATGGGTAATTCATCTACCAATTCTTATCGGGCTTATGCCAACTGGAGCAATATAAGTGATAGCAGGGTAAAGCAAAACATTAAACAAAATGTACCTGGACTTGCTTTCATCAATAAACTGCAACCGATTACTTATAATCTTAATCTTGATGCGATTGATAAAATAATACAGCCACCTGTTCAAAAAGATGAAAAGGGAAATGTAATGCAACCCACACAGCAGGAACTATCATCCCGCAAAGCAAAGGAACAAATAACTTATACAGGCTTCATCGCACAGGATGTAGAAGTAGCAGCAAAGTCTTTGAACTATGACTTCAGCGGAGTAGATGCCGCAAAGAACAGCAAAGATCTGTATGGCTTAAGATATGCAGAGTTTGTTGTGCCATTGGTGAAAGCAGTGCAAGAGCTAAGTAATGCTAATGATGCAAAGGATGCAACTATAAATACGCAACAGCAACAGATAAATGATTTAGAGGCGAGACTTAGCAAACTGGAAGCATTGATGAATGTGCAGCCAACATCTGTAGCTATTTCTTCTGCTTCTATAGAACAAAACATACCTAATCCTTTTAAAGGAACAACAACCATCAGTTACACATTACCACAAACCTACAATTCAGCACAGATAATTATTAGGGACAATAGCGGTCATACTTTAAAAGCAATGAATGTTTCAGGAAATGGCAAAGGCACCTTGAATGTAGATGCTTCCACACTTTCATCAGGAGCTTATAGCTATTCTTTATTGGTTGATGGAAAATTGATCAGCACAAAACAAATGGTGCTGGCGAAGTAGATAATGGCAAAACTAAACAGGAAAACCGGAACCTGAAAAATATTGCAAATTGAGTTTCGTTGGAGAATTCATAAATAAAGATCATTTGAATTTAGCTTTGCAATCCATCACGGCTTTCAACATTTGCTGTGTTAGTGAATTGGTTGATGGGGCACAGTCAAATTTCAATAACTAATAATTTTAACGACAATGAATTTGAAAAAAATTGTTTTCTTTACTATTGTCACTCTCATCATTTCTCATAAAAGTACCGCACAAAATTTTGATATTGATTTACTAAAAACCATCAATTCTTCAAATAATAATTCCCTTGTTTGGAGGTCTTTTACTTCTTCAGCTTATCCTGTTAGCGCGGGCATTCCTATAATTATCGGAGTTGCCGGAGAGCTTGATCACAATAAACCAGCATTATATAATGCCTTGCAAATAACAGGTGGTTTACTAACAGCAGCAGTCCTTACAGAAGGTTTAAAGATCACTATAAACAGAGAGAGACCGTATCAAAAATATCCTACTTTGATTTATGCTTATGATATAAGTGAAAGCGGAGAATCTTTTCCATCAGCCCATACATCTGTTGCATTTAGTACTGCTATGAGTTTAGCCATCATTTATAAAAAATGGTATATTGTGGTTCCGTCATTTATTTGGGCAGGCGGCGTAGGGTATTCCAGGTTATATTTGGGGGAACACTATCCCACGGATGTTTTTGCAGGTGCAGTCATTGGTGCAGGAAGTGCTCTTGTATCACATTGGCTGACAAAAAAGTTTTTGAAAATTGATAAATAACAGCAACTTGTTTCCTATTTGAAATTTAATCAAAATCTTCAAAAGCATTTCTTATACAACAAATAACTATTAATTTGTTTTATAGTCTTAAAGGATTGTATTATGTGGTGGATCTATGCTTTACTCTCTGCATTGTTTGCAGCCATGACAGCCATCTTTGCTAAGGTTGGCATTAAAGGTGTTGACACTGATTTGGCAACGGCAGTTAGAACGGTTGTGATCTTAATTCTTGCCTGGGGCATTGCTCTTTTTAGAGGAGGCGCAGGAACTATACATACCTTATCAAAACAAAATATTATTTTTTTATGCTTATCCGGAATAGCAACAGGGCTTTCATGGATATTTTATTTCAAAGCATTGCAATCAGGAAGGGTTTCACAGGTTGCACCTGTTGATAAAATGAGCGTGGCTATTGCCATTATATTATCTGTAATATTCCTTGGTGAACCTTTAACTTTAAAAACAGTTATTGGTGCATCTCTCATTATCGGCGGCACATTGGTGTTGATATTTTAATGCAAATAAAGAAGACTGCTTATTTAGGTTGTTGCTATAATCTTACCTTCAACTCAGCATTGGAAATTGTGTGTATTTAAATCTTACACCCATCCACATTTAATTGCTTTACTAATAAGTTCTCCTGTGTTATTTAAGTTTTTTTTGCGAAGCATATTTTTTCTGTGCGTGTCAACAGTTTGCTTACTGATGTTTAAAAATTCACTGATCTGTTTACTCATTTTACCTTCAATCAAAAGTATGAGGATTTGCTTCTCCCGGTTTGTAAATTCTTGCCCGATTTCAACAAAAGTATTTTTTTCGATCACATCTATAAATGAGGGCTCATCTTCCATGCCTATGAAAGATAAAACAGGTCTGCCATTTTGTTTCAGATAAGTAATATCTGAAAACATATCCAAACTTCTTAAAAGCCGTCCTTTTTCATCATGTTCAATTATTAAAGCCTGGCAAAGCAAACGTGCATAATCGCCATTTTTTTTTCTGTACCGAAGGTCATGCCGCATTTTATATTGCATTAATTTTTCCACCGGTAATTTGGCAAAAAAATCTGCCATATAATTTCCAAAGGTCAAGAACCAGGAACGATCCTCAGGATGCAATTGCTCGCTCAAAAATGGAATAGTAAGTTCAGATGATGCATAGCCAAGGACATTTTCTACTTCATTACTAACAAATTCCAACTCTACGCTATGGTGGTTAAGAATGAAATAAAATGAATCGCCAAGAATAAAAAAGTTCCAAAACTTTTTATATACATCAATCATTGATTTAAATGGAATAGGCGCTGATTCACTTCCTAATCTGGAAAATATTTTATCTACCTCATTCTTTAAAATTTCTTGTCTCATATGCAGGTTTGAAGTTAAAAATACCTATAAATAGGTATATGCCGAAACAAAAAGCAAATTTAATTTCGTTAAACACTTAGGAAGGAATTTTTAACTGCTTTGAATTAGCATTATCTCTTAAATATTTGTTCTATCCGAAAGTTAATTTTTTTAAAATTACCAAGCTTAAAATAAATCAAACAAATCACTAACGATAATATCTCTAAACCCTTTTTAACATGAAAACAAAACTACTATTACTGTTAATTATTGGCTTTTTAATGCTGCACAACAGCTATGCACAAAACCCATCAGCGGCAAAGCTTGCAAAGGCAAATGCACAACTTTCCAATCTCGTTGCACCAACAGCGGTAAATATAACCTTGGCACCGGGCATTGCAGATTCCTTAAGCCTTGGAAGCAAAGCATTCAAATGGAAGAACCTGAATATAGACAATGTAGTATTTGCAGATAAATCTATCCAAACAACAGCCTTCAAACCTTATACAGCAGGTACAGGCATTAGCATCAGTGGTACTACTATTACCAATACAGCTCCTGATAAAACTGTGGTATTAAATAATGGAACAGGTATTTCAATAACGGGTACTTATCCGAATTTTACAATTACTAATACTGGATCATCAGGAGGAGGAACATGGTCGCTAACGGGCAATGCAGGTACAACACCCGGCACAAATTTTATTGGCACAACAGATGCAAAATCTTTGGTATTTAAAGTAAATAATACCCAGGCAGGTTTAATTGATTACAGTACCTATAATACAGGTACCAGAAACACTGCCTTTGGTGAGATAGCCTTGTATTCCAATACTTCAGGCATTGAAAATACAGCAACAGGTTATGGCACACTTTATTCCAATACCACAGGTAATGATAACTCAGCACTTGGTAAATATGCCTTGTTTACCAATAACCAGGGGAGTTATAATACAGCACTGGGATATAACGCGATGTTCTTTAATACGACTGGCGTTAATAACACAGCAACGGGAAGTCTTGCTCTTCAGAATAATACAACTGGTTATAATAATACGGCTGATGGTGTTGAAGCGCTTTATTCCAATACTTCAGGCTATAGCAACGTAGCCGTTGGCGGCAGTGCTTTGTTAAACAATACAAGTGGAACTCAATCGGTGGCAATTGGCGATTCTGCTTTGTTCCATTTAACCGGATCCGCTGGAAGCGGAAGTATTGCTGTAGGCAGTTGGGCGCTTTACAGCAATACAACAGGATTTGGTAATACGGCAACAGGCACACAAGCGCTTTATGACAATACAACCGGAAGTCATAATACAGCAGGGGGTTATTTCTCGCTTAGCTTTAATACCATCGGCAACAATAACACATCTTACGGCTATGAAGCACTCAACCGAAACACTACAGGGTATGATAATACAGCGATGGGTTATGATGCACTATGGGGAAATACTACAGGCAGCCGCAATACAGGTATAGGGAAATATGCGCTTTATGCAAACAGTACAGGCGTTTCTAATGTAGCTATCGGCGATTCATCGCTCTATTCGAATACAAGCGGATCAGGCAATACCGCAACCGGTAGTTATGCATTAGGTTCAAATAATATCGGATATGAAAATACAGCAAATGGTGATGGTGCACTTTACTCAAATACAGCAGGCTCCTACAATACTGCTACAGGTTTTGAAACATTGTATCTAAATGTAAATGGCATTTCGAATACTGCAACAGGCACAGGAGCTCTTTACAATAACGTTACCGGCAGCTACAATTCTGCTTTTGGGATGAATGCTCTCAGTTCAAACGAGGCAAGTAATAATACCGCGGTAGGTTATTTCTCTCTTTCTTTAAATACATCCGGAAACGATAATACGGCGCTTGGTGTTTCTGCCCTTTATTTTAATGTAGATGGAACTGATAATACTGCAGTAGGTCGTGAAGCGCTTTATGGGAATAACGGTGGAACTAATAATACAGCGATTGGCAGCGGCGCCCTGTATTCAATAGCTGCTCAGGAAACAGGTAATACTGCATCAGGGTATCAATCACTTTATAATAACGTAGCAAATTATAATACCGGTGTTGGAAATACAGCTCTTTATTATAATCAACAAGGCAACTATAACACAGCAGTGGGTGCATTCGCATTGGAATCTGCAACTGCAGATGGTAATGTAGGTGTTGGATATGGTGCTGACGTTCAGGCTGGAGTTACAAACAGTGTAAATTTGGGAACAGGAATAACTATAACTCATAGTAACGAGGATGTCATCGGCAACACTGCGAGCGTAGATTTGATTGGGCCAGTATATGTAGTGACAAGTGACGGCAGGTTTAAAAAAAATATAAATGAAAATATTCCCGGGCTCAATTTTATCAATGCGTTACGTCCGGTTACTTTCCAGTATAAATCTGAAGAGTTACAAAAACATCAGGCAGGCAAAGATTCAATTGCTGTTGCGATAGCAGATAAACTTAATTATACTGATGCAGAAAGTAAAATTCACACGGGTTTTATTGCACAGGAAGTACAAAATGTAATAGATAAACAGGGTTACAAAATGGATATCGTAAAAAAACCTGTAAACTCATCGGACAGTTATGGATTGTCGTACATGGAGTTTATCGCGCCAATGGTAAAATCAATACAGGAATTATCAACTCAAAACGATTCATTGAAAAGTACAAATAGTAACCAACAATCGTCAATAAACAATTTACAACAACAATTATCTGAATTAAAAGCAATGGTTTTATCAATGCAGCAATGCAGCCCCTGCAATGCAGGAACGCAAAACAGTATTAACAGCAATTATGCCGTAATAACAGATGAAGCTTCTCTTGAACAAAATGTACCCAATCCATTCAGCAACAGCACAACCATAAGATATACGCTGCCGCAGAAATATACTTCAGCAGCCATTATTGTAACAGATAAAACAGGCAAATCATTAAAATCAATAACCATTGCGGGCAATGGGAAGGGCACATTGAATGTAGATGCCTCTACACTTTCAAATGGTGCTTACAGTTATTCTTTATTGATTGATGGAAAGCTGATCAGTACAAAACAAATGGTGCTGGCGAAATAAATTAATGAATTATTTGATAAGCGTTTTCAAAGGGTTGCATTAAAAGAAATTTTATGTCCTTTTGGTTGTAGGCTATAAAATAAATCATTCGATTTGAATTCAATGCATCTAAACCCTTTTTAACATGAAAACAAAACTACTATTACTGTTAATTATTGGCTTTTTAATGCTGCACAACAGCTATGCACAAAACCCATCAGCGGCAAAGCTTGCAAAGGCAAATGCACAACTTTCCAATCTCGTTGCACCAACAGCGGTAAATATAACCTTGGCACCGGGCATTGCAGATTCCTTAAGCCTTGGAAGCAAAGCATTCAAATGGAAGAACCTGAATATAGACAATGTAGTATTTGCAGATAAATCTATCCAAACAACAGCCTTCAAACCTTATACAGCAGGTACAGGCATTAGCATCAGTGGTACTACTATTACCAATACAGCTCCTGATAAAACTGTGGTATTAAATAATGGAACAGGTATTTCAATAACGGGTACTTATCCGAATTTTACAATTACTAATACTGGATCATCAGGAGGAGGAACATGGTCGCTAACGGGCAATGCAGGTACAACACCCGGCACAAATTTTATTGGCACAACAGATGCAAAATCTTTGGTATTTAAAGTAAATAATACCCAGGCAGGTTTAATTGATTACAGTACCTATAATACAGGTACCAGAAACACTGCCTTTGGTGAGATAGCCTTGTATTCCAATACTTCAGGCATTGAAAATACAGCAACAGGTTATGGCACACTTTATTCCAATACCACAGGTAATGATAACTCAGCACTTGGTAAATATGCCTTGTTTACCAATAACCAGGGGAGTTATAATACAGCACTTGGATATAATGCAATGTTCTTTAATACGACTGGCGTTAATAACACAGCAACGGGAAGTCTTGCTCTTCAGAATAATACAACTGGTTATAATAATACGGCTGATGGATATTCAGCTTTGTATTCAAATAACGGCGGAAATGGAAATACTGCAATTGGCTCTTCTGCATTGTATTCAAATACCTCAGGTACAAATAATACAGCAACAGGAGGCAACGCACTTCAAAGCAATTCAGGCGGATCCGAGAATGTGGCCGATGGATACGGGGCATTACAAAATGCAACAGGTAGCTATAACACAGGAACAGGCAGCTTTTCTCTTTATGCTTCAACAGGGAATAACAACACGGCAAATGGCTTTGAAGCGCTATTTGCAAATACAACCGGAATTAACAATACTGCGCTAGGAAATTCATCTCTTTGGGCAAATACTACAGGTAATACAAACACATCTGTTGGAAATAAAGCCTTATTTAATAATGCAAGTGGGCGTGATAATATTGCACTGGGGGCAGCAGCTTTGTTTTCCAATACTACGGGCATTTATAATTTGGCAATCGGAGATTCTTCCCTGCTTAATTTCGTACCTGATTTCTCACCAAACTCCTGGACTATACCAGACATTGGCATTGGCACCTTTACTCTTTACAATAATACGACCGGATTTGGAAATATTGCTTGTGGATATAGTGCTTTAGCTGGTAATATAACGGGAACCGATAACCTTAAAATTGGTAATTCTTTGTTTTATGCCGGAATTGACGAGAATCAAACAGGAAGTAATAACACCTTTGTTGGGAACGAGTATCGTTTTGCTGAGATAGGAGGCGCCTACATACCTTATGTAGGAACTTTAAGTGCGCCAATAAATTATGGCGGATATCCAAACGGAAACGTAAATTATAACACCGGCTTTGGAAGTTCAGCATTAGGCCCGCTAAACGGAGATGGCAATACAGGAATTGGATTTTTAGCAGGAAACAGTGACGCTGTGTTCGATCTGCCAACTACGAAACCGGATTATCACTATTGCACCTATGTCGGTTACTCTACGTATAGTTCTTTATCCAGTGAAACAAATTCTACAGCCATTGGCAATGCAGCCATTGTGGATGCCAGCAATAAAGTAAGAATTGGCAATACAAGCATCACCAGTATAGGAGGTCAGGTAGGATGGACTACTTTCTCAGACGGAAGATTCAAAGAAAATATTAAGGAAGATGTAAAAGGCCTTGAATTTATCAATTTACTAAAACCAATTACTTATACAGTTAATGTGCAAGGTTTAAACGCCTATTACGAAAAAAATCGACGACATGATATTGCTTATGACAAGATGAAATCATTTATGAATGGTTCAGAAGTAGAAGCTTCAAAAATTATTTATAATGGCTTTATTGCGCAGGATGTTGAGGATGCTGCCAACAAACTCAGCTATAACTTTAGCGGTGTTGATAAGCCCAAAACTAAAGACGGACTGTATGGTTTACGTTATGCAGATTTTGTAGTGCCCTTGGTAAAAGCAGTGCAGGAACTATCAACTCAAAATGATTCTTTAAAAAGTATTGTTGCACCGTTGCAAGCAACTGTTACTTCCCTGCAGCAGCAACTGAATCAGCTTAAAACAATGGTTTTATCTATGCAGCAATGCAGTCCCTGCAATGCAGGCACGCAAAGCATCACTAACAATTATGCAGTAATAACAGATGAAGCTTCATTAGAGCAAAACATTCCCAATCCATTCAGCAGCAGCACAACCATAAGATATACATTGCCCCAGAAATATACTTCAGCAGCTATTATTGTAACAGATAAAACAGGAAAAAAATTGAAAACCATTTCCGTTTCAGGCAATGGCAAAGGAACTTTGAATGTAGATGCATCTACCCTTTCATCAGGAGCATATAGTTATTCTTTATTGATTGATGGAAAATTGATCAGCACAAAACAAATGGTGCTGGCGAAGTAGATAATGGCAAAACTAAACAGGAAAACCGGAACCTGAAAAATATTGCAAATTGAGTTTCGTTGGAGAATTCCTAAATAAATATCATTTGTGCGACAGAAGTTAGCTTTGCAACACATCACGACTTTCAAAAATCATTCGCTGCTTATGAGGCTAAAAACTCCGGTTATAACCGCTGCACCACCGCTTTGCTGAACCAGGCAGTTATACCCGTTAATGAGTGTTGTATCTGGCGCTTAATAAAAGTCATTAAATAATAAAGGCGGAGAATAGTATTCTCCGCCTTGTATTTAAAAGTTAGTGATTGGTTTAACTATTTCGCAATAATCACTTTATGAACAGAAACTGTTCCATCTTCTTTTATTATCTGAAGCATATAAATGCCGCCAGGTAATCTGCTTACATCAACATTCATTGTTTCGGCAGCATTTGAATTTTCTGCACTCCAAACAATTTTACCCGATACATCTTTCAATGCTAGCAATACTTTTCCTTCTGTTTTTGCATCTGTATTACCCAATCTTATATGCAACTGAGAAGATGCAGGGTTTGGATAAATTGCAATACCATTGATTGAATTAGGATTACCATTATTAAATTGGTTTGAATAAATACTGCCGTCATCTGCTGTTGCAGTGGTAGTAAATGAAGAGCCTTGGACATAACCACTCATAACTGCATATCCGTTTGAAGAATCCACTGCTTCTACTCCCCAATCATAAGTTGTGGATGGACTAAGATTTTTCAAAATATAGCTGCCGCTATTCGTTGCAGCTGCATAGCTCCAGGGGCTTGTTCTGTCTACGCGATACTCGATAGAGTCTGAAGTTGCGCATATTGCAGGTGTCCAGTTAAGTTTAGCCTGCGTACTCTTGATGTTCGATACATTCAATGCTGTTGGCAATGGAAGCATTATTGTAACAACATCGCTCGTCGAATGAGCTTTACCCGTTGCGCCATCTCCATAGACTATTGCATAGTAAGAACCTGCAGGAAGATCGTTGAATACGGCATTGCCATTAGTTGTGATTGAATTGCCATATTTTTTTCCGAAATCATACAACTGCACACTGTAAGGTGAATGGCTCTTTTTGCATTTAAAAGTTATTGAACCTGTAGAGTCACAATTAGCTGCACTGTCTGCTGAAGTCAAAGATATCTTCGCTTTATCCACTTGCGTGAATGAATCCAGAAGGGAATACGCTTCAAAATCATTTGAATTGTATTGGGTTATTTTTATGTAATAATAACCTTCTGATAAACTTATAAGGTTTACCACATCTGAGGTTTCATGACCAAAAGTTGTTTGATAAATTGAAGAAGAACTTGTGTCTTTATATACATAAAAATTTACATAATCCACTGTTCCGTCGCTCAAATGAGGGAGGTGGTTGAGCGTTAGCGATAAATTACCTGAACCTGTATAATTTATTTTAAACCAATCAGTAGTATCTCTTACATTCTTATAATAAAATCCGAAATGACCTTGTGTTGCTTCGTTTGCAGGAATTGTTTTTGCCTCGGCTGCATATCCATTAGGTTCATCAGAACTGTCCGCAGCATATTGATAGGTAAACAAACTATCTGCAAGTTTATAAGAAACATAATCATTGGTATTATACTGGTACATTCTTACATAATAAGTACCTTTTGCCAAACCATCAATCGTATAACTGTTTGTAGTATTTGAACCAATGGTATTGGAGCTTAAAACAGTCGTTCCGTTATTATCATACAAAGTATAATTTATATAGGCATTTAATGTGCTTGGTTCAGTTGTGATAGTTAGCCTTATCATACCATCAGTATTAGTAGTTAACCTATACCAATCAGAACTATCGCGTAAATTTTTGTAATAATAACCGATATGGCCTGTTACTATACTGTTTAACGTAAGAATATCCGCTGTTGCCTTTGAATTATTGGGCTCCAGATCATTGGCAACAGGAGCAGGAATTAAGGTATCTGCAAGAGAGTATGAAGCATACCCTCCATTATTGTAATTATACGGAACTATTTTTATGTAATAAGTGCCTGCTGCAAGCCCATCTGTATTTAATACAGAAGCAGTGCCTACAGAAGCTGTGCCGCTGTTTAACTGTGTTATTCCGTCATTATCATAGAGGATATAATTAACGTAATCATTATTTGAAGTAGGATAATCAGTAAGAGTAAGCCGCAGCAAACCATCAGAAGTGGTTGTTACTTTATATTCGTCTGCACTGTCGCGGTGATTGTTATAATAATAGCTTAAATGCCCTGTCGTCCTTCCATTCAGCGCAAGAGTCAGAGCAGTAGATCGGGAACTGTCAGGCTCCATATCATTGGCAACAGGAGCTGGAGTTAAAGTATTTGATAAGGAATAGGTTGCCGTATCTCCCGAATTATATCCCTGGATTTTGACGTAGTAAGTTCCGGCAGCAAGACCATCAGTAGATATTGTTACTGAATTATTGGTTGTTGCAGTACCGCTGTTTAACTGAGTTACTCCATCATTATCATAAAAATAAATATTTACATAATCAGCATTACTAAAATCTGTAAGCGTTATATCCAACCTGCCATCGGAGGTAGTGGATACTTTATACCAATCCACGTCACCTGAAGGATTAATAACGCCATTATTTTTGCCATTTAGCGGCAATGTATTAGCTGTGTTGCGCGTATTGTTTGGTTCTGTTTCATTTGCTTTTGCTGCGTGCCAGCCAAAAACACAGAATATAAAAGCAGTAAGTAAAAGTTTTTGTTTCATAAAATAGATTAAATATTTTGAATAAGGTACTTGAAATATGCACAAATTTTAAGCAATTAAAATTTATAAACAATACTTAATTTGTATTAGTGAGATTAAATTTAAAAAAAGGCGAAAAGTATTATTTTCCGCCCTTTTATTTAAAAGTTAGTGATTGGTTTAGCTATTTTGCAATGATTACTTTTAGGTAATTTTTCCTGATGTAACAATTTTACTAGAATACTGTACTTATAAAAATAAAACTATGTGGTGGATCTATGCTTTACTCTCTGCATTGTTTGCAGCCATGACAGCCATCTTTGCTAAGGTTGGCATTAAAGGTGTTGATACGGATTTGGCAACGGCAGTTAGAACGGTTGTGATCTTAATTCTTGCCTGGGGCATTGCTCTTTTCAGAGGAGGCGCAGGAACTATACATACCTTATCAAAGCAAAATATTATTTTTTTATGCTTATCCGGAATAGCAACCGGGCTTTCATGGATATTTTATTTCAAAGCATTGCAATCAGGAAGGGTTTCACAGGTTGCACCTGTTGATAAAATGAGCGTGGCTATTGCCATTATATTATCTGTAATATTTCTTGGTGAACCTTTAACTTTAAAAACAGTTATTGGTGCATCTCTTATTATCGGCGGCACATTGGTGTTGATATTTTAATGCAAATAAGAAGTTATTATCGAAGCGTATTCTATTTAAAATTCAAAGCCCTGCGTAGCGGAGTCTCTAACTACATCATTGTGTTTGCAAATAACTAATTTGCTTTCCAATCTTCGTTAATGTGAAATGAGTAAAGTCAGCATCGCAACCCTCACAACTTTCGACATTTGCTAAGTTAGTGAATTGGTTGATGACGCAGGGTATCATGCTGCACACAAAGCTATGCTATCAAGATCCTGCTACGACAGAATCAATTAGTAATTAAAAGAAAGTAATTCAAATCTTATCTATTTTTATCAAAAGGCTTTTAAATGTCAGTACAACAAAAGACAGCAATTATTAAAATAATTAAGCGGCTCGAATTAATTAAAAGCCTCATTGCGCTTGAAGAAGATGATGAAATAAATATAAACGTCGACAAATTAAAGGCACAGGATCTAACAGCCGAAGTGGAAAATATACTAACCCTTCTTGAGCAAAAATATTATAGCAAAGCCATCATTTGTATAGAAGAATTTATCAACAGCCGTCAACGCATTACTTTGTTTGTTGATGCAGAAACGGATGCTTTAAAACTCGAAATAAAAATTCTTGAAGCAGAGGTCAATCTGCTGTCAAATGAAAAAGCAGAAGCAGAGAAACTGGTTCATCAATTTGGGGTAAGGCACAACAGTGAATTGGGTGAATTGATCATAAAAATTCTGCGATACAGGAAAGAAAAGGCAAAAGACACGCCGCAGCAGCAGGAAGCAGCAGAAGATTATAATACCTATTACAAAACGTATGAAGAAACTAAAGATGAAACCGTAATTGCACTTACAGAGGATGAACAAAAAGAATTAAAAGACAAGTACCGGAAGGCAAGCAAGCTCTGCCATCCTGATGTGGTAAGGGATGAGCAGAAAGAAGAAGCAACAAAATTATTTGCTGAGTTGAATGCAGCCAATGAAAGAAACGATTTAAAAAGAGTAAGTGAGATATTGGAAAATTTAGAAAAGGGAAATTTCTTTATCAATAAATCTGATGCGCTCAATGAAAAGAAATTATTAAAAGCAGAAATGGAAAAGCTGCGCCTACGCATTATAGAATTAAAAGAACAACTAATGGCGATAAAGGAAAGTGATACCTATAAAACAGTTACAACTATTACTGATTGGGATGAATATTTTGCTGACACGAAAGAAAAACTGCAACAACAATTAAATGCATTAGAAAATTAGCTGTGCAATATTTATTAAATTTGTTGTTAAGACCCGCAGGGTCTGCCTGTTTGTAGAAAAGAAAAATCAAGTGCATAAAATAAGCTCCGTAGGAGCGACATGTTAAACAGTTCGCTTCTATGGAGCTTTGAGTTTCGGTTTAAAACTTTTGCTACTAATATGTCGCCTCTATGAGGCTATAAATCTAATTGCCAACAATCTTATTTAATATAAATGGAAGAAAATAAGTTAATAAAATACGAAAGCGGGCAATTGCAGAAAGTGAGTAATGCGATTGCTGTTACCAATAAATTAGTAGCCTTAACAGAACCTCAATTAATTCCATATAGAAAAAAAGACAAATGGGGTTTTTGTACGCCAGATAAAAAGATTGTTATTGATTGTATGTATGATGAGATTAATTTTTTTTGCGGAGAACTTGCCAAAGTTAATTATGATGGGAAATATGGTTTTATAAATAAAAAAGGGCAAGTCGTTATTCCTTGCATTTATGATTATATCTATTATAACTTTTCGGATGATTGTGTTATGGTCAAATTGAAACATAAATATGGATTTATAGATAAAACGGGTAACAATTTTATTCCTTGTATTTATGATAGAGCATTTGCTTTTTCAAAAGGAATAGCAAAAGTTGAAAAAAATAATAAACGAGGATATATTAATATGATAGGGGAAGAAATTATTTCTATAATGTATGATGAAATAGAATTTGATACTAAAAATTTATTCAGAATTAAAATAGGAAAGAAATGCGGTTATATCAATTTACAAAATGAACAAGTAATTCCTTTAAAATTTGATTATTTTGATTTAGGAAAATATTCTTGTAATAAAGTACAAGTCAGAATAAATGATAAATACGGATTTTATGACAATTTTGGAAATTTATGTATAAGCGCAAAATATGATCGTGTGGATGATTTTTACAATGGTTATGCTATAGTAAAATTCAAAGGAAAATATGGTTGCATTAATGAAAGTGGCGAAGAAATAATAGAATGCGTTTACGATTTTATTAGCAATAGAGATTTCAATATTTCTTCTAATCTTGTTCCAATACAATTAAATGATAAATATGGTTATATAAATAAAAAAGGAGTATTAGCCATTCCCAATAGATTTGAAAATTGTAGCAACTTTTCTGAGGGTTTAGCACCTATTAAGATAAATGGGAAATGGGGATTTATCAATATTGATGGAGAAATTATAATTTACCCAAAATATGATTTAGCTTGTCAATTCAAAAATGGACTTGCTACGATCAAAATAAATGGTAGGTGGGGATGCATAAATAAGAATGATGAAATTGTTATTCCATGTGTTTATGATGGAATAAATACACAAATTGGCAATGAAGGAGTTTCCTTAAATCTAATAAATGTAGAAATCAATGGTAAGAGAGGCTTTGCTGATATTTTAGGAAACCAGCTAACTCCGTGTGTTTACGATTTAATAAATACAAATTATCACAGTGACCAATTTTCAGAAGGACTTGCACCAGTAAGTGTTAATGATAAGTGGGGATATGTTAATAAGAAAGGCGAACAAATAATTCCACTTAAATATTTATGGGCCTCGAAATTTCAGAACGGATTAGCACAAGTACGAATTCTAAGGAATAGGAATAGGATTGATCAATTTATAAACAAAGAAGGAATAGAATATTGGGAAGACTAATGCAAGTGCAAACTTTAAATTCTTATTCAAAAATCAAAAATTTTTGTATTAAATTACTGGGTAACAATACGGATGCTTTTGTTTTTTATCGTGGTACAAAAGTTAATTATTTACTTCCTTCGATAGTTCCAGATAAAAATAAATTCAAGGCTCAGCAATTATTAAAAATTGAAAAGGAGCTTTTGAAAGAATTTAAAAAGATTAATTGTTTGCCAAGTTATAAAAATAGAATTTACTCTGATTGGCGAAATAGAGTTACCGCAAGAGAGCATGGCTTAGCAAGCAGCTTACTTGATTGGTCTAATACATTTCACACAGCATTAGACTTTGCAACTTCCAGTATTGATTTTCTTGAAGAAGATAAATATGTTTATTTATGGGCTTTGGTCGTTCCTTCACAAAATTTATTTCAATGCACTGATACCATTAATATTTCTTTTGATAAAATCGATAAAAGTAAATTGCTTCATAATGTTTTGCCAGCTACAGAAATAACAGCCTTGGCAATAAGAAGGCAAAATATTCAAGGTGGTTCTTTTTTAATTCAAGAGCAGCAAAAAATTGTTATTCCCATTAATGAACAGAATGAATTTCAAGACAAACTTTTCTGCATACACATTCCGATTAAAAATCTATATGATTTAAGATCAGACATGATAAACGATGGAATAAATATTCATGCTTCCCTAATGATAAAAGATAATGATGAACTTGACAATAAATGCAGGGAGCTCAATAAGCAATATTTATATTCTCCACATCATTTATATAGCCTTTCGATTTAAAAAGTATTATGCAACTTTTCACGCAATCCAAAGCCATCATTCATTTCATCCAAAAAATGGACATAGAGATGATTGATGCTTTTTTAGATGATAATCTTACTTACCAGAACTTTGAAAAATGTATTTTCATCAGCAAACTACAAAATGTTTTTGATCAATTCAAAAATGCAGGAGATACAGAATTAATTATGCATGAAGGTATGTGCGGTGATTGTAATAAAGGCTGCAAGGTTTACTCATTCATCGGCAATGTTTCAAACAATTATATGGATCTGTTCATCCAAACCGACGAAGGAAAGATTACAGACATGTATGAATGTGCCGCTTGCAAAAATGATAAACCTGTTTTAAAAAAAGAAAGGGTTCACATTCATATTTATGTACCTACAAAATATTTTGATTGAAGCCCTTAATTAATCACGCTAAGTAATTTCATGCCTGCACACAAAAGCCATTAATGAAAATACCCTAAACACTAATATTCTAAAACAATAAACAAAGCAATCCCACTGCAGTTTTTTACGTTATTCTCTTTATATTTAAAAATCAAGAACTGCTTTATGGATTATATGCCTGAGTTTATACGCGCTACCTATACCGGTGATAATAAAAATGATTATGCGCTTAAAGCAAAGATTGCTATGGATGGTCTTGAAGAGCATCCGGATGATGCGCAATTCATTTATGCTTATGCCGCTTCTTTTTTTCAAATGGCAGGGCAGTATGATGAATGCATTGAGTATTGTCATAAATATCTCCCGCTTCTTACAACCTGGCAATGCAGGCATGAGACGCTCGAAACACTTGCCCGGGCTTTTCAACTCTCCGGCAATCATGATAAGGCAATAGAAATAAGGAAACAAATAGTGGAAGAGACTAAAATCAATAAGCCGGGATATGAATTTTTTGGAATAATGAACATTGCGGAAGCCTACGAAAAAAAAGAAGATTATGCAAATGCTGTTGCCTGGTATGAAATAGTGGCTGAAGATGACCGCGATGAAACTGACCTCGAAAAACTGGCTACGTTATATGAAAAGCTGAAAGACTTTGATAACGCATCAAAATATTATATTAAAGCAGCGCAGTATAAAAGCCGCGAGAGTGCAGTGTACTGGAGCAATGCCGGCAGAATGCTTGGTCTGGCAGGCAAAGAAGATGAAGCAAAATATTATTTTGACCTGGCGCTGAAAATAGATCCCCGCGATGCTTATACGCATTATTATTCAGGTGTTATTTACCAGCATAAAGGC
The DNA here is from genome assembly GCA_963708205.1 of uncultured Chitinophagaceae bacterium. GTDB lineage: Bacteria > Bacteroidota > Bacteroidia > Chitinophagales > Chitinophagaceae > CAVYTF01. The sequence goes on from OY970196.1 coordinate 976,603, forward strand.
GATATGTACCGCGCACTTCATCATTACACTGAAGCGCTGAAAATTCAGCCTGAATTTCCTGAAGTCTATAATAATCTTGCCGCTATCAGTTATAATGAAGAAGCAAACATACAAGATACAATCGCCAATATAGAAAAAGCATTACAGCAAAACCCTGACAATAATTTGCTTATTACTTTATACCTTAATCTTTCGCGCCTTTACAAAAAAATAAGCGACTACGACAAGCATGAGTATTACAAAGCAAAGATGTTGGAAGCAGTAGGTTTCCCTGTCAGCTTTGAAGAAGATGATGAAATGGATGACGGAGAAATTGAAGATATATAAAGCCGGAAAAATAAAAATCAACACAAATCTCTCAACCCCGTAAGTTGGAATCTTTCTGTCGCAGCAGGGTCTTCACCTCATAGCTTTGTGGGTTGCCGAGACCTGCGGCAATAAAGATCATTCGGTGAGACAGGGTTGTGGATAGCTTTATAGCATCCATGATTAGAAATGAAAGTCTTCCTGCGTTGTTGAAAAGGTTGAAAACTTTGTATAAACTGTAAATAAACGAAACATCTTTTTTATAATGACATTACAACATATCACCTATGCTCAATTGAACAGCCGTCAAAAAGAAAGGTACAACTTTCACAAGATCGCCGCTGTGCTTGCTGATTATGGTTACTCATCTATATCATTAGATGATGATTGGCAAGGCGCTGATTTTATTGCTCAGCATATAGATGGCTTTAATTTTATGAAAGTGCAGCTAAAAGGACGACTAAGTTTTTATAAAAAATATATCGATAAGAACATCTTCATTGCCTTTCCATATAAAAATGAATGGTATTTATACAATCATGATGAACTAATGAATGAGTTTTTAAAAAAATTCGCAAATAATATGGCTGTTAGTGATTCATGGACAGCAGAAGATGGTTTTTATACATGGAATAAATTAAGCAAACAAATAAAAGCATTGCTGGATCCATACAAACTGCCACCTATATCCCAAACTATTTTGGAATAATAGAAACTAGTAAAATTTAAAAAGAATTAAACTGATATATGAAAGAAGTCATTTTTAAATATGGCTGCGAAGGTGGCGGTGAAACATTATACCGGGAACAGAAAAATGGCACTGGTATTTTGTTGTATTATACAGAAGGCAGCGACATCTCTATTAATGAAAAAGATGAGGAAGAATTAAAGACCTGGAAAAAAGATTACGCAAGCTTTGAAGACTTTTGGCAAAATAGTTTTATAAAAAACGACCAATGGTATTTGTTTTATGTATTGTTCATCCACGATGAAATAAAACCTTTTATAATACAGCAATTAGCATTCCTCAACCTCACCGAAAGAGAAAGTAAAAGATTAGAGCATACACCGGAAACTCAAATGTCAATAATTCTCCTTAACTATAACAAATCAATTTTAGGTTTAAACTAACCAATCCTCCTTTCTTAAAATCCCCAAAATTTTTCTGCAAAGTTGCTTAACTGCTTCCTGACATTTCACCCATTAAATGAAAGCTGAAAACTTCGCTTGATTAATTTTTAACTGTATAACTTTATCCATTAAACTATTATGTGAAATGGAAGAGGCAATCGGATTAAATTTAGGATTTCAATCATACATTGCTCTTCTTTTAATTACAAAACTGGCGCGTGCCTGCTGCTTATCTGATACCCTTTATGGAAACCTTATTCGTTATCATCACGCCGTTGACCCTGAAGTGTTGCTGCAGCTTGAAGTAATGCTTGAGCAGGATAAAAATAAAAGCCCTCTGGCAGTGAACGAGGTTGCGGTGCTAAACATTATCGCAGCATGTGATATTGTACGAAAAATGTTTGCATGTGATGCGTTTGATGTAATAACCAAAGATTTGGGAATTGCTGTATGGGAAAAAGGGCGCATTGATAATTTAATTGATTTTTCCAACCACCTCATTAACGATTTAATAAAAGACGGCACCTTCAGGCAACAGATCGCGGAAGTACTGGCTGAGCTTGATGAAAAAATTCAACCGGTATAACCTCTTTTCTTCGCCCGTTGTCCAATCGTTGTTCGGTATTTGTCCGGTATTTATTCGGTATTTGTTCGGTTTATAGAACCGAACAAATGCTGGTTAAGCAGCAATTAAATTTTGATTAAGGGCAGTACCAGTCCGCGTTTTTTGTGTATAATTGCAAGAGAACACTGCTTGTGATAAACAATTACCTGCGGTGTAATTATTCACTCATCCAATATCTTACCTCATGGCACAAACCAACGATGGCATTTTAGGCGTTTTTACCGGCACTGCCGGTCCTGTTACGGGTTTCATCCGCAACGGGCGCAATATAATTCGTACCAGCAGATCTATCGTACAATACAAATACACAGCTCTTCGCAAACCGCAGCTTAAAAAGATAAGCATCTGCAATGCTTTTACCAAAGCATTCAGCGGCACAGGCTTTTTTAGAAACACCTTTGAGGCAGATGGCAGCGGAGGCAATGGCTACAACCGGGCGATGAGCGCGCTGATGAACAAGGCTGTTACAGGAATTTACCCTGCTTTGCAATTATCTTATCCTGATGTGCTCGTATCAAAAGGAAGGTTGCCGGGGGCTGCGTTTCCAGCGGCTGTGGCTATGAGTGATGGCAACATTTATTTTCATTTTACCAATAACAGCGATACAGGCACTGCATCAGAGAATGACCGAATAATTTTGGTTGCCTATTTTGAAGAATTGCAGCAGGCTGTCTTCAGTACGAATGCAGGTTTTCGCTCAGATTGTGAGGCTATGCTGAACACGGCTTTGATGAAAGGATATGCCGCTGAAACATGGATCGGCTTTGTAAGCAATGATGCATTATATGCCAGCGACAGCGTTTATACCGGGAAGGTGCAGTTGTAAGAGCAGTGCGTAAAATAATGCTTGCGATAACAATGAAAATAAAAAAGACTGCTTTACAGCAGTCTTAAAAATACAGTTGAAAAAAAGATTATTCGGGTATTCCGTAAAATTTACAAACAGCTTTGTAATCTTTAAAATCAGGATGTACACTTTTCCCTTGAATTGTGCCTGGAATAATCACATAACGATATTGAATGGAAGCATTAAACCCTGCAGAGCCACTGTTATCAAATGTAAATCTTGTGATCAAGATGCTTTTTACTGCGGGTATAAAACTGATTGTGCTTCCAACACCACTTGCATAGGATGTATAAGGCAGCGGCTCTACTCCTAAGGTACCTATAGTAAGGTAAACGAGTATAGCCGAATTTTTAAGTGTGCTGCTTTTAATAGAAGGAGCTGCCAGCGAACACGCATTTAGATACGTCGCATCAATGGTAGTATCTCTAAAATTGGTAGCCACCTTCCATTTAGAATAAATAACATCTCCTGCAGCACCTTCTAATTGCTCATTAGAAGAAGGAGTTGAAATAGTTTGAGCAGCAGGTTTTGTGTTAGTGGCTGATTTAGTGCAGCTAACTAAAGAGGTGGCAGCCATAATGACAATGACAAAAAAATAGAATTGCTTTTTCATGTTTTTAGTTTTTGTTTTATTTAAAATAAATGGATCCCATTGCAGGATCCATATCCAGAAATGCAAGATAAGGAAGAGTTGTAGAAAGATTGCATAGTGAAATTAAAATCTGTTTAAATAACCATAAGAGCTGAAAAGATGTGCCGCTGAAACATGAATTGGCTTTGTAAGCCATGATGAAATGTATGCCAGCGAAATTAAAATCCCCTTAAACCAACTGTTATTGATACGGGCTCCTGATTTTTATAAAATAATCAACCGGCAATACCGTTTAGCATATATAAATCCAAATATCCATGATAGTTGAAGCTATGAACCAGGCTGAACTTACCCGTGAGGTAACACGGGATTTAGAAAAGCTGAGAGCGACTACAGAGCTGCGCCTTGTGGATGAATACATAAGGGAGCGCAAAAGGTTTAAGATCAACAGGTCGAAAACTTATGCAAAAGTTTATCCTGTAAAAACAGCTTCTAAAAACACCTGGCTTCTTTACTTTGGCAAAAAGCCGTCAGCAGATAAATACAAAGATATAGAGTCTGTAACTGTAAACTATGCGGTGTATTATTATGCATCAGATGGATTGTCGGTTATCAGCCCGAATGTAACTGGTTTTTTCAACATGTACTATGGTCATTTTTTTAAGCGCTATAATGAACGGATGAACCTGAACCTCAATAAGCCTCTCGATGTTGTAAATCATTATTTTCTGACGGGCGGCAACAATGCAGTATATTCTGTAGTAAAAAATAATGATACAGAGAAAATATTTGGCATAGCACCCCAGGGCATTCTTTTAGGCATACGCACCAATACCAAATGGCTGATCCATAAAACTTTTATAACCAGGGACCTGACCTACTCAGAACAGGATGAAAGAGAAAGAAAATTAATGAACTCACTAAAATTGGATATAGTAAAAGCTATGCTGGCTGCAGATTCAGACAAAGCCAGTGAAAAGCTGAGAATCAGCAGTGATATAGCTGCTGCAATAAGTCAATGTGTGGCATAAAGCACACTGCATTTAAAACTACAGCTTTACTATGCCCAAACTTCAGACTCAACCTATCAATTTATTACAAGGCTTTTGCTTATCATATTCCCTGCAACGGTTCTGAGCTGCACAAAATAATTTCCTTTTGCCTGGCTGCTTATTGAAATGTTGATATTGTTTTCACCTGCATTTACTGCCCGTTCCAACCCCATTATTTTTTTGCCCATGGAATTATAAATGCTTATTACAACCTGATCATTTATGGCGCTTGTATAATGCAGTATGAAGTTTCCATGGGAAGGATTTGGATAAAGATTGAGGGCGGCATTGCTAAGGGAATTATTTTCAGAAGCAATAGTTCCCAAGCCTGCTGATTTATCTTTCAGGTGATATATGATGCCACTGTTTATGTCCGCAACATACAATTCTCTTTTATTATCTTCTCCAAATGTTACAAAGGTGCCACTGTACGTCAACACTGACTTGCTTTTCCATTGCCCGCTATCCTGGTAAAGCATTCTAAAATCGCCGGTGCATAAGTCTGTATAAAAATAATTTCCCACCATATTTGGATAAAGACTGCCTCTGTAAACAAAACCCCCCGTAATAGCGCAGTTGTTGTTTTTATGCATGTAATCATAAATAGGCGGCGTGTAATTTTTCTTTGTTTCGCATCCGGTTGTATTGTAAGGATGCTTGCCTTCAAAGCAGCGCCAGCCATAGTTCTCACCGCCTTTGCTGTTCACAGATTGCAGGTCAACTTCTTCCCACATATCCTGTCCTACATCGCCAATCCAGAGATTTCCGTTCCTGCTGTCGAAGCTGAAGCGCCAGGGATTGCGCAAACCCAAAGCCCATATTTCCGGGCTATAATCAGATGAATCTTTGAAAGGATTTGTTGCAGGAATGGTGTAAGGAAGTGCATGCACATCTATGCGCAGCATTTTTCCAAGCAGTACTGTTTTATTTTGCGCATAGTTATTGGGATCACCTCCGCTGCCTCCATCTCCCATACCAATGTACAAATATCCATCTGAACCAAAGCGAAGACATCCTCCATTGTGATTTGAGTAAGGCTGCTGTATCTGTAATACATGAACTTCGCTGCCTGGATCGGCAATATTTTTATCAGATGAAACACGGAATCTTGATATCTGTGTATTACCATTAGTGTCAATATAATTCACAAAGAAATATCCATTTTTCTTATAGTTGGGATCAAAGGCAAGACCGAGCAATCCCTGTTCATCACCATTCTGGCTTGCCCTGTCACTGATATCAAGAAAAGGCTGCGCGCGCCTGGTTCCTGAAGCATTGCAAATAATTATTTGCCCGCTGCGCTGAACAATGAAAAGGCGGCTGTCGCCTGCATTTTCTATTCCAAGCGGAGATGAATAACCTCTGCTGAAAGTATCTAAAACAAGTTTGGGAAACTGGGCTTTGAGTGATGCGGCTGCAAATACGAGAAAAAAGAGGGTAAATATTTTTTTCATAATAATTATTTCATTTTCAATTGCAAAAATTATTCCTTACTCCATTCGCTCTGTTTTTAAGAAAATGCAGAACGGGCATTTATAAGTTTTAAAAATTTATCTTTCCTTATAATTCTATGTGATAAGATGAGGAGCGAATAACATAACCTCAGAAGCATTCTACATTTCTATTTTTTCACAAAGCTCACATGGAAATACCCATCTTGCAAACGTAAAAGCAATGTATAAACTCCCGCAGAAAGCTTGGTAATATCTAATTCTTCATAGTACTTGCCATTTGCTGAGCTAATATTTTTCTGCAGCAAAGATTGCCCTGCAATATTCACTACCTGCATTGTGGCTGTTTTACTAGCTGTTTCAAAAGAAACCGAAAGCATATTATTTGTGGGATCCGGAAATAGCTTTATTCCTGAAAATTTATTATCTGTTGATGCGCCTGCTGTTGTTTCAAATGCCGAAGTACTTGTAGTGAAATTATTTATTACGGAATAATCAGAAAAAATAATGGGGTCGTTATTGCATTTTGTTTCTATCCGCCATTGGTAAGTGGTAGAGGCAGATAAACCGCTCAACTTCTGAAAGCCTGTATTACTTCCAATGATTTTATCAGACCAGGTTGTTTCACCATTTTTCCTGTATTCTATCTTGTAGCCAACAGCAAAATTTATTGTATCCCAGTTAAGCTTTGCACTTGCTGCCGTGATATTTGTTGCAGCAAAACCTGCGGTTGGTTTATCACAGCCATATACAGTTACCGTATCATTTTTGGTGGTCATGTGAATATCATCAAAGCAACGTACAGTAAAAATATATACCCCTGTTTGCGTTAATCCGCTTACCGCCGTAGCCGCCAATCCCTGGTGATCAAATACAGGATTTGCACCTGCAGGTACAGAAGTAACAGCCCACCAGTATCTTAAAAGATCATGCCCGGCATCAGATGCTTTCACTTTTAACTGAGAGCTGCTTGCGGGCAGAGTGAGAATAGAGGGAGAAGCAGAAATAGCGTTAATAACAGGTGGTGAACTTGCAGGATGTACCGTACATTTTATCTGAGCAATCAAATCGGGATGTCCGGGGTTAGTAACATTTACCTGGAAAACATACTCGCCCGGAACAGTCATACCACTTACAGTTGCGCGGATGCTTACATAAATATACGTCGTAGCGCTTATGGAAACATTTGCTCCCGCTGGCTGCTTTACCAAACTCCAGGTGCCCCTGCCGGTAAAATCACTATTGGCAAGATCAGAAATGCCTATTTGCAAGGTAGCTGATGAAGTGGGCAGTTCAATATTAGCGTGAGTAGTATCTCCCGGATTGGTAAAAACAAGTCCATAAGGAGCAGCAAATCTAAATCCCACACTTCCCAAAACAGGAGGCGGAGCGGAGTTATAAGAAATAAGATAGAGTTTTTTGGAAGATGTTTTTACTCCATCACTGACCTTTATAGTAAAAATATAAGTTCCACCTTTTGATAAACCACTGACTGATGTGGACGCAGCATTTGGAGAAGCAATAACAGGATCTGTGCCTTTAGGATGTGAAGATACAGACCAGAAATAAGTTAATGAATGCAGTTCCGCATCATTGGCGGTCGCAGATATAGTTGCCGTAGTTGAAGGCAGAACAAGATAACCAGGATTTGCTGTCCACGTTATTATATCCGGCGGATTGTTTTGTTCGCTGTAAGGATAAATTGTGGTAACTACTCCGCCTGAATTTACATTCAGATCAAGTGTGTCACCAGCATCAACCGTATGTAGTCCCAGTTCCTGGAAAGTTGTTGCGCCTGCTGCTGCCTCAGAGATACCGTAAGTATCGGCAGGTAAGCCGGAAAGATGAATTGCTTTTACAGATGAAGAAGTATTATCAATTATCACCGTCTCGTTTTTCTTGTCTGAAAAAGCTAAAACATGCAATAAGGAATCTTTGGTAAAAGCGCCTGTTCTCACAAAGCCTGGTCTTACATAATGCAGCACTTGCCTGAGACGAAAAAAAGTCCCCGAAGGTGTGAAAGAAGTTAATCCGCTTGCAGGAACTATAGTTGTTGAGCCGCTGTATCCAACTTCCCAGTAAGAAGTATTGGCAAGCGTAAGATCATTATACAGATCATCAAAAGTTGGATTGCCCATTTCTGTCTGTGCAGTTGTAAGACCTTTGGTAATTCCAAAATTGTATATGTAAGAACGGTAAGGATCAGCAGTGCCATAATCGTGATAGGAAAGCCTGCCAACCCATCTCCATAAAGCTGTATCATTTTCAACCGGCGTAATGAAGCCCCAGTCTGTTTGCGGCGATATTGCTTCCGCATATTGAGAGCTTGTTTTTAAACCATGAGAAATAAATCTCGGTCCCAATGCCTTTATATCATCCGCTAAAATATTATAAGTAACTGCACCGGAAGGTTCATTATAAATAACTGCAAAGCTTGTGTTGATGCCATAAGTATTTTTAAGAAAATAAGCGCTGCCCCATATTTGCTGCGCACGTTCTCCGGGATCATTCAAAACCCAGGGCTTTAAACTTGTTGCATAAGTAGGATAACCCGTGCTTGAATAATAAGAACACGGAAAGCCATTGGTTTCAATGCGGTTTTGAAAGTACAATAAGTAATCTGCTTCCGTAACGGGCAAGCTGCTTGAATCAAACTTGCTCCAGTCGATGCTGTCACAATTACCGTCATCTGTACCGGTACCATCTGTGCGCGGACCAACTTCTGTTATGCGACTGCCTGTTAATCCAAGTTCATCAATAATATAGTCCAGTATTTCATAATTCACCGGATTGGCAATATTGGAATCAAGCATTGTAAATGCACCATTTGTATAACCGAGTATTCCGCCGCCATGTCCCCAGCCCGCAATAGTTTGAAATTTCTGAGCGGAATTTAAAGTGATCGTATCCTGTGAGTATGCAAAGCAATAGCAAAATGCAAACAACAGGAGACAAATAGATTTAGTTTTAATGTTGTGCATTTTAGAGAAGAAAAATAAATAATAAGCTTGCAGAAGGAAATTAAAGATAGGGATTTGGTACTGTTTTACAGCAATGCGTTTTAAATTAAGTGAGGTTTAAGGGTATGTGATCTGTTGATTTACCCGGGCAATTAATAAATATTTTCATCCTAATTATTATTTTAAGAATTGCAATAGATTCAAAAATCTGAATAGTTCGTTGAATGCATCAGGATACTTTCTATGTGGGAAACTGAAACGTTGTTTTCGTATTTTGGATCCGTGGATATCTCTTTCCATTTTGAATCTTCTCCAAATTGTTTCCAGTGCGCATCCCTTGCAGCTACACTCTCGAAAGTAACCATGTACATAAGATCAGGCATGTGGGCACCTGAAACTACTTTCGCATAAAAAACAGGATCAAAATCAAGTCTCGTAAAAATCTTTGTCTCGCCTCCTTCATTAAACATCTCTAATTTTTTGGAAGCAAGATGTTCTGTCGGACTTTCATAATCTCTTAATTCAAAAACCCGGGAAGCAGATGTAGAAGCAGGCAAAATAAAATTGGGGGCAGCACGCATGGCTTCCAATAATATTGATTCCATTCTTTCATAAGGAGGATGATCAGCAGGGGCTTCAATAAAATTCTTTCCTGCTGCAATGTAAACGGCATCTTTATTAAGTTTTTCAGAAAGTTGCAGCCATTCATCACTTGAATGAAAAGGTATAAAAACATAGATCTTTTTCATGACTGCTGTGTCATTTGCAATGGGGACAAATACGCCAACTTTTAAAATGCCGGCGCGATGCAGCGCAGGTAAATAAGCATTTTCTAAAAAAGAATCAACCTTATTTAGCTGATCATTATTTTTTAGTTGATAAATTTTGATTTGAAAGAAAGCCTGATCGGGTTGTTTACAAAACGCAGAAGACATAATAAAGATAAAAGTAAACGACAACGCTAAGTATTTATAAAAAAGTTTTATCAGGTTTGTTTGCATGTAGTTTTATTTAAAATTTTCGAAAAATTTTATTCTCTTACTAAGCAAGTTTACAACTAATTGTTGAGCACTGGACCAATTCTTATCTCATTTATATAATCAATTTACAAAGTCAACATATTTATTTTTATTTTAAAATTAATATTGAAGTTTAATCTTTTATTTTTAATTTGCCCTTAATCCTAATCTGTACCATTATGAGAAAAAGTTTTACAATTATTCTGTTGTTTTTAGTTTCATTGATCCTAAAACAAACCGTCACTGCACAAACGCAAACATTTTCAAACACAAATCCCATTACCATAAATGATGATGCTTCAGCTACTCCCTATCCTTCAGCGATAAATGTATCCGGTATTTCCGAAACGGTAGCAAACCTTACTTTAAGCATATACGGGTTTAGCCATCAATACCCAAGTGACGTGTACATGTTGCTGGTTAGTCCGGGAGGACAAAAATTTGTTTTTTGGGGAGGATGTGGCGGCACTACGGCCGCTTCCAATCTAACTATTGCAATTAGTGATGCGGCGGCTTCAGCTTTGCCTCAATCCACATCACTTATAAGCGGTACTTTCAAACCAACAGATTATTCGAATGCTTCATTTCCTTCACCTGCACCATCCGCTCCTTATTCATTAGCTGCAATACAAGGTACATCAACCTTAGGTAGTGTTTTTGACGGCACTTTACCCAATGGTACATGGAGTCTTTATGTAATAGATGCCGTAAGCAGCTATTCAGGAAGCATTTCGGGTGGCTGGAGTGTTAGTATAACACCAAGTAACCGTGTAAACACAACAACAACTTTAAGTTCGAACCATACTAGTATTTATTCTTCAAGTCCAAATAATGATGTAGTACTTACTGCAACAGTAACAAGTACAGGTACTGTGTATGGAGGAACGGTTTCGTTTACAAATGGCAGTACGCTCATTTGTGGCAATGTAACGCTTAGTAATGGTACTGCCACCTGCAACACTGCTTTTGCTACACCAGGTACAGATACCTTGTATGCCCAATATAGCGGAAGTACAGATTTTGCAGCCAGTGCAAGCACGCAGGGGGTTATTGAAAAGATCTATCACCATCCTGCTTTAAGCATCAATGATGTTTCGATGGATGAAGGAAACAGCGGCACAACTACGTTTGCGTTTACCGTAAGTTCTTCTTATCCTGCAGGCCCGGGCATTACCTTTAATATAGCAACGGCTGACAATACAGCTACGGTTGCAGACAATGATTATGTGCAGCAATCGCTTACGGCACAAAGCATTCCGCAGGACAGTTCTACCTATACTTTTAATGTTTTGGTTAACGGCGACACAAAGGTTGAGCCTGACGAAAGTTTTTACGTGAACCTGAGCAACGTAAGCAGTAACGCCACCATCAGTGATGCACAGGGCATAGGAACTATACTGAATGATGATTGTACATCACATACGTATTATGCAGACAATGATGGAGACGGTTATGGCAATCCTGATGACAGCATTGAAAATTGCACACAACCTACAGGCTATGTAACAAATAATACTGACTGCAATGACAACGATGGCACTGTTTGGCAAAGTGCAACCGTATATATTGATGCAGATGGCGATGGTTATGACGCAGGGCAAACAACGGTTTGCTATGGCAACACGCTTCCTGCCGGATTTTCTTTTACAACCTCAGGTCCTGATTGCGATGATAATAATGCAGCCGTTCATACAACCGGTCAATTTTATGTAGATGCAGACGGCGATGGTTATGGCGCAGGCTCATTGCAAAATGTTTGCTACAGCGGGTCAGGAGTACCTGCCGGGTATTCAACTAACAATACCGATTGCGATGACACGGATCCGAACACTTATCCCGGCGCTCCTGAAATTGCAGATGGCAAAGACAATAATTGCAATGGACAAATTGATGAAGGATTATGTACTGCACCTGAAATTACAGGTATCACTTACATCAATTCTACCCATGCCTTATTATACTGGACGAAGGTATCAACAGGCACATCCTATACTGTAAGAAGATATCCCACAGGCACTACAAAATATACGACAATCAGCAACAGATCCGATACATCGTTTGAATTTGTAAATCTTACCCCCGGAACTGATTACCAGGCACAGGTTAAAACTATTTGCGGAGGAGGAACAGACAGTTCAGATTGGTCTGAACCTTTTGACCTAATGACCCAGGCTCAGTGTCTTAGCCCAAAGAAACTGAATGTTACAAACATTACAGCTACTTCTGCAACATTGAACTGGACATTACCTGCTTCTTCTGCTGTTGGTTTCAGATTAGATTACCGCACCGAAGGTTCAGGAACATGGAATTCAAAAGACATTCCTGCTAATTCAAAATATAAATTAAACAAACTCTCTCCTTCTTCAACTTATGAGTGGCGCCTGAGAACCTTGTGCAGCAGCGATACTTCTAACTGGAAGGGAGGTCCTGAGTTTAATACTTCTCCTTCAACATACCCGGATATACAGAATACCGATGCATCTAAGGCAGAGATAACCGGAATAAAAGTAATGCCTGTTCCGAACAATGGCAATTTTATCATCCAGATGCAGTTGCCTTCTAAAGAAACAAAGACAACGGTTATGCTGTATAACAGCCTGGGAGTTAAAGTATGGCAGAAAGAGTTGGGCATATCAAAAGGTTATTTGACAGAGACTGCTAATCTTCAAAATAAACTTGCTAACGGAATATATACTTTGGTTGTTGAAAGAGATGATTACCGTACTACAACAAAGCTTATAATCAGCAAATAAATCAGGTAAATAATATCATTCAAGCCTCGCATTGTGCGGGCTTTTTTTATTGAAGAGGCGGTAAAAACTCCGAGCGTATATACGGAAAGGTTAGATTTGTTAGAATAAGCCGCTAAAGAACATTCTTTTTACGGAGAAACCTCTATCACGCAATAGCTCCTGTATCATTATAAAATTAAGTCGCAATTTAATTTGCTGTATTGTCAGTATTGGTGTCGCCTGAAGAGTCCAGATCAAACAAAATACTGAACCGCAAAGTATTTGAGAGTGGGTTGCGGGTGACACCATTGCCGGAAGGCACTAAGTAAGAAAAATTGAAACCAAAAATATTATATTTTAATCCAACGCCTACTGTGAAATATCTTCTGTCGCCCTGGTTTGCACCTTCCCAAAAATAACCGGCACGTGCGCTAAATTGATTATTGTAAGTATATTCTGCTCCGCCGGAAAATGTATAAGCACTGTTGCTGAATGAACTGCCCCAACTTGAGAATACACTTTGTGAATGGTAGTTTGCTAAATTCTGATTATCTATAGAATCATTTCCGGTGGAAGCGGGTAAAGCAGGAACAAGCAACTTATTGATATCAAGTGCGAAAGTTATCTTATTATCCTCATCAATTATAGCTGTGTATGCGGCGCCAATGCCAAGATTTGCAGGTATAAAATCTTTTCCAAGTGCATTATCTGTATAACCAATTTTACCACCAAGATTAGATAAGGCTATGCCGTAACAAAATCCCTGTCCTGCATCATCCAAGCCATTGTGAAAAAGCGAAAGATCGGCTGCAACAGTTTGCCCGGCTTTATAAACTGTTCCGCCAACATCTCCACTGGCAAGACTGGAATTAATATACCGAAGCGCTACTCCTATACCAAGTTTATCCGATAATTTTCTTGAATATCCTAAATCTACTGCAAATTCGCGCGGCTTATATAATTGTAACTGTGTGCCATTATAATCTGTGAATTGAATGCTGCCTAAATTAAAATATCTAACCGATGCAGATATTGCCTGGTTATCATCAAGCTTGTGATAGCCAGCTAATGTTGCCAAATAAACGTCTGACGCAATATCGTGCAGCCACGGCGTATAAGTTAAACCAACAGCATCGTTATCGGTTGCAAAAGGTGTTTTAGCAAGATCCCAAAAAGCTGAATTCGCATCAGGACTTACGGCTATACCTGCATCGCCCATTGCGCCGCCACGTGCATCTGGGGAAATGCGCAGAAAGGGAACTGCTGTGGTTACAACACTCGGGTTTACCTCAGTTTGCGCAAACAGAGAAATAGAAGACAGTAAAGAAATAGTAAATAAGGTAACGGCTTTAAATTTTATACTCTTCATGCGAGTTAGTTTTTTTATTGATGGTGTTTAATAAATCTGTCCATTTAAAATTAAAAAGTGAAGTAAAATTTAATCAATAAAAAATAATTTTGTCATTAATATCCTATTAACATAGGAGTTGCAAATATCAAGCAATTTTTATTATTAAAATTATAGTCAGATTAATTTCTGATATAATTTTTCTTAAACGAGCAAAGAGTGTTTTTATTTTTAACCCCCGAAATATTTATCTTTACAAATTATTGTCCAAAACAATATTTTCATAAAGTTATCGTTCATCATAAGTCAAAAAATAGTTTTTCATGGTAAATAATTTCAGAAATTATTTTTTATTCTTTATAATTTTTATAGCTGCAGCTTCTTGTAAAAATGGTGGTGTATTTCACAAAAAGCCTGAGCAATCAACGGCAACCGGCTGGAATTATAATGATAAAAATGAAGGTGGTTTTTATGTTGCAAAACCTGCTGATGTAAAAACAGGACCAGGTCTTGTTTTCGTTCAGGGCGGCACATTTACAATGGGTGCTACGCAGGAAGACGTAATGGGCGATTGGAATAATACGCCGCGTCGCGTAACGGTAAATTCTTTTTTTATTGATAAAACAGAAGTAGCCAATGTGCATTACCGCGAGTATTTGCATTGGTTAGATAATGTATTTTCTGATCCTCAATACGAAAAAGTAATTGAAGGTGCAGAGCCTGATACATTGGTTTGGCGTAGCGAACTTGCATACAATGAACCTTATGTGGAATATTATTTCCGTCATCCATCTTATAATTATTATCCGGTTGTAGGTGTTTCCTGGAAGCAGGCGCATGACTTTTGTGTTTGGAGAACTGACCGCGTAAATGAATTGCAATTGATCACCCAAGGTTATCAAAACAAAAATGTTTTAAAACAAGAATTAAATGGTGGTGGTCAAGATAATTTCAACACAAAATCTTATTTAATGGGTGAATACGAAGGTATTCCCGGCAAGCCGAAAAAAAATCCTTTGCTCGATGCACAGGGAAAACCACGCACGCAGGTAGATTTTTCTGATGGAATTTTATTTCCTGATTATCGCCTTCCAACCGAAGCAGAATGGGAATATGCTGCGTTAGGTTTGGTTGAAGAAAATCCGCAGCCACGCAAAAATGAAAAGAAACGCGGTGAAGAATTAATTGCAAACAAACAAATTTATTCATGGAAAAATGATGGTTTTGATAATCTTCGGTCAACAAGACATGGTGCCTGGCAAGGTGCATTTCTCGCAAACTTCAAACGTGGAAATGGTGACTACATGGGCACAGCTGGTGGCTTGAATGACCGCTCAGCAATACCTGCAGAAGTAACTTCATTTTTTCCAAACGGTTTTGGATTATACAATATGAGTGGTAATGTAAGTGAATGGGTTGCGGATGTGTACAGACCTTTAACTGACGAAGATGAAAATGATCTGAATCCATATCGTGGCAACGTATTTACTAAAGTCGATAAAAGTGGTGGCGAAGGAAATCTTCGCGATAGTCTAGGACGAATCAAATACATTCCTGAATCCGATTCAGAGATACACAATCGCAGAAATTATCAGCGTTCTTATGCAATCAATTATTTAGATGGCGATTCTACCAGCAATAATTATTATGGATATGGTATTACCACACTTATCAGCGATAAGTCAAGAGTAGTAAAAGGAGGCAGTTGGGATGATATGCCATATTGGTTAAGCCCGGGCACGCGTCGTTTTTTAGAGGAAGATGAAAGCAGCAGCACCATTGGTTTCCGTTGTGCAATGACACATTACGGTGCGCCGGAAGGCACTTCCACAAAAAATAAAACAGGAAATTTCTGGCCTACACAAAGACAAAAAAGATAAGGAAAGGTAAATAGTCGACAAAAAAGCCATTCGTAAATTCGAGTGGCTTTTTAATTTTTATCTTAATGAAAGATTCAAAAAATTAGTTTTGCTGTATGATAATGTTTGATGAAAGATTACACCATTTAATTTCAGAAGCATTAAAAGAAGATGTTGGCAGTGGAGATTACTCAACCATCAGTTGCATTCCCTCAAACCAAAGAGGCAAAGCTGTTTTAAAAATTAAGCAAAATGGAATTTTAGCAGGAGTTGAAATTGCACAAAACATTTTTCATTTTGTTGAGCCTTCCAGTATTTTTCATCAATATAAAAAAGATGGAGAAGCCATTAAAATTGGCGATATTGTTTTTGAAAGTGAAACATCTATTCATACAATTCTTAAATGCGAAAGGCTGGTTTTAAATTGCATGCAACGCATGAGCGGCATTGCAACTCTAACAAAAACTTACGTTGAAAAAATAAAAAATTATCACACAAAAATTTTAGATACAAGAAAAACAACCCCTAATTTTCGACTGTTAGAAAAAGAGGCCGTACGCATTGGCGGCGGCATGAATCATCGTTTTGGTTTGTATGATATGATCATGCTGAAAGATAATCATATTGATTATTGCGGCGGCATAGATCCTGCGATAAATAAGGCTTATCAATACATTCAAACAAAAAAATTAAATTTAAAAATTGAAGTTGAAACACGCAATATTGACGATGTAAAAAAAGTTTGTAAAGTCGGTAAAGAAAAAGTTTTTAGAATTATGCTGGATAATTTTACACCGCAACAAATTGAAGAAGCATTAAAAATTATTGATAAAAAATTTGAAACAGAAGCAAGTGGCGGAATTAATTTAGATAACATTGAAACCTTTGCAAAAACAGGTGTTGATTATGTAAGTGTTGGTGGTTTAATTCACCAGGCAAAAAGTTTAGACATGAGTTTAAAAGCTTTGACAATATGAAAAAAAATAAACCTGATTCGCACGGATTTGTTTTCAGCACAGATCCAAATTTTAAATTCGAAGAAGAAGAATTACCATCATTAGAAACCTTACAATCTTCTCAACAAAAATTATTAATAAGATTAGATACCAACCACCGCGCAGGCAAAGCTGTAACATTAATAACCGGATTTACAGGAACTGAAAATGATCTGAATGATCTTGGCAAAAAACTAAAAAACTTTTGCGGAACAGGCGGCAGCATTAAAGATGGTGAAATAATTATTCAGGGAGATCAGCGGGAAAAAGTTTTACAATGGCTGCAAAAAAATAATTATAAACAAGCTAAAAAAATTTAACCTGTTATTTTTTTTCAATTAAATAATTACAAATATTTTTTACGATTGATGGACCTTCATAAATGAAACCAGTCCAAACCTGCACAAGATCTGCGCCTGCATTTATTTTTTCTTGTGCATCTTTTCCTGTAAAAATTCCACCGCTTGCAATAATTGGAATTTTGTTTTTTGTTTGATTAGAAATATAATTTATTATTTCAGTTGATCTTTCTTTTAATGGCTTCCCGCTTAAACCTCCATTGCCAATTTTCTGACTTTTTATTTTTGACTTTTTATTTAAACTTTCAAAATCAATTGTTGTGTTGGTAGCAACAAATCCATCAAGTTTTATTTCAAAAGCAAGTTCAATAATATCATCCAATTGTTGTTGTTCCAAATCCGGGGAAACCTTTAGCAGCAAAGGCTTTGGCGTTTGTTGATTATTTATATTTTGTAAATTAGATAATATTTTTTTAAGTGATTCTTTCTCCTGCAATTCACGCAAACCCGGCGTATTTGGTGAGCTCACATTTACAACAAAATAATCAACGCAATCAAACAATTTTTCAAAACAAATCTCATAATCTTTCCATGCATTTTCATTCGATGTCAGTTTATTTTTTCCAATGTTTCCGCCAATAATAATGTTAGATTTTTGTTCATGATTTTTTGATCTGTATTTTTTTAATCGTTCTGAAATTACTTCCGCACCATCATTATTAAAACCCATTCTATTGATCAGTGCTTTATCTTTTGGCAAGCGAAATAATCTTGGTTTTTCATTGCCGGTTTGTGAAAGTGGCGTGACCGTTCCAACTTCTATAAATGCAAAGCCAAGTGTTTTTAATTCATTCAAATAAATTGCATTTTTATCAAAGCCTGCGCCAAGCCCGACAGGGTTTTTAAATTTCAATCCAAATAATTCTTTTGATAATTTCGGAGAATCACATTGAAATTTTTGTTCAAAAAATGATTGAATAAAACTTATATCAAAACTTCTGCGCAATAAATTCATGCTTAAATAATGGACATCTTCCGGAGGAAATAAAAAAAGCAGTTGGCGAAGAAGCGAATACATTTCGCGAAGATAATTTATGAAAAGTAATTTCATTTTTTGTGTGATGATTATACTTTTAATATTAGTTGCATAACAACTTTTATTAATTTTGACAAAATATTTTATGCAGGAAGCATTTATAGTTGCGGGTTACAGAACTGCTGTTACAAAAAGTAAAAAAGGTGGCTTTAGATTTTTTCGTCCTGATGATCTGGCGGTTGAAGTGATAAAAGGTTTAATGAAATCAGTGCCGCAACTCGAGGCAAGTTTAGTTGATGATGTTATTGTTGGAAACGCTGTACCTGAAGCTGAGCAAGGATTACAGTTCGGTCGCATTATTGCATGTCGGGCTTTGGCAATTAATGTTGCCGGAATTACCATTAACAGATATTGCGCAAGCGGACTCGAAAGTATTGCGATGGCAACCGCAAAAATTCGTTCAGGGATGGCAGATTGCATTGTTGCAGGCGGCACTGAAAGTATGAGTCTTGTGCCAACTGCAGGATGGAAAACAGTGCCCTCTTATGAAATTGCGAAAAGTGATCCTGACTATTATTTGAGCATGGGCTTAACGGCAGAAGCGGTTGCAAAAGAATTTAAAATTTCGCGCGAAGATCAGGATGCATTTGCACTTGGCTCACATAAAAAAGCAATGCATGCAATTGAAAATGGATTTTTTAAAAATGGAATTTTATCAATCAATGTAGAACAGATTTATATTGATGAAAAAGGGGAAAAGAAAACAAAAAATTATGTTGTTGATACAGATGAAGGTGTACGCGCTGATACAAATTTAGAAGCGCTTTCAAAATTAAAACCAGCATTTGCAAATGGCGGAAGCGTTACTGCAGGCAACTCTTCACAAACCAGTGATGGCGCGGCTTTTGTTATTGTGATGAGTGAAAAGATGATGAATGATTTAGAATTAAAACCAATTGGCAGATTAGTTAATTGCGCAAGCGCAGGCGTGCATCCGCGGATAATGGGCATTGGTCCTGTTGCTGCTGTTCCAAAAGTTTTGAAACAAGCAAGCATGAAGTTGAATGATATTGATTTAATTGAATTGAATGAAGCATTTGCATCTCAAAGTTTGGCAGTCATAAGAGAATTAAATTTAAATCCTGAGATTGTAAATATCAATGGAGGCGCCATTGCACTTGGTCATCCATTGGGTTGCACAGGTGCAAAGCTTACGATACAAATTTTAAGTGATATGAAAAGATTAAATAAAAAATATGGAATGGTAACAGCCTGTGTTGGGGGCGGACAGGGCATTGCAGGGATTTTAGAAAATATAAATTGAAAAAAATAAAGCGCAACAAATTAATATTTGTGCTTCATGACTTCTGTTTCAGTTTTTTCTTTTTTAATATCTACTTTCAAAAATCCAAAAATATTCATGTAGAAATTAGCGATCCAAACCAACGAAAAACCTGCGATCAAATATCCACGCCAATCATCAAACAATAATTTATATTTTGTAATAATTAAAAACAAAGCAGCTACATAATGGCTGAAACAATACTCGCACGTAAATAAATAAAAAAACTTTTTCTTAAAGATTGATTTCGCATTTGCACTGCTTTTGTTGCAATATTCCCGTGGTTCAATAAATACCTCTTCATGAGTAACAGTCCAGGCAATGCAAGCGATTGGGATAGCCAAAATAAAAAGATAAATGATCTGATCACTTAATGACATCTTAAGAATTTTCTATACTTACTTTAAAATCATGCCACTTAATTTTACAATGCTGGAATGCCTTATAAAATAAAAAACCGTTGCAGATACAACGGTTTCAAATTTTCGCATAAGCTATTTAATATTCATCTTCATTAAACATAAAATCTTCCTGGCTTGGATAGTCAGGCCAAATGTCTTCAATACTTTCATATACTTCGCCGCCTTCATCTTCAAGCTCCTGCAGATTTTCTACCACTTCAATCGGCGCACCGCTGCGTATAGAATAATCTATCAACTCGTCTTTTGTAGCAGGCCAAGGTGCTTCTTCAAGATAGCTGGCTAATTCTAAACTCCAAAACATATCCTTAATTTTTGCGCAAATGTAAGTGTTGTTACGAAATAACCAACTCATGTTTTTTTTAAGTATTACAGAAATATTTTGCAAAGAAAAAAGCTGCGTTTTATTGCAAGGTTATATTAGTTTGCATATTATTATTATTAAGAAAAATAAATGCTTCAGGCAAATAATATTCATAAGCATTACGACCAATTGCATGTTTTAAAAGGCGTGGATATTAGTATAAATGCCGGTGAAATAGTTTCAATTGTTGGATCATCAGGTGCCGGAAAAAGCACGCTGCTGCATATTCTGGGTACTTTGGACACAGCGGAAAAAGGTGAAATTTTTTTGAATGAAACTGATGTGCTTTTATTAAAAGGAAAAAAATTAGCAGCTTTCAGAAATAAAAATATTGGCTTTGTTTTTCAATTTCATCATTTGCTTCCTGAATTTACTGCGCTTGAAAATGTATGCATTCCCGGATGGATTGCAAAAAGAAAAAAGCGTGAAGTTGAGAATGAAGCAAAAAAATTATTGAAATGGCTTGGACTTAGTAACCGCCTGGAAAATAAACCGCAAATGCTTAGCGGCGGCGAGCAACAACGTGTTGCAGTGGCACGTGCATTAATAAATAAACCAGCCATTGTTTTTGCTGATGAACCTACCGGAAACCTGGACAGCAAAAATGCAAAAGAGCTGCACGATCTTTTTGTGCAGCTCAGAAATGATTTGAATCAAACTTTTTTAATTGTTACACACAACGAAGAACTTGCTGATATGAGTGACAGAATACTTCACATGAAAGATGGAATGATGGTAAATTGATGCAAAACCACTCGCGCAAGGGAAAAACTATCTTCCTAAATCCTTTAAAATAAAAAAGTGCAAAACCAATAATGATTCTGCACTTATGAATATTTGAAATTATCTATTCTTCGGTTGATACATCTTCCGTTGTCGCTTCGGTTGTATTTTCTGCAGCGGGAAGTTCTGCAACAGGCGCAGTACCTTCAGCAACTGCAGCAACCGGTTTTTTGGCAGCACCTGCACTTCTGCTACGACGTGTGCGTCTTGTAGCTTCGGTAGCTTTTTCTACTCCTTTGCCATAAATTTCGTTAAAATCTACCAATTCAATCATTGCTTTTTCTGCATTATCTCCTACGCGAATACCAAGCTTTAAAATGCGTGTATAACCGCCTGGACGCCCTGCAATTTTTGGACCGACAACGGTAAATAATTCTTTTACAGCAGCCTTATCTTCAAGATAACTAAACACAATACGATGATTGTGCATGATCTGTTCTTTACTTGCTGTGTTCTTTGTTTTCGTAATTAACGGCTCAATGTAAGTGCGCAGAGCTTTTGCTTTTGCAAGCGTTGTGACTATGCGTTTATGCACTATGAGCTGGCTACCAAGATTTGCAAGCAATGCATCTCTGTGCGCTTTTTTTCTTCCAAGATTGTTTATTTTATCTCCGTGACGCATAACGTGTGTTTTATATACTGCACCGTG
Source organism: uncultured Chitinophagaceae bacterium (assembly GCA_963708205.1). Lineage (GTDB taxonomy): Bacteria > Bacteroidota > Bacteroidia > Chitinophagales > Chitinophagaceae > CAVYTF01. The sequence continues at coordinate 998,412 of OY970196.1, forward strand.
TCAGGAATTGCAGTATTTTGTTTTAAAAAATTATCTATCCAAATCGTCCAAACCAAGCTTTACTAAATCCATTCCGAAATGTAATCCGCGTTCGTGTAAAACCTGTTCTATTTCACTCAAAGATTTTTGTCCAAAATTTCTGAATTTCATTAAATCTTCCTGTTCATATTGAACAAGCTCACTGAGCGAATTGATCTTTGCAGCTTTCAAGCAATTGAATGCGCGAACAGAAAGGTCTAAATCTTCCAGCGGTGTTTTTAAAACTTTACGCAATTGCAATACCTGCTCATCAACAACATCTTCTTTTTTATCTTCTTTATTATCAAAAGTTATGTTCTCATCGGTGATGATCATTAAATGCTGGATGAGAATACGTGAAGCCTGCTTAACAGCATCTTCAGGATTGATGGTGCCATCTGTTGCAACATCAAGCACTAACTTTTCATAGTCAGTTCTTTGCTCTACACGATAATTTTCAACACCATATTTTACATTTTTAATTGGTGTGTGAATAGAATCGATCGGTATCACACCTATTGCAGATTCTTTTGGTTTATTTTCTTCTGCAGGAACGTAGCCACGACCTTTTGCAATAATCAGTTCAATATCAAGCTTTGCTGAGTTATCCATTGTACAGATAACAAGCTCAGGATTCATTACTTCAAAACTTTGGGTAGCATCTCCAATATTTGCCGCAGTAAATTCTGTTTTATTTTTTATTGAAATATTTACTTTTTCTGTTGGAACATCATGATCAACTTTCTTTTTAAAACGTACCTGTTTTAAATTAAGAATTATTTCAGTAACATCTTCTGTAATGCCTTTTATTGTTGCGAACTCATGATCAACGCCATCTATTTTTATTCCAACAATCGCATAACCTTCGAGTGAGCTTAAAAGCACACGGCGCAATGCATTGCCGATGGTTAAGCCAAAGCCCGGCTCGAGGGGACGAAACTCAAATTGTCCTTCAAAATCTGTTGATTTTTGTAAAACAATTTTATCAGGCTTTTGAAAATTTAATATTGCCATATTTTTTGTTGTTATTTTATTATTTAGAATATAATTCCACAATTAATTGCTCGCGAATATTTTCAGGAACACTTTCTCTTTCAGGATATGTTATAAAAGCTCCTTTATTTTCATTTTGATTCCAATCGAGCCAGCTAAACTTTGGGTTTTTTCCGCGGATAAAACTTGTTAAAGCAGTATTTGCGCCGCTTTTTTCTTTTAAGCCAATTGAATCTCCCGGCTTTAATTGATAAGAAGGAATGTTTACAACGTCACCATTTACGGTAATGTGTTTGTGACTAACTAACTGGCGTGCGGCGGGACGACTTGGAGAAATACCCAAACGAAAAACTGTATTATCCAAACGGGCTTCTAATAATTTAATGAGGTTTTCGCCGGTAACGCCTTTCCATCGTGCGGCTTCTTCAAAAGTGTTGCGAAATTGTTTTTCTAAAACACCATAAGTGTATTTTGCTTTTTGTTTTTCTTTCAGCTGCGTAGCATATTCGCCAAGTGTTTTACGTTTGCGTGCTGCACCATGCTGACCGGGAGGATTGCTGGTTTTGTTTAACCATTTGCCATTGCCTAAAATCGGTTCGCCAAAAATGCGGCTGATTTTAGTTTTTGGACCAGTGTAACGTGCCATTTTTTTTGTTTGTGATTTTTTAATAACGATGCATCATCTGTAAAAATCTAAAATAAATGATGCACCTATTTTTATAAGGATGTGTAATTTTTGAAGTAAAAATCTCACATCAAAAAAATTAATTTTTAAACTCTTCTCTTTTTTGGAGGACGGCAACCATTATGCGGCAATGGCGTTACATCTTTGATCATTGTAACTTCAATGCCACTTTGTGAAAGGGAGCGAATTGCACCTTCACGACCTGCACCAGGACCTTTTACATAAACATCAACTCGCTTCAAACCTGCGTCCAGCGCTACTTTTGCTGCATCCTGCGCAGCCATTTGCGCCGCGTATGGCGTATTTTTTTTGGAACCGCGAAAACCCATTTTACCAGCGGATGACCAACTGATAACCTGACCGGTTTTGTTAGTTAAGCTTACAATAATATTGTTGAAAGTAGCATTGATATGTGCATCTCCGTAGGCATCTACTTTTACAATTCTTTTTTTTGCGGTAGCTTTTGCGGTCTTTACTTCTTGTTGTGCTTTTGCCATAATTTATTTTGAGGTAATCTTCTTTTTAAATTTAGTCCCTCATCTTACCATTTGTAAGTTTCAGGCGACTTTATAATTTTCAAACTTTCTTGAAATTTGAAATCAATTTATTTTATTTCTTTGGTGCTTTCTTTTTACCGGCAACAGTTTTACGTTTGCCTTTTCTTGTACGGCTGTTGGTGCGTGTGCGTTGACCGCGCAAAGGCAAACCTTTTCTGTGGCGAAGCCCGCGATAACAAGCTATATCAAGCAAACGCTTGATGCTCATCTGCACTTCACTGCGCAGTTGTCCTTCTACTTTAAATTCATTCGTGATGATATTACGAATGGCATTTTGCTCTTCATCATTCCACTGGTTTACTTTTTTATCCCATTCCACTCCTGCTTTATCTAATATATATTGTGCAGTCGAGCGCCCAATGCCGAAAATATAGGTCAAGCCTATTTCGCCTCTTTTATTTTTTGGTAAATCAACACCTGCGATACGAGCCATAAATGAATTAAAAATTAAAAATTAAAAATTAAAAATTCCTATCCCTGCCTTTGTTTGAAGCGGGGATTTTTTTTATTAATAATGTACAGCTTGCCTTTTCTACGAACGATTTTGCAATCGACACTGCGCTTTTTTACTGATGCTCTAACTTTCATAACTGTTTATTTATTCAGTTTTTATTTGTACCTAAAAATTATTCTGCCGCGGCTTAAATCATAAGGACTCATTTCCACACCAACTTTATCGCCGGGTAAAATACGGATGTAATGCATCCTCATTTTTCCAGAGATCGTTGCCAAAATTTCGTGTCCATTTTCCAGCTTTACTCTGAACATCGCGTTGCTTAAGGCTTCCAGTATAATTCCATCTTGCTTAATCAACGGCTGTTTCGACATATAATTTTTGGGAGCGCGAAGATAAAGGTTTGCTGCGGAATAATGAAATTTTAAGATATTTTTTCCTTTTTTTTGAGATTATATAATAAAAATTAATAACCTCTTGTGGAAAATCTTTTGCTGAGTAACAAATATAAATTCAAAAATAGTAAGGGTAAGTATGGAAAATAGTAATTTAATAATTTAAAAAAAATTGTTTTGTCATAAAAAAATTTCTATTTTGAACTTCTAAAAATTGCTAAGTATGATAAAATTCAATGAAATAAAAATCGGTGATTACCTTATGGGTAAATTTGATGGTAAAATGTGGCGAGGCGAAGTAACGCGGATCAACGGTGATGAAAAACAGGTTTGTTTAAGAACAGATGTGCAGGAATTCTTTTTCGAAACAGAAGATCTTTTCCCAATACCAATTACAGACGAAGTGATGCAATGGCTGCATTTCAGAAAAGAAGAATTGCCGGACGGGATTGTGAAATATAAAAAAGGCTCGTTCAGATTAGTGATAAAAAAGAAAGATGATTTTTCATATATTGAAATGTGGTATCGCGAAGATGTGCGCGAAAATCCAAATGTGCGTTATGTGCATCAACTGCAAAATCAATATTTGCAAATGACCAAGATACATTTAACCAATGAAGTGATGGTGTAAAGTTTCATAAAAAAATTACAACCATTCTGCAAAACAGAATGGTTTTTTATTTTCAGCATTTTTATTTTTTACTTTTGACTTCTTTACTTATCAATATGGGCAAGCGTTCTCTGTTTTTTTATTTTTTACTTTTTACTTTTTATTTCTCTCATGCCCAGGAATTTGGTGGCAATCCTGCATCCATTCATTGGAAACAAATAAACACAGATACTGTCAGGGTTATTTTTCCGGAAGGCTACGATTCAATGGCACAGCGCATTGCCACACTTACAAATTATGAGCAACGAACAAATGAAAAAATGATTGGAGATAAAATTAGAAAAATCAGCATTGTACTTCAAACTGATGTTACATTTTCAAATGGATTTGTCCAGCTCGCACCTTACAGAAGCGAATTTTTTTTAATGCCTTCGCTACCTGCATTTGATCTTGGGGCGCAAAATTGGGCAGATAATTTAGCCATTCATGAATTCCGTCATGTACAGCAATACAGCAATTTTCGTGTAGGGCTGGCAAAAGTTGTATATGATATTTTTGGTGAAGGCGGACTTGCAGTAGCCAATGACGCTGCCATTCCCAACTGGTTTTTTGAAGGTGATGCGGTTTTTAATGAAACAATGTTAAGCCACCAGGGACGCGGAAGGTTGCCATCTTTTTTAAGCGGCTATGAGAGCATGTATTTTGAAAATAAAAATTACAGTTATGAAAAACTCCGCAACGGTTCTTTAAAAAATTATGTTCCCAATCATTATCCGCTTGGTTATATGCTGGTGGCTTACGGACGCGAAAAATATGGAATGGATTTTTGGAGAAATGTAACGCAGGACGCCGTTCGTTTTAAACCATTATTTTATCCGATGCAAGGCGCTATCAAAAAATATTCAGGCATTCCATTTAATGATTTTGTAAAAAATGCGTTTGCTTTTTATGATGAACAATGGCAAAAAGAAAAACCGCAAAATATCGATTGGTTAACATCAACCAAAAAAAATAATGTGGTTGATTATAAATATCCATATTCAACCAAAGATGGAAGCTTAATTGTTTTAAAACAAACTTATAAAGATGTTCCTGCGATCTATAAAATCAATGCTGATAAAAGAGAAACAAAAATTGTAACGAGAGATATTACTTACGATGATTATTTTTCTTACAATGCCGGAAAGCTTGTGTATAGTGCATTACAGCCTGATGCAAGATGGGGAAATAAAGAATTCAGTGTAATAAAAATGGTTGATGTTAATTCAGGTGAAGAAAAAAAGATCACTTCGCATACAAGATATTTTACACCGGATATTTCTCATGATGGAAATGAAATTGCAGCTGTATCAATTAATAACAACCAACATTGCACGCTTGATATTTTAAATTTAAATGGCGAAAAAATAAAAACACTTATTTATAACAGTGCTGTTATTTACACCTTTCCAAAATTTTCTTTTGATGATAAAAATATTTTTGCTGTTGCAAGAAACGCAGCTGGTGAAATGAGCCTTCAACAGATAAATATTCAGGATGGTTCGATAAAAATTCTATTGCCTTTTGAAAACAGAATTATCGGTTATCCTGTTGTGCAAAATGATACATTAATTTTCAGTTGCTCCAACAATGGCAAAGATGAAATTTGGTCTTATATTTTATCGCAAAACAAAAGTTACCGTTTGGCTGATTTTGCCACAGGCCTTTACCAGGGAGTGTTTCAGAACAATCAGATCATCGCATCAGCATTTACTGCAGATGGTTACCAACTTGCAAGTTTTACTCCGCTTTGGCAAATAACAACTGATAATGATACATTGAAAAATCTATACGTTACCAAACCTTTTTCCCCTGAAAAAAACAATACACTTAAAAATGTTGGCATAACTGATTTTCCGATTTCTGTTTATCATAAATTTTTTCAGCCATTCAATTTACACACCCTTCGTCCCAATTATCAAAATCCTGATTTCTCTTTAATTCTTGAAGGTGAAAATGTTTTGAGCACAGTGCAAACACAACTTTTTTATACTTATAATAGAAACGAAAATTCCAATGAAGCAGGCGCTTCAGTAATTTATGGCGGATGGTTTTTGCAGCCTGTTATTGGTGTAAATGAAACCTTTCAACGCAATGCTTTTTATAACAACACGAATTATTTCTGGAATGAATTTAATGCAAACGCAGGATTGCAATTGCCTTTAGATTTTTCTGGTGGAAAACAATATCGCAATCTTACTTTGTACGCTGCAGATAATATTGACAATGTGCAATGGACAGGCGATGCAAAAAACATTTTCAGGAATTTAAATTTCAATTACATACAATCAAGCGCATCTTATACAACCGAGTCGCAGCAGGCATTACAGCAGATATATCCGCACTGGGCACAAAGTTTTTTTGTGCAATACAGAAGCATTGTAAATAAATACACAGCGAACCAGTTGCTTGCAACAGCAAGTTTTTATTTGCCCGGAATTTTTAAAACAAACAGCCTTGTTATAGATGCCGCATATCAATCGCGCGATACTGCAAATGAATATTCTTTTAGCAACGATTTTCCTTTTTCTCGCGGATATAATGCTGTTGATTTTCCGCGCATGTACAAGCTCGGAGCTAATTATAATTTTCCTTTATTTTATCCTGATGCCGGCTTTGGAAATATTATTTATTTTTTACGTATTCGTGCAAATGCTTTCTTCGATTATACCAATGCAAAAAGTTTATTAACCGGGAATAATTATCAATTTAAAAGTGCAGGCGCTGAAATTTATTTTGATACAAAATGGTGGAATGAGCAGGCAATAACTTTCGGCATCCGTTACAGCCGTTTGTTTGATAATAATTTTACCGGACAAAATCCAAATCAGTTTGAAATTATTTTGCCGGCAAATATTTTTGAGTAGTTAATTTTTTTGAACTAAGGTTCTTTGCTACTATTAAGCTTACGTTGCGTCGCACTCTTTTACGTTCTGTAATTCTATTCATCAAAAAAAATCTTTCTATCTTGTTGTTATAAAATTATTTCTTCTGCCCTCTTGGCATAAAAAATAATAAGGTATTTGTTTTGATACATATCTTTAAATCTGAAAATTTAAAAAAATGAAAACAGGTACTTTAGTTTTATTGATAATTCTTGGCTTTATAATAGTTGTCGGAGGTTGCGCAGGATGTGGTGCAATAAGTTTTAAAAACAATACTGTTGCACTCGACCAGGACGTACAAAGCAAGTGGGGCGCGGTTCAGAGCGATTATCAACGTCGTGCAGACCTGATACCAAATCTAGTTAACACTGTAAAAGGTGAAGCGAATTTTGAAAAAAGCACACTCGAAGGTGTGATACAGGCAAGAGCAAGTGCTACACAGATAAAAGTAGATGCAAGTAATTTAACTCCTGAAAAATTACAACAATATCAGGCAGCGCAGGGACAATTATCACAAGCGCTTGGAAGGTTGCTCGCTGTTTCTGAAAATTATCCAAACCTTCAAACCAATGCGGCATTTCAGGGATTGCAAACACAACTCGAAGGCACAGAAAATCGTATTAAAGTTTCGCGCAACGACTTTAATAATTCAGTGCAGGCTTACAACACGCAGATAAGTACATTTCCAAATAGTCTTTACGCAGGATGGTTTGGTTATAAGCCGAAAGCGTATTTCCAGGCAGATCCCGGAGCCGAACATGCACCAACTGTAAACTTTTCAGACTCATCAAAATAATGCTTAACATCCTTTCAAAAAAACCAAAACATTTTTTTTCTGCGCAAGCGCAGGAACAAATTGTGGCATCTATTAAATCTGCTGAAAAGCACACCAGCGGCGAGATTCGTGTGTTTGTTGAAAGTCGCTGCGCATTTATGGATGCCATTGATCGCGCTGCTGAAATATTTTATAAGTTAAAAATGGATGAGACCGAAAAACAAAATGCGGTGCTTGTTTATGTTGCGATGAAAGATAGACAGCTTGCGGTTTTTGGCGATAAAGGCGTTTACGAAAAAACAGGAAAAGATTTTTGGAATGATGCTGTAAAAAATATGCTCGTCCATTTTGACAAAGAAAATTATGCGCATGGCATCGCCGAAACTGTACAACAAATTGGTGATACGCTTGCGCTGCATTTTCCTTACGACGCTTCAGTTGATAAAAATGAATTACCCGACGAAATAGTTTTTGGTAAATAGAAAAACTAACAATAAAGCTTAATGAAAAAAATTTTTCTTCTTGTTTTTACTATTGCCTTCTGCAATATTTTGCTTGCACAAAATCTACTGCCACGCCCGTCACCACCACGTTTGGTGAATGATGAAGCACATGTACTTTCTGCAACTGATGCACAGCAACTCGAACAAAAACTTGATGCGCTTGATGACAGCACTTCCAACCAAATTGCTATTGTTACCATTCCAACATTGAATGATTATCCCATTGAAGATTATGCCAACAAACTTTTTCGCAATTGGGGCATTGGCAATAAAAAAACAAATAATGGCATTTTAATTTTAGTTGCAACTGATGATCACCAGATGCGCATAGAAGTTGGTTATGGATTGGAAGGTGCAATTCCCGACATTACTGCAGGCGATATTATTGAGCATGATCTAAAACCAAATTTCAGAAGCGGTGATTATTATGCAGGTCTTGATTCTGCTGTGGATGATCTAAGCAAAGCAGCAGTCGGCGAATATAAAGTGCATCGCGATGATACAAATAATGATACTGGCAGCGGCGTTGGTATCATTGGTTTTATAATAATTATTGTAATAATAATTTTAATAGTTCGCGGTGGTCGTGGTGGCGGTGGCATGATGAGCCGCGGCGGTTCTGGTTGGCTTTTTTGGCCTTTATTATTTGGTGGCTTTGGCGGCGGCGGTGGAAGAAGCGGAGGTTTTGGTGGTGGCGGAGGATTTGGTGGTGGCGGCTTCGGTGGTTTTGGTGGCGGAAGCAGTGGGGGCGGTGGCGCCAGCGGAAGTTGGTAAAGAAAATTTTTAATTCCTTTGTTTTAATTCTCCAATAAATTTATTTTTTTAAAAAAAAATTCAAATGCCAACTGTACTTATCAGCGGCGGAACAGGAATGATTGGCAAAAGGCTAACCGAGTTATTGGTTGAAAAAAATTATGATGTAATTATACTAACCCGGGAAAAATCATCTAACAATAAACAACATTCAGAAAAAATTTCTTATGCAAATTGGGATGTTGAAAAGGGTTTGATTGATAAAAACGCAATAGAAAATGCAGACCATATTATTCATCTTGCGGGAGCAAATGTTGCAGACAAAAGATGGACAGAAAAAAGGAAAGAAGAGATATTACAAAGCCGCACAAAAAGCAGCGCATTAATTGTTGCTTCTTTAAAAGAATATGATAACAAAGTAAAAACTATTGTCAGCGCTTCTGCAATTGGCTGGTACGGCAAAGATGATAAACCACATAAAAAATTTATAGAAGCTGATCTGCCCTCAAACGATTTTTTGGGAGAAACATGCAGGCTTTGGGAAGAAAGTATTTCGCATGTTGAAAGCTTTGGCATTCGCTTAGTGAAACTGCGAACAGGGATTGTTTTAAGCAAAAAAGGCGGCGCATTGGATGAATTTAAAAAACCGCTGAAAGCTGGTGTGGCAGCCATTCTTGGAAGCGGCAACCAAATAATAAGCTGGATACATATTGATGATGTTTGCCGCATGTATATTTATGCGATCGAGAATGAAGAAATGCACGGCGCATATAATGCTGTTGCTCCAAAACCCGTCAGTAATAAAACCTTAACCCTTGCACTCGCACGTGAAATGCGCGGTAAAAATTTTATTCCTGTTCATGTGCCTGCATTTATTTTGAAACTTATGCTTGGTGAAATGAGTACTGAAGTTTTGAAAAGCACAACTGTTAGTTGTGAAAAAATAAAAGATGCAGGATTTACTTTTTTATTTCCTTCAATTGAAGCTGCTTTGAAACAATAAAGTTTTATTTAATTAAAACAAAAGTTGCCATAAAAACGGAACTTCAAAACGGAGCGTCGCAAGCGGCGATGCCATGAAAAGATTGGCTGGTTACCAAAAATGTTTTTTACAAATCATCTGTCTCAAATTTTCTTTTGCAGGCAAAATAATAAGCTGCGAAATAAATAAATGAAGCGATCAACAAATAAGGAATTTGTGGTGGCGTTATTATCTGATTGGCCACTTTGCGCAAAAAAGGAAATGAAATCAAGCCATTGCCTGAAGACAAGGGAAGATAGTTGCCGATAGGTGGCAAATAGGTATCAAGAAATCCCTGAAGCATGTGCTCAAGCACTATAACGTATAAAAAGAAAACGCCAATAGCAATTCCCGAACGTTTGAAAAGTAAGCCGAATAATAAAGCGAGCGAGGTATAACTCAATGCCTGTACAAAAAAATATGCGATGTTTTCAACCTTGTCAAAGCTAATGCATGAGCCACTTTGAGAGATGCCGAAAAGAAATGCAATGACAAAAACTGCCAATGTGGAAACGATAGAAACGATTAATGCAAGCAGCATTTTTACCAAAATAAATTGTGTGCGGCTTAAGCCATCAATAATATTTTGGCGATGTGTTTTAAAAGAAAATTCGTTGGTAATTGAAATGATGATAAGCAAACCCGGAATAAATAAAAGCAGTCCGCTTGTCCATGCAACAGTTTGCCAAACATCAGGAAATGTAAATTCATTTCCTATCAGTGCGTTTACAACCATCTTGCCATTTGCGTCTGTTACTTTTTCTACAGCATGATTTTGTATAAACAATGCAATATAATTCACGCCGAACAGACTTACTAAAAACAAAATTGATAGTATCCAGAACGTGCGATAGTTCTTCACTTTCATCCATTCTATTTTTAATAATCGCAACATTTTTTTAGTTATTGGTAAGCTCAAGAAAACGTGTTTCCAAACTTTTCTTTTTTAATTGCAAATGTGTAAGCACAACATTTTTATCAAAACAATATTTATTAATTTCTTCCAGGTTTGCTGTATCATTCTCATAAAAAAGCTGGATAAAATTTTTTGATTCTTTGATATTTTTATATCCCTTAAAAGCATGTAACACTTCTGATAATTTTGAAAAATCATTGGCGCCTAATTCCACAATATCTTCATTTACTAATATGGTATCTACATTGCCTGATGCAATTAAATTTCCCTTTTTTAATATCGCGACATGCGTGCAAACTTTTTCTATTTCATCCAGCAAATGACTTGCAATAATTATTGTTTTGCCTTCTTCTGCAAGCCGTTTTATCAGGTCACGGATTTCTGAAATACCAACAGGATCAAGTCCGTTCGTTGGTTCGTCAAGCACAAGTACATCGGGACTTCCAAGCAAGGCGGAAGCAATTGCCAACCGCTGTTTCATACCAAGAGAATAGGTGCTGAAGCTGCTGTTTTTTCTTTCGTATAAATTTACTTTGCGCAACACTTCATCAATTTCATCAAAACCTTTTTGTTTTATTTCAGCCGAAATGCGCAGGTTTTTTTCTCCTGATAAATAATGATAAAAATTTGGTGTTTCTAGTAATGTGCCGATTCGCTTTCTTGTTTTTTCATCAGGCATTTTTTCAAAGATTTCGAAACTGCCGGATGATGGTTTCAGAATATCCATCACGATACCAAGCATCGTTGTTTTGCCGCTTCCGTTTGGTCCGAGAATGCCGTAAACACTGCCTTGCGGCACATTAAAAGAAACATTATTCAATGCTCTTATACGTCCATAAAATTTTGTAATATTTTCTAATGAAAGAATATTCACCTCTATTATCAAATATTATTTTAAAAATAAAGACACGCTTTTTAGCGCATCTTTATTCAATCAAACTTAAACAAAACAATTTTTTATTTCACATGAAAGCTCGCTTTCATTGTTCCCCAGATCAATGAAACATTACCATCTTTAGTAATTGTATAAACCAATCTTTCTGTAGAGCTGCTTTGTTTTTCAGGTGTTACAGTAACCTGTAAAGCATCCACACCTTTATTTTTGTCGTAATCAAATGCACCCCAAACGTTCCATTTTTTATTAAAAATAAATGTCCATGTGCCATTGCTGTTCACCAAAACAAACAAAGCGTATTTGCCTGCTGCCAACGGCTTTCCGTTGATTGTAACATTTTTATCAGTGCTGAAAACAGTGGCTTCATTTGCACCTGCACGCCAAACTTTTCCTACCATCGGTTCTACATCTTTACCCATCGTTCTTCCTTTCAGCGATGGACTGCTGTAATTAACACCGATCATTTTGCCATTAACAGTTTGCATCACACTATCCGGCGGACTTGGACGTTTTGATTTGTCAGTAGGTTCATCCATTTGAGCTGATACTGTAGAAGCAGCAAAGCAAAGCGCAGCAAGGCTTGCAGCGATTATAAACTTTTTCATTGTGGTTAAATTTTTTTGAAAGATAATAAAAATCAAATGGCGAAATTGTTATTTCTTTTTTAATGTAAAGAATAATCTGTCTCCTCATTTACATAATATCAAAATATATTTGCGCTTATGGCATGGAAGAATAAGATAAGAAATCTTGCTCCGGAAAGTTTGCTTTCAGCAGCAAAAAAAAGCATTTATCACTTTCATAGTTTCTCTGAAAAGTTACTGAATAATTATTTTGATAAGTATGATTATGAAACTATCAAGGTTATTGAAATTGTTTTAAAACCAACGGATAACTGGATTGATGTTGGCGCGCACAAAGGGCTTATCACAAAAGAATTATTGCGCAAAGCGCCACGAGGAAAAGGTTTTGCATTTGAGCCATTACCACATCTTTTTAAAAAATTACAATCTGCTTACGGAAAAAAAATAAACGTCTATGATACAGCACTGGCGGACGTTGCAGGCGAAGCAGAATTTAATTATTATGCTGACAGACCTGCTGTAAGTGGTTTTAAAAAAAGAAATTTCAATGATGCAAATGATGCGCAATCCATCAAAGTAAAAGTTGATACACTTGAAAACATCATTCCAACAGAACTGGAAATAAGTTTAATAAAAATTGATGTGGAAGGCGCTGAACTCGGCGTGCTGAAAGGTGCTGAAAGAATTTTGAAACAAAGTAAGCCTGTTATTTTATTTGAGTTTGGTCTTGGCGGTGCAGACCTTTACAACACGACTCCCGAAATGATTTTTGACTTTCTGGAAAGCTGTGGATTATCCTTATCAACCCAACAACTTTTTCTCAATCAAAAAGAGGCTTTCAGCCGCAAAGAATTTATCGGCAACTACAATAAAGGCTATGATTATTTTTTTATCGCGTATGATAAAAATAAGAGCGACACTTATTTTCAAAAATAATTTTCCACATAAACATCATAAAAGCATTTTACAAATAGCCTGCAACAACAGATATTTGCAGTAAAGAAATTGTGCCCCGATGAGAATGTCTTTTAATGATACGGAAACAGCTTTTGCTTACAAGACCGAAAAAGAATTAAAGCGTGCAAAATTTCTTTTCGGCACAATGCGCTACCCCGGATTTTCCGCGATTGGCGTGCGTTTGACGCCTTTTTTAATGAAGACAGGCTTGCCGGTTGATGGCATTATCCGCAGCACTATTTTCAAACAATTTGTCGGCGGAGAAACACTCGAAGATACAGCAACGGTCGGAAAAATTTTGAGCGAATTTAATGTGCAGGTCATTCTTGATTACGGCGTAGAAGGCAAAGAAGGAGAAGAAAATTTTGATCATGTAAGAGATGAATTTATCCGCGTCATAAATTATGCAGCAACGCAAAATAATATTCCGTTCATCAGCATAAAAGTTACAGGCTTTGCAAGGTTTGAATTATTAAAAACATTAAACGAAGCCCCGCGGTTGCGCAGCGGCATTCATGATAACGAAGAAGAAATAAATGAGTGGGAGCGCGTACGCGAGCGCATGTTTCGCATCTGCGAAGCTGCTGCAGAAAAAAATATCGGCGTGCTGGTAGATGCTGAAGAAAGCTGGATACAGGATCCGATAGACAGGCTCACGATGGAGATGATGGAGATCTTCAACAAAGAAAAAGCCATTGTGTACAACACCATACAATTGTATCGGCATGATCGCCTGCGCTTTCTGCAACTCTCACATTATATCGCGAAGAAAAAAGATTTCATGCTTGCAGTCAAGCTCGTTCGCGGCGCATACATGGAAAAAGAAAGAGCAAGAGCCATTCAAAAAAAATACACTTCACCCATACAGCTCGATAAATCATTCACCGATGGCGACTACAATGCCGCTGTTGATTATTGCATTGCTAATATTGAAACCATCCCCTTCATCATTGCAACGCACAATGAATACAGCAACCTGCATGCAGCAGAAACGCTTGACAGCAAAGGCATTCAGCGCAACCATCCGCATGTGCATTTCTCACAACTCTATGGCATGAGCGACAACATCACGTTCAATCTCGCAAAGCAGGGATACTCCGTCAGCAAATATTTACCCTTCGGTCCCATTCGCGATGTCATCCCTTACCTCATGCGGCGCGCGCAGGAAAACAGCAGCCTCAACGGACAAACAAGCCGCGAGCTTATCCTTATCGCAAAAGAATTGCGGAGAAGAAAAGAGATGAGGAAGAAAAAATAAATTTTGATACCAGCCTCGGTTTTTCATAGCCTCATCGTTGCGTCGCAATCCTTTCATCGTTCGCCTCATTATGGTGCACCGTCTTTGCGGGTGCAGCGAAGCAATCTGTACATGTTCGTCATTCCCAACTTGATTGGGAATCTGCTTTTAAAAGTTGGTTTCTTCATTAGTGAGGAAAAGCACTAAGGGCGTAAGTGTAACAAAACCTAAAGCAACTGTTACAATCGCGCTACCTATTGTTACAAAAGCTAATGCAACTGTTACAATCACGTTACCTATTGGTATAAAAGCTAAAGCAACTGTTACAATCACGTTACCTATTGTTACAAAACCTAAAGCAAGTGTTACAATCACGTTACCTATTGTTACAAAACCTAAAGCAACTGTTACAATCGCGTTACCTATTGTTACAATTGGCTTACAAAACCGACTCTTTCAATATAATTCCGTCCTCATCTTTCAAATTTTTACTTTTTACTTTCCTAACTTGCACGCATGAAACAATACCATGAATTGCTTCAGCATATCTTAGATAACGGCGTTACAAAAACAGACCGCACAGGCACAGGCACCATCAGTTGTTTTGGCTACCAGATGCGCTTCGATCTGCAAAAAGGTTTCCCCCTCATCACCACCAAAAAGCTGCATGTAAAAAGTATTATTTACGAGTTGCTCTGGTTCCTAAAAGGCGAGACAAACATTCAATATTTAAAAGATAATGGCGTAAGAATTTGGGACGAATGGGCTGATGAGCATGGCGAGCTTGGTCCTGTTTATGGCAAGCAATGGCGTAGCTGGCAGGGAGCGAATGGCGAAACGATTGACCAGATCAGCGATGCCATTAAACAAATAAAAAATAACCCTGACAGCAGAAGAATAATTGTGAGCGCGTGGAATGTTGCTGACCTTCCGAAGATGGCGCTGATGCCCTGCCATGCAATGTTCCAGTTTTATGTTGTTGACGGCAAGTTGAGTTGCCAGTTGTACCAGCGCAGCGCAGATTCCTTCCTGGGCGTGCCTTTCAACATTGCGTCGTATGCTTTGCTCACCATGATGATGGCGCAGGTTTGCGATCTTGAAGCCGGTGAATTCATTCACACTTTCGGCGATGTGCATTTGTACAGCAACCATCTTGAGCAGGCAAAACTACAGTTGCAGCGCGAGCCATATCCCTTGCCAACAATGAAAATAAATCCATCAGTGAAGAATATCTTTG
Source organism: uncultured Chitinophagaceae bacterium (assembly GCA_963708205.1). Classification (GTDB taxonomy): domain Bacteria; phylum Bacteroidota; class Bacteroidia; order Chitinophagales; family Chitinophagaceae; genus CAVYTF01. The sequence goes on from OY970196.1 coordinate 1,013,926, forward strand.
ATTTTAAGTTTGAAGATTTCACGCTGGAAGATTACCAGTTTCATCCGCACATAAAAGCGCAGGTGGCGGTGTAAACAGTGATGAGCTATGAGTTATAAATTGTATCTCATTATTTATCGTTATAACTTCTCACTTATAACTCATCATTCATAACTTATAACTAATAACTACATGATCCTTTCCGCAGTTGTTGCCGCTTCAGAAAATAATGCCATCGGCAAAAACAACCAGTTGCTCTGGCATCTGCCAAACGACCTGAAATTCTTAAAAAATGTTACGTGGGCAATGCCTGTTGCCATGGGTAGAATATCTTTTAATTGCCTTGATAATATACCGCTTCCCGGAAGATTGAATATCATCATTACAAGGCAAAATGATTTTGTTGCAAAAGATTCCATCGTCGTTCACAAACTCGACGAAGCCGTGAAAGCCGCTGCTGACAATGATTACAAAGAATTGATGATACTTGGCGGCGGTGAAATATATAAACTCGCAATGCCCATAACAAACAGAATCTACATCACGCGCGTGCATCATGTGTTTGATGATGCAGATGCTTTTTTTCCTGAAATAAAAAAAGAAGAATGGGATCTTGCATCAAACGAAGATCATTTTAAAGATGCAAAACATGCCTATGATTACAGCTTCCAGGTGTGGGAAAGAAAATGAACCAACATGTATTCCAAACTTCAGCTCGCAATTAAATATTTTAAGTACTTAATTACTGCATCAAATGGCAAAGGGCATGGCATACATTCACCTTTTGTTTTTGAGTTTATAACAAAAGTTTTGAATGATAAAAACCATTACGCAGCTTATGATGCAATAGAAAAATTGCGCAGCACATTATTGCAGAATGAAACCATTTTAACCATCGAAGATTTTGGTGCAGGCAGCAGAACAAATCTTCAAACGAAAAGAAAAGTATCTGCTGTTGCAGCATCTTCTTTAAAGCCAAAAAAGTTTGGGCAATTGTTATTCAGGATGGTGAAATTTTATCAACCAAAAAACATTCTCGAGCTTGGAACATCTTTGGGCATCACATCCGCTTATCTCGCTTCAGCCAATAATGCCGCAACAACCATCACGCTGGAAGGCTCGCCCGCAGTGGCTTCCGTGGCGCAAAAGAATTTTGATTCATTGCATCTGAAGAATATAGAATTGATTGAAGGAAACTTTGATGAAACGCTTTCAACTGTACTCAATCAAAAATTATCAACCTTAGATCTTGTGTTTGTTGATGGCAATCACCGCAAAGAACCAACACTGCAATACTTCCACAAACTGCTGGAGCATGCCCATGAACATTCCATTTTTATTTTTGATGATATTCACTGGAGCGAAGAAATGGAAGCAGCATGGAATGAAATAAAGCAGCACGCATCCATTACAGTATCAATTGATCTCTTCTTTATCGGCATACTATTTTTCAGAAAAGAAAACAAAGCGAAAGAGCATTTCACTATACGCTTTTAAGCCTGCGCAGTTGGTCCGCCAAAATTGAATGGAATTTCTACCTGCTCCATGTCCTGAATTTTGCCATTTTGTTTTTCATAGCGGTCTATATTTTCCTGCAGCGCACGCATAAAACGTTTTGCATGCATTGGCGTAAAAATGATGCGGGACTTCACTTTGCTTTTTGGCGTGCCGGGCATTACGCTAACAAAATCTATAATAAATTCTGAATGGCTGTGTGTGATGATGGCGAGGTTGGCATAGACTCCTTCAGCAACCTGCTCGCTTATTTCGATGTTTATCTGGTTATTAATTGGTGGTTGATCGGGCATAAATTTTTTATAAAAATAATCTTTAAATTATTATTGCTTGGTCAAAGTTTCATCAACGATGCGTAGTTTACCTGCATCATTGATATAGTGAGTGACAAAATGAAAAGTGTTGGTAGCTGGATCATACGTTTGCAGATCTATGCCAAAGCTGCTGTCAAGTACTCCACCAGTTTCTACGATAATTATATTATTAGGCTGAACTGTAACAGTGCCATTGGTAGGATTAGCTGTAACCAAATATTGCCAGCCCGCTGTACCTAAATCTGCATAATCAATTGCTACAGAATTTAAGCCGGTTGCAAAAAAATATTTTTCTGAAGGGCAGGTAATAACATCGTCTATTGAGTCGGTATTGTTCGGGCCTGAATATTCAGTTTTAGTTCCAACATCATTGTAAAGATTATTAGTCAAAAAATTTCCATTTATATGAAAGTAAAGCGTCTTCATAGTATCATTAATCGCAAGCCCTTCAGCGCTGGTGATAGTTATAGGTAACATGAAACTTTGCGCAAGATTGATTTTACTCTTATAAAAAGTAATGGAAAAGAAGCCTGTTTCACTTCCTGATACTATTTGCACCGCAGGTGCACTAAATGAATAACAAGAATCAGGTAACGCTGCATAAGTAAGGCTTGTGCTTGTACTGTTATATGCCACTCTTTCCGCATCATCGACTGCTGCGCTTATAGTAACATCTTCGCTGATAGATGCAGGAGATAATTCCACTTGAAAAAGAACAACAGTTGTATCTGAAGTAAAATTTATTTCGCCAAGATCAAAGTTTGATAATCCGCCCCTCGGAAAATCAACAGTAGTACCAGTATTACTTGCAATGCTTTTTTTACAGGATTGGTTGATTATAGCAGCAAAAATAAAAAGGCAAATAAGACCCGCTTTAGGCATAAATTATTTTGACAAAAATATAAAGGACTTAATCCATAAAAAGGTTTTACCGAAATAATTTTGTTAAACTTTGAAATAAAATTAAAATCATAACTTCAAAGAAAATTTATGAAGAAGCTTATAAATTTTTGCATGCTGCTATTATTTAGTTCCCATGCATTTAACCAGGTTGAAGATGCGCAGGTTGGTGCACAGTTTCAAGAGATTTCAAAAACTGCGGGCAGGCAAATTCAGGGACTGGAAAGCTACAGCAGTAATGAAGTTAAAGGCTCACAATTTTTTTATTCTCAATGGACTACCGGCTCTGTAACAACAATCAAAAATGAAGTTTTAAATAAAGGTTATGTATTTCTCTATGATAAAGTTCACCAGGATTTGTATATGAAATGGAAGAGCTCACCTGAAATTTTATTAGCTGATAAACCTTCCATTAAAGGTTTTTCATTAGAGGAAAATGGCGTGACTATAAATTTTTTATCTGCTCATTACTTTAATCCTAACGATACCAGTAATTTTTACCAGGTACTAGCATCGAATGCTAATTATACTTTATTAAAGCTTACAAAAACCACTTTTCAAAAAGCTGATATGACTGATATGGAAAAAGTAAAAGATGGTGATATTAATGATGAATTTGTAGATAATATAACCTATTATATTTCTTATAATAATGAAATACCAAAGCAAATAACTACCAAAGAAAAAAGTATTGAGAAGGCTTTTCCTGAATTGAAGCAAAAAATATCAGACTTTTATAACATCGACGTTAATTCAAGAAATAGTGATCAATTTTTGATGAGCTTTATGCAATCTTTGAATTAGCGCATATCTATTTCATAAAAAAAGCGATTTAAATAAATCGCTTTTTTTATAGTTATATCAAATATTTATTCTTTAATAAAAGTTTCTCTTATCACGCGAGCACCTGGTGGTACAGAAGTATTATTATAACCAAAAGTAATTCTATAAATTCCATTTACAGGATCAGCTATTTCCATAACGGGAGCAGCTGTTATCTGCGCTAACCCAAAATTAGCATAAGATGCAGGATCTATGGTGGTAGAGAAATTACTTAAAACACCACCGTTGTTTGTAAAAGAAATATCATAGGTTGCCCCGTTTGCATTACTTTGAACGGCAATTTCAGTAGAACTTAATGGAGCGAAGGTTACATCTCCAAGATCTGCATACGTAAAATCATAAGATGGTGCACCTGATGTATCAGATTCATTCCATCTTAACCACTCGGCATCCTCATATGTTCCCGCTATTGGATTGCCAATAACATGGTAGTAAATAGTTCCATAATTTCCACTGATAGTAGAGCCATTTGGAGCGCCGCTAATTGTTATGGGAAGCATATAACTAACTGTCGGATCAGTAATTTTATCAGGAAAAATAACGAATGGAATAGCAGGTGAATAACTTTGCCCCGCAGCTATTGTTGCTGAAGTCGTAGAATAAGAATATAAGCTGTCGGGCATTACCTGGTAAGCTGATGATGTTCCTGTAAGACCATTTGCAGAATTATATGCTGCTACCAAAGCTGTATCAATGCTTAACGTTACTGTTTCATTCGTTGGCGCAACACTGGTGGCCGCATAATCAACTCGAAAAATAGTAGTATCTGAAACATCAGTATTGGGATAAACTAATGACTCGCTATTAAATTGAGCTAAGCCTCCCTCAACGATGGAAACAGTAGGTTGAAGATTACTGAAATTTGTTTCTCCATCACGGTAATCTTTTATACAGGAGCTCATAAATAAACTCGCAATAAAAAGAATCGTTAGTGTTGAAAGTTTAAAATTAATAATTCGTTTCATTTATCTCTTTTTTAATTATTATTTAACCAGGTTAATTTTTATTGTTCCCAGAATATAGGTGAAGTATGTCCATTGATAGTTCCCTGCGCCGTCACATTTGCAGCATTGGTAGAATATTCACTTGTGGGGTATAATATCCTGATAGGAATGGTAGGCGGATTATCAATGTAAGGAGAAATGGAATGTGCTGCAGTTGCTATATCTGCAGGTAATCCCAATCTTCTGTAATCACAATATGCCTCAAAAGGTGTAATTTCATCCATTGCCACCCATTTTTGCCGTATGATGCAGGCTAACTGTTGATTAAATCCTGTGCATGCGCTATAATTGGTCATATTATTGGCTTGAGATGTATATGCAGCAGCACTTTGAGATGGGCTAAGTACGCTGGTAGTAGAGTCTAAGCCAGTGACAACACTTTGTATTTTTGTTACGGTTTCCGCGCCTAAATAATTGAACGAAGCAGTAACACCGCTTATAAAAAGGTCATTGGCATCAGAAAATCCTGCCCACCCTCTTAAGGCGGCTTCAGCCTGGAGAAAATAGCTTTCGGCAGCGCTTATTAGAATTGCGGGCTGACTAACCGATTTTAAAATACCTGGACCAACAGATGATGCTCCATTTCCACCCAATGCCGCATTTCCTGCACCTAAAACATTCCCTATATATTGGCTACTTGGATACGCTCCTGCGTTGGTGCTATCCAAAGTAATAGCTGGTATAAAACCGGTTCCTCCCGGAGAATATATATATTTTAAGCGTGCTGTATCATTATTATTTTGCAACCACGAAATAGCATATTGATTGGCACGGTAAAAATCTGCGGAACCCCCTGTTGTTTGTTGATTGGTAAGTGTAACAAAGAAACCCCAAACCGGACTTTGTTGACCGGAATTATTTGCATAACCGGGATTTACACCTGCATCGTTAGTAAGAAAGCCATATCCATTTGCAGATATTTGCGCTAATTCATTATTTAAATTTGTTGGCCCTCCCGAAACTTGAGATTCCCTCATTAAGATGCGCATATGCAAAGTATTTGCAAAAGTGATCCATTGCGTATTATCACCCCCAAACATAATATCGCTCGTTGCTGTAGCCTCACCTGCAGCGCTTGCTTCACTTAGATAGGTTATCGCTGAGTCTAATTGACTGGAAATAGATGCATAAATAACAGAAGCGCTATCATATTTTGGCTGTATAAAATTTGTTCCTTGAAAAGCCTGAGAATATGGAATATTTCCAAACATATCAACTAACCGCTGAAAATCATACGCCTTCATAATCTTTGCTACTCCTACATAAAATGGTTTATTTTCTGCAAGTGCAGTCTGCTCAATATAATTATAATCTGCAAGGTTATGATAATAAGCCTGGAAAGTAGCATCACCAAAATCCGTAGTTTGAAAATAGGATGCCGGATCTCCATTACTGGAAGCATAACTTCCACTTATAGCCCAATAACCCATCCAGCATTGAACGGATGGCATAAATCCAGCAACTAATTCACGAGAAGCTGTAACAGTTAATGCCTGCGGTAAAACTAGCTCTGGAGTAGTATTAGTAGCACTATTTGGATTATTGTTTATATCTAAATAGTCTTTTGAGCAACCTGTTGCGACTATTATCAAAGCTGCGGAGAGGATAAAAATTAATTTCTTTTTCATTATTGTACTTATTTATTAATACCTTATTTATAAATAATTAAAACGTGATACTTAAATTAGCACCGACAAATTTTGTCGGTGGCAATTGATTTATATCTGTATTGCCGGTAGCATTACCATTAGTGTTACTAAATTCAGGGTCAGACCAAACATTATCCGTTGCTTTTAATGTAACTAAATTTCTGCCTGTAATTCCGATTGTGGCCGCACTAATAAGTTTAATATGAGATAACACAGTTTTTGGTAAATTATATGATAAAGATACTTCTCTTAATTTCCAAAAATCTGCACTGTTTACATAATTACTGCCTGCACTATTCCACACATTCGCCCAAAAACCATTGTTGCCTGTTGCCGTGGTAATATTTGTATTAGATACATATTTGCTACCATCATAATACACAGAATTAGGAATTATAAAAGGCTGGCGACCAGAAGATGCAGAATAGCCTGAAACGCCGGTAAAATCCAGGGCTTGTCCAATTCCGTTAAAAATTACTGCGCCAAACCTGCCGTCTGCTACTGCATTTAAGGTAAATCCCTTATAACTGAAAGATGTAGTAATTCCGACAGTTGTGGGAGGCACGCTTGTACCAAATAGCTTCAAATTTGGATCTAAAGTAGGTTCTCCTGTCGTTTGACTTACAATAATTCTTCCTTCAGGATCTCTTAGCCAATCATTTGTTTGAATTTGTCCATAAGCATATCCGACTGCTGCCACACTAGCAAATGGGATAGCGCCATTCGCATTAGGATCGGTCACAGTAGCATTAGGAATAGATACCTGTGTTAAACCATATCCAACGGATTTGAGAACATTTTTGTTATAGGAAAAATTTGCTCCTATATCCCATCGGAAACCACTTCTTGTGTTTATGATTGGACTAAAATGCAAGTCAAGTTCTATTCCTTTATTTTGCATTACGCCGGAATTAACAAAGGCGGAAGTATAACCTGTTGTGGACGAAATTGAAATCGGAATTGTTTGGTTTTTGGTATTTGTATTATATACAGCTGCAGAAAAATTTATTCTGCTTTTCATAAACCCTAAATCGAGACCAAGTTCTGTATTCGTACTTAACTCAGGCAAAATATTGGGGTTTGCAAAAGTGCTGCTGAGAGAATAACCTGCTACACTGGAATAAGGAAATCCTGCGCCCGGATTAAAAGTATTTTGTAAAGAATAAGCTCCGATACTTACCTGGGCAGTTTGGCTATAAGACGCGCGTAATTTTCCATAACTTATAGCATTACTATTTTTAAGTGAGGGAATTGCATCTGTGAAAACAAATGCTCCATCCACAGAAGGATATAAATAAGATCTGTTTGCAGAAGAAAGTAAAGATGTCCAGTCATTTCTTAATGAGCCATGCAGGAAAAGATAATTCTTATATCCAATTGTTAAATCCCCATATGCTCCAATAGTTCTGATTTCTGTTTCCGTTTCCCCAACATCTGCCTGACCTAAACGATTGCTGATATTATAAAAATCAGGAATTACTAATGTGCTCGCAGATAACTGAAAATATCTGTTACGTGTATCAATCACCTGTGCACCTCCTATTAACCTGAAATCAAAATCGCCATATGTTTTATGCGCTGAAGCAAGAAAATCACTTGTTAAGCGCTGGCTATAACTGGAACCATCTCCTTCACTTGGGGGAAATGCTTTTACTGATTCAGGTATAGATCCCGCAGCTGCATATTGAGGGTCATTAACAGCCCAGGAAGCAAAAGTATAACCTCCACCGGTATATTTATTGCTATAATCATCACGTGCAAGACCAGCTCTGTACTGTAAGGACAGCCAGCTTAACGGCTTAAGCGTTAATGAAAGATTTCCTAAAAGGTCAGATTGCCTTTCATCTAATCTGAACTCATCGATTTGCCACCAGGGGTTTCCATAATAAGCATTAAAATATCCATCCAAAGAAGCAAAGGGATCTGTTTGCCAATTTCTGTAATCTCGTAAATCTACATCTGCCGGTTGGTTTATGATATTCCAGTAAAGAGCTCTATTTTGAAAATAAGAACCTCCCCCTGGAAATCCGCCAAAAGAACCTGTCGTGCCCCAATCAAAAGGAACACCATCACCTGCTGTAGTATTATTGTGTGTCAATGTGTACCCTACATTATAATCCGCTCTGAAAATACCTGTTTCGCGCGAACCGTTTAACCGAAAGGCATCTCTGCGGCTTACATCTTCAGGTATTATACCATTTGCATCAACATCCTGAAATGATAAATAAAATTTACTTTTATCGTCGCCGGCAGAATAAGAAATTTCATTTTGTGTAGTTAATCCCTGGTTAAAAAATCCGGTTTTGGCATTTGGTTTTGCAGAATAAGTAATTGAATCCTGCTTTTGATAAGATGTTCCATCCGGATTGAAAATAGTAATTGGTAAACCGAGCGGAACTTGTTGTCCATTAAAGCGGGGTCCGTAATTTTGATTTTCAAATGCTACATAGGGTACATACGGATTTTCAGGAAATAAAACCGTCCCTTCAAAACCAATCGGCTCACCTCCATATTGACCAAATTGATTTTGGAACTCAGGAGTATATGCAATAGATTCAACTGTTTCTGTACTGCTTAATTTTATCTGGGCTTTACCTGCTCTGCCCTTTTTAGTAGTTACAATTATAACTCCATTTGATGCCGCTGAGCCATATAAAGCTGATGCAGAACCACCTTTCAAAAGGGTTACATTATCTACATCATCGGGGTTAAGTGTAGCTAAATAGGTAATCGGAAGCTGAATGTCATCCACAACTAATAAAGGTTGATTGTTACCCAAAATGGAACGATCGCCTCTTAACGTAATGCGTATATCAGGTTTTACACCATTATTTGTTAAATCTACCTGAAGTCCCGATACTTTAGCTGCTAAACCAGTACCTAAGTTTGTAACTTTAGCTTCAGTTAATTCATCATTGTTTACTTTTGCAGTAGCATATCCTAAAGATCTTGCCTGCCTTTGAATACCTAATGCTGTTGTTACAACTACACTGCTTAACTCATTGGTAGTTTTTGAAACAGAGATATTAATCACATTCCCCGCCCCTACAGTAATTTCTGTATTTGTATAGCCGGAAGAGCTAACATCTAGCACTGCTCCGGAATTTACCTTTAAAGTAAAATCTCCGTTTGCATCAGCAGCAGTTCCGGTTTTTGAATCCTTTACTTTAACAGAGGCAAAAGGAACAGGATCTCCTTTTTCATCAGTAACGCGTCCGGTAATTGTGCGGACTTGTGCCATTGTCATTGACACACAAACCATCATTGCAAAAAAAACCAATACAATTTTTCTCATTTGACGTAGTTTTTATAAATTATTTTCGCGGACAAATATAGGGTATTATTAAAAACAGTTAACAAAAATAAAATATTGAGTTAACAAAATACCAATTAACTTATGACAAACGCTTGTTTGTAAATGCTGCTTTTTTTGGAAAAAAAGTTTGGAAAGGTTTTTTATAATACTAATTATCGATTAACATAAACATTTCTAGAAATAATTTATTTGATGAAAATCCAAAAATTGACAAATTAGTATTCAATCTTTGCAGAATGCAAATAATGGAAGGAAAATCAGCTGCTCAGTTTATTTATGACGATTTGAAGAAGCAGATCAAAGTTTTAAAAGATTCAGGAAAGCGTTCCCCGCATCTGGCAGCTATTCTTGTCGGAAATAATGGAGCAAGCGAAACCTATGTTGCAAGCAAAGTAAAACGTTGCGAAGAAATTGGTTTTGGATCAACGCTTATCCGCTTGGAAGAAAATATTTCAGAAGAATTGTTATTAAATAAAATCAATGAATTTAATAACAACCCTGAAATTGATGGCATTCTCGTTCAGCTTCCTTTGCCTAAACATATTTCTGAACAAAAAATAATAGAAGCCGTCCATCCGTCGAAAGATGTTGATGGATTTCATCCTGTAAATGTTGGAAAACTTGTTCAGGGCTTGCCGACTTATATTCCTGCAACACCTTATGGCATTATGCTTTTGCTCGAACATTATAAAATTGAAACATCAGGAAAACATGCGGTCGTCATTGGTCGCAGCAATATTGTTGGTCGCCCGATCAGCATTTTATTAAGCAGTAATAGTAAATATGGTAATTCTACTGTCACGCTTTGTCATTCTCATACAAAAAATTTGGAGGAAATTTGCCTGCAGGCTGATATTCTTATCGCTGCGCTTGGCAAGCCTGGTTTTGTAAAGGCAGACATGGTGAAAGACGGAGCAGTCGTTATTGATGTTGGCATTACGCGGGTAAATGATCCGTCTGCTAAAAAAGGTTTTCGCATAAAGGGAGATGTGGACTTTGATGCGGTGGCACCTAAAACCTCTTTCATAACGCCGGTTCCCGGGGGTGTTGGTTTGATGACCATCGCGGGTTTGCTGAAAAACACTATGCTTGCCTATAAACCCTGTAAAAAAATATTTTAATATTTCCTGATTATTTCATCCCAATCCTATATTAAAGTCATAGTAAAGCCATAGTAAAGCCGACCGAAGCCGACTTATCCACATAACATATTTCATTTTATATCTATAAAGTTTGCTCTGCTACATTATCTATTCATTATTCATAATTTTCACCGTTTACATTAGATAGATTGGTAATAGGAAAATAACCCTGATATTTAGGGTTTTTATCCTTAAAATAATCTTTAGAAAGTTTCAATCAGCTTTCCTGCCATACATCTTATTTTTGCGAAATGATTCTCACACAAACAACCCTTCCGGTAATGGAGGCTTTTTATACATTGCAGGGCGAAGGTTTTCACCAGGGAAAAGCTGCGTATTTTATACGGCTGGGCGGATGTAATGTGGAATGTTTTTGGTGTGATGTGAAAGAAAGCTGGGATGCAGCAGCTCATCCGCAGGTGGCGATTGAGGAAATTGTGGAGAAAGCAAAGAATGAAGTCGGAGGATGGGAGTCGGGAAAGCGACATCTCTGCGTAATAACAGGCGGCGAACCGCTGATGCATAATCTGGATGAACTGACGCATCAACTGCGCGAAGCGGAATTTCAAACAAATATTGAGACTTCGGGCTCATCTCCCTTAAGTGGTGAGTGGGATTGGATCTGTCTTTCACCAAAAAAATTTAAAGCGCCTTTAGCTGAAGTGATCGAACAGGCGAATGAATTGAAGGTGGTAATATATAATAGGAGTGATTTTAAATGGGCTGAAGAATTTGCTGCACAAGTTTCTCCGAACTGCAAACTGTATTTACAACCCGAATGGAGCAAGCACGCGGAAGTGGTGCCGATGATGATTGACTACATTAAACAAAATCCGAAGTGGGAATTGAGTTTGCAGATACATAAATATATAGGTGTGCCGTGAGGAGTATTACTTAGCAAAATCCATTTCAAAATTTCCTTTTATCCTTTCCATCGGCGGATTGTAGTAACCAAACTTTAAGTTAGGAAATTCTTCGCGCAGCAATTCCATCAATTGTTTCACTCCAAGCAACTCTCCTGTATCTGTGACACCAATTTGTCCAAGATACCAGTCAGGATCAATGTTGAAATTTCGCCATTGGATCATGTTCAGATCTGTATCAATAATCAGTTTGCGCAGCGCTTCATATTCTTCAACAGTATCCGTCATTCCCGGAAAAACAAAGTAGTTGATACTTGCCCATCCGCGAAAGTTGCGAACAACTTTTATACTTTCAACAATGTCTTCAAACACATAATTATTCGGACGATAATACGGCATATAAATATGTGAGCATACAGAATTCATGCTCACGCGAATACTGTTTAAGCCGGCTTCACACAAGCCTTTGACAGCATCAGGCTTTGAGCCGTTCGTGTTAATGTTAATGCTTCCTTTGTCAGTATGTTTTCTTATTTCAATGATTGCTTCGCGAATAGTTTCCCACATCAATAATGGCTCACCTTCACAACCTTGTCCGAAACTTACCACAGGAAATTGTGCATGCATCAAATGCGGAACAGTGAACTCAACGATCTCTTCAATTGTTGGTTTGAAAGTCAAACGATCCTGCGTGGACACGATGCTTTCTTCAGCAGGCTGAAAAGAAATGCAGCCGATACAATTTGCATTACATGCAGGCGAAGTTGGCACGGGACATTCCCATCTTCCCAAAGAAAAATTTCTTGCAGCAGGACAATGATACGTGTTGCAACAGTTGTTCATCAAGTGCTGAACAAGACGGTTGTGCGGATAATGTTGTAATAAAAATTGAGCACCAACTTTTATTTTTTCTTCATTGTATCCGACACTTTCCTGGCGAATATCATTTTCAATTCTTACTGCAGGAACATAAAATTTATTATCGTGCCAACCTGCTGCAGTATAACAAAACAAAGGAAGCGTTGGCGCATCGGGTAACGTTTCATAAGCAGCTAAAAAAAGACCGGTGTGTGCGGGCGGAATGAAAGCCGCAACTGCCCAGCCCTTCTCGCAAAGCCGCATGGCGCCTGAGTTTACATCAATACCAATTCCCCGTCGCTCGGGCAACTCATACAGATTTCCACCAGCCGGTAATTCAATCCAATCTTCTAATGGAATTGGAAATGCATCCCAACCTTCGCGCCCAACTGCATATAAAGAAGTGTCTTCGAAAATATTTCCATTGCCATCTGAGTATAATAAAAAAGGAGAATGCTGTAACAAGTTATTTCATTTTATCCACTAAAAATTTCATACAAACTTATCTCTTATTTTTGTCCGGATAAAAAAGATGGAATGGAAAAATTAAGTGCACTGGCTGAGACTCTTATAGGTTCTGAAATTGTAAGACTTGGAAATGAAATAAATGAACGCATTAAAAAAGGAGAAAAAATTTACAATTATACCATCGGCGATTTTGATCCTGAAATTTTTCCGATTCCAAAAGAACTTGAGCAATTAATTATAACATCTTATCAAAAACATTATACGAATTATCCACCTGCAGATGGCGTTTTTGAATTAAAAAAAAGTGTTGCTGATTATGTAAAAACAAATGAAAGACTTGAATATGAAACCAATGAAATCTTAATTGCGTCCGGCGGAAGACCTTTGATCTATACTTTGTTTAAGACGTTGGTAGATGAAGGTGATAAAGTAATTTATGCAGTGCCATCATGGAACAATAATCATTACACAAATCTACATCATGGCAAACATTGCATCATTGAAACAACACCTGAAAATAATTTCATGCCCCTTGCTTCCGATATTGAACCGCATATTAAAAATGCAGTTTTAATTTGTTTATGTACTCCCCAAAACCCTACGGGCACTACGTTACAGAAGAATGAACTTGAAAAAATATGTGATTTAATTTTGAATGAAAATAAGAAAAGAAGCATTGAGGAAAAAAAGTTATACCTAATGTTTGATCAAATGTATTACCAACTTACCTATGGTAAAACGCAACATTACAATCCGGTTTCTCTTCGCAAGGAGATGAAAAATTATACAGTTTTTATTGATGGCATTTCCAAAGTTTTTGCTTCAACAGGTGTTCGCGTTGGATGGGCTTTTGGTCCTGATTTCATCATCAATAAAATGAAAGCATTTTTAAGCCACATTGGTGCGTGGGCGCCGATGGCAGAGCAAAAAGCGGTTGCTGCTTTTTTACCGCAAACAGAAAATATAAAAAATTATTTATCGAAATTTAAATTGGCTTTGGAAGAACGGTTGCATAAGATTTATGATGGTTTTGTTACTTTAAAAAACAAAGGTTTCAGTGTTGATGCTGTTGCACCGCAAGCTGCGATTTATCTTACTGTAAAAATAAATTTGCGCGGTAAAAACTGTAATGGAAAAATGCTGGAAAATCAGAGTGATGTTACAAATTATATTTTAAGTGAAGCCAAATTAGCAATCGTACCTTTTTATGCATTTGGTGTAGACAAACAATCTCCATGGTATCGGCTGAGTGTTGGCACATGTAAAATAGAAGAGATACCGGAAATGCTTTTTACCCTGGAACAAGCATTGGAAAAATTAAATTAATTAAATAAAAAAAACTCCGTGTTGGCGGAGTTTAAAATTTTGCAGGTTTTAATTTTTGTTACTGATAAATACAAAAGGCTTCAATGTTCGTTGCCGGGCAATTTGCTGAATAAGTTGTGGCGCTGTAATTATTTTGTACTTGTTTAGATCAATCACTTCATTAACGGTACAAAATACATTTACGCTTTCTGCAGTAAAAAGCAGATTGTTTAAAAGCTCCACTTGCTGTTCAAGTTGTTTGGCATTCATTGTTACTTTACTTGTAAGCACCAGTAAATCTCGGTTGGGGGTGGTCATTGGCAAACTGGTTTTCAAAATCTAAATATATAAAGAAGTTATTAAAATTAAATTTTTATCCTACAATTCCTCTGTGAGCCGGGCATCCGCAATTTTTTTTCGATGCGCTGCACGATGCAAAAAAGCCACTAACTAATAACAAAGCAATCAATAAATATGTTGTTCTTTTTTTCATATCAAATTTAAAATTACATAATTTTTGTACAATACGTTATTTTAGAAGAATTTTAAACAGAAATTGTGCATAAAATTTTAATTGCGCCACTCGATTGGGGCCTAGGTCATGCCACAAGATGCATACCCATAATCAGGCAACTTCAAAAAAAATATTGCCATATTTTTATTGCCGCTGAAGGAGCTCAATTAAAATTATTACAACAAGAATTTCCTTTCGCTACTTTTTTACATCTTCCCGGCTATCAAATAAAATATGCAAAGAGTAAACGTTTTTTTTTGATAAAAATTTTATTTCAAATTCCAAAAATTTTAAGTCGAATAAAAAAAGAAAATAATTGGTTAAAAAAAATTATTGATAAACATGAAATGGATGCAGTGATCTCCGACAATCGTTATGGTTTATACTCAAAAAAAATTCCCTGCGTTTTCATGACACATCAACTAAAAGTTGCAGCACCTTCTGCATGGCTCGAACACAAAATACGCAAGATCAATTATTCTTACATTGAGCCGTTTAAAGAATGTTGGGTGCCAGACTTAAGCAGCAAAAAAAATCTCGCAGGAAAATTATCGCATCCGCATACAAAACTTCCAAAAGCAAAATATATTGGTATCTTATCAAGATTTGAAAAAAAGAATTTTGTTGAAAAAAAATATGATTGGTTAATTGTTTTATCCGGACCGGAACCGCAAAGAACTTTGCTTGAAAAAAAATTATTGAACCAAATAAAAAATCTTAATGGCAAAATTTTGTTTGTTCGCGGCAAACCTGAAAGTGAAGAAAGTATTTTGGTTGAAAATAATAATTGTGTTGTAAAAAATCATCTTGCCACAAACGAGATGCAGCAAGCGTTTGAAGAAAGTGAAACTATAATTTCCCGTTCAGGATATACAACTGTAATGGAAATTTTATCATTGCAAAAAAAATCAATTTTAATTCCAACACCCGGACAAACAGAACAGGAATATCTTGCTAAACATTTAATGAAAGAAAACTGGTGTTACAGCTTCAAACAATCTGAAAAAGATTATTCAAACCACTTCAATGAAGCAAAGAAATTCAATTATCAATATCCTGATTTGGAAGAATCAAAATTAGAAAAGGTGATAGCTGATCTTCTACGATCGCTCGAATAATTTATAAATTATCATAAGTATATAAATCATCAATTGCAGTGCCTGCAGGCATTTCAAAGATAGAATTGATAAGACCGTCTTTTAATCCATAAACCCAACCATGCAAAAAAGGACGCTGTTCATTTTTCCATGCACCTTGTATAATAGATGTTTTCGCAAGATGAATTACCTGCTCTTTCACATTCAATTCTGTTAAGAGATCTGCCCGTTTCTCTTTGTCTTCAATTGCTTCCAAATCTTTGCAGTACAAGCGATATACGTCCTTGATATTGCGGAGCCACATATTCAAAACCTGGCTGTAACTATGATTTGTCATCGCCGCCAGTATGCCGCCGCAACCATAATGTCCGCAAACAATAACGTGTTTAACTTTTAGTGTATTAATTGCAAAATCCAATACACTTAAAAGATTAACATCAGTATGCACAACCATGTTTGCAATATTGCGATGCACAAAAATTTCTCCGGGTTGTGTACCTGTAATTTTATCAGCAGGCACGCGGCTATCGCTGCAACCGATCCATAAAAATTCAGGCTTTTGCAATTGAGCAAGCCGCTTAAAATATTCCGGATCTTGCTGCCACATTCCTGCTGCCCATTTTTTATTGTCTGCTAAAAGTTTTTCGTAAGCGTTCATTTTTTTAAATATTCAAACCACCACATGTACTAATGACTTGCCCTGTGATATAGCTGCTCATATCACTTGCAAGAAATAAAGTTGTGTTGGCAATTTCTTCTGCTTTGCCAAATCTTCCAAGCGGAATCTTTTTCAAAAATTCTTCAGCAGCGTTTCCTTCTTTTAAATAATGTGTCATGTCTGTTTCAACAAAGCCAGGCGCAATTGCATTGCATCGAATGTTACGGCTCCCTAATTCTTTAGCAACTGATTTTGTGAAACCGATTATTCCAGCTTTGCTTGCTGCATAGCTTGCCTGGCCAGCGTTTCCTCCTACCCCAACAATTGAACTCATATTAATTATGCTTCCGCTTTTTGCTTTCATCATTGGGCGCATTGCGAGTTTTGTCATGTTGAAAACGCTCTTCAAATTAGTTGTCATCACTTCATCCCATTGTTCGGGAGTCAGCCGCAGCAACAAATTATCTTTACTTATTCCTGCATTATTTACACAAACATCAATGCATCCAAATTCTTTTATAACATCGTTTACAACAGTTTCGCATTCTGAAAAATTACCTGCATTGCTTTGATAGGATTTTACATTTACACCAAACTTTCTTATTTCTTCTTCAAGTGATTTTGCTTTTGTTTCGCTCCCTTCAGTAACATAGGTAAACGCAACGTGTGCGCCGTGTTCAGCAAATTTTAGTGCAATAGCAGCGCCAATTCCGCGTGCTGCTCCAGTAACAATAGCAACTTTATTCTCCAGCAGTTTCATAGTAATTTTTTTTGAGTTAGCAAAGGTAATTCTGTTGAGCATTCTTGCGTCCGTCTTAGACGGATCATCTTTCTCTTTTCTATTATGCTT
Organism: uncultured Chitinophagaceae bacterium; assembly: GCA_963708205.1. Taxonomy (GTDB): domain Bacteria; phylum Bacteroidota; class Bacteroidia; order Chitinophagales; family Chitinophagaceae; genus CAVYTF01. The sequence continues at coordinate 1,031,201 of OY970196.1, forward strand.
CGGTTTTAGTTTTATTCTTTCAAATAAATGTAACAGGTTTATTTTATCATCATCAAAATTTCATCAATATATTTTCTATCATTACTCAATCTCGGCACCTTGTGTTGCCCGCCCAGCTTGCCTTTGCTGCGAAGCCATTCTGTAAAAATGCCTTTTTTTATTGAATGAATAACCGGCATGCGAAGTGCCATATCTTTATGCCGCTTTGCTTCGTAATCGCTGTTAGCACTTTTTAATGCGCAGTCAAGTTCATAAGAAAATTGCTGCAAATTTTTTGGCTCTTTATCAAATTCTATTAACCATTCGTGTGCACCATTTTTATCTTCTGAGAAATAGATTGGTGCAGCCGTATAATCATTTACAACAGCATTTGTTTTTTCACACGCAATCGCAATAGCTTTATCCGAATTCTCAATAATTAATTCTTCGCCGAAGGCATTAATATAATGTTTTAATCTTCCAACAACTTTTATTCTGAAAGGAAATAATGTTACAAACTGAATTGTATCGCCCAATAAATATCTCCACAAACCACCATTGGTTGAAACAACAAGCGCATAGTTTTTATTTAACTCAACATTGTTTAATCCGATTGTTTTGGGGCTTTCTTTATGATACTCTTCAACCGGCATAAATTCATAAAAAATTCCATGTTGTAAAAACAGCAACATGCCTTCTTCGTTAAGTCTGTCCTGCGCAGCAAAAAATCCTTCACTGGCATTATACAGATCAATATAATTTATTTTATCACCGATCAGTTTATTAAACTGTTCGCGATAAGGTGTAAAGGAAACGCCGCCGTGAATATATAATTCCAAATTCGGCCAAACCTCTTTCAGCGTTGACTTTCCGGTAATTTCAAGAATACGTTTTATTAACAACAATGCCCATGTTGGAACTCCGGAAATGGATGTAACATTTTCTTCAATGGTAGATTGGGCAAGCCTTTCAATCTTACTTTCCCATTCATCTAATAACGCAACAGACAACTCCGGCGTGCGAATCCAATGACCCCAAAAAGGCATATTTTGTAATAAAACTGCACTTAAATCTCCATAAAAAGTTTCTTCATTAATGGCACTTATTTGGTGACTGCCACCAATTACCAAACCTTTTCCGGTAAGCAAATCGCTTTCGTTATTTAAATGATAATATAAAGTGAGCACATCTTTAGAACCCTGAAAGTGAGTGTCTTCAAGGCTTTCAGCAGTTATAGGGATAAATTTACTTTTATCGCTGGTAGTGCCGCTGCTTTTTGCAAACCAATTTACAGGCGTGTTCCAAAGAATATTTTGTTCACCATTCATCAAGCGATAAACAAAAGGTTTTATGTCATCATATTCCTGCAAAGGCACAACCTGCTTGAATTTGCGGATAGTAAACAATTCATGGAAATTATATTTTCTGCCAAACTCAGTGTATTGACCATGTGTGATAAGATCTTGCAAAACTTCTCGTTGCGCAGCAACAGGATCATTCATCCATAGTTCAATAGAGGAATAACGCAGGCGTGCCAATCGTGATAAAGCCGGAGACAATAACTTCATTCAACATCAAAATAAAACAATCAACAGCAAATAGCGGAAATAAAATTTTTATTGAATAAGCAAAATAATTTTTATTCTAAAATATTTAGTATATTTACACTAAATTTATTAGTTATTAAAAACTATCAATATGCAAAACTCATTCAATCATTTGCCTGGTTATAACATTAATGAATATCTTTTAATCATTGAACCACCTCAAAATTTATCAGACAAAATAAAGTTTATAAAAGAAGATTTTTCTAAAAAATATAAATGCGAAGCTGCAAAATATGCACTTCCACATATTACATTAATAAACTTCATTCAGCTGGAGATAATGGAACAAAAAATAATAAATCATCTTAAAATGATCTCGATGGGTTTGCCTGCATTTAAAATTGAAATGAGCGATTTCGGAAGTTTTCCTTCACACACAATTTATGTAAATATCACAACAAAAATTCCGATCGTTGAAACCGTAAAAGCTTTACGCGATGCACAAAGATTAATGAAACTTGATAAAGAAAATAAGCCACATTTCATTACAGAACCATACATAACTATTGCAAGAAAACTATCACCATGGCAATATGAACAAGGCTGGGAATGCTTTAACCATCAGCATTTCAAAGGAATGATGATCGCAACTGAATTGACTTTATTAAAAAGAAATGTTGAAGGTGGACGTTATAAAACAGCATCAAAATTTACAATGCAAAACTTACCGGTCTTCACAAAACAGGGAGCATTGTTCAATTAAAAATTAAAATTTATAATGACAAAAAATTGGTAAAATAAAAAAATTATGAAGAACATAAATGACAATCCAAACGCAAAAGTTCAGCCGAAAGAACAGGCTGAAGAAGTGCAATATCATCACGGAAGAGGCGCACAATTCAACACAAAAAATAAATTTCTCATCAATGAAATAACACGTGAACACATTGAAGGCATTGATGATTGGGAAGATAAAAATCCTGATACAATATATTTAGAACAACAATCAAAAACGATTGTAAACAAAGTTGAAAGTCCTGACGTTGGCATGAGTTATAGTATGAATGCCTATGCTGGATGCGAGCATGGATGCATTTATTGTTACGCCCGAAATGTGCATGAATACTGGGGTTACAGCGCAGGTCTTGATTTTGAACAAAAGATTATTGTGAAAAAAAATGCGCCTCAATTATTGCGCAAGCAACTAAGTCATCCGAAATATATTTGCATGCCCATCATGCTCAGCGGCAACACAGATTGCTATCAGCCTGCAGAACAAAAGTTTCGTTTAACACGCGGCCTGCTTGAAGTATGCTATGAGTTTAACCAGCCCGTTGGCATTCTCACAAAAAATTCATGGATCATAAAAGATGTTGATCTGCTGCAGGAAATGGCTAAGAAAAGATTAGTATCTGCAATGGTTTCCATTACATCAATGAATGAAGATTTGCGTCGCGTGATGGAACCGAGAACAACAACAGCTAAACAAAAACTAAAAGTAATTGAAACATTAAGCAAAGCTGGAATCCGCATGGGAATTATGATGGGACCAATGATACCTGGATTGAATGAACATGAAATGCAACGCATCATGAAAGCTGCACGTGATAATGGCGCAACATTTACGGCATATACTTTTATTAGATTGAATGGCGCGATAAAATTTTTATTTCATGATTGGCTATATAAAAATTTTCCGGACCGTGCAGATAAAGTTTGGCATTTGATCGAGAAAAGTCATGATGGACAAGTGAATGATACACGCTGGGGTGTGCGCATGCGCGGCGAAGGGAACATTGCGCAAATTGTGGCCCAGCAATATAAAAAATATGGGAAATTATATGGCATGAATGCAGAAGAATGGAGTTTGGATACTTCACAATTCCGTGTGCCTGGAGGACAGGGAAAATTATTTTGAATAGCATTTATTTCCCCCAACGAAAACTCTCTACTTCCAATCCCGCTAAATCCAACACTCTGTCAATTACAGTGGCAGCAAGGCTTTCAAAGGTTGTTGGTTTGCTGTAAAATGATGGAGATGCAGGACAAATAATACCACCTGCTAATGTAATTGTTTCCATATTTTTAATATGAATAAGATTATATGGAGCATCTCGAGGAACAAGAATAAGTTTTCTTCTTTCTTTTAGAATAACATCAGCAGCGCGTGTGATCAAATCATCACTTACTCCGGTTGCAATCCTTCCAAGGGTGCCCATGCTGCACGGTGCAACGATCATGATATTATATTTTGCAGAACCGGAGGCAAAAGGTGCATTGAAATCGAATTTTTCGAAAAACTTTACATTATAATTTTTATAATTATCATTTCCTAATTCTTCTTTCCAAATTTCTTTTGCATTACTACTCATCACAACACTTAACTCCTGCCATTGTGCTTTTAGATTTATTAATTTATCCAGCAAAACCTTTCCATAAATTGCTCCGCTTGCACCTGTGATTGCAACAAAAATTTTGTTTGTCATTTTATTTTTTATATATCTTTCAGAACTATAAAAATATTATTTGTAATCAGAACCGTAACAATTTTTTAATCAATGGTGCAACTTTTGCTTTTGAGAAATTGTCTTTTTATTAATATTCCATTCACCAAAAATCCTCCAAATGAAACAAGTGCTGCTGCTTATTTTTGTTTTAATAACTGCGAATTCTTTTTGTCAAATCAGGCAGGTTAGTGGTAAAATTACTGATTCTAAAGATGGACTGCCGATAGTTGGCGCAACCATCAGAGCAAAGAATGGCAAGACTGTTACAATCTCGCAAAGTGATGGAAGCTTTGCGATTTCTGTTGCAGACAATGTAAAGCAACTGGAAATAAGTTATGTTGGTTATACACCCAAAACTGTTGATATTACAGGTACTTCGCTTCAAATTGCCATTGTGCAAAATGCTGCTTCTTTGAATGAAGTAATTGTTGTGGGGTACGGAACTGCGAGCAAAAGAAATATTACAGGATCCATTTCTTCGTTGTCTGGGGCAGAAGTTGCAAATACACCGACACCAAGTTTTGAGCAAGCCATGCAGGGAAAAAGTCCCGGTGTTGTTGTGCAAAGCGGAAGCGGCAAATTGGGTAATGCAATTGAAATACAGATCCGCGGCATTTCTTCTGTATCCGCAGGAAGCCAGCCTTTGTATGTTATTGATGGTTTGCCTGTTATTTCATCAAGCACAACTGACCCAATAAATGGAACAAGTATTTCTGATGAATATAATGATGCAGTTACCCCATTAGCAGACCTTAATCCAAATGATATTGAATCAATTCAGGTGTTGAAAGATGCTTCTGCTTCTGCAATATATGGCGCGCGCGCAGCAAATGGTGTTGTTTTAATTACAACAAAAAAAGGAAAAGCAGGAGAAAAAACTCAACTTCAATTGGATATTAATCACGGATGGAGCAACCCTGAAAGAACACGACAGTTTTGTGATGCAAAACAATATGTTGACCTTATAAACATTGCTGCAAAAGATGATGCCTGGTACGATTCAAGTTCCTTTTCTTCGCTTGCAGCAGCACAAGCTTATTATCTAAAATATTATACAAAAAATGTTTTAAAACTTTATTCATTAGGAACTGATTATACTGATGCCGCTGTAAACACCGACTGGTCTGAGTTATTTTATATTCACGATGCCCCAAACACTCAAATAAATCTTTCAGCTTCGGGTGGAAATGCTAAAACCAAATACTATGTTTCAGGATTTTATGATACGCAGGATGCAATAGTGATCGGCAATAAGTTCTCGCGTTATGGTGCAAGATTGAATCTCGAACAAAACGCAACAGATAAATTAAGTTTTGGTATCAACGTATCTGTTGATCGCTCTGAGCTTGACAGAATAGATAACGACGATGCATTTTCTTCGCCCGGTCAGATAGTTGCGCAATTACCTATTTCTCCATTGTATGATCCTCAAACCGGAATTCTTAACGACAACACATTGTACCCGGATGGTTTGTATGATGCACTTTATAATTCGAACAACCAGGTAACTTATAGAACGCTCGGAGATGTTTACGCCAACTACGATATCATTCCTTCATTATCATTTCGATCAGAATTTGGGGCTGATATTTTAACGCTTAATGAAGATGAATTTCAGGCGCCACAAACAGATGCAGGAAGTGGCGGACATGGAAGTGCAAGCACATTGCAAACGCAAACAACTTCTTTCAACACCAATAATTATTTTACCTATACTCCAAAAATTGGTGAGAAAAATAAACTATCTGCGGTGCTTGGAGAAAGTTATGAACAAAATAATTTGAAGCAATCAAATGCATACGGAGAACAATTTCCTTCTGATGCAATTAAAAATTTATCGGGCGCAACATCAATAACATCAGCTGTTTCAAGAAATACAAGCTATGCTTTTCTTTCTTATTTCTTACGGGCAAATTATAGTTTTAAGGAAAAATATCTTTTATCTGCAAGTATCAGAACCGATGGTTCTTCAAGGTTTGGACCTGATGACCGTTACGGATGGTTTCCATCAGCTTCTGCAGGATGGGTGCTTACTGAAGAAAATTTTTTAAAGACTTCCAAAGCAATCAGCTTTTTAAAAATCAGAGGAAGTTGGGGACAAACCGGTAATGCAGAAATAGGAGAAAATCAATTCTATTCTTTATACACTGTTACCAACTATCCAAGCTTTCCCGGCTTCGCTCCATTGCAATTAGGCAATCCGGATTTACACTGGGAAAAGAATACGCAAACGGATGTTGGTGTTGATTATGGGTTTTTAAACAATAGAATTACAGGAACCATTGATGCTTATTATAAGCATTCAACTGATCTTTTATTAAATGTAAATATTCCTGCAACAACCGGATATACAAACATTTTAGAAAATCTTGGCGCTCTTGAAAACAAAGGACTTGAATTTTCGATCGAAACAAAAAACTTCGACAACAAAAATTTTAAATGGACCACATCTTTCAACATAGCTTTCAATAAAAATAAAATATTAAATCTCGATGGGCAAACAATTATTGCTGGTTTTGAAATTGACCAAATTGCTCAGGCAGGTCAACCAATCGGAGCATTTTACGGTCCGAAGTTTTTAGGTGTTGATCCTGCAAACGGCGATGCTCTTTATTTGGGTGCAGATGGCAAGCCAACCAATGATTATTCTGCAGCACCTTTTCAGGTATTGGGCAAACCAAATCCAGATTTTACCGGGGGTTTTACAAACACATTTTCTTATAAGGGATTTGATCTGAGCGTCTTTTTTAATTTTGTGAGTGGCAATCAAATTTATAATGGCGGCGGACTTTATATGTCTGATGGATTTTATAATGGCTTCGATAATCAAACCACAAATATGTTGAATGCATGGCAAAAACCGGGAGATATAACCAATGTTCCGCGCATTGGATATTGGTATGGTTCAGGAAATGAAAATTCTTCAGAATGGTTGTATGATGGCTCTTACATACGATTGAAAAATGCTACGCTTGGCTATACTATTCCAAAATCTGTGATGAATAAAATGCATTTGACATCAGCAAAAATTTATGTTTCCGGAACAAATCTGTGGATAAAAACAAAATATCCCGGAGATCCTGAAGTAAATACAGAAACTATTTCTACTGTTGGTGGTGGTCAAGATTTTTATACAATTCCTCAGCCAAGAACAATAACTGTTGGCTTGAGCGTAACATTTTAATTTTTAGCTATCAATCAAAAAAATTATGCAATCGAAATCATTAAAAATATTTTTTGCAGCAGCTTTTATCCTCTCAATGGCATGCAATAAAAACCTCACTATTTTACCACAAAATAATATTACATCTGATCAGATAAAAACGGGAGATGATGTAGAAGCAGTGCTCGGCGGAGCTTATTCTTTGTTGCAGGGACCAAGTGCATTTGGCGAACGTTTCATTTTATTTCCTGATCTGCTTGCTTCTAATGACCAGGTTGATTTTGTGGGAACATTTACAGAGTATAAACAATTTTATACAAAGACAATGATCAGTGACAACACAAGAGTAGAGTATATTTGGGACAATAGTTATGACCTTATCAATACGGCTAATATTGTTATTGATAAATCCAGTCTTGTGGATGAAAGTGATCGCAATGCTGTTATAGGTGAAGCAGAATTTATACGTGGAATAGTTTATTTTGAAATGGTAAATCTTTATGCATTACCTTATTCTGCAGGCACATCAAACATGGGCGTACCGATCATAACTACACCAACTTATACGCTCGATACCACATTAAACTTTTATGTTGCAAGATCAAGTGTGGGAGACGTTTATAGCCAGATATTAAAAGATCTGCAGGATGCATCCGCAAAATTGCCTGAAAGCAATGGTGTTCGTGCAACAAAATATTCTGCACAGGCTTTTCTTGCACGCGTGTATATGAATATGGGCAATTATTCAGCTGCAGCATTAATGGCAGACAGTATTATTTCTTCAGGAGAATATAGATTGGTACCGCAATACAGTGGTGAGTTCAACAATCTTTCAAATACATCAGAAGATATTTTCGCCATTCAACAAACCGCGCAAAGCAATGCAGGTACCAGCAACAGCGGGCTCACTACAATGTATGCACCAACATATCCAGATATATCCGAAGCATCGAGTGGTCGCGGAGATGTAATAATTGACAAAGGATACTTTAGTTATTTTGAGCCAAATGACTTTCGAGCTTCGTATGTTTATACCGGCGTAAGTATTTCAGGGCATCATGGAACTTATCCGGAAAAATGGTATCAATTTTACAAAGCTATTCCCGTTGTTCGTCTTGCAGAAATGTATCTTACACGCGGTGAGGCAAACTTGCATGCAGGCACATCAGTTGGTGCAACACCATTGGATGATATTAATACAGTGCGCGAAAGGTCTGATGCAAGTGATCTCACTTCAGTTTCAGTTTCAGATTTTGTGGATGAAAGATTTCGTGAACTAGGTTTTGAAGGAGATCGGCTTAATACTTTAAGGAGATTGAAAATGAATGTGGGCAACCTTCCGTATAATGATCCAACGCTTGTAGTTCCAATTCCGCTGAGAGATTTGCAGGTTAATAAAAACCTTGTTCAAAATCCCGGATATTAATCTAACATCATTCAAAAAATAAAAAGGAATTGAAAAAATCAATTCCTTTTTTTTAAATTCATTTTTATAAAGCTACATTATATCCATTGCCTTTGCAAAATAAGTACATACACCCGGCAATGCAAGCCAGAAAAATTGTCGCAGAAACATTAATAAAAGAATTAAAATTATCGTCCAGATCACAAACCAAATCCACCATTTTGCTGTAGAGCTTTTTGCTTCCATTATTCTAAAAATTTATTTTGTAAAAATAAGATTGAAATAATTCATTTATAAAAACTATTTTTCAAAAAATATCATTTTTATTGCCACACAGGCAAGAAATATTCCAAAGACTTTCTTCACAGTTGTTTGCGAAATAGTTAATGCAAGTTTACTACCAATCCAGCCGCCAATAGTAAAAGTAACAGCCATAATTAAAACAACTTTTATATCAATATCACCTTGTTTGTAATAATTTATAACTGCTAAAATTCCTACGGGCAAAAGCAATAAACCAAGTGAAGTGCCTTGCGCTTGCTGCTGGCTGAAAGCCAATAAATATATCAGTGCCGGCACTACGACAATGCCGCCTCCAACACCAACAAGACCACTTAATATACCGGCAACTAAGCCGATTATTAACAACAAAATTATTGTTTGTATTGTCATAGATTATTTAATAAAAGTTTCTTTATAAAGTTTTATTGCATCTTCAACTATTTGCAGTGCTCTTGCTTTATCTCCAAACTCTTCAACAACTACGCTTTTATTTTCAAGCCTTTTATATTCTTCAAAAAAATGCCGAAGCTCACTGAAAAAATGTTTCGGTAATTCTTCAATATTATTTATATAATTAATGCTCGGATCCTGTGCTGCAACAGCAATAATTTTATCGTCAGCATCACCTCCATCTACCATTTGCATTACACCAATAACTTTTGCTTCAACCAAACACATGGGTACAATGCTTAAACTTGATAGCACTAAAATATCAAGCGGGTCTTTATCATCTCCATAAGTTTGCGGAATAAAACCATAGTTGGAAGGATAATAAAATGATGAGTAAATAACCCGATCAAGTTTCAGCAAACCTGTTGGTTTATCAATCTCATATTTCGCCCGAGAACCTTGTGGTATCTCGATTACAGCATTTACAATGCGCGGCGCATTTTTGCCGCAATCAACACCATGCCATGGATGAAGCACATTTGAAAGCATAGAAAAATCTATTCGCGTAAAGATAATCAATACAAACTTGAAGAATGTTTTAAATGCATTATTTCTCTTTTAAATAAATGTTTTTACTTTGCATTTGTTTTAATCATTTTTGAGCAATGACCGATCTTTCTAAGTTTGACCCCAATGCTGCGGGCAATCCAAACAATACCATTTTTGGACTTCCATTTACAGAAGATGATGCTAAGCTTGTTTTACTGCCTGTGCCGTGGGAAGTAACTGTAAGTTGCCGTTCCGGCGCAGCACGAAGTGCAGATCATATTTTCAGAGCAAGCCTTCATGTAGATCTTTTTGATTCGGATGTAAAAAATGCATGGCACAACGGATATTATATGCGCCCGGCTGATAAGAAAATTTTAATGAAAAATGATTACCTGCGCAGAGAAGCCGAATTGTATATCGATTATATTTCTAAAGGTGAAAATTTATGTGATAACAAGTTCATGAACAAAAGCCTGAAAGAAATAAATGCAGGAAGTGAAATGTTGAACAATTGGGTTTATGAACAAAGTAAAAATTTGCTTGAACAGGGAAAGTTAGTTGGTTTAATTGGTGGCGATCACAGCGTGCCATTTGGTTTTTACAAAGCACTTGCAGAAAAATATAACAGTTTTGGTATTTTACAAATTGATGCACATTGCGGCCTGCGCAAGGCTTTCAATGGTTTTACGTATTCGAATGCCTCCATAATGTACAATGCTTTGCAAGAGATACCGCAGATAGAAAGAGTGGTGCAAACAGGCATTCGCGAATATTGTGAAGAAGAATGGAATTATATCTGCAAAAGCGCTTACAGAGTAATTGCTTATTTCGATCAGCAACTAAAAGAGCGTACGTATGAAGGGCAAACATGGGGATACATTACCGAAACTATTATCAATCATTTGCCACAGTTAATTTATATAAGTTTTGATGTGGATGGCTTGGATCCAAAGCTTTGTCCAAACACCGGAATGCCCGCCATTGGTGGTTTTCAGACGGAGCAAATATTTTATTTGTTTAAAAAAATTGTTGAAAGCGGAAGAAAAATTATTGGTTTTGATTTGGTTGAAATTGGTGTTGGTGAAGGCAATACTGATGCAAATGTTGCCGCAAAATTATTATGGAAGTTGTGCAACCTGATGATACAAAGTAATAATAAATAATGATGGCATTTAATTATGTTATCACTATAAAAAAACCAAATTATAAAAAGGTCAATTCGGTAAGTTTATTGATGCTTTTTTTTGCGCTTATTAACTTTATTTATATAGCGATCAACAACTCTTCTTTATTAAAGCTCAATCTTTTTTTTTCAATATTGATTGTGCTAATATTTATTTTCACTACTTATATTTCCTACAAGAAAAAACAGATCGTTTATTATAGAAGCATTTTACTTTTAGCAAGTGTAGGCTTTGCATTACAACCAAAGTGGAATATTTTTTTTGCAATATTATATTTTGTTGCTGCAATACTTGAAATGCCTGCGAAGACAATTTTACAAATAGGTGTTGACGAAAATGGAATATTATTTACTTCATTTCCAAAAAAATATTTTTCATGGAATGAGTTGAATAATGTTTTGCTCAGAGATAATATTCTTACTGTGGATTATAAAAGCAACAAATTATTTCAAAAGAATATTGATGCAGATTATAATGAAGAGTATCAAAAAAAATTCAATGAGTTTTGTAAACAACATTTAAATAAATGATCTTTACCTCACTCATTTTTATCCATATCTTTCTCATAGTTTTTCTCTGCTTCTTTCGCTTTTTCAAAATCAAGCACAACGCCATTAATGCAATACCGTAAACCTGTAGGTTTCGGACCGTCATTAAAAACATGCCCGAGATGCGATTTGCATCTTCCGCACATAACTTCAGTTCTGTTCATTCCATGCGTGTGATCGGGCGCATAAATAATAGAACCTTTGCTTATCGGTTCATAAAAACTTGGCCATCCGCAGCCACTTTCAAACTTGGTATCACTTTTAAATAATGCATTTCCACAGACTGCACAATAATAAGTGCCGATTTCTTTAGAATCCTCAAATTCACTGCTGTAAGGTCTTTCCGTGCCTTTTTCTCTTGCTACGTTATACACTTCCGGCGAAAGGATTGTTTTCCATTCATCATTATTTACATTAATTATAGATTTATCTGTTGTGGAATAATGAGAATTATTTTTTTTGTTATTCATAGTTTTTATTTAAAAAATATTAATTTCAAACAGGGAACTTTTTATTTGCTTTTATGAATTATAAACCTCAAACCTTATATTTGTTGCTAACACAAGGCCAGCAAGCAACATGTTCAATATCATTTTATTTGGTCCTCCCGGAAGCGGCAAAGGTACCCAAAGTGAGAGGCTTATTCAAAAGTACGGATTAAAACATTTAAGCACCGGCGATTTGCTGCGTAGTGAAATTGCTGCAAAAACTGCATTGGGACTAGAAGCAAAAAAATATTTGGATAATGGCATATTAGTGCCCGATAATGTGGTGATTGATATGATAAGTTTTATGATGCAGGCATACGAAAATGCAAAAGGATTTTTGTTTGATGGCTTCCCTCGAACTGTGGCGCAGGCACAGGCACTTGATGTATTATTAACTGCTTATGATACAGAAATTGCGTTAATGCTTTCGCTGAAAGTTAGTGAAGAAGAATTAATAAAACGATTGCTTATTCGCGGAAATACAAGTGGGCGAACTGACGATAATAATGTAGAAATCATAAGCGCGCGCATTGCCGAATATCATAATAAAACTTCTGCGGTTGAGGCATATTACAAACAATTTGATAAAGTAATTAATGTACCAGGACAAGGTTCTGTTGATATGATCTTTGATTTGCTCTGCAAAGAAATTGATAAAAAAATTGCATCAAATTAATTGCTTCGAAATTATAATTCATAAATCCTCTTTTCTTTTCCGTAAAAAATAATCACACATCTTTTAGCTTTTCCATTGATTATTTTGTTGCGTGATTAAAATAATTTTGCTGTATGAAAAAATTAGGTAACTATATTTTAGGAAAGTGGATAGAAGGTGATGGCGAAGGTCAATTATTACAAAACGCTGTAACCGGCGACAGCATTGCATTTGCCACAACCAAAGGTTTTGACTTTGAAAGTATTTTAAATTATGCAAGAACTGTTGGCAATCCTGCTTTGCGCAAAATGAGTTTTAATGAACGTGGTTTAATGCTTCGCGCGCTTGCACTCCACTTAAAAAATAATGTTGAAAAATTTTATCCAATAAGTTATCAAACAGGCGCAACAAAAATTGATTCGTGGATTGATATTGAAGGCGGTATTGGTAATTTATTTTCTTACGCATCACTTCGCAGAAAATTTGGCGATGATAGTTTCTGTTTAGATGGAGAAGGGATCAATCTCAGCAAAGGTAACACTTTCATGGCGCAGCATTTATTGATTCCTAAAGAAGGAACTGCTGTTCACATCAACGCATTTAATTTTCCGGTTTGGGGAATGCTTGAAAAAATTGCGGTGAATTTATTAGCTGGTGTTCCTGCAATTGTAAAGCCTGCAACCATTACTTCATACTTAACTGAAGCTGTCGTTAAAGAAATTGATGCAAGCGGCATTCTTCCGAAAGGTGCAGTGCAATTGATTTGCGGAAGCACAGGAGATTTATTAGAACATGTTAATTCGCAGGATGTAATAACATTTACAGGTTCTGCTTCAACTGGTTTAATGTTGAAAAGCAGCAAAAAGATTCTGGAAGAAAATGTTCCTTTCACGATGGAAGCAGATTCATTAAACTGCATTGTATTGGGTGATGATGTAACATCGCAAATGCCTGAATGGGAAATTTTTATTAAAGAAATAAAAAAAGAAATGACGGTGAAAGCAGGACAAAAATGTACAGCGATACGAAGAATTTTAGTTCCTGAAAATAAATTAGAAGACGTACAACTTGCGCTGAGCAAGGCTTTGGCGCAAACGTCGATTGGTAATCCGTTGAATGAAAAAGTTAGAATGGGTTCACTCGCCGGGCAATCTCAACGCAAAGAAGTAAAAATTCAAATTCAAAAATTGCTTGCTTCATCCCAAATAATCTACGGCAGTTTAGATAGTGTTGAAGTCATTGATGCTGATGCTGTCAAAGGTGCATTTATCAGTCCGGTTTTATTATTAAACGAAAATCCTTTTCACACAAATGAAGCACATAAAGTGGAAGCATTCGGACCGGTTTCAACATTAATGCCTTATAAAAATTTGGATGATGCAATTGCACTTTCAAAAAGAGGCAAAGGTTCTTTGTGCTCAACGATTGTTACCGCAAATAATAAAATTGCAAAGCAATATGTTTTAACTGCAGCCACTCATCACGGAAGAATTTTAATATTGAATAATGAGTGCGCAAAAGAAAGTACAGGTCACGGCTCACCCTTGCCTGGCTTGGTTCACGGCGGTCCTGGTCGTGCAGGAGGTGGCGAAGAAATGGGCGGCATTCGCGGAGTAAAACATTACATGCAAAGAGTTGCTGTGCAAGGTTCGCCAACAAGCATCACAGTTGTTTCGAATGTTTACCAGCAGTATGCAAAAGGCATTGAAGCAAACGAGCATCCTTTTGAAAAATCTTTTGAAGAATTGAAAATCGGCGAACAAATCATTACACAAAAAAGAAAAATAACTGCTGAAGATATTGATCGCTTTGCTGACTTAAGCGGAGATCATTTTTATGCGCATTTAAAAGATACCGATTTCAACGGAACAATGTTTGAAAAACAAGTGGCGCATGGTTACTACATCATCAGCGCTGCTGCAGGTTTGTTTGTTGATAGTTACAAGAAAAATCCTGTGTTGCTTAATTATGGTATTGATGAATTGCGTTTTACAAAACCGGTTTATGCAGGCGCTGAAATTTATGTTCGCTTTACCTGTAAGGAAAAAGTAAGTCAGCAAAAAAAAGAAGAAACAGATATTGATAAAGGCATTGTAAAATGGCTTGTTGAAATGTTTGATGAAACTGATGAGTTGATTGGCATTGCCACAATTCTAACGATGGTGAAGAAAAAATTTCTATCGGCTTAATTTTTGTTTCAAGCAAATTATGGCAAAAGCAACAAAAAAAAAATCAACCAAAAACAAAAATAAACTCGGCGTAAAAAACTCTTTAGTAAATAATATTAACGCTAAAAAGAAAAAAGGCACATCGCGAAGCAAAAAAAATTCTACCATTTCTAAAGAAAGTTATAATGAAATGGAAAATAACTGGGAAAAGAAAAAATAATTACAAATTTATCCCGCCGCTTGCTTCAATTCTTTGCCCGTTTATCCATGCTGATCTTTCATCACACAACAAAGCTATTACGCCACCAATATCATTTGCTTCGCCAACTCTTCCCAAAGCAGTTGTTGATGCCATCATTTTTTTTCTGTCAGGATTGTTTCGCAAGGCAGCATTGTTGAAATCTGTTTCAATCGGTCCAGGTGCTACAACATTTACGGTAATTTTTTTCTCGCCTGCTTCTTTAGCGAGATAGCGTGTAAAGGTTTCTATCGCGCCCTTCATAGATGCGTAAACAGAATAACCCGGCACGCAAAAACGCGTAGTGCCTGTAGAAATATTAATGATGCGTCCATTATTATTCATTGAAGGCAACAATCGCTGGCATAAAAAATAAACACTTTTAAAATGAATATTCATGAACTTATCAAAATCATTTTCAGTAACCTGCGCAAATGGAATGGTAGCGCCAATTCCGGCGTTGTTGATCAAAAAATCAAACTTATCAGTATTCCATTTTGTTTGTAATATTTCTTTGAACTGATTAATAAAATTATTAAGCGAGTTAAAGTCCGCAGAGTCATATTGAAGTGCAGCAGCCTTTCGTCCGGTAACTTCTATTTCTTTAACAACTTCATCGGCAGCATCTTTCTGAGAGTTATAAGTGATAACAACATCGTTGCCCATTTTAGCCAGATGCTCTGCCATGCTTTTGCCTAAGCCACGACTTGCGCCCGTAACAAGCGCTATTTTATTTTGTGCATTCATAGATTATTTTTAATTGTAAAATTAATCACGTAGTTTATAATCAAACGAAATTTATCTTTAAATCCCTCCCAATTTTAAATCATAAAATCACAAGACAAGCATTCACATTAAACTTCATTCTGATATTCTTCAAGAACTATTCTGGTTCTGCACTATTATATTTGTTATTCAATTTTGATATTATGATAGAACAAATTAAAGAGGGTTATGTAAAAACAGAAAGTGAGCATGGCATTACAACCATTGAGTTTTTTCATCCTCAAAGCAATTCACTTCCCACAAAAATTTTAGAAACACTTGCACAGGATATTTACAGCGAAGGGTTGAATGATAAAACAAAAGTTATTATACTTCGCTCTGCCGGAGAAAAAACATTTTGTGCAGGTGCATCGTTTGATGAGCTTGCAGGCATCAACACAAAAGAAGAAGGAATAAAATTTTTTATGGGCTTTGCAAATGTTATTAACGCCATGCGCAAATGCCCAAAATTGATCATTGTACGGGTGCAGGGAAAATGTGTGGGCGGCGGCGTAGGATTAGTTGCCGCTGCTGATTATGCTATTGCTCTTGAGGGCGCAGAAATAAAACTCAGCGAGTTTTCAATCGGCATTGGACCCTTTGTTATTGCTCCTGTGGTAGAAAGAAAAATAGGTTTGTCTGCTTTTAGTCAACTTGCGATTGATGCAGGTTTGTGGCGTAATGGTGATTGGGCACGCCGCAAAGGCCTGTTTGCAGAATTGCATCCAATACTTGAAAGCATGGAAGATAACATTGCGCGATTATCAAATTCTTTGGCGCATTACAGCACGAATGCAACACGTGAAATGAAAAAATTATTTTGGCATGGAGCTGAAAATTGGGATACGCTATTACAGGAGCGCGCAGCAGTCAGCGGCAGTTTAGTTATTAGTGATTTCACGAAAGAATGTATAAAAAAGTTTAAAGAAAAGAAGCAGGTTAGTTAGAATATAATTTAAAATTCACAAACATCTTTTCCAAAAAAAATATTACCTTCGCCGTCCTTTCAACAGATGCAGAATGGTGTCTGCGACTGAAGTTTGTAAAATTATTATTCGGAAAGTAAAATTTTTAAAATGAAACGTACATTTCAGCCACACAATCGCCGCCGCAAATCAGTGCATGGTTTCCGCAAACGTATGCGCACGGCAAACGGACGCAAGGTATTGGCAAGCCGTCGCGCAAAAGGTCGCCACAAGCTTTCGGTTTCTGATGAAAGAAAATTGAAATAAGCATTTTTATCGCGAACATATTTTAAAGCTTCATCTTTGCGATGGAGCTTTTTTATTTGATGGAAAAAAAATTTACATACGGCAAAGAAGAAAAATTAAAAGGAAGAAAAATCATACAAAAACTTTTCGCCGAAGGCAAATCGTTTTGTGTATTTCCATTGAAAATATTTTATCTTGAAATAAAAGAAACCATTGATTTTCCGGCAAAAATTGGCGTGGGTGTTTCTGTAAAAAACTTTAAGAAAGCTGTTGAGCGAAACCGGATCAAACGCTTGCTGCGCGAGGCTTACCGGACGGAAAAGTTTTTATTGCACAGGTTTTTAAAAGAAGAAAACAAAAATGTTGCTGTGTTTTTTTTATATATTGACAAAGCGCTGCCTGAAGAAAATAACATTAGAAATAAAATGCCTTTTGTTCTTAAAAAATTAGTGAAAGCATTGAATGAAAAAGACATTGCAGATACTTAGTTATCCTTTTATATTATTGATAAAATTTTATCAATTTGCCATCTCACCTATACTTGGTCCGAAGTGCAGGTTCACGCCAACATGCTCGCAATATTCAATTGAAGCATTTAAAAAATACGGTTTGTTCAAAGGCTTTTGGCTTGCAATAAAAAGAATTATTCGTTGCCATCCTTTTGGCGGACATGGATACGATCCTGTTCCCTAACTATTTCCCCAACTTCTTTAATTTGGCAATCATTTCACGCATTTCGCCGATCGTATAAAACTTATAAATCTCAGGAACCTTTCCATTTTTCACATCAAAACTGTAAGGGATTAATTGAAACGGCCCGATAATATAAGCCTCTGTGTTATCGGTAATCTTTTTTAGTTGGTTTGATTCAATAAAGAAATTTTTATTCTGTTCAGAAACATTTGAATCAACAATTAATTTTTGCAGGCTATCAATTTTTACACCTAATTCTTCAAACGTCATTTCATTGTTGTTATTCAAATCTTTTCCAACTCTTTGATAGCTTCCAACAATCGTATCTTTTCTTATACTTAAAACATAATAGCCTGCGCCGGGCACATCAATACTAAAATTTCCTGATGGCGCTTTTACATTCAGCGTTGTTTTTTCATTGCCGCTAAAAACAATTTCTTTCTCTGCATAATTGTTGCCATCTTCAACACTGATATTATTGCCATTGACAGTAATATCTCCTTTTGAAAATATTATTATTTTTTCCTGCTTACTGTTGCAAGCAACAAGGAATAAAAAAATGGGAAGAATTTTTTTCATCATACAAAATAAAAAAAATCCCGCAAATGCAGGACTTAATCAAACAAACATTTTAAAAATTATTTTGTTATGGCAAAGCGCTCAGCTACTTTGCTCCAGTCAATCACATTCCAAACTGCGGCTAAATAATCAGGTCGTTTATTTTGATATTTAAGATAATAAGCATGCTCCCAAACGTCAACGCCAAGTATCGGTGCACCCTTTGTTTCAGCAACATCCATCAAAGGATTATCCTGGTTTGGTGTAGAGGAAATTTCGAGCTTACCATCTTTCACAAGCAACCAAACCCAACCGCTGCCAAAGCGCGCAACGCCTGCAGCATTGAACCTTGTTTTAAATTCATCGAAGGAAGTGAAGGCTGCATTTATTGCATCACTTAATTCGCCCGAAGGACCTGCGCCTGCATGCGGTGCAAGTATCTCCCAAAAAAAAGTATGGTTCCAATGACCACCTCCGTTGTTGCGAACAGCCGGAGAAATTTTACCTGCATTTGCAAGCAATTCTTCCAAACTTTTATTTTCATTTTCTGTTCCGGCAATTGCTTTATTCAAATTATCAACATAAGCCTGGTGATGTTTGTCGTGATGAATTTGCATGGTTAGTTTATCAATATGCGGTTCCAGCGCATCGTATGCGTAAGGAAGCGGTGGTAAAGTGAATGACATAGTTAAAATTTTATTTTGTTATAAGAGGATTACAAAATTACTATATGAACAGTGAAGCCTAACGAAATGTTGCTAATTCTTTCTTAACTCGAAAGAATATTTTTTATCTCATTTATTATTTCTTTTTTGTTTAAAAAAATCTTTCATCAATTGTGCGCATTCTACTTCCAGTAAGCCTTTCAGCAATTTTGTTTTTGGATGAAATGGTAATGATATGTTGGAAGAATTATTTTTAAAATATCGCATGAAGCCGTTTTTTTCATCGCTTGCGCCATAAACTATTTTAGAAAGTTTGCTCCAATACATCGCGCCGCAACACATTAAGCAAGGTTCGATGGTGACATATAATATTGCTTCCGGCAAATATTTTGAACCAAGAGAATTGCACGCAGATGTTATTGCCAATATTTCTGCATGTGCTGTTGGATCATTTAATAATTCTGTTTGATTGTATGCTTTTGCTACGATCTTATTATTGATAACGATCACCGCGCCGACAGGAACTTCATTTGCTTCAAATGCAAGTTGTGCCTGCTGCAAAGCTTGCCGCATAAAATATTCATCATCCATATTTATCATCACGAAATAAAATTAGTACAATAAAAAAAGCCATCTGTTTTCACAAATGGCTGAAACAATTTTTGAATATCCTATAATTTTTTTATCATGATATTTCTAAACCAAACTTCATCTCCATCATGATCCTGCAATGCAATATGTCCTTTAGTAAATGTGCCAAAACCAGGCATGTCTTTGAATTTGCTTCCTGCAACTAATTTTTTCCAGTTATCATCCCAAAGCATTGTGGATACTACGTTTGTGCCATTTAGATAAAGATCTAATTTGCCATTATTTGCAATTATTTCCACCTGGTTCCATTCTCCAACAGGCTTTACAGTTTCTTTTGAGCAGGCAATTAAATCATACAGATCTCCTGCACGATGCTTATGTATTTTACCATCAGGATGCCCTTCGTTATCGAGCACCTGCATTTCAAGCCCGGTGTTCCAGGTTTGTTTGAATTTTGTTGTGTCTTCATGCACATAAAAAATAATTCCGCTGTTTCCTTTGGGTGAAATTTTCCATTGAAGCTTTAGATCAAAATTTTTAAATTCTTCATTGGTAATTATATCTCCGCCAACATCTTTGTGCGCCGGGTCTCTGTGTATAATTCCATCTTGAATATTCCATGCGGCATTCACTTTTTTTTCGCCGTAAGTATGCCAGCCTGAAAAATCTTTGCCATCAAATAATTTTATCCAGTTGTTTTGTGAAAAAGATGCAGAGAATAGTAAAACAAAAAAGATAAGCGTTGTTAGTTGTTTCATTATTTTGTTTTAAGTAAAAGTATATATTTTACCATTTGTTCGGCATCAGCTACAGGCAAGCTGTCATGCGGTGTCATTGATACTGTACCCCAAACGCCTGAACCACCTTTGATAATTTTATGTGCGAGATAAGTAACAGCCGTATCGTTTCCTGCATATTTATTTGCAACATCCTGGTAAGCAGGACCAATCACTTTTTCATCAACCTTGTGACAGGTGAGGCAATCGTTTTGTGCAACTAACGTAAGTCCTTTTTGATAATCAGGATTTGCTGTAACATCATTAGCAGCAGGTGCCGTAGCCGAAGTGGAATTGGAAGTAGAACTGCTGTCTGATGTGCTTGTGCTGTTGTTTCCATTGCTGCATGCAACTGCTATGACAAGCAAAAAAAATGCGGTAAAATATTTTTTCAATTTTAAAAGTTTTAATAAAAAAGATAAATAAAATTATACAAAACTTATTGCTTATCCCGTAAAGATAAAATATACTTAGCCATTTCATTAGCATCTTCAATAGAAATACTTGTGTGCGCAGGCATCGCAGTTTTATTAGTCCAAACACCTTGTCCGCCATTTATAATTTTATGTGCAAGGTTTTCTACATTGCCTTCATTAAATTCATAACGCATCGCAACGCTGTCATAAGATGGACCGACACTTTGAGCATTTATTTTATGACAACCAATACAATCGCTGTTTGCTACAAGCCGCGCCCCTTTTACATATTCACCTGCACCTATCAATCCGGCATTATTTCTTAAACTGTCCGCAGATGAAGCAGAATCATGTTCCTGCATTTTGTTAGTCGGGTTGTTATTATAACATGAAAAAAATATAAACAATATACAAACTAGCAGAATTAAGCGTTTCATGATACTAATTTTAGCGATGCAAGAACTATTGCAATCCTAATACCAGCTTATTAAAATTATCATCAGCCTTTGTACCTGCAAAATCATCAAAGGCTTTTTCAGTTACTTTAATGATATGATCTTTGATGAATTGTGCACCTTCTTTCGCGCCATCTTCCTGGTTTTTCAAACAACATTCCCACTCCAAAACAGCCCAGCCTTTATAATCATATTGCGACAGCTTGCTGAATATTTTTTTGAAATCAACCTGCCCATCTCCAAGCGAACGAAATCTGCCTGTGCGATTTATCCAACTTTGGTAACCGCCATACACACCTTGCTTTCCCGTTGGATTGAACTCTGCATCTTTTACATGAAACATTTTTATCCGCTCATGATACAAATCAATGTATTCAAGATAATCGAGGCATTGCAAAACAAAATGTGATGGATCATACAGCAAGCACGCGCGTTTGTGATCGTTTACTTTTTCTAAGAACATTTCATAAGAAATTCCATCATGCAAATCTTCTCCCGGATGAATTTCATAGCATAGATCAACACCACAGTTATCAAATTCATTCAATATCGGCAACCATCTTTTTGCCAACTCATCAAAGGCAGCATCCACCAAGCCTTGCGGACGTTGCGGCCATGGATAAACGGTTTGCCACAACAACGCGCCGCTGAAAGTAACATGGGCATTCAATCCCAAATTCTGCGAAGCCTTTGCTGCATATTTCAATTGCTGCACTGCCCACTCCTGCCGCGCTTTCGGGTTGCCGCGCAATTTTTCAGGAGCAAATCCATCGAACAAACTATCATACGCGGGATGCACCGCAACAAGCTGACCCTGCAAATGAGTTGACAATTCTGTTATCTCCAAACCATATTCATTTATTTTTCCTTTCAGTTCATCAGAATATGTTTTACTTTCGGCAGCTTTTTGCAGATCAATAAAACGCGCGTCAAGCGTTGGAAGCTGAACGCCAATAAAACCAAGGCTTTTAGCCCATTCGCAAATTGATTGAAGACTGTTGTACGGCGCAACATCACTGATAAATTGCGCGATAAAAAGACCGGGACCTTTGATTGTTGTCATGGCAAGATATTTTGTCGAATGCAAAAGTAAAACGTAAAAGTAAAAACTCGAAGAGATTAATGAACTGTAAAGTTTCGCATTCTAAAAAAAATCCCGGTCGAAATTTATCAACCGGGAAATTATAATAGATATAGGTAAACCGCTTCTTAAATGAACTTATTTTGTTGCCATTCTTTTTATTCCCGTATTCCCGGTTGTAAGGTCTTCTCTTCTGCCGGAACAGCTATCTTCAATAAGAGAAGTCTGAATGGAGTCGTTTCCGATAAAAGTTAATTTATACTTGCCCCAATATGTATCGCCGCAGCCTTCTTTATCATTAATAGAAAACACATCATCCTTAAATTTATAATTGCCATGATGAAATACTTTTCCCTCAGGGGAAGTTACTTTAAAAGTACCGTCAGCATTAAAATAAACATAGCCGATAGAGCCGTCTTTGTCATAAGTTTTCCATTTCCCCACTAAACTATGCGTCGCCGGCATAAAGGCAGAAGCAGCAATCACTGCCATAATAATTAATATCCTGGTTACTTGTTTCATAATTGATTTGTTTAAAGAATTAATATGCGCAAATATATTCTTTAAACAGTATGAAGGCAATAATTTTTCTATTACAAAATTTTTTCTGCTTGATCTCTCTTCAATAAAGAATACTTCAATAAAAAGAAAAGAATAATCGCGTGGAATGGAGGATTAAATTTTTACACCTTATTCATCAAAATAGTAAAATCATTTTCGCGCATCACACATTATTAAATCACACGACAAACTCCGTCCACTTTTCCTCACTTTTTGAAGAAGCAACCACATTGTCAATGAAAGCCATGCCGCGCACACCTTCATCAACAGAAGGAAAATCGAGCATTTCTTTTGTCGGTTGCGTGCCATCAATTTTTGCAGAAAGTGTGAGCGCAAAGTTGCGGTAGATGTTTCCAAAAGCTTCGAGATAACCTTCAGGATGTCCACCCGGCGTGCGGCAATTATGCGTGGCAAAATCCGATAAAATATTTTTATAGTTAGCGCCTGCGCGAAATATTTCAGCAGGCTTGTCGAGCCACTTTACAAGCAAAGTATTTGGTTCCTGCTGCTTCCATTCAATGCCACCTTTTTCTCCGTAAACCCTTATGCTCAAAGCGTTTTCTTCTCCTGCAGCAATCTGCGAAGCAACTAAAACGCCATTTGCACCGTTATCAAATTTCAATAAAACATTTCCATCATCATCCAAATTTCTTCCTTGCACAACAATACTTAGATCTGCACAAAGCTTTGTGATCTTTAATCCTGAAATATATTCTGCAAGATGTGCGGCATGTGTGCCGATATCTCCCATGCAACCACTTTTTCCACTCTTGCTCGGGTCGGTTCTCCACGCTGCCTGCGCATTTCCTTCGCGCTCGGTAAGCTTGCTGAGCCAGCCTTGCGGATACTCAACCAATATCTTTCTTATTTTACCCAACGCATTTTCTTTTACCATCGCCCGGGCTTGCTTCACCATCGGGTAACCGGAATATGTATGCGTGAGGCAAAGTAACAATCCTGTTTCTTTTACTTTTTGCTGCAACTGTTTTGCTTCGTCCAAAGTGAAGGTCATGGGTTTTTCTATCACAACATTAAACCCATTTGCAAGCGCCATCATTGCGGGTGAGAAATGCGCGAAATTCGGTGTGACGATCGTGATGAAATCAATGCGTTTATCAGCAGGCATTTTACTTTCCTGTGCAATCATTTCTTCATAACTCAAATAAGTTCTGTCTTCCGGAAGAAATAAAATTTTTCCTGAATCCCTTGCTACATCAGGATGAATGCTCAATGCGCCGCAACATAATTCTATTAAGCCATCCATATTTGCTGCGATGCGATGCACTGCGCCGATGAATGCATCTTTGCCGCCGCCTACCATTCCAAAGCGAAGTTTTCTGTTCATAAAAATTTTTATAAGTGAAGAGATTTGAATCGTATTTCAAATGTAGTAATCAATTCTTATGCAATAATTCCAATGCCTGAATTTTGTCTTTATCCAATTGATCTTTTAATTGATCAAGGTTAAAAAATTTTACCTGTGCTCGCATATAAAATTTTACATGCACGCATAAAGTTTTACCATAAATATTTTCATTGAAATCAAAAATATATACTTCGATCACACGTTTCGATTCACCAATTGTAGGACGAACACCAATGCTCATCATTCCGCGAAGTCGGAAGTTGGAAGTCGGAAGTCGGGAAGAATTTTGCGGATTAACATTTCCGTCTTCTGATTTCTCAATTCTTATTTCTGCTTCTACCGCATAAATGCCATCTGCGGGAATTAATTTTTCTTCATTTTCAACCTCAAGATTAGCTGTGGGATAACCTAATTTTCTTCCTAATTTATTGCCGTCAACAACTTTGCCTTCGAAAAAATAATCATAACCAAGATATTCATTCGCTGTCTCCAAATCCGCTGTCAGCAAGGCTTCGCGGATGCGCGTGGAGCTGACGATTATTTCATGTAATAAATATTCAGGGATTTCTTTTACAATAAAATTTAATTTCTTTCCATAATCTTCAAGCAAATGATAATCGCCTTTTCTGCCTTTGCCAAACTTATGATCGTAGCCAATGATCAACGTGTGCGGATGAAATTTTTTGTATAAAAAATCTTCAATGTATTGTTCAGGAGCTTGCTGAGAAAATCTTTCATCGAAAGGAACGACAACAACATGATCGATGCCTTGCGCTTTTAATAATTCAAGTTTTTCTTCAAGCGTATTGAGAATAAAAGTTTTTTTATGAGAAACAATTTTTCGCGGATGAGGATGAAAAGTGATAATAACTGTTTCTCCGTTTATTGATGCAGCTTCTGTTTTTAATTGTTCAATAATTTTTTTATGTCCTGTGTGCACACCATCAAAAGTGCCAATGGTGATAACTGCATTTTTGAATTGAGGTAAATTATCTGTATCAAAATGTACGTGCATAAAGTGGCGCAAATCTACTGCATAGTTGATTGTTCGCGATGATTGTTGACAGAATTTGCGTGTACATTTGCCCGAGCCTTTTTGTTGCCATTTAAGAGAAAGATGAAGTGATTGCGACGCAACGAAGATGCCATGAAAGACTGTAGCTGGTATCCAAAAAAAATAAAATCATCCATGTCTTTATATTCCAAACGCGGTGTGAGTGCGCAAAAAGAAGAAGTGCATGCGGCAATAAAAAATCTTGATAAGGGTTTGTATGAACATGCGTTTTGCAAAGTGTATCCTGACTTTATTTGCGGCGATGAAAACTTTGTAAACATCATGCACGCGGATGGTGCGGGAACAAAAAGTATTCTGGCATATTTATACTGGAAAGAAACGGGCGATGCTAGCGTCTGGCGTGGCATTGCCCAGGATGCTGTTGCGATGAATCTCGATGATCTTTTGTGTGTTGGCGCTTGTGATAATTTACTTTTTTCATCAACGATTGACAGGAATAAAAATTTATTTCCGGGTGAAATTTTAAAGGAAATAATTGAAGGCACGCAGGAATTTTTTGACAGGATGAAAACGTTTGGTGTGAACATTCATTTTCTTGGCGGCGAGACTGCGGATGTTGGTGATGTTGTGCGCACAATTGCCGTGAACGGCACGATGGCAGCGCGCTTGCACAAAAACAAAATCATTACCAATGAAAAAATAAAAGAAGGAAATGTGATCGTTGGCTTTGCAAGTTTTGGCAAAGCAACTTATGAAAATGAATATAACAGTGGCATTGGAAGCAATGGATTAACAAGTGCAAGGCATGATGTACTGCGGAAATATTATGCTGAAAAATATCCTGAAACTTTTGAAGCAAGTTTGAGTGACGAAGTGGTTTATATCGGTAAAAATAAAATGAATGATGAGCTTTTAATTAACAATGAAAAAGTTTCTGTTGGAAAACTTTTATTATCTCCCACACGAACGTATGCGCCGCTGATGAAAATTTTGCTGGAAGAGTATTTTGATAAGATTGACGGAGCAATTCATTGCAGCGGCGGCGGTCAAACGAAGTGTATGAAATATTTGCCTCAGCCTTTAAAAATAATAAAAGATAATTTGTTTGAAATACCTGAAATTTTTCAAATCATTCAACAAAATTCTGATGCTGATGACAAAGAAATGTACCAGGTTTTTAATATGGGTCATCGGCTGGAACTCTTTACTGATAAGGCTTCCGCCGAATCAATGATAAACATTGCGAAGCAATTTAATATTGATGCAAGAATTATTGGAAGAGTTGAAAAAAGTGATAAAAAAGAATTGCATTTAAAAATAAAAGAGAAATGGATTGAATATGAGCTTTGATTTTTACCCCGGAATTCTTGAAATATATTTCCCGATTTCTTTTATTTGATCAAGCACTTGTTTTGTTGTTGGCTTGCATGCTTTTGCCTTTCTGAAATAATCTTTTGCTGCGCGAAACTCCCGCTTATTCATAAAAATCTGGCACATGCTTAAATAAGCAACTGCTTCACTTTCTTTATCTGCAATACCAGCACGAATTGCAGCGCGCACATAATTTTCTCCATTTTTAAAATCACCTTTTTGCAAAGCCATCATTCCCAACTGCAATTTATTTGCACCTTCTGCTTCCGCCATTCCGGAGCCAATTGATGAACTTTTTTTAAGATGTTTTTCAGCAGTATCAAAGTCCTGGTTCATCATCGCAAGATTTCCTTTCAAACTATAATAAGTTGACCGAATTGGTTTGTACAGCAAATTTGGAAACCAAATAGAATCAAGAATTTTTTGCACTTCTTCTACATTTCCTTCTTCCATCGGCGCCTGCACAAGACGCAATGGACCAATAAAAAAATTACTGAATAAACCAACCAGCGCAATTAAATATAAAATGAATGAAGGCCAGAAACCCGCAGTGATATTAACTATAACCGCAAGAACAATTGCTAGTATGCTGAGCCAAAAACGATATTTTATTATGAGATTATAAAACTTCATATTTATTTTTTAGGAGCGCAAAGATACATTGATTGATTTTTTTTGTGTTGATTTAAAAGTTAATGATCAGGAATTAATAATTGTAAAATGGAATTAAGTTGGATGATGAAGGTGAACTATTATTTTTGCATGAATAATATTTCGGCCTCGTAGTTCAATGGATAGAATAGGAGTTTCCTAAACTTTAGATACAAGTTCGATTCTTGTCGAGGCTACTTTTTAGTGTTATTATTTTACGCTGAATTTATAAACAGAAGTTGTTTTGTATACTTTTCCTAGTTCCAAAACTGTACTTGGAAAATCAGGCTCGTTTGGTGAGTCCGGAAAATGCTGTGTTTCCAAAGCAAAGGCAGTTCGGAAATTATCTTTAATGCCATTTTTCATTATGTTTTTACTTAGCATGAAATTGCCGCTATAAAATTGCAGTCCCGGTTCATCAGTATAAACTGTCATTAAAATTCCTGATTTATCTCCTGATACTTTTGCGGCAAGGTGCAGCTTTTTTTGTGCTGTATAATCTTTCAAAACAAAATTATGATCGTACCCTTTTCCATATTTCAATTGCACATTATTCTCATTGATTTCTGCGCCGATTTGTTTCGGCTTTCTAAAATCAAAAGGCGTGTTTGAAACAGGTGCAATCTTTCCTGTCGGGATCAATGTAGAATCTATTGGTGTATAAAAATCTGCGTTGATCATCAATTCATGATTGAGAATTGTTCCGCTCCCCTGTCCATTCAAATTATAGAAAGCATGATTGGTAAGATTGATGATTGTTTTTTTATCAGTTGTGGCTTCATAATCCAATCTTAATTCATTGTTGCTTGTTAAAGTATAAACAACCGTGACATGTAAATTTCCAGGAAACCCTTCTTCCATATCTTTTGATGTATAAGTAAGTTTTAAAGAACTGTCGCCAATTTGTTTTGCATCCCAAACTACATATTGAAAACCTTTTTTACCACCATGCAAAGTATTTGGCGGGTTGTTGATAAATAAAGAATATTTTTTGCCGTCTAATGTAAATTGTCCTTTGGCAATGCGGTTTCCATAGCGTCCGATGGTTGCACCAAAATAAGGCTCAGTGGATGTTTCATAACCTTTTATATTATCAAATCCGGCAACAACATCTGTGAGTTTGCCATTTTTATCAGGCACTAATAAACTTACCAATCTTCCGCCGTAATTTGTAATGGCAGCCTGCAGATTATTTTTATTTTTTAAAAAATATAAGTCTGTCTTTTTTCCATCAATCATTTCTTCAAAATCTTTTTTTGAAGGAAGAATTTTATCTGCAATGTTGGATGAAGATTCAGCCATAGTGTTAGTGTTTTTATATTTTATTCCTTTCAGCGAATCAATAAAAGCAACTTCATCTTCTTTGTAAGGTGTGCCATTAGCATGAAAAATATCATGAAACCAAATTTTTGGTTCAGCACCATCAGGCATTGGGGTGTCCCATGCATATTTCGTATTTGTTTTGCCCGAAACCAATCCCCAGCTTATTGCTCCGACATTTTCTTTTTTCAAAATTGGCAGTATAGTAAAAAAAGTGCTGTTCCTTGTTCGCGCCATGTACTCCGTGCAAATTAAAGGCCGTTGATATTTTTTTAAAGTATCAATGCAGTGTTGATGAGCCGATGCAGGCTCATAATTATGGTAAGTAATTATATCTGAGTGTGAAAGTTGAAATGCATTAAGTTCAGACAGATGCTCATTCCAAACACCTGCCGATAAAGGTTGTGAAGGATTAACCTGCCTTGCCCAATGAAAAACTTTTTCTAATAACACCAGGCTTTTATTTTCATAATTTGAATTGCCCGGCTCATTATAAAGATCCCACAATAAAATTCTTTTGTCATTTTTAAATGTGCCAAGAATATCTTTCACATATTTTTCTAAAGTAAAAATTAGTGTAGAATCTGTGTAATACAATTTGCCGGGATCACGCAACCAACCGGAATTATGAATGCCTGGTTTTGGCACAGGTTGCAAGCCAGCATTATAACTTTCATTCCAGCAATCATCAAAAAAAACAAAAATAGTTTGTATGTGATGTCTGTCGGCAATTTGAAGATATTCATTCATCCGATTTTTAAAACCTTTTGGATCTTCTTCCCAAGCGACATGATGCAAAAAAACGCGCATACAATTTAAACCAATAGATTCTGC
This sequence comes from uncultured Chitinophagaceae bacterium, assembly GCA_963708205.1. Classification (GTDB taxonomy): domain Bacteria; phylum Bacteroidota; class Bacteroidia; order Chitinophagales; family Chitinophagaceae; genus CAVYTF01. The sequence continues at coordinate 1,060,633 of OY970196.1, forward strand.
AAAGCCTAATTCTCGGTTAATAGTAGCAGTATCAAAAGTGGCAGCCTGCCACATTTCCAACTGGTTTATTGCAGTGCTTGGAATAAAATCACATCCGATCAGCCATGGTTTTTGAGTGTACCATTTATTTGCTTTTTCTACATTCCATACCCGATGTTCTGTCTGCGCTTTGCATTGATAAACTGATAAAATTATCAGCCATACAATTATTATTTTTATCTTTTTCATAGAAACGAATCTGTCTTCAAATTTAAGATACAGAAATAATTATTAAAATTTAATTGTTTGATAAACTTCAATACCATCCTTTAATATTTTGCTGCAAAAGTTTTGAAATATTTACATTTGCATCTTAACAATTAAATTTCAAACACAAATTGAATAAAGCAAGCAATCGTCTACTTCACGTCCGACATCTAATCCTTATAATGCAGGAATAAATTTTGCATTCAGGAAATATTCCACTTAGTTTTTTTACAAAGAAATTTTTTACACTTTTTAATTTTTTGCAAATTGGAACAATCACAAATAATTGTTCGTGTTGCAACACAGGCTGACACACATTATGCACCTATTATTATTGCAGAGATTGCAGAATCTGCAAGAGCAAGAGGCACAGGAATTGCAAAGCGTTCGCCCGAATATATCGCTGCAAAAATGCAGGAAGGCAAAGCTGTGATTGCACACACGCCTTCAGGCGATTGGGTAGGCTTTTGTTACATTGAAGCTTGGGGTCACGGAGAATTTGTGGCAAACAGCGGTTTAGTTGTATCGCCAGAATATCGCAAAAGCGGAATAGCCAAGCAAATAAAAAAACGAATCTTTGATCTGTCAAGAGAAAAATATCCGCAGGCAAAAATATTTGGATTAACTACAGGATTGGCGGTAATGAAAATAAACTCCGATCTTGGTTACGAGCCGGTCACTTACTCTGAATTAACTGATGATGAAGAATTTTGGGCAGGATGCAAAAGCTGTGTAAACTATGATATTTTGATGAGCAAAGATAGAAAAAACTGTATGTGTACAGCGATGCTCTACGATCCTGCAGATCACTTTGAACCGGAAGAAACAAAAGAAGAATTTAAAAAGCATTCAAAATTGTATGAACGTTTTATGAAAATAAAGCAAAGTAATTTATTAAAATTTTTTCTTGGAAAAACAATCAATGGCAAACATTAATTCTGAAAAAATTTCTCATGTCTAAAAAAATTATTCTTGGCTTTAGCGGAGGATTAGATACTTCTTATTGTGCAAAATATTTAACTGATGAGAAAGGTTACGAAGTGCATAGCATCACAGTAAACGCAGGTGGTTTCAGCAAAGAAGAATTGAAACAAATAGAAGATCATGCATACAACCTTGGCGTAAAATCTCATACAAATATTGATGCCACTGAAAGCTATTATCAAAGCATTATCCGTTATCTTATTTATGGAAATGTTTTAAAAAATAATACATATCCTTTAAGCGTAAGCGCTGAACGATTAAGCCAGGCTTTGCATATTGCTGGGCATACAAAAAACATCAATGCAGATGCAGTTGCGCATGGAAGTACCGGGGCTGGCAACGACCAGGTAAGGTTTGATATGATCTTTCACATTATGATTCCCGGTATTGAAATTATTACGCCAATTCGTGATATGAAATTAAGCCGTGAAGAAGAGATTGAATATTTAAAAAGTAAGAATGTTGAAATGAACTTTGAGAAAGCAGCCTACTCAATTAATAAAGGTTTGTGGGGCACAAGTGTTGGTGGCAAAGAAACGCTTTCTTCAAAAGGAATATTGCCTGAAGATGCCTGGCCATCGCAGGTTACAAGAAATGACAGCGAAGAAGTAAAACTGCATTTTGAAAAAGGTGAGATCAAAAAAATAAATGATAAAAGTTATCATCCTGTAGAAGCAATTCAATATTTGCAATCCATAGCTGCACCTTTTGGCATTGGCAGAGATATTCATGTTGGCGATACAATTATTGGAATAAAAGGCCGGGTAGGTTTTGAAGCAGCAGCGCCGATGATAATAATTAAATCTCATCATGCTTTGGAAAAACATGTGCTTACAAAATGGCAACTGAATATAAAAGATCAGCTTGCACAATTTTATGGCAACTGGTTGCATGAAGGACAAATTCTCGATCCAGTAATGAGAGATATTGAGGCTTATCTTGAGACATCTCAACGAAATGTTGCAGGAGATGTATTTGTGCAATTAATGCCATATCGCTTTCAAATAATTGGCATCGAATCTCCTTACGATTTGATGAGTAGTAAATTTGGAAAATATGGAGAGATGAATACAGGATGGACTGGCGATGATGTAAGAGGATTTAGTAAAATTTTTGGTAATCAAACAATGATCTATCATAAGATTAAAGAAGATGCAAATACCAAACATTAAAGCTGGAATTATTGGTGGTGCCGGTTATACAGGTGGCGAGCTGATTAGAATTTTACTGAATCATCCACAATGCAAAATAATTTTTGTTCACAGTAAAAGCAATGCTGATAAGTATTTGCATCAGGTTCATAATGATATTTTAGGAGATATAGAATTAAAATTTTCTTCAGAAATCAATAATGATATAGACGTTCTTTTTCTTTGTTCAGGGCATGGCGAATCAATAAAATTTTTACAGGAAAATGAAATTGAAAATCACATTAAGATCATTGACCTGTCAAATGATTTTAGACTAAATAAAAATTCATCAGTTGGTGATCGTGAATTTGTCTATGGTTTACCTGAATTAAATAAAGAAAAAATAAGAACTGCAAACAATGTTGCAAACCCCGGTTGCTTTGCAACCGCTATCCAATTGGGATTATTGCCGCTTGCAAAAAAAGGTTTGCTGAAAGAAGTATATACAACAGGTATAACCGGCTCAACTGGCGCTGGTCAAAGCCTTTCGGCGACATCTCATTTTTCATGGCGCGCAAATAATATCCAGGCGTACAAAACCCTTACCCACCAACATTTACACGAGATTATCCAATCTTTACAACAACTTCAATCAACTAAAAGTATAAAAGTAAATTTTATTCCTTGGCGCGGAGATTTTACAAGAGGAATTTTTATCAGCTCACAATTAAAATGCGATTTGAGTGAAGAAGAATTGAAAGATTTGTATTTGGATTTTTATAAAGATCAACCTTTTACCTTTTTAAGTAATGAACCAATTTCTTTAAAGCAGGTTGTTAATACAAACAAGTGCGTGATTCAATTAGAGAAAGTTGCTGATAATTTGGTGGTTCATTCAGCAATAGATAATTTATTGAAAGGCGCAAGTGGGCAAGCTTTGCAGAATATGAACTTAATGTTTGGCATTGAAGAAACTGAAGGATTGAAATTGAAAGCGATAGGATTTTAAAACTTATAATTTAAAATGTATGACTTTATTCGATGTCTATCCAATCAATAACATCAACATTGTAAAAGCAAAAGGCTCTTACGTTTGGGATGAAAATGATGTGAAATATCTTGATATGTATGGCGGTCATGCAGTGATAAGTATTGGCCACTCGCATGCGCATTGGATAAAAAGAATTGAAGAACAACTTCACCAAATTGCTTTTTATTCTAATTCAATAAAAATTCCTTTGCAACAACAACTTGCCGAAAAATTAGGTAAGATTTCGGGCAAAGAAAATTACCAGTTATTTCTTTGCAATTCAGGCGCAGAAGCCAACGAGAATGCACTTAAGCTGGCTTCGTTTCATAACAATAGAAAAAAAATAATTGGTTTTACTAAATCGTTTCATGGCAGAACTTCCTTGGCTGTTGCTGCTACAGACAACAAAAAAATTGTTGCTCCTGTCAATGAAACTGAGAATATAATTTTTCTTCCTTTCAATGACGAAACAAAATTGGAAGAGTGTTTTAAAAAGCATGGCAAAGAAATATCTTCTGTAATAATTGAAGGCATTCAGGGTGTAGGTGGAATTAATGTTGTAGATATTTCTTTCTTAAAAAAAATAAGAGAGTTGTGTGATGAATATGGTTCAGTGTTTATTGCTGATGAAGTGCAGTGTGGTTATGGAAGATCCGGAAAATTTTTCTTTACCGATTTTGCAGATGTGAATGCAGATATTTATACAATGGCAAAAGGAATGGGCAACGGCTTTCCGGTTGGTGGAATTATAGTTGCGCCGCATATTCAACCAAAACATTTAATGCTTGGAACTACTTTTGGTGGTAACCATCTTGCATGTGCAGCAGCATTGGCAGTGCTGGAAGTTATTGAATCAGAAAAATTAATTGAAAACGCAAAGAACATCGGTGAATATATTTTGGCTGAATTAAATGCAATTCCTGAATTGCAAAATATTCGCGGAAAGGGCTTGATGATTGGGTTTGATGTCCCTGAAGAATTAAAAGATCTTCGTAAAAATTTACTATTCAAACATCACATTTTTACAGGAGAAGCAAAACCCAATGTTATCCGATTGCTTCCTTCTCTTGCTTTGACAAAACAAAATGCGGATGATTTTATTGCTGCTTTAAAAAATGAAATAAACAGTCTTATTCCACTTCCAAAACTTGTTGTGCAATAATGAAGAATTTTACTTCTGTTTATGATGTTGATGATATTAATGCTTTGGTAAAAAAAGCATTGGATTTTAAAAGAGATCCTTATAAAAATAAAATTGCCGGTGCAAATAAAAGGCTTGGTTTATTATTTTTAAATCCAAGTATGCGCACAAGATTAAGCACACAAATCGCTGCACAAAATCTAGGGATGGAAGTTATAGTTTTCAATGTAACACAGGAGGGATGGGCATTTGAGTTTACTGACGGAATTGCGATGAATGGAAATACAGTGGAGCATATAAAAGATGCAGCGCCAATTCTTGGGCAATATTTTGACATACTTGGTATCCGAACATTTCCTAATTTAAAAGATCGTGATGAAGATTATAGTGAGCATCACATGAACCAATTTATAAAATATTGCGGGGTGCCTCTTATAAGTTTGGAAAGTGCAACACTTCATCCTTTACAAAGCTTCGCGGATTTAATTACAATAAAAGAAAATTTTAAAGAGCAACGCAAACCAAAAATTGTTCTTACATGGGCGCCACATGTAAAACCTTTACCGCAGTGTGTTGCTAATAGTTTTGCTCAATGGATAAATGCATGGGGCGAAGCTGATTTTGTAATAACGCATCCTGCAGGATATGAGCTTGATGAAAAATATACAAATAGAGCAAAAATTATTACTAACCAGAATGAAGCATTAGAGGATGCAGATTTTATCTATGTAAAAAGCTGGAGTGCTTATAATGATTACGGAAAAATTTTATGCAATGACCCTTCATGGATGCTTACAAATGAAAAATTAAAGATTACCAATAATGCAAAAGTTTTGCATTGCTTGCCTGTACGCAGAAATGTTGAATTGAGTGATGAAATTTTGGACGGTGCAAACAGTATTGTTACACAACAGGCGTCAAACCGAGTATGGGCTGCACAAGCTGTATTAAATGAAATCCTTCATCATGAGTGAAAAATTATTTGTTATAAAAATTGGCGGTAATATTATTGATGATGAGCAAAAATTATTTTCATTCTTAGAAGGTTTTTCTTCAATAAAAGAGAAGAAAATTTTAATTCATGGCGGTGGCAAACTTGCTACACAGCTTGCAGAAAAACTGAATATTCCACAGCAATTAATTGATGGCAGAAGAATAACCGATGCAGAAACGCTGAAAATTATTACGATGGTGTATGCAGGCTATATCAATAAAAATATTGTTGCACAACTTCAGTCTGAGAATTGTGATGCCATTGGGTTATGTGGCGCTGACGGAAATTTAATGCAGGCACATAAAAGGCAACACCCAACAATTGATTATGGTTTTGTTGGCGATATCGATAACATCCATCATGATTTTTTGGAGCAATTATTATCTCTGAAATTGGTTCCTGTAATTTCGCCTGTTTCTCATGATACAAAGGGACAATTATTGAATACGAATGCAGATACCATTGCGCAGGAAACAGCAAAAAGCCTGTCAAATAAATATGATGTTACACTAATTTATTGTTTTGAAAAAAATGCAGTTTTATTAAATTCTGATGATGAAGGATCTGTTGTTTCAGAAATAAATTTTTCTTCTTATAAGGATTTAAAAGAAAAAAAAATTATTCATTCCGGCATGATACCAAAACTTGATAATGCATTTGCTGCAATAAATAGTGGCGTAAAAAAAGTTATTATTGGAAATGCAAAAAATATTCATGATCTCGTTACTGGATCGTCAGGCACAACCGTTCTATGAGCAATGATCTTAATACTTTGCAAGCTGATGCAATTGATCTTTTAAAAAAATTAATTGCCACGCCGTCTTTTAGTAAAGAGGAAGATAAAACCGCTGACATCATTCAAAACTTTCTTGAAACAAAAAATATTAAAACTAAAAGATTTTTAAATAATATCTGGGCAAAAAATAAATTCTTTTCTCAATCAAAGCCTGGTATTCTTTTAAATTCTCATCATGACACTGTAAAACCAAATTCAGGTTATACAAGTGATCCATTTTTACCTCTTGAAAAAGAAAATAAATTAGTTGGATTAGGCAGTAATGATGCAGGCGGTTCGCTGGTTTCGTTGATCGCAACATTTCTTTATTTCTACGATCAAGAAGATATGGATTACAATATTATTCTTGCTGCAACTGCAGAAGAAGAAATTTCAGGAAAGAATGGAGTGGAAGCATTGATACAGGAAAAAAAATTTGCAGATACGCTCGGTATTGGAAAATCTCAACACAAAAATATTTGCGGAATTGTAGGAGAGCCAACGCAAATGCAAATGGCTGTTGCTGAAAGAGGCTTGCTGGTGCTGGATTGTACGGCAAAAGGTAAAGCAGGGCATGCCGCAAGAAATGAAGGGGAGAATGCAATTTATAAAGCCATTAAAGATATTGAGTGGTTTCATTCTTATAAATTTCCAAAGGTTTCTGAATTGCTTGGCAAAGTAAAAATGAGTGTTACATCAATTGAAACGGAAAATAAAGCGCATAATGTTATTCCGGCGCAATGCGGTTTTGTTGTTGATGTTCGTGTAAATGAATTGTACACTTTTGAAGATATTTTAAATACAATCAAACAAAATATTCAAAACGAAATTGTTCCGAGAAGCACAAGATTGAAGTCAACTTCTATTTCAATGGATCATCCAATAATCAAAGCCGGCTTGACTTTAAAACGAACGTATTATGGCTCGCCTACAACATCTGATAAAGCTTTGATGCCTTTTCCAACTTTAAAAATGGGTCCGGGAAATTCTGCAAGAAGTCATATTGCAGATGAATTTATTTACCTTGATGAAATAAAAGAAGGAATAGAAATTTATATAAAATTATTACAACAAATTTTGTAATGAAACTGTGGCAAAAAAATAAAAATGTTTCTGCGCAGGTTGATGAATTCACTGTTGGCAACGACAGGGAACTTGATCTTCATCTTGCACCATTTGATGTGCTGGGCTCTCTTGCTCACATTAAAATGTTGCAATCAGTTTTATTGCTTACTTCCAAAGAATTAAAACAATTAGAAAAAGAATTAAAGAATATTTATAAACAAATTCAGGATGGAAATTTTAAACTTGATGAAGATGTTGAAGACATTCATTCGCAGATAGAATTTCTTCTTACAAAGAAATTGGGTGATGTTGGCAAAAAAATTCACAGCGCACGTTCAAGAAATGACCAGGTTTTAGTTGACCTTAAACTTTTTTTAAGAAGCGAAATTGAAAACCTTGTCATCAGCACAAAAGATCTTTTTGATCTGCTGATAAAGCAAAGTGAAAAATACAAAAATGATCTTTTGCCCGGCTACACTCATCTTCAGCTGGCAATGCCTTCATCTTTCGGTTTGTGGTTTGGCTCTTACGCAGAAAGTTTGGTTGACGATCTTATCACACTTCATGCTGCTTATCAAATAGTAAATAAAAACCCGTTGGGCTCTGCAGCGGGCTATGGTTCTTCATTTCCGATCAACAGAAAAATGACGACCGAATTATTAGGATTTGATGATATTAATTATAATGTTGTGTATGCACAAATGAGCAGAGGAAAATCTGAAAAAATTGTTGCATCTGCTTTATCAAATATTGCTGCAACACTTTCCAAACTTAGTATGGATGCTTGTCTTTTTCTCAATCAAAATTTTAATTTTATTTCTTTCCCTGATGAACTAACTACAGGCAGCAGCATTATGCCGCACAAAAAAAATCCTGATGTTTTTGAACTGATCCGTTCTCACTGCAATCGCATTCAATCTTTACCGAATGAGATAATGTTGATGACAACAAATCTGCCTTCGGGTTATCACCGCGATCTGCAATTATTGAAAGAACATTTATTTCCTGCATTTGAAAATTTGCAGAATTGTTTAAAGATGGCAATACTGATGTTGTCAAATATCAGCATCAATAAAAATATTCTTGCAGATGAAAAATATAAATACATTTTTAGTGTAGAAGAAGTAAATAAACTTGTATCAAAAGGCGTGTCTTTCAGGGAGGCGTATAAAAAAATTGCTGCTGACATTGAAAGAGGAAAATTTAATTACAATACCAAAATAAAACATACGCACGAAGGCTCCATAGGAAATTTGCAAAATGATCAAATACAAAAAATGATGCAAAATGTTTTGCAACAATTCAATTTTGAAAAAGCGAATAATGCTTTACAAAAATTATTAAGTTAAATCATTTCATTCCGAGGCGGGCTTATTTCATTCCAAAATTCTATAACCACGGAATCGTTTTATCAAACACATCTTTTAAGGCACGCCGTGCAGCATAATAACCGCAAATGCCATGAACACCACCACCGGGCGGAGTTGAGGATGAACAAATATAAACGCCTTTTGCACCTGTGCGATAAGGCGAAAGTCTTAATACCGGTCTAGTAAAAAGTTGGCTTGCAATTGCTGCTCCGCCATTGATATCGCCGCCGATATAATTAGGATTATAAGCTTCTACATCATGCGTATTCATTGTGTTTTTTGCAAGAATACAATCTTTAAATCCCGGAGCAAAACGCTCCACTTGATTTTCTATCGCGTCTGTCATGTCTTTGGTAGAACCGTTTGGCACATGACAATAAGCCCATGCAATATGTTTGCCTTCCGGTGCGCGGGATGCATCAACAACACCGGGTTGAACAAATAAAACAAAAGGTTTATCTGCATGTTGATTTTTAAAAATCGTTGCTTCGCTGTGGTAAATTTCTTCTGCCGATCCACCTATGTGAATTGTGCCTGCAGTTCTGCATTTGATATTTGTAAAAGGAACAGGCTGAGACAATGCCCAATCAATTTTAAATATTCCTGCGCCATATTTGTATCGCTTCAATTGCCATTTATACAATGAAGAAAAATCATCGCCTGCAATGGATAATAATTGTTTTGGCGACACATCAAACAAGACAACTTTTGAAGAAGGCAATTGTTTTAATGAAGTGATCATTTCATTTGTTTGTATTTCACCGCCAAGTTTTATAAAGCACATTGATAAAGAATCTGTAATTTTTTGTGATCCTCCTTTTGGTAAAGGCCAACGATTAACATGCGCCAAAATAGTAAGTACAATTGCGATAGAAGAAGTTGTAAGATGATTTAATGGTAAGATGGAATGTGCAGCCATGCCTGCAAACATCGATCTGGCTTCATTTGTAGCAAATTGTTGCTTTGCAAAGTGACTGCCTGAACTTAATGCGTAGTAAGCAAATTTCGCTTTGCCATTTGAATAAGCACTTGCATGCAATGGCCCCAAAAATGCTGAACGCACTGATGGCCATTTTTCAACTAATGATGAAAATATTCTTTTATAATTTTCTGCATCTTTACCTAATTGCATTGCAGTTGCTTCAATTGAAGATTGAATTGCTATTGCTGAACCATCATCAAAAGGATGGGCAACTGCGTATTCAGGTTGCAAATATTCAAGGCCAAATTCTTCAAGATGAAATTGTTTAAACACCGGAGAATCTTCTGCAAGCGGATGCACCGCAGAACAAACATCATGAATAAAACCGGGCAATGTTAATGCGGCACAACGTGCGCCGCCACCAACTGTTTGTTTTCCTTCAATCAACAAAACTTTTAATCCTGATCGTTGCAAAGTAATTGCTGCAGCAAAACCGTTAGGACCTGAACCGACAACAACAGCATCATACTTTGGCTTCATCAAAAATAATTTATGCTGCAAAAATCAATTTATTTTTTCATGAATTTTTATTTAATAGTATTTGGTAAAATTCTTGCGAGAACTTTAAAAGTTGAATTGCACAAAATAATATGGAACAAAGAATTATAGCAGGCAATAGGTTTGAACAGAATGCCTTTGGTGCAAATTCTTATTGGCTCACACGCTTCGTTATACTTCGTCATTTAGGAATTATTTATGCGGTCGCATTTTTAATTGCCATCAATCAAATCATTCCATTGATCGGCTCTGATGGTTTGCTTCCGGTTGATATTTATTTAAAAGAAATCAGCGACTCTATTGGAAAAACCAATGGGTTCATTCGCCTGCCATCGATCTTTTGGTTCACACATTCTGATACAGCACTTTTAACTGTTGCATGGATTGGTTTTTTACTCTCATGCCTTGTTGCTGTTGGGTTTGCGAATGCACCTATTCTTACTGTACTTTGGTTTTTATACATGTCTATTATGCATGTTGGACAAGATTGGTATGGGTACGGATGGGAAATTCAACTTACAGAAACAGGCTTTCTTGCTATCTTTCTTTGTCCGCTTTTTGACATGCGACCATTCCCAAAATATGCACCTCCATTCCCGATCATTATTTTATTTCGCTGGCTTACATTTCGCATCATGCTTGGCTCGGGATTAATAAAAATAAGGGGTGATGAAATTTGGCGAAACGGCACAGCATTGTATTATCATTTCGAAACGCAACCCATTCCGAATGCTTTGAGCAGATGGTTTCATTTTCTTCCAAAAACAATTTTAAAGGTTGGCGTGTGGTTTAATTTTTTAGCAGAACTTATCGCGCCATGGTTCATGTTTTGGCCACGGGTCGCACGAAATATTGCAGGAGTTGTAATAATATTTTTTCAGCTTACAATTATTTTAAGTGGCAATCTTTCATTTTTAAATTGGCTAACAATTATTCCCGCACTTGCATGTTTTGATGATGGTTTCTTATCAAAATTACTTCCGAAAAAAGTTGTGAACGCTGCAAAAAATGCCTGTGAAAATGCGGTTCAATCAAGAGCAATGCTGACAACTGCATGGGTTGTAACGGCAATTATTGCAGTACTTAGCATCGAGCCGATTTTAAATATGATTTCTCCAAACCAGGTAATGAATACTTCATTTGATCCGTTGGATCTGGTAAATACTTATGGCGCTTTTGGCTCTGTTGGACAGGAACGTTTGAATGTGATTTTTGAAGGTACAATGGATGATGATTCAACCGATAAAGCTAACTGGAAACCCTATATTTATAAGGGTTTGCCGGTTGAACTTGATAAAAGACCACCACAAATTGCACCATATCAATTGCACTTAGATTGGCAAATGTGGTTTGCATCAATGTCAACGCCGGATGAATATCCGTGGACATTAAATCTTATCTGGAAACTTCTTCACAATAATCCAAATGCTACAAATCTTTTTGCAGAAAATCCTTTTCCCGGTAAGCCGCCGAAATATATTCGGGCAGTTTTATACCGATACAAATTTGCTCCCCCAAATAATCCGCAAAAACTTTGGTGGACGCGTGAAAAGTTAGGCAACTGGCTTCCGCCCTTTTCTGTAAATGATGCTGCTCTGAAAGATTTTTTGAAAGACTCGAAATGGATTCAATAAATTTTTTAAAGGCACTTCACTGTTAGCATAAAAGATAGACTTCAAAAGTTGCTCCTTCATTTTTTTTACCGCATGCTTTAATGGTTCCTTTGTGGTTTTCAATTATTTTTTTGCAAAGAGCAAGTCCAATTCCGGTTCCCGGATATTCGCTATAACTATGCAGCCTTTTGAAAAGCTCAAATATTTGATTGGCGTAGGTTTGGTCGAAACCAATTCCATTATCTGCAACTGAAATTTTATAATATTTTTCTCCGGGAATTAAAGGTTCACAGTTTTCATCCGCTGTTATTTTTTCTGAAAAAACTTTTATGATCACTTCATCATTTTTCGGCTTTCTATATTTAATTGCATTTGAAATTAAATTATTAAACACTTGCCGCAATTGAAAACTTATACCATGTACAGTTGGCAGATCCGCAAGTTGAATAGTTAATTTGAATGGGCCGGATTCTATAATAGAAGATTTGATTTCTTTCAACACTGCATTCAAATCAACAGGAGCTGTTTTATCTTTTGCATGAGATAATTGCGCGAATGAAAGAATATCCTGAATAAGATTTTGCATCCGCAAAGCATTCTGGATCAAACTTTTTAAATAAGATCGTCCTTTATCAGAAAGCTTATCCGCTTCATTTTGCAAAATGCTGTCGCTCAATATTTGAATTTTTCTTAAAGGCTCCTGCAGATCGTGACTTGAAATGTAAGTGAACGATTCTAATTCACTATTACTTCTTATCAACTCTTTATTTTTTTGTTCAAGTTCCTGCGCATATTCTTTCAAGCGTTCTTCATTCATTTTTCTTTCAGTAAGATCGCGGGTAACTTTTGAGAAACCTATAATATTTCCCTGCTTATCATGCAGAGCAGTAATAACAACGCTTGCCCAAAATTGAGAAGCATCTTTTCTCACGCGCCAGCCTTCGTCTATCGCTCTGCCGGTTTCGATAGCTTCCTTTATTAATCTTTCAGGTTTTAAATTAGCAGCATCTTCCTTAGGATAAAAAACGCGAAAGTTTTTTCCTACAATGTCTTCCGACTTATATCCTTTAATTCTTTCAGCACCTACATTCCAATTTTGTATCACACCTTCTGTATCTAATAAAAGAATTGCATATTCCTGCACCTCTGCAACCATTTGGTGGTAACGTTCTTCGCTTTGTGCAAGATATTCAAGTTGCTTTTCTGCCAGTGATTTTTTCTCTTCCAGTTCTTTTGTTAATGCATATTGGTTTGACTGATCGAATGAGATATTTAAGATACACTCAACCTTGTTATTGTCATCCCGGCTGAAAATAGAACTATATGTATGAAACCATTTATACGCTCCTTCTTTATTTTTTATCCGGTAACGAAATTCTCCGATAACATCTTTATTGTAATCAATAGATTTGTTTTCTTTTTTCAGTGCTTCATCCCTTTTTTGTAAAACATCTGCCAAATCATCCGGATGAATAATGTTTAAAAAAAATTGACTTCCGTTTTGCATAACATTATCGGGTTCATATCCCAGTAACTTCTTTATCGCACTATTTATAAAAACATATTTCCCTGTCTGGATATTTGAAACGGTGATCATTGATGGCGAAATATCAGTGATTTTCTCGATAAAATTTTGCTTTTCAGTTATTTCATTTTCAAATAATTTTTGTTGTGTTACATCCTGAAGCGTGCCGAAAAACTTTGTTGGTTTTCCATCAACACCAATAATTACCTGTGCTTTTGCGTGAAGGTGTTTTTCTTTATTTTTTACAATAATTCTATAATAAAAATCCTGCGGCGCATTTGTTTCTGTAAGCACTTGCATGCTTTTCAATACAAGATCCTTATCAGCCGGATGATTGTAAGTGCCGATTATTATATTATCAATTTTATCTGTTGGTGAGAGTTCATAGATCTTATATAATTCCTCAGACCATATTAAAATATTCTTTTGTAAATCCCATGTCCAGTTGCCGATATGCGCCAGCGTTTGCGCTTCTTTAAAAAGATTTTGCTGGTGGTTTAAAAGTATATTCAGGGAAAGTGTTTCCTGCGTGGTTGTAAATGCATCAACCTCTTCTAAGATCTCAGTTGAGAGGGAAACATCTTTCGTGTATAAAGGAAGAAAAAAACGAAATGCTTTTCGCCTTATTAAACTTATCAATGTAAGATCTTCTGCTTTTATCTGCTCCTTTGAAATGACAGCAATTTGATCATCTTTCCACGCTTCCAAAGCATTGTCAATATAATTATCTGCGCCGTTAGAAGCAAGTGCAGTAAGCATTTTGGCTGCATTTGTCATTCCTATTTCTATTAATTGCTCGTCATTATATGAATCGAAAAGTTTTAAGATTGGAATTTTTTCACTGCGCGCGTAAAGAAGCATTCTTTCGGAAAATTCGCGCAATTTATTTTTTAAAATAAAGTCGGCATAGTCATTAAAATATTTGAAATCAAGTTTTTTATGGTCACTTAAGGTAGAATCCACAGTTTAAAAAAAAATAATTTTAGAAGAATAAATAATAGCTTACAAAAAAATTTACTGGCAATTTTTTAGCATTTCGGTTATTACATTTTTATAGTAAGATAAATTTGAAGGTTTAGTAATTAATTCGGTATTGTATTTTTTAAAGAAATCCTTATCATGCGGATTTTCAGTTGTTGTAAAAATTACGAGCTCTACATCCTGAAATGCAGGCTCGGCCTTAATTTTTTTAAAAGTTTTTTTTCCATCAAGATAAGGCATATTGATATCTAAAATAATAAGGCAGGGAAGTTTGTCGTGATCGTTTTTCACTTTTTCCAAATAATCTATAGCCTTTAGTCCATTTTCTACCACCACCACTTCAATATCAGGACACATTGATTTTACTGTTTCAACAAGCAGGTCACTATCTTCAACATCATCTTCTGCGTATAAAATTCTTTTCATGGTGGAGATTAATAAAATAAAATTACACTAAAAATTAATTGAAGAATAAGTATAAAAAAATCGAAGATAAAATTATTATTTTTTGTGGTGATAAATTTTGTTTTAAAAAAGATTTTAGAATTAGTATTGAAAAGGCAGCAACTAAAAAAATACTTTTGGAAAGATGGATTCTCTTTGCAGCGTGACGATACATTAAAATAAAAAACCGCAGTGGTTCGCCCCGCTGCGGTAATAAATTTATTAAGGGTTTGTTTGATTGAGGGACAATTCTTTGCAATCATTTCAAAGTTTCATTTTTGCCAAGAAGTTTTCTCAAATTTTGTTATTAGCTTCGGCAGCTAACATTGTATTAAAATCATTAATCAGCAATAATAATATTTCATGGAGAAAGCTGCAGATGTAATTATTGTAGGAGCAGGTCATAACGGGCTTGTATCAGCCATATTGCTTGCCCGTGCAGGTTTAAAAGTAATTGTAGTTGAAGAAAAAGATACAGTTGGTGGCGCTGCAAAAACAGAATATCCATTTACAAAAGTACCTACCCTCGGCACCAGCACAGGCGCTTACCTGCTTGGAGTAATGCCTCCCGAATTGATAAAAACACTTGGTGTCGAATTGCCGTTAATGCGCCGTGATCCGCATTATTTCCTGCCTACCACAGGCAAACGATATTTGTTGTTTGGCTCTGACCGTGATTCTATGCACAAACAGTTTATTTCTTTTTTTTCTGAGGATGACTGGCGTGCAAATCAACTGTTATCTGAAGAAATCGGAAACATAAGAGACGATATTGCACGTACCTGGCTTGAAGAACCTTACAGCATTGAAGAAACAGCCGAGCGTTATGTTCGCCCTGAATTAAGACAAGTGTTTATAGATCTGTGTCGGCAGCCTGTCGGTGAATACATAAACCGCTTTGGATTTAAGAGTGATCTGGTGAAAGCAATGTATGCGGTTACGGATGGTTTCTCAGGTCTCTTCGGAAGTTGGGACACGCCCGGCTCAGGTATGAATTTTCTTGTTCATAATATGTGCCGCCTTCCCAAAAGTGATGGCACCTGGATGGTTGTAAAAGGAGGCATGGGAACCATCACCAAAACACTTGCAGATGTTGCCCGCAAAGCCGGTGCAGAAATTATTACCGGCAAAAAAGTAAGCTCAGTTGATGTGCAGCATAATATTACAACAGGCATTACATTAACAGATGGCCCTCAGCTTAAAGCAAAAGCAGTCGTAGTAAATGCTGATCCGTTTCGTATGCAAACATTGATCGGAGCTGATCATCTGCCTGCATCTTATAATACAAGAATTGAAAATTACAAACGTCCCGGCTCTACATTTAAGGTTAACCTTGCACTGAAAGGTCTTCCTAAATTTACCTGCCTTCCCGAAGACCGCGGGCAATATGGTACTACCATCCATTTGCTGCCTGATGAGCAGGATGTGATGCAAAGTCTTGAGGATGGATTTAATGCTGTTAAAGAAGGCAGACTCTATCCTTTTCCCACAATAGAATGGTACATACATACAACAGTTGACGCATCACTGCGCGATGCAGAAGGGCATCATAATTCAGCTTTATTTGTTCAATGGGTTCCGTACGAACTAAAGGGTACAACATGGGAAGCAGAGGAAGAACGTTATGTACAACAGCTTCTTTCTGTTTGTGATCGTTTTGCGCCCGGCACCAGTGATCTTGTTGCCGATACATTTCCACTTCATCCAAAGAAAATTGAAAGTCATTTTGGTATAACGCTCGGGCATATCCATCATGTTGACAATACTTTTGGTTTTTCGGACCGCCTGCCATATGCTACTCCTGTGCAGGGCGTTTATTCGGCAAGTGCAGGCACGCATCCCGCCGGCTCGGTAATTGGTTGTGCCGGACATAATGCAGCTACGCGTTTGCTTAAAGATCTGGGCATTAACCCACAATGAATCCTATCTAAGATGGGATGAAATAATTATTGGGAATCTCAGATTACTGTTTTGAAAGAAGTTTGAAACGTCACTTTTTGCTGTACGTTATTTGAAATGGACCAAACTTCTTCAGCTATTATTCTTGTAGCATTTTCAGGATTGTCATTATCATCGAAGTATGTTGCTTTGAGTGTTTCGTTTTTAAAATTCAAAATTACATATCCGTTATGGCCTAACTGTATGTTATTGTCAATTGTTTCTCTAACCCTATCATCAAAAAAGATCAAATTCTTATTTTTCTCTCCATCAGGAATACTATTTCTGACATTACTATTCAGTTCAACAGGCATTCCTCCATTGCCAATACATCTTCCATGCACTTTACCGCAGGGCAATTGGCTCTCACCATAAATTGCTAATCTATGCTCGTGCCCAAAAAACCAAAGAAGTGTTTTATCAGGATTAAAAAACTCACTTAATTGTTGTGCAGGAACAGCAAACTCAGCTTCGAATGCAGATAATGGCGGATGATGCGATAATAAAATAATGCCCCTGTTATCCTGATTTGGTTTCACAATATCACGCAACCATGTGATCAGTTTTTGCTGCAACTGCAATTGCACATTAGAGTTTTGATTGAAAAATCCTTTTATAGAATCATAGCCGGTATCTAATCCTATAATTCTCCAATAATCATTTTCAAGGCAAAAAAAACTTGCTTCCTGTGTATTGGTATGTTCACCTTTAAGGATGCCCATGTAGGGCAGCAATTGTGTAAAATAATTTTTGCCACTTGAATACATTTCATGATTACCCATTAAAGCAAAACTTCCATAACTTCCATAAGGCCACGGAGCTCCCTGGGTAGAATTGAAATTTTCAGCAATCTCTTTTTCATTGCCAACATAATAAGTATCTCCGAGATGAATGCTGTAATCCTGCGTGCCACATAAGTGTGCAACATGGTGCGATTCCTGCGTATTAGATGCCCAGTCACTTAACAAAGCAACCGACACATCATCATTTGAATGCATTTTAAAAATGCCGTTATTGATTGCAGGATTTACATAGGTTTGATAAGGATAATGACGCGCACCAAACTGACCAAAAATTTTTAAAAGCCATATTAGTTTATTCTCTTCAACCAAACCATGCATGTTGTATGTTGGAGGAACTTCTTTGAGTGTTTTAAGTTGATTCTCTATAGGTGAATGTCCTAAATTTAGCAGGTCTCTTTTATCTTTCATTAAAGAATTTTTTAAAAAATCAGCAACTTTTATTTTTGAAAAATTACTTTTCAATCACATTTATTTCTATCACAAGAAAAACAATTTTGCTTAGGTAAATTATTTTCTTTTTAATAAGAATATCTTTCTTTCAATAAGTTCACCATAAAAATATTTATATCCCATTGATTGGTTATTGGCTTATTTGTTTCAGGTAAGTGAACCATGTATGGATAAGGTCCAAACTCAGGCGTGATAGTTATTTCAGCGTTTTTATCTAATTGTTTTTTTACTATTTTATCCCACCATTTGAGATGATGATCTAAAGCTTCCTGCCATTCATTTGCACGCGGATCAGGAACCTGCGGACCTTCAGGATAACCTACTCTTGCATGAATATGTTCTGTACGTGAAATGGCTAGATCAACTGCTTCCTGCTGATCTTCCAAAAATGATTCTGCAACGTTTACCCAATGCGAAATATCAAGCGTTAATTTTAAAGAAGGAATTTTTTGCAGGTACTCTTTTGTAACATGCGCAGCAAAGGCAAATTTATTTCGATGTGTTTCATGATAAACTTCTAGACCGGTATTTTTTGTATGATTAACTGCAACATCAATCAATGATCTGTTCTGATCAAAATTGAAAAAATCTTTTCCTGTTTGCGAATCAATTTTTACTCCTTTAAATGATTTTATTTTTTCAAACCATGCACAATATGTATCATAGTGTTTTGCAAAATCTGCTTCATAAGTTGCATAATGTTGCGGAATAATTTCAAGATCATGTATATCAAACTTTTCCCACACTCCTTCTAATTCATCTTTGGTAATTTTATTATCAATTGCATATTCAACACCAGCATAACCGGCACTTTTTATTTTAATTAAAAAATCATCCCAGCTTAAATTTTCACTTCCCCAGCGTGGACAAAAAAACTTTATATTCATACTGATAGTTAAATGTATTAATTAATAGAAAATATGTATAAAAAATATTGGTTGATGTTATTATTAAACAATAATAGTTTACTTTAGAGTTAACGATTAATAATTTTATATGCCATATACAAACTTAACAGCTTCGCAAAAAGCGCAGTACGATAAAGATGGTTATCTTATCGTAAAAAATTTTTTAAATAAAGAAGAAACAGATTTATTGTATGGTCTTGCAACAGGTGAAGATGTATTTAGCAGCAATGCTTTTGATCTGAATGATCAAACTGGAAAACGCACCAAGCTGACGCTTTGGTTTACCCCGGGTGATGATACGTTTGGCCTGCTTACTCGCAGTGAAAAAATGGTGAATGCTATAAAAGTTATTTCGGGTGATGATGAAGCAGAGATATGTCATTTTCATTCAAAGCTGATGCAGAAAGAACCAAAGGTTGGCGGCGCATGGGAATGGCACCAGGATTATGGTTACTGGTATAAAAATGGTTTTCTTTTTCCTGATGCAATGATAAGTGTAATGCTTGCGCTTACAAAAGCCAATAAAGAAAATGGTTGCATCCAAGTATTGAAAGGCTCGCATAAAATGGGCAGGCTTGAACATGGTTTTGCAGGCGAACAACAAGGTGCCGATATGCCTTTTGTTGAACAGGCGCTTGAAAGATTTGAAAGAGTTTATGTTGAAGTTAATCCGGGCGATGCGCTGTTTTTTCACAGCAATATTCTGCACATGTCAGAAGCCAATACATCTGATAAAGCAAGATGGTCTTTGATCTCTGTTTATAACTTAAGTTATAATAAACCTTTCCGCGAAAAAAATACTTCATGCATTACGCCTGTAAACGTTGTGCCTGATGAAGCAATTCTTGAATCTCCAACAGCATTGTCCGAACAAACAGATTTTCTGCGTAAAGAAAATGAGATCACTTTAAACGTAAAATAATTTTCTTCAATTTTTGCTGAATGAAATCTAACGATTTTGAATTAGATTATTTGCCGCGCTTGCCGCAAAATAAACAGATGACCATTGGCTGTATCGGCTCCGGTTTTATAATGGCTGATTGTCATCTTGTAGCATACAAGCAAGTCGGTTTTAATCCTGTTGCCATTGCTTCACGCAATCCTGAAAACAGCAAAGCAGTTGCAGAACGGCATAACATAAAAAATGTATATGCTGATTATAAAGAGTTATTGAAAGATGAATCCATTTCAATTATTGATATAGCTGTGCCGCCGGATATTTTGATTGATATAATTCGCGAAGCAGTTAAACATGCAGATCACATAAAAGGCATTCTTGCACAAAAGCCAATGGGCAGAAATTATAAAGAAGCAAAAGAAATTGTTTGGCTATGCCAGGATGCAGGAATCCTGCTTGGCGTAAATCAAAACATGCGTTATGATCAATCAATCCGCGCATGTAAATCTATTCTTGATCAAAAGCTTTTAGGCAAACCTGTTTTTGCATCAATTGATATGCGTGCTATTCCGCATTGGATGGATTGGCAGGAACGTTTGGGCTGGGCAACATTACGCACCATGAGCATTCATCATTTGGATAGTTTTCGTTTTTTATTTGGTGATCCTGACCGTGTTTATTGCAGCGTTACACAAGATCCGCGTACCGCAAAAAAATTCAATCATGAAGATGGTGTTTCGTTGTACATTTTAGAATATGATAATGGTTTAAGAGCATCTGCGTGGGATGATGTTTGGTCAGGACCTTGCCGCGAAGGAAGTGAAAGCGATATTTATATTAACTGGCGTGTTGAAGGGACTGAAGGTATTGCCAAAGGAACAATTGGCTGGCCTTTTTATCCAACACCAACACCAAGCACATTGGATTTTACAACAACTAAACATCCTGGCGAGTGGCTTAAACCAAGATGGAAAGAAGTATGGTTTCCGGATGCATTTGCCGGCCCGATGGCGCAATTGATGTGTGCAATTGAAGAAAATAAAGAGCCGGAAATAAGTGGTAAAGATAATTTAAAAACAATGGCTTTGGTTGATGCATGTTATCAATCTTATAAAGAACACAGGGCAATAAGTATTGATGAAATAATATCGAAATAATTTTTTAAAAAGATAAATTACTAATCATGATACAGGTTGGCATTTTTACAGGATACTTTCCTTATACACTCGAAGAAACTGCGCAAAAAATTCGTTCGATCGGTTTTAATACAGTGCAGCTCGATGTAAATTTCAAGGATATGGATCTGGCAACAGATAACATCACTTCTGATAAATGCAAAAAGATACGTGATACTTTTCGTCGTTATAATTTACCAATTTCATGCATCTCGGGTTATACAAATTTGGTTCATCCAAATGCAGATAAACGCAAAACAAATCTTGCACATTTAAAGCAACTCATTCGTTTTGCAAATGAATTAGGCTCGCCGTATGTTATAAGTGAATCGGGAACTTTTGATAATGATAGTGATTGGGTGCATCATGCAAAAAATAAAACAGAAGAAGGTTATGAAGATTGCAGAAATGTAATTGCAGACCTTGTTGATTTTGCCAGGGAAAGCGGTGTAACATTTTTGGTTGAAACTTATGTGAATAATGTAATTGGTTCAATAGAAGAAACGTTGCGTTTGTTTGCTGATATAGATGATCCGCATCTTGGTTTATTAATGGATCCAACCAATTATTTTGAAGAGCATAATATTGGTAAAATGGATTTGACATTGAATCAAATCTTTAATGCATTATCACACAAAATAAAAATTTCGCATGCAAAAGATGTGAAGCTTGCAACATCATCTCAAGGTGTGCAAATGGCAGATATAGATGCGAGTGAAGCACATGCCTTGCGTGGCGTTGGTATGATTGAATTGCCTGCACCGGGTTTAGGTTCATTGAATTATGATCTGTATTTAAAACGTTTATCACAACATCATCCGAATATTCCAATTATTATTGAACATCTTGCAGAAGAAGATGTGCCACGCGCAAAGAAATTTTTAGATGAAAGATTGATGGCGAACGGTTGTTGAATTCATTTGTAACTATTATTGGGTTAGAAACATTGGAATAATTATATGATACCTTATGAAAGTAGCAGCGGAAAAAAACTGGCGTAACTGTTTATGAAATTCGAGATGATTTTATTAAGATCGAATTTGATAGCTTCTTTATATTTATACAGATGCAAGTGCCGGAAGATCAAATGTTGAAACTATGAAATCTCTAGCTTTAGCATCTTCAGAGTTGAGCACTTTTATATCGAGACATAAACCGCAATACGGAAATTTTCCTGTCTTATAAAATAAGTTCAATTCAATAATATGTTATTTACTTTAAGCTTCTGCAACCAAAATCAATTGCAGATTTATAAATAAATTTTAAGCTTTTGCTGATTAATTGTTTTGTTTGCATAAAGTTTCTGTTATGAAAAAATTCCTACTTCTCTTTGCGGCATTTTTTTTATCTTGGATATGCACAAATATTAATGCTCAAAGTATTGCTGACATACAGGGCATAGATTCGTCGATTAAACCAGGCGATAATTTTTTCATGTTTGTAAATCACAAATGGTATGATACTGCACAAATACCACCTTCGCAGGCTGGCGTTGGCGCATACATGTTTATGAATTATCCACAGCGTTTGCGTTTGCAGGGAATACTTGACAGTGTTTCAAAAGCTAATAATGCTGAAGGAAGCATTGAACAAAAGCTTGGTGATTTCTATGCTTCAGGCATGGATACAATCACGATCAATAATCGTGGTTATGATCCCATCAAACCTTTACTCAGTCGCATTGATAAGATCAGAGATCTTGCATCTTTAATGAAATTTGTAGCTGATGAAGCAAAAGTTTACAATACTTCTGTTATAGCATTTAGTGTTAGTCCTGATAATAAGAACAGCAGCATCAATATTGCACACATTTCACAAACAGGCATTGGCTTGCCTGAGCGAGATTATTATTTCAGCACAGATCCGCAAAGCATTGCCATACAAAATGCGTATAAAAAATATCTCGCCACCTTATTTCAACTCACAGGAACGGATGCAGCAACTGCTGCAAAAGATGCCGATGTGGCTTACAATATCGAAAAACAGATCGCTTCATCGCACAGAACAAATATTGAACTGCGTGATGTGAATATGAATTACAATAAAATGTCTGTCGCAGACCTTGCGAAAAGACAACCCAATATTGACTGGAAAAATTTGCTCGAAAATCTCGGCGCTAAAACAGATTCCGTTGATGTATCGCAACCTGCATATTACGACAAACTCAATTCACTTTTAAAATCTGTTTCTATCAATGACTGGAAGATTTATCTGAAAGCATTTTCGCTGAATAATTATGCAGATATTTTAAGCAAACCTTTTGCTGATGCAGACTTTGAATTCAACAAAGTTTTATCAGGACAGACAGTGCAAAAAACACGCGGCGAAATAATGGCAAGTGCAGTTGACGGAAATTTGGGTGAAGCTTTGGGACAATTGTATGTAAAGAAATATTTTACGGAAGATGCAAAAAAGCGCGCGCTGGAACTGGTGAATAATGTGCAAAAAGCTTACGCTGCGCGTATTGATAAACTCGACTGGATGAGCGACAGCACAAAGCAAAAAGCAAAAGAAAAACTTTTTGCTATGACAAAAAAAATTGGCTATCCAGACAAGTGGCGAGATTATAGTAATGTAACAATTTCAAAGAATAAATATTTTGAGAATTCAGTTTCGGCTGCATCCAATAATTACCGGTTTGAACTGGCAAAACTCAACAAGCCGGTTGATAAAACAGAATGGATGACTACACCTTCAACTGTTACAGCTTATAATAATCCGTCGGCTAATGAAATTGTTTTTCCCGCAGCTATTTTACAGCCGCCTTATTTTGATGACAATGCTGATGATGCTTTGAATTACGGTGGCATTGGTATGGTGATCGGTCATGAAATAACGCACACGTTCGATGACCAGGGTGCGCAATATGATAAAGATGGCAATGTAAAAAACTGGTGGACGAAAGATGATTATGCAAAATTCAAAGCGAAGATACAGCAGATAATTGATCTCTACAGTTCCTTTACTGTTTTAGATACGGTGCATATCAAAGGCGCAATGACGGTTGGTGAAAATGCCGCAGATTTAAGCGGCGTTGCTGTTGCTTATGATGCTTTTAAAATGACGAAAGAAGGACAGGATTCTACAAAGATCGGCGGTTTTACACCTGATCAACGTTTCTTTATTTCTGTTGCGAAAATATGGCGCGTAAAAATGAAGGATGAATTTCTTCGTTTATGGATAAACAATAATCCGCATTCGCCGCCGATGTGGCGTGTAAACGGACCGCTGATGAATTCTTCTCATTTTTATGAAGCTTTTCATGTGCAGCCCGGAGATAAAATGTATTTACCTGAAGATGAAAG
This sequence comes from uncultured Chitinophagaceae bacterium, assembly GCA_963708205.1. Classification (GTDB taxonomy): domain Bacteria; phylum Bacteroidota; class Bacteroidia; order Chitinophagales; family Chitinophagaceae; genus CAVYTF01. The sequence continues at coordinate 1,084,888 of OY970196.1, forward strand.
AATTCATATTTGGTAGGGGTGTATAAGTTGCAGCAGAGTGCAGCGAAGTTCGGTATAAGATTATGGTGATTCTACCGATGCTTAATGATGATGCCTTCTTTTAATAATGCCACCGGATGCTTCTTTGATTGTATTTGCAAAAACAAATGCTTTGGGGTCAACTTCATAAACAAGATTTTTCAATTTGCGCAATTCAAGCCTTGAAATGACTGTGAATATGATATCACATTCAGAGCTGATCTCAAATTTTCCCGGAAGAAAGCCGCGCTCGCCTTTGTAGATTGTAATTCCTCTGCCTAAATTATTCACCAATTTATATTTTATCATTTCACTTTTACCCGAAATAATTGTTACACCTGTAAAAGCCTGAATGCCTTCAACCACATAATCAATTGTGCGTGTTGCAGCAAAATAAGTGAGTATGGAATACAAAGAAGTTTCGATCCCGAATTTAAAGGCTGCAACAGAAAAAATGAGAATATTTATTGCAAGAATTATTTCAGTAATGGTAAATGATGTTTTTTTTAGCGTATATAAAGCCAACACTTCAATTCCGTCTAAAGCTGCGCCAGCTCTCATTATCAGCCCAATACCAATTCCTAAAAAAACACCACCGAAAATAGAAATAAGCAATTTATCTGTTGTAAGTGCAGTCTCGGGAATAAGTAAAAGAAAAATGCCTAAAAGTAAAACAGCAGAAAAAGTTTTTATTGCAAAAGTTTTACCCACTGAAAAAAAACTAATCATGATAAAAGGAATGTTCAATAAAATAATAACAATAGAAAGATTGAAATGATACAATTCAAATGTGAGTAATGATAAACCTGTAACGCCGCCATCAAAAAAACGATTGGGAACAAGAAAACATTTTAATGCAAATGCTGCAAGGGCAACTCCGAAGATCATCAAAATAATATCCTGAAATAAGTCAAACGGTTTTATTTTTTCATGCGCCTGGACATATAATGCTTCTATTTTTTGTCTCAATTCTTTAAGATTGTAGGCTTTACCTTCATCTCTTTCGTTAATGGCTGTTTGCGTAAAATAGTGATGTTCTTCTAAAAACCCAGCTTGCTTCAAGTCCCATTCCTGCTGCGTCTTAACGATGCCGAGTTTATTAAATTCTTTAAACAACTTTTCAGCATTGGCAGAATAATCTTCGGATCCTAAATAAAAAAGATCAGCATCGCAAAGTATTTCTGAAAAATGATCTTTTGGTGTTTGCGGAAGCTTCGTTGCCATGATCATCTTGCAAATACTGTTGATTTGCTGATGTGAATATTCGTATTCAGGAAGAATTTTTTTGGCAAACGTGCAGGATAGTTCTTCATGATTTTCATGATGCTGCAGAAAACCGCTGTCATGAAAAAGTGCGGCAGTTTTAATTAATATCAAATCATCACCCGAAATATTTTGTCCTTTTGCAATGTGCTCTGCAGCTTCAATAACATTATTTGTATGACGCGCGTTATGATATGTAAGATAGGTTGGTAATCCTGTATCTAATTTATTTATAAGAAAAGAATAAGCCTGAACATATTGCATACTAAAATATAAACACGTTGAAAAAAAATTAATTCAATACCTCATAAACAATTGCTTCTTCCGCTTTATTTTTAAGAGCTGCTGCACCGATCTTTTTGCAGTTAAATGACAGCTTTACTTTTTCGTAGCAATTTTCATTAATTACAATTTGTCCAATGCCGGCAACACTTTGCAAACGCTGCGCGGTATTAACGGTATCGCCGATCACAGTATAATCCAATCTTCTTAAAGTGGCAGAACCAATATTGCCACTGATCATTTCACCGCTGTTGATGCCGATAGAAACTTTAGGACAAAAATCATTCGTGCCTTGCAAAGCTTCAATATTATTTCTTATAGCCAAACACGCGTCAATTGCTCTGTCAAGATGATACGCACCTTTGAAAACAGCCATCACACAATCGCCGATAAATTTATCTATCAACCCATTTTGCCCAATGATCTCTTTTACCATCAGATCAAAATATTTATTTAGCAACATCACAACTGTATCAGGTTTTTCTATTTCGCTAATAGAAGTAAAACTGCAAATGTCAATGAAGGCAACACTTGCTTCAACAGTTTCATTCACCATTAAAGATGCTTCATATTCATGACCACCCATAAAGTTGAGAACATTTTCATCAACATACATTTTTAAAATATTGTTTTCTTTTATCGCCTTTAATGTTTCACGAATTTGTTTTACATGCTTTATTGTTTTTTCCATAGTCAATTCAAGGTCTTGAAAATTTACAGGCTTTGTAATAAAATCAAAAGCGCCGCGATTCATTGCTGTGCGAATATTATCCATATCACCATAAGCAGAAACCATGACAGATTTTATCAGTGGACTTGCTTCGCCGAGTTTTGTCAATAACGTCAGTCCATCCATTTCAGGCATGTTAATATCGCTTAAAACAATATCAACATCAGGATTTTGCTGCAATTTATTTAATGCATCATTACCGTTTAAAGCGAATACAAATTCATATTGATGATCTCTAATTTTCTGGCGAAACCTTTGCCTGATAAGCGTTTCAAGATCCGGCTCATCATCAGCAACTAAAATCTTGGTCATACAATTCTTGTTTTCAATTTTTCTTTCAATGAAGCAAAATCAACGGGCTTGGTTAAAAAATCATCGGCACCAAGCTTCATAGCGTTTTGATAATTTTCATCATCGCCGTAAGCAGTTACCATCATCACAACAGGTGGTGGCGTTTCATATTTTTCTTTTATGTGCTTCAATAATTCAAGCCCGCTCATGCCCGGCATGTTGATGTCTGAAAGTATCAACACAGCTTCGTGTTCATTTTGCTTCATAAATTCCAACGCTTCTTCCCCGGAAAAAGCGAATACAAATTCCATTTCTTTATTTCTTATTTCCTTTCTGAAGCGTTGTTCAAAAAGTGTTTGCATATCTTTTTCATCATCGACAACTAAAATTTTCATGTCTTGGTTTTTATGAAGGTAAAATAATAATGAACGTGGTGCCTTTACCTTCTTTTGTTTCAACTTTCAATTCGCCATTATGACCTTTTGTAATGATATCATAACTCAAACTCAATCCCAATCCTGTTCCTTCGCCTGTTGGTTTTGTGGTGAAGAATGGCTGAAATATTTTTTCTTTGATTGATGATGGAATGCCATTGCCATTATCATTAACTCTTATCTCAATCTTATCCTTTATTTTTTTTGTTTGAATTAAAACTAGTGGCTTGTAATTTTCACCCGCTGTTTTTTTCTTTTCATTTACAACATAAAAAGCGTTCGTCAATAAGTTTAAAACAACTCTGCCGATGTCTTGCGGAATGATGTTTATTTTTCCAATCCTTTCATCAAATTCTGTTTTAAAATCCGCATTGAATGATTTGTCTTTAGCACGCAATCCATGATAACTCAATCGCAAATATTCATCACATAAAGCATTAATATCTGTTGGTTCCTTTTGCCCTGAACTTGAACGGGAATGCTGCAACATGCCTTTCACTATTGCATCTGCGCGCTTACCGTGATGATTGATTTTGTCTTCATTATCTGCAACATCTTTTGCAATTACTTTTACTTCATCATAATTTCCTTTATCAATCGCTTCATTCATTTCGGCAATCAATTCTTTATTTACTTCAGAAAAATTATTGACGAAGTTTAAAGGGTTTTGTATTTCGTGTGCAATGCCTGCTGTGAGCTCTCCAAGAGAAGCCATTTTTTCACTTTGTATAAGTTGTGTTTGTGTGGTCTGCAATTCCTTGATGGAACCTTCCAGTTTTGATTTTTGCAGATCGATCTCCTGCTTTTGTTTTTTAAGAAGGTCGTATGATTTTTGTCTTTTCCGGTTATTCCGGTAAACAATAATACCAATGATGAGGGCAACAATTCCAAGAGTTACGATTGCATACAATCTTAGCTTGGCTGCATATTGATCATCTGATATTTTTTTAGCCTGAGCAATATCATCCGCTCTTTGCTGTTCTGCTAATGCCATATTCTGGATCTGCCTGCTGTTCTCATCATTATAAAGGGTTTTATAAGCTTCAAAACCGATCTGCTGATAATGATAGGCAGAGTCAGTGTTATGATTTTTTTGGAAATATTCTGTAATTAAACCACTGGCTTCTGATATAAATGGTAAAAAACCTTTGTCTAATGCAGTGCCCAAACATAACCTGGCATATATTAAACTGGAATCAGTCATTCCCTTTTTATTGAAATATTCGGCAAGGCCAATAGTAGTGGCGCAGTAATTCTGATATTGAATTTGGACTGTTGTAAAAAAGACATAGCTGCGGCGCAGATAGTCAATGGCAAGGCTGTCTTTTCCAAGCTGATCGTAGATCGTGCCCAAATCATCCAACACACCTCCATAAACTTTTTCTTCACTGCCATAAAATTTTACTGCCAATTTATAAGATTGGTCAGCATAATAAAGGGATGAATCATTTTGCTTCTGCAATAAATATGCGTCCGCCATATCATCACAAATAAAAATATTGACGAATGGATTTTTATCGCCGTACTCTTTTGCTTTATAAAAATATTCTATCGCCCGTTTCGTATCATTAGTTTGTAAGTAAGTATGTCCTATCTGGTAAATATTGTTTTCTATTGCAAAACTGTCTTTCTTTTCCTCATTAACATGTAAAATGGTAGACAAAACCTGAAGTGCTTTTGGATAATTGCCCATATCAGTGGCAGATTGTGCAAAAGTTGCCATAATTCTCAGTGAGTCTAATTTATTTTCACGGCTTATTGCAAGCATTTGCTCATAATTTATAAAAAAGGAATCCTTTTCAAAAACGCCAGTTTCTGTGCTGATATACATTCTCAATATCGCAATTTCCTGGTCGGCAAAATGGTTTCGCTTCGCTTTATTAAGGGCTTCATTAAGAAGAAAACGTGCGCTGTCTTCAGTGAGATATTTTGAATGTACAAGTGCTAATTGTCTCAAACAAATAATTTCCTGTTTTAGCAATCCCTTTTCACGTGCTAAAGTCAGGGCGCTTTGATATATTATAAAGGCAGTGTCATTTTTTAGAACATCAAGCTGGTAATGCCTTCCTAATTCCAGCAGTGTTGCTACTTTTACTGAATCTGACGGAGTCTTTACCAGCAATGCTTTCAGGCTATCGGTTTTAAAATCCTGTCCTTTTAGTTTCATAAGGATAAGCAACATCATCAGTAAACTAAAAGATATTTTTCTCATATTATAAATTAGTAGTTTGGTAAAATTATTATGAATGTTGTGCTTTCGCCTTCTTTAGTTTCTACTTTTATCTCACCTCCATGCGCCTTCACAATATCGTAGCTCAAGCTCAACCCCAAGCCAGTTCCCTGCCCTGTTGGTTTTGTGGTGAAGAATGGCTGGAATATTTTGTCTAATACTTTTTGAGGTATGCCGTTGCCGTTGTCGGTCACACTTACTTCAACTTTGCCATTTATGTTTTTTGTGGTAACGGAGACTGTTGGTTCGTATCCTTCAATATTCATTTTCTTTTTTTCATTCACTGCATAAAAAGCATTCGTCAATAAATTTAAAACAACTCTGCCAATATCCTGCGGAATGATATTTATTTTTCCAATACTTTCATCAAAATCAGTTTTAAAATCTGCGTTGAAAGTTTTGTCTTTAGCGCGCAAGCCATGATAACTCAATCGCAGATATTCATCGCATAGTGCATTAATATCTGTTGGCTCTGTTGTTCCCGATGTTTGTCTTGAATGTTGCAACATCCCTTTTACAATAGCATCTGCACGCTTACCATGATGATTGATTTTTTCTTCATTATTTATTACATCATTTGCAATGGCTTTTACTTCATCAACGTTTCCTTTATCTGCTTCCTCTTTTAATTCCTGAAGCAGTTCTTTATTCACTTCAGAAAAATTATTCACGAAGTTTAAAGGGTTTTGAATTTCATGAGCGATGCCTGCAGTAAGTTCACCAAGGGAAGCCATCTTTTCGCTTTGCAACAATTGCCTTTGTGTTGATTGTAATTCAGTAAGTGTTTCTTCGGCTTTTTTTCTGGCTGCTTTTATTTCTATTAAATCAATCTTTGCCTGCCTTGCCTGTGCTTCTGCCTGTTTTAAATCATTGAAGCGGGTATAGGTTTGCTGAAACACTTTTCCAAAACGCATCAGCGTTTTGTTATCTTCTTCTGAATAAGGAATGCCTGAAAAATTTTCTATGTACAAGCCAACAGTATCAAACAATACAGTTGATATGGCAAGACCGGGACAACTAAAATAATAGTCCTTCGCTTCATCCGGCACAGGAAATAACTTGAAAAGGTCCTGGTAAAATCTATTTTTTTCTTCAAAATTCAAATTGTTGGCAAAAAAATCTTTTCCTGTTGCTTTAGCTTCATTAAAACTGTTCCAATGTGCACAATCGAAATAAGGAATGGTTACCTGGAAGGGAACCGCATGTTTATCAGCCAGCCAGATAAGCATGTCATCACTTTCTTTATAATCTATAATAAAACCGGTATGCTCAACATTGATATTTAAGTGAACGAACTGTTCAAATACAATTTGAATTACTTCTTTAAGCTCTTCGCTTTTTTGCATGCCCATAGAGCGACTGCGAACTCTTTCCAATGCAGCTTCAATCTGTGCTTCTCTTGCCTGTGCTTCAGCCTTTTGGAGATCGAGAAAGCGGGTATAGGTTTGCTCAAAAACAGCAGCAAATCTTTTGAATACGTCATGAAATTCAGGACAAGGCTCCAAAGTAATAAATAACAAATTGCCTTGCGAAAAATTAGCGAGGTGATGTATTTGTGTTTTGGGTAAATCAAAACCGACGCTTACAGCATAATCGAAATAACCTTTGAAAGCCGGTATTGTTTTCAGATATTCATAATGCTCCTGCATTCTTTCGCCACGCAATTCCAAAACAAAAAATGGTTCGCCATTTTGTTTCGACTCAACATAGCGTATAAAATTAGCATCTTCAGTGAGTGGAATATTTGGAACACCGTTAATGATACTTCCATCCTGGGTACTCATCCATGAAGTGAATTCTTTATCATCTTTTTCCCAAATGTTATATCCGCAGCTATAAGCAGGTACTCCTAATGATTTTACCTGTTGAAATAATAATGCAGCTGCTTCTTTTAGCTCATCACTCTTTTGCATTGCCATTGTTCGTGCACGTACTCTTTCCAATGCTAACTGAATTTGAGATTCTCTTGCCTGCGCTTCGGCTTTTTCAATATCCAGATACCTTCGATATGCTAATTCAAACACTTTGAGAAAGCGTTTGAATAAACTAATGTCTTCTTCTTTTAAATGCTCATAGGTTGAAATGCCTAATGCAACAGGACCGAGTGAAAACCAATAATAATTTAATGAAGATGCAGTGTATAAAAAATCATCTATAAAAACATTGGTGGTTTTTTGATAAGCAAGCCAATCTTTTACTTCATCTCCGTTTATATGCCTGATAAAAAATTCACCTGCACCTTTTATCATTTGCGTAGCAAAAGCTTTATGTATTTCACTGTTTGTATAAGATGTTTCGGTAATGAATGTTTTATTATGTTTCGCATAATATTCATAATTCACGTACGTGCCTTTCTCTTTATAAAAGATGGCAGTTTGTACGTTTCGGATCTCTTTTACATGCAACATTTCCAGTTCATGTGAAATTGTTTTGCAAACAACCAGCATGTCCTCCGGCTTGTTCATGCTCATGGCAACTGTTCTTACTCTTTCTAATGATGCTTCGATTTCAAGTTCTTTATTAACTTTTTTCGCAGCTTTTGAAAGTGTATTTTTTTCTTCGTCACTGAGATTTTGTGATTGCTGAATAATATTCAATATGGATTGCAGATCCCCGTTCATTTTTAGTTTGGTTTGAAGCAAAACGTTTTTGATGTTAAAGTCGATTAATTATATTTATAACACAAGGCATTTGCAAAAAGTTATGATGGTGTGAATTTGCATTATTCATTTCTATTAATTAATCCGAAGCTACGTTTCTTATTGTTTTAATATCACACATAATACCTAATACAAGGAAAGACTTCATTAGCTATGCAGAATATCTATTATAAAGGATTATAGGTAATTACAGAAAATTCTCTAATTTTTATCAAGTTTAATTTTTAACACACCTGAAACCAAGATTATTGCTGGCACTATTAATCTCGCCTTTACCTCTGCTGCCTGCACGATAACGAATGCAATACTCATCACTGCATAAAAACGACCCACCTCTTTGCACGCGTTTGATTGTTCCAGGCTCATCAGGATCATAGCTATCATCAGGTCCTTGGGGATTTTTTTTAGGGCTGCTTTTGTAATAATCAGGGCGATAAAAATCATTGCACCACTCCCACACGTTTCCTTCCATATCATACAATCCCCATGCATTTGGCGGAAAAGATTTTACAGGTGCTACTCCTGCAAAGCCATCTTCTTTTAAATCTTTCCATGGAAAATTTCCCTGAAAAATATTAGCAACATACTTGCCTCCTGGCTTGAGTTGATTACCCCAATAATATTTATCAAAATGTCTCCCTGCCCGGGCTGCATATTCCCATTCAGCTTCGGTGGGTAAACGTTTGCCTGCCCATTTGCAGTAAGCAACTGCATCTGTATAACATACTTGCACGACTGGCTCATTATCTTTCCCAACAATATTACTATGGACACCTTCAGGATGCCTCCAATTTGCGCCAGCGACATAAGTCCACCATTGCATTGGATCGTTTAAAGAAACCGGATGATTTGGCGGGGCAAAAACGCCTGAACCAGGAACCAGCTTATCGACAGGCACCCCCGGATAATCAGCAGGATTTAGTTTTTGTTCTGCAACTGTAACATATTTTGTAGCTTTTATAAAAACTGCAAATTGAGCATTGGTAACTTCATGAGCATCCATCCAGAAACTATCTACTTCAACTATATGCAACGGCTTTGCATCAGGAAAATCATTTGAACCCATTACAAAATTTCCACCTTTAATAAAAACCATATCTTTTGTTGAACTCTCGCTGTTGCTTGCTATGCTTGTATTTGAAACTTTGAGCATTATAGCGCGTGAAGGATTTTTGCAAATTGCGCAGGTTTCTTTTTGATTATTTGTTTCCTTAGTTTTATCTGCATTATTTGCAGACACAGCATCATTACAACTTGTACAGACTAAATAAAAGATATAAAAAATCAGAAAACTTTGCTTCATAAATTATAATTATTGCACTATCTTTTTATTCAACAATTCAATTGGCTAATTTATAGTTATTTTTCAACAATGCTTCTTTTGGCAAGTATCTAATTGAACCAACTCTTCAACAGATATTAAAAGCAGAATTTCCATTGGTGTGTAACAAATCCCAAGCGGTGTTAAGGGAGGGACTCGAACTTTATCAGTACCGCATTAAAATCAAATGATTTATAATTGGTAATTATTTATAAAGTATCTTAAATGTCGCGCATATCTGTTAGTCAAAATTAGTTTATAGCACAGATAAGTAATATCTTTTTTTAAAAAACGTCCTTACTTTTTCCCTAATACACGATTATTACTAACATTATTTGCAACGAGAAATGAGAGGTAAATATAAAGTGTTTCTTAACATACATCATTTAAAAAGCGCTTTTAATTAGAACCCTTTGATATAATATAATTGACCAACACACTTACTTGCCCAGCATTCTTAAAAAAGACTCGATGTTCTGATGTTTTCTCACACTGAGGAAATTCTTCTAAAGACTATTATACATTATTAACCCTGTGAAAGTCCCTATGAAAATGGTGGCCGTTGGTAAATTAGCAGGATGTAACACGCCTGCCTTTTTATGCGTAACCTTTAAATAAAAGGCGGAGAAAATTATTCTTCGTTTTTCCTCACTAATACAAATTGATTATTGCTTTTAAATAAAGATTGCTTAATATTTGCGAATTAATTCGTTTTAATTTTAGTACCTCATTTCTTAAAAATTAATTTAATACCTATTTTATGAAACAAAAACTTCTACATGTTTTATTTGGATGTATGCTTTTCTTTATTGCTATTAATGCAAACTCCCAAGGCGGCACGTTGCCCCTAAACAGCAGCGTTAATGGCACCTTAACAAGTGCTAATGGCACAGATGTCTATAGCATCACTACAACTGCTGACGGGTTGATACGGCTTACTTTTCATACTGTAAGCCCTGCTGATCTGTATGTGACATTGTATGATAAAGACGGAACAACTGCGGTTAGCCCCAGTATTGAATCGTATAACAATTCTACCAATGGAGTTAATATAGATGGTCTTGCCAAAGGCACTTATTATGCAAAGATCACTGCCTACAACAGCAATACCTATGGTTCATATACACTTGCAGATAGTTTTTACACAGAGCCTGTAGCAAATGATGCAGAGCCAAATGGCACCTCGGCTACTGCATTAACATTGCCACTAAATGGCAATGCTGCAGGACATGTAGGTTTTTATTACAATAATCAAAGAGATACTGCAGACTGGTATAAAGTAACTACCACTGCCAATGGCTTATTGCGTCTTACGCTTTCTACTTTAAGAACAAACAGCATTTACGCAAACAATGCATTGGATTTGGAATTTTATCTGTATGATCACGATGGTACAACCGTTCTTGGAAGCACAGAAGTGTTTTCCGGAAACAATCCAACCACAGGCTATATTACTGTTGACGGTCTTGCCCCTGGCAGTTATTACATAAAGATCCAGCCTTATAGCTCCAGTGAATTTGCCAGCTATAAACTCTCAGACAGCTTGTACACTGAACCTGTAGCAAATGATGCAGAACCAAATGGCACACCAGCCACTGCAGTAACTTTAGCAAGAAACAGCAGTACTACCGGGCAGCTGGGTTTTTATTACAATCAGGTGAGGGATTCTTTAGATTGGTATAAAGTAACTACGAATGCCAATGGCTTGCTTCGTATTGCTGTTTCTACCTTAAGAACAAGCGGACCTTACGCAAACAATGCATTGGATATGCTATTCTATCTCTATGATCATGACGGCACTACGCTTCTTACAAGCGCAGAAGCGTTTAATGGTAATAATCCTGCTACAGCTTATATCACGTATGATGGTCTTGCTGCTGGTACTTATTATATAAAGATTCAGCCATATTCTGCTAATGAATTTGGAAGCTATACGCTTACTGACAGCCTCTACACGCCTTCGGTAGCAAATGATAATGAGCCGGATAATACCCCCGCAACTGCTATAACATTACCGCAAAACGGAACGCTGACAGGCCAGGTTGGCTATTATTATAATCATGTGCGCGATACTACTGATTGGTACAAAGTAACTACTACACAGGACGGTTTGCTGCGTCTTACGCTCACCACATCCAGAACAAACCGCACGTACAGCAATAACGGGCTTGATATGCTGATGTATTTATATGATATTGACGGAACAACCTTATTAGGATCTAAGGAAGTTTATAGCGGCGGTAACCCTACCACAGATTCATTAAGTGTTGACAGGCTCGCAGCAGGTACTTATTATGTAAAATTAATACCTTACAGCAGTAACGAATTTGCAAACTATACTCTTTCAGATAACCTGCTCACTTATAACCCTAATGATAAGGAGCCCAATGATTATGCTTCTGAGGCGAGAACCATACCTGCAAATGAAACAACAACAGGGCATATAGGCTTTTACTTTAATGGCGGAGTAAAGGAAGATTATACTGACTGGTTTAAGATCAATTATACAGGAACCGGCAATCTTAAAATCTTTTTTGATCTTCTGCCGCATTTAAGTGATGGTGGAATTGGCGACGTGTTTTTCCAGGTTTATAAAGATACAGCAGCAAGCCCTATTTTTAACCAGGAATTTTATGGAAGCAATGACTATTTTAATATTATCAATTTAAGTTCTCTTACAGAAGGGTATTATTACATAAAAATATTACCATACAGTTCCAATCCTTCTTACTTTACCGCGTATTCAATTCTTGATTCCTTCACACAAGTAGATAAAGCAAAGATCCAACTGGTAAGTGTTGATAGTGCAGCAGATTGTTCAGGAACAAATTCAATAACGGTTTCCTGCTCTAAGAGCCATTCGCCTTATTCAGTAACACTGTATCGCTTCGATTCTGTATATGCCAAACAAAATATCAACAAGGCTAAAATATCATTCACTTTCAGCAATCTTCCAACAGGACAATACTATGCAAAAGTCTATGGAGACGGCGCAACAGGCAATGCATTCGGTAAAACACCTGTAGATACTTTGATACCGGTTCCGACAGGACTTACTACAACAAACATTACCCAGACAAGCGCAACATTCAACTGGAATAAACTAAGCTGTGTGAATTATTATACTATAGAATACATGAAAGCCGGAGCAGCTAAGTGGACCTCAGTTGAGGTGAGTGATACAGTCACAAGTTATACAGTAACAGGATTGAAGAAAGGAACAGATTATGTTTGGAGAATGAACAGTGTTGACAGTTCGGATGGATTAATGGCAGGCAGTGCCTACACACCTAACGTCGATTTTGCCACACCAAGCACTCAATCATTTATTGCAGGAGCTGATATGTTTAATACAAACAAAAATGATCTAATATCAGGAGCAAGCATTTATCCAAATCCTGCATCTTCCCAGTTGCATATAAGATTAGGTAATACAGATGCTAAAACAGCAGGTAAAGTATTGCTTGCATTGAAAGATGTTTCGGGGAAAATTGTTTGGAGTGCAGAAAATGCTAATGCTGCAGAAACTATGAATGTTGATGTAAGCAGATTACCAGGTGGCATTTATATGCTTCAGATAATAAAACAAGATGGAACAGTTTCTGTTCATAAAATAATCATTGCGAAATAGGTAAACCAATCACTAACTTTTAAATACAAGGCGAAGAAATTATTCTTCGCCTTTTTTATTTTGTAATTTTTTAAGCCCCGCTGCAATAAGTTTTAAGCATTAAAAGAAAAAGAAGAGTTTTTAGGATTGTATTTTATGATTTTGAATATCCAGTTATCAAAAAAATCACCCCAAAGGTTTCATTGATTGAATTTTCACATGTTTACGATAACTAGCTGTAGATAACCAGGGATGCATCTTTAAAAGATAAAGTTGTATTCATCTTCCTTTGCTTCTACCTGAAACATTTACTGATTTCAATGTTTTGTCTGTTTTATCTGTTACAATTGAATGATAAATGTTGAGCCTTCGCCTTCCTTGCTCTCTGCTTTTAAAGTTCCATTATGTTCTTTGGTGATGATGTCGTAAGCCAAGCTTAAGCCCAATCCTGTTCCTTCGCCTGTTGGTTTTGTGGTGAAGAATGGCTGGAAGATTTTTTCTTTGATTGATGATGGAATGCCATTGCCGTTATCGCTTACTATAATTTCAATGCCCCCAGCCCCTGAAGGGGAGTTTATCTTTCGTGTTGTAATTGATACAAAAGGTTTGTATTGTTCTCCCTTTAGGGAGTTAGAGGGCTTACTCACTGCATAAAAAGCATTATTAAAAAGATTCAATAACACTCTTCCAATATCTTGCGGAACAAGATTTATTTTTCCAATGCTTTCATCAAAATCTGTTTTGAAATCGGCATTAAAATTTTTGTCTTTTGCACGCAAACCGTGATAACTCAATCGCAAATATTCATCACATAAAGCATTAATATCTGTTGGTTCCTTTTGCCCTGAACTTGAACGGGAATGCTGCAACATGCCTTTCACTATTGCATCTGCGCGCTTACCGTGATGATTAATTTTGTCTTCATTATCTGCAACATCTTTTGCAATTACTTTTACTTCATTATAATTTCCTTTATCAATCGCTTCATTCATTTCTGCGATCAATTCTTTGTTTACTTCAGAAAAATTATTGACGAAGTTTAACGGGTTTTGAATCTCATGTGCAATGCCTGCTGTGAGCTCTCCAAGAGAAGCCATTTTTTCTGATTGTATAAGATGGGATTGGGTAGACTTTAATTCTGATAATGTACTTTCTACTTTTTCTTTTTGCTGCGCAATCAATCGGTTTGCTTTTTGTTTCTGCCTGTTATTTCTGAATAATATTATTGCTACCACACCAATGAGCCCGAATGCTGCCAATGCGCCATAAAACTTCATGTTATTTTCATACTGCAGGGCCGCGGCTTCTTTATCTTTTTCACGCTGTTCTATATTATAGTCAATATTTTCCAGCTCGCCATTTCTTTCATTATTATACAAGCTGTCTTTTGCCGCAAGTGCAATTTTTAAATAATAGGCACTTTTACTTCTATCAGTTCTCTCATAAATACCTGCAAGGAAAGTCGCTGCATCTACTTCTACAGGAATCGCGCTGCCAAGTTGCGCTGTTTGCAAAGCTTGTTGTGAATAATAAACAGCTGAATCTGTTTTGCCATAAACTTTATATATCTCTGCTATTGACTGGTATGTGCCAGATAAACCGAGTTCATAATCCATGGGCTTTGCATACACAAGTGCCGTATCATAATATTTCAGAGCCTCATAGTAGTTTTTACTTTTAAAATAAATATTAGCAAGCCCCTGAGCAGCTCTTGCGATATAAAATTTGTAATGAAAAATAAGTGAAGAGTCGTAACCCATTTTAGCATACCTGAATGCAGAATCCATAATGCCTAAACCCGCATACGCCTCGCCTAAAGTAGTATAGTTAAATGGGTCTGCCTGCTTATTCAAAGATCTATCGATAGCTAAACTCTTGATTGAATAATCTATGGATTTTTTAAAGTAACCCATTGATAAATACACATTTCCAATATTACCCAAATCGGCTGAAACGCCATTGCCATAATTAAGCTGCTCAGAAATTTTAAGCGCCTGTAAATAACAATTTAATGACTGCGGATAATTACTGATATTCCAATAATTATTGCCCATTACAGTAAGTACTCTAGCTTCCCATTTTTGAGATGATACCTTCCTCGCAATATCCAGCGCCTGCTGCAGCAATTGAGAACTGCCTTCACTGGTATCCTGATAGAATTGGGCAAGCAAGGACTTTACTTTGTTAGTATCTTCTTTCTCTTTTAATAAAACTTTTTTTAAGGAATCAATATAGGTTGAATCATTTTGTGCAGTGGCAATAATGGAGCAAACAATACATGTTATTAAGAGACAGGCTTTATAAAGATGTATTCTCATTTTAAAGGTTGATAAAGTAAACTATAATTCTGCGGAGTTCATTTAATGATCAAGTTATACAATAGGTAAAATAATTTTGAATGTCGTTCCTTCTCTTTCTTTCGTTTCGACTTTTATTTCTCCGCCCTGTGCTTTGATAATATCATAGCTCAAACTCAATCCTAAACCTGTTCCCTGCCCTGTTGGTTTTGTGGTGAAGAATGGTTGAAATATTTTTTCTTTGATTGATGACGGAATGCCGTTGCCATTATCATTAACACCTATTTCAATCTTATCCTTTATTTTTTTTGTGTGAATTAAAACTGTTGGTTCATATCCTTCAATATTCATTTTCTTTTTTTCATTCACTGCATAAAAAGCATTCGTCAATAAATTTAAAACAACTCTGCCAATATCCTGCGGAATAATATTTATTTTTCCAATACTTTCATCAAAATCAGTTTTAAAATCTGCATTGAATGATTTGTCCTTTGCACGAAGACCATGATAACTTAACCGCAAATATTCATCACCTAAAGCATTTATATCTGTTAGTTCTTTTTGTCCTGTATTTCTTATTGAATGCTGCAACATGCCTTTTACAATAGCATCTGCACGCTTGCCATGATGATTGATTTTTTCTGAATTCTCTTTTATATCATTTGAAATTGCAATTGCTTCATTAACATTTCCTGATTTTAATTCTATTTGTAATTCATCAATCATTTCTTTATTTACTTCAGAAAAATTATTCACGAAGTTTAACGGGTTTTGTATTTCGTGTGCAATGCCTGCCGTGAGCTCGCCAAGGCTTGCCATTTTTTCGCTTTGTATAAGTTGGGCTTGTGTTGCTTTTAATTCTGATAAAGTGCTTTCTACTTTTTCTTTTTCTTTCTTTAGCTCAGCTGTACGCTCGGTAACTTTATTCTCCAGTACCATTTTCTCTTTGTGTATAGTTGATATGCGCCAGCGGATGATTAAACTTAATGCAGTAATAAAACTGATGGCATATAAAGTATAAGCCCACCATGTTCGCCACCATGGTGGTAAAACTTCAAAGCTATAAATTGCTTCCACGCTTATTTGCTTATAAATATTTTTTGCTCTTACATGAAATTGATAGCTGCCTTCAGGTAAATTGGTATAATCTTTTTTTGTTTCAGCAGTCCAGCCCGACCAATCTTTATCAAATCCCTGCAGGAAATACTGGTATTGATTGGCAGATGGATTATCGTAACTGGTTGCTGCATACATAAAACGCAATGAGTTTTGTTTGTACGGTAAAGCAGGTTGCTGATCAGATCCATCAAAAGGCAATCCATCATAGATTACAGAATCGGCGCCTACAAGACTAACGCAGCGTATTAATGCCGGAAAATCTGTATTGGTATTTTTATGCCTGCGATTGTCATAGTGTATTAACACATTTGAGCCTGCAAACCAAACAGCATTGTTTTCCTCATCTGCATATGTAGCAAAATATTGTTGAGGTTCTACACGTAAAAAAGAAACAGAATCTATATTATATCCACCAGTTTTTTTAGGTATGGCACAATAAATTATATCATTACAATCAAACCAAACATTACCTGCGTTGTCTTCTTTCATCATTTCGGTTTCGTTTGCGGATGTCTTGCTATAAATATTTGTATCAATAACAAACTTATCTTCAGAAGGATTATACTTGTAGATTTTTCCAATTATATAAGCATACAACTCTCTTTTAATAATTGCTGTGTAGATCATATATGCATCAGGAAGTCCATGCGCTGTATCATAATGTTTAACCTGTGGATTATGTATTTGTTCTTTGCCGTTTACAATATTGTTGAATGTAACTCTTATCAAATAATTATTGTATTTTCCTGTTAACCATAAGCTGCCATCTTCACTTTCACTTATGCGATAAATGTATTCATCAACACGCGGAACATTTCCCTCATTCGTCCACGTATCGCTTTTAGCATTATAATATATTGAAACAAGACCTCCATAGCGCAAGCCAATAAACACACGGTTGCTGTCGTAAACGGAACGGTGCATGCAGACAACATCATGCCCAAACGACATTAAAAAACTTGCTTTATTATCGCGAATTTTAAATACTCCATTTTCAGTGCCTGCTAACATTTCTTTTGCTTCGGGCACAGCAAGTAAACACCATGCCCAATTATGTAAATTCTGCACAGGTGTAAAAGCCGGGCGCTGAATATTTGTAACTGTTTTATTATTGCTGGTAGTATTTGAGCTATGCAGATAAAATACTCCAACCTCAGTAGCGAGGTATATCTTGTTTTGAAATTTTTCTATACTGAATCCGCCTGCAGGCAAACCACTTTCTTCATCATAGCTTGTTAATGGTGATGTTATTTCCACTCTACTGATACCAGTGTTAGTTGTAATCCAGAGTGCACCTTGTTTGTCAGCATTTACGCTATAAATAATATCATCTTTTAAGCCCGATGTTTTATTAAATACCTGCACTATTTTACCTGCCGCAGAAGGATCAATAACAATAACGCCGCCACCCATAGTTGCAATGGCTATTCTTCCGTCATTTAATACAATTGCGTTATAAACGTCGAATTGTTTTATAAAATCAGCAACCTCACCACTTAAGACATGGCATGTTTTGCCATCATATATATAAAGTTGCTTATCGTTTGTGCAAATAAGTATTTTTTTACTGCCTGGAGTATCGTTGTATGGCACAATAAAACTAAACCCCTTGTCTATTTTTTCACCACCTGGCAAAGACACAATAGAATCTCCTTTTATTTCCGTTAAACCCTTATGTGGCATGGCTGTATAAATATGATTATTCACTATAGCGAGGCCGCCAAAGCGCTCATCAGTTGTAAATACATGCATGCAATTATTGCAAAGAGAATCATGATTGCCGTTAGAATTTTGAGGGAGTGTGTAACGAAGCAATCGCTTTGTAGTTTGAAAAAAAATGTACTGCGAACTAACACAAGTTTTCCAAACATCTGTAAAATCCCGGTCTTTTGGCTGAAGGTATTTTGTAAGAGATTTATACTTACGGCTGAACGGGCTTTTTAGCCCGCTTTTTTTCTGTATTTCATTTACCGGCAGGAAATAACCAATCTCTCCTTTGCCTCCAATGTAAATATTGCTGTCAGCGCCAATAGCCAAAGACCTTATAAAATTAATTTCTGCAAACTCCAGCACCCGCCACGTTACTCCGTCATATTCTAACAAACCATCATTATTGGCAAAGTACATTACGCCCCTGTTATCTTGTGCGGCGCCCCAGTTTTGCGCATTGGCGCCATATTCTTTAGGCAGCCAGTTTGTAATAAATGGCTTGCCTGCCGCGCTTGTTTGTGACCATATTATAACCGGGTAAATGCAGGCAATTAAAAAAAGAATACAAAAGCTATAACGTTTCATGCTTTGTTTTTTTATCTGAACCATGATTTGGCATAGTTAATCTGATGATAAGATAAGCAGTTATAATACAGGTAAGTTAAATATAAATGTTGGGTCTACACCTTCTTTCTTTTCGCACTTTCAATTCTGTGCCATGGGCTTTATAATAAATAGAAAATATTATAAACAAGATAAAAGATACTATCAGGTTCGGTTAAATGAGAATAATTACATTCTTACATTTTGTAATTTCAAGTTCAGTATTATTTTGTAATTATGATACAACAAATTTTACTACCTGAGTCAATTATTCATAAAAATAAGACCTTCATGAAAATTTTGGAAAAAAAAAAGCCCAACCACAATAGCTGGGCTTTTTACTTAAGGTAATTGTTTTATTGTTTCATTAATTTTAATGTTCCGGAGTGTACGTGGTCAGTAACCATTACCATGTAAATACCTTGAGCCAAATGATCTAAAGGAATTTTTACTGAGTTGGTAGTGAGACCATGCGCTTCCCACAAAATTATTCCCTGCAAATTGGTTACAACCAGATCGTAAGATCCTTTCGCACCTTTGACCTCAATGTTTGCACTGCTTGTCGCAGGATTAGGATAAATAGATGCGGCAAAACCATCTCCTGCAATCGCTTTTGTATAATCGAAGTCGTTTGATACAGAAATCGCACCAGGTGATACAGGAGTCGTAAAGTTAGTACCTGCTGTATATCCGCTGATAATAATTACAGGGTATTGGCAAATGCTTGCCACCTGCCATTCGTAAGAGGTATTTGCTTTCAATCCTTTTACCGTATCAACATTTGAATTTATGGTGTCTTTTGTCCAGCCAGATTTGCCAACCTGCCTGTATTCAACAACATATTTCTTTGCACAACTTAAAGTAGTCCAATTTAAGACCGCCGTGTCTGCATTAAGAACATTTGCAGTAAGCCCTGCCGGATTTCCGCATGCTATACTAACCACAGTTGGTGCACTGTAGCCGGTAAATCCATTGTTGTCAACAACTTTTACTGTGTAAGAACCGCTTTGTTTCACTAATATACTTTGTGTTTTAGCGCCGGTTGACCAGCTATATGTCTTAACCTTTACGCCGCCTATTTTATTTGCAGTGCTCAACGTTACTGAATCTCCGGGACATAATGTGGTCGAGTTATTTGCGGTAATAACAGGAGCCACTGCGTTATGATTTAATATGGTATCAGATACACTATAGCTGTTTCCTATGCTATATCCGCCACCAGGACTGAGTGTAATGATGAGCGCTTTGTCAGCATCTGCAGTTGAATCATTTACAGGATGGATATACATATTTACTGCAGCACTGTCTGCCGGCAAGATGATAACGCCCTGGGCACCATTTATACCTGTTGCTGCCGTTTGCCCCGCATTGTATGTAAGTATATAGTTGCTGTTAAACATTGCATTTCCTGAAAGGTTGTAATAAATAGCTATCGGAAGTGTGTCTGCAGAATTCCTCGTGAATTTTACATCAAGCAAACCTTTCGCATCTTCATATATTGAAGTGGGAGATGTTGTAATATTCAATGCATCTGAACCTGTGCTGAAAGTTGTTGTGCCAACTGTAAAGTAAGCAGTATCAGGACTTGTTTTTATATTACCATAATAATCAGATACACTGTCTGCAATTACCCTGAAAATATCGCCGGTTTTGCCGGTTATATTTTTATTAGGAGAAGCGATCAATGTATTGCCGAAGGCACTCAACGAAACAGCATAACTGGTACCTGATGTCATATCTTTCAACTGAACCATGCTGTTTTTTAAATTAGTATTCACTATATTTTCTGTATAGCTGAAAGATATTTGTGTACCTGCTGTATATTTTCCATTAGTTGGTTGGGGAACGCCGAACAGAGCGGGTGGAGTTCTGTCTATGATGCCGGAATCTACCGGTGAATAAATAGTATTGCCTGAATTATCTGTAACCATCAACCTGATATTGTAAGAGCCATCCCGTACTGTGGCAATATTCCAATTATAAGTTGTGCTTGTTGCACCCAGCTTGGCTTTGGCTAATGTTGTTATTGTATTCCAGGTTGAGCCCGTTGTATCGTATTGTACTGTAATGCTCTTGAGCTTGGTTACATCATACCCGTTAAATGTCACAGGCACAATATTGTTTGAAGCTTTATTGGCAACCCAGTTATTAGCAGGTGTTACCAAATTTACGCTGCTTACAGGCGATGCAAAGTCTGCTGAAAGATTTATCGTGCTGTACTGGTGTGGATTAGAGTAAAAAGTTTGAACAATATTGCTGCCACCATACTGGCAATTATCGCTGAGTATAAATTGCAGGTTATCGTAATCGTACACGCCATTCGTAGTGTTGCGTTTTACGTTAACCGTCACCGTTGCACTACCGCCATTGTTGGGTATAGTAACAGCATAACCGTCGGGAGCCGCGTTATTGTTAAACAATATTTGTGCAGCACCGGTATTGCTGGAAGCATTATTAAAGAGAATGTATGTGCGTTGGCCGCCGGGTGTAGGATCAGCACTGAGGTTGGTCAGCGTAAGTTTAAAATTGGCTGACTTTGCAGTGATATCTTTTAAAACCGGATTGGTTGTGGTAATAACAGTGCTGTCCAATTCAATTGTGCCTGCTTCGTAAGGACATTGCGTAACCCCTGCAACAGTTTCAAACATCGGTGTTGCATAAACAGGATCTTTTTTAAGATTGATAGATAGGTTATCCCCTTCGAAACCGGTGCCTGAAGAATTATCATCCTGCAGCGTATAGCTGGTTGTGGTAGCCGTTGTATTTGTCGCGGAAGTAGATGCACCTGTTGACAGCTGGAAACCTACATTTACGCCGCCGCTTACACCGTTGCCAGCAATTTCAAATCCTAACTGAAGTGCTGTATTATTATCTATAGCCATATCAAAATTATAGGTATTCGTTGCGCTATTTTCATACGTAGTTGTAGTTGTTAGTGAGCCGCCATTGGACAGGCTGAAATTTTGAAGAACAGGCGCCTGCTTAAGATTTGCCTGATTATTGGCAATCAGTTGCTGCCATACTTTAATCTGGTTGTTGAAATAAGCAACGGAATCCGGATTTTTTTGTGCAGCTGCAGCCACCTGAAGCGTAGGTATCAGTTCGTCTCTTATATGTCCTATGGTGTATATAAATGATGTTGTATCATTTTTTATGTCAGAGATCATTATAGGAGTTGGTCCAAGTATTTTACAATGAAGACTGTCCCAGTCAACTTCATTTCCTATCCTGTAATTTATGTTAAGTGCAGCACCGTAAACCACATCTGCATCAGGTCCCACATAATTATCTCCTGCATCAGTTGATATAGTAGTTTCACTGGTGTTGGTCAATACTGTTTCATGTGTATTGGTCGTTGTGCTGGTAGTGCTGAAGTTATCATCTATCTGCGCAAAAAGCTTATCCTCTTCCTCTACAAAAGCGCCGAGTATCAGGTCAAGTCCTACTTTTACCTGCAGGAAGCCGCCAAAACTTGTTTGATTCTGCGCCTGGAAACTCATTGCCTGTGAAAAAGTAGAACTTTGTGTCCAGGATGAGAAGCTTTTATTTCCCGGAGGATCGTGTACTACTGCAAAAGGCAATTGCGGAGATACCGTTACAAAGTTTTTACCACTTGCATCAATCGCAGCTCCTGTAACTACAATAGTTGGTAAAGCAGGGTTTGCATTGGAAGTTGTATCCATTCTTCCCAGATTATCATAATAAGAAGCCGCCAATGTTTTTGCGAAGGCGCCTGATCCTGTTTTAGGAGTTGTGTTTGGCTGAACGGCTATTATCGAATCAATGCCTATTCCATTTACAAGCTTAACAGTGTCGTAACTGTAACTGCCAAAAATGTTGGATACATCTGTCTTTACATATACCGTTCCGGTATCAAGCAGACAGCCGGCGCTGATCGGTCCCTGGTACACGGAAAAAGCAATTGGTTTTTTAAGACCCTGTGGCCAGAACGCATAGTTTTGGAAAGAGCTGCAACCCTGTATTGCCGCAGAATCAACCAATCCGGAAACCAACAAATGCGGTTCACGATGGTAAATAAGATTTAATGTTGTATCTGCTGTTGTAATGTCACGATAAACATTTGCGACAGGAAGTGAATTAAAATAATTCTGCACAACAGTAGAGTTTGTAGAAGCATCAACAGGATCTGAAATATTCGTGCTGATTATTTTTACCTTATATGCTCTTGCCGGAAGCCTGAGAGCATAATGCCCGCTGCCATCTGTAGTTACCCGCATTTTAAATTGCGATGTACGCGGGCTTCCGTCATGACCCAATGGAAGTGAATCATCAAACTCCAGCGTTGCTGTACCTATAACACTGTTGCAGCCCGAACCAAAAAAGCCTGATATTGTATGTGTGGTAGTATCAACAAAATTGATATTGGCTACATTAGTATTTACGCCAACTATAGTCTTTACTGGATTAAACGAGTTGTTTTTAAAACTTGGAGTAATGGTATAAGTATCAGGCTCTGAGAATATGAGTCCATAACTGCCATACATAGATGTAGCAGGGCTATATCCTGTCCAGGTAGAATCAAGTTCATCGTGCAGGCTGTTATTATTTCCAAGACCAATCACTTTCACACTGTCAACCGTACCGGTAATAGTTGCCGGGTTACCATTGCCGTCAAGACAGCCGTTACATATTTGTGTGACTTGCCCAGTAAGTGCAAACACCGTAGTATCTACAAAGGGATGACTTGCCGTGAAGTCATAAGTTGGCGTGCTTGCTTTTAAAGTTACTATTGCGCTGGCGGGCTTGTACGCATGCCCATTCGCCGTATCTATAAACACTTTAAATCTGACTAACGTTGAATCTCCGTTGGTTGCATCACCATAAAAAATATTACTTACTGAAAAATGACCCTGCCCATCTGTTGAATCTATATCGGTGTAACCCACGGCTCTTCCTTTCAATGGTGTCAAGCTTTGCACATATACTTTCCTGTTTACTATAGCTGTTCCATTTGGCGATTGCACATAGCCGCTTATTTGTCCATTTCTTCCGGTATTTGGTGTCATTACAGTTATTTTCACTGTATCGCTCCAGTTGCCATAGCCGCCACCAATAACGCAAACATTATTACCACGCCTGTAATAAGTAGTTGTTTGAAGATTATCCTGATCAAAGCGATAGCCGGTTGCATTGGTTGGAGTTGTTGCGGCAACAAAATTTACATTATCTGTACTTTGCTGCCAAGCTATCGTCATTCCGCTTGCAGCTGTTGGTGCCGTTATATTAGTAACACTATCAGGTACAAGTTCCTGCGGGTAAGTTATTGTATGCGCATTTGCGATTGTGCCTGTTGTGCCGGTACTGCAGGTATAATACATCATGACTAAACCCGGTCCACCCCTGGTCGGTAGTTGAAAAGCACCGATAGCGCCGCCACCACTTGCGGTACCTGGTCCATTATAATCCCAATTTCCCCCATCGCCACCCCAAAAACCTTCACTGCAATGATAAGAAATACCGCCTGTGCCTGGATTTTCACTTGTGCCCTGATTGCCGGCATAACCATTGGAACAATCACTTGCAGCACCACCACCACCGGCATAAAAATATGTGCTGCCATCGAATTCCACCACACCTCTACCGCCGATGTATTGATTGTTTATATAATTGCCAACCCAGGCAGGTGCCGGGTTTGGAGTTCCACCCGATTGAAAGTAGGGCCCATAGACAGCTACCATAGTGCTGTCATCTGAAAATTTAAAAGCAGTGTTTGAATATCCGGCTGAATCGGCTGTGGTCGCCGGCACACCAACAAACACTTGATATATGTGGCCTGGTGTTACCGGTATTGCCGTACTATGCACCATATTGCCACCGGCACCGCTATAATAATAACCGCCGGAACCACCGGCGCTCCAGAGATACAAAGTAATGCTGGTAACACCGCCAGGACATACCCAATTGTAAGCGCCGGGAGTGCTCCATTGCTCCTGGGGTGTTTGTGCAAAAGCACCTATAGTAAGGCAAACAAAAAGTTGTGCAAATGCAATGCGTAAAAAAGTTTTCATACAGAAAGATTTAAATTATTTGGTGACTGCAGGAATTTTGGAATTATAAACCTAAATTGAAAAGACCATTTCGCTAAACCAGATTGAGCAATTGGCGGTTTAGACGTGTAATTACATGGAAAAGAATTAGTACCTGAACAGTTCAGGTACATTTCCGCATAATTCAGTAACATGCCTGGATAATCCAGTAACATTCCCCAAAAATTCAGTAACATCCCCGGAAAATCCAGGAACGTCCCAAATGATTTGGGTAATGGCTTTTCTGGATATACAAAGTTCTTTCTTCAGCTAAAATCTTTTGGGTTGCAGTTTTTTCAGAAGCATTTCTTTGCGGCTGCGGGAAACATCAATCTTGCTGCCATCGCTCATGATAAGATAGCCGCCTTCTCCTTTGATGTATTTATTTACCTCGTTGAGATTAACGACGTGGGAATTGTGCACACGCAGAAAGGGGTAATCTTCCAGCATCTCCTCCACTTCTTTTAAAGTGCGGGAAGCAATGGTCTTCTGCTTGTTTTTTTGTAAAATGATAGTGTAGTTGCTGTCTGATTCACAACTGATAATGCTGTCAACGGATATCATCAACAAGCCATCCATAGTAGGGAAAGCAACTTTGGAAATGGATGAGGAAGGCTGATGCAGTTTATGCAATAATATTTCCAACTGCTCGGGCAAAGGTCGGTGTTGTCTTTGCAGCGCCTTATCGACTGCGGTAACGAGTTCTTCCCTGTCAATTGGTTTTAGTAAGTAATCAAGTGCGCTGAAGCGAATAGCTTTGATGGCATACTGATCGTAGCTGGTGGTAAATATCAACTCAAAATTTATGTCCCCGATTTTTTCCAGTAATTCAAAGCCATTCATATGAGGCATCTCAATATCCATGAAAACAAGCTGAGGCTTGCGGACTTGTATTTCCTTCAACGCCGCATCGCCGGAATTGCAAACAGCAAGAATGTGTATATCCGGACAGTAACGTGTAAGCAACATGGTTAATGTATCGCAACAATAGGTTTCATCATCAATAATAATAGCAGTCAGCATTATATTAGTTTTGTTTTCATCGTTCAATTCTATCCGTCAGTTGTTTCGCTATATTTTATTTTAAGCAAAACCTTTGTACCTGCTGCGTTCCCAGACTCATCATACAGGTCCTGTATCTCAAAAAAAGTTTCTTCATCGGCATAACTGTTTATCAAAGAAAGTCTTTCTTTTGTTATCTGGAGTCCAAGTGATTTATTCTTTTCAGCGGATTTGCTTTTTACGGAAGAGGCAGCTTTTCTTCCAACACCATTATCTTCTATGGCGAAAAGTAACAAATTATCCTGAACATGGAGCTTTATTTTTAGATGTCCGCGTTCTTTTTTATGCATCAGTCCATGCCATACTGCGTTTTCAGCAAATGGCTGGAATAATAAAGGCGGAATGCAAATGTTTTTCGGATCAACATCATTATTCATATTAATGCTATAATCGAAGCCATTGTTGAAACGAAGGTTTTCCATGTCAAGATACAAGCGAAGCATATCCAGTTCATCTTCCAAAGAGATGAGGGATTTCTTTGAATTATTCAGAACGGTTCTAATAAGTCTGGAAAATTTGGTGAGATAGTCTGATGCCGCTTCAGTTTCATTCATCAATACAAATCTGTTTATAGAACTAAGACAGTTGAAAATAAAATGAGGATTCATCTGCGCGCGGAGTGCCTGCATTTCAAGTTCTCTCAGTTTGTTGCGCTCACGTTCTTTGTAAAGTAAACGGCGCTGCTGGGCTCTTGCACCAAGAAATATTAATACTGCAAAACAAAGAAGGTAAACTGCATATGCCCACCATGTTTTCCACCAGGGAGCCAGCACTTTAAACTTATATTCTGTTTGGCTCCAAACGCCATAAGGGCTTAGCGCTTTTAGTTTAAAAGTATAGTTGCCCTGAGGAATATTGCCAAATACTGCGGTCGTGTTATTACTTTGCGGGCTCCAGTCTTTATCGTAGCCTTCGAGCATGTATTGGTATTTTACCTGTTTTGGTTTATCGGGTTCCAGGGCAGCAAAATCAAAGGTAAGGTTCCTGTCTTCATAGGGAATAACAAGGTTAACGGGAACGGAATAAAAGGGAGTAATGCTGTCAAATTGAATGTTACTGTACTTGTTGTGCAAACTGTCAAGTACAACAGCGGGCAACACTTTTCCGAAAGCAGTTACCATCTCATTTATTAAAGCAAGGCTGTCTGCTGTTGTTCTTTCTTTTTTTTGCAAAAGATTGTTCCAGCACATTGTTTCGCCGTTCACTTTTATGTCTTCGATCTGTAGTTTGAGGGGTGTGGGATCTTTGTTTAATGCATCATAGTCAAATCTGATCAGCGATCTTTCATCACCGCAACCTGCCCACAGAATTCCGTCCTTATCAACTATCATCGCATTGGTGTTTATATCCTTTATTGGATATCCCGTATTAGTGTTGAATATTTCAAAATGATTTTCGGCAGAATCTTCTTTCAAACTTGTAAGTCCGAAGTTTGTGCCAAACCAAAGTATGTTTCTTTTAGTATCTTCTTTTATCATGTAAATCTCATTATCTCCCAAGCCATTTGCGGTAGTATAATTGGTAAAAGTTTTTCCATCATACTTACTTGCTCCTTTACCATCTGTGCCAAACCAAATATTGCCATTTTTATCTTCTTCTATACAGTAAATATTATTGCCGGGTAAACCTTGTTCTGTTGTATAATTAGTAAAGCTTTTACCATCGTATTTGCTGGCTCCACGGTGTGTACCAAACCAAAGATTGCCTGCTTTATCAATGGTTATAAAATTGATTTCGTTGGAAATGAGTCCCTGTGCAGTAGTATAATTTGTGAAGCTATGTCCGTCGAATTTGCTGAGACCGTCAAGTGTGCTGAACCAGATATTTCCGATTTTATCCTCCACAGCACTAATAATATTATTGCTGATCAATCCCTGCTTTGCAGTATAGTATATAAATTGTTTACCATCAAACTTACAAACTCCTGATAAGGTGCAGAACCAAATATTTCCTTCTGCATCATGCGCAATGGTTGATATTTTTTCAGAAATAAGGTTTTGTGTTGTAGTATAATTTAAAAAAGCTTTGCCGTCATATTCCATCGCACCCAAATTCACAGTACCTAACCAAATATTATTTTTATTGTCGTTCATCACACTCCATACATAATCTACCTTTGACCCATTTACAAAAGAATAGTTTGTTATGCTTTTGCCATCATACCTGCTGGTACCGTCAGGAGTAGCAAACCACATAATGCCTGCTTTATCAAGCATAATTCCCGCGATATTATTATTAACAAGCCCCTGCGATGTGGTATAGTTTGTAAATACTTTGCCATCGTACCTGCTGATGCCGTTTCCGCGAGTACCAAACCAGATATTTCCGGCTTTATCCTGTAGTATGCTTATAACATCGTTTCCGGCTAAACCCTGTTTTTTTGTATAATTGGTAAAGGTGCTCCCGTCATATCGGCTTACACCCTCACCTGATGTAGCAAGCCAGATATTCCCAGCATTATCCTGCATAAGTTTGGTTATAAAATTGCCTGCCAGACCATTTTTTTTTGTATAGTTGGTAAATGTTTTACCGTCATAACGGCTGGCTCCTTCATCCGTGGCAAGCCATATATTCCCTTTTTTATCCCGTATAATGTCTGTAACGTCGTTATTGGCTAATCCATCGGATGGATGAAAGTTTGTAAATGTTTTACCATCATAACGACTTGCTCCTCCATTGGTTCCAAACCAGATATTTCCTGCAGTATCCTCCGCTATAGAAAAAACACCTTCATTGGCTAAGCCATTATTAACGGAGAAATTTGTAAATACTTTACCGTCATATTTGCTTACTCCTCCACCTGAACCAAACCAAATGTTGCCGGCCCTGTCCTGCATCATACACCTGATACCGTCGTCTATTAAACCTTGTGCAGTAGTATAAGTTGTAAATGTTTTGCCATCATATCTTACTGCGCCTGCACCAGGAGTGCCAAACCAAATATTGCCACTATTATCCTGGATAATGGAACTGATTACTGAAATAGGAAGTCCCTGATCGGTCCCATAATTGGTAAAGAAAGGTGTGCCTCCGTTTAAAGAGTCTTTGATGATTGTTGGCTTGCCTGCCTTAACAATTTTTGGCTGATTCGCAGAAGTGATAAAAATTACTTTGGGAGGTGCATATCTTTCTTTTTTAAAAGCATTTATCTGTTTTGTTTTAACTGCTTCATTGCTTATTTGATTCTTTTTTTCATGGCCACATGCAGTAAGAAAAATTATACACGTCAATAAAAAATACTGCAATAATACATCTGACAGAACAAAAACGCTACGTATGGGTAACGGCATTTTATCCTGCTCATTCGCAATAGAATGAGCGCTACAAAAAATATTATTGGCGCTTCGCAAAGAGATATGATAAGATTGATAAAATTTTATTCTTCTTCACATTATTTTTCTTCAGCAAATGGTTGATATTTGTTCTACCTTTTCTGTTAAATGAGATAGCGACATTATTGCAATTTTTATAAATCAGGTTGAGTCCTTATTCTTGAATACGAGTATTTAAATTCCTCAATTCCTGCCCATCCATTGCCTTATGATCAAAAACATTTTAAGGTCAGCCTCGTAAGCGAATAAAGCGAAAGGCTTCGCATCATGCCTGTTCCAGACTTCACCCATATTATAAAATTATTTGTTCAATAGCTTGCTCATTTGAACTCCCTTCATTTATCATATCTAATATTTTATTTGTTGGATATTTTAATTCGGCATTGTATGTCGCAACACAAATATTTTAATTATACGCAACCAAATATACTCTTCATTTCCTTTTGCCTAATAAAATGAATGCGGACAAATACCGCTGAGTACAGTAACTTAAGACTTTCCATTTGATTTTGTCTTGTTAAAGAAATTAACAATCTTTGCTTTTTCCTTGAGACGTACCTTATGTTTCAGAAAGTCCAAAGAGCTGCCTGAATTTTCGGTGGAAATAATTATAATCACCCGTTGGAAATTTAATACCTAAACCTATTTGGATATTGAACTTTTGCGTAATTGATGGTGGAAGTAACCATTTTAATAAGGTCAGGCTAATATCGCCAACCCCAAAGGAATGTGTTGTATATCTCTGGGTGTTTGGCCCGCCATGTTCAAAAGAAGAAGTTCTTGCATTTTCTATTTACTTTTAAGTTTACTATTACATACATAAAGCAGGATGCTTTTATCTAAAAAAATATTGGCTATACTTTTATTCCCGCTTTATTTATTTGCGCAAAACGATTATACTTTTCAGCATCTCACTATTGATGATGGTTTATTGGTCAATTCTAAAGCGCATGTTTTCCAGGATGCGGAAGGCTTTTACTGGTTTACTGCTGCAAATGCTATTCAGCGTTTTGATGGAAAAAATTTTATCAGTTATCCATATAATTATAAAACATCTGCCATTGGAGATTGGATAAGTGAGCCAATAGAAGATGATAAAAAAAATATTTGGTTTCTAAATAAAGACGGCATAAATATATTTCAGCGGAATAAAAGAGAAATCACCTATTTGTCTTTTGGTAAGCCGGCAAATATTGATACACATATTGAAAAGATCTTACAGGATAAACAAAAAAGAATATGGATACTGACGGATAAAAAAGTTTATCTGTATAATGAAACATCTCAGAAGCCAACATTATACAGCAACATCATTATTAATACAAAAAAAGGAATTCAGGACGGAGTATATGACACTAAAACAAATTCTTTTTGGTTGCTTATTACAGGTGCTTCAAAAGAAATTGCCTGCTTTGATATTGATAAAAAACAATTAACTTATCCTCTTAATAATAATATTGATGAAATGCTGGGGCATATAAATCCAGTAGCATTATTTCACATCGATAATGACGCAAATTTATGGATTGGTAACTACCTTGGCGATCTGTGTAAATACAATACAACCCTTAGCCAGCCTGCATCTTACGATATCTTGCATCAACGCGAAAAAGAAACAATCAATTCACCCAACTCTGCAATAACAGATTGTATTGATGACGGAAATGGAAGTGTTTGGTTTGGCGGAGATTATTATATCGGCTTATTGAAGTATGATAAAAAGGCAAATAATTTTTCTCACATTGCCTATAATAATGGGTCTGAATATGGATTGCATTATAATGAAGTTATTTATAATTTTTATAAAGATAATGATGGAAATATTTGGGTAAATACCGATCTTGGCTGGAATATTTTCAACTCCGCAACACAGCATTTTAAATACCTGCGGCCGCTTCCGCAATCTTCTGTCACGCAGTTCAGCACGGATGTTTCATCAATCTTTCAAAGCCGTTCAGGGGATATTTGGATAAGCACCTGGGGCGATGGGATCTTTCGATATGACAGCAATTTTATTTTCAAAAGAAATTATGTTTATGAGAAAAATGATCCTTCATCTTTCGGTGAAACATTAAACCGTGCATGGTGTTTTGCGGAAGATGCAAAAGGAAAAATTTGGATAGGATGTCAACATGGAATGCTCAGTATTCTTGATACTGCGACTGGAAAATTTATTAATAAGCAGCTTCCTAGTTTAGGCAATTCAACCATTATGAAAATGCTTAAAGACAACACAGGAAATATGTGGCTTGGTCTTTATTCCGGTCTGTTAGCAAAGATAGATCAGCAGTTTAATACAGTTGTTTTTCGCGAAGCATTTAAAAATCCTTCCAACATTACTTCGGCTGTTGATGGGATGTGTTTAGATAACGCAGGGAATATCTGGTGGAGTCCGGGAGCAAACGGAATTATAAAGTTTGATGTAATAAAGAATACTGTCACCGATACATTGCTTTATCCTTTGCACATCTTTTCTCCGTGTTTTGTTAACGACTCTGAAATGATTGCAGGCACTGATACACAGGCTTTTTTTATTTTAAATATTCATACAAAAAAAGCCCGCTTTTTAAACAATTCTGTTATTACAAATAATGTTTTTGGTGGAATAAAAGCCGGCAAGGCAATATGGATTTTTGCGGGTAATGGCATTTTAAAATGTGATTTTTCTACTAATAAAATTTCAAATTTTACAGCAGAAGATGGTATAAGAGATCATGAATTACAAGGTGCATTTTATAAACTTCATAATGGTAATATTATGTTTTCTGCAAAGTCGGGCATTATATATTTTAACCCGGGTGATATTAAAGAAAAGACTGCGCCGCCTAATGTTTCGATAACAAATTTTATTGCAGAAGGACATAACTACTCTGTTGATTCACTATTGCAAAATCATCAAATCAATTTGCCTTATAATGAGAATGAAATAACGATTGAATATGCATCGCTTTCTTTTACCGGAAGAAAATCAACCCAATATTTTTATACATTATCTGGCATTGATAAAACATGGGTTTTCGCAGGTACAGAACGCTCTGTTACGTATGCCAATCTTGCTCCGGGTAAATATATTTTTCAAATAAAATCTGAAAATGCAGATGGTGTTGAAACAAAAAAAATTACTTCTTTAAATATAATAATCGATCCTCCGTGGTGGAAGACATGGTGGGCAGAAATACTATGGATTATGGTTGCAGCGATGATAATTTACACCATATATATGTATCGCAAACGCAGTGTTGACAAGCTTTCCTGCATAAGACAAGCTATTGCTTTGGATCTTCATGACGATATTGGCTCAACGCTCAATAGTATCTCGGTATATAGTGAAATTGCAGGTAAGCAAATGACAACTAATCCGGCAAATGCAAAAAATTTATTGGAAAAAATGGGCGTTTCATCGCGCGATATGATTGATACAATGAATGATATTGTTTGGGCTGTGAATCCTAAGAATGATTACTTTGAAAATGTATTGCAGCGGATGCAATTCTTTGCAGGAGAATTATTATCAGGGAAAAATATTTTATTAAAATTTGAAGCAGATGAACGCATTAAGCGCGTAAAATTATCTATGATCACAAGAAAAAATCTCTATCTTATTTTCAAAGAAGCAATTAACAATGCATATAAATATTCTTTTGCCAAGACAGTGATAGTAGGCATTTCAGAGAAAGCAGGCAAATTAATTATGCAGGTTATTGACGATGGTAAGGGCTTTATCATTGCATCAAAAAACATAAAAGGAAATGGTTTGGAAAACATGAATTTGCGTGCCAAGGAAATTAATGCCACGCTTTATATAACAAGCAAAGAAGATAAAGGAACAGTGATTGAATTAGTGCTGCCAATAAAATAATCTTACTACCTTATTATGTAGTGGCAATCATTTTAATTAAATAAAGATTTGCATAAGAATGGATAAAAACATAACGGTAGTTATTTTTGAAGACAACCATTTGCTGCGCGACGGATATTATCAATTAATCAATGGCACTGCAGGTTTTTCCTGCGTTGGCGCTTATGATAACGCAGAAGATTTATTGTATAAAATGAAAAGATCTGCTCCCGATGTAGTATTGATGGATATTGATCTGCCCGGAATAAATGGCATTGATGCTGTGAAAATAATTAAAGAGAATTTTCCCGCAGTTCATATCATTATGCAAACTGTTTTTGAGGATGAAGAAAAAATTTTTCGTGCAATACAGGCCGGTGCAGAAGGGTATATTCTTAAAAAAACCTCACCCGCAAAAATGCTCGAAGGAGTAGCAGAAGTTTACGATGGAGGAGCGCCGATGACTCCCAGTATTGCAGCAAAAACCCTTCGCCTTTTTCGTGCCGGTGTTAAGCCGCTTCCGGAAAAAAGAGAGGCTGATCTTACAGAAAGGCAAAAAGATATTTTGGAGTGCATAGTTAATGGTATGAGTTATAAATTAATTGCGGAAAAACTTTTTATTTCAATAGATACTGTGCGCTATCATGTAAAAAATATCTATGAAATCTTGCAGGTCCATTCAAGATTTGACCTTATTGGCAAGAGGAATAAATAAACAAGACAAGCCCGTAAATTAAATTTCTCCAAAGACTTACAAGTAATACAGCCTTCTGCCTCATTAAGAGTATGAAGTGATTGAATAAGGTTACTAATTAATAATCAACTTAGAAAAACTACATGATAAGGTAGCCTGTGGCAGGATGTGATGATAGATTTTTGTTTTAATAATTCTGAAAAAGGATTTTTTTAATATATTAAAACAAAGATTATGAAAATGAAAATTTATTCTGTGGTTATGGTTTTTGCTTTTGCTGCTGCACATGCACAAACAAGTAAGAACGTTAATGCAAATACCAACTTATCAAACCTTACAATGCCGACTCAAGTAAATGTAAATTTGAATCCCGACGTTACTGATTCCTTAACCTTAGGAAGCAAAGCATTTCGCTGGAAAAGTCTGTATGCAGATAATATAATTTTCTCAGATAAGTCAACACAGGCAACTGCATTTATACCTTACACTGCGGGTTCAGGCATTAATATTAGCAACAATAAAATTTCCTATTCAGGTACAATGAGTCAGTGGATAACAAGTAATATGAATATTTATTATAATGCCGGCAATGTTGGTATTGGTACTTCATCACCTGCATACAAACTTGATGTGAAAGGAGATTTTAATTTAAACAGCGGAAGTGTTATGCGCATTAATTCTAATAAAGTTTTTAAAGATGATGCGCCAAATCAAAATCTTTTTGTAGGAAATAATGCCGATGATTCATTAAATGGCGGATATAACAATACGGCTGTTGGTGCTTTGTCGCTTTTGCATAATACAAATGGAAATTACAACACGGCTGTTGGTGCTAACAGTCTTATCGCAAACACAGGAGGAGCATCCAACACAGCTGTTGGCGAAAAAGCGAGCTATAGCAATACAACCGGATATTATAATGTAGCTTTTGGGTCAGGAGCTTTATATAAAAATGCTACAGCAAGTGATAATACCGCAATTGGTTTGCAAAGTTTGTATAACAATACTTCAGGAGATAATACTGCCATAGGTTACAAAGCTGCTTATTCTAATACGACAGCATTATATACTACTGCAATTGGTGATCAAAGCTTGTATGCTAACACAACCGGAGCAGGCAATACAGCTCTTGGTTACAAAGCTGCCTTTTCAAACACTAACGGTGCAAGCAATACCGCATTGGGTGATCAGGCTTTAGAACTTAATACAAGCGGTGCATATAATACCGCAACTGGCACTTTGTCTTTATTAAATAATACTTCAGGCTTTAATAATACAGGAATAGGTACAGACGCTTTAAATGCAAATACTACAGGCGCTTATAATACTGCCGTTGGTTGCACAGCTCTTCTTAGTAATACAGGCAGTTCTAATACTGCTGTTGGTGAAAAAGCAATGCAAAATAGTACAACAGGTGGCGATAATTCAGCCTTTGGTTCAGGCGCCTTACAAAACAATGCAGGAGGAAATTATAATACATCCATAGGTTTTCAGAGTTTATTTAATAATACAACAGGTGCTGATTATAATACTGCTGTTGGATATGAGGCCGGCTATAATAATACTACCGGGGACTTAAATCTTTTTATGGGTGAACAGGCAGGCTATGCTAATACCACCGGTTCTTTTAACAGCTATGGCGGCTACCATGCAGGTTCAGCAAATACGACAGGAAGTTTTAATACATATTATGGATATGCCGCAGGTATTTCTAATACTGACGGAACAGAGAATACATTTCTTGGTTACCAGGCAGGTTTATATTCCACCGGCAGCAATAATACTTTTGTTGGCTACGAAACTACTACTAGCGATGGAAGCTATTCAAACAGTTCAGCAGTAGGTAGCGGAACTTCCATAGTTGATCAGGCTGTTGTTTGTTTAGGCAATGCGGCTTTGCAGGCAGTTGAATCTTATGCGCAATATTTTACTTTTTCTGATGGCAGGTATAAAAAAAATATTAAAGAAAATGTTGTGGGTCTTGAATTTATAAACAAACTGCGGCCGGTTACATATACACTTGATGTAACAGGAATAAATAATGTATTAGGAGTTGATCAAAAATTGTTTACTGGTAACAATTTAGTAGCAAATAAAGAAAAAAATATTTATACCGGCTTTATTGCACAAGAAGTAGAAACTGCTGCCAATTCAATTGGCTATAATTTCAGCGGCGTAAAAAAACCGGGAGGGAATAAAAGTTTTTATGCTTTAAGTTATTCAGATTTTGTAGTTCCATTGGTAAAATCTGTGCAGCAATTAAGCGTACAAAATGATTCATTAAAAAATCAGAATGCAACACAGCAAAATGCAATTAATTCTTTGCAAACATCTGTTGCGAATCTGCAAAAAGAAATAGACGATCTACGTACAAATATTTTAACCTCTTCATCAACTCAAACAATAAGTTCGCAAAATGTAGAACTTGATGGGAATGTTTCGACAATTGCTCAAAATGTCCCAAATCCATTTTCGCAATCTACCGTTATCAGTTACTATTTACCAGATCAAATAAATAAAGCACAAATAAATTTTTATTCACAGCAGGGAGTATTGTTGAAATCAATTCCTGTTTCTTCAAAAGGCAAAGGAAATATTAATGTAAAAATGAATGAGCTTCCTGCCGGTATTTATGAATATTCTTTATTGATTGATGGAAAATTAATTGATACAAAAAAAATGGTTTTAGCAAAATAGATTTTTTATGAATTTACGGTAACATCAAAAATTTTGGTTGCGAATGAAGTTAGATTTAACATTTATCAATTAACCTCTATAAGGTAATACTTGTTAATTTTCTTATGGTTTCAAAAGATTACCGTTTGTCTTATTCGATTTTACAGCGCATGCTGTCATGACACAAGCGTTATTGCCGAAATTTTTTGTGTCTGCGATTTATATACGCCACATGGTTACTTTTTCGATACAGAATTTCCACAACACCCGACCAGTTTTCAGGAACGCCTTTTTGAAGACAACGCATAGAGTGGTCAAGAAAAAATTGTGCGGTATCCATCCGTTTTATGACAAAATTACGTTCCTGAATAAGGAGGTACAGATATTTGGACGAAGAAGTTTCAAATGAAAGTTCTGTTGCTATCACTTTACAAAATTTTCCAGTCTCCTCAATCAATAAAAAAGCCCCGCACAATGCGAGGCTTGAATGATATTATTACCTGATTTATTTGCTGATTATAAGCTTTGTTGTAGTACGGTAATCATCTCTTTCAACAACCAAAGTATATATTCCGTTAGCAAGTTTATTTTGAAGATTAGCAGTCTCTGTCAAATAACCTTTAGATATTCCCAATTCTTTCTGCCATACTTTTACTCCCAGGCTGTTATACAGCATAACCGTTGTCTTTGTTTCTTTAGAAGGCAACTGCATCTGGATGATAAAATTACCATTGTTCGGAACAGGCATTACTTTTATTCCGGTTATCTCTGCCTTAGATGCATCGGTATTCTGTATATCCGGGTATGTTGAAGGAGAAGTATTAAACTCAGGACCTCCCTTCCAGTTAGAAGTATCGCTGCTGCACAACGTTCGCAGGCGCCACTCATAAGTTGAAGAAGGAGAGAGTTTGTTTAATTTATATTTTGAATTAGCAGGAATATCTTTTGAATTCCATGTTCCTGAACCTTCAGTGCGGTAATCTAATCTGAAACCAACAGCAGAAGAAGCAGGTAATGTCCAGTTCAATGTTGCAGAAGTAGCTGTAATGTTTGTGACATTGAGCTTCTTTGGGCTAAGACACTGAGCCTGGGTCATCAACTCAAAAGGTTCAGACCAATCTGAACTGTCTGTTCCTCCTCCGCAAATAGTTTTAACCTGTGCCTGGTAATCAGTTCCGGGGGTAAGATTTACAAATTCAAACGATGTATCGGATCTGTTGCTGATTGTCGTATATTTTGTAGTGCCTGTGGGATATCTTCTTACAGTATAGGATGTGCCTGTTGATACCTTCGTCCAGTATAATAAGGCATGCGTAGAATTAATGTAAGTGACGCCTGTAATTTCAGGTGCTGTACATAATCCTTCATCAATTTGTCCATTGCAATTATTGTCTTTGCCATCTGCAATTTCAGGAGCGCCGGGATAAGTGTTCGGATCCGTGTCGTCACAATCGGTATTATTAGTTGAATACCCGGCAGGTACTCCTGACCCGCTGTAGCAAACATTTTGCAATGAGCCTGCGCCATAACCATCGCCGTCTGCATCTACATAAAATTGACCGGTTGTATGAACGGCTGCATTATTATCATCGCAATCAGGACCTGAGGTAGTTGTTGACCAACCCGCGCCCGGGCTTGTACAACTTTGCTGGGTGTTTCCGTAATAACCATCTCCATCAGCATCATAATACCAGGTTTGTATTCCCGTAGTCACAGTAATTGGATCTGAAGCGATCCCGTTTGCCGTTACTACTAATGAATAGGTTGTATCCGGCAGACCGGCAGGCAAGGTTACTGTAACACTATCTGCTGCATTACCACGCATTACACCTGTGCTGTTCCAGTTGCTTGTTCTGCAATAATATACTTTGCCGCCTGCCGAAAGGCGAACAACAGGATAGTTGGTATTTTGCTGCCAGTCATCGCCATAACATGCTCCTTCAGAAATACCATTAAACCCTGTACCATAAAGTGTATAGGTAGTGCAGGTTTTTTGCGTGATGCCTGAAATAACAGGTTTGCCTGCCACAAGCGGAGAGCCATTGGGTGTATAAACATAATATTGATTACTATCAAAATCACCATACAAAACATTACCATCAGGAAGGTCAATCATATTTGTTATATAACTTGGACTGTTGAAAGTGGCAGTACCAACAGGAGTATTTACCTCTGTGAATGTATTTGTCAAATAATCAAATTCATAAAATGCAGTTGGCTTAGGATAAGTTCCATTTGTTGGAGCAGGAGAAACTGCACATAAGATTTTTCCATTTACCATCATAGCAGATGCAGCATCTGGCATGCCCTGAGCATTGGGTATGTCTGGTCCTGCTGTCCAACTTCCGGGCAGTGCAGAACCGGAAGGAGTATAGTAGGCAGTATGTCCCGTTGAACCGAGAAAAAAAGCCCTGCCATCAGGTAATAAATATCCGCCTCCTGATTCTAAAAGATAAGGATCATAAAGGCTAACAGGAATGATGGCGTCAGCAATCCAGGCATTTGTTGCAGGAATGTATCTTTCTGTAGTATGCGCATCCGTTGGATAAGGAAGGTCTACATACAGAATGCTTCCGTCCGGGAGTTTCACCCAGGCAGATTCATCTGCATAACCAACGGTATTGGGTCCGGTACTGTATGTATTGGTGGAAGGATCGTAAATGGCTGTTTGCAAACCCGTTCCGTAAACCATAGCCTGAAGAACACGGCCGTCTTCTAATATTTCAGAATTAGCATCAGCGATCCCTTCTCCGGGATCTGGTGTAAGCGTCCAAGTATCGGTTAGGGGATCATACACTTCTCCATGATTTAACCCATCACCATATTCACCACCTGCTACGTATACTCTTCCATCTTTAAGTACCTGGGATGAATAGTACAACCGGTCGTAGTGCATAGGCGCTATGGAAGACCAGGTACCGTTGATATAACTTCCCCAGGCATCGGGTGTAAGCCTGTTGTAAATCGTTCCGTATCCGTATCCGCCATCACTTTTACAAAGAACTGTGCCATCGGAAAGCAACAGCATTCCCCCTACATTGGAATTGGGAGCAAGATTGGCAAGCGCTGTCCATGTGCCCGTAGCAACAGGTGCAGGACTTAAAGATGCTTTGGAAGAAGTTGCCCTTGCTCTTTTAAAATCGGCAACCGTAAAAATGGGATGTTTCATATGAATATGAACAGGTACCGTTTGTGCCAGCAGGGTATTGAATGTTCCTGACAAACACATCAGCAATAAACAGAAGAGGTAAGTTCTGTAAAAAGGATGTTCATTTTTTTTCAGTTGTACATTTGTTTTCATACAGTGGTTTTTATTTGGCTTAAATATTAAAAAAGATGATCAAAAAAGTAATTTCGTTGAGGAGAAGAAAAATCAATGATTGATGCAATTACATTTACCCTGCAGGCAGCAGCATGAGTGTTTTTACGGAGTGTACGGATAATTCTCACAGCAGTTTCGTTATTTTAACAGTCAATTAAGAAACAAGGTACAAAATAATTATAACCCAAAAAATTTTGTTGCAAGAACTTTTTAACGCCATTTTGCCGGGTCTCATGCTGCGCATGGTAGCTATGCAATGAAGAGCCTGCTGTACAGATAGGAGTTTACATAAAGTTCATGTTAATAGAGGCATTTATTGTATTTATCTCATTATTATTGCACTATTAATTTTTAAAAAATAATGCGTACAATGAAATCCTTTAGAAATCTTTTGTTTTTTGCAGGAGTTGCAACAATCTTATTTAGTTGCCAAAAAAACACTATAGAAAAATCCTTACCATCCAGGTCAATAATTGCAAAACGAAGTCTTGTTCCGCATCCGGATCATGTGGTGTTGGTAATATTAGAAAACCATGCGTACCAGCAAATTATCGGATCTTCCAGTGCGCCATATATTACTGCTTTATCCAAAGCAGCTAACAGTACGTCCTTCACACAATCGTATGCCATCTCACATCCAAGCCAGCCGAATTATCTGGATCTTTTTTCGGGAAGTAACCAGGGAATAACAAATGATAATCTGCCGGCAAAATTTCCCTTTACTACTGTCAATCTTGGAAGGCAATTGCTTGATTCTTCTAAAACATATTCAACTTATTCGGAGGGCTTGCCCAGTGTTGGATTCAATGGTGCCACGTCAGGTGAGTATGCGCGCAAACACAATCCAGCGGCTAACTGGATTGGTACAGGAACCAATCAAATTCCTTCCACCTCCAATCAACCATTTACAGCATATCCTTCAGATTTCACTACGCTGCCAGCTGTCTCTATTGTGATACCCAACCTTTTAGATGATATGCATGACGGCAGCATTTCCCAAGGAGATACCTGGTTAAAGAATAATATGGATGCGTATATACAATGGGCTAAAACGCACAACAGTATCTTCATTCTTACATTTGATGAGGATGATGATAATCATGACAATCAGGTAGCTACTATTTTCAGCGGGCAACATGTGCAAACCGTGCAAGACACAATGAAGATAAATCACTACAATGTTTTGCGCACTATTGAAGCCATGTATAAGCTGAAATACGCTGCCAATGCCGCAAAAGCCACTAGTATCACTAATTGCTGGAAGTAAGACATTGAAGTTTGATACAAATGCGGCGAAGTTGCAACTTCGCCGTATGGATTTTGCGAAGCTATTCTTTATTTGCTACAGCAACCTGGCGATACAGTTTTATAATTTCATCAATAACAATTTTGGGGTTTTTATCCCATACTTTATGGTCTGCATCTTTTGCCACAACATACCGATGGTTTGGCATCGTTCCGAAAGTGTAAAGGCAATGAATCCATTTTTCTTTTTCATTTTCTTTTACAATGGGTAAAATATTTTCGGCGCGTATCAGCGTTGCAGGTGTTGCTGATGTCAGGTATTTATCTCTCATATAATCTGCAATTGCAGGAAAATCAGCAAGCACATAATATAAACCCAATTTATATTGCTTTATCATTTTCCAATCGTCAGCTTTTATGGAATCTATAAATTGTTTTGCCCATTCAGCCGTGAAAAAACAAGGGGTTGAAACTTCAATGAAAACTGCGCCCGATACTTTAGCTTTATTTCTGTAGGTAAATAATGAAGAATAAAAGCCACCAAATGAGTGGCTGACTAAAAATATTTTATTAAAATAACCTAATTTCTTCAACCCAGTTTCCAGGCCTTTTACTTCATTTAAAAAACTTATGGTAGTGGTGTCAATGCCACTTGATCCTAATCCTGCACGATCATAAGTTATCAAAGTTGCTGCCGTAGAGTCGTACAAAGGTTTTAGCAGATCTTTCCAAACTGTTCCGTCATCACCGTTTCCTGCCTCAAAGAGCATGGGTGTTCCTTTCCCTTTGATTATGGTAAAATGAAGTTTGTAGCTACCAACATCAATCAAAGTATCAATGGTTTGTGCCTTTGCAAAGCAAAAGATGGCAATGCAGAAAAACAGACACAATACTTTTCTCATAATATTTTAGGTAAATATATCAGTAGTTATTCAAAGCCTGCAGCCTTTGTGATTTTACTTTTTATTAGCCGGCATGGGAATGCGAAGCAATCTGTATTTCATTATTCTTCTTTACTTCTCATCAATCGCAGCAATAAATTTAGTTCGTTTCGGCCAGAAATATTTGCCCCTTTGATAAAGTCAAACCGATTTGACCTGCATGGTGTGAGTTATGAAAAGAAACTTTAAATACGTTTTAGGATTGCATGAAATGAAAAATATAAACGTAACTTTATACACAAACGATATAGTAATTTGGATGCTCTCCAAATGAAGGTTTAAAAATTAATCTGAAATGAAATTATAGAAAAAATATTTCGGTTTACAAATAAATGCATTTCAAAGTAAAATTGAAAACCCTCTACATATTAATATTTATCATGCGGCAAATGATTTAAAGGAATTTAGAATGGTTATATTCTTACATTAATAAATCAACATTAAATATAAATACGATAGCATAAAGTTACAGTGACACAAAGGCAATATCACCACAGGCGAAAATATCATCAGACATGCAGAGTTAATTTATCAAAACTTATCAGAATAAATTTTAAGTTGGTACTAATTCAAAAATATTATGCACCTAATCAGATACAAATGCATCAAACAAAAAAACTGCAATAATAATAAACATATATACCAGTACAATAACTGACATTGCATTCTGCGTTTTTTTAAAATTTCGGTGTTTTTCCGAGTAAGTTTCTACCATTCTGTAATGACTGAAAAAAATCCAATCCGATAATGTCCAGCTATCTTTTTTTACGATGAAGAAATGGATTGTTTTAATTAGTAATAAAATAATAAAAATAATAATCACCCATTCCAAGTGGTCTATAAAAAGATCAATAAATGAGTTCATTTTTTACTAAAGTTATCAATTATATTTATGCTTCCCTAGCTTTTTTTCAATTTGAAATTCCAGCCAAGTTTCGCTTCAACCCAACCAGAAGTTCCATCAGGTGATGGTTCTTCAAAAGCATCAAAGCTTACTCCGACTTCAAAATTTTTCAGCTTTGCACCAATACCAATGTCACCTGCAAGTCTGGTTGTTGAAGGCGATGGCGTCTTTTTTGTCGGAACGCTATTGCTGACGAATCCCGCGCCAATATTTAATGCGCCAAAAAAAACATTAGCGGCACTTATATATTGTCTTATGCCAATTTTAAGCGGAATGTAGCTTTCTGTTTTCACGCCGACACTATCTGCAGAACAGGAAAGATAGCCGAGGCTTGCAGTAAAATAAGTAGTCTTCGCGCCAATGCCAAAGCCGCCTTCCGCCCCAAAAGCCGCGCTATATCTATCTTTCGTACTTTGATCAACGGGAATAGCTCCAATTGCATGAATAAAGAAATAAGAGTTCATAGAGCGATCTGAAGATTGAGATTTAGCTGAATGAACAAAAATTAAAAGTGACCCAAGGCAGAGAGGCAAAAATTTCAGGCAATTTTTCATTTTATTATTATTAATTCTGAGTAAAATTAAGAATTAATAAATAAAACTAAATTTGTTCTAAGATATCTTTTAAGGCATTAATAAATGAAAACAAAATCAACCGGCATACGGATTTTTACTTTCTGGGTGTTGTTGATTGGAATAGGCGGATCGCTTATTATGACATTTAGAACAGGTCAAAATAACAACTCTTTATTATTGATGGTACTTTTCATGGTTTGGGTAACATCTCCATTTACAGCTCTTTCTATTATTTATACAAAATCCAAAAATTATTTAAGGAATAAACGAGTTATTTTTTTTATCGTGACAATATTTATAACATGTATTTCCTTGATTGAAT
Source organism: uncultured Chitinophagaceae bacterium (assembly GCA_963708205.1). Taxonomy (GTDB): domain Bacteria; phylum Bacteroidota; class Bacteroidia; order Chitinophagales; family Chitinophagaceae; genus CAVYTF01. The sequence goes on from OY970196.1 coordinate 1,128,414, forward strand.
ATTGCGGAGTATTAAAATTTCAGGGACTAAAACCCGCTGCACTATTTCTGATTTTACCATTAATATCATGGATTCTAATCATAATTACAATTCTTTTTACTACTGTATTCACGGGAGCAAAAGATTCGCAAAAAAAGAAAAAATAAATTAGTAACATAAATCTTACGGTTTGCTAATTGCTGTGAATCAGGATCTATTAGTGAATAACCTGGTTTAATTTCAAGAAAAAATTTTTTGCAGTTCGATATTTATCCGTTCCAAGAGATAATATAAATATTAAAATCTTCTAAAAAACGTTTTTATCTTACATCTTGTTTTGGTAAACTAATGCTGACATCATTTGATAAATATAACCAGCTTATTAAAGCATGTATAAAGGGAGAAAGAGCTTCTCAAAATAAATTATATTCCTTATTTGCCTCTAAGATGTTTGTTGTTTGTTTGCGGTATGCAAAAAATAGAGAGGAAGCGGAAGATATTTTACAGGAAGGGTTTTTAAAGGTATTCACAAGCTTACAACAGTATACCTATAAAGGTTTTTTTGAAGGATGGCTGAGAAAAATTATTGTCAATACAGCTCTGGAAAAATTCCAAAAAAATCATAGACTTTATATAATTACCAATATTGATGAATTGCCGGATGGAAAAATAGCGACTGATGGTATTTTAGATCAACTGAATGTAAAAGAAATGATTAATTTAATTCAGCAGCTACCATTAATGTGCAGGCTCGTTTTTAATCTATACGTTTTTGAGGGAATGAAACATGGAGAAATAGCTGAACTGCTAAATATTTCAGAAGGAACCAGTAAATCAAATTTGTTTGATGCAAGAAAAATATTACAAAAACAAATCAGTAAAAATTTAAACCAAATAAAGCAAATAGTTTAATGAAGAAATTTTAGCATGAATGATGTTGATGACATATTTAAATCCTCTATTGATGATTACTATGAAAATCCTTCCGCGAAAGTATGGAAGGGTATAGAAAATAATTTAGATAAAGCAGATGCTGAAAAATATGTGTGGAAATTAAGGACACCCTTTAGACTGATGTGTTGCTTCTTAATGATGTTTGCTGTTTACACATTATATAATGTTTCTTTTGATCATGCAAATATTATTGAAAGAAAAAACGGTAAAAAGCCAGGCAGTTCTCATTTTAAAAGGTTGTTTAATAATGACCAAAATCTTTCTTTTGATAACAATGTTTATCAGAAAAATATTACAAATCAGCATTCTTTGGAAAGTCAACAAAATGGATCTTTGATTTTTTCTTATAATGAAACTAAAAATGGTTCATTTGCGAAAAGTCATGAAGGTATACAAGAGCTTCACCCCGTTCAGATGTCAAGAAGCATCATTCCTGAAAATTATTTTATCAATGCTTTACTGCCCATAAAAAAAATTAATGCAGAAGATAATTCTTCCTCAAAAAACTTAACAAACGCTATTCATAAAGGGCAAAAAAAATTATTCATTTTATCGCCTTTCTTTTCTCCTGATATACCAGGCAGCAGTTTATATGAAGAGTATGATTATGACAATGAAAATAAATCGCAAATCTGCGATGGTGAAAAAAATACTTTTTCTTTTACAGCTGGTGCATTATTGACATATCAGCTTTCTAAAAAAGTAAGTTTGCAAACAGGACTTTCGTTTTCTGCCCTCTTCAGTTCTCTTCCTCCCAAAATTTTAATAGCTAAAAGTGAAAATGGCGCTGTTAATTTTGAGTTTCCAAGTAGTTATGGATTGATAAATTTAAAGAATGCAAACCTTGACCATCCTCAAATTGGTGATAGCTTAAAGTTGCCAAATAATTCCCTTTTTCGTTTAAATTATTTTACCATTCCTTTTTTATTTAAATACCATTTAGGCAGTAAGGGAAAATGTGATTTTAATGGTTCTGTCGGTGCAGGTATAAATATTATTACGGATGCAGACGCGGAAATAAGATTGCCTGCTAATGCAAATTCAAATGAAACCAAGGAAACCACAAAAGAAATAAGGGGATTAAAAAACAGTAATTATAGTACCATGCTCGGTATAGAAGCGCTATATCATTTCAGCAATAAAACTTCGCTAAGTTTTCAGCCCATCATACGATATTCCATTACATCTCTTAATAAAAATGTCCCTATTAAAAATACGCCCTACACAATTGGTTTTATGACAACAGTGAATTTGCCTTTCTAAAACTCCCTATTTATACACAGAGCAAAAAAAAATTTATAAGCACCCAACTATTTACAGCGAGACTTCATCTAAGAGTTAAGTATTTTTTACTCTAACAGTAATACAAAAAGTATGTTATCATGATATCCGAAGGATTTATCATTATTTTTTTTTCATGTCTGATAGGGTTGATTAAACATATTGCACTTAAAATAAATGTAAAATAGGTTATAATTCTTGGAAATATATGCCTGTTGAGTTTATACACTTTATTGCAAAATATGGGTATCCTTCAATCTTTATATTGGTGTTTATTCAGGAAATAGGCATTCCTACCTTTCCTAATGAGTTGGCACTATTATATTTTGGCTTTATTTGCCATTCTAAAGTATTAAACCTTTTTACTGTTTTGTCAATTGTTATTTGTGGAGATATTTCAGGCACTTTTTTAGTGTATATTTTATTCTATTTTTTTTCTTCCTTCCTACGAAAACATGAACCTGGTTGGTTGAAGATTCCTTCGGCAGCCAAAAAATTAATCCGCAATAGAATAAAAAGAGGAGGTAACCTAAGTATACTTATTGGAAGGCTTACCCCTTATTTACGCGGCTATACTTCGGTGATGTGTGGAATAATGCATGTTAATATGAAGGCGTATGTTTCGATGATAATTATTTCAGCGTTCCTTTGGACTGGAGGTTATGTTTTGATTGGATATTTTGGAGCTCCTTATATAAAATATCTTTTACCGAAACTGGGTATTTTTAAAAATGCCCTGATCTTAATTCCTCTTATAATTATAATCTGGTTCCTCATAAGATTTTTATTAAAAAAGAGATTAACCAAGTCAGCCTAATTATGCAAAAGTTGAATGCGAATAAAGTCTCTGTGTTAATACCTGCTTATAATGAAGAAAAATATATTATTCAAACATTAGAAGCCTTAATACATCAGGACTATCCTGACTTTGAAATAATTATAATTAATAACGACAGTACTGATAACACCGCACTTCTGCTTAATAACTTTATTATAAACACAAAATGCAACCAAAGAATAATTTTAACTTTTGAGAATAAAAGAGGAACAAATGCGGCACGGGAAACGGGAAGATCAATTGCAGAAGGAAATATAATTGCACAACTTGATGCTGATTGCCTTCCTGCACCAAATTGGATAAGCACAGGTGTAGCACTTTTAAAAACTTCGAATGCCGGAGCTGTAACCGGACCATATGATTATTATGATTCTTCCCATATAAGACGAAGACTCACTTTATTTTTTCAAAAAAACTTTTATCCTGTGGTTAATAAACTTGCACAATATGCAAAACGCGGTGCATTGCTTATAGGGGGTAATTGTTTTATACTGTTCGACGTTTTAAAAACGGTTGGTGGTTATGATACTTCGCTCACTTTTTACGGAGATGATATTGACTTGGGTGCAAGAATTGCCAAAATTTGTCCGGTGTTGTATAGTAAGAAACTAGTGCTAAAAACATCTTCCAGACGCTTTAATAAAATTGGTTTCAATAAAGTGCAAAGAACATATAGAAAGTTTTTTTGGAAGCTGATTCTTGGTGAGAAAATTAAAGCCAATGAGAGTTATGAAGTAATACATCCCAGATAATAGAAGTACATGAAAGAGGAGCTTAAAAAAAATTATTATACCAAAAGGCTTGCACTATTAATTGTAATAAGTTGCATGATTCGGATAATCCTTGCTTCATTCACTGAATTAGGTAATGATGAAGTATACTATTGGACATATAGCCAACATCTTCAATGGAATTATTTTGATCATCCTCCAATGGTTGCTTTATGGATTAGAATTTTCACAGCAAATTTATTGTTAGAAAAATACGAGTTGTTTGTAAGGTTAGGTAGTATTGTAAGTTGTGCGATCTCCACTTTAATCATATTTATTATTGGCAAAAAATTGCATTCAGAAAAAGCAGGATGGTTGATGGCATGTTTATACAACACCTCTTTATACGCAAGTATATTAGCCGGTGTTTTTATACTTCCTGATTCGCCTCAAATGCTTTTTTGGTGCTTCTGTTTATTACTGTTAACTAATCTGAGCATTAATTGCAAAAGCTGGCGCACATGGCTTCTCTTTGGACTATGTGCAGGCTTATGTATTTTAAGTAAAGTTCATGGTGTTTTTATATGGATTGGTTTATTTTCTTTTATAATTTTTAAGAAAAGGCAATGGTTAAAATTGCCTCAGCTATATTGCGCCTTTTTGATAAGTGCTGGCATTGCAAGCCCTATTTTATTTTGGAATATTGCCAATCATTTTGCTACTTACCAATTTCATAGTGAGAGAGTGACTATAAATAAGTTTTACATAAACTATAAAAGCTTTTGTACAGAATTTTTTGGAGAAATTTTATATAATAATCCCATAAATATAGTTGCAATAGTAGCTGCGCTTTTCTGGTTCAAAAGGAAGAAAATCAACAATCAGGCACTTACACTTTTTTCATTTATCGCATTGCCTTTCATAATTCTATTATTAAGTATAGCATTATTTCGGGATACCTTACCTCACTGGAGTGGGCCGGCGTATGTTACATTGATTCCAGTTGCCGGAATTTATTTTGCGCAAAATAATATAACGAAATTGCCAAGCTCAATAAAAGTAGCTTTTGCCTTTATTTTATTCGTTGCCATTGGAGGAATTTTGGTCATTAATTATTATCCCGGCACTGTAGGAGATAAGACAGAAGGTAAAACCGGAGATGGCGATTTTACCTTAGATATGAATGGATGGAAGGAGGCGGGCCAACAATTTCAGAAAATCTATTATAGTGATGTGAAGAATAAAATTATGCCTCACAATGCTAATATGATTTGCTATAAATGGTTTCCTGCAGCTCACGAACAGTACTATTTTTGTTATCCAATTTCTATGAATGTAATTGGTTTGGGAAAGCCTTTTGATTTGCACGAATATCTTTGGTATAATTCTTTTTTAAAAAACAATACTTCATTAAACATAAGCTATTGTATCATTCCATCTAATGAAAGCTATGATCCAAAACAAGTATATAAAAGTGATTACTCAAATATTCATCTTGAATGCGAGATAAATACTTTTAGAAACAATAAACTTGCTCGAGTATTTTATGTGTATCAACTTAGTGGCTGGAAAGGGAAAATACCTTATCCATAAATCATTTTCAAGCAAAGTAAAACAGAACTCATTCTATTGACATTTTCTGCTTATATTTTTTTGGTGGATGGCTCGTTGGTTCTGAATAAATCATTAATCCATACTCCTCTCTGTTTACAACTTCGACGCATCTATTTTATCAATGCAAAAGAAATAGACCTCATTTCCGCGAAGGAGGGAATCTGCGGTTGTTGTATCATTATAATGTATAAGAGCAGATTACCAATCAAGTTGGCAATGACGATGCATAATCATCTCAGTTTCCAAGTTTCGTGTATCGTTGTGCCGCACCAACTGAAACATAACAAATGGCAAGTAAGAAATGCAAATAAAATTAGGATTTTGAGAATATTCTTCTTGAAAGCAAACCTGCGTAAGCACCTATAAAAGCAGGAACTAAAGCAAGAAGAGAGCCATAATTATGCGCTAATGCAATGTTAAATACAGGTACCCAAATACCTATTGACAAAGCTACGAGCCATGTTTTTTGAGAAGATATTGTAGCGCATATAAAAGAAGCTATCAATACCATTAAAACGGAAATTCCATCATCATTCCAATGCGGACGGGTATCTATATAGGCAATAAATAATCCTAATAAAATACCAATAATCAAAGCAATTAATAACGAGGGTTTCACTGTGAACTTTTTATAAACTTACTTGTTTTTTTGCTATTTCTTCGAATAATAACATCAAACTTTATGTTGGAATAACTTTTAATGATGCTTAATTATTAATTTCCCACAAAAGTTGAGGCAAACTTGACAACTGAAAAACCATACATACGCAAAAAATGGTATCAGACACTGGCTCGTGTACTGTTCTTTTATATTTGTAGTGTAATTATATTATCTTTCTTTTCTCGTATCACAAAAAATATTTCAGCTACAATAGCTGATCAATTATCAGTATGTTCTGCAACAATTTTTACTTTCTTATTGATTATAATTTTTACCCGCTGGGAAAAGCTTAACCTGAAAGACGTTGGTATTATTCCGGGCAGAAAGATCTCTTCCCGTTTTTTTATTGGTTATCTTATTGGTTTATTAATGGCAATTATTCAGGCATTAATAGTATTAAGCTTTGGACATATCCGGTTATCATTTGATCCTCAAATTACAGTTATGGAAATACTTTTACCATTTCTCTTATATTTCCTGATAGCTTGCAGAGAAGAATTGGTTTTTCGATCTTATTCTTTAAGAAGTTTAAATTATGTATTAGGCCCAGCCGCGGCATTAATTATAATAACGATTCTGTTTGTTCTGGAACACGTCGTTGGCGGAATGACATGGAAAATGGCAATACTTGGGTCCGGAACCGGTGCAATTTTATTCGGCTTGGCTGCATTAAAAACAAAGGGATTAGAGTTACCAATGGGACTTCACAGCGCATGGAATTTTGGACAATGGTCGCTGGGCTTTAAAAACACACCAGGCATATGGAAAGCTGTAGTTGAAAAGGCTTATGAATTGAGGGTAGAAAATATTGGTTTAGCTGCTTTTATATTTGTTGTGGTATTGGCTATTACCGGCATTTGTATTTATTATAAAAATGAAAGTTTATCTTAAACAACAAACCTTGCGCTAATAAGTTTCACGACAAAACAAATGAACAGTATATTTGGTTTTGCATATAATTAATTGCATTTTTATCGGCTATGACACTCAATTATAGACAAGCTAAGGACAATGACTTCGGTTTAACTTTTACTATCAAATCAAATTCAATTAAACAGTTAGTAGAAAAAATATGGGGATGGGACAATGCGATACAAATTGACTATCATCAAAAACAATTCAATCCAAATAACACAAAAATTATAATGTACGAAAACAACGAAGTAGGATATATATCAGTTTTTAACTCAGGTGACATTATTTTTATAGAAAATATTTTTATTGATACAACCTTTCAAAGCAAAGGTATTGGCACAAAAGTAATTCTTGACACAATAACAACTGCAGTTGAACAAAATAAGCATATTGAGTTACAGGTTTTTAAAATAAATGAAAGAGCTATAAGATTTTATGAAAGATTGAATTTTCAAAAATATGATCAAACAGAATTACATTATAAAATGAGATATTAAACTATCCTTTCGCCGTTGTTAGTGTTCTTACCAACAACTATTGATACAACTTCGCCGCATCTATTTTATCAAGTAAAAAAATGAAGTAAACCGTATTGCGGGTGCAGCGAAATTATGGATTATTATAACTGTTTCTATCGTGTTGCAGTTTATAGTGACTTCGGGATTCTCGCAGTTAATATTAGTAAACAAAAAATTTAACGACACATCAGAATTATCAAGTTATATCGATTCCCTTTATAATGCTAATTCATTTTCAGGCATCGTCGCTATTGCAAAAGGAGATCAAATCATATATCGACATTATGATGGGTTTGCAAATAAAGAAGAAAAAATTCCTATTTCTGAAAATACAATTTTTGATATGGCATCAATGGGTAAGATGTTTACTGGCGTAGCAATTATGCAACTTGTGGAAAAAAATAAGATTAAATTAAACGACCCTGTTTCAAAATATTTGCCTGATTATCCTAACAAGCTGTGGGCAGATAAAGCAACTATACAAAATTTATTATCGCACACTTCCGGTATCGGAGATTTTTGGCCTCCAGACCATAACTTCAAAAATCTATACAATTTACAAGAGATTGTAGATACAATTGCGAACGTAGTAATTACAAATACTCCGTCAGAACAAATGACCTATTCCAACGCAGGATTTTATCTGCTTGGCAGAATTATTGAAAAAGCATCAGGACAAAATTATTTCGATTATGTACAAAAAAACATTTTTGATGTTGCTGGTATGAAAAATACCTATTTTGAAAAACTAAAAACAGATAACAGGTTTGCAAAAGGCTATATGCTGAATGCCAGCACCGGACAATATCAAACTAATGAAGCCGAAGTAAGCAAAATTGGCGGACCTGCTGGAGGGGCACTAACAAATATATCGGACCTGCTTTCTTTTGAGACTGCGTTAAAAACCAACCAGCTTTTATCTGAAAAATATTTTAAGGAAATGACGACAATGGCCGTGAAAGGACGTATGGGGATCGATTATGGCTTGGGTATAGGTCTAGGAACGATGCCAAATGGAGTTCAATGGATTGGTCATAATGGCGGGGCGCCCGGCATTGCTGCTAATTTTGTTTGGTTTGTTAATAGCAGTTATTCTGTAATTGTCTTCATGAATCAAGATGCACCATCGAACATGCCCTTGATGCTAATGACGCAAATGTTTGCTTCGGAGATGCAATAAAACTCATTGGTTTTCTTTGCAAAGAAACCCTCACGTGTGTTCACATGATTTATTTAAAACACGTGCTTTCCATGTAATAAAAAAAATCTTCAAACATAAATGCCCGTGTTCCCATTTTTATATCAAGCGGTTTAACTTCCTCGCTGCGTGCAATAACAGCTAAGATTGCCGCTAATATTAGAAAGTGTATTTGGAAAATAGATAATTTATTGGATTTCAAAGATTACTCTTTCACAAACTTCTCAGTCCTTTCTCGGTCCCTTGTTTTCATTCTTACAAAATAATTTCCTTTTGCAAGTGAAGAAACATTGATGCTTTGGGTTGATGCACCTTCCGTGATGTTTTTATTTGTCGATGATAATATCTTGCCCTGCATGTCTATTATTTCTATTTGCGCAGTTTCATTTTGCGTACCATTTATAACGAGATTTATTTTATCGGTTGCAGGATTGGGATAAATGGAGAGTTTATCGTTTTGTGATAATAATTTTTCCTCAGTAAATGATTTCATTTTATCATCATTTTTGATGATACATATACCGCTATCTTTTGGCTCAAGCAATGCATTTAGAGGATTGCTTAATCTTACATAAAATTTTTCATTCTTTTCTTTTATCGTATCGCCAATTACAGCGATTTTTATCAGTGCTGTATTCGAACCGGAATCAATAATTACAACTCCTGATTTTGCAATATAATCCTGTCCCGCTTTCGCAGTCCCATCTGCAGTTGTATATGAAATTGTTACTTGTTGCGGTGCCGGAATGTCGAGCTTTAATTTGAATGCTGCTTTTGTGGTATTGCCATTTCCTTCCGTAACAGAAACATTCTTTATACTTACTATTGGCAATCTTTCATAAGAAAAAGTATCTGAATATAATGTGAGTTTAGTGGCAACAGCATTGGTAACTGCCACTGAATAATTGCCGGTTGAATTAACCTTTAAAGTAGAATCACCAATATTTGTTGCAATAAGCGAATCTCCCTTAAACCATTTATAAGTATTGTTACTTAAAGTACCACCTGCATATACTGATAACGTACTATCCATAGCGTGAATAGAAATCTTACTTTGCGGAGAATATAATCCTACGCGAAATCCTCCTTTAAAACTTTGAGCAAAATATTCCATTCCATCAAACGTAAAAATATTACTATCAATATAAACGTGGATGAGCTGCTGTGATGTATCAATAGGCGGAACAGTCCCACTAAGATGATTGTTGGAAAAGAAAAGATAGGTTGGAGCCTGCCCTTGAGAAATATATTTATGAGCGACAACGAAAGCGCCATTGAATGTTGGCAAAGAACCGGTAAGAAAATTATCCGCAACATTTAAATATACCCAACTCTGATTAGCAAATGAATAAGGAATGGTGTCAATTAGTTGATTATGGTTTAGCATTAAATAATTAAGATTGGTAAGGGTTGGGAAAGGGATACTACCTGTTAATTGATTGTATTGTAATTCTAAATGTTGAAGGCTGCTAAGTTCCCCTAAAGAGGAAGGTATGCTGTCTGTCAAACTATTATAAGATAGTATCAGGCTCGTTAAATTCGTTATATTCCCCAAAGAAGAAGGTACACTCCCAACAAGGTTATTCCTGCTTAATGATAAGCTAGTAACATTGTTATTAGTGACAGTAACTCCATTCCATGTGCTTACAGGATTTGCCAGGTTCCAGGTATTTACCCAATTAACCCCGTTCGTGCTATTATATAAATCCACCAGGGCAAGGCTATCCTGCATATTTACCTGAGCTTCAATTTTTCCAAAACTTGTTGAAGCAATTATAATAAGCAGTATAATTTTTCTCATAAATAGTTTTAAAATAAAAATTTATTCTTTAATAAACTGTTTTGTTTGTACACTGCTTTTTGTTTTTATAAGCAACATATAAATGCCTGCTGTAAGTTTCGAGATATCTACCTGCAAAGTGTTTTTGCCGTTCAAAGAAGTGATTTGTTTTTGCAGTATTGATTGACCTGTTGCATTTGATACTTGCAGGATTGTACCTACATCATTTGCTGTAAAGTTTACAGTGATTGATGTATGTGCAGGGTCTGGATAAATAGCCAATTCATTATTTACTATAACAATTTTCTCATCATTCGTTTCCTGTTCGAGGCGACTAATGATGGTTGTATCGCTGTACAATGTAAGCTCTGTAGCAATTTTGTTTGTAACCGTAACATGATAGACCCCTGATTTTGAAGTTGTATAAGTAGAATCTCCAATGATTGTTTTTACCAGATTTCCATTTCTGTACCAGTGAAACGTATCGTTTGCTAATGTGCCACCAGCAGAAACAGAGAAAGTATTTGCGTTGTAATGCAATGGAATATTAGCTTGAGGGGCATACCCTTCAAATAAGATGTGTTGTATATAATCACTATCATAATCATCAATTCCATCAAACGTAAAACGATTATGTTGAATCATAAATCTTGAAAGAGGGTCCTGGGCTTGCATCAAAGGCACAAATCCACTTAAATGATTTTGTTGCAAATCAAGCTTAGACCATAAAGGATTACTAAAAGTAGAAGGTATCTCACCCGAGAGATTGTTATAACTTAAATCTAAATAGTTGATTGCAGGAAGGTCTCCTAATGAAGATGGTATCTGCCCCGTTAATCTATTATATGATAACAGTAAAGAACGCAAATGAGAAAGGTTACTGAGCGAACCGGGGATACTGCCTGTTATATTATTATCGTCAAGCCAAAGATTTATTAAGTTGGAAAGATGACCTAAAGATGACGGTAAAGTACCCGTTAAATTATTTCCGGAAATATATAAATTTATTAAAGAATGAAGATTGCCTACTTCAGCCGGAATATCTCCACTCAGTTCATTTCCTCTTAAATCGAGTGTTACTAAGTTAGTAAGATTACCCAATGAAGTTGGAAGATTGCCGCTCAATTCATTAAATGGTAATTCTATCTCCTGTAAATTGGGCAAATTACCTAAAGAAGGGGGAATTGGGCCCTGAAGTTTGTTATAACTTATATTTATATAAGTTAATCTTGAAAGCTTCCCGATTGATACCGGCAAACCTGTAAGGCTGTTATTAAAAAAATCGAGGTGTTCTAAATGGCTAAGATTTCCTATAGAATAAGGAATAATGCCGCTCAGTCCTTTATCATGTAAAATAATTCTTTTAACATGGCCATTTTCAACATAAACTCCTTTCCATGTGATTACTGGAGCGCTTGTTAACCAGTTTGAATGATTAGTCCAATTAGGTCCGCCTGTGCTATCATACAAATCCACCAGCGCCAAACTATCCTGCACGTTCACCTGTGCTTCTACTTTTCCAAAACTTATTGCAGCAATAATAACAAGCAGTATAATTTTTCTCATAAATAGTTTTAAAGTAATTTTTATTGTTTAATAAATTGCCTTGTCTGTACGCCACTTTTTGTTTTAATAAGCAGCATATACGTGCCTGCTGAAAGTTTTGAAATATCTAACTGTGCTGTGTTTTTGCCGCTGAAAGAAGTGATTTGTTTTTGCAGTATTGATTGACCTGTTGCATTTAATACTTGGAGGATTGTACCTGCATCATTTGCTGTAAAATTTACAGTAATTGACCAATGCGCGGGATTGGGATAAATAATTGAATTGTTATTATTTACTGAAGCAATTAAAGAAGGAGATGGCAGTCCAAAACAGGTAATTTCATATGCTCCTAAATCTACTGTATCACATTGAATACGCGGAGCGCCTGTTATATCAGTCGTCACAGACAATTGATTATTGTCACCTTTGTTAAATACTTTACTTTTTTTATTTAATTCCAAACCATCATCATGAGTTGCCCATTTTCCATCATTACCAATCAAATTTGTTGTGTCGTTAAAAAGGGGATATTTGTTGAGAAGTAAATTGGAAATACTATCGAGTATAAGCCCCGAAATTGTTGAACCCTGCAATAGTGTATGAAACAAAATTATTTGTCCACCGGAATTTGTTGTTAGTAAAGACGAATCTTTTCCATATGTTTTATTTTTCCAAACAATTGAATTATGAAATATGCTGGAGCCGTAATAGCTATCACCTGCATTTCCTGCTGTGTTATTGTAAAAAGTACATTCAAACTGGTAGCTTGCCCCTGCTTGTGAAAGTGCATTTGGTTGCGCAATAGCTCCACCATTAGCAGGACTGCTGTTATTTGTAAATAAGCAATTTGTAAAAATGTATTCGTTGTCTGGGAAATTGGAGTTTCTTCCATCGTCTGTCTCTAAAAATATTGCGCCTCCATTTCCAAAAGCTGTAATGTTTTTATCAAATACACAATTAGTGCAACTACTTTTTTCTCCTGTACCAAAAATACTAATTGCTCCACCATCTGAGTTTGCAACGTTATTTCCAAATATGCAATTTTGAAAATTGCACATTATAGGTTGCAGATTTTGTGGAGAAAATATATAATTTGGAGGAACCGTGCAATAATCATAGACGGCACCGCCACTGTCTGCAGAATTAATAGTAAAATCACAATTGGAAAAAGAAGGATAGCAATAGCCATACATAGAACCATCATTAAAAATTGCACCACCACATTTAGTTGCCATATTTTTTAAGAAACTACAGGAAGCAAATGCAGGAGTTGCCGTTCCGTAGCCAATAGCATCATTGTAAACTGCTCCACCATTTTCAGAATTATTCGAATTGAAAGAACAATTATTCACAAAAGGATTAGAATCATATTTTTGATTTATTGGCTGAAAACGTGAGGGGTATAAATATCCTCCATTATACATGCCTCCCCCATTTAAAACTGCTTTATCGTTTTGAAATATGCAATTATTAAATTCCGGGGAAAAAGTTGAAGAATATGCATAATTATAAACTCCGCCCCCATTATTGTTCCCAACCGGTTGTCCATTGATATTTAAACTATCATCTCCGTTTGCATTGCCATTTTGTATGGTAAAACCATCCACAATTGTATTACCATCAATAGAAGGAGCTGCTGGCGAAGCAATAATCGTGAGTACATGATAACAATTATCAGCATCACTTGCTTCAATACCAATGTCTCCGCTTAAAATTGTTAAATTTCCAGAAATGTTTCGTGATCCACCGCCACTTGCATAGCCGCCATTCAATTGAATACCGTTTCTTAAAATTCTAAAACTACTGTCTCTGCTGTTTGCAATTTCACCTGATTTCTTTGTTGGATAATAAGTTCCTTTTGCTACATTAATTATGCAAATAGTACTGTCATTATTAGCTTTGATTAAAGCTGCATTTAATGTTTTAAAAGCTTTTGCCCAGTTTTTTCCATTGCCAGATGTTGCAATTGAACTATCTACATAAATTTTGATTTGAGCATTAGCAGAAAAATGGAAGAATGAGATGCTGCAGATGCTTATTAAGAAGAGTAAAAGTTTATTCATATCTTAAGATCAGTATTGTTTAAAATCGTTTTGTTTGTATTAAAATCTATATATTATCAAGTTAAAATTACTCCTTCACAAACTTCTCGCTTGTTTCTCCTTCTGTTGTTTTTATTCTTACAAAATAATTTCCTTTTGCAAGGGCAGAAACATTAATGCTTTGGATGGATGCGCCTGCTGCAATATTTTTATTGGATGATGATACAACTTTGCCCTGCATATCTATCACTTCTATTTGCGCAGTTTCATTTTGTGAAGCATATATTACAAGATTGATTTTGTCGGTTGAGGGATTGGGATAAAAAGATACAGAAAAATTAGTTTTGAAATTAATACTTCTTATTTCACTATAAGTAAATGAACCATCTTTATCAACATTCTGTAAACGATAGTAAATCGTTGATGAATTCAATACTAAATTTTTATCGTTAAAGGAATAATCTTTTTCACTTGCATTACCTATAATAGAATTCACACTTCCAATAGCTTTAAAATTAATGTCATCAATGCTGCGCTGTACGTTAAAATATGAACAGTTGACTTCATTTGTTGTAACCCATTGCAATATATTTTCATTCTTACCTGCAGATGCGGTAAATGAAAGAAAGGTAACCGGCATTGCAGTAGCCGGTTCATAATGTAAAGCGTATAAGGTATCATTGGTATTATTAAACCTATATTCCGTAACATTTGGAGAAGTTGCATCATTTGAGAAAGTATGGTCAACTAGATTCACATAAACAACATCACCTGTATTTAGATTTACAGCATATAAAAAATTCAAATTATTTTGATCTTCAACCGTAAAAATAAAATAATTATCTCCTTCATCTATGGTGCCATTAAATTCTTCGGGCGTTTGATTGGAGGCAATGCTATAGATAGTGGTTACCTGACCCGATGCAGAATTAATCTTTACTAAATCATTTCCCTGAAAACCATAAAGCTGATTTGTTGTGTTATCAAATTGCATGTTTTTTGTGAGCACCATTGCTATTGATGAAACAATAGTTCCATCTGTGCCATTGACAGTATAGAGAAATCTGCTTCCGGTACCATTTTCGCCTAATATAAATAACTGGTTAGAGTTGTTATTATAAGTCATTTCATCAACTGAAGCTATTCCTGTTAGTGTATTTATAGTAGTAAAACTTCCCGTATTGATATTTACTGAAACGAGACTTTCATAAGGCGATCCATATCTTATTCCATATAAAATGCCCGATCCTTTTCCATACACGAATGTAGAAACCGGAGAATTTATTGAAACTTTTGACTGAACAGTTCCATCAGACATATTGATTGCAAAAAGAGAACCTTGACCTCCATACCATGGAATTCCATTAAAGAAATAAGAGTTATTTGGCTCAATTAAATTTGTATAGTTAGGCGCTGTTCCAATATAGAGAACATCAGGAATGCTGTCAAGTTTTGTAAATGCGCCTGTTGAAGGATCAACTTTCACCAAATATTCGTTCTGCGCTTTAATTTTCCCTAAACTTATTGCAGCAATAATAACCAGTAGTATAATTTTTTTCATAAAAAATTATTCTTTCTAAAACTAAAGCTTTCTATCAAGAATTGCCATTAAAATAAAATAAAAATTCCTCCAAATATTTCTTAGAAAGACAAATTAAAAAGCCCTTTCAATTGAAAACGCTGAGATAATAGATTAATGATTTATAAAATTACTTCGCCAACACCATTTGTTTTGTACTGATTAATTTTCCATCAACCAATAAAGAATAACTGTATGCGCCTGATGAAAGTATTGATGCATCTACATTCAATATTCCTTTGCCATTTCCTTGAAACTCGGGCTGAACACTTCCTAAGGTATCAAAATATAATTTTTTAATCTTCATTTAAACCTGAATAAGGATAAAGGTTATGAGCAATTTTTAATTCCGATAGGTTTCATTGCCGAAAAAATCAGTATCGCTGCAAATTTTGCCGGCTGAAGTTTATCAAGGGCTTTCGATTCTGCTATTAATGAATCTCTGCCCTTTATTTTATTCAGAATATTGTTTGAATAATTAGCCTGTTCTTTAAACCAAGTTGCTCCTTGTGGCTGTTCTATTTTTTCCAACCATCTGTAAGGGTCATGATAAGTAACACCAAAATAAATATCAACGCTGTCAACAGTTTTAGTTATGGGATATTGATATTGTGCGAAAGAGCTTATTGCAGTAACAATTAATATAAGAGAGAGAATTTTTTCATAAAATGATTTTAAAAATTGATAACAGGTTTACTATAATTTTATCAAAAGAATAATTGCACAAATTTGAAGCACTGCATTTAGGTTTATAATACCAAATGAGGGGATATTATTTTATCTTTTGTATCTTTAAATCAATCTAAACTTTTTTGAACTGCTTTCGTTACATACTTTTTGGTTTTGTTGCACTTTTTACTTGCACTAAAATTTATTCACAACAAGATTTTAAGTTTCACCATTTAAATACTTCCAACGGCCTTCCTGATAATGTAGTGCGTGATATATTCCAAGACAGCAAAGGATACTTGTGGTTCAGCACAACCAACGGTATAGTAAAATATGATGGAGTTAATAAAATAATTTATACACATAACAGCGATGACCCATCATCATTATCAAGTGCAGATGTTACATGCGCTGCCGAAGATAGCATGCATAATATTTGGATTGGCACTTCAAACGGCTTGAATTTTTTCAATCCTGTAATTGAAAAAGTCAGAACATTCACTTCAGACGATTTTAATAATATCTTCAGGAGTCAAAATATTACATCAATTGCATGTGCACCTGACAGTACAATATGGATTGGTACTTCTGCAGGTTTGTTTAAATTCTTATCCGCGAAAAATAAATTTATTTGTGTGTTAAAAAGGCCCTGCATCAACCATGTTTCCATAAGTGCTTCCATTTCATACAAAGGAATTTCTTTTGATAAACAAGGAAATATTTATGCGGGGCTTGCAGGTAGAATTTATTGCTCAAAAAATAAAGGAGTGTCATTTCAGGAACTGGATTTGAATCATCAAACTGTTTTGCCAAACGGCGAAGTCTGGATTTCATTTATAAAAATAATCGGCGATAATTTATTCTATTCTGATTGGGGATACTCTCATGTTTATTGCAAAAATTTAGTAACGGGTTTTCAAACGGAATTCATTTTAAATAAAGGTTTATTTTGTCAGCCTTCTGAAGTCATGTTTGATATTTGTAAAGTAAATGATAATGAATATTGGCTTGGTGGCATTGGGGCAGTTGGCAACAGGACAAATGATGCGTTTATTTTAAATATATTTTCTGGATATGTACAAAGAATAAAACAAAATAAACAGGGTCAATCAGCAATGAGTTGCGGAGATATAGAAACGGTTTTTAAAGATAAACAGGGAACAGTGTGGTTTAGCGGTTCAAAGGGTGTGGATTATTACAATACTGAATTTGCTTTGTATAAAACTTGCTCTTCCAAAGAAGGTAATAAGTATGCATATCGTGGCGGAGAAATAAATGCTGTTTGCGAAGACAAGCTGCATAATATCTGGATAGGAAGCAGCAAAGGTTTGTGGAATTTTAATGATACTTCTCAGCAGTTTGTTTCGTATACAATTCCTGCAAAACATGCGGCTCCAATGTTTAATAACATCAGTAAAATTTTTCTTGATAATGCAGGAGTGCTGTGGCTTTCAACAGATACAGGTGTTGTGGAATTTGATACAAAGCTGAAAGCTTTTTTAAAAAATAAAAATAACAATACTGCAAAACTTATATATGCTTCTTCTGATTTTCCAGCTGTTTGTTTTGCACAGGATCAAGAAAAAAATATCTGGATGGGTTTATGGGAATCAGGCTTTATAAAATATAATCCAATCACCCAAATACAAGAATATTTTTCATCCTACACGACCAATAAAATATTCTATATTTCACATGAATGGCCTGCTTCAATGGCTGTTGACGAGAACGATAATTTATGGGTTGGTTATAATGATTATGGTGGTTTTGCAAAAATGAATTTATTAAAACATCAGATTAATTATTATTCTACAGATGCTCTAAAGAGTAATTTGAACGACCCAATCATTAATCAAATTTTGCCAATAAATAATAACAAGTTTTTACTTGCAACCAATAAAAATGGTTTGAAAGTTTTTGATGAAAAAAACACTGATGATAAAATATCAGAAATAAAAGGCTTGCTCAGTAATAAGATAAATGGTTTATTAAAAGACAGTAATAATTGCGTTTGGATTAACACTCCCCTGGGTTTATCAAACTATAATTTAATATCAGGAATTGTTCAAAATTTTCCAATGGACGCAACAGGCAATTTGAATGCTGATGCCTTTTGCATGTCATCTTCCGGAAAAATATTTTTAGGCATAGACAGTAGTTTAATTTCCTTTTCATTGCCTGAAAAAGCAGAACAGAATATAACATCTGCTGAGATAACTACTTTAAAAATAAATGGAAAAAATATTGTTACGAGCAGTTCAAGTACGATCAATTTGAAATACTGGCAAAACAATTTTTCATTTGAATATTCTTCTATGAATTTTATTGATCCAGAATTGGACAGATTTTTTTATAAGCTTGAAGGGTACGATAAACAATGGATAGATGGTGGCAAACAAAGAAGCATTAACTATACAAATATTCCCGGCGGAACATACACGTTTAAAGTAAAAGTATTAAACCAAAAAGGCGTTTGGAGCAATATTGCTGAACAAAAACTATTTATTGAAACTGTGTTTTATAAAACGTGGTGGTTCATTATCATTTCTGTTTCAGCTTTTGTCATTTTTGCTTACTTATTGTTTACATACCGCATTAACCAGGTTAAAAAAATATACGCTTTAAGAACAAATATTGCCAGAGATCTGCATGACCAAATTGGCAGCACACTAAGCAGCATTTCTTTGCGAAGCGAAATAGCAAAAATGAAAATCAAAAAAGAAAATGTTGAGACAAAGGAAATAGAAAGCATTGGAAATGATGCGCGCAACCTGGTAGAATTAATGAGCGATATTGTTTGGACGATCAATCCGCTCAATGATAACATGCAGGAACTTATTATCCGCATGCAAAACTTCGCAAACGAAGTACTGGTTCAAAATGACATTGCATTCGATTTTAGTTTTGATGAAAATATTTTGCTTAAAAAATATACACCTGATATTCGTAAAAACATTTACCTCATTTATAAGGAAGCCATCAACAACGCATCAAAATATTCCAACGCAACTAAGGTAAATGCACAATTTTCTTTGCGCGGCAATGAACTTAAAATAAATATAACAGATGATGGTATTGGCTACGATACTTTAAAAAAGAAAAAAGGAAATGGCTTAACAAACATGGCATCACGTGCAAAAGAAATCGGCGCTGACCTTTGTATTACTTCCGCCAAAGGTTTTGGCACTGCAATAAATTTTTCGCTTAATTCTTAATATCATCCCCGCATTGTGGGATATTATTTTAAAAATAACGAAGAGAAATTTGCAAAACAAATAATGTTTTTATTTCATGAATAAAATTCCGGTTACCATATTTGAAGACAATAAAAATCTTCGCAGAGACCTGGAAGAATTAATTTCTTTGTCGAATGCTTTTTTCATTAGCGGTTCTTATGCAGATGCGGAGGATCTTGTAAAAAAAATAAATGAATCAGAGCCTAATGTTATTTTAATGGATATACAAATGCCTGGCATCAGTGGCATAGAAGCAGTGAAAATTTTGAATGAAAGAAGAACAGATATTCCAGTTATCATGCTTACTGTTTTCGAAGATATCGATAAAATATTTGCGGCTGTTTGTAATGGCGCTTCAGGCTATCTTTTGAAAAATACTTCAGCTGAAAAAATCATTGAAGCTTTGCATGATGCTTTGGTTGGCGGCTCTCCAATGACACCTTCTATTGCCCGTAAAGTGCTTACAATGGTGCAAGATGATAATAAAAATATGCAGGTTGAAATCTTCAATCTTACTGCCAGGGAAAAGGAAGTATTACATTGTTTAATGAAAGGATTGAGTTTTAAAATGATCGCTGCTGAATTGAAAATCTCTTTTGAAACTGTGCGCTCGCACATGAAAAATATTTATGCAAAGCTTCATGTACAGTCGTTGCAGGAAGCAGTTTCCAAAGCATTCAAATCAAAACTTTTTTAATTTATTTTCCCTTTTAAAACACATTCCACTTTTTCTTAGTTGAAAGTTTAAAATTTTATCCGTGCATTAAAGATAGATTTTATTCTTTATATTATTTCATCCCCTGATTATGGTATTGCCAGGTACAATTACAGCGCTCAACTTTGTTTAAATAAAAAGTAAATTATGTGTTCAAAATTTTACCTGCCATCAATTATCTTAATTACATTGTTGCTTACTAAAAATGCAACAGCACAAAATCAACATCTCAATAACATTGACGGAGGTGCAAACAATGCAAATACAGCCTTATCAAATTTGCAAAGTCCAACTGCAGTAAATGTAAGTTTGATACCAAAGAAAACGGATTCTATTGATCTTGGTTCTCCTACTGTTCTGTGGCGCAATGCATATTTCAGCGGTGATGCCTTAATCAATAATCTGACAATTGGATTAGGGAAAAGTGCAGTAATAACAAATACAGCAGTTGGCAAGGCTGCTTTATCTTCAAACACAACAGGTTATCAAAACAGCGCAACAGGGGGCTACAGTCTTTCTTTTAATACAACAGGAGGCAATAACAGTGCAAACGGATATAGTGCTCTTTATTCAAACACATCAGGAACAGGAAATGCAACTAATGGCAGTGAAAGCATGTATACCAATACAAGTGGAGGCTACAATACCGCAAACGGATACAGTGCGTTGTTCTCAAACACAACAGGGTATAGTAATGTAGCTGTTGGAGTAAGAGCATTATTAAAAAATCAAACTTCAGGTAACTTAGTTGCTATAGGTGATTCGGCCATGTATAATAATACTTCAGGTACTCAAAATACAGCAACAGGCAGCAAAACGCTTTATTCGAATACAAGTGGAAATTATAACACCGCAAATGGTTTTCATTCTCTTTATTCTAATACTACGGGGTCAGCAAATACTGCAAACGGAACGTCTTCATTATATTTTAATGCAACAGGGTCTTCAAATACAGCTAATGGTTCCAATGCTCTTTATTCAAATAAAACAGGTTCTAATAATAGTGCTACCGGCTTTGGTGCCCTTTTTTCTAATACTTCCGGTGTCTATAATACAGCAAACGGATCGGTATCTCTTTATTTTAATACTTCTGGAAGTTATGGTGTTGCTGAAGGGGGAAATGCACTTTCATCTAATACAGCCGGTAATAAAAATACTGCTGTTGGCTACAGTGCATTGTATGCTAACACTACAGGAAGCTATAATGTTTCCGTTGGTTACACTGCACTGTATTCAAATACTTCCGGTAGTAGTAATGTAGCATTGGGAGCTGGTACACTTCAAGATAATCAAACCAGCAGCAATCAAGTTGCAGTAGGTGATTCAGCATTATTAAATAACACATCAGGTATTCAGAACACTGCAATAGGCAGTAAAACTCTTTACGCTAATGTTTCCGGTAATTATAACACAGCAAATGGTTTTCAATCACTTTACTCCACTACTTCAGGGTCGGCTAATACTGCATTAGGAACATCCTCCTTATATTTTAATACCACAGGTTCTTCCAACACTGCTGCGGGTTCCAATGCACTATATTCTAATACCAACGGAAGTTCCAATACTGCAAACGGCTTAAATACACTATTCTCTAATACAACAGGAAATTCTAATACAGCGACTGGATTTAACGCTCTTTATTCTAACATTCCCGGAGGCGGTAATACTGCTAACGGAACAAATGCGCTTTATTCTAATATCAATGGAAGTTATAATACCGCGTGTGGTAATAGCGCTTTAGCTAATAATACAACAGGTTCTTATAATACGGCTATTGGCTTTAATGCAGGTGTAGCATCTGGCAGTACTGTAAGCAATGCTACTGCTATAGGTGCCAATGCAATAGTTGGGCAAAGCAATACCATTGTTTTAGGTGGCGCGGGAATTAACGTGGGCATTGGCACCCAAACTCCGCAATACACCTTATCGGTAAACGGTACCATACAGGCAAAAGAAGTAAGGGTAGAAACTGGATGGAGTGATTTTGTGTTTGATAAAAATTATAAGCTGAGACCTTTAAAAGAAGTAGAGACATATATTGAACAGAATCACCATCTGCCCGATATTGCTTCCGCAGATGATATAAAGAAAAATGGACTGGCGGTAGCCGATTCCCAAACCAAAATGATGCAGAAGATTGAAGAGCTTACCCTATACATCATCGGGTTGCAGAAACAAATTGATCAGCTTAAATCAAACAAAAGTGAGAACAAATAACATCTTGCATTTGATTCTGCTGCTAATGTTTCTTGCTTATTCAGTTTGCAGCTTTTCGCAACTGCCGTGTTACGATAACTATAAAATTGATATGACTGCTTTGCAAAAAGCAAGAGAATTTGAAAGCCGTAACAGCTTAAACAATGGAATACAATCATCCGCCGGATTTGTAATACGAGTGTATTTTCATATTCTTAATTGTAATGATGGGACGCTTCCTGGGGCAACACCGGCACAATTAACCACCGAATTTAATACACTCGCAACCGCTTACAGCGCCGATAATATCTGCTTTATAAATGCAGGATTTGATAACATTTATAACTCAAAGCTGGATAGCAATTTTCAGGTAGGTACAGATAACGCAGCACTTTTTACTCCGTATCAGGTTCCTGATTGTATCAATATATTTTATCCTTTCCAAATTGATGGCAGTAACGCATCCTGTTCCGGTTCCTGTGGCTTTGGTGGCGTTACTTTAGGCATACCCGATACTTTCTGTCTTGTTGCCAAGAGCAACGTTGGCCAAGCGCAAACTATTGCCCATGAAGTTGGACATTGCTTCGGATTACTACATCCTTTTGACCATACTAATGGCTATGAAGATATTAATGGCAGCAATTCTTCTACCGCAGGCGACCTCATAAAAGATACGCCGGCAGACCCTTACGCATATATCGGGCAAAGCTGTTTTACTACTTCTTCCAATGGCTGCACATATACAGGCTTTTGTACAGACCCAAAGGGGTCAACTAATTTCTCCCCGCTGTATGCTAACTTGATGACATACTGGTGGGCAGGAAAGGGAGGTACTTGTTATACTTCACTTACTTTAACTAACGGGCAATATACAAGGGCAAACAGTTTTCTAAATACTTACAGCGGACTCAACAATTGCGAATCTCCTTCTTATGTAACAGAGTCTGGTGTAAGCATCAGTTCAGGTTATTTAATGGCGTCTGCTATTAATACACTTACTACCAGTGGTACAGTTTCTATAAATGGTAGTGCAACTTCGCTTTTAGGTGGCACCATGGCTACGCTTGAGCCCGGTTTCGATGCGTATGCTTATAATGGCGCTTCCGTACTAATCCGTTTATCGCAATGCAGTGGCACAACCAATTTTGCTATTACTGCCGAAAAGGTGAAGCCTGTTATGAATGCGCCTGATGGCCTTAATACATTGGTTACTTATCCAAACCCAACATCATCTTCGGTAAAGATTACTTATACGCTGGCGCACAATGAAAGTAAACTTGTACTAAGAGTGTATGATATATATATGAAACCAATCAAGGAAATCTTATTACAGAATATATTCCAGGGAAAAAACACAGTTAATGTTGATCTCTCAAATTTCAGTTCAGGCATATACGCCATTACAATACAGGGACCGGATATTCTTATGAAAGCACTGGTTGAAGTACAGAAATAACGGCTGCTTTATGTATGCAGGATTATATGGTGTATGCTTTCCGTATAGTTGATATCGATTTTCCAACAGTTTATTCAAATGCACATTCAAAAAATTATTTGCAGGATTTGGATATACGGTTAAGGCGGGCTCTCAGCAGATGAAGTGTTGAAATGCCTATTGGAAATAGTCCCTGGAGTTCCTATTTTGCAATATTTAGAGACAAATATGGTATTGAATGGATGGTTGGACTTTGACCCAAAGAAATAATAGATAAGAGTAACTCACGAAACATCTGAAGCTATTTTCTGAGGCATTCCTTCATTTTTAAAATTAATTTTGATCTTATAAGGTGCTAAAAGTCGAAGGCGATAATATGTAGACTTTAAGGATCATGAATATTCGTAAAGGAATATAGCTTTAGCGCAATTAAAAAGGATGGTAAAATCATTATAGCACCCACCGTTGAATATTATGATAGGGAAAGTAACATCATTCAAGCGTGAACAGAAATTATTAAGTGTGAATAGAAACTACATTCATGAGATTTAATAGCCAAGGGAATGATTGATTCTTATTTCACTAATACCATCTGCTTTGTGCTGATTATTTTTCCATCAACAATTAAGGAATATTGATAAATACCTGAGGACAATTCATTGGCTTTTATGTTAATTATTCCTTTACCATTGCCAGATAGTTTTTGTTGCTTTAAAACCTGACCTGTTGAATTTGTAAAACTGATATACGCATTTCCACTGTTTAACGGTAAAAAGTAATTGATAGTTGTTATGCCGTCGAAGGGATTTGGAATATTTTGACTTAGAGTTGCCTGCATGCCAAGATCTATGGTTTGCTCTGTTGATTTTTGATTGTCAACACAAACAGATGAAGAGCTAGTAAGTATTGATCTTAATTGATTGATCTGATTTTGCAGATTATCAATTTCACTTTGTTGTGATTTGTTTTGGTCTTGTAAAGAATCATTTTTTACTGATAATTGCTGCACAGCTTTTACAAGTGAAGGCACAAAATCTGCATAATCCAATGAGTAGTTGTCTTTATCGCTTTGAGGATGATTGACCCCATCAAAATCATAGTCTGTTTGTTGCGCTGCTTTTTCTACATCCTGTGCAATGAAACCTGTGCGAATCTTTTTCTCATTCTTATCATACTCGCTTGCCATGCTGTTTATCATACTATCCTTTATACCTAAAAATTTATCAAATTTTCGTAATTCTACAGTATAGGTAACAGGTTGAAGTTTATTAATGAACAGCAGCCCCGGAACGTTTCCTTTTATATTCGTTTTGAACCTTCCATCGCTAAAAGTGCTCCAGCCAACTTGCCCACCTATAGAAGTTACACTTGAATTACCTACTACTACCTTATTAGAAGCATTTACTTTAGCATTATATCCAAGAGCCATTTCATTGATGAAGCCGTCAGTTGTTACATCTGCCCCCCATCCTAAAACCGTAATATTTGAACCGGTTGAATTTGTAATAAGTGTATTTCCACCGACGGCGGTATTTCTGGTTCCCGTTGTATTCGACGACTGCGCATAATCCCCGTTCGCTGTATTACTACTCCCAGTTGTATTCGAATAAAGAGCCCTATTACCATCGGCTGTATTGAAATATCCACTTGTGTTGGAATAAAGCGCTTGATAACCGTTGCCCATATTCCACTCTCCCGTATTAGAATAAAGTGCTTGGTAACCGGTGGCTGTATTTTCGTCTCCTGTTGAATTGGAATATAGTGCCTGATAACCAATGGCGGTATTTTCGGGTCCTGTTGTATTAGAGTACAATGCCTTACTGCCAATTGCAGTATTCGCATAGTTACTAGAAGAATTTACAACTTGATTATATAAAGCAGAATCACCTACTGCCACCAGATTATGTCCTGTTATGTTGTTATATAAAGCACTCACTCCAATACCAACATTGGAATATCCGTTGGTGTTTGAATAAAGAGATTGCGAGCCATTTGCAGTATTATTATTGCCGGCATTGTTGGCAAAAAGTGTGTATGCACCATTTCCAGTATTATCATTTCCTGTTGAATTGCTAAAAAGCGCATCTATTCCATTTGCAGTATTGCGACCTCCTATAACATTATTAAGAAGTGCCTGTGCTCCACTCGCACTATTACCGAAGCCAGTGGAATTGTTTGACAGAGACAGAGCTCCGGTTGCAGTATTATAATTTCCTGAAGTATTATTAATTCCTGACGCATTTCCTGTAAATAAATTATAGTTCGAAGCATCACTGTTAAAAACAGTAGTGCCATTTGCTGCAATAACACTTCCGCTTTTAAGATCAATATTTCCGCTTAAGTAAACGCTTCCGCCTAAATATAAATCTCTCCATAGATTACTATAAGAGCCGAGATCGTTTGAATTATTATTGCCGGGCAGCAAGTCTGTATTTATTGCTGTTGGTGCAGAAAGATTAGATAAAGATTTATTCACACCTTTTGGCGAAACAGCAGTCCATGCTGTTCCGCTGTAGTAATAAAAACCAAGTGTATTGTTGGTTTGATAAATCATCAATCCTGTTGCAGGGGAAGCAATTGCATCTCTTTGATTTTTTGTCATTCTCGGTACAAGCATGCCTTGTGTTGTTGAAGTAATGTCAAGTGCTGCTGATGTATTAGGAGTAGTAGTTCCAATGCCTGCTGCACCCGTTGATGGGAAAGTATTTGTTTGTGCTTTTATTTCTTGAAATAAAAAGCAAACTGATAATATGCAAGTGAGGATAGATTTTATGTTAAGTTGTAGTTTCATAAAAAATTTGTTTATAGCTTAATTCATACAAAGAAGTTATTTCACTAAAATCATGTGCTTGATATCAATTAATCTTCCGTCAATCAATAAAGAATAAGTGTATGATCCGTTTGAAATGGTTGAAGCATCTACTGTCAGTGAACCTTTTCCAGCGCCTGAAACAGTTATTGCTTTTAAAGTATGTCCGGAGTTGTCTCTGATGAGTATTTGTCCTGAAGAATATTGCTGAGGCAATGTATAATTTATTATGGTGGCACTTTTAAAAGGATTGGGAATATTTTGTTCGAGAGATGCGGAAGACATTATAGTTGAAGATGATGAAACTGAAATACCAGCTTTGCCTGCGAGCAACTCTACAGTATTTTTCAATTCATTAATTTGTGATTGCATTAAACTTACAACCGCTTTCAGAGAATCATTTTGTATTGATAATTCCTGTTCACCTTTTACCAATGGAACAACAAAATCACTATATCTTAATCCATATAAATCTTTGCTATTTTTCGCAGCATCTACACCACTGAAATCATAGTTTAAACTCTTAGCAGCTTTCTCTACATCCTGTGCAATAAATCCTGTGTAAACGATTTGTTCTTTTACCTTTCTTGCTCCGAGTTCATCTTGTGAAGGCTGAATTGCTTTTCCATCTTTATCTTTTATCTGGGGTCTTTGTATGATTTTATCTGCGGCATCCAAATCAAGATTATAAGTAATAGGCTGAAGCATGTTGATAAATGTAAGACCTGGTACATTTTGTTTTATATTCTTTTTCACTCTTCCGTCAGAAATATTGCTCCAGCCAACATAACCGCCAATACTTGTTACACTACTATTGCCAATACGTACCTGGTTGCTGGCAGTGCCCGAGGTATTGGCTCCTATTATTGTCGTATTAGAATAATTTCCATTGTTAACATCAGCAACAAATCCTACAGCGGTATTATCTGAACCTGATAAATTAGAATAAAGAGCTGACATTCCATTTGCACAATTGTCATTGCCTGTACGATTGGAATAAATAGCTTGAAAACCATTGCCAGTATTTCTGGTGCCTGTTGTATTTAAAGCGAGCGCATCATCACCATTAGCTGTATTGTAATCTCCTTCAGTATTTGAGTAAAGCGCTAAGTTACCATTGGCTGTATTGTCTGATCCTATTGTATTGTTGTAAAGCGCCAAGTTACCATTGGCTGTATTGTCGAAGCCGATTGTATTGGAATAAAGTGCCTTACTTCCTACTGCAGTATTTTCATAGGAGCCATCAGACTCTATGACCTGATTAAATAAGGCGGAATCACCAACTGCCACCAGATTGTTGCCCTGAGTATTTTTATATAAAGCATTTGTACCAATTGCAATATTTGAATATCCTGTAGTATTGGAATAAAGTGCCTGAAAACCGTTGGCAGTATTGTTATTGCCGGTATTATTTGAAAATAGAGAATAGTTACCATCGGCTGCATTGTTATTGCCTGTTGTATTGGTGAACAGAGCATCTAATCCATTTGCATTGTTATTATTTCCTGTTGTATTTGCATTAAGGGATTGAAAACCATTGGCTGTATTATTATTTCCTGTTGTATTATCTTTAAGCGCATTCATTCCTGTCGCTGTATTATCGCCTCCTGTAGTATTTGCATTAAGCGCCTCAAAACCATTGGCTGTATTATTAACTCCTGATGTATTAAAATAAAGTGAAAGGGAACCATTGGTTGTATTGTTGCTCCCTGTTGTATTGGAAAAAAGGGACTCAGAGCCGTTGGCTGTATTATTGCCTCCCGTAGTATTGGAATAAAGTGCTATGTAACCATTAGCAGTATTGTTTACTCCGTATATATTGGAATAAAGTGCTTGGGTGCCGTTGGCGGTATTGTAATTTCCTCCTGTGTTGGCGTAAAGTGCCCAGAAACCGTTCGCAGTATTAGAGAATCCGGATGTATTTAAATAAAGTGCCTGATAACCGTTGGCAATATTTTGCCCTCCTGTTGTATTTGAAAAAAGTGCCTGGTAACCATTGGCAGTATTGTCATAGCCGTTAGTATTGGAAGCAAGTGAACTAATTCCAGTTGCCGTATTGAATTGTCCCGTATTAGAACTTCCTGAACCGCTTCCAATAAAAAGACTGCTGTACGTCGCATCATTTTTAAAGACTATACTTCCATCTATTATTAAACTGCTCGTGTCGCTTAAATTAATATTTCCTTTCAAATACAAATCCTTCCATGCCTTATCGGAACTTCCTAAATTCGTTTTACCTGTTTTTTGTGGCAACAGGTTTACATTTACCATAGTTGGTGATGTAAGATTTGAAAGCTGATTATTCGCCTGTGCATTTGCAAATTGGCAAATAAACAGCAAAGTAGAGGTAATAATACTAAGTTGATTTTTTTTCATAAAAAAATTTAGAAGCCAAAAATAGATTTGCGAAAAGACGAAGTCAATAGCTACAATGGGCTATTGCAGATAAGAAGTAAAGTTGATAAGAGATGAAATATTTATTGAACGATTCTTTTTTGCAGTGCTGTTGAGACAGCTTCTGAAACGCTGTGCACATGCAGCTTCTGGTAAATATTTTTGATGTGGTTGTTTACAGTAAAAATAGATATGTGGAGTTCGGGTGCAATCATTTTATGGCTTAAGCCTTTTACCAGCAGGCGAAGTATTTCAAGCTCACGTTCGGATAAATTAAAATCTTCTTCAGGTAAGGAAGATTTGCGTTGGAATAATTCCAAGATTCGCCGGGCAATTGTAGCAGTCATCGGCGCTCCCCCATTTACCACCTCATAAATTCCTTCTATCAATTTTTCAGGAGGTGTTTTTTTAAGAATGTAACCATCTGCACCCGCGAGAATGCTGTTGAATACCTTTTCATCATCTTCAAAAACAGTCTGCATAATAACATATGTATCTGGAAAATGTTTTTTAATAAGTTTAACGCCATCAATACCGTTTACTTTTGGCATATCAATATCCATCAGCACAACATCAGGCACATTTACTAAAAGATGCTCAACGAGATTTTCACAATTCTCAAAATCACCAATACATTGCATTTCTTTTTCCAGCCCTATTAACATTTTTAAAGCTTCTCTCCTGTGGTGATGGTCATCAAAAATTATAATTTTAATCATAGAGCAAAATAATAATCATTAAAAAATAAAACCAATAGCTTAAAAAGGCTATTGATTAATGATAAGGAAAACTTAAACATACCTCCGTACCTTTTCCCAATTGCGATTCAATTTCTATTTTTCCTTTAAGATTTGTAGCTCTTGTTTTCATATTTACTAATCCGTTTGCAGATTTGCGCACCGCATTTTTATCAAAGCCTGTTCCATCATCTTTTACAGAAAGAATAATTAAAGGATTTTCAGACAATAAATTAATCCAAACATTTTTTGCTTGTGCATACTTAGCAATATTGTTTACTGATTCTTTATAAATAAGATAAAAATCTTTTCGCTTTTCCATGTCAAATTTCATGGGATTAAGTTGTTCATCGAAATTGAAATGTAATGTGCAATCTTTTGCTTCAAATAATTGTATTGCATGTTCACGCATGCGGTTAATAATGTTTTCAAACCTGTCGTTACGCGTATTAATGGTCCATACAATATCATTCATTGCATCCATCATCTCATTGGTGTCATCACTTATTTTTTTAAGCAATGCAACAGGATTTGATGAATGCGATTTTAACTGCTCCTGCGCCACTTTTGAATATATAGAAATGGTGCTGAGTGATGAACCTATCTCATCGTGCAAATCAGTTGCGATGCGATTTCTTACTCGCTGTAATTTTAAAGCCTGTTGCAAACGGTATTGATAAATGCTATAAATAATAAACCCTGTTGTAATAATAATTAATGTATAAAACCACCACGTTCTCCACCACGGCGGAATAATTTGTATTGAAATTATTTTTGGAGACTTGCTCCATTGTTCATCATCATTGCTTGCCTCTACTATAAAATTGTATTTGCCAGGATTCAGGTTAGTGTAAGTAGCTTCACGAACATTTCCATTATAGATCCAGTCTTTATCAAAACCTTTCATCATATACCTGTAATAAACATTGCCTGTTCTTCGATAATCAGCGGCAGCAAACTGAAAAGTAATTACATTCTGGCTATAATTTAATTTGATGGTATCAGTATAAAGAATGTCTTTTGTAAGCGGCGAGTTAGGTGTTTTTAATGATATTGTTTTATTGAAGAGCCTGAAATCTGTAATTAAAACCGGCGGGGGCTGCAATGGTTTTATTTCATCAGGATTAAAAAAATTTATGCCATTTACGCCGCCAAAAAACAAAAGACCATCTTTTGTTTTACAATAAGAATAACGGTCAAATTCATTTCCCTGCAGCCCGTCATTTACATCAAAATTTCTGAAAGTTTTGTTTGATATATTAAACTGAGATAAACCTTTATTGGTACTCATCCAAAGGTTGCCGTTATCATCAGGCAAAATTCCATATACAACATTATTAGGCAAACCGTTGTCAACTGTATAACGAATAAATTTTCCCGTTAGTTTATTGAACCTGTTTATGCCTCCGCCATTTGTGCCTATGCATAAATATTTATCCGGTTGTAAAGGATCCTTGCAAAGCGAAAAAATATAATTGTTGCTTAAGCTGTTTGTATCACTATTTTTTTGTGCATAATATTTCCATGAAGCATTTTTTTCATCAAAACGCATCAATCCGTTTTGTGTTCCAAGCCATAAAACGTTTCCTGCATCCGGCCAGATACATTGGAGAAAATCAAAATTATCCTTATCCTGAATTATAGGATAATCGTAGATATAAAACGCGCCGGTTTCAGTATTGTATTTTAAAAACTTTTTTTTATAACCCATCCACAATACATTATTGCTATCAAGATATAGTGGAAATGGCTGCTGGTCTCTTTCTGCTGAAGGAAGTTTAATTTTTTTAATAAGATTTAACTTATTGTCGCAATAGATTATAGCACCTTTACCCGAGCGCCAGTAATTTCCATTTTTATCTGTCGCAATATATTCTGAGTGCTGTTGATTTTTAATTGAATCAATATTAATCACCTGCTCATTCTTTACGCTAATACGCAATGTGCTGTTTGCAATAATTTCTTCATTGTTATTTTCAGTTAACTGGTATGCTGTAAGCTGAGGAAGTATGAAATGAAAAACTTCTTTTTCAGGATTTAATTTAAGAATGCCATATCCGTATGTACCAATCCATATAACGTCATTGCGGTCTGTATAAAATGCATTAACGCCTCCCAATAATTTATTCGCTTCAATATTATTTGCAGATATATTTTCAACTTTACCTGTTGTATTTATAAGTACGGTTTTATTTTTATCTGCGATCCAGGTTCTTCCCGTCTTATCTATCATCAAACGATTTCTAATTATTTCGGGCTTGTAAATTTTTTCAGGATTAGAAAAGTTACTGCCGGAAAATTTATAAACGCCGGTTTTGTTTTCCATAAACCAGTCACTTGCAAATTGATTTTTAAAAAGTAAAGGCATGCCTTCTAATTCAGCAGAACATTTAAGTTTCTGAATAAACTTATAAGAATTATTATTGTATATGATCTGGTAAATACCATTATCAGTTGAAGCAAAAATATTATTTCCATCTACATAAAGTCTTGGTGCACTAATAGATCTTTTATTCTCTTGAGGTTGATTTATAAGTGCAATATGCGTAAACTGTAATTGATGATTTGAAAAAAAATTCGGCATGTTTCCATCATCCTTGTATTGTGTATTTTTATTGGGGATGGAAAGGCGATCTATTCCTTTATCTGTCGCTATCCAAAATGCACCTGTTTTATCTTCATTTATTGATACGATAACATTACTCGCCAGGCTGTTTTCATTGTTATGTGTAAGATGAATAAATACAAGATGTTGCCTGTCGAAAATATCAATGCCGCTGTGTTGCGTGCCTATCCATAATCTTTGTTTCGAATCTTCATATAAGCAATTGATCTCATTATCGGCAAGCGAAGTGGTATCAAAAGGATTATGATGATAAACTGTAAACTTATAACCATCATACCTGTTTAATCCATCGTTGGTAGCAAACCACATAAAACCCATTTTATCCTGTATAATGCTACTCACAAACCCTTGCGAAAGACCATCGTTAATCGTTAGTTTTTCAAATGGAAGGGATATAGTTGGCTGAACTTGCGCATCAAGAAATGCTATTTGTGTAAAGAAGATTACAGCAACAAATGCAATTGTTTTCATTAAGAATTGATCTTAAAAATACAATCGTTTAATCAAAGTTATTTATAAATTTTGCAGATAAGGAAGGAAATAATAGCCTAAAGTTTGTGAAGGAATACCTGAACAAGCGACCCTCACTTCATTTTCGACCCCAAAACATACTCACCCTTAGTTAAATAGCTAATAATTTCTACTGTTGATAAAATATGTGCAAATTTTTGTTTACCAATACAAACTTACTTCTCGATAGATAATTCAGTTCTAATTTTTGTTATTATTCATCATGATTATTTTCTATCTTAATATGAATAGCAGCGTGAAAAACGTTACCCAGGTCTGTACCTTCTTTACTTACCTCCATTACAGTGCTGCTACCACCTAATTTTTGCTGTAAAGCCATCATTTGTGCTATATCCTGTTTATCCTGTGCAGTAAGCTGGTCTGGCGATTTGCCCTGGATAGATTGTATTCTTTGCGCCCAGTCTTTGTGTACATAATCATTCAGGAGTTTGCAAACAATATAATCAAACATGCGCAGGCAAAAAATGCGATTGTGCAATTAATTGCAAAGACAATTTATTGTATGTTACTGTTGAAGATGATGGAAAAGGATTTGACGCAAAAACGCTCAATCAAGTTACAGGAATCGGGTATAAAAATATAAAGAGCAGAGTCGATTTTTTAAAAGGTAAACTTGATATTCGCTCACAACCATCAAATGGAACATCTGTTTATATTGAAATTCCCTTGTTATGATAAATGTAATGCTGGTTGAAGATCATCCATTGGTAACTGAAGGCATCAGAAGAATGCTTGAGGCAGAAAAAGATATTACATGTATAAGTTCTTATAACAATGAGGAAGTCTTATGCCACGCTTTAACAATGCATCAACCCGATGTAATATTAATGGATATTAATTTACCTGATATAAATGGAATTGACTTATGCAAAAAAATAAAATTTAAATATCCGGCGATTTATATAATTGCATTAAGCATCAATAATCATCCCGGCATTGTAAGACAAATGATAGATGCCGGAGCAAGCGGTTACCTTTTAAAAGATGTGCATCATCATGAAATAATTAATGCTATTAAAGTGGTTGCACAAGGCAAGCAATTTTTTAGCAATTCCATAGTAGCCGTATTGCGTTCTCCTCAACAAAGCAGTTTGCCACCTTTAACAAGAAGAGAAAAAGAAGTCCTAGAATTGATAACAGATGGACTAACAAATAAACAAATTGCCGAAAAGTTATTTGTTGATGTTACTACAATAGATTCTCACCGAAAAAATATGCTGGCTAAATACAATGCAAAAAATATCTCGGCATTGATTAAGCTTGCAATTAAAGAAGGCTTACTAAATGTGTGATTTTGAGAATTCACGAAATCCTGCTTAAACTAACTGGTTTGCTTAAACTAACTGGTTATTGATTCAAACATTCAATGTATTCTATATTCGTCAACAACGGACGTAAGTTGTATAATTACACTTAACATATTTTCTTTTTCATTATCAACATTTAGATTTCCCTGAATATACCTTTTATTTAAGATGCTGTCCACCTCGTATCAAATCAATAGTATTATTTTCCTCTTACTTGAGGTAAAGTCTGTCTTGTATAATAATTGGCACAGAGAATTCTTCTTCAAAATAGACCTAAGAGCCCAGACCCTAACTTTCTTTATAACTATTTATAAAACAATATTTTTCCCCGCGATATTTTCAAAAGTATCTTATATGTCACCGAAATATTAAGGAAATTCGTCTTTTTTAAAGCCCACACCCGAACCTTCTTTGTAACTATTTAGAAAACAATATTTTTCCCGCGATATTTTTCAATAGTATCTTATTTGTAACCGCAACAATTTTCCTTTTATTAAATGCCGGCAAATTTATTCAAACAAAGAAATCATTATTATTTGTACTCTTGCAATTATTCTATTGGTGAATTATTAAATGCAAATAATGAAATTTCATTTATGCATTTTTATATATACCTTAGACAAGAACTGAAAAACATTTTTGAAAATGATTCAAAAATTGCAACCATAAATTGTAAAAACATGGAAAATAAAGAAACTACATTCAATATCGATAATGAATTTCTTGGTTTAGAAGGTCTCGATAATTTTTTAAATTATTTGATTGAACAAACCGAATTGAAAGAAGTGCTTCTTATAGTCGATAAAGAAATTGATTTAATTGCAATAAAAGAAATTCATAAAAATCAATGCGCGACAATTGATCATATTAACTATTACGTAGGTAATTTATTTTTAAATCAGCTTACTTTACTCGCAAAAAGAATTTTTGAAGAATTAGATATGCGTTTTGATAAGTATGCACGGGATGAAAGGATTGCTTCAATAGATAAATCCAATTTTATTAATTCCTGGGCTTTTAAATTTAGGATGCAAAGAGAAAGTGCGAATACGTATAATATTTTCCGTTTTGAAAGGCAAATTTCTTATTTCGCAAAAGGTGAAAATTTAGATAAAACACGTGTATCAGGAAGGGCCGTAAAAAATGATGAACTTCTTTGGGATTGGGTTTTGACTTTGAATAATAACCGGTATAATTTTTATAATGAAATATTATTTTTGCTTGAAAAGCAAAATTCAACTTTCCTCGAAAAATTATATTTAGAAAGCAAATATCAATTAAGCTTAATTCATTCATCCGAAAGACAATATTTCTTACATGAACTATGTATTGCACTTATAGAAAGTAAATATGTTACAGATAATTCTCTAACACAAATTCAATTTATAAATGACTTCTTCGCTTTTTTCGGAGAAAAACCTAAAAAGATCGGTTATCATAGGGATAAAATTCTCAGCCGTACAGATATGGCAGGTATATATCTCGATAAGATAGAAAGTGCAATTCAAGAAGCATCCAATAAGTATAAAAAAATAAAGCACCGTAACAAGGGACATTGATATCCCTTTTGCCGATATAAAAATCTTTTTCAAACCGACAAATTTGTATTCAAAATATGAAAATATGATGAATACAGAAATTTTCAACCGCTATCCGGAATTAAAATCCGTGGTTTCAGAACTCGTTCTGGAAATTAAACACGAATTAATTCAATGCCAGCGTCCACCCTCAGAAATAGTATTAGATGATTGTGATATTTGCCGTCTTTTAAAAATTGGAAAAAGAAAACTTGCCTATCTAAGGGAACGGAAAGAGATTACCTACTACAAACCTGACGGTAAAATTTATTATCTTTTAAGCGATGTGCTAGAGTATTGCAAAAAAAATAAAGTTGAAAGCGATATAAAGACAGCACGTTTTTTTAAAATCAAAAAATAAGATTTTATCACCGCTAATAGCTAAGATCTAGTCGTGGTTTGATCAGTCTTTACCAAAAATCATTGTCAACAATTGTTTACAGCTGTTTAATCTCTCAAAATTACAAACAAGCATCCAACATATTATAATGCAATTACAACCTTTCTAATGGGCACCGATTCAAAAACAATATCAGCACGTCTACCTCTGGAACTTTATGAGGAACTGCTTAATACAGCTATACATAAAAAATTGAATAAAAGTGATTATTTGATTTTGAATATTTTGACAATGAAAAAATTAATTGCTGAAAAAAAAGATTTAATTATTTATATGGAATTCGTAAAACAGCAATTAAATAAAAAAGAAGTACCTGATGTTGAAACCTTCATTGAATTTGTAGAGCAATTTTTAAGTCATATTAATTGATTTTTAAAATTACCGTGTAAATAAATAATCCAATGAATTATTTCGTAAAAGTGTAATGTGGCATTCGATGGTATGCCGGATAGCTAAACCAAAATTTTTAATTTAATCAGTTCTCTTATTGCAAATAAAAGTTTTACCAATTAATAATTATTTTAATTAAGTATTTTCATAGAATAATCATGAGTCGTTCAACCGTTCATTACGCCGATAATAAAACAAACAACGCCTTAAAGAAGCTGCATAATAAATTGCGGCCGGCTGGCACACCGGTTCAAAGGGTGGAATATATAATTGAACTTCTTCTGCTTCGCATCTTTGAAACCAAACTCAAACAAGACGAAGAATTTAAGCCTTTACGCAAACTCTTTTCGGCAGATTATGTTTGGAAAAATCCAAAAACAAATGCTGAAGAAACAAATGAAAATCGGCTGTTCTCATATTTGCCCACTGTCTCAAATGAACAGATTTTATCAGAGTTAAATGACAACTTCTTCCCTTTTTATTCAAGCATATTACACACCGCAAAACAAGTTTTTGAAGGAAACCTTCCGCAAAAAGTACAAGACCAACTGGTGTTGATTGAAGAAGTTTTTAGTAATTCAAATTTTACAAATAATGTAAATAGTGGCAATCTTAGCGAAGTAATCAGTATTGTAGCCAATGATATTGAAGAAGCAAGATTATTAAAAACAGATTTGCTGGGTGACGCTATTGAATCTGCGTTAAGTGAAACAGGTGGCACAAAGGATGTTGGACTATTTCGCACACCCGGGCATATTCGCCATTTTATTACGGCTTTACTTGAACCAACTTTTGACGATATAATTTTCGACCCTGCATGCGGCACAGGCGGTTTTCTTTTTGATGCTTTTGAGTTTGTAATGCGCAGGGTTGATGCCAGCCGGGAATGGCCGGGTCAAAAAGCACATCCGGAATTAGCGGCTTGGTTGGACGAATATTTTAAGTTCAACCAGTTAGACTTTCCAAGCATACAACAAACAATTCAATTTTATCGCGGTGGTGTCACCGGCATCGAGTATTTGGGAATGATACGGAAAATGGCTGCAATCAATTTTTATATCAGGGGTTTAAACCCGGCTAATATTGAACAGGGTGATAGCTTAGCAAAATATAGACCTGTAACTGACCACGAAACCAAATCAGTGATTCTGGCAAATCCTCCCTTTGGCGCAGAGCGTGATCAGGAAAGTTATCCTGATGTTTGGGGCGAGTATTCCAAAGAATCGGAAACAACTATTTTGTTTGTTAAGCTCATGTTCGAACATTTAAAAGAAGGCGGTAGATGTGCTGTTGTGGTTTCAGAAGGTTTTCACACATGGGATCAGTTTAGTGCAAAAGCTTTGCGTAAAACGTTGTTGGATGAAGCGCAATTGAAAGCCGTAATTTCTTTGCCACAAGGTTTATTCGTGAGCAAAAACGGACAAGGTCCTAAAACTTCAATTCTCATTTTTGAAAAAGGTGGAAAGACTGACTGGACCTGGTTTTACAAAATAACCAACGATGGTTATACAATGGGTACCAACCGCAAAGAGCAAAAGGGAAATCAGTTGGTTGAATGTTTAACACTGTATCACGAATATGTAAAACACGGCAAGCAGCCGCCTGAAACAAAAAATCAATTTTGCATTCCTGCTGAATGGATAAAAACACTTGATCCAAGAGTAAAAGAAAAGATCCGCATAGAAACACGTGCGGATATGGAAGCCAAAGGCAATATTGAAAGAAAGAAAAAAGAAGCTGAACTTGACAAAAAGATAAAAGAGAAAAAAGCCACGTTAGCAGATAAGTCAATGGAACTAAAAATCTTTGACCAAATGCTGGAAAACCGCATACAAAATGAAATTGCCAAACGCATTGATAAAGCACATACCTATTCATTCAATTTAGCCAATTACAAAAGCACTATTAGCGATAGCCAAATTGTAGAATGGACAGAAGCACTCAAACATATTCAACCAAACGGAGTCACAACTTTAGAAGATGTCTACAAAAAACTGAAGAATAGCAAACCTGAAAACATTTTACCTTATCTACTGAAACTGAATCCTACTAATGCACTCGAAGCCGACATTGCCCGTGAATATGTAAGCAATTTGGACAACGACCTTATTGTAAAACATAAGGAGTTGAATGTGATTAAGGAGATTTTGAAAAGTGGTGCAAAATATCCGATGGTTAAATTGAAAGACTATTTGATATTGAATGAGAACAAAATTAAGCCGAACAAAAATCCTGATGTTAATTACAAAGTACTTGGGGTAAGTAACGAAGTAGGCATTTTCTTAAACGAAAAGTTACAGGCAGAGGAAACAAATCAAAGCTATTTTGTTGTTGCTAAGAATGAGTTTTGTTATAACCCATACAGAATAAACGTAGGGAGCATTGGTTTAAACACAAATGATTTTGACAACCAAATAATAAGCGGCGCATATATCGTTTTTGCTTGCAAAGAAGATGAACTAAATCCGAAATATTTAGATACCCTTTTTAAAAGCAAAGACTTTTTAAATTATGTAAACGACAAAGCCAATGGTGGAGTACGAATGAACTTTAAGTTTGAAGATATGGAGGCTTGGGAAATTCCCTTGCCTTCTCTTGACGAACAAAACGCTATTGTTGCTCAAATTGAAAAACAAAAAGCAATTATTGAAGGGGCGGAAAAAATTGTTACTAATTGGCACCCTGATTTTAGTTTTAATCATTATAATAAAGATAACTGGAAAGAAAAATCTGTCGGTGATGTTTGTTCATTTGAATATGGAAAGCCCTTAAAAGAACAAGACAGAATTGAGGGCGAATTTCCAGTTGTGGGCGCAGGAAATATAATAGGTTATCACAATAATTATTACTTAGAAGCCCCAGTAATTTCAACAGGAAGACGAGGCGCTACCGCTGGTTCTATCCAATGGATAAACCAAAACTGCTTTGTAATTGACACTGCATTTTATATCGAAGTTCTTAATCGAAGTGAAGTGAATAAAAGATTTTTGTTTTATGTGCTTCAGAACCTTAATCTTCA
This sequence comes from uncultured Chitinophagaceae bacterium, assembly GCA_963708205.1. Lineage (GTDB taxonomy): Bacteria > Bacteroidota > Bacteroidia > Chitinophagales > Chitinophagaceae > CAVYTF01. Next base: position 1,168,069 of record OY970196.1, read on the forward strand.
AAAACTGCAAGGTGGCGGAGCTATGCCGGGGATAAACAGGAATGATGCCTATAAAGAAAAGTTTCTTTTACCTGACATTTATACCCAAGAAAAAATTATTGCTGAATTAGATGTCCAAATGCAAGTACTAGAAAGTTTGCTTAGAATGAAAACAGAAGCACAAAATAAAATCAATCAAATATTAGCTGATGTTTGGGGAGTTGAATTTACAGAAGCAATAAAAATAGAAGTAGAAGATGAGCAAGAAAATTAATGAAGCTACTTCTACTGATTTGCCAATCATACTAAAACTAATTAATGAGTATGGCTGGAAGATAGAAGATACATTATTGTATCAGCAACAATACGATTTACCCGAGAATTTAAAAGCTGAATACTACAAACCATATATTAAGCCCGATATTGTTTTACAGGATTTGAATGGCGAAGTTTTAGCCGTAATTGAAAACAACCTTGATAAAGAAAATAAAGACCTTTTAAAACTTCGCACTGTTATAACGCATTTATTAAAGCCTCGGTTTCTTTATGCCTGCAGTGCAGAACGCATTTTGTTTTACGACAATGCCTGGAAAGGCTTGGATGCAGGAGAATTTAAGCAGGTAATCGGCTTTATGACTTTGGAAGAAATGAAGCTCAAAATTGAGCAGCAGAAAAAAATTGCTTCCAACAAGGAAATTACAATTGATACAACCATTGCCGGAGGTTTTGATCCGAGTATCGGGAAAGAAAGATATTATCAACTTCAATGTATCAGAACTATTATTGAAAACTACAAAGCAGGAAAGCAAAAAATGCTTGTTCACATGGCAACAGGATTGGGCAAAACCAGAACAGCAGTTGCAATGGTAAAAGCACTATTGGGAAGCGGTTTATGTAAACGTGTTTTATTTGTGGTGGACAGAAGAATGTTAGCAAAACAATCTGTTGATGACGGCTTTGCATTAATCAGCCGGGAACACACAAGCAGCTGGATAACTACATCTAATTTCAGGGCAAGAAAACACGCAAGTATTCACGTTGTGGTTATTGATACACTTGAATTAATTCACAGTGATTTGCCTTCGAATTTTTATGATTTAATTATAGTGGACGAGTGCCATAGAAGCATTAACGTAAACAGGAAATTGATTTTCGACCATTTCCTTTGTCCGAGAGTAGGGTTAACAGCAACGCCAAGAATTGCCACGCCTAAAGATGGAACAGAAGTAGATGAAGAAGATTTAGCAATTATAGATACTTACAAATTGTTTGGTTGCGAAACAGGCGAACCAGACTTTCAGTTTGATATGGACAAAGGAATTAGTGAAGGTTTTCTTGCACCATATAAACCGGTCGAATTGCTTTCTTCACTTATTCAGGAAGCCGAGGAAAACGGAATTGCGTTTGACCATGTTTTAGACCCCAAGGAAAAATATATAATTGCTTTAGGCGCTGAAAAAAAAATAAAGCTGGAGCAACTAAACCGCAAGTTTATTTCAGAAGAAAATTGTTTACGTATTGCTGAAGAATTGAAAAAGAATACACAGTACGGTGAAAAGGTAATTCTGTTTGGCGTAAGCCAGAATCACTGTATTGAATTGGCTAAAGCAATAAATCAGGTTTTTGATAAAGATTATGAAGGAGGTGTTCATTACTGTGAATCGGTCATTTCCATCAATGATACTTTAAATGAAACTCAAAAAGCATGGTTTAAAAAACCACACCAAAAACCTTATATAGTAACTTCTGTAGACATCTTAAGTACTGGTGTTGACATTCCTTGTGTTCGTTATATTGCTTTTGCCGGACTTACAAAGTCTGTAGGAAAATATATTCAAATGCTTGGTCGAGGGACGCGGCTTGATTACAAAACTGGCAAATTTAGTTTCACTGTTTTAGACTTTGTTGGTCTGTGCAGGCGAATGGAAGACAATGGAAAAGGCACCTTGAAAGAGAATAAAAAAATTGTAAAACCGGGTGACCAAAAACCAAAAGTGCCAGGGATTCCACAACCGAAGGGCGACTATTTTTTAATTGATAATCCAGACCCGGCACATTTAATTCAAAGAGTAGAAATTCATGGCGATTCAATAATAGTTAAAGACAATATTCCGATTGAAGAAGCCAAAAGAATTTTTGTAGAAGAATTAAACAAAACACAAGAGCCGGTGATAGCAGAATTGAAAACAAAAGCTGAACAAACAGACTATCAGCCAACCGACGAAGAAATGGCAAAGCTTATTGATTGGTTAAGTAAACCAAATACATTCTTAGACGAAGGACATTTGCAAAAAATGTATGATTTCCCTGAAGGTTCAGCATGGGATTTTTTATTACATGCTTTAGGTAAAAAGAAAATTCCAACACCAAAAGAACGAATTGAGAAGAATTATTTGTCCTACCTGCACACATACGATTTTACTGACGAACAAATAATTGTGCTGAAAAAAATTAAAGATGTCTTTGCATCAAATATTGCTTCTAAAAAAAGCATAGAGGAAAAAGATATTTTTGGTAACCCGATATATGAGAGATTGATAGGTTCTTATGAAAGCATTAATAAAGTATTTAATGGTAAACTACCTGCTGTAATCAACGATTTAAAAAACACATTTGGAAGAAAACATTTTTAGCCTCCACTTTAGTATGACTTATCTTAAAAATTCGCATAATTGGTGAATTGAAATTAACTTTGACCAAGCATCAAACCCTTCTATTAGATTGCCTACCATTTTATTCAGAGAACATGTCAAAACTTGCAATAAAATGAAACCTCAATTAAGCTCTAGCATTCGATCTACTGATTTTTCAAATTGTCATCTCTAATACATATGAACAAATTCAGAACTGCAGCGGTACAAATACTAACTGAAGTAAATAAACCACTTCACTATAAAGAAATAACAAAGCTTGCTTTAGATAAAGGCATTTTAGAAACAGAAGGTGCAACACCGGATGCAAGCATGAATGCACAAATAATTACAGATATAAAAACTAAAGGCGATGCATCTGACTTCGTTAAAACTGCTCCTTCCACTTTCGATTTGAACAGAAATAAAAAAATTATAGAACCAAAAAAACAAACGAAGGTTTTAGAGGATGAGGCTTTGGAAGAAGAAAAAATAAGTATTGAAACAGGCTTTACAGGCAAAGCAGGTGAGCACTTGGTTTGCTCGGAGTTATTGTTCAGAGGCTATAACGCAAGCATAATGAGTGTTGATTCAGGCATGGATATAATTGCTACAAAAAATAATAAATTAATTTCAATACAGGTTAAGACAGCGAATGCAAATGATTATGATACTTACAATTTTGATGTGCGTAAAGTATCGTTTGAAAAAGATTATGCAGGAAATACTTTCTATGTGTTTATTCTTAGAGGAAAATCATCTACTCAATTTCTAATTATTCCGCTACATGAAATGGAAAAGAAGGTTGCAGAAAAAGCCATTATTTATGTTCAGTCTTATAAAAAATATCGCGTTAAAATTGATGTTCGAGAGGATAAAATTTACTTAGGCAATCGCAATCATGAAATGAAATATTATCTAAATAATTGGGAGGTAATTAAATAAAAAAGCGATGCAAAATCTATTGAAGAAAAGATTTTAGAAGATCAAATAATTGATGTTCTGATGCATTGGCTCGAAAATGAAGGTTGGATTATACAAAGCTTTTGTAAAGAACGAACACGAGGCATTGATATTTTTGCAGTAAAAGAGAAAAAGATTTTTTATTATCGAAGCAAAAGGTGCTAAAGGAAATCCTAAGCATTTTTCTACCAAAAAAGATAAGTTTGATAGCAGTCAAATCAATACACATTTAGCGGTTGCTATAATTAAAGTGCTGAAAGAAAGAAATAACTATCCTGGTGCTCAAATTGCAATCGCCCATCCTGATGATAAATATCTAAAGAAAGTGCTATTTCCGATAATTCCAGAATTGAAGAAAACTGGTATTCGTTTTCTTTGGGTTAATGTTAATGGTAAAGTTTCAAAATAACTATGGTAATACAAGAAGTTAAAATAATTTATTAAATACCTTCTAAAAATTTAGGAACCTCATAATTAAACGTTACTAGGATATTCTGCTTTTTATTTAACTCAATCAAATATTGTATCTTGTTTTGGATTGAATTTTAAATGATTATAACTTACATACTCCTTAGTTTAATAATAATTTTTTTAGTCACTTTATTATTAAAGGCATTTACAAAAAACGATGATGCAAAGTTCGACGCATTCATCACCACCACTAATGAAAAACTAAACACTCTCGCCGCCGAAACCAAACGCATCGAAGAATCCGTAAAAAAAGAAATCTCATTAAATAGAATTGAAACCAACAACCAATCATTAAGAGCGAGACAAGAGCTCGCCGCATCACTCCAATCCTTCGAAGAAAAACTCAATCATCTCACAGAAACCATAGATAAAAAACTCACCGCATTCAGCGAAAGCAATAACAACAATGCACTCGCAAGCCGCACAGAAATAAAAGAAGCACTCAACACATTCAAGAAAGACCTTGCGCAAAGCATCACCGAATTCAACAGCATACAAAAAGACAATTTCTTTGCGCTGCTCAATAAACAAAGCGAACAAAACACAAACACTTCCACGCTGCTTGGCGACATGCGCCAAACGCTCGAAAATAAAATAAAAGAAATGCAGCAAAGCAATGAGCAGAAGCTCGAGCAGATGCGCATTACCGTTGATGAAAAACTGCAGCAAACACTCGAAGCACGCCTCGGCGAAAGTTTCAAACTCGTCAGCGAAAGGCTCGAAGCCGTGCACAAAGGTCTTGGCGATATGCAAACATTAGCCACCGGCGTTGGCGACCTTAAACGCGTACTCAGCAATGTAAAAACACGCGGCGTACTCGGCGAGTATCAACTGGAAAGTTTACTCGAACAAATACTCACACCCGAGCAATACAGCAAAAATGTAAAGACCAAACAAGGCAGCAATGCAAACGTAGAGTTTGCCGTAAAACTGCCCGGCAGAACCGGCAACGAAAACAGCGTGGTATGGCTGCCTATCGACAGCAAGTTTCCCAAAGAAGCATTTGAACTCTTAACCGATGCCTACGACCATGGCAGCCCCGAACTAATAGAAGAGCACCGCTGCAGCTTTGCCAAAGGCATACGCAACTGCGCACAAGACATTTGCGGCAAATACATTGATGCTCCTAACACCACCGATTTCGCCATACTCTTTTTGCCCTTCGAAAGCCTGTATGCCGAAGTGCTGCGCACACCCGGTCTCTTCGAAAGCATACAACGCGAATGCAGGATCATCATCACCGGTCCCACCACGCTCAGTGCGCTGCTCAATAGTTTACAAATGGGTTTCCGCACACTCGCCATAGAAAAGCGCAGCGGCGAAGTATGGCAGTTGCTCAGCGCCGTAAAAACAGAGTTCGGCAACTTTAGCGGGCTGCTGCAAAAAGCGCAAAACAATATACAAACAGGGCTTAACCAGTTAGAAGATCTTGCCGGCAAACGCACCCGTGTTATAGAAAAGAAATTAAAAGATGTGCAGGTTTTAAGCATCGAAGATGCTAATAAAATATTGCCAATGATGAATGATGAAATGGTGAATGATGAAGAATAAAGAATTTTAATTGGTGACTATTATCGTCCATCTATCGATCAGCTACAGTACCGGCTTTTCGTTACAAGTCCGGCACAAAGCAAGGCACAAATCTTCACCGGGCTTTTCCCTCCAATCAGGCAGCCAGTGAACGATTAAGCATTAGTCGCCAAAAAATGCCTGAACATAAATAAAGTGTTTGAGTATTAATCTAAATGCTATTAATATTAATAGAGAAATTTGAATACTGACTAATAATTAAGTAAGTATGTTGAATCAATGGAATCAATTTTTATCAATAGAAAATTTTCGAATTGCGCTTAGGCGATTGCAAACTGCAAATAGTTCGTTATATAAAAGATTGTACTATCCGGACTTATTACATTTTGCATTATTTGAACAAGAAAATATTGAGTTTACTATTCATCTAATAAATGAAAGTTCATATGAACCTAAGCCTTGCACAAAATATTACATACCAAAGAAAAAGAATCTGGTACGACCACTAAGTCTTTTACATTTTACGGATTTACTTATTTATCAAGCTTTGATAAATGTTTTTGCCGACATTTTATATGAAAGGTTTTTCCCTTTTCAGAATAGAATTGTATTTGGAAATATTTTCAGAAAGACTACAGATAAGGACTCAATCTTCTTTTTTTTACGATGGCAAGAGCAATGGAAAAAATATAATAAGCAAACAATCTCATATCATCAGGAAGGCTATATATATTTTAGTGATTTTGATTTTGCATCATTTTACGATACAATAGAGCATGATATTTTATGTAAAATCCTTCATGATTTTGGAATTGAAGAAGAGCTTTTAAAATTTTTTAAAAGATGTTTAAACAAATGGACTGTTGCAACTAATAGAAATAATTACGGCTGCAATAATGGAATTCCTCAAGGTCCTCTGGGTTCTGCTTTTTTAGCGGATGTTTATTTATTGCCAATTGACAAAGAAGTAACGGAAAAATCAACATTAGATATAAAATATTTTCGTTACGTTGATGATATTCGGATACTTTCCAAAACCGAAATTGAAGGACAAAAAGCTATAACCTTTATTGATTTAATAGCAAGAGATTTTGGGCTTATTCCACAAAGCGAAAAAGTTGGAAGTCAAAAAATTGATGATATAAAAAGAGAGCTCAATAAAATTGATAGTAGATTTTCAGATATTAATAATGAATTCATTCAACAAGGAAAGAAGTTAAAGCAATCTACAAATACTCAACTCAAAAAGCATTTTTTAAATTGCTTTCAAATTGGGCACGACAATTACTTAAATAAGACCATTATTAGCTTTGCACTATTTAAGCTCAATAAAGATGATGAAGTTAGAGATGCAATACTCAAAAATATTGAAACCCTTTACTTGCACTTTGAAGGCGTCGCTTTTTATTTTAAAAAACACTATGAAAATGATAGCGAGTTTTGTCTATGGATAGAACAACATTTAAAGGACACTAACATTTTGTTTCATCATATAGTTGCCTTAATATTTAAAAATTTTCCAACATTTAAATTTGAAGAAGAAATTTTTGAAAAGCATTATTTAAATAATAAGCAGTTTTGGCTCACAAAATATTTTCTGCTTGACTGGCTTTACAAGAATAACAAACTTGAAATCCTACGAGTTCTAAATGCGAGTAACAATTATTATGTAGATAGAAAACTAAATAGCTTGAGAGCAAAAATATCTCATGATGATGTGGTAAAGAAAGTTCTAATTACAGAATTATTGAGGAATAAAAATGAAATGATTGCTTTACAAGGACTATATATTGCTACAACAGGGTTTTGGTTTATGCAGTTAAATCTTTCTACCAATAGTTCTATAAATCCTTATGTAAAGAATATTCTTCTTTCTCAAAAAGATGATTACATAAATGATAAGTTGAAAGACATATTTGAAATAGAAAGCTCTACTGTCTTTTTTAACTTACAAGTTTGGTCGAATGAGACTTTGTATTCTGCTTTAAAGTCAGAATTCGCTTTATTTGTTCAAAATCGTTTTGTAGATGCATCAGTTTCGCTTATGTCTTTAAATTTATTCAATGAAATGATATTTGATAGAATTCTTGACTTACTTGGTAAAATTTCATCGAAAGGCGATACGTATGGCGGAAGTATTGAATTAATTAAAGAGATTTTGCCGAATACTTACTTATGTTTTAGTAAAGTGAACATTACGCGTAATGAAAAAACATATGCGCATTACAAGGATAAAACTGGTAATGTTAGAATAAGAATAACTTTCAAGGAATATGAGAACTTGTTGCGAGAATGCAATCTGAAAAGTGTATTTAAAGAAATATGCGATTATAAATTTACTAATAGCGAAAGCTTGTCTTAGGATGTAAAACCCTCGGCTTGGCGTAGAATGTGTAACTGTTTGGCGTAATTTTTAATATCGCGTTGTGCAAATTAATGAAGTCAAAAAATATTTTTTTCTTAGTTGAAAATCAATTCTTTGTAAGCATATAAATCGTTCTACTCAAGAAAGAGTATACTTTTTTTGAATTAAATTTATAATCAAATAAAATTCAAATATGATAACAACAAACAACATCACTTGGTCAGAAATCAAAGGGCAAATTAGGTTGTCTCACTGCTTAGTTGCAATGCAGCAAATTGATAAAATGGGTGTGCCAAATAAAAGAGATTGGAAAAAATATTATATACATTTTAAAAGAGCAGATGGTTCTTACAAAGATTATCCTCCTAAACTTGTAATTGAACTAGCATTTAATATTGCTGCAAGACAAGCAGATTCTTATTTGAAAATCACATCCAATGATTTTAGTGAGAATAAATACCTTAAAGAATTTTTGGAAAGTTTGGGTTTTAGTGTTTTTGAAATAGTAAAGAAATAAATTCCGGCTCTCGTTGCATTGCCATTTATCAGGGAACAAACATCGAATACAATTTATAAATACTATTATGATGATGGAATATACAGTAATTTATGCAAATAATTTACAGTTATTAATAGATAATGTAAATAAAAAAATTTCCTTCTCCGCAATGTCTCTTTCTCAAGCTATGTGTGCAAACAAGGACATTGTGTTTAAGCAACAAATGTTATCTTCAACAATAAAAAGAATCTTAAAGTGAATGCAAGAAGTTTTAGGGTTAAGCTTAATCTTTCGCCATTAGATTTTCCACCTATAACGGGATTAGGGCAGTCATCGGTTAACTACCAATCAGAACCGTTTTTCAATAATAACAAGGTGTTATTAAAAATAACTACTAAGTATATTCTTACTGAAATGAGCAACAATAAAGAGCATGAAGTTCTTTCTATACAATCTGAATATGAAATACCATCCAATGGAATAAAAAGTAGAGAAGATGTATATGAATTTTATAAAGATGCAATACGAGGGTTAAACGAAGCATATCAGTATGCACAAACGCAATTACCAACACTTACCAAGATAACTTTTCCTTATCCACCAATAGAAAATTATCAAAAAGAGATAGACCGTGTTTTTAATTTATTAAATAGCCGAAATTAATTTCCCCTTCTTCGCAATGTCTCTTTAGCAAAGCCATGTGTGCAAGCAAGGACATTGCGGCAATCGGAGCACAAAAGCCCATATTTCCTTAACTTCAATCCATGCCCGTTCGCAAAGCCATAGCAGAAACAGATGGAGTGTATTTCATCACATTCACATGTACTAATTGGCTTCCTCTGTTCAAATTATGCAATGCTTATGATGCAGTTTATGCATGGTTCAATTATTTAAAAACACGAGGTCATTATATCATTGGTTATGTTGTTATGCCAAGTCATGTGCATGCAGTTATTGCTTTCAGTAATTCAGGCAAATCAATTAATACGATTGTATCAAACGGCAAACGATTTATAGCGTATGGTTTTAGTAAAACGTTTACAGCAACAAAACAGCAGTTTAATATTAAATGAACTATCATCAACTTTAAACAACACAGAAATCAAAGAGCGTAAACTGCATAACGTTTTTGAAACATCATTTGATTGGAAAGAATGCAGAACAGAAAAATTTATTCAGCAAAAATTAGATTATATACATTCAATCCATGTAAAGGAAATAAGTTAGTTAACTTGCCAGAACAATATGAACATAGTTCAGCGAAATATTATTTTACAGGCGAACAAGAAATTTATCCTGTTACAAGTTTTATGGAGCTAAGAGATATTGATTTAACAAGATTACATACATGAAACCGCAATGTCCTTTCCACGCACAAATGCTTTGCAAAGAGACATTGCGGAGAAGAGAGAATTGAATCTTGTTTTATTTTAAATTAGCTGCCGGCTTACTTAAAAAAACCAAGATGAATAAATTCCTTTTAATCTTATTTCTTATTAGTACTTCTGTTAGTTATGCTCAAATAACATTAAGTAAAAACGAAATTCACTGGTCACCAGATGGCAAAAAAATTCTTCTTTTATTGTGGGTAAAACCTCAGGTGAAACAACTTGAACAAAATGTGAATGACGACAATGAAATATTTGTAATGGATGAAGATGGAAATAATCTTACAAGGTTAACTTACATTGGTGTGGATGTATTTGATCCAAGCTTTTCTCCTGATGGAAAGCAAATTTTATTCACGTCGTATATAACAGGTGTCAATCAAATTTATATAATGAATAGTGATGGCACTTTTCAAACAAATATCTCGAATTCTACAACCGATGAATTTGATCCTGTATGGTCGCCAAAAGGTGATAAAATAGCATTTCAATCTACGAGAGACAAAACAGCACAGATTTATATTATGAATCCGGATGGGTCGGATGTTAAGCGTGTTGGAAACCTGGAATATAATAATAGCAAACCTGTATGGTCGCCTGATGGCACTAAAATAGCTTGTCAAACCATCAGGTTACCGGACTTTTTTGAAAACTCCCTGATTGATGTAAAAGAAGATTTATCGACCTTCATCAACATAAATGAGGATACTAAGAACACTTTTCAGGCTGATGCATTCACAAACGATGGACAAAAAATACTATTTCATCAGACATATCAGAAGTTGTTCCTCAGCAATGCAAATGATCTTGCTCGCAACCTGAGCATATACTTGCACGACATTGCTTCTAACACTAACTCAATAATTGCAAAGAATCTCGATAATGTTACTGTGATTGGTTTTACAAAAAATTCTGACAGCATAATCCTATCCGAAAATTCAACGTTATACGTAGTTGATTTGAACACAAAAAATAAACACAGAATTTTTGCCAATACTGCATATGCTGATTATTCAGCTACAAATAATCACATCGCTCTTATTTCTGGTTCTGATATTTATACCATTAAACTCGACGGTTCTGATAAAGTAAAGCTCACAAAGAAATAGGTTTCCTAGCTCAGCGAAGAATGTTCCAGCCTCGGCGAAGTGTTCGGTGTCCCAGTTCTCCGTAGAATGTTCTTCGCTCTCCGTATGTCTTTGACTACGGAGGCAAATGAAATAGCCAGCTCAGCCAAGTCTTCGGGTGTCTCGGCGAGTTGCAAACTTCGCCGCATCTATACTAAAGTTTGCAACTTTTATTAAGCCTTCAGCCGTATATAAACGATAAGTCTTCGTTGCACCCATTTAAAGCTTTGCGCTGGTGGTGTCTTTTTTTATTGTGTCAGCAGGCGTTACATGTAAGCTGTCAGGTGTAGCAACGGGTAATTTTTGTTTCTGCTGAAAAGCATATCGTTTATAGGCTCTTAATTCACTTACATAATATTCAATTGGCCAATTTTCATCAATATTTTGAATGGCTATTAAATCACTGTCATTTTTTGGAATATCGAGCGGTTGATTGTTTTTATACAAACTATCATATTTGTTTAAACGATTTTGCAGCGCTATGATATTCTTTTTAGCTTTACTTTTTATATCTGATTCCTTTACCCTTAATATCATTACATTTGATCCGCTTATTTTTTCCTGCGTTGTAGATTGATCAATAATTTTTTGCTGTTTTGCTTCGCGATTACCGCCGACAACTGCAAGCACTCCCTTGGCAATAATATTTGCTCCAGCCAATTGAGCAGAAACGTTGAGCAGAAACGTTGCCTGGTTGAAAAACTATCAGCAATACTATTACGAAAAAAAGCTTGTTTATGCGTTTCATTTACAGTGGGTTTTAAGTTTTGATTAATTAAGATACTATGAAAGTAAAAATTCTTTTTAAATCGGCGACGTGTTCTTCTCATTGAAGATTCAAACTTTAAGCATCTATTTTAAAGTTTGTAACTTTTATAACAGCATAAGGCAATGTAATGATGAAGTTCAAAATTTCAAAATACAAAAAGCGAAGTTGGACAGTTCGCAAAGACCATGTTCAACGAACATACGTATTGAAAATCCTTAACAAATATTGTTCAAGAGAACATTCATAGAACTTTTATGTATGTAATCTAAAAGAATTTTAGTCCTTCTTAGTTGTCAATTTTTTTTCTAAGTTTATCATATCATCACTTACTCTTTGATCAACAACTTTAGCATAATGCTGAGTTGTTTTCATTAATTTGTGTCCAAGCATTTTTGATACACTTTCAATTGATACCCCGTTTGCAAGCGTTACAGTTGTTGCAAAACTGTGTCGTGCTACATGAAATGTAAGTACCTTTTTTATGTTACATCTATCTGCAATTTCTTTTAAATAAGAATTCATTTTTTGATTACTTAAAATTGGCAGCAATCTTTTATTTCTAAACATTGTTGTACTGCTGTATTTGTCAATGATGATTTGGGCCTTAGGCAATACCGGTATATTAGAATTCACTTCCGTTTTTTGTCTTGAGGTATAAATCCATTGACGTCCATCAATCCCTTTGCGAATATTATCAGTAGTGAGCTGTTTGACATCTATATAAGCAAGTCCTGTGTAGCAACTGAAAATAAAAATATCCCTTACCAATTCGAGCCTCGGCACTAAGCCGTTTAAAGATTCTATACTTTCAATCTCTTCCATAATAAGATAAGGTCTTGGCGTATCTTTCATAGACAATTTTAGTTCACGCATAGGGTCATGTGGTATACGTCCTTTATTGACTGCATCCTTCACAACACATTTAAACATTTGCATGTGTTTTATAGCTGTGTTATGTGATAGCTTACAAATATTTTTTAAGTAATTAAAAAAACTTTTCCCGATGTCTGTATTGAGATCTGAAAATGAAAATGATTCTATTTGCTTTTGATCTAAGAAATCAGAAAATTTCTGAAAGATCCGTGCTTCTTTATTATAATGTTCTACAGTGATTTCTGAAGCGATCATTTCTTTTTTACGAAGTAAATATTCTTGATAAAATTTTTTAAAATCATTTTCGCTTTCCCGATCTCTATTGAGTTCTGCTTGTAAAATTTTACTGGTAACATAAATTCCATTATCTGATAAATTTCTGTGCGCCTCAAAAATATTGTTGCGAATTGAACCAATTAAATTATTGACGATAAAAGCGTCTTTAGATTTCGGATGAACCCTTTGGTGTGATGGTTCCCACTCGGTAGCCAACACTTTATGGTGCAAGCTAAATACATATCGCACCGCATCGATTGTAACTCTGCACATCAAATAAGCATAATTTTTATCAGAATTAATAATCCGCGGGTAAAAAAAGATAGAAACAATTGATCTTTTCATAACTGTTATTTTATAGTTGTAAAATTGGTTTAACTATTAAAATGACAGATATGCAAAATATTGAAAATCAATGCAAAACGGTCTAAAAAGGCCACACGGATTTTATTTTTTTGGCATGTACCCTTTTTTGTAACACAATAGATGCACTTTTATGCATCCATTTGCACTTTTCTTTAAATATAAAAACCTGTAAATGTTCAGTTTACAGGTTTATGCGTTAGTTTACAAAATCCCAAGCGGTGAGGGAGGGATTCGAACCCTCGGTACAGAGTTACCCGTACGGCAGTTTAGCAAACTACTGATTTCAGCCGCTCATCCACCTCACCAAAGGGTTGCAAAAATAGGAATGCAACTTTTAAAATCCTAAAAGAAAATATAATTTGTAATTGAATGATCAGGTAAGTTTTTACATTGACGCAAGCTGTACTTTTTGTGTTAGCTCCATTACATTTTCCCGAAAAATAGTATCAGTATCCATCAGGTCTTTTACAGTTTGGCAACTGTGAATAACGGTTGTATGATCTCTACCTCCGAAATGTTCGCCAATTGTTTTAAGTGAATTTTTTGTAAATGCTTTTGCAAGAAACATTGTTATCTGCCTTGCCTGCACAATTTCGCGCTTGCGCGTTTTTTGCAGGAGTTTATCGTATGGCACATCAAAGAATTCGCAAACCATTTTTTGTATTGCATCAATCGTTACTTCTTTGCTGCTTGTTTTTATAAAATTTCTTAATACTTTTTTTGCAAGCTCCAAATCTATTTCTCTTTTATTAAGAGATGATTGTGCAAGTAAAGAAATTAATGCGCCTTCCAATTCTCGCACATTGTTACTAATATTATATGCAACATATTTTACCACTTCTCTCGGCATTTCCAATCCATCGTTCCGCATTTTTCTTTCTAAAATTTCTATGCGTGTTTCATAATCTGGTATCTGCACATCTGCACTTAGTCCCCAACGAAAACGGCTAAGCAATCTTTCCTGCAACCCATCTAAATCTTTCGGTGCCTTATCTGATGTTAATACAAGTTGTTTACCACTTTGATGAAGATGATTGAATATTGCAAAAAATGCATCCTGACTTTTTTCTGCGCGATTAAAAAATTGTACATCGTCAAGAATTAAAACATCAATCAGTTGATAAAAATGTATAAAATCATTGATAGCATTATTGCGGCTATGATCCTGAAACTGGTTGATAAATTTTTCACTGCTCACATACAAAACCACTTTATGCGGATGCAATCTTTTTACATCATTACCAATTGCCTGCGCCAAATGTGTTTTACCTAAACCAACACCGCCATAGATAACTAAAGGATTAAATGAATTGGCGCCGGGTTTTTCAGCAACTGTTTTACCTGCACGTCTTGCTACTCGATTACAATCGCCTTCTATAAAAGCATCGAACAAATAAGCCGCATTCAATTGCGGATCGATTTGCATTTTTTTAAGTCCTGGAATTACAAAAGGATTTTTTACCGGATTATTTATTACCAAAGGAAAATCCATTTCATTGTTACTATAAATTTTTGTATTGCCCGCAGGCACATCCATTGTGCCGTTGCGTCCGTTGCCGCTATCAACCATTATGCGGTATTCAAGACGCGCCTCTTTGCCCAATTCACGCTTTAAAGTTTTCGCTAATAAATTTACATAATGCTCTTCAAGGTATTCAAAGAAAAACTGGCTGGGCACTTGTATTAATAATACATTTCCTTTTAATTCTATTGCCTTTATCGGTTCAAACCACGTTTTAAAATGTTGCCACTCTACTATGTCTTTAATTATTTTCAAACAATCTTTCCAAATATTTTCCGCGGTTTTTAGCATGGTCTTCTTGTATAAAAAAGTTTTGGGTTAAGAATTTTATTAAGAGAAAAAAATCCCAAAAAAACTTGCGCATTTCTGCATTTCGTTTTTCTGGGAGAGCAAAGCGAATATCAAATATTTATGTTGAAAAAAAAATTTGTTTTTTAAAAAATTTTCGTAGATGTCATTCTAAATTTTATTATAAAAATCATTACATAAAACTTCCTAAAAAATAAAAAAAAATTAATTGTTGAAACATGTTGGTTAGCAGTACCTATTACTTCATTTTATACTTTAATTTAAAATTTTTCTAAACCCTTAGAAAGAAAAAAATAATAAAATTTTTTTTTAAGAAGTAGATTTACTGCTTAAAAATAAAAATATGTCTTTTGAAATAACAGGAAAGCTTATTGCCAAGTTTGATACAGTGCAGCGTTCTCAAACATTTAAAACAAGAGAATTTGTGATAGAAAAATCGGAAGAAATTAATGGAAGAATTATAACCAACTACATTAAAATGCAATGTGTGCAGGATAAAACTACTATGCCTGATAAATATAATATTGGCGATGAAGTAAAAGTTAATTTCAATATTAAAGGAACAAAATGGGTGAAAGATGGAAGAGAAAATTATATCACAAATCTTGATGCATGGCGAATGGAGCAGGTGAAAATGGCAGAGCAACAAAGAGAAAATTCGACCATAATAAATGCCCAGGATCCAGTGCAGGATGATGTTTCAGACGATCTCCCTTTTTAATTAAAGCATTTCTTCAGGAAAAATACCTGGCATATGCAAAAAATTATCTCACTAAGGTTGCTTCCTTCTGAAGCAGCAAATGATCAATTTATACAGGAAAATATTGCGCAGCAAACAGGAATAAAAAATGTTGCTGTTACAGGTTTTCATCTTCTTAGAAAATCAATCGATGCGCGCGGTAAACATCCATTTATAAATCTTACGGTGCATGCATTTATTAATGAACCATTTTACAAAAAAGAAATTCAGAAAGTAATTTTTAAAGATGTTGCCAATGCAAAACATGAAGTAATAATTATTGGAAGTGGGCCTGCAGGTTTATTTGCTGCGTTGAAATTGATTGAGCAAGGTATCAAACCAATTATTCTTGAACGTGGCAAAGATGTGCGTGCACGAAGAAGAGATTTGGCAGCATTGAATAAATATGGAATTATTAATCCTGAAAGTAATTATTGTTTTGGTGAAGGTGGTGCAGGCACTTACAGCGACGGCAAACTTTATACACGCAGCAGCAAGCGCGGAGACATCAATCGCATACTCAACTTGTTTGTGCAATTTGGTGCAGAAGAAAATATTTTATACGAAGCGCATCCGCATATAGGGACCAATAAATTACCGCAAATAATTACCGGAATAAAAAATAAAATTATTGACTGTGGCGGCGAATTTTTATTTCAAAAAAAAGTTATTGATTTTATTATTGAAAAACAAAAAATAAAATCTGTAATCACAAGCAACGGAAATAATTTTTCCGCAAATGCTATCATACTTGCAACGGGGCATTCTGCAAGAGATATCTTTGAATTGCTTCACAAAAAAAATATTTTAATTGAAGCAAAGCCTTTCGCACTCGGCGTTCGCATTGAACATCCGCAAACATTAATTGATGAAATGCAATACCATTGTGATGCGCGCGAAGAATATTTGCCTCCATCATCTTATTCATTGGTTGAGCAGATAAATGGTCGCGGCGTATTTAGTTTTTGCATGTGTCCCGGCGGCATTATTGCACCAGCTTCAACAAATGAAAATGAATTGGTGGTAAATGGATGGAGCCCAAGTAAAAGAAACAATCCTTTTGCTAACAGTGGCATGGTTGTTCAGGTTGAAACGAAAGATATTGCTGGAAATAAAAATTTCAACATAAAAAACGATGCGCTTGCAATGATGAATTTTCAACAAATCGTTGAGCAAAATTGCTTTGCAGCAGGCGGTGGAAAATTTGTTGCTCCTGCGCAACGCATGATTGATTTTTGCGAAAATAATTTTTCAACATCATTACCAAAATGCAGTTATTTGCCTGGCACAAATTCTGTTTTATTGAGTGAAGTACTTCCTTCATTTATTTATATTAATTTAAAACAGGCATTAAAATCGTTCGCCAAAAAAAGGAAAGAATATTTTACAAACCAAGCAATTATAGTTGCAACAGAAAGCCGAACTTCAAGCCCGGTGCGCATTCCACGCGATGCACAAACATTACATCATCCACAAATAAAAAATTTATATCCATGTGGAGAAGGCGCAGGCTTTGCCGGTGGTATTATAAGTGCTGCGATGGATGGAGAAAATATTGCTGCACAATTATCAAAAATTTATTCATAAAAAAAGCCATTGTAAAAACAACGGCCGGGCACATGAGAAAATTTTTATCTTCTTTTTTATAGATCTGTTGTTTTTAATTCTTTGGGAAATTTCACTTGTGCAGATTCAGATTTTCCATCTCTAATATATTCCACGTTCACAACATCACCTTCTTTTGAATCTTTTAAAATATCTTTCAGATCATCAACTGACTTTATATTTCTTCCGTTGATCGAAGTAATAATATCTCCTTCTTTTAATCCTGCTTTTGCAGCCGGCGCATCATCATCAATGATATTAGTTATTTTCACACCATTTCCCGCATCAATGTCCTGAACTTCAATGCCCATGCGGGGTTTGTTATCCCAACCATAAGAAAAGTTTTTGCTAAATCCCTCTGGCATTTTAAAATTATAATCCCTATCAAAAAATATTTTTGGATCATTTTCATTTTTATCAAGCGTTGCAGTAGCAGTGTTTGCTTTGCCGTTTCTTAAAAATGAAATTGAGACTTTATCTCCTGCGCCGTACTTGCCAATTGCTTTATAAAGGTCATCAGGACTTTCTACAGTAACATCTCCAACCTTTGTTATAACATCTTCTTTTTGCAAACCCGCTTTCTCAGCAGGACTGCCTTTTGTTATGTCAGTAACCTTAACGCCATTCGTAACTTTTTCAGACATCACACCAAGAAATGCTTTGTTGTTATGCATAAAATCACCGCCGAAAGCCATCGCACCACCATGCGGCGGCAACGGAGCAAAGGGCATTACATTTGTCGTCATATCTCTATTGTCATCATCAGTTATAACCTGAACATTATCATCTTTAAAATCAGAAAGCGGTTTACCATTCACTGTCACTTTATCGCCATCAACTACGATGGTAAATTTTTCATTCGACGTTCCTTTTTTGTGAATGACAATATTTTCATCTTTCTGATTTTGAGTTGCATCATCAGATTGTGCATTGGCAGCAAAAACTGTGAAACCCAATAACAGCAAGGCTGCGGAGAGTTTTGAAATCGTATTCATGTTTATAAATTTTAGTTGTACGAAATGTTTAGTAGTTCAAATATAGAAAACATTTTGAAATACGAACACTTTCGGAAATGTTAAATAAAAATTATAAAGAAGATTTTTTTGGTGTCGAACATTGCCGCTCCGGTTTAGCATCGTTGCGTCGCACTACGTTCATCGGTTGTCTATCTATTTAGCAAAATATTCAACCTTAGTTAATGCAAAAGTTTTCACAGGATCGTTCTTATAAATTTCATCACACAAAAATTTTATTCCGCATTTCTCGATCACCTTTATTGAAGCAATATTTTCTTTATGTGCTCGTGCAATAATTCTTTCTACTTGAAAATTTTCAAAGCCATATTTTATAGTTGCTTTTGCAGCTTCAGTTGCATAACCTTTGTTCCAATATTTTTTCATTAAACGATAACCAAGATCAACTTCTTCACTCTCTTTCATATATTTTAAACCACACCAGCCGATAAAACCATTGGTTGTTTTCAAATGCAAAGCCCATCGTCCATAATTATACAAATAATATTGCGGAAGAATAATTTCTTTTAATGCACTTTGTGCAGAAGCAAGTGTTGGCGCGGGCTCATGCACATATTTTCTGATCGCTTCGTCTTTATTAAGATCAAATAACAGCTGTGCATCATCTTCTGTGAACTCACGAAAAAGCAATCGTTCGGTTTCAAAAATGATCTTCATTTTTATAACAATGCTTTCACTTTTGCAATCACTTCCTGCAAATTACCTGCATCAGTTCCGCCTGCAGTTGCCAATGTTTTTTGTCCGCCACCGCCACCTTTAATTAAAGGAGCAACTGTTTCTTTAATAATTTTTGACGCCTCTAAATTTTTTGCAGCAACAACATTTTCTGCTATTGAAACTGCTGTAAATGCCTTGCCATCTATGTTTGTGCAAAGCACCACAACAAAATCACGCAAATGATTTTTCAAATCGAAACATAATTTTTTCAAAGCATCTGCATTGCTTACTTCAACAATAGCTCCGATAAAATTTATTTGATTGATGATCTCATCTTTTGCGAGCAATTCGTTTCTCAACACAACCAATTGTCTTGCTTCAAGATGTTCGATATGTTTTTTAAGAGAAGTATTTTCATCTAATAAATTAATGATTGCTTTTTTTAAATCCTTTGGATTTTTTAATGCGTCTCGCAGTGAAATGTTTGTTTGAAATTCTTCATTGATCAATTCTTCCGCAGCTTTTCCTGCAACAGCTTCAATTCTGCGAACACCAGCAGCGACAGCACTTTCATGCGTTATTTTAAAAAAAACAAGTTCGCCTGTTGCGCCAACATGTGTGCCGCCGCAAAGCTCAACAGAATAATTTTTATCAATAATTACCACACGAACAATGTCGCCGTATTTTTCACCAAACAAAGCCATTGCACCAAGTTTAAGCGCTTCTTCTTTCGGCAATTCTTTTATAACAACAGGAATATTTTCTCTTATTTTTTCATTCACAATTTTTTCAACTGCTGCAATTTCTTCACCACTCATTTTTGCAAAATGTGAGAAATCAAAACGCAGATGTTCTGCATTTACCAAACTTCCTTTTTGCGCAACATGCGTTCCCAAAACCCTGCGCAGCGCGGCATGCAGAAGATGTGTTGCGCTGTGATGAATTTCTGTTTGCCTTCTTTTTGCAGCATCAACTTTTGCAGTCACTTCATCAAATTCTGTCGGAAGTTTTTCTGTGAAATGAATAATTAAATTGTTCTCCTTTTTAGTATCAGTAATTATTAATTCTTCATTATTAATTATTAATTCTCCTGTGTCACCAACCTGTCCGCCGCTTTCAGCATAAAAAGGTGTTGCTTCCAAAACAATTTGATAGGCTTCTTTGCCTTTACTTTTTACTTTGCGGTATTTAGCAATTTTTGTTTTTGTTTCCAGCGAATCATAACCGATAAATTCTGAAATCGGATTTTCTATCAATGTTATCCAATCTTCTGAATCTATTGCTGTTGCTGCGCGCGAGCGATTTTTTTGATTTTGAAGTGCTTGATTAAAACCTTCAATATCGACGTTCCAACCTTTTTCTTTTGCCATCAATTCAGTTAAATCAATTGGGAAACCATAAGTATCACTTAAATCAAAAGCGAATTCTCCAGCAATTATTTTATTTCGAATTTGGCTCCAGTATTTTGTCTTATCATCTATTAATTCATAGGCAATTTTATCTTTTTCATCTTCAGATTTTACGAGGTTTGATGGAATAGAATATCCTTGTGCGGGAATGATATAATTTTCAAACTTATTTATTCCTTTTGCTAACGTCCTCAAAAAACTTTCTTCTTCTTCCTTCACAACTTTTTCTACAAAATCTTTTTGCTTGTTTAATTCAGGAAAAACATTTTCAAATTGTTTTGCAATAAGAGCAACTAACTGAAATAATAATGGCTCTTTATAATCGAGATAGGAATAATAATAACGAACTGCTCTTCTCAAAATTCTTCTTATAACATAGCCTGCGCCTGTGTTTGAAGGCAACTGTTCATCTGCAATTGTAAAACTTATTGCCCGAATATGATCTGCTAAAACACGAAATGCAACAGCCACTTTACTGTCACCACGATCATATTTTTTTTTCGTTATCTTTTCTATCTCTGCAATCGTTCCTGTAAAAACATCTGTATCATAATTGCTTTGTTTGTTTTGTATGGTTCGCGTCAATCTTTCAAGACCCATGCCAGTATCAACATGCTTTGCTGGTAAGGGTTCCAGCGTTCCATCTTTCAATCGGTTAAACTCAATGAATACATTGTTCCATATTTCAACCACATCAGGATGCCCTGTATTTACTAAAGTTTTGCCATCAACTTTTTTTCTTTCTTCATCGCTCCTGTAATCATAATTTATTTCGGTGCATGGGCCGCAGGGACCAGTATCACCCATCTCCCAAAAATTATCTTTTTTATTGCCCGGTATTATCCTGTCTTCTGCGATCCATTTTTTCCATTCAATAATTGCTTCTTCATCACGCGGCAAACCTTCTTTTTCATCACCTTCAAAAATGGTAACGTATAATTTATCTTTATCGATCTTATAAATTTCAGTCAATAATTCCCAACTCCATGCGATCGCTTCTTTTTTAAAATAGTCTCCAAAGCTCCAGTTGCCAAGCATTTCAAACATTGTGTGATGGTATGAATCAACACCAACTTCTTCGAGGTCGTTGTGCTTGCCACTGACACGCAAACATTTTTGTGTATCCGCAACACGTGAAAATTCAGGTTTCTTATTTCCCAAAAAATAATCTTTGAACTGGTTCATGCCTGCATTGGTGAATAATAATGTCGGATCATTTTTTACAACGATCGGCGCAGAAGGAACAATGTGATGTTGCTTTGATTTAAAGAAATCTAAAAACTGTTGCCGTATCTCAGAACTCGTCATCATGTCTTGTGAAATAATTTTAAAGAAGCCAAAAGTAAAAGTAAAAAGTAAAAACCGCTGCAAGAATATCATTCATTAATTGTAACAGTTAGTTTGATTTTGAATTTTTACTTTTGATTTCTGAATTGCCGCCTTGAAAAAAATAAAATACTATTACAACACGCATACGCTTCGCTACGAAAAGTTAGAAACGCCGCTTCGCGTGAAACTGTTGCGTGTATTTGGTTTCATGGCTGCAGCTTTTGTAACGGCTGCAATTATTGTTGCTGTTGCATTTCAATATATTGATTCTCCTAAAGAAAAAATATTGAAACAGGAGAATGCAGACATGCATGATGATTATGTTGTTTTGCAACAGCAATTGCAGCAATTACAGCAGCAAATGAATGAACTCGAAACGCGCGATAACAATGTGTACCGAGCAATTTTTGAATCATCTCCCATTCCTGACAGCATTCGTTTGCAGCAAATAGCAAAAACAAAAGAAGTGAAATTGGTTGAAAGCATGAGCCAGGATGAATTGGTAAAAAGCATAACGGCACAATTAAATTCACTTACTCTGCGTGCTGCATACCAGGAAAAATCTTACAATGATATTGATGAGATGGTTAAGAACAAAGAAAAATTATTGGCTGCCATTCCTGCGATACAGCCCGTGAGCAAAGATCTTTCGCACATGGCTTCGGGGTTTGGTTACAGAATTGATCCTGTGTATAAAGTCCCGAAATTTCACGCGGGGCTTGATTTTGCAGCGCCCATAGGAACACCGATTTATGCAACTGCAAATGGCACTGTAACGGATGCAGGCTTTAATGCAGGCGGGTATGGCAATCGTGTTATCATCAATAATGGCTATGGATATGAAACATGGTTTGGGCACATGTATAAAATAAAAGTGCATGTTGGTGAAATAGTAAAGCGCGGCGAAGTGATCGGTTGGGTTGGAAGCACAGGAAAAAGTACAGGACCGCATTGCCATTATGAAGTGCATAAAAACGGCGTGCCGGTAGATCCGATTTATTATTTTTACAATGACCTTTCGCCTGCTCAATATGATCGTTTATTAAAACTTGCTGCTGCTGCAAACCAAAGCCTGGATTAAGAGGATTGGAGAAAAATTTTATTTCTTTAGAACGATTATTATTTGAATGCCTCGGGATGTTTTACAGCTTAATAACTGCAGGTAGAAAAGAAGTTTGAGAAAACGTATTTTTCACTATCGAACAAACAATATCCATAAATCCTTATAAACATTTTTATTACCTTAACTATTTAAAATTTTTAAACCATGACCAACAATACTACAATCAATTAGACAGGTCATTTGATTTCAGTAAATGAAGATAGTAGAAGATACTAAAAAAGTCTATTTTGTGAATGCTGCTAAATAATTATGCGCACAGGCAGAATTATGAAGTTGAAGCATTTAATTACCACAATGCAAATGTGTATTGCAGGAATTTTGTTAGAACTGGTTTTTGTGCCGTTCTCACAGCGAACAGGTCAAACTACTGCCGATATTTGCACTTCGGCTGAGAGCCCCAAATAAAAATCACCACATAGTTTATGATTCATTTCGCTTTACAAAAAAAATTACACACGGCAGATGGTGAAATGCAATTGCAGGTTGACGCAGGTTTTGAAAGCGGTGAATTTATAAGTTTGTATGGTTCGTCCGGCGCTGGCAAAACAAGTGTGCTGCGCATGTTGGGCGGTTTAATGAAACCAGGTGACGGGAAAATTATAATGAATGATGTTGTTTGGTTTGATGCAAAAAGGAAAATAAATATCGCGGCGCAAAAAAGAAAAATCGGTTTTGTTTTCCAGGATTATGCGTTGTTTCCAAACATGAACGTGTACGAAAATATTGCGTTTGCTTTAAACAAAAATGAATCTAAAAATATTGTTGATGAATTGCTTGAACTGACTGGTTTAAGTGCATTATCACAAAGAAAAATTGAAACACTTTCAGGCGGACAAAAACAACGTGTTGCATTAGCAAGAGCGATTGCAAAAAAGCCATTGTTGTTATTGTTGGATGAACCATTATCGGCAATTGATAACACAATGCGAACTCAATTGCAAACAACGTTGCTCGAGGTGCATAAACGGTTTGCGTTAACGACGATTTTAGTCAGTCATGATATGGATGAGATAATAAAACTAAGTGATAAAATTATTCATTTGGAGCATGGGAAAATTGAGCAAAACACTAAGCCTGCTACTTTTTTTATGAATAGTTTTGATACATCAACATTAACAGGAAATATTGTATCAGTTGAAGAAAATGGAACGCAAACTTTTACGATTGTGTTGCTGAATAATCGCATGATGAAAATTAATTCAACAGAACATGATGTTAATTTTAATGTTGGCGAGAAAGTTGAGATTGTTTATAAAAATGCTATGCCTGTAATTCGTAAATTGTGATAGATGATTAAAGACAAGTTTGATAGAGAACATAATTATTTGCGCATATCGCTCACCGATAATTGCAACCTGCGTTGCTTTTATTGTATGCCTGAGGAAGAATATGATTTTACGCCGGCATCGCGTTTAATGCAATCACATGAAATTGAAACGTTGGCAAAAATTTTTGTTGATGAAGGTGTAACTAAAATTCGATTAACTGGTGGTGAACCGTTGGTGCGTAAAGATGCTGCAAAGATTATTTTAAGTCTTTCAAAGTTGCCTGTTCAGCTCATGCTAACAACAAACGCTACACGTTTGCATGATTTTATTGATGTGCTGAAAGAAGCTAGTATTAAATCAATCAACGTTAGTCTTGATACATTACAACCGGAAAAATTTTTACTGGTAACAAGAAGAGATTTGTTTCATCTTGTGAGAAGTAACATTGAATTGTTGCTGCATCACGGGTTCAATGTAAAAATAAATATGGTGGTGATGAAGGGTTTTAATGATGATGAGATAAATGATTTTATTGCGTGGACGATGCATAATCCTGTTGAAGTTCGCTTTATAGAATTTATGCCGTTTAGCGGTAATAAATGGACGAGCAATAAAGTGGTTGAACTGCATGAAATCTTATCAACCATAAATCAGCAATATTCTTTTTTGCCTTTGCAAAATGATAAGCATGATACTGCCAAGCATTATATGGTTCCGGGTCATGCTGGTTCGTTTGCTGTTATCAGTACGATGAGTTCTCCGTTTTGCAGCGGTTGTAATCGCATGCGTTTAACAGCAGATGGTAAGATGAAAAATTGTTTGTTCTCGAACAGTGAAACGGATTTATTAAGTGCATTGAGAGCTGGTAAAGATGTTACAAAACTCATTCATGAAAATATTATGATGAAGGCAAAAGAATTGGGTGGTCAGTTTATTGCCGATGTTGATTCAATTGATGCAAATACTATTGCAAACAGGAGTATGATTACAATTGGCGGATAAACCCCTGTCCCCTAAAGGGGCAAAAAAGTAAAAACAAACAAGAGATTTTTCTTATCGACGAAATGACGTTCTAAAAGATTTTCTTATTAATGAGTTTGATTCAATTAAATAGTTTTTATTACTCCCCTTCAGGGGATGGGGGCGGCTTGATTTCAGTTGACGAAGCAAAACAAATAATTAAAGATAATGTTGAAGTGCTGCCTTCAATAAAGATGGCTCTTGCAGAAGCGGCGGGTTATGTGTTGGCGGAAGATGTGTTTTCTAAAATTGATTTTCCGCCGTTCAATCAAAGCAATGTTGATGGTTATGCAATAGCATTTAAAGATGCAAATGAAAAATTGAAAATAAACGGTGAATCAGCTGCAGGCAATAGTGAAAATATTTCATTACAACCCAAACATGCCATGCGCATTTTTACCGGCGCACCTGTTCCCGCAAATGCTGATACAGTTGTAATGCAGGAAAAGGTTTTCGTTGAAAATAATTTGCTGCAAATCGAAGATGATAAGTTACAACAAGGAATAAATTTTCGTGCGAAAGGAAAAGATATACAACATGGAGAACTCGCTTTGCACAAAGACGAATTTTTAACTGCCGGATCAATTGGTTTTTTAACGGCGCTCGGTTTAACTCAAGTAAGAGTTTATAAAAAACCTTCCATCAGTATTATTATTACGGGTAATGAATTGCAGCAGCCTGGTAAAAAGTTAGAATATGGACAAGTGTATGAAGCGAATTCATACATTTTGAAATCTGCGTTACAGCAATTGCATTTTAATGATGTTGCAGTGTTGCAAGCCGATGATAATTTAAAAAGACTCACATCAATATTAAATGATGCATTGAACAACAGCGATATTGTTTTATTGTGCGGCGGCATTAGTGTTGGTGATTATGATTTTGTTTTGCAGGCTGCAATTAATTGTGGTGTTCAGCAATTGTTTCATAAAGTAAAGCAGCGACCTGGTAAGCCTTTATATTTTGGGAAAAAAGATAATAAACTTGTGTTTGGTTTGCCTGGCAATCCATCTTCTGTGTTGACTTGCTTTTATGAATATATTGCTGAAGCATTAGCCATCATGACGAAAAAAAATAGTTTTATTAAAGTGCAGCAAGCAGCATTAGATAGTGATTATAAAAAAGTTGCAGGACTTACATTTTTTTTGAAAGGAATTTTGGAAGATGATAAAGTGATTGCATTGGATGCCCAGGAAAGTTATCGTTTGAGTTCTTATGCAAAAGCAAATTGTTTGATACGATTGGATGAAGATAGAATGGAATATGAACAAGGTGAAGTGGTTGAAGTGCATGTGTTTTAATTAAAAATTAATAATTAAAGTTTATAATGAAGTTGAAAGTGTTTGGGCAATTAGTTGACTTGATTGGAACTAACTATTTTGAAGTCGGCGACGTAAATGATACTGATACTCTTATTGAACAATTACAATCAAAATATCCTGCAATAAAAAATTCTAAATACAAAATTGCAGTAAATAGAAATATAATTCAATCAAACACATCATTGCAGCATGATGCAGAGATTGCCTTGCTGCCACCATTTTCCGGAGGTTAATGAATAATCAAAATCAATACGAACGTTACCAGCGACAAATTCTTTTAAAGGAGTTTGGCATTGAAGCGCAACACAAATTGTTGCACGCAAAAGTATTGGTTGTTGGTGCGGGTGGATTGGGTTGCCCGGCTTTGCAATACATGGCTGCTGCAGGCGTTGGAACAATTGGAATAGTTGATGATGATATTGTTTCGCTCAACAATTTGCATCGCCAGGTTTTATATACTGTTGATAATATTGGTTTATCAAAAGCGGAAGTTGCTGCAAAGAAATTAGAAGCATTAAATGATGAAATAAAAATTGTTTCATACAACTTACGATTGACAAACAAAAATGCATTAGCAATAATTGATGAATATAATATTATAGTTGATGGCACTGATAATTTTTCTTCACGTTATATGATTAATGATGCCTGTGTATTATTGAACAAGCCTTTGGTTTATGGAGCAATTTCAAAATTTGAAGGACAGGTTGCTGTGTTTAATACAAAAGACGAAATAGGAATAAACTATCGCGATTTATTTCCGCAGCCACCAAAAGATGATGAAATTTTAAATTGCGCAGAAGCCGGTGTATTAGGTGTATTGCCGGGAATTATCGGAACAATGATGGCAAATGAAACTATCAAACTAATTACGGGAATTGGTAAGCCTTTAATCAATAAATTGCTTACTTATAATGCACTTGATAATAATTCCTACACGTTTAATTTATCCCTGAATAAAGAAGCACAATATTTAATTCCGAAAGACGAAGCAGCTTTTTTGAAAATGGATTACGAATGGCTTTGTTCTTCGCAAACAAATAATGCATTTGAAATTGATGCAACAGAATTTGATACTTTAATTGAAGATGATAATGCTGTTTTAATTGATGTACGTGAGAAAAACGAACAACCTTTTGTTGATGAGTTCAACCACATACAAATTTCTTTGAGTGAATTAATGAATCATCAATTGTTGATTACAAAAAATAATGTTGTTGTATTTTGTCAAACAGGAAAGAGAAGTTTGCAAGCTGCAAAGTTGTTAAACGAGATACTTACTGATAAAAACATTTACAGTTTGAAAGGTGGAATTATTGAATGGAAAAAGAAGCATGCATTGCATCGGCAAAAAATTTGAATATGCAAGAAAGAAAGCTGAAAAATATTTTTGTTGAAGGTGCAATTGAAGCATCGTTTATTGCTGAACAAATACAAAAGCATAGCACGAAAACGAATATTGGTGCACATGAAATTTTTCTTGGACAAGTGCGTGCTGATACTATTGACGAGAAAATTGTTTCAGCAATTGAATACACGGCATACGAAACAATGGCGCTTGAAAAAATGCATGAGATACGTGAAGCGATTTTTAATAAATATGAATTATCATGTTTGCATGTGTATCATAGTTTAGGAACGGTTAAAGCAGGCAAAATAAGTTTGTTTGTATTTACATCTTCTGCACACAGGAGAGCTGCAATTGATGCTTGCAATGAAATTGTTGAGCGTATAAAAAATGAATTGCCGGTTTGGGGAAAAGAAGTTTTTGAAGATGAAACTTATACATGGAAGGTTAATAGTTAAACATTATTAGTTAATGGTAAACATTACCCATAAACAAAACAGTTTGCGAATAGCAATTGCAACAGCAATTGTAAAAGTTTCGAAGAAGGAAACAATTGATGCAATACAAAATAAACAAGTGCCTAAAGGTGATGTGTTTGAATTTTCAAGAGCGGCAGGTTTATTAGCCATAAAAAAAACAAGTGATGTAATTCCTGATTGTCATCCGCTGCCGGTTGAGTTTGCAGCGATAACATATTCAATAGATAGTTTGCAGATTTTAATAAAAGTTGAAGTGCATACAATTTATAAAACAGGTGTTGAAGTAGAAGCCATGCACGGCGCATCAGTTGTGGCTTTGGTGATGTATGATATGTTGAAACCGATTGATAAAGCCATTGAAATCTCAACAATAAAATTGGTAAGTAAAAGCGGCGGAAAAACTGATTTAAAAATTGATGTTTCCAATTTAAAAGCCGCTGTAGTTGTTTGTTCGGACACTGTTTCAAATGGCGCGAAGCAAGATACATCTGGCAAAAAAATTATAGAACGTTTACAGAAATTTCGTATTGAAACGAATGACTATACAATTATTGCTGATGATTTTGATGCAATTCAATCAACTGTAAAAAAATATGTGGAAGAAAATTTTGATTTAATAATTTTTACAGGTGGTACAGGTTTATCAAAAAGAGATAACACACCTGATGCAATTAAACCTTTAATTGAAAAAGAAATTCCCGGCATTACAGAAACAGCAAGAGCTTACGGTCAACAACGGATGCCATATGCAATGTTATCACGCAGCGTTGCAGGCTTTATTCAAAATACATTATTGCTTACTTTTCCAGGTTCTGTGCGTGGTGTTGAAGAAACGATGGATGCGATATTTCCACAGGTGTTGCATGTGTTTGAAGTCAGAAATAATAGACATAATTTATAAATTTATTTTTATGAAGTTTAAAACGTTTGTTGTTCGCTTTTGAATATTGTTATAATTACTCTGGTCTATATCTTCTTTGCTGATTAATTTACTTCCAAGTCCAACAGCACAAGCTCCTGCATCAAACCATTCCATTAAATTTTTTTCATCAAAACCTACGCCACCAGTGGGCATAAATGAAAGATTTGGAAATAAATCTTTCATAGATTTTATAAAAGTTGGACCAACAATATTTGCAGGAAATATTTTAATAAGCGAAGCATTAGTTTCTTCTGCAGTAAAAATTTCCGTGGGTGTCATGCAGCCTGGAATCCACAATATTCCTGCATCCTGAACAATTTTTCCAACTTCAATATTTATTATTGGACAAACAATAAAGTCTGCACCAACAGCAATAAATTGTTTTGCTTCTTCTTTTGTTTTGATCGTACCTGCACCGAGTTGCAGATCTTTCATTTCCTCATTCACAATTTTTTTAAGTGAAGTAAAGTTGCTCACTGCATTCGATCCACGATTCGTGTATTCAACAATTTTAATTCCTGCTTTGTATAAAGTTTTTAAAACTGCAAGGCTCGTCTCAAGATCATCATGATAATAAAGAGGAACAATTTTTTCTACGATTATCAGCTGCTGAACAAAGTCTTTTTTACTCATATTTTTTGAGGAATGATTTTATTTCTTCAATACTTTTTTCAAGACAATCTCCTTCAACAAATAATTTTTGAAAAGCCGCAGATGCAGCAAAATCAATAGTTTCCTGAGTTGTCATTTTATTTTTAATTCCATAAATTAATCCTGCCATAAATGCATCTCCGCTTCCAACTTTATCTATCATCGAATTTGTTCTATAAACTTTTGAACAAAAGAAACCATCTGAGAAAATTGTTGCATAATATTCAAGTTCTTCCTTTTCGAACCGAAATGTATTGGCAACTATTTTACATTTTGGAAAGCGTTTTATAATTTCTTCTGAAGTTTTTTGTGATTGTTGAATAAAACTTTCTTGTTTATTTTCAGAAAAAGTGTTTGGCAAATTAATGTCAAGCATTTTTTCAATAGACCAAATATTTCCCATTACAACATCACAATGTTCAAGCAGCGAAGGCATAATTTCATTTGGTTGCTTTCCATATTGCCAAAGTTTTGGACGATAGTTCAGATCAATAGAAACAGTAATATTTTTTTCATTGCAAAATTGTAAAGCCCCTTTGCAAATTGCTGCAACGTTTTCATTCAACGCAGGTGTAATAGCGCTGAAGTGAAACCATGTAACATCTTTCAAAGCCCTGTCCCAATTGATCTTTCCAGGCTTTAATTCATAAAAAGAAGAATAATTTCTGTCATAAATTATTTCGGTATGTTGAATGGAAGAACCTTTTAATAAATAATACAAACCGATTCTTTTTCCTTCTAAAAATATAGTTGAAATATCAATGTTTTTCTTTTTAAGATTATCTATGATTTTTTTTGAAAGAAAATTTTCAGGCAAAGCTGTGCAATATTTTACAGGTATATTCCATTTCCCCAAAGCCTTTGCTACATTGAGTTCTGCACCACCGACATAAACATTCAATGAATTTTTATCAATCCAGCCTCCTGCTTCATCCGGAGCGAGCCGCAATAATAATTCTCCAAAACATAAAACCATTGTAACTTGTTTTCTATTTTTATTTCTACAAAATATTAACGATGCAGCAGCTTTTCAGCCTGGAGAATAAAGTTATAATAATAACCGGCGCAACGGGTGTTTTGGGTAAAGCATTTGTTGAAGGGGTTGCTTCGATGGATGCAAAAGTTGTGTTGGTTGGGCGAAATGAAAGCGTTGGAATGCAGCGTGCAGAGGCATTACAGCAAAGTGGCAAAGATGCATTTTTTTTCAAAGCTGATGTATTGAATAAAGATGAACTCATTCGTGCAAAACAGAGTATTCTTAAAAAATATAATCACATTGATAGCTTGGTAAATGCTGCAGGAGGCAATGTTAAAGAAGCTATCATTCAATCTAATGATGATGTGTTTGATATAAATCTGGAAGCGATGAAAGAAGTGTTTGACCTGAATCTTTTTGGAAGCATGCTGCCCGTTTCTGTTTTTGGTGATGAGCTTAAAAAGTCAGGGAGTGCAAGCATCATAAACATTTCTTCAATGGCTTCACAAACTGTGCTGACAAAGGTTTTAGGCTATTCAATGGCAAAAGCAGCAATAGATAATTATACAAAATGGATGAGTGTTGAAACTGCTAAAAGATTTGGCGATACAATTCGTGTGAATGCAATTGCGCCGGGTTTTTTTCTTACACAACAAAATAAATCTTTGCTCACAAATGATGACGGAAGCTATACAGATCGTGGTGATGCTGTGATAAAAAATACACCATTCAAAAGATTTGGGAAGCCAGAAGAATTGGTAGGAACATTGATCTGGTTATTAAGTGATGCATCAAAATTTGTAACAGGCGAAGTGATTTGTGTTGATGGTGGATTTCATGTTTTTTCAGGTGTTTAAAAAATAATACAAATGCAGCTAAAACAGTCGTGGCGCTGGTTTGGACCGAATGATCCGGTTACATTAAAAGATGTTTCGCAAACCGGTGCAACAAGCATTGTAACTGCTTTACACCATATTCCACATGGAGAAATCTGGAGTATTGACGAAATAAAAAAAAGAAAAAACATTATTGAAGCTAAAGGTTTATCATGGGATGTTGTTGAAAGTGTAAATGTGCATGAAGCCATCAAAACACAAACTGGCAATTATAAAAAGTTTATTGAAAATTATAAAAAAACATTGCACCATCTTTCAAAATGCAGTATCAAAATAGTGACTTATAATTTCATGCCGGTGACAGATTGGACGCGCACAAATCTTAATTATAAAATGCCTGATGGATCATTTGCTCTATATTTTAATTGGTTTGATCTGGCAGTATTTGACATATACATTTTGAAAAGAAAAAATGCTGAAGACAATTATAATAAAATAGTTTTGAAAGAAGCAGAAAAGAGATTTAAAAGTTATTCGAAGCAGCAGCTAAAACAGCTTGAAGAAGTTATTTTATTTGGAATTCCCGGTGAAGAAAAAGTGACAATAAAGAAATTGCGAAAGCAACTAAAAACTTATGAAAGTATTGACCACAGTGAGTTACACGATAACCTTAAATTTTTCTTGAAGGAAATTATTCCTGTTGCAGAAGAAGAAAATATCAAGCTGGCATTACATCCTGATGATCCGCCATTTGATATTTTTGGCTTGCCAAGAATCGTTTCAACGAAAGATGATGTTGAGAATATTTTAGCAGCAAATAAAAGTATAGTAAATGGTTTTTGTTTTTGTACAGGTTCTTTTGGCGCATCAAAAAAAAATAACTTGCCTGAAATGATAAAGCTAATTAATGACCGAATTCACTTTGTGCATTTAAGAAATACCAAAAGAGATGCGTTTGGTAATTTTTATGAGGCAGATCACTTGAATGGTGATACCGATATGTATGAAGTTGTAAAAGAGATATTATCTATTCAACAAAAACAAAAAGAGCAAATTCCATTTCGTCCTGATCACGGTCATGTAATGCTTGACGATCTTGGGAAAAAAACAAATCCCGGTTATTCTGCAATTGGCAGAATGCGCGGGCTTGCAGAGTTGCGTGGCTTGATGTTGGGCATTAGTCGAAATGAAGGCTGGGATTGAGTTTCAACATAAATTAATTATCTAACGTGCAAACTTTTATCACAGAAAATTTTTTACTTCAAACCAAAACATCAAGACTTTTATATTTTGATTATGTAAAAGATTTGCCGATCATCGATTATCACAATCATCTTTCTCCATCAGAAATTTCAACGGACAAAAAGTTTGCAAATCTTACCCAAGCTTGGTTAAATGTTGACCACTATAAATGGCGTGCGATGCGTACAAACGGCATTGATGAAAGTTTTATAACAGGTAATGCGGATGATCTTTCAAAGTTCAAAGCTTGGGCAGCAACTGTTCCTTTTACAATGCGCAATCCTTTGTACCATTGGTCTCATTTGGAATTGCAGCAATTATTTGGAATAGAAGAATTGCTTGATGAAAATAATTCAGAAAAAATTTATCATCAATGCAATGAAATGCTTCAGGCAAAATTTTCTGTACAGGAAATTTTAAAGCATTATAAAGTTGAGATGCTTTGCACAACAGATAATGCAACGGATGATTTGCAATTTCATCAAAAACTAAAAAAAGAAAATTTTGAAATAAAAGTTTTGCCTGCATTTCGTCCTGATATTTTGCTTGATTTTGAAAATATAAATGAATGGTTTAAGCAGGTTGAATTACTTTCATCTACAACAAATATTTCGATAAATAATTTGGATGATTTTCTTTCTGCATTGGAAAATCGAATTGAGTTCTTTCACTCAAATGGTTGTTGTTTATCAGATCACGGATTGGCTAAGATGCCTGATTTTATAGGCAGAACGAAAGAAATTGAAAATACTTTCATTAAACTTCTTGATCATACAAAAGAAATTGATTTTAGCATTTTTCAAAATCTGAAAGCCTATATTTTATTTGAACTTTGTAAGATTTTTCAATCAAAAAAATGGGTACAACAATTTCATCTTGGCGCTTTGAGAAATACAAATTCGCGTTTATTAAAATCATTCGGAAAAGATGCAGGAACAGACAGCATCGGAGATTTTTCACAGGCAAAAACATTAGCGAAATTCTTAGACGCGTTAGATAAAAAAAATTATTTAACGAAAACAATTCTTTACAATTTAAATCCATCTTACAACGAAGTGTTTGCAACACTTGCAGGAAATTTTAATGACGGAACTGTTGCAGGAAAAATGCAGTGGGGAAGTGCGTGGTGGTTTCTTGATCAAAAAGATGGTATTGAAAAGCAATTAAATACTTTATCAAACATGAGTTTGCTAAGTCGCTTTGTCGGCATGGTTACTGACTCCCGGAGCTTTTTATCTTTCAGCCGTCATGATTATTTCAGAAGAATTTTATGCAACTTAATTGGCAACAATGTTG
The DNA here is from genome assembly GCA_963708205.1 of uncultured Chitinophagaceae bacterium. GTDB lineage: Bacteria > Bacteroidota > Bacteroidia > Chitinophagales > Chitinophagaceae > CAVYTF01. Next base: position 1,202,392 of record OY970196.1, read on the forward strand.
AAAATGGCGAGCTGCCAAATGATATAAACTTTCTTGGAAAGATGTGCGCAGATATTTCCTATCATAATGCGAAAAATTATTTCAATTGGAAGTCGTAGCGAAACAATTTGCCGGCAATAAAAGATGGAGAATAATTGGATTATTATTTTTTGCTACAACTATAAATTATGTTGACAGACAGGTGATGTCGTTCGTAATGACTGATGATAATTTTAAACGGGAATTATTAGGCTTGCCCTCAAACGCAATATTGACGCCGGCTTTCATAGCCTCATTTAAACAACAAATGGGTTTGGTTGATGCTGCTTTTAAAATTACTTATGCCATTGGTTTTTTAATTGCAGGATGGCTGATTGATAAACTCGGCACAAAAAAAGGTTTCTCGATTGGTATCATTTTATGGAGTATTGCAGGAATGCTGACAGGGTTTGTTCAATCATTTTTTAGTTTGAAAATTGTCCGTGCATTGCTTGGTCTTGGCGAAGCAACAAATTTTCCATCAGCCATAAAAACAACATCAGAATGGTTTCCTAAAAGCGAACGTTCTTTAGCAAGCGGTTTGCTGAATGCCGGTTCAAATGTTGGCGTAATTGTTACTGCGATTTTTATTCCTTTCATTATTCTGAAATATGGATGGCGTGCGGCTTTCGTGGCAACGGGCCTACTTGGAATTATTCTTTTAATTGTATGGTTATTCAATTATAAAAAACCACAGGAATCAAAAAGAATTTCACAAAAAGAATTAAATTATATAACGCAGGATAATATAAAAACATCAACAGAGAAAATTTCCTTCTTCAAATTATTTCGTTACAAACAGGCATGGATTTATGCAACGGGAAAATTTTTTGCAGATCCTATCTGGTATTTTTTTTTAACATGGTTGCCAACATTCTTCAATGACAATAAGGCTTTGGATGAAAAATTGCAGCTTAGTAATTTTGGTTTAACATTTTTAATTATTTATGCTGTTTCAGATTTAGGAAGTATTTTTTTCGGATGGCTTTCTACGCGAATGATGAAGCAAGGATGGAGTGAAAACAAAGCGCGCAAAACAACTTTATTGTTTTGTGCATTGTGCGTTACGCCAATTTATCTTGCATCAACAACGCATAATTTGATTTTTGCAATTGCATTGATATCACTTGCAACGGCTGCACATCAAGGCTGGAGCGCAAATATGTACGCAATTCCTGCTAATTTATTTCCAACAAAATATGTTGCAAGCGTAATTGGTTTTGGTGGAACGATTGGTGCGATTGGCGGAATAGCGCTTGCTGCATCAACGGGATTTATTGTTTCTACATTTGGATATGAGCCTATGTTTATCTTGGCAAGTTGCAGTTATTTTGTTGGCTTGATTATTATTCATTTGATCATGCCGGAATTGAAACCTATTGCAGAAAAAATTTAATGCTGAATGTAATAAAATGCAAGTTTTTTACATCAGATTTTATTGTCTTTACTTTAATAACTTATAATTTCATAACCCTAATTTATATATAATGAAAAAGCTTTTTTTATTTTGTGTAATAATCATAACCTACTCTGCAACCTTTGCACAGCATGGCTTTCACAGTTTGTTTGATGGCAAAACTTTAAACGGATGGAAACGTGTTGTTGGATCTGGGACATACACAGTGCAAGACAATATGATCGTTGGAACTTCCGTTGCAAATTCACCCAATACATTTCTTGCAACAGAAAAAAATTATGGTGATTTTGTTTTAGAGTTTGATGCAAAGATTGATGATACTTCCAGCAATTCAGGCGTACAATTTAGAAGTCATTTCAATGCTGATGAAATGAATGGCAACAATAAAGGTCGCGTGTATGGTTATCAATGCGAAGAAGATCCATCATCGCGTGCATGGAGTGCGGGAATTTATGAAGAAGGCAGAAGAGGATGGTTGTATCCGGTTACTTTAAATCCATCAGCACAAAAACTTTTTAAGATTGGGGAATGGAATCATTATAAAGTTGAAGCAATTGGAAACACAATAAAAACATGGCTGAATGGCGAACCTGTTGCATATCTAATTGACAGCGTTTCGCACAATGGTTTTATTGCATTACAAGTTCATGCAGTAACTGATAATAATATGGCTGGAAAAAAAATGTACTGGAAAAATATTCGTATTAAAACAACTGATCTTACACCAGCACCTTTTCAAAAAAATATTTTTGTGGTGAACATGATACCAAATAATTTATCAGAGGTTGAGAAACAAAATGGATGGAAATTATTGTTTGATGGAAAGACTTCCAATGGCTGGCGTGGTGCATTTAAAACAAATTTTCCTGAGCATGGATGGAAGATCGATAGCGGCATGATCACTGTTTTAGCGGCTGAAGGTTTGCAGGGGAAAAATGGCGGCGATGTTGTTACAATGCAGGAGTACAGTGCATTTGACCTGACCTTTCAATTTAGAACGACACCTGGCGCAAACAGCGGCGTGAAATATTTTGTAACGCTGAAAGAAAAAAGTGACAGCTCTGCAATTGGTTTGGAATATCAGATACTTGACGATAAACTTCATCCTGATGCAAAGCTTGGTAGAAACGGAGACAGAACACTTGCTTCATTATATGATTTGATTCCTGCAAATAAAAATGAACGATATTATAATCCACCTGGAAAATGGAATTGGGGAAGAATAATTGTGTATCCAAACAATCATGTGGAGCATTGGCTGAATGGAATAAAAGTGCTGGAATATGAGCGCGGCTCAAAAGAGTTTGAAGATTTGGTTGCAATAAGTAAATATAAAATCTGGGATCATTTTGGTGAAGCAAAAGAGGGACATATTCTTTTACAGGATCATGGAAATGAAGTGAGTTTTAGAAGTATAAAGATTAAGGTTTTGGAATAAAACATTCATCAAAGCTTTGATTTAAATTTGCAATTCTTTTAGAAAAATATGGCAAAGGAAACGATCGAAGCAGAAGAAATAGAAATCTTTGGCGCGCGCGAACACAACCTTAAAAACCTGAATATATCCATCCCAAAAAATAAATTGGTTGTCTTCACAGGTGTTAGCGGCAGCGGCAAATCTTCACTTGCATTTGATACAATTTATAACGAAGGTCAGCGCAGATACATGGAGAGTTTCAGCGCGTATGCAAGACAATTCATTGGTGATATGGAACGTCCTGATGTTGATAAAATAACAGGATTGTCACCGGTTATTTCCATCGAACAAAAAACAACCAATAAAAATCCGCGCTCTACAGTCGGCACCATTACTGAGGTGTACGATTTTCTGCGTTTGCTTTTTGCGCGCATCGGCGAAGCATATAGTTATAACACAGGAAAGAAAATGGTGAAATTTAGTGAAGAAGAAATTGTTGAAAATATCTTTATCAAATTCAAAAATAAAAAGATCACATTGCTTGCACCTTTGATTCGCGGAAGAAAAGGTCATTATCGAGAACTCTTTGAAGAGATAAGAAAAAAAGGTTTTGTAAAAGTTCGTGTTGATGGTGAGGTGAAAGACATTGTGCCGCGCATGCAACTCGATCGTTATAAAATTCATGACATTGAAGTTGTAATTGATCGCTTGAAGGTTGAGGATGAATTTAAAGTGCGCATCAGCCAAAGCGTTCAGCAGGCTTTGAAGATGGGAAAAGATCTGATGTTTCTTTTATTGAATGATGATAATAATATTGTTCAATATTCAAAACAATTGATGTGTCTTGATACCGGCATCAGTTATGAAGAGCCTTCACCAAATGCTTTTTCATTCAACTCACCTTATGGCGCTTGCCCAACATGCAAAGGTTTGGGAAATGTTTATACCGTAAGTTTAGAAGCAATTCTTCCTGATAAAAATAAAAGTATTAAAGAAGGAGCGATCGTTCCGCTCGGCGAAGAGCGCCAGGCCAGTGTGTTTCAACAAATTATTGCTTTCTCAAAAAAACATAAAATCGATTTAAATAAACCAATAAAAGATCTGCCGCAAACACAGCTTAATTTATTATTGTTTGGTGATGGAAATGCCAACCCTGACTTTGAAGTAAATATGCAGGATGAAACCATTCCTGATATTTATACAGGCAGTTACGAAGGAATTATTCCTATGTTGAAAAGATGGTTCTCATCAACTCAAAGTACAGAAGCATTACGCGATTGGGTGCAAAGATTTATGGAATTAAAAAAGTGCCCGGCTTGCAATGGCGCACGTTTAAAGAAAGAAAGTTTATGGTTTAAAATTGATGAAAAAAATATTGCAGAATTAAGTGATAAAAATCTCGATAAGTTGATGTTGTGGTTTGATGACATTGAAAAAAGATTGAGCAAAAAACAAAATGCAATTGCAAAAGATATTTTAAAAGAGATAAGAGAGCGCCTGCAATTTTTATTAAATGTTGGGTTAACTTATCTCACTTTAAACAGACCAACAAGAACTTTAAGCGGCGGGGAAAGCCAGCGCATACGGCTTGCAACGCAGATAGGCAGCCAACTTCAGGGCATCACGTATGTTTTGGATGAACCGAGTATAGGCCTGCATCAAAGAGATAATCATCGATTGATTGATGCGTTAAAAAATTTAAGAAATATTGGCAACAGCGTGTTGGTTGTTGAGCATGATAAAGACATCATGCTCGCTTCTGATCATTTAATTGATATTGGTCCGAAAGCTGGAAAACATGGCGGAGAAATTGTTGCAGCAGGAACGCCGAAAGAAATTCTACAATCAAATTCGGAAACTGCGCAATATTTAAACGGGAAAAAAACTATTGCTATTCCTGCGGAAAGGAGAAAAGGCAATGGCAAATTTTTAGAACTAAAAGGTGCCAACGGAAATAATTTAAAGAATGTTTCATTGAAATTTCCATTGGGAAAATTAATTGTTGTCACTGGGGTAAGTGGTAGCGGAAAATCAACATTAATAAATGAAACTTTATATCCATTACTTTCAAAGTTTTGTTACAAATCAAAAACGAATCCGCTGGAATATAGCAGCATCAAGGGTTTGGAATTTATTGATAAGGTAATAGAAATTGATCAATCAGCAATTGGCAGAACGCCCAGAAGTAATCCTGCAACGTATTGCGGTTTTTTTACAGAGATAAGAACATTGTTTGCATCCATACCCGAAGCAAAAATCCGCGGTTACACTGCAGGTAGATTTTCATTCAATGTGAAAGGCGGAAGATGTGATGTTTGCGAAGGTGGCGGCATGCGCGTGATTGAAATGAATTTTTTGCCGGACGTGTATGTGCCATGTGAAAAATGCAACGGCAAAAGATACAATCGTGAGACTTTAGAAATTCGTTATAAAGGAAAATCTATCAGTGATGTGTTGAACATGACCGTTGATGAAGCAGTGGAATTTTTTACTGCTATTCCATATTTATATAGAAAAATAAAAGTTTTGCAGGATGTAGGGCTTGGATATATCACGCTTGGTCAATCGGCTGTAAGCCTTAGTGGCGGCGAGGCGCAGCGTGTGAAGCTTTCAACAGAGCTGGGAAAGAAAGATACCGGCAAAACATTTTATATTTTGGATGAACCAACAACAGGATTGCATTTTCAGGATATAAAATTATTGCTTGATGTATTGAATAAATTGGTTGACAGAGGCAATACTGTTTTAGTGATAGAACATAATCTTGATGTGATAAAAGTCGCTGATCACATCATTGACCTCGGGCCTGAAGGAGGTGATGGCGGCGGTAAAATTTTATTTGAAGGAACGCCTGAAGAGATGCTTTCAAACAAAGAAAGTTTTACTGCGAAATATTTGAAAATGGAGATGCAGTGAAAAATTTAAACCAAAATAAATTACTCATTTATACAGATGGCGCAGCCCGCGGAAACCCAGGCCCGGGCGGTTTTGGCATTGTTTTGATTTGGGGAAATAGTAGAAAAGAATTATCAGCAGGTTATCGTTTAACTACAAATAACCGCATGGAATTATTGGCTGTTATCACAGCATTAGAATCTTTAAAAAAGAAAAATTTTCCTGTAACTATTTATACAGACAGTCAATATATTATTAACAGTGTACAAAAAAAATGGCTAGAAGGATGGATGCAAAATAATTTTAAAGGGGGCAAAAAAAATAAAGATCTATGGACAAGATTTTATGCACTTGCAAAAGATTTCGACATTACTTTTTGCTGGGTAAAAGGTCATGCAGAAAATGTATACAACAATCGCTGTGATGAATTGGCAACAGCGGCTGCTGACGGACACAACCTATTAGTGGATGAAGGTTATGAAAAAGAAAAAAATCTTTTGAAAAATAATTAAGTAAGAAATTATTTTTTTACATCTTTAATAACAGCATTTATATTTTGATCTTTTATTGCTGTTAACTCACTTAAAAATTTTATTGAAGCTTCAAGAGAAACTTCATTTTTAGGTTTTTGATCTTTAATGATTGCTAATAGCTGATAAAAATTTATATCAGACATAACTTTGGTTTTAGATATTGAATATTGGATTGCCTATAAAATTACAATGACTTCTTAAATTTTAAGATTAAAATACAATAAAAAAGCCGGTACATAAATACCGGCTTTACTTTAATCGCAGAAACTATTTACTCTTTCACCAACCTTATCGTTCTGAATGCTTTTGTATCAGCATTTATTATTTCCACAGTATACATTCCTGCGCTTAATTTACTTCCCGTTTCAATTCGTAAAGTATTGTTTCCTTCATGCACATTTCCAAAATTATTTTCATACACAATTTTTCCCTGCATATCAAACATTACAACTTCTATTTTGTCTGTTTGATTTTGAGAAGGTACTGACAAAGTAAAATAATCATGGAAAGGATTTGGATATGCACTTATCATCGTTGCAGTTTCAACAGTTTGTTTGCCTGTTTTATCTTCTGATTTATTTTCTTTTCCGGCAAAAGGATTTTGCATGCCTGATGTGCCCAAAGAAGGAATAGTTTTAGAAGCCGAAGGTGTATATCCTTTCATTATCAAGGCGCCAATCAATCCGAACTGAGAAGTAGATGTGCCTGCGGCAACACTAATTGTTACATTTCCGTAACCATCAGGTGTAACTCCATAAATTGTTTGTGTGCCATTTATATTTAATGATGCGTTTAATAAAGTAATAACGCCATTTATTGTGTATGCAACATTTACATCTCCGTAAGCTTGAGAACTTGAGAAAAAAGTGAAGTCATATTTCATTCCCAAATTCAATCCTGTTATTTGGAAGACAGCAGTTTGTCCCGGGAATAATCCATAACTGTCTATCATTACAGTATCCGGAACAACTCCTGAATTGTTTAACGGGTTCATACCTGCATTGTAAAGCCCTGCCCAATTATTAAGTAACTGCATGCCTGTGCTTGTTGTTATTCCAGTTTCATCAAAGAAATTATTCCAAGCATAACCTGCTTGCGGAATAGCATCAGTATTATTCCAAGGCAATTTTGCATCATTGCTTGTTGTATAATTTACATATACACTATATGCGTATGTACTTGCTGTTACTGTATTTGAATAGCCTGAATAAGTGCTGCCATACACTGCTCTTACTGCATAATTATAAGTATGGTTTGTAATAAGATTTGCATCTGTATACGTTGTAGCGTTAGCTGCAACCGTTGCAAGCAAAGTATAAGCGCTTGCACTGTCCGCAGCGCGCCAGATCTGGTAACCTGTTTCACTATAAGATCTGTCTTCCCATTGCAAACCAATTGAATTACGTGTGATGGTTGTTGTACGCAAGTTAGTTGGAGAAAGACTTGTAACGGTGCTATTATAACCTTGAATAATCAATGAACTGATGAATGCATAATCTGCGCTTGTTCCCTTTGCAACAGTAATATAAACTGTACCGCTTGCATTTGGAGTGATGCCATTTATCTGCACGGTTTTGCTGATATTATCTGTCGCATTTAAAGAAACTGTAGTAGAATTTATGGTGAAGTTTGTAAGACCAACCAAACCATCATCATGACTATTAAAGAAAACAAAGTTGTATTTTTTTGTTGTGCTTAAGCCGTTGATCTGGATTGTATCTTTTTGTGTGCTTGGTTCATACTCTGCAGTACGCATTACCACATTAGGATAAATACCCAAGCCATTAACAGGTTGCATGCCTGACTCAACCACACCTGAAAAACCATTTTTCAATACAACAGAAATACCAGTTGCACTATTTCCATCATCAGTTATATTGCTAAAAGTAGTTCCCGGGAAAGGATATCCCGCAAGCATATTCCATGGTTTTGGCACCGGATGATATCCATCAGAGAAACTTAAATAAACTGAAGAGATATTAGGATCTGAAATAAGAATATTAAATGTATCGGAAGAACTCATATTGCTCAAATCAGTTGCTGTAACAATTACTGGATACGCACCGAGTGAATTCGATGTTGGCGTAATTGTAATAGTGCCTGTTCCATTTCCTTTATCAACAAATGTTGCAAAAGAAGGCAAGCCGGTTACTGATAATGTAATGTGATCTGTACTGTCATCCTTTGCCAAAATGTTTACGGTAGCCGTTTGATTGTATTTCAAACCAACATCACTCAGCGCATTTATTTGCGGCACACGATCGGTGGTTGTTATTGTATCTATATTACTGTATGGAGAAATACCATGCGTATTATATGCTGCAACTTTATATAAGTATTGTGTAGTACCTGTGATGCTTGTATCTGTAAAAGCTGCTTGTTCAGCTTGTGTTTGCCCGATAAGCTTATAAACCTGGTTTGACGCAAGCGCACGATAAATATTGAATCCTGCAGCATTATATGCACCGTTACTCCATGAAAGGCTTACTGAGTTCAATGCATTTTGTGCTGTAAGATTTAACGGTGCAGCTGGTACAGTTCCATCATCATAAATCGAATTAATGACCAATGCATTAATATAACCTACAGGTGTATTTACACCTTTACTCATGCTGAAAGTGATGGTGCCATCAGAAGCTGGCTTAATAGTATTGATTGTAACTGTATTTTGTGTATTGTTTTGAACTTCTAACGTATCAGATTGATTTCCCACTGTGTAAATGGTCGTGCCGTTATCAGCTGCTCCTGCCCAAACACTTGATCCGAAGAACGTAAGGCTATAAGACCTTGAAGTATCTAATCCTGTTACTTCCATCGTTTCAACATCCGGGCCACCGTAAATTCCAAAGTATAAATAATCTTCCAACACAGCATCAGGATAAACGCCTGAATTGTTTCCAGTTGTCGGACCTCCATTAAAAGTTGTGAACCATGTGCCTTGCCCAGCCAAACCTATGTTGGTTGTTTTGCCCCATGCGTCAACCAAATTGTTTGTAGTCAATTGTGTTATACTATTCCACGGAGCGCCTATCTGATCCTGGCTTGCAAACCTTGCATAAACTTTTACGGTTGGGTTCGCATCATTCACTGTTAAATTAAATTGTCTTGTTGTGATGCCGCCATTTCCATCATTCACCGTTATTATTGGTCTGTAAATTCCTGAAGCATTATAAGTTGGATGTAAGAAAAGTGTTGCCTGACCATTTGCCACATTTATTAAAGAATATGCATTTGGAACGTTTGAAACAGACCAGGTTAAAATATCTCCTGCATTTTGATCATGAGCATTTAAAGGAATGCTCAAAGTATCATTTTCATTTAAAGTATAATCCGCAATAGAATCAATTGTCGGAGAATAATTACTGCTTACTGTTAAATTGAAAATTGTTGAATCCTTTCCACCATAAGGATCTGCAGCAATGATTTTTAAATTATTATACACACCTGCATCCAATATAGCGGGATTCAATTGCAATGAAGCAGTATTATTTACACCTGCTGCAAGATGTGCAAAGTAAGGTAAATTTTGAGCTGTAAAGGTTATTGCATCGCCATCTGCATCCGTTGCTGAGATCGCCAGAGTACTGCTTGTTGCAAAAGGTACACTTTGCGAAGCAAGCTTCGTTATCACCGGTGCATTGTCTTTTGTTGTTGCAAAAGCAGTTACAGTCATACTTGATGTTCCACCATTTCCAATTGCTTTTATTTTATAATAATGGGTAAGATTTGCACTCAGCGAGCTATCAGTGAAGCTTGCACTTGCAGCAGATAATTGAGTCAATAAAATAAAATGAGAACTATCTCCGATCGATCTTGTAACTTGGTATCCTGTTGCGCTAGTTACTGTATGCCAGCTTAATGCAATTTTAGAAGTTGACAATGCTGTTGCAACAAAACTTGCAGGTGTTGCAGGTGCAGCTGGCGCAGCAAATGTTGTAGCTGAAGGTACAGGTGCAATTACTGCCTGATAAAATACTGAACTTGGAACAGCTGTCTGCTGCGTGACCCCAGGTACCTGGTAAGTTAATGACATTGTAGCACCGCCGCCTGATTGAAAATATTCAACACAGATCGGATAAGTTCCTACAGCCAAATTTAAAGCAGCGCTTGTTTTTGAAGTTGGACTATGCAAGCCATCATTATTTACAGTTGGTGTACCTGTTGGTGATAGAGAGTTAAACCACACATCACTTCCATCATCAGATGTTGTCCCAAGTATGTAAGTGGTGGCTACCAAAACTTTCACATAACCCTGCCACAGGAAACCGTAATTGGTTGATTGGGTGGCAAGGCTTAAATCCACGTTTGAAGTAACTCCTGTTTTTACCGGTGTTAGTGTCGTAAAGTTTGGAAGCGTTGACCAACTTCCTGTGTAATAAGAATAATTCAAACCACTTCCTCCAACCGTTGTGTCCGGACGGCTTAATCCTGAATTGCCATATTTATTAACTGCCTGTACTTTATAATAATAAGTAGTAGCCGGAACTAATGAGGAATCAGTAAAGGAAGTTGCATTGGCAGCAGTAGTTCCTACAATATTAAAAACTCCTGTGGCACTATTTGAACGATACAACTCAAACCCTGTTTCGTTATTGCTGTTATCTTTCCACCCCACATTTATTTTATTATACGCAACTGCAGCAGCTGTAACGCCTGTTGGCACTGCAGGTACAGCTCCTAAAGAGGTTGGTGTTCCAGCAAAATAAGAATTGGCTATTGCATGCTGAGTTGTATTACCAAACAATGCGCTGCATGCCCATGATACCGACATATTTGCGCCGCCGCCTGCTTGAAAATATTCAATACAAATTGGATAGATACCAGCAGTAAGTGTTATTGTTCCTGTAACTGACTGAGAAGCATGTGCACCATCATTACTAACCAAAGGCGTTCCTGTTGGTGTGAGTGAATTGAACCACAAAGCACTGCCATCATCCGAAGTTGTTTCAAATATATAAGTTCCTGATACCGGCACCTGGATATAACCTTTCCACAAAAATCCATAATTTGTGGTTTGGGTTGCAACAGTTATGTCTGTGTTTTGAGAAATGCCTTGTGCTACAGGTGTAAGTATTGCAAAGTTCGGCAGTTTGCTCCAGGCAGTTGTGGTAGTATAATAACTATACTGAAGACCGCCGAGAATAGGTGATGCGCTTATTTGATTACTTGCAGAAGAATAATTATTACTTCCGTCAACTGCCTTTACATAAATTGAATAAGCCTGATTTTGAGTTAATCCTGTTAAGATAAACGATGTTGTTTTTGTTACATTTGAAAGAACTCCATTTACATAAATCGCATAATGATCAACAGCTACATTGTCTGTTGAAGCGCTCCACGCAATTGTAATAGTTGAAGAAGTAGTGTATGTTGATTTTAAGTTTAATGGAATTGATGGAGGAATAGTATCAGAAAAAGTTGCAGCATTTGCCTCATTTGATAAAGGCGCAGCGGCAGTAGAATCTATCGCACGAACCACATAAAAATACTTTGTTTTAGGAGTAAGATTTGAATCTGCATAATTTATTATAGTTGGAGAAACCTGACTAATAAAAGTATATGGACCTCCTGACTTAACGCCTCTGTATATTTCAAAAGCAGTTGGCGCATTCACAGGATGTACAGGCTGGCTCCACGAAAGTTGTATTTGTGTATTGGAAATAGCATTTGCTAAAAGGCTTTTCGCTGCAACAGGCGCATTTATACCATTCGCATTAATCACTTTATAAGCAGGAGAATAATTGCTTGAACATCCATATTGTTCTGTAACAGAAGCAATATAATAACCAGGCTGCGTTGCAGTATAAATTTGTTGTGTTCCAACTATACTGTCAGAGCCAACTCTTTTCCAGGCATAGCTTGCATAGCTTCCAGCCACTTGCAAGTTCACATAATTTTTTCCATCCGCAGCCGGAATTGCTATACTCATTAAACCAGACACTTGTATTGGTGGAGTTACTGTTGCAGTTTTAATAGTTATTTGTACAGGTGTTCTAGACCAATCCGACCATAGACTTCCACGTAAAACCCTTGCATCATAAGTTCCAGGTTGAGTTACCTGGATAGTATTCGTCGTTGCATTCGGAATTATAGTACCATTATAACGCCATTGGTAGGCATTAAAACCCGGAGCTAATCCTATCGTTACATTAATAATATCTGTCGGGCAAAATGCTGTTCGTCCATATAATGTCCATGGATTGGCGCTATATGCCCGAAGCATATACGGCCAAAAATCAGGGAGCAGCCATGTTGAATCCCATGTATCATGCCCTTGTGTAGGAAATTCTGTATAAGTGTAGTTAGCACCTCCAGCCAACATAGCATCTCTTACTTGATGTGCCGTAGAAGGCGCTGGCGCTCCGTCAAGACCGCCTTGTACATTCCAAACAGGTGTGAATTTTACTTTGTTAATTGTATCGGGACTTTGGTAAGATACATCTACCTGAGACATTGGAATATCAGATGCAATATAAGTGGGGTGACTAAATAACATTTCCCAGGTACCCTGTCCGCCGGCAGAAAGTCCATTCGCACTTATCGCGAAAGGATCTAATTTATTATTGGCAATCATATAATCAATGATCTCACTGATATACTGATATTGGCCTGCACCCCAAAAGCCCTGGCTTTGCATACATAAAACATAGCCATCAAAAGTACCATTATCTACTGCTGCATTAAAAACATCTCCACCATGATAAAGTTGGTACTCATTATCATAAATAGTTCCGGTTTCCCCAAGCCCATGAAAGAAAACAAGCATCGGATACTTTTTTCCATCGTTTGCAGTTGGATTATAACTTTTTGGGAAATGCAATCTAAATGCACATCCTTTATAGATATAGCATTTGTACTCGCTGGTATTCCAACTTAGACGGGAAGTTCTCACCCATTTTCCGATTTGTCCCCACGCTGGTTGTGTTGGTGGTGCGCTGGAATTGTAAGTTACAATAGGATCAGCCGGGTTTAATACAGATTGGCTAAATACATTGCTTACTAAAATACACGTAAAAAGAATTGTTAAGTAAAACTTTATCATGGTAACGGATTTAAGCAGTTTTAAACTCTAAATTTTAATATAAAATAATTCGTACTGATTAGAAGTTAAAAGTAGAATGAAATCCACTTGTAGAAACGAAAGGTTAGTGAACGCATGTTTTTTGTTCGTAAAAGAAAGAAAATGGTAATTGAAATAAATTTTTATTTCTGTAAAAAATATTCTTTTTAAATAGAGAATTAAAGAAAGTACATTTTGAAATTTGGCAGAAAAAATTAAATTACAGCAAAGCTTAAAAAGTCATTAAAAATAAATGGAAAATTTATAACTTACTTGTTTTAAAAGTTTTGAAAAATTCAAAAACTTTTCTTGAAATCAATTAAAAATAGCAACTTTTTATTTAAAAGCAGGAGGATGTTGAAGATTAAACTTTGTTTCTTCCTGATACGCTTTTGCAAAAGCAAGCAATGTCTCTTCATCAAATAATTTACCTATAAAAGTAATACTTGCAGGCGTGCCATCTGCATTAAATCCATTTGGTAAAGTTACGGAAGGATGCCCGGTAAGGTTCGTAATAGCAAGCTGGTCACCGGTTTCAGGTGGTGCAATAATTATATCATATTGTTGTATAAAAGGATCGGCCTTTTGCATAACATCGTATCGAAGCCTGCAGGCATTAATATATTCAACCGCCGGAATAAAACGTGCCGTACGAAAAGTATTTGGCCAACGATCTTTATTTTGTTGCACCATTTCATCATCTTGATTGCTCCGGGTAAGTGGATCAAAAGCTGCAGCAGATTCGGCATCAACAATTAGTGAAAGAATGGCGTCGCCATGCAATGTATCCGGAAAATCTACACCAATAACTTTCGCTCCCATCTTCTTTAAAATGCTAAGTGTATTTTTTTCTGTACTGTTTGCGGGTAGGCTGTCAATATAATTTTTCGCATAAGCAATTTTCAATCTAGAAACATCAATCTTGCCTGTATAATTAAAAGGTTCATTACGTGCAGATGCATCTTTACCATCTGTACCATGAATATAATTAAATACGATTGCTGCATCTTCCGCGCTTCTTGCAAGAACGCCTATTTTATCAGAACTCCAGGCAAGTGCCATAGCACCGGTGCGTGAAATGCTACCAAATGTTGGACGTAACCCTGTTACTCCGCAGCGCATAGATGGATCTACTATTGAGCCATAAGTTTCCGTACCAATTGCAAAAGGAACAAGACCTGAAGCTGTTGCTGCTGCTGAGCCTGCAGAGGATCCTCCCGAACCTTTGTTTATATCCCATGGGTTGCGTGTTTGTCCGCCAAACCAAACATCATCCATTGCCAACTCACCTAAAGATAATTTAGCAACCAGCACTGCACCTGCATTTTCAAGCTGTTGTGCTACAAAAGAAGTTTCATTAATTACCTGGTGTTTATAAGGTGGCGTTCCCCATGTTGTGTGCGTACCGTGTACTGCAAAAAGATCTTTGATGCCATAAGGAATTCCTTGCAGAGGACTTTTATAAATTCCTTTTGCCAAATTATCGTCTGCCTGTTTTGCTTCGCGCATTGCTATCGAGTCCGTAAGCTCAACAACACAATGTAATGTTGGTCCATATTTTTTTAACCTGTCAATAAAAAATTCTGTAAGTTTTACAGAAGAAATCTTTTTGTATTTAATGAGTGATGCAAGTTCTGGCAACGAATAAAAAGCCAGTTCATTTATATTTTTCGGAAGTTCAATGTTAGCAGGAATCTTAAATTGAACTGATTGTTGTTTTTTTCCCAAAATATTTGTCATGCCTGGCAATACAGGATCGAACCATAACGGCATAGGAATATTATTCGGAATATTTTTATCATGAATAAATTGATAAGTTTTCAAATTGTTTGCAAGACCCGACAATATGGAATCTCTTTTCGCATCAGTGAAATTCAGTCCATACATTTTTTCTGCCGCCATTTCATCTTTGATAGAAATAGAATCCTGAGCCTCTACAAAAAAACAAAGCAGTAAGAAAAAAATAAATAGAAATTTTCTTGTGTAAATAAAAATTGTTCTGATCATTTTTTAGAGTTGGCGCTAAAGTTAAAAATATAAATAGTAACACATCGAAACATTTCAAAAAAACTCTCAAACTAATTTTTATCTTTATTGCATAAGCTTACATCATGAACAGAAGAAAATTTATTCACAACACAGCAATTACAACAGCAGGAGTTACCATTTTAAATTTTCCTGTCTTTGGAAAAAATGCACCTTCAAATAAAGTTGTCCTTGGAGTAATGGGCGTGAACAGCCGCGGCAGTTATCTCGCAAAATCTTTTTCATCATTACAAAATGTTGAGGTCGCTTACATTTGTGATGTTGAAGCAAAAGCTATTCAAAATGGTTTGGATGCATTGAAAGCTGCTCCGCGCAAACCTTCTGTTATCAAGGATATTCATGAACTCGTGCAAAAAAATGATTTTGATGCGTTGGTTATCGCTGCACCCGATCATTGGCATACTCCTGCAGCAATTCTTGGCGTTCAAAATGGCAAACATGTATATGTTGAAAAGCCATGCGGACAAAATCCGTATGAAGGTGAATTGGTTTCGCAGGCATATTTAAAATATGGAAAGCACATTCAAATGGGCAATCAAAGAAGATCGATGCCAACACTAATGGAAGCTGCAAAGCTTGTGCAACAAGGGGCGATTGGCAAAGCATATTTTGCAAAAGCATGGTACACAAATAATCGCCCATCAATTGGTATTGGAAAAATTATTCCTGTACCTCCAACTCTTGATTGGGAATTATGGCAGGGACCTGCGCCGCGAAAAGATTACAAAAACAATCTCGTGCATTATAATTGGCATTGGTTCTGGCATTGGGGTACGGGTGAAGCTTGCAATAACGGAACGCATGAGATTGATTGCTGCCGCTGGTTCTTAGGTGTTGATTATCCTACAAAAGTTACTTCTGCAGGCGGACGTTACGCATTTAAAGATGATTGGCAAACAACAGATACACAAGTTGCATGCTTTGAATTTGATGGTGAAAAATCAATAACATGGGAAAGCAGAAGTTGTAATAATTATCCTGTTGAAGGCGAAGGTCGCGGCTTTATAATTTATGGTGATGGCGGAACACTGGTAAATGATGGCGGTGGTGGATATAAAATTTTTGATACAAAAAATAAGTTAGTTAAAGAAGCAGGAACTGATGTAAAAGCAGAGGCAAATAATTTGGTAAGTTCAACAGGAAATCTTGATTTATATCACTTTCAAAATTTTGTAGATGCTGTAAAAGGCGAAGCAAAAATAAACTCTCCGGTTAATGAAGGAAGCAAATCTGTTTTGCTTTGTCATCTTTCAAATATCGCGCAGCGAACAGGAAGAGCTTTGCATTGCGATCCAACAAATGGACATATTTTGAATGATGAAGAAGCAATGAATTTATGGAGAAGAAAATATGAAAAAGGTTGGGAACCGATGGTCTGATTAATAAAATAACTATGGCTCAAACCTTTCTCACTGCGGGTTGGCGCAATCTGATCATGGCAAATTATATTGTTGATCCTGCGTTATTGAAAAAGTATCTTCCAAGCCATACCGAGCTTGATGGATTTAATAATGATCATTTTGTAAGCCTTGTAGGTTTTTTATTTACTGATGTAAAAGTGCGAGGTATTTCTTTTCCATTTCATAAAAATTTTGAAGAGGTCAACCTTCGTTTTTATGTACGTTATAAAGAAGATAATATCTGGAAGCGTGGTGTTGTTTTTATAAAAGAAATTGTGCCCAGAAAAATGATAAGTTTCATTGCGAAAACTTTGTATGGTGAAAATTATGCTACGCATCTGATGAAACATGAATGGACGGAAAGCGAAAACACACTATCTGTCAATTATGAATGGAAGGTCGGAAAAGAATGGAATTACATAAAATGTATTGCAGACAAGAAGCCTGAGTTGATAAAGGAAGATTCAGCGGAACAATTTATAACAGAACACTATTGGGGCTATACTTTTATAAATAAAAAGTATACAGGTGTATATCAGGTCACACATCCAAAATGGAGAATACACCAAGTGAACAGCTATGATATTTTTTGCCACACGAAAGAATTGTATGGTGAGGCATTTGAAGAAACGATTAACCAAAAACCTAAGTCTATTTTTCTTGCAGAAGGGTCTTCAATAGAAGTAATGAAAGGAAACAAATTAAAAGCAAACACTCAACCTTAACAACAATTTTACTACAATCGTAAACACTGTGAATTGAAGTCCACTAATTTAGTGGAGAAATTAACTATGAACAGAAACGATCAGCCTCAACAAATTAATAAATGCATTATTCTTTGCAATGCATGTTTCTGTTGTATGCCGCAAGGCATATAATTCTTCTCATCCGACGGCAATAGCCTTTTTAATTTAAACCAAAAATTATTAAACCTAAAAAAAATTTCTATGAGTACTCTTCATTTCGAGACACTTCAACTGCATGCAGGGCAGCAAATTGATCCTACAACAAAAGCGCGTGCAGTGCCGCTTTATCAAACAACATCGTATGGGTTTGATAATGCAGAACATGCTGCAAATCTTTTTGGCTTACGGCAATTTGGCAATATTTATACACGCATCATGAATCCGACAACCGATGTTTTTGAGCAACGAATGGCTGCTCTTGAAGGCGGCGTTGCAGCATTGGCAACAGGTTCTGGGCAGGCGGCTCAGTTTCTTGCATTGAATAATATTTTGCAGGCAGGCGACAATTTTATTTCAACGAGTTATTTATATGGCGGCACATACAATCAGTTCAAGGTTTCTTTTAAAAGATTAGGAATTGATGTGCGGTTTGCTGATGGAGATGATGTTGAAACATTTGTACCATTAATTGATAAAAACACAAAAGCTATTTATTTAGAAACAATTGGTAACCCGAAATTGAATATTCCTGATTTTGAAAAATTTGCAGCGCTTGCAAAAGAGTATGATTTGCCATTAATTGTTGATAATACTTTTGGAGCAGGTGGTTATTTATTTAAACCAATTGAATGGGGTGCAAATATTGTTGTTGAGTCTGCAACAAAATGGATCGGCGGACATGGTACAACAATTGGCGGAGTAATAATTGACGGTGGAAATTATAATTGGAATAATGGAAAGTTCCCACAGTTTACTGAACCATCAGAAGGTTATCATGGTTTAAAATTCTGGGATGTTTTCGGTGAAGGAAATCCGCTGGGTTTACCAAACATAGCATTCGCTATACGCGCACGGGTCGAGGGTTTGCGCGATTTTGGTGCATCACAGGCACCTTTCAATTCTTTCCTTTTAATTCAGGGATTGGAAACCTTATCATTACGTGTTCAACGGCATTCAGAAAATGCTTTGGCATTGGCTGAGTATTTAGAAAATAATCCGCTTGTTGACTTTGTGCAATATCCCGGATTGAAGAGTAGTCCCTATCATGCATTGGCTACAAAATATTTGGCAAATGGTTTTGGCGGCGTATTAAATTTTGGGGTAAAAGGAACAAAAGAAAATGCAACTAAATTTATTGATTCATTGAAACTTGCAAGTCATTTGGCAAATGTTGGCGATGCAAAAACGCTGGTAATTCATCCCGCATCTACAACGCATGAACAATTGAGCGAAGCTGAACAGGTTGCCGCAGGTGTGCAGCCAAACCAAGTGCGCATCAGTGTTGGCATTGAGCATATTGATGACATCAAAGCAGATTTTGAACAGGCGTTTGAAAAAGTTTTTGCAAAAGAATTGGTGTGATTTTTTTGCATTAATCAGCGTTGAAACTGAAGTTCACTTTATAGGAGAATGATGAAAGGATTGCGACGCAACGAAGATGCCATGAAAACCGATGTTGGTATTAAAAAGAAAAATAAAAATTTGAGTTACAAACTTTTTAAATACAATAGTGAATTTTTACTGGAAAGCGGCAAAGCCTTGCCGGCATTGCATTTGGCATATACAACGCAGGGAATTTTGAACGATGATAAAGATAATGTTGTTTGGGTTTTTCATGCGCTCACTGCAAACAGCGATGCTTCTGAATGGTGGTACGGATTGGTTGGTGAAGAAAAATTATTTGATCCAAATGAATACTTTGTTATTTGTGTGAACATGCCCGGAAGTTGCTATGGAAGCATCGGTCCGCTTGATAAAAATCCGACAACCGGTGAAAAATTCTATCATGATTTTCCATGGTTTACGACGCGCGATATGGTGCGCGCATATAAACTTTTATGCGACCATCTTGGCATTGATAAAATCAATATTGGTATTGGCGGTTCAATGGGTGGACAACAATTGCTTGAGTGGGCAATTGAAGAGCCGGATCGTTTTGAATATATTATTCCCATTGCAACAAATGCCAAACATTCGCCGTGGGGCATTGCCTTTAATGCGTCGCAAAGAATGTGCATTGAAAATGATTTTTCATGGAAGGAAAAAAATGAGTCTGCCGGAATAAATGGAATGAAGATTGCCCGTTCGCTGGCATTGATTTCTTACCGGCACTACGAAACTTATACAAATGCACAGCAAGGTTTTACAAAAGAAACAGAAGAGAAAAATATTGATGAAAAAGTTTTTAAAGCAGAGAGTTATCAGCGATACCAGGGAGAAAAATTGGCGAAGCGTTTCAATGCTTTCAGCTATTATTTTTTAAGCAAAGGAATGGATGCGCATGACATTAGCCGTAACAGAAAAAGTTTGGAAATGGCATTGCAGAGTATTGGTGCAAAGACACTGGTAGTAAGCATCTCAAGCGATTTGCTTTTCCCGGCGAAAGAGCAGGAGTTTCTTGCAAAACATATTCCTGATGCGGAATTAACTGTAATAGATTCATTGTTTGGACATGATGGTTTTTTACTTGAATATGAAAGAATAAGTAAGGTGATAAAATATTTTTTGAATCTGCAAAAAGTTGAAGCAGTAAAAAAAATCAAACAGATAATTTAAACTTAAAAGAATGGTTGCGCATAAAGAATTAAGCATTGGACTTTTTGGTTTTGGAACAGTTGGGCAAGGCTTGTATAAAATACTGCATCAAACACCTTCGCTAAAAGCACAGATAAAAAAAGTATGCATCAAGCATGCAGGTAAAAAAAGAAATGCTCCCGAAGAATTATTTACAACAAATAAAAATGAATTGCTTTTTGATGATACAATCAATGTGATCGTTGAAGTGATTGATGATTCAGAAGCTGCTTTCGATATTATATCAACAGCTTTGCTTAACGGAAAAGCTGTAGTGAGTGCAAGCAAGAAAATGATTGCAGAACATCTTCCGGAAATTCTTAAACTTCAGCAAAAAACAAATCTTCCTTTTTTGTGTGAAGCTGCAGCATGTGCTTCAATTCCTGTTATTAGAAATCTGGAAGAATATTATGATAATGATCTGCTTCATGCTATCAAAGCAATTGTAAATGGCTCAACAAATTTTATTCTCACAAAAATGTTTGAAGAGAAGCTGAACTTTAATGATGCGTTGCTTCTTGCGCAGCAGCTTGGTTTTGCAGAAAGCAATCCTGCATTGGATATTGAAGGATTCGATGCTGTAAATAAATGGTGCATTTTATTAAATCATGCGTATGGAATTGTGCAGCATCCCTCAAACATTATTTTCACGGGCATTCAAAATATTCAGTTAAGCGATGCATTGGTTGCAAAGGAAAAAAGTTATGAAATAAAGTTAGTTGCGCAGGCAAAAAAAATACAAAATGGAAAAGTTGCTGCTTTTGTTTTGCCGCAATTTGTTGAGCACGATGATCAACTCGCTTTTGTAAAAAATGAATACAATGGTGTTGTCATTGAAAGTGGTTTTGCTGATAAACAATTTTTTTATGGAAAAGGTGCAGGAAGTTTTCCTACGGCATCAGCGGTTTTGAGTGATATCGCTGCTTTGCGATACGATTATAAATATGAGTATAAAAAGTTGCATTCATCACAGCGTGCATCATTAACGAATGATTTTTATTTGCGCGTTTATGTAAGTTTTGATGAGTTGAAAAATGTGCCGAAAGATGAATTTGAATGGATTGAAGAATGGCATAGCGGGCAGGAACGCAGTTACTTTTCGGGCGTTATACATTTTGAAAAATTAGTGACTGATGATTGGTGGAAAAAAAATAATGTTTCAATGATTTTATTCCCTGAACCAATTATTGAAAATATTGAAATAAGAAATTTAAAAAAGCGCAGCCTCGAGCTTGCCGGAATTTTATAAAAAAAAATTTCAGAATAATTTTATCTTGCTCCCAGTGGACAATATTCATGCAAGAATGTTGTAAATAAATTTCTCAAATGTGCTGTTGTTCCTTCACCTTCTGAGATACTGTGCGTGCGGTTTGGATATGGCATAAACTGAAAAATTTTATTTTGTTTGATCAATTCATTCAACAATAATTCTGCATTTTGATAATGCACGTTATCATCTCCTGTGCCATGAATAATTAATAAATGCCCCTTTAGGTTTTTTGCATAAGTTACCGGAGAACCTGCCAGATAATCATCTTTTGTTTCCTGCGGTAAACCCATATATCGCTCTTCATAAATATCGTCGTAAGTAAGCAGGTTATCAAGAGCTGCGATCGAGATGCCTGTTTTATAAATTTCAGGAAACTGAAACATGCAGTTAAGCGTGGCAGAGCCGCCGCCACTCCATCCCCAAATAGCAACGCGGGTTGTATCAACAAAGGGCCATTGCAAAATTTTCTTCGCAGCCATTCCCTGGTCGTGAATGTTGAGGCGGCCAATATTTCGGTAAATGGCTTTTCTCCATGCAGCACCTTTGGGTGCAGGTGTTCCGCGATTATCTACACTTATATAAATATATTCATCATCTGCAAGATTGCCATTGTATAATAATGGTAAAAAATTAATATTTGATCCATATTTATCTTCAACAGTTGCCACGCCAGGTTCCGAATAAACATAGAATAAGACAGGATATTTTTTTGTTGAATCAAAATTTTTTGGCTTCACCATCCAACCATCCATTGTAATGCCATCATCAGTTGTTACTTTAAACATTTCTACATGTGGTAATGTGTAACCATTAAAAATTCCTTCAGAAGCCTTGATAACAGTATGTTGTGGAAGGCTTACCCAATCTTTTATTGGTGGTGTGTTGATGTTTGAAAATTCATGCGAAGCATATAAACCGTTTGGCGAAAGATCATATTCATGTGTACCACTTTCGTTTGCGGGCGACAATCTTTCTGCTAAAGTTTTGCCATCCATTTTTACGCGGTATAAATATTTCTGCGTTGCATTATCAGGAGAAGCCATAAAATAAGCGTAACCGCTTTTATCATCATAACCTTCAATTGTTATGATATCATATTTTCCTTTTGTTAAAAGTGTTTCTGATTTACCACCCCGGCTTATTAAATAAATATGGCGCCATCCATCTTTTTCAGTTACCCACAAAAATGCCTTGCCGTCCTCAACCCATTCCCATCCGTCAGGGTCGCGATTCCAGACATCCTTGTTATCAATCCATGTTGTACTTGTTTCATCATAAATTTCTTTTGTTGCTCCTGTTGATACATTGCAGTAAAAAATTTTATTTTCATTCTGTTTTCTGTTGAGTTGAGAAACGATCAATTCATTACTGTTTGCTGCCCATTCCATGCGTGGAATATAATTCTGGCGTGGATCTCCGGGTACATTCATTTTTGTTGAATTGCCAGTTGCAAGATTTATAACGTACACATAACATGGTGAAGGATCTTGGCCTGCAATTGGATATTCAACAGGCTTTATAAAAGAGTAAGCGGAGTCAGTGTTATCAATCATTAAAAAGTTAGGAATTTTTGTTGCATCTACTTTCCAATAAGCAATATTCTTTCCATCAGGGCTCCAGCGAAAACCATCGCGGCAACTGAATTCTTCTTCATATACCCAATCAAATGTTCCATTGATCATTCGGTCTGTTCCATCTTTTGTAAGCTGGGTAATATTGTTGTTTGATAAATCTTCAACATATAAATTATGCTTACTTACATAAGCAACACGATTTGCATCAGGAGAAAATTTTGCGTACATCAGAGATGATGCTGGCAGTGATTTTCCAATTTGTTTTAGGCTTTTATCAGTGAGGTCTAAAACCCAATAATCGCCGCGCGTATCATATCGCCAAACTTTTTTTGAATTAGTATAAATCAAAACTTTTTTACCATCGTTTGAGAAAAAGAAGTTGCGCACTCTTATTGAAGATGATGAATCTTTCGGAACTAACATTTGCTTTGCAACAACAATTGTTCTAGCAAATGAAGGCATATCATATTTTACAATTCCATCAATGTTTGCCTCGTAATAACTGTTGCCATCTGCAGACCAATGAATGCCCTTCGGCGGCTGTGCAGAAACAAATAAACTGAGTAATAAAAAATAAAAAAGAAAGTATAATTTATTGGCACGCATAAAAAAAATTGAAAGATAATTTGAAGAAAGTAAAATACACAACCGTTCAAATAAAAGATAGCTTAAACAGTTTCACGATGCAGCTTTTCAATCTTTGAAGATGTTCGCTGTTCATTATGCTTTTTCATTGCGGCAACAAAACTTACAAATAAAGGAGCGGGTTTTTCAACCGTACTTTTTAATTCAGGGTGATATTGCACGCCGATAAAAAATGGGTGCGAAGGTATTTCCATAATCTCCACCAAACCCGTATCGGGATTGATTCCGCTGGCAACCATTCCGTTATTTTCAAACTGATCGAGATACTCATTATTAAATTCATAACGGTGGCGATGACGCTCGTGAATTATTGTGGAATCATAAATTTTTTCTGCCAATGTTCCTTCTTTTATTTCGCAGGGATAAGAACCTAAACGCATTGTGCCCCCATACATTTTTACTTTTTTCTGTTCTTCCATCATGCTGATAACGGCATCGCAGGTATTAAGGTCCATTTCTGTGGAATGTGCATTTTTTAAACCCAAAATATTTCTTGCATATTCGATCACAGACATTTGCATGCCCAGGCAAATACCAAAAAAAGGAAGTCCGTTTTCACGTGCATATTTTACAACAATTATTTTGCCTTCTATTCCGCGATTTCCAAAGCCTGGCGCAACCAGCAATCCATCAAGTCCTGCTAATTTTTCTTCTACATTTTCTTCTGTTATAAATTCGCTGTGCACATTCACCACCTGCACTTTCACTTCGTTCACTGCACCTGCATGAATAAAACTTTCAAGTATTGATTTATAAGCATCTTGCAACTCTATGTATTTTCCTATCAAACCCACAGTGACCTTGCTTTTCGGATATTTTAATTTATCCAAAAAGCCTTTCCATTTTTCAAGATTTGCTTCCGGATAAATGCTGATGCCTAATTTTTTCATGCAAATAACATCAAGCTTTTCACGCAGCATTGCGAGTGGTACTTCATAAATAGTTGGCGCATCCATCGCTTCAATTACGGCATCAGGTTTTACATTGCAAAACAGCGCTACTTTTCTTTTTATATCATTACCCAAAGGCTCTTCTGTACGGCAAACAATAATGTCTGGATGCACGCCTGTTTCGCTCAGCATTTTTACGCTGTGCTGTGTTGGTTTTGTTTTTAATTCTTTCGCTGCGCGTAAATAAGGAATAAGCGTAAGGTGCACTACCACTACATCTTCGTCAGGCAACTCCCATTGTATTTGTCGCACGGCTTCTATAAAAGGAAGGCTTTCAATATCGCCAACTGTACCGCCGATTTCAGTTATAATTATATCATATTTTCCTTCTTTTCCCAACAACAACATTCGGCGTTTTATTTCGTCTGTAATGTGCGGAACAACCTGTACTGTTTTACCTAAAAAATCTCCTGCACGCTCGCGGTTGATGACCGTTTGATAAATTTTTCCCGTGGTAACATTGTTTGCCTGCGAAGTAAAAATGTTTAAAAATCTTTCGTAATGTCCAAGATCAAGATCTGTTTCTGCACCATCTTCGGTAACATAACATTCGCCATGTTCATAAGGGTTTAAAGTTCCAGGATCGACATTGATATAAGGATCAAATTTTTGAATCGTAACGCTGAAGCCCCTCGATTGCAAAAGCTTTGCGAGGCTTGCAGCAATAATGCCTTTTCCAAGACTGCTTGTAACGCCGCCTGTAACAAAAATATATTTAGCCATAACAAAAAAATTAGTAGGGTTGAAAAATTATAAAATTATAAATCCGGCAAATGAATTATAAATTAATTCTCCTACAATTTCGCAGTGAAGTAACAAAATTGTTTGCTTGCACATTCTATCCTTTCTGAAAAAATAAAGGAACTCTTCTCTTAATGTTGACCGGGAAATGTTTTTTTTAAATAATTCCGTGAGGTCATGCAAAGATAATAAGAATTGATAAATTAACTTTGAAAATAATTAATAAATAAAATTACTGTATGAAAAAAATCGTATTATCTCTGCTTGCTATTTCATTAATCCAGTTAAGCTTTGCGCAAACAATGAATTGTTGCTCACCAACTGCAACCGAAGAATTTGCAACATTTGCTACAAATAAATCTTTCATGATGAGTCATCCGGAACCTCTACCATTCGTTTTTCAAAGTGCGCGCGGCGGCGCAGATATTACATTCAAAGCCAGCGACGGCAAAGATGCGCATGGCTGGGAAATAAAAGCAAAAGATGAAACACCAGATTATCTTTTTGTGTTTCATGAATATTGGGGATTGAATGATTATATAAGACAAGAAAGCGAAAAGTTATCCGATGATCTTGATATTAATGTTATAGCAATTGATTTGTATGATGGCAAAGTTGCGACAACGCGCGAAGATGCAGGCAGCTATATGCAGGCTGTAAAAACAGATCGGGCCATGGCAATTATAAAAGGTGCTTACAGCTACGTAGGCAGTAATGCAAAAGTATTTACGATTGGCTGGTGCTTTGGAGGTGGATGGAGTTTACAAGCCGCAATTGCAGGAGGAGCGCAGGTTGCAGGTTGTGTAATGTATTACGGCATGCCGGAAAAAGATGTAAATAAATTAGCAACGCTGCATTGTGATGTGATCGGATTTTTTGCAAATAAAGATAAATGGATAACACCGGCTGTGGTAAGCCAATTTGAAGCAGATATGAAAACTGCAGGTAAAAAAATAACTGTTTATCATTACGATGCCGATCATGCATTTGCTAATCCGAGCAATCCGGTTTATGATAAAGCAGCTACAGCAGATGCTTATGCAAAAGCGATTGCTTTTATTAAAGCGAGAAAATAAAGTTTAAGCCAGTTATCGTAATTAGTCTTACAATCGTAATAAATTCTCATGCAATTGATTGAAGTAAAAACTGCCGCTGACGAAAAAGATTTCATAAAAATAAATGTTTTGCTCAATCTCTCAAACCCTTGCTACATTAGGCCTTTAGATCATGAAGTAAAAAATATTTTCGATCATAATAAAAATAAGAATTTTAAAAAGGGAGATGCAAAACGATGGATAATTAAGGATGAACAAAATAATTTATTGGGCAGAATAGCGGCTTTTATTTATCCGAAATATAAAAACAAAGGCACAGAATTTCTTACAGGCTGCATTGGTTTTTTTGATTGTGTTGATGATCAAAAAATTGCTGATAAATTATTTGATGCTGCAAAAGATTGGCTGCAAAACAAAGGTGCTGAAGCAATGGATGGTCCCGTAAATTTTGGCGATCGCGATAAATGGTGGGGATTATTAGTTGAAGGTTTCAATGACGAGCCTGTTTATGGAATGCCTTTCAATCCTGAGTATTATAAAAAGCTATTTGAAGGTTATGGTTTCAAAAATTATTACAACCAGTATTGGTATAAAATGAATGTTGATGATCCATTGCCCGAACGTTTTAAAGAACGATATGAAAAGATTAAAACCAAGCCAGGTTATGAAGCAAAACATATTGATTTAAAAAATTTAGAGAAACATGCAGAAGAATTTGCAATCGTCTACAATGCAGCGTGGGCGCAGCATGGCGAGGCAAAAGAAATAACAAAAGAGCAGGCTTTAAAACTTTTTAATTCCATGAAAGCCATCATAGATCCGCGCGCAGTTTGGTTTGCATATTTCAAAAATGACCCGATTGCAATGTTCATAAATATTCCTGACGTCAACCAATATTTCAAACATTTTAATGGAAAATTCGGCATCATAGAAAAGCTTCGGTTGTTGTGGATGAAAAAACGCGGAACCTGCAAAAGGCTTACTGGCCTTGCGTTTGGCGTTATTCCAAAATACCAGGCGCTAGGCATTGACAATTTTATAATTTATGAATCTGCGCTGTTAATACAATTCAAAGGTTGGTACAACACTTACGAAATGGGTTGGGCCGGCGATTGGAATCCAAAGATGATAAATATTTATAAGCATCTTGGCGGCACGCAAAGCCGGCGTATGGTCACGTACAGATATATTTTTGATGAAACAAAAAATCCTTTTCAGCGGCATCCTGTTATGGAATATAAATAATTTTTTTTTTGGTACCAACTGCATCAAGCATAGCATCTTCGTTGCGTCGCAATCCTTTCATCTTTCTGTAATTCTATTAAACAATTTTCTGCATTTTTCATTATTAATTCTCTTCTTATCTTGCAATAACTATGGATTCATTTGTTGTTTCTGCCAGAAAATATCGTCCCCAAACTTTCAATACAGTTGTAGGGCAATTACACATAACAACCACTTTAAAAAACGCAATAAAAAATAACCAGCTTGCTCATGCATTTTTATTTTGCGGTCCGCGAGGCGTTGGTAAAACAACCTGTGCACGCATTCTCGCAAAAACTATTAATTGTGAAAATATACAGGCAGACGGCGAAGCCTGCAATGTTTGCAACAGTTGCAAAAGCTTTAATGAAGGCACATCTTTAAACATTCATGAGCTTGATGCGGCAAGCAATAATTCTGTTGATGATATTCGCACACTTGTTGACCAGGTGCGCTTTGCGCCGCAGGCCGGAAAATATAAAGTGTATATTGTTGATGAAGTGCACATGCTTAGCGCGAGTGCATTCAATGCATTTTTAAAAACATTGGAAGAGCCGCCACCCTATGCTATTTTTATTTTGGCCACCACCGAAAAACATAAAATACTTCCTACAATTTTATCGCGATGTCAA
This sequence comes from uncultured Chitinophagaceae bacterium, assembly GCA_963708205.1. Classification (GTDB taxonomy): domain Bacteria; phylum Bacteroidota; class Bacteroidia; order Chitinophagales; family Chitinophagaceae; genus CAVYTF01. The sequence goes on from OY970196.1 coordinate 1,230,787, forward strand.
ATCTTTGATTTTAAAAGAATAACAAATAATGATACTGTTGAGCATCTTGAAGAAATTGTAAAAAATGAAAACATACATGCAGAAAAAGCCGCGTTGCAGGTAATTGCTCAAAAAAGTGAAGGTTGCATGCGCGATGCATTGAGTATTCTTGATAAAATTGTAAGCTTCACAAATGCAAATATCACTTATCAAAATACTTTAGAACATCTAAATATTTTAGATGAAGATTATTATTTCAAACTGCTGGAACACTTGATGGCACAGGATTTGGCAGAAGGAATGCTCTTGTATGATGAAATAAACCGCAGAGGTTTCGAAGGCGATTTAGTGATAAACGGTTTTGCTTCTTTTATAAGAAATCTGCTTGTTTGCAAAGATGAAAAAGCTGCGGCATTGCTTGATGTTGTTGAAGGCATGCAGGCAAAATTTATTTCGACAGCTAAAAAAACTGACAATGCATTTTTAATAAGTGCCTTAAATATCTTGAATGATACAGAGATAAATTATAAAACAGCGCGCAATAAAAGATTGCATGTTGAGCTTGCAATTATCAAACTAAATTTCTTGCAGCAGGCAATAGAGTTATCAACTGAAAACGGCGTTGTAATAAAAAAGAAGCGGCTTGACGGACCAATTGCTTATAAAACTAAATCACTACAACCTTTGCAAATAAAGGATTTTGGAGAAGCTAAAGCAGAGGCAAGATTAATAATTGAAGAAAAAATACTAACTTCTAAACCAGAGATAAAAGAAAAAATTACTCCCGAAAAAATTGTACCTGCAAATAATTTACCTGTCACAAAAAAAAATCTTCTTACTGCTTTGCGTGAAAAATACGGAGCAGAATATATTATTGATGAGGTAAAAGAACCTGAAGTTTTAAACCTTCGAAAATTGATGGAATGCTGGAATGAATTTGCAAAAAAGTTAGAGGCGCAACAAAAATATTCCGCTGCAAACACATTTATATCTGCAAAACTTAATGTGCTTAGCGAAACAAAATTTGAGATTAAAGTAAGTGCAGTTACACATCAAAAATTTATTGAGCAGGAAAAAACAATGCTCTGCGATTTCATTCAAAAAGCATTTAATAACAGGCAGATAAATTTTGATATTATTGTTGAAGAAGGCGAGCAGCAGGAAATACCTGCTCACCTGAAACTCAATAGCCGTCAGCGTTTCGAAAGAATTGCAGCACAATATCCTTTAGTAAAAGAATTAAAAGATAAGTTGAAATTAGAGATAGATTATTGAATTAAAATCTTTCGCGTTTGTTCATCAATTGTTTCAACAAAAATGTCCAAAGCATCATCAGGCAATAAACCTTCTGCTTTTTCTGCCCATTCAACCAAGCATAAATTTCCACTGAGCAAACAATCTTCCATGCCTGCAAGTTGTGCTTCCTGTTCGTCTTTAACGCGATACCAATCCATGTGAAAAATTGTACCTGCAATACTGCTTTTATATTCATTTATCAACGCAAAAGTTGGACTGCTGATGGAATCTTTTACTTCAAGTATTTCGCAAAGGGCATGGATAAAGGTTGTTTTGCCAGCGCCCATTTGCCCATAAAATGCCCAGATTTTTTTATGAGAAAATTGTTGCCAAATTTTTTTTGCTGTCAATTTTATTTCACTGAGATTGAAAATGAATTCCATTTTGCAAAGATATTTCTGCAATCGAAATACCCGCTGTTATTGTGTTTGATAAATTTGTAGTTTGAAAATTAGTTGTTTGGATAGAATGGAATAAAATTAATTGCTTAATAGAAAAGAGAAACATGAACGGAGCGTCGCAACGATGTTTAATAGCAGCACACAGGTGATTACAAAAATATTTTTATGGAAAAAGTGAATTGGAAAGTGACAGGAATGAGTTGTACGAATTGTGCTTTGACGATTCATAAATTTTTGGAAGAAAAAGGAATGAGTGATGTAAAAGTGAACTTCATCGGTGGCGATGTGAGCTTTCAAAAAAACGATGAGATAAAAAATATCGAAATAGAAAATGGTATTAAAAAATTAGGTTATCGCGTTGCGAATGGTGAAACTTCTAAGGCAAATATTTCAAAGAAATCTTTTCTTGATAATACATTGCAGCGGTTTATTTTTTGTGCAATTTTTACATTGCCTTTACTGCTGCCGATGATTGGCTTACGCGCTGGAATGCTTATGAATACTTACGTTCAGCTTGCATTGACCATTCCTGTATTCATCATTGGCATGAGTTTTTTTGGAAGAAGCGCATGGCATAGTTTACGGAAAGGCATTCCGAATATGAACGTGCTGATCTCACTTGGAGCGATTGCATCTTTTGGTTATAGTTTGTATGGAACATTTACAAATCGCCCAATGCAGTTTATGTTTTATGAAACGACCGCGACCATTATCACTTTTATTTTTTTTGGAAATTTTATTGAAGAGCACGCCATTGCTGCAACGCAGGATGCGATAAAAAAATTAACTGTATCACAAAAGATCATGGCGAACATGATCGGTTATGATGATGAACATGCTGAGCATATTTTTCCTGTTGAAAGTAAAGACCTGAAAGTCGGTGATCTCATCCTGATAAAAACAGGAGAGTATGTGCCAATGGATTGTAAAATTTTATGGGGAGAAGTGAGCGTGAATGAAGCAATTATTTCAGGAGAAAGTTTACCGGTTGAGAAAAAGATGAATGATAAATTGATCGGCGGAAGCATGCTGGAAAGCGGCACTGCAAAGGCTTATGTAATTGCTGTTGGTGATGATACGGTGATAAATCGTATTTTAAAAATGGTTAAAGATGCACAGGCTGAAAAACCTCCTGTGCAAAAACTGGCAGATAAAATTAGTGCCGTGTTTGTGCCCGTTGTTATTGGCATTGCGCTGATAACTTTTATTGCAAATAATCTTTTTGCGCACCTTGATTTTATGCAAAGTTTAATGCGCAGCATCGCAGTTTTGGTAATTGCTTGTCCTTGTGCAATGGGACTTGCAACGCCCGCTGCCATTGCAGTTGGGCTTGGCAGAGCCGCGAGAAACGGCATATTATTTAAAAGCGCATCGAGCTTAGAAATTTTCAAAAATATTAAACAGGTTGTGTTTGATAAAACAGGAACATTAACAACAGGAGAGTTTGCAATTACCAATTTTGAAATTGAAAAAAAAGACTTTGATGTGGATGATTTTAAAAGAATTGTTTATTCACTGGAAAAATATTCTACGCATCCAATTTCAAAATGCATATCAAAGAATTGGAAAAGTAAAAATGAGATCAAGTGGAAAAAAATTGAAGAAATAAAAGGGTTTGGAATGAAAGGTTTTGACAAAGAAGGAAATGAATTTATTGCAGGTTCATTCAAAATTGCAACGCATATAACTAATGCTGATTCTCACAATATTTATATTTTAAGGAACGCTGAAATGCTTGGCTGGATTGACGTTACAGACGAAATAAGACCGGAAGCAAAGCAAGTTATATCAACGCTTCATTCAAAAAATATAAAAACAATTTTGTTAAGTGGTGATACCAAAATTAAGTGTGATTTTGTAGCAAAGCAGCTTGGCATTGATGAAGTTATTGCAGAACAAACGCCGGAACAAAAATTAGAAAAAATTGCATTCTATAATTCAATTGCGCCAACAGCAATGATTGGTGATGGCATCAATGATGCGCCGGCATTGGCGAAAGCAACAGTTGGAATTTCGCTGAGTGATGCTTCGCAAATAGCAATGCAAAGTGCGCAGGTGGTTTTAATTAATCATGGTTTAAGAAATTTACCTTTGTCTTTAGGCTTAGGTAAGCAAACATTTTTTACTATTCAGCAAAATTTATTTTGGGCATTATTATACAACATTATCGCAATACCATTTGCAGCTTTTGGATTACTGACTCCCGCAATCGCTGCGCTGGCAATGGGCTTGAGCGATGTAGTACTTGCAATAAATTCATTGAAGCTTCGTTGGAAAAAAATAGTGTAGCAAGTTTGTATCTTCAACCTTTGCTATGCAATCATCCTTAGAAATATTAAACAAATATTGGGGCTTTACAACATTCCGTTCCAAACAACAGCAAATTATTTCTTCTATACTAGAGAAAAAAGATACGCTTGCATTAATGCCAACAGGCGGAGGAAAATCGCTTTGCTTTCAAGTGCCGGCAATGATGATTGATGGAATGTGTTTGGTCGTCACTCCACTGATCGCCTTAATGAAAGATCAGATATTTAATTTACAAAAAAAAAGAATTGAAGCGCTTGCATTGCATAGTGGCATGAACTTTTATGAAGTGCGCAAAGCCATACAGGACGCCACTTCCGGAAGATTTAAATTTTTATACGTTTCTCCGGAAAGACTTGAAACAAATCTATTCAAAGAATATTTACCGGCTTTAAATATCAGTTTAATTGCAGTGGATGAAGCACATTGTGTTTCGCAGTGGGGTTATGATTTTCGTCCGCCATATTTACGAATCGCCAACTTTCGCAAAGAATTACCGAACATTCCAATATTAGCATTAACAGCTTCCGCAACAGCTTTGGTTCAGGAAGATATTATTGATAAATTAAAATTATCCGCACCCAATATTTTCAAACAATCTTTTGAAAGAACAAATATTTCGTACAGTGTTTTTAAAGTAGAAAGTAAAATAAATAAGCTGATTGAAATATTGCAAAACGTTGGTGGCAGCAGCATTGTGTATTGCAGAAACAGAAAACTTACCAAGGAAGTTGCTCAACTTTTATCTGCGCAAAAAATTAATGCAGACTTTTATCATGCAGGCTTGCTGCAGGAAGAACGAAGCCAAAAACAGGAAAATTGGATAAACAATAAAGTGCGTGTAATTGTTTGTACGAATGCTTTTGGAATGGGCATTGATAAAGCAGATGTGCGCACAGTTGTGCATTATGATATTCCGGATTGTCTTGAAAATTATTATCAGGAATCTGGCCGAGCAGGACGTGATGATAAAAAATCTTATGCCGTTTTATTGTATCAGCAAAAAGATGAGCAGGAGCTGGAAAGCTTGGCAGGCAAATGTTTTCCAACAATTGATGCAATAAAAAAAGTGTATCAGGCACTTGCAGATTATTTAGAAATTCCGATTGGTTTGGGTGCTGAAAATTTTTATGATTTTGATCTGAATGCTTTTGTAAGAAATTTTCAACTTGATATTTTCCTTGTTACAAATGTTTTAAAAATATTAGAGCAAGAAGGTTATTTATATTTTAATGAAAATATTTTCCTTCCATCACAAATAAATTTTGTTGTAAAAAAAGATATGCTGAATGAATTTGAGGAAACGCATGAACAGCTTGAACCATTGATAAAATGTTTGTTACGAACGTATGAAGGTATTTTTGACAATCGTGTTTCAGTGTATGAAAAACAAATTGCAAAACTGCTGAGATGCAGAGGAGACGGGGTTTACAAAGGTTTGATGCAGTTGCAATCATTTGGCATTATAGAATATTTACCACAAAAAGATAAGCCGCAAATACAGATGCTTATGAATCGGGCTTCTTCAAAATTTCTCAACATTAATTACGAAAATCATTTAAAAAAGAAAAAACAATTCGAGTTGCGCATAAAAAATATGCTGCAATATTTGCATCTCGAAAAAGAATGCAGAAGTATTTTTATTGGAAAATATTTTGATGCTGAAGTTTTAAAAGATTGCGGCATTTGCGATAACTGCCTGCAAAAAAAGAAAACAAATTTATCTGTTGATGCTTTTAAAAAAATTGAACAACAAATTTTTGAAAAGATTTTGACGGGCCAAACAACAATGAAAGAACTATTGCAAGAAAATGGAAGTACAAAAAAAGAAAATTTTTGGAAGGTGTTTGACTATTTGCAAAGTGAAAAATTAATAAGCATTGATGCAAGCGGAACAATACGGAAAATTTAATTATTCTATCATCATATAAAATTTTATTCTTCTCTTATTTTAAAAATATCTTTGCCCAAATTTTAGAACTTATTATGGAGAAAATTCTTGTTACAGGAGGCTGCGGGTATATAGGTTCGCACACGATTGTTGATCTGATGGAAAATGGATTTGATGTAATTTCTATTGATGATAATTCGCGATCAACTCCTTATTTGCTTGATGGTATTGAAAAAATTACAGGCAAAAAAGTAAAGAATTATAAAGTTGATCTTAAAAATTTTGATGAGACGCGTGCTGTTTTTCAGGAGAATGAAGACATAACAGGCATCATACATTTTGCTGCTTATAAAGCAGTTGGCGAGTCTGTTGAACAGCCTTTGGAATATTTTGAAAACAATTTATCATCGCTCATAAATCTTTTGAAATGCGTGCAGGAATTTCAAACACCAAATTTTGTTTTTTCTTCTTCATGCACTGTGTATGGAAATCCTGATACAATTCCTGTTACAGAAAAATCTCCTATAAAAAAACCGGAATCACCTTACGGCGCAACAAAACAAATGGGCGAACAAATAATCGAAGACTTTACAAAAGCAACTTCTATCAACGCAATTTTATTAAGATACTTTAATCCTGTTGGTGCGCACCCATCTATTTTTATTGGTGAATTACCTTTGGGTAAACCACAAAATTTAGTGCCTGCTATTACACAAACAGCAATTGGAAAATTGCCGCAAATGCAGGTATATGGAGATGATTACCCAACACGAGATGGCAGTTGCATTCGCGATTATATACATGTTTCAGACATTGCGCATGCGCATACACTCGCGCTTGATTTTTTAATTAATAAAAAAAATAAAACCAATTGTGATATTTTTAATCTCGGTTCAGGAAATGGTGTTTCAGTTTTAGAAGCTATTCATGCTTTTGAAAAAGTAAGCGGTGTAAAACTTAATTATAAAATAGGTCCGCGCAGATCCGGAGACGTTACTGCTATTTATGCCAACAATCAATTAGCCGTTGACGAATTAGGCTGGCATGTAAAATATAGTTTGGATGATATGATGGATACGGCATGGAAATGGGAACTTAAGATAAAACAAGATGAAGAATTAGTGAAAAAACAAAATGCAGTTTTGAATTGATAAAATGAAATCAGTTTTTAAAATAACTATATGCTGAAAGATATTGTAAAACAAAATGAGAAGGAAACGCGTGCAGGTTTTGGCGAAGGTATTTATGAAGTAGGTAAAAAAAATCCGAAAGTAGTAGCGCTAACTGCAGATCTTGGTGGCTCATTAAAACTTGGACCTTTTATTAAAGAATTTCCTGAACGCTTTATACAGTGTGGCATTGCCGAAGCAAACATGATGGGCATTGCCGCGGGATTAACAATCGGCGGATATATTCCTTACACTACAACTTTTGCAAATTTCAGCACAGGCCGAGTGTATGACCAGATACGCCAAAGTATTGCTTACAGTAATAAAAATGTAAAGCTTTGCGCAAGTCATGCCGGCTTAACGTTGGGTGAAGATGGTGCGACACATCAAATTTTAGAAGATATTGGTTTGATGAAAATGCTGCCTGGCATGACGGTAATTGTGCCTTGCGATTTTAATCAAACAAAAGCAGCAACCATTGCAATAGCTGATTTTCAAGGTCCGGTTTATCTGCGTTTTGGAAGACCAAAATGGCCAAATTTTACAAAAGCAGATGGAAGCGATTTTGAAATTGGCAAAGCACAGATTTTGAATGAAGGAAAAGACATAACCATTTTCGCCTGCGGCCATTTGGTTTGGAAAGCAATTGAAGCAGGTAAAATTTTAGAAGAACAGGGAATTAGTGTTGAATTAATAAATATTCATACAATAAAGCCTTTGGATCATGATGCAATTTTGAATTCCATTAAAAAAACCAAATGCGCTGTTACCTGTGAAGAGCATAATATCTGGGGTGGTTTGGGAGATAGTATCGCACATCTTTCAGCAACAAATTTTCCTGTGCCGATAGAATATATTGGTACAAAAGATACTTTTGGAGAAAGCGGCAAACCGGACGAACTGCTTGCAAAATATGGTTTGGATGTTCCCGATATTGTACAGGCCGCTGAAAAAGTGATGAAAAGAAAAATGAAATGAAAGTACTTTGCGAACAAATAAATACTTTTATATTCATTTTTTGAAAGAAAAAAAGCCATATAGTTTGTATTTAAACTCTTCGGTTCACACTGTAAGTCCTTTGGTTCACACTGTAAGTCCTTTGGTTCACACTGTAAGTCCTATGGTACGCACTGTAGGTTCTTCGGTACGCACCGTAAATCCTTTGGTACGCACTGTAGGTTCTTCGGTACGCACTGTAAAGTCTTCGGTGTTACTAAACTTATCCAAAGTGAGAATTAAGAGTAATATAAAAGATATAATTCTAACGTTTAAATATTAAACTTCTTTCCTTTAAATTCATCTTAACAAATGAGTTTTTGTAATTAAAACCCGCTGCATGCATTTAGATGATGACGAATTACTTCACCAATTCAGGCAGGATGATACAAAAGAAAATGCATTTACAGCTATTGTAAAAAAATACCAGGAAAAGCTCTACTGGCATATTCGCAGAATGGTAGTTGATCATGATGATGCAAATGATGTTTTGCAAAACGTTTTTATAAAAGTTTGGAAGGCATTGGCCAATTTTAGGGAAGACAGTAAATTATATACCTGGCTTTATCGAATTGCCACAAATGAATCGCTAACTTTTCTGGAACAGCAAAAGAAAAAAGCATCGGTACGGTTAAGTGACGATGAAAATGGATTGGAAAATAAGGTAAAAGCTGATACTAATTTTGATGCAAATAAGCTAGAATGGAAGCTACAATTAGCCATTCAGCATTTGCCGGATAAGCAGAAGCAGGTTTTTAATCTCAGGTATTATGATGAAATGCCTTATGAAGAAATGAGCCGGATTTTAGACACAAGCGAAGGGGCGTTAAAGGCAAGTTATCATCATGCCGCAAAGAAAATTGAGGAATTTATTAAAAATAATTAAACTAAAAACTCCTGTTGCAATCCAAAAGGAGTGAAAAAATGAAACCGGTTAATGACATAATGCGTGAAATGGAGCAGTTAAGCCCAACTATTGCCGCTATTGGTAATGGAAATGTGTATGCTGTTCCGTCCGGCTATTTCGATAATTTTACTGAAACAGTTTTGGCTCAGCTAAATGCTGAACAAATCTTGTATAAAAATATTTCTACTCCTTTTGCAATACCGGCAGGTTATTTTGAAGGGTTTGCCGCTAATCTCATTACAAAAATAAAAGCGCAGGAAAATAAGGATTTAGGTGAATTAGATGAGTTGAGCTCAATTGCGCCTTTGCTAAATACGATAAGCAAAGAAAATGTGTACACAGTTCCGGCTAATTACTTTCAAAATTTTGTTCCTTTAATTAATGCTCAGACTGCAGCACCTGCGAGGGTTGTCAAAATGCAGCATTCCCGGAGATGGTTCATGTATGCAGCCGCTGTTATTACAGGTTTATTAGCAGTTGGCGCATTTTTATTTGAAAATAAAAATACAAAAAGCAATATTATTATTGAGAAAGTAAATGCGTATGCTCAGTTCAGTAAAATGAATATATCTGAAAATATTTCTAAATTGAGCGATGCAGAATTAGCATCTTATTTAAGCCAACCCGCTGCAGATTATGAAGATGACGATAGTACTGAAATTGTTCCGGTGGGGAATGACACTAACATGGTGCAGGATTTTATTACTACTTCCAGCGATGAGGAGCTTCAGCAATATCTCAAGGAAAATAAAAGTCCGGGAGATAAGGAACTAAAGGGCATTTAAATTTCTATAAAAATGAAAAAATTTTTACTTTTTGTTTTAATGATTTTCACTTGCCATATTTGTAATGCTCAAAGAGATTCGGGAAGATTCAACAGGCTGGAAGCAATTAAGATGGCATATATCACGGACAATTTAAATCTTTCACCCGGAGAAGCAGAGCGGTTTTGGCCAATATATAATAACTATAATCAAGAAATACAAAGGGCAAGACAAGACTATCCGAATGATGTGGTTGGGTACGAATCGAAAGTGGTGGAAATAAGAAAAAGATACCAGGGACAGTTTCAGCATGTATTAAATAATCCTGAAAGAGTAAATAAAGTTTTTACATCTGAAAACAATTACAGAGATTTGTTGAGGAATGAGTGGCAAAAAAGACAGGAAATGAAAAGACTTCAAAATAATAATCTTAAGCCGAGGCAGCTACAAAGGGGTAAGCCCTATTAAAAAAAATTATTTCATCTTATTTTAAATGAGGTGTTTTTCATAGGTTAGCAACGGCCAGCTCTGTCCAGGGCGGGCCTTTTTTATTTTAAGGGATTTCTTTATAAAGCGGCGCCTTTACATCATGATAAAATAAAAAAGTCCAATTTTTGTTTCTTCCCTTTTGCCACCATTCATTACGTAGCTGCATACATTTTCTTCCGTCAAAATCATACTTGGCAATAAATTTATTTTTCATTTGCTGCAATTGTGGCGCATCATCACCACCAAAAAAAATAATTTCATTATCTTCTTCAATCCAAAAAACTTGGTGAAAAGGACTGTGCGCGCCGGTTATTTCATAAGAAATATAATCTTCAATTACCCCATTCCCATTTAACAATTGTACTTGTCTATTATTCTGCAATACTCTGAGTTCATCATTCATATAAGATGGGAAACCTTTATCCAATGCATATTCCAGCTCTTTTTCCTGCACATAATAAACAGCATTCGTAAATGCAAGATGATAATTGCCCAATGTATCTTTTCTGCTTATACCGCCAGCGTGATCTTTGTGCAAATGGCTAAGCAACACTTTACTTATTTGTTCAGGTTGAATATTATTTGCCTTTAAATTTTGATAAAGTTGCAGTTCTTCATTTTTACTAAAACCCAAACCGGTATCGAGTAATAAAATATCTTTTTTTGTGATGATAACAAACGGCTGCACTTCAACCAATAAGCTTCCGACAGCGCGAGTTTGAAGATCATCTTTATTTAAATTGAAAGGAACAAAAATCTTTGATTTATCAATTGTGAACTCACCTTCGGGCAATGGTATTATTTGCATGCGATTAATTTAAAATTATCTCAAAACCATTTGCCTGTCTGCATCTAAGCGAAGCATAATAAAAATAAGAATAGTGAAAGTAAGCATCGAAGAACCGCCGTAGCTAACCAATGGCAATGGAATACCAACAATAGGAAACAAGCCAATGCACATGCAAACATTTACCGTTATATGAAATAAAATAACACTTGCTACACTATACGCATACACACGACTAAAGGTGCTTCGTTGCCTTTCAGCAATGCGCACAATGCGAAAAAGAAGCAATAAATAAACACCTAAAAAAATAAAACATCCTGCAAAACCAAACGCTTCGCCAAGGGAAGTAAAAATGAAATCTGTATGTTGTTCGGGTACATATTTTCCGCGTGTTTGCGTGCCTTTCAAAAACCCCTGCCCAATTAATCCTCCCGAGCCAATGGCAATTTTGCTTTGCCGGACATTGTAATCATCTTGTTTTTTTGGCGCTTTTTCAGTTGAGGCTTCTGCTTTTTTTGCACTTCTGTTTTCACTACAATCATAATCTTTACCAACCATACTATATATGCGCTGTGATTGATAACATTGAAAAACATCATTGAAAATATAAGGAACAGCGAACCGTTGAATGCTTACACATATTGCCCATATCAAAACAATATAAACAAGCAGGTTGCGGTTTCTTTTAATGAGTGTACGCATAAAATAAATAGTTCCTGCAGCAATTAATGTAAGTGTTATTGCTAGCGTATTCGGTTCCATTACCAGCGTAGCAACTACTAATGTTGCAAATGAAAATCCAACTATTAATATCCATGCAGGCAAGCCTTCGCGAAACATTACTATAAGAAAACAAGAGTAAACTATTGCAAGCCCGGTTTCGTTTTGTAAAATTGAAAGCACTGCAGGAAACATAGCAATAGCTGCTGCAATTGCCTGTGACTGCGGCTTTGAGAAGTCTGTATCCTGCCTTGATAAATATTTTGCTAATGCAAGGGATGCAAAAATAATGCACAACTCTGCCGGCTGTAAATTAAAGCCACCACCAAGTGGTATCCAGCTTTTAGAGCCGTTAACCGTTTTGCCAATTACAAAAGTCAGCAACATTAAACCTATTCCAAAAAGATAAAGAATATTTGCAAATGCCGTATAGAGTTTACTGTCACTAAGCATAATAAATAATGCTGCAACAATACAAATGCCTGTGAAATAAAATTGTTTGCTGTAGTCTGTTTGTCCTGTTAAAAAAGTATTTATCCAGTTACTTCCAATCTTATACTCAACCATAAAAATGCACAACAATCCTGTGCTTACTAAAACAGCATATAAAAAAACAACCATCCAGTCTATTCCTTTAGATATAGATTTATTTTGAGACATTATGCGATGGCTATTTGATTTTTACGAAGCTGCTTTTTATTATTTGGCAAGATTGCAACTTGGACATTTTGTATTTTTATTTTCTTTTGATTTTGGTGTTTTTTATTTTGTTTGATGGAATCATCAACAGAATTGTTTGTTGTATCAATCAGGTATTTATTGTTTTGTATTGAATCAAAAATTTCTTTTCTGCGCTGCAATGATTGAATGCTATCAACAACCTTTAAGGAATCCATTGTTTGCATCGCATCTTTCATGCGTTGTGGAATTAAATTTTCATTTGAAATAGATTCAACCAATTCTTTTCTATCCGGTTCAGGAATTGAATCTTTCAAATATTTTTCAATCATTAAACTTGCAATAGGCGCAGCCGATTGTGCACCTTTGCCTGCATTTTCACACATTACTGCAATTGCAATTTTTGGATCGTTGCGCGGTGCAAAAGCTCCAAAAAAAGCATGGTCTTTTTGTTTTATTCCATGATAACTATTTTCAACCGTTCCTGTTTTTCCGCAAACAACAATGCCCGGAATCTGAGCCGCCGCACCAGTTCCAAACTCCATTACATCCTGCATGCCATCATGCACAATCTCAAAAACAGTGTCAGGAATATTTACTGTGTAATGTTTTATTTTGAATGAATCAAGCATATGATAATCATCGCCACCTTCAATACTATCTACAAAATGTGGAGTATAATACCAGCCTTTGTTTGCAAGCACAGCCATTGCATTTCCAAGTTGAAGCAATGTTGTTGAAACTTCGCCCTGACCAATCGCGTTAGAAATAATATTGCAGGAAACCCAATGCGGTCCATATAATTTATCGTAACGTGCCGGTTGGGGTATAAGACCGGCTTGCTCTGAAGGAACATCAATGCCAAGCTTATTTCCGAAGCCAAAAGATAGCGGGTATTTATTGAAATTTTTCAGGGCTAAATCACTATTGTGAAATTTTTCATCCTCAATAATTTTTCTGTATGTGATACAAAAAAATGTATTGCAGGAATGTGCAATCGCTTCGCGAATGGCAAAGGTTCCAGGATCGAGACAACCAATTCTTCTATTGCATCCATAATACGCGCCCGTGCAGGTTGTTGTCATTTTATCATCAATAACACCTTCTGTTAATGCTGCTATTCCCACTATAGTTTTAAAAGTAGATCCGGGAGAATAAGTGCCACCAACTGCACGATTAATCAGTGGAGATCGAGGGTCAGTGTACAGCTCTGAAAAATGTTTGCTTCTTCCTGAACCAGTTAGCAAATTAGGATTATAAGTTGGACTGCTGATCATGCAAAGAATGCCGCCTGTTTTTGGATTTATCGCAACAATACTTCCAACCTTATTATTCATTAATTTTTCGCCAAGTTCCTGCAGTTCTACATCGAGGCTTAAATACAAATTTTTTCCTGCAATTGCTGCTGTATCAAAAGCTTTATTTTCATAAGATCCCTGTATCCTGCTTCTATTATCTCTCACAAATCTTTGCACGCCGCGCTGACCCATTAATACCTTTTCATAACTGCGCTCCAGCCCCGTCATTCCTGCATAATCGCCCATTTCATAACCTTCCTGTCTATGCTTTTTCAAAAAGTTAGAATCTACTTCTGCGAGGTAGCCGAGCACATTTCCCGCAACATTAAAAGGGTAAGAACGTATTGGTCTTTCATTCAAAATAAATCCGGGAAACTTGTACATATTTTCGTTCAATCTTGCAAATAATTCCGGGCTTAATAAAGGCTCAAATACACTTGGCTTATAAGTCGTGTTTTTAATGATTGCGGAAATAACGCGTTTGTGAAATTCAGCAGTATCAATTCCTAAAATATTACAAAGCGCATTTGTATCAATATTTTTTATTTCAGATGGCGTAAACACAAGATCATACATAATAGTATTTTCCAGGATCGCGCGTTTTTTATAATCATAAATAATTCCCCTGTCGGGATAAACTACTTTGCGATAGATCGCATTGTTCTCTGCCTGTATTTTATACGAAGATGAAAATATTTGAAGATGCAATAACTGAATGAAAATGATAAAAAATATTACAGTGAAAATAGCAAGGATAATTCTGCTGCGCGACTGATTATTTACGGGCATTTTTCTAAAAGAAATTAAACTAAATTACTGCAAAGTTGCTGATTAGTATTGAAACGAAATCCTGCTGAATAATTTTTATAAAATAATTTTCACTTTAATCAACTTCAGCTACGCCACCTGAAACTGCAAATTTCATAGCTTCTGCAGGTGAAATATTTATTAATAATTTAATTTTTTTTCGCGGAACGATATAAGTAACGCCAGTGATAGAATAAGCCAAAGGAATGTATACAACATCATGTTGAGGCAAATCAAAATGCCCGGCAGATTCCTGCGTAATGAAACCGACGCGCCAAACATCTTCCTCACCAATATTTACAAGAACCGGTCTGTTGAACTTTTTTTTATTTCCGGTAAATGCCTGCAAAATATCTTTCACTGAAGTATAAATAAACTTTAATCCCGGCGTGCGTTGCAATACATGATCCAGCGCATCAAAAATGCGGCTGGCAAAAAAACCTGACGAGATTCTTCCAAAAAAAATAACAATTATTACCACTGCTACAAAGCCAAGACCTGGAATAGTTCTAAGCAATCCATTCGCTTTTGATAAATTATTTGGAAAGAAATTATACAACAGATCAGGCAGAATATTATCCATTGTAGAAAAAAGCCAAATAACAGCATACAACGTTATGCATATTGGCGCCAGCACTACAATGCCCTGAAAAAAATATTGAAATAATTTTCTTAACCATCTATTTGCTTGGGAGTGTTCTGCCATAAAAATTGATTTATATAAAGTACGACAATTTTTCTTTTACAAAATTCAATTTCAGTTTTGAATGTTAAGTTTTCAAGAAATATCTTCGGATACTTTTTTTGTATTTATAGTTTCCTTAGTTTTGCAAGTATTATTATTTTTAAAATGCACTAATGGAAGTGAAGGAAAGAATACAGCAAAAGGCAAAAGAGCTGTTCATGCGTTATGGTTTTCGCCCTGTAACAATGGATGAGATTGCAGGCCAGTTGGGCGTTAGCAAGAAAACAATTTATAATTTTTTTAAAGATAAGGATGAATTGGTTGAAGCTGTAATGCAGCAAGAAATGACTTACATGCAATCGGAATGTAAGAAGCAATTCAGCACTTCGGAAAATGCAATTGTAGAATTGTTTAAAGATATGGAATCAATGGAGGCAGTCATGGGTTCTTTAAATCCTCAAATTCTTGATGACCTTGAAAAGTTTTATCCTCAAACATTTGCAAAATTCAAACAACATAAAAATAATTTTCTCTTCGAGGTAATAAAAAATAACCTGCATCGCGGCATAAAAGAACAATTATACAGAGACAATTTTGATATTGATATTGTTGCCAAATTCAGGCTGGAAAGCAGTTTCACAGCTTTTAACCAGGAACTTTTTCCTTATGGAAAATATAGTTTGCTTCGTGTGGCTAATGAAATTTATTATTTATTTATGTATGGCATAGCTACTACCAAAGGAAAAAAATTAATAGATAAATATATACAACAGCGCCAAAAGTATAAACCATTACCATTATGAGAAGCAGGATTATAATCTTACTTTTTTTGTTTGCTCCTTTTATTTTAAAGGCACAGGATTCGCTTCAAAAAGTTCATGTTTTTTCCATTCAGCAATGTGTTGATTATGCGGCAAAAAATAATGTGCAGGTGAAAAATGCAATCGTTGCTTTGCAATTGCAGCAACAGGAAAATAAAAGTATTACTGCTGCTGCGTTGCCCTCCTTTTCCGGAACCGGAAATTTTACTGATTATTTGCAAATACCAACAACATTACTGCCCGGAGAATTTTTTGGTCAGCCGGGCATTTATGTTCCGGTAAAATTTGGCACAAAATACAGTACCAACGCGGGTTTATCATTGCAACAAACTTTATTTGATGGACAGGTTTTTGTTGGCTTACAAGCTAGAAAAACATCGCTGGAATTTGCATCAAAAAATATTGAAGTAACTGAACAAACTATCAAGGTAAATATTTATAAAATTTATTATCAGCTAACAGCAAGCAAAACACAAATTGCACAGCTTGATGCAAACATTCAGCGTGCGCAAAGTCTTTTGCATGATGCCAATGAATTATATAAAAATGGTTTTGCTGAAAAGTTAGATGTCAATAAATCAGACGTGCAATTAGTGAATTTGCAAACACAAAAATTATCTGTTTTGAATACAGTTGCGAATGGATATTTTAGTTTGAAACTTTTAATGGGAATGCCTGTAAAAGATTCATTGGTGTTAACAGATTCTGTAACTGAAGACGATATAAAACAGGGTTTGCTTGATGAAGGGATTTATAAATATACAGACAGAAAAGATTATCAATACCTGCAATTAGGTGCTAAGCTGGATCAATATAATATAAAACGTTATGAGCTCAATCGCTTTCCCACATTGAGTTTGGCAGGTTCGTATGCGAAAAATGCGCAACGCACATCCTTTGATTTTTTTAATAAAGGTGATTGGTTTACTACTTCTTTTTTCGGATTGAATTTGAATGTTCCGATCTTTAGCGGCTTTGCAAAAAATGCCAATATACAAACTGCGAGACTGCAATTATTACAACAACAAAATCAAATCGATAATTTAAAAATTTCAATTGATAATGATGTTGCACAGGCAACAAATGATTTCCACAATGCAGTTATTACGCTCGATAATCAAAAACAAAATATGGATCTTGCTCAACAGGTTTATGACGAAACTAAAAAGAAATATGAAGCCGGAACAGGCTCTACTATTGACATTACGAATGCTCAGGCAGATCTGACAACAGCACAAAATAATTACATTAATGCAATGTATGATGCCATCATTGCTAAAATCAATTACCTGAATGCAACAGGAAAATTATAAACCATCACTAAAAAAATTATAAAGAAAACATTATGCAAAAGTTGATATATATAGTAGTGTTCGGAGCGATATTTTCAATGAGTTCCTGCGGCGCTAAAAAAAGTACGGATGAACTAACCACGAAAAAAACTGAGCTCGAAAAATTAA
Organism: uncultured Chitinophagaceae bacterium; assembly: GCA_963708205.1. Taxonomy (GTDB): domain Bacteria; phylum Bacteroidota; class Bacteroidia; order Chitinophagales; family Chitinophagaceae; genus CAVYTF01. Next base: position 1,248,242 of record OY970196.1, read on the forward strand.
AAAGTCAGCAATCAAAATTGAATGATCAGATCGCTGCATTGCAGGCAGACATTGCAAAGCTTGATCCTGCATCTGTTCAGGAAAAAGCAAAGTTGGTAACACTGGATACCTTACGGGCTGTGCCTTTCACTCATTATATAGATTTGCAGGGAAGAGTGGAAGCAGAAAATATTGCTTATGTAACGCCGCGAAATGGTGGTGGTCAGGTGAAAGAATTATATGTAAAACAAGGTGATGTTGTCAGCAAAGGTCAGTTGTTATTAAAGCTTGATGATGCCTTGATAAAACAGCAAATAGCGCAGGTACAAACCCAGCTTGCATTTGCAAAAGATTTATATCAGCGAAGGGAAAATTTATTTAAAGAAAATATTGGTTCGCAGGTAGATCTACTTACTGCAAAAAATAATGTTGACCAGGCACAAAAGCAACTTGATCTTTTAAATGAGCAACTTGGCTTTACCAATGTTTATGCAGAAATGGATGGCGTTGCTGATGAAGTAACAATAAAAGTTGGCGAGGTTTTTACAGGTGCGCCACCTGCAGATATAAAATTAGTGAACACCAATTCTTTAAAAGTAACTGTGAACGTTCCTGAAAATTATTTGGGCGCAGTAAAGGTTGGCGGAAACATTTTAGTAACCCTTCCTGATATTAATAAAACAATTCCTGCAAAAATAAGTGTAGGCGGAAAATTGGTTGATCCGAACACAGGATCTTTTTATGTAGAAGCGCATTTGCCGCAGGATAAGGACCTGCATCCAAACCAAACTGCATTGGTAAAAATTCAGGATTACAGTGCGCCAAACTCAATAGTGGTGCCGGTTAACACAGTTCAGAACGATCAGAATGGCAAGTTTGTTTTAGTTGCTGCAAATGAAAACAATAAATTGGTTGCCAGAAAAAGGCAAGTGCAGATAGGTCAATTTTATGCTGATAATCTGGAAATAAAAAATGGCTTAAAAGCAGGTGATGTAATAATTATAAATGGTTATGAAGGTTTGTATGATGGACAAACAATTTCCATAACAGGAGAATAAAATAATTAGAAAAAAATAGAAATTAATAAAAAATAAAACTAAAGCTGCGCGAAGAAAAGAACGATGAATGGAGCGTCGCAAGCAAAGCTGCACAAAGTACCAGTGCCGGTCACCAAAAAATTTTTGAGTTATGAGCGTGTTAGAAAATTATACAAATAAGTTTAAGCAATTCAAGCCCACAACCTGGAGCATAAAAAATAAAACAGCGATTTATTTGATCATGCTTTTTGTGAGCATGGCTGGCATTTATCAATTTATGACATTGCCGAAAGAGCAATTTCCTGACATTGTTATTCCCACAATTTATGTGGCAACCTCTTATGTCGGCAACTCTCCAAAAGATATTGAAAACCTTGTAACTAAGCCAATCGAAAAACAGATCAAAGCAATTACCGGCGCAAAAATTAATAAGGTTACCAGCACTTCGCAGCAGGATTATTCTGCAATAGTTGTTGAGTTTGAAACAAACGTATCAACAGATGTTGCTTTGCAAAAAGTAAAAGATGCTGTTGATAAATCGAAGCAGGATCTGCCAACTGATCTTACAGAACAGCCAAATGTCGTGGAAGTAAGCTTCAGCGATCAGCCGATCATGTATGTGAATTTAAGTGGCAATTATGATCTGATGCGTTTGAAAAAATATGCGCAGGATACGAAAGATAATTTAGAAGAATTGCCGCAGATAAATCGTGTTGATATTGTTGGTGCGCCCGAAAGAGAATTTCAAATCAATGTTGATAATTACCGCATGCAAAGCACGGGCATTACATTTAATGATATCGCCAATGCAGTGCAGGCAGAGAACATGGATATTTCAGGTGGGCAGCTTGATGTTGGCAACATGAAAAGAAATTTACAGTTGAAAGGACAGTTTCATACAGCATATGATATTCAGCAAATTGTTTTGCGCAATCACAGCGGCGCAGCCGTTTATTTGAAAGATATTGCCACCGTAATTGATACATCAAAAGACCAGGAAAGTTATGCCCGTCTTGGCGGCAAACCTGTTATCACATTAAATATTATAAAACGTTCGGGTGAAAATTTAATTGAAACAACCGATGGCGTAAAAGCTGTTGTTGATGAAATGAAGAAAACAGAATTTCCGAAAGATCTGAATGTTGTTATCACCGGAGATCAAAGCACTGCAACAAGAAATTCATTTAACGATCTGGTGAATTCTATCGTCATTGGTTTTGTTCTGGTGTTGATCATTTTGATGTTTTTCATGGGTGTCACGAATGCGTTCTTTGTTGCGCTGAGCGTGCCTTTGAGCATGTTTGTGGCATTTGTTTTTTTGCCTTTAGGAAGTTCTATAATTGGCACAGACATTACATTAAACTTCATTGTTTTATTCGCATTGCTTTTTGGTTTGGGAATAATTGTGGATGATGCGATTGTGGTAATTGAAAACACGCATAGAATTTTTACGCAGGCTAAAGGTAAACTGACCGCTTCAAAATCTGCGATGATGGCTGCAGGAGAAGTTTTTGTTCCGGTGCTTGCAGGAACATTGACCACGCTTGCACCGTTTTTTCCATTATTATTTTGGCCGGGAATCATTGGAAAATTCATGATCTATTTGCCTGCGATGCTGATATTTACTTTAACGGCTTCGCTGATCGTTGCATTTATTATGAATCCTGTTTTTGCTGTTGATTTTATGAATCATCCGGAAGATGAAAACAAAGAAAAAAAATCAATCTTCAAAAAACCATTTTTCTGGATAGCAATTGTTATCGGCATCTTACTTGATCTTACCGGCGCAACCTTCGCAGGGAACTTTTTATTGTTCTTTGTCATTCTCGTTTTATTATATCAATTCTTCATAGAAAAATTAATATTGGCTTTTCAAAACCGCGCACTGCCGTGGATCATGACGCATTACGAAAGTTTATTGCGCTGGGCTTTGAAAGGTTGGAAACCAGTCGGGCTGCTGCTTGGCACTATTGGATTATTAATATTTTCTGTTGTGATTTTTGGTATACTCGGCAAGTCACCGGTATTTTTTCCAAAAGGAGATCCTAACCAGATCTATGTCTATTTGAAGTTGCCCGTAGGCACTGCTGTTGATTATACAGATTCAATCACACGCATATTGGAAGGCCGAGTGTATAATGTTTTGGGAATGGAAAATGGCAAACAAAATCCTGTGGTGGAAAGTGTGATAAGCAATGTTGCTATCGGCGCCAACGATCCTTCGAGCGGCGACCAAAGCACACATCCTGAACTTGGAAGAATACAGGTTTCTTTTGTTGAATATTCCAAGCGGCATGGTGTTTCAACATCGCCATATTTAGATTCGATAAGACAAGTAGTGAAAGGAATTCCGGGAGCAGAAATATCTGTTGACCAGGAGCAGGGTGGTCCGCCAACTGATCCGCCAATAAACATAGAAGTGCAGAGTGAAGATTTTGATAAGCTCACCAAAACTGCCGTTGCATTAAAAAATTATCTCGATTCTTTGCGCATTCCGGGAGTGGAAGAATTGAAGATGGATGTTGATCTGAATAATCCTGAAATAACGCTGACCGTTGATCGCGAGCGTGCATTGGTAGAAGGTATTTCATCTTCACAAATTGGTCAACAAATAAGAACAGCTTTGTTTGGAAGAGAAGTTTCTAAAATAAAAGAAGGCGAAGATGAATATAAAATTCAATTAAGGAATGATCGCCAACAGCGCGAAAGCCTGACCGATCTTTTAAATCAAAATGTGACTTTCGTTGACCAGGCAAACCAGGGAAAAATAAAATCAGTTCCTATTATCAATCTTGTGAATATTGATTACACCAGCACGCTTGGAAGTGTAAAAAGAAAAAATGAAAAGCGTGTAATTACCCTGAAATCTAATGTGCTCAATGGTTTTACGCCGACAGCAGTAAACCAGGTGATTGCCGCAGACATCGCCAACTTCAAACAAAAACCTGATGGTGTTATCATCCGGCAAACGGGTGAAGGTGCGCAGCAAGCCGAAACAGGCGCATTTCTTGGCAAAGCTTTATTGATCGCGCTGATGCTGATTTTATTCATTCTCGTTATTCAATTTAATTCCGTGAGCAAGCCTGTAATTATTCTCACCGAAATTGTTTTCAGCGTTATCGGCGTGCTGCTTGGCTTTGCATTTTCAGGCATGACGATGTCTATTGTAATGACCGGAATCGGTATTGTTGGTCTTGCAGGAATTGTGGTAAAGAATGGAATTTTAGTAATAGAATTTTCTGATGAGCTGCGCGGACGTGGCATGAAGACACGCGAGGCTGTGATACAGGCCGGCAAAACACGCATCATTCCGGTGTTGCTGACGGCAGTTGCGGCAATACTTGCGCTGATACCTTTGGCTACAGGCTTCAACATTGATTTCATCAGATTATTTTCTGAACTGAATGGACATATTTATTTCGGCGGAGACAATACGGTGTTCTGGAAACCACTCGCATGGACTATTATTTTCGGACTTTCATTTGCATTTTTCATGACGCTGTTTATGGTGCCGAGCATGTATTTGATCGCGGAAAGATTAAGACGCCCGATGCGCAGAATGTATGGAGGCAAATGGGTTTCTTTCATGGGCATACCGCCACTTACATTTATCTTTTTAATTTTTATGGTGCCAGCAACTTTGATAAAACATAGGATTGAAAAGGCAAGGAGAAGAAGAAAGCTGGATGGAAATGATAAAGTAAACGAAGCCTTTATCGGAAGCTGGTTTTAAACACGAACATCATAATAACAACAGCGTCCTAAAATTTGGATGGGTGTTTTTTATTTTAAATGAATATTAAGAATATCAAATAATGTTCAACCCTTTATAACTTTGAAAGTGCCTTTACTTCAGCTTCAGTAAGCGCCCGGTTATATATTCTTACTTCATCCATCGTGCCTGTAAAAAATTGTGGTCCCTGCTGCCACCATATTCCTAAACGTATAGGCTCGTCACCACAAATAGGGCTGAATGTTTTTGATACGGCGCTAACCAGCACTCCGTTAAGATAAATTTTTTGTATCGTATTAGTAAATGTTGCAGTTACATTATTCCAGGTATTTATTGTGAATGGAGTGTTTGCGTATGCAGTCGTCCATCCATATCTATCTAAAGTATCACAATATCCATCCTCTCTTATTCCAAATCCGACCTGGTTATTTCTCAAACCCAAGCCCAGAGATTCATAAAAACCCGGCTGTTGTTCCCCAACTGCATAATCCATTTTACTAACCAACTGTTGAACAGTCGTTGTGGAAGTTGAATAAAAATCTACTGAAAATGTGGCTTTAGCAAGCCCATCAAAATCTGCATCCGGAATTTCGATGTATAAACCAGAGTTGCCAAAAAAAAGTGCCTTTTTTTTGTTCCCGAATCTATCAGCAGTATAAGTGACTGTACCGCCTTTTGCTTTACCATTATTTTTATGACCGCTCGAGTCTTTCAGGTTGCCGTCAAATTTTAAATAACACAATAAACCGCTGTCTAAGAAAAATGTTGCTGTTCATTTTTTCTGGAGAAAGATTTGGGTGAGAAGTATTTACTGCATTAGCGTCTTTATTGCAGGATTGAATTGCGAATATAGATACAGCTGTAACGGCTAACATTACAACTGATGCGAGAATATATTTCTTCATATAGATTTTTAGCAAGGTTAATGAATAGCATGTATGTTATCAGATTAAATTTCTATTAATTAAACAACAAAGCCGCCCAAATCAAAGCCCGGTAATTATCTACAATATTGCCGAAACGCAACTGCAATATAAGATTGTGTTTATCTCTGTCAAGAGTACTTACTTTCGTATTTTCTAACAATCATTATGCAATTCAATAAAGAAAAATTTTCGCCTGAAGAACTTATTGAAGTTTATAAAAAACTTTTGCTGCCGCGCATGATCGAAGAAAAAATGCTGGTGCTTTTGCGGCAGGGAAAAATTTCAAAATGGTTTAGCGGCATTGGTCAGGAGGCAATTGCAGTTGGCGTTGCGTATGCATTACAGCCTGATGAATGGATCATGCCTTTGCATAGAAATCTCGGCGTTTTTACTACACGCAACATGCCGCTGCACAAATTATTTATGCAGTGGCAGGGCAATAAAGAAGGGTATAGTAAAGGGCGCGAAAGAAGTTTTCATTTTGGAACGAAAGAACATTTTATCTGCGGCATGATCTCGCATCTTGGTCCTCAATTAGCAATTGCAGATGGTGTTGCGCTGGCGTATAAATTAAAAAAAGAAAATAAAGTTTCACTTGCTTTTACCGGTGATGGCGGCACAAGCGAGGGAGATTTTCATGAAGCATTAAATGTAGCTGCCGTTTGGGATCTGCCCGTAATTTTTCTTATAGAAAATAATGGTTATGGTTTAAGCACGCCGGTAAACGAACAATATCGTTGTGAGCATTTGGTTGATAAAGCAAAGGGCTATGGCATGCAGGGTGTACGCATTGATGGCAATAATATTTTAGCGGTAATTGATACAATAAAAGGTGTGTGTGATTATTGCATCCGCGAACAAAAGCCTTATTTAATCGAGTGTACGACATTCAGAATGCGCGGTCACGAAGAAGCAAGCGGTGTAAAATATATTCCCAAAGAATTGTTTGAAGAATGGATGCAAAAAGATCCGATAAGGAATTATGAAGAATTTTTAGTGAAAGAAAATTTAATTGATGTAGCTAAAATTGACGCGATAAAAAATGAAATAAAAACTTATATCGAAACTGAATTGCAGCTTGCTTCTCAAGCCGAACCTTTAATTGCTGACACGGAGGAAGAGCTGAATGATGTGTATGCAAAAAACAATTTGGGTAACGGTGAAAGTCCGATGGTTATTGACAATTCAATGCCACAATGGACTATGATAGATAGACAATCAACTGAAAAACGTTTCATTGATGCCATCAAACAAGGATTGTATCAATCAATGCAAAAACATGAGAATTTAATTTTAATGGGGCAGGATATTGCGGAATATGGCGGTGCATTTAAAATTACTGAAGGTTTTATAAATGAATTTGGAAAAGAACGTGTTCGTAACACCCCTCTTTGCGAAAGCGCAATCATAGGATCCGCGTTGGGATTGAGTTTGGAAGGCTTTAAAACCGTGATGGAAATGCAGTTTGCAGATTTTGTTACTGTTGGTTTTAACCAGATCATCAATAACCTTGCGAAAATTTATTATCGCTGGCAACAAAATGCTGATGTAGTAATTCGCATGCCAACAGGCGGCGGCGTTGGCGCAGGACCGTTTCATTCGCAAAGCAATGAAGCGTGGTTTGTGCATACACCGGGATTAAAAGTTGTTTATCCTTCCACGCCAATTGATGCGAAAGGTTTGCTGATCGCCGCTATTAATGATCCGAATCCTGTTCTATATTTTGAACACAAAGCTTTATACAGAAGCATCAGCGGAGAAGTGCCGGAGGAATATTATGAAATAGAAATTGGCAAAGCAAACCATGTGCAAAATGGTGAAGATATTTCCATCATCACTTATGGCGCGGGAGTGCATTGGGCATTAGAATTTGCACAGCAAAATAAAAATATCTCCATTGACATACTTGACCTGAGAACATTGCTGCCGTTGGATTATGAAGCAATCAAAGCTGCTGTGGAAAGAACGGGCAAGGTTTTATTATTTCATGAAGACACTTTGATCGGCGGCATCGGCGGAGAAATAAGCGCCTGGATCAATGAGCATTGTTTTGAGCTGCTTGATGCACCTATTATCCGCTGCACATCTTTAGATACACCGATACCTTTTAATATAGAATTGGAAAAAAATTTTATGGCAAAATCAAGATTGGAAGAAAATATAAAAAAACTATTGGCTTATTAAGTGAAATAAATCACGATAATTTCTGCTTCATTTTTTATTATATTTATACCCCATTCTAATTGTTGATGAAAAAAAATTTCCTGCTTTTATTTTTTATAAGTTTTTATGTTCTGTTTGCTGATGCACAGGATTTTTCCAAAACTGCAAATGATGCATTTATTATTACAAGGATGGCTACAAAATTTCATGTGCAGCCAAGAGCAGTTGATAAAAGCTTTTCTTCTGATGTCTTCAATAAAATTTTAGATGAACTGGATGATGACAATACATTATTCACGCAGGATGATTATGAAAAACTACAGACTTATCAATTTATTTTGGACAATGAAATTAAACAACGAAAGACTAACTTTCTGCAATTGCTCTTTTCCATTTACAATTTAAGGATAGCACAGCAAGATACAATGGTTGATAACATTTGCAAAAATTCGTTCAACTACAATCTTCCTGAAAAATATTCTTACATAACAGATAGTATAAGGCCTGCAAATATTGCTGAAATGCACAACAAAATATATAAACGCTTGAAACTTTCTGTATTAAATGAATTGCTGGACAGTTCGAATAACTTATCAGTTAGTTCTTCTCTTCACAATGCGCACTTTGATACACTTGAAATTTTTTACAGGAAAAAAGAAGGACAAACTTTTAAAATATATTTACAGGCAATTATGCAAAGCTCTGCTGGCATAGCACAGCAAATTGGAAACGCGTATTGCAAATCAATTGCACTGTGTTATGACCCGCATACAGAATATTTCCCTCCGACAGAAAAAGAAAATTTTGAAACAGAGCTTGGAAATACTTCTTATGTTTTTGGAATTGGTGTGGATGGAAAAAATAAAAATCAAATTGTTATTGATAAGCTTGAACCTGGAAGCCCTGCATTTAAAAGCGGCTTAATGAATAAAGGGGATCAGATAATCTCAATCAAATGGGAAGGTAAGCAACCAATTAATGTTTCTGATGGCAGTCCTGAATTTTTTTCATCCCTTATTTCTCAAAACAATCATGACAAGCTAACATTCACTATTAAAAAGCCGGATAATTCTATAAGAGAAGTAACACTTGTAAAAGCTAAAGAAGAAACAACCGATGATGAGAAAGTAAAAGGATTTTTGTTAAAAGGTAAACAAACAATCGGCTATATTTCTTTACCGGATTTTTATACAGGCTGGGAAGGCAACGGTGAAAATAACAAAGGCTGTGCAAGCGATGTGGCAATAGAAATTTTAAAATTAAAAGAAGAAAACATTGATGGATTGATCATTGACCTGCGATACAATGGCGGAGGCGTAGTGCAAGAAGCCGTTGAGCTTGCAGGAATATTCATTGATGCCGGACCAGTACAGCAGATACAGGAAAATAATGGAAAATTATTTTCGTTGAAGGATATGAATCGTGGAACTGTTTATGACGGACCTTTGCTTATTTTAGTTAATGGCTACAGTGCTTCAGCTTCAGAAATGTTTGCCGGCGCTATGCAGGATTATAATCGGGCGTTGATCGTTGGCTCTCCTACTTATGGGAAAGCAACGATGCAGGCAATATTTCCCATGGATACAACCATTAACCCGGAAGATGAAAAATCAATTCAGGAAACAACTTCAAGTTATTTGAAACTGACAGAAGGAAAATTATTTAGAATTTCCGGCGCAACGGCGCAAAGAACAGGTGTAACGCCTAATATTATTTTGCCAGATATGCTTGGTTTGAATGCTGATAAAGAAGCCGATGAAAAACTTGCGCTTAATATTTTGCCAGTTGATGCTAATAAATATTATAAACCTTATCCGCCATTACCTATAAATACTTTAAAAAATATTGCACAAAGTGAAATGGAAAATGATAATTTTTTTAAAGCATTAAATAGATATATCGATATGTATAAAGCAGAGCTTGAAGAAAAAGAAACATCTTTAAATTGGAAAGAAGCTTATACTGAAAACAAAAAAGATGAGGAGCAAGCATCAGCATATTTGCAAAAAATAAAAGACAGCGCCACAAATTTTATTGTCTCAATAAATAATTATGAAAAAAAATTAATTGCAAATGATGATGATTTAAAGGCAGTGGATGATGAAATACTTAATTATATTTCACACGACGCTTATATAAAAATCTCTTACGACTTGCTCGGCGCATTACAAAAAAATTAACCTTAGCTAAAAATATGCTTATGAAATTTTTATTTACACTTTTAATTAGCATTTCTTTTTCCAATGCTTTATTTGCGCAGGATGATCCGGGACAATACATTGGTGCGATTGATAATGCACGAATAAATATGGACAAAACCTATATGGCTTATTTGAGTGCAGTAGCACATAGCGGAAGAGTCAGGAAGATTGAAAAAATGCGTCAGCAAACAATTGAAAGTATTACAAATTGTAAATACGCGCTTATTGATTTATCGCTTTATAAAGGAGATAACTCGTTGCGCAAGTCAAGCATTTCTTATGTTGATATTATTTATAAAGTTTTCAATGAAGATTATGCCCATATTGTAAATCTTGAAGACATTGCAGAACAATCTTACAATGAAATGGAAGCGTATATTTTATTAAAAGAAAAAACAAACGAAAAAATAGATAGCGCAGCAAAAGCCATGTCGATGGCAGTTGATAGCTTCGCTGCAAAGTATAATGTAAAGCTTATTAATACAACGGATGAGTTATCAGAAAAAATGGAAACCGCATCAAAGCTTAATAAGTATTATGATAAAGTTTACCTCTTATTTTTTAAATGCAATTGGGAAGATAATGAGTTGACTGATGCAATGAATAAAAAAGATTTAATTAATATAGAACAAGCAAGAACAGCTTTGATAAGTTATGCCAATGAAGGACTTAAAGCATTAGATACTCTGCGTACTTTTCAAGGAGATCCGGCTTTATATGAAGCTTGTAAAGAAGCCTTGACCTTTTATAAAACTGATGCCGAAACCAATATTCCTAAGATGACAGATTTTATTTTAAAAGAACAAAATTTTGAAAAATTCAAAGATGCATTTGCAAAAAAAGGCAATGCTGCACAGGCAGATGTTGATGCTTATAATAAAGAAGTCAATAATATGAATGCAGCAGCAAATTCTTTTAATCAATTAAATGAGACCGTTAATAATAATAGAAATCATGTGATACAAAATTGGGATACTACGGAAAAAAGCTTTGATGACTTACACATGCCTTATTACAAATAAAACAATGAAAAGAGTTTACTCTTTCACCACAACACCAGTTTGCAATTCATTTAATTTAGCTCTTATCTTTCCTTCAATTTCATTTGCCAAGTCAGGATTATCCCGCAATAAAGTTTTTACTGCTTCTCTGCCCTGTCCCAATTTATTTGAATCATAGCTAAACCAGCTTCCGCTTTTTTGCACAATATTTAATTCGACACCCATATCAATTATTTCACCAACCTTGCTGATACCTTCCCCAAAAACAATATCGAATTCTGCACTGCGAAATGGTGGAGCGACTTTATTTTTTACCACCTTAACTTTTACGCGATTACCTATTGCTTCATCCCCATCTTTTATTTGCGCAGACCGGCGAATATCAAGACGAACAGAAGCATAAAATTTTAAAGCATTCCCGCCTGTTGTTGTTTCAGGGTTGCCAAACATTACCCCAATTTTTTCGCGAAGCTGATTAATGAAAATGCAAATGGTGTTCGTTTTACTTATAGTTGCTGTAAGCTTTCTCAAAGCCTGGCTCATAAGCCTTGCCTGCATGCCCATTTTGCTGTCTCCCATCTCACCTTCCAACTCACTTTTTGGAACCAATGCTGCGACAGAATCTATCACTACTACATCGAGCGCGCCTGAAAGAATTAACCTATCTGCTATTTCCAAAGCTTGCTCACCATAATCAGGTTGAGAGATCAATAAATTATCTACATCAACTCCAAGCTTTTGTGCATACGCACTATCAAAAGCATGCTCGGCATCAATAATTGCGCACATGCCGCCTTTTTTTTGCGCCTCAGCAATTACATGCGTTGCAATGGTAGTTTTGCCACTTGATTCAGGACCGTAAATTTCTACTACTCTCCCTTTTGGTAAGCCACCAATTCCCAAAGCAGTATCTAAACCAATTGAGCCTGTTGAAATAACCTCATTTACGCGTTCGGGTTTTTCGCCCATCATCATTACACTTCCCTTTCCATAGTCTTTATCAATTTTATCTATCGTCAGTTTCAGCGCTTTTAATTTTTCTGTATTACTCATAATATTTTTATTAAAAATCAAATTTAAACAGCCTGCAAAATTACTATAAATTACTTATGCACACTAATTATTTTAGTAATGAAATAGAAGAAATATTTGAACGAATTGAAGCAGTTATAACTTTTCAAACAATTCCCGAAGTTTTTCTCTCGTCATTATCTTTTCCCAATCTTTTCCTAATGCATTTTCCCAAAGGGGTTTCATGCCCATAGAAACATTGATCATTTTTTCAAAATCATCATCCGATAAATTTTTACAAATCCCTTCCGGAATTTCAGCGCCATTTTTCTCCACCATTTTTTTAAACTCTGCTACACCTTCAGGATAATATTCTTCCAACTGATTCATAACAATACAATTTCCCACGCCATGCCTCGTGCCAAGCAAATAACTCAAGCCGTAACTCACAGCGTGCGCTACGCCAACCTGCGAATAGGCAATGCTCATGCCTCCGGCATATGAAGCCATCATTAGTTTATTATCGCTGTCATCATCCCAAACTTCTTTTTCTAAAAATATTTCTTCGCAAAGCTCCAATGCTTTTTCGCCGTAGCTTTTGCTGAACTCATTTAAATATGTTCCCTGCAAACTTTCAATGCAATGAATATAGCAATCCATGCCTGTATAAAAGCGCTGATTAACGGGCGCATCTTTTGTTAATTCAGGGTCTAAAATTATTTGATTGAATGGTGTGTAATCGGAATTCATTCCCAACTTTCTTATTGGTCCGGTAAGTACGCAAGTCCGGCTAACTTCAGCGCCAGTGCCACTTAGCGTAGGAACGCCTGCTTTGTAAACCCCCGGATTTTTTACTAAATCCCACCCCTGGTAATCGGCGGAAGAACCAGGATTATTCATCATTAAAGAAACTGCTTTTGCAAGATCCATTACACTGCCGCCACCAATGCCAATAATGCCGCTGATGGTTCCGAATTCTTCTTTTAAATCGTTGGCTAATTTATCAACCTGTGTTGTTTTTGGTTCATAGGTAACATCAGCGAAAATAATTTTATCATTACCCTGAATAGGAACTCTGTTTACTAAATCTTTACCTTCAAAAAAATGATCTATAAGAAAAATTATGGGTGAATTTCCTTTTCTGTGCGGCTTTAATATTTCATCTAACTGGTTAAAACTTCCACGACCATAAACAACATAATCAACCATTTTAAAATTGCGGAATTGTGCCATAAATTTTTGTGCAAATGTAGCGAGAGAATATTTTACTGCGCTGCGCGCATTGCCTTTAGAACATCCTGGATAAATTTATTTTCATAACCTTTTTGCAAAAGATATCTTGTTGTTTTAATCTGCCGGTTTATATATTGCTCACTCTTCAAAGCTTTCCATTTTGTTGATGCAAGTTGTTGCAAAGTCTGCATATACTTTTGCTGATCAATTTGCACCAAAGCCGCGCGGATATTGTATTCGCTAACCTGTTTATTTTTTAATTCATAAGCAATTTTAATCTTTCCCCATTTTTTTAAAGAGAATTTGCCACGAGCAAATGTTGCTGCAAAGCGTGCTTCATTCAATAAATTTTCTTCAATTAATTTTGATAATATTTCTTCTACATCTTTTTTATACAATTTAAAACTGTACAATTTTTCTTTTACTTCGTAATGGCTGCGCTCCTGGTAATTGCAGTAATATTTTATTTTCTGAAAAGCCTGTTCGGCGGAAATTGTTTTATTATAAATCAAACTTAATTATTTTAATATGCTGCAAACTTTTTGATCAAATCATTTCAAAATTTCCTCACCAATAATTCACATATTTTATTAAAAAAGATTGCTTTGCAAAAAGTCTGTTGCGAAATTAACTATTTGCAGTAGGTTTGTTGCAATGCAAAAACAGCAGTTCATGTTATGAAATTTATAGTATCATCATCGTCTTTATTAAAACACCTTCAGCAAATAAGTGGCGTTATAAATGCAAATACCGTTTTGCCAATCCTCGAAGATTTTTTACTTGAAATAACAGATAAAAAATTGAGCATTGCTGCAACCGATCTGGAAACTGTAATGCGTGTGCAGATGGATGTTGAGAGCAAAGCAGGCGGACGTATTTGCATACCTGCAAAAATTTTAATTGACTCTTTAAAAAATATTCCTGAGCAGCCTTTGACATTTAGTATTGATAAAAATTTTTCTGTTGAAATAACGAGCGATAATGGAAAATATAAAGTGATGGGAGAAAATCCTGACAATTTTCCAAAGGAACCTGTTGCTGATAAAACCAACAATTTTACTATCTCAAGCAAAGCACTTTTAGATGCTGTTAATAAAACTTTATTTGCAGTAAGCACAGACGATCTTCGTCCGGCAATGACTGGTGTTTTTTTTGAATTGAATAATGATGCTGCGCAATTTGTAGCAACGGATGCGCATCGTTTAGTTCGTTATAAATTGCTTGATGTGAAATGCCCGAAAACGGAAAGTTTTATCGTTCCAAAAAAACCATTGAATCTTTTAAAGAACGCTTTGCCTGCAAATGATGATGAGTTGACAATAAGTTATAACAGCAGTCACATGTTTGTTACGCACGGTTCTACGCAATTGATTTGCCGTTTGATTGATGCGCGTTTCCCTGATTATAAAGTGGTAATTCCAACAGATAATCCGTATAAATTAGTTGTAAATAAAAATGATTTTCAAAATGCTTTGAGGCGCCTGAGTGTGTTCAGTAATAAAAGCACCAACCAGGTTGCGCTTACCATTCATGGTAGCGAATTACAACTTGCTGCGCAGGATGTTGATTTTAGTTTTGAAGGAAATGAAAGAATGAATTGCCAGTATGATGGCGAAGATTTGCAAATTGCTTTCAATGCAAAATTTTTAATAGAAATGCTTAACGCAGCAGATAGTGATGAAGTAAAAATAGAATTATCAACACCAACAAAAGCAGGCATTCTAAAACCAACCGAACAAAATGAAGGGGAAGATTTATTAATGCTTGTAATGCCTCTCATGCTGAATAGTTAAGTTTTAAAAACTTAATGTATAAGCCAAGTGCTTAAGTTCTATCTCCGCAGATTTTGCTGCAAAACTTAAATTAACCAAACCGAAAGCAGCATCTGCAAAAGTTTGCTCTGCATTTTTTACATCAAGAATTGTTGCCTGCCGTAATTGAAAACGCTGCAAAACCAATGACAGCAATTGCTGAGACAAAAGATAACTTTGTTTTTGAGTTTGTAATTGCGAGTTATTATTTACATAAGCTTCGTAAAGACTTATCACCTGTGCTGTAATATTTTTCAACAAAAGTTGCTTTTGTATCTCTGCATTTTTTTCATTTATTTCAGCAACACGCTGTTCCCGTTTATAAATTGTACCGTTAAAAATTGGCACTGTAAGATCAAGCCCGGCATATGGTCCATAGCTTTGATTGAGCAGGCTGACACCCGTTGCAGTTTGCGAACGGGCAAGTGTATAACCACTCGTAAAATTTAAAGAAGGATATCTCAATGCAGCAGTTTGCCTTACCGTAAGTGCATTAATTTTTATTTGCTCATCTGCCGCAAGAATATTTGGATTATTTTGAACTCTGCTTAAAATATCATCCAGCTTTATAGTGCTGTCAACTATAATTGTATCATTGATGGAAATAACAGAATCAGGCTTTAATGTAAGTGTATTTAGTAATGTTGTTTTAGCCTGGTCAATGACAAGTTGCTGCGATTGTTTTGATTGCAACAAAGCATTCAGATCAAGCAGCGCCTGAAAAAGATCAGCATTATTTGCAAGCCCAACACTTTGCTGCGTCTTAACAATATTTAATTTTTGATTGGCTGCATCTATTGATTCATCAATCGTATTCAAATAACCTTGCTGCCGAACAACATCATAATATTCCTGCATTACAGAATCAATAATATCTTCTATTTCAACATTTAAATATTGTTTGCTTTGCACTTCAAGTTCTTCCAGTTTGTGTTTCGTTGCTATCACATTCATTCCATTATACAATAAAATTCCGCCGGTAATATTTGCATTCAGATTATTTGAAACAGCATTGTTTGTTTGCACGTTTCGCGTAGCATCTGAATATTTTTGGTCAACGGTAAGTATCTGTTCATTGTCACTCGCACCGCCAGTTATTAAAGGCAAACCTCCTGCAACACCATAATTATTAAGAATAGTATTTTGCTCTACATTATTTTTTGAAAGCTGAATACCAAGACTATTTTGCAATGCAATATTCACAGCATTTGGCATAGTAAAAGTTTGCTGCGAAAATGTTTTTACCGAAAGAAAAATAAATATGCAAAATATTTTTTTCATGTTTTGTAAATTGTTTTTTAATACCAGCGCTATCTTTTCATAGCATCATCGTTGCGTCGCAATCCTTTCTTCTGCAGAATACAAATTATGCATCTCATTCCGAAATTTCTGTTTGATGATATTTATGTTTTCCTGAAATAAAAGTATAGATTGCAGGTATCACAAAAAGCGTGAGAATAAGTGAAAACAAAATTCCACCAACCACCACAATTCCAAGCGGCACGCGGCTTGTAGACGATGCTCCCAAACTTAATGCAATTGGCAATGCCCCCAAAGATGTGGCAAGACTCGTCATTAAAATGGGTCTCAATCTTTGAGTGGCAGCTTCTATAACAGCCTGCATTTTATCCAGACCATTTTCTCTTTTTTGGTTTGAAAATTCAACGATCAAAATACCATTTTTTGTTACCAAACCTATCAGCATGATCATTCCTATTTCAGAAAAAATATTTAGTGTTTGATGAAAAACCCAAAGACTAATTAATGCACCGGCAAGTGCGAGCGGCACTGTAAACATAATGGTAAACGGATCGAGAAAACTTTCAAATTGCGCAGCAAGAATAAGGTAAATTAATATTAAAGCAAGTCCAAACGCAAACCCAATGTTAGATGAGCTTTCAGCATAATCTCTTGATGATCCGCTAAGTGCTGTTTGAAAAGTTGGATCAAGCGTTTTATCAGCAATTGCCTGCATAACTTTAATGCCATCGCCAATTGTTTTGCCTTCTGTTAAAGAAGCAGAAATTGTTGCTGCTTTGTAACGGTTGAAATGATATAATGTGGATGGACTGCTTGTACTTTCGAGTGTCACAACAGCACTCAATGGAATATTATTGCCACTACTATTGCGCACATATAATTTTGAAATATCAGTAGGCTCATTGCGATCTGTTCGTTCAACCTGTGCAATAACCTGGTACTGAAAACCATTCATTATAAAGTAAGCAAGTCTTCCGCCACTAAACGCAGTTTCGATGCCGGTAAGCACATCATTGGTTGTTAAGCCAAGCGCTTTTGCTTTTGTGCGGTCAATGTTTACGGTAACTTCAGGCTTATTGAATTTTAAATTCACATCAACATTAGAAAAAGTTTTATCTGCTCTTGCGGCATCTAAAAATTTAGGAAGCACTGTTTTTAATTTATTCAAATCCTGATTTTCCAAAACAAACTGAACAGGCAAACTTGTCTTTGAACCTGAACCAACAGCAATGGTTTGTTCCTGAATTGCGAATATCCTGGCGTCATTAAATCGCAATAATTTTTTTTGTAAATCATTTGCAATCTCATCCTGAGAACGATCCCTATATTTTGGATCTATTAATCCGATACGAGGCTGTGAAGTGTTGATACTTCCGGCAGGTGTCCTTACGAAAACAAAATCTCGCTCAGGTACGGAATCAAATAAATAGTTAGATATTTTATCAGCTAAATTTTCCATGTAAGGATAGCTTGTGCCTTCAGGCGCTGTAACTGTGAAACGTATGCTGCTTCTATCTTCCAGCGGAGCGATCTCACTTTGCAAACCATTCATTATTAAAAATATGAGTATGGCGCAAACTCCAATAATGAGCCATGCAATCCATCTCATTTTCAAAAAATTTTCCAGCCATCTTTTATATCCGTTTTCCATTCCTGTAAAAAATGGTTCTGTCTTTCTGTAAAACCATCCATGACCTGCATCTTTTCTTGTGAGATAAACATTTAAAACAGGTGTGATGGTGAGTGATACAAATGCAGAAATTAAAACTGCAGTAGCAAGCGTTACTCCAAACTCTCTGAATAATCTTCCGACGAAACCGGATAAAAATATCACCGGCAAAAACACAACTGCCAATGTGATGGAAGTAGAAATAACTGCAAAAAAAATTTCTTTACTTCCTTCCAGCGCAGCTTTTTTTATTGGCAAGCCACCTTCCATTTTTCTGAAAATATTTTCTGTAACAACAATGCCGTCATCAACCACCAAACCTGTTGCCAGCACGATTCCAAGCAATGTTAATATATTGATTGAAAAGCCCGCAGCGTACATGATAAAAAATGTTGCAACCAAAGAAATAGGAATATCAATTAACGGGCGAAGTGCAATTAACCAGTTGCGAAAAAACAGAAAGATTACCAGCACAACCAATCCAAAAGCAATGGCAAGTGTTTCTTCCACTTCGCTGATGGATTGGCGAATTGTTTTTGTATTATCAATGAGTACATTAAATTCAAAATCACTTTTGTTGGCTTTTTTTATTGCATCAAGACGTTTATAAAACTCATCTGCAATTTCAATATTATTTGCACCTGGCTGGGGAATCACGGCAAGCCCGATTGCATTTACACCATTATATTTCCAGCTTTGTTCTTCTATTTGCGGGCCAAGTTCTACTCGCGCTACATCACTTAATCTTACAATACCTGTGCTATCATTTTTTATTATAACGTTTTTAAAATCCTCTTCAGTTTGTAACCTCCCTGTTGTTTGAATGGTAAGCTCTGTATTATTACCATAAATTTTTCCCGGAGGTAATTCTACATTTTCATTATTCACAGCATTGGTGATGTCGTTATAAGCAACATTATATGCATTCATTTTATCAGGATCAAGCCACAAACGCATTGCATAACTTTTATCACCGAAAACAGTGACAGAACTTACATCCTGAATGGTTTGAAGTTGCTGTTGCAAAACATTATCAGCATAATCACTTAATTCCATCAAACTTTTAGAATGGCTTTGCACCGCTAATATTAAAATCGGATCGCTGTTCGCATCGGCTTTTGTTACCACAGGCGGTGCATCAATATCTAAAGGAAGACTTCTTTGCGCTTGTCCTACTTTATCACGCACATCACTTGCTGCTGCTTCGAGATCCGCGCCCAAGTTGAATTCTACAGAAATATTGCTGCTGCCTAAAGTGCTGGTTGAGGAAATAGTGCGAATGCCCGGGATACCATTTATCTGCTTTTCAAGTGGCTCTGTTATTTGACTTTCTATGATGTCAGGATTGGCGCCTGTGTAAGAAGTTGTAACTGTAATTATGGGAGGGTCAATGGCAGGATAATCTCTGATAGCAAGATATGTGTACCCGACAATTCCAAATAAAATAATGCCCAGATTCATCACCGTGGCAAACACCGGACGCCTTAATGAAAATTCTGAAATATTCATCTTTTGTTACACACGCTTTTTATAAAAATTGTTTTTGATGAATGAAAATTTATCTGTCACTGATTTTGATGAATTGTTGAATCGCCAAGCTGTGCAAGTGTTTTCACGCTCCGAATTTTTACGCGGGATTTTGGTTTCGCAAATAAAACTCCCGTAACAACAACAGTATCGCCTGCATTTACACCACTCGTTATTACTACATTATTTGCTTCGCGCACACCTGTTTGAACATCTACAAAAATTGCTTTTCCCTTTTTCACCAATACTAATTGATTGGCTTTGTCTTCAGGTATCAATGCATTTGTAGGCACCATAATCACCTGGTTAGAACCTGCATCAACATACACTTTTGCGAAGGTGCCAACATTTGCAGGTGTGCCTTTTTCCAGGACAGCACGCACTAAAAGGTTGCGTGTATTAGTATTTATTTGCGGCTCAGTAGCAATAATCGTTGCATCCGTTTTTTCACCTGTAGAATTATCAAGCTCAACCTGCACGGTATTTCCTTTTTTAATTATGTTAGAATAAATTTCAGGTAAAGTAAAATCTACTTTCAATTTATTAACCTGTTGTAATGTAGCAATCACATCATCCAAAGAAACAAATGCTCCGAGGCTCACCTGCCGTAAGCCAATAACCCCGCTGAAAGGCGCTTTAATAAAAGTTTTATTAATCAAAGCCTGCTCATATTCTATATCTGCGGCAAAGCCCTGCGCAGTATTTAAGGCTGCATCATAATCTGATTGATTGATGCCATTTACTGCAAGTAATTGTTTGTAGCGATCAACTGTTTTTTGAGCAAGATCAAGCTCAACTTTTGATTTATCAAGTTCAGCCACAAGATCTGCATCATTAATTCTCGCAAGCAATGTTCCCTGTTCTACATATTTTCCTTCAGGAATATTCAGATAGGTAATCCGGCCTGCAACTTCAGGATGGAGCTGCACAAATTCATTGGAAATAACGCTTCCGGTTACTTGAATAATGTTACTAAAATATGCCGGCTGAGCAACGATTACATCAACAATTGCAGCCTGGTTGCCCGTTTTTGGAGGAGGTTTTTTTTTGCCGCATGCAGAAAATAACATCAGGATCGAAAATGTAATAAAAAAAATTCCGGGCTTTAAATCCATTCTATAAAATTTCTTCAGGCAATTAAAGATAAAACGAAATTAAAATTGATTTTGTTAAGATGTATCAATATTCAGTAAGTATTAATTTATTAAAATTGATTCACCCGATAGCTTACCTGATTTATTTGATAGCTGAATGTAATAATCCCCTTTTAAATTCGGCAGGTTCACTTGCAAATTATTTGTTCCGGAAATAACTTCACGAGTGCTTTCGTAAACTTTTTTTCCAATCATATTATAAATGCTGATGTTGATTTCGCGATCATGCAAAATGTTATTATAATTGATCATAAAAATTCCTTTGGAAGGATTCGGATAAATACTGAAAAATGAATTGTTAGATGATGATGAATTAGAAAAATTATCAATACCAGAAGATTTATCAACCAAATGATAAACGATGCCTGTTACGATATTTGCCGTGTATAATTCTTTATTTTTATCTTCTCCAAAAGTCACAAAAGAATTGTCAGCTTTCAATAAATTTTGTTTTTTCCATTCATCATTATCTTTATACAAAACTTTAAAATCTCCGCTACAATAATCAGCAAAAAAATATTTTCCAACCATGTTTGGATAAAGTTTTCCGCGATAAACAAATCCGCCCATCACCGCGCAGTTACTGTCTGCATGGGAATAATCAATTAATGGAAATGTATAATTTTTTTTTGCATTGCACCCTGATGAATCAAAAGAATGTTTGCCCTCAAAGCACCGCCAGCCGTAGTTTTCGCCACCGGAAGATGAAGCATTTTGCCTATCAACTTCTTCCCACATATTTTCACCAACATCGCCAATCCATAAGTCGCCTGTTTTATCATCAAAACTAAATCTCCAGGGATTGCGCAAACCAAGCGCCCATATTTCAGGACGATAATTAGAAGAACCTATAAAAGGATTTGTTGAAGGAATTTTGTAGGGCAATGATCGCACATTTAACCGCAACATTTTACCTAAAAACAAACTTGGATTTTGCGCATAATTATTTGGATCATCCTGTTCATCGCCATCACCAAAACCAATATATAAAAAACCATCAGGACCAAAACGAAGACAGCCGCCGAAATGTCCCTTGTAAGGTTGCGCTACCTGTATCACAGAAACTTCAGAAGCCGCATCTGCAACGTTTTTATTTTTACTGACTTTAAATCTTGATATCTGCGTATTTTGATTTGTATCAATATAATTGACATAAAAAAACCCATCATTTGCATAATTAGGATCAAAAGCTAAACCAAGCAAACCGCGGCCGTGCGCAAGATGGCTTACTTCTTTTCTTATATCAAGAAATGGTGTTTTATTTTTTTTGCCTGAAGAATTGCAAATAAAAATTTCGCCGGTTTGTTGCACAATAAATAAACGATCATCACCACAATTTTCTATATCGAGCGGAGAAGTATAACCTGAGCTGAAAGAATTTAATTGAAGTTTTGGCAATTGCGCCTTTGAGTGAATTAAAGTAAAGAACAATAAAAAAAGGAGTAATATTTTTTTCATGAAAATGATTTTGAATAATTTTTAAAACATAAATTATTCCAACATTCTCTAAGTTCTTTAAAAAATATTATTGCCGGTTAAAATTAAATTTTGTGAAGTATAAAATGCATATTAACTTAGCGCCGCCATAAAAAAAATGGCCTTTCCGTAAAGACGGACCGGCCTCTAACGATTGCTTGCCATATGAAAAGTTATAAAGTTTTGGTTTTTTAAATGTGCCTCTTTCGATTGCCTCTCTAACGATTGCCTGCCTTTGAATTTTTAAATTCTAATGTAAAAATACCTTGCCTAATATTGCAAGACAAAACAAAATTGGTTTGCTTTCATTATGTCAAAAACATAAAAAATTCTTCAAAGCCTTTCAGCCATTGAATTTTAGGAGGCTTTTTGTATGATGTCCAACAGATTTACAGACGCATTATTTCAGTTAATCCGCTCGCTTGAAAAATCGGAAAAAAGACATTTTAAGCTTTATATAAAAAGAAGTTCAGCAAACGAAGACCTTAAAATAATTCAACTATTCGATGCTTTGGATAAAATGCAGGATTACGATGAAAAAATTTTACTAAAAAAGCTTTCACCTGTTACAAAGCCACAACTCTCTAATTTAAAAACACATTTATATAAGCAATTGCTTGCTTCTTTGCGGCTCTTAAAATCAACCGAAAATATAGATCTGCAAATGAGTGAATTGCTTGATAATGCACGGGTATTGTACAACAAAGGATTAAAACTGCAAAGTTTCAAAATGCTTGAAAGAGCAAAAGAAATTGCCAAAACAAATCATAAATATAATTTTCTCGCACAGGTTATTTCACTCGAAAAAAAAATCGAAACACTTCATATAACCCGCAGCAGCCTTGACAAAACAAGAATACTTGCCGAAGAAGCTGCTGAAATAGGAACGCATATTAATAATGTGATCAGGCTTTCCAACCTTGCTCTTTTGCTTTATAGAAAATATGTAGAAACAGGGCACAACCGAAACGAAGAAGATGAAAAATCAATCACCATTTACTTCAAAAAAAATCTTCCTGCGCATGCAGAAAATATAACCGATTTCTACGAAAGATTATATCTCTATCAAAGTTATTGCTGGTATGCATTTATACGCCAGGATTTTTTAATGTATTATCGTTACAGTAAAAAATGGATCGAGCTTTTTAAAGAAGAACCTTCAATGATTGGGGTTGAAACAGGACATTATGTAAAGGGCATGCATACTTTATTAAATGCACATTTTGATTTAAGAAATTTTGCAGGTTTTGAAGAAACATTAAAGCAGTTTGAAGCATTTGCAAAAACACCGGCCGCAAACAAACATGATAACTTTCGCATACACACTTTTGTTTACATCTATGGCGCTAAACTCAATTGGCACCTGATGTCCGGCACTTTTAAAGAAGGTCTTTCTTTAGTGAATGAGATCGAAAATAAATTGAATGAATATGCACTTTATATTGACACACATCGCGTGCTTGTTTTAAATTATAAAACCGCATCACTTTATTTTGGAAGCGGAGATTATGCAATCTGCATTACCTATTTACAAAAGATAATTAATGAAACAACCAACCTTCGCATAGACCTGCAATGTTATGCACGTTTACTGCATTTGATGGCGCATTATGAATTGGGAAATGATGAGATAATCGAATCTTTGATAAAGTCTGTTTATCGCTTTATGTCTAAGATGAAAAATTTAAGTAAGGTTGAAGAAGAGATATTTAAATTTCTCAGAAACTCATTTAAAATTTCTCCAAAACAATTGAAAGATGAGTTTGTAAGATTCCTGCAGGTTATCAAAAGACTTGAAAAAGTACGCGGTGAAAGAAGATCATTTGCCTATCTTGATTTTATTTCGTGGATAGAAAGCAAAGTATATGAAAAACCAATGGCAGCAATAGTTCACAGAAAATTTTTACAAAGCAAAAGAAGTAAAAAATAGTTTTTCTTAATTGAAATTTTTTTAGCTTTTTAATGAAAAAAATTGCGAAGCAGCTTTTCTTGACGGAATAAATGCAGCAAGCAACGCAACAATAAAAACTGTTGTGCTTACCAACAAAAAATCAGATGCAAATATTTTTACAGGATAATAATCTAAAATAAATGATCCACCCTGCAACGGTATCAAATGATAATGAAGTTGCAATTCACAAATAATAAGCGCCAGCAACATTCCTGAAATGCCCCCAATTGCTGCAAGCAAAAATCCTTCTGAAAGAAAAATATTTTTTATCAGTGAATCATTTGCTCCGAGTGCTTTTAAAACAGCAATATCTTTTTGTTTTTCAAGCACCAGCATGGTTAATGCGCCAACCATATTAAACGATGCGATCAGCAATATCAAAGAAAGAATTATATAAATAATCCATCGCTCAATTTCCATAACAGTGAATAGACTTTGGTTTTGTTCTTCGCGTGTTTGAACAATAAAATTCGGGCCAAGCGTTTGCATCAATTCCTGTTTTACATCGTTCGCATTTGCGTTTTTATTTTCAGCAATTTCAACACTGCTAAATTCATCATCTTGCAGGTTAAGCATGTATTGCACAAACCCAAGATTTGTAAATGCATATTTATTATCAAACTCTTCCTGCACACTGAAAACGCCCGCCGCGACTACATTATAAGCATTCATAGCATCAGCATTGCTGAAGTTTTTTGCATCACTGTTTGGCATATACAAAACCATTCCAGAAATATCTTTTGCAGGGTCACCGCCAACTGCATCTTCAATTCCCGCACCAATAACAAGCAACGGAGAATCAACAGTGCCAAGTTTATATTCACCTTGCTGTATGTGCTTGCTGATGTGATTTACTTTTGTATAATTTGCATCAACGCCCCGCAAATAAATGATCGCCTGGTAATCGCCGTTTACAAGCACAGCTTTTTGTTCCGCTATTAAACTTATGGCTTGTACATCTTTTACAGAAGTAATTTTTTTTAGTTGCTGCGGAGTTAGCTGCATAAATTTTCCATGTGCAGGAGAAACATTTATGTCAGCATAAAAATCGCCGTATAAATTTTTTACTAAATCTTCAAAACCATTGAAAACACTGAGTATTATGATAAGCGATGCAGTGCCAACTGCAATTGCAAGCACACTAATCCATGCAATGATATTGATGGCGTTTGTAGATTTTTTTGATTTAAAATATCGCCATGCAAATAAAAAATTCACCCTTATTTTTTTATTTTAAATAAAATTTTTTGAGCCGGAAATAGAATGTTTTATTAAGCTTTACTTGCGTCGCACTCTTGTACGTTCAATTCATTATTCAACATTATCCGTTATCAGTTTTGGTTGCATCTTTTGAATCGGCAGAGGTATTTATTTTATTAAATAATTCTTCCATTTTAAAAACATGATCAAGCGTATCATCTGCATAAAAATTTAAAACAGGAATTCTTCTCAATTGATTTTTTACTCTTTCAGCCAATTCTTTTTTTATTTCCCATGCATGAGTTTCAACTTTTTTTAAAGCCGCATTTGTATCATTCACTTTAAAAAAACTAAGGTATATCCTGGCTTCTAGCAGATCGGGCGTTACTTTTACTGATGCGATAGAAACCATTCCTCCATCAATCATATTCAGTGAAAGCCTTCTGAAAATATCATTCATCTCCTGCTGAATTACACCACCAACTTGTCTTTGACGTTTTCCTTCTTCCATAACACTAACATTTTATTGAATGCAAAATTATTACTTTGCAGCCTTAATAAAACTATGAAACGTTTTGACAGGATCTTCAGGTATATCGGCTATTACAAAGGCAAGCTTGTTTACTATGTCATCTACACAATTTTAGGAACAGTTTTCGGCATTTTTTCTCTTGCAATGCTTTCTCCATTTGTTTCTTTACTTGTTACAAATAACAATCCTGCGGAAGGTGTTATCAAATCAAATGCAGCAGGAAATTATATTTCAAACTTTCTGAATGATGTGATTTTGCATCACGGAAAAATTGAAGCATTGGCTGTAATTTGTTTGTTTATAATTATCGCAACTTTACTGAAAAATTTTTTTATTTATCTGTCCAATTTAATTTCCGCACCTATCCGAAGTGCAATAGGCTCGCGGTTTCGCAACGATCTGTATGAAAAAATTTTAGTGCTTCCTGTTGGTTATTTTACGGAGCAAAAAAAAGGAGATATTATTTCACGCATGACAAATGATGTCGCAGAAATTGAAGCATCAATTGTAAGCACAATGGAAGGTTTGATAAAAGATCCGCTTACAATTTTAGGATACATCATCTTCATGGTTTATCTCAGTCCGTTGTTGTCTTTGTTTCTTTTGGTGCTGCTTCCTTTAACAGCTTTTTTAATCGGAAGAATAAGCAGAACATTAAAAAGGCAATCGCATGATGCTGCCATAAAACTCGGCGAAGCCTTGTCAATACTGGATGAAACGCTTGGCGGCATCAGGGTGATAAAAGCATTTCTTGCAGAAAATGTATTGAGAAAGAAATTTGTTGAAGTGAATGATGGACTGTTTCGTGTTCGCAATAAAATGAATGCGCGCCGCGATCTTGCATCACCATTAACAGAAGTTTTAGGTGTGATGGTGCTTGCAGTTATCTTATACATCGGCGGCATTCTCGCGATACAATATCAAAGTTTTCCGGGCAACGATTTGCTTGCATACATTGCAGTTTTTGCTATCATCATTAACCCCGCAAAGAATTTATCTACTTCATTTTTTAATGTACAGCGTGGGGTTGCAGCGATTGATCGCGTGGAAGAATTATTAAATGCAAAAATTATTGTTGAAGATTCAGGAACTGAGTTGCTTGAAAATTTTTCTTCCTCAATAGAATTTAAAAATGTTGATTTTAATTACGGTGAAATTTCAATTTTAAAAAATATAAATTTTAAAGTTGAGAAAGGAAAAACCATTGCACTTGTCGGAAGCAGCGGCGCAGGCAAAAGTACGCTTGCGGATCTTGTTCCGCGCTTTCATGATGTATCTTCCGGCGCATTATTAATTGATGCGAAAAATATAAAAGAGTATTCGCTTCAAAGCCTTAGAAGCCACATTAGCATTGTAACACAGGAGCCGATATTATTCAATGACACCATTGCAAACAACATTGCATTAGGGAAACCGGGCGCAACAAAAACCGACATTGAGACCGCTGCAAAAATTGCAAACGCATACAATTTTATTACACAAAAAGAAAATGGTTTCGAAACAAACATCGGTGATCGTGGAAGTAAATTAAGTGGTGGAGAAAGGCAACGCATCACTATTGCAAGAGCAGTTTTAAAAAATCCACCGATACTTATTTTGGATGAAGCAACATCTTCTCTCGATACAGAAAGCGAAAGATTAGTGCAGGATGCAATTTATAAAATGATGGAAAACCGCACCAGCATTGTGATTGCGCATCGGCTCTCAACGATCCGGCATGCTGATGAAATCATTGTTTTGCAAAAAGGAGAAATCGCAGAGCGAGGCACGCATGATACATTGATCGCCGCGAAAGGAATTTATAATCGCCTTGTTGAACTCCAGGAAGTAAAATAATTATCCGCTTGCCAAAAGCACCTGCCATGCTTCGTCAACTTTATTCAGCTCCAATAAATGTCTTGCATAATAATGCAATTCTTTTTCCATCTCTTCGGGATCGATTGAATAATATTGAATGATATTTTTTAATTGCGCATCTTCAAAAGACGCATTGATCAAAGGTATTTCATGTACGTTTGCTAATTGCCCCAAATTATTTCCTGTTAAAACTTTACTCGTGCGAATGCTTTCGGGCAAAGCATCTATGCCGATGCCAAGCTGCGAATTTGGCTTTGCCACTTTAAATAAATTTTGCTCATTTATAACAGCATACCAATCTCCACCGAGCCTTGCGATGAGATTAAACTTTTGCGGTGAGATCGTTTTTCTATCATCGCTTAAAATACTTTCATCAACATGCATTTTTAAAATTTCTGAAATCACAAGTTGCCCGGCTCCGGACACTTCACCCAAACTTTTTATTTCAATTACACGGCATTCAAATTTTACTTTCGCTTCTTTTACCATCGGTGGCTTTACTATTGTTGCAGCTTCTTTTGTAAACCCCGCTTTTATAAATTCATCTACATTTTTATCAAACCCGCTGCTGGTAAGGCTTACCTGCTGCACCATATCGTAATCGCAAATATTTAAAACAACTTCAGGCACTTCCAAAACATTTTCCAGCGTATGCTTCATCGTATTATTTCTTCCGCTTCTTGAGGGCGAAAAAATAGCGATTGGCGGATTGATAGAAAACAAATTAAAGAAGCTGAACGGGCTTAAATTCACATTGCCATTTTTATCAATGGTGCTGGCTAAACAGATCGGACGTGGCGCAATGGCATATTGCATCCAGCTTTGTTTTTCAGGAATAGTTAATGTCGAAAAGTCGAGTGTAAGCATTTCAGAATCTTTAAAATGAATTTTATTGAAAGTAATAATTTTTAATGAAGTGATTTATTTAAACTCATGCTAAAAAAAATTTCCCCAATTTTAAAATATATTATTCCATCATGCGTCTGCCTTTGCAGATGAGCGCTGCAATGATGATAACTGATGCAATGGCTGAAACGCAAAAACGAAATATAACTGCAACCATAAACGATTACAGCAAGCGCCTGCTTGGTTTTATTCGCAAGCGCGTAACGAATGAAGCTGATGCCGAAGATATTTTGCAGGATGTTTTTTATCAGTTCATCGGAAACACAGAACCGATTGAGCAGCTGACAGGTTGGTTGTTTCGTGTTGCGCGCAATAAGATCATTGACAAACAAAGAAAGATGAAACCGGATTTGATAGAAGATGAATATGCATACGAATCAGAAGATGATTTTCTTAATTGGGAAGAACTTTTTTTTGATGCGGATGATAATCCTGAAACAAAATATCTGCGCAATATTTTTTGGGAAGAATTAAATGATGCATTGGAAGAATTGCCTGCTGAACAAAAGGAAGTTTTTGAAATGAATGAACTTGAAGGCATTTCCTTCAAAGAAATTTCGGAAGCCACAGGCATAACGATAAACACTTTGATATCACGCAAACGCTATGCTGTCTTGCATTTAAGAGAAAGACTTGCCTTGCTGCGAAATGAATTATTAAATTATTAAAACAAAAATTATGAGACGTTTATTTAATGAAAGAAGAGGAATTAAAACTGCATTGTTTGTTGCACTAATGTTTACTGTGTTTGGATTAATTGTGATGGGTCTATGGAATCTTATTTTAGCAGAAGTGCTTCATGTGAGCACGATTACTTTTTGGCAGGCATTAGGAATATTAGCGCTGAGTAAAATTTTATTTGGATTTGGAGGAGCCAATTGGGGAAGACATAAATGGCGCAATGATGGCGGCGAAAAAAGAAGAGAGATGTGGGAAAAATTTCAAAAGATGACTCCTGAAGAAAGAAAAGCATTTAAAGAAAATTGGAGAGGCAGATGCCGCGAAAGAATCGCAAACATTGATGAGCCAACAAACACGCCGCAACAGGAAATATAAAACAACTAACTATGGAAGTTTTAGTTTTTAAAACAAATCTTGAAAATTTCAGGCATATCCGCAAACTGTATCCGTTGCTAAAGAAGATACAAGGTATTCTAAACTGGAATGTTGATCTTGAAGACAGCGATAAAATTCTGCGATTAGAAACGGCAAATATTTCTCCGAGGCTTGTTGAAAATGCTTTGCAAAGCGCAGGATTTTATTGCAGGGAATTGGAAAATTGAATGAATTTATTTTACAAAAATTTATCGCAATATCAATTCCTTTCTGTTATCAAGTTGCATAGCGTAAAGCTTTGCATAAAACCCATTATGCGCAAGCAATTCTTCGTGTGTGCCGCTTTCTTTTATCTCACCTTTATCCAGCACAATTATTTTAGTGGCTTTGCGAATGGTGGAGAGCCGGTGTGCAATAACAATGGATGATCTTCCTGAGATTAGTTTATCAATTGCGTGCTGTATCAGCAACTCACTTTCGGTGTCAATGGATGAGGTCGCTTCATCCAAAATCAAAACAGAAGGATTGTACAACAAAGCACGAATAAAAGAGATCAGTTGTCTTTGTCCCAAACTCAATGTATTGCCTCTTTCCATCACATTATAATTATAATCTCCCGGCAATTGCATGATAAAATCGTGCACGCCGATAAGTTTTGCAGCCTCTTCAACCTGAGCTTTTGAAATAGAAGGATTGCGCAGTGTAATATTTTCTATAACAGAGCCGGAAAATAAGAACACATCCTGCAAAACCACGCCAATACTGCTTCTCAGCGCATCGAGGGAATAATCATTTATATTAATTCCGTCGAGTAATATGCTTCCTTTTTGAATGGGATACAGGCGATTAAGCACGCTGATGATTGATGTTTTGCCGCTGCCTGTGTGCCCGACAATGGCAATCGTTTCACCCGCATTTACCGTAAAACTAATATTCTTCAACACATAGTTAGGCATGTTGTAAGCAAACCAAACCTCCTGAAAAGATAATGCGCCTGCGATCTTTTTTGGTTGAAAGTTTACGTGTGATTGAGGCGTAACATCCGGATTATCCATTACCCTGAATACTCTTTCGGCAGCGACCATGCCCATTTGTATCACATTAAATTTATCAGCAATTACGCGCAGCGGACGAAATATCTGGTTGAGAAAAAGTATGAATGAAATAAGCAACCCTGCATCGAGTTTGTTGCCCGCAACCCACCAAACTACCAACCCAGTGCTTACTGCAAGCACAATTTCCACGACCGGAAAGAATACAGAATAGGCAAAAATGGAGCGGATGTTTGCATTGCGGTGTTCTCTGTTTATTTTTTTAAATTTATTAAATTCTCTTTCTTCCGCCGCGAAAGCCTGCACTATTGCCATGCCCGTAATATGCTCCTGCACAAATGCATTGAGGGCAGCCACCGCATTGCGCACTTTTATGAAACTTTTGTTCACGCTTTCTTTAAAATAATAAGTGGCAATGATCATTATTGGAAAAGGAATGAGACTGATCAGCGTGAGTCTCCAATTGAGCCAAAACATCATCACGAGTGTGACAATTATTGACAACAGATCCGCAACGATCGGTATCAATCCATCAGAAAAAATATCGTTGATGCTTTCAATATCATTTATTGTTCTGGTGGTTAATGTGCCTATCGGCGTAATATCAAACTGCTGTAAATTCAATCCCATAATTTTTTCATACACACTTACGCGCATGTCTTTTACCACACTTTGCCCAAGCCATGATGTGATGTAAGAAAAGCTGAAACGGATAGCAGTTTCAATAAAAATAAAAACGATCTGAAAAATAGTAATGTTGATAAGAAATTGCGCAGCATTGCTGAAATTGGTGTTGAATAAAATAACATGCAGCCACGCCGGAAAACGCAAAAGTGCTGCCGGATGTATAGCCCTATCAATGGTTAGCTGTATAAGATACGGGCGCACCGGCGCAAAAAAAGCAAGCACAATAGCCATAACGATGCTCGCATAAAATTGTTTGTTGTAAGGCTTTACATAAAAGAAAACCCGCCGCATTAACGAAAAATCAAACATCTTCTTCTTATCATTTCCACTCATATTTGCGAAGGTAGTTAAGAAATTTTTTTTGAGATCGAGGACTGTTTAATAACATTTTTTTGAAGCAATATTTTTGTATCTTTTATTAAATCAGAAATGTAAACAAAAGGATAATCCTATTAGAAATTGAGAACTTAGGAATTTATTATAATCTTTTTCGTGCTGAATAGAATTACAAAACGTACTGAAAATCAGTTTTGGTACAAAAATAAAAGGCAAGAAGTTCTGCCGAAAGATTAACTTGTACTTACCTAATATATTTCAACAAGGTTTTCAACTAAAATGCATTTCAAAAGCTGTTCCCTCGTCTATTGCAGACTTTACCTGTATCGTTCCTTTATGCAACATCATTATTTGTTTACATAGGCTTAAGCCTATGCCGTTGCCATTCCTTTTTGTACTGAAAAAAGGAACAAAAATTTTATCAAGCACTTCACTATTCATTCCTGTTCCATTGTCGAGGATTTGTAAACAAATTTTATTATTGGCTTGCTCATAAGCAGATAAAACAATTTTAGGATTTTGTCTTTCCTTAACTGCTTCAATTGCATTTACCATTAAATTTATTAAAACCTGTTCAATCAAATTTGTATCTGCTTCAAATTGCATATCCGGATTGTTTAAAACAATTTTTAATTCAATTTTTTTCTGTTCAAGTGTAGGTTTCATTAGCTGGTAAAGATTTTCAATTAAATCTCGTACATAAATCTTTTTAAGATTCAGCGTATTAATTTTATTAAGATTGCGATATGTCTCTGCAAATTTCAGCAAACCTTCACTTCGTTTTTTTATAGTATTAATGCCGGTTTCCACATCATCCATTATTGAAACATCATCCATACTATTTTTTGATTTTTTTAATCTGTGTTTCAATGTTTCTGCCAATGATGAAATAGGCGCAATCGAGTTCATTATTTCATGCATCATCACATTCAATAACTTTTGCCAAGCTTTATTTTCCGTTTCATCTAACGCTTCATTTACATTTTGAAAAGCAATGAGTTTGTATTTATTGCCTCCTGTTTGAAACGCTGTTGCTGACATCAATATCTTTATTGCATTTTTTTCTCTGTGCAAAGTGCTTACTTTATTTTCGCCCGGTTTTAATGCTACAATTTCGCAGCATAAAAGGTGATTTCTTTTATCAAGAGATTGAATGGTTTTTAAATAAGGAATTTGAAATAAATTTTTTAAAGACTCATTCATCCAGACTACTTCACCGCTTTCTATTTCATAAGATAATATACCCGTGTTTACAAGCTCTAATATTTTTTGCAAATATTGATATTGTGTTTCCCGTTCTTTACTTATGATTTTAAATGCTGAATTAATGTCGTTGAAACCCTTTCGAAGCGGCTGTAGTTCAGTGGGAGCCTGCATTACATTGAAGTGTCTTGAAAAATCACGATAGTGAACAGACTCTGCAAAATCTTCCACTTCCTGCTGCGCTTTTTTGTGCAGACGGAAAAAATCATTGATCTGAAAAATAAAAACTGGCACGACAAACAACTCGTAAATAAACATGCGCTGCATAAAAAAAAAGATCATTAAAAAATTAGATGCAACCAACAACAATACTTTCAATAATATAATCCATTCGTACTTTTTCATTTGGCTGAAAACTTAATGCTATAGTTCATATTTATTCATTCTTCTGTAAAGTGCAGTTCTCGTTAAACCCAGTTCTTTAGCGGCTTTCGTGATATTGCCATTATGTTTGTCTAATACATGAAGAATAGTATTTTTTTCAACAAGGCTCAAAGTTGTTACATCTGTTTCCTCAATATTTGGCTTTGATTCAATAGGTGAAAAAATCAAATCTTCTGCACATAATATATTGTTATCAGACATAATAATTGCACGTTCGATAATATATTGTAACTCGCGCACATTACCCGGAAAATGATATTCCAATAATTTTTGAATTGCTCCTTTATCAAAATCAATTTTAGGTTTTAAATATTTATCTGAATAAACT
The DNA here is from genome assembly GCA_963708205.1 of uncultured Chitinophagaceae bacterium. Taxonomy (GTDB): domain Bacteria; phylum Bacteroidota; class Bacteroidia; order Chitinophagales; family Chitinophagaceae; genus CAVYTF01. The sequence goes on from OY970196.1 coordinate 1,281,975, forward strand.
TTTGCAAAATGCTTTGCCAATAAAATAATATCTTCTTTTCTTTTGCGCAAAGGCGGCACAATTATCTCAACGGTATTTATGCGATAAATCAAATCTCTTCTGAAATGATTTTCATTTGCTAACTCATCTAAAGAAATATTTGTTGCACAGATCAACCGTATGTTTACATCAATGGTTTGATTTGTTCCTAATCTTGTAATTTGCCTGGATTGAAGTGCTGTCAACAGTTTCGACTGCTGATGCAAAGAAATATTTCCTATTTCATCCAAAAATAAAGTACCATTATTTGCCGCTTCAAATCTTCCAATTCTGTCTTCGCGCGCATCTGTAAATGCACCTTTTTTATGTCCAAATAATTCACTTTCAAACAAGGTTTCTGTGAGAGAGCCTACATCAACTTTTACAAAAGGTTGTTTTGCTCTCAAAGATTTTTGATGAATTTCTTTCGCTATCAGATCTTTACCCGTTCCATTTTCACCAAGTATTAAAATGTTTGCGTCTGTTGGCGCAATCTTTTCAATCTTATAAAAAATATCCTTCATCAGTTCACTTTCACTGATCATTTCAAAAGATGCTGCAGTATCTTTTTCTTTTTTTGATGAAGAAATATTTGTATCATTTTTTTGCAGCGCTTCTTCAATAATAGAAATCAATTTTTCATTATGCCATGGCTTCACCATAAAATCGGTTGCGCCTTCTTTCAACGAGCGTACAGCCAAATCAATATCGCCATAAGCAGTAATCATTATCACTTTCGTTGCGGGCTTCCACTGCTTTATTTTTTTCAGCCAAAATATTCCTTCATTGCCGGTGTTGATGGAAGCATTGAAATTCATATCAAGCAGAACTACATCAAAATCGAATTTTGAAAAAAGCGCAGTAAGATTTTCAGGATTTTTTTCTGTCACGACTTCTTTCACTTCAGTCCTAAGCAACAAACGCACAGCAGTTAAAATATCCAGGTCATCGTCTATAACTAATATCGTTGCTTTTTTTAAACTCATCCTTTATGATTCAACTTTTTGATACGGTCAACAAACTTTATCAAGTAAAGCTATTAACTACAAGCATACCACTTTCTAAAACATTGGTTTTGAAGTAAAGCATTTTTTAATAAAAAATAACTGTATCAAAACCGAACACTTGCTGTAACATAAGCGGACATGTTTTCGTAAATCATTCTAGCAAAGTCCTGTTTTTCAACACAATATATTCTGGCACTATACTTTCTTCTATTGTTGCAGAAAATTTAATGAAGACAGTTGCCTTCTTTGTCACACAGAATACACTTAAACTTTCTGATGCTTTACTTAGTGAAATATAAAATACTGGTTCTTTTTGTAGTTGTATTTGCTGCAATTGCATGTTTAATTGTATACGCTTCGCAAAAACATAAGGAAAATTTATTCAATAGTAAAAAAAGTGAAAACTGCAGCAGCACAGATTTGTCCGAAATTACAAATTTTAAATCCGGAGAAATTTATTTTATAAAATAAAAGAATGGACAGAGTAATCGAAAAAAAGAAATGGAATAAAAAACGCATTCTGACGATTGTTGGAATTGCCGCGCTCATCGTCTTAATTGCGGGAAGTTACTTCGCAACTGCGGGCAATTCTAAACTTAATGTTGAAAAAGACAGGCTCACAATCAGCGAAATATCGAAAGGAATTTTCCAGGAAAATATTCCCATCAATGGCACTGTACTTCCACTAACAACAATTTACCTCGATGCAATTGAAGGTGGACGGGTCGAAGAAAAATATGTGGAAGACGGAACAATAATGACGAAAGGACAACCGATCCTGAAACTCTCAAACACAGACCTGGAGCTGAGTTTGGTGAACCAGGAAACTGAAGTATATAATCTTTTAACCCAAATGCAAATTGCAAAAAACGCTTCACAACAAAATACAGTTATCAAGCTTAATCAACTGACTGATGTTGACAATACTTTAAAAGAAGCAACACGAATTTATAATCTTGATAAAAAATTATACGCTGAAAAAGTAATTGGCTCGCAGGAATATCAGCAGGCTGAAAATGCTTACAATTATGCAGTTCAGAAAAAACAATTGACAGAAAAAATATTGCAACAAGATTCTGTTTCAACAAAACAGGGAGTTGAGCAGGCAGCGCAATTATACCAGGGCTCGCAAAATGCATTAGCAGTGATGAAACAAAAGGTCGGTGATTTGATTGTTCGGGCACCAATTGACGGACAACTTACTTCTCTTGATGCAGAAGTTGGCGAAAATAAAAACAAAGGAGAAAGACTTGGTGAAATTGATGTGCTGGATGGATACAAAGTACGCGCGAACATTGATGAACATTATATTTCACGCATTTATAACGGATTGAAAGGGAGCTTTTCTTTTGCGGACACTACTTACAATCTTGTTGTAAAAAAGGTATATACTCAAGTCACAAATGGCAGTTTCCAGGTTGATATGAATTTTGTCGGCACTGTTCCAAATGGCATTCGCCGTGGACAAACATTGCAAATCCTTCTTGCATTAAGCGATCAAAGACAAGCTGTGCTTTTACCCAAAGGCGGCTTCTTTCAGCAAACAGGCGGTAACTGGATTTTTAAAGTAAGTTCAGATGGTACAAAAGCTTACCGGGTAAACATTACATTAGGCAGCCAAAACACAGATTATTATGAAGTAATAGACGGACTGAAACCAGGAGATAAAGTCATTACATCAGATTATGAAAACTTTGGAGATAAACAGGAATTGGAATTGAAATAAATTAAAAAAATATAACAACCTTATAATGATAAATATTACCAACCTCGAAAAAATTTATCGCACTGAAGAAGTAGAAACAGTTGCACTTAACAAACTTTCTTTTGAAGTAAAAGATGGAGAGTTTATAGCTGTAATGGGGCCGTCAGGCTGCGGAAAATCAACACTGCTCAACATCTTAGGCTTGCTTGATGATCCTGACAGCGGAAGTTTTCTATTTAATGGAATTGAAGTAGCGCATTTTAATGAACGTAAACGGGCGGATTTGCGTAAGCATAATATTGGTTTCGTATTTCAAAGTTTTAACTTGATTGATGAGCTAACTGTATTTGAAAATGTTGAGTTGCCTTTGATCTATACAGGTGTAAAAACTGCCGAGAGGAAAAAAAGAGTTGAAGAAGTTTTAGATAAAGTAAAGATCATGCATCGCCGAAACCATTATCCACAGCAGCTTTCAGGAGGACAGCAACAACGGGTTGCAGTTGCACGTGCCGTAGTGAATAAGCCAAAATTAATTCTCGCAGATGAGCCGACAGGGAATTTAGACAGCCATAATGGTAATGAAGTAATGGAATTATTAACTGAATTAAATGAACACGGAACCACGATTGTTATGGTAACGCATAGTGAACATGATTCCAGGTACAGTCATAGAATTATCAGAATGCTTGATGGACAAACCGTGACAGAAAATATTTTGATTTAGATTTTAATCAGGCAATATTTTTTTCGATCAATTTTTAAAACCCATTAATGTTCAAAAATTATTTCAAAATAGCATTACGCAACTTGTGGAAAAATAAAGGTTTTTCTGCGATCAATATTTTTGGTTTGGCTGTGGGTATCGGAACTTGTTTACTTATCATGTTGTATGTAATTGATGAATTGAGTTTTGATAAATACAATGAAAAATCAAACCGCATTTATCGCATAGATGCTGATCTACAATTTGGCGGCAATCATTTTGTTTTAGCTTGTGTGCCCGATCTCATGGGTGCTGCGATGGTAAGGGATTTTCCGCAAGTGGAACAGTATGTACGGTTCCGTAGCCACGGTGGCTTTTTAGTAAAAAAAGGCAATGAAAATGTACAGGAAAATAAAGTGATCTATACCGATTCTACTTTATTTGATGTGTTTACATTACCTATGATTTCAGGTGATCCGAAGACTGCGTTGGTGAATCCAAACTCCGTTGTTATAACTGAAAGCACTGCAAAGAAATATTTTAATTCAACTGATGTTGTTGGCAAAACATTGCTGGTAAATGATACAAGCAATTATAAAATTACTGGTGTAATAAAAGATGTGCCTAAGCAATCACATTTTAATTATGATTTTTTTGTTTCAATGTACGGGCAACTTTCAAGTTATGAGATCAATCAATGGACCAGTAATAATTTCAATACTTATATTGTTTTGAAAAAAGGAGCAACGCCAGCTTCGATAAAATCGCAGTTACAGCCTTTTATTGACAAATATGTCGGACCGGTTTTTCAATCAATGAATTTGACCGAAGCTCAATTTATTAAACAAGGCAATTATCTGCATTATTCATTAATGCCTTTAAGCCGCATTCATCTTTATTCAAATAAAACTTCTGAGCTTGGCAGCAACGGGGATATTGAATACGTGTATATTTTTTCACTCATCGCGTTTTTTATTTTATTGATCGCCTGCGTAAATTTCATGAATCTTTCTACCGCGCGTTCTGCCAACCGTGCAAAAGAAGTAGGGGTGCGCAAAGTGCTTGGCTCATTGCGTAAAAGTCTTATTTCCCAATTCATCGTTGAATCTGTTTTGATCAGTTTTATTTCTCTCATACTTGCACTTGCTATTGCTGTATTATTGCTTCCCTATTTTAATCAACTAACAGGAAAAGAAATATCACTTGGGTTGTTTTCAAATTTTTGGCTCTTACCCGCTTTGATCTTGGTGGCAATAATCGTTGGATTATTAGCAGGTAGTTATCCTGCATTTTATTTATCATCTTTCAAACCGATAGAAGTGCTGAAAGGCAAGCTGGCAGGCGGTTTCAGAACCGGCTCGCTCCGAAGTAGTTTGGTTGTATTTCAATTTTTTATTTCCATTGTACTTGTCATTGGTACTCTTGTAATCTATAATCAACTAAATTTTATTAGAAATAAAGACATCGGGTATAAACGTGATAATATTTTGATCATACAAAATACCGACGCGCTCGGCTCGCAGGCAAAAGCTTTTAAAGATGAAGTTTTAAAAATGAATGGTGTGAAAAACACAACAATGACAGGTTATTTGCCAACTGCTGGATGGCGAAGCGATAGCCCACTGTTTCCGGAACCAGTAATGGATACAAAAAAAGCAGTGAGCATGCAGATATGGAAAGTTGATGAAGATTATATACCGACAATGGGCATGCAAATGGTACAGGGAAGAAATTTTTCAACACAATTTCCAACAGACTCTTCAGGTATAATTATCAATGAAGCTGCGGCAAAATTATTGGGCTTTACCAATGCATTAAACAAACCACTTTATTACAACTATGCTTTTCCAAAAAAAGACATGAAGCAATATCATGTTATTGGTGTAGTAAAAAATTTCAATTTCAATTCGTTGCGGGATGAAGTGACGCCGCTGTGCTTCATGCTCCAATCACAAACAAGCAGCATCGCCATTCGAATAAATACTGCAAATACTGAAAAGCTTATTTCGCAAATCGAAGCGAAGTATAAAGAAATGGCTACAGGTCAGCCATTTGCTTATTCTTTTATGGATGATGATTTTAATAAAATTTATGATACTGAACAGCGTATGGGAAGTATCTCCATCACCTTTTCAATACTGGCTATTTTAATTGCCTGCCTTGGATTATTTGGACTGGTTTCTTACGCGGCAGAACAACGCACCAAAGAAATTGGCATAAGAAAAGTGCTTGGAGCAAATGTTACAAATATTGTAGGAATGCTTTCCAAAGATTTTTTAAAGCTAGTGCTTATAGCATCGTTAATCGCATTTCCGGTAGCATGGTGGGCAATGAATAAATGGCTCGGAGACTTTGCATATCATATAAATATCAGTTGGTTAATTTTTGCAGGAGCCGCGCTGCTGGCGCTTTTCATAGCATTGGCAACAATTTGTTTTCAGGCAATAAAAGCAGCGCTGGCAAACCCGGTAAAGAGTTTGAGAACAGAGTAATAATTAGCTAACAGCTAACGGCTAATAGCTATTAGCTTAAAAAAAAATTATGTTTAAAAATTATTTTAAAACCGCATGGCGTTTTCTTTTAAAGAATAAAGGGTTCAGTTTTCTTAATATTATTGGTTTAACCATTGGTACTTTGTGTTGCCTGTATATTGTATTATATATAAAAGACCAATATAGTTATGATAAACAACATAACGATGCAAAAGATATCTACCGCGTTGTTACACTCACAAATCTTAGTGGTGATACGCATAATATGTCAACCTGTTCGCCACCAATTGCCCCCGCTTTAAAAAATGATTTTCCTGAAGTAAGTGAGTTTACACGCATAGTTCCTACTCTTAGTTCAGACAATCATTTACTTCGCTATAAAGAAAAATCTTTTTATAATGAAGATGCTTTTTTAGTTGATTCTACTTTCTTCAATGTTTTTAATTTTCATTTTAATTATGGCAACGCCGCAAGTGCGTTGACCGAACCCAATTCAATTGTATTATTAAAACCGGTCGCAGATAAATTGTTTAATAAAGAAAATCCGATAGGTAAAGTAATAACGATTGAAGATGCTGATGGCAAAAATGATTTTAAGGTAACAGGTGTGATAGATGAAAGCCTCGGCAAGTCAAACATTCATGCCAGCATGTTTATACGTATAAATGCAAATGGATATGGAGGTTTTGTTCTTACAAATACAACATGGTCAGGCAATAATTTCACGTACACTTATATAAAATTAAAACCTGGTACTACTGCAGCGGCACTTGAAAAAAAGCTTCCCGCATTTTTAAATAAATATGGCGGGGATCAATTAAAAAACCTGGGCATGCAGAAACAATTGCATTTGCAAGCCATAACTTCTATACATACAAGTGAAGCACACGATCATGAAATGACGCCAACAGTAAGCAGCTCATTTCTTAATATCTTAATACTTATTGCAGCGTTAATTCAAATTATTGCCTGCATCAATTTCATGAACCTTTCTACTGCAAAAGCATCTGGACGTGCTAAAGAAGTTGGTGTAAGAAAAGTAATTGGCGCTGAAAAAAGCACTTTAAGAATTCAATTCTTAACGGAGTCTTTTTTGCTGTCTTTATTAAGTGTTGTGATTGCATTGCCACTATTGATAATTACACTTCCATATCTTAATCAAATTACACATGCAGATATTTTGCTATCGTCACTATCAGATTACAAGATATGGTTGCTGCTTTGCGGAATTATTGTTGTCACAAGTTTCCTCGCAGGCAGTTATCCTGCATTTTATCTTTCAGCTTTCCAGGCAATAAAAGTTATAAAAGGGAATTTTACCAATCATGTTTCAGCAGCGGGCATCAGGCGTTCATTGGTCGTATTTCAGTTTGTGTTGTCTATCGTGCTTATTTCCAGTATTATTATTATTTATAGCCAGTTGAACTATATAAAAAATAAAGACCTCGGCTTTGATAAAAATCAAAAACTCATTTTTAGTTTTTATACAGACAATGCAAAAAGTAAAATGCAGGCATTTGCCAATGATCTTAAGGAAATGCCAGAAGTAAAAGCGCTAAGCCTGGCGGATAATTATATGGGGCAGGCTCATTACCACGACTGGATTGTGTATTTGCCCGGAGGGAATCTGGCTACAGGCATAGACCAGGCAAATTTATCTTCAGATGAAAACTTTGTAAAAGCTACAGGCATAAAAATTATAAGCGGCAGGGATTTCAGGTTTCATGATTCTGACAAAGTGTTGATTAATGAAACTTTGATGAAGCGGTTAGGATTAAACCCGCAAAACGCACCTAGCTCAAAACTGCTTACGGGAGATGAAAGAAGTTATGAAGTAGCAGGGGTAATGAAAGATTTTAACTACAGTTCATTACGTGATAATATAAATCCTTTCATGATTATTTGTGAACCGAAGCGAGATGATATACACGATGTGATTGTAAATGTAAACAGCAGTAATTATAAAACTTTATTAGGAAAGATGGAAACAGTTTGGCGCAAAGATTTACCATCAGAACCTTTTCAATATTCATTTCTTGATGCGGAAGTGCAGCAGCAATATCAATCTGAAATTACTTTTTCCAACATCCTTAATTCTTTTACGTTGATGGCAATCCTTATTTCATGTTTAGGCTTGTTTGGTTTGGCGGCATTTAGCGCAGAACAAAGAAGGAAAGAAATTGGTGTTCGCAAAGTATTGGGAGCAAGTGTTGGTGGTCTTGTGCAATTGCTATCGAAAGATTTTTTAAAGTTAGTTGGCATTTCAATAATTATATCAACGCCGGTTGCATGGTGGATAATGAATAAATGGCTGCAAAGTTTTGCATACAGAATTAATATCAGTTGGTGGATGTTTGCATTAGCAGGTTGCATTGCAATATTCATTGCGTTAGTAACAGTAAGCTTTCAATCCATTAAAGCAGCGATTGCTAACCCGGTGAAAAGTTTGAGAACAGAATAAAATATTCTTATGCTAAAAAATTATTTCAAAATTGCGTGGCGATATATTCTAAAAAATAAGATGCACTCATTCATTAACATTATTGGTTTATCTATAGGTATGGCTGTTACCATATTAATTGGCTTATGGATGTATGATGAGCTTTCCTACAATAAAAATTTTGATAACTATGATCGCATAGCTCAGGTTGAGCAAAACCTCATAAACAATAACGAGGTACAAACCTGGGACAATTCGCCGTATCCGCTTGCAGAAGTGTTAAGAAAAATTTACGGCAGCTATTTTAAATATGTTGTAATGAGCACGGGTTTGAAAGGTGAACATCTTATTGCATTCAATGGTAAAAAGTTAAAACAAAATGGTGGCTTTTTTGAAAATAACGCACCTGAAATATTTTCATTGCAAATGATAAAGGGCAATGGAAATGGGTTAAATGATCCTTCTTCTATTTTAATTTCAGCTACTACTGCGAAGGCATTTTTTGGCGATGATAATGCAATAAATAAGATGTTGAGAGTGGATAACATGCCGCCATTAAAAGTATCCGGCGTGTATAAAGATTTTCCACGGAATTCAACTTTTGCTGATGTAAATTTTATTGCTCCATGGTATTTTTATTACAACAATTCCGGCTGGATTAAAACACTTGATGATCCCTGGCGTCCGAATTTTACACAGCTGTTTCTTCAATTAAATCCAAATGAAGATTTTTTTAGTGTATCGAAAAAAATAAAAGACGCAAAGCTAAAAAATATTAATGCCGACTTGCAAAAGAAAAAACCTGAATTATTCTTACAACCTATGAGCAAGTGGCATTTATATTCTGAATTTAAGAATGGTGTAAACGTTGGCGGCGCAATTCAATATGTTTGGATGTTTGGAATAATTGGTTTGTTTGTTTTGTTGCTTGCCTGCATCAACTTTATGAACTTAAGTACAGCAAAGAGTGAGAAGCGTGCAAAAGAAGTGGGTATCCGCAAAACTATGGGTTCGCTGCGCAAACAGTTGATCATCCAATTTTTTAGTGAATCAATATTAACCGTAGCTTTTGCATTTGTTTTATCAATATTAATTGCGTGGCTTTTGCTGGCTTTCTTTAACCAAGTTGCTGATAAACAAATGAACGTTCCATGGACAAACATTTTCTTTTGGCTTACATGTATAGTTTTCGTTTTAATTACGTCATTAATTGCAGGCATTTATCCTGCATTTTATTTATCATCTTTCAAGCCAATAAAAGTTTTAAAGGGCACATTCAAAGGAGGTCATTTTGCTGCTTTGCCGCGTAAAGCATTGGTGGTATTACAATTTACAGTGTCGGTTACATTAATTATTGGAACTATCATTGTGTACCAGCAAATTCAATTTGCAAAAAATCGCCCGATTGGTTATAACCGTGCAAATCTTATTGATATTCCAACAGCAGATTCATCTATTCATACCCATTTTGATGTGGTGAAAAATGAGTTGTTGCAAACTGGTGCTGTAACATCATTAGCCGAAGCAGGTACACCTACTACAAGTATCTGGAACAGCACAAGTGGCATAAGCTGGAGTGGCAAAGATCCTAATCTCTCTGTTGATTTCGGGATGGTGTATGCCTCGCCTGATTATGGTAAAACCATAAATTGGCAGTTGAAGGAAGGACGAAATTTTTCTAAAGATTTTGCAACAGATACTTCGGCATTAATTATAAATGAAGCGGCTGCAAATTTTATGAATCTGAAACATCCTGTTGGGGAAAAACTAACGTGGTTTGGGCAGTCTTATAATGTAATAGGAGTTATTAAAAATATGGTAATGGAATCGCCTTATGATGAGCCGAAACCTATTGTGTATGCCGATTTAAACGGCCAGGGCGATTTAGTTATTCTTAAATTAAATCCATCTGTAAATGTGCAGGATGCCATCAATAAAATAGCAACAGTTTTTAAAAAGTTTAATACAGAACAGGCGTTTGAATATTCCTTTGTGGATGATGATTATGCGAAAAAATTCAATACTGAAGAAAGGGTTGAAAAGCTTACCGGAATTTTTACAATACTCGCAATTATTATTTCCTGTTTGGGATTGTTTGGATTAACATCATTTGTTGCAGAGCAACGCAAAAAAGAAATTGGTGTGAGAAAAATATTAGGCGCATCAGTTTTTAATGTATGGACTTTATTATCAAAAGATTTTGTGATGCTTGCGGTGTTATCATTTCTTATTGCATTTCCATTAGCATATTATTTCATGCACAATTGGCTGGAAAATTATGATTACCGTACACAATTATCGTGGAAGGTTTTTATTGCTGCAGGTATCGGTTCAATACTTATAACATTATTTGTTGTATCCACGCAGGCAATTAAAGCTGCAGTGGCAAATCCTGTAAAGAGTTTGAGAACAGAATGATTAACAATGTTTAAAATCAAAAGCGTATTTTATGTTTAGAAATTATTTCAAAATTGCATGGCGCAATTTCATAAAAAACAAAATCTTTTCATTAATAAACATCATTGGTTTATCTGTTGGACTTACCTGTTGCATGTTGATTGCTTTGTTCATCATACATGAAAGCAGCTATGATGTGTATCAGAAAAATGCAGATAATATTTATCAGGTCGGAACAACATTTATTGGTTTTGGGAAGCAGGAAAAACTGCCAAACACACCTGCTGCAATGGGTGAAATGATGCAGCATGAGTTTCCTGAAATTGAGCAAACAACAAGATTAACACCTTTATTTTCTGAAGATAAAACACTGTTTCAATATGAAGAAAAAGATGGTTCGTTAAAATCCTTGTATGAAACCAAGGGTTATTTAGCAGACTCTACTTTCTTCAGAATGTTTACCTATAATTTCATAGAAGGTAATGCAGCAAATGCTTTAAGCAATCCAAATACTGTTGTAATAAGTGAAGATATTGCACGGGATTTTTTTGGTAATAATCCTGCATTAAATAAAGTATTGCATGTAAGCAGCAGTACTAACGGCGATCATGATTTTTTAATAACCGGGGTATTTAAGCCTATAGAAAAACCATCGCATATTGACGGTCGTTTTTTTATGAGTACCATGGGTGGAAAGATTGCTGATTTTATGAAGCAACAGGCAGCTAATCTTGCCGACAATAATTTATACTATACTTATTTGCAATTAAAACAAGGTACGGATGTAAAGGCTTTGCAGGCTAAATTTCCTGCATTCATAAACAAATATGCCGGTAAAGATTTAAAAACAGAGGGATTTGATAAAGCACAGTTTTTAGTACCTCTGAAAAAAATTCATTTAGATGAAGACGTGGAAAATAATGTGACGCCAGGTGGCAGCACAACATATTTATACATCCTTGCATCTATTGCATTATTTACTTTACTAATTGCCTGCATCAACTTCATGAACCTTGCAACAGCACGTTCATCCAAACGTTCATCAGAAGTTGGCATTCGTAAAGTGTTGGGTGCGGAAAAAAAATCTTTAATTGCTCAATTCCTTGGAGAGTCAGTTTTTATGAGTGTTTTTGCTTTTTTTGCTGCAATTATATTCACGAAGCTGTTATTACCAGCTTTCAATGCAGCTTCATCTAAAAATCTTTCATTCACTTTTTCGAATGACCTATTGCTCATTATTTCATTATTCTTACTATCAATTATTACGGGTTTGCTTGCAGGCACCTATCCTGCATTTTATTTATCATCCTTCAAACCGGTAAAAGTTTTAAAAGGAAAATTTTCCAATTCATTTGCTGCGGTTTCTTTAAGAAAGGGACTGGTGATTTTTCAATTTGTAATTTCCGTAGTGCTGATTGTTTCATCTGTGGTGATTGCTAATCAAATGCAATACCTGCGCTCTGTAAACCTGGGGTTTGATAAAAACAGTCAGATTGTAGTGCCGCTGCGGAGTGAAAATGCAAAAAAAATCTCTGGTTCATTTCAAATTGCATTGCTTAATCAATCACAAATTATTAATGCTGGTGCATCAAAATTTTATCCCGGAATTAATAATGTTAGTGATGATATTTTTTACAAAGAAGGTTCGAACAAACAATCCGGAAAAGACATAAAAATGAATTATATTGATACACGTTACCTTCAAACACTCAACATCCAACCCATTGCCGGCCATTTATTTTCTAAAGATTTTCTTTCTGATTCCGATAAGGTTATTTTAAATGAGACAGCTATAAAAGAACTTGGATTTTCATCTGCTCAACAAGCTATCGGAAAAAAAATTTTTGCAACTGATGATACTTCTACCGGAATTGAAATCGCCGGTGTAATAAAAGATTTTCATTTCCAGGATCTTCATGTACCTATTTCTCCTTATGGCTTTGCACTGAACAATGTGCCTAATTATAATTATATGATTGTACATGCAAAAGATGGCGATATGGCTTCAGTGCTAAAAACAATGCAAAATATATGGCATAGTTTAAATCCATCCGAGCCATTTGAATACAGTTTTTTGGATGAAGATTTTCAAAAAAACTATGATGCTGATAATCGCTTGTCTGCGATGGTTAGATACTTTACTGCCATAGCCATTTTAATTTCTTGTTTAGGCTTATTCGGCCTTGCAACCTTTAGCGCAGAACAACGCATTAAGGAAATCGGCGTGCGTAAGGTGCTTGGTGCAAGTGTTTCAAGCATTGTTGGATTGTTGTCAAAAGATTTTTTAAAGTTGGTTATGGTTGCTGTTATCATTGCCTCGCCTGCTGCATGGTGGATAATGAATAAATGGTTGCAAAATTTTGCCTATCGCATGCATATCAGTTGGCTTGTGTTTGTAATCACAACAATTATTGCTTTATTAATCGCATTGGTAACAATAAGTTTCCAGGCAATAAGAGCATCTGTGGCAAATCCTGTGAAGAGTTTGAGAACGGAATAAGCTAATGCAGTATTATTGATATGCTAATGACAGCTTATAATATAACACATACAACTTATAACTTAAAACGTGTTTAAAAATTATTTCAAAACAGCCTGGCGCAGTACATGGAAGAATAAAACAACTTCGATAATAAATATAGCTGGTTTATCCGTTGGAATGACGGCTGCTATATTAATTTTTGTATGGGTGCAAAATGAAATAAGTTTTGATAATTACCATAAAGATGCTGCTAACATTTACAGGCTTACCACCAACCTTAAGTCGCAAGGCTGGATTTGGGAAACTACACCTTTGCTGCTTGCTGATGCGGTAAAAAGCGATATACCTGAAATTGAAAGAACTGTAAGGCTTTATGCAGGCGAAATGCCTGTGTTTAACATCAACAATAATCTTTCTTATGAAAAGAATGCTGCTTATGTAGATAATGACTGGTTCAATGTTTTTAATTATAATTTTATAGAAGGCAATGCGGCTGCGTTTGCAAATGATCCGAACAGCATTATACTTACTGAATCTGAAGCAAAGAAATATTTTGGTAACCATGATGCACTTGGAACAATTATTCATGCTGACAGCATGAACTATGTGGTGAAAGGTATTATTAAAGATGCGCCTGCCAATTCAAGCTTTCAATACACTTCATTTATTCCGCTTGCTAACCTGCTAAAAAATGCAGATAGAAAAGCGAATGATGAACAATGGGACAATGCTAATTATATTACGTTTATAAAAGTAAAACCAGGTGCAACTGCATCTTTAGTATCAAAAAAAATTACAGATATTCTGCAAAACCGTAGTGGCGATACAGAAAAGCAAACAACCATTAGCCTGGTAAATCTAAAAGACATGCACTTTGAAACTGACCTGCAGTCTTCATTTTTTTCAAGTGGCAATAAAAATACTGTTTACATTTTTTCTGTGCTCGGTATTTTGTTATTGCTGATTGCCTGTATTAATTATGTAAATCTTACTACTGCTAAGGCAAGCCTGCGTGCAAAAGAAGTAAGCGTAAGAAAAATGGTTGGCGCCAGCAGGTATCATCTATTCAACCAGTTTTTATCAGAAGCATTATTAATAAGTTGCTTTGCACTTATTATAACCATTGCGCTCGTTCATCTTTGTTTACCTGCATTTAATGAATTTACAGGCAGGCATTTTGAATTACCGCTTACATCGCCAGATCTCTGGAAAGTTGTTGGAATCACACTGCTGGCAGCATTTATTTTAAATAGTATCTATCCGGCATTAATATTATCATCTTTTAAGCCATTAAATGTTTTCAAGGGTTTTACTGTATTGCGTATAAAAGACAGCTATTTAAGAAAGGGATTGGTTACTGTTCAGTTTACTATTTCTGTTATGCTGATAGCGGGTACAATCATCATTTACAAACAAATGCAGTTTATTCAGCAAACAAATCCCGGCTATAATAGATCGCAGGTTTTAGTAACGCATATCCCGGCCAACATAGATTTCAATAAAAAGTATGAAATCGTTGATGCCATAAAGCATGACCTGCTTACACAAAGCAGCATAAAAAATGTTTCAATGGCAAATCAATCTATAGTAAATATTGGCAGCTATTCTACTGGCAGCGCAGACTGGGATGGGCATGATACTTCATTCAATCCAAAGATTGCACAGCTTTCAACAGATGCAGATTTTATCAATACAATGCAATTACAAATGAAAGAAGGAAGATGGTTTGATAAAGGTGAAGCAGATAAAAATAATGTAGTGCTGAATGAAGAAGCGATTAAAGAATTAAAAATTCATCAGCCTTATTTAGGGCAACGCTTTACATGGAAAGGCAGACAGGGACAAATCATTGGTATTGTGAAAGATTTCAAATATAAAAGCCTTCACGACAAAACCGGTTCGCTGGTGGCATTTCAAGATCCAAACTGGTACAGTACATTCATGATAAGCATAGCACCAAACAGTGCATCGCAATCTATAGCTGCATTAAATAAAACATGGAAAAAGATATTGCCTGGCAGCCCTGTTGAATACATTTTCTTAGATGACAGCTTTAATGAGCTTTATAAAGATGACCAGCAAACCTCAACATTAATTTTAGTGTTTGCCATTATTGCTATTGTTATATCCTGCCTTGGGTTATTTGGATTGGCAGCTTTTACTGCAGAACGACGTTCAAAGGAAATCAGCATACGTAAAGTGCTTGGCGCAAGTGTTGCAGGCATTGCACAATTACTTACAAAAGACTTTTTAAAACTTGTAATAATTGCTATTGTTATTGCATCACCTATTGCGTGGTTTACCATGAATAAATGGCTGCAGGATTTTGCTTATCGCATACACATTAGCTGGGTAATATTCCTTGTTGCAGGGCTAGTTGCACTTACAATTGCATTAGCAACAGTAAGCTTCCAGGCAATTAAAGCAGCGATAGCAAACCCGGTGAAGGGTTTAAGAACTGAATGATAAAAAAGAATGATTGTATAGATACTGATAAAAAATTTAAATGATAGAGCTTCAGCATATTTCAAAATGGGTAACAGTTGGTGGCATAACAACTTTTATTTTAAAAGATATAAACGTAACCATCAAGGAAGGCGAATTTGTTTCAGTTATCGGACCATCAGGCTCCGGCAAATCTTCTTTGCTAAATGTCATTGGCATGCTCGATGAAGCCTCAGAAGGGACCTATAATTTTTTAGATACCAATGTTTTTGCCATCAAAGAAAAGCAGCGCGCATCTTTGTATAAAAGGTATATCGGTTTCGTATTCCAGGCTTATCATTTAATTGATGAATTGACGGTGTATGAAAATATTGAAACGCCTTTGATCTATCAAAACATCAAATCTTCAGAGCGTCAGGCAATTGTTGCAGACATACTCGACCGCTTCAATATCGTTGGAAAAAAAGATTTATTTCCTACACAGCTTTCCGGTGGTCAGCAGCAACTGGTGGGCATTGCGCGGGCACTTGTTGCAAAACCAAAGTTGATTTTGGCAGATGAGCCAACGGGTAATTTAAACTCCAAACAGGGAGAAGAAATTATGGAGCTGTTTCAAAAATTAAACAACGAAGATGGCGTAACAATTATACAAGTAACGCATTCTGAAAAGAATGCATCGTATGGAAAACGCGTGATACATCTGCTCGATGGCAGAATTGAAAAAATAGTGAATGAATAATTTCTTCCTGCAAAAAGCTATCGAAAACAATGGTTATAGCCGGGAGTTCAAAAGCTTAAAATCATGAACAATAAATTTTTATTGATCTTATTTTTTTGTTTCAGTGTAATTGATTTCTCTTTTGCGCAGAATAGCAGTACCACACCTTTCACACTGAAGCAGTGCATTGAAATGGCATTACAAAATAATGCGGATATAACAAACACGGGCTTTACAGTGCAGTCAGACAAAGTAAACTGGCAGCAGGCTAAAGGCAATGCGCTGCCCTTTGCTTCTGCGAATATTACGCATGGCATTACGCAGGGACGCAGTATTAATCCTTACACAAATTCTTTTATTAATCAGCAAAATACTTATGCAAATTATAGTTTGGGTGCAAGCATTAATTTATGGAACGGCAGCAGTGTTACAAATAATATCCGTGCGAATGAATTGAATTTTCTGGCTGCTGAAATGGACCAGCAGCAGGCAAAAGACAATGTATCCATCAACGTAATTCTTGATTATCTGCAGGTGCTGAGCAATGAAGAATTGCTTGATGCTGCCGTAAAACAAACTGAAGTAACAAAGCAGCAGGTGGACAGATTAAATCTTCAAAACAATGAAGGCGCTATTGCTCCCGCAACTTTTTATGATTTGAAAGGACAATTGAGTGGTGAAGAGCTGAATGTAACAAATGCGCAGAATGCTTTGGAAAATTCAAAGATCGCATTGACACAACTAATGAACATTCCTTATTCGGAAAATATCCGACTTGAAAATATTGAAGTGGACAGTAACCTGGTGATGTATGATGGAAATGCTTCGCAAATTTATCAGCAGGCATTACAAAATCTTGCGTTGATAAAAGCAGCAGACCTGAGAAAGCAAAGCGCTTTAAGGGCGCTAAGATCTGCGCGTGGCGGGCTTTTACCGACTTTATCTTTGAACGGTGGGCTTGCAACAAATTATTCAAGCGCCGCAACTACTTCAACTTTGATCAATACAACTGATGTGCAAACGGATAATTATATTTTATACAACAGTGACAAATTATTTTTATATACGCCGGAACAAAATTTCAGCTCACAGAAAATTCCTTACTTCAATCAATGGAAAAATAATTTCAATTCATACATCGATATCAGTTTACAAATACCAATCCTGAACGGCCTGTATCAGCGAAGCAAAGTGCGGCAGGCAGAGATAAGTGTGCGGCAGAATAATTTTGCTTTTAAAACAACCCGCACACAACTGCAGCAAAATATTGAAAGCGCATATTCCAACATGAATGCGGCTTTCAAACGTTATCAAACTTCACGTGAGCAGGTTGATGCGTATTCAATTTCCTTTCATTCTGCAGAAATAAAATTCAATGAAGGCGTTCTTACTTCTGTTGATTATATGGTTGCCAAAAACAATGTTGATGTTGCGCAGATCAATTTAATTTCAGCAAAATATGATTATGCTTTGCGCATAAAGATTTTAGATTATTACCAGGGAAAACCTTTGTGGTGATTTTCTTATAACTGAGATACTGAAAATCAGTAATTAGAATACTGCAGGTCAGTCCTTGATTTTTAGCAACGCAAAAGTTTGTCCTTTAGTTCATACACTATTCATGTTTAGTTTTTTTGCGAAAAGATGCGAAATAAAAAATTTGGAGAGGATGTCAACATGTAAATGCTGTTGATGTGAAGGCGCTCATTGCAAGTGCTGGCAGGTATAGAAAGAATTTACTTTACGCTATTATGTTCCTGCTACGGCACAGAAAAACAAGAATAGCTGTATCAAAACGAACACTTAAATTTGAGAACAGAATAGCAAAACATAATAAATTAATAAATAATGAACCGCATATAGTGGCAGTACCTTTTTATTTTGAACTAGTTGAGTCAAACCTGCACGAATTAAGGATTGGTATTAGTGAATCGAATTGTTCTTGCTGCGATTTTTTATTTAATTCTTGTGCTTGGTCGTAAGTATATTTTGTAGTAAGCTTTTCTGTAACACATTCACAAAGTGAAGTCGTTTTAACTGGATCCTTTGCATAACTATTTTTTGCGTTTTCAATGCATGCTTTAGTCATTGCATCTTTGTCTGCCTGTGTCCATTGTCGAGGTTGTGTTTGTAAATTAAGAGGAGTTTGCAATTTGTATTTAAAAGAAAATATATCTATTAAAATGAGTGCAGCAAATATTATTGTACCAGCATAAGCAAGTATTTTAAAAAGTTTTCCTCTTCGTTCCATCATTGTATCAAATTTTTCTGTCTTTCTTCACGCAACTTTATTTTGCCGCCTACTAAAAGTGAGAAATAAATGAAAATACCTAAAACTATAATGTCGTCAATGAATCCTCCTCCGAGTGCTTGCATTAGTTTGATTTTTATGTAAAAGTTTAGTTGTAAAGTATCTTTTAGTATTCTCCCCACATTGAAGTTGTATGCCGGTAGGGAAATTATTTTCGTCCAGTCGATTAAAAATGTTTAATTGAAAATACTATATTGAAGATAAAAACAAATCTTGAAATAGCAACAGTGTCAGCACATACTAAACCTAATTTTTTTAATCAAATACACCTAATTTTGACAGAGAATTCTTATGTAATTTTAATTTAAAAAAGTCCCTGTTTTGTTCCTTTCGATCAAACAATTGTTATAACTCTCTGTTATTAAGATGAATATGATATATTAAGAACAAAACGTACAAGAGTGCGACGCAACGGCAGCTTAATAGTTATTCATTAGATTGGTTCAAAAAAATTAATCTCAAAAATAACAACGTGTGATAAAAAATCATGCAGCATTTGTACGATATCTTGCCTTTCTGTAAAACAACATTTCAGTTATAAAAATCAGCAATAAACTTATAGCTGTTGTGGCACTGACCTTGCCGATAAAGAAAAGAAAATTGCCAAATTCCATCCATTCAATAAACACCAAACAGGCGTGGTGTACGAAGGTTAGCAGCAGTACATAAATACTGTATTGTGCAAAGCCCATGCTTTTGATGCTTGGCTCGTAATAGCTGATTTCAGTGGTTTCCTGGGGAATGAGCACGTTTAAAATAAACGGTCTTAGGTAAGCAATAAGTACGCATGGCGCAGCATGCAAACCTGGTGTTCCCGCAAAATAATCCATGCACAAACCGAATATAAAAGCAATGAACATTAATGCAAAACGTGGTGTGCTGAATGGCAGCCAAAGTATAAAAAGAAAATATAAATACGGCTTGATAAACTGATGAAGCGGCGGCACTTTATCAAGCACAAAAGCTTGTATAAAAATGAAAAGTATAAACCGGAATATGTTTTTTACAAATGAGCTCATTGATTTTTTGGCGTTTGCGCTTCTACATTTTTTTGTTCATTCAAAAAATTATTTTGAATAAGATAAGCATACTGCAAAGTGAAAAAGTTTGTTGCGGCTTTCAGTTGTAACGTATAAAAATTACTTGATGGATCTGAGTCAATTGACAATACAGTACCGACCATTAAGTTAGGCGGAAAACTGCCTGATAAATTACTTGTCAAAACTGTATCGCCCCGTTTTATCTGCGCACTTTTACTGATGTTGTGCATCAATAAAATTGCAGGATCTGCTTCGTGTCCATCCCAATCAACAATGCCATTATAAGAATTTTTCCCTTTGAGTGTTGCACTGACCTTGCTGTTGTGATTTAATAAACTCATAACAAGCGCATAATTATCACTTGTATAAATGACGCGTCCTACAATTCCATCAGGACCTGTAACAGCCATGTCTTTTACAACACCCTGCTTTACGCCACGCTCTAAAGTGATATAATTATTTTCATCAGTAATGTTGCTGCTTACCACTTTTGCAGGAAGCACATTGTATTTAATATAATGCACAGTGCTGTCAATTGTTATTGAATCGAGCTTTGCAATTTTTGTTGTATCGGAAATTTTATACTGTGTAAATAATAATTTCTGCAGCCGCGCATTTTCTGCCGCAAGGGCATCGTTAGTGGCTTTCAGGCGAAAATAATATTCAACAGTATTGTATTGTTTATCTATTCTGCCAACAACTTCATTGGCTTTGTTTGCAAAAGCAGCCTGGTATGTTTGGTTATAATTTGCAAGCATTACCAAACACAAAACTTCAAGAATAATAAAAGTAAAAAAATTAAAAAAACGCTTTATGAAGAGAATGATGTTGCGCATGAATGAAGCAAAGTGAAAAGTAAAAATTCAAAAGTCAAAAATGATTTTTCAAATTGGATTAAATATTTATTTTGAATTTAATTATTTCTAACACTTTATCTCATGATGAAAGGGAAGCGCTGGTAATGTTTTAATGCAATGCCGGTGCCGCGCACAACACTCTTTAAAGGATCGTCGGCAATATGCACAGGCAATTTTATTTTTTGGCTCAACCGCTTATCCAGTCCGCGTAACAGCGCGCCGCCGCCGGTTAAATATAAACCTCTTCTGTAAATATCGCCGGCTAATTCAGGTGGCGTTGTTTCAAGCGCTTTGAGAATCGCTTCTTCTATTTTAAAAATACTTTTATCCAATGCTTCTGCTACTTCCTGGTAGCTTACCATAATTTGTTTTGGAATACCTGTAACTAAATCGCGGCCATTTACAGGAATATCTTCCGGTGGTGTTTCAAGATCTTTCATGGCAGCGCCAACTAAAATTTTTATTTGTTCAGCCGTTCTTTCACCGATCAATAAACTATGATAACGGCGAAGCGATTCCATAATATCAGAAGTAAATTCATCGCCTGCAATTCTTATACTTTGATCACACACAATTCCTGCAAGCGCAATAACAGTAATGCCTGTAGTGCCTCCACCAATATCAATGATCATGTTGCCAACAGGTTCTTCTACATCAATGCCGATACCTATTGCGGCTGCCATTGGTTCATGAATTAAATACACTTCTTTTGCGCCTGCCTGTTCTGCACTGTCGCGCACAGCACGTTTTTCTACTTCAGTAATACTTGACGGAATGCAAATCATCATTCTCCAGCTTGGCGGAAACAAAGGTTTTTTCGGGTAGATCATTTTTATCATTTCCCGGATCATCAATTCTGCTGCATTAAAATCTGCGATAACACCATCTTTTAAAGGACGCACTGTTCTTATACTTTCATGTGTTTTTTCATGCATCAGCAACGCGCGTTTGCCAACCGCTAAAACTTCTTTAGGATTATTTCTGTTTAATGCAACTATCGAAGGTTCGTTTACAACAATTTCTTCATCATGTATAATAAGGGTATTAGCGGTGCCAAGATCCATCGCTATTTCCTGTGTAAAAAAATTAAAAATTCCCATTATATTTTTAGTTCCTTAATTGTGATTGAATGCGGCAAAGTTGTGCGAAATAATTTGAATTAACAAAGCTGAAAGAAAACCATTTTTATCTTTTAAAAGATTAACAAAACAAGTAAAAACAATTTTATTTTAAATTAATGCAAATAAAATTATTCAAACTCATAACCAATGTCTCTTCTGTAATACATGCCATCAAAATGTATCTGTTCTAATATTTTTTTTGAATGGTTTACTGCATCAGCAATATTCTTGCCAAAGCAAGATACTACCAAAACCCTTCCGCCATTTGTAAAAACGATGTCGTTGATTTGTTTAGTACCTGCATGAAATATAAAGCAATCATCACCTGAAAGTTTTTTATCAGTTGCTTTATAAATATGAATATTTTTTTTGTATTCATTTGGGTAACCGCCGCTAACTGCAACGATAGCAGCGCAAGCTCTCTCATCAATCTCTATCTCAATGCTTTCAAGAGTTTCATTATGTACTGCCAATAAAAGTTCGAGTAAATCATTTTTTAATTTTGGTATCACTACTTCCGTTTCAGGATCGCCCATTCGGCAATTATATTCAATTAAATATGGCTCTTCTTTTACATTCATCAATCCAAAAAAAATAATTCCTTTATAAGAAATATTTTCTTTTATCAAACCATTTATTGTTGGTTCTATAATTTGTTCTTTTACTTTTTGCATAAAAATTTCGTTCACAAAAGGCACAGGACTTACGCAACCCATTCCGCCGGTGTTGGGACCAATATCTCCTTCGCCAATTCTTTTATAATCTTTTGCATGACCAATTATTTTATATTTTTTTCCATCGGTTAAAATAAAAACACTCGCTTCAATACCCTGCAAAAATTCTTCTACAACAACTTTGCTTGATGCTTGTCCGAACTGTTTATTTACCAGCATTTCCGTAAAACTTTTTATTGCTTCATCATGTGTTGGCGCAATAACAACGCCTTTGCCGGCAGCCAAACCATCTGCTTTTAAAACAATTGGCAACGAGTGATTAATTAAATAATTTTTGCCTTCTTCAAAATTTTCGATAGTGAATTCTTTGTAAGCTGCAGTAGGAATATTATTGCGTTGCATGAATTTTTTTGAGAACGCTTTACTTCCCTCAAGCTGTGCGCCATCCGCACAGGGTCCTGTTACAATTATGTTTTTTAAA
The DNA here is from genome assembly GCA_963708205.1 of uncultured Chitinophagaceae bacterium. Classification (GTDB taxonomy): domain Bacteria; phylum Bacteroidota; class Bacteroidia; order Chitinophagales; family Chitinophagaceae; genus CAVYTF01. The sequence goes on from OY970196.1 coordinate 1,304,866, forward strand.
GATTTATCTTTTGTAAAAAAATCGCAAACACCATTTACCAAAGGATCTTCCGGACCAACAATAATCATATCAATATTGTTATCAATGCAGAATTTTTTTTGTGCTTCAAAATCATTTATATCCAAATCTATATTCGTTCCGCAATAAGCTGTGCCTGCATTTCCTGGTGAAATAAATAGTTGCGTACAATGTTTGCTTTGAGAAATCTTCCATGCAAGAGTGTGCTCGCGGCCACCGCTACCAAGTAAAAGAATTTTCATGCGGATAATGGTTTATTTGTTTTTCTTAATTGCACTAACAAAGTAAAGATGATTTGGCAAATTAAATTTGATATTTATAATTTATCTGTATTTTCATTTCAGTTTTGAGAAAAAAACAATCTGAACATTATGAGTGATAACACTTCAGCTGCAAAGCATCCCCGCGGTTTGTATGTTTTATTTTTTACTGAAATGTGGGAACGCTTTGGCTATTATTTGATGATAGGAATTTATTTTCTCTATCTCACAGATACTGTTGGTCATGGCGGACGCGGAATGGATAATACTTCAGCAATCAGTATTGTTGGCACATATGTGGCGCTTGTTTATTTAACTCCTTTTCTGGGCGGATTAATTGCTGACAGGGTTTTGGGATATACTAAATCAATTTTTTTAGGCGGTGTATTGCTGGCGCTTGGTTATTTTTTACTGGCACTTAACGGAAGCGATACAGTTATGTATCTCGGGCTTCTTTCTGCAATAGTTGGGAACGGTTTTTTTAAACCTAATATCAGTACTTTGTTAGGCAATATTTATAATCGTCCTGACCTAAAGCCAAAGAAAGATATTGCCTATAGTATTTTTTACATGGGCATAAACATTGGCGCTTTCTTTTGCAATTTCGTAGCGGCTTATTTGCACAATAAATACCAGGATAATAATGGATGGGGCATTGCATTTTCAGCAGCAGGTTTTGGAATGCTGATCGGTGTAATATGGTTTGCTTTCGGGTTAAAGCATGTAAAATATGCTGATGTAATAAAACCCAAACAGGAAGGCGACATGCCGATTTCGCAGATCTTTTTAAAAGTATTTTTTCCGGCAATCATTGCAGGCGCCATTGGCTGGTTTATTCCCGGAAATATTTTAGGATCCGACTCAAATGATGCTTTCATGTTTGCCTGTATTCCTATCATCATTTTTTATTTCAGCCTGATGTATAAAGCAAAAGGGTTTGAAAGAAAACGAATCAGCACTTTACTGATTTTATTTGGAGTATCTCTTATTTTCTGGAATATTTATAATCAAAACTCAACAGCATTAACTATTTGGGCGCAAACTTATACAGACCGCGAAGCGCCAAAAGCGATACAGCCCGCGTTGAAACCATTTGGATTTTTAGAATCAGTAAATACAAAACCAACAGAAGTTCCGGTGGTTGATAAGCAATTTCGCCCGCAATCTGATGCCAATGGAAAAGTAATTACAAAGCAAGGAACCGATCTATATTTTCAGAATTTGCAAAAAGAAAAATATCCGCCACAAGGTGAAGATCTGAAATTGATATCAACAGAAATATATCAATCTGTCAATCCTTTTTGGATTATTGTGTTAACGCCAATTGTTGTGGCATTTTTTGCATGGCGACAAAGAATTGGCAAAACACTTTCCACGCCAAGTAAGTTTGCATGGGGAACTTTAATTGCCGGATTATCGTCTGTTGTAATGGTTGGCGCATGCCTGATAACAAATATTTATTTCAATAAAGTTTCAAGCTGGTGGCTGGTGAGCAGCTATGGAGTCTTTACGATAAGTGAATTATTTGTAAGCCCTGTTGGTTTATCGCTTGTTTCGAAAGTTGCGCCCAGAAGATTGACCGCATTGATGATGGGCGGATGGTTTATCACCGTATCATTAGGCGGAAAAATTTCCGGAATACTTGCGGGCTTTTGGGATAAGTTTGATAATAAAGCTATATTTTTTGCAATAAGCGCTGTTGCTGCTATTATTGCTTTTTTCCTTTTACTGCCATTGACAAAAAAGCTAAATGTAGTTGTTGAAGAAGCTTCTGCTTCAGATGATTAATCCTAATCCCGCTTTGATCTTTCAACTTTCAACTTATGCCTGAACCAAAATCTTTCAAGCCGTTTGTTTCGCCCGAAACGCACATGAAGGAATTTACCTGGAAAGCTGTCATCACAGGCTGCATCATGGGTTGTTTGTTTGGTGCTGCAAATGTTTATCTCGCTTTAAAAGCCGGGTTAACTGTTAGTGCTTCGATACCAATTGCGGTAATTGCCATAACGATTGCAAAAAGATTATTGAAGACAACCATTCTTGAAAATAATATTATCCAAACAACCGGCTCCGCTAGTGAAAGTATTGCAAGCGGTGTTGCCTTTACCTTGCCTGGTTTTTTATTTTTATCGATCGGTGCTAATGGGCAAAGTGTTGGTGCAGATTTTTTTAATTACATCACTATTCTTGTGCTGGCAATTTTTGGTGGCTTGCTTGGAACGCTAATGATGATACCGCTCCGTCGATCATTAATTGTGAAAGAGCATGGCGTGCTTCCTTATCCTGAAGGCACAGCTTGCGCAAGTGTTTTAAAGGCCGGCGAAAAAGGCGGCGATATTGCAAAGACTGCATTTTGGGGAGTTGGTGTTGCAATGGTTTATGCATTCCTTCAAAGAATATTTCATGTGATTGCTGAATTGCCCGCATATACAACAAGTCTTACAAATAAATATTTTCCTGCGGCAAAAATCAGCGGTGAAATAACGCCGGAATATTTAGGCGTTGGCTACATAATTGGTCCGCGCATATCAGGCGCACTCGTTGCCGGAGGTGTATTGAGCTGGCTTGTTTTAAATCCTTTGCTGGCAACATTAATTCATGATCAAACAATCATTGCTGCGCAGCTTGTAAAGCTTGGTTATTTGAAGAATGTGGCAACTGCAGGAGGTCCTGGTGGATGGAATCCGGCAACGCATTTGTTTGATGATACTTCAGATGCCATCTATCGAGCATATATCAGGCAGATCGGCGCAGGTGCAGTGGCCGCCGGCGGTTTCATTACATTACTCAAAACAATTCCCACAATAATTTCATCATTCAAAGAAAGTATTGGTTCGATAAAAGACAGGAAAGCTGGCAATTCTGCATTGCGCACAGAAAAAGATTTGAGCATTAAAGTTGTTTTGTTTGGAAGCATTGCTTTGGTGTTGATGATGGCTTTTATCCCAATGATTCCGGGCGATTCAATTCTCAGTAAATTATTACTCGGCGTTTTAGTTGTTGTGTTCGGTGCATTCTTCGTTACAGTTTCTTCAAGAATTGTTGGAATAATCGGCGCAAGCAATAACCCGATCAGCGGAATGACCATAGCAACAATCATGGCGACGTGTCTTGTTTTTATAGGCATCGGATGGAGTGGAAAAACTTATGAACCCATGGTGTTAGTTGTTGGTGGAATGATCTGCATTGCTGCCGCAAACGCAGGCGCAACTTCTCAGGATTTGAAGACCGGATATATCGTTGGCGCTACGCCGCGCAATCAACAGCTGGCATTATTTATCGGCGCGATTGTTTCATCAATTGTAATTGGTCTTACTATTAAAGTGCTTGATCACCCCACCCAGGATATGATAAAGCAGGGCTTTCATCATGCCATTGGCACTGATAAATTTCCCGGTCCGCAGGCAACATTGATGGCAACTTTAATAAAAGGAATTTTATCATTCAACCTCGATTGGCAATTTGTTTTTGTTGGTGTTGCACTTGCAGTTGTAATGGAATTGTGTGAAGTGAACTCGCTGAGCTTCGCTGTTGGCGCATATTTGCCGCTGAGCACAACGCTTCCGATCTTTTGCGGTGGTGCGGTTCGCGGATTGGTTGATTGGAGAAAAAAGAGAAAAGGTGAAACTGTAATGGAAGATGATCTTGGCCGAGGAAATTTATTTGCAACAGGACTTGTTGCAGGTGGTGCACTTGCAGGCGTTGCTGTCGCTTTATTAATTGCCGGAAGTGATAACATTGCGCAGAAATTAGCATTGATTGATTGTGAAAAGTATATTGAAAATGCGTTGTCTGCGGGCGTTTATCAAATTATTGGCGTTGCCGCATTTGCATGTCTTGCAATTATGTTATATAGAATTGCGATGAAAAAGCAGAAAAACATTTTGCATGAAAGTGAAAGTCACATGGTGGATGTGCATGATCTATAATTAATCTTCTATTATTTTCAAATATTTTTTCACAATAATTTTCCAATCGTGTTTTTGTGCCCATTGCAAAGCATTTGCTGAATAAGTTTCATAATTATTCATGATCTCTTTCAAGGCATTTGCAATTGCTTTATCATCTTTTGCATCAACTAAAATTCCTGTTTTATAATTATCAATGGCATCACTAATTCCTCCGGAAGCTGCGCCAATTGCTGGTTTACCTAAAGCATTTGCTTCGAGAATGGCAATGCCAAAGCCTTCAAAATCTCCTTCCGAAGTATGATTGCTTAGCATGATTTTTATTTTTGAATGATATAAAAGCTGCAACAATTCTTCTCTTGCTATCATGCCATGAAAAATTATTTTATCCTCAACATTCAATGACGTTGCAAGAACAGTTAATTGTTTTTGAATAACAGGTTTTCCTATAATATGATATATAATATTCGGAAAAATTTTCAGCATTTCAGGCAAAGCACGGATCACATTTTGCTGGCCCTTTCTTTCTGAAACACTGCCGATCGTGATAATGGATAATTCTTTTGAAGATGAATTATCGGCATGATCTTTTTCTTTAAAAGAAATAAATTCATCCATATCAATTCCGTTAGGAATAACTTTTATCACAACATCTTTCAATAGCTTTTCAGGTAAAAAGTTTTTTGTGTAATTAGAAACTGCAACTATTTTATCAAACTTTTTTAAAGACGCATTCGTAAAATTCTTTGCGCGCTTATTTTTCAGATCAAGTTCGGAGCCATGTACAATGGCGATATATTTTTTTGCAGGAAAAGTTCTTTTCAAAACATTTCCTGTCCACAAAGAAAATTTTCCTGAACAAATAATAATGTCATTTTTTTTTGCCTGGGTAATTGCTTTGAAAATTCTGGAGAAGTAAGTGAGCGCGGCAATTTTTTTTCTCTGGATTGAAATGAAATTGAAGCGAAGATTTTTTTTCAGATCATTCAAAACTTTTTCATCAACATTCAAAACATCAGCAACAACCGTCACTTTATAATTTTCTTTTGATAAGTGCAGAGCAAGATTGAATGCATGATTGCCAATGCCACCAACATCAGGCGGAAATTCGGATGAAATAAGTAGAATTTTTTTTGATTTCAATGCCCAAAAATGGCTTTTTTCTTTCAATCAATCCCAAAAATGCCTACAAGAGTGCGCACCGAACGAATTACAGTTCGCACCGAAGGAATTACAGTACGTACCGAAGAAATTACAGTGCGTACCGAAGAAATTACAGTGCGTACCGAAGAAATTACAGTGCGTACCGAAGAAATTACAGTGCGTACCGAAGAAATTACAGTGCGTACCGAAGAAATTACAGTGCGTACCGAAGAAATTACAGTGCGCACCGAAGGAATTACAGTGCGTACCAAAGAAATTAAAGTGTGCATTCCGGTTCAACAAAAAGCCACCATGCGCAAACATGATGGCTGCTATCTAATCGAAAAAAATTATTGCACTACAATACTTTCGGTTTTTACTCCTTCATTGCTTTGTACTTTTAAAATATATACGCCTTTCGCAAACCTTCCGGAAGGAATATTTATGATTTGGCCCGCTGAGGCTTTTGACAAACGGAGGTTATAAACCGTTCCGCCATTTGCGCCTGTTAAAGCAAATTGAACATTATTCAGATCTGTTTTTATAGCAACTGCTATGTTAGTTGTTGCGGGATTTGGATATACCAGAAAGGCATTGATATTTTGTGAAACTGCTACAGGAGCTGTTGCTTTTGCAATTGTAAAATCTGCATCATTTATATCAAAGAAAATATTGCCAACTGACGCAACCATTATGCGGCATTTTTTACTGTTTACATTTGGCACAACAATATTTGCTGATCCGTTATTTGGAGCATGACGGGCAAGTGTATCAGTAAATGTCTGTCCGCCATCAGTGGAAAGAATTATGTCAACTTTTGAACAGTTTACGGGTGCTTCGGTTGTATTGGCAACATCCCAGGTTACTATATAATTTTGCTTGCCATTTAATACCAATCCCTTTGTATTGGCAACCGTAACTTTAAAAGGACCGGAAGAAGAATCTACAATTATTTTCATATCATCGCTATTATTCTGACCACCGCCGGAATGATTATCTCTTACGGTTAATCTGAAGTTTAATGTTCTTGAAACAGAAGGCAATACTTCCCATTTATAATTATTGTTTCCGCTTAATATATACTGCAAAGCAGGAACTATTCTTATATTAGAAACGGTCGCATCATACACACGAAATTGAGGACCTGTTGTAGAGGTTGATTTAGGAATAGCGCTGCTACCTTTTTTTTGCCATACATCAAATTGTTCCCAATCATAAGTCAAAACATCTGATCGATCGGCATCGCTTCCGCTACCCGTCAACATAAAGGGTGTTGATTTTGGAATAGTGTAATTTGAACCTGCATTTGCTGTTGGCGCGTGATCGCCGGTTGCATCTAAAACTGCACAGTTTGCTCCAGCCCCTGTTGTAACATAAGCAAGCGTTTGCTGAATACTGTAGGAATGAAAATACGGAATACTGTGAGCTGAATCATCATACTTGCCGGTTACACCCGCATATCCCATAATGGTAATACCGCTGCCGGGTTCCATCTGCGCGCCTGTTCCTTCATTGCTAAAATCAAACGTATGATTTTCTCCAAGCTGATGCCCGAGTTCATGAATCCAAAAATCTACAACGAAAGGATCTGAAGTAAGGTCTTCTGTAAATCCTGTAGCGCCGGTGCCTTTGGTAGCTGCTTTGCAAACAGAGCCAATTTTATATGCATTGCCTCCTGTGAGATAGCCCATTAATACATGTCCAATATCATAGTTTGCTGAACCGATTAAGCTATCACAGGTTGTTTGGCATTCCGTATTCCATTTTCCATTAATGCCACTTTCCTTACTTTCAAAAGGATCTGTTTTCCCATTTAAGAAAATAATTGTGTCTTCATTGGCAACATAATCAAACCTGATTCCAAGATCGGCTTCCATAATGCCATCCATTATTGTCAGGTCTGTTACCAACACATCAAGCACTGAAGCTTTTTTTTGTGCGTCGGTAGTTTCACTTCCATTTAAACACAACTTGGAAAATTCCCCGCCTGTTGCAACTGCAAACTTGTACACGCGTAATTTTCCATCTTTAAAGCCTGTACCCGCAAGTGTTCCATTTTCATCTTTTCCTGTTTCGTCTAAAGCAGAAGGTGTTAAACAGGCAAGGTTATTTTTACTTTCAGAAAGATGATCACCGTCAAATACAATGTATGTATGAGAAGATTTTTCAACTGGATTAATATAGATCGCATTTCTTTTTCCTGAGCGAATCATTGCACGAAAGCCTACAGGCGTCATCGAAAACCGAATGGTTGAGGAAGGATCATCAACACCTTGCCCGGCATAAGATTTCAAATCAGGATGTTTGGCTGCCAGTGCAGGCTCCATTACAGAAGCTTCTACTATTCTGAATCTTTCAATGTCGCCTGAAGAAACAGGAACTGAAATTATAAATGTTGATTTTCCAGCAGAAATTGTTTTCTCCGAAGGAGCAGATTTTAATTGATCGCGAAAGGCAGCTTCATTCAATTGAAATGAAACAAACTTTAATGGTTTATAGTTATTCAGAAATAAATCACTTCTGGCTGCAAGATCATTTTCATTCGTTAGCTTCCAAAAATTTTGTGCGTGAATCTTGATTAAACAACCAAGCGATAGAAAACAAAAAATAGTAATAAATTTTTTCATGAAATTTTTAGTTTTGAAAATTGAAGAATTCAAATATAATAATCATCTGAGTATTGCCATCTGTTTTACCATAAATTAATTTCAATCATGCATTTCAATATCAATGATTACATAGGTTTTGCAGGGGTACTTTGTTCACTCATTGCGTTTTTATTAAATCTCACAGGCAAAATGTCTAAAGATGGTTTGATATATATTGTTCTGAATATTTTTGGAGGTGGACTTGCCTGCTTTGCTGCATGCCTGATTCATTATATTCCATTTGTTATTTTAGAAGGAATTTGGATGATCGTTTCTCTGGTTGCGCTGGTAAATTTTTTCAGACAGCAAACAATAAGCAAGCTTAATAGATAGGAGAAAGATGAAAGGATTGCGACGCAACGATGCTTAACCGGAGCGATGGAGTTGGTATCAAAAATTTATTTTTTCTCTAAAAAAATTTCTGCCATCATACACCGAACACTGCCGCCACCAACGGTTTCGATCATATCAATATTTACCGGAAGAAGATTGGTATGAATAGATAAAATATTTTTTTGCTCTTTGGTTAATGAATCAAAAGCACGCTTACTTAAAATGGTAAATTTTTTTCCATCCACATTTTTTACCTGCAACATATTTCCTGCATAAGCATGCACTTGCTGCAAAGTGATAGGAATAATTTCATGCCCTGTAGAAATAAGTAATTGAGAAACAGCAATGCGCTCGGTTTCATCTTTGATTGATTCAAGACAAATGACTGCATAACCTTCGCCAATGTGCATGATAACATTTGTGTGATATACATCAATATCGTTTTCGTCTTTGGAATGAAAGCCAATTGCTTTGTAACCATAAGTTGCTGCAAAGCGCTCCAGCAAAGACTTGTGGGTTCTTGGTGAAAGGCAGGCATAGATAATTTTGTATGCATGATCAATGATCATGCTGCCGGTTCCTTCCAGAAAAAAGTTTTCAGCTTCATACTCACTCCAGTCCTGAACATCGCTTACTTTGAAATTTTTTGAAAGCATTTTTAAAAGCTCATCACTCTTTTCAATTCGTCTGTTTGCGGCAAACATGGGAAACACAACTACATTTCCGTTGCTGAAAGTTGCAAACCAGTTGTTAGGAAAAATGGCATCAGGTTTTGGCGGATCAGGAGTATCCTGATAAACTACTACATCAATTTTGTTGCTGCGCAAAGTCATTACAAAATCATCAAACTCTTCAACAGCTTTTTGTTGTACTTCTCTGGCAGTAAAGGTTTCAGAGGATGATTGAAAAACATTGTTAGTTGCGGTTTCTGCATTAAAGCCAAAACTCGCAGGACAAACCATTAATATTGTTGAAGCGATCTGTGACATTTTTCGAAATAAATACTTAAATATTTTCTCTTTCTAAAGGCATGCTCATGCAATGTGCGCCTCCACGAGCACGGGACAATTCTGCCGAAGGCAAAACTATTAAAGTGTTCTCAATATCTTTTGGCGACAAAGTTTTTTGTTCAAATTTTAAAAATAATTCTCCAGCCTTTATTATGCTGAAACCCTTTGCCTCAAAGGCTTTAAAGGTTTCTTCATTTCTGTCGTAGCCGACAACAACTCCATTTTTCAGAGCAAGTAAATTGCAGGAATCTGTCCATTGTTCTCTTTCATCAAACGGAAAAACATTGTTGCCACTGTAAATAATATTCACTTCATTTTCTGCAACACCATAATCTTCTATGCTGATATTGCGCAGCAAAGATTCGAGTCCATAAATTTTATCGCTAACATCTTTTCTATAATTTTTTCCAGCCTGGTATGCTTCCGAAAAAGGTTTTTCATAACGCAATATTTCTACCTTATCATCTTCGTCTGAAGGTTTATCAAGCAAGTGATTATAATAAGGATATTGTTTTTCCATTTTATGTTTCTTCACGCGCTCAGAAAATTTTCCATACATCATCCAGGTATCTTTACGAACATGCGTAAACACAGTGTCAATGTGCATCACAGCGCGCAGGCGCGGAATTTTAATCACCGAAACTTTCTCAATTCCTGTTTTATTATTTTTAAAAAGCAAGTGAATTATTTCATCAATTGCACTTGGTGTTGTCCGCTCGCTGTGACCGATCAATATATGATTTGGAGCTATCATCATTACGTCGCCGCCTTCAACAGAAGTTTTGAATGCGCGCTGCTCTTCTTCACTCAATAAAAAGAAATCGCTCGACTCAGAAATCTCAATTACTTTCTCCGTTTGATACTTGAAAAGTTTATTAAAAGAAATAAATTTCATCAGCAGCGTTTCGCGCTCACGTGCTGCTGTTGCTGCGTTTCCGAGCAACAACTGGTCGTTCAAAACAATGCCAATGTCTCTTGTAAAAACCAAATTCGGCAGTGGAGCAAAAATAAATTCGCTGCCTGCATCATCCTGCGAATAAAGCCAGCCGGTTATCAAAGCTTTGGCAAGCTCTGCTGAATTTTCAATATTGCCAAGCCGTTTTTCTGTTGCAAAGCTGCAGCCTTCCCACGCGCAAACTGCAGAAATAATTCTTTGCCGTACCGCATTTTCTTCCAGCACTTTTGCAAGTAAAAATTGTATGTCAATAACCATTTCACTGTTAAAATAATCTTTGTGGCCCGGCTTAAAACAATCTGCCTGTTTTTTATGATGCTGCTTCTTTTCAAAATCATTTACATAAGCAATTTTTTCAGGGTCGAGAAAGTACAAAAGCAATTTTACATACTCATTATATTCCCGCCGCATTTGCAAAAGATGCACCGTATCATCATAGAGCCATTCTTTAAATTTTCCGGGAACAACTTTTCCGATGCCACCGTCAGGACTGTGTATTATCAAGCGTTTCAGCGTGCCGATCTCAGAATTAACATGAATATTTTTTTCATTCTGCATAGAATTTTTTTAGGTGTCAAGCTGCAGTACATGCATTAAACATCGTTGCGTCGCACTACGTTCATCGTCTTGTCATCTATTAAGCAAACGATGGGCTTTGAATATCTTTTAAATTATTGTGCAAGCTTATTTAAGGAATGCGCAAGATAAGAAATATGGTAGTTGGTAAGCCTACAAAAATCCATCAATTTCCTTCGCCAATTTTCGGTCTTTGTCTGTAACAATATCTCCCGCGCCATGGGTGTTTAGCCAAATCTCAACTTTGTTATACACGTTCGTCCATAAAGGATGATGATCCATTTTTTCTGCTGCCAGCGCCACTCTTGTCATAAAAGCAAATGCTTCAGAGAAATTTTTAAATTCAAATTTTTTATACAATGAATTATTTTTTTCTTCCCACATAGATTTATTTTAAATTAAAAAACCATGTTGCCTTTATTTTTTATTTGCTCATTCGTAAGCTCCGCAACAAGCTGCACGCCATTGATATTTTTTATTGATTGTATTATTTGCTTGCATTGCTCATCATCAACACAATCGCCTTTCATCAGCCATAAAAAATCCATGTGCTTAAATTCAGGCAGCAAATATTCTCCATCATTTTGATTGTGATAAATGTAGTGCGTTAAAAAACTATTCCGCAGTTTATATTCATACACCTGGAAATAATAACTGCGATTTTTTTTCTTCAGATGAATTTCAATTTCAGGATTCAAACGAAATGTATAACCAAGCATATTATTGAGCTGCCAGCAAAATTGGTAATTTTTCACAACCGCTGTAATGCCTAGCAGGCGTGTATCTTCAAAGAAATCATCATTCAGCGCATCTATGTTTAGTTTTAAATGTTTCATATTAAAATCAATTCATAAGCAAAAAAACTTTTGCCAATAATGCAAAACAAATGTAATTCAACCTTTATTCTAAAGATGCCGAAGATTTATAAATAACTTCGTTCATTCAAGTAAATTATTTATTTTACTACATTCTGAAAATATTTTTTGAAATTATGAGTGAACAAAGAACAGAAATATCAATGCTTGGCGAGTTTGGTTTAATAGACCATCTTACAAAAAATTTTGAAATAGAAAATGCTTCTACAATTGTAAGTGTTGGCGATGATGCTGCAGTTATTGATCACTTTGGAAAGCAAACCGTCATAACAACAGACCTATTAATTGAAGGCGTGCATTTTGATCTGATGTACACACCTTTGAAACACCTCGGTTACAAAAGTGTTATCGTTAATCTCAGCGATGTGTATGCAATGAACGCAACACCAACGCAAATAACTGTAAGCATTGGCTTAAGTAATCGGTTTAGTTTGGAAGCTTTGGATGAATTTTATGAAGGAGTTTATGCCGCATGCAAAAAATATACAGTTGATCTTGTGGGCGGCGATACTTCTGCATCGCAAAAAGGTTTTATTATTTCTGTTACTGCAATCGGCGAAGTGGCGCCGGACAAATTTGTAAAAAGAAGCACAGCCCAAAAGGGTGATCTGATCTGCGTTTCAGGCGATCTGGGTGGTGCTTTTTTGGGATTGACTTTGCTTGAAAGAGAAAAAAAAATATTTCTTGAAAACCCAAAAGTGCAGCCGGATCTTGAACAGGAAGATTACATTATTGGAAGAATTTTAAAACCTGAAGCGAGAAAATATATCATAGATTTTTTTGAAGAAAATAAAATCATTCCAACAGCAATGATTGATGTAAGTGATGGACTCAGCAGCGAGATTTTGCACATCTGTAAAAAAAGTAATCTCGGTTGTGTAATCGTTGAAGATAAGCTGCCGATAAATGATGCAACGCGGCAAGCCGCATTTAAATTTGGCCTCAACCCAACTGTTTGCGCATTGAATGGAGGTGAAGATTATGAATTACTTTTTACGCTGAGTCAAAATGATTATGAAAAAATAGTGTTGAATGAAGAGATAAGTGTGATAGGTTATATGACCGACGCCGAAGAAGGAAAAAAGTTTTTATCAAAAGGCGGAAATACATTTGATATTAAAGCACAGGGCTGGAATGCTTTTGAATAATTTTTTATTCTATCACCTTTTCTATTCTGGTAAGTTTTCCATCTTTGCTCATTCCTTCAAGCACCACGCGAAAAGAATTGGTAACATCATTATTATAAAATTCAAAACGCACAATGTGCTTCTCATTATTTGTAAAAATCATCGGGTTCCAGTATAATGTTGAGCGCAGATCTGCAGCTTCATTTTTTTCATCGAAGGTGCCATAATTAGGAGAATAAAATTCTTTTACAGCAGAATATCCTGCCACGAATTTATAAGGCAATCCTTTTTTCTTTTCATTGGTTTGCTGGTCATTTCCTTTCTTTGTATATACTGCAATTGCACCGCCTGCGCCGCCATCTGCAGTACCAAAAAATGGAGGACGAAAGACTTTTACATAAGCAACATCATCCATTGATAAGCTTTGAAGTTGAGACACATCAACTTTCATTTCGTCGAGATAAACATCAGGCGTACTGCCGCGCCATGTAAGTGTTACGTCGTTTGTGCCGCTGACTGATATTTGTAAGCCGGCAACCTTGCCCTGCAAATAAGTAAACACGGAAGGAAATGCAAAGGCAGATTTATCATCCAAAACATCAAAAGCCACATCATCCATATCTCCGCTGAAAAGTCCGGATGTATAGCGATCATCCATGATTTCCAAAGGAGATTTTGCTCTTGTTTTTACGGTTACATCTTTCAATGTCAGCCCTTCGCTTAAAGACTTTAACCGCGCTGCCTGCAATGCCAAATATGCATTCCGATAACTTCCTGAAGTATCAAACCACATGATATTATTTTCAGGAGTTCTGTCTATAAAAACATGTTTGGAAGAAGGCAACAATCCGTTGTAAAAAGCCACTTCTGTCATGTCTGCCATCTTCGGTGTTGGAAATGCATAAAATATTTTCAGCGTATCATAAAACACTAATTCAGGCTTGGAGAATGTTCCGTTTTTTTCAATTGGAATTGTATACGTTTGCCTGCTGGAATCCTTTGCCATAACAAAAGCAAGCATGTACTTTGCATCGCGCAATTGATCAGGTGTTGCACCGAAAATTTTTCCTGATAAGTTCACATAAGTAGCATCATGCGGATATTTTATTTCAGGCAAATTTCCCTGCACAACATTTTGCCAATTGAATCTTCGCCAACCATGCGTAAGCATTACAAGATCTAAATATTGTTGCGCATTTTTATTATCTGAAAAATAAAAAGAAGGATCATATACTGCGCCGTGCAAATCTCCTGTGAGCAATAAATGCGAAATAATATTATCGCTTGAGTCGCTGCTAATCCCTGCATCTGTAACTGATACAGAAAGATTAGATTGAATGGAATCAGGCACGTCAATCACTAAAACATTTCGTTGTCTTTTAGATAAACCCAAAACGCTGAAACCTACTTCCGGTGCAAATTCTGCATCATGATTATTGACGAATGTGATTCGTTCTGCAAGTGGTTGCCAGTTTTTATCGAAAACAGTTATTTGTAAAACGCCGGTTGGTAATTGCGCAACCGGAATATAACCTGAAACACTTTCTCCAACAAGGTTGATGTTTGCCATATAGACCAATTGCTGTTGCAATGTGGCAATGATATGCAGTTGCTTTAAATTCTCATCAACATTTTCTGAACGCGTAACTATAAACTTTCTGCTGCTATCTTCAATATCGCTGATCTCCAAATTAACGCCACTGCTTTTTGCAGCAGGCAATGTAGTTTGATGCAGATTTTTTTGTTCATCAAACCATTTGGCAGTATAGGTTTCATTTGCTTCCGGTTGTAAAAAGAAAAAGCCCATCCCATCATGCATTGCTTTGAAAGAATCGACCAACAAACCTTTGCTGTTAATAATTCCGCCGCGCACTTTCACCGGTCTTCCAAATTGGTCGTTTGCTTTGAACGCAATTTTATTTTTCAGACCTTCAATGGCATCGCCACCTTCAGGAAAAAATTGTATCGAAGAAATGATCGTTGGTAAATTATTTTGAGTAGAACTTTTTTGAATGATGTGAATATTTTTATTGTAAAGAAATGCTGAGTCGAAATTCAACATCCAGCTTGTATAAGCTCTTACATGAATTGTTGTGCCGGAAAAATTTGATGGAATTTCAAACTGACCTCTTGCAGATGCTTCTATAATTGGCGTTGTTGTGTGGTATAAAATATTTCCATCATCATCAGTCCAATCAACATAAAAATTTTTGCTTGCGCCAGCCGGGTATATTCCCTGCATCAAATAAGCTTTAAACCAAATGGTTTCGCCGGGCGAATAAGCAGGTTTATCAAATTGAAGATATGCCCGCTCAGGTTGAAAAACATTCGCATAAATGCTTAAAACAGAATCTATTCTTTGCGCTGAAATTTTATTACAAATAAAAAAAATAAATAGTGCGGAAAAAATCGACTTAATAAAAATTCTCATTCTCATTTAAAAGTTGCAGGCAAATTACATTATAAAATAAAAAGCAAATAAATCTTAACAAATAGAAAAGAAAAAGATACTTATAAAAATAAATGATACACTGCAAAGCTCATCAGGTAAGCCAATGCGGTCATGTATATAAATTGAAATGCCGGCCATTTCCAGCTTCGTGTTTCTCTTTTTACAACTGCAAGTGTGCTCATGCATTGCATTGCCAAAACATAAAAAACCATCAGCGACAATGCTGTGGGCAAAGTATAGACTTTAGTGCCATCATCACGCGTTGCGCTTTGCATTTTTTGTTTTAATGTGGCATTATCTTTTTCTTCAACGCTGTAAAGTGTTGCCATAGTTCCTACAAAAACTTCACGCGCTGCGAAAGATGTAATTAGTGCAATGCCGATTTTCCAATCGAATCCCAAAGGCTTTATCGCAGGCTCAATTGCTTTGCCTAAAATACCTGCATAAGAGTTTTGTAATTTCTTTGAATGATATTCTTTTGTGTTGATACTTTGCTGCGCGATGTTATTAGTATTTTTTTGTTGAGCATTATAATCAGCATCAACTTTATTCATTCTTTCCGAAGGACCATAACTGCTGAGAAACCAAAGCAGCATGCTTATTACAATGATCACTCGACCTGCATCAACTACAAAAATTTTTGCTTTTTGCACCATTGTTATCGCTGCATTTTTCCAGCGTGGCGCGCGATACACAGGCAATTCAAGAATAAAAAAACTTTTTTCTTTTATGTTGATGAGAAACTTTAAAACATAACTTACTATCAACGCCATCACAGTTCCTAAAAGATACAAAGCCATCATCACCAAACCCTGCAAACTTAAAAAACCAAAATAATATTTAGCAGGAACAACCAACGCAAGAAGAATCGTGTAAACAGGCAACCGTGCGCTGCAACTCATTAAAGGCGTAACAAGAATTGTAAGCAATCTTTCTTTTTTATTTTCAATATTTCTGGCACTCATAATTGCGGGCACAGCACACGCAAACCCGCTGATCATAGGCATTACGCTCTTTCCGTTCAAGCCCACTTTGCGCATTAATTTATCACTCAAAAAACTTATGCGCGCCATATATCCGGTGTCTTCAAGTATTGTTATCAATCCAAATAATATCATTATTTGCGGAACAAAAACCATGATGCCACTTAAGCCCGCAAGCAATCCATTCACCAATAAATTACTCCACCAAACTTGCGGAAGCCATGCATTTAAGATCGTTGAAAGTTGCGCAAAGCTCCATTGAATCGCATTCATCGGATATTGCGCAAGCCAAAAAATACTTTGAAATAAAAAGAAAAGAACAAGCAATAAAATAATATAACCCCAAAATCTATCGAGAAAAATATCATCTAACTTTTCTGTAAATAATTTTTTTTGCAAAATGTCCGGCTCAACAACATTTTTTTGCATCACTTGTTTTATACGTGTGTATCGCTGCACAATTTCATCAGCTTGCGTTTTGGTAGGATTGAATCTTGTATCAATTTCTATCTGCTCAATGTCATTCTGAAAATTTTGTGCAAGTGGAAAACTTTCATGATTGATGAGATAATGTATGCTTGCATAATCGCTCAATGCAGGAAATAATTGTTGTACTTTATCTATTGAAACGGAAGCAAGATTTTTGTTTATAATAAAATCTTTTTTCTGCGGATGAAATTGTTTTGCAGTTTGTGCCAATGTTTTTTTCAACTGCAACATCCCTTTATTTTTTCTTGGATTTACTGGAATTATCGGCACACCCAATTCTCTTTCAAGTCCGGCAACATCTATTTCAATTCCTTTTTTTGCCGCAAGATCAACCATCGTCAAAGCCACGACCACAGGATGTTTCAGGTCAATGATCTGGCTGCAGAATAATAAATTTCTTTTTAAATTACTTGCATCAGCGATCAACAAAATAATTTCAGGTTTTAATTCATCAGCGTCCATCAATACTTTATACGCAACCCATTCATCTCCCCGCCGCGGATATAAACTATATGTTCCCGGAAGATCTATAAGCGTTGAAGAAAGCCCGGGTTCAAGCTGGCAAAAACCTGTTTTTTTATCAACAGTAACTCCCGGAAAATTTCCTACTTTTTGATTTAAACCTGTGAGCGAATTAAACAAAGAAGTTTTGCCACTGTTGGGATTGCCAACAAGCGCAATATGAATATTATGGTCGCGCAATAACTTTCATTTTCATCGTCAAAAGTAGTAGCAATAAACGCCGAAGCATTACGAGATTGGGAGATTTGAAAACGAAGAAAGGTTAAAAAATAAAAAGCTGATTGTAAGAATTTCGATTTTTTATTTCTCTCAAAAAGTATTTTTATTATTAATTATACCAAGCAATTCTTCATGTATTTTTCCGTTAGTTGCTATAATGCCCGGCCTGTAAGGATTATAAGTATTGCCAATAATGTCCGTTACCTTTCCACCAGCTTCTTCTACAATTAAAAATCCTGCAGCACTATCCCAAGCCTGCAATTTATGTTCGTAAAAACCATCGAATCTACCACATGCAACCCAGCAAAGATCAAGTGCTGCACTTCCTAATCTTCGCACCGGAATTCCTTTGCGGATAAGCTTTTCGAAAACCTGCAGCGGACCATTTTCTGCATCTAAATAAGTGTATGGAAAACCTGTGACAAGACAACTTTTTTCGACTTCATCTTTTTTACTTACATAAATTATCTGCTCATTTAAAGTAGCTCCAAAACCACTTTGAGCAAAAAACATTTCATTCATAAAAGGGTTATAAACCGCGCCCATTATCATTTTTCCATTCTGTTCAATGCCAATAGAAACGGCACAAATAGGAATATTGCTCGAGAAATTTATGGTGCCATCAATTGGGTCAATGATCCATTTATAAGATGAATCCATTTTAATTTCTCCGGCTTCTTCACTCAAAATAAAATGATCAGGATAGTTAGATTTGATAACAGAAAAAATTGCTTTTTCAGAAGCATGGTCTGCTTCTGTAACAGGATTATTAATGCCTTCTTTGTTGAAAATTTTATAATCAGTATTAAAATATTTTCGCAGTTCTGCAGCACCTGCTTCGGTTGCCTGTAAAAGAGTTTGCTTTAACATAACCGCAAAGATAAACGCGCGCGCGTGTTATTAAAAGAATGATCGTTATTATAAACAAATTGTTCGCAAAAGTTTATAAATTATTCAATAGATCAATAACACCTTCGCGTTTTAAAATTAAGTATCCAAGACGATCATTGCTGATTCCTTCTTTTAAAAAATAACTGAAAACAAGCTCATCATTTTTTATATCAGTTTCAAAATATCTGAACTGTATGTTCGTATATTTTTTCAGCGCATCTCCTATTTCATATAAGTGTGTGGAAAGAATAAATAATGCATTCGGCATTTTGCGCAAGCCCTCAATGACAGTGGCACTGCACTTCATAGCGTCCTGCACATTTGTTCCTTTAAATAATTCGTCAATCAATATCAGCCATTTTTTTCGGTCACTAATTTTTTCAATTGTTTTTTTTATTCTTTGCACTTCATTAAAAAAATAACTTTCTCCCTGCATAATATTATCCACAACATTTATGTTGCTTAACAAGCCATCAAAAAAAGAAAGCTGCATATTTTCTGCAGGAACGCCAAAGCCAATATGCGCGAGATAAACAACGATGCCAACTGCTTTTATGAAAGTGCTTTTGCCTGCCATATTTGCTCCTGTAAGAAATAAAAAGTTTTCTTTTTGATCGAGCGAAACATTGTATGCCACAGGATCTGCAAGCAAAGGATGATATAAATTTTTTACACTTAAAACAGGATGATCCGTTTCCTGAAAATCTGGAAAGCAAAAATGAAAGTTGATACATGAAATTGCCATGCTAAAATAAGCATCAAGCTTGCTGCATATCTCAATCAATTCCTGCATCTCTTCTTTGAATTGACGGCGCATAAAATGTCCTGTCTTTAACGTTTCGCCAATGGATAATTCTTTTTTTTGGGTAATTAATTTTTGAAGAAAAGGTTTATTGATAAGAAGTTGAATTCGGTCGATAATTCTGATTAAAAGTGAAGGATTCTTTTCGTCACTTAATCGCTTACATATTTCATTCATACCTTTTAAAAAATCAATACAATGTTTAACGGAATAACGCACCAAAGAAAAATCCTGCGTGTTAAATATCCGGTACGTATATGCACTGATAACGCTGTCGTTTGAAGGAAGTTCTGCAACAGGCGTGTCAAAAAATTTTTCTATTACCATTACAGTTCCATTGGTTATAAGTGCCGGCCACGCTGCGTTTACCGCAATTATTCTTTGAATGGTTTTCTGTGTTTCTGTTATTTTTTTTATATTTTCTATCGGGGTATGTAAAAAAAAATGCAACCAATTTTTTCCACCAGAAGTATATGTAAAATTTAGATGATGAAAAAGCGATTGCTCTTCTTCATGCATGAAAATGGAAAGATCGTTAAGTATTGTTTTATCTACCTGCATAATATTTCAGAAAAAGAATTTTCAAGCTAATCTCTTTCAAACTTTAATCGCATTCCTTTAATAGATTCATCAAACACACCATTTTCATAAACTAAATTTCCGTTTACAAATGTGTGTGTTATGCTTGCCGGAAAAACAAAATTTTCCAATGGACTCCAGCCACATTTATATAAAATATTTTCTTTTAAAACGGTGTACGATTTATTCATATCAATTAAAACAAGATCGGCAAAATATCCTTCACGAATAAAACCTCTTTCTTTTATTTGGAAACATTTTGCTACGGCATGACTCATTTTTTCAACAAGTTTTTGCAAAGAAATTTTTCCTTCATTTACATAATGCAACATCAACATTAATGAATGCTGCACCAAAGGCAAGCCCGCATGTGCTTTTTCATAAGGTTCATTTTTTTCACTCCATAAATGGGGCGCATGATCCGTTGCAATAACATCAAGCCTGTCGTCGAGCAAGGCAGTCCACAAAGCAGCTTTGTTATTTGGAGATTTTATTGCAGGATTACATTTAATTAAATTATCCAATCTTGCATAATCATCACTTGTAAAATGGAGGTGATGCACACAAACTTCTGCAGTAATTCTTTTTTCTTCTAAAGAAATTAAGTTGGTAAAAAGCTGCAATTCTTTCTCTGTAGAAATATGTAAAACGTGCAGACGGCTGTTATGCTTTTTTGCAAATTGTATTGCGCGAAAAGACGATTCAAAACAAGCTTCTTCATTGCGTATAATTGGATGATCACTTGCTTCTAAGATTTGTTTTTGCGCTCTTAATTTTTGAAAATTTTCTTTGATTATTTTTTCATCTTCGCAATGTGTTGCAATTAATAATTCACTTTCAGAAAAAATTTTATCAAGCGTTAAAGAATTATCAACCAATAAATTTCCTGTTGATGAACCCATGAAAATTTTTATTCCGCATACATCATTTTTCTTTTTATTTGTTTGCAACACTTCTTCCGAATTATCATTTGATGTTCCCATGAAAAAAGAATAATTCGCTAAAGAATTTTTTTCGGCAATGCTGTATTTTTCTTCCAGCAATTCTTGTGTAAATGCTGGTGGTACTGTGTTTGGCATTTCCATATAACTTGTTATGCCGCCTGCAACTGCAGCTTTTGCTTCGGTATAAATAGTTGCTTTTTGTGTAAGTCCCGGTTCACGAAAATGAACCTGGTCATCAATAACACCAGGCAATAAAAATTTATTAGTACCGTTTATTTCTTTTATTTTTTGTTTCAAAGAAATGGCAGCAGCTACTTTTTCTATTCTACCATTTCTAATATATACATCACCATGAAAAATATTATCTTCGTTAACTATATCTGTATCTTTTATTAAAAAATTCACTGCTTATGTTTTTTATAAAAAAGAATTTTCTGCAAATTATACAATCTGCTTTCTTTTTAATTCTTTTAAATTTTACTACAAATATTTTTTCTCAAACAACATACATTCCGCTTGGTGATAAAGAAAATGATGTGCTGGAAAGGCTTGAAATTAAAACCCGCGTTCCTGATCTTTTTTTTTCAAATGCTAAACCTTATTCCCGAAAAGCAGTTGCTGCTGACGCAGAAATGATCGACAGCATGCTTCAGGCAAATCCTAATTATGCTGGTCTTACAAAAGTTGACAGATATAATCTTGATAATCTTTTGATGGAAAATTCTGACTGGACCAAACCGCGTAATTTTTATTTAAGCAAAAACGGAAGCCAGGGTTTATATAAAACAAAAGACAATCTTGCTGAGATAAATAATAAGAATTTCTTTCTTGCACTAAATCCAGTGTTGGGTTTTGAAGTTGGCAAAGAAAGCAGCAACAGTAACACTTTATATCAAACATCTTATGGTTTTACTTTACGCGGAAAAGTTACTCATGCTTTTGGTTTTAATTTTTATGTAGTGAATAATGAAGAGCGTTTCCCGGTTTATATTGATGATTGGATATTGACACATAAAGCGGTGCCTGGCGCAGGCAATTTTACAACAACATCAACTGGTTTACTGCCTGATAAAGTTAGCTGGCTTGATGCACGCGGATATGTTACGGCAAACATTACCAAACATATTGACGTGCAATTTGGTTATGATAAAAATTTTATTGGTGATGGATACAGAAGCCTTTTGCTCAGTGATTTTTCAGCACCAACTTTATTTTTAAAAATTGATACGAGGATATGGAAATTTAATTATGAAAATCTTTTTATGGAATTATACACACCGCACAATTCAATGCAAAGCGTGGGCAACAAATATGCGCGTATGTATGATCTTAGTATCAACATAAATAAATGGCTGAATGTTGGCGCATTTGAAAGCATCATTTTTACACGTAATAATTATTATGATATTGCTTATACAATTCCAGTAATGTTTTTGAGGCCTGCAGAATCAAACCAGGGAAGCGGTGATAATGCAAATGTTGGATTTCACGCAAAAGCCAATATCAGCGGGCGTTTGCAGCTATATGGACAAATGATGTTAGATGAATTTGTACTCAGCGATTTTGCGAGCAGCAATGGTTACTGGGATAACAAACAAGGCTACCAGCTTGGTTTGAAATATGCTGATGCATTTGGTTTAAAAAATGTTGATCTGCAGGCAGAGTTCGATGAAGTAAGACCTTATAGTTATTCGCATTTTGACAGCACAGATAATTACACGCATTATAATCAACCTTTGGCTCATCCGCTGGGCGCAAACTTTAAAGAATTTATTGGTATAATAAAAGCGCAACCTTTACCGCGATTATATATTAATGTTACTGCCATCCATTATTTTCAGGGCTTGGATAGTGCAGGTTTAGATTTCGGTTCAAATCCTTTTATTACTTATAATAATCGTGTGCGAAATTTTGGAATATATATCGGAGATGGAGATCGTGCAACTGCAAATATTTTTTCAGCAACTGTTTCTTATGAATTAAAAGAAAATATGTTCTTTGATATTTCAGGTTTTTATCGCACATATAATTTAGGAATTGAAGGAACAAAAAATACTACAAGCCTTGTGAACATTGGCTTTCGCTGGAATTTTGCAAGACAGGAATATAATTTTTAAAAATTAAGTTTAAAAAAATTACAATCAATCTGACTATGCTTTTTAATAATATAAAAAAAAGATCACGAGAAATTTTGCAGGCAGTTGTATGTTTTGTTTGTTTAATATTTTTTGGTTTCATTGGTAAAGCGCAAAGCACTTATATTCCTTTAAATGATAAGCAATATGATATACTTAATCGCCTTGAAATTAAAGCAGGATGGCAGGGCGATATTTTTTCTGCGGTAAAGCCTTATAAGCGGAAAGACGCTGTAGCATTGGTTCAGAAGATAGATAGCCTTGAACATCTTGATATAAGTTATGCAGATTTAAGTGCAGTAGATAAATATAATATGCAATGTCTGTTAATGGATAATTCTGAATGGTCAAAACCGAGTGATACTTATTTAAGCAGGAAACCGGTTTTTGGTGCAAATGGAATTTATAAAACCAAAGACAATTTATTTGAAGTGCATAACAGCGATCTTTTTCTTGCAATAAATCCTGTAATTTATTTTGCAGCAGGCAGAGAAAAAGGAAATGGCAGCACGCTTTATCAGAATACACGCGGTCTTACATTAAGAGGAATTCTTGATAATAAAATTGGCTTCAATCTTTTTTTTACAGATAACCAGGAACGTGATCCTTCTTACGTGATGTCTTATGTTAGTACAAATAATGCATTGCCGGGACAAGGTTTTTACAAACAATCAAGATTAAATAAAACAGGAACACTTGATTATTTTGATGCAAGAGGTTATACAACATGGAATGTTGATAAATATATTGACATGCAATTTGGCTTTGATAAAAATATTGTTGCAGATGGTTATCGCAGCTTGTTGCTCAGTGATTTTTCAAGCAGTGCAACCTTCTTAAAAACAAATTTTAAAATTTGGAAATTAAATTATGAAAATATTTTAATGGAGCTTTATGCGCCGCATACTTATGCAGGCGATCTTATTTTTCCCAAGAAATATGCGCGTTTCAGCGATTTAAGTATAAATGCAACGAAATGGTTTAATGCAGGAATTTTTGAAGGAGCAATGTTTGATCGTGAAAATAATTTCAGCCTTCAATATCTTATTCCGGTTATGTTTTTTAAACCTGTTGGGTCTGCAGGAAATAATGAGAATGAAATAGTGGGATTGCATGCAAAAGCAGATATCGTACATCATGTACAGGTTTACGGGCAGCTTATGTTTGATCAATTAAATTCGGTAGATATTTTCAGCAATTCATGGAGTAACCGAAGTGGCTTTCAGGTTGGTTTTAAATATATTGATGTGTTTGGTTTGAAGAATGTTGATGTTCAGGCAGAGATGAACCAGGTAAGACCTTACACTTATGCTTATAATGATTCCGTTGGAAATTATTCGCATTACAACCAGTCAATTGCTCATCCGCTTGGCGCTAATTTCAGAGAGCTTACAGGCATTATAAAAATGCAGCCTTTGCCGAGATTAAGATTGCAAGCGCAATTCACACATTATTTTCAGGGGCTTGATAGTGCAGGAATTAATTATGGCAGCAACATTTTTGAAGATTATGACGATCGTCCTGCAAATAGCAATTTTGCTATAGGCGCCGGCAATCTTGCAACCTGTAATCTTTTTGCCGGCGTGGCATCTTATGAAATAAAAGAAAACATGTTTATAGATCTTTCAGGTATTTATCGCACCTATAAAGTTGAAAGTACAAACACCACTACTAACTCTATCAGTATTTATCTAAGCTTTCGCTGGAATATTGTAAGAAGAGATTTTACTTTTTAATGATTATATTTTTAAAAATCATTCTTTCAATTGCACATTTTATCTGCGCAACAGCTGCTGGCAAAGGCTTCCGGCTTGGCTTTGAACGCAAAGCCCATTCCTAAAATATAACCCATTGCTTCACGCAAAGCATCATTACTTTTGAACTGAGGATTTGTGTTTATATCAGCATGCACTTCCATATCAACATCGTATTCTATAAAAAGATTGCACAATTCATAAGCTATCTCAATGCTTTTAGCAACCTCAACAAGCATCCGTTCTTTAATGTTGTATTTGTGTTTTGTTTTTTCATTGTGAATATACATAAAGCCACCGCTATGCTCGCGCAAAAACACAATGACCGTGGCAAATTCTGTATCATCGCCTTTAACCTGGCTGTCGGTGCCAATGCAAACTTTCAGACGAATGCCATTTTCCACTTCCCGTTTTATCGCTTCTTCCACTGCATCTTTTATCGGCAATTGAATTGTTTCTCCGTTAAATTTTCTCCAGCGCATAAAAATTAAGTTTGCGTAATTTACTTACACATTCTTTAAATTATTGTAAAAAGAAATTACTTTATTATTAACAAGCGTGAATAAAGCTTTTGTAAAATTAAAATTGACCTGTGCTTAACAGCACCAACGTACATGCTTCGAGCGGCTGAATGCCCTTGCGAGCAAGCTTTTCTGCCAAATCATCATTTTCTGCGCCGGGATTAAAAATCACTCTTTTGGGATGAAGGGAAAATATATAATCGTAGTATTGTTTTTGATTTTGCGCATTAAGATAAAGCGTAACCGTGTCTATATCTTGTATCGAAGGTTGAGAAGTTATGATATCAACATCAGAAATTAGTCCTTCTTTTTTGCCAATAGCAATAACTTCATTTCCATTTTTTCGCAGCCGGTTGACTGCCAAAAAACTGTACCTTGATGGATTAGCGGAAGCGCCGAGAACGAGCGTTTTTTTTGATTTGTTTTCCATTTTTGCAGGCATGAGATTTTTAAAAATTTTAAAATAGACTTTTATGATTTTATTTTTTTAAAAGTTCAAAATTGTAAAATAACTTTTTTAACTTTCATAATCATTACTTCAATTATTAAACCAAACCATTATGGCAAAAGCAAATAAAAAGAAATCATCTCCAAAAAAAGCAGCACCTAAAAAAGTTGCAAAGAAAGCTTCTCCAAAAAAATCATCGCCTAAAAAAGCATTACCAAAAAAGGCAATGAAAAAAAAGGCAATGAAAAAAGTAGCACCTAAAAAAGTTGCAAAGAAAGCTTCTCCAA
This sequence comes from uncultured Chitinophagaceae bacterium, assembly GCA_963708205.1. Classification (GTDB taxonomy): domain Bacteria; phylum Bacteroidota; class Bacteroidia; order Chitinophagales; family Chitinophagaceae; genus CAVYTF01. The sequence continues at coordinate 1,330,745 of OY970196.1, forward strand.
AAAAATCATCTCCGAAAAAAGCAGCGCCAAAGAAAGCAATGCCAAAAAAGGCAATGAAAAAAGCAGCACCTAAAAAAGTTGCAAAGAAGGCTTCTCCCAAAAAATCATCACCAAAGAAAGCAACAAACACAAGCTCAATGGCTGAACCTGCAGCTACTCCTGAAATGCCCGCAGCGCCTATGCCCATGCCGGATTCAGAGGGAAACAGTTCTAACGGCACACCAGAAAGTAATTAATATTCTACAAAAGAAACGCGCTTTTCAACGCGTTTCTTTTTTCTAAAAAATTGTATAAGGCCTTATATAATTTCAACTTAAAATAAAAAAAGCTTTGCAATTTTTGCAAAGCTTGAATTAATAAGATTATTTTTTTACAGCAACATTCGTAAAGGTTCTTCCAATAAATTTTTTAAGGTTTGAAGAAAAGCAGAACCCGTAGCACCATCAACTACGCGATGATCGCAACTTAAAGTTACCTTCATAACATTACCCGGAACTATCTGGTTATTTTTTACAACAGGAATTTTTGCAATGCCACCGATTGCGAGTATGCATGCATCGGGCGGATTTATTATTGCTGTAAACTCATCAATGCCAAACATTCCAAGATTAGAAATGGTAAATGTGCTGCCTTCCCAATCTGCAGGTTGTAATTTTTTGTCTTTTGCTTTTTGAGCAAAATCTTTTACTTCGCTTGCAATGGTGCTCAATGATTTTGCATCTGCAAATCTTACAACCGGCACAAGCAAACCTTCTTCCACTGCAACTGCAACGCCGATATTTACGTGATGATTGATGCGAATTTTATCTCCAAGCCAGCTGCTGTTTACTTTAGGATGTTGCTTTAAAGCTACTGCTGTTGCTTTCAACACTAAATCATTAAAGCTGATTTTGGTTTTAGCTGATTCGTTTATTTTAGTACGGGCAGCAACACAAGCATCCATATCAATACTCATGGTTAAATAAAAATGCGGCGCAGTGAAAAGGCTTTCACTTAAACGTTTTGCAATTGTTTTACGCATTTGCGAAACAGGTACTTCTTCGAAATCAACTTGTGAATTAGAAGTTTGTCGATCGAAAGATATTGATTGATTATTGTTTGATGGTTTCTGTTCAGCTGATGTTGGTTTATAATTGTCAATATCATTTTTTGTAATTCTTCCATTATCACCAGTGCCTTTTACATATTTCAAATCAATGCCTTTTTCTTCCGCTAATTTTTTTGCCAAAGGCGAAGCAAAAATTCTTCCTTCATTTACTATTTGTGTTGAAGATTGATTATTATTTTCTGATGATTGTTTTGAAACTTTTTGTTGCGGCACACCACTTGATGCAGTTGGCGAAACATCGCCTTCTGCTTTTTCTTTATCTGCTGCATCCTTTGCCACAGGCTCGTTTGCGGCATTTCCTTTTACTGAATTTATTACAGCATTTACATCAAAATCTTCTTTCCCAATTATTGCTAACAGATCATTTACTACTATTTTTTCTCCTTGCTTTGCACCCTGGTACAATAATTTTCCATCCTTATAACTTTCAAGATCCATTGTTGCTTTATCGGTTTCAATTTCTGCAAGAACTTCTCCTTTTTTTACATTATCACCAATATTTTTGTGCCATGCAGCAATTACACCTTCTGTCATTGTATCGCTCAAACGCGGCATCAATACCACTTCTTCCATTTTAGATATGTCAACAGTCGGCTCTTGTTTATTTGTTGAAGTTGATTGAGGAGCTTCTTCTTTTTTTGGTTCAGCAGGTTTATTTTTATTAGCTTTTTGCTCGCCATTTGTTGATGGAGCATTTTTTGTATTTTGAGAAACAAGATCTTTTACATCTTCACCTTGCTTGCCAATAATTGCCAGCAAATCATTTACCTGCAACTTATCTCCTTGTTTTCCGCCGGCATGAAGTAAAGTTCCTTCCTGGTAACTTTCTAATTCCATTGTTGCTTTATCGGTTTCGATTTCTGCAAGCAAATCACCTTTTTTTACAGCATCTCCAATATTTTTATGCCACGCTGCAATAACACCTTCAGTCATCGTATCGCTTAAACGAGGCATCAAAATTACTTCTGCCATTTGTCTGTTTTCTTTTAAAAATTAATTCGTGAAATTACAAGAAAAACTATTAGCGCAAATGCTGAAATAAAGGAATTATTTTATAAATTTTGAAAGAAATAATTCCTGCTTTTTTAGTTTGAAAAATAAATGAAGATTCCTAAATATTCAGGGAAATTTTTAGACGCCGCCCATTACATACATTGCACTCATGGTAGGTGTCGGGCTTCCGCCTTTCTTTTCAAGCGTTATGGCAAACGCCTGCGCCGTAGGAATATTTTTGAGTTTGCATAAACCTACGCAATTATTGAGCATGCCTGCATCAACAGGTTTTCCATTTACAATTGCCCAAAGCTGGTATTGTTTATCATCAGGCGCTTGTGGTAATTTATTAGGCAATACATATACATCTTTAGTTTTTGTATCCCAATAAACTGTTGCGAGATCATCAGTTTTTTTTACACTTTTCATTTTCACAATTTTCATGGCAGTGTCAGACATTAGCAACATGCTTTCATTTAAATCATTTGCTCTTGTTTTAAAAATATCATTGTTTGCCTGGAGATTATTTTTTTGAATTAATAAAGCTTCGTAATTGTTTGAAACATTTTTATAATTACTATAATAATAAATATTTAACCCCGCACTTGCGATAAATAAAAGAATGGCTGCTGCCGCTAAATTTTGCCAAAACTTGTAAGATGTTTGATTATTTTTTTCATGAGTTATGAAAGGAATAACCGGCGTTTCTTTTTTCTCCAGAAATTCATTTTGAAGATTTGAAAATATTTTATTTTTTATTTCTGAAGGAGGAGTAACAGCATTTTCAAAAGCTTTTTGTTCAATAGAAATTTCGAAATCTTCAACAGCTTTTTTTATTTCAGGATGTTGTGCGCACAGTGATATAAGCTCTGCAGATTCCTGCTCAGTTGCAAGTCCCAGCACGTAGCTTTCTATAATTCCACTTTGTATGTACGCTTGTATATCCACTTATTTTACTATTTCTCTTAATTGTATCAAAGCCGCACGCAGCCTTGTTTTCACCGTTCCTAATGGTATGTTTAAAAGGGTTGAAATTTCTTCCTGTGTAAAGCCTTCGAAGTAAGATAACTCAACTAATATTTTGTATTCCTGTTTTAGTTGCGTTACTATTTTTCTTAATCCTATCTTCTCTATATTGGTATTCACAACTCCTCCCGCATCATCTACGTTTTCTGTTAACTCGCGGTTTTGTTTTGAGTTTTGGTAATTCTTGCTACGCAGAACATCTATTGAAGAATTGCGTGCAATATTCATCATCCATGTAAATAATCTTCCCTTTAAATTATCATAGCTTTCTATTTGTTTCCAAATTTTTACAAAAACTTCCTGCAATACATCTGCTGCTAAATCTTTATCAGGAACTATGGCTGAAATAACAGAAAACAGTGCCCCAGAATAATTATCATACAGATAGCCAAAACCATTCTGCTGCCTTTGTTTTAGAAGCATCACAAGCTCTGATTCTGAATATTTAGTTTCGGACAAAATAAAAAGTAATTAATGAAAAGAAATCTATTTAACCATTGCACTATAATCTTCTGAACTTAACAAACCTTCAACATCTGAAATATTTTGCAATTTTATTTTTGCCATCCATCCTTTAGTGTAAGGATCAGTATTCACCAATTCAGGATGTTTTTCTAAAGCTTCATTCACTCCCAAAACTGTACCTGCAACCGGAAGAAATAAATCACTAACTGTTTTCACAGCTTCTACAGTTCCAAAAATTTCTTCTGCTTTCAAACTTTTTCCAACAGTATTTATATCTACAAAAACAATATCTCCAAGTTCGCTTTGAGCAAAGTCAGTAATACCAACGGTTGCAGTTCCATCATCATTTACCTGCACCCATTCATGATCTTTTGTGTATTTAAGTTTCGGCGGAAAGGTCATTTGTTTTTTTTAATATGCAAATATGAAAATTTTTATTAGAATAAATTCCTTTAATTCAGCAGTCTCATCTTCATCATTATATTTTGCCTTGGTCTGTCATTAGCATCGCGCGGCGTTTTTGCTATTTTATCAACAACATCCATTCCTTTTACCACCTCGCCAAATACAGTATAATTCTGGTCGAGAAAAGGTGCGCCGCCAATTGTTTTATAAATTTTTCTTTGGGCATCTGTGTACGTGAATGCAGGATTGCTGCTTCGGATCTGACACTCAATTTGATTTAATTGAATGTCTGTAAAAATTTTTCCCTGCACAATATAAAACTGGCAATTGCTGCTTGCCTTTTCAGGATTATCGTCGCGAGCCATTGCTAACGCTCCACGTTTATGAATTAAAAAAGTTTTGAACTCCGCAGGAATTCTGTTCACGCTGGGCACTTCGCCATTTCCTAATTGCACTGTATCCAGCGGTGCATTTTTACTTGTAGGATCACCACCCTGGATCATAAAACCATCAATCACACGATGAAATAAAAGACTGTCGTAAAATTTTCCTTTCACGAGTTTTATAAAATTATCTCTGTGCAAAGGCGTGCTGTCATAGAGCTTTACTTCAATTACACCAAATGTTGTTGTAATTTCTACAAGTCTTGGAGAGGATATTTTTGTTGAATGATTTTTTGATGAAATATTTTTCGTTTGGGCATTCGAAGCAATCGCCAAACAAAAAAGAATTGATGCGATCCAAATTTTTTTCATGTAGTTAAATTAAATCCTGTTCTTCAAAATAAAGCAAGATATGGTCTTTAAGAAAATTTTCCTGCTCCATTACATTTTGCGCCGGCAACTCTTTCAATTGTTCAAAATGCGGCCATCCATCTTTATCTAATTCTTTTAACTTATAATAACCGCTTCCACTTAAAACTGTACAAATAGCAACATGCATCAGATCCTGCTTTTGTTCTTTTGTAATTTTCTTTTTCACAAAACCTGTTTCCTGTATTCCAATTAAAAACAAGATTGCTTCCATATCCGGCTTTCTTCCGAAATGCCCAAGCAGCTTGGCTTCCAATGTCCACCAGCGTTGCTGCAAATCATCACTCACAAACATAATCTGCAAATATAATTGCTATTACATTATATTTTTTCTGCAATAACAGCCGTGCCATAAGCAAGCACTTCAGTTATTCCCTGCATCACATCGTTTGCATCGTAGCGCATATTTATAACAGCGTTTGCGCCGCGTTCTTCTGCGTGTTTCAACATCAACTCAAAAGCTTCTTCACGTGCCTTTTCGCAAAGTTCGACATAAATGGAAAGTTTGCCACCAAATAAACTTTGAAAACCCCCGGCAATATTACCGCCGATACTTCTGCTGCGCACAGTAATGCCGCGAATTATGCCGAGACTTTTGGTTATTTTATAACCGTTGAGCTCTATGTTATTTGTAACCATTGATTGATCTATCATGATTTTTATTTTTTGCAATGTATTTATTTTTTGCTTGCGCTATTAACCTCAAAAAATATCTTTGCGCAAAATCTCAATAATGCTTCAAGTAAATGTGCTGCGCAATGATCCAGACTTTGTGAAAGAAAGATTGGCGTTGAAAAATTTTAAGAACATTGAATTGGTTGATGAAATTATTTTATTGGATGATGAAAGAAAAAAAATACAAAATGAATATGATTCAATTCAATCAAAAATAAATATTGCTTCAAAAGACATTGGCGAATTGATGAAGCAGCAAAAAAAAGAAGAAGCTGAATCATTGAAAAAAGAAGTTGCAGCAAACAAAGAACAGGTCACCCATTTGAATAAATATTTAGGTGAAACTGAAAAGAATTTAGAAAAAATATTGGTTCAGCTTCCCAACCTTCCTTCTCAAAAAGTTCCCGCGGGAAAATCACCTGAAGACAATATTGTGGAAAGAGAAGGCGGCACAAAACCAACACTTTTTTCAGGCGCAATTCCGCATTGGGATCTGATAAAAAAATATGATCTGGTTGATTTTGAAACAGGCGCAAAAATAACCGGAAGCGGGTTTCCTTTATACAAAAATAAAGGCGCAAAATTACAGCGTGCCTTAATTCAATATTTTCTGGACTTCAATATTGCTGCGGGTTATACAGAATATATTCCGCCGTTTATGGTGAACGAGGCAAGCGCTTTTGCAACTGGTCAATTGCCTGATAAGGAAGGGCAAATGTATCATGTGACAGAAGATAACTTATATTTAATTCCCACCGCAGAAGTGCCTGTTACAAATATTTATCGGGATGTTATTTTAAAGGAAATTGATTTGCCAATTAAGATGACAGCTTACTCTCCCTGCTTTCGCAGAGAAGCCGGAAGTTTTGGAAAAGATGTGCGTGGATTAAATCGTGTACATCAATTTGAAAAAGTAGAGATCATTCAAATTGTAAAACCCGAAACAAGTTATCAGGTACTTGATGCAATGGTTTTGCATGTAGAAAAATTATTGCAAACCCTTGAACTTCCTTATCGCATTTTAAAATTATGCGGCGGTGATATGAGTTTCACCAGTGCGCTTACTTACGACTTCGAAGTGTTCAGTGCAGCGCAACAACGCTGGCTTGAAGTGAGCAGCGTAAGTAACTTTGAAAGCTTTCAAACCAATCGTTTAAAGTGCAGATACAAAGATGAAAAAGGCAAAATGCAATTAGCGCATTCCCTTAATGGAAGCTCGCTTGCTTTACCCAGAATATTCGCAGCATTATTGGAGAATAATCAAACAGAAAATGGAATTGAATTGCCGGAAGTATTGCATAAATATTTTGGAAGTCATATGATTCTTCAAAGCCTCTGAATCATTTTTCAATCACCGTAATGCTATTAACAAAAGAATTGCCGTATGGCATATTATTACATTGTATTGGAGTTTCTCCTAATTTCCAATAATTAGGTGTGAAATTTCCTTGGCTATTTAATAATTCTGCGGCAAAATAAATATCATTACCAGATGATGTAACATGCAGTCCCGACCAATTTTGCAAGGTCACGCCAACTATTACTGGAATTGCATTATTTTTCCAATAAATAGCATGGTTGTTATAAAGACCTCCAATATATACATCGTCTCCTGAAATGGCAATAGATGATGCATACAATATATCATATTCGTCATTAAAGTTGCCTGTATCCTTAAGTTCATATTGTACACCATTCTTCCAATAGCAAGCTCGTTGATCGATATTTGTGACGCCTTCAGGCCCACTACTTACCGATGAATTTCCTGCCACATAAACATCGTTACCAGATACTGCAATAGCTGTTGGGTATGCATCATCTTCTTTATACGCATTCATTTGTAGCGCAACTCTAACACCATTTTTCCAATATGCCGAGCCCTCCTGATCGGTTCCTGCTATATAAACATCATTTCCTGATACAGCAATATCAACTGCAGAATAGCCAGGCGAGTTGCCAGGGGTGCTAAGCAATTTAGAAATGCCATTTTTCCAGTAGCAAGGGCTTTCTTGCCAATCAAAAATGCCTGAACCTCCACAGATATATACATCAGAACCTGATGATGCTACTGCATTTGCATATAAGCAAGTATCACCGTTACCTTGCAGTTGTAAGGCTTGTCCATTCATCCAGTAAAGAGCTTCACTAAAATTATTTGCACTCACTTTTTCATAAAGTATATTGCCTGTAACATAAATATTATTCCCTGATACTGCTAATGAATTTGCGATAGCAATGGTAGAGTCCTCATTAAAAAGTAATTGAGGTACTCCATTTTTCCAGTAAACCGCAATCACATTATTTGCACCAGGATGCCATATCATTCCACTTAAATATACATCTGTATCGTGTACAACAGCTACAGAATCTCCTCCCCCGTTATTTCCACTTCCGATTATTGGCGAAAATTCTTTTTTACATCCATATAAAAATATCACCACTACAATGCAAGGGAAAAACAATATGTATTTCATTTTCATTGTAGAATTTTATGAAGAAGGTAAGCATTTAATTTACAAATACAAAAATAACCATTCAAAATTCATGAGCTACGTGGTTTTATTCTGGCAACATTATCTATACCAGCTCTATGTATGCTTCGTTTTCTTTTAACTAAGAAATCAACGCATCCCACTGCTATTGTTTAACTGCTTTGGCTTCCACTGATTTATTTTAACTTCTCACAGTATCTTTACTAATCAACCTTAAAATAAAACATCATGAAAACTTTCGGAATTATTCTCATCGTTGTTGGAATAGCTATGATTATTTTTAGGGGCTTTAATGTCACTACTACAAAAAATGTAGTGGATGCCGGTCCAATAAAAATTGATAAGCAGGAAGATAATTGGATCGGCTGGCCAAGTTATGCCGGTGCAGCAATTGCCGTAATTGGTGTTGTGCTCATTGTTGTAGATAAAAGAAAATAACTACGCTGGCTCCAGCCAAACGTCGCTTTCTTTTAATAAAGAAATCAATTCATCTACGGCAATGTTGCTGTCAACATTTCGTTTCACCACTTCTTTGCCTTTGTATAAAGTGATCTTGCCAACGCCGCTGCCAACATAGCCAAAATCTGCATCAGCCATTTCCCCGGGACCGTTTACGATGCATCCCATGATCGCAATTTTCACACCTTTCAGGTGATTTGTTCTTGCACGAATTTTTGCAGTTGTTTCCTGCAGATCAAACAAAGTTCTTCCGCAACTTGGACAGCTAATGTATTCTGTTTTTGATATGCGTGTGCGAGTCGCTTGTAAAATAGAGAAGGCAGTTGAATTGATAAATTGTTCTGTCGTTTGATTTGAAGAATAATTTCTTCCGCTGGAATTTTGTTCATTGCTGATTGCAGAATGCTCATAGCTTTCATCTTTCATGCGCAAACAAATGCCATCGCCAAAACCATCAAGTAACAACGCGCCGCATTCAGTTGCATAATGAATTAAATGTTCATCAGCAGTTTGCCAATTGCTGTAACAAAAAATAATTGCAGGATTTTTTATTTCATCATTTTGCATTTCTGCAAACATGCGGCGGATGCCTTGCATCGCGTTTTTATTTGATGAAAAAAGGCAGGCAACAGCCGTTGTATCAATTTTTAATTTTGCTAAAATACTTTCGATGAATGGCTGCGGATAAGTATGCGAGAAGCAATCGATCATTACAAAATTTATTTGCGATGATTTTTCTATTGCATCATCCAAATATTTATTTCCATCCATGATGGGAAAATATTTTGTCTTGTCATTTGCCTGTTGCCATGTTTCATTATTACAAATAACTTTCGGTGTTCCCGGCAATGTGAATGATAAAATTTCATTACAAAAAATATAATCAGCCGCTGCATCACCAATGTTCCATTTATCAGTTGTTTCATCATATTTATAACCGATGCTTTCCAAATGATGTGGTGTAATATTTTTTATTTTGGAAAGATCAGCAACAACAACAGGCACATGATGCGCGCCAATATTATCAATCGAAAATGTTTCTCTTCTTGTATATTCAAAAGGCGAGTAAGAAATTTTTTCAAGAATAGGAACCTCTTTCTGTTCACTGATTATTGATTGCTGCTCATTATATCTTTTCACCAGATCTTTACAAACAGGAATTTCGAATTCAGGGTCTTCTGTCAATGAAACGCGCACTGTATCACCAATGCCATCTTCAAGCAAAGTACCAATGCCGGCGGCACTTTTCACGCGGCCATCTTCACCATCGCCGGCTTCGGTAACGCCAAGATGCAGCGGATAAATTTCACCAAACTCTTCATCCATTTTATGAGTAAGTAAGCGATAAGCCTGCACCATTACCTGCGGGTTGCTGCTCTTCATGCTGAGCATTATATTATGATAACTTTCGTTTCGCGCAATGCGCAAAAACTCCATTGCACTTTCAACCATTCCGATTGGCGTATCGCCATAGCGGCTCATAATTCTATCACTTAATGATCCATGATTTGTTCCGATACGCATAGCTGTCCCATACTCTTTACAAATTTTTACCAGCGGAGTAAAGCGTTCTCTTATTCTTTCAATTTCTTCTGCATATTCTGCATCAGTATAATCTATTTGTTCAAACTTTTTTTTGTCAACATAATTGCCTGGATTCACTCTTACTTTTTCAACAATGCGTGCAGCAATTTCCGCAGCATTTGGTGTGAAATGAATATCTGCAACAAGCGGCGTTGTGTATCCACGCTTGTGCAATTCATTTTTTATGTTGAGTAAATTTTCCGCTTCCCTTTTTGAAGGCGCTGTAATGCGCACCAGCTCTGCACCTGCGTTGATGCACCGAATACTTTGCTCAACAGTTGCAATAGTATCCATCGTGTCTGTGGTGGTCATTGTTTGCACACGAATGGGATGAAAATTGCCAAGTAAAAGATCACCGATTTTTACTTCGCGTGTTTGAAGTCTTGAATACGATGTTAGCGAATTTGCGTAAAGCTGCATGAGAAAATAATATTCTATACGAAGTTAATTCAACAATTTTTACCAATCTTTTTCCTGCTGTTCCGTCGAAGTCTTTTGTTGTTGTAATTTTTTTTGTAATTGTTTTTCCTGCTCGCGCAGATTGCTTAAAAGTTGCTCTGCACGTTGCTTGGATAACTGGTTTTTACTTTGCGGCGGAGGTTTTTGATTTTCATTTTTTTGTTGCTGTTGTTGTTTATTTTGTTTTGGCTGTTGCTTTTGCTGCTGCTGTTTCAATTCATTCAAAACTTTTTGCAGGTTTTCTCTTGCAGAATCATCTGTTGGTAATAAGCGTAATGATTGTTTAAATGCATCAGCAGCCTGTTGTAATTTTTTATCTTTAGCAAGAGAAACTCCTTTATTATAAAATGAATTTTCTTCTAAATTTTTATCATGCGTATTGGCAGTTATTGCGTCATAAAATTTTTGTGCATCATCGGGCTTATTTTGTTTTTGTAAAGCATTACCAAGATTAAATTTTGCCGTATCATTTTTTGGCTCTTTTGCTAAAGCCTTTGAATAATTATCTGCAGCAGTTGTAAAATCATTTTTTGCATAAGCATCATTTCCTGATTTAATGAAATTATTTGCCTGCTGCGCAAAAATATTTTGGCAAATAATAAAATAAAATATAATGATTAAATATTTCAGGATTTTATCTTTTTTGTTTCAGGAATAAATATTTCCGCAAGCAAAAGCAAGAGCATTGCTGCAATAAAAAAAGGGGTGAAAGAAGCGTATTCTCTTTCTTCTCCATTACCATTAATTAATTTTTTATCCATGCCATTCAGCGCATTGGCAACTGCATGCGAAGTGGTTAAATAATCATCAAGATGAAAATAAGAGCCGCCAGTTTGCTGGGCAATATTTTTCATTTCAGCTTCATTCAACTTTGAAATTATTGTTTGCCCATTTGCATCAACCTTATAAGTATTTGTTCCCGGCTCAATTATCGGAGATCCTTCAGCAGTGCCGATTCCAATAGTATAAACAACAACGCCATCATTGTACAATTGCTTAACTGCATCTTCAGATTTTGGATCATGGTCTTCTCCATCAGAAATTAAAATAACAGCTTTATATTTCTTTTCTTTTGTATCAAGAGAATTATCACAAAGCGTCAGCGCATCTGCAATAACTGTTCCCTGAACAGGCACGGCATTTGGCGACGCATTGGAAACATACATCTTACTTACAGCAGCATCGGTTGTTAAAGGCATTTGCAAAAAAGCCTGACCTGCAAACAGCACCAAACCCACGCGGTTATTATCTCCCAGCTCGTCTATCAATTCATTCACGCATTGCTTTGCAAGTTCAAGCCGCGAAGGTTTTACATCTTCACTCAACATGCTTTTGCTAACATCAAGCGCTATCATTATATCGATGCCTGCTTTTTTTTGGCCTTGTGTTGCAGCGGGTTTTCGAAGATTTGCAATGCCGATAATTCCGAGGATGATCGAGCTTAAAAGAAGAAAAAATTTTAAATTGAATAATGCAGGCGAATAGTTTTTGGTTAATTCATTCACCAGCATTTCATCACCAAATTCTTTTTTTATTTTTCTCTTTTTTAGTATTGAAAAAATGAAAATCAATACCAGTGGAATGATGATAACCAGCGCAATTAAATATTCAATATTTTCAAAAGAAAGCATGCAGCCGCAAGCTACAAGCATTGCGCCAAGCTTTAATAAATAAAAACTTTTTTTGGATAATTTTAATATGTCTCTACTTTTTCCCTTCGAAAAATCCCTGACTTTTTAAAATACTTTTCAGCATATTTATCCTGATATTTTTCATGTCTGCATCATGCGCGCCTTCTACATTTAAAACAAAGAAATAGACATGCTGATTTTCTTCAATCCATCCAACAAGCCATCCAAGTGCATCGCCATTTTCGCAATAACCTAAGCCACTTTTATAGCTTAGTTTATAGTTTGAATTAGCCTCCTGCAGCATTACTTTTTTCACAATATCCTGCGTGCGTTTTTGAAAAGGAAGCTGATTGAAGTATAATTTTTTTACTAAACCTAATTGCTCATCAGACGAAATTTTTAAAGAGTTATCGAGCCAGAAAGTATCAATTTTTGTTTTGACTTTTGTTGTGCCGTAATGCAGACTGTCGAGCCAAAGTTGCATCGTGTCTTTACCAATTCTTCTTGCCACTTCCTGGTAATAAGGAACGGCTGAAATCTTGAATGCCTGCTGCATTGTAAGGTCTTTGTTCCATTCTTTTGCTGTGTCTCCGTTTGAATGTATGCGCACAACTCCATCCCATTTTATCACCATATTTTCATTTGAAATTACACCCGTTTCCAGACCAATTAATGAGTTGACAATTTTAAAAGTTGAAGCAGGTAAAAAAGAAGAATCGCGATAACGCAAAAGATTATAAATCGTAAATTGGTTTTGTGCATTATCATACAAGGCAAAACATCCGCGTACTTTATTAGAGTCGAAATATTTTTGAATAGAATTGTCAATGGTTACGTTGTTTGGAGAGCAGGAAAAAAGATAAAAGCAAACAAGTAAAAAGCAAAAGAATAAATTACGACTAATCATTTCTCAATTATAAATTTTATCTTTTTAATTTTTTATTACCCCTAATTCTTTTCCAACTTTTGTGAAAGCTTCGATGGCTTTATCCAAATGCTCCTGTGTATGCGCTGCGCTGATTTGAACACGAATGCGCGCTAAACCTTTTGCCACAACAGGATAGAAAAATCCGATCACATAAATATTTTCATCCAATAATTTGGCTGCAAAATTTTGCGCAACAACTGCATCGTACAACATGATCGGAACGATTGGATGATCTCCAGGCTTAATATCAAAGCCGGCTTCAGTCATTTTATTGCGGAAATATTTTGTATTGAATTCGAGCTTGTCGCGTAGTTCTGTTGTTTCGGTAAGCATATCAAACACAGCAATGGAAGCGCCTGCAATGCTTGGAGCCAAAGTGTTTGAGAAAAGATAAGGCCTTGATCTTTGGCGAAGCATTTCAATGATTTCTTTTCTGCCGGAAGTAAAGCCGCCGCTTGCGCCGCCAAGCGCTTTGCCTAATGTGCCGGTGATGATGTCAATTCTTCCCATCACGCCGCGATACTCATGTGTGCCTCTTCCTGTTTTGCCGAGAAAGCCTGAAGAATGACTTTCATCTATCATGACAATGGCATTATATTTATCTGCGAGGTCGCAGATCTTATCAAGCTGTGCAATTGTTCCGTCCATGCTGAAGCTGCCATCGGTAACTATTATTCTGCTGCGCAATGATTGTGAGTCTTTCAATTTATTTTCAAGGTCTTGCATGTTGTTGTGCTCGTAGCGATAACGCTGCGCCTTGCATAAACGAACTCCGTCAATGATGCTTGCGTGATTTAAAGCATCGGAAATAATTGCATCATTTTCATTGAATAAAGGTTCGAACACCCCGCCGTTTGCATCGAAAGCTGCGGCATATAATATAGTATCTTCTGTGCCCAGAAATGCTGCGATCTTAGCTTCCAGTTCTTTATGAATATCCTGCGTGCCGCAGATAAAACGCACGCTGCTCATGCCATAGCCATGCGTATCAATTGCTTTGTGCGCCGCTTCGATAACTTTGGGATGCGATGATAAACCGAGATAATTATTGGCGCAAAAGTTTAAAACTTTTTTTCCGTTCACAATAATCTCAGCGCCCTGTTCGCTGGTGATGATGCGTTCTTTTTTTTGCAAGCCTGCTGCTGCAATTTCTTCTACTTCAGCTTTTATTCTTTCAACAAATTTTGCGTTCACGTTAGAGAGTTATGAGTTATGAATGTTAAGTTATAATGGAGGCAATTGCAAAAATAATTTTCTTTTAGAAATTGAAACTGAAGTTTAATTTTCAGGCGAATGATGAAAGGATTGCGACGCAACGATGATGCTATGAAAAACAAATGCCGGTATCAAAAAAATAATTTACCAACCAAGCAAATAAGCAAATATCAACGGAGCAACAATTGTTGCATCGCTCTCTACAATAAACTTTGGCGTGTGTATGTCGAGCTTGCCCCAGGTTATTTTTTCGTTGGGAACTGCGCCGCTGTAACTGCCGTAAGATGTAGTGCTGTCGCTGATCTGGCAGAAATAACTCCAGAAGGGAACGTCGTGCCATTCCAGATCCTGGTACATCATCGGTACCACGCAGATCGGGAAATCTCCGGCAATGCCACCCCCGATCTGGAAGAAACCAACGCCTTTTCCGGATGAATTTTTTCTATACCAATCGCTTAGTTCGATCATGTATTCGATGCCGCTTTTCATAGTGCCGGTTTTCAGTTCGCCTTTGATGCAGTAAGAAGCAAAGATGTTTCCCATCGTACTGTCTTCCCAGCCGGGAACGACGATCGGAATATTTTTTTCTGCGGCAGCGAGCATCCAGCTGTTTTTTTTATCTATCTCATAATATTGTTCAAGCACGCCGCTCAATAACATTTTATACATGTATTCATGCGGAAAATATCGCTCGCCTTTTGCTTCTGCATCTTTCCATATTTTATGAATGTGTTGTTGAATTCTGCGGAACGCTTCCTCTTCAGGAATGCAGGTGTCGGTGACGCGGTTATAATGATTTTCCAACAAATCCCACTCTTCCTTGGGACTTAAATCGCGGTAATTCGGTACGCGCTTGTAATGAGAATGGGCAACGAGATTCATAATGTCTTCTTCCAAATTTGCGCCGGTGCAACTGATGATCTGTACCTTGTCCTGCCGGATCATTTCTGCGAAAGAAATTCCTAACTCCGCAGTACTCATGGCGCCTGCAAGTGACACAAGCATTTTGCCACCTTCGAGCAAATGCGTTTCATAACCTTTGGCTGCATCAATGAGTGCTGCTGCATTGAAGTGACGGTAATGATGTAAAATAAATTCGGAAACAGGACCTTTATTCATGCTGAATATTTTTGGGTGCGAAGGTAATTTTTTTGAAAGGAATTAAATTAAAAAAACCCGCAACTCTTTCGTGAAGCGGGTAGAAATTATGAAACAGTAGCATCATCCGATATTACGAAGAACTTCTAGGGCATTGTGAAGAACTTTGAGGGAATTACCATCAACTTTGAAGTAATTTGCGGAAGCTCTGAGAATAAGATTAATTCTTATAAAGAAAACATGTGACCACTGAACAATTTGCAGCCAGATGAACTACACAATGAACGATTAATAAGTGCTTAAAACATTTTGGTGAGAGAATATTATCATTTTTGTCTCGTTAATTTTATCAATCAAAGTCCAAAATATTTACTATGAAAGATTTTTACAAATCGCTTCTCTTATTGCTTTTGCCAATTATTGCAAACGCCCAAACTCCCGGCGAATTTATTTTACGCTCGGTTTTAATTAACCCGCCACAACAGGTAAATGGTTATCAATATGTAGAAATTGCAGGTCCTGAAACACTGCCTCTTTCAAACATATGGTTTATAGAAATTGATGGGCACGCAGGAAGTACGGGCAAAATAGATATTGCAATTAACCTAAGCGCTTATTCAACCGGCGGTAATGGTTTATTACTTATTCGTGATGCTGCAACTGTATTGAAGCCACCACCTGATGCCCCGACCCAGGTCGTTGTTCACGACTTTAATCCTGATCTCTCAAACCAGTCTGCAACATTTGCCTTGGTAACAAATTTTACCGGCGCAGTCGGTGATGATGTTGATAATAATAATGATGGTGTATTGAATAAAAATGTTCCCTGGGGAACTGTCATTACTGCTGTTGGCATATCAGATGGAAGTGCAGGAAATTTTAGTTACGGGCAAGCCTTATCACCCTATTTCGGCACAAATATTCCTGCTTACGGCAATCAAGGTTATGATGGTTTTGTTCAGTTCAATAACCAATATTATGGTTTTGATATAAATCCGCAAAGTCCGGCTGGCGGCATATACCAAATAGATTCTGCATGGGATACTTATGACAGGGAAAATACTTTTATCGAGGCAGGAAAAACATTGAGTCCGGGCAGAACAGATGCGGCTTTGCCTGTGAACCTGTTATCTTTTAATGCTTCGCTTGAAAATGAAGACGTATTTTTGAATTGGTCGTCTGCGGCTGTAAATATGAATGAATATACAATTGAAAGAAGTGCAGATGCAGTGAACTTCAGCTTGCTTACTTCTATTGCAGCAAAAACGAATGCAGGCATTCAACAATATAGTTATACCGATTATGCAGCAAAAAATCCTGTACTTTTTTATCGTTTGAAAATGACGGATAAAAGCGGAATTATTTCTTATAGTCCTGTTTTAAAAATAAATATTTCATCCGGCACTGCACTTTCAGCTTACCCAAATCCGGTTGAGAAAAATATCATTATCACACATAAAAATGCACAAAGCGGTGCAGTTGTGAGGATATTATCGCTTAATGGAAATTTGCTTCAGTTAATTCCTGCGCAACTAAACACCACTCAAACAAGTATTGATGTTTCAAAATATGTACAGGGAACTTATTTAATTCAATTTATAAACGCAAGCAATAAAGAGTCTTTATTATTCATAAAAAAATAAAAACGCAAACAAACATTTATGATGAAAAGGCTCCTAAAAAAGGGGCTTTTTCATTTAGCGTTTTTCAGTTTCCTTATCACCTCAGCCGGATCCTGCGCATTAAAAACTGTACTTCCGGCAACAAGCACATCACCGCCCGCTAATACAATGGCACTAACATTTTCAAGCGTTACGCCACCATCAACTTCTATCAAAATACTGCTCTGTTTTTCATCTATTAATTTGCGTAATGCTTTTATTTTTTCTATTGTGTGAGGAATAAATTTTTGACCGCCAAAACCGGGATTTACACTCATCATACAAACAATATCAATATCATTCAAAACATCTTTCAAAAAATCAACAGGTGTATGAGGATTAATGGCAACTCCCGCTTTAATCCCTAAACTTTTTATTTGCTCAATGTTTCTGTGCAGGTGCGGGCAAGCTTCAATATGCACGATCAAATGATCAGCACCTGCCTTCTTAAAGTCCTCTGCATATTTTCCCGGCTCTTTTATCATCAAATGCACATCAAAAGGTTTTGTTGTAGTCTTGCGCATTTGCTCAATTATTGAAAAGCCAAAACTTATATTCGGAACAAATCTTCCGTCCATCACATCAAGATGAAACCAATCTGCTTCGCTGTTGTTGAGCATGTCGCATTCTTTTTGCAGTTCCAAAAAATTGCATGCTAATAAAGATGGAGCTATGATCGGCATTTGATTTTATGATTTTAAATTTTATAAAAATAACTATTCTGCACCAAGTCTTTTTAAACCATCATGCGCTTCTTTTATTGTTTTATCCAAACTTAAAGATTGTTTGAAACGCAATACGGCACTGTCTTTCACGCCCATCATTTCATAGCAGCGCGCCATCCAGTAATACGAATCAGGAAAAAGATTATCAACAGACGAAGCAAAACGAAACACCTCCAAAGCCTGCGGATATTTTTTTTCATCAAAATAAATCAATCCTTTTTCTATGTAGGCTTCCATATAAGTAAAATCATTACTGATGCATTCATCAAATAATTCCAAAGCTTTATCGCGATGCAAAGTTCTTGCATAAAAAACTCCCGCAATAAAATCACAATGCGCATCATATTCTTTGCCCAAGCCAAGATCGATCACGCGGTTGCAAATCATAAGGCTTCGCGGATTTCCCTGCTCTGCATATAAATTTGCAATGCTCAATAATGCATCGGGCGATGGATAAATTTTTGCAGCATGCGAATAACTTTCAATTGCATGAATGGTGTCGCTGTTATGTTGAAAAAATTGGCCTTCTGCAAACCAAAAACCATAATTCATAGAATCTTTTTGCAAAAGCGTATCCATTTGTGCAAGCGCATTTTTATAAGCACCAATGCTGTCAAACGCTTGCGCCACCTGCATTCTAAGACTTTCGCTGTCCCGATGGTTTTTTATTTGTTCCTGCAGATTAAGAATCACTTCAGGAAATGGAGTTGCTGTTTCGGTTGTTGAATTTGCATGTAAACTTTTATTTTCGTTCTCATTGTTGCAAGCTATAAGCGCAAGAATACCTGCGAAAAGAATTAAAAGCTTTTGCTTCATCACACAAAAATAATCATTGCAATTAATTATAGTTGTTAGAATTGATGCCTGTATAATTTCATAGTTTTGATTTTTATTTTTAGTAAAATTTTCAACCATCTTTTATGTACAACGTTTCCGTTATTGTTCACAGTTTGCTGCGATGGATTATTTTAATCTTGTTAGTTGTAAATATTCTCCGCCATTTTTCTGCAATAAATAAACCTTTCACATCGCTTGATAAAAAGCTTGGGCTGTGGTTAATGATTAGCGCACACATCACGCTGCTGTTGGGTTTATACCAATATTTTTCCGGAGACTATGGTTACAATTTTATTCAGAGCTTAGGTTTTGCTGCTGTGATGAAAAATGACGCAGCAAGATTTTGGGCAGTTGAACATATTTTAGGAATGGTGATCGCAATTGTTTTTATTACAATTGGCAAAGGAATTTCTAAGAAAAATATTTCAGACAAAGCAAAACATACACGGACTGCATGGTTGTTCTTAATTGCACTTATCATTATTATCGCATGCATTCCATGGCCTGGCAGAGATGGCGTTGGCAGACCTTTGCTGCCTTCTGTGCATTAAATAATTAAAAAGTTTTTAATACCAGCTACAGTTTTTCATAGCATCATCGTTGCGTCGCAATCCTTTCATCGTTCGGTAATGCTGTTGAGCTTTGGTTTCAATTTTATAAATGCTTTTTTATTAAAAAACTTTTGAATCTCAATTATTAAATCTTCAAATCATTTTTCAACTCAATCACTTCACAATTCTTCATTTCTTTTCCATCAATCACAAATCGAATAATCGTTCTAACCTTTTGCCATCCTTGCTTTCCGGCTGCGCCGGGATTCATGTGAAGACAATTCAATTCATTGTCAAAAATGATTTTTAAAATATGTGAATGCCCGCTGATAAATAATTGAATCTTTTCTTTTGCTATAATTTCTTTCATGCCTTGTGCATATTTTTTTGGATAACCGCCAATGTGTTTCATCATCACTTTTACATCCTCACATTTAAAAATAGTTTGTTCAGGATAAATGCTGCGAATGTCTTGCCCGTCAATATTTCCATACACACCACGCAAAGGTTTAAAATCGCTTAATCTTTTTGCAAGTTCTAAATTTCCAAAATCGCCTGCATGCCATATTTCGTCGCAGTTTGAAAAATGTTTGAAGAGATTTTCATCAAGATAATTATGTGTGTCTGATAGTAAGCCAATTCTTGTCATGATGGAAAGATAATTTGTAAATTTGTGTTTCAACGATTGTACCAA
Source organism: uncultured Chitinophagaceae bacterium (assembly GCA_963708205.1). Lineage (GTDB taxonomy): Bacteria > Bacteroidota > Bacteroidia > Chitinophagales > Chitinophagaceae > CAVYTF01. Next base: position 1,350,563 of record OY970196.1, read on the forward strand.
CATGCCTTATTATCACAGATTAGGAACAGTGCCGCACAAGCGTCACACGCAGTTTCAACAACCCGATGGAAGTTTATATTCCGAGCAATTATTTTCAACAGAAGGTTTCAGCAGCGACTCATCTTTATTGTATCATTCCCATCCACCGACGGTAATCATTCACACAGAAGAACCTTATGATATTTCCCCAAAAATTGCTGAAGAAAAAATGCTGAAGCATCGCAGCTTTGAAGGCTTCAAAGTCAACCCGGCAAAGGATTACATTGAAAGCAGGAAAGCGGTTTTGGTGAACAATGATTGCCATATTTCACTGGCTGCGCCGCAGCAAAGCATGACAGATTATTTCTACAAAAATGCAGATGCTGATGAAATGATATTTGTGCATGAAGGCAGCGGAAAATTTTTATCTCAGTACGGAGAAATACCTTTTGGCTATGGCGATTACATTATGATTCCGCGCGGAACAATTTATCAAATGCATTTTGATAATGATAAAAACCGTTTGTTCATTGTTGAAAGTTTTTCACCCATTCATTTTCCAAAAAAATATGTCAGCCGCAATGGGCAACTCATGGAAAATTCGCCTTACTGTGAACGCGATATCAAACCGCCGATCTCTTTAAAAACAATGAATGAGAAAGGCGATTTTGTGATAAAAACAAAAAAGAGCGGGCGCATGTATCACATCCATTATGGCTTTCATCCTTTCGATGTTATCGGATGGGACGGCTGCTGTTATCCTTACGCATTCAGCATTCACGACTTTGAACCGATCACCGGAAGAGTGCACCAGCCGCCACCTGTGCACCAGACTTTTGAAGCGCACAATTTTGTGGTTTGCAGTTTTGTGCCGCGCCTTTTTGATTATCATCCGTTGTCAATTCCGGCGCCGTACAATCACAGCAATATAGACAGCGATGAAGTTATTTATTATGTTGACGGAGATTTTATGAGCCGCAAAAATGTTACACGCGGCATGATCACTTTGCATCCCGGCGGCATTCCACATGGGCCACATCCGGGCGCTGTGCAAAAAAGTATCGGAGCAAAAGAAACAAAAGAATTAGCAGTGATGGTTGATACGTTTCATCCGCTGAAACTCACTGTTGATGCGCTTTCCATAGAAAATGAAAATTATGTAATGAGCTGGGCTGAATAAGAAAAAGCAGCGTTAATTAATATTTACTTATAATTTAAATTTTTCAGGATATGTGTCAATATCGGTTACTCCCAAACCTTTGCCCGATAAGAAATTTATCTCAAAACCATCATCGAACCAGATTACACTTCTAGGATCAGGAAGTTCTTGTCGGTCTGTGGAAGAACGCTCTAATAGGTTATATTTTGTGAGCTTATTTGTAGAAAGATCGATTTCAGAATATAATACATTGCCCCAGTTTTTCTTTTTATTAGTTACTGATACGATAGACAACTTTCTCCCATCCTGAATATGCAAGGATGATGAAATGCCCATCTCAAAATTAAATTCCATTTCTTTTGGAATTATTTGCTCAGAAATTAATTTCATGTCTTTATCATAAATAGATACAATCGCATCTCCAGTATAATATTCGGGATGTTGCTGAGAGTAGGACATCATATTTCCAACAATTTCTTCGTAATAAACTTCCTTGAAAATAACTACCTCATCTTTTGTATCAACAACATTGACTACTTTCATATTATCCCATTTTTTTGTATCAAGTTTAGTCGCTTCTTTATCCGGCGCAATATAAGAGGCTTCAGAGGCTTTGCGATAGTTTTTGTCAATTATTACACTTGCTGATGGAGATGTGTTACCTGATGAAGAAAAGTCTAAACGATACACCAATAAATTATAATCTTTATCTGAATTGGTGAAGTCAATGCATAAATAAGCAACTGAGTTATCCGTGTTGCTTAGAAAAAGATCAGATGTGAATTCACTTTTATCTTTTGGTTCAAACACTACATTGTTAGTTCCTAAAAGATTTGATTCGTCAGCATCATATTTTTGAATACTTATATTTTTTTCTCCATCAAAATATGCTACATACAATTCACCTTTTTCATTGCTGACACATTGAATTATGCGCATATCTTTCTGCACAGGAAAGTTAATTGTTTTTGCTTCTGAAAGATTTTCTGTAAGGCTAATAATTTGAAAACTATCTGTTTTCTCATAGTTTTCCTCAGCTGTTCTGATCATTTTTTCAAGCCCAATGCCATAAAGTGATATCTTAATTTGTTTCTTTTCAAGTGTAGTACGAACGCCAATCTTTAAATCATTTGCTTTTTCATTTCTTATAAATAATAATTGGGTGAAAACATCATTTCTATAACTAAATAGGAGTTTTGTTGCAATGATATTACCTGTTAGAGGATCAATAAGTACGCCGGATAGTTGTGATTCTACACCTTTTAATACTTTCACTTTTGGAGTAGTAATTACTAAAAGTTTATTATGAAATTTTGCTATTGTCAAAGGCACACCTTCGATGTGCGTACTCCATTTTACATTCAGAACATTGTTTATTAATATTACTCCATAATCTTTCTTTTTATAAACTACCAAGGATGCAATTTCAACGGAAGAGAGTGCTACGCGGCTTAAGTTAAAATCACCTGTTGATTGTTTCATAATCTCAGCATCGTCGGCCCCCATGCCGCCTGAATATCCAGGAATAATTCGCCAATCTTGCTTATCCAAAAAGGTTTGTGAAGTTTGGCTCAAGCAATGCATAAAAGTTAAAAAAAATAAACTGAGAATAAAAAATTTACGTTGCTTCATGTTTTTTTTATTAAAATTAAAAGAATTATGGAAAACCCCTCACTCCTTCACCGCCTTAATCCCCGGCAATTCTTTTCCCTCAAAATATTCCAGCAATGCGCCGCCGCCGGTGCTTACAAAGCTTACCTGCTTATCAAATCCAAATTTATTTACAGCCGCAACACTGTCGCCGCCGCCAACCAAACTAAAAGCGCCTTTGGCTGTGGCTTCCGCTATTGCTTTGGCTACGCATTTGGTGCCCTTCTGAAATTTTTCCATCTCAAAAACACCCATCGGGCCATTCCACAGAATAGTTTTTGATTTATGGATGATGTTCTCAAACTGGCAGCAGGCTTCAGGTCCTATATCCAAACCCATCCAGCCGCCGGGAATGTTATTGCTCGGGCTCATCGCAGTGTCTGCATTCGCCTCAAACTTATCTGCAATGATAGAATCGAACGGAAGATGTATGCATATATTTTTTTCACCAGCCTTATTGATCAGTTCATTTGCCGTTTCAAGGCGATCATCTTCACATAAAGAATTTCCGATCTTTCCGCCCATCGCTTTCATAAAAGTATAAGCCATGCCGCCGCCGATGATGATGTCTGTTGCACGCTCCAGTAAATTTTCTATGATAAGAATTTTGTCTGAAACCTTTGCTCCGCCAATGATTGCGAGGAAGGGTTTTTCTGAATGATGTAAAACTTTCTCCGCATTCAGCACTTCGCTTTCCATCAGCAAGCCAAACATTTTTTTGTCTGACGGAAAATATTTCGCGATGATGGCTGTTGATGCATGCGCACGATGCGCCGTGCCGAAAGCATCATTTACATATACATCTCCAAGCTTTGCTAATTTTTCTGCAAAGGCTTCATCACCTTTTTCTTCTTCTTTATAAAAGCGAAGGTTTTCGAGTAACAAAACTTCGCCGGGTTTTAATGCCGCAGCTTTTTGTGTTGCTTCTTCGCCGATACAATCATTTGCAAACTGAACATTTGTGCCAAGCAATTCACTCAAATGTTTGATGATATGTTTCAAAGAATATTTGTCTTCCGGTCCGCCTTTTGGTCTTCCGAGATGGCTCATTAAAATAACGCTGCCCCCATCATTCAATATTTTTTTTATGGTTGGAACTGCGGCGCGCATTCTTGTATCGTCTGTGATCTCCAATGTTTGTTTATCCAGGGGCACATTGAAATCCACGCGTATCAATGCTTTTTCATTTTTGAAATTGTGGGAAGAGAAGTTGGTCATAAAATTATGTTGTTGGAGTAAAAATTTGTGTAAATCCTTTGGCTGATAAATCTTCGACCAAGCGTTTATCACCCGTCCAAAGGGATGCGTTCAATTCAATAGTCAGCGGAACAAAAGGAATGTCTTTTTCATCCACATTATTACAAAACTCGAACGCCTGTTGTATGCTTGCAGATGAAACTATATTAAAAGGAATAAATTGAATGTTTGAAAGAATATTATTCAGCAACTCAAGTAATTCGTCTGAATTTAATTTTGAATATTTGAGAATTTTTTCTTTGTATTTGAATATTTCTGTAAATAAAAAATTAGGAGCAACAAATTTGTAATCTTCTTTCATCAATATTTCCAACTGAAGAGAATTTTTAGAAAGCAAAGCAGAGAAAAAAATATTGGAATCGACTACAACAATCATGCTTTTGTTTTTGCAAGTATTGTTTCAGAATTTTCAGCCCACCATTTTTCTTTCATTTCATCATCAAGTTGCATTAAAGATTCGCTGAAGCCGGCTTTCTCAATTAAAAACTCCAGTCTAGCTACTTTTAAAATCGTTAGCAAAACAGATTCCGAGAAATTTTTTTTGTCGATACTTAAAACTAATTTTTGTTCAGTACTCTCGATAGTTAAACCATTCATTGCATTGCGTTTTAGACATTTCAAATATAAAACAAAAAAACCGCAGCGTTCAACTGCGGGTTTCAAAATATTAAATCGTTTCTTACTTGTTTATTAACCCAGCGAAATAATTTACCGTGCGCACCAATTGGCTTACATAACTCATTTCATTATCGTACCAGCTTACTGTTTTCACGAGTTGATTTTCGTCAACAGTTAAAACTTTTGTCTGCGTTGCATCGAACAGAGAACCAAAGTGCGAGCCAATGATATCGGTACTTACAATTTCATCTTCATTGTAGCCAAAGCTTTCATTGCTTGCTTTTTTCATGGCGTCATTTATTTCCTCCACAGTAACTTTTTTTCCAAGAACGGAAACAAGTTCAGTCAACGAACCCGTAATTGTTGGCACACGTTGCGCGCTTCCATCGAGCTTGCCTTTTAATTCCGGCAACACCAAACCAATAGCTTTTGCGGCGCCCGTAGAGTTGGGGACAATGTTTGCTGCCGCAGCTCTTGCTCTTCTAAGATCACCTTTTGGATGTGGCGCATCCAAAGTATTCTGGTCGTTTGTATATGCATGAATGGTCGTCATAATGCCGGTAACAATTCCATAATTATCATTCAAAACTTTCGCCATCGGCGCAAGACAATTTGTTGTGCAGGATGCGCAACTGATAATGGTTTCAGAGCCATCGAGCACTTCATGATTTACGTTAAACACTACTGTTTTTAAATCTCCTGTTGCCGGCGCAGAAATTACTACGCGCTTTGCTCCCGCTTTTAAATGTGCTTCGGCTTTGGCTTTATCTGTAAAAAATCCAGTGCTTTCAATTACCACATCTACATCATGATCTCCCCATGGAATTTGGGATGGATCTTTCTGTGCATATATTTTTACTTCATGATCATTTACAAGAATGGAATTTTCTGACGCAGTTACTTTTTCATCAAAGCGACCCTGCGCGCTGTCGTATTTTAATAAATGTGCCAATACTTTTGGTGAAGTGAGGTCATTAATGGCAACAACTTCAATGCCTTCCATATTGTGAATTTGTCTGAAAACCAACCGCCCGATTCTTCCGAAACCATTGATGGCTACTTTTACTGTGCTCATATTTTTGATAATTTTATTTAAAATGCAGTGGCAAAATTACATTCGTGCAGCATAAACAAATAATAAATTTTTGTTGCTTTTGATAATTATCAAATAATGATGTTCTAAAAGATTTTACTTAGAATTATATTTAGAGAGTACTTCGCAGAATGCCCAATGATTTTTTTGAGTTTAAAAAATTTACTGTCTTTCAAAAAGACTGTGCAATGAAGGTTTGCACAGATGCGTGTTTGTTCGGTGCATGGGTTGCAGATATTTTGACTGAAATGAATGCCGAAAATATTTTAGATATTGGTACAGGCACAGGATTACTCTCGTCGATGATCGCACAGAAAAATAAAGAAGCAAAGATTGATGCAATAGAAATAGATGAAAAGGCTGCAAGGCAGGCTGCATCAAACTTTGCAGCATCACAATGGCAAGAAAGGTTGAAAGTTTTTAATATCGCCATTCAAAATTTCATACCTGAAAAAAAATATGATTTTATTATTTGTAACCCGCCATTTTTTGAAAACGATTTGAAGGGTAAGAATGCAAAAAGGAATCTTGCGCTGCATGATACTTCACTTACCTTGAATGAACTGCCAAAATGTATTGACGCGCTTATTTCTGCAAATGGAAAATTTGCCCTGCTGCTTCCCTATTCCCGAACTAATTTTTTCGTAGAAATGGCCTTTGACAGAAAATTATTTTTACAGAAAAAAATTCTTGTAAAGCAAACAGAGAATCATCAATTTTTCAGAAGCATGTGTTTATTTGGAAAAGAAAAACTTGTTGAAGAATGCGAATACATATTTATTAAAGATGCTCAAAATGAGTACAGTGCTGCATTTGCGGCCTTGCTGAAAGATTATTATTTGAGTTTGTAAAATAATCAGGCAGCTTTTACTACTATTAAAATATTTTTTTCAACTGTTGTATTTCCGTCTATCAATTTTATAGAAAGATCAATTGATTTAGGAGAACCATCATTTTGCAGGTCAAAGATTTTATTTTTTACAACTTCTCCTTTTACAATTACATCGGTTATTGCTTTTCTTATCTCATCTTTTTTCCAAAATGTATGATCTATTTCAGAAAGCCTGCATTTTTCCTGAGGCAATGCAGCCAGATCAAAAAAGCTGACAAAAGCTTTATTAACTTTTATAACTTTCAATTGACTGCTCAAAATCATTAATCCTATTTCATTTACAGAATCGAAAATACTTTCTATGAAATCATTCGACTCAAGTAAAAATCTTTCTAACTGTTTTTTTGCATGAATGTTATGAATTACTTTAATAACGCAGTTTCCATCGTTACCATCATTCACTAAAATAGATTCTCCTGAAACCCATATTTTATTACCATCTTTATGCAATAAATAATTATCATCATTACAAGATCCAAAAGTTTTTACTGTTGCTAATTCTCTTTCAGGCTTGTTGATATTTCTATCTTTTTCAGTAAAAAGAAGCGTGAAGTTTTTATTTTTTAATTCATCTTTTTCATATCCGAAATTGCTTGTAAATGCCTGGTTAACTTCTGTGATAATGCCATCCGTGTTCATAATTATAATGGCATTTTGCTTAGCATTTTTATACAAAGAATCAAAAAAAGTAGAGGTGTTCATAAACGGCAACATTTTTATATAAGATGATTTTTGTGTCCTCGCAGAGACTCGAACTCTGGACCCGCTGATTAAGAGTCAGCTGCTCTACCAACTGAGCTACGAAGACAATTTTTTTCGGCTGCAAAAATAGTTGAATCAAAGATATTTTCATTTTTATCTTTGCGCGCTTATGTCTCAGAAACCATCGCTTGTTACAGTGTTATCACCACGATTGTTGCACCTGCATGATTTGAATAATTGCCTTGTTGTAATTATTGATGTTTTTCGCGCCACATCTACCATTGCCGCGGCTTTGTATAATGGTGCTTCAAAAATAATTCCTGTTGATGATGTTGAAGAATGTAAATTAATTGGCAAACAACTGAATGCTATAACAGCTGGCGAAAGAGATGGGAAAATTATTGAAGGATTACAGTATGGCAACTCGCCTGCTGAATATCCACGCAGTTTTATAGAAGGAAAAATATTGGTGCTTACTACAACGAACGGCACTAAATTATTGCATCTTGCCTTGGAAAAAAATGCCGCTGAAATTATTACAGGCTCATTCCCGAATATATCTTCAGTATGCGATTATCTTAAGCAAACTAATAAAAATGTTGTATTAGGATGTTCGGGCTGGAAAGATCGTTTTAATCTTGAAGACACTTTGTTTGCAGGTGCAGTTATAAACAGAGTAAAAGATTATTTTACCATTCATTGTGATGCAAGCCTTATGGCTGAAGAAATGTTTTGCCTGCACAGGAATGATACATACAATTTTATTCGCAAAACCACGCACTGGCATCGTTTAGCTGCTTATGGACTTGAAAAAGATTTGGAATTTTGTGTTACAAATGATGTTGCAAATACAGTTCCGGTTTATAAAAACCGCGCATTGATTTCTTATAAGTTTTAATCTTCATTAATAGAAAATTCTTAACAAACATTTCTATCCCACTTTAGTCCTCATTCTTTGCCTGCAAATAAATTTCGTATTTTCGCAACTTGCCTTTTTTTGAATCACACAAGAAATTCAATCATCTTATTATCGATCAATTAATTTATGGCGTTACCGTATCTCGTTAAATATATTTACAACAATGGCACTGACGAAGTTATCCGCAGAGGGAAAAAAATTCATTCTCTTGGAAATGTAGAAATGATCGATCACAATGATCTGATGGGCATTGTAACTTTTCGCATCAAAGATGATGCATACAACACTTATTACAAAGTTCACATAAATAAATACAAAGATCCGCAGGGCATTTCGCTGCGTTGCGGATGCCCGTATAATCTCGGTGATATTTGCCGCCACGAAGCTGCATCTTTATTTCAACTGCAGGAATTGCTTGATAAAAATATGTTGGGTGAAAAAGATTTAATGTATGATCAAAAGCATACTGTAATAAAAATGAAGCAGCTTGAATTGAAGATGATAAAAATGCTTTCATCTCATGCAAGCTATGTTGAAGCGGAAGAATTTTTACGTGCTTCTCATGCAAATATTATTGAAGCAAAAGATGAAAGAGTTAATGCTGAATTAGAATTTCAAAATGAAAAATTCAAAATAGTTATTCAAAAAAATGAAGAACGGAATTTTGATACAAGCTGCACCTGCGATTCTGATAAAAAACATCCGCTGTGTTTGCACAAAACAATTTTGCTGCTGCAACTGCTTCATAATTACGGACCAAATTATTTTGATTCAATAAGAAATTGGGACAAAGAAAAAGACAAGCTTTTGTCACTCTATGGTTATTCAATAAAAGATAACATCGATGACAAATTCGAGTTTGCCTACAAAGATGGAAAGCCTTTTTTGAGAGTGCTTGATCCTTCTATCAAACGCGTGGCAAGCCCTGCTATGCCTGCCTTTACAAAGCCTGCTGCGCAGGAATATGAAGAAGTTGATGTAGAAGAAAATACAAAAGCAGCTTTAAAACTTGGCATCGTAATAAGTTATAACGCGCACCAATATCCTTATGTACAGGTTGATGCAGTGCAGGGAGAAAGTAATGAAGATGAAATTGCTTTTACTGGAAAAATTGAGCGCATAGATCTTTCAAAATTTATCAACACAGAAAACTTTACAGAAAGCGACAAAAATTTTATTCAGCAAATAAGAAAACTTTTGCCTGCCGAAGTAAGCCGCTATCTCAATCGCAATTCGCCTTTCAGCGGAATTTGGGAAAATATTATTCAGCAGCACGATGATGAATTACCCGAAGAAACACGCCATTTGATAATTGAATATTTGCATCCAAAATTCAAGAAATTATTTAATGATGTTGCAGATAGTCATTTTACTTTTTATCTTTTAAAACACAAAACATTTCAAACATCAAACCTGCGCAGCGCAAACTTTTCCATCAACTTTATCACTCCTGAATTCATCGTAAATTTCACTGAAAATAAATATGAAATTTCTGCAATTATAAAAACGCCAATGGGTGAAAAAACACTTGCTGACAACGAGATTGCATCATCATTATTTATGCAAATTGAAGATCAGTTTTATTTATGGCAAAAACCGAATGATGTTATAACCATTGAAAAATTTATGCCTTCGGGAAAAATAATTATTGATAAAGAACAATGGAGCAACAGCCTTACAACTTTTGTTTTGCCTTTATCGAAAAATTATACAGTTCATTTTAATAATGTAAAAAAAGAAGAATTAAAAGATGTAAAGCCTGAAATAAAAATGATGCTTCGCGAACGTGGTGATTATCTTCTGTTTCAGCCAATATTCACTTATCAGAATTATGAAGTAACACAAAATGATAAAGAAAAAATTATCATTCCTTCAGAAAATAAATTGCTGATCATAGAAAGAAATTTGGCGCTTGAAGAAGCCTTCATAAAAAAAGTCGAAAATCTTCATTCCGGCTTTATACATCCAGAAGGCAGCACTGGCCTGGCTTTGAAGGGAACTGATGTTTTGAAAAATAACTGGTTTTTTCTTTTTATTGATGCAATTAAAGAAATGAACGTTCCTGTTTTTGGATTTGATTCACTCAAAAATTTTCGATTCAATACATCGAAACCATCAACCAAAATTTATATCAGCAGCCATACAGATTGGTTCGATGCGAAAGTTGATATTCATTTTGGTGAACAAAAAATTACGGTTGCTGATGTAAAAAATGCATTGGCAAACAAGCAGCAATATGTGCAACTGCAGGATGGCACACTTGGTATTTTGCCGGAAGAATGGGTGAAAAAATATTCATTATTGTTTCGTGTTGGAGATGGCAAATCAAACAACATGAAGTTGAGCAAATATCATTTCAGCATTATTGAAGATTTGTATGACCAGCGAAATGAAGAAGAACTAATTTTTAAATTAGAAGAAAAATATGATCGTTTAAAAAACAATCATGCCATTACAAAACTTGATCCTCCTGCGCATTTACAAAATGTTTTAAGACCATACCAAACTTCCGGCTTTCAATGGCTCAATTATCTCAGCAATGTGCAGTGGGGCGGAATTTTAGCGGATGATATGGGTTTAGGAAAAACTATTCAGGCGCTATCTTTTTTGCATCATCTCCGGGAAAAAAATGGCATATTAAAAGCGTTGGTTGTTTGCCCGACAACCTTAATGTACAACTGGGAAAATGAAATAAAAAAATTCACACCATCGCTTACTTATTACATTCATCATGGCGGCGGCAGAACAAAAGATACTTTAGCAAATCATGAAATTGATATCATCATCACAACTTATGGCACTTTGCGAAGTGATATAAAACAATTCACAGAAGTAAATTTTGATTATGTAATTCTTGATGAAAGCCAGGCGATAAAAAATCCATCAAGCAAAGTTGCAAAAGCTTCTACGCTGCTGAAAGCCAGCAACCGTCTGTGCTTGAGCGGAACACCATTGCAAAATAATACATTCGATATTTATGCGCAGATGAATTTTTTAAATCCGGGAATGCTTGGAAGCATTGATTTTTTCAAACAGGAATTTTCTATTCCCATTGATAAATTCGGAGAAAAAGAACAGAAAGAACATTTAAGAAAATTGCTTTATCCATTTATTTTAAGAAGAACAAAAGAACAGGTTGCCCGTGATCTTCCTGAAAAATCTGAAATGATTTTATTCTGCGAAATGGGTGATGAACAAAGAAAAATTTATGATGCTTTTCGTAATGATTTTCGCGATAAAATTTTAGGTGTTGTAGAAGAGCAAGGTGTAAATAAATCGCAGCTAACTATTCTTCAAGGTTTAATGAAGCTGCGGCAAATTTGTGATAGTCCGGCAATAATGAAAGATGATGAAAAGTTTCCCAATGTATCTGTGAAGCTGGAAGAAATAGGAAGAGAAATAACTGAAAACATCAGTAACCATAAGGCTTTGGTGTTCTCGCAGTTTTTAGGAATGCTTGCACTGATAAAAGAAAAGCTGAATGAACTTGGCGTGGATTATGAATATTTTGATGGCAGCACTTCTGCGACTGACAGGCAAAAAGCAATTGAGCGTTTTCAATCTGAAGAAAAATGTCGAGTGTTTTTAATTTCATTAAAAGCAGGTGGTGTTGGACTGAATTTAACTGCTGCTGATTATGTGTACATAGTTGATCCGTGGTGGAATCCTGCGGTTGAACAACAGGCGATTGACAGAACGCATCGCATTGGTCAAACAAAAAATATTTTTGCTTACCGCATGATTTGTAAAGACACTGTTGAAGATAAAATATTAAAGCTGCAGGAAAAGAAAAAAGCGCTTGCTGCGGAATTAATTACTGATGATTCAGGTTTTATAAAAGCGCTGACAAAAGAAGACATTGAATATTTATTCAGCTAAAATATTTTTTATGAAACAAATATGCGCTACAATATTTGTTTTATTTTTTGTTACTTTTTCTTTTGCTCAGGATACAGCAAGCATCAGCGGAAGGCTTGTGGATACTACAAACAAGCAACTGTTGCAAGCAGCATCAATCAATCTTGTGAAGGCAAATGATTCTTCTAAAAATCTTTCTACAATATCAGAGAAGGATGGTTCATTCAAATTAAAAAATATCGTTCCTGGCAATTATAATTTGTTTATCAGTTTTACGGGTTATGAAACAATACAAATAAAATGTACTGTTGATTCGTCCTCTGTTGTTCTCGGCAATATTTATATGCAGCAAAAGGGTCATGATTTGCAGGCAGTCGTCGTCACTGCTTCTCCCATTATTATAAAAAAAGATACCGTTGTTTATAACGCCGGAAGCTTTAGTACGAAGCCTGATGCAAATGTGGAAGACCTGCTAAAAAAACTTCCTGGCGTTGATGTAGATCAAAGCGGAAATATAAAAGCGCAGGGCGAAACTGTGCAAAGAGTATTGGTTAATGGAAAAAGATTTTTTGGTGATGATCCGAAAATGGCGACGCAAAATTTACCTCCCGATGTTGTTGACAGAATTGAAGTGTTTGATGATTTGAGTGATCAAAGTGCCTTCACAGGTTTTGATGATGGCACGCGCGTAAAAACAATTAACATTATTACAAAAAAGAATAAAAATAAAGGATACTTCGGCAAAGCCACAGTCGGCGCGGGAAATAAGGGATTATATGAAGGAGGAGTAACTGCCAATCGGTTTAATGATAACCAGCAAATAACTTTTGTAGCACAAGGCAACAATACCAACCAGCAGCTATTTACCGTGCAGGATATTTTAGGAACAACCGGCAATAATAATTCGCGCGGCTATGCAGGCGGACAAGGTGGTGGCGGTGGTTCACGAGGCAACAGCGCATCAACTTCCGGTGGTGGTTATGGAGGCATGAGTTCGACAAGAGGTTTTGTACAGGGAGTAAATGGAATGAGTGGTAATAACGGCATAACAACAACTTGGGCTGCAGGATTGAATTATAGAGATGATTGGGGTAAGAAAACAACTGTTGCCGGGAGTTATTTTTACAACAATCTTGCAGTGCTGCAAAACCAGCAGAGCACAACGCAAAATTTATTTGAAAGCGATTCATCCACCTTTAATAACCAGGTGCTGGCTTCTACAAGCAGGAATATTAACCAGCGTATAAATTTTAATATCGAAACACAATTTGATTCTGCTACCTCAATGATCATTCGCCCGAATATCAGTTATCAAACAGCGAATTTATCTTCTCAAACAAATACAAATATTACCGATAATAATTTTAAGCAATTAAGTAATTCTGTTGCTGATAATACATCTTATAATGACGGATATAATGGCAACATCGACATGCTGCTCAGGCATCGTTTTAAGAAAACAGGAAGAACAATTTCGCTTGATGAAAATGTAACAGGAAACAGTAATGACAGCAAAGGATACAATTTTTCTGTAGTGAATGATTCTTCAGGAGCGGACATCACCAATCAATATTATATCTCCAATGCAAAGGGGCATGGTTTCAGCACCACTTTGGCATATACAGAGCCAATCAAAAAAAATCAATTGATTCAATTTACTTATAATAATTCTTATACAAAAAATGATGCGGGACGCCAAACTTTTAATTATGACAGCGCCTCTAAAACCTATATCAGCATTGACACAGCGCTTACCAACACTTATGAAAACACATACATTTCCAACAGGGGAACGCTTGATTATTTGGTAAGAAGTAATAAGATAAATCTTGACCTCGGCTCAGGAGTTCAATTTGGAAAATTATCCAGCCTCAATGAAAGTAAAGACAGTTTGCTAACGCAAAATTTTGTCAACTTTTATCCGACTGCTAATCTTAGTTACCGCATCAGCACATCAAAAAATTTGCGGATAAATTATAGCGGCAGAACTACGCAGCCAACGATTCAACAATTGCAGCCGGTTTTGAATAATACTGATCCGCTGAATATTCAACTCGGCAATCCTGATCTGAAACAGGAATTTACCAATACGCTCCGCTTTTTATATACTTCGTTTGACAGGGTGCATTTCAGAAATATGTTTGCTTCAATTAATGCGAGCGAGATAAGTAATGACATTGTAAACTCAACAACAATTCTTTCTAATGGCGCGCAAATTTTGAAACCTGTAAACCTGAATGGCGCTTACAATCTTTCAGGTTTTTTCAATTATGGTTTCCCGATCAACAAGCCGAAAATGAATTTGAATTTTACTACCAATCTTTCTTTTGCACAAAGCCCAAGTTTGGTAAATGGTGAAAAAAATATTACACGAAATTCAGCTTTGGGAGAGAGCTTTAAACTAACTACTAATCTGAAAAAAGATTTTGATCTGAATTTGTCTGTCACACCAACTTATAATATCGCCAGTTACTCTTTGCAGCCAACAGAAAATGCAAATTATTTTTCGCAGACTTTATCTGCCGAGCCAACATATTATTCTTCCAATGGATGGATTATTTCATCCACATTCAACCTTACATCTTACAGCGGTCGTGCGCCGGGATACAATACGAGCGTGCCTTTGTGGAATGCTTATATCGCAAAACAATTTCTTAAAAATAAATCAGGCGAGTTACGATTTTTTGTGTTTGATATCTTAAATCAAAATGTAAGTATCGTAAGAAATGTTACGGAAAATTATATCCAGGACGTGCAGACAAAAGTGCTGACGCGATATTTTCTGGTATCATTTATTTATAATTTAAGAAAATTTGGCGCGCAAATGCAACCGATTTTTCACCGAAGAAATAATGATGGAATGATGCCTCCGGCGTCTCAAAATGGAATGCCACCTCCACCACCGCCACAAAACGGAGGACCCGGTCCTGGTCCAGGTTTTAGTTCCGACCCAAATCAATAATTCTTCAAAGTATTATTACCCTATAGGCTATAGCATAGGCCCTTTTAGGCCCCATCATATAGCCTTTTAGGCGGTTAAATATGGCCTTCGAAGGCCTATGCAGAGACCTTTTAGGCATTACCCATATACCCCTGAGGCATATTCATATAGCGTTCGAGGGCCTATGTTAAGGCATACAAGGCTATTTCATATATCCGTAAAGGCCTTATCTTATAGCTTCTGAGGCCCTATGATACGGTCTTTGGGGTAGAATAATAATAGGTGAAATGAATCTTAATAATTGATCACCTGCTCCACAATAGTTTCTGGTACTTGCCGCCACTCATATTGCTGGTTGCGCAGTTGAGGTTCAAAGCCTGCCTCTTTAATTGCTGATTGAATTGTTTTATAGGTAAACCGATGCGGCGCTCCGGCAGCGCTCACCACATTTTCTTCAATCATGATACTTCCAAAATCATTTGCACCGCCATTTAAACAAAGCTGCGCAGTTTGCTTGCCAACCGTAAGCCAGCTTGCCTGAATATTTTTTATATTAGGCAACATGATGCGGCTCAGCGCAATCATACGAATATATTCTTCCGCCGTTGTAAGGTTATGTACGCCGCGAATTCGTGCAAGCAAAGTATCAACATCCTGGAACGTCCATGGAATGAAAGCCAGAAAACCCTTTGCAGATGAAGGTTTCAGCGATTGCACTTCGCGAAGCCTTACCAAATGAATAAATCTTTCTTCAATTGTTTCTACATGACCAAACATCATCGTGGCACTTGTAGTTATATTTAGTTGATGCGCTTCCCGCATGATCGCAAGCCATTCATCAGCGCCACATTTTCCCTTGCTTATCAATCTTCTTACACGGTCAACTAATATCTCTGCACCTGCACCCGGCAAAGAATCCATGCCCGCTTCTTTCAATGCCATCAACACTTCACGATGGGTTGATCTTTCTAATTTGGTAATGTGCGCAACCTCCGGCGGACCGAGCGTATGTAATTTTATGTAAGGAAATTCTTCTTTGATCTGGCGAAATGTTTTTGTGTAAAAATCAAGCCCGAGATCAGGATGATGACCGCCTTGTAATAGCAGTTGATCGCCACCGTAACGAAGAGTCTCTTCTATTTTGCTGCGATACGTATCCATGTCCGTGATGTATGCCTCGGGATGCTCGGGAATACGGTAAAAATTGCAAAACTTGCAGTTGGCAATGCATACATTTGTTGTGTTTACATTTCTATCAATTTGCCAGGTTACTTTTTCGTGAGGCACTTGTTTTTTGCGCAGCTCATTTGCAATAAACATCAGGTCTGCCAGCGGCGCATGGTGAAATAAGAAAACGCCTTCATCCACACTCAGAAATTCAAAATTTAAAGCCCGTTCATATAAAGAAGCCTCATCCATTTATAAAAAATTGAAATGCAAAATTACAATGGAAACAAATGCGACTTGCTTCTAAAACTTATACATGAGTGGTAAAGTTTGGATTTGATTTGCGTGTAACTTTAAGCCGAACATTTTCTTCACAGATTGCTTATGAACTTCAAAAAAATAGTAATTGGTCTAATAATTCAGGCAATTTTATTTATTCAACTGCCTGCTTTTACGCAGGAGATCTTTGCACCTGTTTCTAAAAAAATAACGTCGTTCGATTTTGTAATGCTTACCGGAGGAATTATTATTGTAAAAGCACAACTCGATAATTTTCCTGACTCGCTCAACTTTGTCCTCGATACAGGCAGCGGCGGCATTTCACTCGACTCCACTACCTGCGATAGTCTTAAGTTGAAAACAATAATGAGCGACCGCATCATTCGCGGCATTGCAGGTATGAAAACAGTTGCCTTTACTTACAACCATGCATTGCATTTCCCGCATCTTACTGTAGAAAATTTAGATTTTCACATCAATGATTATGATATTCTCACGAGTGTTTACGGCATCAAGATAGACGGCATTATTGGCTATAGTTTTTTCCGCAATTATATTGTGAGTGTTGACTATGATGAATTGAAGTTGAATATTTATTCAAAGGGCATTTTCAAATATCCGAAGGGCGGCGCTTTGCTGCATCCTATTTTTAATACATTGCCCATGCAGCAGGCAATTTTAAAAGATGACAGGGTTATTGATGAACGATTTTATTTTGATACCGGCGCAGGCATGTGCATGTTGCTTTCAGACGATTTTACGGAGGATAGTTTGCTATTGAAAAAAAATAAAAAAATTTACATAACACAGGCTGAAGGTTTGGGCGGAAAAAAAATAATGAAAATGACAGTGATAAAAGAAGTGCATGTAGCACAATATGTTTTTAGAAAAGTGCCCATTTATATTTTTGATGATGAGTATAATGTAACAAACTATCCCATGCTGGGAGGCTTACTGGGCAACGATCTGATGCGCAGATTCAATACTATTTTCAATTATAGCGCGCAGGAAATTTATATAAAGCCAAACAGAAGATTCACAGATTCTTTCGATTACTCTTATTCGGGACTTGATATTTTTTTGATCAATAATAAAATTGAAGTGGGTGACATCATGAAAAATTCTCCGGCGCAAAGCAGTGGCTTTGAAGTTGGAGATATTGTTCTTGCGATAGACAATGATCTATCAAACAATCTCCAGGCTTACAAATCAGCATTGCAAAATCCCAGATCAACGTTGAAAATAATTGTCATGCGCAATGGGCAGCCGCTGACGCTTTATTTGCGTGTGCAAAGCATCCTGTAGCACCACTTGTTTTTATTTTATCGCGCAGTAACTTCGCGCAGTTTTTTATTAAATAATATGATTGAATACAACCGCTTTATTTTAAAAAATGGATTACGCGTTTTGGTGCATGAAGATGCTTCAACACCAATGGCTATTGTAAATATTATGTATGATGTCGGCTCACGAGATGAAGACCCGAACAAAACAGGCTTTGCGCATTTGTTTGAGCATTTAATGTTTGGAGGCAGCATCAACATTCCTGATTATGATGCGCCGCTGCAAATGGCCGGCGGAGAAAATAATGCCTTCACCACAAATGATCTAACCAATTATTATTGCCAGATCCCCGCACAAAATATTGAAACTGCTCTTTGGCTTGAAAGTGATCGTATGATAAGTTTAGCTTTCAGCAAAAAAAGTTTGGATGTACAAAAAAAAGTTGTCTGCGAAGAGTTTAAAGAACATTATATAAATAAACCTTACGGCAATGCATGGCATAAACTGCATGACCTTGCTTATACAACGCATCCTTATAAGTGGATGACGATTGGCAAAGAATTAAGCCATGTTGAAAATGCAGAACTGGATGATGTTAAAAAATTTTTTTTCAAACATTATACTCCAGCCAATGCCATCCTGGTAGTTGCCGGAAATGTAAAAACAGAAGATGTAAAAAAATTAATAGAAAAATGGTTTGAAGATATTCCGTCAGGAGACAAATATGTAAGACATCTGCCGCAGGAACCTTTGCAAACAGAAGCAAGAAAACAGCAAGTTTTTGAAGATGTTCCGCTCGATGCATTATACAAGGCATGGCACATGGCGCCAAGACTTGACAAAGGATATTATGTGGCAGATTTGCTTACGGAAATCCTTGGCAGTGGCGGTTCTTCGAGGTTGTATCAATCACTCATAAAAGAAAAACAACTCTTCAGCAACATTGAGTGTCACCATTCCGGCACCATAGAAAATGGACTACTTATCATTGAAGGCAAACTTGTAAAAGGTGTAAAAATGCAGGATGCAGAACAAGCGGTTAATGAAGAAATAGAAAAAATAAAAAATGATTTGGTCAATGAAAATGAATTGCAAAAAGTAAAAAATAAAACTGAAAGCATGATCGCTTTTGAAGATATGAGCGTGATGAACCGCGCAATGAGCCTTGCCAATTATGAGTTATTGGGAGATGCTGATTTAATGAACAGAGAGCTTAATAATTACTATGCAATTACTGTACAGGATTTGCAGGAATACAGTAAAAAAATATTTACAGAAACCAATTGCAGCACATTGTATTATCTAAGCAAAAATTAAAAAAAGAAGCGTGCCAAACAGATCGACCGCCCCTAAAATATACGACGCCATTGAGTTTGATTTAAAATTAAAACCCTGCACTCAATTTAATTTAGACAACAACGTACCAGTTTATATGATCGATGCGGGCGCTGAAGAAGTGCTGCAACTTGAGTGGGTTTTTTATGCAGGCAATTGGTATGAAGAAAAAAACATTGTTGCAGCAACAACAAATTTTTTATTAAAAAATGGAACGAATAAAAAAAATGCATTTCAAATAAATGAACATTTTGAATTTTATGGAGCGTATTTAAATCGCAATTGCTATAATGAAATAGCAACTTTTTCATTGCATTGTTTAAGCAAACACTTGCCTGCCTTGCTTCCTGTAATTGCAGAAATTTTTAGTGAATCAAATTTTCCTGAAACTGAATTATCAATTTATAAACAAAATCAAAAACAAAGACTTGAAGTAAATTTAAAAAAATGCGATTTTGTTGCCAACCGTTTGATCGATGAATACGTTTTTGGAAAAGATCATCCTTATGGTAAATACACTGTTGCTGCGGATTATGATGCTTTGCAAAAAGAAGAGATCGAGAAATTTTTTAATCAATTTTATCAACATGGAAAATGTCTTCTTTTTGTTGCCGGCAAACCACCGGCAGACATTGCTTCACAATTGAATAATGCTTTTGGAAAGTTACCATTCAATCAAAAAAATTCTACTGAAATTATTCATCCTATTGTGCCTGCACAAGAAAAAAAATACAGAATTTTTAATGACACAAATGGCTTGCAGGGCGCAATACGTTTGGCAATTCCTTTTCACAACAGGCACCATCCTGACTTTATGAAAGTGCAGATTTTGAACACAGTTTTTGGCGGTTATTTTGGTTCACGACTTATGAGCAATATCCGCGAGGACAAAGGGTTTACGTATGGAATTCATAGTTATTTTCAAAATCATATTCATAAAAGTGCATGGCTTGTAACTGCTGAAGCAGGTCGTGATTTTTGTGAAGCTGCAATCAAAGAAATTTATAAAGAAATGGAAAAGCTGCGCAATGAATTGATCGATGAAGAGGAACTTTTGCTTGTACGAAATTTTTTGATAGGAAACATTTTGGGAGATCTGGATGGACCATTTCAAATTATTGCCAGATGGAAAAATTACATCATCAATAATTTGACCGATGCTTTTTTTTATGATAGCATACAAACAATAAAGACTATATCTGCGGAAGAAATACGCACGCTCGCACAAAAATATCTACTCGACGAAAATTTTTATGAATTGGTAGTAATTTAAAACCTAACTTAAGATTTGCTGCAACACAGCAATACTTTTGAGAGTTTTGAAATCTGATATATGAAAGCTTATGTATTGAAGATACGATTGCAATAGTTCTCTTCGCATTTTTTTATTCAATTGAATTTTTTCCAGTTCATCAAAGTTTGCAGAAGCTATTTGTGAAGTAATTCTCGCTTCATCATTTTGCAAAAAATAAGAATGCAACGGAATATCTTTTACAAACGAACCTTCGATAAGATCCAGCACTGGCATAGCTTCTGAGAACTTGCCATTAAATTCAAATCCTAATAACCTCCCTAAATGTAAAGTAAAAAACAAAGGAAGATTTGCTGTGAATGATTTATTTTTTTCATCAAGATTTATCAAACTATTATTCAGAAAATAAAACAGTTCGCTGTTATTTTCGGGTTGTTTAATGCAGTGATGAAACAGCTCTACAATATACATTGCAACAGCATTTTTTATTACATCAAAAAAAATAGTTTGGTATAAAAATGCCCATTGAAATTCTTTGATGAACTGCAAATTTTTAAGTTCATTGTGATAAACCTGCATATCAAGAATTGCAGCAGCAAGAAAAAAATTTTCTTTTGATGATGTTTTTTTTGAGGCTTTACGAACACCTTTTACAATATAGCTCTGCAAGCCGAAAGATTCTGTGTACACAGAAGCAATGATGCTTGTTTCACCGTATTTTATGGTGCGGAGAATAATACCTTTGGTTTTGTGAAGCAATGACAGAAGTTAAAATTCAAAAGTAAAAAGTAAACATTAATACATTTTTTTGAATTTTTTATTTTGACTTTTTACTTGATAAAATCATCCTTCAAAAGTGCTGTAGAAATAAGGTGTTTTTGCTTCAAACTCAGCACTGCAGGTATCTACCATTTTATAAACACGCGTGATGCCAAGCGCTTTTCTTTTTTCATACACTTCTTCTTCCGTGCAGTCCTGGCGCAGAATTCGGCTTATCTGTTCATCACTAAAACCATTTCGTTTTCCTTCTTTTAAAAGTGATTCGGGCAATGTTTCTAATGTATAATGCGCAATTTCTTTTTCTATGCGGCAGATTTCCTGGAGCTGATAAATAAACCATCTATCAATATATGTTGCCTGCACAATTGTTTTCACAGTTACACCTTGCATCAATGCATCTTTAATGCGAAAGATGCGATCCCATTTTGGTGTTTTTATGTACTCGATCAATTCATCACTCTTCATTAAACTTTTACCATAATATCCCAAACCAACGGCTTCATTTTCTAAACTCTGACATGCTTTTTGAATGGCTTCATTAAAGCATCTGCCAATCGCCATTACTTCGCCAACACTTTTCATTTGCAAACCAAGTGTATCATTGGCGCCTTTGAATTTATCAAAATTCCAGCGTGGCATTTTTACGATAACATAATCAAGTGCAGGTTCGAAGTATGCAGAAGTTGTTTGTGTAATTTGATTTTTCAATTCATCCAAATTATACCCTATCGCAAGTTTTGCAGCAATTTTTGCAATAGGATAACCTGTAGCTTTTGATGCAAGCGCAGACGAACGGCTCACACGCGGATTGATCTCAACAGCAATTAATTTTTCTGTTTCGGGCTCTAATGCAAACTGCACATTGCAACCTCCTGCAAAATTTCCAAGACTGCGCATCATTAACATTGCTTTGTTGCGCATATCCTGAAATGCAGTGTCACTAAGCGTCATAGCGGGTGCAACGGTTATGGAATCGCCTGTATGAATGCCCATCGGATCAAGGTTTTCAACGGTGCAGATTATTACTACGTTATCATTTTTATCACGCAATAATTCCAGCTCAAATTCTTTCCAGCCAAGCACTGCTTTTTCTACCAATATTTCGTGAATAGGACTTGCACTCAATCCTCTTTGCAATGCATCATCGAGTTCTGTTTTATCATGCACAAAACTTCCACCAGTACCACCAAGTGTAAATGACGGACGAATAACCAAAGGAAATCCGATCTCCTGCGCAAATTCTTTTCCTTCTAAAAAACTATTTGCAACGCGGCTCGGAGCGACATCAATACCAATGTTTATCATCAATTGCCTGAACTGCTCGCGGTTTTCTGCAATATCTATTGCAGCCACATCAACACCTATCATCTTGCAATTATATTTTTTCCAGATTCCCAATTCATCTACTTCTTTGCAAAGGTTTAATGCAGTTTGTCCACCCATTGTTGGCAACACGGCATCTATTTGATTTTCTTCCAAAATCTGTTCGATACTTTCAACAGTTAATGGCAACAAATAAATTTTATCAGCCATCATCGGGTCTGTCATAATGGTTGCAGGATTGCTGTTGATAAGAAAGACTTTGATGCCTTCTTCATGAAGGCTGCGTGCGGCCTGAGAGCCTGAATAATCAAACTCGCAGGCTTGCCCAATGATAATGGGGCCTGACCCAACAATAAGAACCGATTGAATGGAATTGTCTTTTGGCATAATAATAAATTGTGCAAATGTAAGCGGTATGAATTATTTGACGATTGAAATTTGAAGAAAGCATGCCTAAGTTTAAATACTTTTGGAATTATCAGTTACAATAAAGTTAGATCGCCTAATGGATAAAAAAGCGTATTATTTACCAAATTTGGATGGGTTACGTTTTATTGCTGCTTCCACTGTTTTGATTTTTCATTTTGACCGCACGCTTGTTGATAACGGGTATAAAAAATTCTATTACGAATTCTTTCCGTTCAATTTTGGCGATCTTGCGGTGGTATTTTTTTTTGTATTAAGCGGCTTTTTAATTACATATCTTTTATTGATAGAAAAACAGACTTCCCGCATAAGCTTAAAAAAATTCTATCTCAAAAGAATTTTCAGGATTTGGCCTTTATACTACCTTACTATAATATTAGCTTTTGTCTATTTTAATAATAGCAATTATTTCGATATTAATCTTATTACTACGCGTATAGGAAATTTTGATAAAAACAATATTTACAATATAATTCTTTTAATACTTATTGCACCGAATATTGTTCTATTAAAAGTCAGGTCAATCGGATATGCAAGCCCAACATGGTCAATAGGCGTAGAGGAACAATTCTATTTGATTTGGCCTCTAATTATTCAAAAGAAAAATTATCTGACTTTTATGGTTTCTATTATTTTAATTATGTTCCTTCTCAATAGCGGCTTAATTGCAAGAGTGGCGAACTATTTTGTTGGTATCAATTTTCTTAAGAAATACTCAACAGTTTACAGTATTCTCTATTACTGCAATAAATTTTTTACTTACTGGGCTTCATTCAGAATCGATGCAATGGCGATAGGAGGTTTGGGGGCATACATGGTAGTTGAGAAAAAAAAAGCAGCTTTAGATTTAATATTTTCTAAAGGATTTCAGTATATCATATACTTACTTTTATTTTTTTTGCTTTGCTTTAAGTTCATTGTTGGTTATCAATTTTACAGCATTGTCTTTATGCTGATGATCATAAATTTATCATGTAACCCAAAAACAATTTTTTCATTAAACAATAAAGTTCTTAATTATCTCGGAAGTATTTCTTATGGTATTTATTTATATCATTTTTTTATTTTAGTACCTGTTATTAAACTTTTTATTACTTATTTACAACTACCTGTTAATATTTTGACGGAAATAATAATCTGTATATCCGGATTAATTTTTACAATTTTAATTGCTTCATTGTCCTACCATTTTTTTGAAAGCTATTTCCTTAAACTCAAAATGCGTTTTAGCAAATAACTATGAGCCTGCGCAATTTCTTTAATGAAAAAAGAGTAAATATCCTGTTACTAAGTTGTTTCGTATTTACGGCTTTTTATTTTGCTTTCAAGGCATCGAATGGTCTCTTGCTACCTGTAGATGATGATTCTTACAGAGACCTTGCAACGATAGAAAATATATTGCATGATAATTTTTTAAACGATCCATCTTATTTGCATCAATACTTGTGGTATAACCCTTTGTTTCCTTTAGTTCAAGTATCTATTATAAAATTTACAGGTGTTCAACCTGCAATATTTTTAGCTCAAGCAGGCAAATATTTAAACCTTCTTTCACCTGTCTTTTTCTATTTTATGTGTTTGCGCCTATTTGATCGGAATGTAGCACTGGCAGCATGTACAGCCTTTCTTTTTTTTATCTGTGGAAACGACTATGGAAGTCATGTTGCAGGTTATACCTACATATTATTGCCAAATGTTTTTACGCAGTTTCTGTTTTATATAGAATTGATATTTTTTTATAAAATGTTTTCTGGTAAAACCAAATGGTTTTGGTTTTCGGGTTTATTATGCGGGATAATTTTTTTATTCCATACAGCTCCGGCAATTTTATTAACTCTAATTGCATCATGTTTTTTTCTTAGAGATTTTTTTAAAAATAAAACACAACGCAAAAAATTATTCATACAATATAATTATTTCATTTTGTCATTTCTAATTGTGATTTCACCTTTTATTTATTTTATTTTTATTCATTTTCATTTTCAAATGAAAAATACTTTGCCCTCACAATGGATTTATTATTTGTTACGTCCCGAAAATTTTATGCTGCTGTTAAAAGAAAATTTTACTGTTTGGTTTGCTATTGCGATTGCTGGTTTTATTATTCTTATTAAAGATAAAAAACTAACAACGCTTTCTCGAAGAATAATTTTATTCTGGCTTTTCTGTTCAATTATATTATTAATTTATTCTAACACAGCCTCTATAATTAATACAAAATATAAAATTCATTTACCATCAATCATTCCATCTTTTCATTTTTATTTTTATCTGAAGGCTGTGCAGGCAGTTTTATTTGGAGTTGGTTTTATTGCAATTTGTAAATGGATGAAAGAAAAATTTTTTCTTTCAAGAATATCTTTTAATATCTTATTTTATTTACTTCTTCTTCTTTTTGTAATACTAAGATTACCAGGATATTCAAAAAGGAAAGAATTTACTTTGTTGCAACAAAAAACGTTAGTCAAACAATCAGATACTGCATCAATTAATATGTATAATTGGATAAAAAATAATACTAAAATAAATGATGTAATTCTTTGTTACGGAAATGAGTCCGAATTTCCTGTAATGGCAACGGGTAGAAAAATGATAGTAACAACTGATTATTATTCCAATCCGTATGTAAACTACATCCAGCGAAAAAAAGATAATGATCTTTTATTAAACTCAAACAACAAAATTATAACAGAAGAATTATTAAAAAAATATGAAGTAAAATATTTGTTAGTTAATACTTCCTCTGCAGTTCAATATTCTTATCTTGAATCTTATTTTCCTTTTGAAGTATATAAAAACAATGAAATGATCCTTTTTAAGAAATAGTATTTAACAAATTAATTATGTCAATCTTACAAGAAGGCTTGAAAGCGCCTTCATTTAGTGCAACTGATCAAAATGGGAAAAAAATTTCGCTTGCAGATTTTAAAGGTAAAAAAGTAGTGTTGTATTTTTATCCTGAAGATGATACGCCAACCTGCACTATAGAAGCATGCAATCTTCGCGATAATTATTTATTGCTTAAACAAAATGGCTTCGAAATTCTTGGAGTAAGCCCTGATGATGAAAAAAAACATAAAAAATTTGAAGCGAAATATCAGTTGCCTTTTACTTTACTTGCAGATCCGCAACATAAAATAATAGATAAATATGGTGTTTGGGGCGAGAAGCAAATGTTTGGAAATAAATATATGGGTGTGATAAGAACAACTTTTTTAATTGACGAAAAAGGCATCATAAAAAAAATATTTGTCAAACCAAAATCGAAAGAACATGCAGAAGAGATTTTAGCTGCCACAAATAAGTAACCTCATTTTATCAACCATTCTGCTTCACCAAAATTGAGTATATTTTTTTCATAACCTTCAACAATTAATTGTCCTGCTTCGTTTACTTTTTTTATAAAACACTCAAACACTTCATCTCCAATTTTTAGTTTTACTTTTTCACCTTTTTTATACAAACCATTATTATAATCATTTAATAAAATATTTTCTTCACCATTTTGTAATTGAGCAAATCGCTGTTGCATTTTTTTACATAATTCTTTTGCCAAAGCAACAACATCGTAATTTTCAACTGTTATTTGTTTTAATGAAACAGGGTTTGGAAGATCATCATCAAAATATATTTGATTAATATTTGCTCCAATACCTGCAATTGCCCACTGCCATTCATTGCCACGAATTATGTTTTCAATTAAAATTCCTGCTGCCTTTCTGTCATTATAATAAATATCATTCGGCCATTTTATAGTAATATTTTTTTTAGTATAGTTGAAAAAAAAATCGCGCACAGCCAACGCAATTGCAATACTTAAATAAAATTGCCGGGAAACCGGTAACCATTTCATATTCAACAACACGGATAAAATAATATTTTGCCCTGAAGCAGAATGCCATTGCTTACCGCGCTGCCCTTTTCCACCTGTTTGAGTGTGTGCAAACCAGGCTGCACCATGTTTGTCAAAGCCTTGCTGCGCCAATGCCATGGCATAGTTGTTGGTACTTTCTACTTCATCAATTTCTGTGAAAGGTTCACCAATAATATTTCGCATAGATGAATAAGGCAAAAGAATTGTTATTTTCGCAAAGATATTTGGTTGGTCTTTTAAACAAAAAGAATGATATTAAAACAACATCAATTCAGACTACCCAATAAATTAACTCACTAAACAAGTTTAATATTTGGCATCAACATCTGCAACTGCAAAACCCAAAGGCAAAAACGCAAAGCTTACCAAAAATTCAAAAATTTTTAAAGCGATTATTAAAGGTATAAAAGAAAAAAAAGGTGAGAATATTATATCGCTCGACCTCAGAAAAATACCCGAAGCAGTAACAGATTTTTTTGTTTTATGCGAAGCTTCAAGTAATATCCAGATTAAAGCCATTGCAGATTCTGTTGAAAAAGAAGTGCTTGAGATGTGTGGAGAAAAGCCTTATAAATTTGAAGGTTACAATGCCTTACGATGGGTATTAATAGATTATGTAAACATAGTGGTTCACATCATGCAACCTGAAACACGCAAATTTTATAAGCTGGAAGAAATGTGGAGTGATGCAGTTGCCGAAGAAAATAATGATGTTTAAAAAGAATTAATTATTCAAATTTGAAGAAAGAGTATGGCACAGGAAGATAAAAAAAATAACAGGCTTAATTTTTTAAATTCTAACAATAATAATAATGATGAAGGAAAACCTTCTAAGAAAGGGCCGCGCTTTAGCATTTATTGGATATATGCATTAATAGCAATTGTCCTCATGATCTATCAGGGTTTTAATTGGAACAGTTCAGATGTTACAACTACAACAGAGCAGGAATTTAAGGAACACATGTTACTTCCGGGCGATGTAGAAAAATTAGATCTTATAAGAAACAAACAAATAGTTCGCGTAACAATTTTTAAAGACAGTCTCCGCAAACCTTATTACGAACAAAAGATCGGTGCCAAAGCAGTTGAAAATGCAAATGGGCCAGTGTTTGAATTTGGAGTAAGCGATTCTAAGACCTGGCCTGAAAGGCTTGATAAATTTTGTAAGGATAACAATATTCCCGATGCAAAGGAACCGCCCGTAAATAATATAGATGAAGGCGAATGGTTTGGTCCTGTTGCAAATGTGCTTGTCACCATTGTGCTCTTTGGTGCAATGATATTTTTATTTTCTCGAAAGATGGGTGGCGCTGCAGCCGGCGGCGGACCCGGTGGTATTTTTAGTATAGGAAAATCTAAAGCCACTTTGTTTGATAAAGGCGCAAAAGTAAACATCACCTTCGCAGATGTTGCAGGGCTTGAAGAAGCAAAGGTGGAAGTGATGGAGATAGTTGACTTTTTAAAATTCCCCAAAAAATATACCGCGCTTGGAGGTAAAATTCCAAAAGGTGCTTTGCTTATCGGACCTCCTGGAACAGGTAAAACTTTATTAGCAAAAGCAATGGCCGGGGAAGCGCAGGTTCCTTTTTTTAGCATCAGCGGATCTGATTTTGTAGAGATGTTTGTTGGCGTTGGTGCCAGCCGTGTGCGGGATCTTTTTAAACAGGCAAGAGAAAAAGCGCCCTGTATAATTTTTATTGATGAAATAGATGCAATCGGTCGAGCGCGGGGCAGAAATGCAATTATGAGTAATGATGAAAGAGAAAATACTTTAAATCAATTGCTCGTAGAAATGGATGGGTTTGGTGGCGATACAGGAATTATAATTCTTGCTGCTACGAACAGACCTGATGTCCTTGATAGCGCACTACTTCGCCCAGGTCGTTTTGATAGACAGATATCTATCGATCGTCCTGATGTAAAAGGTCGTGAAGAAATTTTTAAAGTGCATTTATTACCTATAAAAATTTCGCAAACACTTGATATTTTAAAACTAGCAGAACAAACACCAGGCTTTGCAGGTGCTGATATTGCAAATGTGTGTAATGAAGCTGCGCTCATTGCAGCACGCAAAGGCAAGGAAGCCGTTGATATGAGTGACTTTCAGGATGCAATTGATCGTGTTATTGGCGGACTTGAAAAGAAAAATAAAATTATTTCTCCGGATGAAAAAGAGATCATTGCTTATCATGAAGCAGGTCACGCTATTTGCGGATGGTTTTTAGAACATGCATATCCTTTATTAAAAGTAACAATTGTTCCGCGCGGAACCGCTGCATTAGGCTATGCTCAATACACACCGAAGGAGCAGTATTTATACAATACAGATCAACTTTCAGATCAAATTTGTATGACACTTGGCGGACGTGCTGCAGAAGAAATTTTCTTTGGTAAAATTTCCACAGGCGCATCAAATGATCTGCAACAAATCACAAAGATCGCTTACTCGATGATAACAGTTTATGGAATGAATGATAAACTTGGAAACATAAGCTATTACGATCCTACCCAAGAAAATACTTTTACAAAACCATTCAGTGAAGAAACAGGTAAAATAATTGATGAAGAGGTGCGGGCGCTTATCGTAACAGCATACGAAAGAACAAAAAAATTATTGACAGAAAAAAGAGCGCAGGTAGAAATACTCGCAAAAGAATTATTACATAAAGAAGTATTGTTTAAAAGTGATGTTGAATTATTAATTGGCAAGCGTCCTTACGAAGAAAAAAAATCATTGGATATTGATGTTGAAGAAAATCACATTCCTGAGAATGGCACAGTAAGTGAAGGCGTACCACCTTATGACAGCAGCCTGCCTGTGCCATAAAAAATATGAGATGAAAATATCTTCCGCAAAAGAAAATATTCTAAAAAAAATAAGGCAGGCACTGATTAATCCGGTGCCTGTTCCGTTTCCGCAAAGCGAAGGAACAGATACTGTTTTTC
The DNA here is from genome assembly GCA_963708205.1 of uncultured Chitinophagaceae bacterium. GTDB lineage: Bacteria > Bacteroidota > Bacteroidia > Chitinophagales > Chitinophagaceae > CAVYTF01. The sequence goes on from OY970196.1 coordinate 1,380,297, forward strand.
AACCGCAACAACAGGAATTAGATATTGAGTTTGCTGAAAATTTTACAAAGCTTCAGGGAAAATTTTCTTATTGCTTAGATGAAAAAGAATTGATAGAGCAATTACAACAACTTATTGAAAATAAAAAATGGGATAAAATTTTTTGTAATGAACCAGCATTAAAACAAATGCTTGCTCTAAATAATTTCAACCAAAATTATTTTAATGATTTATCAACCTGCGACGCATCCATCACATCCTGCGAACAATTAATTGCCCGCACAGGAAGTATTGTTCTAAGCAGCGCAAACGCAAGTGGGCGAACGGTTAGCGTATATGCGCCAATACATATTTGCGTTGCTTACACCAACCAATTAACTTACGATATTAAAGACGCGTTGGTTAATGTAAAAGAAAAATATACACAACTTCCATCCCTAATTACATTGGCAACAGGACCAAGCAGAACGGCTGATATAGAAAAAACTTTGGTCGTTGGCGTGCACGGACCGAAAGAAGTATTTTGCTTTTTAGTAGAAAGATCTTTGCATTAAAAATAATTTTCTTGCCAATGCAAATTATTCCAACAGATAAAAAAATTTACTTCCTTTCAGATTTTCATCTTGGCGCGCCTGATCATGATAAAAGTTTGTTCCGCGAAAAAAAAATTATTGCTTTTCTTAACGACATACAAACAAATGCATCGCACATCATTATCGTTGGAGATATTTTTGATTTTTGGTTTGAATATAAAAAAGTAGTTCCTAAAGGATATGTGCGTTTGCTCGGAAAACTTGCAGAGCTGACGGATAAAGGCATTCAAATAATTTTTTTTACCGGAAATCATGATATGTGGATGAGCAGCTACTTTGAGGAAGAATTAAACATACATGTATATTTTCAGCCGCATGTGTTTGAGTGGAATAATAAAAGATTTTACATTGCGCATGGTGATGGTTTAGGGCCGGGCGATCATAGCTACAAATTCATAAAGAAGATATTCAGAAATAAATTTTGCCAATGGCTTTTTGGTCAATTGCATCCAACAATAGGAATTAACCTCGCAAATTATTTTAGTCGCAAAAGCCGCATTAAGACTGGCTTAAGCGATGCAATTTTTTTGGGTGAAGATAAAGAGTGGCTTATTATTTATGCAAGGCAATTGCTTGCAAAAGAACATTACGATTATTTTATTTTTGGTCATCGACATTTTCCTTTGGTGTATAAGTTAAATGAAAAAAGCACGTACATAAATCTTGGTGATTGGATACGAAATTTTACTTATGCAATCTTCGACGGTAATAATTTGGAATTAAAAAAATGGGTAAAATAAAAACAATATTACTTGGATGTTTTATTACAATTTCATTGCAGTCTTTTGCAAATGGAGACTCGGTTTTGCATTTGAAATTAAACAATGTTATTGAAGGAAGTTTTACAGATTTTTATGCTGATAACCTCGGTAATATTTATTGCATTACGCCAACGAATCAAATAAAAAAGGTTGATCTTAATGGAGATTCACTCGCCATATTTAATGATGTAAAACAATATGGAAAAATTTTTTCGATGGATGTTACAAATCCTTTGAAAATACTTGTGTATTACAAAGATTTTTCAACAGTATTAATCCTTGATCGATTTTTAAATGTTATCAGCATTATTGATCTGAGGCGTGCTCAAATTCTTCAGGCGCGTGCAGTTGCGCAAAGTTATGATGGAAATATTTGGGTGTTTGATGAGCTTGATGCTAAAATAAAAAAGCTTGATTATAACGGAAATATTTTATTGCAATCCGCAGATTTTCGTTTGCTTTTTGATGATGATAATTTTTTGCCGTCAAAAATAATTGACAACAACAGCCAGCTTTTTTTGTACGATCCAAAGTTTGGATGGAAGATCTTTGATTATTATTTTGGCTTTAAAAAAAATCTTCCTTATGCAAATTGGAAAGATGTACAGGTAACAGATAATTTCTTATCAGGCAGGGATTCAATTTATTTTTATTCATCGCAGTTATCAACTTATCAAATCACCAAACTCTTGCCCGGCTTTACTTTCAACAATGTTATAAAAGTACAACTGCGTTTAAGCAATCTTTTTTTACTTAGTAACAAAGGCATTTCCATTTATTCAACTTTGCAATAAAATACAATGCAGGAAATTTTACAGAGACAATTTTTTGATAATTCTATTGAAGCATATCTGACAGTTATTGCTATTATTTTTATTGTGCTTATTCTCAAAAGATTTATTTCAAAATATATTGCAGGTTTACTTTTTAGGATTTTAAAAACAAAAAAGAACTTTCGCAAACAATCTTTTTTAGATCTTGTTGTTTCTCCACTTGAAACATTTTTGTTAGTCCTTATAATTATTTTATCATTCGATAAATTATTCTTTCCTGTTGAGTTAGACTTTACCATTTTACATAAAATTTCTTTTCGTGATGCAATTGAGTCACTTGCAAATGCAGCACTAATCATTACTTTCATTCGGCTTTGTATAAGAATAATAAAATATGTTGGAGTAATTCTTGGAGATAAAGCGAGCGATCAATCAGGCAGCCAGCTTCTTATTTTCTTCACTGACTTTTTCCGTGTAATACTCATTATAATTGGTGGTTTATTAATACTTCATTTCTCTTTCAATTATCAAATCGGAAATTTATTAACCGGCTTAAGCCTTGTTGGCGCTGCAATTGCGCTTGCAACCAAAGAAAGTCTCGAAAATTTAATTGCATCATTTATCATATTTACAGACAAACCCTTTTTTGTTGGAGACACTGTAAAAGTGCAGGGTTTTACGGGCGCAATTGAAAAAATTGGTTTGCGCAGCACACGCATCCGCACCGATCAAAAAACATTTATCACCGTTCCAAACAAGCAAATGGTTGATACAATTATTGATAATGTTTCTATGCGCACACAGCGTCGTGCAACTTTAAATCTTGAGGTATCATTAGCAACAACATCCGATCAATTACAATTGATTATTGGTGAAGTAAAAAAATTATTGTTGCAGGAAAATATCGAGAGCAGCACAGTGTTTTTAAGCGACACAGGAAAAAATGCACACATTATCAGCATAGAATATTTTGCCACTATGCAGCAAACGCTTTCCGCTTTCAGAGATCTGCGGCAGCAAATAAATCTTCAGATAATTGACATCTTCAATAAAACAAAAGTTGAGTTTGCTGCAGCTACAGAAGATGATGCGAAATAGAAATAAAATTTTTTGGGTTACCAGCAACAGAATACAAATTGAGCTTTGCTTGCGACGCTCCGTTCATCGCCTTTTTTACTATTAAGCACGAAATTTTATAATGCTGCAACTATCTCTCCAAGGTCTTTATCCATTGTGCCGCTTGCTCCATATTCAACCACACGCCCAATCTCTTTGCCATTTTTCATCACAATGAAAGTTGGCACTCTTGTTATATGAAAAGCTTTATTAAGATTATCAAGAGTTGCTTTAGATCTATCCACACCAATCAATGTAATATTGTTCTCATCATAGCCACTTTTATCGACAAGTCTATAAAATATCGGCACTAAATTTTGAGAATCTTCGCACCATGTTCCAAAAAAAACAACCATTTGAAAACTATCTTTATTCTTCTGAAATGCAGACACAGCGGAAGCATTAGCCATTCCTAAATTATAATTTTGCTGAAACCATTTGAAGGAAGTATCATTTTCAATATCACTTCTTTGCAGTAATCCTTCTAAAATTTTCGCTCTTGTATCTGCAACAACTTTATAAGGATGCATAGGTTGAACAGCTACTTTTTTTGTGGCACATAAACATGCAAGCATGCAAATTATTATTGTGAAAATTATTCTTTTCATTCAGCAAGATTTGTTTTTAATTCAGTTAAAAAAGTTTTGAGTTTAGTTAAAGATTGAATCAATTGCTTATTCGTTTCAGCATGTTCCTTATTAGATTCAAGATATTTTTTTGCACCGTCTATAGAAAATTTTCTTTTCCGCAAAAGATGATAGATCAATTGAATATTTTTTACATCTTCCGGACGAAATAATCTATCGCCTTTACGATTTTTTCTTGGCTTCAAAACATCAAACTCATTCTCCCAAAACCTTATCAGCGAAGCATTCACCTTAAACCATGCTGCCACTTCACTAATAGAATAATATTGCTTTTGAAATAAGATTTCATCTTCGGGCACTTCTATCAAATCTACTTCTGCATCCATATCTTTAAAAGATTTTCTGCCACGTTTTGAATTTTTGGAGATGCTATTTTTTTGTGCGAATGGTTTTACATTTTGTTCAGAAACATTTTGCGCAGCAGTTGTATCTTTTTTATTTATAGAATTTTTTTTACCTTTTTCAGAAGATGTTTGCGCTGTTTTTATATTGAATAAATCTAATTGCTCCATCTTGTAAAAATAAACATTGTACTTCTGCAAAAGTTAAGCAGGTTCAGCAAGGTGGATAAAGTGTAAGTATCTTGTAAGTTTGCAAAATGAATGGCGCGAAAAAAATAAAAACAGTTTGTGTATGTGGCGCAGGAACAATGGGAAGCGGCATTGCACAAGTTGCGGCGCTTTCAGATTTTGATGTGATATTGTTTGATGTGGATGAAAAAATATTGGAAGCAAGCAAAATCAATATCAGCAAAAGTTTGCAATTTTTAGTTGACAAGAAAAAAATTTTGGAAGAAAAAAAGACAAACATTTTTGCACGAATTTCTTTTACAAATAAAATAGAAGAATGTATTGCTGATATAATTATTGAAGCAATTATAGAAAATAAAGAAGCAAAAATAAATTTATTCAATGCGCTTGCAGAAGTAAATAACAGCCAAACAATTTTCGCCACAAATACTTCGTCCATTTCCATTTCTAAAATTGCAGCTCAAGTAGAAAATCCTGAAAATTTTATTGGCATGCATTTTTTTAATCCTGCGCAAATAATGAAGCTTATAGAAATTATTCGGGGCACACAAACTTCTGAAACTATTGCGCAGCAAGTGTTTCAGCTTGCTATTCATTTTGGAAAAGTTCCTGTTATGTGTAAAGATGCGCCAGGATTTATTGTTAATCGCGTAGCAAGGCAATATTATTTAGAAGCTCTGAAATTGGTTGAAGAAGATGTTGCAACTATCGAATCAATTGATAAAATAATGGAATCAACAGGCTTTAAAATGGGACCTTTTAAATTGATGGATTTAATCGGAATGGATATAAATTTTTCAGTAAGCAATATTATTTGGGAAGAATTGGGACAACCGGAAAGATTGAAGCCATCAAAAATACAGCAACAAAAAGTTGAAGCTAAACAGCTTGGAAGAAAGGCTGGCAAAGGCTTTTATGAATATGAATAAAAGTGAATCATCAAATAAATTAATGGAAGACCAAAATAAAAACAACATTTCAGTTAAAAATATTCTCGTTACTGGTGGCACTGGCTTGCTGGGATCTCATTTAATAAAACAACTCGTTTCTCAAGATCAAAAAGTTTATGCATTATATAGAACCACTGTTGGAGAAAACCCAAATGACAACAAAATAAACTGGATAAATGCTGATATACTTGATATAGTTGCGCTTGAAAATGCAATGGAAAATATGCATCATGTTTACCATTGTGCAGGAGTGATTTCATTTGATCCCGAGAAAAAAAAAGAGCTTTTTAAAGTAAATATTGAAGGCACAGCCAATGTTGTAAATGCATGTATAAATAAAAAAATTCAAAAATTATTATTTGTAAGTTCCGTTTCAGCGCTTGGTAAAAACGTCGGGAATAATTCCATAAATGAAACAATAAATTGGCTGGAAGAAGATAACAACAGTGCATATAGCAAAAGCAAACATCTTGCTGAAATGCAGGTGTGGCGTGGCATTGGAGAAGGTTTGAATGCTGTTATTATAAATCCATCCACTATTTTAGGAGCAGGAGATTGGAATAAAGGTTCAACTGCAATTTTTAAATCTGTGTACAATGAATTTCCGTGGTATACAAATGGAATAAACGGTTTTGTTGATGTTGATGATGTTGTAAATGCAATGATTCTTTTAATGCAAAGCGATATTGTTTCAGAGAGATTTATTGTAAGTACTACGAATATTTCTTACAAAGAATTATTTGATATGATAGCAAAAGAGTTTGGGAAAAAAATGCCTTCTAAAAAAGTAACTCCATTAATTGCGGCAGTCGTTTGGAGAGTTGAAAAATTAAAATCAAAATTAAATCATAGCAAGCCATTGCTTACAAAAGAGACAGCAATAACTGCACAATCAAAAGTTTTTTTCGATAATACCAAGTTGCTCAAAGCCTTACCTGCATTCAGTTATAAGCCAATACAAAAATCAATAAAAAGAATTTGTGAAGAATTAAAAAAGAAATATGATTTATAAATTCTTCAACTTGTCCCACATCTCAGGTATTCTTTTTATCCAAATAACTTCGCGTTTTTTTGTATGTATATCAATTGCGGGAGTACCCCAATAAATCTTATTTCCTTCAACAGTTGATACAATTCCTGACTGTCCCATCACCATTGCATTCTCACCAATTTTAATTGTTTTGTTTACACCAACTTGTCCCCACAAAACAACGCCATCTTCAATTTCAACTGCGCCGGCAATGCCAACTTGCGCAGCGAACAAACAATTTTTTCCTACAGAAGTATCGTGCCCAATATGTACCATGTTATCAATTTTGGTTCCTGCACCAATTCTTGTAGAAGCAGTCACACCGCGGTCAATTGCACAATTGGCGCCGATTTCAACATTATCTTCAATAATTACATTACCGCAACTTTGCATTTTTTTATACCAAAAATTTCTATCTTTTTTTGTATTATAATAAAATGCATCGCTGCCAATGACAGTGCCTGATTGTATGACAACATCATTGCCAATAATTGTATAATCAAGTATTGAAACGTTGGGATAAATTCTGCAGTTATTTCCTATTTTAACTGCTTTGCCAATAAAAACATTTGGGCTAATGATCGTATTTTCTCCAATAATAACATCATCACTTATTGATTTGGTTGCTGCATTAAACGGCCGAAAATGATTTACGATTTTTAAATATGCTTCAAAAGGTTCTGGTATTACAAGCAATGTTTTTCCATCAGGAACTTTTACATCTTTCGTGTTTATAATAATATGCGAAGCCGCACTGTTCAAGCATATTTCGTAATATTTCGGATGATCAACAAAACATACATCTCCTCTTTCAACTTTATGTATTTCATTAATTCCTTCTGCAAATAATTCATCATCACCAACAACATCTGCATCAATAAAGTTTGCTAACCATTGCACAGTAACAGGCTCAGGGAATTTCATTTTTAAAAATTTAATCTTTCAAAGTTAGATGATGGAAAAAAATTTTATTGCAAAACTTATTTTATAAAAAAAGAATCATTAGGATAAATTAATTATAAAAAATAAAAAATGAAAAGACTTATTAATAATGCAGAGCTCTTGAAGCCCTTTATTCATCAATGTTTCAGCACTTACAAAATTTATTACCATTAAAACAAAAAAATAATTTGCATGCGATAATATTAAAATGTTGAAGCTCTATTAACATTGCAAAAAAAAATGTGAATAAAATTTATGAAAATATTTTTTGCATTAGAGAAAACTATTTTTAATATTGTGATGGGAATATCATTCCCGGTATTTACTAACCCATCCATATATAAAGTTCCGCATCAGCGGGACTTTTTGTTTTATGAAAAAGTACTTCATCATTTATAAGCCATATCAAGTTTTATCACAGTTCAGTAAAGTTGATAATAAAAAAACACTCGCAGATTATTTTCATGTTGATAAAAATATTTATCCCGTTGGAAGATTGGATTATGACAGCGAAGGGTTGTTGATTCTTTCAAATGATACTTTGCTTAATCATCGCTTACTGCATCCAACATTTTTTCATGAAAGAGAATATCATGTGCAGGTTGATGGAGCAATAACAAACGATGCTTTGCAAAATTTACAAAATCGTGTTGAAATAAATATTGATGGAAAAATTTATCGCACAAAAAAATGCAAGGCAAGTTTGTTTGAAACAGAACAAAATTTCCCTGAAAGAGATTCGCCAATACGTTTTAGAAAAAATATACCAACCTCATGGATAAAAATAATTTTACACGAAGGAAAAAACAGGCAGGTAAGAAAGATGTGTGCAAAAATTGGTTTCCCTGTTTTAAGGCTAATTCGTTTTAGAATTGAAAAAATAAATTTACAAAATCTGATGCCTGGACATATTCGTGAGCTTCAAAAAAAAGAAATTTACAAGAATTTGTTTGATGAATAAATGCATTGAAATTAAAGAGATGATAATTTAAATTTATAATAATCGGGGCTTTCATCAATAGTAATTCTATCATCATTTGTTCGCGCTATCTGCTTGTAGTGCTGCCCTTTCGCACAAGCCATTATGCCGCAGCTACCGCTTCTATCGCGCAGCCATTACGCGTCAATAATTCTTTTGGGCAAAAATTTTATTGACAATCAAAGCTTTGTAATGGTTCAAATAAAAATACTTTCTAAAAATTTGTTTAATCCACAAACAAACATCACCTTTGCGCTCCATTAAAAAATCGCGGGATAGCGCGGTTATAATTTAAATTAATAATAATGAGCAAACTTCATTTCACAACTAAACACGCAAACGCGGCTACCGTTCAGCACAACTGGCATGTTGTCGATGGTACTAATCAAACCGTTGGTCGTGTATGTTCAAAGATCGCAGCAATTTTGCGCGGCAAAAATAAAGCATATTATACGCCGCATGTTGATTGTGGTGATTATGTAATTGTAATTAATGCTGATAAAGTTGTTTTTACCGGAAATAAAATGGAAGAAAAACAATACATTAATTATTCCGGTTATCCCGGCGGCAAAAAAGAAGAAGCTGCGCAGGATTTGTTGAAACGCCGTCCTGAAATGCTTGTGGAAAGAGCTGTAAAAGGTATGCTTCCCAAAAACAGGCTTGGAAGAAAAATGTTTACAAAACTTTTTGTATATGCCCGAGATAAACATCCACATAGTGCACAACAACCAAAAGAGTTGAAATTCTAAATAAAATTTATTTCATTTAATCCATCATATGGAAAAACAAAAAAATGCAGTTGGTCGCCGTAAAGAAGCAGTAACACGTGTATTCTTAAGTAAAGGCGATGGTAAGATAACAGTAAATGATAAAGATTATAAACAATATTTTTCTTTAGTGTATTTACAAAATCAGGTGGAAGCGCCTTTGAAAACTGCAGAATCAATCGGTAAGTTTGATATTATAATTAACGCACAAGGTGGTGGCTTAAAAGGACAGGCTGAAGCTGCAAAGCTTGGCATTGCACGTGCCTTGCTTGAAGTGAATCCTGAATTTCGTCCAGTGTTAAAAGCAGCGGGACATCTAAAACGCGATCCCCGCAGCGTTGAACGCAAGAAATTCGGTCATAAAAAAGCACGGAGAAGCTTCCAGTTCTCTAAACGTTAATCAAGTTTTTTTTCAACTTTCACAACTTCAATTACATAAAAATTATAAAATAAATGGAACAAAACACTTCATTGCAACAGCAACTTTTAGAAGCAGGTGTGCACTTTGGTCATCTGCGTAAGAAGTGGAATCCTAAAATGCTGCCTTATATTTTTGCAGAAAAAAAAGGCATTCATATAATTGATCTCAACAAAACTGTTGATGGCTTGCAGGAAGCATCTGCTGCTATGAAACAGATAGCAAAAAATGGTAAAAAAATAATGTTTGTTGCCACAAAAAAACAAGCAAAAGAAATTGTAAGTGAATGTGCTAAAAGAGTGAACATGCCTTTTGCAACTGAGCGCTGGCTCGGAGGCATGCTTACTAATTTTAATACTGTTCGCAAGAGCGTAAAAAAAATGCAGAGTATCGAAAAATTATTAAATGATGGCAGTGCAGAAAGCCTTACAAAAAAAGAAAAATTAACGTTGAGTCGCGATAAAGATAAAATGGATAAAGTGCTTGGCGGCATTTCTCAACTCGGTCGTTTGCCTGCAGCATTATTTTTGGTTGACATTGGTCACGAACATATTGCTTTGGCAGAAGCCAAACGCCTTGGTATTACTACATTTGGAATGGTAGATACCAACAGCGATCCGAACAAAGTTGATTATCCGATACCTGCAAATGATGATGCTACAAAATCAATTGCCATCATCACTAATTATATTACTGCGGCAATTGCAGAAGGCTTGCAGGAACGTCAATCTGCAAAAGATGAGGAAGTGGAAGAAGTAGATAATGAAGCAGAAAAGAAAGCAGCACGCATTCAGGCAGAAGCTGAAGCAGAAAGCGCAAGATCAGGAAGATCAAGAGGTGGAGCAGCAACTCCTGGCCAGCCAAGAAGACGAATTCCGGGTGGTGCAAGCCGCAGACCTCAAGGTGGAGCCGCACCGGGCGGACCAAGGAGATAAATTTTTTGAGCCATGCTTAAGAATATTAATTAAGCATCCGTTGCGTCGCACTCTTGTACATTCTGTAATTCTATTCACCTAAAATTTTTACAAAATAATTGCGTAAGCAAATTTCAAATCATCAGTAATTTTTAATCATTATGTCAACAACAGTTCAGATAAGTGCAGCAGAAATAAACAAATTACGCCAGGCAACCGGCGCAGGCATGATGGATTGCCGAAAAGCATTAACAGAAACAAATGGAGACTTTGAAGCAGCCATTGACTGGCTTCGAAAACACGGGCAAAAAGTTGCTGCAAAACGCAGCGATCGTGAAGCAAAGGAAGGAGTGATTTTAGCAAAAACAACAGCTGATAATAAAACTGGAATAATCGTTTGCATCAGTAGTGAAACCGACTTCGTAGCAAAAAATGCAGACTTTGTTGCTTTCGCGCAAAGCATTGCAGACGCTGCAATTAACAATGATGTAAAAAGTGCAGAAGAGTTGAACGAAGTAAAAATAAACGGATCACAAATTTCAGATCTTATAAATGATAAACTTGCTTCGATCGGCGAAAAAATAGGCATAACAAAATTTGAAAGAATAGAAGCACCTTATGTTGCATCTTATATTCATGGAGCAAACAGAATGGGCGTTTTAGTTGGGTTGAATAAAGAATCCGCAGAAGCAGGGAAAGATATTGCGATGCAAATTGCTGCAATGAATCCTGTTGCAGTTGATGCAGCTAGCGTGCCTGCAGCAACGGTTTCAAGAGAAAAAGATATTGTCATTGATCAAATAAAACAAGATCCAAAAATGGCCGGCAAACCCGATGAAATGATCGCTAAGATTGCAGAAGGAAAATTGAATGCTTTCTTCAAAGAACATACTTTATTAGCACAGGTTTTTGTAAAAGACAACAGCAAAACTGTTGGAGAATTTTTAAAATCAATTGGTGCTGATCTAAAAATAATAGCATTCAAACGAGTTGCTTTAGGCTAATTATTTTTTTCAATGACTTCAATCCTGCTGCATCAATGTGCGCAGGATTTTTTTGTGGCATATTTTATCAAAAGAATAATTGTTCTTATGTAATTGATTTTTGTATATTGAATAAATTTTTTCAAAATGCTTGAACCATGGCGTACAGGAAAAGTTATTCGCATTGAAGATGCATCTTCTCAAACAAAAAGATTTTGGATACAAATTCCAGAGGTAGAAAATTTTAATTTTAAACCAGGGCAATTCGTGACCCTGGATTTACCTATTCACGAAAAGAAAAATAAAAGATGGAGAAGTTATTCCATCGCATCGCATCCTGATGGAACTAATATTATTGAATTGGTAATTGTTTTGCTCGAAGGCGGAGCGGGCACACACTATTTATTCAATGAAATAAAAGAAGGAAGTGAGTTGATTTTGCGTGGTCCGCAAGGCGTGTTTACATTACCCGAAAACATTGATAAAGATCTATTTTTTATTTGCACAGGAACAGGCATTGCACCTTTTAGAAGTATGATAAAATATATACATCTTCATAACATTAAACACGAAAATATTTATTTAATTTTTGGTTGCAGAAAATGTGCTGATGCTTTGTATAGTGATGAAATGAAAGAGTTGGAAAAGAACGTTGACCTGTTTAAATATATTCCTACTTTTTCAAGAGAACAGCCTTCGGAAAATTTTAAAACAGGTTATGTGCATGATGTTTACGAAACTATTGTTGCTGAAAATAAACCAACCGCAAGTTTTTTTCTTTGTGGCTGGAAGAATATGATTGATGATGCGCGGGGAAAGATAGCAAGCTTAGGCTACGAAAAAAAAGACATTCATTTTGAATTGTACGGATAAAACAGCTAAGATATTTTTCTCTTTAATTCTTCAACTTTCTTTAAGCTTGTGTTGATAGATTGTGACTTATCAGCATGTTCACTTTGATAATCACTTAATTTCTTTTGCAATTTTAAAATCCGCGCATGATTAGAAAGCATTTCATCTTCTAATCGTAGAATACGTTTTTTTGCAGCAGCAAATTTTGCAAGCTTGATTAGAAAACCAATAATCATTGAGCAAAGAGCAATAACAATAACGCTCAACAAGGAATAAGAATCACTTAGGATAAGAATTATAGACATCTACTTTATTTTTTTTATAGTTTTTTATAGAATATTTCACAGTAAAGGAAACACTAAATTTTCAATAATGTTCGGTGACAATAATACATTGTGCGAATTTAATTATATTTTAAATAAGGTTGCAGTAATTTTTAATCAAATTTTTAAGGGCTGATATTTCAATCCTATTTTGCTTCATGGAATCTCTGTAACGGATAGTAATTGTATTATCTGTTTTTGTTTGATGATCAATAGTAGCGCAGAACGGTGTGCCAATTGCATCCTGCCTTCTGTAACGTTTTCCAATAGTATCTTTCTCTTCAAAGAAGCAACGAAAATCATTTTTGCAATCATTGAAAATTTCTTTTGCTATTTCCGGTAATCCATCTTTTTTAGTGAGCGGAAGTATTGCTAATTTAATTGGTGCAAGCATTGGAGAAATTCGCATTACGACCCGCGAATCGTTTGCAGCATTATCTTTTATTATTACTTCTTCTTCATAACTATTGCATAAAATAAGTAAGAACATTCTGTCTAACCCGATCGATGTTTCTATCACATAAGGAATATAAGATTGATTGATTTCATTGTCGAAATATTCTAATTTTTTTCCACTAAATTTTTGATGATTGCTCAAATCGAAATCTGTTCTTGAATGAATGCCTTCAACCTCTTTAAAGCCAATGGGAAATTCATATTCAATATCTAAAGCGGCGTCTGCATAATGTGCAAGTTTAATATGATCGTGAAATCGATATTTTTCTTTATCAATTCCTAAATTTAAATGCCATTTCAATCTTTCATTTTTCCAGTACTCGTACCATTCTTTTTGAGTGCCGGGACGAATAAAAAATTGCATTTCCATTTGTTCGAATTCGCGCATGCGAAAAATAAATTGTCTTGCAACAATTTCATTTCTAAATGCTTTACCAATTTGCGCAATGCCAAACGGTATCTTCATTCGCGCGGTTTTTTGTACGTTCAAAAAATTCACAAAAATTCCCTGCGCGGTTTCAGGTCTTAAATAAATTGTATCAGCTTCATCAGTAACAGATCCGAGTTGTGTTGAAAACATTAAATTAAACTGTCGTATATCTGTCCAGTTTGTAGTGCCACTAATTGAACAAATAATTTTATTAGTTTCAATCAAAATTTTCAATGCATTAAAATCATCTTTTGCGAGTAGTGCATCCATATCCTGAAGCAATTGCTTTGCTTCTTCCGGTTTATTTTGTTGATGTAACTTTTCGGCATGAGCTTCTATCAAATGATCAACGCGATATCTTTTTTTACTGTCTTTATTATCAATCATTGGATCGCTGAAATTATCAATGTGTCCGCTTGCCTTCCATATTGTAGGATGCATAAAAATTGCCGCATCAATTCCTACAATATTTTCGTTGAGCTGCACCATGCTTTTCCACCAATAATCGCGAATATTTTTTTTTAACTCGCTTCCATAAGGTCCATAATCGTACACAGCATTTAATCCACCATAAATTTCACTGCTTTGAAAAATAAAACCGTATTCTTTTGCGTGGGAAATAATTGTTTGAAATGTGTTTTCCTTTTGATTGCTCATACAAACAAAGATAAGTTTCGTTTTAACAAACCATAAGTACTGTTGGTATTAAAATTGCAAAAATACTTAATGTTAAAACTTATATACAACCAAATACATCAAATTTTAATTTTATGAAAAAGGTAATTTTAAGAAGTTTATTAGCGCTTTTTCTTATTACGGGGTTCACTACAATCAGCAATGCACAAAGGTTTTATGTGAAAGTACAGCCTGCAGAACCTGTTGTAGTAAGACCTGCGCAACCGTCTCCACGCCACGTTTGGATCGAAGGTGACTGGACTTGGCAAAATGGAACTTATGTTCATAAAGATGGTTACTGGACCGTTCCACCTGCAGGAAGAGTTTGGGTTGCAGGCCACTGGAGCCATGAAGCTGGTGGATATTATTGGGTGGCAGGGCATTGGAGAAGAGCTTAAAAAAATATTTGCAGGTACTAAAGGATTCAATTTTTGAATCCTTTTTTTATTTCCTTTTATTCTTCTTTTTCTTCCAGTTTTTCATATGCTATAATAAAGACAGCCCCCAGATTTTTATAGGGCGGAATATAATCATCAAAGAAAGAATTATTTTTAAACTCGTTGGAGAAATTTTTCCACATAAGTTGCCAGTTGAAATCTTTCCCTTGCCGTAACGTTTCCATCATGGAAGTTATCATTGGTTGATTTACACTAATACTTCCGGTTTGTTTTGATGCAATGATTTGTGCTTCGGGGCAAGTCGTTAAAACTTTATTGAGGCTTTGATATCCTCCACAACTGCCTAATAAGATAACTTTTGCTGAATTAGCTAACCTGTTTAAAGTAGAATTTAAATGATAGCTGTGCCCGCGATGAATAACCATTGTCGGATTTAAATTGTTGTTATCTAAATAAGCACACAAATCACTTTGAGCATCATCATCCAAGTTTTGCGTTTCATCTCCTAAAGGTTTGTTTGCATAAATAAAAACCGGCGTGCCTTTGACAGATGAAACGGTTATCCATTCTTTTGCTTCAGAAATCTTCCAGTTATTATTTTCAAAGCTGCTTACAAAATCCCTGTAACCATCTTTACCATCTTTATCGCTATAAAAAAATTGCTGCACAATTATTTTACCTGAAGAATCTTTCATTAATGAATTAGGCATAAAATAAACAGGTTGAATACCAAGCTCTTTAGAAACATCAATGTGTAGGCTATCATTCATCGATAAAAATAATGTGTTGAGAATACTGTAAATGTTTATTGCTCTTTCATTATGTATTTGCTTTGCTGTTTCAAGATTTTTTTGCACCTGCATTAAAATAAGACTTTGTATATCTTTATTATTAATGCTTCCATAAGAGTCCGCAACGTCAACAGCATCTTCCAAATCTTTTGTTTGATCAAGCCTGTTTATAAATGCCTTCATTAATAATTCTGCATTGTCTTTATTCATTCGTTTAAGAAAATCATCCAGCAGATTATAACTTGCAGTCATCTTCAACCATTTTTTAAAATGATCAAATTTCAAAGCCATCAATAAAGAATCGCTTCTCGGAATTTTCATTTTTTTAAAAATTTCAGGATAAACCCCGCGAACAAAACTTGATGTGTACATTTCTTCTTCGTGCGTTACCGCGAGATAATACAATTCTTCAGGACTCAATGGCTTCAAGGATTTGAAGCGAATATCATCAGGCAACTCATGCAAGCCATTAATCACATTTACAAATAAAGAACCTGTAGTTTTTAATTTATAATTCAATCCTTCCATTCCCATCGGCGTATCATGCTGGCGAATTCTATTTGCATAATCAATTTCCGTTTCCACTAATAAATTGTAATACTTCAAACTATCATACATCGCAGAATCTACTTGCTGATAAGTTATTTTTCCTTTATAAATATTATCTAAGAAAGGATAATATTGCCTGCCTGATTTTGTGCTTCCCATAAATGCAATAGCCTTCACTAACGGATCATCGTTACGCCTTATTTTATTTCCCAAAGCACTTGGTGATGCTGCATAATCATACAATGTTTCAGGATATTTATATGCGGTTGCAACAATAATGCTGTCAGTAAAAGGCATATCAGTATTATAACTTAAAATGGATAAAGCCTTATCAGGATGGCGTTTACAATCTTTTAAAACAATTATTTCTTTACAGGAATCTGCACCAATGTTGTCGCTGAATGAAATTGTATGCATCAATATTTTATCAACATCAACATCATTTTTTTGAATGATGAATGCAATCGAGTGATCATCCTTTTCAAAAGGAATTGCTTCAGCAAAAGATGAAATAAGATCAGGCAATAAAATTGGTTTTATTTTTCTTGCCTTATATTCATCCAGAAACATCGTAAGCGCTTCATTCAAGCCACGCAGAAATTTTATTTTATTATTATTATTCAGCGAGGTATCGGCTTCAATACTATTTTGTAATGCATCAACTTTTGTTGTAAGCGCATAAGTTAATTGCATGTTTAAGGCAGAATCATTTGACACTACAAACTGATCATCCGCTAAACCATCGCTGTTTAAAATTGCCTGTTGGGTTCTATCTATATTCTCGTGAAATAGTTGTCGCATCAATGGTATTTGCACTGGCGCAACCTTTTGTGCAAACAAAGAAAAGGAGCAAATAATTCCGGCAAATACAAAAAACACTTTCATTAACTTCATCATTCCTAATTTTAATTATATCTCAACTTAAATTTTATCAAAACTACAAAGAGGTCACTTAACAATTATATAATGCAATAACTATTTGAATGAAATTATTTTTGTGTAAACATATTGTTAATGGAACTTAAGCATAAGAAAGTTTTAATTGCAGATGACGAGCCGGATATTCTAGAGATAATTAATTATAACTTATCAAAAGAAGGTTATGATGTTTATAATGCAAAAGATGGCAATGATGCAATTGAAAAAGCAAAGCAATTAAACCCTGACCTCATCATTCTTGACATTTTAATGCCACACAAAAACGGCAACGAAGTATGTGAGATACTTCGCGCACAGCCTGCGTTTGAGAAGACATTAATTATTTTTCTTACAGCAATGAACGATGAAGCTTCTCATGTAAAAGGCTTTGAAGCAGGCGCAGATGATTACGTTACAAAACCAATCAGTCCAAAAGTTTTGGTAAGCCGTGTTAATGCATTATTCAGAAGAATAAATAAAACTGAAGAAGGTAAAATAATTAAGATAAATGATATTTTAATTGATGCAGAAAAATATTTGGTTACCGTAAAAGGTGAAGAAATAATGTTAGCAAAAAAAGAATTTGAGCTCTTATATTTACTTGCTTCAAAACCCGGGCGTGTTTTTTTACGCAATGAAATATTGAGACAAGTTTGGGGAAATGAAGTGATTGTTGGTGACAGAACAATTGATGTACACATTCGCAAAATTCGCCAAAAGCTGCGTATAGACTGCGTTACAACTGTTAAGGGCGTTGGTTATAAATTTGATTTGTAAAACTTTTTATTCAAAAAATTTTACCCATTCTTCTTTCTTATTAGCTTGCAGGCTTATGTTTTGTGCATGTTTAAAATAAAAAATTTTTCTCCCGGACAATTATCTTTTCTTACATCAGCAACAATTGCTTTTGCTTGCGGCATAGCATTTTTCTTTATCAGCAACAATTATGTTATTGCTTCGGTTGTAGTCATACTAATTTTTGCAGGCAGCTTTTTTTTTATACGTTATGTGCTTGATTCATTTATTTATAGAAAAATAAAATTGATCTATAAGATCATTTATCAAACAAAGGCAAGCAAAAAGGAAGAGATGTATTACAAATATATCTTACCAAAAAAAAGTATCAGTGAAGTAAATGAAGATGTAGAAGTATGGGCTGCCCAAAGAAAAGATGAAATTGATGTTTTAATAAATAACGAAGCTTATCGAAAAGAATTTTTGCAAAATCTTGCGCATGAATTTAAAACACCAATTTTCGCGATACAAGGTTATGTTGATACTTTGATAAGTGGTGCAATTGATAACCCTGAAGTTAACATGAAGTTTCTTGAAAACACCGCGCGAAATGTAGAGCGGATGGTTAATCTTGTAAATGATCTTGATGAAATTTCAAAGCTTGAAAGTGGCGAGCAGCCTTTGATTAAAAGAAATTTTATTATACAGGATCTGATCAAAGAAGTCTTTGAAACACTTTATATCAAAACATCTAAAGAAAATATAAAATGCAGTATTAAAAAAGGTTGTGAGCAGCCGATAATGGTATATGCAGATAAAGAAAAAATTTTGCAGGTATTAATGAACCTGGTAGAAAACGCCACTAAATATGGCAAAGAAAATGGCAGCATCACCGCCAGCATTTATAACACAGATGATAAACATGTTTTAATTGAAATTAGCGACGATGGCATTGGTATATCAGAAGAACATTTACCGAGAATCTTTGAAAGATTTTATCGCACCGACAGAGGCAGAAGCCGAAATATAGGCGGTACAGGACTCGGTTTATCAATTTGCAAACACATTATAGAAGCGCATGGACAAAGCATTCATGTACGCAGCAAACTTGATATAGGAACGACAGTTGGTTTTGTATTAGAAGCTAAAAAAGATTAATTTTGATCTACACTTTCTGATGTTTCAGCACTTTTGCTTCAACATAAAAAATTATTTCTTCTGCAATATTTGTGCACTGATCACCTACTCTTTCCAATTTGCGGATGATAGATAAAATATAAATTGCTTCATCTGTAAATTGAATGTTAGACCTGATCATATCACTGATACTTTTGTTTGCACCAAGATTAATTCCATTCAATATTTCATCGCGTTTAAAAATAGTTCTTGCAAGCGTTGTGTCTTCTTCTTCAAAAGCAATCATTGTATCTTCCAAAATATTTATTGAGTCTTCATACATCGTCGCCAATTGAGAACTTTCTAATCTTTCTTTGTTAAAAGCCACAGGTGAATCAATTACATAACGCGCTATTCCTTCAGCAATATCACCAATGCGTTCTAAATTATTATTGATCTTTAAAGCAGCAAGCAAAAAACGCAAATCCACTGCCACCGGAGTGTACAGGGCAAAAATATTTTCGCAATCACGATCAATTTTTAATTCATAAGCATTCACGCGCTTCTCATGCGATATTACATCACGCGCAAGGTCTTTATCAAAAAGCATGATAGCATTTCTTGCTTTGCTTAGCTGGCTTTGCACAAGCATCCACATATTTATCACTTCCGTTTTCAACTCTTTTATTTCAACTTCCAAATGTGTCATATCAGGTAATAATTATAAAATTAAAAATAATTTTTGGGCTGTCGGCATTAGTCTTCTATTCATCTTTTGTTCGCGCTGTCCGCTACAAGTCCTCGCTGCACTTCGTTTGCTGCGGGCTTTTTGCTTCCATCGCGCAGCCCTTCAGCTATTTATTTCAATAAATCACTTTGAATATTTCTGCAAAAAATCTTTAATCACAAGTCTTATTATTAACTAAATCTACCAGTAATATAATTTTGCGTTCTCGCATCTTTCGGATTCGTAAACATTTGTTTCGTATCATCATATTCTACCAATTCTCCCACATAAAAAAATGCAGTCTTATCACTAACACGCGCTGCCTGTTGCATATTGTGCGTAACAATTATAAGCGTATAATTTTTTTTCAGCTCATGCAATAATTCTTCAATGCTTGAAGTCGAAATCGGGTCAAGTGCAGAGGTAGGTTCATCTAGTAATAAAACTTCAGGCTCCATTGCAATTGCGCGTGCAATGCACAAACGTTGTTGCTGACCGCCGGATAAAAATGTGCCTTTTGTATGCAATGAATCTTTTACTTCATTCCACAAAGCCGCGCGGGACAAGGATTTTTCAACAATCGCATCTTTTTCTGCCTTCGGCAATTTCATGCCGTTTAATTTATAGCCTGCAATAACATTATCATAGATACTGAGATTTGGAAATGGATTTGGTCTTTGAAAAACCATTCCAATTTTTAGTCTTACAAAAATCGGATGCATCTCATAAACATTCTCATTATTCAAAAGCATCTGTCCATCACATGTAGCATTCGGAATTAATTCATGCATTCGGTTTACGCAACGCAAAAATGTTGTTTTACCGCAGCCGGATGGTCCCATCACTGCAATCACATTATTTCTTGGAATGCTGATGTTTACATTTTTTACTACATGATTTTCTCCAAACCACGCATTGAAACCTTTTGAACTTACAATTGTACTCTCCATTTTCTTGTTGTAATCTTTGTAATGATGTTTAATAATAAAACCCAAAGCAATAAAATCAATGATGCGCCCCAGGCTAAATCGTGCCACTCATCGTAAGGACTTGTTGCATAATTAAAAATGAGCAAAGGCAAGCTCTGCATAGGTTTCAGCACGTTTGTCGTAAGATATGGGTTGCCAAATGCCGTAAATAATAAAGGTGCAGTTTCACCCGCAATGCGCGCAACAGAAAGTATCACGCCTGATAAAACGCCGCTCATTCCGCAAGGCAATAATACTTTTAAAATAACGCGATGATAAGGCAAGCCCAAAGCTAATGCTGCTTCTTTTAAAGAGTCAGGCAACAGCTTTAAAGTTTCTTCTGTGGAACGGATAATTATTGGCAACATCATTATTGCCAAAGCCACACTTCCTGATAAGCCGGAAAATTGTCCGAGGGGTTTTACGATCCAGAAATAAATAATGATACCAACAACAATTGATGGTATGCCCTGCAAAATATCTACAGCGAGCCTGCTGTAATAAGCAAGTTTGCTGTTTTTATTTTCACTTAAATAAATGCCGCATAAAATGCCGATCGGTATCGCAATTATTGCAGCACACAAAACAATTAAAAGACTTCCTACCAGTGCATTTGCAATACCGCCGCCTTCTTCACCAACCGGCTTTGGAATGTTTACAATAAAGCGCCAGTTTATTTTTGTAATGCCTTCTTTTAAAATATAAAAAAATATTGCAAGAAGCGGAATAACACACGCGAATGCAAGAACTATAATTATTGTTTTCGCAATCCTGCTTTTTGCGATCCGCCACTTTATTTGCGCATCAATTTTATTCATTTGTAAAACGTTTGATCACGCGTTTGCCAATAACATTTATAACAACAGTAACCAAAAATAAAAGCAATCCAAGCTCGATTAAAGATGATAAATAAACCGTGCCTGCGGCTTCAGTAAATTCATTTGCAATAACGCTTGCCATCGTATTTCCGGGAGCAAAAATGCTGTTAGGTATAGTGCTGGTATTTCCTATCACCATTGTTACGGCCATCGTTTCACCGAGTGCTCTTCCGAGTGATAAAAGAATGCCTGCAAACAGTCCTGATTTTGCATAAGGCACAATCACATTTTTTATCACTTCATACCTTGTGGCACCTAATGAATACGCGCCTTCTTTTAATGCAGAAGGAACCATTCGAACAATTTCACGGCCAAGCGAAGCTGCATAAGGAATTACCATTACAGCTAATATTAATGATGCAGTGAAAATGCCGATGCCATAAGGTAAAACACCAATCTTCATTTCAAAATCACGCACTAAAGGCACTAACACAAACACTCCCCAGAAACCATAAATAACTGATGGAATTGCGGCAATTAATTCAATAACATTTTTTAGAAATTCACTTATCCATCCTTTGGGATAATATTCACCTAAAAAAATTGCGATAGCAAATGAGAATGGAACTGAAATAATCAATGCTAAAAATGAAGTGATCAATGTTCCGATTAAAAAGGGATATGCTCCAAAAATATTATTAACAGGATCCCAAACTTTGCCTACTAAAAAATGCCAGCCGAGTGCTTTGATAGAAGGTAATGATTGAACAATAAGCGTGAATAAAATACATAAGATTAAGATGACCATCGTTAGCGCAATGAGCACAAGTGTTTGCTTAAAAACTCTTTCAACTCTAATCTGAGTAAAAGAATTTTTTGCAGCGCGTGAAGTCCTTAAACCAGCACTTTTATTTAAAGCATTACCCGCAATAACATTTTGCGGGTAAGCATTTGATTGAATATTGTCCATCTCAGATTATAATGTGCAATACGAATTATAGGTATCTTAATCTTGGCTTTATTTAGCCATTATAAAATTGGCTTGCCATTATATGTTGCAGATTTTAAAATTGTTTCTGCAGTCTTTTGTGCAACTTTAGATAAAGGCGCATAAGTCAGCGCTTCACAATATTGCTGTCCTTCGTGCACATTCCACCAAAGTAATTGTACCAATTTTTTTGCGCGATTCAAAGAACGTCCATTGTAATTCTGCTCTTTATAAATCAATGCCCACGTAAATCCTGCAATAGGGTATCCGTCAGGAGCAACTGTATTTACAATGAATATTTTTGAATCACCAGGCAAAGGCATATTGCTCGCAGCAATAGTAGATGCAACTGATGGAGCAATAAATTTTCCTTTTGCATTCTCAACTTTTGCAATAGGCATTTTATTTTGCATAGCATACGCTAGTTCAACATAGCCGATCGTTCCGGGAGTTTGTTTTACTAAGCCAGCAACACCTTCACTGCCTTTGCTGCCTAGACCTGCGGGCCAATTAACCGCTCCACCACTTCCAACTTTTGAAGACCATTCAGGAGATACAGCAGATAAGTAATGTGTGAAGATATTTGTTGTACCGCTTCCTTCGCTTCTGTGCGCGATAATTATTGGAAAGGCAGGAACATTTATACCTTTATTCAAAGCAACAATACTCGGATCATTCCACATTTTTATTTTACCTAAAAAAATATTCGCTAAAACTGCAGGAGTAAAGTTTAAGCTTGCATTAATACCGGGCAAATTATAAGTTATTACCACAGAACCTGCACACATTGGAATATGCAATACATCGGCATTCATTTTCTTTGCCTGGTCATCACTTAGTGGCGCATCTGAATCTCCGAAATCAACAGTTTTATTTGTCAACTGCAAAATACCACCACCAGATCCAATTGATTGATAGTTTACCTGCAACCCTGTTTTTTGATTATAAACAGAAAATAATTTTGAAAACAATGGATAAACAAATGTGCTTCCTGCACCAAGAATTGTGTTATCATCAGAACCCTGTGCTTGCGCAACGTTTGAGCCAAGTATTGATGTAGCTAATAAAACTGTTGCTGCTAATTTCAAAGATTTAAAGAATTTCATATTTTGATTTTATTTTTTAATTAAAAGAATATTTATCTGCCAAAGACATAATAGAAAGTAAGTCTGTAAACCATGTCATGATCGCCTGCTGCAGCACCTGTTATATTTGCCTGCTGGTTTTTATAATGCACATACCAGATGTTTGGTTCAAGGTGTACATTCTTTGCCGGTGAAAAATCAAGTCCTGCTGTTATGAATTCTGTTTTTGTGTTGGGATTATACACTGTGCCTGTTGGTGCCAGGTATGTTTTGTACGTTGTGTTATCGTATTTGCTGTCGGGGTTGAAAGCGTCAAAGCGTCCAAATATGCTGAGTTTATCTTTTACTAACTGTGCATGTGCATATACTGAAAGTCCTTCTCCTGTTGCATTAAGTACAGTTGTATCGTTATTGCTTAAAGCCACACCTTCAACATTATTTTTATCTGAATTGATGAAGCCTTCCACACCGATGGTGAACGGTACAGTCACATAATCTACCGTTGCCTTCCACATATTTCTTGATGTCGGATAATTAAGCCCTGAACCTATATATCCGATCTTATTATAATCAGCATACAATTGTATCCATAACTTTTTATCTAAAAACTTTCCCCATATATCACCATAGAGCCATTTGTAGTTGTCATTTTCAGGCTGTGCTTTTTTGCCATTACCAATCATTATATCATAACCAAAATTTGCTGTTGCAGGATCGAACTTCCCCTGCAATGATGCGCCAAGATCATAAGTATTGCCTCCGGTCATATCGCCGATTGTTTTTTCTATGTTGCGGTAACCCCATGCTGGCTCTGATATTGCTGCCAGTGGTGTGCCCTGTTCTCCTACTACCAGATCTGTTCCTTTCCACAGGTTTTTCCAACGTATGTTGGCTAACTTGATATAGGGTGAAAAATTATTGTCCTGCAATACATCTCCTGTTCCGCCTGTGCTTACTCCTGTTGTGGATGATGAGGTTACATCATTTTCTGCTGCCAGTAAAAACTCTGCAGAGAATTTTGGACTGATGTCATAATTATACCCTAAGTATATGCGACGAAACTGAAATGCGTTTGTGTTCTTTGCTACCTTGGAATACTGATAGCTGCCTCTGTTTAAGGAGTCTGCATGGGATTTATAAAAATAATCTCCAAAGGTTAATCCCCATAGTTTGCCCCCGGGTTTGAACGCTGCTGTGTCTTTGGGTGTTGCAGGCTGCGCTCTTAACGCACTTGCCGCTAATAAAATAACTGATAGTAATAGGATGGTATTTCTCGTAAACTTTTTCATGGTTCGGTAGTTAAATTTAGTTGAAATGCAAAGGACGATTTGATATGTTACCGCAACATTATTCTAATGTTACCTTAATGTTAAGCAAACCGGTTAGCCTAAATTTGTAAATGCTTTTTTAAAGTTATTCTTCAATATTAAAAGAGAAAACAAGCATCCGGGATTGTAGCTTGTCAAGCACACTGGAGTATTTGAGATTTGGGTCGCGATCGTGAATATTAGAAAAACCATTACTTACTTTAAGCTCAGGAGAAAATGTGAAAGCCTTGAGATAAAAATTAAATCCAATTCCTGCTTCATATCCAAAATCGTTTTTGTTGAGTTTAATTAAGTCTTGCGCATTTTGTTGAGCTGCAGTACTTGCAAGATCAAGATCATATTTCAAACCTGCCATCATATAAACTCGGAAATTTTGAATGCGATCTGAATTGAATTTTACTTGGAAAGGAAAACTCATAATTGTTGAAGGCAAAGTTTTTTTCTCTACAGTTTGCTCTGTTGGCAAAGGGTTATCTAAAGTGTAAGTAAAATACTTTGAGCCACCAACAATCAATTGTGGGTTTGCGCGAAATTCAAAACGGTTTGTCATTCTTAATGTTGCTAAAAAACCTAATGCAATGCCACCACTTGCACCTGGCTCTACCGAAAGAATACTATCATTTTGCAGAAACTGTGGATTTTTTGTTGGATGTAAAGTGGAATTATTGTACGCGATGGTTAATCCAAAATAATAGGGCAAATTATCATGCTCCGGATGATGAATTTCAGGTTGCGCATATAAAATGGAACTGACAAATAAGAATGCTATAAAAATTAAACTTTTTTTTCCCAAAGTATCTTTTTTCAAAATGTAATTAAATACAGCATCAAAATAACAAATAATCTCGTTTTATTAAAACGCACGATTTTACTATTAGTAACGCTATAACGCTTATCTATTAAGGTTAATTGCATTATTCTTAAATGCAATAAAAATTACACCATAAAATTCTTAGGGAAGTTTTTTATTGATCTATATAAATAAAAGTAGGTTATTTGACTCCGCAATAAATACAACAAATACCAAAACTGAGCGGTTTGAAATAAACATTTGTGAAGCCGCAATTTTCCATGATAGAGGCGAATATTTCCCTTTCAGGAAAAGCCTGAACAGACTCGTTAAGATAAGTATAGGCATTTCTATTTTTCGCAAAAACTTTTCCGGCAAAAGAAATAATAAAATTCATGTAAAAGTTATAAAAAATTTTGAAGAAACTATTAGTAGGTTTGGAAAATTCCAGCACTACTAATTTTCCACCTACTTTTAAAACACGCAACATTTCATTCAATCCTTTTTCAAGATGTTGAAAATTTCTTACACCAAAAGCTACGGTAACTGCATCAAAATAATTATCAGGGAAAGCTATTTTTTCACTATCCCCAGTCTTCAATTCTATGATGTCATTCAGGTTAGCTTTATTAATTTTTTGCCTTCCGATTTCCAACATTGCTTCAGAAATATCAATGCCAAAAATTTTTTCAGGATGAAGTATTTTATAACTCATAAACGCAACATCGGCTGTTCCTGTTGCTACATCAAGAATTATTTTAGGATGAGAAGAAATTAATTCTTTGATTGCTTTTTTTCTCCATCTTTTATCAATGCCTGCGCTTAAAAATCTGTTTAGAAAATCATAGCGAAATGCAATGGTATCAAACATTGCAGACACCTGTTGCTTTTTATCAAGCTTGCTTTTTTTATCAGGTAATACCTTATCATAAACGTATTCTTTCATTCAAAAAAATATTAGTAAATATTTCAGCGCAGCAAGCGCATCTTCACTGTTTCAATTCTTGTATCGCTTACATTTAAAATATCAAATTCATTTCTACCAATAATTATCCGGTCTTTTAATTTAGGAATTTTTTCATGCGCATTAATTATATATCCTGATAATGTTTCAGACTCATTTTCAGGAAAATTAAAACTGTATTTTTCATTCAAATAATCAAGCTCCAGTCTTCCTGAAAAAAGATATTCATTTTCACCGATTGTTTTTTCAATAAACTCTTCGGTATCATATTCATCTTTTATTTCTCCAAAAATTTCTTCCAGAACATCTTCCATCGTTATTACGCCGGCAGTGCCTCCAAATTCATCAACAACCCATGCGATACTTTTTCTTTCTTTAGAAAATTTATTTATGAGATCGGTTGCATTCATGCTTTCCGGAACGGCAAAAATGGGAAGAAGAATTGATTTGATATCAGCAGGTTTCTGAAACAAACCTATTTGGTGTATATAACCCTGAATATTATCAATATTGCCATCGTACACAATTATTTTACTAAGCTTTGTGTCAACAAATTTTTGCTTTAATTCTGCAACCGAAGCATCAATATCTATTGATTCGATTTCAGTTCGCGGCACAAGACATTGCCTGATTTTTACATTCGGTAATGAGAGTGCATTTTCAAATAATTCTGAAGTTGATTCCTGGTTTTTTTTATCATCTTCAGTTATAAATTTTGTGAAATGATCTATATCAATTTTTGAAAAAATTTCGTCTTTATTTTTAAGTTTTATATTGAAAAGATAATCCAGCATTCCTTGCGAAAGGCTTGTGAATATTGATATTGCAGGTCTTAGCAGGTCATAAAAAATATTGGTGAAGAATGCAAAAAAACTAAGCAAGCCGTCACTCTTTGCTTTAAAAATTGACCTTATTAAAAAGCCGCTAAAAATAATAATGATCAATACAGAAAAAATAGAATTAACGATGAGTTTGATGTATGCATTTTGAATGTGAATTGGAAACCAAACTGCTTCGCGAAGCAGCTCGCTAAAAAGCAAACCGTATGCAACGAGAAAAAAAATATACCCAACTAAGCATGTAAGAAAAGTTCTGGAAGAGTTATATAAAAATTTGGAAAGTATTATCGCAGTTTTCTTTCCCTGCTTTTTTTTTAATTCAATTGGCAGCTTGTTAACGCTGACAAAAGCCTGCTCAATTCCGGAAAAAAAACTTAGCAGCAAAAGCGCAACAACCAGCCAAATAATCGTGTACATTTCCGTCATGCTCTGAAATAATTATTAGGTAAGATCAGCAATATTAAAAACATCTTTTTGCCTTATTCCTTTTTCTGTTTTATGCAAGGTACAGCATTCAATTTCCCTGTCATGCTCAAAAAATAGAAGATAATTATTTTCAACAGCTTCCTTTAAAAAAGATTTTTTTTCATTTAAAGTAATTAATGGAAACATGTCGTATGCCATAACATAAGGCAATGGAATGTGTGCAACTGAAGGCAACAAATCTGCCATGTAAACAATTGTTTTATTATTATAATTTATTTGTGGCAACATCATGGCTTTTGTATGACCATTTGCAAAACGGATGTTTATATTTTTTGTAAAATTTGATGAAGAAAGTTTATCAGTTTGCTCACTTGGTTCCTCAATAAATTTTACAATATTTTGTTCTTCCAATGGAATAAAATTTTCTTTTAAGAAAGAGGCTTTCTCTCTTTCATTTGGAAATTTTGCCCAATTCCAATGCTCTTCGTTGCTCCAGTAAGTTGCATTTTCAAAAGCAGGCTTCAGCTCATTATATTCTTTAATTATACTTCCGCCGCAATGATCAAAGTGAAGATGGGTAAGGATTACATCAGTTATATCATTTTTATCAAATCCCAATTTTGCTAAGGATTTTTCAAGTGAATCATCACCATTCAAATGATAATGACCAAGAAATTTTTCATCCTGTTTATTTCCAATTCCATTATCAATTAAGATCAATCTATCATCATCTTCAATCAACAAACATCGCATTGCCCAATTGCATAAATTATTTTCATCAGAGGGATTTAATTTATTCCAAATACTTTTTGGCACTACACCAAACATCGCCCCGCCATCCAACTTAAAATATCCTGTATTGATAGAATAAAGCTTCATTGTTTATAAGCCATTTGTAGATTAGGTGCTTTTACAATAGTATACAATAAAATAAAAAATGAGATGATAAAATAAGTCATCAAAAATAGAACAGCGTTTCGCATGCCCCCTAATCCTTCGGTTACCATACCAAAAGTCATCATACCAATAACTGTACTTACTTTATCACAAACATCATAAAAACTAAAATAAGATGCAGTGTCTTTTGTTGGCGGCATCAATTTAGAATAAGTAGATCTTGAAAGCGATTGAATGCCACCCATAACAAGTCCGACAGTGCCTGCTAAACAATAAAAAGCCATTTGGGTATAAACGAAATATGCCCACGCACAAATGCCTGCCCAAATAAGCACGCCGATCAATAATACTTTTAAATTGCCAATCTTTTTTGAAAAAAAAGAAAATAAATAAGAACCACCAATAGCAACAATTTGTATAATCAAAATAGTAAGTATTAATTTTCCGCCGTTGGCTGCATCGGTTTCTTTGTTGCCGGTATTTGGAAAAATTTCCTGCTTTGCAAATAAGGCTGCGGAATACATAACAGTTTCTACGCCCATACCTAAGAAAAAGAAGGCTAATAAAAAACGTTTTAATGTTGTTTGTTTTTTTACTTCATTCCAAACTTTTCTTAATTCGGCATAACCTTTTGTAAAAACATTATGGCTTTTAGAAACAGGATTGGGTATGCTTTTGGGCAAAACAGTAAAAGTGATTTGTGCAAAACCCATCCACCAAATTCCCGTTAAAAAAAAAGATAATTGCGATGCTTTTGTACCGTTGGGAATACCAAACCATTCAGGCTTAGAAACCATCACCAAACAAAATATTAGTAAAATAACACTGCCAACATAACCTAATGCAAAACCTTTTGCGCTAACATTATCCTGATCTTCTTCGGCTGCAATTTCCGGCAGGTAAGCATTGTAAAAAACAAGGCTTGCACCAAAACCTATGGATGCTAAAATGAAAAGTACAATTCCGAGTTGTGGATTATCAGGTTGAAACCAATACATAGCGCAACAACTTAAGGAACCCATGTAACAAAAAAACTGCATAAACTTTTTCTTATTACCAAAGGCATCTGCAATGGAAGATAACAGTGGAGAAAAAATAGCAACAATTAAAAATGAAAATGCAACTGCATAATCATACAAAGCTGATGGTTCTTTAAAAACTCTGCCTAAAAAAGTAATTGATTTTCCCTGTGTTACAGCTTCGTAATATGCAGGAAAAATGGACGATGTAATAACAAGGCTGTAAACAGAATTAGCCCAATCATACATTGCCCAGCCTGTGATAACTTTTTTTGAAGCAGTTTGCATGAGGATGATTATGCCGAAAAATTAAGCATTAATCAGTAACAACAAATAAATCTTTGAAAAAAATATTGGAGAAATAATTTTATCTGATGATGCCTAAATAAATAAATAAAAACATTACCAGGCCCGCAAATACTCTGTACCATCCGAAGTAAAGAAAGCCATGTTTTTGTAAATACCTGATGAAATATTTTACCGCAAGCATTGCCACTACAAAAGCAATAATATTACCAATAACTAATTGGATCATATCTTGATGATCATGAAAAATAGCAGGCGCTTGCTGATAAGTTTTTAAAAGTTTATAACCTGTTGCCGCAGCCATAGTTGGTACTGCAAGAAAAAAAGAAAATTCTGCAGCAAGTGGGCGTGAAAGCTTTTGCTGCATGCCACCAATGATGCTTGCTGCACTTCTGCTTACGCCCGGAATCATTGCAAGACATTGCCAGATACCGATGATAAAACCTTTTAAAAAAGTAATTTGCTTTTCTTCGACAATCGGCTGACGACGATGCTTGAAAAATTTATCTACAAATAATAAAATAACACCACCTGCAAAAATTGAAAACGCCGCAATCTTAGGGCTGGAAAGCATTATATCAATTTTATCTGCGAAGAATGCGCCTAAAATAAGTGCAGGAATAACTGCAATTAAAAGCTTAAAATAAAATTTTATATTTCCGCTAAAGAATTTTCTCCAATACAAAACAACTACAGCAAGTATTGCCCCAAGTTGTATAGCAATTTCAAAAAGCTTGGTAAAACTATCGTCTTCAATACCCATGAAAGAACTAAAAATAATCATGTGACCTGTAGAAGAAACGGGTAAAAATTCAGTTATTCCTTCAACTATAGAAAGAATAATTGTCTGAGCAGTTGTCATGTATAGTTACAGTTTTATAAGTTTGACTACGATTGTAAAACTTACGTTGCAGAGTCTTGGTTTATTATTAGTTGTTTGTTTTTGGCTTCCTTAAAATCGCATAAATTTCCAGTATCAAACCTCCTACTATTAAAATTGGCGCTACTGTTATTCTCCAAAAACTATAAACAAGATTTGTATCAAACTGGTTAGGATCAGGTGTTTTGCCACCACACATCAATATCATTCCCAACGCAATGATACCAACGCCAATACCCATCCATTTATAATTTTCCTTTGTAAAAAGTTTTGGTGCTATTTTTTGTTTTACAGAAACAGTAGTCTTTTTTTGAGCCATATTTTTACAATTTGGGCTGCAAGATAAAGAAATCAACATTTGAAGAAAATCATTCTCTGATTTTAACATCTGTTTTCTTTGCAACGCTGTTTAATAAAGATTATCCAATTTAGTTTTCAAATATTTTACAACACTTCTATGTGTACTGTAAACAGAAATACCAACACCAACAATTATCATTCCTCCAAAAAGTAACAAAGTTAATTTTGTATTACTTATTAGTTTTAGTTGTGGAAATTGACTTTCTGCCCATTGAATTAATGCAAACAATATTGCAATCGCAATTGCACTGCTGATCAATCCATTTATTATTGCACGAATGTTCATCGGGCGCGAAATAAAGCCACGAGTTGCGCCAACCATCTGCATTGTTTTTATTAAAAACCTGTTGCTGAACATTGCAAGCCTAATAGTATTATCAATACTTATGATAACAATAATACAAAGCACAACGGAGATTACTAAAAATATCAACCCAATTTTAGAAGTTTTTTCATTTATGTTCGTAACAAGCACTTGCGGATATTGAAGATCAGTTATTTCATCTCCGTAAAGGGCAAGGATATTGTTTGATATTTTTTGTAAACTATCAGCATTTACATATTCAGCCTTTGCATAAAAATCAATGCTTTCAGGCAGGGGATTATTATTAAGAACTTTGCTCCAGTCTTCATTATTATCCTTGTTCCAAATTTCTTTTGCGGCATCTTTATTAATGTATTGTACATCTTTGGCATAAGGTTGTGCGCTGATATATTTTTGTATTTCTGCAATGCTGTCTTTGTTTTGCGTACGCAAATAAGCACTGATGCGAATGTCTTCTTTAAACGAATTTCCCATTTGTTTAAAGTTCAAAAAAAACCAACCCATAATGCCCATGATAAGCAATACAAGCGATACACCGATAATACTATAAACATATCCCGGCTTTGTACGTCGCGGAGATTTTATAACTTCTGCCATTCAAAAAATTTAAAAATAATCTGCGCAAATGTAACAAGATTAGTAAGCGCATAAAACATAACGATATATTTTATAACCTTATTATAATTTTTATTTTAAGATAATTATTGAGAAAAACAAATGCAGATAACATGCATGCACTCGCTTATTTTTGTTTAAATAATTTTTAGTTGAATGTCGAATTCTGATTTACATATTGAAAATTCAGCGCTAACAAAGGGAGATAAAGAATTTGAAAATACAATTCGTCCTTCCATTATAAATGATTTTTCAGGTCAGCCGCAATTGATAGAAAATCTGGTGATTTTTATAAAAGCAGCAAAGCTTCGCGGCGAAGCTTTGGATCATATTTTATTTCACGGTCCACCTGGTTTAGGCAAAACAACTTTATCAAGAATTGTAGCTAATGAACTTGGAGTGAATATAAAAGAAACGAGTGGACCTGTGATTGAAAAGCCCGGAGACCTTGCAGGATTGCTGACTTCGCTCGAAACAAATGATGTTTTATTTATTGATGAAATTCACAGGTTGAGTAATGTTGTGGAAGAATATTTATACGCAGCAATGGAAGATTTTAGAATTGATATAATGATTGATACAGGCCCAAATGCGCGGAGTATTCAATTAAATTTAAATCCTTTTACTTTAGTTGGCGCTACAACAAGAAGTGGATTATTAACCGCACCATTGCTTTCAAGATTTGGAATAAAATCACGGCTTGAATATTATCATTCAGATATTTTGAAAAAAATTATTGAGAGAAGCGCAGCTATTTTACAAACATCAATTACCTCTGATGCATCTTTTGAAATTGCACGCCGCAGCCGAGGCACACCAAGAATTGCGAATGGTTTATTAAGAAGAGTGAGAGACTTTGCACAAGTATTAAATGATGGTGCAATTGATTTAGGCATTACGCAACATGCATTAAAAGCATTGAATGTTGATGAGCATGGTCTTGATGAAATGGATAATAAAATTCTTTCAACAATTATAGAAAAATTCAAAGGTGGACCTGTTGGTATTTCAACAATTGCAACAGCTGTTGGGGAAGAAAGCGGCACTATTGAAGAAGTCTATGAACCTTTTTTAATTCAGGAAGGTTTTTTACAACGCACGCCACGCGGCAGAGAAGCTACTGCAAAAGCCTATGCACATTTAGGAAAAAAGCCGCTAATTCCCGGAAGAAATTCTTTATTTGATTTGTAGAAAAATCAATAATCTCCAAGTGTTGCAGGAAGTTGTTCCATGGCCTTAGAAAATTGTTCTTCATTTGGCGCAGTGCCATGCCATTCATAATTACCTTCCATAAAATCTACGCCTTTACCCATAACTGTGTGCATCATTATTGCCACAGGTTTTCCCTGACCTGTCATTGATTTTGCTTTAGCTAAAGTGGCAAGCACTTCATCCATATCATTGCCATTCATTTCTAAAGTTTGCCAGCCAAATGCCTGGAATTTTATATGAATGTCATGCAGGTCCATTATCTTTTTTGTAGGTCCGTCAATTTGTTGTCCATTCCAATCAACAGTTGAAATCAGGTTATCAATTTTAAGATTCGGCGCACTCATTATTGCTTCCCAATTTTGACCTTCTTCTAATTCACCATCGCCATGTAATGAATAAACCAAATGTTTATCTCCGTTAAGTCGTTTGCTGATAGCTGCACCAATTGCAACACTCATGCCTTGTCCCAAAGACCCACTGGACACGCGTATTCCAGGTAAGTGTTCGTGTGTTGTAGGATGGCCTTGCAAACGGGAATTTATTCTGCGAAAAGTATTTAATTCCTTTATATCAAAATAGCCGCTACGAGCAAGTGAAGCATAAAAAATACCGGAAATATGCCCATTCGATAAAAAGAAAATATCTTCATTTATACCATCCATTGAAAATTGAGGATTATGTTCCATTACCTGAAAATAAAGTGCGGTAAAAAAATCAGCACAACCTAAAGAACCACCGGGATGACCGCTCTGCACAGCATAGATCATACGCAACACATCTCTTCGCATTTGTGCTGCAATTTTTTTTAATTCAGAAATTTCCATTTGGAATAAGTTTTGTAATACAAAGCTATGGTGGTTTTTGCAAACAGAGAAAAAGTAGGTTTTTAAAAATGCTAACTTTATAAAAAATAACGAAGACCTTAAAACGAAAATCAAAAATTTTGTTCAGGTTAAGTTTTTTACAAATTGTAATAAGTTAACTCTAAATTTGCCCCCGCGCTCATAAGATAGATTGGTTGGATTTAAAATGCTAAACTAGAAACATGGTACAAATTTTATTAGGAGGAGTTGCTGCATTTTTATTTTCATTTTCTATCATGCCATTTGTTATAAAAATGGCTCAACAAAAAAAATTATACGATCTTCCTGATCAAAGAAAAACGCACCGGCAGCCTGTTCCTTCCCTTGGAGGTATTGGCATTTTTGTGGGAATGATTATTAGCTTGTTGCTTGTAAATAATTTCATAGCAACTATTCCGGAATTTCAATATTATATCGCATCTTTTTTTATTCTTTTTATTTTTGGTGTGCTTGATGATATTTTTATTTTATCTGCATTAAAAAAATTGACGGGGCAGTTGCTTGCAGCAGGTATTTTAACTTTAAAAGGTCATGTACTGATAACCAATTTGCACGGCTTTCTTGATGTAAAAGAACTAAGTCCCGGCTTTTCATATCTTATAACTTTTTTTACCATCTTATTAATAATAAATTCCTTTAATCTGATTGACGGCATTGATGGTTTGGCTGCAACTATTGGTGTAATTACATGCTTTGTTTTTTCAATATTTTTATATTTAAAAAATGATGTTGCAAATGCTCTGCTCGCCTTTACACTTCTTGGCGCTTTACTTGCTTTTTTAATTTTTAATTTTCATCCGGCAAAAATTTTTATGGGTGATTCGGGCTCTACATTGATTGGTCTGGTCTGTGCCGTTTTATTTATAAGATTTTCTGAAAATCCTGAACTTATAAATAATTCACAACCCTCTTATCTTGCAATAGGCTTTGGCGTATTGCTGCTTCCATTAATGGATGTTTTGCGTGTATTTTGTATCAGGCTTTCAAAAGGTTTTTCACCTTTTGCACCAGATAGAAATCATTTGCATCACATGCTTTTAAACAAAGGCTTTTCTCATATTGAGGTTACAATTATCCTCGCGCTAACAAGTTTAATATTTACTACGCTTGCTTTAGCTTTTATTCCGGTAAATATTAATATTACATTATTTAGTTTTGCAGGTATTTTTTTTACCGCAGTGCTTATATTAAAGCATACTCCCTCAAAATACAAATGGCTGCATGTTGTTACTGACCAGGATGTAGCAGAAATAAATAAAAATGTAAAAGTGGTTTCTATTTTTTCCACTGAAAAAGCCGCTGCAATTGATGAAGAATAATAGTTTATCTCACCCGTTTTAAAAATTCATTCCTTAGATTTGCCGCGTTTGTGTAAATTTTATTTATGTCTGAAGAACTGGATATGATTATGGAAGATGCTTCATCTTCCATGCAAAAAGCCATCAACCATTTAGAAATTGAACTTACTAAAATACGTGCAGGCAAAGCAAGTCCTGTAATGCTGGATGGCATTAATATTGATTATTATGGCTCGCCAACACCCATAAACCAGGTAGCAAATGTAAACATGCTCGATGCGCGCACCTTATCAATACAACCTTGGGAAAAAAATATTTTACCTTTAATAGAAAAAGCAATTTTAGCGGCAAACATCGGCATAACACCACAAAGCGATGGCGTACAAATTAGACTTTTTATGCCACCTTTAACTGAAGAAAGACGAAAAGAATTGGTGAAAAAAGCAGCCAATGAAGGCGAACAATCAAAAATTGCAATTCGCAATATTCGCAGAGATGCAATTGAATATATAAAGAAGTTAGAAAAAGAAGGATTAAGTAAAGATAAAATGAAAGATGCTGAAAATGCAGTGCAGGAAATAACCGATAAATTTACTGCAATAATTGACAAACATCTTGCTGCAAAAGAAAAAGAAATAATGTCAATCTAAAAATTATGAGAGAAGATTTATTTGTATCAGAATCTGTAGAGATAAATGCAAATGCATCTAAAGTGTGGCATGCACTAACAACTCCTGAAATAATTAAAGAATATTTGTTCGGCACTGAAACAATTACAGATTGGAAAATAGGAAGTGAAATAATTTTTCAGGGAGAATATAATGGAACAAATTATCGCGATAAAGGAATCATTAAAGAAAATATTCCAAATCAATTATTAAGCTATACGTATTGGAGTGGCTTTTCAGGATTGGAGGATAAACCCGAAAATTATTCTACCATTACTTATACTTTAAAAAGCAGCAATAGTGAAAAAACAATTTTTACATGGACACAAAAAGGATTTGCTTCTGAGCAAGGCCGCGATCATTCCCAAAAAGGTATGAAGGAATTTCTTGAAAAAATTAAAGTAATAATTGAAAGTAAATAAAAACCATTTGGCTTAAATACAAAATCTCCTATTTTTGCCACCCATTACAAAATCCCGAATAGCTCAGCTGGTTAGAGCATCTGACTGTTAATCAGAGGGTCACTGGTTCAAGTCCAGTTTCGGGAGCATGAATGTTGTTAGCAGAAACAACGTACACATTTCAGGCAAAGGAAAACAAACCATGCTGTTTGCACATGGCTTTGGTTGCGATCAACATATGTGGCGTTTTATAACGCCTGCATTTGAAGACGATTATAAAGTGATAACTTTTGATTATGTAGGAGCCGGTAATTCTGACATCTCAAAATACAATGCTGAACGTTATGCTAAACTTCAAGGTTATAGCCATGATGTTTTAGACATCTGCGAAGAGCTCCATTTACACGATATTATTTTTGTTGGCCATTCAGTAAGCTCAATGATAGGGTTACTTGCGGCAATTGAGCAGCCAAAATATTTCAAACAACTCATCATGGTTGGTCCATCTCCATGTTATATCAACTACGATGATTACATTGGTGGATTTGAAAAAAAAGATATTGAAGGTTTGTTAGAAACCATGGAAA
This sequence comes from uncultured Chitinophagaceae bacterium, assembly GCA_963708205.1. Lineage (GTDB taxonomy): Bacteria > Bacteroidota > Bacteroidia > Chitinophagales > Chitinophagaceae > CAVYTF01. The sequence goes on from OY970196.1 coordinate 1,417,286, forward strand.
AAAATTATATCGGATGGGCAAATTTTTTAGCTCCAAATATTATGGGCAATAAAAGTAGACCTGAATTAGGTGATGAATTAACCCAAAGTTTTTGTTCCACTGATCCTGTTATTGCAAGGCAGTTTGCAGAAGCTACTTTTTTTTCAGATAATAGAAATGATCTTAAAAAAAATAAAATTCCAAGTCTGTTGCTTCAATGCTCCGAAGATATTATTGCACCGCTGGAAGTCGGAGAATATTTATCAAAAAATCTTTTAGATTCTACGCTTAAAGTAATGAAAGCAACAGGACATTGCCCGCATTTAAGTGAACCTGAAGAAACGATTTGTTTGATTAAAGAGTATCTTACAAATCAATATGCATGAAATTGATTTAGCTCCCTTCTTTTATTTTTCGGTTAATACTGATGGCATGCTTGCAAATGTAAATGCAACTCTCTGCGAAAATCTCGGATATAAAAAAGATGAGTTAGCTGGAGAAAAGCAAGATAAAATATTTACAATTTCAACAAGAATTTTTATTCAAACCCATTTACTTCCACTGCTGCAAATGCAAGGTAATACAGATGAGATATTTATGACCTTGCTATCAAGAAATAAAGAACACATTCCCTTACTTTTCAACATCGAAAAAAAAATAATTGATAATAAAACATTGCTTTTATTTGCCGGAATTCCTGTAAAAAACCGTAAAAAATTTGAAGAGGAATTGATCGCTGCCAAAAAAAATGCAGAAGCTTCTTTGCATGAAAACACTGCACTTAAAGAAGCAAAGCACGAGCTTCAAATAAAAATCAACGAACTTGATAAACATCTTCAAACTATCAATAAACAAAACGGCGAATTAAGACAAATAACCCGTGTTATCACACACGATCTGCAAGAACCATTAAGAAAAATATTAACCTTCGTCAACATATTGAATGAAGAAATAAATGATGCTATTCAATTACAAAAAACAGAAAAAATCAAGCAGTTTTCTGATGTTATGCGTTCAATGATTTTTGGCTTGCAGCAATATCTATGGATTTCAGAGCAACCAACAAAAGCAACTCTTTTAAACGCAACTAAAATTTTATCATCAGCAAAAAAGAAAGTACAAAATGAAAATCCATTAATCGTTGTTGAAGTTGGGGATACTGATTTCCCTGAATTATATGCCGATGAAGAACAAGTTGAATTATTATTTTATCATCTTATTTCAAATGCTGTTCGTTTTAGAAAAGACTGCAATAAAGCAATCATAAAATTTTCGATGATAACACTTCAGCTTAATGAATTCCGAAACACAACAGACCAATATAATTATGTTGATTATTATCGTTTGCAAGCTGAAGATACCGGCGTTGGCTTCGATCCAAAATATAAAGATCAAACGTTTCAGCTTTTCAAACGGCTACATAAAAACAGCGGTTTAGGAATCGGATTATCCTTATGCAAAAAAATTGCGGAAAACCATTCGGGGTTTATTGAAATTGATAGTGAAGAAAACAAAGGCACAGTGGTTAGTGTTTTCATTCCGGTTGCATCTAAATAAGATTTTAAGTTTCTCCTCTTTAGTTTGTTTTTTAATTAATCTACATTTGAAAATTAGCACATCATTATGAGAAAAAGTTTATACGTTGCTATTGGCTTAATAATCATAACGATCGCGGCCTATTCCTATTTGCGTTTTGATGTGCTGAAAACAAAATACATCAAACCAAAAACTGCTCAAGCCCGCTCTGCCATTGATCTTCGGCCATTATTAATTGCAAAATTACAGGAGCTAATCAAAGATGGATCTGACGGATTATACAATTTACAAATAGAAAAAATTAATCCCGATGTCCTTACTTCTACCGTTGATCTTTTTCATGTCACGCTTACTCCTGATTCTTCAGCGCTTGCAAAATTAATTGCGATGCAAAAAGGACCGGATGATGTTTTCAAACTTTCATTCGACACTTTACACATCAATGGTATTTCGTTAAATGATTTTTTAAGTAAAAAAAATATCAGCCTTGATACTATTTTACTTAACAAACCAACGATAATTACCTATTATACTTTGCATAATTATAATGCAGAAAAAAGAAAACAAGACAGTGCATTAACTTTATATCAACGTATAACCAAACAATTTAAAAGCATTGCCATAAATGCAATTATCATACAAAATGCAAATTTTTCAACCATTGAAAAAGCAGGTTCACAAAACAATCAAACTATAAATAATATCTCTGTCCGCATCAGCAATTTGTTGATAGACTCAACTACACAATTTGATAACAGGCGTTTTTTATTTTCAAAAAATGTGGAGCTTTTTTCAGATAATTATCTTCTAAGAACCCCTGACAGCCTGTATTTTTTTAAAGTTGGACATTTTTATGTTGATGCTGTTCAGCATAAAATGGTTGTGACAAATTTATCGTTTATTCCAAGAGGAAGTGTGGAGCAGTTTGAAAGTAAACTGAAAACAATGAACGACAGGTTCACGGTAAACTTTCCTAAAATAATTTTTACAAATGTTGATTGGTGGAGATTACTGAACCGCGAAAAGTTTTTGTGTGATACGGCAAATATTTCCGGTGGAGAAATTGATGATTATTTAGATCGGTCAGTGCCGGCATCGCCGCATATTGATGTGAAAGATTTTCCAGGTCAGCTTTTGGTTCAGTGCCCATTGAAAGTTTTTTTTAGAAAGATTAATGTGCATAATATTAAAGTTGCTTATAAGGAATATAATCCTTCGAGCAGGCAAAGCGGGTTTATATTTCTAGATGCAATAAATGGAAGCTTTACAAACATTACCAATATTGAAGATTCAATTAACAAGAATGCAAATTTTGATTTTTTTGGAGAAGCTTTATTTGCATCTAAAGTTGCAATGGCAGCAGACTTTCATTTCGATCTTTCAAAAACAAATACAGGAAATTTTTCTGTAAATTTAAAAGTGGGGAAAATAGATACAACTTATATAAACCCAGTGGCAGCGCCACTTGGCATGTTTAAAATTCAGAAAGGAACTATACAAAGTGGTATCGCAAATGTTGTGGGAAATGACTTTTCTGCCGATGCGAAAGTGAATGTTTTGTACAACGATATTGAATTAGTTCCTCTGAAAAGATCGAATGATGATCTAAAGAAAAAAACGATTTTTAGTTTTGTTGCAAATACTTTTCTCATTAAAAAAAACAATCCTTCAAAGAATGAAAAACCAAGAATTTCGGAAGTTACCTGCGCAAGAGATCATCATGACAGTTTTTTTAATTTTGTATGGCATTCAATATCAACAAGTATTTTAAAGACAGTTGGCATATCAAAAAATAAAAATAGCAAAAGTTAGCCTGATAATATTTTTAAGATAGCTTTTAATAATTTCGACAGAGATTAGTTTTATAAAACTTCAAAATAATGTTTTATAATAAAGATTGTTTCAGAAATATTTTTGTACGATTTTTTGCTTTATTCATTATATTTTTTTCAGTAAATGTTGCTCTTAGTCAAAAAAACAATCTTAATTATTATATTCAAACTGCTTTAACAAACAGTCCTTTACTTAAAGATTATCAAAACCAGATACAACTGAATTTAATAGACAGCGCACGCATTGCAGCAGGTTATAAACTTCAGGTATCAGGCAACAGCATAAACAACATCGCGCCTACTTATAAAGGTTTTGGCTATGATGAAGCCATAACAAACGGCGGACAACTTGCTGAACTAATTTCAGTTTCTAAAACAATTATAAGTCGTTCGCATGTGGATGCGCAGTACAGAGATTTGCAATTGCAAAATCAAACATTGAGTAATACTGCAAAAATTTCTGTGCAGGATCTTAAGAAAAATATCACTTCTCAGTACATTACAGTTTATGGAGATCTGCAACAATTGAATATTACAAAACAGGAAAATGATTTATTAAATAAAGAAGAAAAAATTTTAAAAATCCTTACACAAAAAAATGTGTACAGGCAAACAGATTATCTTTCGTTTTTAGTAACGCTGCAACAACAAGAGCTTACTATAAAACAATTACAGATACAATTTGACAATGATTTTTATACACTAAATTATCTGTGCGGAATTAACGATACAACACACATAGATTTGCAAACACCTGAAATCAATGTCAATATTTTACCAAACATTTCAAACTCTGTTTTTTATAAGAAATTTGAAATAGATAGCCTAAGATCCATTAACAGCAAGGCTTTGATTGATTACAGCTATAAACCAAAAATAAGTATTTATGGCGATGGAGGTTTTAATTCTGCATTCAGTTATGAAGGTTATAAAAATTTTGGATTGAGTGCCGGTGTTAGTTTAACGGTACCAATTTATGATGGCAAACAAAGACAATTGCAATATAATAAAATAACTATTTCTGAAAGAACAAGAGAAAGTTATCGCGATTTTTTTATCAAACAATACAGTCAGCAAATTATGCAGTTGATGAACCAGTTGCAACAAACCGAAGGATTAATAACAGATATAAATAATGAACTGGAATTTTCAGAAACTTTGATAAATGCAAATGGAAAACTCCTGGAAACAGGTGATGCAAAAATTACCGATTATATTTTAGCGATCAATAATTATTTAAACACAAAGAATCTTTTGATACAAAATACAATTGCCCGGCTGCAAATTATGAATCAAATAAATTATTGGAACCAATAATTAAGCGCATGAAATATTTATATAAATATTTTTTTTACCTGTTCGTATTCACCTTTTTTTCCTGCAACAATAAAACAGCAGATGCGGACGATGATGTCGATAAAAAAAGCATCGCAACGCCAGTAACTGTTGCTTCCATCATGCAGGATACACTCTCCGATTTTATTTTATTAAATGCAACATCTTCATTCTTACAAAACAGCGTTGTAAATTCAAACATGAACGGTTATGTGCGGGCAGTAAATACGCAGCTTGGCAAATTTGTTTTTTCGGGAGATATTTTATTTACTATAAAAACAAAAGAATCTGAAAGCCTCGGAAATGTTATCAGCAAACTGGATTCAGGATTTAAATTTAATGGAACAGGAAATATAAAAGCGGGCGTAAGCGGCTACATTGTTGAGCTTGATCATCAAAACGGAGATTATGTGCAGGATGGTCAGCAGCTTGCTGTAATCAGCAACAGCAATAGTTTTGCGTTTATTCTAAACCTGCCTTATGAGTTAAATGATTATGTACATCGTGGTCAAATACTTGATCTCTTTTTACCGGATAATAAAAAATTAAGTGCAATTGTTTCTTCAGTAATGCCACAAATTGATTCTGCTTCACAAACAGAAAAAGTTATTTTAAAAATTATTTCCAATACAGCAATTCCTGAAAATCTTGTTGCAAAAGTGAAGATCATAAAAAGCGAAAAAACAAATGCGCAATCATTACCAAAGCAAGCTGTATTGAGTGATGAAACACAAAATAATTTTTGGGTGATGAAACTTATAAATGACAGCATTGCAATAAAAGTTCCTGTAAAAAAAGGAATTGAAACGAATAACAGAATTGAAATTTTATCACCACAGTTTTCTTCATCAGATAAAATTTTACTTACAGGAAATTATGGATTAGATGATTCTGCAAAAGTGAAAGTGAATAGTTTTTAAAAATATTTTTCGTTCATAAAAAATCATGCAAAAATTTTTCATTTCACATAGAAGTCCTGTTGCATTTTTTTTAGCGCTCATTTTGCTCGGCGGTGCATTTGCATACAGCAATATGCCGACATCACTTTTTCCTGATATTACTTTTCCTAAAATAAAAATCATTGCTGATGCAGGCTTGCAACCTGTTGATAAAATGATGGTGACTGTGACCAGACCATTAGAAATTGCTGTAAAAGAAGTGCCTGATTTAAAAATGGTGCAAAGCACTACAAGCCGCGGCAGTTGTGAGATTGCGGCTTTTATGAACGACAACAGCGACATAGACGCAGGGCTGCAAAAGGTACAGGCATCCATTGATGCAATAAAAAATAATTTACCACAGGGAGTAAATATTTCTGTTGAAAAAATGAATCCATCAATATTTCCTGTGATGGGTTATAGTCTTGAAAGTAATTCATTGCCTCCGATAGAACTGAAGCAGCTTGCGGATTACACCATCAAACCTTTTTTATCGCAAGTAAAAGGTGTAGCTGAAATACGCATCATTGGCGGTAAAACCAAAGAATATTGGATTCAATTAAATACTCAGAAAATGAGTTCGCTCGGCATAACGCCTGATGCTGTGAGCAATGCTGTTTCAGCAACAAATTTTATTAAATCAAATGGTTATTTATCAGATTATCGTTACTTGTATTTGACAGTTACTGATGCAACAATGCATACAAAAGAAGACCTTGAAAATATTGTTATCAGTAATGATAAACGTGTCGTAACACTTAAAGATATTGCCGATGTAGAAGTGAAAGAAGCTATAGAATACACAAAAATAAATACGAATGGCAAGGAGGGGATTTTGATTGCAGTGATAAAACAACCCAATGCAAATCTTATAGATGTTTCTGATGATATGCAGGAACAACTTAAAAAGCTTAAAAATATTTTACCTAAAAATGTTTCAATAGTTCCTTATTATGTTCAGGCTGATTTTGTGCGCGATTCCATTAAAAGTGTGAGTGATAGTTTGTGGTTTGGTTTAGCATTGGCAATTATTGTTGCTATGTTTTTTCTTCAATCAATAAAAGCAAGTGCAGCGATTTTTATTGCAATTCCTGTTACGCTTTGCCTCACATTAATTGTTTTGTATGCTTTTGGTTTTACATTAAATATTATGACACTTGGCGCTATTGCTGCAGCCATTGCTTTGATCATTGACGATGCAATTGTCGTGGTAGAACAAATATACCGAACGCATGAAGAATATCCTGATGAAACGCCCGCCGGCATTGTATCTAAAGGCTTGCGATATTTATTACCGGCAATGATCGGTTCATCATTAAGCACGATCGTTATTTTTCTTCCGTTTGTTTTAATGACCGGCGTTGCAGGTTCTTATTTTAAAGTAATGACAAGCACTATGATCATTACTTTGTTGTGTTCGTTTTTTGTTACCTGGTTAGGATTGCCCATTATTTATTTATTGCTATCGCGAAATAAAAAAACAAAAACAAATGATGCAACAACCCCACAGGTAAAGAAAGTAAAAACACAAAAATGGGTTTCATTTTTTTTGAAAAAACCATATTTGAGTTTTATAATTATTATACTTTTTGCAGCAGTTTTATTATTGATCTACCCGCAACTTGAAACTGGTTTTTTACCGAAAATGGATGAAGGAAGTATTGTGCTTGATTACAATTCACCAGCCGGAACTTCTTTGCAACAAACAGATACAATGCTCCGTGAAGTTGAAAAAATTATTATCGCAGATTCAAACGTGCAGTCTTATTCAAGAAGAACAGGAACGCAAATGGGCTTTTTTATTACAGAGCCAAACAATGGTGATTATCTTATTCAACTTAAAAAAAACAGAACCAAAACAACAGATGAAGTGATTGCAGAGCTGCGGCAAAAAATTGAAACTACACAACCAGCACTGCGCATAGATTTTGGACAAGTTATATCAGATATGCTTGGTGATTTGATGACATCAACACAACCAATAGAAATAAAAATTTTTGGTAATGATGCAAAAAAAATAAGAAACTTATCTGATGAGGTTACCAATATTCTTGACAGCACAAAAGGCACAGCTGATGTGTTTAATGGAATAACAACAGTAGGACCAACGCTGCAAATTAATCCTGATTTTATAAAGCTTGCGCAATACGGCATTTCACCTTCAGCGCTTCAAAGCCAGGTGCAAACATCACTTGAAGGAAATGTTGTTGGAACTATGCTTGAAAGAGAACAAAATGTAAACGTGCGCATGATTTATCCTGATGCCAAACAACAAAGTATCGAAGGTTTGAACAAGCTTCCGGTGTTTTTACCTAATGGTATGTTGAAGCCATTGAATGCGCTTGCCAATATGCAATTAGATTCTGGTGATGCAGAAATACAAAGGGAAAATCTGCAACAGATCGGCATTGTTTCTGCACGGCTCGACAGTCTTGACCTTGGAACCGTGATGAAAGAAATAAAAAAAAATGTTGATGAAAAAATTATTTTGCCTCAAGGATATCACATAGAATATGGCGGCGACTATATGGAGCAACAACAATCTTTTAAAGAATTATTTATCATTCTTGTAATTGCAGCGATGCTTGTTTTTTTGGTTATTTTATTTTTATTTAAAGAAATAAAAACTGCAGTGATCATTTTGGTGCTTGCTATTCTTGGTATTGCAGGAAGTTTTCTTGCATTATATTTTACAGGCACACAACTAAATGTTGGTAGTTATACAGGTATTATTATGATTGTTGGAATTATTGGTGAAAATGCAATTTTTACTTTATGGCAATTTAAAGAAGCACATCTTATGCAACCCGTTGATGATGCGATTGTTTATGCAATTTCTACAAGATTGCGGCCTAAGTTAATGACCGCGATTGGCGCTATCATTGCCTTAATGCCACTTGCGCTTGGCATTGGTGCCGGGGCACAACTTCATCAGCCATTGGCAATTGCTGTTATCGGAGGTTTCATTGCTGCATTGCCTTTATTGCTAATCGTTCTTCCTTCGCTTATAAAAATTACTACTAAAAAAATGGAATAATTTTATTCAATTATTTTTTACCTACAAACAATTTCGGAACTTTTCGACTTATAATGATATAGGGTTTCAAAAAATCAATTTTATATCTCTTTAAATTCCATTTTCTTTGTACTATATTTTGCTGATCTTCAAAAAATTAACACATGAAAAAAAACCTACTCTTATCATTTATTGCAATAATTTTTTTAGCCACAACGAACAATGTAAAGGCACAACTTTTATATACGAATACTATAAGTCATGAAGGCATTGTTCCAGGGCATGTGTTTACTGCTGCGCCTTATGTACCTTCGGAAGTTTTATTTGATGACATAGAAATTCCTGATTCGGGATCCGGTGATTCAATTACTGTTACTCAGGTAAAAATGACTATTTATATACCTGCTTCTGCAAAATTTTCTTCCTATACTTTATTTTATACGACATTAGATGAAACAGGTAGCGGACCAAATACAGATACCAGTTATTTTAAACTTCCTGCTCATAATCTTAATACAGTGCAGGTAGCGGCTAACACTTCAAATGCACCTATCATTCAAGACATAGTATTTGGAGATTCTATCAACACACTTTTTAAAATAAAAGTTCCAACTATGGAAATTGTAGCTGGAGAAAAAACATTTTTTCTTGGCTTAAGATATAGCAATGCAGATTCAACAGGATGGTTTATATGCGATCCCATTCAATCTCCTAACATTTCAGTTAAAGACACTGGAGGATTATGGATATATAATCCTGAAGGAACAAATAAAAGAATAGAGCTTGCATTGCATGATACTTTAGGCAACACATTGCCTAATACAATGGCAATACAGGTTTACGGATATTATAGTGGTGCACTTCCTGTAACATTTTTAAACTTTGATGGTGTTATTCGTAATAACCAAACGTTGCTTACCTGGAGTACTGCAAGCGAAAGAAATAATAAAGGTTTTGATGTGGAAAAAAGTGCAGATGGACAAACATTTTCTTCCATCGGTTTTGTTGCAGGTAATGGCACTTCCTCCAACGTAAATAATTATACTTTTTCTGATGATAAGCTTGTAAGCGGAAATAATTATTACAGGTTAAAACAAATCGATCTTGATGGAAACTTTCATTATTCTTCTACCATAAAACTTGAATTCAGCAAATTTGACTGGACGATTCTTGGCAACGGCACAGGTAACAAATGGCTGCAATTACAATTAGACAAACAATCAAATGTTTCTGTGCAAATAGTTTCTTTGAATGGTAAAGTAATGCAGACAATTAAAAAAGGAAGTCTTGGTGTTGGCACTTACAGCATTCCGCTTGATCTCAGCAATGCAGCTTCAGGAATGTATGTAGTGAGATTGATGGTAAATAATGAAAATTTTACTAAAAATATTATCAAGTAATAGAAGTTCATTAATTTAAAAAATCCTGCAATTAAATGCAAGGATTTTTTTTGCTAAAATATTTCCTCTTAAAAAGTTAGTTCTAATTTATTAATATTTTATCTTACGCTAAATTTAATTCTTAACTAAAAAAACAAAACCATGAGAAAACATTTACTTCTGCTTTTCGTTCCCTTTATTTTTATTTCCGCAGCTTCAGAAGGACAAGTACTAAAGGCAGCATCAAATGCAATAATATTAAAAACCATCTTTAAAGGAGTTGTAAATAGAGATGGCAGCACATGCGATACATCTAATACAGATGCAACGGGTTTGACTATTTATACATTTAATGGAAATCATGGTTTTGTTTCAGGAACTAATACATATTATAGTAAAATTGCTGCAAGTTATAATTTATCGGCAAGTAGTGATACTTATATAAATGGAATGCTTTTTTATTTTGCTTATGCGAACAGCAATAATACTGCAAATCTTAACCGAACAATTTCTTTAGATGTTTACAGTAACGCCGGCGGCGCACCCGGTACCTTATTATATTCAACTACACGAACAATCGCGGATTTAAAAACAGATGTCGATAATAATAACTTAACTAGTATTAGTATTTCACCCGGCGTATTATTACCTACAAATAAAAAGTTTTTTATCACATTAGATTTTAGCAACCTTTCATGGTCTACTGCAAGCGGTGGAGATTCTATTGCGGTTGTTACGGACTCTGTATATACACAGGGACAAGGTTATGGGTATTATAATGGAGCTTGGGTTACTTATACCAATCTTATAGGAGCTAATTTAGGATTATATATTTTCCCCATTACCAGTGGCTCACCTTCATGCAGTTCATTACCGCTGCAATTACTTTCTTTTGGTGTACAAAAACAAAATGAGAATGCTTTACTCAATTGGACAGTTATCAATGAAGAAAATATGAAGCAATATGAGGTTCAAAGAGCAGTTGGTAATTTTTCATTTACAACTATACAAACTGTGAATGCAATAAATTCTCTCTCATCACATTCATATAATGTCAGTGATGTAAATGCACTTACTGCTTTAAAAGGAAATATTTATTACAGATTGAAACAGGTTAACATGGATGGCTCTTTTACTTATTCACGAATAGTTTCAATCAATACAAATGACAATGGAATAAAAGTAAACTTTTCTCCAAACCCTTTCACGAGTTCGCTTGCGATGCAAATCAATCTTCAAAATGCAGCAAATGCAAATGTGAGAGTGTATGATATGCAGGGAAGATTTACTGGTTTTCAAAAACAAATACTACTTAATACAGGAAGCCAATCTGTTGAAATACCAGGAATGGCAAATCTTAAAGCCGGTACTTATTTAATTGATATAATGCTTGGGACAGAACATCTGCATTATACAGTTGTAAAACAATAGTTTTTTTAAATATAACTTTAAATAAAAATCCTGCAATCATTTGCGGGATTTTTTTTATCTACTCTGGCGCAGCATTTGTATTATTTCGGGTGCAACCAAAAAAATTAAGATGCACAAAAAATATCCTTTTTATATAAAAAGCACAGTCATCCTTTTTGGACTTACATTGTTGGTTTATGCAATGCTTAATTTGCGCGAAATTCTTGTTCCGCTTGCCTTTGCGCTTTTAATTGCCATGCTGCTTAATCCGTTGGTTACACGTTTTCAAAGATGGAAATTGAACAAAGTATTTGCAATAATTGCAGCAATGCTTACTGCATTTATTGGTTTTTGCGCATTAGGTTATTTTCTTTCTTCTCAAATTATGCGTTTTTCGAAAGACCTTCCGATCATAGAAAAAAAACTTACTATTTTATTTCAGCAGTTTCAGGTTTGGGCTGTAATTCATTTAAAAATACCCATGGACAAACAGAACACCATGCTTGAAAATGCTAAAGAAAATTTACAACCAATTTTGGAAAAAGCAGCAGGCACTATGTTAGGCACAATTACCGTTTCACTGCTGCTTCCTGTTTATACATTTTTATTTCTTTATTATAAAACGCTTACACTTAATTTTTTGTATGAAGTATTTGCAGAAGAAAATTTGAAAGAAGTTAATACAGTTGTTCATCAATCAAAATCTGCTATTCAAAATTATATGGTTGGTTTATTAATAGAAGGCTGTATTGTCGCGGCTCTTAATAGTATTGCATTGTTTATGTTTGGAGTAAAGTATTCAATATTGTTAGGTGTTATCGGCGCTATACTTAATGTATTGCCTTACATCGGTGGTATTATTGCAGTGCTTTTGCCTGTGCTTGTTGCTACCATTACTAAAGATGGCTTTAATACACAAATAGCCGTCGTTATTGCTTATATTATCATTCAGTTTATAGACAATCATTTTCTTATACCTTGGGTTGTTTCTTCGCGCGTGCGGATTAATGCATTGATATCAATTGTTATCGTGTTGCTTGGTGGCGCGTTGTGGGGGTTAGCAGGTATGTTTTTAGCCATCCCATTTACAGGAGTTTTAAAAATAATTTTTGACAGGATGCCTGAATTAAAACCCTGGGGTAAATTATTGGGAGATGAAATTCCATATCAGCATAAAGGAGAAATTTGGAAAAGAAGAGCCAAAAGAATTATACAAAGAGAAAATACAAAACAGAAACTGGCATGATAATCAATATATAGTATTTAACCTTAAAAATTATTATTTATGGCACAAATAAAAAGGAACAACCTGTCTGATAACAATGATAAAGAAATAGACAAAGGCGCTAAAGGCGGACCTTCAGTTGGATTAGGAAATCCTGACGGTAATCATGATATTTCTCATCCTTATAATAATGATTTGCAAACAAAAATTGCAGCAAAAGGAAATAAAAAGAATAACAGCAAAAGCGATAAAAATTCCTCTAAAAAATAACCAAACTAAATTATACCGCTATGGAAAAGTTTGATGAAATGACAACACTGTCGCAAGTGCTTGAAAAGTTAAGATTAAAAAAAAAGGATAATGAATTCAGATGGGAGAATAATGGCTTCACTGCAGGCAAAGGAAAAATATACCAGCCTGAAGATTTAAAGATCATAAAAACATTTCGCTTCGAAGGCGATTCAAATCCATCTGATTCTTCTATACTTTATATTATTGAAGCCTCTGATGGATTATTTGGCTATAGCATTGATGCATACGGCGTTTACAGCAATCACGAAGATGAAGAAGGTTATGATAATTTTATTCGTAAAATAAAAATTGAAAATCACGAAGAGCAGCTTGAGTTCGAATTATAAAATCAAAATCATAACTTATTTCCCTAACATGCAATCAAATCAAGATAAAATAAACTTTCCTTCTTCACAGAAAAAAACAATAAATAAAAAGGGGAATAAAAATCCACAAAATCAGGAAATATCTGATGGTTCAGCTTCTGCATTTGATGCTACTGAAAATGTGCAGGCAGATAACAAAACAGATGAAGATAACAATGACCTCGCGTTTAGAAATGGTAAATAATAATTCTTAAAAAGTCGATGACAACCAAAAAAACTACTTCTTATTTTTTCTTATACATTATATTATGCACTATTGCTTACTGTGCTCCGGTAATGTATTTATTAAATAAATCATTGTATACAAATTTGTGGTTGCTCTATTTAGGCAATGGTTTGTTCTTTGTTTTAATGCTTATTTCAGCTATTTTATCAAACCGTAATGCCGATAATACTGCAAGCCTAACAACATTGGTAGTGAATGGCATAAAAATTTGCATAGCAAGCATTGTAATAATTTGTATTGTATTACTTATTTTAATTCTCGCTCATCCGCAAGAAGCTACTAAAGACGCACCTTTGATAAATGTAAGAAATGATACAAATGGTTTAAGATTTGCTTTATTTATCAATGCTATATTAGTTAATTTTTTGGTGGGCTCCTTTGGTGCTTTTGTAGGAGCTGTAACAGCAAAACAAAATCAAAAAACAGAAAAAGGAAAACAAGTTGGCAAAATGAGCTGACCATTTTGTTGGCATAAATTCTGCTTTTTTCTTTGAAATTCAATTTACGAAAAACATTGAACAAGACACTACGCAGAATTCTAAAAATACTTGCATGGATTGTCGCTTGTATTTTTTTTATCATTATTCTGGTTTTGATTTTAATTCAAATACCGGCAGTACAAAATTTTGCGAAAGATAAAGCCGTTGCTTACCTTCAAAATAAAATAAAAACAAAGGTTGAAATTGGTGATCTGTCGGTTTCTTTTCCAAAAGAAATTGTTTTAAAAAATGTATTTCTTGAAGATCAGAAACACGATACACTTTTGTACACGCAAGAGTTGCGTGTGAACATCGCAATGTTCGGTTTATTACATCATGAAGTGGATGTAAGTTATGCTGAGCTTGCCGGTGTAAATGCAAACGTATATCGCATTCATCCGGATACTTCATTCAATTATCAATACATTGTAAATGCCTTTGCATCGCCTGACACCACGAAAACTACCGACACTTCAGGAGGCATGAAATTTAATTTGGGAGAAATTGTTTTCAAAAATATTCGAACAACTTTTCATGATGATTATACAGGAAATGATGTGCATTTTTATTTAGGAAATTTTGAAACCAACATTAAAAATTTTGATCTAAAAAATTCTGCTTATCACATAAAAAATATTGATGTACAAAACATCAACGCAAGTATCAGGCAGTACAAACCATTTGTTTTAAATCCTGTTGATACCATTCAAAAAGTTCAGGCAACTTCTTCATCAAACAATACAAAGCTTCAACTTGATGAAGTAAGTTTTACCCAAATAAAGTTTGGTTATAACAATGAGGTTTCAGGAATAAATGCTGCAATAAATATTGGCAATTTTATCACTCATCCGCAAAACATCAACCTTCAAAATTTAAATATTGATCTTAAAGATTTTCAGTTCAATAATTCATCAACTATTATTGCGATCAATCCTGTAACGCAACAGGCAAAACCAAAAGTGCCAATGCAAACTGATACTGCAACCGGCACATGGCGTGTAAACTTGAACCGGATTGTCTTTGCAAATGATAATTTTTATTATGATGATAATACAAAGCCGCATCAAAAAGCAGGCATGGATTATTCTCATTTGCACATACAAAATTTAATGTTTGATGCAAGCAATATGTTGTTAACACCAACAGCATACCAGGGAAAGATTTCACAAATTGCTTTTGCCGAACAATCTGGTTTTCATCTTCAAAAATTCCAAACAGATTTTTTATATAATGACACAAGCGCCTCTTTGCAAAATCTTTTGCTGCAAACTGATAAAACAGTTTTGAAAAATAAGCTTGTATTAAAATATGCTTCAATAGCAAGCCTTTCAAAGCAACCGGGAAATTTATTTGTTGATGCAGATCTAAATCATTGTGTTTTAAATGCCAAAGATATTTTAACCTTCGCTCCGCAGCTTGCAGCCAATTTAAGAGGCAATGAAAATGCTTCTTTACAATTAAATATGCAGCTTAAAGGTTTCGTAAAAAATCTATCCATTCCTATTTTTCAACTCAATGGTTTAAGCCATACTGCAATAAATTTATCAGGAAATATTTCCGGTTTGCCGGATGGTAAAAATGCTTATTACAATTTGAATATTGCACAGTTTCAAACTTCATCAAAAGATATACATCAGCTTGTTCCTGCAAAGTCAATTCCATCAAATGTTCGCATTCCGCAATTGCTAAATGCCAAAGGATATTTTAAAGGAACAATGAATCAATTTGCAACGCAACTTCAACTCAATTCCACAAGCGGAAATGCATTTGTTAATGCAACGATGCAGGGAAGAAATGCATATAATGCAAATATCAAACTTCAAAATCTTAATGTTGGATATTTAACCAAACAAGAGCAGAATGTAGGCAGGATAACACTTTCAGCCAATGCAAAAGGAAGTGGGTTTGATATAAAAACCGCAATCTCAAAGTTTAATGCAACTATACAATCTGCCGAATTAAAAGGATATACTTATAAAGATTTTGTCTTGAATGGAAATATAAATCATGGTGATGGGAATATTAAAGCTAAAATAAATGATGCAAATATTGCTTTCAATTTGGCAGCTTCGGCAAACATGCAACAAAAATTTCCAACAAATTTAAAGATGCAATTAGTGGTTGACACTATCAATATGCATGCATTGAATTTGATAAAAGATACATTGAATTTTCATGGTCAATTATTAGCAAATCTTGCACAAACAGATCCTGATAATTTACTTGGAAACATAATACTTGACAGCATTGCAATTGATAACGGCAGGCAACATTTGTCAACAGATTCGATCGCTATTGTTGCAACAAAAAATGATACCGGGAGGATGATACATCTGTACTCAGAATTTTTAAAAGCAAATCTATCAGGAGAATACAAGCTCACAGAAATGGGAACTGCATTGCAACAAACCATTAATAAATATTACACTGTTTCAAAAGAAAATCACGCAACAGTTGCCCCGCAGAATTGGAATATGAATGCAGTGTTTATTCCAACTCCTTTGATATTACAATTGGTGCCGACGATAAAAGGAAGTGATTCTCTTGTTATGAATGCTTCTTACAACAGCACCCAAAGTTTATTCAATGCTTCATTAAAAGGAAAGAAAATTAGTTTCGGCACAAATCAGCTTGACAGTATAAATATAATTGCGAACAATGATAATAACAAGCTCAATGTTGACGCGGGTTTCAATCATGCAAAAGCATCGGGCATTGAATTATTTAAAACAACACTCGCAACATCTATTGTTGATAATAAAGCAAATATTGATCTCGACTTAAAAGATTCAAAAAATAAAACCCAATACAATATTGCCGGTGATCTTGCACAAATTTCTAATGGATTAAAATTTAGTCTCGCGCAAGATTCTCTTGTTTTATATTACGATAAATGGACAGTTGCAGGAAACAATTTTATTCAATATGATTCTACCGGTATTCTTATAAATAATTTCAACATCAACAATGGCGGACAATCATTATCCGTTAACAGCACGCCGCAAACTGTAAATGCACCGATAGAAGTACAATTCAAGGATTTTAAAATTGCTACACTTACACACATCGCCAACCAGGATTCTCTTTTGATGGATGGCGTTATCAATGGAAATGCTGTTGTAAAAAATGCCACTACAAATCCAACTTTTACTTCTGATTTACAAATAAATAATCTTACTTATAAAAGAGATACTGTTGGCAATCTCGCAATAAAAGTGAACAATGAAACTGCTAATGCATTTGCTGCAGATATTGCTTTAACAGGAAATAAAAATGATGTGCATGTAACCGGAATGTATTATACAGGTGAAGGAAAAATGAATTTAAAGCTTGATGTTAATAGCCTGAATCTCGCGTCTATCAAGCCTTTCGCGTCAGGCGAGATTGAAGATATGGATGGAATACTGAAAGCAAATATCACAGTTGCAGGCACAATTAATCAACCTTCGGTTAATGGAAATATTAATTTTCAGGATGCGCATATTATTCCTGCAGTAACAGGTGAACGATTAACATTATCAAACGAAGCAATTAATGTTGATAGCCGTGGAATTCATTTTAATAATTTCACCATGCTCGATTCTGCAAGCAATAAAGCGGTTATCACGGGCGATATTCTTACCACTGATTTTAAAAATTATACTTTCAATACCTCGCTCGATGCAAGAAATTTTACGGTAGTAAATGCACCTGAATCAACTGACCGGTTATTTTATGGCAAGCTCAATATTAATACGCATGTAAATCTGCATGGAAGTATGGATGCTCCTGTCGCGGATGCATCTTTAAGAATAAATGCCTCAACAAATTTTACAATGGTAATGCCAAATGAAGACCCTGAAGTACAAGGCCGAGAAGGTATTGTGAAATTTGTTGATCCTGAACATCCTGATACCGTCATACTAAAAAGAACTATTTACGATTCACTTAACAGGACACAACTGAAAGGTCTTGAGCTTACATCAACGATTCAAACCGACAGCTCTGCAAAGCTCAGCCTTATCATGGATCAAAGTTCAGGTGATGCATTAAATGTACAGGGCATAGCAAATCTCGCGGCAACTATTGACAGAAGCGGCAAAATCAGTCTGACTGGTGCGTATCAATTAACGCATGGCGCTTACCAGGTTTCTTTAAGTTTCTTAAAAAGAAATTTCATTATTCAATCAGGCAGTACTATTAATTGGACTGGCGATCCAACCTCTGCGCAGATTGATATCACTGCCATTTACAATGTAAAAACGGCGCCAATAGATTTGGTAGAACAGCAACTTTCTACAGAAGATCAAATAAGATATAAACAGGAATTACCATTCAGCGTAAATTTAAAATTAGAAGGAGAATTATTAAAACCTGTTATCACTTTCGATATTACTTTACCACAGGATTATTTAACGCAATGGCCCGAAGTTGATCTTAAGTTGCAGCAGATAAGAACTGATCCTTCTGAATTGAACAAACAGGTTTTTGCATTGCTTTTATTAAATCGTTTTGTGCAGGAAGATCCTTTTCAAAGTGGCGCCGGTGGCACTACTGCTTCACAACTTGCTGTGCAAAGCGCAGGTCGTTTATTGAGTGATCAATTGAATGCACTTGCTGCAGGTTTAGTGAAAGGTGTTGATATAAATTTTGATATTAATTCTGAACAGGATTATTCAACAGGTGTTGAAGAAAACAGAACGGATGTAAATGTTGGTGTTTCAAAAAAATTATTGAACGACAGACTTGTAGTAAATGTGGGAAGCGATATTGGTCTTGAAGGCGCTGCAAACACTTATGCACAAAGCTCTTCCGTAACAGGAAATTTTTCAGTGGATTATAAACTTAGTGAAGATGGAAAATACAGACTGCGTGCTTATCGTCAAAATGATTACACAGAAATAGTGGAAGGTCAGGTAATTGAAACCGGTGTAAGTTTTATACTCACCCTCGATTATGATAAGTTCAAAGAACTTTTCGAGAACAAAAAGCGTTATAAAAAAACGCCTCCCAAAACTCCAACATCTTCAAACACTACTAACCAATGAGGCTGATATTTCCTATATTATTTATCGCATCGGTGTTTGTTTTCAGTGCTTGCAGCAATACAAAATATCTTGCTCCGGGTCAGGAATTATATGTTGGCTCTACGGTAAAAATTAATTCAAGTGTAAAGATTTCAAAAAGTCAGACTAAAGATCTTAAAGGTCAAATGAGCAGTTTGATTCGTCCTAAACCAAACTCAAAAATCCTTGGTATTCGTTTTAAACTCTTTGTTTATAATCATGTAAAACAACCCAAGAAAAATAAAGGTTTTAAATATTGGTTGAAGTATAAAGTTGGTGAGCCTCCGGTTATTGCATCAATGAATGTGCTGAATAATAACAGTGCAGTGTTACAAAATCGTCTTGAAAATAAAGGATATTTTCATGATACTGTTACGCTTGATACAACTTCCAAAGAAAGAAAATTAACTGCGCATTATACTGCTTTCATTGGTCCGCAATATAAAATACGCAATGTTGTTTTTCCTGAGGGTGATGATACTTTAAGCAGGATGATAAGAAAATTTACAAAACATACTTTCTTAAAACCTCATGATCCTTACGATCTTGATGTGATAAAAAAAGAACGTGAGAGGCTTGATATGCATTTGAAAGAAAACGGCTTTTTTTATTTTAGCGGGGATGACCTGTTGGTAAATGTTGATTCAACAGTTGGTGCGCACCAGGTAGATATGAAAATTGTAATAAAGCCAGAAACGCCTGATGATGCTCAGAAAGCATTTCGCATTGGACAAATCGTTGTGTTCGCGGATTATAATATAAACACTGACACTTCTGTTGCAAAAGCAACGAATGAAAATATAGTTGAAAATATTGATGGTTATAAGGTAATTGATTCTGCACATAAGTTTAAACCAAAGATTTTTAGCCGCACATTAGTTTTCAAACCTGGAGATATTTATAGTTTAGATAAACACAATCTCGCATTGAACAGGTTGGTTACACTTGGTGTTTTTAAGTTTGTAAAAGCCCGTTATTTTAAAGCAGATATTGATACGGGAAATTATTTAAACACATATTATTACTTAACCCCTGCAAAGAAAAAATCCATAAGAGTAGATGTTACTGCACTTACGAAATCTGATAACTCTACAGGTGGTCAATTATCATTGAATTTTTTAGATAAAAATTTATTGAAAGGTGCAGAACTCTTTAAAGCATCTGCGAATGTTGGGCTGGAACAACAATTTTCTTCGGCACAAAATAATACAACAAAGCAGTTTGGTTTTAATTTAAGCTTGAGTGTGCCTCGAATTATCGCTCCTTTCAAACTCAACACCAGCAGTGGTTTCGTGCCAAAAACGAATTTTCAGATCGGGTATCAATTGTTTCAAAGCGATACTTTATATACGCTAAATTCCTTCACCGCTAATTATGGTTATTCATGGAAAAAAAGTTTCAGAACCCAAAGTGATCTTAATTTAATTTCTATAAATTATGTTAAGCCAAGTCATATCTCAGATCAATTTCAGCAAGAGCTTGATACAAATATTACACTTGCAAGAAGTATCGAGCCTCAATTGATTATGGGTTCAAATTATAATTATAATTTAAACACACAATTAAAACCAAACGGCAAAAGAAATAATTTTTATTTTAATGGCAACCTCGATCTGTCTGGAAATTTAATAAGCGCAATTGGCGGTGGAAATATTAATAAAGGAAAAGTAATCACCATTTTTGATATACCACTTTCGCAATATGTGAAAGGTGAAGTTGATTTTAGACATTATCTAAAGCTTGCAAAAAATACAACACTGGCTTCGCGCTTTGATGCAGGTGTTGCTTATGCATTTGGCAACAGCAGTGCGGTGCCTTTTATAAAAGAATTTTTTGCCGGAGGCACCAATGATATCAGGGCTTTCAGGTCACGCTCACTTGGACCTGGAAGTTATTATGCCGGCAATCCGGATTCTGCTTTTTTACCTGAAGAGCCTGGAGATGTAAAGCTTGAATTGAATACTGAATTGCGTGCAAAATTATTTTCAGTTGTTAACGGAGCTATTTTCGCAGATGCCGGAAACGTGTGGACATTGCGTTATGATTCAACGCGGCCGGGTTCTCAATTCAACAATAAATTCTTAAGTCAAACAGCAGTTGGAGTCGGTGCAGGCTTGCGGTTTGATCTAAGTATTCTTGTACTTCGCCTCGATCTTGCATTTCCTATTCGCAAGCCCTGGTTGCCTGAAGGCTCACGATGGGTGATCAATCAAATTGATTTTGGCAGCAGTGAATGGAGAAGAGATAATCTTGTTTTTAATTTAGCGATTGGTTATCCTTTTTAATAGCTTATTTATTTCTGCCAGTTAACTATTGCAGATTTTGTTTCAGCAGAGTTTGTTCCAATGCGAATTATAAATTCTCCGGATTCCCAATCATACTTCAAATCATTATTCCAAAATTTTAATGCATCTGTTGTTATATTGAATGTTACATCTTTGCTTTGCCCCGGCTCTAAAAATATTTTTTGAAATCCTTTCAGATCTTCAACACTTCTTCCAACACTTGCAACAGGATCGGTGATATAAAGTTGCACAGTTTCTTCTCCTGCAAATTTTCCTGTATTGCTTACAGATACAGTGGCAGTAAGCATTTCATCTCTATTCAAATTTGTTTTATTTAATTTAATGTCACCATAAGAAAATGTTGTATAGCTTAATCCAAAACCAAATGGATAAAGTGGCGTATTAGGAACATCAAGATAATCTGATTTGAATTTTTCAAAAACATTTGGATTGGCCAAAGGTCTTCCCGTGTTTTTATGATTATAATAAATTGGAATTTGTCCTACATTTCTTGGAAAGCTCGTTGTTAATTTTCCCGAAGGATTATAATTTCCAAACAACACATCCGCAACAGCATTTCCTTCCTGCGTGCCCCCAAACCATGAATCGAGAATGGCCATTACGTGATCATTTTCCCAAGATATTGTCATTGGTCTTCCATTCATTAAAACAAGCACAACAGGTTTGCCTGTTGCAACCAATGCCTGTAATAATCTTTGTTGACTTGGTTGCAAACTTATATCGCTCATGCTGCTGCATTCGCCACTCATATCTGCGGCTTCGCCAAGCACTGCAACGACTACATCAGCCTTGTTTGCTGTTGCAACAGCTTCATTCAACATGTCATCAGCAGAGCGTGTTTCGGTTGTGTCAATTTCATTTCCAAAAGCATTTACATTTCTTGCGAAAGCCTTGTCATCACTGATGTTTGCGCCCTTTGCAAAAAGAATATCTACGTTGTTACCGACAGTATTTTTTATGCCTTGCAAAATGGTTACACTTTTTTCAGGATCACCGCTAACACTCCATGTACCCAGCATATTTCTTTTATTGTCTGCAAGCGGACCGATCAAAGCAATTGTCCCTGATTTTTTTAATGGAAGAATTTGATTCTGATTTTTTAATAACACAAAAGAATGTTCTGCCATTTCTTTAGCGAATGCCTGGTGCTCATCAGACATTAATTCTCTTGCTTGTCTCGCTGCATTCATTCTTCTGTAAGGATCATCAAACAAACCCAATTTATATTTTGCTTCTAAGATTCTTCTGCATGCATCATCAATTTGCTGTTCAGATATTTTTCCTTCAGTTAAAGATTTTTTCAATGTTGTAAGAAATCCTTCACCAACCATATCCATATCAATGCCTGCCTTCAAAGCCAATGCTGACACGGTTTGCAGATCACCAAGCCCATGATTGATCAACTCATTTGTCGCAGTATAATCCGTAACTACAAATCCTTTGAAGCCCCATTGTTTACGCAATACATCAGTCATTAAAAATTTATTCGCCGTTGCAGGTATACCATCAACTTCATTAAAAGAACTCATCACACTTCCAACACCTGCATCAACAGCAGCTTTATAAGGTGGCAAATAATATTCATACATTTTTATCAGGCTCATGTCTGTTGTGTTGTATTCGCGACCTGCTTCGGCAGCGCCATACAAAGCAAAATGTTTTACACAAGCCATCACGGTGTTGGTGTCTGCTAAATTATTTTGCTGGTATCCTTTTACCATTGCAGCGGCAACACATGAACCGAGAAAAGGATCTTCACCTGCTCCCTCTGAAATCCTTCCCCAGCGCGGATCACGGGAAATATCAACCATTGGTGAATAAACCCAATCAAGCCCGTCAGCACTTGCTTCATCAGCAGCGATCATCGCAGTTTTTTCAATCATCGTAGTATCCCAGGAACATGACAACGCAAGCGGAATCGGAAAGATAGTTCTGTGTCCATGTATCACATCCAATCCAAAAAATAAAGGAATATGTAATCTAGAATTATTAACTGCAATGTCTTGCGCGCGACGAACTTTATCCGCTCCGGTAATGCCAAATAAACCTCCCACATTTCCATTGCGAATTTTATTATCAACATCACTGCTTACAACTGCACCGGTAACTGTGCCGCCAGGTGTTACTAAATTTAACTGCCCGATCTTTTCATCGATCGTCATTTTGCTCATCAAATTATTGACGAAGGCATTCATCTTTGTATCTTGACCAAAGCCTTGTGCAGCAAGGATTACAAAGGATGTAATAAAAAAAATTCTTTTCATTATGGTTAAAGTTTAATCGTTATTTTCAAATTACATTTTACTTAAAATAAATTCTTTCATCTCTGTTACTTCTTTTTTGGTAAAGCCATTTGCAACAATTTTACCTTCTCCTTTTGTATCAATATTTATTGTCGAAAAACCAATCATCGGCGTTTCAATTTCCACTGAAGTAATGCTGCTAAAAAGAATTGTTGTTTCTTTCCCGCTAAAAAATCCCGGCACTTTAAAAGTTATTCCGCGTTCATCAAGCATTATGTGTGAAGGGAATATTTTGTTGCCTTCAGATAAACGTGATGCTACATATTCCTGCATTTATAAAAATTTTGTTGGAAGATAAGAACTGCAAAGTATTTTATTTTACTAAATATGGTTCAATTGCTTTTTGCCAAATAGCGTAGCCATGCTCATTCATATGCAAACTATCTGATAAAAAAATCTCCGGCTTTGGCTTTCCATTTTCAGCAAGCATCAAATGATATACATCAATAAAAGAAGTATTTTTTTGTGTCGATAAAAACGATTTTATCATAGCATTTGCCTGAGACATTTTCGGCATTAATGAAGCACGGCTTGGACTTGGCTTGATAGAAATATAAGCAATATTTTCATTGTGCATTTTGCTTCTTATCAAATTAAATAATTGTTTTACCCTCGAAAAAACCACTTCTGCAGTAACAGTATCACTTGATGCAAAATCATTATCACCACAATAAATAATTATTTGTTTTGGCTGATAAGGAAAAATTATATCTTCTGCATACCTAATGACATCAGACAATGTTGAGCCACCAAATCCACGATTGATAATTTTATGTGAAGGAAAATAAGTTTGTATATCTGTCCACTTTCTTAGCGAAGAACTGCCAACAAAGAGAATAGCGCCTTTGGGCGGAAAGTGAAGGCTGTCTTCTGTTTTAAAAGCTTTTATCTCGTTAATAAAAGGCTGCGCTTTTGCAAGAAGCGCAAGAAGACAAACAAAAATTATGACTAAAAATATTTTCATTCAATCAACTTTTAAAACTTTTGTTTTTGATGAAACGCCGCTTTCATTTATTGCTTCAATAGTAAAATAATATGTCTTTTCTTTATCCATTCCTTTAAACCAATAATCATTTGCACTGTACACCATAATGCAATTATATAATTTATCCGGCGCAGTGCCATAATAAATATTATACGCATAGGCATCATTAGCATAAGTCCATCTTATCCATGCACTGCGTTTATCTTTTTCTGTGCGAAGCACAATAAAATTTTTCACGCTATCAGGCTTGTTACCATTTGCATTTCCAAAAACGCGTAAGCCGCTGATGGCAAATTTTCCTGTTGGCATGTGAATGTTTTCAAGTTTTATAAATCTTGTTTGCACAGGCTTTTCCAGTTCGATATAATCATGCGGTACATCTGTTTTATTATTGCTTTTATCAACTAAAATTTTCCAGTTAATTCCATCATTTGATTGGTAAATTTTATATTGATGAAATTGTCCGTTGAATTTCCCAAGACGATTACTATCAACATCCTGGTCTGCATAATTTATTTGAATTGCATTCACAGTTGAAATTTTTCCAAGATCGCTTGCGATCCACTCGCCTGCATTTGATGTTGCCGCGCTCCAATAGCTTTTTATATTTTCATCAACAGCATTATTTGCATTATAATTTCCAAGTGTTGAAGAAACTGTAACAGGTTTATTATAATTCAGCAACATCCAACCTGTGAATGTACTTTTCAAATGATCTGTTTTTTGATTAGGAAGATAAGTCGGGTAATCGCCAAACGCAGTGCTGCAGTACATTACACCATCTTTATCAAAACCTGCAGGCCAAATGCCTATTCTTCTTTCAAAATTATTTTTTACACAAATTCCAATTGTACTTACATGCCAATAATTTCCATACACATCCTGAAAAGTAGAGCCATGCCCCGCACCTCTTGCGAACCCTCCGGGTTTAAAAGAAACAGGATCTGATTGTGGCGTAAAAGGTCCCAATGGATTATCACCAACAACAACACCATCAGCATATCCACTCATTTCTGTACCGGGTGCACCATATTGTAAATAATATTTTCCATCATGCTTTGTCATCCACGAGCCTTCAATAAAAGGATCGAGAAAAGTATTATCCATGTATTCACCAAACCTTTGCCAGCCGTACCTTTCAGGCTCAAGCAAATACATTTCCTGCCGCGTACCGTAAGGCTGCATTGTTTTTCTGTTCAACTCAATTCCATAAATCGGGTAGCGGTTGCTGCTGCCATTATACATATAAAATCTTCCGTCATCATCTGTAAAAAAATCAGGATCCCATCCGCCAATACTAAAAGAATCAACTAATGGTTTCCAATCATTTGCCTTTGGATTTGTACTCATCCAGATCGAAAAATTTGTAGTGTAAGTAGAACCAAAGACTAACATTGTATCACCAATTATTCCTACGGCAGGCGCGCAAAGCTCGTCGTAGCCTGCATTCCACGGACGAAGAAATTTTTTTGAGATGAAATTCCAGTGCAGCATGTCATCGCTCCACCAATATCCCCATTGATTAGTGGAAAAAAGATAGTATTCATTTTTATATAAAACAATTGCGGGATCAGCAGTTGATCTGTGTCTCCCATCTTTGGTAAAATCAGGAATTGGGGTGTACCCGTAATCTATATTCACTGGATTGCAATAAGTTTTTTGCTGAGCAAAATCTTTTATAAAAAGAGAAAGAATAATTATCAAAAAAAATTCTCGTTTCATATAAATGGAAAATAATTAATTGTAGTTGATCTCTCAGGCAGGCTTTAGTAATTATTTTAAAAACGGACTTTTGAAACCAAGTTTCTTTAACCCATTTTGTACATCTTCATCACTCATAAAAAGTTTCCAGAGCAAGCCGCTTCTGTAATTCTCTATCATAGCTACTTCAGGGCCTTGGTCTATCGCAAGATACCGTTGCGGATACCAGTTTGCCGTTTCGCTGAATGCATCAAAAAAACCATATTCACCCCAAATTTTATCCCGCATATTTTCATACCAATTTCTTATTGCTGCCATTGACTGCTGTGGTGTGTATGGCAAAGATGATATGGCTGCTGTTGGCGATATTACCCCTAAATCATTTCTTTGATCCGGCGCATGCGCTGCATAACCTCTTACAGAATAGCTGGCGGTTAAACCCCAATTATCGGGTCCATATCCTGCAAAATGTTTAGGATCATCAACGCACCATTTATAGTTAATGATTGATTGTGTACTGTTTTCTTTCCAATAATCTGCATACTTATCTTTTAAACCATGAGGATCTAAACCGAGATATGAATAATGCGCCCAAAATAATGGACCACCATGCGGAGGCTCGCCTTGCATATATAAATGCAGTGTATCTGTTTTGTAAAAGCTTATTTGATCTATTGCGCCATCGCCTGCCCATCCATCATCATACACTGCTTTGTCAATGCCATGCGTTGGTGAGGATGCCGCCATGATGTAAAGAATTAAACATTCGTTATAACCACGCACTGGAAAATTCATCGTCCATCCATGCGTAGGACTCCAGTGCCAGAATAAAACATTTTCATTATTTCGATACCAGTCGAAATCAACACCGCGCCATAAAACATTTATGCGCTGTGCTAATTTTTTTTCTTCTTCATTTCCATTTTTAAAATACTGCTGCACGCATAACAAGCCTTGCATTAAATAAGATGTTTCTACCAAATCGCCCCCGTCATCTCCGGCGCTGAAAGGTTTTACATGCGCAGTTTCATCATTAAGCCAATGCGGATAGGCACCATGAAAACGGTCTGCTTTTTCTAAAAAAGAAACTATCTTTTCAAACCGCTGCAAGCCTTCTTTGCGTGAAATAAAGCCTCTGTTTATTCCTGCTAAAATTGCCATGCAGCCAAAACCGCTGCCGCCAGTTGCTATAACATTTTGATCATGATAATTTAAATTATCAAAATGAATGCGTTCCGGAGCCATTCCACTATTAGGTTCGGCGCCGCTCCAGAAATATTGAAATGTTTGTTTTTCGATAGAATCGAGAATAGATGCATCAGAAAGCGGTTTGTTTTGCTGCGCAATATCTTTTATAATGAAGCAAAAAAATAAAGATAAAATAAGAAGGATTTTCTTCATGATAAAAAATTTTCTACGGAGTATTTTTCAAATTTGAATATCAAATATAACTGCGTAAAATGTTTTTCAATCATGAAATTTATGGACGGAATTTTTACTGCGTTTATTTGCAATATGGTGTTGTGAATCGAAGTTTCTTTAATCCGCGCTGCACTTCAGGACAGCTCATAAATAGATGCCACATCAAGCCAGTTCGATAGTTTTCTATCATTACAACTTCGGGTCCTTCATCAATTGCCAGATATGAATTTGCATACCAGTTGGTAGTAAGATCAAATGCATCATGAAAGCCATAATTACCCCACAATTTATTACCCAGTTTATAATAAAAAAATCTTATTGCACGCATAGATTCTTGCGGTGTATATGGCAAAGATGAAACAGCAGCAGTTGGTGAAATAGTGCCATCATCATTAGTGGGCGAGTGTGCATCATAGCCGTTTTGTTCATCGCTGGCTGTAAGTCCCCAGCATGAATCGCTGTATCCGACAAAACCTTTGGGATCTGCTGCGCAATATAAATAGTTTATGCGTGCATGCGCAGTATCCTGCTGCCAGTAATTTGCATATTCATCATTCAATCCATGCGGATCAATGCCTAGAAAAGAATAATGGGTGAAAAATAAAGGACCACCTTTTGGTGGTCCGAGAGGAAGTGTAATTCCATAATAGGAATGGCCATTTTCGATACCGCCATTTTCTGCCCATCCATGATGATACACAACAGGCGGAATAGTATAAGTATTGGATGATGCTGCCATAACATAAGTAATGAGCGCTTCATCCCATCCTGTTATGTGAAGATCGATTGTCCAGCCATAATCAGGGCTCCAATGCCATATCAATGTTTTGAGGCTATCATGTCCTTTTCTAAACCAGCTCCATTGCACGCCATTCCACAAATTATTTATATTTTTTCTCAGTTTATTTTCTGCTGCATTATTTTCATTAAAGTATTGACGGGCACAAAGCAAGCCCTGCATCATATAAGATGTTTCAACGAGATCGGCTCCATCATCATATTTTGAAAAAGGAATAGTTGCTCCTGTTGAGCCATTCATCCAGTGCGGAAAAGCGCCATGATAACGGTGCGCGCTATCTGTGAGAAAAGAAACAATTTTATTTAAGCGTTCTACACCTTGTTGCCTGCTGATAAAATGACGATTAACACCAACAATAATTGACATTACTCCAAAGCCGCTTCCACCAGTAGTTACCACATCATAAGAAGTATTGAAAGCATGGTTACTTCTTTCACGCGCGAGCCCGCTAACAGGATGCCCAAACTCCCAAAAGTATCTGAAGGTTTGGCTTTGAACAAGATCGAGTAAAACACTGTCAGGTATTCTCGGAAATTTATCAGGCGTATTTCCCAAACGTGTTAGCGTAACATTTTGCGCCCTATCTGTTGAAATGAAATTATCTTTTTTACAAGCAGTGAAAAGTAAAATTGAACAAAAAAATATCAATAAATTTTTCATTGCAAAATAACTTTTGAAAATTAATTTTAAAGATAAGGTGCAGTAAATTCTAATTTTTTTAAGCCCTTCTTTACTTCAGGACAGCTTGTAAATAAACTCCACAATAATCCTGAGCGGTAATTTTCAATCATCACAATTTCAGGACCCTGGTCTATAGCAAGATAATCTGTATCAAACCAGGGATTGGTAAGATTAAAAGCGTCGCAAAAGCCATTATAGTTCCAAATCTTATCTCCTAATTTATAATAGAAAAATTTTATAGCAGCCATTGATTGTGCAGGTGTATAAGGCAGGGAAGATATTGCTGCAGTTGGTGAAATAACACCATCATCATTTGTTGGGGAATGAGCATTATAGCCGTTTTGCTCATCACTTGCAGTAAGTCCCCAGCATGAATCGCTATAGCCATTAAAGTGCCCTGGATTGGCAACACAATAAGAATAATTAATTAAACTATGGTTAGTCGTTTGAGTTTGATAATTACCATAAATATCAGAAAGACCATTTGGATTTAGTCCAAGAAAAGAGTAATGTTCAAAGAATAAAGGTCCGCCATAAGCAGGGCCCAAAGGCAATGTATACCCATAATACGTATTGCCATTAATTTCTCCGCCATTTTTGGCCCAGCCATATCGGTAAACATCAAAATCAATCGGATGCGTAGGAGAAGAAGCTGCTAATACATAAGTAATCATAGCTTCGTCCCAACCATTTATCTGCATATAAGTATCCCAGCCATAATCCGGACTCCAATGCCAGTATAATGTATTGTATCCACCGTCTGTAAACCAATCCCACTCTACATTTTGATATAATTTATTTATAGTTGCTCTAAGGTTTATTTCATTACTATCAGAACCATTAAAATATTGGCGCGCAGTAAGCAGACCCTCCATCAAATAAGAAGTTTCTACAAGATCAGCACCATCATCATGAGCGCTGAATGGAATAGTGGCACCAGAATTTCCATTTATCCAATGCGCAAAAGCACCATGATATTTGGATGCATATTGATCAAGAAAATTTACAATTTTTAAAACCCGTTTTGCTCCTGCACTTCTTGTTATAAAACCACGGTTAACGGCTACAGGAATTGTCATAACACCAAAGCCGGTACCGCCTGTGGCGCAGGTAGCATCGCCGGAAAGTCTTTCTCTTGCCATGCCTGAAATAGGATTGCCATTTATCCAAAAATAATTGAAGGTTTGTTTTTCAATAAGTGTAAGCAGGCTGCTGTCTGATATGATCTTAAATTTATTGGAGGAATCAATAGTTGTTACGGCAGTTGCCTCATAACTTTCGTTTAAGGATTTTGTGCCTGAACTAAGATTAGCATTAATATTTAAAGTATATTTTGTAATGTAAGCCAATGCAGAATTTGGGCTTACAATTATTTCTTTGTTTTTATCAACATAAGAAAAATGAACAGGAATAACAGTAGTATTTTGTTCGAGTTGAATATTTGAAGAAACACTGCTTGTGTCAACACTTTTAGAAAAGAAAATTTTAATCGAAGGATTTAAACTAATATGATAATACGTTAGTGCTCCTGTTTGATTATCTATTTGTAAAGAATCAAAAGCGAATTTGTTCTTAGCTTTTGCATTTGCAATATCATTTTCAAAAGCATTGATATCATTGGTTTTAGAACAGGAATTGATAAAAATAAAACCAATAAATATAAAAAAAACTCTTTTCATTTTAATAATTTTAAATACAGTAACTTATAAGAAAATAAAGAGGCGTTCTCCAATTGCGGAGGCGCCTCTTTATTATAAGGTCAAAATAATAATCTAATTTAATTAAAGTTTCAGAGCCTTATCGTAGATCTTCAATTCGTCAATCCGTCCAACAAAAGGTTGCATCCAAGTCTGTGGAGCTCCAAAAAGTCCTGGATTCCATATATTTTGGAAAGTACCTACCACAAATCCATGCGGAGCAGGATTTGGAGTTAATGCTCCAAGTGGTTGACCACCTTGAGTCCGTGGATCATTAGTATACAATGTATCTGCTGCTACCTGCTTGTCATTCACAACAATAGTTTCTACAGAAGTTTTAGCGGTATAGCTGAACTGAATATGAGACCACCTGTTATAAAAATTAACCAATCCGCCTACTGCGATCCATTGTTCATCATACGCATAGTTAGGATTATTATCCTTGAACATAACTTTAACTAATCCTGTATCACCTTGTGCAGGGTTATAACCATCTAATAATACATGCATATCAGGCCAAAAAGCACCTGTTTGACATAATGCCCATAAACATTGTGCACCATTAGGATTTCCTGTAGCATAAACCCAGAAATCTGCTGCAACCCCTGTTGTTAATTTGTTCAATTTAGATGTTTTTCCGATTTTGTCATAAGCAACATAACCACTGTCTTTACTTAAGAACGCAGCTTTCCCTGCCCATGCCTGACCCGGAGAGCTGAATTTCGCGTGATTATATGGTTTTCCTGCCACATTTTCAATAGATTCTGTCCATGAGCTGTCGAATGGAAAGTAAGCAATAGCTGCAGGAGTAGCGCCATCAAGCATTTCATTAGGCGCAGCGGTAGTCTGAGCCGACTTCAAATCTGAAGTTTTACTGCAAGACTGCAAAGATGTAATTGACAAAAGCAATCCACCGGCGATTAACATTTTGGTGCCGATTTTCATTTTTTTCATTTTTTTGTTTTTTTAAAATTATAATAATAAAAGTGTGAAGAAATTTTTTTAAATAATCGAATCTTTAGACAAGAGGCGAGCCACGTGTGTTAAAAAGAATATAACGTAGAAGTTTCATAAAAGTTGTATTTGTACGGAATAAAAAAATTTCGACTACAAGGTATCAAATGCAATTAACTCTGTTGATTTAATTTCGCTTAAAATCCTGGATTTTGATGAAGCACTCCCTTCGACAAATCTATTTGTGCTTGCGGTATCGGCAAATACTCATCGCGTCCTGCTTTGAAATTTGTTTTTCCAGCAGCATGTAAAACATCTGCAGCAATACCCCAGCGCACAAGATCAAAAAACCTATCAAATTCCATGGCAAGTTCTACCATTCTTTCGTGCCGTATAGCTAACCGCAATTGCGTTTGATCTGTAGTTGTTATAGGTGGTAAAATTGCATTATTACCATTGCGTGCTCGTGCTCTTACCATTTCTAATTTTGATAAGGCAGAATCTGTTTGTCCTAATTCATTCGCCGCTTCCGCATACATTAATAATACATCAGAATATCTCAAAATTCTCAAATCAATACCCCAGCCATAATAATAACCCTGGCCCCCAACAGCAGAACGAACTGCAGGATTTAAATACACTTTCTTATTGTAAGTCGTATCTGGTTCAGGACCAAAAATTTCGTATACCCAACCAGTGCTTGTAAATTGACCTACAGTACCGGGGCATCGAATGATAGTTGCCTCTTCTCTTGGATCGCCTGCTTCATAAGCCTGCTCAAGTTGTTTGGATGGATCATTAAAACCCCATCCCATGTCTTGCGTGCTAACACCACGCACACCCTGAACATTTGCATATTGACATCCATAATTTATAGGAACTTGAATACTGGAATAACATTGAATTTCAAAAACAGATTCTTTAGTGTTTTCTCCTTCTTGGGTAAAAATTTTATCGTAGGGTGTAGTTAAATCATACGCTCCGGAATTAATCACAAGATTTGCTGTGGACATTGCCTGAGACCAATTTTTTTCATACAAATAAACTTTTGCAAGCAATCCATTTGCAGATCCGCTTGTGGCTCTTCCTATAAAAGTCGCAGGCCATTGCGCCGGTAAATTAGCTGCCGCATATTGCAGATCTTGCTCAATAAAAGCATAAATAGTTGCGGAATCAGATTGAGGAATATTTGATGCGGATACTGTTAATACTGTATCAATTAAAGGCACATTACCAAATAATCTAACAAAAGTAAAATATGCATATCCCCTGATAAATCTTGCTTCAGCGGTTGCCAGTGTCTTCGTTGCCTGGGGGGTATTGCTAGTATCTTCTCCTACCTGTTGTAAAACAATATTGGCATAATTAATAAGTCCTGTATAGCCAACCCACAAATCATTACAAAATTGGGCGGTAGGAGTTAATGTAAAATTATCTGCCTGAGGAACTCCATAGGTGCTTCCATCAAAATCTACACTACCTACATCTGCATCATCGCTTCTTAATAATGCAGCGACAAATGCATAACTTGAAACTCTATAATCTCTAAGATCAGAATATGCTGCGTATATATATTGGTCGTAGCGCCCACTACCAGGTGGATAAGGATAGTTATCCTGAGTATATTGCCCTAATGGTTGACGATCAAGAAATTTATTACAGGAAGGGAAAAAGCAAATAGCAAATGATAAAATACTTATGCAACTAAAGAGCGTTTTATATTTTTTAAAGCTATTCATAAAACAATTTTATTTTTTAAAATGTTAGATTTACACCAAATGAATATATAGCAGGCACAGGATAAACATTATTGTCATGCCCTCCGCTAACAGGATTATCGATTGGTACCTCCGGACTATAACCGGTTGCTTTGGTAAAGGTTTTTATGTTTTGACCACTTAAATAAATACGGAACATTTTTATTCCTGCTTTTTTAAGACTGTTCATATTAAATGTATAACCTAATTGCAGTGTGCGAATCCTGAAATAATTTCCCGATTCTAACCAATAACTTGAAAATAGAGCATTATTTGATCTATTGGGGTTAAGAATCGGCTCAGTATTGCTTGTACCAGGCCCATCCCATGCGCCTAAACGGTTAGTTTCATAATTTAGTACTGCGAAGCCATAAGTTCTTCTTTCAACATAAATTTCATTTCCTGCTACCCCTTGTCCTTCAATTTGTAGGTCAAGATTTTTATACGTAAATCCTAAAGAAATGCCATAATTATATTTAGGGAAAGGCGTACCTAAATAAGTGCGATCATTTGAGTTAATGGTATCATTTCCATCAAGGTCTTTATAGGAAATATCTCCTGGGAGAAACCCTCCCTGTATATAAGGAGCTTTACTTGTTTGAGCTGTAGTTTGATAGATACCTTTTTGTTCGTATCCATAAAAATAACCAATAGAATAACCCGAAGAAGTTAAGTTCACAGCCTGTCCATTAGAAGCATATCCGGGAATAGCAAAGTTGAAACTGTTGCCAATAGATTCTACAAGATTCTTATTTACACTAAAATTTGCATTTATTGAATAGCTGAAATTTTTAGTGATGTGATCACTCCATCCTGCAGTAATTTCTACTCCTTTATTATCTATAGTGCCTAAATTAGTAAAATAAGGTAAAGGAGAATTTGGTATAGTAATAAATGTAAGAATATCATGCGTCTTACGGTCATAAAAATCTACATCAAGACTTAATCTATTTTTTAAGGCACGCATTTCAAAGCCGGCGTCACGACCTTCTACTGTTTCCCAATGCAGATTAGGATCCGGAATATACGCCGGTTGAATGGCAGCATATACATTATTTCCAAAAACAGCGGCATTTGTATTAACTAAACTTGGATAAGATAGATAATTTCCAATGCTTAATCCATTTCCAACGGTGCCCCAAGACGCTTTTAGCTTTAAGAAATCTATCCAGCTAATGTTTTTCATAAAATCTTCATCCGTTAATACCCATCCCGCACCAACACTTTCAAAATTCCCCCATTGATGATTTGGAGAAAATTTAGAAGTTCCATCTCGTCTATAAGTGACATTTAATAAATACTTATTTTTCAATGAATAATTGATGCGGCCAATAAAAGATTCAGAAGCATCTTCCCCCTGGCTACCGCCAAGTGTTTGAGGGCCATTTGCCGGAGGAATAATAGATACATACCAATACATAGGATCATTGGGAATATTAAGAACTCTGTCAGTTGCACTAACATTAATTGTATTATTATAATGATACAAAGTACTAAAGCCTGCCAAAGCAACTATATGATTGCCTCCTTTAAAATTTTTATCGAAAGTTAAAGTATGATCTTGTTGATAAGTTTTGTAATTTGACTGTGATTGACTAACCCCAGTATGAAGAGTGGTGTCAAATGTGATTTGTGTTGGAACCGGGCCACCAGCTCCGACCTCACCTAATTGAAGGTATTGGTAAGGAAGGGGATTGTAAGTTGTTGATGGATTAAAAGAAAGATCTGCATATACAGTAGATTTGAAGGTAAAATATTTTAAGAATTTTATTTCAGCAAAAATATCTCCGGTTACCCGATAACCTGTATTTAATGTATGTCCATTGGCCTCGTTAATAATAGCTACCGGATTACCAACTTCTGCTCTCTGAAAGCTAGGTGTTGCATAATAAAGATTAGGTCCGGCCTGAACAGGAATGATAGGAGCAGCCCAAAGCGCTTCGTCTTCAATACCACTTACCGGCGGATTTTGTTTATAATAATAACCTCCAATTTCTCCACCAATTCTTATACCATTTGTAACTCTTATTTCTTCATTCAAGCGTAAAATATACTTTTGATAATCATCGTATTTTACTACACCTTCTTGATTTGAATAGCCAAGATTAAAGAAAGTAGTGCTTTTGTCTGTACTGTTAGAAATGCTGATACTATTGTTAGAAATTATTGCCGAACGGAAAATCTGATCTTGCCAGTTTGTATTGCCACCGGCAGAATCATAACGGGAAAAGTCGAAAGGCATGGCACTATCGTTAGCTAATTCTTCTGTATATAATTGCTTAAATTGCGCAGCATTGGTTACGGCAATTTCGTGCGTTACTTTTTGTACACCGATATTTGATTGAAAGCTTATTGTTGTTTGCCCTCTTTTAGCGCGTTTTGTTGTAATAATAATTACACCATTTCCACCCTGTAAACCATAGATAGCTTCAGAAGATGGATCTTTTAAGATTTCAATAGTTTCTATATCTGCTGGATTTATGTAGTCAATATTTGTCTGCTGTAAACCATCTACAACATATAATGGGTCTGAATTGTTCGTTGAATTAACACCTCTTATTCTTACCGTCGGTGACGCACCCGCCTGTCCTGAATTAACAACAGTTAATCCTGCGACCATGCCTTGCAAAGAAGCAATAGGATTGGTGGATGGCATTCTTGCAACGTCATCTCCTTTTACTACTGCAATAGAACCCGTAAGATCTCTTTTTCTTTGCGTTCCATAGCCGATAACAACTACCTGGTCTAATTCTCTTTTTGATGCTGCAAGCCGTACATTTATTTCTGTTTTATCTCCAACAACAATTTCCTGTTCCTGGTATCCTACGTATGAAAATACTAAGACGGTTGCTGCAGTAGCATTAATAGTGAAATTGCCATTTGCATCTGTTGTTGTTCCTTTCGTTGTTCCTTTTATTGATACAGAAACGCCGCTTAATGCTGTGCCTCCGCTATCAGCAACAACTTTTCCTGTTACAACACTTTGTAAATGTTCAAGACTGTTATCCTTTATTACGATCAAATTGTTTTGCAAAATTTTATAGCTGAGATTTGTGTTTTCTAATAAAAGATCAAGCACTTGGGTAATGTCAGCATCCTGCACATCAAGAGAAGCTGTTTTATTTAGTTCGGCTAAATTATTATCGTATAAAAATCGGTAATCAGAATTCTTTTCAATATTTAATAAGATGTTTGAAATTTTTTCGTTCTTAATTTCCATGCTAAGACGATTCTGCGCAAACCCTTTGGCGGAAACCTGCAAAGCAGCAGCAAATAAAAAGAGTATAGTTAATTTC
The DNA here is from genome assembly GCA_963708205.1 of uncultured Chitinophagaceae bacterium. GTDB lineage: Bacteria > Bacteroidota > Bacteroidia > Chitinophagales > Chitinophagaceae > CAVYTF01. The sequence continues at coordinate 1,454,264 of OY970196.1, forward strand.
ATGATTCTTATTACTTCCGGTACCGGATTTTTTTTCTCATTCGTTAGTAAAGATTTCATAGTATAGTAGTTAGGTTTTTGAGTTTTGCAAGCATTAAACTTATTCCATTTTTAATTCAATATTACTTAAAATAAAAATTAATTGACTGAGCTGATAATTATTTCATTTCCTTGAATTGTAAAATTAAATGTTGATGCTGCTTTTAAAGCCGTAAATGCTTCTTCCACCGTTTCATTTTCGAAAGAACCATTAAAGCTTAATTTTTTTACTTTTTCATCCTGGAAAATAATTCTTACATTATACCAACGTTCTAATTTTTCGGCAAGCTCTTCAAAATTATCTCCTCTAAAAGCTAAACGATTATTCAGCCATGCTGTTTCTATATGTGCATCCTCTCCTTGTGTGCTGTCTAAAGCCGTGATGTGGTAGGGCTCGGCAATTTCATTTTGAGCAAACGCATTATAATTAGACAACTTATCACTGCTTTTTGCTGCTACAATTTTTTGAATAACAATTTTTTCATTTGGGTAAAGAAAAACAGGTTTTTGCTTGCTGTCATATTCTCTCGTTACCTGTACTAATCCGCGAAGCAATGTAGTTTCAACAGTTTTATCTGCAGGGTAAGACTTCACATCAAAGGCAGTTCCCAATACTTTTATATTAACGCCGCCGGTGTGAACGATGAAAGGCTTTGCTGCATTTTTTACGACATCGAAATAAGCTTCTCCTTCAAGACGGACTTCGCGAAGCGGACCAGAAAAATTATTTACATAAGAAAGTTTTGAACCGCTATTGAGCCAAACCGATGTACCATCAGGAAGAATGATTTTAGCGCGGTTGCCGTTTGATGTTTGTATAATTTTATTTATTGAAAGATTTGTGTCAGTGCTCACATCCTTTTTCAACCATAAAATACTTGCAGTTAAAATCAAAAGCAGGATAGCGGCTATTCCTATACTTCGAAAAATAAAATTCTTCCGTTTGATCTTTTTATTTTTTTTGTTTAAATCTTCTTCACCGGCCGCCTGTTCTTTTGCCAACGCAACTATATGAGCTGCTTCTTCAATCTCTTTTTTTTCAAACTCAATTGGTTCAACATCAGCCTTATCATTTATTTTCCATAAATGATGAAGTATTTCATATTGTTGCTGCGATACTTCATCTTCTTTCAAAATATTTATAAGCTTTTCTTCTTCCTCAATTGAAGCTTCGCCGCTGAGGCAGCGACCCATTAATGTAAAAACTAAATTTGAGGAGTGCATAAGCAATTGCTTTCTAAAGACATTCAAAACAAAAACATCTACTAAAATTTTGGTAAGAAAATTTTAATTTTTTTTGAAAGCATTCTGCAGGAAAAACTTTTTAGTATGATCAATTTGCAAAGCAGCGCAAATACGTTTTATTGCAATAGCCATTTGTGCATCAATAGTATTAACGGCAATATTTAAAATTTCGGCAACTTCTTTATATTTTAATCCATCTTCTCTTATTAGCTTAAAAATCATTTTGCAGCGCGGCGGCAGATCTTCAATTGCCTGCTGCATTTTCTTTTGCATTTCAGAGGTCATAATTGCATCGCATGGATTTGGACTATAATTATTTATTTCAATATCCAAAAAATCAAAAGGAGAAGTAATGAGTTCTGTTGCTTTACCAGATAGTTTATTGAGTGAAGTATTTTTTATTGCGATGTACAAATAAACAGTGATGTTATTTATATCATTAATTTTTGCTCTGTTGCTCCAGAGTTTTATAAACACATCCTCAACAGCATCTTCGGCAATTTCAGAACTGCGCACAAGGCTTTTGGAAAAATAAAAAAGTTTTTTATGAAAATGTTTATACAAGGCCGCAAAAGAAGATTCTTGTCCTTTAGCAATGCCATTCTGCAAGTCTTTTAAAACTTCATTCATACGGAAAACAATCAATGGATGGTAAAAATAAACAAAAAGAAAATATAATTATTTTAATTTAGCCTATAATAATTTTAATCAAATTTCAGATAGAAATGTTTTATAAAACCAATCCATTTCAATCTTATAGCAAAGCCATGATAAAGCCGTAGTAATCCCATAGTAAAGCCGACGGAAGCCTACTTATCCACAGAAGATATGAAATAAAATGTTACTATCAAAACAAAAATCTTGCAACCTATCGGCCGCCAAATCATATTATTTTTCATAATTTCGCCTAACAAGTGTTAGCAGTGGAAGAATTATTTCAGGAAAAAATTGATAAAGAAATAAAGATTGAACCGAAAGATTGGATGCCAGAAAAATACAGGCAAACTTTAATTCGCCAAATCAGCCAGCATGCACACAGTGAAATTGTGGGCATGTTGCCCGAAGCAAACTGGATCACGCGGGCACCATCTTTAAAACGCAAAGCCATTCTTCTCGCAAAGGTTCAAGACGAAGCTGGGCATGGTTTATATCTTTATGCGGCAGCAGAAACACTCAATATATCACGCGATGAAATGTATGATCAACTGCATAGTGGCAAAGCAAAATATTCTTCCATATTTAATTATCCAACATTATCGTGGGCAGATATGGGTGCCATAGGCTGGCTTGTTGATGGCGCCGCAATCATGAACCAGGTTCCTTTATGTCGCTGCAGTTATGGACCTTATGCGCGTGCAATGGTGCGCATTTGCAAAGAAGAAAGTTTTCATCAAAGACAGGGATTTGAAATATTATTGGTGTTAAGTAAAGGAAACGAAGCCCAAAGAAAAATGGCGCAGGATGCTATTAATCGTTGGTGGTGGCCAAGTATCATGATGTTCGGACCAAATGATGATGCTTCACCACATTCCGCACAAAGTATAAAATGGAAAATAAAAAGATTTTCTAATGATGAGCTGCGCCAAAAATTCATTGATGTATGTGCAGAACAAGTGAAAACATTGGGTTTTAGCTTGCCTGATAAAGATTTAAAATGGAATGAAGAAAGAAAACATTATGATTTTGGTAAAATAAATTGGGATGAATTTTGGAATGTGGTTAATGGCAATGGTCCGTGCAATAAAGAACGGCTTAATGCAAGAAAAGATGCGTGGAAAAAAGGGGAATGGGTTCGTGAAGCTGCAAATGCTTACGCAGAAAAAAAGAAAAATATTAATGTAGTAAAAGCTGCATAAAAAGACTGGTGGAGAATTATGATGGCCTTTTCGATTGCTTGCCTGAAATATTTTCTCCACCTTCTATTTTGTATATTTAAATAAAATTTACATTTACGATAATCACTCTTTTTCATGAACGATCAATGGCCTTTGTGGGAAGTTTTTATAAGAAGCAGGCAAGGTTTGGATCATAAACATGCTGGCAGCATTCATGCTGCCGATGCACAAATGGCAATTGAAAATGCGCGTGATGTTTATACACGCAGAATGGAAGGCGTAAGTATTTGGGTTGTTGAAAGTAAATATATTCACGCCAGCAACCCTGATGATGCGCAAAGCTTGTATGATCCTGCAAATGACAAAGCTTATCGTCATCCGACATTTTATGATCTGCCTGATGAATTGAAACACATTTAAAATAAAGATTCAAGAGTAAAACTGAGCAGCTTTTTTACTTGTACTTTTTACTTTTAATCAATGACAAATTCACTAATAAATTATACACTTCATCTTGCCGATAATGCTTTGATCATCGGTCATAAAAACAGTGAGTGGACAGGGCATGGACCTGCTTTGGAACAAGATATTGCACTTACAAATATTGCACTTGATTTAATTGGGCAGGCAAGATATTTTTATCAATACGCTGCTGAATTAATTGGAAATAATACAACCGAAGATTCGCTTGCGTATCTGCGTGATGTGCCGGATTTCAAAAATATTTTATTGGTTGAACAAACGAATGGTGATTGGGCTAAAACAATTTTGAGGCAATTTTTTTTTAGCACGTATCAATATTTTTTTTACCAAAAATTACAAAGAAATAATGATGAAAGGCTTGCTGCCATTGCAGAAAAATCATTGAAAGAAGTTACGTATCATTTACGATGGAGCAGCGAATGGGTTATTCGTTTGGGTGATGGAACGCAAGAAAGTAAGGAGCGCATGAATAATGCAATTGATACTTTATGGGCTTTTTCAGGTGAAATGTTTGAGGCTGCAGAATATGAAAAAGATTTACTTGCAGAAAATATTTCTGTTGATGTTTCTTTAATTAAAAATGATTGGATGCAAAAAGTAAAATCAGTTTTTGAAGAAGCAACTTTACATATTCCTGGAAATATATGGATGCAAAGTGGTGGTAAAAATGGAATGCATTCTGAGCATCTTGGTTACATTTTAGCAGAGATGCAATTTCTTCAAAGAGCTTATCCCGACAGCAATTGGTAATATGATTTCAACAGAAAAAATATCAAAAGAATATATAACGCACTTACTCGAAACAGTCATGGATCCTGAAGTTCCGGTACTATCTGTTATTGATTTAGGAATAATAAGAGACATAAAAATTGAAGAAGATAAAGTAATATTTATTATCACGCCAACTTATTCAGGTTGCCCTGCAATGGATGCGATAAGCATGAATATAAAAATGATTTTACTCGAAAACAACATTACGAATTTCGAAATCAAAACAATTCTTTCTCCTGCATGGACCACAGACTGGATGACTGAAAATGGCAAAAAAAAATTAAAAGCGTTTGGCATTGCACCACCGAATTCTTCTCAAAGTGTTTGCTCTCCAAATTCTTTTATAAAAGAAGAAGCAATACAATGCCCGCACTGCAATTCTTACAACACAACATTGATAAGTTCGTTCGGTTCTACTGCATGCAAATCACTATACAAATGCGCAGATTGCAAAGAACCATTTGATTATTTTAAATGCCATTAAGTATGTCTTCTATTTTGTTTGAAATAAAAAACAACATCGCTTTTATCACATTAAATCGTCCTGAAAAATTTAATGCATTTAATAGGGAAATGGCTTTGCTACTGCAAAATAAATTAGACGAGTGTGCTGCAAAAACTGATGTACGCTGCGTTTACATCACAGGAGAAGGAAAAGGATTTTGCTCGGGACAGGATCTTTCTGAAGTGATTGAACCAAATGCTGAAACAATTAAAAATATTTTGAGTGAACAATATAATCCAATTATCTTAAAAATAAATTCACTTGAAAAACCTGTTGTTGTTGCAGTAAATGGTATAGCTGCAGGTGCTGGTGCAAACATTGCGTTAGCTTGCGATATAGTGCTGGCAAGTGTTTCAGCAAATTTTATTCAGGCATTTGCAAAGATTGGTTTAATACCAGATTGCGGAGGAACATATAATTTACCAAGGTTAATTGGCAAACAAAAAGCAAGTGCGTTGATGATGCTTGGTGATAAAATTTCTGCAACCGAAGCAGAAAGAATGGGAATGATTTATAAAGTTTTTGAAGATGATGTTTTCAAAGATGAATCAATTAAAATTGCAGAAGCACTTGCACAAATGCCGACAAAAGCTTTAGCCTTTACAAAAGATGCATTGCAAAAATCTTCAGCGAATTCTTTGGAAGAACAATTGGAGATTGAAGAGCAATATCAGCAGAAAGCCGCAGCCACAAAGGATTTTAAGGAGGGTGTGCAAAGTTTTTTGGAAAAAAGAAAAGCAAATTTTAAAGGAGAATAAAAATTGTTTTAATGTTTTTTATTTTGTTCTTGTATAATCAAAATAATTTTAAAAATTGAAAACTGAAGTTTAATAGAAAGGCGAACGATGAAAGGATTGCGACGCAACGATGATGCTATGAAAAACTATCGCGGGTACCTAAAAAATATCACACATGAATGAGAAGGATTTATTAGCAAATAAAGTTGTTGAGCAAATGATGCTCGATGATAAATTCTCGCAGTGGCTTGGTATAGAAGTGCTGGAAATACGCGAAGGGTTTTCAAAAATAAAAATGATTGTGCGCGCTGAAATGCTTAATGGATTTGGCATTGCGCATGGTGGCATTGCGTTTTCTCTCGCTGATAGTGCGTTTGCATTTGCATGTAACAACCGAAATAATTTATCAGTTGCACTTGATACAAACATTAATTTTATCAAGCCCGTTCATACAAATGACATCCTGATTGCTGAAGCAAAAGAAGTGCATAACGGCAAAAGCACAGGCTTATATCTTATCAATATTATTAATCAAAATAATCATGTTGTTGCTGTGTTTAAAGGCACTTGTTTCAGGACAAATAAAACATTGATTTAATGATTTATTCTTTCAAAAATTTTATTCCTGTGATTGATGAAAGTTCTTTTATTCATCCGCAGGCAGCAGTTACAGGTAATGTGATCATTGGCAAAAATGTTTACATCGGACCGGGATGTGCATTGCGTGGAGATTGGGGAAAAATAATTATTGAAGATGGTTGCAATGTGCAGGAAAGCTGCACTGTGCATATGTTTCCGGGCATTACCGTTCTATTAAAACAAGGTTCTCATATTGGTCATGGCGCGATTATCCATGGTGCGACAATTGGAAAAAATTGTTTGATTGGAATAAATGCAGTGCTGATGGATAATGTTGTTTTGGGTGATGAATGTATTGTTGGCGCATTAAGTTTTATTAAATCAGACGAACGATTTGATGAAAGAAGTTTAATTGTTGGCAACCCTGCAAAAAAAATAAAAGATGTGAGCGATGATATGATTAACTGGAAAATTGAAGGAACAAAATTATATCAGCAATTGCCTCAGGATATGCATGAACATTGGAAAGCTTGTGAGCCATTAAGAAAGTTGCCTGCAAACTTAGAGGAGCAGGAAAGGATTTATAAAACATGGAATGAAAATAAAAATTTATAAAATTCTTTTTACTGTCTGAAAACTTTCATCAATGCAAACAATTCCAGGCATTTTATTTTTTTCAAAACTTCCTAAATTATTCTGCATTTGCAAGGCTTTTGCGCCGTTAAGTGTAGCCCATTCCAAAATTTCTTCATTAGGGATATGAGTAAAATTTTGTTTGATTGTTTTTATTTCACTCAAAATATTTAGTGAGTGATTGCTTGCTAAACTATCTGTTCCTAAAACAATTTCGCAGTTATTTTTTCTTAGTAAATCAATTGGCGGCAAAGTATTTTCTATATAGAAATTTGCATTCGGACAAAGGCAGAAAAATAGTTGAGAGTAGAGAGTTGATAGTTGAGAGATAAAAATAAAATCATCCTTCGAGATAAATGTATTATGCACGAGGATCAATGATGACGGACTTTTCAGCCATGGAAGAAATGTTTGTAAACTGCTTTTATAAGATGGTTTGAAAAAAGAAATATCAATATTCAATGCTTTGTATAATTTTTCAAATTCACCTCTCCCTGTCTTAAAAAAACTTTCTTCTTCCAGACTTTCCTGGTTATGAATAGTAGAAGGTTTCCCTTTAGAAAATTCATTGATCAACCCAAACAATTCTTTTGAAACAGAATACGGAGCGTGCGGAACAAGCGATGTATTATTTTTTATTTCTGTTTGCAAGATTTCAAATTCTTCATAAATTTTTACTGCATTATCAAATCTTGTTTGTGCGAAGTGAGGGACCAAACCACTTACTTCAATAAAATTATGGTACGCTAATTTTTGTTTCTTTTTTTGTAAAACAGTGTGTGTAGTATTGCAAATATCTCCAACGGCAACAATTCCATTCTGCAGCATTTCATCTTCTGCTTTTTCTATGGCTTCATAAATTTTTTCTTCAGGAATATTTCTTTGCGAAAGAATATTCATCACGAAATTTACCAAGCCTGTTTTTTCAGGAATGATATTTTTCATGTGACTTAACTCTAAGTGACAATGACAATTGACAAATCCCGGAGATATAATGCCAGCAAAGCTTTCAATGTTTTCACCAGCTTCATTTTCGTTAACAATAGATTCTATTTTGCCTTTTTCATCAGTTATTAAAACATGCTTTTCATCAAGCATTTCGCAGCCCGTAAAAATTTTATCAGCACGAAATTTTCTGTAAGACATTCGGCAAAGTTAAGTGCACTTGTAAAGCAGTTTTGAATGATGTAATTTCGCGGGCTTTCGCGAAGGAGCAAAGTTTAGAATTTATACGAGACTACTTTTATAAACGATATAGAAATAGAATCTAAAGTTTAATAGAAATACAAACGATGAAAGGATTGCGACGCAACGAAGACGCTATGAAAAACTATCGTCGGTATCAAAAAAATTATTTTAAATGATTGAACAGTTAGAAGCTATAAAGGCAAGGTTTGAACAGGTTGGTATGGCATTAACCAATCCTGAAATTATAAACAGGCAAAAAGAATTTCAGCAATACAGCAAGGAATATAAGCAGCTTGAAAAAATAGTGCAGCCTTTTGAAGCGTATAAAAAAGTTATTGATAATTACAATTTTGCCAAAGAAACTTTGAATGGCAATGATGAAGATATGCGTGAGCTTGCTAAAATGGAATTGCCTGAATTGGAAGAAAAAAAAGATGCGCTTGAAAAGGAATTGACCAAGCTTTTAATTCCAAAAGATCCGCAGGATGATAAAAATGCAGTGCTCGAAATTCGCGCAGGCACAGGCGGCGATGAGGCAAGTTTATTTGCAGGAGATTTATTAAATATGTATCTCCGGTACGCATCAAAAAAAGGCTGGAAGACAATGTTGGTAAGCGATAGCGAAGGAACGGTTGGTGGCTATAAAGAAGCAATCGTGGAAATTCAAGGCGAAGATGTATATGGCACTTTAAAGTTTGAAAGTGGCGTACATCGGGTGCAACGCGTGCCCGATACCGAAACGCAAGGCAGAGTGCATACTTCTGCGGCAACGGTTGCGGTGATGCCGGAAGCCGAAGAAGTTGATTTTGAATTAAATCCGGCAGATGTGAAAATGGAAACTGCGAGAAGCGGCGGTGCTGGGGGTCAAAATGTAAATAAGGTGGAAACAAAAGTGTTGCTAACGCATATTCCCACAGGGGTTGTTGTCGTTTGTCAAACCGAAAGAAGCCAGCTCGGCAACCGCGAAAAAGCAATGACCATGCTTCGAACTAAATTGTATGAAGAAGAAGTGCGCAAGCACGAAGAAGAGATTTCAAAGCATCGAAAAACCTTGGTTAGCACAGGCGATCGAAGCGCCAAAATTCGTACGTACAATTGGCCGCAAGGCAGGGTTACCGATCATCGGATCGGCTTAACTTCTTATAATCTGCCCGCAATTTTAAATGGAGAAATTGATGAATTTATTGAGGCTTTGCAGGTTGCAGAAAATGCTGAGAAGATGACAAAGCAAAATTAATCGGGGCGTGCCGCCAAGCTGCGCAAGGCGTCGGGCTTTTCGCTGCAAGTCCTCGCTCCTTCGTCGCTGCGGGCTTTGCTCTACAATCCCTCACGCGATCAGTTACACATTTTTTTTATTCAAAGTTTTCCAAAGCAAATCTTTTAATTCTACAATATTTTTATTTGTCAAAGATGAAATAAAAATATGCGGAATATTTTCAGGCAGTTGTTTTTCAATTGCAGCCTGCAGTTCTTCATCAAGCATATCGCATTTGCTTATGGCAATTACAAAATCTTTTTGCAGCATTTCAGGATTGTATTCTTTCAATTCATTCACCAAAATATCAAACTCCTTTTTATGATTATCAGCATCTGCAGGAATTAAAAAAAGCAAAACGGCATTTCTTTCAATATGCCGTAAAAAACGATGACCCAAACCTTTGCCTTCGGCAGCACCTTCAATAATTCCCGGAAGATCGGCAACACAAAAAGATTTGCCATCACGATAATCAACAATACCCAATTGCGGATTGATGGTTGTAAAAGCATAATCTGCAATCTTTGGTTTTGCAGCACTTACTACAGACAGCAAAGTTGATTTGCCCGCATTCGGGAAACCCACCAAACCCACGTCTGCCAACACTTTCAGCTCGAGCGTTATCCATCCTTCAATGCCTGGTTCGCCGGGTTGGGCATATTCAGGAGCCTGGTTTGTTGGTGTAGCAAAATTTGAATTACCCAAACCGCCGCGACCACCGGGCATTAAAATCATTTCATCACGATCATTTAAAATTTCAGCTTTTATTTTCCCTGTTTCCTCATCTTTAGCAATTGTTCCAAGAGGAACTTCTATAATAATATCTTTCCCAAAACGCCCGGTGCTGTTGTTCTTGCTTCCGCCTTCCCCATTTTCTGCCACTACATTTTTATAATATCGAAGATGCAGCAACGTCCAGAGTTGTGAATTCCCTTTTAATATTATATGTCCACCCCGACCACCATCACCACCGTCAGGACCAGCCTGTGCATTATATTTTGTACGCATAAAATGTTTTGCTCCGGCGCCACCATGACCACTTCTGCAAAAGATCCTGATGTAATCAATGAAGTTTGATTTTTCCATTTGCGCAAAGATGAAGAATAAAGTGTGAGTGAATTTATTTCAATAAAAAAGCCGCCTTTCGGCAGCTTTTAAAGCTATTTTATTTAAAGAATTATTCTGCTTTTACAATGCCAAGTTTTGCTTCGAGACTCAAAGTTGCATGAGGAACAGCGCGTAATCTTGCTTTATCAATTAGCTTGCCGGTAACGCGGCAAATGCCATATGTTTTGTTTTCAATTCTTATTAATGCCTTTTCCAAATGGTCGATATAAGTAATTTGACGGCTTGCCATCTGACTTAATTGTTCGCGCTCCATGCTCATACTTCCATCTTCCATAGTCATGTAGCGGCTTTCAGCTTCGTCGCCACCCATTTCATCTTTGCGTGTTATTAAACCCTGCAAATAAGAGAGTTCCTTTTTCGCGGCATCATATTTTTTATTGATCAGCTCGCGAAATTCGTTAAGATCATTATCATTATACCGTACTAAAGGCTCTGAATTTTTAGCGCCTTCATTCCGTTGGTCAAGCGGCTTATAATCAGGCTTGTAAGGCACACTCGTTTTTACAGATGTCTTTGGAACTTTAATTTCTTTCAATTGTTCCACCTTTTTTGGAGCTGGCCTTCCAATCGGTGTATTGTTATTTTTACCAATTTCTTTTTTCGTCTTCTCGGATTTATTATTCTTTGAAGCTGGCTTTTTAGGTTTAGCTGCCTGTTTTGCAGTAACAGCTTTTTTGGGTGTTTTCATATAGCTTTTTTCTTTTTTTGAAGAATTGGCCTTGTTAATAATTTTTTTAGGTTTTGCAGCAACTTTTTTAGCAGGAGATTTTTTTACAATAGGCTTAGGTTTATTTTTTGCTTTTGCAAAAGCAACCTTTTTAACGGGCACAGATTTTTTTACCTTAGATTTTTTATTTACAACACTTTTTTTAACAGGCTTTGTTTGCTTTTTTTTAGCAGGTGTAGGTTTTTTTGCAACTGCTTTTACAACCTTTTTGGCAGCCTTTTTTGGTACAGGTTTTTTTGTAGCCATCGTTTTTATCCTTTTTTAGTTACACTTACTTTCAGCAAGGTATCATTCACTTCAATTTCAATGCCGCCTTCAATTTGGGGCACAAAGGAAAGATTATCTGCCAAAATTTCCGCGCAAATATAGTTTTTAAATTCAATTAAGGAATTTTGGATATTTCCAGGCGAAAAAACAAGCACATCTATGCGATCTGTCAGTGCAAAGCCATTGTCTTTCCTGATGTTTTGAATTCGGTTAACAAACTCGCGCGCTTCACCCTCTTTTCGCAGTGCTTCTGAAATGGTAATGTCGAGTGCAACCGTAAGACTTCCTTTTGACGCAACACTCCAACCTGGAATATCTTCTGCGGAAATCTCAACATCGTCCAATTGCAATTCGAATTCAGAACTTGGGAGGCTTAAAGAAATACGCCCTTTTTGTTCGAATTCATTTATTTGATGCTGTCCAAAATTGGAGATTAGAGAAGCAGCAAACTTCATATCAGGTCCTAATATTTTTCCTAAAACTTTATAATTGGCTTTTACTTTTTTCTTGATAAACCCTTCAGTATTATTTAAAAATTCTATTTCTTTAATGTTAACTTCTGATTTTATAAGTTCTTCGACCAATTTAAGACGATGAAACATTTGTGTATTGAGAACAGGAATTAATGCCTTTTGTAACGGTTGCCTTACTTTGATATTTACCTTTTTGCGAAGCGATAATATCAAAGAAGACGCATCCTGCGCTAATTGCATTCTTTCTTCCAGATCAACATCAATTGCATTTTCATTTACTTTTGGAAAGTTTGTATGATGAACTGATAGCACATTCAATTTATTTGTAACAGCTTCTAAATTTTTAAAAACCGCATCGCTAAAAAATGGCGAAATTGGTGCAATTAGTCTTGTCAAAGTTTCCAGGCATTCGTATAAAGTTTGATAAGCGCAAATCTTATCATGTTCATATTCTCCTTTCCAAAACCTGCGCCGGCAAAGGCGTACATACCAGTTACTTAAATGTTCATCCACAAATTCTTCCATCAATCTTCCTGCAATTGTTGGTTCATAATCGTTCATTGCGGAAGTAACTTTTTTAGTCAGAGTATTGAGAGATGATAAAATCCATCTGTCAATTTCAGGTCGATTTTTTAATTCAATATAATCTTCTTCAAAAGAAAATCCATCAACATTTGCATACAATGCAAAAAATTGATACGTGTTATAAAGTGTGCCAAAAAATTTTCGTTGCACTTCTTTAATTCCTTCCAAATCAAATTTTAAATTATCCCAGGGACTTGCATTTGTAATGAGATACCAGCGCGTTGCATCTGCTCCAAAAGTTTCAATTGTTTTAAAGGGATCAACAATATTTCCCAAGCGCTTACTCATTTTCACACCATTCTTATCAAGCACCAAACCATTGCTTACGCAGGTTTTATACGCAACACTATCAAAAAGTAAAACACCCAAAGCGTGCAAAGTATAAAACCATCCACGCGTTTGGTCGACGCCTTCGGCAATAAAATCTGCAGGAAATGCCTTGTGTTTATCAATTAGATCTTTGTTTTCAAAAGGATAATGCCATTGCGCATAAGGCATGGCTCCACTATCGAACCAAACATCAACAAGATCAGGAACGCGCCTCATCCGTTTGCCTGATTGGCTTACTAATATTATATCATCAACATAAGGTTTATGCAAATCAAGAATTCCTTCATGCAAATAATTTTTATTTACATCGCCACCTAAGATTGAATTTGCTTTACGGATTTCCTTATTCAGTTCTTCGATACTTCCAATACAAGTTTGCTCGGTTCCGTCTTCTGTTTTCCAAACCGGCAAAGGCGTTCCCCAAAATCGACTGCGGCTCAAATTCCAGTCAACCATATTTTCGAGCCAATTGCCGAAACGACCTTCACCAGTGGACTTCGGCTTCCAGTTAATGGTTTTATTCAACTCAACCATTCTGTTTTTTAATGCAGTTGTTTTTATAAACCATGCATCCAACGGATAATATAAAATCGGTTTATCTGTGCGCCAGCAATGCGGATAACTGTGTTCATATTTTTCAATTTTGAAAGCACGATTCTCTAATTTTAATTTTACACAGATGTCAACATTTACATCCACATAATTTTTTTCGTCCGTATAATTTTTCACATAACGGTTACTGAATTCGCCGAGTCCATCTATAAATTTTCCCTGCTTGTCAACCATCGTTAAAATGCCGATGTCATATTTTTTCCCAACACGAAAATCATCTGCACCAAACGCTGGCGCAGTGTGTACAATTCCTGTTCCGTCTTCTGTGGTAACAAAATCTCCTAATAAAATTTTAAATGAATTTGGGTTGTTTATTTTGTTTGCTTCGAAAGCAAGGAGCTGTTCATAAGAAATTCCTTCGAGATCTTTGCCTTTGAATTCGGCAAGAATTTTCCATGGCAGAATTTTTCCTTTTTCACTGTAATTTTCAAAGTCAATATTTTCTTCTTCTGCCTTGAAGTACTTGCTGAGCAAAGCTTTCGCAAGAATGACATTTATAGAAAGATGTGTGTAAGGATTGAATGTCTTTACCAATACATAATCAATATTCCCACCAACAGTCAATCCAAGATTTGATGGAAGTGTCCATGGTGTTGTGGTCCATGCAAGAAAGAAAATTTCCGATTTCTGATTTCCGATTTCTAATTGTAAGGCATCAAACAAAAAGCTACTTTTCTCATTCTCAATTGCCTTAAACATCGCTACACAACTCGTATCCTTCACATCTTTATAACATCCCGGCTGATTCAGTTCATGTGAGCTCAAACCCGTGCCCGCAGCGGGAGAATAAGGTTGAATGCTTACACTTTCATACAATAAATTTTTATCGTAGAGTTGTTTTAAGATCCACCAAAGCGACTCGATATAATTATTTTCAAACGTGATATATGGATCATTCAAATCAACCCAATAACCCATTTTCGTTGTCAACTCATCCCATTTATCTTTATATCGAAGCACTGCTTCGCGGCATTTTTGATTGTATTCTTCGACCGAAATTTTTTTCCCAATATCTTCTTTCGTGATTCCTAATTCTTTCTCAACGCCAAGCTCAACAGGTAATCCATGCGTATCCCAACCACCTTTTCTTTTTACCTGGAAACCCTGCATTGTTTTGTAACGGCAAACCAAATCTTTTAATGTTCGTGAAATGACATGATGAATTCCAGGCATTCCGTTCGCACTTGGCGGGCCTTCATAAAATACGAATGGCTGCGCACCTTCACGAAGTGACACACTCTTTTCAAAGGCATTATTTTCTTCCCATTTCTCTAAAATTTCTTTCTCGATTGCGGGCAAATTCAATCCTGAAAATTCTTTGTATTTCACGCTCATGATTCTTTCAAAACCTTATTAATACTCAATAATAAAAGGCTGCAAAGTTAAGAAGATTGTGGAAGTGAGAAAGCAAGAATCTTCAAAATAAATGGGTAAAAAATAATTTAAAGAGACGCTGCATAGTGATAAGAACGATGAACGGAGCGTCGCAAGTAAAGCCAAATATTTATTCTAAGATGGTCACCAAATTTCTTTTTCTTTATCTTTTATTTTCTCATCATTTTATAAATGCGGATGGCACTCATTAAAATAATGATAAACAAAATCAAACCAATTAATCCCCAGACCAAACTGATGCTTTGTTTTACCACAGCAAGAAAAACAATTGCCACTAAAAATATTGTTGCTACTTCATTCCATATTCTTAATTGCTGCGATGAATATTTATAAATGCCTTTGAGTTGTTGTTTGAAAATTTTGTGGAGCGAAATAAAATAGAGATATAAAAAAAATACGAAGATTAATTTAATTAAAAGCCATCTTCCTGCGTCATCAAATAAATGTTTATTCCAGCCCTCGGCAAACATTACGATTGGTCCGAAAACCAATGTCAGCAAAGCACTTGGTACAGTGATGCCATACCAAAGTCGCTTCATCATTACTTCAAATTGTTCATGCAAAATTTTCTTTGCTTCTTCATTTTTGCTCTCCGCTTCAGTATTATAAATAAACAATCTTGGCATATAAAACATTCCCGCAAACCATGTTATGACGAAAATAATATGTAGCGCAAGCAGGTAAAGCATAACTTATTTACTACATAATTTTGCAATGGCTTGCACCCAAATTGGTTCTGTATTTAAGCAAGGAATCATGGTAAAACTTTCACCACCTGCATTCATAAAGATTTCTCTCCCGCGCATTTCAATTTCTTCCAAAGTTTCTAAACAATCACTCACAAATGCCGGGCATGCAATTACCAATTTTTTAATTCCTTCTTTTGGCATTTCCTGCAAACGCACGTCAGTAAAGGGTTGTAGCCAGCCCTTGCCTAAACGTGATTGAAATGAAATGCTGAATTTTTCTTTTTGGATCTGTAACTTTTCAATTACCAATCTTGTTGTTGTTCTTATTTGATGGCGATAACAAAATGCATGGCAGGGAGAATTTACTTCGCAACAGTCCGTAGTTTTCATACAATGATTGCCGGTCATATCTTCTTTTCGTAAATGCCTTTCAGGAATGCCATGATAGCTGAATAAAAAGTGATCAAATTCGTTTTCCAAGTAAGGCTTCATGCTTACGGCAAGTGCATTAATATAATCTTCGTTATTATAATAAGGTCCGACAACTTTCAATTTGAAATGATACTTATTTTTTTGATAAATATCCTTCATGTATTCAACAGCAGTTTCATAACTGCTCATGGCATAATGCGGATATAATGGAAATAAAATTACCTCATCAAGCTCAGGAATTTTCTTTAATAAATTTTCATATGCAACTTGCGGAGAAGGATTTCTGTAACGCATTGCCACTTCAACCGGGGCATCAAGAAATGGCTGTAATGCTTGCTGCAACTGCATTGTAAGAATAACTAAGGGTGAACCATCTTCAGTCCAAATTTTTTTATATGCTTCTGCAGACTTTGCTGTTCTGAAAGGAATAATCAATCCCTTTACCAAAATAGTTCTTAATAAATATGGCACATCAATAACACGTTCATCCATTAAAAATTGTGTTAGATACTTTTTTACGTCTTTCAATTCTGTTGAATCCGGCGAGCCAAGATTCATTAATATTATTCCTTTTCCTGGCATTCAATTAATTATGGAATGCAAAACTAAGGCAAGCTTTGTTCGCATAATTATTTTGTTCATCAATAACTTTTTAAAAATAAATTCGTATTTATAATTATCTAAAATAAAACATGACATATAAATGACACAATCATTACAAACAACCTTATTACCACAATTACCTTTGCGCAAACAGTCTCGTTAAACCTCAAATGAATTTTGACCAATTTTTTTTAGCAGGAATAAACTATAAAAAAACTGATGCTGGTGTTCGCGGTTTGTTTGCCATAAATAATGAGCAGTACCATACGAGCTTTTTGTTAGCTCCATCTTTTAATGTCACTGAATTTTTTATTGTATCAACCTGCAACAGAACAGAAATCTATGGCTTCGCAGATAATGTTTCTCAACTTATAGATCTTCTTTGCACACAAACGAAAAATTCAAAAGAAGTTTTTGAAGAATTTGCCTATGTAAAAAATGGAATGAAAGCCGTTGAGCATTTATTCAATGTGGCTGCGGGCTTGGACTCACAAATTTTAGGCGACTATGAAATCATAGGTCAAATAAAACAGGCTGTAAAGTTTTCGCAAGAACACGGATTTATAAAAATTTTTTCTGAAAGGTTAGTAAATAATATTCTGCAGGCTTCTAAATCAATCAAAAATTTTACTGCATTAAGCAGCGGGACAGTTTCGGTCTCCTTTGCTGCAATTCAATATATCAAAGAAAAGTTTTCTTCAGTTTCAGATAAAAAAATTCTTCTTATCGGCACTGGAAAAATCGGAAAAAATACTTGCAAAAATTTAGTTGATTATCTTGATACAAAAAAAATAACACTCATAAATCGTTCTGAAGATAAGGCATTTTCATTTGCAAAAGAGATGGGATTATCAAGCGCATCTTATAAAAATATAGAAAAGGAAATAGAAGAAGCTGATATCATTATTGTTGCCACAAATGCAGCGGAGCCAATCATTTCAAAGGATTCTTTGAAAAATTCCAATGAAAAATTATTGATCGATCTTTCAATTCCAAATAATATAGAAGCTGCAGCTAATGAGTTGCCACAAATAACTTTAGTGAATGTTGATGATCTTGCAAAGATCAACGACGCTACTTTGCAAAAACGTAAAGCCGAAATTCCAAAAGCAAAAAAGATAATTGCTGAACAGATCGATGAGTTTGTTGATTGGCATACTATGCGCAAGCATGTTCCTGCATTGAAAGCAGTGAAAAAAACTTTGAACAATATCAATACAATAAACAATCCTGAAGCAGTTGATAAAGTCGTAAAAAATATGGCTGTAAAAATGCGTTCTCAGCAACAACCCGGTTGTAACTACATCGAAGCCATCAATGATTTTTTAGAAAATCATACCAATTGATTTAATGAATAAGGTTTTGAAAATCGGTACACGCGAAAGTGAGCTCGCTGTTTGGCAAGCCACGCTGGTAAAGGATTTACTGGCAAAGCAAAATATTAAAAGTGAATTGATATTTATAAAAAGTGAAGGCGATTTTGATTTGAAAACACCTTTGTATGAAATGAATGTTCAGGGCATTTTTACAAAAACTTTAGATACAGCTTTGTTGAATAATCAGGTAGATATTGCAGTACATTCTATGAAAGATGTTCCGACACAATTAGCGCAGGATATAACACAGGCTGCTGTTTTAAAGCGTGGCAGTTATAAAGATTTATTAGTTTTTAAAAATGGGAATCATTTTTTGAATGATAAAAACTGCATTGCAAACATTGCAACAAGCAGCACAAGAAGAAAAGCGCAATGGCTGCATAAATATCCGCATCACCAAATTCATAACCTGCGTGGAAATGTAAATACAAGATTAAAAAAATTAAAAACAGAAAATTGGAATGGCGCAATTTTCGCAGCCGCCGGTTTGGAAAGAATTGGTCTTCGACCTGAAAATTCAACAGAATTAGATTGGATGTTACCTGCTCCCGCACAAGGTGCTATTATGGTTGTTTGCAGAGAAGAAGATGTTGATACGAAAGAGAAATGCTCCTTCCTAAATGATGAACAAACAGCATTTTGTACGAAAATTGAAAAAGACTTTTTGAGAACATTGCTCGGCGGATGTTCAACGCCCATAAGCGCTTTAGCGGAAATTGAAAATGATGAATTATTTTTTCGGGGTAATATTTTTTCGCCGGATGGGAAGCAAAAAAAAGAAATAGAAAAAATTTTACCGGTTGAGTTTGCAACAAATATTGGCAAAGAAGCAGCGGTAGAATTATTGGAAAATGGCGGACAAACAATTGCAGACAGCATTCGCAATGCAAAATAAAATCAACATATTATCTACTGCAGAAATTGAGCAATCATTGATTGTAAAAGCTGCTGCAAAAAATATTTTCATTGAAACCATTCCTTTTATTAAAATAAAATTGATTGAAGATGAAAGCTTGAGAGATCAAATAATTCAATTTTCAAAACAAAAATTAACGGTAGTTTTTACAAGCAATAATGCTGTGAAAGCAGTAACAAAATATTTGAATCCCATAAAACCAAACTGGAAGATATTTTGCATTGGTGCAACAACAAAAAAAAATGTTGGAGAATATTTTGGAGGAAATAAAATTATTGCAAATGCAGACACAGCAAGTCTTTTAGCCGTTGAAATTATTTTGCAAAAAAATATTTCGTCTGTTATCTTTTTTTGCGGGGATAAAAAAAGAGATGAGCTTCCTGAAAAATTAAAGCAAAAAAATATTGAAGTGAATGAAGTTGAAGTTTATCAAACAGTTCAAACTTCACAGGCCCTTGACAAAGTTTATAACGCAATTTTATTTTACAGTCCAAGCGCAGTTGAAAGTTTTTTTTCAAACAATAAAATAAAAACAGAAACAATTTTATTCGCTATCGGAAATACAACTGCTTACGAAATAAAAAAACTCACGACCAGTAAAATTGTGGTTGCAGATAAACCTTCAAAAGAATTTTTACTGCAAAAAGTAATTAATTTTTTTGAAACAATTTTACTTCAAAGCTGAAAAATTCACGATGCTGAAAAACGATTTATTATTAAGAACATTGAGAGGAAAAAAAGCCGAACGCACGCCGGTTTGGATGATGCGTCAAGCAGGAAGATATTTGCCCGAATATATAAAGCTGCGTGAAAAATATGGCTTTTTTGAAAGAGTGCAAACGCCTGAACTTGTTGCTGCGATTACATTACAGCCAATTGATATTATTGATGTTGATGCGGCAATTTTATTTTCAGATATATTGGTAGTACCACAGGCAATGGGTTTGGAAGTGCAGATGATTGAAAACAAAGGACCCATTCTTCCTGACCCCATTAAAACAGAAAATGATTTGAAAAGAATTTGTGTGCCCGATGTAAACGAAAGATTGCATTATGTTTTTGATGCCATCAACCTTACAAAAAAAGAATTGAATGATCGCGTGCCCTTGATTGGCTTTGCAGGTGCACCGTGGACAATTTTGTGTTATATGGTTCAAGGAAAAGGCAGCAAAACTTTTGATGAAGCAAAAGCATTTTGTTATACACAACCGGCACTTGCGCATCAATTATTGCAGATGATTACTGATACAACGATTGCATATTTAAAAGCGCAGGTAAAAGCTGGTGTTGATGCTGTGCAGATCTTTGATAGCTGGGCAGGTTTGTTGAGTAAAAATGATTTTGAAAATATCTCTTTAAAATATATCAGGCAAATAGTTGAAGCATTAAAAGTTGAAATTCCAGTTATCATTTTTGCAAAGGGCGCGTGGTATAGTTTGAAAGAAATGAGCGAAACAGGCGCGGCGTGCTTGGGGATTGATTGGTGCATTGAACCTCAAGCTGCGCGTAGCTTTGCGGGGAATGACATTTGTTTGCAGGGAAATTTTGACCCTGCAAAATTGTTATCGCCAATCCCTGTGATACAAAAAGAGGTGAAGCAAATGTTGAAGGCTTTTGGCAATAGAAATTACATTGCTAACCTTGGACATGGTATTTTACCAAATATTCCTGTTGATCATGCGAAGGCATTTGTAAATACTGTAAAAGAATATACTGCTGATTTGAATTAGTAAGTGCCGAATAAACTATAGAACGTACAAGAGTGCGACGCAACGGATGCTTAATAGTTGCAATCAGCTTAGTACAAAAAAATCACTTGAATTATGAAAGTGTTCAGTGAAAAAAGGGGAGAAAAAAAATTTAGGGCTGAATGGACTGATTTTATTCATGATTTACAAAATAAAATTTGCTCATCGCTTGAAACCATTGATGGCAAAGGGAAATTTAAAGAAGATGTGTGGCAAAGAAAATCGGGCAGTAAAGGTGGCGGCGGTATAACACGTGTAATTTCAAACGGAAATATTTTTGAAAAAGCTGGTGTGAATACTTCTGTTGTTTACGGGAAACTTTCAAGAAAAATGCGTGAAGTGTTGCATATTCCGCTTTCCTCAAAATCAACAAACTGGTTCGCTGCAGGATTGAGTTCGGTCATTCATCCATACAATCCTTTTGTGCCAACTATTCATTGTAATTACAGATATTTTGAGTTGACTGATGTCGATGAAACCCTTACTGATTGCTGGCTTGGCGGCGGCACTGACTTAACACCATATTATTTATTTGAAGAAGATGCAAAGCATTTTCATCAGACTTATAAAAATGTATGTGATAAGTTTGATGAAAAATTTTATACAATATTCAAGAAAAATTGCGATGATTATTTCGTGAACACGCATCGCAATTATGAGCGTCGCGGAATCGGTGGAATTTTTTATGATCATCGCAAGCCGGATGAAAATCATAACCTTGATTTTTGGTTCAACTTTTCAAAAGCATGTGGCAATGCATTCATTGAAACGTACATTCCAATCGTTGAAAAAAGGAAAAATATTTCATTTACTAATGAACAAAAATATTGGCAGGAAATAAGAAGAGGAAGATATGTGGAGTTTAATTTGGTGCATGATCGCGGAACGTTATTTGGGCTGAAAACCAATGGCAGAACGGAAAGTATCTTAATGAGTCTTCCACCAACTGTACGGTTTGAATATGATTATCAGCCTGAACCAAATTCTCCGGAATCTCTACTTCTTGATGTTTGTTTACACCCAAGAGATTGGGTTTAAAAGATAAAAAATGTATTTACAAAAACGAAACAGAATTCTTCGCAGCAACGCATCTATCAGAAGTCTTGTTGCCGAAACAAGATTAACACCCAACGATTTTATCGTGCCGCTTTTTATTGATGAAGGTGAGAATGTAAAAAAAGAAATTTCGTCAATGCAAAATTATTTTCGCATGAGCATTGACAACACAATCAAAGAAGTAAAAGAGTTATACGGTCTTGGATTAAAAAGTATTTTATTGTTTGTAAAAGCAAAAGATGAAACGAAAGATAACACCGGAAAAGAAGCATGGAATAAAAATGGATTGATGCAGCGAAGCATCAAAGCAATAAAAGACGCTTGCCCTGAAATGCTTATCATGACTGACGTTGCGCTTGATCCCTATTCTTCTTATGGTCATGACGGCATTGTAAAAGATGGAGAAATTGTAAATGATGAAACTGTAGAAGCATTAGTAAAAATGAGCATCAGCCATGCAGAAGCAGGCGCAGATTTTGTTGCGCCAAGCGACATGATGGATGGAAGAATTGGCGCCATAAGAAAAGGTCTGGAAGAAAATAATTTTACCAAAGTCGGCATCATGGCGTATAGCGCAAAATATGCTTCCTGCTTTTACGGACCGTTTCGTGATGCATTGGATTCTGCGCCGGGTTTTGGTGATAAAAAAACTTACCAGATGAATTATGCAAACCGCATTGAAGCCATCAAAGAAGTGTTGCAGGATGTGGAAGAGGGCGCCGATATTGTGATGGTGAAACCGGCCCTTGCTTATCTTGATATTATTCGCGAAGTAAAAAATGCAGTGCATGTTCCGGTCAGCGCATATAACATCAGCGGCGAATATGCGATGATAAAAGCCGCTGCAAAAATGGGTTGGGTTGATGAGAACAAAGCGATCATTGAAACATTAACGTCTATCAAGCGCGCGGGCGCAAGCCTTATTGCCACTTACTTTGCGAAGGATGCAGTCAAATTATTGTAGTTAAATTTTTTTGAACTAAACTTCCTTACTACTATTAAACATCCGTTTGAGCAATTTGCGTGTCGAAGCAGAAAATTGAAACTCTTGTACGTTCAAAACATTATGCAGCAAAGTCTAACAGACATTATGAATATTAACAACAGCATTTCTTTATTCTCCCGCAGCCAACAATCAATTCCCGGAGGCGTTAATTCTCCAGTCCGCGCATTTAAAAGTGTTGGCGGCACACCCATTTTTATTTCAAAAGCAAAAGGGGCTTATTTATTTGATGCAGATGGAAATAAATACATTGATTACATCGCTTCCTGGGGGCCTATGATTCTCGGTCATGCGCATGAAGAAGTTGTGAAAGCAATTCAGGAGAAAGCGATTCATTCAACATCCTTTGGTGCACCCACCGAAATGGAAATTGAAATGGCGGAGTTGATAAAAAACATGGTTCCAAATGTTGATTTGATCCGAATGGTTAGCAGTGGCACAGAAGCTTGCATGAGTGCGCTGCGACTGGCTCGCGGCTTTACAGGCAAAAATAAATTTATCAAATTTGAAGGTAATTATCACGGACATGCAGATGCATTTTTAGTGAAAGCAGGAAGTGGCGTTGCTACCTTAAATATTCAAACAGTTCCCGGAATTACTGCAGGAGTTGCAAACGATACCTTAACCTGCGCATATAATAATTTGAATGAAGTTGAAAAATTAATTGCTGAAAATAAAAATGAAATCGCTGCAATAATTATTGAGCCTGTTTGCGGCAACATGGGTTGCATTTTACCAAAAGAAAATTATTTAGAAGGCTTGAGAAGAATTTGTGATGAAGAAAATATTGTGTTGATCTTTGATGAAGTGATGACAGGTTTTCGTTTAGCACAAGGTGGTGCGCAGGAAAAATTAAATGTCAATGCTGATTTAATTACTTACGGAAAAGTGATTGGCGGCGGAATGCCTGTTGGCGCATTTGGAGGTAAAAAAGAGATCATGCAGCACATTGCACCGCTCGGAAACGTGTACCAGGCGGGCACTTTAAGCGGAAACCCGATTGCGATGATCGCTGGATATACAACATTAAAAATCTTAAAAGACCATCCAAATATTTATACAGAGCTTGAAGAAAAAACAATTTATCTGAAAGAAGGATTGAATAAAGTTTTGCTTACTTCAAACATTCCTTTTGTAATAAATCAATTTGGTTCGATGATTAGTATTCATTTCAGCGATCGTGAAGTGAATGATTTTGCAAGCGCTGCTTCTGCAAATAATAATTTGTTTAAAAAATATTTTCATGCAATGCTGCAACGTGGTGTTTATTTGCCTCCATCTCCATTTGAAAGTTGGTTCTTAAATAATGCTTTGACAAAAAAAGATTTGGATTATACAATAGAAGCCACAGAAGAAAGCTTAGCAGAAATAATAAGTTCTAATACTTAATCTTGAAATCTTAAAATTCTTTTGCAACTCTCTATTATCATAGTTAATTACAATGTAAAATATTTTTTGGAGCAATGTCTTTGCTCTTTGCAAGAGGCAACAAAAAATATTGAAACAGAAATTTTAGTGATTGATAATAATTCTTCAGATGGAAGTATTGAGTATTTAAGAAGCCGATTTAGCGAAACAATTTTTATTGCAAATAAAAAAAACATCGGCTTTGCAAAAGCAAATAATGAGGCTTTGAAAATTGCCAAAGGAGAGTTTATTTTATTTCTAAATCCTGATACGATTGTTTCTGAAAATGCTTTGATTAAATGTATTGACTTTTTTTCAAATCACTCAAACGCAGGCGCAGCAAGCGTTCGCATGATTGATGGCAGTGGAAATTTTCTTCCGGAAAGTAAACGGTCTTTTCCTTCACCACTTGTATCTTTTTATAAATTATCAGGCTTATCAACTATTTTCCCATCATCTAAAATCTTCAATAAATATTCTCTTGGCTTTTTAGATAAAAATAAAATTCATGAAGTTGATGTATTGTCAGGCGCATTTTTTTTTACAAGAAAAAAAATATTAAACGACTACGGAAGCTTTGATGAAGAATTTTTTATGTATGGCGAAGACATAGACTTAAGTTATAGAATTCAGAAGTCTGGATTTAAAAATTATTATCTTGGAGATATTTCAATTATTCATTTTAAAGGAGAAAGTACCAAAAAAAATTCCTTGAATTATGTCCGCATGTTTTATAAAGCAATGAGTTTATTTGTAAAAAAACATTACAGCGGTAACGGAGCATGGTTGATGAATGTTGGTTTGCAAATTGCTATTTTTTTCCGCGCCGCCGTTTCTATGATTGCATCGCCTTTTGTTTTTATTATTCATTTAATTAAAAGAAAAATCAAAATTAAAAGCAAATCAAAAATGATTTTTATTGGAGACGAGAATGCTGTAAAGCAAGCACAGCAAATTGTTTCAGCTAAATCGTCTTCAGCTGTTTTTAAATTTTATTTTAACTTTGAAGACTTGAACTTTGATAAGCTTAATTGCGAAGAATTGATTTTTTGTATCGGACAATTAACTTACACTGAAGCAATTTCTTTACTGCAAAAAACTCCAAAAGGCATTAACGTGAAGTGGTTTGGTATAAACAGCAAAAGCATTGCAGGTAGTAGTTCCAGAGGCTTTCAGGGCAACGCTTATTATTTTTAACTACGTTCGATTTTTATTTTACAGCAATTCCTGTAGCTTCGTAAGTCTTCAAAAAAAATTAGCATGTTTTCTAATGGCGATATTTGATATTAAGCTTC
This sequence comes from uncultured Chitinophagaceae bacterium, assembly GCA_963708205.1. Classification (GTDB taxonomy): domain Bacteria; phylum Bacteroidota; class Bacteroidia; order Chitinophagales; family Chitinophagaceae; genus CAVYTF01. Next base: position 1,479,575 of record OY970196.1, read on the forward strand.
CAAAAAATATTGCGCGAGCATTACGATTGCCTGAAAATAATGTGCGAAACCAGCAACTTCGCGTGTTAAAAAAATTGCTGCGCAAAGCGCGTTTTACCGAGTTTGGAAAGCGGTACAATTTTGATGAGATACTCATAAGCAAACACGTTGGGAAAAAATTTCAGGAGCTTGTACCCACTTATAATTACAGCACTATTTATAAGGAATGGTGGCATAAAACTTTGCAGGGAAAACCAGATGTTTGTTGGCCCGGTAAAATAAAATATTATGCGCTTAGCAGTGGCACAAGCGAAGCATCGAGCAAATATATTCCCATAACAAATGATCTTTTACGCGGCAATAAAATAGTGATGATAAAGCATTTACTAAGCTTACGCAATTATGAAGATATTCCTGTAAAATCTATTGGCAAAGGCTGGCTGACATTGGGCGGCAGCACACAGCTTCAAAAAGGTGCAGGCTATTACGCCGGCGATCTCAGCGGCATCACTGTAAAAAAACAACCGTTTTGGTTTCAACCATTTTATAAACCGGGAAAAAAAATTGCGCGTGAGCGCGACTGGAATAAAAAATTAAATGAAATAGTGGAACGCGCTCCACTGTGGGATATTGGTTTTATAGTTGGCGTGCCTGCATGGGTGCAAATGTGTATGGAAATGATAATTGAACGATATCATTTAAATAATATTCACGAGTTATGGCCAAACCTTGCCTTCTATGTCCATGGTGGCGTAAGCTTTGAGCCTTATAAAAAAGGATTTGAAAAACTACTAGGCAAACCACTTAATTTAATTGAAACTTATCTTGCAAGTGAAGGCTTTATTGCTTACCAAAACAGCCAATATGCAACAGGCATGAAGCTTGTAACCAATGAACATATCTTTCTTGAATTTGTTCCTTTTAATTATAAAAATTTCAACGAAGATGGTGATTTGCTTGAAGATGCAGAAATATTAATGATACATGAAACCGAAGAAGGAAAAGATTATGCATTGCTTTTAAGCACAGCCGCTGGCGCCTGGCGCTATCTTATTGGAGACACAATAAGATTTACGGATAAGACCAAAAATGAAATAGTTATAACGGGAAGAACAAAGCATTATTTAAGTTTGGTTGGCGAGCATTTAAGTGTGGAGAACATGAATAAAGCAATTCAATTAGTTAGTGAAGAAATGAACATAAGCATTCCTGAATTTGCAATTGCGGGCGAACCTTATGGCAATTTTTTTGCGCATCATTGGTATGTTGCTTGCAATGATGCTGTGAATGAAAAAGTGTTGTGTGAAAAAATTGACGATAAACTGAAAGAGCTTAATGATGATTATGCAGTAGAAAGAAAAAGTGCATTGAAAAATGTTTTTCTTGATGTACTCAGTGAAGACCAGTTTATGGATTTTATGCGGCTTAAAGGAAAGATTGGCGGGCAACATAAGTTTCCGCGTGTGTTGCGCGGTCGCATGCTTGAAGATTGGCAAAATTTTTTAAAACATCAATTGGTGTAATTAAAACTTTATTTTAGCTAACTAATCTATTTTGTAATGTTTCTTTCCGCAATACTAAAGGGTTTGGCGTTAGGTTTATTGTTAAGTATTTCTGTTGGACCCGTTATTTTTTCCATTCTCAAACACAGTATTAATAATGGTCACAAAGGTGGGTTTGCATTTATTGCAGGCGTAAGTGCCAGCGATATAAGCGTTGTGCTTGTGTGCAATTTCTTCTCTCAATTTTTTCAATCAGCAATAAATCATGAAAAAATAATTGGCATTGTTGGAAGTATTTTTTTAATGATTCTCGGAGTGTATAATATTTTCTTTAAAAAATCTACCGTAATAATAAAAGAAACAAATGTGGAGCAGCGATTTCATTTTCGTGAAAAGGTTACCATTTTTATTTCAGGATTTTTAATGAACACACTTAATCCCGGCGCGTTTTTATTTTGGTTCGCCGCATCAGCAACGATTTTAGAAGACTCGCAACAATACCATCACCCGATCGATTACAGGATTGCAGTTTTTCTTACGACATTAATTTTTGTACTTGCAAGCGATGTTACAAAAGTGATGCTTGCAAATAAAATCCGCACTAAACTTACGCCGCACAATATTCACATCATCAATATTATTTCGGGAATTATTTTGGTTGTGTTTGGTATTGTGTTATTGTACAGCTTGCTTTCCGGAAGAGTGATTGGTCATGCCTAACAAACATTTTATTTTATTTTTTTGGCTAAATTTTCAGGAGAAAGATGAACGGAGCGTCGCAACGATGCTTAATGCTTTTTCAAAAGCTGACCACCAAAATTTCTTTCTTAACATTGACGTAATATTCCGTTCATGCTAAGGACACATGCATTTGCGAACTTTGTGCATGCTGAATTATTTTTTTAAAATAAATAATCGTTTCGCCAACATCATTTCAAAAATTTTTCTTTTTAAATTATCCGGTATCTATCCTTCGTTCAGATGAAAAAGGTAAAAAGAAAAGTAGATGTTGTTGTGATTTCTGATGTGCATCTTGGCACATATGGCTGCCACGCCAAAGAATTGCTTCATTATCTAAAGAGCATCAAACCAAAAATTATTGTGCTGAACGGCGATATTATTGACGTTTGGCAATTCAGTAAAAATTATTTTCCGAAAAGCCATTTGAAAATCTTAAGGCATTTGATGGGCTGGATCGGGAAAGGAATTAAGACTTATTACATCACCGGCAATCATGATGAAATGCTGCGCAAATTCGCTGGTTTCAAAATGGGTTCACTGCGCATTGTGAACAAAGTTGTTTTAGAAATCGGTGACAATAAAAAAGCCTGGATATTTCATGGAGATGTTTTTGATGTAACGATGCAACACTCAAAATGGCTTGCAAAGCTTGGCGCTGTTGGTTATGATAGTTTGATCTTAATAAACCGTTTTGCAAATTTCGTTTCAGAAAAAATCTTTAAGAAAGGCAAATTATCATTCTCAAAAAAAATTAAGAACAGCGTAAAGAGTGCAGTAAAATTTATAAATGATTTTGAACAAACTGCTGCGGATATTGGGATTTCAAACAATTATGATTATGTTATTTGCGGACATATTCACCAGCCTGAAATGCGCACCATTACTAATCAAAATGGTCAGATCACTTATTTGAATTCGGGCGATTGGATAGAAAATTTAACTGCTCTTGAATATACAAACGGTGAATGGCTGATTTATAAATACGATGCAGAAAATTTTAAAAATATTCCTGAAGAAAAAGAAGAACAAGAGCCTGATCTAAACAACAAACAACTCTTCAATAATTTGTTGCAGGAATTTAATATCATGAAAACGTGAACATACTCTACGCCATACAAGGCACTGGCAACGGGCATTTGAGCAGAGCGAGAGATATAATACCTGCGTTGCAAAAAAAGGGGAATGTTGATATTTTAATCAGTGGCACACAGGCTGATGTTGATCTTCCTTATCCTGTCACTTATCAATTCAAAGGGCTCAGTTTTATTTTCGGTAAAAAAGGGGGCGTTGATATTTTAGAGACATACAAAAAAGCAAATTTCAAAAGACTTTTTAAAGAGATCAATAGCCTGCCGGTTGAGAAATATGATTTTATAATTAATGATTTTGAACCGGTATCTGCGTGGGCTTGTTATATAAAAAATAAGGCCTGTATTTCTTTAAGCCATCAATCGGCTGTGCTGCATAAAAAAGCACCGCAACCAAAGCATGTTGATTTGTTAGGAAGAGCTGTATTAAAAAACTATGCTCCCTCTACAACTCAGTATGGCTTTCACTTTCATGCATATGATAAAAATATTTTTACTCCTGTAATAAGAAATGAAGTGCGCGAAATGAAACTGCAGAATAAAAAACATTACACAGTTTATCTTCCCTCTTATGATAATGAAAGGATAAGAAAAGTTCTGGGTGATTTTAAAAATGTGCAATGGCAGGTCTTTTCAAAACACAATAAAAAGTTTGTAAGAGAAAAAAACATTTTTATTTTCCCTATAAACAATGCTGATTTTATAACCAGCTTGGCAACATGTGAAGGAGTTTTATGCGGTGCAGGTTTTGAAACACCAGCCGAAGCTTTGTTTATGCAAAAAAAATTACTGGTGATACCAATGAAAGGTCAGTATGAACAACACTGCAATGCAGCAGCTCTAAAACAAATGGGCGTTCAGGTTATAAAAAGTTTGAAAACAAAGCATGCTGATAAAATAAAGGCATGGATAGAATCTGATAAAAAAATTACTGTTTATTATCCCAACATTACTGAAAGCATTGTCAATACTATATTTCAGGAAGTCGTGGTAAATAAAAAACCAATTTTACTTGGCAAGAAAATTTCATCTCCAAAAAAATTAAGAGAAATGAGTTTGCAAAAGATATTTGCACAACTCAAAAGTTAAGCATGGATATTTCTAAAAAAGATTTTGGAGAAAACTTTAATTGGGGTGTCTCAACGGCTGCTTATCAAATTGAGGGCGCACACAATACTTACGGCAAAGGCGCCTCTATCTGGGATATTTTCACACAACAAAAAAGAAAAATTTATAAAAACCAAAACGGGAATATAGCATGCGATTATTATCATAAATATTATGAAGATATTTTGATGATGAAACAAATGAATATTCCAAATTATCGTTTTTCGATAGCATGGAGCAGAATTTTTCCTGATGGCATTGGGAAGGTGAATTATAAAGGAATTGAGTTCTATAATCAGATCATTAACCTTTGCCTTAAATTAGACATTCAGCCCTGGATCACCCTCTACCACTGGGATCTACCACAAGCATTGCAACAAAAAGGTGGTTGGATAAACAGAGATATTATTGATTGGTTTAGTGAATATGTTGCATGCTGCATAAAAATTTTTGGCGATCGTGTAAAACATTGGATGATATTAAATGAGCCAATGGTCTTCACGGGTGCAGGTTATTTTTTGGGTATTCATGCCCCTGGAAAGAAAGGATTATCAAATTTTTTAGCAGCAGCTCATCATGCTGCCATGTGCCAGGCAGAAGGCGGAAGAACTGCACGATCAATAAATTCTAATTTGAAGATTGGTACTACATTTTCATTTTCTCATGTAGAACCCAAAACCAATTCTGATAAGGACTTATGGGCACAAATAAAAATGGATGCATTGCTCAACAGAATGTTTATTGAGCCATTGCTTGGTTTAAATTATCCCGTTGAAGATCTAAAAGTTTTAAAAAGAATTGAAGAATTTATAAAAAATGGCGATGAGAAAAAATTGTCCTTTGATATGGATTTTATTGGTGTTCAAAATTATACGAGAGAAATAGTAAAACATGATTTTTTCACACCTTTTATCCAGGCAAAAATTATAAAGGCTAATAAAAGAAATGTTGAAAGAACAGAAATGAATTGGGAAATTTATCCGGCATCAATTTATCATATTCTTAAAAAAAAATCAGCTTATGCAAATATCCCTGAAATCATTATAACCGAGAGTGGCGCTGCATTTGAAGATGTTGTTATTAATGGAAAAATTGATGATCATAAACGTACTGCTTTCATCCAAAATCATCTCACACAAATTTTAAAAGCGAAAAATGAAGGCGTAAATGTAAATGGATATTTTGTGTGGAGCTTCACTGATAATTTTGAATGGGCAGAAGGTTACAGACCTCGTTTTGGATTGGTTCATATTGATTTTGAAACACAAAAAAGAACCATCAAATCTTCAGGACATTGGTATAGCAATTTTTTAGCAGGTTAAGAAAAAGTCAAATTGTATTTTTGTCTTGCATGGCAAAAAAATCATCCAGGAAAAAATATAAATTTTGGCGCATAGTTCCCCGCATTTTACTGATCATGTTCTTAACTTCCTTACTCTACGTTTTTATTTGCAAATGGATAATGCCACCAATCACATGGACACAATTGAGCGATAAAATTTCCGGTTACGGAGATGAAAAAACTTATGTCTCATGGAATGAAATTTCACCTAATGTAAAACTCGCAGCCATGGCAAGTGAAGACCAGCTTTTCCCAGACCACAGCGGCTTTGACTGGAAAGCCTTGCAGGAAAGTTTACAATCAAATCCACATAAAAAAAATAAAATAATTGGTGCAGGCGCAAGCACCATCAGCCAGGAAACGGCAAAGAATGTTTTTTTATGGCAAGGTTCAGGTGCATTAAAATATGTGCGCAAAATTCCTGAAGCTTATTTTACAAAACTGATAGAATGGATTTGGGGTAAAAAAAGAATTCTGGAAGTTTATCTTAATGTAATTGAAATGGGTAAAGGCATCTATGGCATACAGGCAGCATCACAAAAATATTTTCATAAAGATGCCAAAGATTTATCACGCACAGAAGCTGCTATGATCATTGCATGTTTGCCGAATCCAAAAATTTACACAGTTGTTCCGGAAAGCAAATTCGTTGCATGGAAAACGAAATGGATTTTAAGACAAATGCATAATATTTCGGACGATAAAGATATTATGGCATTGACGAACTGATATTGATTAAAGAAATTGATTTAAAATAATAATGCAAAAGAACTTCTCTAAACTTCCATTTGTCGGCACAACTATTTTTACAATAATGAGCCAGTTGGCAATTGAAAATAACGCGATAAATCTTGGTCAGGGATTTCCTGATTTTATGATGGATGAAACTTTGATCGGGCTTGTTTGTAAGTCAATGAAAGATGGGCACAATCAATACACGCACATGAATGGCTTGCCTTTATTGCGCGAAAGAATTGCTGATAAAATTGAAAAATTATACAAAACAAAAATCAATGCGCACAATGAAATAACCATTACACCCGGCGGCACGTATGCCATTTATACAGCCCTTACAAGTTGCTTGCATGAAGGCGATGAAGTGATTGTTTTTGAGCCTGCATATGATAGTTATATTCCAAATATTGAGATCAATAAAGCGATAGCAGTGCGCATTTCAATGCAGTTTCCAACTTATTCAATTCCATGGAATGAAGTAAAAAATAAGATTTCTTCGAAAACGAAAATGATCATGCTGAATTCGCCGCACAACCCGACAGGCATGGTTTTGAGCGAAAATGATATTGCTGAATTAAAAAAAATTGTTGAAGGAACCGATATTGTTATTTTAAGTGATGAGGTATATGAACATTTAATTTATGATGATATAAAACATCAAAGTATTTTATTGTATCCTGAATTAATGGAAAGAAGTTTTGTATGTTTTTCTTTTGGTAAAACTTATAATTGCACTGGCTGGAAATTAGGTTATTGCATTGCTCCCACAGAGTTGATGGTTGAGTTTAGAAAAGTGCACCAGTTTAATTGCTTTACATGCAACACACCTTTGCAATTTGCTTTAGCGGAATTTCTTTTAAATGAAAATGCATATTTATCTCTTGGCAAAATGATGCAGCAGAAAAGAGATCATTTCAGAAAATTAATGAGTGAAACCAAATTCGATCTTATTCCTTCTCATGGAAGTTATTTTGAATGCTATAGTTATGAAAATATTTCAACTCAAAATGATAAAGATTTTGCGATTCGACTGACCAAAGATTTTGGCGTTGCCACCATTCCTATGAGTGCTTTTTATAAAGATGGAAATGATGATAAAGTTCTGCGATTTTGTTTTTCCAAGAAAGAAAAAACGCTCGAACAAGCTGCTGAGCGTTTAATAAATTTATAAAAACTAACTACGTTAATAGTTCTGCCTCTGTGTTTGCTATAAATGGAACGGAAACATTTTCATTTGCAATTCTTGTAGTTTCCGCTTCATCCTTATTTAAAAAAAATTTCATTAAAGGTCCCGATATTATTATACTTACAATTGTCATTACAACCAGCCCCACGAAGATTCTGTCATCAATAATTTTGGCTTGTAAGGCAAGCAACCCAAGCACAAGTTCTTGCGAGCCACGTGCATTCATACCAAAAGCAACCGCATAAGATTCATTGGCTGTCATTCCACTTAGTCTGCTGCCGATAATGCCACCGGCAATCTTTGCAACGCTTGCAATTAATAAGATTATCAAAACAATTTCAAGATTGAAATTTTGCACGAAATTTATTCGCAAACCTATTGATGCAAAAAATAATGGAGCGATTATATTTACTACAAATTGCTGCATAGCATGTTGAGACAGATCAGTAAAATATTTTGAATCTCCAACAGCAATTCCCATTAAAAAAGCTCCAAAAATACCGCGCACACCCAGCCATTCTGTTAATACTGCACTTATCATGCAAAGACAAATGCCAACAGTAATTATTCCGCCAGGAGGTGTTAAATATTTTGATGTCAGCATTAATAATTTATCAACTATCCATCTGCCAACAGTCATAATAAATGCTACATAAAGTAATACGTATCCTACAGATTCAAAGGCATTCATTCCGCTCGTATTTTTATTCATCAAAGAAATTATAACTGAAAATAAAATCCATCCGAGAAAGTCATTGATCATTGCAGCTGTTATTACTAAGTTGCCAATTTTTGTGCGATGAATATTCATGTCCATCAATATTTTTACGATCACTGACAATGCTGTGATGGAAAGTGCAGTACCTACAAACATCGCCGGTATTAACTTGTTAGTGCTTTGCCCTGCAAACAAACTATTATAAAAAAACCATACAGTTCCAAAACCTAACAAAAACGGAAATAACAATCCTGTTAAACTTATTGAAGCTGCCTGCTTGCCTTGCTTTCTTATTTGTTTTAAACTTACTTCTGCCCCTGCTACAAACATTAATAATATTACGCCAACATTTGCCAGTCCATCAAAAGCGCCATAAGCCCTTGGTTGGCTGATAAAAATTTCATTGAAGATTTTTGGGAAAGCAGAACCAAGCAATGATGGTCCGATAATAATGCCGGCAAGAATTTCACCGATAACAACAGGTTGATTAAACTTCCGGCACACTTCGCCCAGAAGCCTTGCTGCAACCAATATCACACTAACAATAATTAAAAAATTTAAAACTTCTGCGGAGGTTAGTCTTGAAACCATAAATTTAAATTTAGATGAGATAATTAGATTAAAAACACAACCAAAAATATCAGCTTTTTTATCTCCTACCAAATTAATAGGAATTAATCATATTATTTTTTCATTAAAAAAAACGTTTGGCATCTTTGTATCAATGAAAAAAATTGCTTTCATACCAGCTCGTTATGCAGCTTCACGCTTTCCTGCAAAGCTTATGCAGTTGCTTGGAGATAAAACGGTGATTCTTCGAACGTATGAAAATACATTAGCTACAAAATTGTTTGATGATGTTATTGTTGTTACTGACAGCGAAATAATTTTTAATGAAATAAAAAATAATGGTGGCAATGCAATGATGAGTAAGAAGCAACATGAAAGCGGCAGCGACCGTATTGCAGAGGTTATTGCTGATATAAATGTTGATATTGTTATAAATGTACAGGGGGATGAACCTTTTGTAAAAAAAGAACCATTGCAAAAATTGCTTGATGTATTTGAAGATGATGAAATAGAAAAAATCCAGGTGGCAAGTTTGATGCAGGTTTTAAAAGATCCTCAATTAGTAGCCGATGAAAATTACGTGAAAGTAGCTGTTGATAAGGATTTCCATGCACTGATGTTTAGCCGTTCAGCAATTCCCTATGCACGAAATAAAAAAATTTCAATCACTTATTATGAACACATTGGCGTGTATGCATTTCGGAAAAATGTTTTGCTCAATTTTACAAATTGGCAGATGACGCCACTTGAAAGTGCTGAAAAAATAGAGTGTTTGCGCTATCTTGAAAATGGGGTTAAAATAAAAATGATAGAAGTTGATTATATGGGCGTAGAGATTGATACACCCGAAGATCTTATTCGTGCAGCAAAATTTTTATAAGAAGATGTCCCTAACTTTTACATTAATCCAAACAAAACTTTTTTGGGAAGATAAAATTGCTAATCTGCAAATGCTCGAGCAAAAAATAAACAGCATTGAAGAGAAGACAGAAATTGTTTTATTGCCCGAAATGTTTTCAACAGGTTTTAGCATGCAGCCCGAAAAGGTTGCAGAAACAATGGATGGAAAAACAATCGAATGGATGAAAAAAATTTCATCTCAAAAAAAAATTATTCTTAGCGGAAGTATTATAATTGAAGAGAATAAAAAATTTTATAACCGCTTAATCTGGATGCTTCCAACCGGTGAATATGGATATTATGATAAACGTCATTTATTCGCTTTTGGTAATGAAGACAAATTTTATACCGCTGGTGAAAAGCGATTAATCACTTCAGTAAAGGGCTGGAAAATAAATTTGCAGGTTTGTTATGATCTTCGATTTCCTGTTTGGAGCCGCCAGCAAACACAAGCTGAGCCTGAGTTTGACGTGTTAGTCTATGTTGCAAATTGGCCTGAACGTCGTAATCATGCATGGAAAACGTTATTGCAGGCCCGCGCAATAGAAAACGAATGTTATGTCATTGGCGTAAATCGTGTTGGCGATGATGATGACAAAATTTATCATAGCGGGGACAGCATGGTTATAGATCCCCTTGGAGAAATTTTATATCATAAAGAAAAAGAAGAAGAAATTTTTACAATCAGTTTGAAAAAAGAATTTTTAAATGACATAAGAAATAAATATCCATTCTGGAAAGATGCGGATGATTTTATACTTCAGAATGATTAGCAATCATCTCTCAAACTTTTTTCTTTTGAGTACGTATTTATAATTACTATTCCATGTATTTTTAAAGACACTATTTTATTGTTACAACGCTCAACCATACAACTGCTTCGGTTTCATTTCTCCTATTTTTTAATGCCCGTTTATTTTTTTGCGCTTAGCTGCATTGACAATATTAACTGGTTAAGAGCTTTATTAATTTTTATATTACTTCACTTTTTTTTATATCCTGCAAGTAATGGCTACAATAGTTTTATGGACAAAGATAAAGGTAGCATTGGGGCAATTGCAAAACCAATGCAACCAACAAAACAATTATTTTATACCACCATAGTAATGGATATTTTCGCGTCAGTGCTTTCATTTTTTATATCAACTATTTTTGCTGCTGCATTTATCTTTTATATTCTATGCTCAAGATTGTATAGTTATCGCGGTATTCGCCTGAAACGCTTTGCTCTATTGGGTTTTATAATAGTTGTGATTAACCAGGGGGCGCTGATTTTTGCAATGGTTTATTATGGTGCATCTTCAATATTTTTTATTAACATGCCATTTCTTTGCATTGCAGCAGCTACTTTTTTAATCGGAGGATTTTATCCCATAACACAGGTTTACCAGCATGATGCAGATAAAAAAGATGGTGTAAAAACTATCAGCATGTTATTAGGCAAAAAAGGTACTTTTATTTTTTGTGCAATTATGTATACCATTGCATTCGCATTGCTATTTTATTATTTTTATTCAATACATCTTTTAAAAGATTTTATTTTGCTGCAGTTATTTTTTATTCCTGTTATAGCAGTTTTTATAAAATGGGTTATAGAGATTTACAAAAATGAAGCAGCAGCAAATTTTAAACAAACGATGCGTATGAATATTGTTGCAGCCACATGTACTAACCTTGCATTTATCACCTTATTAATCATTCATCAATTTGGCTGAAATAATTTCAATAGGAACGTCATTGCCGCCCTATCGGCACAATCAAAGTGATATTGTAGAGTTTATGCAGGAGGCTTATGCATTGGATGAAATAGAAAAAAGAAAACTTGCATTTGTATATGCGCGCAGTGCAATTAAATTTAGATATTCTGTTGTTGAAGATTTTAGTTTGCCGCGCAATGAATGGCGTTTTTGGCCCAAAGAAGGCAACGTATTTCCCACGCTTGATGCGCGTATGGAAATGTATAAAAGAGAAGCATTGCCGTTATCAGTTAAGGCAGTCAATGCATGTATTGAAGGTTATATTTCCACGAAGGAAATCACGCATTTAATTACGGTAAGCTGCACCGGAATGAGTGCGCCGGGATTGGATCTGGAGATACTGGAAGAAATGAATTTGGCACCAGATATTTTTCGCACATCAGTAAATTTTATGGGTTGTTATGCAGCAGTGCATGCGCTTAGAATAGGTAAAATGATTTGTGATACAGATAAAAATGCGAATGTTATCATTGTATCAACAGAGCTTTGTACACTTCATTTTCAGGAGCAATATACAAGTGATAATGTATCGAGCGGTTTGCTTTTTTCCGATGGATGCGCAGCAGTTTTGTTGTCTAATAATAATTACACAAAATCTTCTTTAAAACTTACAAACTTTTATTCATCGGTTGCCACGAAAGGCAAGCAGGATATGGCTTGGGAGATAAGCAGCAAAGGTTTTTTAATGACATTGAGCGGATATATTCCTAATCTCGTGGAAGAAGATATCGAAGGTCTTTTAGACCTTGCGCTTGAAAAAAGCGGTACGAAAAAAAATGAGATAACACATTGGTGCATACATCCCGGTGGAAGAAAAATTTTAGATGCAATTCAGAAAAAATTAAACTTATCTGATGAAGACATAAAACTTTCGCGGGAGTCTTTATTTAATTATGGAAACTTATCTTCTGCAAATATTTTATTTGTGCTGAAAGAAATTTTGGATAATTTAAAAAAGGGAGACAAAATAAAAATTTTTGGAGTTGCTTTCGGACCAGGATTAACTATGGAAACATTGGTTGCAACTTCAGAATGAACTTCCGGCAACGTTCATATCAGCCAGAATTATTGGACAAAGAAAACATCCCTTTTGAGGATATAGAAAAGAATATGCAGGAATTGAATTTTATCAACACTTATCTTGGTGGTCATAAAATTTCTATTAAAGGTTTAAAAAAAATAATCGGTCACAATAAGCAGATTTCTATTTGTGAAATTGGTTGCGGTGGCGGAGATAATTTATTTGCACTTTTAAAATTTTGCAATAAAAAAAATATCAAAACCCAATTAACAGGAATTGATATAAACCAGGCCTGCATTCGGTTTGCAAAGAAAAATGAGGCTTTAAAAAAAAAGGTAACCTTCATTGCAAGTGATTATAAGCTTCTCACTTTTCAAGAAAAACCTGACATAATTTTTTCAAGTTTATTTTGCCATCATTTTAGTGAAGAAGAAATAATACATCAAATAAAATGGATGAAGAATAATTGCCAACTTGGTTTTTTTATTAATGATCTTCAACGAAACTTCATTGCATATTTTTTGATCAAAACGCTCACCAGAATTTTTTCAAACTCTTATTTGGTAAAGAATGATGCGCCATTAAGCGTTGCCAAAAGCCTTACAAAAAAAGAATGGCAAAACATTTTTGATAAAGCAAAAATCAAAAATTATGAAATAAGATGGCAATGGGCATTTCGCTATTTAATTACTTATAAACATGCCGAATAATTTTTTTGATATTGCTATAATTGGTGGTGGACTTGCCGGATTATCTTTAGCAATACAGGCAGCGAAGAAGGATTATAAAGTTGTTTTGTTTGAGAAAGAAATTTATCCGTTTCATAAAGTTTGCGGAGAATATATAAGTAATGAAAGCCTTGATTTTATTAAGCTTTTAGGCGTTCCATTAAATAATTACAATCTTCCCTCTATCAATAAATTAAATATTTCTGATGCAAAAGGAAGGCAATATAGTTTTGATTTGCCTTTAGGTGGTTTTGGTATTAGCCGTTATAAATTAGATAATGAATTATACAAAATTGCGCAGCAAAAAGGTGTGCAAATTTTTATTGAAACAAAAGTGATTAATGTTGAATTCAAAGATCATGTTTTCATAATCTATACTTCTTCCGGAGATTTTAATGCTAAAGTTGCGATAGGAAGTTTTGGTAAAAAAAGCAATCTTGATATAAAATTAAACCGCTTTTTTTCTGTTGCAAAACCTGATAAACTCAACAATTTTATTGGCGTAAAATATCACATCAAATATCATCAGCCAACTGAAATAATTTCTCTGCATAATTTTAAGAATGGTTACTGCGGCATTTCCAATATTGAAAATGATAAATGCTGTCTTTGTTACTTAACGACGGCTGAAAACTTAAAACAAAATCAAAACTCGGTTAAGGTTTTAGAACAGCAAGCGCTATGGCAAAACCCTTTGCTGGAAAGGATCTTCAGCAATGCAGAATTTTTATATGAAGCACCGCTAACAATTTCTCAAATAAGTTTTGATAAAAAAACACAGATAGAAAATCATATTTTAATGCTGGGTGATGCTGCAGGAATGATCACGCCACTTTGCGGCAATGGAATGAGTATGGCTTTGCATTCATCCAAAATTGCTTTTGCAAATGTTGACAATTTTTTAAAGAAAAGAATTTCGAGAAAGCAAATGGAAAATAATTATGAATTGCAATGGAAGCAGCATTTTTCAAGACGATTACAAACGGGAAGAATAGTGCAGCGTTTTTTTGGTAATGAAACTTCAACAGCATTTTTTTTAAAATTGATGAATACTATTCCTTTCATTGCAAAGCAAATCATTCAATCAACCCATGGAAAATCTTTTTAATCTTTCTACAAAGAATTCAAAAATTTTATCACTCTTGCTCTGTCAGCACTATTAAGTTGCATAAATTGGTGCTTGGATTTTGCAGCTTCTCCATCATGCCATAAAATTGCTTCTTCAAGCGTATTCGCGCGACCATCATGCAAATAATAAGGCGTTCCATTTGTTATAGAAAATAATCCAACACCCCACAATGGCGCGGTTCTCCACTCACTTCCGCTTGCTAAAAAATCAGTTCTGTTATCAGCCAAACCGGGACCCATATCATGAACAAGCAAATCTGTATATGGATGAATTCGTTGATTACTTAAATAACTTGCAGTAACATCAATACCTGTTTGCACACTTGGCCTGTGGCAGCCAACGCAATTTATTTGCGTAAATAAAATCTGCCCGCGCTGCACATCAGGATCTGTAATATTTCTACGCGCGGGAACAGCTAAAGTCTTTACATAAAATACAACATCATTCAACAAACTATCTACCAACTCAGGAGAAACATCACCATGCACAACACTCATCTGAGGCTGCCCAAAAGCACTTTCCTGAGTAAGTGCATAACTTGTGATACCCATATCCTGCAAATAAGCCGAAGCTATCTGCATTAAAAGCGTTGCTGAGTTTGCTTTCCAGCCAAATCTTCCTACCTCAATCTTTTTACTTACAGAATCAAAAACATAATTTGCTTTTCCTGTAATGCCATCTCCGTTTGCATCAGTAGGATCTTGAAAAGAAAGAATAGTGCTTTCAGGAATATCTTCTAATAAGCCCAAACCAACCATTGGTGGTGCAAGCCTTGGAGAAATAAAATAATTTGCTGGTAATGAAATGTAAGGATTTTGAACTGTATAATTTGGTTTATGTAATATAACAGTAGTGCCGTCAGGATAAGTAACAGGCAAATCAGTATAAGCAATATTTATATGCGCTTCAGGTTGCGCACCAAGTACAGCCTGGTCTTGCAATTGCACGCCAAAGCCAGGAATTGGATTTGGTCCGCCATGATTATCTGTTCCGGGAATACTAACGCGAAATAATAATCCCGAATTGCTGAAGCCCGCTGTTGGTAAGCCTTCGCCATCATTGCGATGGCAATTAACACACGCTACATTATTATAAATTGGACCGAGCCCTGTAAATTTTGGCGATGGCGGAGCAACAAAAACCTGGCTAAAAGTTTCATCGCCGATCTCATGTACAAATTGATCGCGGAAATCAAGATTGTTAACAGGATTGCTGAATGCATGAGAAGTTGCATCGAACACAGTTGCATCTCCGCCGCTCAGTCTATCATCATAACCGGAATCAGGAAATATACCTGCTTTATTGCACATGCTAAAAGCGCAAACGCACATCATTATAAAGCTTATGATATAAAATTTTTTCATTTAATTAATCCACTACATTTTGCGTGATAAAGTTTGTAACATCATTATCCAATAAAACTTTTAAAGAATTTAGTTGTTGCATCGTTTGTTGTATCTGTACACGCTGATAAAAAATTGCTTCCTCATATCTGTCAGTAATATTATCAAAGGAGTTTATTGCACTTGTAAGTTGCGCCTGCACTTGATTGTCAAGACTTTTATCTTTTGCAGCGATTAAATCTTTAAGTCCTGTATTTCCATTCAATCCCAAATAAACATTTCTTATACCGATGATATTATTTTTAAAATCGCTTAATGTATTTCCTGAATAAGGAGATTCTGTAAGAAAAGAATCTTTAGCGACATAAGGATTATACATTTTTTCTGAAGCCACTTCATTGCAGATATCACTCATTGCACCAACAAGTGTCAAAAACAAATCTCTTTTTGTTTGATATGTAATACTGCCACTTCCAGCAGTAATAATTTGTTCTGAATAATCTATCGGAGCAGATGTCCAGCTCTGATATAATAGTTGAACATTGTTAAATAAAATATCTGCTGAAAGGCTTACCAGGTATTGCTTTTCACGCGCAGTAATATTTGCTGCAGTCCGTGTATTGCCGACACCAAATATTAAATATTCTATTGGATGATAACCGCGAAGCGTCTGAGGCAAAACCTCTATATCAGTTAATTGCAAAGGATTATTACTCGCCAATAATGAATCTAATTGTGTGTAATCAGTTGGCCATGTATCTGTGTTTGGATCGTAATTATCATCTTCTACAGGTCCGAATAAAAAACCTTCGCACTGCTCCCAAATGGTGCGAATATTGCGCCACGAAGCTTGTGCAGCATAAAGATTTTCATCTGTTGTAGCTGCATTCAATGTTTGGATAGAATTATTGAGCGCTACGGCAGCGTTCGTAAGATTGCTGTATTGCGGCAATGCCGTATTGTTTACAAAACCAGTGATTACTTTTTGCTCAGTGCTATCAAAATCTGATGAACTCACTGTTACCTCAGCTTTGTGACATGCAGAGAAGAATAAAATTATAAACGCACCTGAAAAAAAAGAAATCCTTTTCACTTATTTATGAGTTGACGTAAATTATTAACTGATCATTTTTTATAATCGTTTTGTAGCGTTGCAAAGGTTCATTTGCCGGTCCATGCGTTACGTTTCCATCTTTATCAAACTGGCTTCCATGAAGGCTGCAGGTATAGCCATTGCCTGAAGCAGTAAGCTGATTATCCTGGTGTGTACATTGCAATAACAAAGCTTCATATTTATCATTAGATTTTTTTTGAATAGCAATATCATACAATGAACCCTTTGGATGAATGATCTGCAAGCCGGAAGAACTGATAGAATTTATGGGTAATGTAATTGCGTTATTTACAACATCGGTTTGTAAAGTTTTCATGGCTGCGTGACTGCAGGATGCAAGTGTCGGCAGTATGTAGCCTGCGGCAGCAAGCATACAAATATTGCATGATGATTGAAAAAATTTTCTACGTTCCATAATTTATTTTTTTGCTCAATGCTTAAGAGAAATTTGAACGGAGCGTCGCAACGATGTTTTAATTCGTATTCTGCAGACGACCTACAAAATTTGCTTTTTTATTAAAATGAATAACCAATGCCAATATTTAAAAACTCATCAGTTTGTTTGTAGGGTAATGCATTTGGTGCAGGATTAATTATTAATGCAGGGTTTTGCGGGCCGGTATGCATGATGCGCACATCAGCTTTTATAACAACATTTGGCAAGGGCAAATAACCGAAGCCGGCGATAATATGCGTTTGCTTTTCTGTGCCATCATAAATTGCTTTGCCTTCCGGAATACTTGCGTTCATATCAAGAATTTCTGCTCGTGTGAATGTTATAAACTGCGCGGCAGTTTGCTTTTTGTGCAGCCAATTATAACCAAACTCCGCATAGGCACCATACATGGCCGAAGCAATATTGTGATTATAAGCTGCATTTACACTACCTGCGTCAGGGTATGAAACATACGTGCCGAGCGCCCTGATGCCAATGCCATTTTTATTGTACTGCATATCTGCTTCGCCTAAATAAAGTGGTGTGCCGAAACCTCCGCTGTTAAGTCCCAAACTATCTGCACTTCTTTCATTTAATCCTACTGTGCCGCCAACAAATCCTGAAATTTGAAACTTAAAATTGTTCCAGAAATATTGCAAGGAAGCTGTCATGGCAATATTGTTTGCTGTTGCATCATTGCCTTCTGCACTTGCTTCGCGCAGGCCAAGACCATGTTGAAGATCCGCACTGTTTAAACTTGTTATTAAAGCAATGCTGTAATTTAAAGGCGCATTATTCAGCGAACCATAAAAGCCAACGCCAAGTTCCCGCCAGGTTGCAGGAATAATGAAAGTTTCTACAAGCGGACGCTCAACACCATTAAAATTTACCGGTAAATGATTTTCATTTATAATACCGATCCGAGGCACAAATAAACCTGCGACCAAATATTGTTTTGAGTTGAGATTGAACTTCAAATAAGCCTGCTCCATCGAAACTTCCCCGCTTCCGATTTCTCCTTCGGCGACTTTGGCATTCTCAACTTCCAGCTCGGAGAAAAAAGAAATTTTTGGGCTGAATTCATGACCAAGAAACAATACAGCTCTTTCTAAAGTTGCGATGGAAACCTGCCTGTCAAAATCTCTCTGGTAAAATGCGGAGCCATACCCGGAAATAACCGTTTTATTTTTATTTAAGCCATTTGTCAAAGAATCTTCGTTGCTGATGAGCTTTTGCGCCTGCGTTTGATATTGCGCTTTCGCGATAAAAAACGACAGGCAAAAAATGCCCAGGCAAAATTTTCTCATTCTGTATTCAGTTATCGGCAAAAATATTTCTGCGCGCAGATTTTCGGTTACGGATTTAGAAAAGCGGTTTACGGAAAGGGGAATGAATTGAAGTGATTCTTTATTGGTAACTGCTTCTACAGATCTTCAGACCGCTTCGACAGACGCACCGACTCTTCGACAGACTCGCAGAACGCTTCGACAGAGCCTCAGACCTTCTCGACAAACCTTCAGACCTCTTCGACAAACTCTCAGACCTTCTCGACAAACCTTCAGACCTCTTCGACAGACGCTCAGAGCTCTTCGACAAACTCTCAGACCTTCTCGACAAACCTTCAGACCTCTTCGACAGACGCTCAGACCGTTTCGACAAATTGTCGAACGCATCTTCGTCAGTGTCGGAAGGGTGAGTGGGAAAGATTTTTTTATTGATTTGATGAAAAATGAAAACATGATAACCTTGCACCATAATGAGGCGAACGATGAAAGGATTGCGACGCAACGATGCCGCTATGAAATACTGAAGCTGGTATCAAAAAACTTTTATTCATCTCCTTTGTTTTAATTTCAGTTATGCTTTTGCATGTTCATCCTGATAATCCCAATGCGCGCAACATTCAAACCATCAAAGAATGTTTGCTTGATGGCGGCGTGATAATTTATCCCACAGATACTATCTATGGTTTGGGCTGTGATATTTTTCAACATAAAGCGATAGAAAGGATTTGCCGGATAAAAAATGTTGATCCGCAAAAAGCGCAGTTGAGTTTTGTCTGTTACGACCTCAGCGATCTGAGCAATTATACAAAAAGCATTTCCACTCCATTGTATCGCCTGCTGAAAACTTATTTGCCTGGACCGTACACTTTTATTTTGCCTGCAAGCAAAGAGGTTCCGAAGATCTTACACAGCAAAAAAAATACGATCGGGCTGCGCATTCCTGCCAATAATATTGCGAGAACGATCGTGAAAGAATTAGGTCATCCAATACTTTCGGCATCGCTGCCCGGTGAAATGGTGGAAGAATATACTGACCCTGAACTGATGTACCGAAACTTTGAAAGCCTTGTGGATATTGTGGTTGACGGTGGAATAGGCGGCATGATACCTTCTACAATTATTGACTGCACTAAAGATGCTTATGAAGTAACGAGGATTGGCGCGGGTGTTTGGGAAGAGTAAAATTCTACTTCAGTTTCCCAGGGCATTATATCAAAACTTTTGCGGTGATACTTGCAAAGCCCATGTTCTTTTATTGCTTTGCGATGCTCCCTTGTGCCGTAGCCTTTGTTGTTTTTCCAATTGTAATGGGGATATTCCTCGTGCAGGTTTCGCATAAAATCGTCTCTGTAAGTTTTGGCTAAAATACTTGCCGCAGCAATGCTTGCATAAATAGCATCGCCTTCTACAATGCAGTGGTGCTGTAGGTTTTGATAAGAATGAAAATAATTACCATCAACCAAAAGCACTTCAGGAATTATTTTTAAATTATCCAGCGCTTTGTGCATTGCCCTGATGGATGCCTGCAAAATATTAATCTCATCTATCTCATTGTTGCAGCACATGGCAACAGCATAACTCAATGCTTTTTCTTGAATAACTTTTCTAAGCTCTTCTCTTTTTTCGGGTAAAACCTGTTTACTGTCGTTTAAATATTTGTTGCGAAATTTTTTGGGTAAAATAACTGCAGCAGCAAACACAGGTCCGGCATAGCATCCGCGGCCTGCTTCATCGCAGCCTGCTTCGATAAATATTTTATGATGAAAAGACTTGAGCATTTTTTGCAAATGCAATTTGCATCTTTTAATAAAACTGCAATAACTATTTTTTCCACTTTTTATTTTATAAGAGGAATAACTTTCTTTGCGACCTTTGAATTTTAATCTTGCTGCACAATGAACAAGGCGTACAAGAGTGCGACGCAAGTAAAGTAAAATGGATATTGTGGCGCCTGGTACCAAAAATAATTTTTAAAAATCAAGGTGTATAAAAATTATAAATCGTTTACAAAAGCTGTTCTTGTTTCTATATTTATGGTGATACTTGCAGGCGGTATTGTGCGCACGACACAAAGCGGAATGGGGTGCCCGGATTGGCCACATTGTTTTGGATTGTGGATACCGCCGACGAGTGTGAATGGCTTGCCAAAAGATTATCAAAAATATCTTGATAAGCAAAATATAGATGCTGTTTATAATCCTTTTCATGCATGGACAGAATACCTGAACCGCTTGCTGACAGGGCTTTTGGGAGTTTTAATTTTTATTCATGTTGTATGGAGTTTTATTTTATTTTACAGAAAGAAGCAAACAATCTTTTGGTGGTCGCTTTCATTATTATTGCTCGTGTTACTCGAAGCATGGATTGGTAAAACTGTTGTTGATTCTAATCTTGCTGTGCTAAAAATAACCGCTCACATGCTGCCTGCTTTGATGATCGCAGCAGTGCCTGTTATTATTTTAAATAAATTATCTGAAGATGAAAAAGTAATGAATGGACAACTGAAATTGCTATCTTCTTTTATGATTATTTTTTTGCTGGCTCAAATTATTTTAGGCACGCAGGTAAGAAGTGAAATTGATATTATCTCACAGCTGTATAATTTTTCGCATCGTGAAGACTGGATAAAAATGCTGGATAGCTTTTTTGATATTCATAGAATTTTTTCATTCGTAATTTCACTTGCATGTATTTATTTATTCTGGCAATCATTGTCTTTTATACAATTGAAACGCGCTGGCTCATTAATTTTAATTCTTCTCTTTTGCGTGATGGCGTTGGGTTTTATACTTGCTTATGTAAATGTTCCGGCATTCGCGCAGCCATTGCATTTATTATTTGCATCAATGCTTTTGATGGCACTGATAAATTACCGGTTGAAATTTCAATAAAAAATTTGTGCTAACTTTTGCCACAAATTTTTATCATGCAAACGTTTAAAAGTGCCATTTCTAAAAAAGAATTTCCTGTAAAAGAAAAAGTGAAAGGAGGTGATGTAAGAGAATGTGTTGCAAATGAAATAAAAAAAGATCATCCTGATTTTAATGAAGATTCCTTACTTGCCAGCAGCGAAGTAAATCATTACCGAAATCTCTATATTCAAAACAGTGTTACTCAAACGATGGGCAAACTCGAAGGTCTTGAAAAACAGGTAGTCGATGCCATGAAAAATGATGAGCTTATCAGCGATAAATTGAAGGATGATAAAAATGATAAACTTACTTATGGTCAACGGCTTGCAGATAAAGTTGCATCATTCGGTGGCAGTTGGCATTTCATAATAATCTTTGGTATTTTTCTATTTTGCTGGATGGTATTAAACATTGTATTCCTTTCCAGTAAAGCGTTTGACCCTTATCCTTTTATTTTATTAAATCTAATTCTATCATGTATTGCAGCGCTCCAGGCGCCTGTAATTATGATGAGCCAAAACCGGCAGGAAGAAAAAGATCGGGAACGCGCAAAGAATGATTACATGATAAATTTAAAATCTGAACTTGAAATAAGATTGCTGCATGAAAAACTTGATCACCTCATCATCAACCAACAGGAAAAATTAATGGAGGTGCAACAAATACAAATGGATATGATGAATGATATTTTGCAGCGGGTAGATAAAAAAGCAGTGCAGCATTGATATGAAGAAATATTTTACTGGTTTTTTTTATTCAATGCCGGTGCAGTTGCTGCTGCTCCATCTAAGAAAATACCAGGTGCTGCTTATTTTCTGGTATATTTTGTTTGCAACAGTTGCAGGAAATTTTATGGAATCTTATGGTGCTAATTCATTATTTCTTTCTCCCGAATATTTAGGAAATGTAAATGCATTAAGTGCTGCGATTGTTGGTGTTGCTGTTGGCGTTTTTATTATGAGCTGGAACATTACCACTTTTATTTTGCTTAGAAAATATATTCGGTTCCTGGCAACAACAGCACAACCTTTTTTAAAATATTGCATCAATAATGCTGTCATTCCGCTTATATTTTTAATATTTTATTTTATCACCGTCATCCGCTACGACTCAACGCTGGAGCTACTTTCAGGAAAAGAAATTGTACTACTCACCTGCGGTTTTCTTGCAGGATTAATTCTTTCAATACTTGCTTCCGCGCTTTATTTTTTTTATGCGGATAAAAGAATTTACAGGCAAATGGCAACCGATATTGATTCTGCAAATAAAAAATATGAACGTGTTGTGCGCATTCGTAAAAAGAAACAAACAGAAAAAGATGAAATAAGAATTGATTGGTTTTTGAGCGCTTTATTCGGCTTGAGAAAACCACGAGAAGTGCGTCATTACAGCAAAACTTTTTTAGATTCTATTTTTAAGCGACATCATGTTGCAGCAGTGCTGGCAATACTTGCAGCATTTATTTTTTTAATTTCTGTAGGATATTTTTCTGATAATAAGATCTTCCAGGTTCCTGCAGCAGCAAGCATTACAGTGTTTTTCGCAATTTTAATAGCAGTGTCCGGCGCTCTTTCTTTGTTCCTTCATAATTGGAGCATTGTTGTTGTAATAATTTTATATGCAATTTTAAATTGGTTATTTCAATCAAATATTATTGATCCGCGAAACAAAGCTTACGGATTAAATTATTGGAATGAAAATGAACGACCTCAATATGATAAAAAAGATATTCAGGAAATGATTTCGCCACAATTTACTCAGGCGGATGAGCAATCTTTTTTGCAAACATTAAACAAGTGGAAAGCGAAACAAGGGGAAGATAAACCTGTTATGTTTTTGATAAACGTAAGCGGCGGAGGCATACGCAGCGCAGCTTTCACGATGAATGTGTTGCAACGACTTGATAGCATCACGCAGGGAAAAATAATTCCGCATTGTGTTTTGATAACAGGTGCATCAGGTGGCATGATAGGCGCTGCTTATTTCAGGGCATTGTATTGGCAAAAAATAAAAGGCGATCATATTAATTTGAATGATAAAAAATATGCTGATAATATTTCCAAAGATTTACTCAATCCTCTTTTTGCATCTTTTGTTTCTAAAGACCTTGTTGGTCCTGCAAGTAAATTCACAGAAAATAATTTTACTTATGTTAAAGATCGCGCTTATTCATTCGAACAAAAATTAAATGATAACACGAATGGTCTTCTTAATAAAAAAATAAGTGACTATACGAATGCAGAAGCAAATGCTGATATTCCCATTATTTTATTTAACGCATCTATTTCAAGAGATGCGAGAAAACTGATCATTGGTACAAGACCGGCGCGTTTCCTTATGAGCAATAATTTTGACACAACGCATTTTATGTCGTCAACTGCGGATGCGCTTGATTTTAATTCGTTCTTTCAAAAACAAAATTCATCGGGCTTAAGTGAGTTATCTGCATTGCGCATGAATGCTACGTTTCCGTTTGTTTTGCCAAATGTTTGGTTGCCGTCAACTCCCGTAATTGATGTTATGGATGCAGGTTTGAGAGATGATTTTGGAATGGAGGAGGCTTTAAGATTTGCATCAGTTTTTAAAACATGGATAAAAGAAAACACTTCTAAATTAGTGATCGTTCAAATTCGTGATAGAGAATTAGCTGATTGGGACAGACCTTTTGATACAGATAATTTTCTTGGTTTTTTAACTAAGCCTTTTATGATCCTGCAAAATAATTGGTTTAAACTTCAGGATTATTATCAGACAGAAGAACTAAATTATTTTAGCGATGATTTTGGTGATCAACTATATCAAATAGTTTTTCAATATACACCTTCCAATGTTAATGCCACAGCATCCATAAGTTTTCATTTAACGAATTCTGAAAAAATTGATATTAATGCAGCGATGAATAATGCAGAAAATAAACAGTCATTTAATAAAGTGCTTGAAACAATAAATGATAATTCTATAAAAAAATTTTAGTTTAAAATTGAGTATAAAAATTCTTGCGATAGAATCTTCCTGTGATGAAACGTCCGCTGCTGTTTGCGTTGATGGCAAAATTTTATCGAACATAATTGCCAATCAAACCGTTCATGAAAAATATGGTGGCGTTGTCCCCGAGTTGGCGAGCCGAGCACATATTCAAAATATTGTTCCTGTTGTTGACACTGCAATTCAGAATGCAAAATTGACTCTTAAAGATATTGATGCCATTGCTTTTACACAAGCTCCAGGCTTAATCGGGAGTTTATTGGTAGGCACTCAATTCGCAAAGTCGTTTTCATTAGCATTGAGCAAACCCCTGATACCAGTGCATCACATGCAGGCGCATGTTTTGGCAAATTTGATTGGTGATGAAAAACCTGCGTTTCCTTTTTTATGTTTAACAGTAAGTGGTGGACATACACAAATTATTTTGGCTAATGCACCGGATGATTTAAAAGTTTTGGGAGAAACGATTGATGATGCTGCAGGAGAGGCGTTTGATAAAACGGCTAAATTGCTTGGACTGCCTTATCCCGGAGGACCATTGATTGATAAACATGCAAAAAATGGCGATTCAAAAAAATTCAAATTTGCAGAACCTCAGGTTCCTGATTTAAATTTTTCTTTCAGCGGTTTAAAAACTTCTGTGTTGTATTTTTTGCGTGATGAAAAAATAAAAGATCAGTATTTTATTGAAAAAAATTTGGATGATCTGTGCGCGTCTATACAGCAAACGATCATAAATATTTTGATGAAAAAGTTAAAGAAAGCCGTGCAACAAACTAATATAAAAAATGTTTGCATTGCAGGTGGCGTAAGCGCTAACAGTGCACTACGCAAGGCTTTCAGCGAGTTGGGCGAAAAAGAAGATTGGCAAACTTTTATCCCAAAATTTGAATATTGTACAGATAATGCCGCGATGATTGCCATTACTGCTTACTATAAATATTTGAAAAATGATTTTGCTGATTTGAGTATCAGTCCGAGTGCAAGAGCAAAATGGTGAGTATAAAATCAAATTAAAGTTCAATAGAAAAACGAACGATGAAAGGATTGCGACGCAAGGGACGATGCTATGAAATACCGAAGCTGGTATCAAAATTATTTCACATCAAAATCAATCATAACTTTTGGTGTTGTCGGATGCGATTGACAGGTTAAAATAAATCCCTGCGCAATTTCTTCAGCTTCTAAACCATAATGCACTTCCATATCAACTTTGCCTTCGAGCAACTTCGCTTTGCAGGTGCAGCAAACGCCGCCTTTGCAACTATAGGGAAGATCTGCGCCCTGGTGCAATGCTGCATCTAAAATATTTTCGCCGTCATAAGCAAGATCAAAACTGAATGAAATACCGTCAAGCTTAATGCTGATGCGGCTTTGCGGGGCATCAAACTCTTTTGAAGGAAGGCGAACAATTGTTGATTGTGTATTTGTTGTAGTGAATAATTCAACATGAATTTTTTTATCATCAACATTTTTAGCTTGCAAAAAATCTTTTATATCGAAGATCATTTCATTTGGTCCGCAAATAAAAAACTCATCAGCATTTTTTATGTCTGGAAATTTTGCAAACAATAATTCACATTTGTTTGCATCAACTCTTCCATGATTTATTGAGGCATCTGTTGCTTCGCGACTTAAAATATGCATTACTCTGAAACGATTGATATATTTATTTTTTAGGGCTTCTATGGCTTCTTTAAAAATAATTGAGTTGTGATTTCTGTTTCCATATATCAAAGTGAAATTACTTTTCGGCTCTGTTGCTAAAACTGTTTTTATAATTGATAAAATCGGAGTGATGCCGCTGCCTGCAGCAAACGCAACATAATTTTTTGCCTGAGCTATATCACAAGCACAAGTAAAATTTCCCATAGGTTGCATCAATTCAATTTCATCACCAACTGTTAAAACATGAAAAGCGTGGTGAGAAAAAAGACCACTTTCAATTTTTTTGACAGCAATGCGCCAATCATTTTCCAAAGGCGAACTGCATAAAGAGTAGGAACGGCGCACTTCTTCACCATTTATAAAAATACGCAACGCCACATATTGCCCGGGCTTATATGAAAATTTTCCTTTGAGATCTTCAGGGATAACAAAAGCAATTGAGATACAGTCAGCCGTTTCTTTTCTTATTTCTTTTACACGAAATTTCTGAAAATGTGCTGACATAAATTTTATTTCCGCAGTCCATCAATCATTATCGTTATCATATTTTCTTCCAGGGATTTGCCGCTGATCTTTTCTGTGGAGCGATGCCAACTTTCAATTCCGCCGACGGCATGTAATATTATTAATACAGCAGTTGATGCATCAATTTGTTTTATTTCATTTTGCTCAATTCCTTTTTGCACAATTGCCGCAAATCTTTTCCTGTAATGCCTGCGCTGGTTTCTGAAGTTTGATAAATAAGGTTCGCTTAAATGTTTCCATTCACGATCACTAACAAAAACTTCTTCGAAATTTTCAAGCATTTCACGAATGTGAAACCGAAGCAGCGTTTCTATTTTATTAAGTGCACTTGCATTGGAAGATTCAACTTCATTCATTTGTTGTAAAAAAACATTGGCAACATCAAAACAAATATCATGTAAAAGTTCAGTCTTAGATTTAATATGATTGTAAAGACTTGCAGCTTCAACACCTACTTTTTCGGCAAGGTCGCGCATGCTTGCAGCTTTGTATCCTTTCTCGCGAAACAATGCTGCTGCAGCTTTTAGTATCACTGTTTTGCGCGAAATATCTTTGTCAGTTTTTATTCTTGCCATGCAACAAAAATAACATTCGTAGCATATAATTGATGCAGATTTTTTTCTTTCTGCTTTCCTTCAAATGCAATAGGTTTGCGACCGATAAAAAAATAATCATGTCTCTACTTGTGGTTGGCAGCATGGCTTTCGATGCTATTGAAACTCCTTTCGGAAAGTCTGATAAAATTGTTGGCGGCTCTGCCACTTATGTTGCTTATGCAGCAAGTAATTTTATAAAACCTGTGCAGGTTGTTTCTATAATTGGCTATGATTTTCAGCAGGAAGAATTAGAAAATTTAAAAGGTCGCGGCATTGATCTTGAAGGTGTTGAAATTATTCCTGATAAAAAATCTTTTTTCTGGAGCGGTAAATATCATTTGGATATGAATACCCGCGACACACTTGTTACAGACCTGAATGTGCTTGCAGATTTCAATCCGATTATTCCTGCAAATTATCAGGATGCAGAATTTTTAATGCTTGGAAATTTGGCTCCTGCAATTCAAAAAAGTGTTATTCAACAATTAAAAAAAAGACCAAAGTTAATTGTGCTTGATACAATGAATTTTTGGATGGAAGTTGCACTTGATGATCTAAACGAAGTACTTACAATGATTGATGTTTTGCTTGTGAATGACAGCGAAGCAAGACAATTGACAGGAGAATTTTCTATAGTGAAAGCGGCAAAGAAAATATTGATGATGGGACCAAAATATCTCATCATAAAAAGAGGCGAACATGGCGCTTTATTGTTTCATGAAAATAATGTTTTCTTCGCGCCGGCATTGCCTTTGGAAGAAGTGTTCGATCCAACAGGTGCGGGCGATACATTTGCCGGCGGCTTTATCGGGCATCTTGCTAAAACAAAAGATATCAGTTTTGAAAATATGAAAACCGCGATCATTATTGGCTCTGCAATGGCAAGTTTTTGCGTTGAAAAATTTGGAACAGAAAGATTAAAAGAAATTACAAAAGCAGATGTTGCTGAAAGATTAAATGCTTTTGTACAACTAATGAATTTTGATATTGATTTGGTTTAAATTTTTGTATTTCATCACATCTAATCTTTCTCATCTTTAGTAGCTTTGAAAAATAATCAGTAAATTTTGCCAAGCGAAAAAGGTAGCATCGGTGTTTTTGATTCCGGATACGGTGGCTTAACTATTTTAAAAGACATCGTTGCAAAACTTCCCGCATATAATTATATTTATTTAGGCGATAATGCGCGCTCGCCTTACGGCTCGCGCTCTTTTGAAACGGTTTATCATTACACTTTACAATGTGTAAAATGGTTTTTTGCACAAGGCTGCCCGCTAGTGATACTTGCCTGCAACACCGCATCAGCAAAGGCTTTGCGCACAATTCAACAAAAAGATTTAATAAAATTGGGTGATGAAAAAAGAGTGCTTGGCATTGTTCGCCCAACTTCTGAAGTGATCGGTCAATATTCTAAAACCTGCAATGTTGGAATATTGGCAACAACCGGAACTGTTCAATCTGAATCTTATCCTATTGAAATAAAAAAGTTTTTTCCTGATGTAAATATTGTGCAGGAAGCT
The DNA here is from genome assembly GCA_963708205.1 of uncultured Chitinophagaceae bacterium. GTDB lineage: Bacteria > Bacteroidota > Bacteroidia > Chitinophagales > Chitinophagaceae > CAVYTF01. Next base: position 1,508,463 of record OY970196.1, read on the forward strand.
TGCCCCATGTGGGTGCCGTTAGTTGAAAATAATGAGCATGAAAAAAGCGGCGCAGATTATTTTATTAAAAAAAATATCACGCAGCTTTTACAAAAAAACAAAGTGATTGATACTGTTTTGCTTGCATGCACACATTATCCTTTATTACTGAAAAAAATAAAAGAATATATGCCTGTTGATGTAAATATTATTTCGCAGGGAGAAATTGTCTCAACAAGTTTGGCTGATTATTTATTCAGGCATCCTGAAATGGAAAGCAGCCTTTTGAAAGAAAATAAATACACTTTTTTTACAACAGATTCTGTTGAAGATTTTGATAAACAAGGAGAAATATTTTTTGGTGAAAAAATAAGAAGCATTCACGTTGATCTCGAATAGATCATTCTTTATTTTTAGGATGATCAAAAAATAAAAAACTTTTTTTAGCATTCTCAAATTCTTGCCAGTTAATAGTTTCAGCAGTTACTGCAAATATGGAACAGGTTGGCATATCATCAATTCTTGTTGTTGTAAGCGTATTTGCAAACGCTGTGATGCACGGATTGTGAGAAAAAATTGCGATGCAATTAAAGCGGTTTTCGACTTCACTAATTACCTCAAAAAAATCTCTGAGATTTGCTTCATATAGTCTTGCAATCTGCAGGATATCTTTTGAACTTTTATCAAATTGTTTTACAAAAAACTCACATGTTTTTAATGCACGCCTTGCAGGGCTGGAAATAAATGCATCTATTGAAATCTTTTTTTTATATAAACGCTTTGCCATTTCCTTCGCATCTTTTTTCCCGCGTTCATTTAATGGTCTGTCAAAATCTTTCTGATGAATATTTGCCCAACTACTTTTTGCATGACGAATAAGAATTAAAGTTTTCATTTCAATTCAAATCAATTTCTATTAATATCCTCGTACATTTTTTTTCTCGTAATAATTAATAAAGGCTTTGTTGACAACACGATTGCCTCCAGGCGTAGGATAATTGCCTGTAAAATACCAATCGCCTAGATTTGTTGGGCAACTTTCGTGCAATGCTTCAATGGTTTGATATATTACCTGCACGGGCACTTCAATATCTTTTGCTGTGATGAGCTGTGCAATTTTATCAGAGATTTCCTGCGTTGTAAATGGCTTATAAATTTGTTTCACTACATTTTCACTATGCAGTTGGTTCATGCGTTGCAACTCTTTTATATAACTGTAAATTTCTTCTAAACAATTTCCTTTTCCTCTCTCATGCATTAATTCTATAGCCGCGCGAAACGCAATGAAGTCGCCAAGCTTGCTCATGTCAATGCCATAACAATCAGGATAACGAATTTGCGGAGCAGAAGATAAAATCAATATTTTTTTTGGAGATAATCTTGCAAGCATACGCACAATACTTTCTTTTAAAGTTGTGCCGCGCACGATGCTGTCATCAATAACAACCAATGTATCCGTATCTTTTTGAACAGTGCCGTAAGTAATATCATACACGTGCTGCACCATTTCATTTCTATTTGCATCTTCCGTAATAAATGTTCGAAGCTTTACATCTTTAATTGCAATTTTTTCCTGGCGAATTTTTCGTGTGATCATTTGCGTCAGCTTCTCTTCCGTAATTTCATTTCCCCAGCTTTGTATGCGTTGTATTTTTATTTGATTAAGATAATCTTCCATGCCTTTTACCAAACCAAAATAAGCGACTTCGGCAGTGTTTGGAATGTAAGAAAAAATGGTATTTTTTAAATCATAATCAACTGCTTCTAAAACCGGTTTGCTGAGATGATAACCAAGTGAAATTCTTTCACGATAAATTTTTTCATCACTGCCGCGGGAAAAATAAATTCTTTCGAAACTGCATGCACGCCGTTCTTTCGGTTCGAGTATCTGTTCAATTGTATATTCTCCTGAAACGTTTATCAGCAAGGCATTTCCGGGCATCAGCTCATGTACTTCATTTTCACCAACATTAAAAGCTGTTCTTATAGAAGCCCGTTCACTTGCCGCAACAACTACTTCATCATTCACATAATAATATGCAGGGCGAATGCCATGCGCATCGCGCATAACGAAACTATTTCCATTGCCAATTAATCCACCAACTGTAAAGCCTCCATCAAACAATGAAAATGCTTTTTTTAATGTTGAAGCAACATTACCATTGTCATGATTTTTTTCATCTTCTTTTGATAAAAAATGATACACAACTTCCATCATAGCAGCAAGGTCGCTTTGCTTTTGAAACTCTCCGGGATCAACATTTATCAAGGCAAATAATTCTTCTGTATTTACTAAATTAAAATTCCCGGCAAGCGCAATGTTTTTTCCGGGAACTAAATCTCTTTTTATAAAAGGATGGCAAAACTCTACATTGTTTTTTCCCTGCGTGCCATAGCGCAAATGACCAAGCAACAATTCTCCTAAAAAAGGCACATTGCCTTTCATCAAATCAGGATGCTGCCGAATATCAGGTTGGTATTTTTCAAGTTCCTGTATTTCTTCTCCAATCTTTAAAAAAATATCGGCAATTGGTTGTTGCGCATTGCTGCGAATGCGGTTGAGATAAGGATTTCCGGCTTCGACATGTAACTTTACTGCAGCAACGCCGGCGCCGTCTTGCCCTCGGTTATGCTGCTTTTCCATAAGTAAATACAGCTTATTTAAGCCGTACAAAACAGTGCCGTACTTTTGCAGATAAAATGAAAACGGTTTTCGTAATCTTATAAAAGCAAGTCCGCATTCATGTTTTATTTCATCACTCATGGTGTGGAGACAGATGCAAAGTTACCATTTTTGCGGATGAAATTATTTTATACTGATTCAAAAACTCTAATTTTTTGATTGAAAGCTTATTAATCAGCCTGCTTTATCATCTGTACATTCAGTAATAATTTCACATCTTCACTAACCACAACGCCACCTGTTTCTGTAGCTGCATTCCATGTTAAACCAAAATCTTTACGATTTATTTTGCCTGTAATTTCAAAGCCAACTTTTGATTGACCATAAAAATCTTTCATCTTTCCACCAAAACTTACGTTGAGCTCTACAGGTTTTGTAATATCCCGGATAGTAAGATTTCCTGAAAGTTTATACTCGTCCTCGTTTCCCTTTTTTACGTTTGTAGATTCAAATTTAATTTCAGGATACTTTTCAGCATCAAAGAAATCAGCACTTTTTAGATGAGCATCTCTTTGTTCATTGTTGGTTGAAATACTGTTCACATCTGCATTAAAAGAAATTTTTGCATCAGAAAAATCTTCTGCATTGCTTTCCATTGTTGCATTATATTTTGTAAAGCTGCCTGTAACATTTGTGATCATCAAATGTTTTATTTTAAAGTGAATTTCTGAATGTGCAGGATCAATTTTGTAAGTTGACATATTTTTAAGATTTATTGTTTAAAAAAATTTAAAAGTTTAATGGCACTTCAATCAATAATATTTCAGAAGGAATATCTGCTTTTATATCAATGTTGCTGGTGTCTGTAATGCCTGCTGCATCACGATTGTATAACTTTTGCCCACCAACAGTTATCTCACCGGAAATAACAAAAATGTAAACACCGTTACCATCTTTTTTAAGATTGTAAATCGTTTCAAAATTTCCATCAAGATCAGATAATGAAAGCCATGCCTGTTGATTAATGTTAACCGCGGAATTATTATCAGGCGCTACAACAGTTTGAATTTTGTTTTTTCTTTCTGCATGCCCGAATGTTTTTTGCTCGTAACGTGGTATAATATTTTTTTTATCGGGGAAAATCCAAATTTGCAAAAGCTGCACTGCTTTATCCTTATTTGCATTCACCTCACTATGAGAAATGCCGCTTCCTGCGCTCATTATTTGAACGTCATTTTGTTTAATAATCTCTTGTCTGCCTGTGCTGTCACTGTGTTTCAAATCTCCTGATAATGGAATAGTAATTATTTCCATATTATCATGTGGATGTTTTCCGAAGCCAAAGCCACCTTTTATTGTATCATCATTTAAAACGCGCAATGCACCAAAATGCATTTTTTTTGGATCATGATATCCGGCAAAACTGAATGAATGCCAGGTATCGAGCCAATCGTGATTGGCATGACCTCTTTCATTTGCTTTATATAAAATTGTATTCATTGTAATTAAATTAGATGTATATACATACATTTATTCAAAAAAAAATCATTTTTCTTTCTCTCTTACTTTTTCAAGTAATCTGTTCAAATCCTGTGCCGACTTCGTTTCTATTGAAATTAAACTGTCAAAACGCTTATTTACCTTTTGTGTAGTTGCCTTTAGAATATTGATCCCTGCGCTTGTGACAGAAATCACCGTTTCACGTTTATCAATTTGAGAAGTAGTTCTTTTCACAAATTTTTTCGCAACCAATCTGTCTATGATCCTTGGTACGTTTGAACTCTTCTCGATCATTCTACTTGCTATCTCCTTTATGCAAATCTGTTCAGGATGTTTTCCTTTCAATATACGCAGAACATTATATTGCTCGTGGGTCAGTCCATACTCTTTCAGCTCTTTGCTTATTATCGTTTTCAACCACCAGGCAGTGTATAAAATATTTAATGCTGCTTTATGAGTTTCATTCTCAAAGGAAACACTTTTGATGGCTTTTTCTAACTTCACTATGCAAATATATGTATATACACCTATTTTAAGAAAAAAACTTTCCGGAACTATTTTTTGTGGAGATTAATTTGAACTTGTGTGAATATTTTTTTCCCAGTTGCTTACATTTTCACAACCCGAATATTGTTTGTCAATATTTATATAGAAAGAGGAAATGTGGGTTGAAAACCAATCCTGCAGTACCTGCAATTTTTTTTGATTTAATGCTCTGTCTGCAATTTTATTATAATCATCCTGCAGATTTTCTCTGTGTGGACTTGTTCTTGTTTTAAGATAAACTATCCTTACGGCTTTTGTTCCTCTATCATCGGTAAAAGTAATTGGCTGAGAAATATCTCCCGGTTTCATATCCTTTAAATAAGGGATCAGGTCTTTATCTAATTGATCAATCGTAATAAAAGTTGAATTATCTGATGCTGTAATTGCACCTGCATTATACTTGCTGTTATCATCTTCACTAAACTTATTAACTGCCGCGGCAAAAGATAATTTGCCATTAATTATTTCTGTGCGTATACTATCCATCATATGTTTGGTGATATTAATTTCATCATCCGTTATCAATGGTATTTTCAGAATGTGCCGCACTACTGCATCATCTCCGGCGCGGCTTACCATTTGAATAATGTGTAATCCGAATTTGGATTTAATTACAGGAGAAACCTGGCCCTCTTTTAATTTGAATGCGGCGGCAAGAAAAGTCGGATCCCAATTTTTATCATTACGGTTAAGGCTGTATTGACCGCCATTATCTTTTACCGCAGGATCATCAGAATATAATCTTGCCAATGATTCTATTTTTTTCTGGCCACTTTCTATTTCAGTTTTCCATTCGTTTAATTGATTGGTAACATACGCGACAACATCTGCGTTAGGTTTAGGATATAAAACAATCTGGCTAACTTCCAATTGGCTTTCATAAAAAAGCAAACTGTCTTTCGGAATTTTATTATAATAATCCTGAACTTCTGTGGGAGTTATTTTTACATTTTCTAAAATCTTATTGCGCATATCTTCTGCAAGTTTACTCTCGCGAATAAGCGGACGGTAATCTTCTTTTATCTGGTACACTGTTTTGCCAGCAACTTCTTCAAGCGTTTGCTGCGAACCATATTGCTGAATAAAATACCTGATCCTGTTGTCTAAAAGTGCATCAACTTCATCGTCAGTAAGAGGCAGGGAATCTTTTTCTGCCTGCAATACGAGTGCCTTTTGTTCTATCTGACCTTCAAGAAAAGCACATTCAGGATTTGCAGGTAATTGATCTGCCTGACCATTTCTTTTGTAATCAGCAATGGCATTATCAATGTCTGATTTTAAAATTATCTTATCTCCGATTTCAGCAATAATTTTATCAGCAACAACTTTTTGCTGTACCTGTGCTTTTGAGGGAAAATAAAATGCTATAAAAATTATTAAACTAAAATATTTTTTCATAATAAAATTCGGGTAAAACAAAAGTAATTATTCAGTATGTACTGAAAATGCTTTTAACAAACAATTGCTGAAGAAATTATAAGGTGCGTTTTACTTCTTCTTCTTCATATGCAACAATAGTATCGCCGGTGTTTATGTCTGCAAAATTTTTAATGGTAAGTCCGCATTCGTAGCCTGAGGCAACATCTTTCATGTCATCTTTAAATCTTTTCAAACTTCCCAGCTCTGCGTAAACACCTTCCTGTCTTGGATAAAGCAAAATGCCATCTCTGAACAAACGTATTTTACTATCACGTTTTATTTTTCCATCAAGTACATAACAACCTGCAACAACTGCTTTATCAAATCTATACACTTCCCGGATCTCAACATTTGCAACTTCTTTCTCTTCAACTTTCGGCTCAAGCATTCCTTCCATTGCACTTTTCACTTCTTCTATGGCGTTGTAAATAATAGAGTAAGTTTTTATTTGAACACCTTCGTTTTCTGCAAGTTTATTTGCCTGCAAAGAAGGGCGAACATTAAACCCAACAATTACTGCATCGGAAGCAGTTGCCAACAACACATCACTTTCTGAAATTTGACCAACGGCTTTATGCACCACGTTTATCGCTACCTCAGGAGTGGAAAGTTTTTGTAAAGAATCACTTAATGCTTCTACAGAACCATCTACATCACCTTTAATAATTATCTTAAGTTCTTTAAAATTACCAAGTGCAAGTCTGCGCCCGATTTCATCAAGCGTAATATGTTTTCTTGCACGAAGACCTTGCTCACGCAAAATTTGGGAACGCTTGGTGGCTACATCTTTCGCTTCAGTTTCATCAGCAAAAACTTTAAATTTTTCTCCCGCTTGCGGCGCACCATTTAACCCTAAAATTTGCACGGGAGAAGAAGGCAACGCTTCATCAGTGCGTTGATTACGCTCATTAAACATCGCTTTGATGCGGCCAGTAATATTGGCCTGAAACAATTAAATCCGATAAATTTAATGTGCCATTTTGAACCAAAATAGTTGCAACATACCCACGACCTTTATCGAGAGATGCTTCTATAATTGTGCCTGTCGCTTCGCGTTCTGCGTTTGCTTTCAACTCAAGCAATTCTGCTTCAAGCAAAATTTTCTCAAGCAGTTTGTCAACATTCAATCCCTGCTTTGCAGATATTTCCTGGCTTTGATATTTACCACCCCATTCTTCCACCAAAATATTCATCTGTGCAAGTTGCTCATATATTTTTTGAGGATTAGCACCATCTTTATCAATTTTATTAATGGCAAAAATCATTGGTAAAGAAGCGGCTTGCGCGTGAGAAATTGCTTCTTTTGTTTGAGGCATCACCGCGTCATCGGCAGCAATAACAATTACTGCTATATCAGCAGCCTTTGCACCACGTGCACGCATGGCAGTAAATGCTTCGTGACCCGGTGTATCTAAAAAAGTAATTTTTTTATTGTTTGAAGTTGTCACCTGGTATGCGCCAATGTGCTGTGTAATTCCACCAGCTTCACCCGCAACAACATTAGCACTTCTGATATAATCGAGTAAGGAAGTTTTACCATGATCCACATGCCCCATGATTGTAACAATAGGTGCTCGCGGAATAAGATCATCATCATTATCTTCATAGTCTTCATCATCTTCTTCCACTTCTTCAACACCCATAAATTCTACTTCGAAATTAAATTCTCCTGCAACTAACTCTATTACTTCTGCATCCAAACGTTGGTTAATAGAAACCATTATACCAAGATTCATACACTTACTTATAACATCAGCAAAACTTACATCCATTAAATTTGCTAATTCGCTCACTGTTACAAATTCAGTTACCTGCAGCTTGTTATCAGTTTCGGAAACGCCTGTTGTTTCGGCGGCTTCTTCTCTTTTTGCACGCCGATATTTTGCTTTAAGACTTTTGCCTCGACCACCTGAGCCTGAAAGTTTCGCTTGTGTTTCGCGGATTTTTTCCTGAATTTGTTTTTGATCTATTTCTTTATCTTCAGGCTTTCTGTCTCTATTATTTCTTACCGGACCTCTGTTTAATGGAGGTCGTGAAGTTCCCGGTGCAGGTCTGTTAAACCTGTTTCCCGGCGCCTGTGAAGGTGGCGCATTGCCATTTCTATTAGGGTTGTAAGTGGGCCGATTATCACGTGTGAAAGGAGACGGCGCACGCTGAAATGTATTCGGCCCGTTAACATTTTCATTTCCTTTTCTATCGACAGGAATGCGTTTTCGCTTACGTTTTTCTTCACGAACGGGAGCTTTTGGCCTTACATCATTTTCAACCGGAAGATTTATTTTACCTACTATTTTCGGACCTTCTATTTTTTCTGCCTTTATATTTTCTATTAAAGGTGCAGCTTCTTCCTGCGTATCAATAACTGCATCTGTATTTATTTCTGTAACATTTTTTTTCTCAACTGCTTCTTCAGAAATATTTTTTTCTGATTCAGTTTGAATTTTTTCTTCGTCTTGCTTTGCTTTTTTCTTAGATGTTTTTTTAGGACGTGTTGAAGAATCTATTGTAGATAAATCTATCTTTTTTATTTCTTTCGGCGCTTCAATTTCAGGCGCTTTTATGTTTTCAATTTCCGGAACCGGCTTTGCTTCCTCCTCAACTTTTGCAACTTTAGGCTGAGGTAGCTCTTCTTCTTTTTTTATAGGAACATTAGCAATTACAGGCTCTTCTTTTACAATTACTTTTTTCTCGCTCTTACCAAAACTTATATCTTCTTCATCTTTTTTCTTTCTTTCTGTTGCAGCGCTTTTAGGTATTTCTATAAGGTCTGCTTTATTCTTAGCTACTTTATCGCTTGAAAATTCTGCCTGCAATGCGTAATACATTTTCTCAGTAAGCTTTGCAGTTGGCTTTACATCATCTTTGCTGAAACCTTTTTTTACTAAAAAATCTATAAGCGTATCCTGACCAACGTTAAACTCTTTAGCGGCAGCTAATACTCTGGGTAATTTTATTTCTTTTACTTCTGACATTCAATACATTTTCCAAATAGCTGGAAAGGCTTTTAGTTTCTATTCTTTTTCAAATTCTTCTTTCAAAATTTTCCTTATATCATCTATTGTTTCCTTTTCAAGATCAGTTCTGCGTTCCAGTTCTTCTGCAGAAAGATTTAAAACACTTCTGCCTGTATCGCAGCCTACGCGCTTCAATTCATCGATAATCCATGGTTCTATTTCGTCACTGAATTCTTCGAGATCAATATCAAATTGTTCTGTTTCTCCTTCAGTATCGCGGAAAACATCAATTTCATATCCTGTCAATTCGCAAGCCAATTTTATATTAACTCCTCTTCTTCCAATAGCGAGTGAAACCTGGTCTGCTTTTAAAAATACTTCTGCATGTTTTTTTTCATTATCTAAATTCATGTAACTTATTTTAGATGGTGTTAATGAACGCTGGATGAGTAACTGTATGTTTGAAGTATAATTTATGACATCTATATTTTCATTTTTTAATTCACGCACAATGCCGTGAATGCGACTTCCCTTCATGCCTACGCATGCGCCAACAGGATCTATTCTATCGTCAAAACTTTCTACGGCAACCTTTGCTCTTTCTCCAGGCTCGCGTACAATTTTTTTAATTGTAATGAGACCATCAAAAATTTCGGGCACTTCTATTTCGAGCAATTTAGCAAGAAATTCAGGACTGGTGCGTGATAAAATAATTACAGGCGAACTATTTTTAATATCCACTCTTCTGATTACTGCGCGAACATTTTCTCCTTTCTTAAAATAATCCTGCGGAATTTGTTCGCTTTTTGGAAGGATCAATTCATTGCCTTCTTCATCAAGCAATAACACTTCTTTTTTCCAAACCTGGTAAACTTCTGCATTTACAATTTCACCAATTCTATCTCCATATTTTTTTATAAGCACATTTTTTTTCAGATCATTGATGCGGCTGGCAAGTGTTTGTTTTGCTGCTAAAATTGCGCGTCTTCCAAAATCGAGGATATCAACTTCTTCATATAATTCTTCGCCTACTTCAAAATCGGGCGCAATCTTTACTGCATAACTATATGGAACTTCTGCGAGCGGATCGTTAACATCATCATCATCCATGATCATGCGGCGGCGGATAATTTCAAGATCACCTTTTTCTGCATTTACAATTACATCAAAATTTTCATCGCTTGTAAATTTTTTGCGAAGCAATGTTTTAAAAACATCTTCTACAACTTTCATCATGGTTGGACGATCGATGTTTTCTGCATCTTTAAAATCCTGGAATGCTTCGATTAAATTAATACTTGCCATACGTTTAAGATTTACAAAATAATACTGTTTAAGATTTAATTGTTTTTAAAATTGATTTGAACTGTTGTTGTTTTGATGTTCTCAAATGGAATAACAATTTGTTGTGTAATTGCCTTTTTACCTTTGCCGGCATTGCTTTGCAGCATAATATCATTTTCACTGACCTGTAATAATTTGCCTTCAGTTTTTGTTTCATCATTAAAAACTACTTCTACATTTCTTCCAATATTTTTAAGATATTGACGATGCATTTTCAAAGGTGTGTCAATGCCCGGCGAAGATACTTCCAGTGAAAAATCTGCATCAGAAAATATGCCTCCTTCTTCAATTAACTTATATAATTTTCTATTTATCTGCACACATTTTTCTATTGTTATACCTTGATCACCATCAAGAAAAACCTTTACATTATTTGTAGGTTTTATGGTAACAAGCACACAAAAATATTCGCGCTCTTCGGCTATAATTGAGTTTATTAAAGATTCTATTTTTTCTATGTTATTTCCATCAACCATATAAAAACCAGAAGGGAACGATTCCGTTCCCTTCAACTAATTCATTTTTTCTATTGCAAATATACAGTAACATTTTAAATTTTCAAATTAAGGCATTGTTAACTGTTGAGTAATTGAATTTTTGATGTTTTATCGGCATGCATATTATCTTTGCAAACTTTATGGGAGAGTTATTAGATATATTTTACGCAGGTCTTGTTATTTATTTTATCTATAAATTTATTACCGGTTTGGTAATGCCTGTTTCAAAAATGTCTTCTGATATGAGAAGCACTATGAAAAAAATGCAGGAAGAACAAATGAATAAAAGAAATGATGTTCATTCTGAAAGATTTTCTCAACCACAAACTAAACCTACCGCAAAAAAATCCGGCGATTATATTGACTTTGAAGAGGTAAAATAATTACAAAAAAAATTACTGAACATTTCTATTCGGTGGCTTTTGCTGCGGAGGTCTTTTTGGTCTGAAGCGTTGTGAATGCTGATTTTGCTGTGGTCTTTGAGGTTGATCGTTTTGAGATCTTCGGTCCTGCGGTGGATTTCTTTGTACTTGATTTTTTGATTGTTGGTTTCTGTTTTTATTTTGCCTTTTTCTATCATTGCCATCAAGGCTGCGCAAACTAATTTGGCCAACTACATCAACAAATACAGGTTCAGCTTCAGTGATTTTATTTGAAATTAATTCAACCGGTTTTAAATCGTCAGGGCGTTCGCCTAAAGCATTCAACCGCTGAATTTCTTTTACCCGGGGAATAGTTAGTGGGTATTGTTTATTAGTATCAGGTAAAACATACCACATCAAATTTTTGAAAATATCTTTCTTTATTAAAGTTGCAGTTCCTTTTGTGGTTTGAATATTATCTGCATTGTCAGGAAAATTTTGCAATGCATCGAGATAGGTATCAAGTTCATAATTTAAACAACATTTCAATCTTCCGCATTGACCGCTTAATTTGGTTTGATTAATTGATAAATTTTGATAACGAGCTGCAGTTGTTGTTACACTTTTGAAATCTGTGAGCCAGGTAGCACAACAAAGTTCTCTGCCGCAACTTCCAATTCCACCAACCTTTCCGGCTTCCTGGCGAATACCGATTTGCCGCATCTCCACTTTAGTTTTAAAATCGCTCGCAAAAGATTTTATCATCTCTCTAAAATCCACACGATCATCAGCTGTATAAAAAAAAGTGGCTTTTTTACCATCAGCCTGAAATTCAACTTCGCTTAATTTCATTTGCAAATTCAGCGTTCTAGCAATAGCGCGGCTTCGCATTAATGCATCTTGTTCGCGTGCTTTATTTTGCCTGAACAAATCAAGATCGCGTTCATTGCTTTTACGCAATATTTTTTTTATATCCGAGTTAAATTCATCGACACCTTTTTTCTTCATTTGCAGCCGTACCATTTCACCCGAAATACTTATTTCACCAACATCAAAACCACCCACACCTTCTACAGTTACGTACTCGCCTTTTTCAAAATATTGCAGTGTAGGATTTCTAAAAAATTCTTTACGGCTTCCCTGTTTAAAACTTACTTCTACAATTTTGCAACTACTTTCAGGATCGCTAAAAGGCAAATTCATCAGCCAATCATGCACATTCATTCTGTTGCAACTTCCGGTGCTGCAACTCCCATTGCTCTTACAACCGTTTGGAGTGCCCGTTCCGCAACTTCCACAAGCCATGCTATTCTACAATTTTATTATTAAAAAATAATGAATTTGGGAAGAAGGAGGCAATTGCAATGTTGATATAGCTTCGTTGCGGTGCACGTCTTGCGTGCTTTATATCTTGAAATATTTTAAATCAAAAACTCACAATTATTTCTTAGCTCAACCAATACGCGTTTAAACTGCAAATCGATCCCGCAAACTTCAACACGCTGCCTAAATCTGCTTAATCTCCCAAAAAACTTCTTATCATTAACGCGCAATCACGAAATAAAGTGCGCATCAATCCATCAAAATTAATGTTTTATGCTGAATAATATGCGCAAGCTTAATGGTAAGCGCATGAAGCAACATTTTGGCATTTGCGTTTCGCTCAATATAATATGTTGCTTTATCAAGCTCTTCAACAATTGCTTCCTGCTGCGCAATGCCTGCAATTTTATTAAGCCGATTGGCAAAATCTTTTTCTTTTTCATCTAACTCAATTCTATCTGCACCAATAATTCTTATGCGAATACTTTGCATGAGCAGATGATTGAAATATCGCAGAAATTGTTTTTGTTTTTCACGACCGAGTTTGCTCATTTCTTCTACACATTTCACCTGCTCAATCGGCCCGCCTTTAATTGCGGCATTAAGCCAATCTCTTAAAAGTGATTGCCAGTCTTCACTTGCGTGTTGCAGTAATTGCAAAGCTTCCCGATAATTGCCTTCGGCGATGGCAGCAGTTTGATGCGCCATTTCGCGTGATGTATTATTTCGCATAATCAAAGCTTCTTCAATATCTTTATCTTCAAGCGCAGGAATTTTTACCAATTGGCAGCGGCTTAAAATAGTTGGAAGAATTTGCTCTTCACTTTCTGCCACTAAAATAAACAAGGTATTTGGCGGCGGCTCTTCAATAGATTTTAATAATTTATTCCCTTCTTTGCCAAGATATTCGGGCATCCACATCACAAGAATTTTGTATCCGCTTTCAAAACTTTTCAAACTCAGTTTATGAATGATGTCATTACATTCTTCAGCCGTAATATTTCCCTGTTGGTTTTCTTTTACTTTTATTTTTTCAATCCAGTCAAAAGCATTTCCATAACTGGAATGGTTTATAAATTCTCTCCAATCTGTAATAAAATCTGTGGCAATGGGTTTGTCTCCAGCTTTTGCAGGAACAACAGGATATGAAAAATGAATGTCGGGATGAATGTATTGATTTGCTTTAATGCACGAAGCGCAAACGCCGCAACTATCGAATATTTGGGGATGATTTATTGTCGATTCTTCTTCACCGAATAAAGAAATTCCTGTTGATTTTTTTATGTTGACTTTTTCGCAAACGATAAATTGTGTGAATGCAAGTGCAAGTGGCAAAGCGCCGCATCCCTCTTTTCCTAAAAATAATAAAGCATGGCTCAAACGATTTTCATGAACCATTTCAGTTAAATGCTTTGTTGTTTGCGTTTGACCAATAACATCTTTGAATTGCATGAAGCGAATTTGCAATTTTTAATTTAAAAATCAGAAGTTCCTTAAAAGAAAAAGGCTGATATAATTATCAACCTTAAATAAATTGTACAAAAAAAATCTACTTAATATATTTCAACAATTCATCGCTGTCGGGAGTTACTTTACTATCGAAATGCGCAAGCAAATTGCCGTTTTCATCAATGATAAACTTGTTGAAATTCCAACTGATCGTCGCATCTAAAACACCATTCTCACTTTTATTGCAGAGGTATTTATAAATTGGCGTAATGTTGTCTCCTTTCACATCAACCCTTGTTGTCAAGGGGAAAGTGACGCCATAATTTTTTTGACAAAATGTTTGAATGTCGCTGTCGTTATGAAATTCCTGGTCTGCAAAATCTGCTGAAGGAAAACCAACGATAACCAATTTGTCTTTGTATTGTTCGTACAGTTTTTCGAGCGCTGCATACTGCGGCGTAAATCCGCAATGCGAAGCTGTGTTTACAATTAAAATCTTTTTGCCTTTATATTGAGAAAAATCAATGGTGCTGCCATCTATTGATTTTATTTTAAAAGCATAAATATTTTTTACCATTTTAAAATCCTTTTTTGGGGTAAAACTTACAAAACTACATGTAACTAAAATAAAGGCTAATGAAAAAAAGTATCTCATAAAATTTTCTTTTTTTGAAAATGTATAAATTTAAAAATTAAGTTGCTCAATTGAAAATAGAACCTTGAACGGAGCGTCGCAAGCAAAGCTACATTTATATTCAACTGTTCGTCCCCAAAAATTTCTTTAAATAAATTTTCAAAACTTAAATTGTATAAGCAACTGTTGCCAAACTAAGTTTCGTTCCGGGAATTTGCAGAATAACTTTTCCGCAAGCTTCTAAAGTGGCGCAGGTTGTTACAACATCATCAACCAATAAAATATGCTTCCCTTGCAGTAAATTTTTATCTGCAATCTCAAACACACCTTCAATATTTTGCCATCTGCTGATCCTGCCTTTATGCGTTTGCGTTTCGGTAAAAATATTTCGCTCGATCACATCATTTAAAACAGGCTTGTGCAAAATTTCTCCAATACTATTTGCAATAATTTCTGCCTGGTTGTATCCACGCTGTTCTTGTTTTTTTATATTTAATGGTAAAGGCAAAATAACATCAACCTTTTCAAACCTTTTGCTGGCATGCATTTGCAGTGCAGTTAACTTTCCTAAAAAGCTTCCCACTTCTTTATTTCCTTTGTATTTTAATTCAAACAATAAAGTTTGCAACACAGAATTTTTTGTAAAATAAAAAGCGCTTCCTGCGTTTTCAACATTAATTCTTCCGATAAATTTTTTTTCAATTAAATTATTTTCTTTGGAAAAAAAACCAGTTTCAGGAAGTTCGTATAAACATTTTAAACAGATTAAATTATCATGCTCAACAACATCAGTTCCGCAACCCAAACAATTATGCGGATACAATAAATGCAGAACGTCGTTGAAATAATATTTTATTTTGGCAAGCATTTAAAATAAAAGTTCATACACATTAGATATCTGACTTACTGCAACAACTTCAATGTTGAATTGCTTTTTATCAAATCCTTTTTTATTGTATTTCGAGATCACGATTTTCTCAAAACCCAATTTTGATGCTTCTGCAATTCTTTGCTCAATTCTGTTAACAGCCCGTATTTCACCATTCAATCCAACTTCTCCGGCAAAACAAATATGTTGCGAAAGCGGAACATCTTCATACGAAGAAAGCAACGCACAAATAACTGACAGATCGATTGACGGATCTTCTACTTTTATACCACCTGCAATGTTTACAAAAACATCTTTTAAACCAAAATGATAACCGCCTCTTTTTTCTAAAACCGCAAGCAACAATTGCAATCTCCGAAGATCAAAACCACTGACGGTTCTTTGCGGAGTTCCGTAAACACTTTGCGTTGCCAATGCCTGAACTTCAATCAACAATGGTCGCAAACCTTCCATAGTTGCGGCAATCGCACTTCCGCTAAGTTGTTCTTCTTTTTGCGTGATTAAAATTTCGGATGGGTTATTTACTGCACGCATTCCTTCATTTGTCATTTCATAAATGCCAAGTTCTGCCGTGTTGCCAAAACGATTTTTTAATGTTCGTAAAATCCTATATGTGTAATGCCTGTCACCTTCAAATTGCAAAACCGTATCTACCATGTGTTCCAAAATTTTTGGCCCGGCAATACTTCCATCTTTTGTAATGTGCCCGATCAAAAAAACCGGCGTGTTTGTTTCTTTTGCAAAACGCTGAAACTCTGCAGCAGTTTCCCTTATCTGCGAAACACTTCCGGGTGATGAGTCAATCAAATTACTTTGCAATGTTTGAATAGAATCAACAATTACAAGTTGCGGTTTTAGTTTTTTTATTTCATGAAAAATAGTTTGTGTTGTTGTTTCAGTAAGTAAAAAAAAATTATCGTTCTTAATTTTCAAACGATCTGCGCGCATTTTTATTTGTTGTTCACTTTCTTCGCCGCTGATATAAAGCACGCATGTATTTTTTAGTTGCAATGCATCCTGCAAAAACAAAGTGCTTTTACCAATGCCTGGTTCTCCTGCAACCAACACAATGCTTCCTGCAACAATGCCACCACCTAAAACCCTGTTCAGCTCAGCATCTTCGGTAACCAAACGTTTTTCTTCAATGCTGCTGACTTCATGCAATGCAATTGTTTTTGCCAAACGTTTTTCATCTTTATAATCATTCCAATTGTTTTCATTTTTATTTCCGCCTTTATCAATCACTTCTTCAACAAATGTGTTCCATTGATTGCATGATGGACATTTGCCCAACCACTTTGCACTTTCATAACCGCAGTTGCTGCAAAAAAATGCAACTTTAATTTTACTCATTTGATAAAGATAAAGAAGATGTAATGCTGATGCTTTTTTAAAAAGAGTTATCTATTCAAAAAATGTTTGGTACATAATCATATGCAATATTCAATAAAAAAGGTCGGCGCGAAAGCCAACCTTTTACTTACTAACCCATTAAATTCAGGTACTAAATTACAATAATGAGGCACATTTCAAAATTATTTTTTATCGTTGTTGATAAATTTTTTGGGTGAAATTTAAATTGAATTTAAAGATGAAAAAACATCATTTTAACTGAATGAAATAAAAATGAATAAGTTATAAATGAAATTAAAGTTTAATTTCTTCATTCTTCGCATCATAAAAATGAAATTCCGTCAAATAATAATCGGAATTTGATTTTATATTGATTTTGGTTTTATATTTTTTCTTCCACCGTCGTCTTATTGAAAAAAAGCCTTTTGTAAGGTGTGAAAATAAAATGGGATGTACAGTTAGTGTAAGATTTTTATGTTGATGCGTAACCAAATAATTAAGGCGCTTTTCTATTTCATCTTCCAGTAAAAATGTTGATGTTATCTTACCTGTTCCATTGCAACTCGGGCAAATTTCTGAAGTATTAATATTTACTTCAGGTCTCATTCTTTGCCGGGTGATCTGCATTAACCCAAATTTTGAAATGGGTAAAACCGCATGCTTTGCACGATCTGTTTGCATGCAACGCTCCATTGCTTCCTGCACCTTTTTTTTATTATCAGGAAGTTTCATGTCAATAAAATCAACCACAATAATTCCTCCAATATCGCGCAAACGCAGCTGCCGCGCCACTTCTTCAGCAGCTTCAAGATTTGTTTGTAGCGCATTTTCTTCCTGGTTATTGCTAACACTTTTGTAGCCGCTATTAATATCAATTACATGAAGTGCTTCGGTATGTTCTATAATTAAATAAGCGCCGCTAGGTAAATTAACTGTTTTACCAAAAGATGCTTTTACCTGTTTTGTAATGCCGTATTGATCAAAAACAGAAACTCCGTTTTGAGCATAAGAAACAATATCGGCCTTTTCCGGAGCAAATTTTTGAATATAGTTTTGCGTTTCCACAAAAATATTTTTATCGTTTGTAATAATATTATTGAAATCTTCCGTCAACAGATCCCGCAGAATACTGGTAGTTTTGTTTTGCTCACTTAAAATTCGTTTTGGAGCTACTGCACCTTTAAGATTTTTTTGAATGGTTTTCCATGTTTCAATTAAAGAAAGCAGGTCTTCATGCAATTCTGCGGTATTTTTTCCTTCGGCAGCTGTGCGCACAATGACTCCAAAATTTTTTGGTTTAATAGATTCTATTATTTTTTGCAATCTGATTCGCTCATCCGAAGAATGGATTTTTTTTGAAACAGCAACGACATCATTAAATGGAGTAACAACAACAAATCTTCCAGGTAAAGATATTTCGCAACTCAGCCGTGGACCCTTTGCAGCAATGGGTTCTTTTAAAATTTGTACAAGTATGCTTGGACGACCGTTTAAAACCTCGTTTATTTTTCCTGTTTTTACAATCTCAGGTTCTATATGAAATTTGGAGAAATCAAACCCTGTTTCGTTTTTATCATTCATCGCAAGTTGCGTGAATTTTAAGATAGAACGTGCATAAGGACTTAGATCAGTGTAGTGCAAAAAAGCATCTTTTTCAAAACCAACATCAACAAAAGCCGCATTTAAACCAGGAATAAGTTTCTTCACTTTTCCAAGATATAAATCTCCAACGCCAAAATTGGCGTTTGCTTTTTCATTATGTAATTCCACCAGCTTTTTATCTTCTAAAAAAGCTATTTCTACACCTGCCGGAGCGGCATTAATAATTAATTCTTTGTTCACACATGGCAACTTTTAAAAGTTTACAATTACAATTTCTTTCCATCACAAATTTTTGCAGAAAATGTGCGTTAAAAGCGTATCAAACACAACACCATCATTCCGCCACACCGGCTGCTTTAATTTTTGATAAGGAAACGTAAAAGCTGCGAAGAGAGGAATAGCCTTGCAATGTCTCAAGAAAAATTATTTATTTTTCTTCTTATGACGGTTTTTTCTAAGTCTTTTTTTTCTTTTATGCGTCGCTATTTTATGACGCTTTCTTTTTTTACCACAAGGCATTTAAAAATTTTTAGTTATAAAATCAAATTTTATTGCAAAGCGCTTATGCGCTGTTCAATCTCTTTTTTCGCATCGGGTACAGAAATCATATTTTCTGCATTCTTATACCATTTAATTGCGTTTGCTCTATCTCCTTTTTGATCATACGCTTCTGCAATGTGAAAAACAGCTTCAACATTATCGGGCTGTTTTTTTACCACGATTAAAAACCGCTCAATCGCTTTATCAAATTGTCCGCTTCTTATGCCGCCTAAACCTAAAATCATTTGCGCATATAAATTATTCGGGTCTTTTTCGGCAATTTGTCGAATTGCCAAAATACCTTGCATTGGGCTATCGGAAATATTGCCAAACATATAACAAGCACCGATGCCAATTTTCGCAGAATCATTTGCAGGATTGATTTGCAGCGATTTATCAAAAAGAGCTTTTGCATTTATTGCCAACCAGTTTTGCATTGCAGCATTATCTTCTGCCAATAAACTTTGCAGCAATATTTGGGCAGCAAAGTTGAGCTTTTTTTCAGAATTTTCCAACTTAGCTGCTTCGCCCATATAATAAGCTCCTAAATTTTCATCATGCATCGAATCTCCCCAAAAAGTTGACAGTTGATTATAGACTAAAATTTGCTGGTTTTTAACGTCGCCTCTAACTACACTATTTTCTAATTGTGATAAACGATTTATCTGTGCAGCAGAAAGTTTTGTTTTTGCTTTTAGCAAAATATCATTGGTAGAAATTGTAGTTGCATTATTTTGAACAGCAACCGGCCTAGGCAAATCTTTTTTATCAGGAATGGTTCTTCCAAAAAAAAATAATAATACAAATACAATTATTGCAGAAAATATAAGAATGAATTGTTGCCTTCTCATCAGAAAAAATAGAGGGCAAAGTTAACGTGCATTGTGCATCTGTTTTACGTCATGCATAAATTCTTTTGAGGGTTTGAACGCAGGAATAAAATGCTCCGGGATTTCTACGGCAATATTTTTTTTAATATTTCTTCCAATTTTTGCAGCTCTTTTTTTTGTGATAAAACTACCGAAGCCCCGAATATAAATATTTTCGCCACGGGCAATGTTATGTTTAATCTCTTTCAACATGGTTTCAATCGTTACCAGCACATCAACTTTCGGAATGCCGGTTTTGTCTGAGATGTTATTAATAAGATCTGACTTTCGCATACAAAAAAATTTATTGAGGGTTGCAATGAAAATAAGAAAAATAAAAATAAAAGAAAAATTTTTATTGCGAACTATTCTTTTTTATCCCGTCCGCATAAAATAATTTGCCATGAAATGCAACTGAAATTTTTTACTCAATTATTAATGGATTGGCATTTGTCACAAAATAAAAGGCAAATGCCTTGGAAAGGTGAAAAAGATCCTTATAAAATCTGGCTCAGCGAAATAATTTTGCAACAAACAAGGGTAGAGCAAGGGCAGCATTATTATGAAAAATTCATTCAAAAATTTCCTACAATTTCGCATCTTGCAAACGCGCAGGATGCTGATGTATTCAAGGTTTGGGAAGGTTTGGGTTATTATAACAGATGCAAAAATTTACTTTTTTCTGCGAGATTGATTGCCAAAGAAAAGCAAGCAATTTTTCCCAATAATTATGATGATATTTTGGCAATAAAAGGAGTTGGAAATTATACGGCCGCAGCAATCGCTTCATTTGCTTTTGATTTGCCTCATGCAGTTGTTGATGGCAACGTGTACAGGGTTTTAGCAAGATTCTTTGCAATTGACATTGCAATTGATGATGCAAAAGGCAAAAAAGTTTTTTCTGCATTAGCCGAAAAATTGCTGGATAAAAAAAATGCAGCAAGCTATAATCAAGCGATCATGGATTTTGGTGCTACAATTTGCAAACCTTATTTACCGCTTTGCAATATTTGCCCGCTTGAAAAAAATTGCGAAGCATATCAAAGAAATCTTGTAAATAAACTGCCTATAAAAGAAAAAATACTTATAAAAAAAACCCGCTGGTTTACTTACTTTTTATTTTGCTTAAACGAAAAGGTATTTGTGCGACTGAGAAGTGGTAAAGACATTTGGCAAAACCTCAATGAATTTTATTTAATTGAAACACCAGAAAAAATTTGCTGGACAAATAAAGAAATCGAACGACAACTTTTGATTCAGCTTAAAATAAAAAACGCAGGCATCACATCTGTTTCTCCTTTTTTTTCGCAGCAGCTCACGCATCAAACAATAAAAGGTCAATTTATAAAAGTACAATTAAAAAAAATGCCTGATACACTTCAATCATACCAATGCAGTCCATACAATAAATTAAACAGAATTGCTTTTCCTCAATTCATTAATCAATATCTAAAAACACAGCAATAAACATTGAATTTTTTTAAATTAAATTTTGCTGTTACTATATTCTTTTTTTTATTTAATTTTCAGAAAGTTTTCAAAAGAAAAATTTTTTTATGAGAGGCGTAAACAGAGTGATGCTCATCGGCAATCTCGGAAAAGATCCTGACCTGCAGCATTTGGAAGGAAATATTTCTGTTGCAAAATTTCCTCTTGCAACTACGGAAACATTTAAAGATAAAGGAGGAAGACTTAACTCGCAAACTGAATGGCACACTATAGTTTTATGGCGCGGACTTGCAGATCTCGCTCATAAATATTTACACAAAGGCAGTCTTATTTATGTAGAAGGCCGGTTGCGTACCAGAAGCTGGGAAGATAAAGAAGGTTTAAAAAAATTTGCTACAGAAATTGTGGGTGATAATTTAATAATGCTTGATAAAAGAAATGAAGGTGGCGCTTATCATGCCGGAGCAGCTGCACATACAGATAGCGGCGAAACATTTAATACAGACGATGCGCCTTTACCGCCACCAACAAATGAATCAGAAGGTTTACCTTTTTAGCAATATTGTAAAACAACATGATCTTGTTGTTGATTAAAACCATTTAATTTGGCACTCCATTTTGCGCTGGTAAACATTATGACAAAAATTTGTGCAGCGTATATTGATCCACAGGCAACTACTGTTCTCATCATACTTTTAGTATTATCACTTGTTTTTTCTTTTGCTGTTTCCGGTGCAGAAGTCGCTTTTTTTTCTCTCACATTTAAAGATGTAAATCTTCTGAAAACCAAGCAGCAATTGGCTTATAAGAGAATCGTGAACTTGCTTGAAACACCGAAAATCTTATATGGCGCATTGTACATAGCCAATACATTTGCATCAATTGCCGTCATCATTATTGCAAGTCTTCTTATTGATGATTTACTGCAATTAAAAGAAATGACTTGGGGATGGTTCGCTGCTTTTTTTGCCAAAGCAATTATTATTTCATCGCTGCTTATTTTGTTTGCCCAAGTGTTACCTAAAATGTATGCACGCCAAAACAATCTTCGATTTGCAAAAGATTTTGGCTCGATAACCGAAGGTGTATTTTATATTTTTGGAAGAATGGGAAATTGGTTAATGACATATTCTGATCTGCTGGAAACAAAACTGGGCAAAAAAAATATCGAAACATTAACCGAAGAAGAATTACAAAATACAAGCTCCGAAGAAAGAAATATTTTGAAAGGAGTAGAAAAATTTGGCGATATCACAGTGAAACAAATCATGCGAACAAGGCTGGATGTAAGCGCCATAAGTGAAAAAGTAAATTTTGAAGAATTGCTGAAATGCATACAGGCACTACATTATAGCCGCATTCCGGTTTACAAAGAAAGCCTTGATGAAATATCAGGAATGATACATACAAAAGATGTGTTGCCATATATTGATGAAAAAGAAAATTATGATTGGCATACTTTAATGCGCCCGGTTTATTTTGTTCATGAAAATAAATTGATAGAAGATCTGCTGCGCGAATTTCAAAGTAAGCGAATGCACTTTGCTGTGGTTGTAGATGAGTTTGGCGGCACAAGCGGCATTGTAACAATGGAAGATATAATGGAAGAAATTATTGGTGATATTAAAGATGAGTTTGATGAAGATGATGGTTATTATAAAAAGCTTGATGAATATAATTATATATTCGAAGGCAAGACAATGATTTATGATGTATGCAAAGCTTTGAAGATCCCTTTATCTACTTTCGACAAAGTAAAAGGTGAAAGCGACTCCCTTGCCGGATTAATGCTGGAGATAGCGGGAGAAATTCCCAAACTCAACCAGGCAGCCACTTCCGGAGATTTCAAATTCACTGCTTTAGAAGTAGAAAAAAATCGTCTGCTGAAAATTAAAGTTTCAATTAAGCATGAAGAAAATAAAGTTTCTTAATTCATTATTGGTAATATTTTTTTTATTGGATTCATGCAACAGCCCTTATGTTCCAAAACCTGAAGGATATTTTAAAATAAATTTTCCTGAGAAAAAATACATCACTTTTAATGAACCTGGATATCCTTATACTTTTGAATATCCGGTGTACGCAAAGGTTTCAAAGGACAGCAGTTTTTTTGGAGACACTCCCGAAAATCCATGGTGGATAAATATTGAGTTTCCTCAATTTGATGCAAACATTTACGTAAGCTATAAAGCAATCGGAAAAAATAAATTACAAAAATTAATTGATGATGCTTTCAACCTTACAAACAAACATACTATTATGGCAACTGCTATTGATGATTCTTTAATAATAACTCCTAATAATATTCACGGAATGTTTTTTAAAGTTAGTGGTGAAGTTGCAACTGCAAATCAATTTTTTCTTACAGATTCTACTAAAAATTTTCTACGTGGTGCTTTGTATTTCAATGCTACTCCTAATGAAGATTCTTTAAAACCTGTGAATGATTTTATAGTAAAAGACATGCAGCATCTTATAAATACCTTCAACTGGAAAACCAAATAACGACTTCAGCGAAAAAGATCATCAAACTCAAATATTTCTAAACATTCTATAAAACGTAGTCCAGATAAGGCTTTCATTCAATTTTTACATTTACATTTTTCAGAAATAATTGTACTGAAAAAACTTTTTTTCATCAACTCACGTAAGTGATTGAAACAATTAATTATTAAAACACAAAAATTTTTTATGAAAAAGTTATTTAAACCCTTCAAAATTTTATTGGCATCTGCACTATTAATTGCAGGCACGTCAATGGCTCAGGAAAAAACAGTAATGGTTGGGGGAGCAGCAATGTATCCAAGCAAAAACATTGTTGAAAATGCGCTCAACTCTAAAGATCACACAACGTTAGTTGCTGCTGTAAAAGCTGCAGGCTTAGTTGAAACTTTAGAAGGTGATGGACCTTTTACAGTATTTGCTCCGACTAACGAAGCATTTGCAAAACTTCCTGCCGGCACTGTAGATAATTTATTGAAACCGGAAAACAAAGACAAGCTTACAGCTATTCTTACTTATCATGTTATTGCGGGCAACATTGACAGTAAAACATTAATGAGCTGGATCAAGAAAAATGGCGGTTCTTACTCTGCAAAAACAGTACAGGGCGGCATGTTGAAATTTTGGATGAAAGGAAGCAATCTTTATGTAACTGACGAAAGTGGTAACAGCGCTAAGATCACTATCAAAGACGTGTATCAAAAAAATGGTGTGATACATGTAATTGATACAGTGTTATTGCCGAAGATGTAACTTATATTAATAAAGTGTGAATAAGGCTGCCAATCAATGGCAGCTTTTTTTTATTTATACATTTGCGCAAAAATTAAAATATTTTGAAAGTAAAACTCATACAATTTATTCCCGCTGTTATTTGGACAGGAATTATTTATTGGCTGCTTGTGATGCCGGCATCAGATATTCCTTCCTGGCCATTTTTGGATGAAATTCAATTTGATAAAATGGTGCACTGTGGTCTTTTCGCAGTACTGGTTTTTTTATTTTCGTTTCCCTTGAAAAAAAATTTTGCGCATTTGTCTTTTATATATTTTTTGATAGCGTTTTTAGCTGTAGGGTATGGAATAGGAATGGAGTATGTTCAAAAATACTTTACAACCGATCGGGACTTTGATGTGTGGGATATGGTGGCTGATGGTACAGGTGCTTTGTTTGGTTTTTTGTTTATTCAATGGCAATTAAAAAAGAGGGTAAAAAGGAAATAAAAAAGAAGCCCCTGTGGAAACAGGGGCCGCAACCAAAACTAACTGCTTATGAGAAAATTGACTATTCTAATTATACTTTTATAAAGGCAAAGCTAATGCCACAATTTTTTTTGTTCTGTTAAGAAATTTTTAAACCAAATCCATACATATATGATTAAACAAAATTATAGTTTGAAAGTTTAATAAGCAAATGTTAACCTTTTTTTCCCGTAGCACGGCAAAAAAATAAAGATAAAAAAATGGATGCTACAGCAACTGCAATTCCTCCGGCAACATCAAAGGGAAAATGTTGCGCTAAGTAGATACGC
Organism: uncultured Chitinophagaceae bacterium; assembly: GCA_963708205.1. Taxonomy (GTDB): domain Bacteria; phylum Bacteroidota; class Bacteroidia; order Chitinophagales; family Chitinophagaceae; genus CAVYTF01. Next base: position 1,533,828 of record OY970196.1, read on the forward strand.
GAATAAGCAACGGCAACAGCATAGAGCAATCCGGTAAACAGCCAAATATTATTTTTAAGTATTAAGCAAAACAATAAATAAATAGTAAAAGCAGTTGCAGTATGCCCCGAAGGAAAGCTCGAAATAAGCCAGGGTTTTATAAAAAATACTTGATGAATAAGAGAATGATTTTGAATCGCACTCCAAGGACGTGGCTCCTCAGGAACAATTAAATATTTGCAGATTTGTGTGAAAAAAGTTGTGCAAACAAATGCACAAATTATTAATTTGAATAGTTCTTTTCTTTTCATTAATAATATTATTGCAGCAACCCCGATCCAAATAAGTGCATCTCCGGCGTTGGTAAAAATGCCAAAAAAATAATCCGCAAAAATTCCAAGATTTGTGTTTAATAAAAGAAAGAATTCATTCTTGCCTAAATAATATGAAAAAGAAAAAAGTATAATGGAAATGATGGTTGAAATAATTGCTCCAATATAAAAATTTCGATAATTAAGGCTTTGCATCCTGCTTTAAAATTATAGTGGTTGGCAATTCAAAAATATCATGATGAGTTGCTATAACTTTTAAGGAAAGTGTTTTTAAAGAATCAATTTTATCAGCTCTGGAAATAATTATTGCACCCTGTGTTTTTTGCAAAGCTGTTTTCAAAGAATCAAGATTGTAATATTGAATAATATTTTTTTCAAGATAAAAGTTATAACCCGGATTATACAAGCCATAAGCAAAAACATTATGTGATTGTTTGACAAGCGAGATGGTTTTATCAACGGGATTTTGACCGTATAATGCTGGATAAATAAAATTCAATCCTATCACATTAAAAATCGTGTAAGTAATAATTAATGATAACAATTTTGCTTTTGTATCTTTTGATAAAAGCAGCAAAACTAAAAGCACCAAAGCGGGAAACAATAACAAAAAACTAAAACTTTTCAATTGGCTTGTTTCAGACTCAGCACCAATTGCGAAATAACCTGCAATTGACAAAATGCAAATAATGGCAAACAAAATATAAAAAGGATATTTTTTTACAGAGAAGTTATTTGTAAAAAATAATGATACATAATTTCCTAAAACAATGGCAGCGCAAGGATAACAAGGCATCGGATAATTTGGCAATCGTGTACTTGAAATACTAAAAAAAATAATGAACACTACAACAACCAAAAAAGAAAATTGAACTAATTCTTTTTCAAAAACTACTTTTCTTTTTTTTATTATCTCTATCGTAAAGATTGAAAACGGAAGCAAACCCAGCAATACAAAAATTAAAGTGATAAGAAAAAAACCGCCATGACCTTCCTGTGGCGCTGAAAATCTATTTAAATTATTATCAATAAAAAAACCTTTTGTCCAGGCACCATGAGTTGCTTTATCAACCAAAAAATACCAGGGAAAAGCAATTAGAAATAATAATATAAATGCGGGAATTAACTGAAGCGTAAAAAATATTTTCCATTTTCTTTTCCAAATAATCCAAATTAAAAAACATAATGCAGGCAAAACCAATGCCACCGGACCTTTGGCAAGTGTCGCCAAACCAAGTGCCGCAGAACAAATAAACAAATACTTTTTTTTATTTTTTTGCAACCACTCAAAACCACTGAAAAGAGCGAGGGAAATAAAAAAAATTAAATAAGGATCAGGAACTGCCAAACGAAATTCAAATAAAAAATGTGTGCTCATTACTAGCATAACCGAAGAGCAAAAAGCGGCAAAGTCGCCTATAAATTTTCTGGAAAAAAAATAAGTTATAACAACGGTAAGCACACCAAAAATTGCAGAAAAAAATCTGGCAGCAAATGCATTAACTCCAAAAATTTTGTAAGCAAGCATCATAAAAAAATAATGGAGGGGTGGTTTATCTGTGCGTAGTTGATTGTTGAATGTTGGCACTATAAAATCGTGTCGCAGCAACATTTCCCGCGCGCATTGCGCATTTTTTGCTTCATCTAAAATATAAATATGCGGCAACGAAATATTGAAAAATAATAGGAATGCAAGAACCAAAATCAAAATAAAAATATAGTATGATCTATATTGTATGGGCTGCACGAACTTTTTAAAATTATAAAGTAAAGGTAGCAGCAAAAAATATTTTGCGAATAGTACTTTTGATGTATGTTTTATTTTATAAAAACTCCTTTTTGGTTAAAAAAAATATATCCCTCTTTCGTTTGGAATATTGCAACCAAAGAAAAAGAAATATTCCTAAGCTTTGATGATGGACCCCATGAAGCAGCGACGCCTTTTGTTTTGGATGAACTAAAAAAATATAATGCAAAGGCTACTTTTTTTTGTATAGGCAAAAATGTAATTGCGCATCCAAAAATCTTTTCAAGGATTATTAATGAAGGACATAAAGTTGGTAACCATACATTCAACCATTTAAATGGATGGAAAACAAAAGATGCTGTTTATATTAATGATATTGCCGAGGCAAAAAAATATATTGACTCTGATTTATTTCGGCCACCCTACGGAAGAATTACAAAGTTTCAAGCCGCTATTTTATTGAAAAAAATATCATTTAAACAAAAAAATTTAAATCAACCTTTTTTGAATTTTAGAATAATTATGTGGTCAATTCTTAGCGGAGATTTTGATGAAAATATTTCTCCTGAAAAATGTCTTTTAAATGTTACAAGAAATTTTTCAAATGGATCGGTCATTGTTTTTCATGATAGCGCAAAAGCATTTGACCGGTTGAAATATGCACTTCCCAAAACGCTTGAATTCTTTACCAAGCAAGGGTTTCAGTTGAGTAAGATTATGTAAGAAGTCTTACAAAAAAAATCGGCCAAGGTAGAAACCTCAGCCCTTTTTTAATCCGTACCCTATGAAAACGAGTTAAAATTAAGTTTTTCTGGAAATTTTACCTTAAAGTGATATTAAAAGTTTTCCCTTCAACATCAACAGTAGCAACGTTATCACAGTTTCCGCTTCCAAAATCAATTACACCAGACAAAGTATTCCATGTTAGTTGCACTCGTCCCTGCACGATCCATGGACAAATCAACTCACGAATGCATGGATTTATGATATTTGTTGTCCATTGATACGTAGAATCATTTACAAATAAAGTCCCGTTCGATGTGCCTGTTATACTATAAGAATTGTCAAGCAAGGTCGTTGTACCTTGACCAGAAATTTGTGTCCATGTCCTGTTTTTATTCCATGCAATATAATTACCACTTGGTAAAGTAAGCTTACCATTTTGCACTTGCACAGAAAAAATAAATGTGCCACCGCTTGATTGGTTTGTAATAATATGCGTTCCATCTACGTGAATGCTATCTACATAATACCCCTGAAAAGTAGTGGTAGCAGTACTTCCTGTTTGTGATAAAGGCCCGGAAAAAACAGTAGTTATTTTCCCAACTCTTGTATGTCCGTCAAGACCAGTGCATCCACTGCCAAAATCTAAAGTTACTGTTTTAGGAAATCCGTTAGAAGATGCGGTTGTGTCAATGGTCACCGTATAACATGGCGGAGGTGGCGCACCATCAGGCTTTCCGTGCAGTGATTTACCAAATACTCCACCATCTGAACCTAAGCCGATACTTGCATTTACTGACACAACATTATCAAATACATTATTATAAATATTATCAGCTTCATTATCCGATACTGAAACTGCCGCATATGTTGTTTCAGTTGCAGAATTATTTCCGGTATTGCTTGAAGATTTTTGACAAGAAATAAAAGCAATTAATAAAAAAGAAAGCAGCATTAAAAACAAAAAAATGTTTTTTTTCATTTTTGTTATTTATAAAATTAAAATTTTAAAGTAAACCATAGACTTATACTATCTAATAAGAGTTTAAAAAAAATTTGAATAATATTGACAATGATTTTAATAGACACACACTGTCATTTATATCTCGATGAATTTTCATCCGAAATCAATAACGTGATAAGCAGAGCAAAAAGTATTGGCGTTGAGAAATTTTATCTTCCGGCAATAGACAGTAAAGAAATAAATAAAATGCTGATGCTCGAAAAAGCCTTTCCTGGCGTGTGTTTTGCGATGATGGGACTTCATCCATGTTCTGTAAATCAGGACTTTAAAATTGAATTAAAAATTGTAGAAGATTGGCTGAACAAAAGAAAATTTGCTGCAATTGGTGAAATTGGTTTGGATTTTTATTGGGATAAAACTTTTGCTTCACAACAATATGAAGCTTTTGAAATGCAAATAAATCTTGCTTTGCAGTTTAATTTACCTATCGTTATTCATACCCGCAATGCAATGAAAGAGACAATCAATTTTGTAAAACCCTTTGTACAAAAAGGTCTTCAGGGCATTTTTCATTGCTTTAGTGGTACCCAGGAAGATGCTGAAAAAATTATTGCAATGAATTTTTATCTCGGCATTGGCGGTGTTATTACTTATAAAAATTCAGGACTTGCAGAAGCAATAAAAAATGTAGATCTGAAATATTTAGTGCTTGAAACTGATGCTCCTTATTTAACGCCTGTTCCTTTTCGCGGAAAGCGAAATGAAAGCAGTTATCTAAAATATATTGCGGAAAAGATAGCTACAATTTATAATAAATCTGTGGAAGAAGTTGCCGCCATTACTACATTAAACGCTGAAAAAATTTTTAACAACTTATAATATTGCCGGTATTTTTACATTCCGATTTTAATTGGAGAGTTGTCCGAGTGGTTGAAGGAGCACGCCTGGAAAGTGTGTATACGGGAAACTGTATCAAGAGTTCGAATCTCTTACTCTCCGCATAACTAGTCCTGAAACGCAATGATATCAATAGTTTCAGGATTTTTTGTTTTCTTAGGTAGCAAATCAGGTAGCATTTTTTATTGTTAAATACCCTACTATTAAAGAAACTAACACACATGACTAAATTCAATCGTGAAGGATTATAGCGAGATAATTAATACTAAAAAAAATCACAGATGCACAAGATTATTTTTTATTGCATACATGGCTAAGCCAACGCGTGATCTTAAATCAAGCTTTTCGCATAGAGCATCACGATAACCTTCGATCGTTCTTACACTTACAAACATTTTATCTGCTATTTCTTTGTAAGATAATTCTGTGCAGGCCCACTTTAGAAATTCAATTTCACGTTCGGATAACTTTATAAAAGTGGCTGTAGTATTTTTAGTTTCTGCGAGCTTGTTTACGGCACCCATCACTTTTCTTGTTACCAATTCATTATAAAAATATCCTCGGCTCATTACTTCATCAAAAGAGAGTTTTAGTTCCGCTGGCTCAGCATCCTTTAGCACATATCCTTTTGCACCGCTTTTTATCATTTTTATAATTGCTGTTTCTGCATCCATTGTGCTAAGTGCCAGTATTTTTATTTCAGGATAATTATTGCGCAGCCATTCAGCAGTTGCATAACCATCCATCTCCGGCATATTTATATCCATTAAAACAATATCGGGTAAATGTTTTTTATTTAACTGTGCAATAAAGTCTTTACCGTTTGAAGCATCAAACAACACTTTGTAATTTGGAAAAAGATTTATGAGCACAGCCAAACCTTTTCTAAACATGGCATGATCATCTACAATGGCTATATATCTCGTATCAGGCATAAGGTGAAGTAATTGTTATCGTAGTTCCATGATTAATTACGCTGTTGATGTGGGCAATACCCCCAATCAATGCTGCGCGGTTGATAATATTCTGAATACCCAGACCATCTTTATTTTGAAATAAGTTTTTATCAAAGCCAATACCATTATCAGCAATTTCTATTTTTAATTGCTCTGCTTCATAAGAAAATAAAATATTAATATTTTTTGCTTTTGAATGCTTTAAAATATTATGCAAAGCCTCCTGGATCATTCGAAAAAGGATTAGCTTTTTTTGCTCGTGCATATTTTGTTCTTTACCTTCTGTCTGTACAGAAGTAAGCATAAGCCCGGAACGGCTGATGCGATGCAATTCATAAGACGTTATTTCAGGAAGACTTGATTGTTGTATTCGTTCTGAGTTCAGGCTTTTTGCTATATCCCGAAGATCCGTCATTGCTTTGCTTACACTTTCTTTTGCTTCATTTAATACATTTTTATCCAGTTTTTCACTTTGATCCATAATATTCAATTGCACTTTGGCAAGGCTTAATATTTGCCCCACATTATCATGTATTTCCCGGCTGATGGTATTAAATGTTTGTTCCTGCATTTCGAGTTGTGATTTTAAAAGCTGTTCCTTGTATTGTTGCAGTAACGTGTGTTTTTCAAGAATATGCTTTTTTTTTCGGTTATTACTGTAGACAACCAGTATGCAAATAAAAAAGGCGGCAAGTAAAAATACTGCTGAGGCTACTATAATGCCTGCAACTATCTCGTTGTTATCCGTCTGCATATAAAGGCCATGATTAAACTGAAACAAAAGATAACATTGACGGCATAATTAACATCCATACCCACATTTATTTTTGTTTTGAGATAATATGCATATAACTGATTTGAAAAAAGATATAGAACAGCGCTTCCAAGTGAAGAAAACAATACGCCAATGGCAAACCAGAAATAATCATATTGTAACAAATTTCTGTATTCCTTATCACGAAGAACTGTGTAAAAAAAATAGCATGAGATGATTGTGAGCAGTACATCACCAAAAGTGTCTGAATAAGAATTGTATACATTCCACTTTTGAAAGAAAAATATATTTATCAGCCAAAATATCAGAAAAAAAATCGAAATTATTTGCAGGCTTTTAGTAGCATTTTTCATCGATTCTGCCGTAGTAAAAAAAAGTATTGTAAAAAGGGTGGTGATGAGCATGAGTATATTAAAAGCAAGCGAATTATCAAACTTTCTTTCAATCACATTGATATACCATCCATTGGTTTCGGCGCACAACACTAAAAAAAATAATGGTATAAAAAGCCGCCATACCCTCGTTTTTTTATCAAGCAATAGTATACCGGTAATAAAGGTGCACCATTCGGCTATCACGGTAATATTGAAGTATGAGGCGAGCATTATGGATTAGGGCAATTTGATGCAGGTGGGCAAAGAGTGCCGTTATCTAATAATTTCGGACCACATTGATCACAATATATAGGTGGTATGTTTGTTGTTGATTTTGGTTTTCTTGATTCGAATTCGTCAAAATCATCTAAATAAACAATATTACCTGAAGCGTCGGTAAAATCAAAACCTAGAAATAGTCTTTCGGGAATTTGAATTTTGGGATTAGTTTCATGTTGATCAAAAGCCGCAAATCGCACGATCATATCACTATCTAACTTAACCGTTTTGCTATTTAAAGTATGTTGATAGCTAATTTCTGTAATCAATTGTTTTAACCAAAGAGCACAATACGAAATACATTTTGTATCATATAAATTGTTACCCAGATAATTATCGCCATTAGAGTTATCGATAGTTTTAAACATTCCCGGCATTACAAAGTTTATATAGTTCCTAAACAATGTTTCCGTATCTTTTACATTTACTATAAAATTCTCATCCAGAACTTGATCTTTACCTAAGTTAGGAAAAGCTGTTCCCTCCGGTATTTGATAATAAGTACCAACATCAGTACTCAAATCTGCAGGTGCAAAAATCAACATCATATGGTAAGTATTGTCGGAAAAATATGCTCCTATATAAACATGCAGGCAGGTAAACCTGTTGTCATATTTATCTTCAAAATATCTTATCATTCCTAAAAAATTACCTAAATAAAATTGATCAGGTTGGCCTATGCCTGTATAATTTGCTAACGGTATTAATTTCTTTTGTGTAAAATTTTTTATTTTATGCTCACTGATTTGTTTTGATATCCACATTTGCGGCAATGGCATTCGTTGTGCTTGTGCTTTGCATTCTGTAAATAGTAAGAAAGCAATGACAGTAACTACCAATGCAATGCTGATAAAAGACGTTTCATTCGTTTTCATCTTCGTTGTTTTAGTGATTTATTGAGGGTTTTATTTTTTGAAAATACATCTTATATAATATTCCTGCAAGTTCTTTTCTAAATAAAGATTTATCTCCCGTATTTACCCGCTTTCTTACTCCGTAAAAATACGGGAGTGAAATGCCGTATTTCCACGCTTGACTTCACTGTGCATGCCATTCTAATTTTACCTCTGAAGCAAAAGCTCTAAACCGGATATGGAAAGGTGCTTAAAAAGCAAACAAAAAAGGGAGATACTCCATTGACTGTTGCCAGTAAGATGATGCCTAAGTTGGACAATGTGCGATAGATGAATACAGTTTCGGAGATAAAAATTTCAACACTATGTACACCATGAGAAATTTTTCAGCCTGGCTAATTCTAATGAGTGTTTCACTCAGCAGTGGAATAGCCTTGTACTACTGGTGGTCACAGGGCTTTTTTATCCTTTCTATACTTACCATAAGCTGTGCTGCTATAGTATGGAAAGAAAGAATGAAATGAAGATGAAAAACAAAAAATCAAACATAACCCGGAAGCCGAAAAGGGATTTATAGAGTAGGCAGTATCTAAATAAAATAAAACATGAATTACCAATCTGTAGAGAACATGGTTCTCAGGTATCCTGAAAGCAATTTTGAAAAATTTTCTAAAAAAGCAAAAAAATGTCTAGCCAACTTCACAAAAGACAATTCGATTATTGAGATAATCAACAATGGAGAAATGGATTTATCAAATCTGCATAGTCTTTTGAACACCTTGTTTCACCAGGTTTACAATAGCTCCAGTTCTTTTGCTTTAGCAGGGGCAATGTGTGATAACCGTTATTTCAAGATCCGTGAATATCTTTTTCATCATGCAGAAGAAGAACAGGATCATTGGAAGTGGATTATTCAAAATCTTAAAGATACTGGCTATAAAGGCGAAGATCCAAGGGAAGTATTCCCTGCATTCCCAACCCAGGCTTATATATCTTTTGCCATGTATCTCGCCCATAAACAGCCAATAAGCAGGCTGGCAATGGGTTATATTCTGGAAGGGCTTAGTGGCGAACTAGGAATTGAATATGGTGCTAAGGTAGCACAACAACTGAATCTTCGCAGAGAACAAATGTCTTTCTTTTTGCTTCACGGAGAGCTCGATAAAGGGCATAGCAATGATATATTGGAAGTGCTTGAAAATGCACCTCTAACACCTTACGAATGGGCATGGTGCGAATATGCAGCTGAATGTACAATGAAGCTCTACAGAGATATGTACAATTATGCGGTTGAGCAATCATCCAAAGCTGTTTTAGTATAAACCATTTAAATAAAAAGATTATTTAACTGCTAAATTTTAAATATGAGCTACCAAATAAAAACAGCACGCACACCCGAAAAAAAAACTGCCATTTTCAACTTTCGTTATAAGGTTTATATAGAAGAAATGAACAAGCTGCACATTGCTGCCGATCATGGACAGAAACTAATGTCGGACGAAGCAGATGGGCACGCTATGCAATACTATGCGGAGGCTGAGGATGAAATAATAGCAACAGCTCGTTCGCAAAGAGGAAAGGAAGGTAGCTTCTCAGAAAAGGAAATTAAATTTTTTCAAATCAATGCATTTGAAAGGTATATACCACATGATAAACTAGCTATTGTGGACAGATTTATTGTACAAAAAGAATATCGTCATGGCAGACTTGCAAATCAAATGATGTTAGCCATTTATAGTGGCGCCCTTGAGGCAGGCATAAGGCTATGTTTTATTTCCTGCGAGGATAAATTATTATCGATGTATCTGCGGTACGGGTTCAGAGAATATACAGAACCACTGTTGCTTGCGTCAAGTGAAAAGCGCCATCGCCTTATTCTTTTTTTATGTGATTCAAAGCACTTGCAAAAAACAAGGAGCCCTTTTCTAACTCTTCTGCCAGAAAGCGTAGATGATAAAGGGCATTACGCACACTTAGTAAAAAAAAGAATTGGTGTAAACCTTTCACAAGAGCAAAGCAAATGCACGGGACTGTGCATACCATAGAAGCAAATCTATTTTCAAATAAAAACCCGGAAGCCGAAAATGGGATTATAGAGTAGGCAAAACTTAAAACAAAAAGCATGAAAACGAGAATTCAACAAGTCTTTTTTATGGCAATATCTTTTGTCATATACAATTGTTCATCTGCACAATATCCAACATGGACTCAGGAACCATCCGGTACATCAAGCTTATTAAACAGTGTTTTCTTTATTAATAAAACCACTGGGTGGGTAACAGGTTATAACGGCACTATTCTAAAAAGCATTGATAGCGGCATGACCTGGACCCCGCAAATTTCAAACACTTCACTTCCATTAATCTGCACCTGGTTTACAGATAAAACCAATGGGTGGACAGTTGGAAGCAACGGCACTATTTTGCATACAACCAACGGAGGCGAAAAATGGAAGCGGGAAAATTCTGGTACTAACCAGATTTTATTCGGCATACAATTTCCATCCGCAGCTATCGGATACATAGTTGGCAGCGGTGGCGTAATTTTAAAATCAACAGACAGCGGCTCCACCTGGATTGCACAAAACTCCCCCGTTTCTTCTGCGCTCATAGGTGTTAATTTTAGTGACGAACTGCATGGATATGCTGTAGGTGATGCAGGAACAATTGTTGCCACAACAGACGGAGGTAAGATCTGGAATCAACAAGCTTCAAATGTATCAACAGGCTTAAGGTCGCCCTTCGCCGAAAGAAATAGAGGAGTAATTGTAGGTGACGACGGTGTAATACTTACTACCCAAAATTTCGGGCAAACATGGACCGAGGTAAACTCAGGCACTACAGCAAATTTGCTGCATTCATCTTTCAGAGACCTTAACAAAGGATGGGCTGTTGGCACAGAAGGAACCATTCTTACTGCAAGTGCGGCTTATGACAGTATGTGGTTTGCGGAATCTTTCGCAACCTCTGCAACCCTTTACAGCGTTTATTTTTCAGATCCCATGCATGGATGGGCTGTAGGAGATAACGGAACCATCTTAAGATATACACTAACTTCAAAAGCTTCCGCAAATAAATTGCCTTCTCACAATTCTTTACTGAAAGTTTCAGTATTCCCGAATCCTATACGTGATGTTGCCAATGTCCAAATCGGCGGCGCAGAAGGAAAAGTTTCCGTTTATCTTATGAATATCAATCATACCATACTCTGGAAATCTGCTCAGGCAGAAATAAAAACTATTCAGGTGCCTTTGCAAGATTGTCTTCCGGGAAATTATTTTCTGATTGTTTCTGATGACAAAGGAAATTCAAAAACAACAACCATATTAAAAAACTAAAAATTATTGTATAGTCTGGAGCCTCTTCTGAAAGTGGCTTTCCTAAACTTTTTCCCGATTTTTTTATTAACCGCCGAAATCCGAAAATCATAAATGGATGGAGGCATAAAACAAAAAACAATGAAAACAAGAATCTTTACGCTTATTGCATTTGCAGCAATTGTACTAAGCACACAAACAGCCAGCGCAAAAATCCGCCGCGTGGGTTATTTTGGTACAGCCGTAACGGGAACAGATTATGCTGATCTGCAAAGCGCGCATGATGCCGCAAATACCGGAGATACTTTATTGATCTTTCCGGGAAATTACAGCGCTACTTACACAAAAAAATTAGTAACAATTGGCTATGGTTATTTTATTTCAGGCAGCGGCAGCAATGCAGGTTTGCAGAATATAACAGGAACATTAAGTATATCTGTAACTCTGGACGCACATTCTGACAGTTGCACATTTACAGGGCTGGATGGATTAACTGTTGATGAAACTACCGGTGTCTCAATTAGCAATATAAATGTAAACAGGTGCAAGTTTAACTATATCTATTTTGAAGATAAGACTTATACTAATTGGCAGATAACGCAATGTTGGATATATGCAATGTTATATGATGCATCAACAAGTAAACCTTTAAATCTTCTTGTAAAAAATTGTCGTATAAACTATTTGCAATTTGCTACCCTTCCAGGACAAAATGGGCAATTCTTAAATGATGTTTTAGATGGAGGCGTTAATAATTTTGGTAATGGAGCTTTCATGATTATAAATTGTATTTATACTGCTAGTGCATATCATTCGAATGATGGAAATTGTGTTTATCAATACAGTATTAGTAATACAAGTTCTCCCATACCGACTGGCAATGGTAATCAAAATCTTACTAGTACACAGTTTAATAAAATGTTTGTAAACGCATCAAGCACGGATAGCATTTATGCTTTAAAGGGTGGCAGTCCTGCAATCGGTACAGGTTTAAATGGTGTTGATTGTGGTATGTTTGGAGGTAGTAATCCTTATAGAGTAAGCGGCATTCCTGCTATTCCGGCATTTTACCAACTTACTGCTCCTTCTAACGTTACCAGTAGCAATCCATATACCATCACCTTCAGCGTACGCAGCAATAACTAATTTTCTAAAATCTTCATCCCAAAAAGATGAGGGCAAAAAAAATTTTATGAAACAAATTATAAAATGCTGGGCGGCTTGCTGGTTGTTATTATTGGCGGTATGTGTTGTCCAGGCTCAGCCAAACATTACAAGGGTTGAGTATTATTTTGACAATGACCCCGGCTATAACAACGCAACTGCTTTCAGCATTACACCTAATACCAATCTTTCTAATCTCGCGCTGAATATTAACCCTGCATCATTGCCTTATGGTGTGCATGTATTGGGTATTCGCGCGCAGGATGCCAATGGCGCATGGAGCCAGGATAATCTTTGGGTTTTCGCAAGACCTTATCCATCAGATTCAACAAAGCCGGGACCCATTCCTAATCTCAAGCGGGTAGAATATTACCTTGATAATGATCGGGGCTATGGCAGCGGGACTGCCATCAGTTTTTCATCAACCAATAATCTTTCAAATATTGCGCTCAACCTCAATAACGACAGCATTACGCAAGGTGTGCATATATTGGGTATTCGCGCGCAGGATTCAAACGGTGCATGGAGCCTGGATAATCTCTGGCTTTTCGCAAAACCATACACGCCGGATACTACAAGTCCGGGACCTGTACCTAAACTGAAACAGGTAGAATATTATTTTGATAAAGATCCGGGCTATGGAAATGGCGTACCTGTTGCGATAAACCCGCTTACTAATCTTCCTAATTTTAATATGCCAATAAACATCATGGGATTAACAGCCGGCAACCATAAACTTTTTATCCGATCCAAAGATGCAAATGGTGCATGGAGTTTGGATAATAAATTTGCCTTTACGGTGAATACGGCAATTACCGGTACTTCTATTATTGTAAACAGTGTAACCAAGAAAACGCTTTGCGCAAAAGACAGCTTTGCAGTTTCTTATCATGTAAACACTACTTATAATACAGGCAATGTGTTTAGCGTACAGTTAAGCGATTCATCGGGCAGCTTTGCATCACCTACTGTTGTCGGCAGTTATACCGGTACAGGCAACGCTATTGTGCAGTGCACATTACCGGCGCATATATCCAACGGCAGTTTATACAGAGTGCGTGTTGTATCAACAAACGCAGTGGTAACAGGAGTTACAGGCTCAGATTCGCTTACCATTCGTGATGCGCCATCTGTACCAACAATAATAGGTACATCTGTTGCAAACGCAACTTTCACTTATCAATATTCAGTTCCCCTTATTGCATCATCTACATGGGCATGGGCTGCACCAGCAGCAACTGTAACAGCAACATTAGATTCTGCTAATCTTTTGTGGAATATGGCAGGAACCCAATCAGTTAAAGTAGTACAGACCAACCAATATGGATGTGCAAGCGATACTGCTGCAGAAATTGTAAATGTTTATCCGTTAAGGATTGATACAGTTACGGTTTCTAATACAGCGCCTTGCCCGGGCAGTGGTTTTGTAGTAAATGCAAAAGCATCCGGAGTATATAATGCGGGAAATATTTTTACAGCGCAACTTAGCGATTCAACAGGAAGTTTTGCAAGTCCTGTAAATATTGGTGCGGATACATTGAGTCCAATCGGAAATGCAGAACCGGTAAGTATTAATGCAACAATGCCTTCACCAACTTCAAACGGAACATTGTATAAGGTGAGGGTAGTTTCAAGCAATCCTGTTGTAACCGCAATTGATAATACGCAAAACATCAGCGTAAATAACCTTGGCATTTCTGGTGCCATCAAAGGACAATCAAGCAATCTTTGCGGTGGCGAAACAAATGTAAAATATACAAGTGACAGCGTTGCAAATGCAAGTTCTTATGTGTGGACAATTCCTTCAAACTGCACCCTTGTTTCCGGGCAGGGCACTCTTTCAATTAAAGTAAACGTTCCTGCTAATTTTAACTCTGGCTTTATTACCGTCAGTGCTCAAAATAGTTGCGGAAGCAGCGCTCAGGATAGTCTTAAAATCTTAGCGAAACCGGGAGCACCTTCAAAGCTTGTGGGTCCTAAAAAAGTTACTGCTAATGAGGCAAATCTTATATACAGCACTGCTGTAACAAGCGGCGAAAGCTATACATGGAGCATCCCAACGGGCGCTGAAATTAATTCTGGTCAGGGCAGTGATAGTATAAATGTAACTTGGGGTTCTGTGGCTGGAGATGTTTCGGTAACCGCGATAAATAATTGCGGAAGCTCAACCACTAAAAGCTTAAAGGTTACACTCGCTAAAAAAGGAATGGAAGAGTTTGATACTGAATCAGACGATGAAAAAGATGTAAACAGACATGCTTCAACACCTTTGAATCTTTATCCGAATCCGGCTGGTAATAGTGCTATGCTTGATTTTCAAATTTTAAAAGAAAGTAAATATTCCATCAAAGTCACTGATCTCACCGGAAAGGTATTGTTACTCAAAGAAGGATTTGCAACGATAGGTGAAAATAAAATCTTACTTGATGTAAGTAAGTTTTCAAAGGGGATGTATTTTGTTTGTGTGATTGATGAAGATAATGGACTTCAAACAATTAAATTAGAAAAAGAGTAAAAGGGTCCTTTTCTAAAACACCAACCCGTGCTTTTGCGCGGGTTTTTTTTATTAGAAAATTCTAAAGCCTATTGTTAATGATGCTGAAATGATGGATTAATTTAAATAATTAGCAATTGCTACTTAATTTGCTATATATAGAAATATAAAACGCTGTAACACCTGCTATAGCTATCTTTCAGGGTTTATTATGCGGAGAGTTGACACCTTAATCAATATTTTTAATTGTTATTAATTTTTTATCCGGCAATAATAACGCAACAAGATTTCCAAAACCTGCTATATTTTTATATACACAACCATTATCAATATTTATCTTCTTTGATTGTTGTTTGATAATATCTTCAAAAGGAATTGGTGTATGTCCGTGAATTAAAATCCTGTTATTGATCTTTGCTTCCTCAAAGTATTCATCTCTTGTCCAAAGCATTGCATATTTATCCTGAAAAGGATTATGAAAATTGAAGTTTAATCCCGCATGAACAAATATATATTTATTGGTTGCAATCAATAATTTTGTTCGCTTAAAAAACTGAATGTATTTATAAGGTATTTTTTTTAATGATGCAATACCAAAACTTTTTAATGTTGCTGCGCCACCGTTTCGAAGCCAAAGATTCATGGAATCCTTATTAATTAAGGCATCCTAATAATAATTGTTCATGATACCCCTTAGTGTGTGAATGTGAAAGCCGTTTTTTCTCAGCTTTAAAATAAAATCAATTACTGCTTTGCTGTTATTTCCTCTATCAATGTAATCTCCAATGCAGTAAATTTTGGCTGTTTTTTTAATGCTAATTTTTGCCAACAATAATTTTTTAAAAGTATTGCTGCAACCATGTATATCACCTATTACAAATATTCTGGGCATTAGGACATTATGTACTTATCTTCTGTGTATTTAATTCAATTTTATTTAAATTTCTTAGAGTTTCCAATCATGCCCAACTTCTCTTTTTTTCAGGGTTGAAACTAAATTGTACTTATTGTTTTCATTGAGTTCCATAATTACAATATCACAATTAAATGGATTAGCCAGTTCTTCAAATTCGCTTACTGTATAATGAAACCATCGCATGAGAAAAAGGCGAATGGTCATGCCGTGTGTGATCATAACTGCATTGTCCGGAAAATCCTTTTTTTCAAAATCTCTAAATAGTGTATGAAAGAAATCACTTACCCTGTCATATACATCTGCAGCACTTTCACCATCAGGAATTCGATAATAAAAAGTGCCATAACTGTCTCTTTCTTTATCTACTCTGCTGCATTCATCCAAGGCTCGAAAATGTCCCCATTCCTGTTCTCTTAATCTCGGCTCCTCTCTCCATTGGTATTGTTCTTTGGGAAAATGTTTTATAATTTGACGAAAAGTCTGTTGTGTTCTGAATAGGGGAGAAACATAGAATTGAATTCTTTCATTTGATACTAATTCAAGTAATTTTTCGCCTGCTGCTTCAGCCTGTTTTAAGCCATTATCAGTAAGCAATAAAGCATAATCAGGCTTTTGATTGTACACAGCTTGATTTGTGTTGCCTTCTGATTCTCCATGCCTGATCAGTATAATACGTTTTGGTTTCATCAATAATCTACAAAAGTAATTAATGGGGTGGGGTATTTGCAAAAAAATTAAGTAGGTTGATTTTAAATGGTTTTATTCAGGTAAAACTCAAAAAAGTTCTGTCAACCTGTTTGTTTATTGCACAAATTGGCCCTATTCCTATCTCAAGTGAAACAGGATGGGAAGGCTTTCTTCTACAAATGTCACAATTGCCTGTTTCAACTTTTGAATAACCTTTTAGTTATTTTCCTTCGTTGCTGCTAATATTTCAATATTTGAGTTTGCCCGGTATTCAAAACCTCGGGCCAAAGCGAGGATCAAAATAATTGATAATGTATTGATAATAGTAAAAAAATTTTCATTGGTATAATTACAATATATTAGAAAGAATTTTGCTCCCTAAAAATTTATCCAGTTTATTTTCTTTTAAAACTTGTATTGTTTCAATTTGACATTTCCTGTTAAATCGTTGGTTAAGTGTATAATCAACATATTGACCAGTATTTGATGCAGTTTTAGATGCAGGATATAACAAAACACTTTTATCACAATCCCAATAATGATTATAAACAAACATTTGCTTCAAATCTTCGTCTGATGGTGTCAAATCTTCTATTATTTTCCATTTCGTATCCAAAACAATTGTTTTATAAGTGTGTTTTATAACAATGTCTGGCCTTATTGTTTTACTCCTGTAATTGTCAGTGGGCTTCCAAAAATCTGCGCTTTGTTGACGATGAACGGTTATTCCAAAATGACCTTCTTCTTTCTTAAATCTTCTATAAACAAATTCCTCCCAAAGCTTATTCATATCGAATAAAATAGCTATTACATTTTCCCTTCCGCCTTTAATATCCGGACGATAATTTAGAAGTAACATTTTGCTGATGAGCATCGCCCCTTTATATCGATCTGTTTTGCGATTATAAATTAATCGTTCAAACGTTTTTGCTGTAGCAATACAATCTGAAACTTCAGGGAAATCCGTTTTTAAAAGATTTACTTTATCTATTAAAAGAGAACTATTACTTATAGAAGAAATTAAACAAAGTGTTTTATCAATTACAGAATTTAATTGTACATACAAGATGGTATGGTCAGCTACATACCAGGTGGTGGCGAGGTAACGACTGATACTTCAGGAAATGTTTTCGTGGTAGGGGCATCTTATGGTGGACCAACTTACCCTTATGTGAATCCCGGAAACGGAGCCTTATGGATCCTAATCCTATTGTCGGAAGAGTTGGTCGGCAATATTGTTAAATTTGATCAGGCATCAAATCTTTCATGGTCTACTACCTATTATTGCAAAAACAATTATTTAGTGTCCTTTTACAATATTTATTCTAACTGTAAGCTCCCCTAAAAGTCGCTCATTTAAAAGTTGACAAAACCGTTAATTTTAAATGAGTAAATATGAAAAAGACAAGATTCACACGACCAGTAACTTGTACTATCTCTATAAAAACCCCCAGCATTCACAATCTCAGCCTACTAAGTTTTTTATCATATTATAGCTAAAATGTTTAGTATAGTTTCATACCTTAGCTTCTTAAAACAGCAGGTATGTATCTCAACTGCAAGACCTATTATAGTTTTCGGTACGGCACTTTCTCTACTGAAGAACTTGTTGCAGCAGCAATTGAAAATGGCATTACTGCTATAGCATTGACCAATTTCAATAACACCTGTGATACATGGGAGTTTGTAAAGTTGTGTAATGAAAATAATATAAAGCCAATTGCAGGAGCAGAGATAAGAAATGAAGATACTTGTCTTTATATTTTACTTGCAGCAAACGGCAAAGGTTTCGCAGCCATTAATGAGTTTATTTCTTTTCACCTCATTAATGAAAAAGCATTTCCAACTGAACCTGATCTTTCTCCATTTCTACAATCAAGCTTTGATATTTTTATTATTTATCCATTACATGTAAAGCCTTTAGAAGAATTAGAGCATAATGAAAGAATCGGGATATTACCTGAAGAGATAAATAAGTTGTATGCAATCGACTGGAAAAATCATAAGGATAAATTTGTAGTAAGGCAGCCTGTTACATTTCAAAATAAAAAGTATTTCAATCTCCATCGATTATTAAGAGCAATAGATAAAAACTGTCTATTATCTATGCTGCCAAAAGAAGCTGAAGCCTCACTAACTGAAACTTTTATTTCCCCTGATAAAATACTCAAAGCTTTCAAAGATTATCCGTTCATTATTACCAATACCTACCAATTAATAGATGCCTGCAATATCTCCATTGATTTCAATAATGATAAGAACAAACAATGTTACAGTGCAACAAAAGAAGATGACAGGATCTTTCTTTCAAAGCTTGCCAATGATGGCTTCTTGAAACGCTATGGCAAGAAAAATAAAATCGCTTTTGAACGGTTAAACAAAGAATTAAAGATCATTAATGATTTAGGTTTCAATGCATATTTTCTTATCAATAATGACATTGTACAATATGCAGAAAAAAGAGGTTTTTATCATGTAGGAAGAGGAAGCGGTGCTAATTCAATTGTGGCTTATTGTCTTGGAATTACAGATGTTGACCCTATCGAACTCAATTTATATTTTGAACGGTTCTTAAATCCTGAAAGAACCTCGCCACCGGATTTTGATATTGATTTCAGTTATACCGATCGGGATGATGTAATGGATTATATTTTCAAACGCTTTGGCAATGACCATGTTGCTGTCTGCGGCTCTTACACAACCTTTAAACATGATGCAACAATACGTGAGTTAGGAAAAGTCTTTGGCTTGCCTGATGATGAAATAAAAGAGCTGCAAAGAAACCCAGAGCCTTCCGATAATATAAGAAAGCTGATTTTACAATATGCAAGATTGCTTAAAGGATTTCCAAATTACATGTCTATACATCCATGTGGCATGCTGATAACAGAAGAAAAGATAAGCAGCTATGCATCGCGCTTTATGCCGCCTAAAGGATTTGCAGGTGCACAAATGGATATGTTCATTGCAGAAGATATTAGTATCAACAAGTTTGATATTTTAAGTCAGCGTGGTTTGGGACATATCAAAGAATGCCTGCAATTAATTAAAGAAAACAAAGGAGTAAGTATTGACATAAACAATTTTGAAAAGTTCCGCAAAGATGAAAACATCAATACACAAATCAGGGAAGCAAATACTATCGGTTGCTTTTATATAGAAAGCCCTGCTATGCGGCAGTTGTTGAAAAAACTACGCTGTGATGATTACCTGACTTTAGTTGCTGCAAGCAGTATCATAAGACCGGGAGTAGCACAGTCAGGCATGATGCGTGAATATATTTATCGCTATCATCACCAGGATAAAGTGGAATACATCCATCCATTATTTGAAGAACATTTAAAAGAAACATTTGGTGTGATGGTGTTTCAGGAAGATGTGATAAAGATTGCTCACTACTTCGCAAACCTATCATTGGGCGAAGCTGATATTTTAAGAAGAGCAATGAGCGGAAAATACAGAGACCATAACCGCTTTCATTTAATGAAAGAAAAATACATGAGCAATTGCAAAGCAATAGGACATCCTGATGCATTAGCTGAAGAAGTCTGGCGGCAGATGGAAAGCTTCGCAGGGTATAGTTTTAATAAAGCACACTCAGCAAGCTTCGCAGTAGAAAGCTACATGAGCCTATTTCTGAAAACATATTATCCCAAAGAATTTATGGTTGCTGTCATCAATAATTTCGGAGGCTTTTATAGCAGAGAACTATACTTTTTAGAACTGCTGAAAACAGGAGGAGAAATAAAAGCACCTTGTGTAAATAACAGTGATGAATACACAAACATAAAAGGCAATGAACTGTATGTTGGCTTCATTCACATCAAACGCCTGCAATCAAAACTTGTTGAAACAATACTTGAAGAAAGAAAAGCAAATGGCTGTTATGAACACTTGCAGGAATTCATTGAAAGAACCAATATCGGATTGGAACAACTTAATACACTCATTAGTGTCGGAGCCTTACGCTTTACAGGAAAATCTAAAAAACAATTACTCTGGGAAGCAAATTTTTTGCAAAAGAATAACCAGCCTGCATTGCACATCGGCAAGCAATTGTTTGATGATGAACCTGTACAATTTTCTTTGCCTGATTTAAAGGATAATCATTTGGATGACCTCTATGATGAAATGGAAATAATGGGCTTCACACTCACCAACCCTTTTGAATTAGTGGATGATGATCCTGATAAATACATCTGCGCAAAAGAACTTGCAGCAAATCTTGGTAAGCATGTTACCGCACTTGTTTATTTCATCACACACAAGCATGCTATCACAAAGAACAATGATGCGATGTATTTCGGAACATTTATAGATAAAGATTTAGACTGGATTGACACCGTACATTTTCCTGATGTTGCAAAAAAATATCCGATCAACAACAGTGGCTTTTATAAGATCAAAGGAAAGGTTGTAGAAGATTTTGGTGTGTACAGCATTGAAGTATCAGCGATGTATAAAGTAGGTTATAAAAACAGAAGCTATACAAATCTTGGATGATGTTATTAAGTGCAGGCAGACATATTACACACATGGACTTAGATACATTTTATGTATCAGTTGAATATTTACGTAATCCAAAATTAAAAGGAAAGCCTGTGCTGATAGGTGGCATGAGTGACAGAGGAGTAGTTGCTTCCTGCAGTTATGAAGCAAGGAAGTTTGGCATACACAGTGGCATGCCTATGAGAGCAGCAAAAAGATTGTGCTCTCATGCAATGGTTGTACGCAGTGACTTTGAGGCTTATACAAAATACTCAAGGCTTGTTACAGAAGTAATCAAAGACAATACACCATTATTTGAGAAAGCAAGCATTGATGAGTTTTATATTGACCTTACAGGAATGGATAAATTCTTTGGCTGCAAAAAGTTCAGTGATGAATTAAAGACGAAAGTGTATAAAGAAAGTGGTTTATCAATTTCTTATGGTCTTGCTTCCAACAAGCTTATCAGTAAAGTTGCAACCAATGAAATAAAACCAAATGGACAACTTGAAATTCCTTTTGGAAATGAGAAAACATTTCTTTCGCCATTAAGTATTATGAAGATACCTGGCGTAGGAAAAGAGACAGGATATAAATTATTAAAGATGGGTGTTGAAACAGTAAAAACATTGAGTGAAATACCTATCAACCTCATGTATAATTTACTTGGTAAAAATGGTATTCATTTACATAAAAGTGCAAACGGAATTGATGAAAGCCCTGTAATACCTTTCAGAGAAGCAAAGTCAATCAGCACAGAACAAACTTTTGATACCGATACGATTGACATCAACTTTATTTATAGCCAGCTTATTCGCATGACTGAAAAAATTGCTTATGAACTTCGCTCTAAAAATCAATTAACAGGTTGCGTTTCTGTAAAGATCAGGTACAGCGATTTTCAGACAGAACAAAAACAATCTTCAATCCCTTATGCAGCAGCAGATCATATCTTATTTAAAAAAGCAAAAGAACTCTTTGATAAGCTATACAAAAGAAGACAGTTGATAAGATTAATCGGCGTTCGCTTTTCTGAACTGATACCTGGTAATTATCAGATTAATTTATTTGACGACACACAGGAAAGCATCAATTTATATCAGGCTATTGACAGCATTAAAAAACAATATGGTGAGAAGTATTTGATTCATGGAGGAGGCCATACAGCGCAACAATTACAAAGCCAATTCTAAAACAGGCACATCTTCATATTCAAATTCTTTCGCAGCTCTAACGCTTCTCTGAAATCTTTTGCAATAAACATTAAAAAACTTTTTAGTCTAGTTCAATCCAAGTAATAATTGCTACCTAATTTGCTACCTATAGAAATAAGAAATCCTGAAACGCTTGTTCTCATTGCATTTCAGGACTATTTATGTAGAGCGTACGGGAATCGAATTCTTTCTACTTATCATAACACTTTTTTTCATTTAGCAAAACATAATAAAGTCAAGCCTTCCCGGATGTTATAGTTTTTGTTTTGGACGTGTTTATGGACGATCCAGCACTTTCTTCATTGCCCTTTATTAATTGCTCCTGGGTTTTGACCAATTGTTGAAGCATTTTATTTTCTCTTTTTAATTGCGCAATTTCTTCGTTTAGTTTTTTTACTTTTTCAGGGGAAGTGTTATAGAGCGCAGCCTCTTCATTTAGCTCATTTGAGGAAATCGAGAACATTGGTCCGGTTCGTGTACGCAAATATTTGCTGTTAACATTATATTCTTCAGTTAATATTTTTTCTATGGCTGGATGATATTTAGCAGGCAATTTTTTCTTGCCATTTTGTATAGAATTCCAAAACACATCTGTCATGTTTTCACCAAACCTTTCAACCAATTCCTTTTTAGAAATAAAATTGATATGCTTCTCTTTTGCATTTGATATACTTTCTATAACAGCAACAGCCGCTTTTTGAAAAGTCAAAGGGTCGATTTTATATAAATCTGACATTATAAAAAATAATTTCGGTTTATTATTTGGTTTATTGAAATTTCCCTTTTACTTTCGTTGCATAAGGAATAAGTAAGGAAAGATTTAAGTAATAGAACGGACACAGTTAGGAGTTTTTCCAGTATACATTCAATTTAATACCGATTAATGAATAGCACAAAAAAAAATGCACAGCAAAAAAAAGAGGAAGATTTAGTACTACCATTTTCATGGAGACAAATTGCTTCTGAAAAGCTTGCTGCAAAAGGCATCAAGCTAAATACATCCCAGATTTATGATATAAAACGGGGAAAAAATAACAATGAAAATTTAACAAATGAAGTCTTCAAAATTTTACGACAAATTAGCAGGGCACATTGTGCTAAAAAAGCTCGCCTTGCTAAAATTAGGATGCTTAATTAATAAGCGATTGAAATTTTTTTGTTGCAAAAGGTTTACCAAAAGGTGTATAAAGTGAATGAATTAAAAAGGCTGGCTGAAGAAATTTTATTAGTGATCAATAGGGATGAAAAAAATTTTGTTCCAATGAAAAAAGTTGATGCACCGGGAATGAACAAAAGAAATGAAATGAAAAATATGATCGCTGAAAAGTTCAACAAAAAATATCCATTTCAATAAAAACTTTTTTTGAATTCCTCATAGGAAAGTTATCACGCGCTGTGTTTTTACACTGGCGCTCATTTTTTAAAAATTTAAAAATAAAACATGGCAGAGAATTTTTTAAAACAGTTGATCAACGAAAAGTATGGTCCTGAAAGATTTCTTACCGGGTGCATTCGCGTAGCACAATGGCTGCAGGTAGAAGTAAATAAAAAATATAGTGAGAATGATATTCTCGCAATGTGCAGCCAGGATAATCCTTTTGAAAATAATGAGCCTGAATTGAATGCATTGAAAAAATTATTTGGTGTGAAAAGTTTTGAGAACCTGCAAATACAATCCTGATTTTTTCATCATTAAAAAATTAAAAATGTTTACTGAAGGATTAAGTTATCAAAAGACAATTACAATGGTTACAGAAATCTGTTGTGGTTGTGGAGTTGCATTTGGAATGCCATCAGATCTGCAAACGCAATTTAAAAATGATCCAAACAAATTTTTCTATTGTCCCAACGGACATAGCCAACATTATTCTAAAAGCCAGGAACAAAAATTAAGAGAAGAGGCAGAAAGAAAATTGCGACTAAAGGAAAATGAACTTGCCAATCTTACCACAACAAAAATTCAGTTAGAGAGTGAATTGTTGAAAACTCAACGAAGATTAAAACGTGTGCATAACGGCACTTGCCCTTGCTGCAAGAGATCATTTTCAAATCTGCAAAGGCACATGAAAGAAAAGCATCCTGAGGTTTTAGAAACGAAACAACAATAGATAAATTTTTTTGACAAGCAGTCGCCGCTCTGTTTTCACAGAGTGGATTATAAAAAACCAATAATGAAGCAACACAATAACCACGCACGTTCCAAGCAGAAGAGAAAGAAATTAAGACTGAAAAATTTCTGGCAAAGAGTATTTGATCAGCGTGATGAAAAAAGATTGAAAAGCTTGAGGAAAAAAGGCAGAACAATTCAAGGCCCTGCTAAAAAATTCGCTATGGATTATCACAAATTGTTTCCAGATGATAATGGGAAATGGCTCTTCGATCATGGACATGCAAAAGATTTAAACCAACGCCAAAAAAGAAAACGCAAACTCTGCAGAGGCAGATATTAAAACAAAAATTTTTATGGAAAAAACAGATGACTTCGAAATGAAAATGTTGCAGCGCATGTCGCTTAAAAATCCTGACAAAGAAATCATCAATCCAAAGTCAGAAGAAAAATATGCAAAGAAAGTTTTCAATGATTTAGTACGGCGTGCCAGGAAAAAAGATGCATTAATTCAGGATTCAAAAATTAAATAGAAATTTTTTAACTAAAACCTTTTGGTGTACAGGCAACCAAATATTTTATGCGACAAAAAAAACAGACTCGCCCGCACCAGTATTATCTTTTGGTGAACAACTTATCGGACAGTCATTAAATCAATCAGGAAATTTAAGAGTTCAAAGAGCGCAAGAACTATGTGCCGAGTTAGCAGAAATCGCACATGACGATTTACAACGCGGTGAAAATTGGGAATTACACCGCACATTATACCAACATACTATCGGAGAAATTCTTAATGCGCAAATGAATGTTATAAAACTCATTACGCTCCAACATTCATAAGACAATAAAATAAATAAAATTTTATGCAGGAAGATTTTAACCTGATAATGGAGTTCATAAAAGATTGCACAACTCCAAGAGAAATAAGAGCATCAAAAATATTAATTGCTCATTTTTTATCAGAATACAAAAGCAATTCCGGATGCATGGATTTGCACATGGAATTGAACCGCGAATATATTAGAAAGGTCGAGGAACTCAAGCCGTTATTGGCTGAACAATAAACACTCGCGCCGTAGAGCAGCGGTAGCTCGTTGGGCTCATAACCCGAAGGTCGCAAGTTCGAGTCTTGCCGGCGCAACAAAACTTTTTTATGAAATATTTTTCATTCACCCGTCCAATAATAAAACACTTATTGGACATAAAACAAACATTAAAAACTATGGGACAAGAACTTGATGATCTCAAAGCTGCAGTGGCAGCACAGGAAACTGTTGAAGGCTCTGCCATCACTTTGCTTCAACAATTAAAAGCAAAGCTTGATGAGGCTGTAGGTAACGAAGACCTTGATGCTATCAAAGCGCTGTCTGCACAGATAGGGACTGATACGCAGGCCTTGGCGAATGCTGTAACAACCAACACGCCGGTTGATACACAATCATCCAGCAGCGGTAATGGTTCGGCAGCGCCTGATTCAGGTAATGCTTCCGGATCAGGCAGCGGCGCGCAAGCTGATAACTCAGAAGGTGATGCGGACCTTTCTAATTCTTAAACTCTAAACCCGAACAGGCGCCGGGTTATGCGCCTTTTTTTTATTATGGAAATCTGCTCACACATGATTGATAAAAATCAAATCATTGGCATTGGTCCTTTAATGAATAAACATTTTACAAATGGCATTGATTCATTTTATAAAAGACTACAACTTTCATTCATCGTGCACTGCAGGCAGCAAAGCATTTTAATAGAAAGTGATATTGTAGAACGTGAAGGTGTGGAGGATTTATACAAAGTAAAAAATCAAAATTACCTGGATTCATTTACACAAAATTATGAACAGGTTAAAAAAGAAATTTCATCACTCATTAATTAATATTTATGCCAATGAATACAGATGATCAAGGCAAATTATTAGATGCCGGCTTTACCATTATCCGTGCAGAATTGCATAACGCAAATGGTGCGATTCGCATTAAAGCAAAGACAGCAAAATGCAGCGAATGGTACACTTATGAGAAGGATTTTAAAAACAAAACACAGCTGCTGAACCGCATGAAAGAATTGCTAAAATCTTCATTGATTATTGAAGACTAAAAAATTATTTTATTACTTATCAAAACAAAATTATGTCAGAATTAAAATCAAAATTATTGCAGCAGGCTTCAGAGATAAGCCGCATTGCACAGGAAACCAAATCGCCATGTATAATAATGGTAGATGATCTTAGCACTGCACCAAATTGCGGGCATCTTCTCGCTATTACAGGTTCCGGATTTGAGTTGAAAAAAATGATTGCGAATGCAACAAATGTGAACCCGATAATAAAGCAACTTTTTTCGGTGAGTTCAGAACGCGATCCCATTGAAAAGTTGTTTGATGAAATAAATAAGGCAATGGAAGAAAGTAGAAAATCAAAGAATGAAACATCAAACAATGACAGTGCTAAACCTTCTGCTCAAACAAAAAATTTTAGAAAAGAAGCATTAGATATTTCACTGTCTATAATGGAGCGCTGTCAATCGTTTGAAGATGCCTGTGCAATAAACAATACTAACCCTGATCAGCCTCAATTTACAAGTGGTTCAGCTAATACCATTGCTTATGAAAAATTGAAGGAAATACGAAATGCTTTATTAGAAGGGAAAGCGTTGGATGCAAGAGACGTCAATCAAAAAAAATGGTTTCCTGTTCATGAACACACGGCTTCCGGGTTTCGCTTTGACGATTCGTTTTGCGTCTTCGCGCATTCGCTCGCGCCGGTTCGGCTTTGCTTAGATACCCAGGCAAAGTCTGATTTCTTCGGAACAAAATTCATTGATCTCTGGGAACAATATAAAAATTAAAAAATTAAAACTATGTATTCAAAAACTTTTGAAGAAGCATGTGCATCAACCGGTGAAAATCCAACAGATGCAAAATTTACAAGTGGCACTCCACATGGAATTGCATTTGAAAAAGCAATTGTCTTGGTTGATGCTGCCAACAGGAAGGATAATAAAGGAAAGAAATGGGATCCTGATTTCAACAATTATAATGAACGGAAATACTTTCCTTGGTGGGCATTAGATAAAGATGATAATCCTTCCGGGTTTCGCTTTAACAATTCGAATTACGACAACACGAATTCGAACACGCCAGTTCAGCTATGCTTTTGATGCAGTACAGACCTTGCCTCTTGGCAAAAAATAACTTTTATAAAAAAGGCATTAGTAAAATTTGAACATGACTTTTTAGAAAGCAAATCAATGAAACGATTAAGTAATTTATACTCTCAAATATGCAGTATTGAAAACCTGCAGTTAGCAGATCATAAAGCCAGGAAAGGAAAAGCATATCAGCACAGTATTCAAATACATGATCGTAACAAAGAACAAAATATTTTGCTGCTGCACGACATGCTTGTCAATAAAACTTATAAAACATCTGCTTATACAACTTTTAAAATTTACGAACCGAAAGAAAGAGAAATTTTTCGTCTTCCATATTTTCCTGATAGAATAGTACATCATGCAGTAATGAATGTGCTGGAAGAAATTTTTACTTCCATGTTTACAGCCGATACATTCAGCTGTATAAAACACCGAGGTATTCATGGCGCCGCAAGGGCTGTGCGCAAAGCTTTGCGTGATGTGCCAGGTACAAAGTATTGTCTGAAGCTCGATATAAAAAAATTTTATCCAAATGTTGATCATGATATCTTAAAAAAATTACTCAGAAGAAAATTTAAAGATGAAGATCTCTTATGGCTGCTCGATGAAATTATTGACAGCGCTGATGGCTTGCCGATTGGTAATTACCTGAGTCAATATTTCGCAAATTTTTACCTAACTTTTTTTGACCATTGGCTTAAAGAAACGAAGCGTGTAAAATATTATTTCCGTTATGCTGATGATATTGTAATTCTTGCTGAAAACAAACCTTACCTGCATAACTTATTAGCTGAAATAAAAGATTATCTCAGCACTCATTTAAACCTTATTGTAAAAGAAAATTACCAGGTCTTTCCTGTTGATGCGCGAAGCATTGATTTTGTTGGCTATCGTTTTTTTCATACTCATACACTTGTAAGAAAAAGAATTAAACAAAATTTTGCACGCATGATAAAGAAGCGGAAAAATCCTGCATCCATTGCTTCTTATTGTGGTTGGCTAAAGCATTCCAACAGTAATAACCTGCTGAAAAAATTATTGCATGAAACAATTTAAAAACTTCAAGATACAACCTAACAGCACTTCGTTTGAAGGTGATAAAATTGAAATGTATCAGGTTCTTAACAAACAAATTATTGTATATGATTATAAAATTGAACCATCAAAATTTACCGGCAAAGGCAATGGTAAATGCCTGCATTTGCAGATTGGATTTGAAAATAAAAAGCGGGTAATTTTTACCGGGTCCGGAAAGCTGATGGAAGCTATAGAACAAGTTTCAAAAGATGATTTTCCTTTTGAAACAATAATAACAAAGGAAAATAAAAAGACTTTGTTTACTTAATACTTACTATTCAAACTTACTATCCATATCAATGTCTGAACCATCCTATTATCAGCAACGGTTGCAGCTGCTCGGTATCACAGAAGAGATAAATAAAATTGCTCTTTGGAAATCCGATACAGTTGAGAACAAAAATGTTTTAAAAGAAGAACCAATTTTTCGCAAGCACGAAAAAGGAATTGAAATAATTGTTTATACACTTGAACGTCTTACTGTTCGTGTAGAAAAAGATGGAAGCCGTTATAAAAAAGACTGGAGCATTATCAGGCTCGAGCATCCTATACAAAAATCAAATGGAGAGACTATAAAATATTTGATGCCCAAAGGTCAGGGCAGTTATCCTTTTTTCCCACCCGCATTAATTGATAAATATGATGCAAGAAAAGCCATCGATATTTTATACATAACCGAAGGCTTTTTTAAAGCCATGAAAGGATCCATGGCCGGCCTTGATATCATTGGCATTCCAAGCATCACACATTTGCGCGCTAAAGAAACAGGCGCCTTGCATCCTGATATAATTGAACTCATAAAAAAATGCGGCGTTAAGCGTGTAGTGTGGTTGACTGATGGTGATGCGCTGGACCTTAGCAGCAAAGCATTTGACAGCAAAGAAAAAATAGATCTCTATAAACGCCCGGCACAATTCTTTGCAAGCATTTCAACCTTTAAACAATTGCTTGATGATTATGATTGCGATAAGTACTGGATGCATGTAAACAGCGATGAGATTTATTCAACGCAGAATTTTATGAAAGATCTCACTGACAGAGTATCGCGTGAAGAAGTAAAAGGACTTGATGACATCTTAATAAAATTTCCGGAAGCAACACAGGAAATTGTTGATGATATTGCTTCCGTTAGTAAGCCAGGATTTTGGTTTGTAAAATTTAATATAACGGTCGGCTTAAGTAAAGTAAAAGATTATTTCAGGCTGAACAATGTAAATACTTTTTATCTCTTTCATGCAGAGCGAAGACCTGAGCTCAAAGGCAAAGAATTTATTTTTCTTGGAACAAGATATCGATATGATGACGAAAAAGGTGAGTGCGAAATTTTAATTCCGGGAGATGCTACAAATTATTTTCGTGTAGGTGATGATTATTACAAGTTTGTAAAAATTCCAAATAAACACAATCAACTCGAGCGAACATTTAAAGGCAGAAGGAAAAGCACTATAACAGATGATCACGGAAAATTATTTCCAAAGCATATTCCTAAGTATGAAGCCTTTTGTAATGTACCAAGTCATGTAAATTTTCAGCAGGTATCAAACAATTGTTTCAATACTTATAACCCCATGGATTATGAGCCTTTGGAAGAAGAATGCACTTCTGAAGATTGTCCAACTATTCTTGCTTTGATCAATCACATTTTTGGTAACAACATCATCCATTTTACTCATCCTAATACAAAAGCAAAAAGTGATATTTCAACCATTGATTTAGCGTTGGATTATTTTCAAATATTGTATCAAAGACCAACGGAAAAATTACCAATCCTGTGTTTGGTAAGCAAAGAAAATAATACAGGTAAAACCACATTAGGAAATTTTATTAAAGCCATGTTTGGCGCAAATGCAGCAATAGTGGGTAATGCAGATCTTGCCGGTGATTTTAATGCACATTGGAGCACAAAGCTTGTAGTAATATGCGATGAAACAAAAATTGATAAACAGGTTGTTGTTGAAAAAATAAAAAGCTTAAGCACCGGCGACAGAATAACTGTGAATGCCAAAGGTCGTGATCAAACAGAAATTGATTGCTTCATCAAGTTTATTCTGATAACGAATAACGAAGAAAATTTCATCAATATAAAAGAAGAAGATACCAGGTATTGGGTTATAAAAGTGCCAATAATAAAACAGGAAAACACCGCAATACTGAGTATGATGATTGATGAAATTCCTGCATTCATGAGTTTTCTTAACAGAAGGAAATTGGTGACAGAGAAATTGAACAGAATGTGGTTTCATCCATCGCTGTTAAAGACAGAAGCTCTTAAGAAAGTTATCGTGAATAATGTATCAACACTTCAGAAAGAATTGGTTGAAAGATTACGCGATATGTTTTTTGATTTTGGTGTACAAGAAATTTATTTAACCAGGCAGGAAATATATGATGAGTTTTTCCGGAAAAAATATGAACTCAATTATTTAAAGTATGTAATTGAAGATAATCTTCATGTCGAGCGATATCATGATTTTGTTGTAGATGGCAAAAGTTATAAAACGATAGACAGTGCAACAATTGCCGTTAGACAAAAATATAATGTACAAGCAGAGTTAGAAATATGGCGTCACATCACAAGGAATTATACAACATGCCGGCACAGTTATCCGCGTTGGGAATTTGATGCTGTGAAAAAAGAACCTATCCGTGTCGATGTGCAGCGCAACGGGCGACCTTATGTTTTTAAGCGCGAACAATTTTTAAGCAAAGAAGAAATCGCTACGGTTGTGATAACTGATGAGAACAAATTTTTAAATGAACAGACTGTGCAGCCTGGTGAAGCAATTACTGCAGAGAGCGATGAATTACCTTTTTAAATGAAAAAAGGATTTAGCATAAAAAAATTGATAAATATCAAGAAAGCTTATTAACGGATAGTTACTTGTTAAATATAAATAGCGATATAGATTCACATGGAAACTATCCTTTGGCTGTAAAAAGTGAAGAAGTGGATTATAAAAAATACGAAGCGCTGATTTTTAAATTAATGAGAGACCCGAGTGAAGAAAATTTTATAACAGTGATCAACCTGATAAGAAATGATGGCTTTGATGCAGGTATGCGAATGCAAAGTAAAATTGAAAATTTAAAACTATAAATATTTTTCAACAATGACCACTCCAGAAATTATCAAGAAACTAAAATGGATGAAATTTAAAACCTTCCTGTATAATAACAAGAAGCATTATGTACAGGATTTTTCTGTTGATGAAAAAGCAAAGAAATTTATCATCTTCACAAACCTTGATTCGTTTGAAAGATCTTTTGCAATAGCTGCAGTAGTGTTTTCATCCTTTGAAGAATATACTGAAACTGTCGTTGAAAAATCTCTTCCAGAAAAAATTAAACATGAGACAAAAACATTTCATACACCATCCTCTGTTATTGTTTATTGTTCGTATGAATACGATCGTTTTAAAATGCTCACCGGCAACAGGAAGCTTAATAAAAATAAGATCAATAAAATTTTAAAAGAAATAGCTGCCGGCAATAATATGCTTAAATATTATCCGCTGCAGGTGAGAGAAAGAGACGATGATCTTTTTATACTTGATGGGCAACATCGCTTTCATATTGCTGAAAAACTAAAGGAACCGGTTTATTATATTTTGGTTGAAGAAGAAAAATCAATGCCTGATATTGCCAAGGTAAATTCAAATGTAGAAAAATGGAAACCTGCTGATTTCATTAATTGCTACATCGAGGCAGGCAACATGAATTATACAAAGATTGAAAAGTTTTTGGATGATTATAAAATTTCACTTTCAGTATCATTATGCCTTTTGGGTAAAGGTCATCCGGGAACAGAAAGCTACACCTCAACTGAAGATTTTGAAAACGGAATATTTGAAGTGAAGCATTTAGCAGAAGCAGAAGAAATCGCGGATCTGTGCATGGTCTTTAAACAGTTTGCCAATTGGCGAAGCAGAGGATTCGTGATTGCTATTTTTAAAATATTTAAAGCCAACAAACTTTCTATCGCTGAGGTGTACAATGCATGGAAGAAAAACCCGGGTATGTTAACAGAGCAGGCGAATTATAAAGCATATATCACGCAGCTGGAAGCAATCGTGAATGTTGGCAAACACAAAAGAATTTATCTTCTTTAGTAATTTAAATAGAAGAAATGTTTACAAGCGATTACGACTTAACAGAAGAAAAATTTCTCGAGAAATATCTTGAATGTTTTGGCAGAACAAATGAAATTGAATTGTACTTAAAGCTTAGATACAATTACGTGCATAAGATCGGAAATATTAGTTCTGAGCAAGTTTCTAAGGCTTATATGGATACTGATTTAATAGACAGTAAATCGTTTACTAAGAAAAAGTAAGATTACCCCTGTCACAAATTGTTACATCCTTATTTCATAAGGGTTTAGCCGGGATATTAGTAGGGATAGGGGCAGTAGTAGCATTCGAAAAATAAAAAATAGAGTAGAAATACTCTTTTTTAACGCATTATCGGCAATTTTTCTAACAACCTAAAAACCTGTTACACTTGTTACAAATAGTTACGCAAAATAAAGGAAACATAAGACTGGTAAATGTTTCAGCTTGTAACAGGATTTTTATAAATCGCCGGAAATGGGTGTTCCTGTCACAACTTGTAACAAACTGTTACAATTTGTTACAAATCCTGTTACACCTTTTGTTACACTCCAAATAAGTAAGGATGAATGAGTTATAAAATTTGTAACAAAAACGACTAAAAAATCTGAAACCGCAGAAAAAAATAGTAATGAATTTATTTGAAAAAAATGGAGCTTGTTTTAGCGAATGCAAAAGGTATCGATACTCACTATGGAGAATTTGGGATAATACCAAACCGATTGTAATGTTCATAGGATTAAATCCATCGACGGCAACCGAAGCAAAGGATGACCCCACAATCCGGAAAGTAAAAAGATTTGCATTCGATTGGAATTTTGGTGGAGTATATATGCTAAATCTTTTTGCATTTATATCAACCGATCCGAATGCCTTATTACTTGAACCTATTGAAAAAATTGGTTTTTATAATAATTATTTTTTAAAAGAATATTCTGCAAAAGCTCAAGAAATAATTTTTGCCTGGGGAAATTTTAAAGCCGCAGAAGAACGAGCAAAGGATGTAATAAAAATGTTCCCTTCTGCAAAAGCTTTACATATTAATAAAAACGGAAGTCCAAAACATCCTCTTTATTGTAAATCATCTATCACATTGAAAAATTTTCAAAATGGAAACAACTACTCTTCCTCTTCAACTTGAAGGCATCAGCCGTGAAATTGCAGCTATTGAACATCCCATGTATAAAACAATAACCTGGGAAACAAATTTTAATAATAAAATGGTCTGTGATGCTTTTGTGCACATAGATATTGCGCCCAGGAGAAAGCCATTGCACAGTGAACTTGACAGAACCATTGTGGAAATACGAACGGCTGATCAAAGTCATCCACCCACAAAGAATCGCTTGTATGATATGCTTTTCATTCCTTTCAAAGAATTGAGTGATCAATTAGCTTTCAGCAGCCATGGCATGACAGCAATGGAGCTGGCAAATTATTTTTTTAATAAACATCAATCAGAAAACTTTTCATGGAACACGGAGGTTGCCATTTATTTTTATTTGAAGTTTAAGGTTTAGAAAAAGGTTTATTATTAACTAAATCCTTAATTTGCATTCCCATAATGGGAAGAAACTATTCTATCCAAATTCCTACGAAGCCATATCTAAAAAAGTACCTGCAAAGCCTTTACGGCAACCCGGTTGTTTTTTATGCAAAAAATTATTTTGGCGTAACAGTTTTATCGCTTATGCAGCGGAAATTTTTTTTCAGGCAAAATGAAACCTTCGTTCACAAAGCTTTCGACAGGTACACGCAGCAACTTGACATAGAATTTCCGTATTGGTGGATGAAGCAAAGCCATTTTCCGCAGGATATACCTGTGCAAAATATTTTGATATTGAATAAATTATTTGAAGAAAGATTTGAAGAAGATCTTTACAGCTACGTTTTGTTTTCTGCGGCATCAGGTGCTGAAATAAAAGCGGCCATGGAAAGTTTTTGCATGATCTATAACATAGAGATACCGGAAGACATCAGTTATGATGCGCTAAAGAAAAAAGAATTCAGGCATCGCAAAGAAAAATCAAAAAACTTTATTGCAAAACTGTCCCCTGAAAAAATACATCCTGTAAAAATTTTTAAGCATCCAAAATAACTGTCCTTTCTCATGAAATCACTTCTGCGCACATTCGCATAATGTATCAAAGCGGTTATAAAAAAACTGGCAATTTTCCTTTTAATTATTCATTCGTTGCAGGCATCTGTAAATTTTGGTTTATTGAAAAAGATAAGGTTACAGGATTGCCTCCTATTGATCCGCAGACACAATACTTAAATGGAGAGCCTGCATTGGTTGATGGCGCTTCTTGGTATGGTCCTGTTTTGGTGCCTGACAGTCAGCTTGGATTTGATGAACAACTGAATGTTTCTTCTGCCGGCATTTATTACAAACAATCTGTTTCTGGCTTTTATCCAGGAGACTCAGGCACTGGAAGAATAAATCTCGAGAACATGCCCTACTATCAATTTTTGATTGTAGGGAAAATGCGCGCAAGTGGTTTGTACTTGTTGATAGGTGATAATGATAACGGCGCTGATTTTTCGCAGGAATATATGAGCGGTGTCGGCGCTGATGATACACCGGGTACAAAATTTTCTTTCATCAATAACTCCATAAAAAAGGCTTTAATACTTGACTCTTTCGAAGGTGCAGATGTTACACCTGTTATTCCTGGAAGCGTTGTAACGCCTCCTGTAATTGGTGGAAATGATGAAGAAATTATATTCTTCACTGATGTTGCTGAAGTAGTAATTGCGTGGAATAGTGACAGAGCTGCACGCTTTGGACAAATGCCTCTGATTGAAGTTTGGAGCACTGATGATGTACAGCCAACACTTGAAAATGTTCCTGTTTATTGCGACGCTCCGCCACCAGCAATGACACAACTAACCGTAAATCTTACCGGTCCATCTTCTGGCTTTGTCGTTATAAAATAAACTTATGAAAAACTATCTTTTATCGCTTTCTTTTTTGTTCACTGCATTAGTTTGTAATGCACAATTTCAGCGCACAAATAATATTATTGGCGACAGCATTCATTTGTTCTCGCGATCGGGAACTGGCGCAGGTGTTCGCGTACATGGCACTTTTAAATCAGATCAGGAAATTATCAATGCATTCAATGATAGCCTGCATGCGCCAAGAAATGAAGGCGGCATGTTTTACGATTACACAAAAAAAGCATTATTCATTTTTGATGGTACAGAGTTTAAAGCATTCACGATTGCAGAACCTGTAAACCCTTTGATGTTTGGTCCTGCAACATGGGACAGCACTTATGATTGGGCTCCTGCTTTTAATGCTGCGATATCTTATGCGCAGCAACACGGCGGCAAGGTTTTATTGAGTGCCGGCGGAAAATCTTTTTATATCAGAGATACTGTATTCATGCTCCATGGTGCCGATTTTGAAGTAAGCAAAGCTGACAGTGTTGTAGCAGGTGCAGATCATTTTGCCATGTTTGAAATGGAAGGAATGAACACATTGAACGCTTCATTATATACGAATGGACATAATGCAATCGGTGTTTATTACAATGGACGTTTCAATTTTCTTTCGGGAAAAAATATGAAGATTGATGTTCTTATAACAGGCAAAAGTAGCGGCAATGGAGAGAAAGGAATTGTGATTTATGCTGATGGAAATTATGCTTATGGAGTTGGTGGCAGCACGGTAAGTTACATGCGTGATAACAAAGTAAACATTCACAATGTTGATACAGCAATTTGGGAAAATGCACTTCGCTTAGGAACCTGTAATAACAATAAATTTTATGGCGCTCTTGGCAGCAACATGCGTGATATACTTATTACCGTTGATACAGCTCACGGAATTAATGCACAAAAATCTTCCGCAGATTTCTTTACTTGGGAAGGCCCGATAACATCTTCTGTTGATACAAAAACAATGATCGAATGCCGCGGTGTAGTTACCAAAGGTGAGTATGACGGAAAAGGAGAAGATGGTGCAAGACATTTGACTTTAAGTCAAAGGTGGCTTGTAATATTCGATGCAAATACAAGCCAAAATGTGGTTGAAAATTTTGCAGGATTAAGATCTGATTTTATTTATAACATTGGTGATTGCAATGAGTTTCATAATAACGGCGGCACTTTGATGGGCGGCTTTATGACTTCATCAATAACTAGTGTTGGCTTTCACAGTTCTATTCCCCGCGTAGCAGGCACTCAGGATAACTGGAACACAGGTGCGACGCAAAAATTTACTGTAACAACAACAGCAACAAACCCAGGAGCAACTGCAAATCTTTATAAACTTTTTGATAATGATGCAACCACAACATGCCCATTTACAGGATGCAACGGAGCAATGCAATCAGTAACTATTACTTATCCAACGCCTGTGCAAACGCCATATATATTCCAGGTATTACAAACAAAAGGAGTGTTGAAAGCGGATCATATAAAGATTGTTGTGCATGATGTTGATTCCGGTTATATAACTGTCATTGATACAGAAGATCCATTAGCTGGTACAGTGGGGCAACAATTCAATAATGTAGAGTTGCTTGCTGATGGATTTGGAAAAATTGTAAGCCCCGACGGAACAAAAACTTATGACATAGGATACATAGATCAAGTTATATATTCTTTTGGAAATTTTGTAACTAATCAGGATACCGTATCGTTTGCAGAGTTAGGAATGGGCGCGCCGCAAGTGCCGGCAGATGTGTTTTTATTTACGTGTGGTAAAGCAGCTAATATGCATCAGCCAATTGATTTAGGAAATTTTAATATCAATAATCTTGCAGATCCTACAACTGCACAACAGGCAGCCACAAAGGCTTATGTTGATGCGCATTCAGGTGGCGGCGGAGGTGGTACTCTAACAGGTGTTACCGGTACGGCACCTATTTCATCAAGCGGAGGCACTACACCTGTAATAAGTATTTCACAAGCCACAACATCAACAAACGGTTATTTAACATCAACGGATTGGAACACATTTAATGGTAAGCAAAATAATTTAGGATTTACTCCTTATAATGCAACAAATCCAAATGCATATATTTCATTAACTGCACTATCTGCAACTTCACCATTATTTTATAATAATGCAACAGGTGTTATCAGTTCGCAGGCTGCAACGACATCACAGAATGGTTATTTAACATCAACGGACTGGAACACATTTAATGGCAAATTAAGTTCTGTAAATAATTCAAATTGGAGCGGAACCGCGTTATCTCTTACTAACGGCGGCAATGGAGGAATAAGTTCAGCAACCTTAGGAGATATTTGGTATGGCAGCGGCACAAATACAATGGCTGCGCTTCCCGGCAATACCTCAACTTCTAAGAAGGTATTAACGCAAACCGGAAGTGGAACATTTTCATCTACGCCAAGTTGGGGAACGCTTTCAACTTCAGACATCACAGGATTAGGAAGCATGGCAACACAATCTGCAAGCGCAGTAACAATAACAGGTGGCACTGCAATCGGTATAACAAGATTTGGTATGCCACAAAGCAATGCAAGTCCCACTAATTATGATGGATGGCTTGATCTTACTTCAAAATCATTTTTTGCTCAACTTGGCGGCTCTACATTTTCTGTTCAGCTTACAGAAATTCCGGGCACACCAACAGTTGCAGTAAACACAACAAATGCAGGCACCGGCGCAACTGCATCAATAACGAAAGGTGATGATAATACTTTCCAGGTAAGTATTACTACAGGCACCGGAACACTAGTAGCAAGCTCTGTTTATGCAACTGTAACGCTTGGAACTGCTAAAAGTGCATCATTAATTCCTACATGGTCGGCTGCATCTTCCAATGTAAATACAAAAAACTGGGGAGTTGACGGAACAAGTTCTTCAACAATGGATATCTCTGTAGGAACAGCAGCGGCAGCCACTTCCACTACTTATAAATTCAACATTCAACTGAAACAAAAATAACTGTCCTTTCTGAAGAAGTTTTATTGAAACATTTTTACACTCACTAATTTTTTCTTTTAAAAACACTAGCTATGAAAAACCTTTTTTGCTTACTTATTTTTTGTGCTGTTGCTTTAGCTTCTCATGCGCAAATAGTAAACACAGTAACGCTTTCTAAAACAACGCTAACCGCTCCGGATAATGCAACCGGCGTTTTGTACATTGATAAAACTGTGCAAAGCGTAGAAGTGCAGCTCAGCAAAACAAGCGGCACCGTTGCAGGCACTGTAACGCTGCAAGGCTCTGTGGATGGTACCAACTATGATGTGTTGAATACTTTAACGCTGGCAGACCAGGCACTCAACCGAAAGACAATGGCGCTGCCCGTGCCTTTAATTTATGCGCATTATAAAATAGTGTTTGCGACAACCGGAACAAGCGTGTCAACAGTTGCAGCCTGGACGGTGCGAAGAAATTAATGAATAGAAAACAACTGTCCTTTTTGAAGACAGGATATTAAAACATTTTTACATCGTGGATCGGAAGATATTATTCGAAGCTTTAAAAAGTACATGGCTGATAACGCCCGAAGCTGCTGATAATTATTTTTTGATGCTCGAAAAGTTCTTTGCAGGCGAAACAAATATTTTCCAGGAGAAAGAGCAGGAAGTGATGTTTATGGTGAATGCTGAAGGCAAACGCATAACAACTTCTGCTGATGCGCAAAACAATGGAATTGCAGTTATAAATCTCGATGGTCCGGTAATGAAAAATGATTACTGCGGCGCACCGGGAACACAAAGCCTGATGCAGGCATTGCAACAGGCAAATGATAATCCCGCAGTTACAGGAATTGTACTCCAGATAGATTCTCCCGGTGGTTCAGTTGACGGCACACAGCAATTTGCGAATGCAATTAAAAACAGCGCAAAGCCTGTGGTGGCTTATATCAACGGCATGATGGCAAGTGCAGCCATGTGGATCGGCTCTGCTGCTTCACAAAGAATTGCAAGTTCTGAAACTGATGATATCGGTTCAATCGGTACGATGGCAAAGTGGAGAGATTACAAAGACTTGCATGCCGCAAAAGGAATAAAAACGCATGAAGTGTATGCGACAAACTCCACTGATAAAAATAAAATATTTCGCGAAGCAGAAGGTAATAATCCGGAAGGCAAAAGCAATTATGAGCCACTGCAAAAAACTTATCTCGATCCTGTTAATGATATTTTCACCAATACCATTCAGCAGAATCTTCCGAATGCAGATCCAACAGTTTTGAGCGGGAAATTATATCCGGCGCAGGAAGCAAAGAAAAAAGGTTTGATCGATAAGATAGGAACTTTTCAGGATGCAGTAAAAAGCGCACACAAACTTGGTAAACAAAAAACACAAACACAAAAAAATAATTCTATGAAATGGTCTAAAGTTCTTTCATTTTTAGGTATCACTTCAGCAGTGAATAATGCAGATGAAGTAAAGGTTACTGACGCGCAGCTTGATAATATGGAAGCTGTAATCAACGAACGCGATTCATTGAAAACATCAAATGATTCTTTGAAAATAGAAATTGAAGCATTGAAAAAAACCGCAGGTGAAAACAAAACTGCGATTGAGGCAAAAGAAGAAGAAATAATAAAATTGAATGCTGAAGTTGCAAAGCTTAGCAAAGAAGATGGCGCTCCTTTTTCTTCAGGACCTGACCCGAAAAAAAATACCGCAGCTTATAAAAGCAAAGAGCTCAAAGAGTCTATGGAGATGAATTTTCAGCAGGAAATTTTAAGCCGTTTATAAAAAAGTTTTACAAAATACCAACCTATAAAAAACCCATTGTATGTCAATTAATGTATCAGATATAATAACGCAATTTGGAGCGTATTATAAAGCAGGAAGCGATAACGCTGCAAACCTCCGCAACAAGTTGTATGCGCCAAGTGAAACAGCAGCCTTCTTTCAAAACAGGCCAACGAGCGATACGATTTATCGCGGCACTTATGCAAGTCTTGACCGTGTGGTACAGCCATTTCAGAAAGCGTTTACGCCAATAGGAGCTATCACATTCGAGCCAAACTCTTTCAACTTATACGAATTGAAAATTGACAAGAACGAAACGCCTGATGATCTTGCTGCAACGTATGAAGGTTTCCTGGCAGACCTTGATACAAATGATCGGACACAATGGCCTTTTGTACGGTGGTTAATTGATAACCACATCATGCCGAAAAAAGATGAAGATCTTGAAATCAACGAATATTTTACAGGCATCTATGCTGCACCAACTCCCGGAACTGCAGGCGCTGCAGGAACAGCTATGAATGGCTTGAAAAAAACCATCACTGATTACAATACCGGTGGACGCACCAACCTTGGCAACGGACCAATTGCAATGGGTGCACCGGCAGATGATCCTTCTGATTTTGTCGTACAAATTGAAAGTTTTGCTGCCTCAATTCCAAAAATATTACGCCCGAAAATTGATTTTATTTTTATGAATCAGGATTTGGGTTTGCGTTATAAGCAGGGAAAAAAGAAGTTGTACAATACTTATTATGCCGCAGAATCTGATCTCTTGACCGTTTCCTTATTTCCAAATATGGTAGTGCAACCCTTGACCAGCATGGGTGAAAGCAATATGATCTGGACTTCTATTCCAACAAACAGGATACGCCCGCAGAAGCGCCCGAACAGTGGCAATGCATTGGAAGTAAAGGAATTTAGCCCACGCCAGGTTTCCATGTTCGGTGATTGGTGGGAAGCATTGAATTTTGAAGTTCCTGAGTATGTAATTTCCAACGATCAAGAGTAAAATCTATGTTCACAAGGCTTCACAATCTTTCATAATTGTGAAGCATCAAAATAAAAGTTTATGGCTGAAGAAACACAGGATGTATCAGCACTTCAAAAGCAAGTGGCTGAACTTACAAAACAGTTGGATGATAAAGATAAAGCACTTGCTGAGCTTTCAACCCAGTTTGCTGAAAAAGAAAGTGAATTGCAGAAAACTTACCAGGTAAATGAAAGCCTTAGTTTGGAAATTGAAAAGCTGACTGCGGTTGCCAACAGTGTAAACGCATTACCGGCTCCCAAAGGCAAGATAATTTTATCTGATTATGGTTTTGAAAGCGGTGGCAAAAGATATGGATTTCGTTATGCAGCCATGACAATTGGCAAGCAGAAAATAACGCCTGTTGAAGTTGTAGCAGATGAAACATTGCAAAAAAAATTGATTGACACTAACAGCGGGATGATCTACGTAAAATAATTTTCTTAAACAACCTATAAAAAACCTACCATGGATACCGGATTATATGCACCATACCGCAGGGCAAATGCCGTGCTTGTTGAGACAGGATTGATAAAAGGCTGGATCAACCTTACCACTGATTTTACTTTATTGAATGATCCTGCTCCGGGAGAAGCTCCTGTAGCCGGAGATAACTATAAAATCACGGCAGATCATACATGGGCTGTAGGCAAAGGTCCTTTGCCAATATATATTTATGCGGACACTTTGGAAGCACCTGCCGCAAGCAGCGGCACAAAGGGTTCGCTGCGGCTGATACAAACGCCAAAATTATTTATCATCGGAGACGGCGCGCCAATTTTGGAAATGGTAAACAATTGGCTGAACCAGCAAATCGTTTTGTTTGTCCAGGATCAATGTAACGGACCCTATATACAATATGGGTGCAGTTGCTTACCTGCAGCAGTAAGCAAGGTGGGATTCAGCACCGGAACTTTAAAGAGCGGACAGAAAGGATATGATATGGAAATTGAATCTTACAACAAATTTTTCTATAGCGGCGCATTCGTAGAACGCCCATAAACTTACCCTGTTTTT
This sequence comes from uncultured Chitinophagaceae bacterium, assembly GCA_963708205.1. Taxonomy (GTDB): domain Bacteria; phylum Bacteroidota; class Bacteroidia; order Chitinophagales; family Chitinophagaceae; genus CAVYTF01. The sequence continues at coordinate 1,576,175 of OY970196.1, forward strand.
GAATTAAAATAAGAGCAGGACACATTATAAAAACCAACTTACCAAAGTCTCGTTTCCCATTGCGGGGCGAGACTTTTTAATTTAAAAATATGTTAGGCATAGATGAATACAATGAAGAAGTAACCCAGTGGGATGCTGATAATAAAGAGGACCTGATACATGAAATGGATGTGCTTGATATCCGCCATTCAAAAAATTCTCCGAATAAAATTGCTTTAAGAAATGCTTTAAAAAGCAGGCTGAAAAGAAGCTTTGATATGATCAATAAAATTTCCTACACATTTCCGCGAAGCGCTGTTTTTTTAGCAAAAGGAGTTGGTCGCGGACATCCAATTTCAAATCCACGCCAGGCAAAAGACTGGTACAATTCAGTGGTAGAAAAGAATCTTGATAAGCTGGGTGATATCGCTGCGAATGGACAGGGAAATTTAATCATTAACAACATTGACATTCATTAAACATGAGCGACGTATCCAATAAAACCGTCAGTATTTATATTGATCAAACTGCCGCAAATGCCGCCCTGGTAAAACTGCAGGCGAGCGCTGATGCACTCAATAAAAAAATTGCAGATCTGCAAGCGAATGGTAAAAGTGCAGTGGCGGCGCTGAAGCAATTGGATAGTGTGAATGCCAATATTAAAAATGTTCAGGACCAGATAAGCAATGGGTTAGCACCCACACTAAAAGAACAAATCAATTTAGTTTCTCAACTGCGCAATGAGATTGCATTGATGAGTGCGAGTGATCCGAATTATGATGCGAAGCTTGCAGAGTACCAGAAAGAAAATGCACTGCTCACTCAAATGAAAGCAAACATTGCCGGAGTAAAGCAGGCTAATGATTTATTAAATGGATCTCTTGCAAAAATTGGTGAATTCTTCGTTAGCTATCTTTCTGTAACATCTGTTTTTTCTGCGATAAAAGATTTCCTTTCTTCCAGTGTTGATGTTGCAAATAAAGCTGAAGATGCATTATCAAAACTGCAAAATATTTTAGAAAATATAGGAAGGCTTGATGTGTTTGAAAGACTAAAGGAACAGGCAGCAGCACTCTCTGCACAATTCAAAACATTTACTGCTACAGATGTTATTGATGTGTTTCAAAAATTGATCACGTTCGGCAAGCTTACGGAAAATCAAATCAACCAATTAACGCCCGTCATTATTGATTTTGCAGCAAAGCAAAAGATAAGCTTGGCTGATGCAACCAATACCATTACGCAAGCATTGGAAGGCAACAATCGCGGCTTGCGTGAATACGGAATCAATATGAAAAATGCTGCTGATTTAAGTGATCGTATGAGTATTATCATGACTGAATTAAAACCACGCGTAGAAGGCGCTGCCGCTGCATTTGGAGAAACTACACAAGGGCAGATAAAAGCAACGCAGGTACAGATTGATAATTTGAAAGAACAAATCGGAGATGAGCTGCAGCCTGCATTGAAAGCTTTCTATACTTCTGTCCAGGAAGCATTGCAGGGAATAGAAGTTTTTTATGAGAAAACAACTGTTGCATTCAGCATTCTTAAACAAACCATCTCTGACAGTTATACATTAATGAAAGACTTTGCAACATTCAATACAAACGATGTAAAGAACCAAATAAATGAAAGACAAAAATTAGCTGAGCTCGATAATATCAGGCTTCAGAATGTAAAAGATATTACACAGGCGCAGCAAACAGCCAACAGCATTGCAGGCGATGCCGCAACAAAACCATTGGCAGAGCAGAAGGAATTATTTAAAGAAAATCTTGCCTTGGCGCAGGCTTCAGCTGAAGCATGGAAACAAATGGAAGCAGCAGGCACGCAAAATTCAGCAGCCGGGCATGCGCTTGCATTGCAGGTGATCACCGATGCAAAAACAGTAGCAGCGCTTGCAAATGTGATAAAGGAAACAACTGATAAAAGAGTATTGGGTGTTGGTGGTACAGATCCTGCGGACCAAACAAAGTATAATGATCTTTTGCAAGCTGCGCAGGACTTCAATAAAAAAATCCGTGACCTGCAGGAAGAGTCAACAACTTCCGGAGAAAGCGAAGATCAAAAACAAATTGATGATGCAAAACACAAGTACGATGAAATAATTATTGCCTATGAACAAATGCAAAAAAAACTTGCAGGATCCGGAATAAAATTATCCTTTGATCTCAGCGATATACAAAAGTTAGAAAGCAATGAAATTGCTGCACTCATTGCAAAGCAAATACAGGATGCATTAAAAATTGCTGAACAAAATTTTCAAAGCGATATACAAAATGAATATGAAACCACCCAGGCCAATAGTGCAAAGTTTTATGATAATTTAAAGATCCTGGCTAATAATAATTATGCGCAAGGGAAAATTTCTTATGCAGAATATCAAAACCAATTAAAGCAAATTGATAAAGATGCGCTGGCTGAAAAGCTTCGCAATGCAGAAGCTGATGCTGCTTCTGTTAAACAGGCTTTGGATGATGAGCTTGCATTAAGAAAAGAGGTATCCACAAATGAAGCGAATGATCAAATAGCTGCTTATAAAAAAGCACAGGATGAAATTTTAAAAATTGATCAGGCAAATGTTATCAATGCCACAACACTTGCCGATAAAAAAGCTGCATTAAAGAAAGAATACGATGATGAAATTGCCAATGAGACTTTAACTGATGCAGACAAAGAAAAGATACATGCCGAGTATTTAGCCGCCATTAAAAAAATGGATGATGACGCAAATGCCGCTAGTGTCAAAACAATAGAAAACATGCTTGGGTATGCAAAGCAGGCATTGGACATTCTTGATAAATTTTCACAGGCGCAAACCAACAAAGAACAGCAACTATTAAAAACACAGTTAGCGGGTTATACTGCACAGGAAGCAGCAAATCAAAAATTATATAATGCAAAATTAATTACAGCGCAAGAGCTTGCTGTTCGCAATACCGCATTAACTCAACAGTCTGATGCAGCGAGTGCAGCGGCAACTAAAAAAGAATTTGAAAGGCAGCAAAAAATACAGATCGCACAAACATTGATCAACGGCGCTGCAGGTGAAGTGAAGTTATGGGTTGATCCGGGATTTCCCGCAGCCATTCCATTGGCAATTGCTTTGGGCGCTGAAACGCTTGCACAGGTTGCTTTTATTGCATCGCAAAATCCTTCGTATGCAACAGGTGGTAAAGTGCAAAAATTAGGTGATGGAAAAATTACCGCGCAACAAAATATTCCTGTACAACATAATGGCGATGATGTTTTAGCTACAGTAAAAAGAGGTGAAGTAATATTAAATGAAAAGCAGCAGAAAGCGCTTGGTGGAGATAAAATATTTCAACGTATTGGTGTTCCTGGCTTTGGTACCGGTGGTTATGTTCCAAAATATGTAACGACACCAATGCCTGCAATAAATTATGGATCTGTTTCTAAAAGCATTGAAATTTTACGCTTTGCTTCAGGTGGATTGGTAACGTCATCCAATAGCAATGCAGCTATAAATAATAATGATATCGCAAACGCATTAGCTCAAAGCAATTCTGCGCTTTTACAAAGCCAACAGATAAATCTTGCTTTAATGAATGTTGTACAAAATTTAAATGATCAAATCAGTAATGGCATTACAACTACATTCAGTTTAAGTGATCTGCAACAAGCCCAGGCGCTAAAGGCCAGAATTTTGAAAGCAGCCTCATTTGCCTAAATGTTTTTATCTTTCAGCCTTGGAGATTTATTGCTAATGATAAAGATTACATTTCTTTTTTTATTTCTTCCTTTTTTTTCTTTTGCACAAAATGACTCTTTAAATCTTCATTTTGATTCCTCCACTCAAAAGATAACTTATTCTGAAGTTGTAAAAATTGATAGTGTTTCGGCGGAAGATTTATTAAGCCGTGCAAAAATTACCCTAACTAATTTATTTGTCAGTGGAAAAGATGTTACACAGATAATTGATGAAAACGCAAAGCAAATTGTTGGCAAAGGTTTTTTAGTGCCGGTAATTAGTAATGGTTTAATGAAAATGGCTGCCGGGAAAGTTTGGTTTACATTAACAATACAATGTAGAGAGGGAAGATATAAATATACTCTAACAAATTTTGAACATGAAGGTAACCCAGGAACAATGTGGCCGCAGAGCAATGGACCAATTGAAAGTTTTAATAATCATGTTTTAACACGTGCACAATATCAAAGATTACGTGATTATATATACAATGACATTAAAAATTTTATTCCAAAAATGAAATCAGAAATGGCAAATTCAAGTAACAGCAATTCAAAGAATTGGTAATTATTTCGTATCTTTATCTCATGGCAAAACCGCATGTACACGTATTGAAAAATGAACATGGGCGCTTTTATATCCACAGACTTAAAGCGCCAAGATTTACTGCGGAAGTGGATGTAGAGAAAATGAATTTCTCTAACATCAATTCTCCTGAACAAATTGATGACTCCATCATAAAAAAAGCAAAAGCTTTTGTAAAATCTGAATTGCGAAATGGAAAACAATGACTATAAAACTGACTTAGAAAAATTTGTAGAGGCAAGAGACGAATTGATAAAAGCAGTCTATATAGAATTTAGAAAAATTTTAATACCTATACTTGATTTTATTGAAAGATTAGGGCAAAAATTTGTCAAGAATAAATGATCCAATAAATAGTTAGTTTTGGTTGCAACCTGTGTTTTAACACAGGTTTTTTACTGTCCTTTCCTGAAACATTCCATTGCTTCAAATTTGTATTGTGCTGACGGATACTATCGGTTTACGGGAAGTTTTGGCATGCATGGATAGAGGCGAAATTTTTTCTATTGGTTTCCGCACTTGTGATAAAAAATTAGACACCGGCGGAGAATGGATAGAAATAGATCAGGCGGCTAAGTACAATCATCTTACAGCTGCAGAGCGCCTGAGCGAAGTGCATAAAAAAACACCATTCTTAAAAAATCCACAGCATTATAAAAACAGCACGCGCAACATTCGCGTGTTTGCAAATGGACGAATCATAAAGGTTCATATCCGGTTGATCAGAGTTTTTAACGGGAAAACAGTTTTATAAAAATGAGTGTAAAAGTTATTGATAGCATTGGCTATGGCTCTACGACCAAAGCTGTATTTTATACTGATAAACCAGACGGAAAAAAGTTCAGTGTTCCGCCTGATATTTTTGCGCTCAGTAATGCTATTTGGGCATGGTGGGGAGATGCAAACAGCGACCCTGCTGACATGGCTGATGACATTCAAAACGTACCTGCTTTAAGCGCCGGAGTTGAAACAAGCGCAAGACTTGCATTGGGAAGTTCCATCGATCCTTATTTATTATTAAATAAAGACAAAGACGGCAATGAAGATCTTGAATGGGTAAGTGATGCTGAAATAAATGATTGGCTCGAGCTGAATGACAGCTTCAATAATTCTTACGCGAATATTTATAATATGCTTGGCTATGGCTGGGGTGCAAGCCAATTAATTTTAAGTAAAGACAGAACAAAAATAAACCGCATAAAAGCGAGTGATGTTTACCAGGCAAGATTGCAGAGAAGAGATCTCGTTACACAGAACATCAACAATATGTATTTGTGCAGCGATTGGAATTTTGCGCCAGCCGGATATGATCCGCTGTACATCAAACAAATTCCTGTGCTTCAGGAAGGTTATGAATTTGATCAACTGCAAAAAACAAAAAGTGGATTTGAGTTTTGCATGCTGCATCGCCTTTTGAAAAACGGACAGGTTTATTATCCGCAGCCACTTTGGAAATCTGCGCAGGCATGGGTTGATATCACACGCAGCGTGCCGCAGTTCAAGCAATTCATGCAAACCAATCAGATGACCATCAAATATGTGGTGATCATTGCAGATACTTACTGGAAGCGCCTTTATAAAGATTGGGAAACCATGCTTGATGCTGATAAATTAAAGGCCATCAATCAAAAATATGATGAGATAGACAAGTATCTCAGCGGCGCGGCGAATGCTGGTAAAAGCATCATCGCAGGAAAATACATGGACCCTTATCAAAAAGTAATGGTGAATGATATTGAGATAACTGTGCTTGATGATAAGATGAAAGATGGTCAATACTTACCCGACAGCGCTGCAGGTGATAAGCAAATTTTGTTCTCGATGTTCAGCAACCCGGCAATTTTCGGAAGCAATCTTTTGGGTGACGGCGCGAGCGGTGGCGCAGGAAGCGGAAGCGATATCAGAGAAGCAACCTTGGTGTTATTGATGTTGCTGCATCCGGAGCGCATCAACAATTTAAAATTATATAACCTGGTAAAAAAATACAACGGATGGAGTGACAAATTAGAAAAACAACGAACCGTTTTTGCTACAACAAACTTGAACACAAATACAAATAATTCAAAAATAATTACACCACGTCTGGTTTTCCGCTATTCATCTTCTGTGCTTACAACATTAGATACCGGCAAATCAACTAAAGCAACAACAACATAGTGGCACTTATCAACGATATAGCAACCGCAAGAAAATATGTTCGCATCAATTTCAATGTGAATGAAGCTACGCTTGCCGATATCACAGCTGCAGAGTGGCGTTTTCTGGTGCCGATATTAGGACAGGATTTGTATGAAACATTGCTTGCTGAAGTAACAGAAGACGGAAGCGATTATGCAGACCTGATAGAAAAATGCAGAAGAGTTGTTGGTCCGCTTGCATACTGGATGGACATTGGTTTTTTGCAAACGCAAATCACTGACTCAGGAATAAAAACGCAGAGCAATGATAACATGCAGGCAGCGCATCGTTGGGAATTTGATGAACTGCGTGAAGCCTTAGCAGACAAGGGTTGCATGGCAATAGAACAATTGCTGCAACATCTTTTTCAAAACAAAACTTATTATGACTGGACGGTTCCTGATAATTATGATATCATCTTCCAGGATGCACAGGATTTTGCAAAATATTTTCCATTAAAAGATCAGCCATTCAGAATTTTTGAAAGCTTAAGAGTGTTGATACGCCAGGCAGAAGATCAATTTATACGTCCATTAATTGGCGATACTTTTTTTGAATACCTGAGAGATCTGCTGAAGAACAATAATGACAATGATGATACCATTGAAGACACCGGTGACGATGCGCCGGCATTATCAGCACAAAACGCAAAAGCCATTTCATTAATAAAAAAAGCCGTTGCTAACCTCACTATAAAAATGGCTATTGAAACGCTGCCGGTGAAGATCGGCAGCAATGGATTTACTGTGATACTTGGCCGCGCTGAAGACAGAAGCTTTGAAGGAGAACAAAATGCTGATGCAGGCAGCATGCTATTGCTGTACAACTCTGTTGATGCAACAGGGAATAATTATTTGCAGCAATTATTTTCTTATGTGAACAGCATTGCGAGCGATACTGTTTTTCCAATATTTTTTTCAAGCAGTTATTATGTGCTGCCGATAGCTCCTGTATTGGATGACAATGGCTTTGCTGCAACACCGAACACATTAAGAACAGGAATTTTTGGCTTTTAAATTTTTTGAAATGAAACAAATATTTATATCAATTGCAAGCTTCTTTAAGGGATTATTTCCGATAAAAACGGCGACTATAATTATGCCGCAGCAGGCAACTAAGTTTGGCATCATTGAGCTTGCGAATGATAACATTGAGATCGCCCGGGCAATTGGTGTTAAGTACATCAGGCTGCATACAATTTTATCAACTGATATCGCAGTAAATAATTTTAATGCAGCTGTTGCAGCAGGATTGAAAGTGTTATTGAACGTAGATTATTTTGATGCAAAAGGAACACCATTTTTTACAGATCTGATAACCTACAAAGCAAAGCTTTCAGCAACATTAACTTCTAACAAACCTGAACTGCTTGTTGTAGAAAACGAAGAAAACAATTTTGATTATCACACAGATGATCTTCCAAATTATTTAGCGTTATTAAATGCCGCTATAAGCGTAGCAAAGCCATTAAATATTCCTGTTGCAAACGGAGGCATAACATGCTGCCCTTTGAAGTGGTTTGTGCATCGCTATTATACTGAGCAGGGAAACACTGCAGCAGCGCAATCATTTGGCGCGAAGTGCATACCTATTAATGAAATAAATGCACTGAACAGTAAGAAGAATGAAAACATTGAAGAAGAAATTGCTGTAGTAAAATTTTTATTGAATGCTTATGCAAGCACAGACATTGATTTTGTAAATATTCACTGGTATGAACCAGCGATCTACAGAAACACGAGCACTGCGCAAAGCATTATGGATACTGTTCTTACAACAACATCAGCATTGCAGGAAGTAGTGAATATCGTTGCAAAAATTACGGGCAAAAAAGTAATGAGCAATGAAATGGGTACCATGAATGAAAGCGCGGAATTGATGAGTGCTTTGTTGCAGGAAGCTACAGCTGCCAAGCTTGAATATTGTGTTGTGTTTGACGGTAATGCGAGAGACCAGACGGCAGCTTATTCAAGCAATGGAATTCTGTTGCTGAATGGAGTTGCGATTAAAAATTTTATAGCAAAACAATAAAAAATAACCTATGAAAAAGGTAATCAATACTGTTAAGAATGCTGCAATAATAACAGCATGGGTTGCGGGCAAATTATTCAATCAAATATTCACTAAAAAATAACCTATGAATACTTTACAAAAAATTGGTTTAGGAACGCTTGCTGTTGCAGGCGCTGTTGGCGTTGTGCTTGTATCACAACCAAAACCTGTTGTGCATAGTGCGCATTGGCATGTTGTTGATCCCGGCAGTTATTGGAATTATCCTTGTCCTGCAGGTGATACTCTTGATCTGCAAAAAGGTATTTATGGTTATATGTCTTTCGGGACCGAAAGTGGCAACGATTCTCTGCATCCAAATGTTATTGTGTGCGAGCCGGGCGTAACATTCAGCAAAGGTTTGTCCTGGACTGATTGCCATTACTGGAAACTCGATGGCCAGAATAATTTATACATCAACAATCATCAAACAACAACCGCAATAACTGTTCAGGGTAAAAGTTCTGATTTTGAGTTTTGTCGCTTTGTAATTGACAGTTGTCTTTATGGATGGTGGTTCAAACAGGATGCATTTTCTTACCCGAATGACAGCAGTTATTGGTTTGGAAAATATTTCATTCATAACATTTTTATTCATGATGTAAAAGCCATGCATGGAAACCAGGATTGCGGATATGAAGGGAGTACAGATGAGCCGCCAAAAATATTTGCTTCTTATTATGGCAAGAGCAGAACAGAAAGACCAATGGGTTTGATGCACATAAGAAATTATAAAGACACGGTGATAGATTTTCGAAGAAGCGGCATACAGATGAGTGGCTGCTGGGATTGTGTTGTTGACCAATGTGTGTTTAAAAATTTCGGAGATCCATCTCAAGGTTATAACCAGGGCGCAGGAATACGTGCAGGATATAATGACAGTGATATCACCATCACCAATAATTATGTTGACAGCACGATGATCTACAATTCCGACTGCTATGCAAAGGGAAAAATTGTTTATAGAAACAACACATTTAATCATGCAGGAGTTTGCAGCAGAGGTGTGAATTCACAAGGGATTCCGAATGTAAATATTGTTGCATTTTTCTTTCCAACAACAATAAGATTAATCAATAATAATATAGGGTTGAATTCTGCCAAACCATCGACAAACATTGCGTTGTATGGCAGTGCAGCTTTTTATACAGCATCAGGAAATAAAATAAATAACAGTGGTGCCTGGTATAATTTGACGGGTGGAAAAATGGCAATTGATACGAGCAAATAAAATACACATAAGATGAATACTGTAATAGAAAATTTGGTTTATAGTCTTGGCAGTTGCGGTGTTGTTGGCTTTTTATTCTGGTCTTTTTTAAGCGCGCGATTCTCGAATTACGAAACAATTATTGATGAGCTGCGCAGGCGCATTGTAGAATTGGAAGGTGACAGGAAAAGATATCTGGAGCGCGAAGATTACCGCAACGAGAAAAATGATTTTGCAGGAGACATAACAAAGCTTGAAGACAGACTGGAAAAGAAAATTGATGAGATGAACCGCAGGCTTGAAGGTGTGCAGAGATCAGTGAATGAAACACCGGCAGCCATCGCAAATATGATCAAGTCAATCATTCCAAAAAAAGATTAAATGGATGCTTTAAAAAGTGTTATTGAAGATATTGCTGAGATGCAAAAGAAGATGAGTGTTTATAAATACTTTTTTATGCATTCGCTTGACCTTGGAGCAATAGCAAATTTTGAAGGATATTTTACCGATGCGAATACAGCATTGTTATCAAGGCTGGGATATGTGAAAGAATTTTTTTTGAAAACGCCTTTTATGGAATTCGTGCACCCGGATGATGTGGAAAAAACAAAAAACGCTTTTGTTAATCTCACGAAAGGTCAGGATGTAACGGGTTTTGTGAACAGGTATAAATGCAGTGACGGAACTTATGTAACGCTTGACTGGGATGCGAAGTGTGACGGAGAACTGATGTACTGCGTGGCAAGAGAAGTAAAACAATAATAAAACCGTTGAATAAATTTTTTAAAAGATTACAACAGATACATCCTTTACTCGCAGGGATTTTGTGTGCGCTTATGGCCCAACTGATATGCGCAGTTATTTACATTTTAGGATTAATCATTTTTCATCATAAATAAAAAACACCATCATGACCTGGTTACAATCAATCGGACTTCTTTTTAAAAACGCAGTAAATAAATTTTTTACTGCTGTACTTGCTGACATCAAAGGCACCGAACCTTTAATTAATGATGCTGCAGTACTTACTTACAAAATCTACAATTACGTAGAGGACCCTAACAGCACAGTGCTGGCAATAGAAGCAGTGATACCTGCTGAATGGACTGCTGAGGCAAAGCAAATTGCTACGGCTAACATACTGCCAATCGCACAACAGTTTACGGCATTAGGACCATGCATTCAAAATGCAAAAGATGCAAATGAAGCAATCGTTTGCATGGCGACTTTTTTAAAAAATACAACGCCGGAAATTTTTGCATTCATTACGCATGGCTTTGCTTCTTTAATGGCTTCAAAGATTTCAGGATTACCGTTGGCCAGCATTTTCGCAGTAATAGAAAGTATTTGGAAAGCAATTACGCAGCCTGCAATTGCATTGCCTGCGCCTGTTGCAAACACTCCATAAAGAATGTGCTCATCTTTCATTCTAAAATTTCTTCCTGCATGTCTATGCGGGAAGTTTTAAAGTAACAAACTAATTAAAAAACCTTTTTATGAAATATATTCCATCAGAAATTGCAAGACAATTTTTATTTGTTCGCGAAGCTGCAGAACAAAATACCGGACAAAGGGTGGAAGCTATACAACATTGGTCCGGTGGCAGTGCCGGTGACAGCTGGTGTTGTGAATTTGCAACAATGGTTTTAGATATCTGTTTTGAAGGCAATGCACCTATACCACGTCTTGAAGCATGTCAGGATGTTTATGACCTTGCAAAGAAAAATAATTGGCTTACTGAAAATCCGGTAGTCGACGATCTCTTCCTATATGTTGATGACAATGATCATGCGCATCATATCGGCATCGTTACAATGCCTGGTGGTGGAGAAGGAATTGCAGGTAATACAAGCGCAGACGGGACAAGTTCCAATGGTGATAGAGTAGCAGAGCATTCTATTTCAACCGATCATGCACACGTAAAATATGTTCACTATCCAAGATAATGCTGAACATTTATTACGATAAGAAAAAATTTTTACTTCCGCAAACATGGGAAGAGCTTACTGCAAAACAATTTATTGCCGTTGCAAAATTGCTGCATTCGAAAAATAAAAATGAAGTAAGCCTGCATGAAAGAGCATTGAAAATATTAAGCAATAAAAATTTCTTTCAATACTTCAAACTCCCTGCTGATGCACGTTTGCGCTGTTATAAGTATTGCTCGTGGATCTTCACGAATAATTTAAAAGTAACAACACAACTGCTTGCAACTTATAAAGGCTTATGCGGGCCTGCGACAAAATTTTTTAATGTACAGCTGGAAGAATTTCATTATGCAGAAATGGCTTTCTACGTGTTCATTCATGAGAAAGATGACGATGCTTTGGATGAATTAATTGCTATACTCTGGAGAAAACCAAAACAAAATTATGATCATAAAAAAAATTCGGATGGAGATGCCCGGATACAATTTAAAGTGACTGAAATAAAATGGAACAAAAGCTTTGTAAAAAAATGGCGCAAAGATGTAAAGCTTGCAATTGTAATGTGGTATGCAAGCTGTCGCAAATGGCTGGCAGATGAGTATCCACTGGTGTTTGCGGGAAGCGCTGCGAATGAAAATTATTATGATGGCTTGTATAAAACAATCCGCGGACTTAGCGGAGATAAATATGGAAGCTTTAAAGATGTAGAAAAATTAAACCTGCATTTAGCAATGAAAGAAATGCAGGAAAGCATTTGGGAAGCAAAAGAATTAAAAAGAAAATACCCAAAATTATATGAGTGATTTTAAAGCAAGATCTGATTATTTTAAAATGATTTGCCAAAGCAGCAAACTCATTGCGCACCTGCAACCGGTTGGTGCTGATCCAACGCCTGTGCGTGAAAGTTATTTCAGAATAAATGATCAGGCCGAACTAAACAGCGCCTGTGCAAACTGGATTTATTTTCCATGTGTCGCGCATGTTGGCTTTGATATTATTTACTCGCAGCCGGTAACGGGCATGCCGCATGAAGGGATATCCAACAACTTATATTTTTTATACAAGCCGGACCGGACAGCTTATCCATTACTTCCTGACGCAATTGAAGATGCTTATGATAAAGCATTTGATGCGATGAATAAATTTATTTCTTATCTACTCGAAGACCATGCGGCAAACGGATGTTGCGGCAATCTTTTTTTATTCAACATGAACCGCGCAAAAGCAATCCAGGTAGGACCATTCAATGATAATTTGTATGGATGGTATCTGAGTTTTTACGATGAAGAAAAAGCGACCGGTACCGTGTACAATGCTAATGACTGGCTTACGCCAATTAATGCGCCGGTAAACGCGCCAACTAATAGTATTAGTGATGATGACGGAAGCACCATTGTAGATAGCGACGGCTCAACTATTTTAAACCAATAAAAAACAATAAACCATGAAAAACCTTTTTTTAATTACTGCAGCAATTTTATTTACCTGCACCACATTTGCACAGACACCGACACCAAAGCGCATTGATCAGTTACCGCCAAGAGTAACAGAAGGTAGTAAAGGAGGTCCCGCGCCAACAAACATTGCTGACACTGATTTGCTATTTGACGGCAATCCCACCGGAGGAAAATTGTTCAATGCCACAATGAGCCAACTCAAAGATTATTTAGGGTTGCCTGTGCCTACGCCTCTGCAAATCAACCTTATGGGTTCGGAACGAATAGCTGTAGATGGTTCGTATCCCGATGTAAGCATTGTTTCAAAAGACCCGGGACTTCCTCTATTTAATAGTCCTTCAGATGGAGGCTTCGTATATATCTACGCCAATGCCTACAATGTTATTGACCCCCCCAGTGATATAAATAGTTTAGCCTTAGATTTTTCAGGAAACAATAATTATGACATCGTTGAGATAAAATTTACGCATGCGGTCGCATCAATTACTTATCTGAACGCAACATTGGCAATTCCTATAACTTCTGCAACAGCAGGAGAATATATAAAGCTTCAGTTTTATGCCGCTACAAATACCTGGTATTAATGGCAGTAACAGAACGACCATATTTATATAACTTCTCAAAAAATGAAATACGCTATGTATTTCTTTTAGGAGATCTAACGCGTGTAAATCTATACCTGCAGGTGCAGGTAATGTATGCTCCGATCGGCAGCAGTGATTTTATTGCCTTGCCGGTGTTTAGTTTGCAACCTGACAGTGCAGGAAATATTTATTTTTATTTGCAGGCTTATCTTAACAGCCTGCTTGATTTTGTGCCGCCGGACCTTACTGCACAGGTAACAAATGCGAATGCGCAATGCATGCAGTTTTACATCAACTATCGTGAAATTGATGATACCAATTTAAACCCGGATTGGGTAACAACAGAAGTGGCAACGATAAGAAATGTTTTAAAAGGCGGGATTGAAAAATACAAGCAAAGCAGGAATAATTATTTCATCAATTATTTTTTTCCAAATAAACCATGGCTTACCTGGATGCCTTCAGGAAGATTTATTTATAATGATGAAGAACTTTATCTAACGTTTTTAAACATTACAGGAGTTGCAGCAGGATTGAGTGTGAAAGCTTATATAATTGATACACTTGGTAACAATTACACCTTCACTTTTGCATTGGGTTTTGATGCATTTTTATATCACATAAAATGTGATGCAAGTTTATTTCCGTTACTGGCAATGCCGGCAGGCGCAAGCATTTATTATTATGAAATTTCTATTGTTAATGGCAGTGGAGATTATGTAATTAATCCATACAGGTTTTATATTGAATACCGGCCAACTTACAAAAGCTACAATCTTGTTTATCATAATTCGCTTGGTGGTGTTGATGCAGTGAAAGTGCGCGCTGAAGTTGATGAAACAATTGACAGAACATTTGATGAAAGCGATGGAGGCATGAATATAAATGACTGGAACAGCCAGGTAAAAACTTACGAAACATTTTATACCGGTATACAAAAAAGAAATCATTACAAAGGAGATATCGGCTTTCAAAAAAATCAAGCGCAACAAAAATCACTCACAGAAATTCTTGTGAGCACAAGCATATATCAGCATATCGGAGCGCGATGGGTGCCAATCATTAATATGCAAAAAAGCCAGGACTATGGAAAGACAACGGATAAAATATTTTCATTCCCGGTTGAATGGGGATTGAGTGAACAGGATGAAGTTTTTACACCTGCGGAAATAAATTTTGGTATTGGTGATGCATCTGATCATCCATAAAAAATCATCATGCTCCGCATAAAATATAAAGATGATTTTCTGGACCTGACATCGAATCAGGATGTGCAGCTTACAAAAAATTCTCCATTATTTCTTATTTCTAATGCATTGGCAGAATACAGTACGCCGATAAGCATTGGTTATACTGATAAGAATGCAAGACTGCTTGGCTTTTTTTTCATGGAATCAACGAGCAAAAGCATTACAAGTTATGATGTTGAAATATACACTGACTTTACTTTCCGGTGCCGCGGCACGCTTGTAATAGAAGGCTCAGGAATGCACAACCGTTTTGCATCTAAAAGCACTTTAACCGGTTATTTGCTTACAGGCATCAGTTCATTTTTTTCCAATATTCAAACATTGCTTTTAACGGATCTGCAATTGGGTGGTGAGCGCGTAAAAAACTTTACAACATGGTCTCCGCTCGATGGCAGTGATGGATATGTGCAGGAGTTTAATGACTCATTCAACTTTACGCAGGATTATGTGACATTGCCAACACAGAACCAGGGATGGATGAATCAAACTGCAGCTGATGGATCTGTGGTAGAAGTTGATTGGATGAATATTGCGATGATAGCATTTGAAGGTTTCGGAATTCCTGTTGGTTATGTATGCCTTTTTCCAAAATTAAAATTTGTTATTGACAGCATTTTTAGTGAGCAGGGATGGAGCGTTGATTACAGCGGCATTGGTGATACAGATTGGGAGCGGTTGATTTTATTCAGCGCAAAACCACTCCAGGTATCCACTACTTATTACAGTTATGATTACAGTTTGCATATTACCTTACCACATATTGTTCCTGAAGAAACAATCGCATTTTCCCTGGCAGATAATATGCCTGCAGGTATAACCTGCGCCCAATTTTTATCTTCCATTTTTCTACGTTATGGATGGACAGCGCTTTGCAATACCGATACCAAAACATGCAGCATAATTGCACTGAAACAAACCGGCAGCAGAGCGCCAAAAGACTGGACAAAATATGCAGGGCCTGCAAGCAACAGCGACTTTAGTGCAGGCAAGCAATATTATAAATTTCAAAATGATTTTAATGGCGGCGATACATTTCCGTCATCGCCAAGCTTTGATGGATTAACGATCGGTACACCGGTGAATGCAGTAAGTGATCTGCCTGATGCCAACTCCGGATTTGATAACACGGTGATCTATGTATTTCGTGTGAACCAATGGTACCAGGTTACGGTTGACACCACCACCGGCAGCCCAACATTGGGACAAAGAATCTGGACAGTTTTTGCAGATAATATTTATGATGATCAAAATGGTGTGCCTGATGACACTGATACAACCGGCATACAGGATGCATCAGGAAATGAAAGCCCATCGCTGCCATCCGCAACCATCAACACAATAGAAACTGCGTGCAGTACATTGCCTGTTTATAAAACATTGTACAGCACATTTGAATCAACAGATCTGTATGGTTGGTTTCCATTCTGCGAACAGAATTATAACACGAATTGGGACATTAGAACATTGTTGTATCATGGTAAAGTAAATTCACTGAATGCAGACGGCACTACGAATTCAACTTATAAATATCCTTTCGGCAGCAGTACAATTTGTTTGCCTGACGGCACAAATGATCTTGGCTGGAGCAATGTATTTACGCATCCAACGGCTGATGGCACACAAGATTATGGCATTGTAAAATATTGGTGGAGCAGGTGGCTGAATATGATAAACGGGCAGGAAAATAATATAACGCGGAGATTTTATTTGCCATTGACTGAGTTGATAAATTTTAAATGGGATGATATTATTTTAGTAAACAATGTGCCTTATTTAATCAGCAGCTTTATTGATTATCCTGACTATAAAGGATACATCGATGCGACCATGCAAAAAGTGAATTTGGGAACATTGAGCAATACCAATACTTCCGGCATTTATCTAAAGCTGCGGCAAATAAATATAAGATCTATTACAGATCCACCTGAAGATTACAGCGATGTAACCGGATGTGATATGTACATCGATGCATTCTCCGATCCTGCATGCACAGTGCCTTTAGAAGTTTCGGACCTGCATGTTACTATTTTACTTCAACTTGGTATATTGTCACCTGTGCCTTTTAATTCAGGTATCATGAGTGGAAGCAGTTATCATGTTATTCCGCCTGCGCTTGACTATACAATGCTTGCGTATACTTTTGCAGGAATTCACAATGATCTTACTTACAGTTTACAAGCATCAACAGAATATATTTACGTTCCGTAGTATTATATTTGCCCTGCCTACATTACAGCGTTGAAAAAAATTCTTAGCCTGTCCGGAGATAAACGGACGGGTTGAGGTAATTCCGGTTTCGGCTTGGAGTTCATTACAATGTAATGTAGGCACCTCAACCTCTCAGTTTATGGAAAAAGATTCAGGTCAATACCAGGCATTGTCTGTTTTCTGCAATCGTTATGATCCTGCAACTGAAGAGAATGCAACTGATTTTTTTTCAAGTAAAGAAATACAAAAAATTATCCGTGATCATGTTGACTTTAATATTGGCGGACAGGATCTGTATAATTTGCTAATTGATATGCATTACACGTACATCATGCGTGATGATGAATTTGTTTGGTTGTGTAAAAAATAAAATGCCGGAATCGAACCGGCAAAACACATGTCGCAATGACACAAACAAAAGCCACACCAATGGTTTTTATTTTTATCCTTAAATTATTTTGAAAGACGAAGTTAGGATTTACTGTCCTTTGATGTGCGGACACATGCCACGATTTTTGCAGCATGGAATTAATAACACGCTGGCTCAAGGGTAATAGAAATTTTATTATCGGCAAAAGTTTATATGCATCATTCGGCAAGGATGAAGCATTAAAAAAATTATTTAACCAGGGCGAAACGCCATTCAGCAAAGCAAAGCTTGCAACCGCATTAGAGGCGATTTTAAACACACAATCTTCTTTTCAACCACATACTTCAACGGACAGTTTTAAAGCGATGCCCGGCAGCAATGATTCTGTATTGCAGGCAATTCAAAACGCCTGGAAAGAAAAATATGCAAAGATGAATTTGCTGCGGCACGAGTTGGACAAATATGAAAAAAGAAATGACTGGGAAGCTGTCGCGAAATGTAAAACAATGGTGAAAGAAATTTTAGAACTCGAGCAGGAAGTAAATCAATTGTGGGACAAGCGTGATGAATATTTGGAGAACGGCAAATTGCCTGGTGTGAAAGAAAATGAGTTTGTAATTCCGGAAGATCCTGTGAAGCTTGGGAAATTAATTGAATCATTAAAGAAAAATATTCGCAGGAATAAACTGAAGGCAAAAGAAAATCCGAACCGTGCTGAATATGCTGCATTGGTGAAAGATTATGAAAGCCGCTTGCAGGAAATACTTAATAAAAAATAAATTTTTAAAATGGGAAAGCCAGAAATTGAAGAAAAGATAAAATCTATCAAATCAAAAAGAAAACAAACTATCTGGTGTATTAAGTATATAAATAAAATCGCTGTTGAATATAATTGGAGCGAAGAAACTACACAAGAATTGTCTTCAAAGTTTACAGCGAAAATTGATGATCTTGATAAAGTAATGGAACAATTTTCTGATACTTGGTTAAGGGATCTTATTTATGAAAATAACTCAATTGTTAGTGACTAATACAATCAGATGATGAAGAAGATTGATTTCAACAGATATGTAACACTAAAAGAAAAACCTGTTGGCGGTGGAGTGATCAGCGGCAACATGAAAGAAGTGATGAGTGAAAATATGCAGTTAAGATCTGTTGTAAAATTGATAGAACCCGGTGCAACAATTTATTGGGTGAGCAATAACGACTGGAGCATGCATGAGTTGTTACTGGAAATTTTAAACATCACCGGTGAAGCTGAAGTTTATATCAGCAGTTATGCAATGAGTGAAACACCTGCACGCATTTTATCACAACTAAAAAGTACCGGCATGATAACAAAACTGCACAGTGTTCTGGATAACAGAATTGACGTAAGGACCGCAGGAAGTTACCAGTTAATGAAAGCGATATCTGATGAATTGGTTTTGGTTGATACACATGCTAAGGTTACTGTTGTACAAAATAAAAACTGGAATGTTGCAGTGATTGGATCTGCAAACTATACCGAGAATAAAAGATATGAAGCCGGCGTAGTAACATTGAACGAAGAAGCTGTGAACCTGCAGTTATTGTGGATGCAAAAAGCTTTGCGCGATGGAGTTTGATAATGATATTTTAGAAGAAATTACCAGGCTTGGCGCAGCGGCGTACAACCCGCGCCAGACTGCGTTTGCGCTGGGTTTGACGCCTGATGCATTCGCAAAGTACATGCAGGATGAAACACATCCAGCCTGTATTGCTTACTACAAAGGATTTTACAGCAGCGAATTAACGATTCGGGAAGGTGTGTTTCAACTGGCTCGCTCCGGCAGCTCACCAGCTCAAACACTGGCATTGAAAATTTTTGATGATACAAGAAAGTTTATAAAAAAAGATGGAGACGAAGCGGCTGAGATATAGTGATGACAATCGCGAAGAAATTCTTGCTTTCCTGGAATCCGGAGGAAGCGATACTGTTATTGAATTAACAGACAAGCAAAAAGAATTGCTCGATCGATGGAAATTTGCTGATGAAAAAATTCGTGAGCAAAAATATAAGCGATATCAGATTGCAGAATTTATCATGGCTGCAAAAAATGTATCAAGGGATACTGCAATGCGTGACATCGTTAATGCTGAGTATGTTTTTTCTTCATCGTTTCCATTAAACAAAAAATATTTAATCGGTCAGCGCATAGAATTTTTACAAAAGAAAATCAATGATGCTTACACTGATAACGATAGATTGAATGCTGCATTATTAGAGAAACAATTGTGTAAGTATATAGAGATGTATCCTGAGTTTAAAGCGCCGCAATCGCCAAAGACAATCATCTATAAATTTCAACAAAATAATTTCATCAACAATCAAACAGTTGCTGATGCTGATGCAAAAGCTGAAACTGTTATAAAACGCCTGGAAGCAAATGAAGACTTCTGATAGCATAGAAGTTGAATTGCTGCCAACGCAAGCAGACATCATCACTGTTAATGCGAATACTACTTATTGTTTGTGGCCGCGTGCCGGTGGCAAAACAAGTGGCGGCATTGGACCGAGAATACAACGACTTAGTGAAGTGATGCCGCGAAGTCAGATCTTAATTGTAAGTGATACATATGAGCGTTTAGAAAATCGTGTAATTC
Organism: uncultured Chitinophagaceae bacterium; assembly: GCA_963708205.1. Classification (GTDB taxonomy): domain Bacteria; phylum Bacteroidota; class Bacteroidia; order Chitinophagales; family Chitinophagaceae; genus CAVYTF01. Next base: position 1,596,316 of record OY970196.1, read on the forward strand.
CTAACATTATAAATTTTCTAAGCGAGAATTTGGGATTGATTGAAGATATCGATTTCGTAAAATATAAAAAGTCTCCTGATCATTGGACAAAGCCATTTATTCCGTTGGATAAATTTGGCAGGGTGATTTCATTTTCAACAGGTATAGCATTGTGTTTGGTTAGTTTAAGTGTTGAGGGATCTGCAAATGCATTCAATGCACAGGCAGCAATAATTGATGAAGCAAAATTTTGCAAAGAAGAAAAAATAAATACTGAAGTTATCCCGGCATTACGAGGTCAAGAAAAAAGATTTGGTCACTTGCCTGAGTATTTAAGCAAATGGTTTTTTACAGATAAATATGGAGCAAACATTAAATGGCTTTTGCGTAAAAAAAAGTTAGTTGATAAAGAAGCTGTTGAAATTGTAGTGACTTTACAAAATGAAATTTACCGGTTAGAAAATGAGATGGATAAATACACAAGCAACACTACATTAATTGCATACAAACAAAAGATATTTTCTTACAAACAAAAGATCGATCGCATCAGGAAACATTTGATTTATGTAAGTGAAATGCCTGCCTATGAAAACAAACAGATTGTTGGAGATTTTTATTTCAAGTCTCAAAAAAGAACCTGTACCAAGTATGAATATGATGTTGCTATTTTAAATAAAGATCCTGATAAAGTTGAGCATACATTTTATCCAACATTTTCTAAGAATAATTTATACAGAAGCAATAAAGATTATGATCCTATGGCGCCATTCTTTGGTGCGATGGATTATAACTTTAGAATTTCGCCATTGCCTGTGGCACAGGTTGGAGGGTCACCCTCCTTTTTGTATAAGACAGTTCGTATAGTTAATTACTTCTATGAACTTTATCCAAATGGAATAGAAGATACTGTGAAAGCGTTTTGCAAGTATTATGAAACTCATGGTAAAAAAGTTTTTCACTACATTTTTGATCATACAGCGATTGGTCGCAACCCAATGAAGACTACATTCAAAGATGAAGTGATTGCTACATTCAAAGCCTGTGGTTGGCAAGTGTACGAACACTATATCGGAGAAGCTCCGGAGCACGAAAGCAAGTTTGAAAAAATTAAAGCTTGGTTATTGAACAATGGAGAATTTGCAGTGCGTGTCAATGAAGATAAATGCGACCAATTAATAAGCAGTATTGGACAAACACCAGCAATGATTGTTTCCGGAGTTACTAAAAAAGATAAGCGCACCGAGAAAGATCCAAATTTTCCTGCCGAAGACAGCACGCATGGTCCTGATGCATTTGATCAATTATTAATTGCATTCTTCGAATGGGATTTGTTAAATGCACAAGGGGATGATTTTGCTATACCCATAAGGGTAGGCTGATGGCGCGCCGCGCAAAAAGCGGCGCAATGTTTTAAGTGTCCGCTCTCCAAAATTTTAATTTCTTATTTATTAATAGCGTTTAAAAAGATGTGCACTTTCATATATCTTTAAAAATCAGGTGTCCGCTCGCGGACGCGATAGGTCTCGCGGGGGGGCATAACAAAAAAACCTTTTTTTGTTTTATCATTTTTGAGCTGAAAACCTTATAAACATTGAATTGTTTCAATAAAAAATCATACAAAATATTTCAAAAAAAGTAGTAAAAATATTTGGTGCTTTCAAATGCTTTTCGTAACTTGAATGCAATTCAAAAAGGTGAGACACACCTATCAAAAACTGCAAAATTTCATATGTCACAAAACGGAACACTTAACGGTAATGCCAAAAATGGAGCAGCTGTTAAAAACGACAAACCACAGGTAAACACAGTTAGCACTTTAACTGTGAAAAATGAAAATCCCTCAACAGAAACACAGGAACAAAAACCACTTGAGGACAGAATTTTAAAAGTTCAGGTTTTATCAGACCTTGTAGAACGCAGGGAAAAACTGAAAGACACTTTTAAAAAATTACAGTCTTTTAAAATCTCCACAGACGGCAGCCGCGACCTGCTAAAAATTACGGACAGTAAAGGCAATGACTTTTCTACATCAAATACATCTGCAATAAAAGATGTAGTAGAAAGCCTTAAAGTTTCTATTCAAAAACAAATAACAGAAACAGAAGCACAGATTATTTTATAATCTGTAATTGATAAGCCTTGCAGTAAAACTGCAGGGCTTTCTTTCATTTTATTAATTCAAAGAAACAACAGACAGGATATGACACACAAGCAAGAATGCATTGCGCATTGTAAAGATGTATTAGAACAAAGACAACTTTCTAAATATTTCAATCAAAAGGACTTTGAACACATCTATAAAAAGTTTTCAGGATGCAATGGCAATGCCTATAACGTAGCATTAAACGCAGCAGATTTTATAATTATTAACGCAAAATTTCAAAACGATGAAACAGGAAACGATTGACAAAAGAAACGCTTTAAAAGAATTAAGCAAAGCAGCTGCCGAATTTGTGGCAGAAGAAAAAGCAGGAAGTATAAATGACGGTTTAGCGCTCATTTATAACATGCAGGGACACACAGAAATAAAAAGTTTTCGTGCATGGATTAAGGAAGGATATGTGGTTAAGAAAGGTGAAAAAGCTTTATTGCTTTGGGGCGAACCTTTGAAAGCACTTAACCAAGAAAAGAAAACTGGTGATGAAAAAGATGAGTATAAATTTTTCCCGCTTGCATTTGTTTTCTCAAACAAACAGGTAGAACCTTTGGAGACAAAGGAACACAGAAAATAAAACCTTTACAGTAGTTGCAATCGTGCAACTACTTTCTTTTTTGCTCCGCTTCATTTTATTACGCTCCGCAAAAAGAAAGTAGCAAAGAAAAATTATAGGATTGAAAATTTTATTTTATCAGTGTCAATAAAGTAAGCGCCGAGCTTGCGATTATATTGCTCTGTCATTCCGCTGCTTCCATGCCTGTTCTGCATTTGCTGCCATTTTAAATCAGCGGATCCTTTATTGTTTATTAAATAATCTATGTTGCCTGTGTGCTTTAAAGCATACAGGTTTTTATTTATTCCTAAATCTTTTACAACATACCGCAGCCACATTTTATAAGGCCACCGGCAGCCGATCGGAATCTTTCCAGGAAGAAAATTTTCTGAAAAAATATAATCATCCTGATTGCTGTAACCCTGCAAATGATTTAATAAAATTTCTTTCAATGGCGGCACGAGCTGCACAAAAGAATTTTTATTATTCTTCGTTATATTTTTTTTCAGCCTTATAAAATTTTGATCGAGATCTATATCAGAAATCTTTAGCCTGGTAATCTCAATTGGTCTTATCCATGCATAAAAAATGAATGCTAAAAATGTGATGTAATGTTTATCTTTTGTTTTAATTTTTTCAAAGATGATCTTCATTTCATGTGATGTCAGTGGTTCAAAAATATCTTTATCATCTCTCGTGTGAAGTTCATTTTTTATCCTTGTAATTTTTCTGAAAGGATTATCGAGCACTATTTTTTTTGCAACTGCAGTTTCCCAAAAAAGTGCCATGTGTGTTAAAGTGCCATTGATTGTTTTCTTTGAAAGTTTTTTGTCTATCATGTATTGCTTATAGGCTTCGCAATAATTCATATCAAAATCAACAAGGCGCATATTTTCTAACTTTTCTTCGCACAAGAATTGTTCAAACCTGTTGCGCATTGTGGCATAAGTATTTCGGGTATGTTTAGATCTGTTGTATGATAAATCAGTAATAAGTTTTTTGAAAATAAAAGATAAATGGTCCTGTTGAGCTGACAATCTTTTTGCATTGAATGGATTGAAACCGCCTTTTAGTTTATGGTTTATGAATTTAATAATTTCATTCGCATACATTTTTTGTTCCGTCTCATTCTGAATACGATTCAAGTCGAAATATTCTTTGAATCGATGGAACTTACTGGTTAGCGGATTCTTGTAGAAGTAAAAAATATAAGAGTATTTAGGACCCTTATAAAAGGCTGCAGGTTTATAACTTTTAAATGATAACATAGATTCAGAATTAAGTTTTCTGAATTCATTATATAGGATGTTATCTTTTTTTTCTGGACGTGTTTGTGGACGTGCAGAATTTAAACCTTTGAAACCCTTGCTGTGCAAGCGTTTCTGTGTAGAGCGTACGGGAATCGAACCCGTGATTCCTCCGTGAAAGGGAGGTGTCTTAACCCCTTGACCAACGCTCCGTTTTATTTTTTTCGGATTGCAAAAATACTCTCATCAGATTGATACACCAAAACATTCTGCTTAATGAACTTTAACCAGCCCAACCTTCTCTGTCCAGGCTTCTATATTGAATAGCTTCAGCTAAATGTTCAGCTTTAATGTTTTCAGACGCTGATAAATCTGCAATGGTTCTGCTAACTTTTAAAATTCTATCATAAGCTCTTGCACTTAAATTCAAACGTTCCATTGCTCTTTTTAGCAAGGTTTCTCCCACTGCATTTATTACACAAATTTCCCGTAATTGTTTACTGCTCATTTGTGCATTGCAATACATTCCCGGATTATTTTTATATCTCTCCGTTTGAACTTCCCGCGCTTTTATTACGCGCTCGCGTATTGTTGCTGAATTCTCGCCCTTAATATTTTTATTACTTAATTCTGTAAAAGCAACAGGCGTTACTTCAACATGCAAATCTATCCGGTCGAGCAATGGTCCCGATATCTTGTTCAAATATTTTTGAACTGCACCTGGCGGACAAGTACATTCTTTTTCCGGATGATTGTAAAAGCCACATGGGCAGGGATTCATAGAAGCAATAAGCATAAAGCTTGCTGGAAAATCAAGTGAAACTTTGGCGCGGGAAATGGTAACTTTTCTTTCTTCCATTGGTTGCCGCATCACTTCTAAAACAGTTCTTTTAAACTCAGGCAACTCATCTAAAAATAAAACGCCGTTGTGTGCAAGAGAAATTTCGCCGGGTTGCGGAATGCTTCCGCCTCCGATTAATCCTGCATCACTTATTGTATGATGCGGAGAGCGAAACGGTCGTTTATTTATAAGCGCACTATTCTCCGGCATTTTACCTGCAACGCTGTGAATCTTTGTTGTTTCCAACGCTTCGTGTAAATTTAATGGAGGAAGGATCGTGGGCAAACGCTTTGCCAGCATGGTTTTGCCCGCACCTGGTGGTCCAATCAAAATTGCATTATGTCCTCCTGCTGCCGCAATTTCCAAAGCACGTTTTATATTTTCCTGACCTTTTACATCGTTAAAATCAAGTTCAAATTCATATTGCGAATCAAAAAATTCTTCGCGGGTATTTACTGTTACGGGTTGTAAATAATTTTCATCCTCAAAAAAATTTATGACGTCATTGATATGCTCAACGCCATAAACATTGAGGTTGTTTACCATACCTGCTTCACGCACATTTGCTTTGGGAACTATCAATCCTTTGTATCCTTCTTTGCGCGCCTGGATAGCAATTGGCAGTGCGCCTTTAATTGATTGTATAGTACCATCCAAACTCAATTCACCCATCATTACAAAGTCACTCAATCTTTCCGGCTGTTCTATTTGTTCGCTTGCACCAAGTACGCCAATTGCAATTGGTAAATCAAACGCAGAACCGCTTTTCTTAATATCTGCAGGTGCAAGGTTCACCACAATTTTTGTTCGTGGCATATAGAAATTGTTTGTTTTAATAGCACTTTCTATGCGTTGCATACTTTCTTTTACGGAACTATCAGGCAAGCCAACAATAAAATAATGCTGCCCTGCGCTAACATTTACTTCAATAGTAATTGTAATTGCTTCCACTCCGTAAACCGCGCTGCCAAAGGTTTTTACAAGCATTGGCTTTTTGTTTTGAACGCTTCCTTCACATCAAAATATTTTTATAAATAAAATTGAGGCATGAAAATTATACTAAATAATTTATTACTGAAATAATAATTTACACCTCTCACTAAGCAAAAATTTTATTTCATCATACCTTCATTCTATGAAAAAAATTTTTCCGATTTTATTTATATTTTATTCTTGTCAATCGTCTTCCCAAACTAACAAAGCATCATACATCCCTGTAAGAACAACAGGCAAGTTCACACAGCTTGCTTATAGTCTTGGACAGGACAGATTGGGTAGCGCAAAAATGGGTTATGTTGATACAGCAGTGTTACTGAAAGTGGTTGACTCCAGCAATAATTTATACAAAGTGCAGCTTTCAAAATATCATACAGCTTATGTTTTTAAATCTGATGTGAAGATTGATTCAGCCTTTGTTGAGCGACCTTTTTATTTAATGAACAACTGGATCGAAAAAATCGGGAAAGACAATTATGATACGCTTGCTATCAGCATGGACGAAAGATTGCCTTACAAAAGCTGGATGGAAATTGAGCCTTCAAAAATTATGATTGATGTGTATGGAACCGCAAGTAATACTAATTGGATCACTCAATTTTCTTCTGCAAAAGAAATAAAAAACGTTTACTTCAATCAAATTGAAGATGATGTAGTACGCATCACCATTGAGTTACAGCACAAGCAGCATTGGGGTTACACAATTTATTACGCAGGAAAAAGATTAATGATCCTCGTAAAAAAACAACCTCAGGTTTTGCAAATTCAAAAATTAAAAATAGCGATTGATGCGGGACACGGTGGTACAAACATGGGCGCGCAAGGCATTACAAGTATGGTTTATGAAAAGAATTACACCATTTTATTTGCAAAAGCACTTGAAAAATATTTGAAAACAATGGGCGTGGGAAATATCATTATGACACGCACAACAGACACCAATTTTGGCAATACAGATCGTGTTCTTTGGCTGCAACAGCAACAGCCGGATTTACTTATAAGCCTGCATTTAAATTCTTCAGAAGACAGTAATGTCAAGGGTTCCAGCACTTATTATAAAGATATCGGCTTTCGATCTTTAAGTACATCCTTATTAAAAAGAATGACAGCAATTGGGATGGATGAATATGGCAACACAGGAAATTTTAATTTTTTATTGAGCCAGGAAACTGACTTTCCAAGTGCATTATTAGAGATAGGTTTTTTGAGTAACAGAAGTGAGGAGAAAAAAATATTGAGTTCAAAATTTCAGTCGCAAGTTGCAAAGCAAATTTATCTTGGTATTGTTGATTTTTTAAATAATGCAAAATAAATTTTATGCTTTTAAAAAATATTTTCATTCATCATGTTTTCTTTTGGCTGAAAGAAAAAGATAACAAAGAACATCTTCAAAAATTGATTGAAGGTTTGCAACAACTATCTTCAGTAAAAACTATCCAACAATTCCATATTGGCATTCCTGCAGATACAAATCGGGATGTTATTGAAAATACTTATGCAGTTTCGTGGCTGCTATTTTTTTCCAATAAAGATGATGAGGAAAGTTATCAAACAGATCCAATTCATTTGGAATTTATAAAAAACTGTTCATCACTTTGGAGCAAAGTTGTTGTGCATGACAGTGTTGATGCACTATAAAAATTTAGCAGCCGCTTCGTCTACAAACCAATGCAGTTCTCCGTTTGCGGGTTTTATAATTTGGGAAGGATATAAATCAGGATTATAATTTCCTTGCAACACTTCTTTCAATGCTTCCGCTTTTTTTTCGCCTGAAGCAAGAAAAATAATTGCCTTAGAATTATTTGCGACAAGGTGCGTTAATGTTATCCGATGCATACTTTGCTCAGCAAGCCATAAAGAAACACACCATTTTTTTTCTTCATGAATAATATCTTTTTCACCGGGGAAAAGTGAAAGCGTATGTCCGTCATCGCCCATACCGAGAAAAATCAAATCAAATGTTTGCTGTTGAAAATATTGTTTCAATAATTTTTCATATTCAGCTGCGGATTGTTCAGGAGTAATATTTTCTGTCTGCATAATATGGATTTGCTTTTCTGGAACAACAACATAATTCAATAAAGTATCGAAAGCCATTTTAGCATTATTGCGATCATCATTTAAAGGAACAAATCTTTCATCACCAAAAAAAATATGCACTTTACTCCAGTCAATTTTGTTCTTATATTTTTCTGTTGTTAATAATTCGTTCAACTTTTTTGGAGTGCTTCCACCGGATAATGCAAGCGTAAAACGATCTTGCCTTTGCAATGATCTTTGTATATAATCAACCATCCAGTCAGCGACTGAAACGCTTAGTGCATCTATATTTGGTAAGATATGAAGTTCCATTTTTTTATTTCTGGTAATTTTTATTGCTCAATTTATAACAGAACGATGAAGTGATTGCGACGCAACGATGATGCTATGAAAAACAAATGCTGGTATCTAAAAATTATTCTTTTGGCTGCGGCAATGTCACCCAATTTTTTCCATCACGCGCAATCAGTGCTTCAGAATCTTCAGGTCCCCAACTATCCGGCGCATAATTTGGAAAATCAATTGGCTCGCGCTGTTCCCATGCTTCAATGATCGGCATCACTACTTTCCATGCAGCTTCTACCTGGTCTGCGCGCATGAACTGCGTTGCGTTTCCTTCCATCACATCGAGCAATAAAGTTTCGTATGCTTCCGGCTCATGACTATCATCATAAGAATCTTTATAGTTGAAAGTCATGTCAACAGGATTGAGCGTCATGCCTTGTCCCGGACGCTTTGCCTGCAAACGAAGACGAATTTCTTCTGGCTGAATGCTGATGGTTAAACGATTTGGTCGAATGGTTTCCACAGCTTCTTCCGGAAAAGCATAATGTGGCGCAAGCTTGAATTGAATTGTGATGACTGTCGTTTTTTGATGCAAATATTTTCCTGTGCGCACATAAAAAGGAATGTTTTGCCAGCGCCAATTATCAATGTAAAATTTCACCGCAGCAAATGTTTCAATTGTTGATGAAGGATTTACTTTGTCTTCTGAACGATATGCTTTTACTTTCTCACCTTTCATCCAGCCATCAGTGTATTGTCCGCGAACTGCATACGCATGCACTTCTTCTTTTGAAATAATTCGCAATGCATTTAATACATCAACTTTTTTGTTGCGAATTTCATTGGCATCAAAGTTCACGGGAGCTTCCATTCCTATTAAACAAAGTAATTGCAAAATATGATTTTGCACCATGTCGCGCAAGGCTCCGCTTTGTTCATAATAACCGCCGCGTCCTTCTACACCAACGGTTTCAGCCACGGTGATTTGAACATGATCAATATAATTTCTATTCCAGATTGGCTCAAAAAAAGCATTGGCAAAACGCAGGGCTAAAATGTTTTGTACCGTTTCCTTTCCCAGATAATGATCAATTCTATATATCTGATCTTCAGCAAAAAGATCTCCCAACAATTTGTTGAGTGCATGAGCACTTTGGAGATCGTGACCAAAAGGTTTTTCTATAACTATTCTTGTGCAATGTTTGTCTTCACATAATTTTATTTTGCCTAATTTTTTTGCAATATCAGGAACAAGCTGAGGCGCAACCGCGAGATAAAAAATTACATTCGGATGAATGTTCCATTCGCTTTCAAATTTTTTAGTAACATCAGTTATTTTTTCATAAGAGCCGGCATCTTCGGCATCCATTTCAAGATAAGAAATATGTTTTGAAAAATTTTCCCATTGACCTTTTTCACCATCTTTTCTGCGAGAAAATTCTTTAACTGCATCGAACAAATGACTTCTAAATTCATCATCAGAATAGGCCGTTCTTCCTGATCCGATTATCTGAAACTGCTCGGGCATCCAGTTATCAATAAATAAATTGAAAAGTGCCGGCGTTAATTTTCTTTTATTCAAATCGCCGCTGCCGCCGAAAATAAAAATGATCGAAGCAGATGGTTTTTTGTTCGTTTGTATAGACATTTTTGTAAGTTATAAATTATAAGTTATGAGTTATAAGGATAACTTATAAATGAGTAAGGCTTTCACTTATAACTTATCCCTTATAACTTTCTTAATCCCATTGCGTATGAAATATTCCTGGCTTATCAATGCGTTCATAAGTATGCGCTCCGAAATAATCACGCTGTGCCTGAATTAAATTTACCGGCAAATTTGCTGTTGTGTATGCATCAAAATATGCAAGTGCACTCATTAAACCACCAGCAGCAATTTTGCTTTGTGCAGCCAACCCAACAATTTCACGAATACTTTCTGCTTTTGATTTTACAATTGCTGCAATATTCTCATCAAGCAAAATATTTTCGAGGTCAGCTTTTTTTTCATAAGCCTGATAAAAGTTTTGTAGTGAAGCAGATCTTATAATACATCCTCCGCGCCAAATTTTTACAACATCTATTAAAGGAATATCCATTTTCAATTTTATAGATGCTTCGCGCAACATTGATAAACCCTGTGCATAACACATCAACATGCCAAAATAAAGTGCATCCCCGAGCTTGCTGATAAAATTATTTTTATCCGTTGAAATAGGCGCTACGATTGGGTTATAAACTTTTGACGCTGCCATTCTCTCATTTTTATACCAGGAAAGATCCCGCATGGCAACTGCAATATCTATTGTAGGAATTGATGACGGCAAATCCATTGCATCCTGACTTGTCCATTTTCCTGTGCCTTTGCTTCCTGCCTGGTCTTTGATCATATCCACCAGCATGTTCCCTGTTTCATCATCTTTCTTTAAAAATATATCGCGCGTTATTTCTATTAAAAAAGATTGCAATTCGCCTTCATTCCATTTTTCAAAAATAGAATGCAGGGCTTCATCATTCATATCCAATCCACGTTTCAGCAGATCATATGCTTCACTTATCAATTGCATGATGGCATATTCTATTCCGTTGTGCACCATTTTTACATAATGACCTGCAGCCATCTTTCCCATGTATGCAACGCAAGGCTCATTATTTACCTTTGCAGAAACCGCTTCAAGCAAAGGCTGAACAGTTTTCCATGCTTCCACATCTCCGCCGGGCATAATGCTCGGACCTTTGCGTGCACCTTCTTCACCACCACTAACGCCCATGCCTACAAAATGAATTCCTTTTTCTTCCAAAAATTTTACACGTCTTTCAGTATCTGTATAATGTGAATTGCCGCCATCAATTACAATATCTCCCTGTTCAACAAAAGGCAAAAGATTATTTATTACGTTATCAACGGCGCTGCCAGCAGGCACGAGCATCATTATCTTGCGCGGTTTTTTTAAGCTTTCAACCATTTCCTTTAAGGTGTAAACGCCTTTCACTATTGTGTTTGGCGGTGCTGACGTTTCAAGTGCTTTGCCCTTTGCCCTATCAAGATCGAAGCCAATAACGCTGAATTGATGGTCTGCCATATTCAATAATAAGTTGCTACCCATTACGCCGAGACCGATCATTCCAAAATCGTACATTATATTTTCCATGCTGTTTTATTTTGAAAGAATATGCAAGGTAGAAATTTGAGTTGTAAAAAAATATATAGAATGAATATTAGCAAAAGCTTTGAATTTTATATTTAATGTTATTAGCCCAAAAGCCTAAATAGTTTTTAATAAGTATTTTTGCAATTGAAACTTTTTAAAATTTATGAGTGAAGTGATGAATGGGCTGCCCATTTTGACAGCAAAAGATTTTAGCACAGACCAGGAAGTGCGCTGGTGTCCAGGATGCGGCGATTATTCTATTTTGGCACAGGTGCAAAAGGTAATGCCAACGATTGGTGTGCCGCGCGAGAATATTGTTTTTATCAGTGGAATTGGCTGCAGCAGCAGGTTTCCGTATTATATGAATACATATGGAATGCATTCAATTCATGGACGTGCAACTGCAGTGGCAAGTGGCTTAAAAGCAACAAGACCTGAGCTGAGTGTTTGGATTGTTACCGGCGATGGAGATGGATTGAGCATTGGCGGAAATCATACAATACATTTATTGAGAAGAAATTTTGATGTAAATATTTTGTTGTTCAACAACCAGATCTATGGTTTGACGAAAGGACAATATTCGCCAACATCGGAAGAAAATAAAGTAACGAAATCAACACCGTTTGGAAGCATTGACCATCCGTTCAATCCACTTGCTTTGGCAATGGGCGCCGATGCAACATTTATTGCGCGAACAATGGATCGTGATCCGAAACATTTGCAAACAATGCTGATGAGAAGTCATCAACATAAAGGCGCATCTTTTTTAGAAATTTATCAGAACTGCAATATTTTTAATGACGGCGCTTTTGAAATTTTTACAGAAAAAACATCCAAGCCATTGGAAACAATTTTTCTTGAAAACGGAAAGCCGCTTGTGTTTGGATTGAATGGCAGCAAGGGAATTAAGCTTGATGGAATGAAACCTGTTGTTGTAGAATTTAATGAGAACACAAACAAAGATGATCTTTGGATACATGATGAAAAAGATTTTTATAAAGCACAGATCTTGCTCCGCATGTTTGATGATGTAAGAATTGAAGGTCATTTCCCAAGACCCTTTGGCGTGTTTTATGAAAGTGAGAGGGCTTGCTATGAAGATGTAATGAAGTATCAGATTGAAGAAGCAATTTTACGAAAAGGAACCGGCAATTTGAATGCATTGCTGCGCGGAAAAGAAGTCTGGGAGATTGTCTAAAAACAATTCTAGAATTAAAAAAGAGCAAATTCAAAAATCATTTGCTCTTTTTATTTATAAACTTAATTTTCTTTAAATACTCATTTGTAAAAGATACCCAGCATCTGCTTTTGCCGCTTCCATCGGTGTTGTGTTGTCAAATCTTTCCTGTTCAACTGTATAATATTTCATACCATTTTCTTTTGCAACATGTAAAATTCTTGCAAAATCAATACTGCCTTCGCCAATATTGCAGGATGCATCTTCTTCCGTTGAATTTTTTATCCTGTCTTTGATATGGCAAAGTCTGAAACGTGGTGTATATCTTTTTAGCAATTCAATTGGGTCTGCACCTGCAGTAACAGCCCAGTAAATATCCATTTCATAATCAACTGTATCAGGATTTGTATTTGCGATCAAAAAATCGATTGGTCTTTGTCCATCAAGCATGAAATAAGGATATCCATGCGTGTGATATGCGAAACGCAAGCCATACTTTTTACAAATATCTCCGCAAGTATTAAACCTGTCCGCGATTGGTTTAAACTCTTCAATAGTTTTTTGTTTCATATGCATTGCTTCATTTAGCGAAGAGCAAAGCAAATACTTCATGCCTGCATCTGCTGCGTCTGCAACCTTTTTTTCAAATTCCGGTTTATCCCATTCTCCGCAATGGCTGCCGAACGCTCTCAAGCCAACACTATTAAGATAAGAATTGAATTCTCTCGGATGCATGCCCCAAAACATTGAGATGCCTTTGTTTGGATCATCAAAACTTTCAACCTGCTTATAACCAAAAGATGCAAGTCTCTCCAATGTATGTCTTGGATCTTTTGCCATTTCATCTTTCACTGTCCATAATTCTATTCCTAAATCTTTTATCCGCCAATATTTTGGTGCAGCAAATAAGCTGTTTTTTGCAAGTAAAGCTCCTGCGCTTAAAACGCCAGCCTTCTGTAAAAATTCTCTTCTGTTTTGTGACATGTCAATCGTTTTGTTTTTGAATAAATATTTTTTTTCAAGAATTATTTTAAGAAGTTGCCCAGGCTTTATCACCTTTTTTGTAAGGATAATCTCCATCGTACCTGCCCGGAACAGCTTCATAACGCAAAGCTGTATTGGATGCGAGCTTTGACGTAAAATATCCCAGCAAAGTCAACTGCTTCATCAATGCAAAATAATAGGTTGGGTTTGCGCGATATTTTGTTGCATGCTGATCTTTACCTTCAAAATTTTGCTTCATTGTCTGCGCTTCGTTTTGCACCATTGTCATGGAATCAAAGTAAGCCTGCGTTTGTTTATTTTCAATTTTTGCTGCATTATCAAGCTGTGTTAGCAGATCAGTTTTTTGCTGCGGAGAAAGCTGCATAAAATCCTTATCAAACTTTTTCTTGCTCTCATCATTTATTTTACCGATGCCATCTTTGAAAATTTTTTGGTCTTCCGGTTCGTAACAATCATTCACAAATGTTTTCATAAACTGCCCTATCTGCGTGGCTTTCGCGCCCGGTGATGCGGCAGTAGTTGGTAAAATTGTTTCTCCAACTTCATCAAGAAATGCAATATTCTCCGGAGAAAAACTTGCTTCTCCTGCATTATTATTTTTGCATCCGCTTAATAAAAATTCGCCACCGACAACCATGCCGCCTGTTGCAAGCGCAACCATTTTCAAGAGTTCTCTTCTATCCATAAAATATTTTTTTAAATTTTTTGGTACAAACAAATTGCACGCATTAAACATCGTTGCGTCGCATTCCGTTCATCGTTCGTTTATCTATTATGCTTTCGTTTTATATCCTATTATTAAAATTAAATGCCGCCTCACTCAATATTAAATATTATTTTTCTTCATTTCACTCACCGCATGATCTGCAGCGCGCGCCGTAAATGCCATATAACTAAGGGATGGATTTTGACAACCCGAAGAAACCATAAATGAACCATCCGTTACAAAAACATTCATCGCATCCCAAACCTGGTTGTACTTATTTAACACCGAAGTTTTAGGATCAGCGCCCATTCTTGCCGAGCCCATTTCATGTATGCCTCTGCCAAGTGTCCCATCGCCTTCATGACCTTTTACATTTTTTACGCCCCCTGCTGTCAACATTTCCATTGCATCATTTACCATATCAACACGCATCTTTTTTTCATTGTCTTTGTATTCCACATCCACTGCAAGAATATTCAATCCCCATTTATCTTTTTTAGATTTATCAAGGGTTACTTTATTTTCATGATAGGGCAATGTTTCTCCAAATCCGCCGATACCAAAATTCCATTTGCCAGGCTCGCTTAAAGTTTCTTTCAAAGAAGTACCAACGCTCAATTCAGCAATTTCGCGATTCCAATTTTCTCGACTTGCAGAACCCTGGTAACCAAAGCCGCGCAGATAATCTCTTTTATCATTAAATAAATTTCTATACCGCGGAATATAAATACCGTTTGCTCTTCTTCCAAAAACATATTTGTCTTCGTAACCTTCTATATCTCCTGATGCACCCATGCCAAGATGATGATCCATAATATTGTGCCCTAGTTCTCCGCTACTGCTTCCTAAACCATCCGGCCAAACATCTGTTGCAGAGTTCATCAATACCCATGCACTGTTTAAAGTAGATGCATTTAAAAAAATAATTTTTGCAAAATATTGATAGGTCTGGTTATTTTCTGCATCTAAAATTTCAACGCCTGTTGCACGCTTTTTATCTTTATCATACAAAATTTTTGTAACAATGCTCCACGGTCTTACAGTGAGATTTTTAGTTTTCATTGCTGCAGGCAAAGTAGAAGACTGTGTGCTGAAATACGCGCCAAACGGGCATCCCAGCCAACATTTGTTTCTGTATTGGCAATTAGTTCTGCCGGGTAATGGTTCTGTAATATTTGCTACACGACCAATGATCATTCGCCGGTAACTTGCTGATGGATAATGTGCATTCATTCTTGCCGAAACATCTTTTTCAACAACATTCATTTCCATTGCAGGCATGTATTGACCATCGGGCAATTGCGGCATATTATCTTTTGCGCCGCTGATGCCTGCAAACTTTTCAGCATAATCATACCATGGTTCAATTTCTTTATAGCGCACAGGCCAATCTATTGCCCAGCCATCTTTTTTATTTGCATCAAAATCAAAATCGCTGAGACGATAACTTTGTCTTCCCCACATCAAACTTCTTCCTCCAACATGATATCCGCGAAACCAATCAAATCTTTTAACTTCTGTGTAAGGAGATTCCTTTTCATTAACCCAATAATCAAGATTGGCTTCGTTTAATGGATAATCTCTGCGAAGCACCGGGTAATCATGCTTCATCTGTTGCGTAGGACGTGTACGATGTGGATAATCCCATGCTTCTTTATTGGCATTGACATAATCTTTTATGTGCTCAATATTTCGTCCACGCTCGAGCATAATAGTTTTCAAGCCTTTTTCGCAAAGTTCTTTTGCAGCCCATCCGCCGCTGATTCCCGAACCGATTACTATTGCATCATAAACATTGTCAGCCATTATTTATTTTGATTTAATTTTTATAAAGTTATTTTTCTTATTCTTTAATTCAATCTAAAATTTTATTTCATACTAAATCATACATCACATATCTCTACACATTTTTTTAACGAAGAAATTTTGTCTGCCGATGTTGGAACAAATTCCTGCGCAACATAATCTTTAAATCCTGTTTTTACAATTGCGCGCATAATGGCAGGATAAAATAATTCCTGTGTGTCATCAATTTCGTGCCTCCCCGGAACGCCGCCTGTATGATAATGCCCGATATACATATAGTTCTCTTCGATCGTTCTTATTATATCGCCTTCATCTATTTGCATGTGATAAATATCATACAATAATTTAAAATTTTCCGAACCCAACCTCTTGCTCAAAGCCACGCCCCATGCGGTTTTATCGCACATGTAATCTTTGTGATCAATTTTGCTGTTGAGTAATTCCATGTGAAGTATCACGCCATTTTTCTCTGCAAGACTTAAAATATTTTTTATTCCTTCAACACAATTATTCAATCCTGTTTCATCATCCATTCCATTTCTGCTGCCGCTAAAACAAATTAAATTTTTATATCCAGCAGTTTTCATCAAAGGAATAACTTCTGTATAATCTTTATTTAATTGTTGATGAAAATTTTTATTATTGAATCCATCTGTTAAACTTATTGTTCCTGCGGTATAACACATGGAACTGTAAATGCCATGCTTCTGCACGGTTGGCCAATCTTTCGGTGCCAGCAAATCTATTGCGCTGAAACCTATATTTTTCACAGCTATGCAAAGCTCATCAAGCGTCATTGTATTAAGATACGGCCATCCACAAACCGAGTGATTGATATTGCCTTTCAATTTAAATTCTTCTTCTTTTTGTTTTAATGAGAATGAAGCCAGCACTGAGTTTGCGGCTAACAATGCAGCGGAACCTGCGGCAAGATGTTTCATCATTTTTCTTCTTGCAACCATTAATACATTCTTTCGTTAAAGGCAACGTTCAAAATAAAATGCAGGTAATTTTTTTAAATAAACAGGCATACAAAATCAAACGTTAGATTTATAAATTCTCACTCAAAGTAATTTTTTATTTCAAAAAGGCAAAGAAATTTTCCAGCTTATTTTCAGGCAGTAATTTTTATAACCATTTCTTTTAAAAGATTGCCGGCTGTAGTGCCTGTATCTCCGACACCAATGCTCCTGAGATTGTATTGATGCAGCAACAATAATATTTTTTCTATTCCTGAATAATCATAATTGCGGGCAGCGGCAACATAATCTTTTATAAAAAAAGAAGGAATGCCCGTCTCCATTGAAATCGTTTTTTCGTTGGATGAACTCGCGCCAAAAGTCATTGCCACTTTACTAAAGAAAGCATACAGCGATGGCAAAATAAGCTGTATTGGCGCGGCTTTCGGGTTATCTTCAAAATACTGGATGATGCGAATTGCTTTGGGAAAATTTTTTTTAGCAAGTGCATCCTGCAGTTCAAAAACATTAAATTCTTTGCTTATGCCGATGTATGTTTCAATATCATCTTCGGTGATATTTTTTCTTTGTTTTAAATTAATCGTCAGCTTTTCTACTTCATTATTCAAACGCGAAAGATCGTTGCCGATGTGATCTGTAAGCAAAGCCAGGGCTTTGGGAGAAATGGTTAATCCTTTTGAAGCGATCATTTCACTGGTCCATTCTGCGAGCTTGTAATCTTTTATTTTATCGCTTGAAAAATATTCCTGCTTTTTTAAAAGCTTGGCAAGTTTGCTTCTGCCGTCAATCTTTTTTTCTTTGTATGCAACCACAAAAATGGTTGATGACAGCGGATTTTGAATGTACGATTCCAGCTTTTCTATGTCTTTTAAATGCTGCGCTTCTTTCAGCAAAACAACCTGCTTTTCGGCAAACATCGGGTAGCGGCAACAGGCATTTATAATGGCTGTCCACTCAGCATCTTTGCCATAAAAAACGCTGAGATTAAAGCTTGCCTCGCTTTCTGAAAGTATGTGGTGTTCTGCATACTCAACGATCTGGTCAATATAAAAAGCCTCTTCCCCTTCGAGCCAATAAATTGGTTTGAAGATCTTCTTTTTCCAATCGCTGATGATTTTTTCCGCAGACATGAAGGCAAAGATATTATTGCAAACGAAAATAAAATTGCTTAATGGAAAAGAGAAACATGCACGGAGCGTCGCAAGTAAAGTTCAACGGATATTCTGCAGTCCGTCACCAAAAAAATTACAAGCAAAAATTAACCGGTGATATAAAATAATGCTAATCGAATCCGCACATCCGCACATCAATTATACATTTCTTCGCGCAACTGTTTTACACGCGCATCTTCCATATATTCATCGAAAGTGGTGAGGCGGTCAATGATGCCTTTGGGCGTTAATTCTATAACCCGGTTGGCAACCGTTTGCATAAAAGTATGATCGTGCGACGTGAGCAGCACAACGCCGGGAAATGTGTTGCAGCCTTCGTTGAAGCTTTGAATACTTTCCAGGTCGAGGTGATTTGTCGGCTGATCTAAAATGATGAGGTTAGGATTTTGCAGCATCATGCGGCTGATCATGCAGCGCACTTTTTCGCCTCCGCTGAGCACGTTTGTTTTCTTGGCAATATCATCTCCGCTGAAAAGCATTTTGCCCAGAAAGCCGCGCAGGAAGGGCTCATCAGCGTCTGTAACATTTGGTGGCACAAACTGCCGGAGCCACTCAAGCAAGGTTAGACCTTCGGTGAAAAATTCATTGTTCTCAACAGGCAAATAGGCTTTGGTGATTGTGGTACCCCATTCGTATTTTCCTTTTTCCGCTTTCGCATTGCCGTTTATTATCTCAAAGAAATTGGTGATGGCAAGCGCATCCCTGCTAAGCAAAGCGATCTTATCACCTTTGTTTACCGTGAAAGAAACTTTATCAAACAGCTTTCTGCCATCAACACTGTTGCTGAGATTTTCAACATTTAAAATTTGGTTTCCCACTTCGCGCAAAGGCTGAAAAATAATGCCCGGATATTTTCTGTTCGAAGGTTCTATTTCTTCAATGGTTAATTTCTCCAAAGCTTTTTTTCTTGATGTTGCCTGCTTGCTCTTTGATGCATTGGCAGAAAAACGGGCAATGAAATCGAGCAATGCCGCACGCTTTTCTTCATTCTTTTTATTCTTGTCATTTATCTGGCGGCTCATCAGTTGCGAGCTTTCGTACCAGAAAGTATAGTTGCCTGTGAAGATCTTTATTTTCCTTTTATCAACATCCGCGACGTGTGTGCAAATGGTATCTAAAAAGTGTCGGTCATGACTTACTACCAACACGATATTTTCATAATCTGCCAGAAAGTTTTCGAGCCATCCGATGGTTTCAATATCCAATCCATTCGTAGGTTCATCCATTAATAAAATATCAGGATTGCCAAACAAAGCCTGCGCAAGCAGCACGCGTAATTTTAAATTAGAAGGCAGATCGCGCATCAGTGTCTGGTGATACATTTCCTTTACACCCAGATCGCCCAAAAGCGCGCCGGCATTGCTCTCCGCTTCATAGCCGCCCATTTCACCAAACTCCGCTTCCAGGTATCCGGCTTTCATGTAATCATCTTCGGTAGCATCAGGGTCTGCATAGATCGCATCTTTTTTATGCATCACTTCCCACATTTTTTTATGACCCATCAACACGGTGTTCAACACAGTTTCGGCATCAAACTCATATTGATTTTGTTTCAGCACAGCCATGCGCTCGCCGGGCGTTATTTCCACGGTGCCTTTATTGGGTTCTATTTCGCCACTGAGTATTTTTAAGAAGGTAGATTTGCCGGCACCGTTTGCGCCGATAACGCCGTAGCAATTTCCCTTTACGAAATTCAGGTTCACTTCATCAAACAACACGCGCTTGCCATACGCGAGGGTGATATTTCTTGCACTGATCATTTTCTACAAAAAAATTTAGAGGCGCAAAGATAATGTGCGGATGTGCAAATAAGAAGATGTGCGGATTTACTTAATGTTCAGGCTTGCTTAGCAAGCATTACACGTTGCTTTTTGTAGTGATTTTTTGGTGACGGGCGAAAGAATATCTATTGGGCTTTACTTGCGTCGCACTCTTGTACGGTTGGTGCACTGCGCAGCTATATTCAAGTATCACTGAGCGTAGTGTCGCTCAAACATTGGTTCATAATTGGAGTTAATGTTTGTATTATTCTATTGCGTGATTTTTGTATTTGATAGATGTCTTTTTTTCAACACTTCTTTTACATCTTTTAATGAAAAATTTTTAGCCTGGAGGAGTATTAAATAATGAAACAAAAGATCCGCAGCTTCATTCAAAAACAAATCACTGTTATTGTCTTTTGCTTCAATCACAAGTTCCACGGCTTCTTCTCCAACTTTTTGCGCGATCTTATTTATTCCTTTTGCAAACAATGCTGAAACATAGGAGCCATCAGCATTTGCAGCTTTGCGTGATGCAATTATTTTTTCCAACCCGATTAAAAAATCATCCTGAATATTTTCCTCATTCCAGCAGGTATCCGCGCCTGTATGACAAACAGGACCAACAGGTTTTGCTTTTATCAGCAAAGTATCATTATCACAATCGATCAGAATATTTTTCACAAATAAAAAGTTGCCGCTCTCTTCACCTTTTGTCCAAAGCCTTTGTTTGCTTCGGCTGAAAAAAGTTACTTTATTCAACTCTTTTGTTTTATCAAAAGCTTCTTCATTCATGAAGCCGAGCATCAAAACTTTTCCTGTTTCAGCATCCTGAATAATTGCAGGAACAAGACCATCTGTATATTTTTCAAAATCAACTTTCATAAAATAAATTGTTTTTCAACATTCGTTCTTCTAAATTCTAACTTCAATCTTTTCGCTTTTCAAATACCTTTTTAACGCTCCAATTTCAATTTCTTTAAAATGAAAAACACTTGCAGCCAGCGCTGCATCTGCATTTCCGCATTTAAAGATTTCTGCAAAATGTTCCATCGTTCCGCCGCCGCCGCTTGCAATCACAGGAATAGGAAGCTGAGAAATTTGTTTGGTTAACTCAAGAGCAAAACCTTTTTTTGTTCCATCATGATCCATTGATGTCAGTAAAATTTCTCCTGCTCCAAGCTCAACAACATGCTTTGTCCAATCAACACATTTCATTTCTGTTTTTGTTCTTCCACCATTCAGATAAACATACCATTCATTATCATCTTCGTGTTTTGCATCAACAGCGACAACAATGCACTGGCTTCCGAAACGCTTCGCCATTTCCTCCACAAGTTTTGGATTTTTATATGCCGCCGTGTTGATAGATATTTTATCTGCACCACTTTCAAGTAAGATACTGATATCTTCAATTGACGCAATTCCGCCTCCAACTGTGAATGGAATATTGATGCACTGCGCAATTTTTTTTACAAGCGCACTTAGCGTTTTTCTTTTTTCATTTGTGGCTGTGATGTCGAGAAACACCAACTCATCTGCGCCTTGCTGCGCATACATCTCAGCAAGTTCAACTGCATCACCCGCATCACGCAACTGTAAAAAGTTTGTTCCTTTTACAGTTCTTCCATCTTTAATATCGAGACATGGTATGATGCGTTTAGCGAGCATTTTTTATTGGATGAAATTTTTCAGATCATTTAAAGAAATTCTATTTTCATAAATTGCTTTGCCAATGATTACTCCGCTGCAATTCAATTCCAGCAAGCATTCCAGGTCATCAACAGAACTTACTCCACCGCTTGCTATGAAATGTAATGAAGGAAATTTTGCAATAACTTTTTTATATAGATCAAAAGAAGGGCCTTCTAGATTTCCGTCTCTATTTATGTCAGTGCAAAAAATTTGTTTGATGCCAAGCGCAATATTCTTTTTAACAAAATCAAAAATGTTAATGTCAGTTTTTTCAAGCCATCCATTGATAAAAATCTTTTCATCTTTAACATCCGCGCCTAATAAAAATTTATCTGCACCAAAAATTTTCAACCAATTTTTAAATTCATTTTCATTTTTTACAGCAATGCTTCCAACAGTTGCAAAGGCTGCACCTGAATCAAAAGCGATTCTTACATCTTCTTCTTTTTTTATGCCTCCTCCGAAATCAATGATCAATTTAGTTTGCGAAGCAATACTTCCCAAAACCTTCCAATTGCTTACTGCGCCCGACTTTGCGCCGTCAAGATCAACCAAATGCAAACGCTTTATTCCTGCATCTTCAAACTGTTTTGCCACTTCAAGCGGATGTTCATTGTAAATTTTTTTTTGTGTAAAATCTCCTTGTGAAAGTCTTACGCATTTGCCGTCAATGATATCTATTGCAGGAATAATTTCCATTAGAGTTCAATGAAATTTTTAAGAATTTGCTCACCGACTATCCCGCTTCTTTCAGGATGAAATTGCACACCGTAAAAATTATTTTTTTGTAATGCTGCGCTGAATGGTTGTATATGATTTGTTGTCGCAATAGTTTCTTTTACTGTTGCTGCATAATAACTATGCACGAAATAACAATAACTGTTTTCATCAACCTGTTTAAACAAATCTCCTTTGAAACCATGAATTGTATTCCATCCCGTGTGAGGAATTTTTTCATTGTCGGTCGCCTTAAACTTTTTTACTGCTGCATCAAAAATTCCCAAACATTTTGTATTGCCTTCTTCTGAATGTTTGCACATCAATTGCATACCCAAACATATTCCAAACACAGGCTGCGTAAGGTTTTTAATAACTTCAGCTAAATTCTTTTCATGCAAATATTTCATTGCACTGCTTGCTTCACCAACACCAGGAAAAATTATTTTATCTCCATTTTGTATCGTTTCGATATCGTCAGAAACAATTGCTTTCACACCAATTCTTTCCAAAGCAAATTGAACAGATTTTGTATTCCCTGCATTATATTTTATGATAACAACATTCATGTTTTTTTATAAAACTCCTTTTGTTGTAGGCAAATAATTATCGAAGGAATCGCGCTTCACAGCCATCCTTATTGCTTTTGCAAATGCTTTAAAGATTGCTTCAATTTTATGATGTTCATTGTGCCCTTTACATTCAATATTCAAATTGCATTTTGCGCCATCGCTGAAAGATTTAAAAAAATGAAAGAACATTTCTGTTGGCATATCTCCAACTTTCTCTCTGTTGAAATCTGCATTCCAAACAAGCCAGTTTCTTCCTCCAAAATCTATCAAAACCTTTGCTTCAGCTTCATCCATCGGCAATGCAAAACCATATCTTTCAATGCCACGTTTATCACTTAATGCTTTTGCAAAAGCTTCTCCTAAAGCAATGCCTGTGTCTTCAATTGTATGATGTTCATCAACATGCAGATCGCCGTTTACTTTAATTGAAAGGTCTATTTTTCCATGGTTCGCAATTTGGTCAAGCATGTGATTGAAGAAGCCTAAACCTGTATCGATATTGGCTTTCCCATTGCCATCAAGATTTAGTTGAATACTAATTTTTGTTTCGTTTGTATTTCTTTCATGAGAAATTTTTCTTAAACCAAGCTTTAAGAATTTATAAATTTGATTCCAATCACTTGTTTCAAAAAAAATTGTCTCTCTTAAATTTTTTTCCTGCTCTTCATTCAATTCATGCAAAGGCGATTTTAGATAAATTGCTTTGCAGCCAAGATTTTTTGCAAGCTGAATATCACTCCAACGATCACCAATCACGAACGAATTTTCAAGATCAAATTTTTCATTCTTGAAGAAATTCTTAAGCAGACCAATACCGGGCTTTCTTGTGTCAAGATTTTCTTCAGAAAAACTTTTATCTATAAAAATTTCATCAAACACAAACCCTTCGCCTTTTAAAATTCGAAGCATTAAGTTTTGATAAGGATAAAAATTTTCTTCAGGAAAAGAATGTGTTCCAAGCCCATCTTGATTTGTAACCATTACTTTATAAAAATCAAACTCAGCAGCAATCTTCTCTAATGCAGTAATGGCGCCGCTTACAAAGGATGTCTTTTCCAAACTATCTATTTGAAAATCGGCAGATGGTTCATTTAAAATCACACCATCGCGGTCAAAAAATAAAATTCTTTTCATTTCAAGCCATTTAAATAATCTGCAATTGCATCAACCAATAAAGTATTTTCTTTCTCAGTTCCGATTGTAATTCTTAAACAGCCTTCACACAATTGTACTTTACTCCGGTCGCGGACAACAATACTTTTCGTTAATAAAAAATCATACAATTTTTTAGCATCCATAAATTTCACAAGCAAAAAATTTGCATCAGATGGATATACTTTTTCAACGATCGGAATTTGTGCAAACACTTCTGCGAATGCATTACGCATGTTAGTCAGTTCAACAATCATATCGTTGACCTGTCCGATTTCTTCCAAAGCTTTCAAAGCAAGTTCTTGTGTTGCCTCATTAATATTATATGGCGGCTTGATTTTATTAAGTACATCTATAATTTCTTTCGAAGCAAAAGCTGCGCCCAGCCTCAATCCTGCGAGCCCCCAGGCTTTGCTGAAAGTTTGCAGCACAACAAGATTTGGATAATCTTCAATTTCCTGTAAAAAAGATTTTTGCTTTGAAAAATTAATATACGCCTCATCAATAACAACAAGTCCATGAAAATTATTCAACACAAATTCTATGTCATTTCTATTCAAAGAATTTCCTGTCGGATTATTTGGTGAACAAAACCAGATGATCTTTGTTTGCTCATCAGCAAAATTTTCCAGATGAATCAGATCAAGCTGAAAACCCTCTGTCAGTATGGCTTTGCGCACTTCAACGTCATTAAGGTTTGCACAAACTTCATACATGCCATAAGTTGGCGGGCAAATAAGTACGTTATCTTTTTGAGGATTACAAAACGCGCGAAACAATAAATCAATGCATTCATCGCTTCCATTTCCTAGAAAGATTTTATCAACATCAACCCTTTTTATTTCACTGATCTTTTCTTTTAATTTTTTTTGATGTGGGTCGGGATATCGATTATACCATTTTGGTAAAGGTGATCCTAAACTGTTTTCATTTGCGTCTAAAAATACTTTTGCTTCGCCGCTAAATTCATCACGAGCAGATGAATATGGTGAAAGTTTTTTTATATTCTCTCTTATTAATTTCTGTAAGTCGAACATTCTTATTTTTTATCAACGTTCTTTAAACGAATAGAAACCGCATTTGCGTGAGCATTCAAACTTTCAGCCTCTGCCATTATTTTCACGGCATTACCAATTTGCTGTAATCCTTGCTGCGTAAGCTTTTGATAAGTTACTTTTTTTACAAAACTATCAATGCTGATGCCACTGTATGTTTTTGCAAAAGCATTTGTTGGCAATGTATGATTCGTTCCGCTTGCATAGTCTCCAACACTTTCAGGAGAAAAATTTCCAAGAAAAACAGAACCAGCATTAACAATTTTTGAAGTAATTTCTTCATCATTTTTACATGCAATGATCAAATGTTCCGGGGCGTATTCGTTAATCAGTTCAATTGCTTCGTCAATATTTTTTACAACAACAGTATTGCTTTTTTTCAACGCTTTTGCTGCAATACCTTTTCTTGGTAAATTTTTTATTTGATAAGAAATTGCTTCTTCAACTTCATAAATAAAATTTTTATCAAAGCAAACAAGCAATACCTGGCTGTCTTCACCGTGCTCTGCCTGTGATAACAGATCAGCTGCAACATAGGCTGCGTTTGCATTTTCATCTGCAAGCACACATACTTCACTTGGGCCTGCAGGCATGTCGATAGCAATTCCATCAAATTGTACAAGTTGTTTTGCGCAGGTAACATATTGATTTCCAGGACCAAAAATTTTATACACTTTCGGAATTGTTTCTGTGCCGTAAGCCATTGCCGCAATTGCCTGCGCGCCGCCGACTTTAAAAATTTTTGTAGCTCCGCAAACTTGTGCAGCATATAAAATTGCAGGGTGAATTTTTCCATCTTTGTTTGGTGTTGAACATAAAATAATTTCTTTGCAGCCTGCAAGTTTTGCAGGAATGCAAAGCATCAACACTGTTGAAAACAAGGGTGCTGAACCTGCAGGAATATATAAGCCGATTTTTTCAATCGCAACATTTTTTCTCCAGCATTTTACTCCACGCATTGTTTCAACAATAGCTTCTTCATGAATTTGTGAAGTGTGAAATGCTTCAATATTTTTCACAGCAATTTGAATTGCCTGCTTCAATTCATCATCGACAAGGTTTATACCTTCATTTATTTCTTCTTCTCTTACTAAAAAATTTTCAACTTCAACTCCATCAAACTTTCTTGACAACCTCTTTAAAGCATTATCACCATTGACTTTAACATCTTCAATAATTGACTGCACGTTGTTTTGTAGCAAAGACAAATCCATTGTTGGTCTTTGCAAAACTTTTTGCCAATCTTTCTTCTCAGGATAAATATGAAGTTTCATTTTATAAAAAATCAAGTAAATCATTAATTCAATAAATCATGGTTCAGACAATCATCTTCTCAATCGGTATTACTAAAATGCCTTGCGCGCCTGCGTTTTTGAGTTGCTCTATAATTTCCCAAAAATCATTTTCATTTAATACACTGTGCACACTACTCCATCCTTTTTCTGCAAGCGGCATCACGGTCGGGCTTTTCATTCCGGGCAATAACGAAATGATTTCTTCAAGCTTTTCATCCGGTGCGTTCAGCAAAATATATTTATTATTCTTCGCTTTTTTTACTGCGAGAATTCTGAACAATAAATTTTCGAGCAATTCATTTTTCTCAGCACTTAAATTTTTGTTTTTTATTAGCACAGCCTGCGATTGCAAAACAGTTTCCACTTCGTGCAAACCATTTGTAAAAAGCGTAGAACCGCTGCTTACCAAATCACATATCGCATCTGCCAAACCTATACCAGGCGCTATTTCCACGCTGCCGCTGATTTCGTGGATCTCTGAAGAAATATTTTTTTTACTCAAAAATTTATTAAGCAAGTATGGGTAAGATGTTGCAATTTTTTTTTTATTTAAGAATGAAACGTCTTTATATACTTCACCTTTTTTTATTGCAATACTCAGGCGGCAATTTCCAAACCCAAGTTTCTCTACAATATCAATTTCACGTTGCTTTTCATACACCACATTTTCTCCAACAAATCCAATGTCCGCAACAGCATCTTCAACGTATTGCGGAATATCATCATCGCGCAAAAAATAAACTTCAAGCGGAAAATTTATCGCTTCACTTTTTAATTTGTTCATGCCATTTGCTATATCAATACCGCACTCACGCAATATTTTAACCGAATCTTCATGAAGTCTTCCACCTTTTTGAATCGCTAATTTTAGTTTCATTTTATCAAAATAAAAAAGGCTTACATTTTGTAAGCCCAAGTTTATAATTGATTGCATAATGCACCAGGCTTACCGCGAAGGCAATAAAAAATGGTGTACATGCAATTGAATATTCATGTTGTAAAACTAAGTATTTATTTTTAATTATATTGACTTATATTTTTGAATAAATTAAATAATAACCCCTACAAAAACCAGTATGCTTCATACTTTTCTTTTTCACTTTTATCCACAACTAAGGTCTTCGTTATTTCATTTAATTTGTAAACTTTTTGTTTGAAATCTCCATTTAGATTTTTACGGATTTCTTCAATGTTTTCAAGCACTTCATCCAATTCATTTGGCAATGTATCATTAAAAACTTCCTTCAATCTTTTTGCAATTGTCGGTGACTTTCCATTGGTTGAAATTGCCAGTTTTAGATTTCCTTTTGTAACATTTGCCGTTAAATAAAAATCACACAACGCAGGTTTATCAGCAACATTAATAAGCTTTCCAACCTTATGCGCATCATCAAAAACTCTTTTGCTCAATGCAATATCATTCACCGCAGCAATTACAATATCGCAATCATTTAAAAATGAAGGTTGATATTCCTTTATGATTATTTCAATGTTTGCGTGTGCGTTCGCTCTTTCATAAAAAGCATGTGAAATTTCTTTTGAAATAACTTTGACCTTTGCCTTTGGAGAATTATTTAAGATGGCATTTAATTTTTCAAGCGCCACATTTCCACCGCCGATCAATAAAACTTTTAGTTCTTCCAATTTTAAAAACACAGGAAACAAATTGTTTTTTTGCTGCGTTAAACTTATTACTTCATTCATATTTTTCATTTAAAATCAAACAATATTCTTTCTTACAATAAAATCTCCAAATGCTTCTTTCGTTTTGCGTTCCGCTGAAAACCGTATCAGCAAATCGTTTACCGAATTCAGTATTTCTTCTTCATTCAAATTTTCTTTGTATAATTTATTCAACCGTTCTCCCTGAATATCTGCGCCTAGCATTAAGTTATATCTTCCGTAAGCTGTGCCAACAAAACCAATTTCAGCAATGTAAGGTCTTGCACATCCATTCGGGCAACCGGTCATTCGCACAACAATTTCTTCTTCAATTAAATTATTTTGTGCAAGTAACTTTTCTATTTGTGTAATGAGATATGGCAAATAACGTTGCCCTTCTGCAAGTGCAAGCGGGCAAGTATTAAACGCAACACAAGCCATCGAATTCTTTCTTAGCGGCGAAGCATTTTCAGTAAACTCAACCACGCCGTATTTCTTCAAAACACTTTCAACAAAATCTTTATCTTCTTTTTTTATATCGCTGATGATCAAATTTTGATTGCAAGTAAAACGAAAATCTGCTTTGCGCGATTGAGCAATTTCCAGGAAAGCAGCTTTGAATTTTATCTGCTCATCATCATAAATTCTTCCGTTCTCAATGAATGTTGTGTAATAAAACTTTCCTTCATGATTTTCATGCCAGCCAAAATCATCGCTTCTTTTCACAAGCTTGTAATTCTTTGCAGCATCGAGTTTGAAGCCAATTCGTTTTTCAACTTCAGCTTTAAAATTTTCAACTCCCATCTTATCAATCGTATATTTCAAGCGCGATAATTTTCTGTCGCTTCTGTTTCCAAAATCTCTTTGCGTTGTAGCGATTTCATACACAACTTTCAGCGCATCTTCTTTTTTTACAAAGCCTAAAACAGTTGCGAGTCTCGGATAAGTTTCTGCATTTCCATGCGTTGTTCCCATTCCTCCGCCAGCCGCAATATTGAAACCTATCAATTCTTCATTTTCAATAATCGCTATCAATCCAACATCATTCGTTAAAATATCAACATCATTTTGTGGTGGAATAACAATGCCAACTTTAAATTTTCTTGGTAAATATCTATCCTCATACAATGCATCTTCTTCCTCTTTTTTATCAGTGATTTTCTCTGCATCCAAAAAAATTTCATAGTAAGCTTTTGTTTTGGGCAACAACAAATTGCTGATGCTTTCTGCATACTTAAAAACCTCTTCATGTATTGGCGAAACTTTCGGATGTGCAGTCACAGTTACGTTCCTGTTCACATCTCCGCAAGCTGCAATCGAGTCAAGCTTCCATGCGTCAAACGCTTGCACAGCGGGCTTTACAGAAGATTTAATGATTCCGTGAAGCTGTATAGTTTGCCTCGTTGTTATCTTAATTACACCGGTCGAATATTCGCCCGCAATGTGGTGGAGTTGCTCATATTGTTCAGCGCTTAAAAATCCTCCCGGCAATCTCAAACGTATCATAAAAGAATACAAACGTTCTAATTTTTTTTCCGCACGTTCTTCCCTCCTGTCACGATCATCCTGCATATACATGCCATGAAATTTTATCAGCGTTTGGTCATCTTCACGAATCGCATTCGTATGTTCATCGGTTAAACTTTGCGCAAGTGTTCCGCGTAATCCATCGCTTGATTTCTTTATTTTTTCAACAACACTTTCACCCATTTTTATCTCTTAATATTTTCAATTATTTTTTGGATACCAGCTTCAGCTTCCATAGCATCATCGTTGCGTCGCAATCCTTTCATCTTTCTCTTTCAAATTAAACTTCAGTTTCAATTTTTTATCTTCTCAAAAAAAATTATCAATTGCTTAAACTATTATCCTAATTCCCGCGAATGGAAAACTTTTTCTTAATAAACGTCTTTGTGAAGTTTCCCATTCTCCTGTAACCCTTGTAAATATTGGATTGCAGCAGATTTATCAATTTGCTTTTTGCTTGAAATTATCTCTGCCAAAACATTTTCAACATCAACACTCATCGGTTCTTTTGTGCCGCAGATATAAATATGTGCACCATTATTTATCCATTCAAAAAGTTCATCAGCTTGCTGCAACATTCTGTGCTGCACATAAATTTTTTCTTTTTGGTCGCGCGAAAAAGCTGTGTTGAACTTTGTAAGTGTTCGTGTTTCAAATAATGATTGTAATTCGGTTTGATATAAGAAATCGGAAACAAAATGCTGGCCGCCAAAGAACAACCAATTTTTTCCCGAAGCATTTTGTGCATCGCGTTCAAACAAAAAAGAACGAAACGGCGCAATACCCGTTCCCGGTCCAATCATAATTACATCCTCATTTTCTTCCGGCAATTTGAATGCATGATTTTTATGAACATAAAATTCTATCTCATCATTTACAATCAAATCACTTAAAAAATCAGAACACAAACCATATCTTTTGTTTTCATCAACAATAAAGCAATCTCTTGAAACCGCTATGTGTACTTCATTTGAGCCATGCATTAATGGTGAAGAAGAGATCGAATAAAGCCTTGGCATAATTGGCTCAAGCACGCTGATATATTGCTGCACATTGCAATGTTTATCGCAGGGATAAATGCGCAGCAAATCAAGCAGATCCATTCTTATTGCAGGAATTTCTTTGCCTATCAATCTTCCGTAAGCCTGCACAATTCTTTCAGGCAAAAATTTTATGTTGAGCTTATATTTAAAAAGATCGTACGCCTCAAAAATTGCTTCTTTAAAATTAATTTTTTCATTTCTTTCTAAACCAAGCAGGTCTAAAATTCGTTCCACAATTACTTCATTATTCTTCGCAACAATTCCGATTGAATCTCCGGGCTCATAAACTATTTCATCATCTACAGCAATTTCTATGTGATATGTTTCTTTATTTGAGCCTATATCATTCAAATTTATACTCGTGACAACAGTTCCTGTATAAACTTTTTTTGACGTTTTCTTTTTAGAAACAATTTGTATAGAACTCTTTGCTGGAACGCTTTCCAAAGAAGTATTGATCAATTCATCAATCCATTCTTTCGCGTCTTCTTCAAAGTCAACATCACATTTTTTTAAAGAAAGAATTCTTTGCGCACCAAGATTATTCAATCGAAGATCAATGTCTTCACCTGCTTTGCAAAACTGCGGATAACTAGAATCTCCAAGAGCAAGTACGCCGTATTTTAAATTGGATAAAGCCAGTTCATTTTCATGCAAATGGTCAAAGAAATTTTTCGCAGCAGCAGGTGGTTCACCATCACCCTGCGTACTCATCACGATCAATAAATTTTCTTCTTTAGAAAGATCATTCAAACGGTATTGATCAAGGCTTTTCATTTTAACCTGTAAACCTTGCTTCTTCAAAACGCTGCTGAAATCTATTGCAACTTTTTTTGAATTGCCGCTTTCGGTTCCATAAACAATGCTGTAAGAAGTTGATAGTTGATGGTTGATGATTGATGAATTTTTATCTTCCTGCGAACTCATTAATCCATTCAAATATCCATTGATCCAAATCAATTCTTCATTACTTGCATCCGCAATAAGCTCACGAAATATTTTCAATTTCAAATCAGTTAACATGTTCATTAATTTGATAATGGTTTTCAAAATTGGTTGTATTTTTTTCTTTCAATTCTTCAAAAAAGGAATTGCGTTTACTATTGTTTGGCAGCCATGAAAATCCATCATATAACGCTGCAACCTTTCCCATGATTATTATTGACGGACTTCTGAAGTTCAAAGCTGAATGCTGAAGAATAAAACTTTGCAACGTGAACCCAAACACATGCTGGCTGTGCGTTGTAGCCTGTTCAACTACAACAAATGGAATATTTTCATCAGCATCATTTTTCAATAATTTATCTACAGCTTCATACAAAATATTTGCAGACATATAAAACACGAGTGTCTCTTTGAATGTTGCCAATTCTTTCCACAAACTTTCATCAATTGCTTTGCTTTCATAATAGGTAAGAATGCGAACGCCTGTTGAAAAATTTCTTGCTGTCAACGGAATGCCTGTGTATGCAGCAGCACCCGAAATTGCAGATATACCCGGAATAATTTCATAAGAAATATGTGCTTGATTTAATGTTTGCAACTCATCGAAAATGTTTGAGAAGATAGAAACATCGCCGCCTTTTAATCTTACAACACAATCAAACCGTTCAGCCATTTTTACAAGCAACCGGTTGATCTCTTTTTGCGAAGTTGATGCTGATGAACCGCTTTGTTTTCCAACTGGAATGATCAATGCATCTTTATTTACATAAGCATCCAAAATTTCTTTACTCACCAGTCTGTCTGTTATAACAACATCTGCTTTACGTAAAATATCAGCAGCTTTTATGGTCAATAAATTTGGATCGCCCGGACCTGCACCTATAATATATACTTTACTTTTTTTTCGAAAATTCATTTGGTTTAATTTAGTCTACAAATTTTGTAGATTAAGGAGAATTACGTTTACTTTTTAAAATAAGCTAAAATTAAAAATGGAGAATCAACAAGAATAGCGTCGCATGACTATGTTACATGCACAACAACGAAGGGAAGGTATAAATATTAGACGCATTTAGTGGACTAATTTGAGACCAAATATAAATGAACAATCTTATTTAGAAAATATTTTTTGAGAAAGTCTTATTTAAAAAGAAAGATTTACGAATTCAAATCGCAGTTATTCACCATAAACTACTAAATGAATGATCTCATTTCCCTGCTTATAAATTCGCCCGTGCAGGATTGCATATTCCTGTTGTTGTGTATTATTCTCCAAAAAATTATTTAGAAAATTTTTCACTTCATCATTCGAAACTGATACGTCTTCTGTGCTTTGAACAATACTATGAATATAACTTCGCACCAAACTTTCATAATTGATCAGCGTTAATTGTACATTACCAAACAATTCGCAATTAATAATACGCGTGCCTGAAACTGCTACAAAACCTGCAAAACTGCTATCGCTCTCTTTCATTTTTTTGATGAAATAATGGAGATAAGCACTGTCTGCATTTGCTGAATCTTTATACAGGCTTATATAATTCCATGTGGTTGATTGAATATTTTTTTCTTTGAACTGATCGTCGATTTCTTTCCAAACTTTATTTTGTTTCTGATCTACATCAATTATTTTTCTCAAGTCTGCGTCTGCCATTCCACCATAAGTAAATGTTTTGCTTTTATCATCCCACCGTTGCTTTTCCACACAAAAAACCTGGAGATAATTTTCACCTTCAGTTGCAGGAATGATAATGCTTTCAGCCGATGTTCTGTTTTGTTTCCCTCCGGCAATAATATCACCGCTGTGAACGAGAATATTTTTTTTAGTTAAATTTTTGATTTGTAAAACACCGATATCAGAACCTTGCGGCGCTTCAATTTCACGCACTTTTATTTTACCGGAATTAAATGCCTGCTGAAAAGAAATAGTATTTTTTAAATTGAATTCCGGAAGATTTTCTCCTCCGCCATTTTTGAATCTTATAGGTATTAGTTTAAGATTTTTAAATTGCCATGCAGAATCATATTGCACCATCAACTCATTGTAAGTTAATTGCGCACACAATGAACTGAAAACAATGCATAAGAATAAAAACAAAATAACTTTTCGCACAGCCATATTTTTATATTTTTGGCGCAAGCAATGAATAAACGACCGTGTCTAAAAACTCGCCATTAAAATAATAGTCTTCTTTAAAATATGCTTCTCTTACAAATCCTGCTTTATCTAAAACCCTTAAAGAAGCTGCATTTTCAGGGCTTGCCTTTGCCTCTATAGAGTGGAGTTTCATTGTTGCGAATCCATATTCAATTACTGCAGCAATTGCTTCACTAACTATTCCTTTTTGCTGATAAAGAGTCTGCAGCATGTAGCCAATTTCTGCGCGGTAATTGGGTTTATCAATCCTCCATAATGAAATTGTACCTATTAAAAGCGGGTTTTCTTTAAGCGAAATGCCCCAGTTAATGCCGTCATTCGTTTCTAATAAATCAAAAATAAGCTGCATCCATTTAAGCGCATCTTCTGTAGAGAGAGCAAGCGGACGGCTGATGTAACGCATCAATTCTTTATCAGAGCGCAGCGCAAATATTTCATTTACATCCTTCTTTGTTATCTCTCGTAATATTAATCGTTCGGTTGATAATTCCGGAAAAGGATGAAAGTTTGGGCTAAGCATAGTTTTTGATTCTCACAAAATATATACAAGGCTTTAAAGTTCAGATGTATTTTTTAGTTTTAATAAAAAAGTTTTTCGCATGACAGTGCATTTAATTATTAAAGGGCTTGTGCAAGGTGTTTTTTATCGCGCAACTGCAAAAGAAATTGCAGACAAACTTGGTTTAAAAGGTTGGGTAAAAAATACGGATGAAGGAAACGTAGAAGCTTTGGTAAATGGTAATGAAAATAATTTAAAAGAATTTATAGAATGGTGCAAAAAAGGTCCGCGAAATGCAAAAGTTTCAGAAGTAGTTTGGAATGAAATTGAAGAAGTTGCCTGTAAAGATTTTATTATTTTAAGATAAATCCTTCTTTGCTTCAATATATTTCACAACATCTTTGGAATGTGTGTTTAACAAATTCAATCACACAAAAACATATTACTTTGCAGGCTTAATGAGCGGCAATGAAAATGCACAATTTTAATTCCGGCCCAGCAGTACTCCCTGATGAAGTTTTGCAGCAGGCAGAGGAAGCGATACACAATTTCAACAATACCGGATTGTCTGTTTTAGAGATCGGGCATCGCACTTCATGGTTTCAAAATGTGCTTGATGAAGCAATTTCATTAGTGAAAGAATTGATGGATTTATCAGATAATCATGCTGTTCTTTTTTTACACGGCGGTGCAACAACACAATTTATGCAGGTGCCAATGAATCTGCTGGATGCCAATGACACTGCGGCTTATTGCGATAATGGCATCTGGGGTGGCAAGGCAATAAAAGAAGCAAAACTTTTTGGAAATGTTGATGTTGTATCTTCATCAAAAGATAAAAATCATTCTTATATTTCAGAGCATTTTTATATTCCTGAAGACGCGGTTTATCTTCATTACACCACAAATAATACGGTAGAAGGTACGCAATGGCATCATATTCCTGATACAAAAGTTCCGCTTGTTGCAGACATGAGCAGCGATATTTTCAGTGGTCCGCTTGAGTATAAAAAGTTCGCTTTAATTTATGCCGGAGCGCAAAAAAATATGGGGGCTGCAGGCGTGAATTTGGTGGTTATAAAAAAAGATATTTTAGGAAAAGTAAAGCGGCAGATCCCAACTATTTTAAATTATCAAAATCATATTGATGCTGGTTCACTCTTAAATACTCCACCTGTTTTTGCTGTGTATGTTGCAATGCTTACGCTTCGCTGGATAAAAAAAGAAGGTGGCTTAAATGAAATGGGAAAAAGAGCAAAGCAAAGAGCAAATTTATTTTACAATACATTAGACTCTCTTCCTGTTTTTGAACCAATCGTTGCAAAAGAAAACAGAAGCCTGATGAATGCCACTTTTAAAATTGAAGATAAAAATTTGGAACAAAAATTTGTAGATGAATGCAAAGAAAATGGAATGGTTGGTATTAAAGGTCACAGAAGTGTTGGTGGCTTAAGAGTGAGCATGTACAATGCTTTGCCGCTGTCAAGTGTAGAAGCTTTATGTAATTTGATGAAGACTTTTGCACAAAAAACGGATAAATTTTTATAAAAATATTTTGGAAATAGAATGGCAATAATAAAACCTTTTAAAGCATTGAGACCGCAAGCACAATTTGCAAAGCAAGTTGCAAGCAAACCGTATGATGTGCTTACCAGCAAAGAAGCAAAGATAGAAGCGCAGGGAAATCCTGCTTCATTTTTACACATCACAAAAAGTGAAATTGATCTGCCCGAAAATATTAATGTTCATTCACAGGAAGTTTATGAGCGCGCGAAAGAAAATCTTGCAGCATTTATTAAAAGAGACATTCTTTTCAGAGAAAATAAAGATTGCTATTACATTTATCGCTTAACGATGAATGGCAACAGCCAAACAGGTTTAGTGTGTGTTAGCAGTATTAATGATTATGAAAACAACATCATAAAAAAACATGAATTAACTCGTCCTGACAAAGAGCTTGACAGAATCAATCACATTAAAACAACAGGTGCGCAAACAGGAAATGTTTTTCTTGCATACCGAAATGTTGCTGCGATTGACATGCTTATTGAAAAATATATTCCATCAAAAAGTGCAGTGTATAAATTTATTGCTGATGATAATGTTGAGCATACAGTTTGGATAGTGAGCGACAATGAAGACATAAAAAAATTCACCGAATTATTTTTCACTGAAGTTCCGTTTACTTATATAGCAGACGGGCATCACAGAGCTGCTTCGGCAGCAAAAGTGCAGCACGCATTAGAAAAAAAAGCAACTGAAAATTCAACCTATTTTCTTACCACATTATTTCCTGCTTCTCAATTGCATATCATGGATTATAACCGTGTTGTAAAAGATTTGAATGGATTAAGCAAAGAAGATTTTTTGAAAAGAATTAAAGATTCGTTTATTGTAAAAAAAATTGGCGCTGACGCATTTCATCCAAAAACTTTGCATGAATTTGGAATGTATTTGGATAAAGAATGGTACCAATTAATCGCACGGGAAGAAACATTTTCAGAAGATGCAATTGGCGAGCTTGATGTTACCATTTTACAAAATAATATCTTGCGGCTGATACTTGGAATCAATGATCAACGAACCGATAAGCGCATTGATTTTATTGGAGGAATAAGAGGTTTGCGTGAACTTGAAACCCGCGTAAACTCTGGAGAAATGCAGGTTGCATTCAGTTTACACCCTGTTAGCATTCATCAACTATTTGCTATTGCAGACAGCGGAAAGTTAATGCCTCCAAAGAGCACCTGGTTTGAGCCAAAACTTCGTGATGGGTTGTTAACTCATTTATTAGATGACTAATTTTTATTTATGAAAAAAATATATTTATTCATTGCCTTTTTTATTTTTTGCATAGTTGCAAATGCGCAGCAAGATGTGAATACTATGCATGAAACAGCAAAAAATTTTATGCGTACCGGAGACTATGACAATGCTTTATTGGTATTGAATAATGCTCTTCAAAAACAACCCAATGATCTTAGTCTTTTAAAGGATCAATCGTTTGTTTATTATCTTCAAAAAGATTATGCAAATGCAATAAAAACCGGCGTTGCCATTACGTTGCGACCTGATGCTGATGTGCAATCTTACCAGGTTCTTGGGCTTGCTTACCAGGCAATAGCAGAATATAAAGAAGCTGATAAAATGTATAAAACAGGCATTAAAAGATTTCCTTCAAGCGGCGTATTATATAATCAATACGGCGAAATGCTTGATGATGAAAAGCAGGAAGGAGCTGCCATAAAAGAATGGGAAAATGGGATTCAGATTGATCCGAATTATAGCAGTAATTATTATGATGCGGCAATTTTTTACGATGCACATCAAAACTATTTATGGGCAATACTTTATGGCGAAATATTTATTAATATTGAAAGCCTTACCAAGCGCACAATAGAGATAAAAGATATTTTATTTACCAACTATAAAAAAATATATACGCCGGCTTATTTACCGCTTGTGCTTCAAAAAGGATCTCCGTTTGAGAAAGCTCTTGCAACAATTTTTGAAAAAAATAAAGGCATTACTTCTCTTGGAATCAGCCCTGAAACATTAACTGAATTGCGAACAAGATTTATATTAATGTGGGATGAAAATTATGCTGCGCAATTCCCTTTTCATTTATTTGATTACCAAAAAATATTGCTGCAAAAAGGCATGTTTGATGCTTACAATCAATGGGTTTTCGGCGCGGTGGCCAGCACTGCAAATTTTGATACATGGACAACAGCTCATAGCGATGAGCTCAAAACTTTTGAGCATTATCACGAAAATGTTTTATACAAATCTCCTTTAGGACAATATTATGTGCATTAATTTTTTTTTGAAAGCCTACTGCAAAAAATTATCGTAATAATTCACAAGGTTTCAAGCCAGTATGTTTTTTAAACGCTGCGGAAAAATGTGAGATGGAAGAATATCCGAGTAATGCAGAAACATCAGTAACAGAGAGGCTTTTTTCGTACAGTAAATATTTTGCATGCTCCATACGCTGCTGCTGATAAAAATCAAATATGGTTGTACCGAAAACTTCCTTAAAACCTTTCTTTAAATAACATTCATTGATAGCAACTTTGCGGCTTAATTCCTTAATTGTTATTGGCTCACCAATTCTTTGCAACAAAATTTCACGTGCCTGGTAAATGCGTTCTTTCCCAAAATCATCGGCCAAAAACTTGCAGGCAAAACCGGTTTCTTTTTCTTCTATCAAACATTCAAGGCTATACAAAAGCAACTCATGAACTTTTGCATTTATGAAAATATTTTCAAGCGCGCCTGAATAACTATGATTAAGCAAAGCATCAAGCACATTGCGTTTGCGCCCGCAAAGCGGAAATATCTTTGTAAAAGAATTTGGATGTTTGAAGGCAAGCACTTCATCTTTTCTGGTGCTCAATTTTACATTATGGACAAACTGGTGTAAAAAAGTTGAAGTGAAATGAAAAGTAAAAACATCAACAGTTTCATTTTTACCTGAACATGCTTCAGTTGGCTTTTGATTGCAGTGCGCACAACTTTTTTCTTCGCAATAACGATTTCCTGTTGTACAAAAACGAAGTTCTAAAAAATTATTTTTTTGATTTTTCCCATTGAAATGATAAACGATCATTCCGGTATCATCAACAGGAAAAATTTCCTGAGCAAAATAACGCCGGATATTATATTGTATAGAGCCCGGAATATTTTGTTCTTTTTGATAGAGCAATTCCAGGTTTTGTTCAATATCTTTTTTAAAAGTTGATTTTAAAATTTCTGATGCCTGAATCATGGATTGCAAATTTAATGTATAAACATCTAATTACATCAGTGAACCAAAAGCTTACAATTCTTTTACAATCAAAAATTCTTTGGCTTTAACCAGTTGTTAACCGATTTTAAAATCAATAAAAACTATATCCATTCTATCTTTGTATTGATCTAATTATGAGAATGCTTGGAAAAATAATTTTACTGCTTACATTATTTTTTGCTTCTGTATGTCAAGCCCAGCTTGCATTTACATTAAAACTTTCTACTAAACAAATCGGAAGAGCAGACCAGCTTCAGGCTGAGTATGAAATTAGCAATGCTGCAAATGTTGAGGATTTTAAGCCAAAAGATTTTGGTGATTGGAATGTAATTAGTGGTCCTGAATATTCACAGCAATCCATTTCTGTAAACGGTCAAACTAGCAGCAGCATCAGTTATATTTATATTCTTTCTCCCAAAAAAATAGGTATCGCAAATGTGCCCGGCGCAAATATTATTGCTGACGGGAAAAAATTATCCTGCGCTGATGCA
This sequence comes from uncultured Chitinophagaceae bacterium, assembly GCA_963708205.1. GTDB lineage: Bacteria > Bacteroidota > Bacteroidia > Chitinophagales > Chitinophagaceae > CAVYTF01. The sequence goes on from OY970196.1 coordinate 1,635,779, forward strand.
GTTGTGCAGGTGAGCGATAAACAACACCTCGCAGTTACGCAGCCACAGCAAAACAATATGCTGCAACTGCCGCCAATTTTTAATGAAGAAGATCTGGATGCATTGGCACAAAACAACATTTTAAAACCCGGAGAAAAACCAGATGAAAAAATAAGAAAAAATATTTTCGTAAAAGTATCTGCTAATAAAACCACATGCTTTGTTGGAGAGCCGATACTTGTCACTTATCAACTTTTTTCTGCACTGGAAAACGAGGCTAAAGTAAACCGCCAACCGACTTTTAGTGGTTGCAGCGTTATTGAAATGACTGATCCGAATGAACAGGCCACGATGCAAACTATTAACGGAAAAACATATAAAGTTTTTACGATCAGAAAAGTGCAATTAATTCCTCTGCAGGAAGGTGAATTAAAATTAGATACTGCAACCGTTGATAATAATGTAAGTTTTTCTTTGCCTGATAATCCCTATCAAATGCAAAGTTATTCGGCAACATTACCCAGTAATCCTTTAAGTATTTTAGTGAAAGGATTGCCTGAAAAAAATAAACCTGAAAATTTTTCAGGAGTAGTTGGAGATTTTAATATTACCGCAAACGTAGACAGCACAAGGATCTCGGCAGGAGAAAATAATATTTTAAAAATAAAAATTGAAGGACAGGGAAATTTTTCCAACATCTATCAACCAATTATAAAATGGAGTAAAAACATGCAAAATTTTGAAGGCAGCGACAATCAGCATGTTAATAAAAATACTTTTCCTGAAAGTGGAGATATAACTTTCCAAATTCCTTTTATAATTACGCATGAAGGTGTTGATACGATTCCTGCTATCAGTTTTACTTTCTTTAATCCTGAAACACAAACTTTTAAAACTGTATATACACAACCTGTTTCTATAGTAGTAACACATGCCATTCCCAAAGAAAATCTCCAAAACTCAATAACAGAAGGCGCTTCAGGCGATTACTATTTTTGGATCATTGGAACAGTTGCTTTATTAGCAGCGAGTTTTTTTATTTTTTTAACCAACAAAAAGAAATATTCTATTACTGCTACAGTAAAAAATGATATTAAATCAGCAGCACCAAAGGAAACTTTTCAACAGCCGGCTTTTAAAATGAAAATTAATTTTGACCGTGAACTTGAAAAACTACAAAATGATAATGATAACAGAAGATTCTTTTTGCAGGCTAAAAATATTTTACAGCTTGCTCTGCAACAAAAAACAGATTCCGCTTCAAACTCAATCTCCACGCTTATTTCAGTGCTTCCAAAGTATACAGATAATGAAGCAGTAATTGCTGATGCAGAAAATATTTATAAGATTTGCAACTACTCTTTATATACGCCAAATGTTTCTGAAGAAGAAAAAGTTTTGTTGCAGGCTCGGCTCGAAATATTAATAAAGAAGTTAGAGATCTAATTTGAAAACTTATACCCTACACTGCGAACTGAATGAAAATATTTTGGATCGCGTGCATCTTCTTCAAAATATTTTCTGAAATTCAAAATGAAATTATCTATCGTTCTTGTATTCGGATAAACATTATAACCCCAAACGATTTGTAAAATTTTTTCCCGGGGAACAACATCATTTTTGTTTTCGATAAGCAGCTTCAAAAGCATAGCTTCTTTTCTGCTAAGATTAATTTTTTTATCATTAGAAATTGTTGCTTCCTGAGCTTTAAAATCAACTTTATTTTTACCAAAAACATACACATCACCAACAGTTTTCTTTTCTGATAGCTGCTTGCTTTTTTTAATTAATTTGTTTACACGAAGCAATAATTCTTCCAGATCAAATGGCTTTGTAAGATAATCATCGGCTCCTTTTTTTAAACCCATCACACGATCTGAACTCGCATTTTTTGCGCTTAATATTAATATCGGAACCTCGTTATGTTGAACTCGAATACTCTCTGTAACGCTTATTCCATCTATCTCCGGCAACATTATATCCATTATTATTAAATGAAAAAATTCATTTTGTACAGCTTTCAAAGCTTCGGTGCCGGTGAATGCAGAAACAACTGAATAGCCTTCTATTTCAAGATTTAATTTCAAAGTTTCATGAAGGCTTTCTTCATCTTCAACGAGTAAAATATTTTCCTTTGCCATTTATTATTTCGACTTGATAAGAAAAGTAAAAATACTTCCACGAGGTTTATTGTCTGATACAAAAATCTTTCCTTTATGCTCAGCAGCAATTTTTTTACAAAGATATAATCCAAGTCCGGTGCCTTTTGCAGTGCGCGTTTCTTCGCTACCACTACGATAAAATTTTTCGAAAATTAATTTTTTTTCGGCCTCAGCAATTCCTTTTCCCTCATCAATTATTTTAAAAATTGCACTGCCGTTACTTTGATGTAATTCAACTTTTATCAAAGAAGCTTTAGGTGAATATTTAATAGCGTTATCAATCACATTATTCACCAACATTTGCAGCAATAAATTTTCCCCTTCAACAAAAATATTGTTCTCAATATTTTGGTGAATTTCTCTGGGTGAAAAACTATCAGCAAAATTTTTTAGGCATGCCTTTATTATTTCACTAAAATTAATTTCCTGCTTCTTTTCAACATAAGAACCAGCTTCAAATCTTGAGGAAATAAGAATATTATTGGTTAATAGATCCAGCCGCTTTGTTTCTTTCAAAGTACTCGCAATCAATTGCTGCTGCTGCATTTCATCGAGTTTTCTTTTTTGCAGAGTCTCTAAATTTAGCTGCGCAATGGCAAGAGGCGTTTTCAATTCATGCGTTACGGCTGTCATGAAATTATTTTGCTGGCGCGATAAATTGATTTGCTTTTTCGTAGCACGATAAACAAATACAGCACCGATTAAAATCAATAACAAAAAAGTTGATCCTTCGCCAATATATTGCTCTGATTTTAGTCGCTTTTCTTTATATAATTCCTTTATTTTTTGCTGGTAAAACGGAGCTTCATTTTTTAATTCAGAAGAGCGATAAAAAAACATTTGCTCATTTTGAATTTCAAGGGCAATGAACCACCAAACCAATGCAGCAATAATATACAACAGTAAAAACCAATACACTAAAATTATAACTGCGAGTTTTCGCTTTTTAAAAAAAGAAATCATGTTGTGTAAAGTTATTGCAACAAACAGTTTACAATGTTTACATTTTTATTGCGTAATACTTTTTATACTTTAATTTGATGCTTCAAAATTGCTTATGCCTATCCCGAAACAACGAATGAGTTTTTGGCAAATCATCAACATGAATGTTGGCTTCTTCGGCATTCAATATAGTTTTGGATTACAGCAAACAGCCATCAATCCTTTATATACTTTTTTACACGCTAAACCGGAAACACTACCAATCTTAAATCTCGCAGGACCCATGACAGGCTTGCTTATCCAGCCACTGATTGGTGCATTGAGTGATAAAACATGGCATCCAAAATTTGGTAGAAGAAAACCATTTTTTTTGATTGGTGCCATTTGTTGCAGCCTTTGTTTATTTTCATTTCCTTTCAGCAGTTCGCTTTGGATGGCGGGAGGATTGTTATGGATTTTAGATGCCTCAAACAACACAGCAATGGAGCCATACCGCGCTTTCATTGCAGACAAACTTCCTGCAAAACAAAGAGCAATGGGTTTCTTAACGCAAAGTTTTTTTACAGGATTCGGAATTACACTTGCAAATATTTCTTTGTTCTTATTTCAAAAAATTATAACTGGTGAAGCAAAAGCAAGTGATGGTCAATCGGGCATTCCATATTGGGTGTACGGTTCATTTTTTGTTGGCTCATTTTGTTCGATTGCTTCTGTTGCATGGTCAGTTTATAAAACGCCCGAGATTCCGCCAACAGATGAAGAATTGTATGAATTGAAATCAAGAAAAAAAGGAATTTTTGAACCAATGAAGGAAATATTTTCTGCCATCAGCGATATGCCGAAAACCTTGTGGCAACTGGCTTTGGTGTATTTGTTTCAATGGTATGCGATGTTTGTTTACTGGCAATTTATCGCTTTGAATATTGCAAAATCAGTTTGGCATACAACACCTGAAAGCAATAGAGCTTTGTATGAACAAGCTGTTGGATGGACGGGTTTGGTAAATGGATTTTATAACATTGTTACGTTTTGTTCAGCGTTTGCTTTGGTATGGCTTACAAAAAAATTAAGTGCAAAATATACGCATGTCATTTGTCTTACACTTGCTTCAATCTCCTTATTTATTTTACCAACTATTCACGATAAATATTTTTTATTTGCGCCGATGATCGGTTTTGGTATTGCATGGGCAAGCATGATGGGCGTGCCTTATATCATGGTTGTGGGAAGCATTCCGAAAGAAAGATATGGCGTGTACATGGGCATCATCAATATGATGATTGTAGTGCCAATGATATTGCAAACACTGACGTTTGGATTTATCTACACACATTTTCTAGGTGAAGATCCTGCGAATGCAATTTGGTTTGCAAGCGCATTATTGTTGATTGCATCGTTTGCTACGATGCTTATCAAGACTGTAAAAGTAAATGATGAAAATGTTGTGATGCCTGTTAGTGGAGGACATTAAGCTCAGTAGACTGAAGAACGTACAAGAGTGCGACGCAACGACAGCTTTATAGTAGCAAGAACGATTGGTTCATAAAAATAAAAACTCAAAGATTGAATATGCTGAATGAAAATAACCCTGTTATAACCTCTTCTTCAAAAGGTAATGGCAAGATTCTTTGCGTTGGTGAAGCATTAATTGATATGATCTGTACAGACAAAGGCAAATATTTGAGTGAAGGAAATAACTTTTTGAAAAAGACCGGCGGCGCGCCAACCAATGTGGCTGCGGCTATTGCGGCGCTTGGCGGCAATGTGGCGCTTGCTGCAAAAGTTGGCAACGATCCTTTCGGAAAGCAATTGATTGAAATGATGCAATCGTTTGGAGTAAATACAAAATGGATGCTGCAGGATGAAAATTACTTTACCACATTCGCATTTGTTTCTTTGATGGAAGATGGTGAAAGAGATTTTGTTTTCAACCGCGGCGCTGACGGACAATTAACAGTTGCAGAAATTGACGAAATTGATTTGGATGAATTTTCTATTATTCATTTTGGATCAGCAACTGCATTTTTGCCCGGACCTTTGCAGGAAGCTTATCAAAGTCTTTTGCGGCGTGTATTGCAGAAGAATATTTTTATCAGCTTCGATCCGAATTATCGTCATCTATTATTTCAAAATAATTCGCAAACATTCATTGATCAAAGTTGGAACTTTTTAAACGTGTGTCACTTTTTTAAAGTAAGTGATGAAGAAGCAATGCTCATAACAGGCTCAACAACGCTGGCTAATGCTGTGGAAATTTTATTGCAAAAAACAACTGCAGTTTTCACGATAACGCTTGGCAAAGACGGAACATTGCTTGGCTTCAAGGGCAATACAACAAAGGTTTTCAGCATTCCCGTAAAACCTGTTGATACAACAGGTGCAGGTGATGCATTTGTTGGTGCGGTGATGTATCAGCTCAGTAATAAAAATTTAAAAGAGATCGATGCAATGGGTTTGGATGATTGGCGGCACGTGATTTCCAATGCAAATAAAGCAGGCGCGAGAACATGTGAATACATGGGCGCGATGGAAGCTTTCAAGCATTTGAGCAATTCAATTTTTGATTAAAATTTCAACAATATAGTAACCGATTTTTAATAAATTTCCTGTGTACGAATATAAACTTCATACTTATATTAATGCATTGCTGCAAAAAAATAATATTGATATTGAAGGCAGCGCTAATGCTTTCCATACAAGGCTTATAGCGAATGCAAGCGCTATCGAAAATTTATATAAAGAGCTTTATCAATTTCATCCTGATGCGAATAATTCATTTGAAAATTTGTTGCTGACAATTATCACTTCATATAAAAACAGGAATGAAAGTTTCATAGAAAAAGATGAAGTCAAAGTAAAAAAAGATGGTTGGTTTTTGAGTAATGAATTGGCAGGAATGAGTTTATATGTTGATCGTTTTTGTGAAAGCATCAATGGTCTTGAAACAAAAATTGATTACTTCAAAACGCTTGGTGTAAATCTTTTGCATTTGATGCCTGTGTTTGAAAGTCCAAATGGAGAAAGCGATGGAGGCTATGCTGTATCTGATTTCCGCAAGATTGATAAACGTTTCGGAACACTTGATGATTTAAAAAATTTGCAAGTAAAAATGCAGGGAGAAGAAATGTATTTGATGATTGATATTGTTTTAAATCATACTTCGCAAAGACATGAATGGGCTGAGAAAGCAAAATCAGGAAATAAAAAATACCAGGATTATTTCTATTTTTTTGATGATAGAAAATTGCCTGATGAGTTTGAAAAAACTATGCCTGAAATTTTTCCCGAAGCTGCGCCGGGAAATTTTACTTATGTGCCTGAATTAGATAAATGGGTGATGACAGTATTTCATAATTATCAATGGGATTTGAATTACACAAACCCACAAGTTCTTGTTGAAATGCTTGGTATCATTCTGTTTTACGCAAATCTTGGTATTGATATTTTGCGTATTGATGCACCTGCATTTATCTGGAAACAGCTCGGAACAACATGCCAAAATTTGCCGCAGGCGCATACAATTCTTCGCCTGATAAAACAATGTGTACAGGTAGCCGCACCGGGCATGGCTTTGCTTGGCGAAGCGATTGTATCGCCAAAAGAAATCATGAAATATTTTGGCGATGGAGTATATGCAGGCAAAGAATGTGACCTTGCTTATAATGCCACGCAAATGGCTTTGCAATGGGATGCACTTGCAACGGGCGATACAAAAGTGATGCTTGCTACGCAACATGAAATAATGCAAAAACCTTACGGCACTTCATGGATAACTTATACAAGATGCCATGATGATATTGGCTTGGGTTATGATGATAGTGCAATAATAGCAGCAGGCTATAATGCTTATGAACACAGGAAATTTTTGAAAGAATATTATTCCGGCGAAAACGGTTCTCCTGCAAGTGGTGCATTATTTTCAGTGAATCCGAAGACGCAGGATGCGCGAATCAGTGGATCGCTTGCTTCTTTGTGCGGACTGGAGAAAGCAATTAATAATAATGATGGAAATGAGATTGAACTTTCAATCAGAAAAATACTATTGATGCAGGCGATGAGCTTTTTTATTGGTGGTGTGCCGATGATTTTTTATGGTGATGAACTTGGTTATACAAATGATTATTCTTACTTAAATGATGCAGGTAAAAGTTATGATAACAGATGGATGCACAGACCAATTATTGATTGGGAGAAAAATAATCGCATTAAAATTGATGAAACAATTGAGCAAAAAATATTTTTATCTACCAGGGAATTAATTGAGATAAGAAAGCAAATTGGCTGTGTTGAAGACCTTAAAAACCTTACCTGGCTTGCATTGCACAACATTCATGTTGCAGCATTCATGCGCGAACATTTGGGAAAGAAGTTGTTTTGTGTTTTCAACTTTGCTAATGAAGAAGCATTCTTAACCTGGTATGTCTTCAAAGAATTCATTCCGAAAGGAACTGAATTATATAATCACTGGAATGAAAAAAAATATGCTGTTGGAAGAGATGATGAGTACTTGATTTTGCAACCTTATGAATTTTGCTTGCTGGAATTGAAATAATTTTTTGCTCAATAGAATTACAATATTTGAATGGTGCCAACGCCAATGCCGTTTCATTGATGTTCCTAAGTTTGGCTCATAAAAATTCACCAAAGAAATATAACGAGTGATATGCTGTAAACAAAATTTACAACAACGCTCTCAAACTTGCTCTGCCGATGTTTACCATTTGGCTGGTTGCAGATTTTCTTCCTTCGTATTCAAAAGTTAATTCGAGATTGTTGAGCAAGCGCTTTGTGAGATTGATATTGATAATATAATTTTTGCCGGGAAGCAAGCCATCCAGCATCACGTAACTCACTGTTGTGTTTGGCGCGCCATTAAAATTAATATTGCTGAAAGTGAGCTTTGCAGTGATGCTCGTGTTTTGCACTGCATTGTAATCTGCTTCGATATTAAACGAATTATTCAATGCGGTTTCGCCGCCATATTCCACTGCATTACTTTTTCTTAAAAATTCATAACCTGTTATCATGCGAAATTTTGTGCTTGGTAAATAGGTAAGCTGCGGATTGGCAAGATATGTTTTCAGCGCATAATTCTGGTTGCCGAAAGATGGCGTAAAAAGATCGAGTGAACCAAGTTGTTGCTGTAGTTGCAAAGTATAAGTGCGCTTGAAATTTAGGCGCACATTCATCGTCCAAAGATTTGATTCCTGTGTTTGCAACCCATACGTAAGTAATGATTTATCAAAGTTGCCAACATTGCTCAAATCAGCGCCCCAACTGCTGCTTGAGCGATTAAAAGAAATTGTATTACTGGTTTTATAATTGAGATCAATCAACGAAGTGTCCTGAATTTTTCCTTTGAAAGGATTGAACAACGGAGCATTTTGATCCTGTACTTTTTTGCCTGTTTGCAAAGATGACTGCAGCATAAACCGCGTGATAAAATTGCGCAGCTTTTTATTTTTTATGGATGTGCTTATAGCTTTGGGATTAAGAACAATGCTGTAATTAAATTGATTGTATTGTGCTTTTATATATTCATTGGTTGGCGTAAAAATGCGAACATACGTTGCCTGATCAGGAAAAAGTGCAAGCACAAATTCATTAAGTTGCGCAATGCCATCTTTATTATAATCGATCCATGTATATTGTCCCTGACCTGCAGGAACCTGCACATACGTATAGCTTTGTTTTTGCTGTTGTCCCGCTCCAATCTCGTACAAAGAATTGCCAACAATAAAACCATTCATAACATTTGTAACATATTCTGCGCGCGCAAGCAAACTATTATCGGGTTGCTGAAGTGTGAGAGAAGTATCGCTTACAAAAAATTGCCGGTATGTAAGATTTAACCTGAATTGCTGGTGCGGATTTTTTAAAATTTCAGTTTGAAAATTATAATTATTGCTATGATCAACCTGTACTAAATTTTTACCCCCAGGCAATTGATCGCTGCGTGTATAATAATTGAATGACCAATGATTTGGATTGGCCTGGTTTGATTTTATGTAAGCAGTAAAAGTTTCAAACGCAAAGCTTAATGGCGAAACTGTGTCTGCAATTATATTACGTATTTCGTTGTGCTCTATTGCATAATCAACGCCGACAGTATAGTTATGAAATGAAGAAAAAGTTTTGTTCAAATCAATAGTTGGTCGAAAATAATATCCTTTATCTCCAGGTAGAAAAATATTGGTAAGATTAAAAACATCTGCAGTATGAAAGCTCTGAAAGGCTTGTGAATATTGAACTATATTGCGATAACCTGTATAACCATCACTGCGAAGATAGCTTGTAAAAAGATATTGTAAGCTGTTGTTCTTATCATCATTTAATGACAAACTAAAAGAAGGTAATTCCTCTTTCACATTTGTCGGCGTTGTTAATGATAAACCCCAATCACGCAAAAATTCTATAGGATGAATTCTTTCAATCGGTTGAAAATTTTGATCTTCATATTCATATCCTGCATTTACATCAAACAATATTTTTTTGTTAGAAATCTGCCACACACTTTTTCTATCAATATTAAATTTTCCCGCATAGCCAATATCATTTCCTTTATCTAATAATGAGAAAGTATTTACATCATATTTACTTGCAGCAAGCTCCGTTTTTATTGTTGTTTTATTGTCTAAAAAATAGGTTCCTGCAAGACTTACAATTTGCTGCTTTTTCGGTGTTACTAAAAAAATTGCTGCTTCATAACTGCCTTGCGGCACACCATTGATCGGCGCTATCCATTGGTATACGCTGCCGTTTGCAAGCGAATAAGATGGAATATAATTGCCTTTGTTTAATCCAACATTTTGAAATTGGAGCGTATATTTTGCGCTATCAGGGCTAGTCGAATAAACATAAATAGAATCGTGTGTGCCATTAACAACAGTATCAATTTTTTTATACATTATTGCTTCTGCCGAAAAAGAATCGATTGAGGCATAAGGATAAAAAGCGTTTTGAACACTGTCTCCAAGATTTGCTAAAAATTGGGTTTGATCGGGAGTTAATGGTTGCGATATTGGAGAATTTTTTGCGTCTACATTACTGTAAGCTGAAACATTCAGAATAAATTTTTTGCCGAAATCTGTTTCGTTGGTTGCATATAAAAGAGAGTTGAGATAATTCCTGTCTGCATATTGAAAGTCAACCTGCACGCGGGTATCAGAAGAAATTAAATGTTTAGGAGTAAAAGTTATTTCAGCATTATTATAATCAATAACATAATCCTGGTCTTCGCCGCGCTGCATTTGCACACCATCAATATAAACCCGTTCTGTATTTGCCAACACGATAAAATATAATTCATTGTTATTTCCCTGCAACCGATATGGTCCTTGATTTCCTTCCTGCACTGCCAAAATATTTTCTGCAAATTTTCCTTTTGAAATGGCGCCGCTTAAAAGTGTTGTATTTGTAACATTTGTATTAATGTGAAATTTTTGCTGATATGAAATTCCCTGAAGTCGTGTATAAAAATTAAGGAAATAAGATTGATTTTGACGAAGGTCAATATCACCTAAATCAACTTCCCAATTTCGTTTTTTAAATTGCAATAACACCTTATCAAAGTCATCTAATTGTTCTGTAGAACCATCTGGCTGAATAGGAATATTGTTATCCGTTATTGCCGCAGAAAGCATAATGCTGTCACCGAGCATTCCATTTAATTGCAGATCAAATTGGGAGTTGAAAACTGCATCCTGCGTATTGCCGAAACTCAGGCTACGACCGAAACTGCCATTGTATGTTAGATTTCCAAAGTTAAAAATTGAGCCTTGATTTTTATTGAAAGAAGTATTATTTGCGGCAATAAAAAAATCGCGAATACTGTCATAGTTATATCGTTTTGCAATTGCATTTAACCTGAAAGAAAAAACACGATAAAAAATATTAACACTGTCTTCAGAAAGTTTTTTTTTCCAATTGATCTTTGCATTTACATAATCAATCGTATAAAAAGAAGTATCATAATTTTTAATGGAAATAGTGTTGGGAACAATGCTTAATGAATCAAGATTTACTGTTCCTGAAGTTGCGATTCGTTTTTCACGAAGATTGGAAACCTGGCAAAAACAAGGCAACACTGCAATAGTAAAAATAATGAGCAATAGTATTTTGGCGGGTAAAAACATTCTTCTTTACAATAAACAAGTTTCGGCTAAATTTTATTGTAAAAGAAATAGCAGCATTAAATTCAATAATCAGATAGAAGATTATTTCACCACAATAATATTTTCTTCTTTTATTAAAGGCAAATTTTTGAAGCGCATAATTATATTGGCAACTACCAAAACATCGCGCTGGCAATAGTCTACAATGCGCGGAAGATCTTTTTCTTTGTAATAAACATCTTGAACCATGCTTCCATCCATATCTGTTTTTGAAGTAGGCACATTAAGCACGTGCGCAAGTAAATTAAGCGAGATAAAATTTTTATAATCGCCAAATTTCCAGAGCTGCAAAGTATCAGTCATCTTTATTTCCCATGGCTTTGCTCCGTGAAAACTTAAGTAAGAAGGCAGATGCATGTGATTGATCAATAATCTTCGGCAGATATAAGGAAGGTCAAACTCGCGAATATTGTGGCCTGCAAACTCAAAGTTTTTATTGTGAGCATACACCTTATCGGTAAGCACGATAAATTCTTTCAACAAAGTTTTTTCATCATCACAACAAATACTTTTGATTTTTAAAACAGGTTCTTTGTTTTCATTCTCAAATAAGAATGCTGTTGAAATGCAAACTATCTTTCCAAATTCAGCAAGTATACCAGCTTTTGTGTTATAACCTTCTTCAGGCGATACATTTTCTGGCAAGGTTTTTGAAATTTTCTCTCCCCAAAGTTTTTGGCGCTCTTCAGTCAAGGATACATAAGAATGAACTTCGGGAACAGTTTCAATATCTAAAAAAAATAAATCGAATATGGCTGAAGACATATCATTTTGTTAATTTAGTATAATTTTTATTTCTTAATAAACCTTAAAAAAATGAGTTACACAAATTATCCTACTGCAGACAATCCGCAGCCGCTTCAAACACCTCCACCCAAAGATAACCGCAAACTTATATACGGTATCTTAATCGTTGCACTTTTAGGGACATGGGGTTATATCATTTATGATAAAAGCAAATCAACGGAACAAATTAATCAGTTGCAAACGCAATATACCAATGTTGATTCTGCGCGAAATGCTGTGCAAATAGAATACAATAATGCATTGGCAAAAGAAGATTCTTTAACCGGAAGCAATACACAACTTACCGGCGCACTCGCTCAACAAAAAGCAGATCTTGACAAGACAAAAAACGATCTCAAAAATATGTTAGCAGATAGAAATGCTAAAATATCTGACTTACAGGCTATGCTTGCCAAATATAAAGGACAGATGAATGATCTGTTTACACAAATGGCGCAATTAAAAGCAGAGAACGATACATTAACAACAAACAATAAGCAATTAACTGTACAACGAGATACATTAACATCGCAGAACAGTCAGTTGAACCAAAATCTATCAGCAACAGAGCAGGAAAAAGAACACATACAGGATGTTGGCTCAACATTGCATGCATCTAATATAACTATTGCTGCGATTGATGTGAAAGGAAGCGGCAAAGAAGTTACTACTACAAAAGCCAAAAAAGCAGACATGCTTCGCGTTGCTTTTCAACTTGATGAAAACAGAATTGCACCAAGCGGAGAAAAAGATTTATATGTATGTGTAACTGGTCCTGATGGAAAACTCATTACCATACCAGCCAATGGCAGCGGCACTTTCAGCGCACGTGACGAAGGCGACAAACAATTTACTAGTAAAGTGCAGGTGCAATATCAAACAGGAATGAAAACGCCTGTGTCTTTTGATTGGAAACAGGATGGACGCTATTTACCAGGAGATTATAAAATAGAAATTTATCAGAATGGTTACAAAATAGGTGAAGGAGTTACTACCTTGAAAAAGGGCGGAATATTTGGTTAAAAAATAATTTCATCTATACATTGAAAGGTCCCGCAACAAATGATGCGGGATTTTTATTTGATAGAACTTTAATTTTGAATTTAATTATAATCATAAAAAAATCTTTTACAAAAAATAATTTCTCACTTTTATAGCTTTAATTAATTTTTATTTCTATCGATTGTTATGAATAATCCTACACGTTTGTTTGATGCTGTGAATTATCAACTTGAAAAATTTGCAAAAGATGACATGCTGAATGCCAAGGAAAATGGCAATTGGCGAGCATATAGCACGGAAGAAGTGCAGCAAACTGTAAATAAATTAAGTGCAGGTTTGATGCAGCTCGGCGTTAGCGGAAACGATCTTACAGTAGAAGGTGCAGATAAAATTGCCATCATCAGCAATAATAGGCCAGAATGGATCTTTGTTGATCTTGCGGTGCAGCAATTGGGTGCCATATTAGTGCCGCTTTATCCTACAACAAATCCAATAGAAATAGAATTTATTCTTAACGATGCTTCTGTAAAATACATTTTTGTAAGCAGTAAAGAATTGTTTGAAAAAATAAAAAACATTAGTATTCATGTGCCTTCATTAAAAAACATTTTCTCTTTTGATAACTTGGAAGAAGCGCCGCATTGGAGCAGTTTATTGAATAACACAACCAGTGAATCACTGACAATAATAGAAAATATAAAATCTTCAATTGACAAAGATCAAGTTGCCACAATCATCTACACTTCAGGAACGACGGGCACTCCCAAAGGTGTGATGCTTACGCATGACAATATTGTGAGCAACGTTTTTTTCAGCAAAGAAAGTTTTCCTTTTGAAGATGCACCACAATATAAAGTGCTTAGTTTTCTTCCGCTCAATCATATTTTTGAAAAATGTGTAACCTATATTTATTTGTTTAGCGGCATCGGAATTTATTATGCAGAAAGCCTTGAAACAATCGGTGATAATTTAAAAGAAATAAAACCCGACGGCTTTACAACTGTTCCGCGCCTGCTTGAAAAAGTGTTTGAAAAGATCATGACAACAGGAAGTAATTTAACTGGCATTAAGCGAAAATTATTTTTCTGGTCTGTTTCGATTGCAGAAAAATATGACAATTTAAAAAGTGGTGGTTTTGTTTATAATTCAAAATTATCTATAGCAAATAAACTTGTGTTCAGCAAATGGAGAGCGGCTCTTGGTAATAATATAAAATTTATTGTTACCGGCGGAGCGGCTTGCCAGGAAAGGCTTTTACGCATTTTTAATGCTGCGCAAATTCCGGTTTATGAAGGTTATGGACCAACAGAAAATAGTCCTGTTATTTGTGTGAACCGAAAAGAAAAAGGTGCAACTAAATTCGGAACGGTTGGTCCGCCGATTGTTGGCATCGAAGTAACATTAGAAGAAGATAATGAGATTTGTGTACGTGGAAGAAGCGTAATGAAAGGTTATTATAAACGACCTGACTTAACTGCTGAAACAATTATTGATGGCTGGCTTCACACTGGCGACATCGGTACATGGATTGATAATAAATTTCTAAAAATAACTGATAGAAAAAAAGAACTATTCAAAACAAGTGGCGGAAAATATGTAGCACCACAACCTATTGAAAATAAAATGAAGGAAAATAATTTTATTGAACAGGTGATGGTTGTTGGCAACGAAAAAAAATTTGTAGGCGCATTGATCGTTCCAACATTCAGCCAATTAAAAATATGGATGAAAGAGCAACATATTCCTTTCACAACAAATGAAGCTGCAATCGCAGATGCCAGTGTTCATAAGCTTTACAGAGAAATTATTAATAACATCAACCAAAATTTTAACCATGTAGAGCAGATAAAAAAATTTGAACTATTACCGCAGGAATGGAGCATCGAAACAGGAGAATTAACTCCTAAAATGAGTTTGAAAAGAAAAGTTGTGATGGAAAAATATAAGGATGTGGTGGAGAAAATTTATGGATAATTCAACTTCCAAACACCAAATGCTTAATCAAATTTTCCGGCAATTGGGGGAGCATTTTTCTTTGAATAAGATAAGTTGAAAGTGCAGATAAATCGCGATAGATGTAATGCTTATTCAGCGCACCTTCAAGATAACCTGAACCACTGGTATTTCCGGTGCCAACGCGCATACCGATCATTCGTCTCACCATTATTAAATGTTTGTGTCGCCAGTTGCTTAAATGATGATCAATTTCTATCAATGCATTAAGAATTTGATAGGCTGTTTGAAAAAAAGGGAAATCTCTGTAAAGCATTATGAATAATGCCGCACGCAATGCAGCCGCTGAAAAATTGCTTCTTAGATTTTGCAATTGATGTTCATCGAAACCATAATTATTTTCTTCTAAAAAAACATAATCAAAATCGTAAATTTTATTTTTTTCTTTCTCCGTTAAATTTTCATTATACAGCAATCTGTAATCATTCCAAAAGGGTTGTGCAATTTTGTTTGATGAAGAAATAGCTTGATAATTTTTCCAAAATTGCAGATCAAAAAATGGCATTCTTTCAAGCCAAATATTTATTAGTTGTAATAAATTTCCGGCTGTTTCTGTTTCATTGATCTTTGTAAAATGTTCCTGCGAAAAACCTCCTTCGTTTATACGTTTGTAATAATCTTTATTATGCCTGTCTGTCATCTGTAATCCAAGCCTGGCTTCTATTAACCGAAATTGAAGACTTTGAAAACCAGAAGATGGTGTAAGCAAATTTCTGAATTCTAAAAAATCAAGCGGCGTCATTGTATCCAAAATATCTATCTGTTGATTCAGTAATCCAAGAATAGAAATAATGCGATGCAAGCGATGCCGGACAAGATTTAATTCTTCTGAATTATCATTGATCTTTTCCTTAGAAAAAATTTTTATTACATAATCAAGTTCAAACAAAATTTGTTTAAACCAAAGTTCATAAGACTGGTGAATAATAATAAAAAGCATTTCATCATGCGCAGGTTCGTTGTTTGCTTCAAAGCTAAGCGGTTGCTGACTTGTAAGGATTTTATCGAGATGCAAATAATCGCTGTAATACTGTGGCTTTTCAATCATATAATTAATATTACACAACAAAGAAACAGCATCTTCTCTTGAGTTGAAAAAAGATTAAGCAACATTATGGGTCTTCAATCTTTGTGTGTGTTTAAAAATTGATGTTATTTGCAAATGCTTATCATTCAAAATTTATCATGTCATTAAAATACAAACGAATTTTATTAAAGCTTTCGGGTGAAGCATTAACCAATAATAAACCCGATGCTGTTGAAGCTTTTGATCCGCAAATAATTGCGCAGTTTGCAAATGAAATAAAATCAGTTATTGATCTTGGCGTGCAGGTTGCAATTGTTGTTGGCGGTGGAAATATTTATCGTGGCATGAATGAAGCTGAAAGTGGCATTGAGCGCGCGCATGGAGATTATATGGGCATGCTTGCAACAGTTATCAATGGCATGGCAATACAGGCAATGCTTGAAAAGATCGGTGTACATACACGTTTGCAAAGCGCTATAAAAATGGAACAGGTTGCTGAACCATATATTCGAAGAAAAGCAATGCGGCATTTAGAAAAAGGACGTGTTGTGATTTTTGGCGGAGGCACCGGAAACCCCTATTTCACAACGGATACAGCCGGTTCACTGCGTGCTATTGAAATGAAAGCAGATGTAATTTTGAAAGGTACTCGCGTCGATGGCATCTACACTGCAGATCCTGAAAAAGATTTATCGGCTGTACGTTTCGATACTATCTCATACGAAGAATGTATTGCCAAAAACCTGAAGGTTATGGACATGACGGCGTTTGTACTTTGCATGGAAAATAAACTGCCTATTATTGTATTTGATATAAATAAATCTGGAAATTTATTACGGCTTCTTCGTGGAGAAACCGTTGGCACTTTAGTACAATAATAAGCAGTTAGTTTTATAAAATTCAATTGATGAACGTAAACATTTTTTGATATAACGGACCTAAAGCAATTACAGGTTTTTCTTCTCCATTAACTGCACTTACCAGCCCAAGTATCCAAAGCACAAGAATGAATATCCATAAAAACCAAATAAAAAAAACAAAAAAAGGCATAATAAAAATCAGCATCCAAACAACTATCCATAGCGCAAAACCCGTGACCATAATACCTAAAGACTGACATAAATGAAATTTGGCGAGTGAGCTTTTTTCAACAGAACTATTATAACTTACCAATGCAATTATCCGATAAGTGTTATATAACTTACCCAGGCAATCGTTTTTTGATCCATGATTTTTAATTTTAAAGGTGGAAGATTTAAAGCAACAATTTAAAAAAGTTTTAGAATATAAAAAAATTTGCGAAAATGATTGATCATAGTATAAATAAACAAATTGCACAGATACGCAAGGAATATAGCATGCGATCTTTAAATGAAAAAGATGTTGCTGCAAATGCAATGGAGCAATTTGCTGCCTGGTGGAATGATGCTTCAAAAAGCGAAATAGAAGAAATAAATGCAATGACCCTCGCAACCGTTTCTTCCGATGGAAGTCCGCATGCAAGAATTGTTTTACTAAAGGGTTTTAATGAAGATGGTTTTATTTTTTTTACAAATTATCAGAGTAATAAAGGCAATCAGCTTGCGGAAAATAATAAAGCTGCATTAGTTTTTTTTTGGAAGGAATTGGAAAGACAAGTGCGTATTGAAGGTACAGTTTCTAAAATTTCTAATGCAGCAAGTGATGCTTATTTTCAATCAAGGCCTGAAGGAAGTAAGATTGGTGCGTGGGCATCTCCGCAAAGTAAAGTGATCGAGAAAAGAGAATTGCTGGAAGAAAATGTTATTAAATATTCTAAGCAGTTTGAAACGAATATTCCACGACCTGCACATTGGGGCGGATATCTTGTAATGCCTATGTCCATTGAGTTTTGGCAAGGCAGAAGCAACCGTTTACACGATAGAATTTTATATTCCAAAAAGGAAAATAATACCTGGAAAATCGAAAGGTTAGCACCTTAAACCCTGCTGTTAATTATTTCTGGCTTTCTTTTTCTTCTATTTTATCTGCAGCTTTCTTGGCTTTTTTTGGTCTCGCCGGCCGGCTTTTACCAAATGATCCTTTTGATATTTTGCCGCGTTTTGTTTTTTTATCACCTCTTCCCATAAAAAAATTTTAGTAAAATTATTATTATTCACAGTTAATTCAGATGTACTTAAAAAATAAAAAGCAGAAGCTCAACTCTCCTGCTTTTCATCCAAACAAAAAACGCAATTATAATTTTGCGCTAAGTTCTTTGCCAGCTTTAAACTTGGCAACTTTTTTTGCTTTGATTTTAATAGCAGCGCCTGTTTGTGGGTTGCGGCCTGTGCGTGCAGCGCGTTTAGAAACAGAAAAAGTTCCAAAACCAACCAAGGTAACTTTATCGCCACCTTTTAATGTTTTAGTAACACTGGATATAAAAGAATCCAATGCAGCATTCGCTTGAGTTTTAGATACGCCTGCATCTTCTGCAACTTTGGCAACTAATTCAGCTTTGTTCATGATTTTTTATTTTTAGTTATTAGTAACTGAAACAAATGTATTTGCTTTTAGTTATTAGCAAAAACATTTTTTTAGATTTTTTAAACTTTTAGATGCTCAACCCGCGACTGCAAAGCATTTCAGCACTTTCGTCCAAGATTAATATTTTCTCCTGTATTTTATTAATTCTTTTGAAACCCTTGTTGCTAAAGGGATTACATCGTAGCAATGATTTGAACCAATAAAAAATCATTACCTTTTAAAATGAAAAAATACATTTCTAAAAAATGTCCACATTTACTGCACATCAATAAAATGGCTGAAATATCTTCAGTTTTAAAAGATTTCTTTTTAAGAATATTAAAATACTTCTTTAAAAATTAAACTCAGCATATACAGGACAATGGTCGCTATGTTTTATTTCAGGAAAAATTTTTGCATCCAAAATATATTCTTTCAAATTCGCTGAAAGGCTTATGTAGTCTATCCTCCAGCCTTTGTTCTGCGCACGTACTGTTGGAAATCTTTGACTCCACCAACTGTAATGATCTTTCTTTTCAGGATGAATAAAACGGAATGTATCAACAAAATCTGTTGCATAAAATCTATCCATCCACTCACGTTCTTCCGGTAAAAATCCAGATTGATTTTTATTTCCTTTCGGGTTATGAATATCAATTTCTTTATGCGCAATATTATAATCTCCGCAAACAATTATTCCGGCTTTTATCTTTTTCAATTCATTTAAGTAATTAAAAAATTCTGCAAGCCAAACATATTTATACGCTTGTCTTTCATTGCCGCTTGTTCCCGAAGGATAGTAAGCATTTATCAAAGTAAACTTTTCAAAATCAAGTTGTATTACTCTTCCTTCAAAATCACTTTGCTCGATCTTGCTTCCATATACAATATTTGTTGGTTTTATTTTAGTAAAAACAGCAACGCCGCTATAACCTTTCTTCTGCGCAGAGAACCAAAATGTTTCAAAACCAAGCGCTTCTATTTTTTCAACAGGTATATTTTCGCGCTCCGCTTTTATCTCCTGCAAACAAACTATGTCCGCAGGATGCGTGGCAAGCCAATCAATGAAACCCTTGCCAATAGCGGCTCTCAAACCATTGACATTGTATGAAATAATACGCATTGGTTTAAAAAAATGAAGTTTATTTTATCATTATGCCATCTCCTGCATGCAACTTTTCACAAACAGTTACAGGCAATTTTCCATGCGAAAAAAAATTTCCTTGAAAAAAATTAAATGCAGTTTGTTGAAAAATAGCATCGCCTTCGTAGCACTCAATTAAATTTTGCGCATTGCACAAAAACTTTGCTGCATAAGGGTTTCCGAATATAAAAGTAATTGCATTTTTATTATTCTGAAATTCGTTTAATAATTGTAATGCTGGATTGCTGATGCCAAAATTATTCGCTGGAAATTTATTGAAATTCTGTAACCCAATTATGATAGCATCATATTTATTTCTGATAGAATCAACTAATTTTTTTTCATCAACAGAATCTTTTTTATAATCAAAATAAAAACAATCGGCATTATAATTTTGCTTTAATAAAGCAGATAATGCAGTTTCATTATTTGCGCCAATGCCAATGTAGGCAAGCCTTTGCGACGATCTTAACGGAAGAAAATTTTCACTTGAAAATTTTAAAACTGTCAGGGATTCTTCAGCCACCTTTTTTCTGTAATAAGAAATACTGTCATTCAAATCATTGGTAAGATCTCTTATATCAACAGGAATAATCTTATTTAAACCAGTATTATATTTTGCAAGCAATACTTTTTTTACTTTAAAATTTATATCAACCCAATTCAATTTTTTTTCTCGAATTGATTTTTTAATTGCTTTGATAGCTGCTGGCACATCAGGTGGCAAACAAAGCATGTCATTGCCTGCAACCAGCGACAGCACTGCACTTCCGCCATTCGGAAAATATTTTGTTACGCCTTTCATGTCTAATGCATCAGTAAAAGAGATACCCGTAAAACCAAGTTTATTCCGCAATAAATCTGTAACATTTTTTTCTGAAAGAGAAGTTGGCAGATGCGCAGTTGTATCAATTGCAGGAATATTAAGATGCGCTATCATTACACTTCCAACACCCGCAGCAAATATTTTTTTGAAAGGATATAGTTCAAGCGAATCCAGCTGCGCAAAGCTTTTATTTATCACTGGTAAGTCAAGATGCGAATCAACATTTACATCGCCATGTTCCTGGAAAATGTTTTGCACATGCCATCACACTTTCGCTCTGAATGCCAAGCGCCATCTGCGTTCCAAGCGAAGCCACTTTATATTTATCCTCTCCAAAAGAGCGATAATTAATGATAGGATTATTGGGATTATTATTGATGTCAATAACAGGAGCATAATTTACATTTATCCCGAGGCGCTTGCATTGCTTGCCGATTGCCTTGCCGATTTTAAAAATTAAATTACTGTCATTGCTTGCACCAAGTGTAAGTTGATCCGGAAATTTCATAACACTATCATACATGCGCATGCCAACTCCGGTTTCTGCATCAATGCAAACCATTAGCGGAGTTTTGGATATGCTTTGAAAATGATTGATAAAATTTGCCTGCTTCACTGGATTCCCCTGGAATAAACAAATACCACCAATATTATATTTATGGATTAAAGCATCAATTTCTTTATTATAAAATTTTACCGAATCACCAGAATTTTCGCTTTCGCGCACAACCATTAATTGGGCTATTTTTTGTTTTTTTGAAAGATGATGAAGAATACTGTCTGCCCAATGATTTGCCCCAAGACCTGCATGAATAAAGGATTGGGAAAAGATGGATGTTGATATAAAATAAATTAAAATAAAAAGAAAGAAAGGTTTCATTCTGAAACAATTTTTAAAAAGCACAAGTTAAATTGATTTATAGCAGAATGAAAAAGCAATGATATAAAAATTCATTTTCTTAGTTTTATTTTATAATGACTCACTCAACGCGCAAATTTATTTTTCTTATTAATCCAATTGCAGGTGTCGTGAAAAAGAAAACAGTTGGTGATGAAATCATTAAACTGTTCACTTCAAAAAAAATTTTTTTTGAAGTTATTGAAACAAATGAAATGGGTGAATATGATTTTTTGAAAGAAAAGATCCTTACAAAAAAAATTACAGATATTATAATTATTGGCGGCGATGGCACGATAAACCATGTAATAAATTCATTAAGAAATGAGCCTGTTCAATTTGGTATCATTCCGCTTGGAAGCGGCAATGGGCTTGCATTTGCAGCGGGCATTCCTAAGAATTTTAAAAAAGCGATTGACATTATTATTTTAGGAAAAGCACAAACAGTAGATGCTTTTTTGATCAACCACAAATTTTCGTGCATGCTTAGCGGCGTTGGTTTTGATGCGGCTGTTGCACATGACTTTGCCATGCAAAAAAAACGTGGGTTCAAAACGTATTTTCAAAAAACTGTGCAACATTATTTTAAAGACAATGCATATTTTTTTAAAATTTCATCGGCTGACTTTGCGTTTGAAACAGAAGCATATTTTATAAGTATTGCTAATGGAAATCAATTTGGAAATAATTTTACTATTGCTCCGAAGGCCAGGCTGGATGATGGTTTAATTGATGTTGTCATCGTTCAGAAAATGAATAAATTAAAATTATTGAGTGAGATCTTTAAACAAATGAACGGCAAAAATATTTTACAAAAACAGCATACAATCAAAAAAAATAAAAGCATTATTTATTTTCAAACGGATAAATTAATTATAGAAAATAAATCACTTGCGCCCATGCATATTGATGGCGATCCCGGAGAAACTAGTACAAAAATAAAAGTGGAAATAATTAAGAATTGCTTCAAATTAATAATGCCTTAGTTAAATTTCAAAACAGTTATTTACTTCGTATTGCCACAACGGGATTCATTCTCGCAGCAATTGATGCAGGAATAATTCCCGCCAAAATTCCAAGAATTATACAGATAGAAAATGCAAGCAAAACAATGCTGCCTGAAATTATAATTGGAAAAGGCATAACGGTGCTGAGAACCATTGCCAAGATCCATACGAGCAATAAACCAATCAGTCCGCCGATAACACAGAGGAATGCACTTTCTAATAAAAACTCTGTAAGTATTGTGCGGCTTTTTGCGCCGATTGCTTTCTTCAAACCTATCTGGCTTGTACGTTCACGAACTGTTACAAACATAATGTTTGCAACACCAAAAGCGCCAACAATTAAGCTCAATCCTGCAATTGCCCAACCTCCAATATTTAGCGTAGAAAAAATGCCATTGGTTTGCTGACTTAAAGTATTAATATCATTCAAAGCAAAATTATCATCTTGTGTCGGACTGAGCCTGCGCAACTGACGCATAATTCCTTCAAGCTCGTCTGAAAGTGCCGTGCTTGCTACATTATCTTTGGCATTCACCATTATAAAAGGCTGCGTATCATTTCCATTAACATCATACACAGAGGCCCATGCTTTGTAAGTTAACAGCATGCAATTATCATAATCAAACCCATTACCGATAAAGCTTGATCCCTGCTTTGCAATTACGCCAATTATTGCCGCGCTGTGTCCATCAAACGAAAATGTTTTTCCTACTGCGTTTTCCGGTTCACCAAATAATTCAGATGCAATGGTATAGCCAATTACGCAGACACTATTGCCACGCGTAAATTCGCTCTGGTTAAAATATCTTCCATAAGCAATGTCAATTTTTTGTATGCCGTTGAAGTCTTCACTTATTGCATAAATACCGGCATTACTCATTTGATAATTTCCGTATTTCAACGTGCCGGTGGTAGAATTGAAATAAGCGACATAATTTGCCAGCTCACTTTTTTGTTTGATAAATTTTACCTCATCATATTTTGGTTCGGGACGATTAATAAATTTCCACCAGGGATAATCAGGTCCGCCACCATATTGCCATTTATCAATATAAATAGTATTGGATCCCAGCGATTGGATATCTGTTTTCACTTTACTCTGCAAACTATTCACAGTTGCCAGCACACCAATGATGCAAAAAATGCCAATCGTAATGCCGAATAAAGATAGAAATGTACGAAGCTTATTTGCTTTAAGCTCCTGCAAAGCACCAACAAAACTATTCCATAAAATGCGTAGCAGCTTGAACATATTTCAAAAATAATCTTTGTTTTTCAAGCCATTATTAATTTTTAGATGAGCGGAAAATAAAAGAATTTTTGGTACCGGCAATAGTATTTCATAGCAGCATCGTTGCGTCGCAATCCGTTCATCGTTCGCCTCTTTATTCAGCTTTAAACAAAATATTTTTTACAATTATACTCGCGTTCCTGTATTATTTTTGCAAAGTTTTTCCTCAATATATAACATTGCGTATGACGTGGAAACAAGCCTTCACTTCTTCAATCGGACAGAAATTAACAATGAGCTTAACAGGCATTTTTCTTATTTTATTCTTAGCTGTACATGTTAGTCTTAATGCCTGCATTTGGAACGCAACAGGCGCACATTCAGATCATGGAAAATTATTTAATGAGGCTGCAGATTTTATGGGCACAAATGTTATCATACGCACATTAGAAATTGGTTTATTTGTTTTTCTCATCATCCATATTATACAAGGTTTTTTACTTGCCGGAAAAAACATGACAACGCGTGATGTGCCTTATGCGAAAAGCTATGGCACACGCGGCAGCACGTGGTACAGCCGCAGTATGGGTTTACTTGGTACACTAATTTTATTATTTCTTATTGTTCACCTGGCAAATTTTTGGTTCCCTTCCCGCTGGCATGATGTACCTGAATTTAAGCCAATAGCAAATGAACACGTTGCGGATCTTTTTGGGTTAATGGCGAAAACATTTGCAGATCCTTTAATAGATATCATTTATATATTGGGTTGCTTCTCGTTAGCTTATCACTTAGCGCATGGCTTTCAAAGTGCTTTTCGTACACTCGGTGTTCATAATAAAAGATATCAAATTATATTGAAGAACTTTGGGATTGGCTATTCAATAATAGTTTGTATCGCTTTTGCAATGATGCCGGTGAGTTTTTATTTAGGATGGGTGAAGTAAAAAATTCATAATCGAATTATAAATATCAAATAGTTGAATCAAGATGCTTGATGCCAAAATTCCGGAAGGAGAATTGAATAATAAATGGGAAGATTATAAAGGTCATTGCAAGCTTGTAAACCCTGCAAATAAACGCAAGCTTGAAATTATCATTGTCGGCACCGGTCTCGCAGGAGCCAGTG
This sequence comes from uncultured Chitinophagaceae bacterium, assembly GCA_963708205.1. Classification (GTDB taxonomy): domain Bacteria; phylum Bacteroidota; class Bacteroidia; order Chitinophagales; family Chitinophagaceae; genus CAVYTF01. The sequence continues at coordinate 1,660,583 of OY970196.1, forward strand.
CTGCAGCAAGTTTGGGAGAATTAGGTTATAAGGTAAAGGCATTTTGTTTTCAGGATTCTCCCCGTCGTGCCCATTCAATTGCGGCACAGGGCGGCATAAATGCAGCAAAAAATTATCAGAATGATGGCGATTCCGTTTTCCGTTTATTTTATGATACAATTAAAGGCGGCGATTACAGAAGCCGCGAAGCTAATGTGCATCGCCTCGCTGAAGTAAGTGTAAATATTATTGATCAATGCGTGGCGCAAGGTGTTCCTTTTGCAAGAGAGTATGGCGGCCTGCTTTCTAATCGTTCATTTGGTGGAACGCAGGTGCAGCGCACCTTTTATGCCGCAGGGCAAACAGGTCAGCAATTATTGATCGGCGCATACCAGGCTTTAGAAAGGCAGGTGTCTTTAGGTAATGTAAAAATGTACACGCGTCATGAAATGCTTGACCTTGTAAAGATTGACGGCAAAGCTCGGGGTATAATTGCAAGAAATTTAATTACAGGAAAATTAGAAAGATATTTTGGTCATGCTGTATTGCTTTGTACAGGTGGTTATGGCAATGTTTTTTATCTCTCCACAAACGCCATGGGCTGCAATGTTACAGCAGCATGGAAGGCGCACAAAGCAGGTGCATATTTTGCAAATCCTTGTTTTACACAAATTCATCCAACCTGTATCCCGGTTTCAGGCGAGTACCAAAGCAAGTTGACATTGATGAGCGAAAGTTTAAGAAATGATGGAAGAATTTGGGTGCCCAAAAAACAAGGCGATACAAGAAAAGCAAATGAAATTTCAGAGGATGAAAGAGATTATTATTTGGAAAGAAGATACCCGGCATTCGGAAATTTAGTGCCCCGTGATGTCGCATCAAGAGCTGCGAAAGAAAGGTGTGACGCGGGTTTTGGCGTTGGCTCATCCAAACAAGCTGTGTATTTGGATTACGCTTCTGCAATTGAAAGATATGGTGAGGTTGAATGCAATAAACATGGCATTGATAATCCTTCAAAAGAAAGAATTCGTGAACTTGGTGTTGATGTTGTGAAAGAAAAATATGGCAACCTTTTCGACATGTATGAAAAGATAACCGGGGAAGATCCATACAAAGTTCCGATGCGCATCTATCCTGCAGTACATTATACAATGGGCGGACTTTGGGTTGATTATGAATTGCAAACAACGGTGAATGGTTTGTATTGTTTGGGCGAAGCAAACTTCAGTGATCATGGCGCAAACAGGCTTGGCGCTTCAGCTTTAATGCAGGGTTTAGCTGATGGTTATTTTGTAATTCCTTATACTATTGGCAATTATTTAGCTGATGAAATTCGCACTACTAATATTCCAACAACTCATGAGGCATTTGAAGAAACAGAAAAAAATGTTCGTGAAAGACTGGAGAATTTAATTAACATTAAAGGAAATAAAACTGTCGAAAGCTTACACAAAAAATTAGGCAAGATAATGTGGGATAAATGCGGTATGGCACGCAATGCACAAGGTCTTCAGGAAGCCATTGCAGAAATACAGGAATTAAAAAAAGAATTTTGGAATGATGTAAAAATTCCTGGAAGTGTGCACGAATTAAATAATGAGCTTGATAAAGCCGGTCGTGTTGCAGATTTTATAGAACTCGCAGAATTGATGTGCAAAGATGCACTGGAACGAAATGAAAGTTGCGGCGGCCATTTTCGCGAAGAATATCAAACACCGGATGGTGAGGCTTTGCGGGATGATGAACATTTTATGTACGTAGCTGCCTGGCAATATAAAGCGCCGCATGAATGGGAATTACACAAAGAAGAATTAAAATATGATGTGGTGCATCCAAGTCAAAGAACTTATAAATAATTTTTAAAGAAACACATGGAACATTATTCAATGAATTTGAATTTAAAAGTTTGGCGTCAGCAAAATTCAGGTTCAAAAGGCGCCTTCAAAACATATAAAGTTGAAAACATTTCTTCAGAAATGTCTTTCCTTGAAATGTTTGATGTGCTCAACGAAAAATTAATTAGCGATGGCGAAGACCCAATTGCTTTTGATCATGATTGTCGCGAAGGAATTTGCGGAATGTGCTCGATGTATATAAATGGCAAGCCGCACGGACCATGGATGCAAAACACCGTTTGCCAATTGCACATGCGTGCTTTTAAAGATGGCGATACTATTGTTGTAGAACCTTGGCGCGCAAAAGCTTTTCCGGTAATAAAAGATTTGGTTGTTGATCGCTCTGCTTTAGATCGGATAATACAGGCAGGTGGTTATATTTCAGTAAATACGGGCAATGCGGTTGATGGCAATGCAATACTTGTATCGAAAGATAATGCAGATGCTTCGTTCGCCGCTGCAATGTGTATTAGTTGCGGCGCATGTGTGGCAGCTTGCAAAAATAGTTCTGCTATGTTATTTACCGCCGCTAAAATTTCTCACCTTGCATTGTTGCCGCAAGGCGAGCCTGAAAGAAAATCCCGCGTTGTTGCAATGGTTCATCAAATGGATAAAGAAGGTTTTGGCGCATGCACTAACCTGAGCGCATGTGAGGCAGCTTGCCCGAAAGGAATTTCTGTTACAAATATCGCACGAATGAACAGAGATTATATTGCGGCTACTCTTACTGCTGAAAATTAAAATGCGTTTAGATCTTTACTTAAATCTAATTTCATAGTCTTCCTCTTGATTTTTTGGTAGGGTTTTTTCATATATCAATTTAATGAACAAGAGAAAAGTGCTCATAATTGATGATGAGAAGGATTTTGGTCTACTGCTAAAAGAGTTTTTTTCTAAAAAAAAATACGAAGTATATCTTTCTTACACTATTGCAGATGGAATGAAGACTCTTGAAGAAGTGAAACCTGATTATATCTTCTTAGATAATAATTTACCTGATGGATTAGGTTGGGGAAAAACAGAATATATTTTGGCAAACTATCCTCAAACCCAATTAAATCTGATAAGTGCTTACCATGTACCAAAAACATCTACCTCATCTTTTCGCATTATTGAGAAGCCCGTTAATCTTGAAGAATTAAATAACATTTTCGAGGACGACATAAAAAAAACAAATAAATAGATGGTTTTGTTTTTAGGCATGTTTGAATTTGGCACTTTAAATTTTAAATAAATTTGTAGATTTTGCTCCACTATATTAATGAAGAATCCTTCTTACTCACTCACTCAGCATTTTTAAAATATATCTCCTATAAAACTTAATTTATGTCTTCTTACGGATCAAAATTTACTGCGGCATTTGAAAGCATTGGCGATGAATGGAGCTTTTTTGTTTCTTTTTTTAAAAACATTTTTAAAGGCGGTTTTGAGTGGGATGAGTTTACGCGGCAATGTTATATTATTGGATACCGATCATTAGGCATTGTGTTAATCACTGGTTTTGTTTTAGGCTTTGTGCTAACGTTACAATCACTACCAACCCTTAAACAATTTGGCGCAGAAAGCTATGTTCCAAGCATGGTTTCTGTATCAGTAGTCAGAGAAATCGGACCTGTAATAACTGCTTTAATTTGTGCGGGAAAAATTGCTTCAAGCATTGGTGCTGAATTAGGCAGCATGAAGGTGAACGAACAAATTGATGCGATGGAAGTTTCCGGTGCAAACCCAATTCAGTATCTCGTAGTAACTAAAATATTAGCTTGCCTTTTTATGATTCCTCTATTAACATTGGTTGCAGATTCTGTAGCTTTTATAGGCGGTTATGCAGGTGTAAATACTGCCGGAAGTATGAGCGCATTATTATATTTTAGAAAGTCATTTGATGGGCTTGACTTCTCTGACGTTTTTCCTTCAGTAATAAAAACATTTTTTTTCGGTTTAACAATTGGTTTCATTGGTTGTTATAAAGGATTTAATTCTAATCGCGGCACCGAAAGTGTTGGACTTGCAGCAAATTCTGCAGTGGTAACTGCCTCAATCTGGATAATAGTAATAGATGCAATTGCTGTGCAATTAACCAGTGCTTTTGTTTATAATTAATAAGGAATGGAGAACGAAAATGTTATTGAAATAAAAGGATTGAAAAAGTCTTTTGATGGGCATGAAGTTTTAAAAAATATTAATCTCACTTTAAAAAAAGGCGAGAACATTGTTGTACTTGGCAAAAGCGGACAAGGAAAATCGGTAACGATAAAATGCATAGTTGGAATGATAGAGCCTGACGAAGGCAGTGTAAAAGTTTTCGGAAAAGAGGTAAGCGAATTGAATGAAGATGAATTGAAAGATATACGAACAAAAATTGGTTTCCTATTTCAAAGCGGTGCGCTCTACGATTCAATGACAGTACGCGAAAACTTAGCATTTCCTTTGCAAAGAGTTCTGAAAATAAAAGATGAAAACGAAATAGAGCAGCGTTCAAAAGAAGTGCTTGAAGCTGTTGGTCTAAGCGATGCAATTGATAAAATGCCTTCAGATTTATCCGGGGGCATGCGTAAAAGAATGGGGCTCGCGAGAACATTGATTGTAAAGCCTGAGATTATTTTGTATGATGAACCCACAACTGGTTTAGATACCATAACTTCAAAAGAAATAAGCGAATTAATTTTGCAGACTCAAGAAAAGTTTCAAACATCATCAATTATTATTACGCATGATATGAATTGCGCAAAAATAACAGCAGACAGGATATTGATAATGAATGATGGAGAATATGTGGCAGAAGGCTCTTATGAAGAATTGCAAAATTCTACAAATGATTTTACACGTTCCTTTTTTAATTAATCAAGCATGAAAATTTCTTCTTCTCAAAAAGCAAAAACGGGTATTTTTATAATTGCTGCTTTATGCATATTGGGTGTTACAATTTTTTTAATTGGAAAACAAAAAGATCTTTTTTCAAAAAACTTTTCTGTGTCTTCTGATTTCAATAATGTCTCTGGTTTGCAGGTTGGCAATTTCGTTCGTTTTGATGGCATAAACGTTGGCACTGTAAATGGCATTTCCATCATCAATGATACTACCGTTCGCGTTAGTATGATCTTACAAAAAAAAGTGCAGCCTTATATAAAAGCAGATTCTAAGGCAAGCATAGGAAGTGACGGATTAATGGGAGATAAATTAATTGAAGTATCGCCGGGAACAGATAGTGCGGGAGCTTTGACGAATGGCAGGCTAATGGCAATTAATCCGCAAAATATGGATAAAATAATGAGCAAACTTGGAGGCATTGCCAATGATGCGCAAACAATAATGAGCAATCTAGCAAGTATTATTACAAAAGTAAATAACGGAAACGGGTCTTTAGGCAAATTGCTTAACAGCGATGAACTTGCAAATAATTTGAACCAAACTATTCAATCAACCGATCAAACAGTTAATACAATCAACAAAGCTGCGAGCGGATTAAGTGATAACATGCAAGCCGCAAAACACAGCATTTTATTTAGAGGCTATTTTAAGAAAAAGGAAAAACAACATGTAGAAGACTCTATAAAAAATGCTAAACGCATCAGTGATAGCTTAGCAAATAAATCACAAAAGGAACAGTAATTTTTGAGGTTTTCTATTTAAAATTCTCCTTAAAAATTCTTGTCTTTTCTTAAACTTCTGCTTAAATATTCCTTAACACTTCAAAAATTATTTTTGCCCTCACAATAAAAATGTTGTTATTTACATTTATAGAAATGTAATTTAATCGATTCCAATATCCAAATTCCTTAAAAAAATGAAAAAGGTACTCTTATTTATTTGTGTAATTAGCTTGTGCTCATTCACCTCTACACCAGCGGATAAAAGTGCGCACGAATCTACGGGCAAAGATTTTCCGTCATTACTTTCTGATGCCTCAGCCACTGAACCGGCAAATCATTTAGTTGATTCTATTTATAATAAATTAAATTTAGATTCGGCAGGCTTGCGGCGCAATGTGTTTTTCTATGCTTATAAAGGTTATCAATATTTGTTAAGTAAGGGAATGCTTAGTAAAACGGATTTGCTTACAATCTGCGATTACAGCCAAAGCAGTCATAATAAAAGACTCTATGTTATTAATGTTGCCGAAGGAAAATTGTTATTCAATACTTACGTTTCTCACGGTAAAAATTCGGGCGGAGAATATGCCACGAGTTTTTCAAATAAAATAAATTCAGATAAAAGTTCTTTGGGATTTTTAATTACAGCCGATACCTATAAAGGTAGATCCGGTTACAGTATGCATTTTGATGGCGTAGAACCGGATTTTAATAATAATGTTAGGCGACGCAGCATTGTAATGCATGGCAGTTGGTATGTTAATGCGCAACGCGCCGATGAAGGCACAATGATGGGCAGAAGTTTTGGTTGTCCTGCTGTGCCTTACGCAGAGCACGAAAAAATTATTGATGCAATAAAAGGCGGAAGTTGCTTTTTTGCGTATGTTGATGATAGCTGGTATCTTCATTCATCAAAAATCCTTAATGCAGAATTTAGTTGGCCTTCGCTAATAAATTCTAATGAACAGGAAGAGCCTACAACATTATCAAAGCCGCAATAAGCTGGCAAATAATTCCTGTAAATAATCCCATATAAACATCTCCGGGATAATGCTGGTCAAGCGCAAGCCTTGCAGTACAAACAGCGCCTGTTATAAAAATTACAGAACAAATATCAAAACCTAAATAGGTTTGATAAATAAAACACGTACTAATAATACAGGCAATTGCGCCGCCGACACCCATTGCGTGCATGCTTATTTTAAAAAAATTGTTGAAGGTTAACCCAGCAATTGTTGAAAGAAAAATACCAAAATAAAAAAAACGCAATACCGAAGGTTGATCTGTAAAGTTGCGGCTGAGATACCACATCCACCAATAAAAGATCATCGTAATTATGTATGGAATAATTCTTTCTTTTTGTGTTTTTAAAAAAATAGATTGAATAAATTTTAACCTCCATAAAAGGAAAACAGAAAATGCTGGAAAGAAAGCAGTCGTCCAAAATACATTTATTTTTCGCGTGAACATATCAAATGCAGTGATACCTGCAAACTGAAAAGGGAAGCGGATTGTTAGCCAAAAAAAAATATAAGTTGGAATAAAAAGCGGATGAAAAATATAAGAAATTATCTTTGAGAATACTCTTACATAAGCTGGTTGCTGCACTATCACTTCATTATTCATGCTTTTTATTCTGTAGGATTATTTCTCCATAAAATATTTTGAAAAATAATTTTCTTTTACAATTCTTTTCTCAATCTCGCAACAGGAACATTTAATTGCTCGCGATATTTTGCAACCGTTCTTCTCGCAATGTTATATCCTTTTTCCTGCAGCAATTCTGTAAGATTTTCATCGCTCAAAGGCTTTTTCTTATCTTCTCCTTCAATTAAATTACTCAATATTTTTTTCACTTCACGTGTGCTTACTTCTTCGCCGCTGTCTGTGCTTAAAGATTCACTAAAGAAAAATTTTAAACGATACGTTCCAAATTCTGTTTGAACAAATTTGCTGTTGGCAACGCGACTCACTGTAGAAATATCAAGTCCTGTTTTTTCAGCAATATCTTTTAAGATCATTGGCTTCAACACTGTTTCATCACCTGTTAAAAAAAATTCTTTTTGATAATTCATAATTGCATCCATTGTGCTTATAAGCGTGTGCTGGCGCTGCTTTATCATATCAATAAACCATTTTGCAGAATCAATTTTTTGTTTGATAAAAAGAACTGCTTCTTTTTGCCGCTTGTCTTTTTTACTGCCGCGATCGTAATCTTTTAGCATGTCGCGATAACCTTCGCTGATGCGCAGGTCGGGTGCATTTTTTGAATTGAGTGTTAACTCAAGTTTGCTGTTATTATTAAAAATAAAAAAATCAGGAACTACATAAGTTTCTCCTTTATTTGTGTCGCCAACATTACCACCAGGCTTAGGATTAAGGCGAACGATAGTGTTTATAACATCCTTCAAGTCATCATCGGATAAATTTAATCCACGCTGAATTTTTTCGTAATGTTTTTTTATAAACTCATCGAAATATTTTTCTAAAACCTCAATGGCTGCTAAAACATTTTTGCCTTCGCCAAACTGTCTTTGCAATTGCAGCAATAAACATTCTTTTAAATTCCTGGCGCATATTCCGGGGGGATCAAAATTTTGTATGCGCTTGATAATATCTTCGATCTCTTTTTCATCGGCCATAACATTTTGGCGAAATGCAAGATCATCTGCAATGGAAGACAGTTCTCTTCTTAAATATCCATCATCATCAATACTTCCAACAACCTGCTCTGCAATTTTATAACTTTTCGGATCGAGAGAAAGCATGCCTAACTGATCCAGCAGCACTTCATGAAAACTACTTTCAATTTTAAAAGGAATGGTTTTATTTTCATCAGCTTCCGGATAATTTTCATCCCGCATTTTATAATCAGCAATTTCATCATCACTGTCAGATACATATTCACTGATGTCAATGTTCTCATATTCATCATTCGTTGCAGGCTCTTCAAATTCTTCAGAAGGTGCATCAAATTCTTCCTGCGGATCTTCGGTTACTTTATCTTCATGTCCTTCTTCGGTAATTTCCAGTGCGGGGTTTTCTTCCAACTCTTCTTTAATTCGCTCCTCAAGATTTGCGGTTGGCACCTGCAACAATTTCATTAGTTGAATTTGTTGCGGAGATAATTTTTGTAACAGCTTTTGCTGTAGTGTTTGCGATAATGCCATAGTTATTAAAAGCAAAGTTATCTTGCAGAATGAAAATTCTTTTAACTTTCTTCTTTTTATTTACAATTTTTTAATCTTATTGTGTGCTTAAATTTACAGAATGAAAAGAGTTTGTTTTGTTGTAATTCTACTATTAGCTTTTTCTGCATCCGTGAATGCACAAAAACAAAAAGACTCTGTGAAAAAAGCGTTCGTATTTTTACCAATTTATTCATTTTCCAAAACTATTAAACCATTACCTGATAATTGTTATTATTCCAGCCTTGGATTTTTTTGTAAAGCAGAGCTGCAATTAGAAAAAACAACCAAAATTCCTGTAAAAATAAGACTGGGGTCAATGGATGAATGTGATATGATTGAAGGAAAGAAATTTTAAGGATGGTTTAATCCAATCTTAATTAAGATTTCAGGTAAATACACAAAAAAATTTTGATTTTTAACCCATCAAATTCCCATTGTTTACATATAAATTAAAAGGGTTACTTCTTGTATTATTAATGTCTGTGATCATGGGCGTTATTGCGGTTAACGTCTATAATGTTTTATCTAACACAATTGATGGCACAAAAAGAATTGCCGCTTCTATAAAAAAGATAAACCTGCTCCAAGCAACAGGCAACTGTATTGCCAACGCTGAAGCAAGTGTAAGAGGTTATCTTATTTCAAAACAAACAGATTATTTAGATCCTTATTACGATGCTGTTGATAAAATCAATGGTTCTCTAAATCCTTCCGCATTGTTTAAGATAATGCCGGAACATGTTACACAAATCGGCGAATTAAATGATTACACAAAAAAAGAATTCCTTTATCTTAATTCGTTGTTGCTTTCTTCTCAACAAAACAATCAACCGCCAAAAAAAAATATCACCATTCCTTTTGAAGAAAGTAATTATGCGATGAATAATATTCGCATAATTATAAATAATTTATCCTCTGCAGAAAATGCAAAACTCGACGCATTAAGACAGCAACAGGAGCAGGGAATTAATAATGTAATAGTCATTTTATTTTCAGGGCTTTTTCTTTTTCTTGTTTTACTTCTCACATTCTATGTGATGGTTTCTAAAAACTTTGCCATGCGCAATCGTGTTGAAAAAGATCTGTTTATGGCAAAACAATATGCTGAAGAAACAAGCAATAACAAAACACAATTTCTCGCGACTGTTAGCCATGGAATTCGAAGTCCGCTGAACAGAGTTGTGGGTAATACCTCTTTATTAAATCAAACAACTTTAAACCAGGAACAAAAAAAATATGCGCAAAATATTCAGCGCAGCAGCATTACCTTATTATCTATTGTTAATGATATCCTTGATTTTTCTAAAATAGAATCAGGCGCTTTGATCCTGGAAAATTTACCTTTTGTTTTAAGCCATTGCATAGAAGAAGTTTTTTCTTTAACCGGTTCTGCTGACAAAGAAATTAAAATGTCTTATTCAATTGATCCTGCTTTGCCGGTTTTGATTGTTGGTGACATGGGACGGTTATGGCAAGTGCTTATTAATATTCTTGGCAACACTATTGATTCATTCAGCCAGGGCTTTATTACACTTGATGCGGAGTTGCAGCAATCTTCTGAAAGCGAAGTGGTGATTCGGTTTGTTGTAACGGGCACCGGTAGTCAATCAGATAAAAATCAATCTTCAATCGGCAATAAAGAAGCTCTTCAAACCAACAAGCAGCATTCATCAACAGGTTTGGGATTATCAATCACCAGCCGTCTCATTGCGTTGATGGGAGGCACTTTAAAAGTGACAACACAAGGTGATAAAACAATTATTACAAGCTTTACTATTAAGACTAAGCCTATTTTAGAACAAAAAGAAAGAAACGATTTTGCAAGAGATATTGCTACTGAAAAATTAGATGTAAACATGAGCCAAAAAATGCCTTTGCACATTTTAGTAGCTGATGATAATGAAATGAGCCAGGTTTTACTATCATCAATTTTATTAACAATGGGTTACGCTTGTGACATTGCTACAAATGGTGAAGAAGCATTGGCAATGGCAATTGAAGAAGAATATGATCTGATATTCATGGATATTTTTATGCCGCAAATGGATGGCATTGAAGCTGCAGAAAAAATAAGAAAATATTACATGAATAAAGAGTTCCCGATTATTGTTGCTGTTACTGCAAACATTTTATTTACAGAAAAAGAAAAATGTTTCGCTGCAGGAATGAATGATTTTTTAACCAAACCTTTCAACCCAAAAATTTTGCAGAACCTGATTATAAAGTGGGCAAATATCAAAGATATGTTGGAGGTATAATTTATGCAAGCTCACCTTGCAAGACCAAAACTCTTTCAATCACAGCTTTTATTGCTTCTCCTTTTTGCCGCACTTGATCTTCGGTCCATGATAAACTGATTGCTGTTGAAATGCAACGGCTCATGATAGCATCGCTTGCAGAAAAATCTTTTGTACTCAAAGCAAGCAAAGCATTTTTTTGCGCTTCACTTAAATTATTCAATGCTGTTGCGGTTTTTAGATGTTGCCATTTTTTGATGTAATGCCAATTATTTTCAAACCAATAAAAATTTCCGGCAAGTAAATTTTGTTTTTTTAATTCTTCAATTACGTTTGAAGTAATTTTTTGCGTTGGCAAAAACCAACTTAAAAATGTGCAACTATCGCCGCTTTCATCAGGAATTTTCCTGAAACAAATTTCAGGAATTAATGAAAGAATATTTTTTAAAATCGAATGATTTTTCTTTTGAATTGATAGGAATGTTTGCAGCTTGCGAATCTGCGCTAAACCTACTGCTGCATGCAATTCGCTGATGCGAAAATTATATCCGATAAATGGATGAAGATCTGCGCCACGATCTGCGCCTAAATGATCATGACCATGATCGGTATAACCATCGCATTTTAAATAGACCTCTTCTTTTTTTGTCATTACCACGCCGCCTTCACCACAAGTAATTGTTTTTACAAAGTCAAAAGAAAATGTTCCTGCATCGCCAATTGTGCCAAGGTATTTGCCATTGTATGTTGCGCCAATGCTTTGGCAGGCATCTTCTAACAAAAGCAAATTATGTTGTCCACAAATATTTTTTAGCGCATCCAAATCAGCCATACTTCCACACATGTGTACAGGCATTACGCATTTTGTTCTTGGTGTAATTGCATGCAAAACCGCAATAGGATTGAGCGTCAGCGTTTCATCAATATCAACTAAAACGGGAATTGCGCCAACACTTAGCACGGCTTCAAAACTAGCAACGAAAGTAAATGCCGGCATGATCACTTCATCTCCATTCCCAATATTTAAAGCTGCTAATGCCGTGGTTAAAGCCGCCGTACCGCTTGAAGTAAGCTGTGCATATTTTACATTAAATGTTTTGCAAACTTCTTTTTCTAATTCTTTGGACTTCCAAGTATTTTTTCTGGCTGCATCAAAACCATAGCGCATCAAAACGCCAGTTTCTAAAACATCATTCACTTCTTTTTTTTCTTCTTCTCCAAAAAATTCAAATCCGGGCATAGCAATTTAATTTAATTATTATGCAACAAAATTACCAATAAAATGAAAATGAAAAAGATTTAACCATTCATGCTGGCAAGAAACTCTTCATTGTTTTTTGTGCCACGCATGCGCTTAAGTAATTCATTCATTGCTTCTTCTGGCTTCATATCGTTTAAAAATAAACGAAGCACATTCATGCGCGAAAGAACTTCCCTATCAAGCAATAAATCATCACGTCTTGTTGAAGATGCAACAAGATCTATTGCAGGAAAAACACGCCTGTTGGCAAGTCTTCTATCGAGCTGCAACTCCATATTTCCGGTTCCTTTAAATTCTTCGAAAATCACTTCATCCATTTTGCTTCCGGTTTCTATTAAAGCTGTTGCCAGAATTGTAAGAGAGCCGCCATTTTCTATTTTTCTTGCAGCGCCAAAAAATTGTTTTGGCTTTTGCATTGCATTCGCTTCAACGCCACCACTAAGCACTTTACCACTGCTTGGCGCAACAGTATTATGCGCTCTTGCGAGACGCGTGATACTGTCTAATAATATCACAACATCATGCCCGCATTCAACAAGACGTTTTGCTTTTTGCAATGCAATGCTTGAAACCTTTACGTGCTTTTCTGCCGGCTCATCAAAAGTTGAAGCGATAACTTCGCCTTTAACGCTGCGCTCCATGTCTGTTACTTCTTCAGGTCTTTCATCAATCAACACAACCATTAAATAACACTCAGGATGGTTGGCTGCAATTGCATTCGCAACTTCTTTCAATAAAACTGTTTTACCAACTTTTGGTTGTGCAACAATTAATCCGCGTTGACCTTTACCAATGGGTGTAAACAAATCAATAATCCGTGTGCTGTATTGAGAAGGTTGTGTAAATAAATTTAATTTTTGAAAAGGAAATAATGGTGTGAGATAATCAAATGGAACACGATCACGAACTTCATCAGGACCTTTTGCATTTATTGTTTCAACCTTTAATAAAGCGAAATATTTTTCGCCTTCTTTTGGTGGACGAACAGATCCGTAAACAGTATCACCAGTCTTTAAACCAAATAATTTTATTTGCGATGGCGACACATAAATATCGTCGGGAGAAGAAAGATAATTGTAATCTGATGAGCGCAAGAAACCATATCCATCAGGCATCATTTCAAGCACACCTTCTGATTGAATGATTCCATCAAACTCAATGTTGAATGCGGGTTCACGACGCGGTGCAGGACGTGCCGGAGAAGTTTCACGAAGGTTTTCCGAAGGCAATTGCATTGCTTCTTTTTCATCCAATTGACGCAATACATCGCTTGCAAAAGACGGAATAGAAATTTCTTCTGTATCTTCAGAATGGTTTTTTAAATCCGTTTCTTCAGTAGGTTTATTTTCTTTGTCTTTCGATTTTCTGGGTGCACGTTTTTTCGGAGATGTTTCGTTTTTCTCAGAATTTTCGTTTGTTTGTGTTACATCATTCATTACTTCTGCTTCTTCTACAGAATTGCCTGTCACTGCTTTTATAATGCGTTTGCGTTTTGGTTTTTCACCAACATTATTTTCTTTGTGTTCACTCTGGGTGACTGCCTGTTTATCAAGAATGGTATAAACCAATTCTTGTTTATCCATTTTTTTGGAATTTTGAACATGTAGCTGGTCGGCAATATCCTGTAGCTCAGGAACCAGCATGTCATTGAGTTGTAAGATGTCGTACATAAAGTTGAGGAGAAATGATAAGGTTAAATCTTAAGATTTTAAATAAGAAAAAATAATTGAGAATAAAAATAAATTGGTTGATTTATATCAAAGGAAAACAAAATGAGCTGAGAGGACTTGGCACTTACTGTTCAGCATGTTTTCAAATGCAATATTAAACAGTTTTTTACAAAAACAAGAAAAATTTTTTCTATTTTATGATTGATTTATTCTTTAATCTCAGAAATCCGAATGATTATCTTTGCGCTCCGAAAATTTGCTTTTGCTGCACAATGAGATGAACGTACAAGAGTGCGACGCAACGGCTGTTTAATAAATTTACTAAAGCTGGTAACCCAAAAATAATTTAGCTTAAAATCAGTTGCAATGTTTAGTAAGCGAACAAAAATTAAAACACTTCTTTCTGAAATACAGATTGGCGAATTTGTAACTGTGATGGGTTGGGTGCGCACATTTCGCAACAACCAGTTTATTGCTTTGAATGATGGCAGTACCAATCAAAATTTGCAGGTGGTTGCTGCTTTGGGTTTATTGGATGATGAAACGCTTAAACGCATTACAACCAGCGCATCATTAAAAGTTATTGGTGAGTTGGTAACAAGCTTAGGTAAAGGACAAAGCGTAGAATTAAAAGCAACATCAATAGAAATTTTGGGCGATTGTGATGCAGAAAAATATCCGCTTCAACCGAAAAAACATAGCCTTGAATTTTTGAGAGAGATTGCGCATCTCCGTTTTCGCACAAATACATTTGGCGCTGTGTTTCGTGTAAGACATTCACTTGCCTACGCAGTGCATAAATTTTTTAATGATAAAGGATTTATCTATTTACATACGCCAATCATAACAGCAAGTGATGCGGAAGGTGCGGGCGAAACCTTTCGTGTAACTACACTGCCATTTGATAAACCGCCACACAATGAAGATGGCAGCATCAATTTTAAAGAAGATTTTTTTGGTAAGAGCACAAACCTAACTGTAAGCGGACAGTTAGAAGGTGAATTGGCAGCAATGGCGTTTAGTGATATTTATACTTTTGGTCCAACCTTTCGTGCTGAAAATTCTAACACAACTCGTCATCTTGCAGAGTTCTGGATGATTGAGCCCGAAATGGCTTTTTATGATATTGAAGACAACATGAACCTGGCTGAAGAATTCATCAAATACATTATTCAGTATGCAATAGACAATAACAAAGAAGACCTCGAGTTTCTTGCGCAACTTTTACTTGATGAAGAAAAACAACTGCCGCAGGATAAGCGCAGCGAGTTTAGTTTAATTGAAAAATTAGAATTTGTTTTAAAGAACGCATTTGAAAGAATTACTTATACTGAAGCCATTGATATTTTATTAAACAGCAGTTATTATAAAAAGAAAAAATTTCAGTATGATGTAAAATGGGGAATTGATTTGCAAAGTGAACATGAACGTTTTTTGGTTGAAAAACATTTTAAGAAACCTGTTATCGTTACAGGTTATCCTGCAGCGATAAAAGCATTTTATATGCGCATGAATGATGATGGTAAAACAGTTGCAGCTATGGATATTCTTGCCCCCGGTATTGGTGAAATTGTTGGTGGCTCTCAGCGTGAAGAGCGTTATGATAAATTGGTTGAAAGAATGCAATCCATGCATGTTCCTGTTGATGAAATGCAGTGGTACTTAGATACAAGAAGATTTGGTTCTGTTCCGCATGCCGGTTTTGGGTTAGGCTTTGAACGCATCGTTCAGTTTGTAACCGGCATGACGAACATTCGGGATGTTATACCCTTTGCAAGAACGCCAAAGAATTGTGAGTTTTAATTTATTTAGGCGTATTGTATCAAGTAAAATTCTTGGGTAGGAATTTTTACTTTTTAATTTTTAATTACCTGCCTATATTTGCAACCCTTTAAAGGGATGGTGCGGTAGCTCAGTTGGTAGAGCAAAGGACTGAAAATCCTTGTGTCGGCGGTTCAATCCCGCCCCACACCACAAACAATTTCTACTGCTTTAATTGCAAGGTTTAGCCTTGTTTCATAATCTCCATATATTTCTGCCCAAGGCGTTTTTTGGTTAATGAGAATATCTTTATAAATTTCATACAATTCCTTTCGCGGAGCTTCTTTGGGATATTCGCGAAGTTCATCTTTTACCCATGGCAGATCAATATTGCAAAGTAAATAGAGATCATATCTGCGTTGCGCAATTTCTTCCAAAATAAAATGATGGCATTTTTTAAAAACATATTCACACCAAACTTTCATTACATACATATCGGTGTCGATAAAGAATATTTCTGATTTTGAATTTTGTATTTTAGATTTTCTTTCTTCAAGTTCTATTTGCCCTTTGGCTATATCAAGTAAATTTTCATAGCTGTAATTTGTTCCGTTTTTTATTAAATATTCCCGGGCATATTCTTCACACCAATTCGTTTTGAAATCTGTGGCAAGCTGTTCACACAAGGTGCTTTTACCGGTTGATTCCGGACCGATGATAACTATTTTTTTCATGATGCATCTGCAATTTTTTCTTCGCGTTCGTTTTTTATCCATGTTATCAAACCCATGAAAGCCAGAATTAAAAATACTATGTACTGAAAACTTGTGAAGACATAATGCTTGATAAAATAAAGCGGAATAGATGCCGTGTTTGTTGCAATCCACCAATACCAGCTTTCAATTTTTTTCTTTGCCATCAACCACATTCCTGTGTATGCTGTTGCGCTTGCAAACGCATCAGCCCATGGAATGGTGTTTGAATAAAATGCATTCTTTAAAAATGTAAGTGAAAAAAATATTGCAACATAAAAAATTATAAAAAATAAAATTTGCTGCGTCCATTCTTTCTCTGAACTGTATGTGATATGCAAAATATTTTTATGATGAACATCTTTTTTACTCCACAAGATCCAGCCATAAATACTCATGATTGTGTAATAAAAATTTACGCTTGCTTCTCCAAACAAACTTCCTTTAATGCTGATATAAACGTAAATAATTGTGTTGGCGAGACCTACTGGATAAACTAAAATATTTTCTTTTCGTGAATACCAAACGCTTGCTATGCCTGCAATAACACCTATATATTCAAGTAACGATGTTGCTTTCAAATCATCAATAAACTGTTGAACTATTTGCATTGTTTGATGAAGATAGGTGTTGATTTGTTGATGTAAAATAAAAACGTCCTGCGATAAACAGGACGTTCTATTTTTATTCAACCCAAAAATTTTTATTCTGATTCTGCAACAACTTCTTTCACCTCAGGGATCATTCTTTTCATCATTCCTTCAATCCCTGCTTTCAATGTTATCATTGAAGACGGGCATCCGCTGCAACTTCCCTGCAACATTAAATTCACCGTTCCTGATTCGTAACTTTTGAATTGTATTGCGCCGCCATCCATTTCAACTGCTGGCTTTACATAATTTTCCAATAATTCTTTTACGCGTTTCACAACATCATCATCGTCTGCTTCAACAGCATTGCTTGATTCCTGTTTTACTTTTATAAATTCTTCTTCATTAATAACTGTGCCGCCGCCTTCAAGATATTCTTTTAAAAATTGTTTGATTGACGGTATCACATCCTGCCATTCTTCTGTATCCGTAGTTTTTGTAAGCGTCACAAAATTGCTTGCAATAAAAACACTTTTTATAAAAGGAAAACCAAAAAGTTCTTTTGCTAATGGTGAAGCAGCTGCGGTTGTTTCATCAGGAAAGTCTGCACTTTTTCCCGGATACAATAATTTGTTTGCAACAAATTTCATTGTTTCAGGATTGGGTGTCATTTCTGTATAAATGCTGATGACCGGATTGCCTGTTTTAATCATAGCTCACTTTTTTCTTTTACAAAAATACAAAATGCTTTCCTTAATTTTTTTTGGTGATATTTATTTTTCGTTTTTCGATAAGCTACCCACCCAAGCCTGCAGCCTTGCTTATTTCCAGCATTCTTTTGATTGGAACGAAAGCAGCTTTACGTAAATTTTCATCCATATTTATTTCGGGTAATTCATATTCCATACATAAATATAATTTTTCTAGCGTGTTCAATTTCATGTATGGACAATCATTGCATGCACAGGAATTGTTCGGCGGTGCAGGAATAAATGTTTTATTAGGTGCATCTTTTTGCATCTGGTGAAGAATACCCGTTTCTGTTGCGACAATAAATTCTTTTGCATCATCTTTCACAGCAAAATTTAATAACTGCGTTGTGCTTCCAATAAAATCTGCCATGCGCAAAACGGCTTCTTCACATTCTGGATGCGCAATAAACTTTGCATGCGGATGACGAATTTTTAATTTCGTTATTTTTTCCAAACTAAATATTTCATGAACCATGCATGCTCCATTCCAAAGTAACATATTTCTTCCTGTTTTTTTGTTGAGATATGCGCCGAGGTTTTTATCAGGCGCAAAAATTATTGGCTTATCTTCAGGAATGCTATTGATAATCGCAAGTGCATTACTACTGGTGCAAATAATATCACTCAAAGCTTTTATTTCTGCAGAACAGTTGATGTATGAAATAACAATATGATCAGGATTTTTTTCTTTAAATTTTTTAAATAAATCAGCGGGCGCACTGTCTGCAAGTGAGCAGCCTGCATTGAGATCAGGCAATAAAACTTTTTTATTCGGGTTTAAAATTTTTGCTGTTTCTGCCATAAAATGTACGCCGGCAAAAACAATAATGTCTGCCTGGGTTTTTGCTGCCTGTTGCGCAAGTCCTAAACTATCGCCTATAAAATCAGCAACATCCTGAATATCCGGTTCCTGGTAATAATGCGCAAGCACAACCATATTTTTTTCTTTCTTCAGCTGGGCAATTTCTTTAAATAAATCAAGCGAAGGATTTAAATCAATATCAAGGAATCCGATTTTGTCAATTTTACTTTTTACTTCTTCATTGTTAATATCCATTGTAGTATTCTTTATTAATACTTATTTATTTAAAAAGCTATTATTATTACAGGTGTGTATATCTTGAAAAGTTTGTTATACACAACATGCAAAGTTAATAACCTTCATTTTATACAACATGGATTAACAAACAATCAACAATCAAAAGGCAGGCTGCGAAAGAGAAAGAATAACCTATTAACATAGGTTGATTATTTTAAACTAAATTAATTTAAAAATAATCACCACGAAACAAACAGTTAACAAACAGAAAGTAAAAAGAAACAAATTTTATAATGGAAGAAAAAATTCAGAAAATAAACAGAGTTATTCTTTTTTATCAACTATGGAAAAAGAAATAGATAGTTTAATCAACACTAAAAAGACATAATCAACACAAGCAAAGAATTTGTGTTTCACGAAATGAAAGAACATGAATTATTCACTAAGAAATTCACAATTTGTTGAAAAGTTATATTCCCCTATTTTTGCCAACCTTATAAAAAAGGAAAAGAGATATGTCAGTTATTCAACGGATTCGTGATAAAGGCGCATGGTTTGTCTTTGGAATAATTGCGCTGGCGTTGCTTGCTTTTATTTTGCAGGATGCATTTACAAGAAAGAATGCTTTTTCATCCAACACAACAGAGATCGGAAAAATAAATGGTGAAAAAATTGAAAGAACCGATTTTGATGCACAGGTTCAGTTGTATGACCAGATGAATCAGCAAAGCACTAACAATGATCAAACAGTAGCAAATGTGTGGAACAGAACTGTTTTTATAACTTTATTAAACCAGGAAGAACAAAAGCTTGGACTTGCTTTAACCGGAAAAGAACTCAACGATGTTTTATTTGGAAATAATCCACCGCAATGGATGACGCAGGCATTTACTGATCCAAACACAGGAAAATATAATATAGATGCAGCAAAGCAGCAATTTGCCGCAATGAAAAAAAATCCAAACGATCCTAAAGTTCAGCAGATTTATACTGCATATATTCAACCAACAATAGAACAAACACTCAGTCAGAAATATCAATCACTTGTTGCTGGTGCAGTATATATTCCCCAATGGATGGCGAAAAAATTAAAAGAAGATGATAGCTCTGTCGCAAGTATAAAATATGTAAGCATTCCTTACACAACTATTACAGATACAACAATAAAAATTAGTGATGATGAAATAAATACTTATGTTTCAAAGCATACAAAAATGTATGAACAAAAAGAAGAAACAAGAAGTATATCTTATGTAAAGGTTGATGCATCACCTACGAAAGCAGATAGCGATGCAGTGTTTAATCAACTTGAAAATTTGAAACCGCAACTGCAAAACTCAACAGATGCGGAAGCCTTCATCACAACAAAAGGCTCCGCCATACCTTACGATTCTTCTTATGTAATTAAAAGTTCACTCAAAGGAAAATATGCAGATACGTTAATGCATCTTGCAAGCGGGCAGGTATTCGGTCCATATTTAGAAGGACAAAATTATGTTGTGGCAAAAATGATTTCGCAAAGAACAATGCCCGATTCTGCAAAATGCCGGCATATATTAATTAAGACAGAAGACAAAGGACAACCGGTTTTAGCAGACAGCATTGCTAAAAAAAGAATAGACAGCATTGCTGCGGCAATTGCGCATGGCGCAGATTTCAATGCAATGGTACAGCAATACAGCGACGACCCCGGCAGCAAGGCAACCAAAGGCGAATATACGTTTAGCGCGAATCAATTCAATAATATCAGCAAAGAATTTGCAGAAACAATTTTTTATGGAAAAACCGGAGATAAAAAAGTAGTGCATGTTTCAAATAGTCAATATGCAGGATACCATTATATAGAAGTCATTGATCAAAAAAATATTCAGCCGGCTTATAATATCGCGTACCTCGCAAAGCCAATAGAATCAAGCTCTGAAACCATAACCAATGCCAGCACAGCGGCAGATCAATTTGCTGCAACAAGCAGAACGCCGGATCTATTTAAAGAGAATGCAGCAAAGCAAAAGCTCACAATATTATCAACGCCGGATATAAAAGAAAATGATTTTTCTGCCGGTGCGATCGGTGAAAACAGGCAACTGGTAAAATGGATCTACGCGCATGATGTAGGAGAAATTTCAGATCCTGTTTCTACTCAAAATGGCGCAGCATATATTGTTGCTATCATCACAGCTGTTCACAAAAAAGGAAATCCTGATGCGCAAACTGCAAGACCAATGGTTGAAAGTATTTTAATAAATGAAAAGAAGGCGCAACGCATTATCTCAAAAATAAAAGGCAATACACTCGAAGCCGTTGCACAATCTACTTCAACATCGGTTCAAAGTGCAGACAGCATTAGCTTTGGTTTACCTTTCGTTCCCAACATTGGCAATGAACCAAAAGTTACAGGCGCATCATTCAACAAAAATATTCAGGGTAAAATCAGCAGTCCAATTGCCGGAAATACCGGTGTATTTGTTTTACAAAATATTTCAATCAAAATACCTCCCGCAGCAACAATAATAATAACGCAGGATGAATTAAAACAGATGCAGACGCAAATGCGCAGCCAATTGTCTTACGGTATAATTGGCGCACTAAAAGATGCTGCAGATATACAGGATAACCGTTCGGCTTTTTATTAATAAAACCAAGACGCAAAAAAAGTCCCGCCCGTATGCGGGATTTTTTATTTTCGGAAAAGGAAACAAAACTGACGGCATGACATGGCAACGAAATTCTTGGCTAATTTTGCAGTAAGAATTATGCAGGAAGCATTTGTAAATAAAGTCGCAGAAAGCGGTATCGTCACATTAAATCTTGAAGATTATTATCCTAAAGAAACTATCATGATCTTTGATCTGAAAGAATATTTATTTATGGGATTGATCTTAAAAGAAAAAGATTTTCGCGCGGCACTTTTGCAAAAAGACTGGAATGAATATACTGATAAATATGTGGCAGTGCATTGCAGTGCGGATGCGATTATTCCCATGTGGGCGTATATGCTTGCGGCAAGCTACCTGCAGCCAGTGGCAAAAGAAATTTTTTTTGGTGATGAAAAAGAAATCATCCAAAAGATTTTAATAAAAAATATTTCAGCTTTTCGCGCCGATGAATATGCAGATAAACGCGTGGTAATAAAAGGTTGTGGCGATATTCAAATTCCAGAAGCGGCATACATAGAAATTACCAAAAAGCTGCGCCCTTTTGCAAAAAGCATTATGTATGGAGAACCCTGCAGCACTGTGCCCATCTTCAAACGTAAATAATTTCTTTAAGATTAACCTGCAATTTGCGCCAGCAATAATTCGATATCTTCCTGCAGCTTTAATGGCAGCGAGGCAAAAAAGCCCGGTTCAATTGAAGGCTTGGTTTTATCAGCATGCCAGGTAACAATGGGATGGCTGCCTTTATAATTTTCGATATGCTCATTCACGAGGCTTGAAAATTTGTTTTCAAAATCTTTTTTCTTTTCATCATCGTGGGTATTTTCCATACAAATATTTTTGGGTGAAATTAATTTCCATACTCGCTCAAAAATTTGATGCGCATAATTTTCAGCTCTTCCAGCTCATAATTATTATCAGAAAGTTCTTGCTTTGCCACATCAAGAGATGCGGTTTCGCTGCTGCGGAAATAATCGATTATTTCTTCCTGGTCTTCCTCATCCAGCATATCATCAATGGCATAATTAAGGTTTAGCTTTGTGCCGCTTGCAACAATGGTTTCCATCTCTTCCAGCAACGCATCTATTTTCAGGTCCTTATTTTTGGCAATTGTTTCCAGTGGAATTTTTTTATCAATATTTTGAATGATGTAAATCTTATTACTGCTTTTATTTGCCACGCTGCGCATCACAAAATCATCCGGCTTTTCTATATCATTTTCTTCCACATATTGTGCGATCATTTCAATAAAAGGCTTGCCGTATTTAATGGCTTTTCCCTTGCTTACGCCCTGGCATTTTTCAAGCTCGGCAAGCGTTGTTGGATACATTGTTGCCATATCCTGCAAAGAACTTTCGAGAAACAAAACGAATGGAGGTAGTTTTATTTTTTTTGCTTCGCGATGACGCAGCTCTTTCAGCATCTCAAATAATTTTTCATCGGCAGCAGCGCCCGAGCTATTGCCGTTTTCACCTTCATCATCATCTTCATTTGCATCTTCAAATAAATTATTCAGAACGATCTTGTAGGAATAAGGTTTTTTAAGAAACTTTTCTCCTGCTTCAGTAAATTTCAGCAAGCCATATTCTTCTATGTCTTTCCTAATAAGATTTGATAAAAGCATCTGCCTGATAAGGCTGTTCCAGAAATGCTCGTCCTTATCTTTTCCACTGCCAAACACAGCAAGATTTTCATGGCGATACATTCCTACTGTTTGTGTGTGCCTGCCAAGTAAAATTCCAATAATATATTCTGCGGTAAAACCCTGGTTAATTGCTTTAATTGTTTTCAGCACTTTTACAGCTTCATCTTTTGCTTCTGTTTTTTCTTTTGGATGAAGGCAATTATCACAGTTGCCGCAATTTTCATCACCCCATTCTTCTCCGAAATAATGCATCAACACTTTTCTTCTGCAAACAGAAGTTTCGGCAAAAGCAATAGTTTCGTTCACGAGCTGTGCGCCAATTTCTCTTTCGCTTAACGGCTTGTCGCGCATCAAATGTTCCAGCTTGGAAACGTCTTTGTGGGAATAATATAAAATACATTTTCCTTCCAGTCCATCTCTGCCGGCACGACCAGTTTCCTGGTAATAATTTTCAATAGATTTCGGGATATTAAAATGCATTACAAACCTAATGTCGGGTTTATCAATGCCCATTCCAAATGCAATGGTGGCAACAATAACCTGTACATCTTCATTCAAAAACTGATCTTGCCTGCTGCTTCTTAGTTTAGGTTCTAGCCCTGCATGATAAGCAACAGCTTTTATGTTATTTGCTACGAGAATTTCGGCAAGTTCCTCTGTAGTTTTTCTATTTAAAGTATAAATGATGCCGCTCTTTCCCATGTTTTGAGAAATAAAGCGCACCATATTTTTAATAGTTTGTTCTTTTTTTATTTTAGGCTGAATTTCGTAATATAGATTGGCTCTGTTGAAAGAAGAAATAAGAATAGTGGGATTGCGCAAGCCAAGGTTTTTTACAATATCGCTTTGAACTTTTGGCGTAGCTGTGGCGGTTAATGCCATCACCGGAATTTTTTCATTGATGATGTCCATCATTTCACGAAGGCGCCTATATTCTGGTCGAAAATCATGTCCCCATTCTGAAATGCAATGTGCTTCATCCACTGCAAAAAATGAAATATTCAAATCTTTAAAAAAATCAAGGTTCTCTTGTTTGGTGAGGGTTTCGGGAGCAACGTATAAGAGTTTTGTTTTACCGCCAACAAGATCATCCTTTACTTCTTTTACCTGTGTTTTATTTAAGGATGAATTTAAAAAATGCGCCACTTCATCTTTTTCACTGTAGCCGCGAACAAGATCAACCTGGTTTTTCATCAGTGCTATCAACGGGCTCACAATAATTGCGCATCCGGGCAAGATCATTGCCGGCAATTGATAACAAAGACTTTTTCCGCCGCCGGTTGGCATGATAACAAATGTATCGTGACCGTTTAAGAGGCTGTTAATTGCTTCGTTTTGCGTGCCCTTGAAATTTTCAAATCCAAAATAAGAATTCAAATGTGCATGAATATCGTGCTCGTGCATTTTGCCGTTTGTTTCAGGAACTTCAGCAATTTTCTTTGAATTTGTTTTCTTTGAAACTTTATCTTTTTGTTCAACCGGAGTTGTCTGCTTCGGTGCAGCTTTTTTTGTTGTCGTAGCCATAATTAATAAATTTGCTCTTCGTGTTCGAGCAATTAGAACCTTTAAAATACAACTTTTAATTTAATCGAAAAGAATAAAAAATTTCAAAAAAATAATTATTCTTTCTGCGAAAACGAAATTAACTTCTGAAACTTTATTAAGAAAGTCTTGCCTGTTAAAGTTTAACTTTGCCGCCTCATGGGTTCAGAAATAAAAAAAGTCGCACTACTTGCTATAAAAACAGAAGCAGAAGCCATTGCAGACCTTGAAATATTTATTAATGATGCATTTGAAAATGCAGCAAATACGATCCACAAAGCAAAAGGGCGCATCATTATTAGTGGCATTGGCAAAAGCGCGATAGTTGCGCAAAAGATCGTAGCAACTTTTAATTCCACAGGAACACCAGCAGTTTTCATGCATGCAGCAGATGCGATTCATGGCGATCTTGGCATGATGCAGCAGCATGATATTGTAATAATTATCAGTAAAAGCGGAGAAAGTCCGGAAATAAAATTGATTGTGCCTTTAATAAAAAATGCAGGAAATATTTTGATAGGAATGGTTGGAAATATAAATTCTTTTCTCGCATTGCATGCGGATATTATTTTAAATACAACGGTTGAAAAAGAAGCTTGCCCAAACAATCTCGCGCCAACATCAAGCACGACAGCGCAAATGGTAATGGGGGATGCGCTCGCTATAAGTCTAATGGAATTGAATGATTTTACCGGGAAAGAATTTGCGAAATACCATCCCGGCGGCAATCTGGGAAAGCGTCTTTATTTACGGGTAGAAAATTTATACAAACAAAATGCAGCACCCAAAGTTTTTGCATCGTCAACTTTAAAGGAAGTAATATTTGAAATATCTAAAGGAAGAATGGGCGCAACCGCAATCGTTAACGAAGAAAATGAAGTGGCCGGTATAATTACAGACGGCGATGTTCGGCGCCTGCTGGAGAAAACAGATATTTTAGGCAATGTTATTGCATCAGCTATATTATCCAAAAATCCAAAAACAATTCAGCCTCAGGCAATGGCAGCAGAAGCATTCGAAATATTGAAAGCGAATGATATCAACCAGCTAATTGTTGCGGACGATAACAACAAATATTGCGGCATAATACATTTGCATGATCTGCTGCGCGAAGGGATAATTTGATAAAAACGATTGCAAATTATTAAAAAGAATTTTGAATGAATGAACATCATTATGTTGCGATTATGGCCGGCGGAATAGGAAGCCGCTTTTGGCCAAAAAGCAGGGCCGCTTATCCAAAACAATTCATTGATATTTTAAACACCGGAAAAACACCTATTCAATGGACCTTTGAACGCTTCGCCAAATTTATTCCCTCAGAAAATATTTTTATTGTTACTTCAACAGAATATGAAGGCATTGTTCAAAAGCAATTGCCCGAATTAAATGTCGCAAATATTTTAACCGAACCAAGCAGAAAAAATACTGCTCCGTGCATTGCATATATATCATTCAAAATTTTACAAAAAGATAAAGACGCCGTTTTAATAGTTGCGCCGAGCGATCATGTAGTGCTTGATACCATTGAGTTTGAGCGCGTGAGCAAACAGGCGCTTGATTTTGCTGCTCACATGAAAGCTATCGTTACCCTTGGAATAAAACCAACGTACGCAAATACGGGATACGGTTATATTCAGCATGAAATGCTGGGTGTTGCAGATCATATTTTTAAAGTAAAAACATTTACCGAAAAACCTAATATCGAACTTGCAAAAACTTTTTTATCGAGTGGAGATTTTTTATGGAACGCAGGAATTTTTATCTGGCAGGTTAAAAGTATTGTCAAAGCCTTTGAACAACATCAGCCGGAAATGTTTGAGTTGTTTGATAACGAAAAAGAACATTTTAATACACCCGAAGAGCAAAGTGCATTGAAGAGAATTTATCCTTTGTGCACAACTGTTTCTATTGATTATGCAATTTTAGAAAGGGCAGATAATGTGTATGTGATTCCTGCTTCGTTTGGGTGGAGTGATCTTGGTACATGGAACAGCGCGTATGAAAATCTTGATAAAGATTATCTCGACAATGCTGTTGCCGCAAAGAATGTAATGGTGATCGATGCTACCAATTGTATGATTGCAGCAGAAGACGGAAAACTGCTTGTACTACAGGGTTTGGACGATTTTATTGTGGTTGATACAAAAGACGTTTTATTGATCTGCAAAAAAGAAAAAGAACAGGAAATAAAGGAATATGTTGCGGAAATAAAACGCAATATCAGCGACGAATACTTATAGAAAATAAAACTGCTTTATGGATTGTCTGCCGTTTTGGTTTCTGCAAGATCTGCGTCATCAGGCGTTTTTTTCAAATCTCTGTCAAGCTCGTACAAGGCATCTCCTGAAGCATGTGTTCCACCGGCAATTTTTATTTTATCCAATAAATTCATCGCTAAGGTTTCTTCTTCGGTTTGTTCTTTTACAAACCATTGCATAAAATGCCATGTTGCCCAATCTTCTTCAAGGAGGCTTTGCTTAACTAATTTATAAATCCATTTGGTGTTATCTACTTCCTGCGTAAAAACTTTTTCAAAACAATCCTGCACGTTCTTTGGCTCATCAGGCGGAGCTGGAATAGCTTCGATCTTTACTTTAGCACCGCGTTCTAAAATGTATTCTAAAAACTTCATCATGTGGTTGCGTTCTTCTTGCGCATGGCGAAATAAAAAATTAGCAATTCCATCAAACCCTTCTGCGGCAGCCCATGAAGCGTAGGATAAATAAATTTGCGAAGCGTGCGCTTCTTTTGTCATCTGTGCGTTTAAGCTTATTCTTAATGAATCTGAAAGACGATTTGTGTCCATACTTTTTTATTTAAAAGTACAGTAAAAAATATAGCAGAAAATGATTTCTTATCGCTCTAAAGTAATTTGTCCCAAATCTGTGAAGCTGCCGTCGCTAACAACCACATCAGATTTTATATATTGTTTATAAGGAAAACGCCCTGCAATTATAACCGTATAATTTCCAATCTTTAAATCATTAAGCTGAAAATTGCCAAGGTTAATATCGGCTTCAACGCTGTCTTTTCCTGAAATGGCGAGTACATGCTGGGCCGCATCGGGAGGAGTAATGCTGCCTTTGATGATGCCTGTGCCCTGTGCTTTGAACATTGGAAAAAATGGCGCGGCAATGAGCAGGAGAGAAAAGAAAAATCTTGATGTATTCATATTGCGGGATTGGAACGTGAATAAAAAACAATTAATGTGCCATGAGTGGCGGCGATTACTCCTTGTGTGGAAATAATAGGAATTGCAACAGAAGCTTCGATAATAAAATAAAAGGGTACGGAGAGAAAGAAAGGTTACGGTAAAATGATTGCCTTAACCGCGGCGTGATTGGGCGAATATCATCTCGGATGGGCGAGTTCGATGCTCTCGTGTGCATTCATTTTTTTATATAAAATCATATCCCAGAAAAACTTCCTGTATTTCTTTTGAACTTTATTAAAGCCGAGCGCTTTGAATCTTCGTGAAGAAGATTTGATAATTAATTTAGGTGAATACAGCACATGGCCGAGTGCTGCAACCCGCGCGCCGCTGTCAATATCATCTCCATAAAAAGTAAGATGAATATTGTAGCCGCCGCATTTTTCTAACACATCAGCATAGATAAAAACATTTCCGCCGATGAGCAGGGCGCCGCGATGAAAAAGCTGAACTATTTCATTGATGAAAGGATAAAAAATTATTTGCGCCAGCAATGTAAATTCTCTGCGCAGGAAGGAGGTATCGAAATAATCATAAGGACCGGATAATGCAGTTGCGTTATTTTTTTTCAGCAGCTTCACGCCGGTGCTAAGCCAGTTTTTTGCAGGAATGCAATCTGCATCAAGCTGCGCAATAATATTACCCGAAGCGAGCTTTCTTCCGCATTCGCGGGCATAATTTGTGCCTTGTTTTTTTTCATAAGCGCAAATAATCAATTGCTTCCCGCGAGGATGTTGTTCAATAAAAGCTTCAAGCAGCTGCTGGGTAGTATCAGTAGAAGCATTGTTTACAACAATAATTTCGTAATTGCTGTAATCCTGTGCCAGCAGGGCTTTCAGCGATTTTACAATATATTTTTCTTCATTGTATGCCGGCATGAGGACAGAAACTTTATCAGAATATGTTGTTTTCATAAAAGTATTTTAGGGTTTTTAGCAGAGATAAATTTGATGGCGTACCAGGCCATAAGCACGATGGGAATAACAATTAATGCGTTGCTGAATATGCCTAACCGTGGTGCAATATTGTTCCAATAAGGAGCAATAAAATATCCGAGAGCAACATACCCTCCGCTCCATATAATTGCAGTGGAGATCACTGTGGTTAAATATTTTTTGGAATTAATTTTCACTGCACCGCAGATAAGTGAAGTGTAGCCGCGCAGGTAAGGCGTAAGTCTGCCAATAAAAATGCTTTTAATGCCGCCATTTACAATTTTCATTCTTAAAGAACTCACTACATTGGACCGCAGAGAAAGCCATTTTGGTTTGCGGGATTTAATAAAACTGGAAAAGAAATAAAAAAGGAAAAACACCAAACAGGAACCTATAATATCTGCTGCAATTGCTAACGCAGCGACATTGAAAAAGTTAAGAATGCCTTTGTAAGAAAGATAACCAAAGTAAATTAGGGCTACTTCATTTGGAAAGGTTGGTATGCCAATTTCCTGGATAAACACCAACAGAAATATGGAAACGTAACCATACTTAGCAATAAAATTAATAAGTTCTGAAGGCATAAAATTGATAAGACTTCAAATCAAATTTGATGAGATATTGTTACGCCATTATTATTATTGCGTTATCAATTGATTATTTATTTTCTAAATTTTTTCTTCACATCTTCTATCAACTTTTTTCTTTTGATTTAATGAAATGTAACTTGCATTTATATGCAGGATTATTTGAAGGGCTTGAATGAACAGCAACTAAAAGCGGCAACGCATGTGCATTGTCCGCTGATGATTGTCGCGGGTGCAGGCAGCGGCAAAACAAAAGTGCTGACAACGCGTGTCGCTTATTTGATGGATGTTGAAAAGGTAGATGCCTTCAACATTTTGGCGCTCACATTTACCAACAAAGCAGCCGCCGAAATGAAGGAAAGAATTGAAAAGATTTTGGGGAATAAAGAAGCGCGGAATTTATATGTCGGCACATTCCATAGTGTATTTGCACGTATTTTAAGAAGCGAAGCGCCACGCATCGGTTTCCCAAACAACTTTACTATTTATGATACTGATGATAGCAGAAGTGTGCTGAAAACTGTGATCAATGAAATGAACCTGGATGATAAACATTACAAGCCAAGTGTTGTTCACAACAGAATTTCTCAAGCGAAAAATGCGCTTGTTGGTCCGGAAGAATATGCCAATGATTATTACATTCAGCAGGAAGATATGCGCAGTAATCGTCCGGCAATAGCAATGGTTTATAAAGCATATGCAGCAAGATGTTTTAAGAATGGCGCGATGGATTTTGATGATCTTTTATTGAAGATGTATGAACTGCTTCGCGATTTTCCTGATGCATTGCATAAGTACCAGCATAAGTTTAAATTTATTTTAATTGATGAATACCAGGACACGAATCCTGTTCAATATCAAATCACCAAATTGCTTGCTGCCGTACATGAAAATATTTGTGTTGTGGGAGATGATGCACAAAGCATTTATAGTTTTCGCGGGGCAACGATTGAAAACATTTTACAATTTCAAAAAGATTATGATGATGTTACTGTTATAAAGCTTGAGCAAAATTATCGGAGCACGCAAAGCATCCTGAATGTCGCGAATGAAGTGATCGCAAAAAATAAAGGACAAATTCCAAAGAATCTTTGGACAGAAAATATTGCGGGAGAAAAAATAAAACTCGTCCGCACGATGACAGACAATGACGAAGGAAGATTTGTTGCTGACACGATACAGGAACAAAAACTGCGCAATCATTATTACAACAAAGACTTCGCAATATTATATCGCACCAATGCACAAAGCCGCAGCTTTGAAGAAAGCCTGCGCCGGATGGGCATTCCATACAGAATTTACGGCGGCATTTCATTTTACCAAAGAAAAGAAATCAAAGACTATATCGCTTACCTGCGCGTGATTGTAAACACGCGTGATGAAGAGGCGCTGAAAAGAATTATCAATTATCCTGCGCGAGGCATTGGCAAAACAACAATTGAGAAAGCAGTGATTTTTGCGAACGAAAACCAAATTACTTTTTACGAAGTATTATCACGCGCAAAAGAGTTTGGCTTCAAAGCAGGCGCATTAGAAGTGCTAGAAAATTTTGTGACGATGATAAAATATTTTCAATCATTGCTTACAAATAAAAATGCGTATGACGTTGCACAGCAGGTTGGCAAGCATACAAACATTACTAAAGAACTATTCAACGATAAAACAACCGAAGGTCTTGCGCGATACGAGAACATACAGGAATTATTGAACTCAATTAAAGAATGGACAGAAAGCCCAAGCAACGACGAAGCAGAATTGGGTGATAAAAGTTTGGGAAGTTATCTCCAGCAAATTACTTTACTCACGGATGCAGATGATGATAAGAATAGTGATGCAGACACTGTAAAAATGATGACGATACATGCGGCAAAGGGATTAGAATTTAGCTGCGTGTTTGTCGGCGGATTAGAAGAAACGCTTTTCCCAAATGCGATGAGTATTAATACCCGCGAAGAACTGGAAGAAGAACGAAGATTGTTTTATGTAGCTATAACCCGCGCCAAACAACGGTTGTGGCTTAGTTTCGCCAATGCGCGATATCGTTTTGGCAATCTTGTTCAAAATGAACCAAGCCGTTTTATTGATGAAATGCCAGAAGTGCATCTTGACAGAAGCTATGCTGGTGGCGGCGCAAGAAACCAGAGTTCTTTTTCTGATATGGGCAATGCTTTTCAAAGGATGCACAGAGGTTTTGGAAACGGTGAGAAGTCAGAGGTCAGAAGTCAGAAGTCAGAAGGAAATAAACCGTCTTACCTTTCAACCATTATTCAAACAGCTACAACTAAAGAGCATAAACCTTCTGCTGATTTTATGCCAAGTGATACAAGCAATTTGCAGGCAGGACAAAAAGTGGAGCATCAAAAATTTGGCTTTGGTGAAGTGATGAAAATGGAAGGCAGCGCGCACAATCCTATCGCTACAGTAAAATTTGATTCCAATGGAGAGAAAAAAATAATGCTGAATTATGCAAAGTTGAGGATTGTGGAGTGAGTGATCAGTCGAAAAGAACACTTTTTTATTATTTTGCTTGTGTATCTTCGAAATCTTATAAAAAATTTTGGTACTGCTTCGCCATACACCCTTTCTTAAAGCGGTTTTTCTGCACAGCATCACAGCTTTTGGCGGACCGCAGGGGCATTTTGGAATGATGCTGAAAACCTTTGTTCATCAAAGAAAAGATCTCACACAAGAAGAATTGCTTGAATATAATGGCTTCTGCCAACTGCTTCCGGGAGCTTCATCAACTCAAACACTAACATTGATCGGATATAAGCGAGGCGGATTGCCTTTGGCTATTCTTACATTGATCATCTGGATCTTGCCGGCTTGTTTTTTAATGAGTGCGCTTTCTTTTTTGCTAGATTTTTTTGATGATAAATCTATGCATGTAGAAGTGTTTAAGTTTATTCAACCAATGGCAGTTGGGTTTATTATTTTCTCTTCGTTCCGGCTGTTTAAAATTTCAATAAATAATACAATTACGCAGGTGGTAATGATTGTCTCTGCAATCTTTACCTTTCTGTTTTTTCAATCCCCATGGGTATTTCCGGCAATTATTGTTGCAGCAGGCACTGCAACAAATTTCAGCAGCAGGCGCATACCGCAAAAGGGAATTCCACCAAAAAAAATAAAATGGGCAAATATTTTAATTTTCTTCGGTCTTTTTGCCATTGCAGGAATTTTGAGCGAAACCGCGAGAAAAGATAATTGGGAAAATCGGGCACAATTTAATCTATTTGAAAATTGTTATCGCTTTGGCAGCCTTACGTTTGGTGGCGGCGATGTATTGATATTATTGATGTATGAACAGTATGTTATCCGCCCCTCAAATAAACAAATACAGGAAACGAATCCGAATGTGCTAAAAATGAGTAAGTCAGAATTTCTTACCGGTTCGGGAATGGTGCGCGCGATCCCGGGTCCCGTATTTTCTATCAGTGCATTTGTCGGCGGCATGATGTTAAGAGAAAAAGGCCCTGATTATCAATTGCTCGGATGTCTTGTTGGAATGGTTGCTATATTTTTACCAAGCGCGTTATTGGTTTTATTTTTTTTTCCTGTTTGGCAAAATCTTAAAAAATATGCCGTTGTTTATAGGTCTTTAGAAGGTGTTAATGCGTCAATTGTTGGTATCATGGCTGGCGCGAGTTTATATTTAATGAAAAATATTTCTATTGATATTACTGATGGCACTGCGCAACCGTTTATAAACATATCAGTAATACTCGGTACTTTTTTGCTGTTGAGTTTTACAAAACTCAGGGCGCCTGTAATCGTATTAATTTGCCTTTTGCTTGGAGTATTTTTTTAGGATGTAAGTTTATAATATCCACTGCGTTCAATTTCTTCACAAACTTTATCAGGAACTAAATACTTAATAGATTTTTTCTGTCGAATAAGATTTCTAATTAACGACGATGAGATTTCCATAAGAGGAGCTGTAAGAAATATGGTGTTTTCGTTCCATTTTCGCCGCGTTTCAAATCCTCTTCTTACATAAACTAAAAATGAATAGTTTTTAATTAATAAATCAAAGTTTTTCCATTTAGGAAGATTTTCATAACTATCAGAACCCAGAATAATTTGAAACTCATGGTTAGGAAACCTTTCTTCCAAATATTTTAATGTATCAATTGTATAAGAAGGTTTTGGAAGATTAAATTCCATATTGGATGCCCTTAAAAATTTATCATCTTCTACAGCAAGTTGAACCAGATGCAACCTATGGTATTGATTTAATAAGTTCGATTCTTTTAATGGATTTTGTGGAGAAACAATAAGCCAAACTTGTTTCAAATCTGTAACGTTTGCGATGAAAGATGCGATTATAAGATGTCCTGTATGAATAGGATTAAAAGAACCAAAAAACAAACCTATCTTCATTAATCAATGATTATCAATTGATTAAACAACTTCTTCTACGAAAATATGTTGTGCTTCATTCAAACGTAAACTTAAAGAGTAACCAGCAACCGTTATAGAAATTGGATCTCCTAACGGTGCAATTTGATCAACTTTAATTGTCTCTCCTGGAATACAACCCATCTCCATTAACTTAATAAAAATATCAGATTTTCCAAAAGACTTAACTATTACTGTTTTGCCTAATGCGATTTCTGATAAATTTTTCATATATTTTCAAAGGTAGTCTTGTGTATTATTCTTTTGTTACGAATTTTGGAAGCAATGAACAAGGTTTTTATTTATTACCATGATGTTAACTTCAAAATCAAAGGTGTAAACAAAATTAAATCATTGATTAGTTTGATTTTTAAAAGGGAAAATCGTTTTTATGAACGAATTAATTTTATTTTTTGCACTGATGACTATTTGCTTGAATTTAACCGAAAATATTTGAAACATGATTTTTACACGGATATAATTACATTCGATTTTAGCGATAACGAGGAAATTCAGGCAGAAGCTTATATTAGCATTGAGAGGGTAAAAGATAACGCCCACACCTACGAGGCGTTTTTTTTTGAAGAATTAATTCGGGTAATCATTCACGGAACCCTCCATTTATGCGGTTATAATGACAAAACTGAATCGCAAAAGAAAAAAATGAGAAATAAGGAAAATGAATATATTGGTTTACTTAAAAGTATTAAATGAAATTTCTATTTTTTATCATTGCTAACTTTGTTTTTATTTATTGTGCTGGGCAATCATTTTCAGTAACCCTTCCTCAAAAGCAAATTTATCATCCGTCTGTTGACTCAATAGTAGATCGCTGGGACAAATCTTTTAGGGAGTATAATGCCTTAAATTCCGAAGCAAAGCAGTTATTTTATTGGATTAATTATAGCCGAATTAATCCCAAGCGGTTTTGGGATTCTGTTTTAGTCCCGGTTTTAAAGGTCTTTCCTGAATTAAAAGGAGATTTTACAAATAGTTTATTCAAGGATTTGTATAGCTTAAAGAACTTGCCGATGTTTAGTCTCAACGAATCACTATGCAGAATGAGTCAGCAACATTCTGATGAAATTGGAAAACCAGGTTTACCCATGAGCCATGATTCTCCCGATGGAAGCACCTTTGATAACAGATTCAAAAGATATGGATTAATAAATTGTGGAGGTGAGAATATTTCAATTGCAGACGACCAGCTATTAGGTTTAATTTTATTATATATTGATTATAATCTTCCTTCCGAAGGTCATAGACGGAACTTACTTTCTTTACAGTTTACCCAAATCGGGATAGGCGTTTGTAAATATGCTACAACTTCATCTTATTTTAGCGTTCAGGATTTTGCTTGTAATCAATAGTTTCACGTGAAACCATAAATATGTTTTCGAAGTACGATATAATAGTGGTAGGTGCCGGACATGCAGGCTGCGAAGCTGCTGCCGCGGCTGCCAATTGTGGAAGTAAAGTGCTATTGGTTACCATGAATATGCAAACTATCGCCCAAATGAGTTGTAATCCAGCAATGGGTGGAATTGCAAAAGGTCAAATAATCAGAGAGATAGATGCGCTTGGAGGTTATAGTGGAATAGTTTCCGATAAAAGTCTCATCCAATTCAGGATGTTGAACAAAAGTAAAGGTCCTGCCATGTGGAGTCCGCGATCTCAAAATGATCGCGTCTTATTTTCCATACACTGGCGGGAAATGTTGGAACAAACTCCAAACATTGATTTTTATCAGGATTCAGTAAAAGAATTATTAGTAAGGGAAAAAACAATTGAGGGAGTTATAACAACACTAGGTCATACTATTGAAGCTAAATCTGTTATAATTACCAGCGGAACCTTTTTGAATGGTGTGATTCACATTGGAGAAAAGCAATTTGGCGGTGGCAGAATTGGAGAAAAAAGTTCTTCGGGCATAACAGAACAGTTATGTTCCTTAGGCTTAGAAAGTGCCCGGTTAAAAACAGGAACTCCGCCACGTATTGATGGCAGAAGTCTCAGTTATTCCAAAATGGAAGAGCAAAAAGGAGATGAAGAAATTACGGGTTTTTCATTTTTACATTTTGATAAGTTGGATCCTTTAAAGCAACGAAGTTGTTTTATAAGCTATACCAATTCCAAAGTTCACGAAAAGCTAAAAGAAGGATTTTCTAAAAGTCCTATGTTTTCAGGGCGTATTGGCGGAATTGGGCCAAGGTATTGTCCCAGCATTGAAGATAAAATAAATCGCTTTGCAGACAAAGATAGACACCAAATTTTTGTAGAGCCTGAGGGTTTTAATACAGTCGAAATATATTTAAATGGATTTTCGACTTCATTGCCGGAACAAATTCAATACGAAGCAATTCGTAATATACCTGGATTTGAAAATGCAAAAATGTTCAGGCCCGGTTATGCAATTGAGTATGATTATTTTCCACCTACACAGCTTCACGCTACCTTAGAGGTAAAGGAAATTGAAAATCTATTTTTTGCAGGACAAATAAATGGAACGACAGGTTATGAAGAAGCAGCCTGCCAAGGATTGACGGCTGGAATAAACGCACATCAAAAAATAAATAAAAAAGAGCCATTTATATTAAAAAGAAACGAAGCATATATCGGCGTTTTGATTGATGATCTTATAAGTAAAGGTACTGATGAGCCTTATCGTATGTTTACGAGTCGGGCGGAATATAGAACACTATTGCGCCAAGACAATGCAGATTTGCGCTTAACAGAAAAAGGTAATCAAATTGGACTTGCTTCAAATGAAAGGTTAAACAACGTTTTATATAAGAAACAAAACATTAAAAAGATCAAACAAATACTGAATGAAGTTTTTATTGAACCATCTGAAATAAATATTTTTTTAAATATAAACAATTCATCTTTATTATTAGAAAAACAAAAAGCAGGAAAGCTTTTATTAAGACCTAATATTTCGTTAGAAAATCTTATCAAAGAAAGTGAAGCGTTAAACAAATTTTTTTTAAATTATGATGCTGAGTCAATACAGCAAGCAGAAATTCAGATAAAATATGAACATTATATTGATAAAGAAAATGAGGTTGTTCAAAGAATGAGTAAAATGGAGAACTTACTTATTCCCGAAAATTTTGATTACAATAAAGTTTCAGCAATAAGTAGAGAAGCGCTTCAAAAATTTAAACGGGTTAAGCCCAGAACCCTTGGACAGGCTTCACGAATTTCAGGTGTTAACCCAAGCGATATACAGATTTTAATGGTATATATGGGAAGATAATTGGCTACTTTTTTAAATTATCACCACGCAATTTTCCGAACACATCAAGGGATAATTTTATTTGCCCGTTTTTATCAGATTGAGCCCTGAAATATAAGCTGGGGCCAACTTTCGCATCATCACTAATATTACTGGGTACAAAATTTTCCGGCTTCTTTTTTAAATTACTTAAAGGAACCTGAATACTTATATCGGTTTTATTTTCAAGGCTATAAATTCCTTGTACAAAACAAGTAAGCGCTGAAGATTCAATCGCCATGCGATGAATATAAATTCCTGCATTATTGATATCAAGCGAATCTTTTAATTCTGCAAATTCAATATTACTCAGGTCAATGTTTTTTAATACAGAAGTTTTTATTTGTTCGATAGGTGTATAATTAATCAAAGCTCCTTTTTTCAAAGAGAAAAATAAATTTCCGCTCATGGTATTTTTTACTACTTTCCCGTTACTGTTTACACCTACACAAATATTTCCTGCAGCGCTTAAATTGCCTTTCAAATTTTGATAACTGATTCCTTGCTGGCCAAAATTATTAAACGAATAAAAAACTTTTTTCACATCAGCATTTTGTATGTTGAATGATGCGGTACTTTGATGATAACCATTATTAAGTTCAAGAACTTTAGCAGATATATTAAAGCTGCCTCCACTTTGATTTAGCGAAGCATTTTGCACCTGCCAATCATTTTCTTCAAACAATAAATTAGCACTAACGTTAGTAGCTTGAAAATTATCCAGATAAATTTTATCGGCTTTTATAGAAACATGCAGATTTCCGTTTTGCAAAATGTTATCTAGCTGTAAAGCAGTTCCGGCAAAGCTTTGATGACTATTCGCTTTATCCTGCACTTTTATTTTTGGTGAAAATAATGTGATAAAATCCTCAAGATTGCACGAAGAACTGGAGACAGAACAATAAATATTTGCCTTGCCCTGAATTGTATCTGAAAGTTTTGAAAGTTCTGTTCCAGTTACATTAACCTGAAAATGACTTTGCTTAAAATCACACTGAAAATTTCCACCTTTCAAATTATTTTGCCCGATTAAAATGTCACCATTAAAATTATTCAATGTAAAATTTCTTGGCACATATTCTATCAGTCCATTTTTAAAATTCAGATCAAGATTTAATTTATCAATTATAGAAATATCGTTGATCAAGGGGCCTTTATATAAAATATGCAGGCTGGCATCTCCTGAAATAAAATGAACATTGTTCAAAGCTAATGTGGTATCGAGTTGCGGGAAACTGCAATTTGATTGCATCCCAAATTCTATAATTGGAGAATCAATATTTGTAACAATGATATTCTTACTGAATAATTTTATTGCACCCAAATCTCCTGAAAAATTGCTAAGCAGTATTTCAGAATTTGCATCTGATAAAGGCAAGTTTTTATCTAACTGATTTGTAAAAAGTCCATTAAAACCGCAATTCGCAAAGCCAACAACTTTTGTAGCAAGAGTTGTATTTTTTACAGACCAAATAATATTTACCAAAGGCGTTGTCTTAGGTGCCATTGGCCCCTGAATTGTTGCAAGCACATCAAGCGGTTGTGAAATTTGAAACAGGTGTAAAATGCGCTGAATGTTGTTTGGAACTAATTGCCGTGCATTATCAAGTAACAATTGTTTGGTTGAAATATTTAATAAAAAATGAGAAGAATCTTTCAGGAAAAAAGCACCTGAAATATCGAATGGATGATCATTAATTTCTGCTTTTGTTTTATCAAATGAAAGAGAAATATTTTTTGTGTTCAAATGAATATTCCAATTTGCTGCTATCGTTTGATCATTAAGATAACTGCCTTTGCTCAAATCAAACCCCAAACCTTTTACAATACAATCCTCTTGCAGTTTTATATTAATCACAGAATCGCTTTTATTTTTCAGATCAGCATCAACATTTGTAAAGCGCAGTTCAAACATTTTTTGCAAAGCCACGTTTTCAATCAACACCTGTACTTTATTCAAAGTGACATTATCAATAAATAATTTTTTCCCTTTCGCCGAAGGATTCGTTTTTTTCGGAGCTAAAAGATAGCTGTTGCTATATCCTGAACTGTCAGTAAACAAATGCAGAAAACCATTATCCAATTCAACTGAACTTATTGTGATTGTTTTTCCTAAAAGACTAAATAAACCGGCACGTGCAGAAACTGTTCCCATCCTCAATATTGGTTTATTATATAATGAGTCTGTTATGGAAATATTATGAAGTGAAATTGCAATTTTGGGAAATGAGCGCCAAACAGATATATCAATGCTTCCAACAGATATCTTACCCTTAACATTTTCTGTTAGAGATTTTCTTATATCACCAATAATCTTTTCTTTGTTTGAAGTAATATAAATACTTGCTGCAAAAAGAGCAAGCATATATAATAAAATAAAAATTAAAAGGATACCTACAACGAACCTGACTAATTTTTTTTGTTTCAGTTGCATGAAGTATATAAAGATAAAAACCGCGCCAAAGACAAAATTTTAAACATTAAAATTTAGTATTGATAATATATGGAAGCATGGCGCGCCATGTTGGCCAATCATGATTTATGTCTGCACCCCAAATATCAAGATCATGCCAAATGCCTTTGTCCCAAAGGATTTGAGAGAATTTTCTGTTTGCTTCAGGATCTTCAAAAGATCCGCTTCCTGTATAAATATGAATATGATGCGATGCTTTTATTTTTCCCAAATACCAATCATCATTTAAGTTTGGAATGTAATGAACAGGACTGTTGTAATAAACCTGATCATCCCAAAAGCCTTTTGTATATTCAGATAAATCATACACGCCACTCATGCTTATAACGCCGTTAATAATATCAGGACGTTTTAAAAATAAATTCATAGAATGAAGTGCGCCAAAAGATGCGCCGCCCGTATAAATAAAAGTATCATTGCTGCTTGTGTTGCGAATAAATGGAATTACTTCATCAAAAACATAATTATTAAATTGATTTTGCCTGATGGCTTTATGCTCAGGCAACATGTTATTGTTAAGCCAGCTTTCATTATTGATGCTGTTAATACTATATACTTT
The DNA here is from genome assembly GCA_963708205.1 of uncultured Chitinophagaceae bacterium. GTDB lineage: Bacteria > Bacteroidota > Bacteroidia > Chitinophagales > Chitinophagaceae > CAVYTF01. The sequence continues at coordinate 1,700,590 of OY970196.1, forward strand.
TAATTTTCCGGCGTCAATAAAAGGCGCAAGCGCATCCATCATTTGAAAGCGTTCGTACTCTAAAAAATCTGCAGCAGCAGTTGGTATTAACAATAAAGCAAAACCATAATGACCATAAATTGCCACAGGCATTTCTCTATTTAAAGCAGGACTATACCATGATGTATTTTCTTTGTGCATATAAAAGTTTAATGATTAAGCATGCTTTGGATTATACTTCTCACACGCAATTTTAAAAATTCTCACAAACACGTTTTCCTTATTTCTTTCCAAAGATCACGATAACATTGCGCAGCATAACTGTTGTTGGCATATTCAAAAATTGGTTGCTGATGAATGCCCATTTTTTCTACATCACTTAAATAGGGAAGATAACTTTTAAAGAAAATTTTTTCCTTGTAAAATTGCTGCATTGTTTCGTGATGCAGGTTTTTGCGATGATCAACCATGCTGAAAAAACATTTCACTTTAGTTTTATCTAAATCATTTTCTTTAAAATATTCCATCACCTTTTCAAACGAACGAATTGAAAGCACTGTAGGTATGTTTGGCATTAAAATAAAATCGGCAGCATTAAAAATATTTTCGTGCAATAAAGAAATGCCGGGCGGACAATCAAGAATTATTACATCAAAATATTTTGTTTCGTGTAAGATGCTTTTCAATTTCTTTTTACTTTGTTTCATTGTATCCAACATTAAATCTGCGTTGCGCGCAGAAAGGTCTGCAGGAACAACAAAAAGATTTTCAAATGCAGTATTTTGCGCAGCATCTTTCAGTTGCAATTCTCCACTTAATAATTTTTTTGTTTCATTTTTTACTGAAGATTGTATTTTGTAATAAAAAGATGCAGAGCCTTGCGAATCTAAATCCCACAACAAAGTTTTTAATCCGGAAGCTGCACATAAGTAGGCAATGTTTACTGCTGCTGCAGTTTTGCCAACGCCGCCTTTAAGATTATATAATGCGAGAGAAACCATAATTTTTGCAAATGAATATACAATGAAATATAAGTTGAAAAAAATTTCCTTATATGCGCACCCTTATTTGTACACTGAAATCATTTTAAATATTTTCCAAACCATTCTAAATATTTATCAAACCGAAATTTAAAATAACTCGGTATTGTTAATTCATGATATTGACCCGGATAAATAATTAATTCAGCAGGAATGCCAACCGATTTAAACGCCTGGTACATTTGTTCAGCACCTGCAGAGGGTACATTAAAATCCTTTTGGCTTGCCATAAAAAGAGTTGGAGTTTTTATTCTGTCTACGTGGAAAAAAGGATAAGAAAGTTTGATCCATTTATCCATATTTTTCCATGGTGGTCCAAGTTCATTATCATACTGTGTTACATACTCATCAACGCCATACATGCTAAGCTGCAATGCACTGCCTGCGCCACTTGACGCTGCTTTGAATCTTGTATCAGATGCAATTGTATAATCAGTTAAAATGCCACCATAGCTCCAACCTGCAATGCCCATTTTTGTTGAGTCTGCAATACCCTGCTTTACTAAATAATCAGCAGCACCGAGTATATCAATCACTTCTTTGTTCCCCCAATCTGCATAAATAGCTCTTGTGTAATCAATGCCTCTTCCATCGCTCCCACGATAATTAACAGCGGCAACTGCATAGCCTCCTGAAGCAAGTAGATTTCTTTCGAGATCAAATTCATAATCATCCTGCGCAACGGGTCCTCCATGAATAAACAATATTGTTGGAAGATTTTTTTTCCTGGCCAGATCTTCTCTTCTATATAAAATTCCTGAAACAATCGTTCCGTCTTTGCTCGTACTTTTAAACCCTTCAACCACTACTTTTTTTAAAGGAGCAAGAAAAGAATCCTGGGCGTGTGTAAGTCTTCTTACATTTCCATTTTCAACAGCATATAATTCTAATGGTGTTTGTGGATCACTCATTTCCGTCAGCAAATCATTGGTTGCTTTATTTAATTTCACTGAAGTAAAAACCTTATCACCGCCTGCAACCTGCACCATTGTTGAAGTTGCAACGTCAAACTTTGCAATAATTTGTTGCCTGTCATCTTCCATTGTAACGAAAATTGAGCCGCCATCTCCACTCCATTGCGGAGTACTTGTAACGGGTCTGTCAATTTTTTGGGATAATAATTTAGGTGTTCCGCCATCTTTAGAAATCACAGACAAATAATTTTCTCCATACATTGTAAAGTTTTCATTGCTGCTGCTTTGCAGATATGCAATGTATTTTCCATCAGGACTCCAAACAGGTTTATTATCAAGACCTTGCCATGTAGTAATTTGTTTTGCTTTCGAAAAAGGTTTAGCATTCATTATAAAAATATCTGTGTTTTCATTCTTATCAGGCTCTGGAGAACGATTGCTAACAAAAGCAATTTCAGAGCCATCAGGACTGAAGGCTGGTGATGTTTCATCATAATTTCCATTGGTAAGCGTGTCAATATTTTGCATGGCAATGTCAAGCAAATACAAATGTGTTTTGCGGTGGTCAAGGTAGCCTTCAATATCCTCTTTAAAATGATATCTATCCATCACGAAAGGCTTACGCACTTTGGTTTTGGCAGTATCCGCAAAATCTTCATCTTTCATTACAAATAATATTTTCTTTCCGTCCGGGCTCCAAACATATTCATCAATATCACCCCTTACATTAGATATTTTTTTTGCTTCACCGCCGCGTGTATCAAGCAACCAAAATTGACTTTCATCCTTATCATGTTCATCATCATCTTTATTAAAATTCCTATCTGATAAAAAGGAAATATATTTTCCATCAGGACTCCATTTTGGTGATCTTTCATCATCAGTTGTGTTTGTAAGTTGCACGTTTTCTTTTCCATCCCAACTCACCATCCACAAGTCAGTATTGGTTTTATCTTTTGAAGTGTCGATTGAAGTTAGTTCATATACAACCCACTTGCCGTCGGGCGAAACTGATGCATTTTCAAGAACCTGGTAACGGTAATAATCTGCGGGAGTAAAGTTGTGTTTTGTTTGAGCAATGGATGAAAAAGTTATGAGAACGCAGGCGTATAAAAGTTTTTTTTTCATAAAGAGTTTTGTAAGGAATAAATGTAAATAATAAAATTTAAGCTTTGCAATTAATGAAGTATGAATTTTTAGAGTAAAGGGTAAATCTTCAAATCTATTATCTTTATTGCATGTCCAAATTTAATATCGATCCTGATATTGCAAAAGCACAAACTATCTCCACAGATTTTTATACTCAGGAGCAATATTTTCAGTTGGCTAAAGAAAAAATTTTTGCTGATTCATGGCAATTCATCGGCGATACTGAGATGCTGAATAATCAAGCTAACGCTTATCCTTTCACGCTTCTTGAAAATTATATCAACGAACCATTATTGCTTACACGGGATAAAGAAAATGACCTGCATTGCATGAGTAATGTGTGCACGCATCGCGGCAATTTGTTGGTTTATGAAACTTGCAAACTCAACCAGCTTCGCTGCAAATATCATGGTCGCAGCTTTGCACTGAATGGTAAATTTTTATCAATGCCTGAGTTCAAAGAAGTGAAAGATTTTCCTTCGGAAGAAGATAATTTACACCAGTTGCCCGTCTTTCAATGGGGAAAGTTATTGTTTACTTCTCTTAATAAAAACATTGAAGCGAATGTTTTTTTTAATGAAATGAAAGAACGTGTTAGCTGGTTGCCTATGGATAAAATCACTTTTCATCCGGAGCTTTCGAAAGATTATTTTGTAAATGCAAACTGGGCTTTGTACTGCGAAAATTATTTGGAGGGATTCCACATTCCGTTTGTACATGCAGGCTTGAACGCAGTGCTTGATTTTGGTGAATATTCAACCGAAATTTTTCCTTATTCCTGTCTTCAGCTTGGTATCGGCAAAAAAGAAGATGCTTGTTTTGAAGTTCCCGAAAGCTCTCCTGACCATGGCAAAAATGTAGTAGCGTATTATTTTTGGGTGTTTCCGAATATGATGTTTAATTTTTATCCCTGGGGATTATCTATAAATATTGTAAAGCCGCAAACGGTTAGTACCTGCAAGGTTTCTTTCCTTACTTATGTGTATGAAGAAAGCAAGCTGAATACCGGCGCGGGCAGCGGGCTTGACAGCGTGGAGCATGAAGATGAAGATGTGGTGGAGCATGTGCAGCTTGGCGTTCGATCAAGATTTTACCAGCATGGACGATATTCGGTAAAGCATGAGAGAGGCACGCATCATTTTCACTCACTGATAGCGAAATTTATGGAGTAATTTTTTGGTGACGAGCAGAACACCCATTGAGCTTTGCTTGCGACGCTCCGTTCATCGTTCCGAACACTATTTAGGCACCTCTTTTATTTCATTGCTTCTAGCTCTTTTTGAAGGCGAAACATCTCATCACGAAGCTTTGCAGCTTCAATAAAATCAAGATCTCTTGCTGCTTTTTCCATTTGCTTTTTGGTTTGGTTAATGGCTTTTTCCATCTGGGGAATGGTTTTATATTCCGCACTGTTTTCCGCAGCCCTGTTTACAATATCCTCATCAGCCTGAATAGCGTACGGTTTTGAAGGATCAAAACCTTTAATATCGAGCACAGATGTCTGCTGCATAATTTGCCGGATGCTTTTTATTACGGTTGCGGGCGTAATGTTGTGCTGAATATTATAGGCAATTTGCTTTTCGCGCCGGCGGTTTGTTTCGTCAATTGTGCGCTGCATGCTTTCAGTCATTTTATCAGCATAAAAAATCACAAGTCCTTCTACATTTCTTGCAGCGCGACCTGCAGTTTGTGTAAGACTTCTTTCGTTGCGCAAAAATCCTTCTTTATCCGCATCTAAAATTGCCACCAAAGAAACTTCGGGAAGATCCAACCCTTCACGCAATAAATTTACACCAACCAACACATCAATATCTCCAAGCCTAAGCTGGCGAAGAATTTCAACACGTTCCAATGTATCCACTTCGCTATGAATATATTTTGATTTAATGTTGATGCGTCCCAAATATTTATCCATTTCTTCCGCCATTCGCTTTGTCAAAGTAGTTACCAAAACGCGACCACCTTTTGTAACACGCTTGTCAATTTCATCAAGCAAATCATCAATTTGATTTACGCTCGGCCGAATTTCAATCGGAGGTTCCAGCAACCCTGTTGGACGAACGACCTGCTCAACAACAATACCTCCGGTTTTCTCCAATTCATAATCTCCCGGCGTTGCACTTACAAAAACTGTTTGGTTAAGCATGTTCTCAAACTCATGAAAATTTAGTGGACGATTATCAAGCGCACTCGGCAGGCGAAACCCATAATCAACTAATACTAATTTTCTGCTGCGATCTCCGCCATACATGCCTGCAACCTGAGGAATGGTTTGATGACTTTCATCAATGACACATAAAAAATCTTTCGGAAAATAATCGAGCAAACAAAAAGGCCGCGTTCCCGGAACGCGCCTGTCAAAAAAGCGTGAGTAATTTTCGATCCCATTGCAATAACCCAATTCTCTTATCATTTCAAGATCATATTCTACACGCTCTTTCAATCTTTGCGCTTCAATTAATTTTCCTACACTTTTAAAATACTCTGTCTGCAAGCGCATCTCATCCTGTATCTCATACATGATCTGCTGCATCATATCTTTCGGCGCTATATAAAGATTTGCTGGAAAAATCGCCGCGTTATCAACCTTTGCGATGCGCCTGTTTGTGTGCGTATCTAGTGTTTCTATCTCTTCAATTTCATCACCAAAAAAAGTAACCCGATAGCCATAATCCGCATAAGGTAAGTTGATATCAACTGTATCTCCCTTCACGCGAAAAGTGCCGCGCTTAAATTCTATCTGCGTGCGATTGTATAAACTGTTTACCAATGAATGAAGAAATCCCTGGCGGGAAATGACCTGTTTTTTCGCAATGCGCACAATGCCGCTTTCAAAATCTTTTGGGTTGCCGATACCATAGATGCAACTGACGCTCGCTACAACAATAATGTCTCTTCTGCCTGTAAGCAATTGAGAGGTTGCTTCCAGCCGCAACTTGTCAAGCTCTTCATTGATGCTAAGATCTTTTTCTATGTACACATCACTTACGGGCATGTACGCTTCGGGCTGATAATAATCGTAATAGCTCACAAAATAACCGACAGCATTATCAGGAAAAAATTGTTTGAACTCGCCGTATAATTGTGCAACCAATGTTTTATTATGCGTAAGAACAAGAGTTGGTCTTTGCACCTGCTGGATAACATTTGCCATAGTAAAAGTCTTGCCGCTGCCTGTAACGCCGAGCAAGGTTTGATATTTTTCGCCGCTGATAATTCCTTCTGTCAATTGCTCAATTGCGGAAGGCTGATCGCCCGCAGGTTGATAAGAAGATTGAAGTTGGAAAAGCATGATGCAAATTACAAAATTTGAAAACGATTGTTTTGCAATGAACGTCTTTGAATTACATTTGTTTGCTACATAAATAATTATTGTATTGTTTTTAAGAAAGTTTTTTTGCTTTTGTTTTATCCTTTCTATTGTCTTTGCTGCTAATGCACAAAACATTCCCGACACAGTATCATCTCATAAAAAAATAAAAGCATTGGGCTTTCCGGTTGTTTCTTATACGCCTGAAACCCGCATTGGATATGGTCTTGCGGGCGTTGGTATTTTTCGCTTGGGAAAAAATATTTCAGAAACAAAACCCTCAGAGGTCAGCATCGGCATTGGCTTTACGCAAAATAATCAGCAGCTATATTATCTTCCTTTTACGCTTTATACGAACAAAAACAAGTATTTTATTTATGGTGAAGGAGGCTATTATAAATACAATTATTATTTCTATGGCATCGGAGAAAATTATATTCCGCGGGAATTATATTATGCAGATTTTCCAAGAATCCGACTGACAGCATTAAAACAATTTGCTCCAAATTATTATGCTGGTTTAAGATACCAGTATGAAAATTACAGGATCATTCAAACAACTCCCGGTGGCGAGCTTTCTTCAGGAATTATTCCGGGAAGCAATGGCAGCGTGACTTCCGGCGCAGGCATCGTGCAGATATATGATAAGCGCGATTCTGTTTTATATCCTACAAAAGGATATTGGATGGAGTTAACGGCTGTCATAAATCCAACAAGTTTTGCAAGCTCAACTAACTTTCAACAATATTCTCTTGACGCTACTACATATAAAAAGATTAATGCAAAAGTTGTTTGGGCAAATGAATTATATACAAAGATTGTTAGCGGCAATGCGCCTTTCAGTCAATACGCAATTCTTGGCGGCAATAAAAGAATGCGCGGATTTTATGAAGGAGAATACCGAAATAAAAACACGTTGATTTTGCAAACAGAATTTCGCGCGTTGATTTATAAAAGGATCGGTGCTGCTGTGTTTGGTTCTGCAGGCTTTATCGGCGGGGATAATGAATATGTTGATCTTGGCGAGCCGAAATGCACGTATGGCGCGGGTTTGCGCTATATTGTAAATAAAAATGATCATTTAAATCTACGGCTTGATTATGCGATTGGAAATGGAACAGGACAATTTTATGCAACCTTCGGGGAAGCATTTTGAAAGAAAAATTAATTGTGTTGTTTAAATAACCATGGCAATAATTGGGGCTCTGCAAAAGCACTATCCCACGAATCATGATTTGCATTTGGATATTCTGTGTACATCACTTTTTTATCTCCTGCATCAATCAAAGCCTTGTATAATTCACGGTCAGCTTCAATGCTTACAATATTATCTTTTGCTCCATGAAAGATCCATAAAGGAATTTTTTTCGCTGAATTTACCATCATATCAACATGACTTTGTCCACAAATAACAAAAGCTGCAGCAAAATAATTTCCATAGCGTGTGAGCATATCATAAGCGCCGAACCCACCCATAGATAAACCTCCGATATAAATTCTTTTTCTATCAACCACCTTTTTTTCAATCAAATTATCTATCAGTTTTTTAACGAGTTTTTCTTCTGTTGATGGGTTTAATAAAAATGTTTCTGATAATTGATATTTTCCGGCGCCGCTAATTGAGGGTGTCATTCCTCCCCAAATTGTTGTTGGCGGACATTGAGGAAAAATAACAATTGCAGGAAAAGTTTTTCGAAGAGAATCTTTCAAAAATAAAGAGCCGCCATGTATTAACTGTGCTTCATTATCATAACCTCTCTCACCAATTCCATGAAGAAAAATTATGAGAGGATAACTTTTATTTTTATTATAATTTTCAGGATATAAAATTCTATAACGGAGTGTATCATCGCCTTCTATTAAAGTTTTTTTTTCGTATAAATTGAAATCCTGTGCGAATAAATGAATACTGAAAATAATTGCAACAAAAAGGAAGGATGTTTTTTTCATTTTGATGATTTTTTATAAAAGCAATGCCAGCTTGCCTTTTAGCTCATAAATTTAGAGGTTCAATTCTTTTGCCGGATCCCAAAAACGATTTTCAAATTCTACGATTGTATCTTTTTCAATTTTCATTCCTTCTTTTTCAAGCAACTCCTGCATCAATGTCGGCGTTGCAAAATGATTTTTTCCTGTGAGCATTCCATTCCTGTTTACCACACGATGTGCAGGAATTTTTTTTGTTTGATAAAAGCTCATATTCATTGCCCAGCCAACCATTCGCGCAGAAAGTTTTGTACCGAGATAATTTGCAATTGCTCCGTAAGAAGTTACACGTCCTTTTGGAATTTGCCTTGCAACATCCCAAACATCTTCAAAAAAATTTCGTGCAGTTTTTTTGTCTTTTACAGGAAGCTTTTCTTTTTTAGAAATTGAATGTTTCATTGATAAATTATTTGTTTTGATTATCCGAAGCCCTTTGGGCAAGCAGCTTTGAGCGCAATGGCTCGCTTACTGCTTTATAATCGTAAGGGCAATGGCGGCAACCATTTCCGCAGCAGTAGCCGCGATCTAACAAATATTTTTCAGTGAAAACTGTGAAACCGCTTTCAGTATAATAATCATCCATTTTTTCGTCCGCCGCTTCATTGCGAAATGATTGTTTTAAGATATCATCTTTTTCTTCGGGCATCTCTTTAGTCAAACAAAATTTTAAATAATATTCCTGGTTACTTTGCGCAATATCAAGTTGCTCGTAATGCGTTTTTATTTTTAATTCTTCTTTTAAAATATTTCTTGCATAAATATTTTCATCCTCCTCAATTAAATTCAACCCATAAAATTCAATTATTTTTTTTGTAAAAAAATATAAATCACGACTGTCTGTTTTTAAATGTATAAACGCATTTTGTTTTAAAATCTTTTGATATTTTCTTAAAAAGATTGGATGCGTTAGCCTTTTTTTAATTTTGGAAAAACGCAACTGCGGATCAGGAAAAGTTATCCATAGTTCGCTCACTTCATCCTTTGCAAAATAATTCTCTATCATTTCAATTTGGGCACGGAGAAAAGCAACGTTTGACAAACCCTTATCTAGCGCGGTTTTTGCGCCTTTCCAAATTCTGTTTCCTTTAATATCAATACCGATAAAATTTTTTTCAGGATACAAATCAGCTAAACCTAAAGTATATTCTCCTTTTCCACAGGCTAATTCTACAACTATTTCGTTTTTATTTTTAAAGAAATTATTCCAATTGCCCTGCATGTTTTCAGGACGTTCAAAAACATTTGGAAAAGATTTTATTTCCTGAAAGCGTTGTAATTTTTTTTGCCCCACTTTCTTTTCTTGAATTATATTTTCACAAGCAAACCAATGCCAACGAGCGAGTTGACTTGCAAGCCCGGCGAGTCGTGATTTGGTCCGAAGAGTTTTACTTTGTCATCATAAATTAAACTGAGACTGTATGTAATAGAAAATGCTTTTGACAACTTCACTGCCAAAAGGTTTGTCATATACATTGCAATATTTTGCGGCTGATTAAGATAATCAGAATACAGATCGAGGCGCCCATTATAAGAAATTGTTTTCGATATATTGGCTACATATTGAATGGAAGTATACGCTCCGATTTCTGTCTTTTCGGTATGACCACTATCAACACCATACGCTCCGATAGCGCTCAGAGAATCGTTGGTAACAATGATCATACGCGCCATTGCAGGAGAAATAAAAATAGAAAATCCTTTTACTGGATGATAATTAAAACCAGGACCTAACAAGATATAAGCAGGAGAAAACAAATTGGATGACAAAATTTTAGAAGTATCTGTATAAGTATATCCTTTAAAAAATTGGGAACGGAAATCAAACAAAGCGCCAACGTCCCATTTTTTGTTTAAAGCATATCCATATTTTGAAAGCAGATCAACACGGTCATCATTCATACGGCTGCCAAGACTGGTTGTGTTTACATATCCAAGATTGAAATCAAAATTATTGTCCCATGAATTTTTTCCTTTTTTATAAAATGCATGAAGGTTTATATAAGATGTTAATGCAAGTGAAAAATTATCGCCGCCCGCCGCCCAATTACTTAATGAGCCTTGAGCAAGATTCAGGCTGAATAATGCACCGGTTTTCCATGTTTTAGGTAATGTGTCAGTTGCATCTTTTGCAATTGACATTCCTGAAGCAGCCTGCACAGATTGTGTTGTTTGGTTTTGAGCAAATGCGCAAATCGTCCAACACAGCGAAATACATAAAAACACTTTTTTCATATTTTTAAAAAAATTTGCAGTAAATATATATTAGTTAATGCTAAATGTTAGCTGAATGGATTTGAAAATATATCTTTGAAAAATCATTAAACTATTAAGCCTAATTCTAAATATTCATTTTCTTAATTATGAAAAATAAATTTCTTCTTACTTCATTATTTTTTGTGCTAATCAGTTTTTCATCTTGCCAGTTAATCGGAGATATTTTCAAAGCAGGCGTTTGGGTAGGCGTCCTAATTGTTCTTGTTATTGTGGTATTGCTAATTTGGGTTATTTCAAAATATGCTGATTAAATCTCAGTAAATTTCATTGTTATCTCTTTAATATTCTATGTAGCTGCTGAGAAAAATTAATACTCATGCATGATAAGAAATACACTATTGATATAATTGATAAGGTACTTGATGCATGTTATAAAAATAATCCGGATGGTATTTTTATTCAAAGCCTGATGCATCAATATGAAGAACGCGGCAACCTAAGTAAAAAGCAACTGGAGGGTTTATATTTAAAGGCAAAAAATGTAAATGATATTCCTGAAAGTTGGCTCGGAACATTAGAGGCAATTATAAAAAAAATGCCAACGCGTTATAAATCTGCTCTTCCTGAAAAAAAACCTTTATTTGAGAAAGATAAAATTGTTGGTGAAACAATAGCGCACCTTTTAGCAAAAGCGCCTCAACATAAACAAGTTTTATTTTTAAAAAAGAAGTATGATAATAATGAAATATTATCAGCGACAGAAATTGCAGAATTAGTAAAATTCAGAAAGCTGCTTGATAAAAAATAACAAGAACTTTTTCCTGATAATAAAAAAGCTGTAGGGGCAGGAGTCGAACCTGCACGAGGCAGTTAGCTGCAGTACAAAGTCCGGTGGTCAACCCCGGTCCGCGTTTCCGCGGGCTCTATGCTGCGTTTATCCTGTTGTCCTCACCCCCGAGACGAGAGGGCATGTCTGCCAAAGATTTCATCACCCCACAAAGTTTAAGAACTTAAAAATCAAAATTAAGTAAATCAACTAATACTTGCAAATATTTCAATCCTTATTTAAAACATATAGTTATTATTCAAAATTATCCTATTTTTATTGAATAATATTTATTATACCTTAGAAAATGGCGAATAAATTAAATCTTGACAAACTCGATCTTCAGATCATCCAGGAAATGATGGAAGACGCTCAAATCTCTTATGCTGATTTAGGAAAAAAATTATTTGTTTCCGGAGGAACAATTCATGTAAGAATAAAAAAACTGCAGGAATGTGGCGTTGTAAAAGGCACACGGCTAAGCGTTGATATTAAATCTTTAGGCTATGATGTTATCGCTTTTATAGGAATTTTTTTAGAGAAAAGTTCGTTGTATGATACTGTAGCAAAAGAGTTGAAAAAAATTCCTGAGATCGTGCGGCTAAATTATACAACAGGAAATTACAGCATGTTTGCAGAAATTGTTTGCAAAGATATTCGCCAGTTGCGTTTTGTATTGCATGATGAGTTGCAAAAAATCAAAGGCATTGAACGCACAGAAACATTCATTTCTTTGGATGAAAGTTTTGTTAGAAATGTATTGGTTAATTCTGATGATAATAAATAAATTGATTTAATTTTTTACATCAAGCACATCACGGAGACCATTTCCCAATAAATTAAACGCAAGTACTAACAGCATGATTGCAATGCCAGGCGCAATGGCAAGTATTGCATTGTTTGTGATGATAAAATTGTAATTTTCTTTTATCATCAATCCCCAGCTTGGCTGCGGCGGCTGCACACCAATTCCAAGAAAACTAAGACCAGATTCTATTAAAATTGCTGATGCAAAATTGCTTGCAGCAATAACGATAATTGGTCCAATAATGTTTGGTAAAATATGTTTGAAAATAATTCTGCTATCGCTGAAACCCAAAGCCTGCGCGGCTTCCACGTACTCTAAATTCCGGATTGTCATTACCTGGCCGCGTACAAGTCTTGCAACATTCACCCACATCGTTAAGCCAATTGCAATAAATACCTGCCAAAAACCTTTGCCCAAAACAAGTGTAATAGCAAATACTAAGAGCAATGTTGGAATGCTCCAGATCACGTTGATGAACCACATAATTATTGCATCAATTTTGCCCTTGTAATAACCTGCGAACGCACCTAGTAAAATACCAATAGTGAGTGAAATGACGACTGCAATAAATCCCACGCTTAAGCTAACACGTGAGCCAATAATAATGCGGCTTAAAATATCTCTGCCGAATTTATCTGTGCCAAGTAAAAATCTTTTATGAACAACACCTCCAATTTGGTTGAAAGCATAACTTTTTTTTTCAGAAACATTTTCATCAATAAAATTCTCTGCGCTGATACTATCATTTTTTTTGGTGTAAGAAATGATTGGAATGAAATCATACACGTCTTCTTTGCCGTTAAAGAATTCATCAAAAAACCTTTGCTGATTGATCTTTTCTTTTTTTATCAAAAGAAAATTCATGCTGAAACCTGCACCCTGATTGGCTATTTCAGGAATAATGCGGTTGGCATTTGGAGAATTGTCAGGAGCAATAATATATGCAAAAACAGAACAAATTATTGCACAGCAAATAATAACAATACCAAATAATGCACTTTTATTTTTTAAAAGTTTCTTCCAGAAAATTGATTGATATTTATTTTTAGGTTTCAATTAATTTCTTTTGTCCTTATGAAGTTGGCATCATTTTACACTTCTTCCTTTCCATTCATATGATCCAAATTTTCCTAAAAAACCTGCTACAATTGTATAAAGAATATGGATTGGCTGCATGATTGGAAACCACCATAATAATTTTTTCATTGAAAAAAAGTCTGCAACAGGAAACATAAATGATAGTTCAACAATCGTTTTTCCTGCCAATAAAATGAGCCAGAATTTTAAATAAAAAAGAGAATAAAAAGCAAGGAATGGCAATATGAATAAATACAAATTGAAGCAATAAACAAGCAACAAAGTAAGAAAGATCTTTTTATCATCATAGCTTGTCGCTTTGCTTGCCCAGCGAATTCTTTGATTGAAAAATTTTTTCCAGCTTTCTTGTGAAAGTGTTGATATGACTGCATTTGGGTTAAATAAATAACCAAGCTGATTGGGAAATGCACTCTTTATTTTGTGCATCAAAAGCATATCATCACCACTTGCAATGTTGTCAATATTTTTGAAACCGTTCACACTTTCAAATGCTGATTTCTTATAACAAAGATTTGCACCATTGCACATACTCAAAAACCCTGCAGAAACAGAAGCAGCAGTAATTCCTTGCAGACTAATAAAATCAAGACATTGAAAAATGGGAAGAAATTTTTTTTTGTTAATGAACATTACAGGAGCCGCAATAAAGACAACTTTGTTCTTTTGAATATATTGATCAAATAATTTCAGCCAATTTTTTTGGGCGGTGCAATCTGCATCTGTTGTGATGATCCAATCAAACTTAGCTTTTGAAATGCCTGTTTCAATTGCTTTCTTTTTGTATGAATTCAGTTTTGCATCAACAATTTTTTTCAATTCAATTATTTGGATATTTGAAAGTTTTTGTTGCAGATTCTGTGCAACAGAAACAGTTTTATCTTCTGAAAAATCATCAACAATAATTACCTCAAAAAGATCTGTCGGGTAATTATTTTTAAAAATTGAATTTATAACATTTTCAATATTAGCTTCTTCGTTCCTTGCGGCAATGATGATGGAAAAGCCAGTGCCAGCAATAATTTCAGAAGAAAAAGGGAATTGCTTTAATCTTAAAAACCATTTTTGATAAGTTGTAATTAAAACGCAGTAGCCGCCAAATAAAATGCTGAATAAAATAATATTCAAAATATAAATAGCTTGCTGCATGAAGCAAAGAAACTTATTAATTAGCGAGAGAAGAAATCAACTATTGCAGGCAAATATTTTTCTTCTAAAAGCCGGTGGCCTGCATCTATAATTTTTATTTTAACCGTTGGATTATTTTTTCGTAAAAATGAACTTCGTTTACTCAAAATTACATAGTCATATTTGCCAAAAATTACACGCACATCAAGCTTATTTTTTATTATTTCTTTTTTTACCAAAGATAAGTCTGGCCTGAATTTGCGCATTGTTATCCAGCGTTCATACAAAAGTTTTCTATTGAATTTATCATCAAGATAATAGTGCGCCATATTGATGATATTTTCATCCATTAATTTTAATTTTTTTGCTGCGCGCAACATATAAAAAACTGCCTGCGGCGTATCTACTGCTTTTCGCGAAAGACGGTTTCCAAATTTTGTTTGAGTAGATAAGTAATACCAAAAGTTTTTATGTAAACCGTCAGGCGCTAATAAAAATACTTGGGCGATTTCCTGCGGTATCAATTCAATTAATTGCAATGCAACTCTTCCGCCCAAACTGTAACCAAGCAAACTAATTTTTTGGTTAGAAAAATTAGTAATACGCTGAATGATGTTTAATAAATCAGAAGGCATAAATGCATCCGTTTCATTCCAGATTGTTTCACCATGAAAAGGAAGATCAATGCAGAACATCCTGAAGTTCTTACCAATAAAGGGTTCCAGCACATTAAAAGCTTTTCCGTTCTTGCCATAACCATGAAAGCAAAACAGATTTTTTTCACCTTTTCCAAAAATAGAAAAATGAAAATGTGAATTTTTATATGGAATAGAAATTTCTTCCAGGAAAAATATTTTTACAAGCTTACATAAATTTTAAGCGAAAAAAACTTTGCGATTTCATAAAGATAACTCAATTTTGAAATTAGTTGCATAAACAACTATATGCCAAACAACCAATTTAAGCGAGGAGAATTATACAGCGTTATCAATGCGATGGCTGCCGCAGCTATTGGAAGAAGAATGCAAAAAAATTTCCGCAATGCAGGGCTTGATATTACGATTGAACAATGGAGTATTTTATATCATTTATGGAAAGAAGATTGTTTGAGCCAGCAGGAATTGTGCAACAAAACTTTTCGCGATAAGCCAAGCATTACTCGATTGATAGATAATTTGGAAAAACAAAAATTGGTAAAACGAAATGGTTCGAAAGAAGACAGAAGAAAAAATTTGATTTGTCTTACCGATACTGCAAAACAATTGCAGCAGCAAACGATTGACCTTGCAAATCAAACGATGGATGAATGTTTGATTGGGATAACGAAAGATGAAATCGAAACAGTGAAAAGTGTTCTTCAACGGGTGTATGATAATTTGAATGGCCTTTAAAATGGAAACTGAAGTTTAATAAATAGACGAACGATGAACGTAGTGCGACGCAACGATGCCTAACCGGAGAGATGAGCTTGACAACAAAAATTTAAATAAAATAATTATGGAAACGCTGAAATCAACGTCAGCATTGGCTGGCGGCGAATGGCTGATCAAAGAAAGTAATGCTGCTGAAACTTTTATTGCAGAAGATTTTAGCGAAGAACAATTGATGGTGATGGAAATGTGCGAGCACTTTTTGGATGTAGAAGTATTGCCAATCCTTGATCGCATTGATAAACTCGAGCCCGGTTTAATGCCTTCGTTGCTTGTGAAAGCCGGCGAGCAGGGCTTGCTGTCAACATCGTTTCCCGAACAATATGGCGGACTAGGAAAAGACTTTATTACATCAACAATTGTGAATGAAGGGTTGGGCGGAGGATTTTCTTTTTCGGTTGCAATTGCCGCACATACCGGAATTGGTTCATTGCCGATTTTATATTTTGGAACAGAAGAACAAAAGCAAAAATATATTCCAAAATTGGCAAGCGGAGAATGGAAAGGCGCGTATGGTTTGACTGAACCAAACAGCGGCAGCGATGCGCTGGGAGCCAAGACCACAGCGACTTTGAGCGTTGACGGAAAATATTATTTATTGAACGGACAAAAGTGCTGGATCACAAACGGCGGCTTTGCAGATGTGTATACTGTGTTTGCAAAAATTGATGGAGATAAATTTAGTGCATTCATTGTTGAGCGAGGTTTTGAAGGATTTACACAAGGCGCGGAAGAACATAAAATGGGTATCAAAGGTTCCTCAACGGTGCAGCTTTATTTCCAGGATTGTAAAGTACCCGTTGAAAATGTTTTGGGAGAAATTGGTCGCGGTCACATCATCGCTTTCAACATTTTAAATATCGGGCGGCTCAAACTTTGCGCAGCTGCATTGGGAGGTGCCAAACGTGCGGCAACAACTTCAATTCAATATGCAAAAGCGCGTGAACAGTTTAAAGTTTCTATTTCAAAATTTGGTGCGATAAAACACAAGCTTGCTGAAATGGCGATTCAAATGTGGGTTGCAGAAAGTGCATTATATAGAACTGCAAAATGGGTTGATGATAAAGAAACTGATTTGGTGAATGAAGGATTGAGCGTTGAAAAAGCTTTGCTTGGCGCGGCTGAAGAATATGCAATTGAATGCGCGATCTTAAAAGTTGCGGGGAGCGAAGCGCTTGATTTTGTAGTGGATGAAGGCGTGCAAATTCACGGGGGCAACGGTTTCAGCGATGAGTATGTTATTTCAAGAGCATATCGTGATAGTCGTATCAACAGAATTTATGAAGGAACAAATGAGATCAATCGTTTATTAATTGTCGACATGGTTTTGAAACGCGCAATGAAGGGCAAGCTGGATTTGATGACTCCTGCAATGAATGTTACTAAAGAATTGATGAGCATTCCTGATTTTAGCAATGATGATGAAAGCGCTTTTACAAATGAAAAAAAATACATCGTCAATTTTAAAAAGGCTTTGCTGATGGTTGCAGGTGCAGCGGTGCAAAAGCTGATGATGAAGCTCGATAAAGAACAGGAAATATTGATGAACATTGCTGATATGGCAATCAATATTTTTCTTGGTGAAAGTGCTTTGCTTCGTGTAATGAAGCTGTCTGAAAAAAATGGACAAGCAGCAACGGCTTATCAAACACTGATGATGCAGACTTATTTGTACGATGCTGCTGATAAAATAAACAAAGCAGGAAAAGATGTACTGAACAGTTTTGCCGAAGGCGATGAATTGAAAATGATGCACATTGGACTGAAGCGTTTTACAAAAGTGGATGCATACAATTCAAAAGAATCGAGAAGAAAAATTTCTGATAAAATGGTTGAAGAGAATAAGTATTGTTTTTAAAATTAATCAGAAGATTTCTCAGGTCTCATCTGTGGAAAAAACAAAACATCCTGAATACTGGCTTGGTTTGTCATCAGCATTACCAGCCTGTCAATGCCAATGCCAATGCCACTTGCAGGCGGCATGCCATATTCAAGCGCACGTAAAAAATCATGGTCAATGAACATTGCTTCATTGTCTCCGCGTTCCATTAACTTAGCTTGTTCCTCAAATCTTTCACGCTGGTCAATCGGATCATTAAGTTCACTGTAAGCATTTGCAAGTTCTTTTCCATTCACCAATAATTCAAATCTTTCAACCAGTCCTTTTTTGCTGCGGTGTTTTTTTGTAAGCGGGCTCATTTCAACGGGATAATCAATGATGAATGTTGGCTGAATAAATTTACGTTCAGAAGTTTCACTAAAAATTTCATCTATCAGTTTTCCTTTGCCAATATTCGCATCAACTTCAATATGCAGATGTTTGCAAACATCGCGCAATGCAGCTTCATCCATTTCACTTACATCAATATTTGTATTTTCTTTTATCGCATCAAAAATAGAAACCCGTTTGAAAGGTGCTTTAAAACTGATGGTTTCCTCACCAACTTTTATTTCTGTTGTGCCATGCAAAGCAAGCGTGAGTTGCTCGAGCAATTGCTCTGTTGTTTCCATCATCCAGAAATAATCTTTGTACGCTGTGTACCATTCAAGGATCGTAAATTCAGGATTGTGCGTGCGGTCCATTCCTTCATTTCTAAAGTCGCGGCTGAATTCATATACCCAGTCAAACCCACCAACGATAAGCCTTTTGAGATAAAGCTCATTTGCAATTCTTAAATAAAAAGGCACATCCAAAGCATTGTGATGTGTGATGAAAGGTCTTGCAACAGCGCCGCCGGGAATTGCCTGCAGTACAGGAGTTTCAACTTCAAGCGCGCCGTGTTCATTTAAAAAACTGCGAATATTATTGATGAGTCTTGTGCGAAGAATGAACGTGTCTTTTACATCAGGATTTATAATGAGATCTGCATAACGCTGGCGATAACGAAACTCCGGATCAGTAACTGCATCATGTACATTCCCTTCTTCATCGCGTTTTACAACGGGCAATGGTTTCAATGATTTTGAAAGCAGCGTAAATGTTTGCGCGTGAATAGAAGTTTCACCGGTTCTTGTTATAAAAACAAAACCTGTAACGCCAATGATATCGCCAAGATCAATCAAATGCTTGATGACTTTATCAAACAAAGTTTTGTCTTCGCCGGGGCAGATATCATCTTTACGAACATACAATTGAATGATGCCTTTGCTGTCCTGAATTTTTATAAAAAAAACTTTTCCCTTATCATTCAAACTCATTATTCTTCCTGCAATACAAACATTCGCAAACTGCTCTTTTTTTTCTTCCGTAAAATGATTTTTGATGTCTGCAGAATAATGAGACACAGGATATAACGCTGCCGGATATGCGTCGAGACCTAGTGTTTCAAGCTCTTTCAATTTTTCTCTGCGAATAATTTCCTGCTCTGATAAATTGCTCATCAATAATTAAATTAAAAATTAAAAATCGTAATTCTATCTAATTTGTATTTTAAATTGAAGCAAAGATAAGTCTTACATAAAATTTGCTTTCTTTGTAGTATCAGCAAATTGCATGAGCGAGAACGCACAGAAACTAATCATAATCACAGCGCCTTCGGGAGCAGGCAAAACTTCCATAACACAATATCTTTTGAAAAAATATCCGCAACTTTCATTTTCTGTTTCTGCTACAACCCGTTTGCAGCGCAGCTTTGAGCAAAATGGAGTTGATTATTATTTTATAAGCGAAACTGATTTTCTGCAAAAAATTCAACAGGAAGATTTTATAGAATGGGAAATGGTGTATAAAGGAAAATATTACGGCACGTTAAAAACTGAACTGAAAAGAATTTGGAATGAAAATAAAATACCTGTGCTTGATATTGACGTAAAAGGCGCGATACATGTACAACAACAATTTCCGGAAAAGACTTTGTCTATTTTTATCGAGCCGCCATCTTTAAATGAACTCAAGAAAAGACTTGAGAGCCGTGCAACCGAAAATCTTGAAACCATTCAAACACGACTGAACAAAGCAACGTATGAACTATCTTTTAAAAATCAATTTGATAAAATAATTATGAATGATGATTTTAAAAAAGCCTGTGAAGAAACTGAAATTTCAATCAGTGAATTTTTAGGATGGATATAATCCCAATAAAAAAATCAATAATGAATTTCCAAAACAAAACAATTTTTATCACAGGCGCAAGCCGTGGCATTGGAAAAGCAATTGCCTTAAAGCTTGCAAAAGAAGGAGCAAATATTGTTATTGCGGCAAAAAGCATTGAAGAAAATCCGAAGCTGGGCGGAACAATTTTTTCTGCTGCCGAAGAAGTGAAAGCCGCTGGTGGCAAAGCTTTGGCAATACAACTTGATATTCGTGATGAAGCGCAAATAGATAATGCAGTTGCAAAAACAAAAGAAGTTTTTGGCGGAATTGATGTGCTCATCAACAATGCTTCTGCCATTGATCTTTCTTCTACAGAAAAAATTGAATCAAAGCGTTTTGATCTCATGCAAGATATCAATGTGCGCGGAACTTTTTTAATGACCAAAGCTTGTATTCCTTTTTTAAAACAAGCAAACAATGCACACATTCTTACATTGTCTCCGCCAATAAATTTAGATATTAAATGGTTGCGAAATCATGTTGCATACACAATGAGTAAATACAATATGAGCATGATGGCGCTTGGTTGGGCAGCAGAGTTTAAAAAAGATAAGATCGCTTCAAACGCTTTGTGGCCGAGCACTACGATAGCAACCGCTGCGGTAAAAAATTTATTGGGTGGAGAAAAGCTGATGAACATGAGCCGTACAACAGACATCATGGCTGATGCCGCTTATGCTATTTTATGTAAGACTTCAACTGAATGCACCGGCAACACTTTTATTGATGAAGATGTTTTAAAAAATGAAGGAGTTATTGATTTCGAAAAATATTCAGTTGTTCCGGGGAGCAAGCTTTACACAGATTTATTTTTATAACTAAAACTTGTTTTTCCACATCATACTTTCAACAGGCTTATCAATTTGACCAGAATATTTTGCATCTTTTTTCTGGTTGTACTTCACTTCAATTTCGCCATCAACAGGAAAATAAATCAGTTGACCAATTGGCATTCCTTTATAAACTTTCACCGGTTGCTTCACAGAAATTTCAAGTGTCCAGTTGCCGCAGAAACCAACATCACCTTTACCTGCGGTCGCGTGAATGTCAATACCCAGGCGACCTGTAGAAGATTTACCTTCGAGAAATGGCACGTGCGCATGCGTCTCAGTGTACTCATCAGTCACGCCCAAATAAAAAATATGTGGATACAAAACAAAGCCATCTTCAGGTATTTCAAAGTACTCAATTTCATTGTGCTTCTTTGCATCAAGAATATGTTCGCGGTAAGTCGCAAGCCATTTTCCCAAATGCACATCATAGCTGTTACTTCCCAAACATTCGCGACTGTAAGGCTCAATTTTTATTGTCCCTTTTTCTATTTCACCAAGAATAGTTTTATCTGATAAGATCATAAAGAAATTTTTTTTGATACCAGCTGCAGTATTTCATAGCATCATCGTTGCGTCGCAATCCTTTCATCGTTCGCCTAACTATTAAGCTAAACTGTTCTGCAAATAAATCGTAAATCTGCAATCTAAAATCGTCAACACAAAATTGTCTTTGTTTTATCAACATAATATCAACGAAAACACAAAACTCGCCATTTGGAAAATTGAAGAAGATGAAAGTTTTTTTCTGCAAGAAATTTCATTGCAAAAGAAAATTTCACATCGACATAAACGGCTGCAACACTTGACTGGCCGCTATTTGCTGCGATTTCTCTTTGCTGATTTTCCTAATGAAGAAATAGAAATTGCAGATACACTCAAACCATTTTTACCAAATGAGCAATATCATTTTTCCATTTCACATAGCGGAGATTTTGCTGCTGCAATTGTATCAAAAATGCAACGCGTCGGAATTGATGTTGAAGTTCTGACTGAAAAAGCAGAAAGGTTAAAAGATAAATTTTTGAATGAAGAAGAATTAAAAATCAAATCAGAAAGTAAAATACAAAACACAAACTACCAATTATCAACCTTGCTTTGGTCTGCCAAAGAAACTGTTTTCAAATGGTGGAGTTTTGGTGATGTTGATTTTAAAGAAAATATTTTATTACAAAACGTGAATGAAAACGGAACCATTGATGCAATTTTTAAAAAAGAAAATGATAAAGTTAATTTGAAATTATCTTATCAATTATTTGAGAAACTGTGCTGCACATGGGTTGCTAAATAGTAAAGAGAAACTTGAACGGAGCGTCCCAAGCAAAGCTCCATCAGGGTTTCAGGCGATAGTAACAAAATTTTTTTTTAATTCAATCCGCAATTCTGCTTTTTGTTTTTGGAATCAGCAACAAACTTTTTCTCAATGTTTGTTTCAATTGTGTTTTTAAAATTTGTCCCATTGTGTTTGCACGCAGATAAAATTTTTGCCTGAAGAATTCAGACAATTCATTTCGAAGTTGTACAATTTTTTCAGGCTTTGAAATATCATCATCATGCATAATGTCAAGCAATTCCTTCACACGATATCTTGATGAGGCAAGCCGGAACGCAATCATAGTGCGCTCTTCAGCCTGGTATTGTGCAATGCTGTCTTTATCGAGGCTTTGCATTACTGCCTCAACAAAAGCTTTGTTCTCTTTGAAAAACTGCGGCAAATACATATTCTTTCTTCCTTCATAAGATTGCTGATCAAAATCGATTGCACGAATGCGGTATTGAAAATTTTCATCAATGTCAGGCGTGATGTTCAACACAAAATTATAGCTGCGCATATCGCCAAGAAGGCAAACAAAGCACCGTTCATTGAACTTCACAAATTCTTTTGCAATGCGTATAATATTTGTGCCCGGCGCATGTAAATAATTTTCTGCAAACACATCTCCGGGAATGCCGGGAATGTGTTCTTCAATCAATGTATTGTTATGCGTAAAAAAGGTTATTCGGTTTGGTGACAACAAATGCTCAAGCTCTAAACCATAGATGCGGCTTGCATCTGCGAGCTTCACATAATAATGATCAACATTATCATTTATCTTATTAATGATGCGGATGCGAAAAGGCTGGCTGTTGCCGAAACTGCAAAAATCTATGCGCGCAACATCCAAGTGATTGATGTGACTAAGATCACCTTCTGTTTTTAAAATGGCATACATGCGCACCAAGCTTTCGCGCAAAAATTTCCATTCGTGCGAATCATAAGTTACGGTTTCCCATAAAGTGTCCTTATCATGTTTATCTTTTAAAGGAACTGTATAAGTGAAATGCAGCAAATCGTTGTAAGCCGCTGACAGCTTCACTTCGCGGCCATATTCAAATAAATAATTGCGTAGGTTTTCATTAACAGGAAAAATTAGTTTCTTGCGTGTGGGTCGAATATTTTCAATACCGTTTTCTAATGCTTGAAACATTAATCTGGTATTTGATCTGTACTGGCAAGCAGATTTAAATCAAAAGAATTTTTGCCCGAAATTCCTTCGATAGAACCCATAATATGATTTGAATTCAACAACGCTCTGTCTAATTGTTTCTCACGATTTTTCCAAATTTTTTCCATTGCTCGCCTTTCATCATCAAGAGATTGCTTCATATTTTTAAACACATCTTTTATTGCTTTCCATTGCGCAGCAAATTCATGACTCGTCATATAATTATATAATGCCTGAATTTTATCTTCTTTGCTTTCCTGTTTTTTAGCTTCCTGAAAAATTTTTATAATGCCATCCCGCAACGCAGAAGCTAAAATTTTTACATCTTTAAAATTGCAGATCCATACGCCGTCTTTAAATTCAAAATTGTCATCACATTTATCCGGCAGTGCCTGAGAAACAAGTACGCCAATGTGTGCCCCACAATTTATTTTGTCCTGTTTTAATTTTTCTATCCACTCATTGCTCCAGTGTAATGTGCGTTTACTTTCAAATAAAATGGTGCCGCATTCATTACCAAAATTATTTCTGATTGTAAGCAAGCAATCCGCGCCACGCCTGCCTTTTGGCACTTCTTTGATAATATCAAAAGGAAAATAATTTTGTAAAATTTCTTCCAGCATTAACTCCTGCACTTCACCCTGCAATTGCATACTTCCCTGGTTTGCTTTGCGAACTGCTTCTTCTGCTAATTTTTTTTGATCTGCTAATTGCTTTTCTTTTTCAGCAATCCGCAAATCAAAATCAAGCTTAAGATTTTGAAATTTTTGTTCTTCAATATTTCTTATTTCTCTTGATAACCTTTCACGTTCTTCATTCAGTTGTTTTTGGATCAGCAAATCAATCTCGGCTTCTTTATTTTTTAATTCATTTTCTTTTTGTAAAAATTCCAGTTCCTTTTTTCGTGCCTCTTTTAATTTTTCTTCATTATCTGATAAATTATTTTTTAGCAAGGTCAGTTCGTTTGTATAATCTTCATTAATGGATTTGCGTAAAGAAATTTGCAACTCTTCCTGAATTTTATGTTTTTCCTGATTTAATTTTTGAACAAAAAGTTCATTTTCTTTTTTTCTTTTTTCTTCAAAAATTTTTTGTTCTTCAGCAAGATGTTGCTTTTCAGATTCTATTTGGATAAGAGAGGAATTAAGTTTCGACTGATATTCTTGCTGTAATTTTTGTTCAATTTCTTTGGACAAAGTATTTTCAATATCAAAATTATTTCCGCAGTTTGGACAGTTTATTTTAATAGCCATTTGAAATTTTTTACAAGTAAAATAAAAACGCAAAGCCTTTACGACTTTGCATTTGCTGTGCGGAAGAGGAGATTCGAACTCCCACGCCCGTTAAGGCGCTACCACCTCAAAGTAGTGCGTCTACCAGTTTCGCCACCTCCGCAAAATTGTGAACAGCAAATGTAATAAATTGAATTAATTGAAGAGAAGTACTGCCGCAATTTGTTATTTATTTAGCTCGATCCTGAATGTTGTTCCTTTATTTACTTCGCTCGATTTTATGAAGATTTTTCCTTTGTGATATTGCTCAACAATGCGTTTGGTTAGCGTTAATCCTAAACCCCAACCTCTTTTTTTTGTTGTGAAGCCGGGCTTGAAAACTTTATGAAGATTGGCTGCTGCTATGCCTTTGCCGGTATCGCTTACATCAATTATTACCTGTGTTTCAGATTCGGTAATATGCATTTGTATGATGCCTTTTCCTTCCATAGAATCGAGCGCATTTTTTAATAGATTTTCTATCACCCAATCAAATAAAGGCGCAGAAATCAAAGCCGTGATGTTATCTTTTTCGCCACTATCTAAAATAAAATTTATTCTACCGCCCGCCCGCTTTTTTACATAATCAATCATGCTTTGCATTTGCTCAACAATATTTTTTTCTTCTAAATGCGGGGTGCTTCCAATCTTTCCAAAGCGATCAGTGATAAGCAATAGCCGATTGATATCCTTTTCCATCTCATGCGTTACTTTATCGGTTGCAGGAATTTCTTTCAGCATTTCCATCCATCCCTGCAAACTTGAAACCGGCGTACCTAACTGATGTGCAGTTTCTTTTGCCATGCCTGCCCACAACTGATTTTGTGTGCTGCGATAACTGCTGCGTTGCGCAATAATTGTAACGATGATAAATAATGCCGCAATGAATAATTGAATGAGTGGAAAATATTTTACCTGCTCTTGTAAAAAACTTTCGCCATAATAATATTTGTTGGCGCTGAAAGGTTTTGTAGAAAGCACAACAATAATTGGTGAATGCTCCTTCTTAAAATCCGCTAATTCATTTTTAAGATAATTACTATCATTGATGATTTTTGATGAATCAAGATTTAAATAATTAGTTGTGATACTGTCATTTTCATTGGTTTCAATAATAGGAATATCCGTGTTTTCAGAAGATATTTTGGTAGCTAAATTTAAATTTGTTTGATCATTGGCATTTATTATTGCGCGTTGGGCTTCTGCCCATATTTCCACTTTTTCTTTTTCCGAAGCCGCGATTGTTTTTGATAAATATTGAGAATAAAAAATACTTGCTCCAACAATTGCCACAGCAATTACTGCAAGCAATGTTTGTCTGTTGAACCAAGGCTTTATCATGCTCTAAAATAAACAAGTTTAGGGATTGAAAAGATTGTTACGAAATGATGGGTTTAATCATAATTATAAATATTTCGCTAAACTTTTTACTACACTTTTATATAAATTCTTCTTTTGTTTAAAAACCATCCAACGCACCAGCAAACAAGCATATAGCAAAGTGAAAAAATCAATGCACCAAATGAACCCGGAAATATTTTTTGAAAAAAAACAATATTGATCCATTGATAGAAATCATTGTTATTTGTAACCATTATCATTCTTAAAACTGTAATCAGCAATTCAGATACAAGATAGACTACCAAAGGGTTTTTGCCCATTACAAGAAAAAAATTCGTTCCATATTTCCATTGTTTTAATTCAATTAAATAAATAATGAGGCCGAGTATCATTGCATCAATACCAATCGTTAATACTGTGAAGCTACTTGTCCATATTTTTTTTGCAAATGGAAAAAATTGGCTCCAGAATAATGCTACAAAAACAAGTAAACTTCCGATGATAAAAAGCTTTGCAATTGTTTCGAAATTTTTGCCTTTGCGTTGAATAAAAATTCCGGCAACGTAACCTGCAATAACATTTACAATTGCCGGAAGCGTGCTAAGCAAACCTTCAGGATCTGTTGCTTTTCCCGGACCTTCATTTATGTACATATGTGCCGGACCAATAAGCCATTGATCGAGATGCGAACCTGCGTTGCCAAAAATATCAAGTTCCTGTCCCGGTGTTCCGAATGCATATAACAAAACCCAATATCCAAACAACAGGGCAACTGATATAACAACGGATGTTCGAACGGAAAAATATTTTACGATTAATGCACCAAAAAAATAACACAATGCAATTCGCTGCAAAACACCAAAAATTCTTGTGGTAGCAATGCTTTTGAAGAACCAATGTCCGGTAGCATCCTGCTGAAAAAATGGAAACCAATACATTAAATATCCAAGTAAAAAAATAATAAATGCACGTTTGAAAAGCTTAGATAAAAAGTGCCTGTCAGTCTCATATTTTTTAATGGAAAAACTTAATGCGTTGCCCACAGCAAATAAAAAGGAAGGGAATACGAGATCGGTTGGCGTAAATCCAAACCATTCTGCATGATTGAGCGGCGCATACGCGGGAGCACCATAACCCGCTGTATTTACAATTATCATAAAGCAAATAGTGATACCCCGAAAAACATCGAGCGCAACAAATCTTTCATATGGCTGTTTCATGTTTTTAATAATTTAAATTACTGATGGTTGAAAAATATTTATTGTACATCGCTTTGCTTGTTGCAACTGGATCACCTGAAATGCTTGTGGGGTAAGCTTCGTGGCTGTTTACCCAATTCCATTCCCAGTTCTTTATTTTTTCTTCAAACGATCTGGCATTAAATCTTGATCCATCAATTAATTGCTGATGAAGGAAGGCAAAATATTGTTGCCATCTTGGTTTATAAAATCCACTGATCAAGCCACTCCATTGTTTGCATGCATATTCATGCAAAAAATTTTCTTTGTTTCCCCAAAGGGTAATGATGTCTCGGGCATTCATTTCATACAGATTTTTTTCAGTATCATCAATTCCGTTGCTTCTTGCATCAGCGATCCAGTTGCCCAATAAAAATTCTTTTCTTGTTGCTAAAAGTTTATCCATGTCGTCCATCAATTCCAAAAATTCATTTGAATATTTATTAAATGCAGCTGTATCATGCATCAAAAAAGCCGAAGTAAATTTTTGATGTAAAGGCAAAGCATAATTTGCAAGCACCTGTCTTGTAAGATCAACTATATCATATTGAAAACCTTCATTGGCCTGCATTTCAGAAGATGCCTTGATGAACAAAGTCCAGGCAGGTAAAATATCTTTTGCATTGTAATCAAGATTTGTTCTTACGAAAGTTGTACCCACATCAAGTGTTGGCCTAGACTGAATAATTGATTCCGTGCCACCATCATCCAATGCGCCGTTGTATAAAGTTTGATGCAAGATCTTCCATGCATTGTTGATGTCATCATTCGATTTTCCGTAACGTTCAAGCGCATAATCTTTCAGCCATGCATCAACAACAATCGGCTTATCAGTCCAGGTATTATCCATCATCAATTGATAGATTACAGGATTTTGTTCAATGCCTTCCGGCGTTAAACCAATGCCCCTCATTTTACCGGAGGCCGCGTTGTGTAAGGCATTTGAAGGTTCATTTGCTACAACATCCATTCTTCCCCACATAAAAACGTTGCCGCCAAAATTGTGCAGCATATTCCAGATCCAGGGTTTGCCGTAGTATGCTTCAGTTTTGTTCCAGAGAGGATATTCTTCACTGTAAAGATCTAAAACTATAAGCCTGTCATTTGGCACAGCATTCAGTAAAGCCTTTATTTGTGTGGGTTTCCAGTAACCGGGATCAGCATGAAACATCCATCCCTGCATCACCCAAATTGCTTTTGGGTCTATTGCTGTCATTGCAGCAAAAAGTTTTTTACTCAATGCATCGAGATAGGTAGAATCATTTGATGGCGGCGCATTTTCGTTGAATGTGTCGGCAGAATACAAATGATCTGTTCCGTATTCTTTTGTTTGCGCAGCAAGAAATTTTTTACCGATCTCTTCAAACATTGGATCTGTTGGATCTAAAATATAAGTATCATCGAAACCATTACCCCAGTTGGTTTTTTTCAATTTTGCATTGGGAAATTTATCTTTGAAAGCCGGCGGTACATGCCCTGTAAATGATGCAAGCACAGGTGTCATTCCCATGCCCCTTTCCGCTTTTAAAATTTGTTTCTGAAGTTCTTTGTGCGAGTCTATCCAATGTTGAGGCAACGGACCATCCCATGCATCAAGATTGCCCATCCAAAACCAGGAGAAGTATGCCGGTCCGCAAAAAAACTTTTGCAATTCTTCATCTGTAAAACCCATCTCTTTGTAAACGCTTTGCCAGATTGCTTCTTCGCCGGTTATAGCAAGTGGCATGTTGATTCCGTTCAAAGCCATCCAGTCAATTTCTTTTTGCCAGCGATCAAAATTCCACCATGACATGGAATAATTAAATGTGCAATAATTCAAATAATAGCGGTATTGATAAGGTGTTGCTTTATGAATTTTTTCTTTTACAACCGGCAAGGTTTGCGGCATGTTCAAGTTAGTGCCGTTCCACGTTATGAGACAATGACAATAATTTCTGAGATAAAAATTTAATGCAGATGCAACGCTAACACCATTGCTGCCCCGAAGTATGATTTTATTATTGTGACTTTCAATTTCAAAAACATCTTTCCCATGTTCCTGCGGAATATATTCTGCATCAAAAGAAACAGCACGATCGCTTACAACTCTTTTAATGAAACCGTCAATCGCATCTTTATTAAATTGTGCAAACGCATTATCAGCATATAGAATAATTGCGCATAAAAAAAACAATCTTATATTTTTCATTGGCAAAATAATAAGTGAAAAAAATTTAGGCTCTGCTAAAATAGTTTTTATAAATATAATCCGCTACAAAGTTTCATAAATTATCAGCACGCCATTTGATTAACAATTAGTTCATTTTATCTTTGTTATAAATCTATTATGCAACTACAGCCCGTGAAAATTGTAGATGATATATCTCCGGAAGATTTTAGATCCAGCTATTTTTTACGCGAAATTCCTGTCGTTATCCGCAATCTTGCAAAACGCTGGACGGCTTATGAATTATGGAATTGGGATCATTTAAAGCAAGCCGCGGGCAATGAAAAGGTCGGTATTTACAACAATATAAAAAGCGATGCTTATACGCCGATAAACAAAGCTGATGATTACACAACTTTTGGAGAATATATTGACATGATTCGCAAAGGGCCTGCAGAATGGCGTATTTTTTTGTTTAATATATTCAGTCACGCCCCCCAGCTTGTAAAAGATTTTACTTGGCCGGATGAACTGATGCATGGCTTCATAAAGCGAGTGCCCATGCTGTTTGCAGGCGGGCAGGGCTCTATCACACACATGCATTTTGATATTGATCTCAGCCATATTTTGCACACACAATTCATGGGCAAAAAAAGAGTGTTGCTCTTTCCCAATAAAGAACAATATAAACTTTACCGCAAGCCTTTTGAAGTGTTGAGTGTCGCAGATTTTACCAATTATTATGATGCGCAAAAAAGCAGGCTCAATATTTCCGAATTCCCTGCAGTTGAAGCTGCGCAAGGCTTTGAGGTGATCTTAGATCACGGCGATACATTATTTATGCCTGGTGGCTACTGGCACCACATGGAATATATTGACAGTGGTTTTGCCATGAGTTTGCGCGCCTTAAATCATTCCTTGAGCACCAAGTTAAAGGGAGTGTGGAATCTCGTCGGCATGCGAAATATTGATACGATAATGAAAAAAACCGCGCCGCTAAAATGGTACGATTGGAAGCAGAAAAAAATAAAGGAAGCTGCTGAAAAAGAATTGTCCGCAGAAAATGCCCCGAATGTTTTAGCATAAGAAATTGGGGGCACTCGTCTTTCAGGTTACACATCAGCATTAGTCCGCGCTGTACGCTTCAAGTCCGCCGCAAAGGCCACCGCACAAAATCTTCAGCGGGCTTTCCACTTCCATCGCGCAGCTTTTGGGCAATAGAATATCATTCAACATTTTTAAACACAAGTTTTAATAATTCCTTTTAGCGATGAGGCTTTATCTTTGCAGCCGCGTTTATGAATTTGAATGTGTTGCTGGATCAGTATCAAAATAATCCCCGCCTTTTTCAACTGGCAGACAGGATTTCTTTTGCCAAGTCACAAAAAATCTTCTTAAAAAATTTACAGGGTAGCAGCGCAGAGTTTGTGGTATCAGGTGTTTTCAGGCATCCTAAAGCAGAAAGTTTAAATCATTTGGTAGTGTTGAACGATGCAGAAGATGCTGCATATTTTCATAACACAATTGAAAATCTGACATCAGCTTTAGATATTTTTTATTTCCCTTCTTCCTTTAAAAAACAAAAAAATTTCAGGCTTTTAAATTCTTCGCACGTAATGCTGCGCACAGAAATGCTCACAAGACTTTCTGCCGGCGGCAATAAAAAAATCATCATCACTTATCCCGAAGCTTTATTCGAAAAAGTGGTACTGCCAAAAACTATTAGCGGTAATATTATTTCCATCAAAACAAACGACACTATCAACTTAGATAATTTGATGGAGCTGTTTGTTATGTATGGTTTTGAAAGAACGGACTTTGTGTATGAACCCGGGCAATTTGCTTTGCGTGGCGGCATTTTAGATATTTATTCTTTCGGAAATGAGAAGCCATATCGCGTAGAATTATTCGGCAATGAAGTTGACAGCATCCGCATTTTTGATCCTGAATCACAGCTTAGCGAAAGAAAATTATTGCAGGTAAATATCATTCCGAATATTGAAACGCAATTTGATAGTTCAGAGAAAATTTCGTTATTAGAATTTCTTCCGGAGAATACAATTATCTGGTTAAAAGATTGGGATGTGATAAAAGAAAAGATTGAAGTGGAAGAAGAAAATTTACAAATTTTTCTTGAAAAAAAAACAGCAAGTGCTGAACAAAATGATGATGAAGAAAACGACAACACTAAAATTTTAAAAAATATTTCTTTAAATGATTTTGTTTCTTCTACGATACTTGAATCAAAGATCTTAGAGAAAAATATTGTTGAGTTTGGTTATAAACCGCAGCTTTCATCAGTTGAGATTGAATTCAAAACAAAAGCACAACCTTCTTTCAACAGACAATTTGATTTACTCATCAAAGACCTGAAAGCTCATGAAAGTGCGGGTTTCTGCATTTATATTTTTGCAGAACAAGTAAAACAATTAGAAAGGTTAAATACTATTTTTTCAGATTTAAATACTGAAATAAAGTTTATTCCTGTTCCAACTTCCATCCACGAAGGTTTTATTGATGAAGAATTAAAAGTTGTTTGTTATACTGATCACCAGATTTTTCAGCGCTATCATAAGTATAAAGTAAAGCAGGCTTATAATAAAAACAAAGCCCTCACTTTAAAAGCGCTGCGCGATCTTCAGCCGGGAGATTTTGTTACGCACATTGATCATGGAGTTGGCAGATACAGCGGCTTGCAAAAGCTGGAAGTTAATGGAAAGTTGCAGGAAGCCGTACGAATTATTTATAAGGATAGTGATATTTTGTATGTCAATATTAATTCGCTCCATAAAATTTCAAAATATACAGGCAAGGAAGGAACAGTGCCGAAAATAAATAAACTCGGCAGCGATGTTTGGAACAGGCTCAAGGAAAAAACAAAAATTAAAGTAAAAGAAATTGCTTTTGATTTAATAAAATTATACGCGCAACGCAAGGCGCAGCAAGGCTTTCAGCATTCGCCTGATAATTATATGCAGGCAGAGCTTGAAGCAAGTTTTATTTATGAAGACACGCCCGACCAAAGCAAAGCAACAGAAGATGTAAAAAAAGATATGGAATCTCAATCGCCGATGGACAGGCTTATTTGCGGCGATGTTGGCTTTGGCAAAACTGAAGTTGCCATTCGCGCCGCATTTAAAACTTGCCTCGACGGCAAGCAGGCTGCGGTGCTTGTGCCCACAACGATTCTTGCGTTTCAGCATTACCAAACATTCAGCGAACGCTTAAAAGATTTTCCGGTAACGGTTGATTATATTAATCGCTTTAAATCATCCAAAGAAAAAAAAGAGACATTACAAAAATTAGCCGAAGGCAAAATAGATATTATTATTGGCACGCATGGTTTGCTTGCAAATAATACAAAATTCAAAGATTTGGGTTTAATGGTAATTGATGAAGAGCAAAAATTTGGTGTAGCGCACAAAGAAAAGTTGAAGCTGTTAAAAACAAATGTTGATTCCTTAACGCTGACGGCAACACCGATTCCACGAACATTGCAATTCAGTTTAATGGGCGCGCGGGATTTAACCATTATAAATACGCCGCCGCCAAACCGGCAACCGATACAAACAGAAGTGCATGTGTTTGATGCAGAGTTTATCCGCGATGCAATCTATTTCGAAACCGAGCGTGGGGGACAGGTTTTTTTCATTCATAACCGTGTGCATGGATTGGCTGAAATGGCTGCTATGATTCAATCTCAATGTCCCGACATTTCCGTTTCTTTTGCTCACGGGCAAATGGAAGGTGATTTATTGGAAGAAAGAATTCTTGATTTTATTGATAGAAAATATGATGTGCTTGTTTGTACAAACATTGTGGAAAGCGGCGTTGACATTCCTAATGTCAACACGATAATTATCAACAATGCGCACCAGTTTGGCTTAAGCGATTTGCATCAACTACGCGGAAGAGTTGGTCGCAGCAATAAGAAAGCATTCTGTTATTTACTTGGTCCGCCAATGAGCACTTTGCCCGCAGATTCACGCAAAAGATTACAAACCCTCGAGCAGTTCAGCGATCTAGGAAGCGGCTTCCAGATTGCGATGCGCGATCTTGATATTCGCGGTGCAGGTAATATGCTTGGCGGCGAACAAAGCGGTTTTATGGCAGAGATCGGTTTTGAAATGTATCAGAAGATTTTGGATGAAGCAATACGCGAACTCAAGCGAACATCCTTCAAAGAATTGTTCAAAGAAGAAATTTCTAAGCAGGATGATTTTGTTAGTGATTGTACGATAGATACTGATCTTGAAATTTTAATTCCGGATGAATATGTTGAAAGCATTACTGAGCGCTTGTCTCTTTATTCAAGACTTGATAATTGCGAACATGAAAAAGAATTGCAGTTATTCCAGGATGAAATGATTGATCGCTTTGGTGCTTTACCTTCAGAGGTCGAAGATTTATTTACCACCGTTCGCTGCCGCTGGCTTGCCGTTAATTTAGGATTTGAAAAGATCAGTTTGAAGAATGAAACGATGCGCTGCTATTTTGTAAATAAAAATGATTCGCCATACTTTGAAAGCGATATTTTCAAAAATATCCTTTCTTATCTGCAAACCGAAACAAACAAAGGCAGGCTAAAGCAAGCCGGCAAAAACTTTTTACTTGTTGTTGATGAAATAAAAAATATGCAGGCAATGCTTGGCTTCTTAAAAAGAATGCATGACCGTGTTTTGAAGAATGAGGAAGTGATGGTTTAATATCACACCTTGTTTTTGTAAATGTTTTTTTGGTGGTCGGCTTAAGAATATTCATTAATCTTTACTTGCGTCGCACTCTTGTACGTTCTACACTCTATTCAGCATAAGACTGCTTCAAAATGAAATTCAATTTACTTATTCTTCTCCTTTCTCTGCAAACATCTTCTTCCGTCAATAGCTTTTATTCATTCTTTGAAACGGCAGCTGATAAAAAGAGATTATTGACCTATCTTCCCCGAAACAAAGTGCTATGAAAGATGAGTTGGAACTCCTTCGACACGAAAATGAACGACTGAAATACATTATTGCACTGCTTGCCCAGCAGGTCAGACAGGGAAATAAAACTGTTGATGCCGATGTTTTAAAGGGAGATGACCCCGTACACGTGGAGGATGCCTATCTCAGAAAAGAAGATGAGGCAGTACACCTGTCCGATTCCTATGTCTTTAAAGGAAATGCCTCTGGACAGATGTCTGATACCTATCTTCGGAAAGAAGATAAGGAAATACAGGTGTCTGGTACCGATGTTTTAAAAGGAGATGACTCTGCACAAGTGTCCGATGCCGATGTCTCGGCAGGAATAGAACAAAAACAGTTTCTTTCAACCAATTCTTCTCAGGAAATCGCGACTAAACAACCGTTTTCGGATGTAGGAACCTTATCAAATGAACAAAAAGCTCAACTTGCTAACTATTTGAAATGGGATTTACAACCACTCATGCTGCATTCACGACAAACAGGTTTAGATTCTGCGGCACAACTGCTGGTTCATATTCATTCGAAACAAAAAAATACGGCAATGCAGTTGCGGCACGTCACGGGTTTATCAAAATCCGGATTGGCAAAGCAGTTAATGGGACTGTGTAAAAGAGGTTTGCTGGCGCGGGCAGGCTTTCAGCAATATACTGTTTCAGGCAGAGGAATGAAAATGCTGGAGGATGCCTGGAGCAAAGTTTAGTAGCAATGACGGGAAGAAGAACGACACAATTTTTCTTCAGAGTCCCATCAAAAGTTTGCTTTTATTTGCCCTTCATTTGATATAACTATTGCCGGTGCGCCATCGTATTTTGTTATTAATCCTGAAACACAAACTTTGTGATTGGTAAGTTTTTTCTGCGGATCGTAAGACATTCCCTTTCGAACCATTGCGGGAAAAACAATTAACAGTGCCTCATCCTGTTCATTTTTGCCCATCGTCATCACTATCGCGCCCGCTTCAGAAACGTGCTGTACGTTTCCTCCATAAATCCGGTTGCAAACCTTCACACTATCGTTTAAATATTTTGATGATTGAGACGGGTTTATTGTCATCTGCGATTGGGCGGCTATTGCCACAAGCATAATTAAAATTATTAATGAAAAGGACTTAAATATTTTCATGCTTCAAAATTTTATTTGTACTAAGCTTTTACATTTTCCATAAAAATAGTTCAAAGTTTTAATTTCTTAATCCTGGTATGTAATATAAATAAAAAAACCAGCCCATCGAAGTGCTGGCTTTTACTTGAAAACTTTTAGTTAAAAGCTTTTTTTAGCAACGCCGTCTTTAATTGCCTGCATTGCTTTTTCTTCATTTAAAATCGCTGCCATCTTGTTTCCTTTGCCATCATTGCCGGTAGCCATATAGCCGCCTCTTGCCGTTTTAGTGAT
The DNA here is from genome assembly GCA_963708205.1 of uncultured Chitinophagaceae bacterium. Taxonomy (GTDB): domain Bacteria; phylum Bacteroidota; class Bacteroidia; order Chitinophagales; family Chitinophagaceae; genus CAVYTF01. The sequence goes on from OY970196.1 coordinate 1,736,230, forward strand.
TACAGCATCCTGCATAGGCACATTTTTTTCTTTCGTTTTTAAACAGTAAGCCTTGATCATTTTTGAAGTATCCATAGATATCTTTTTTGGGTTAGTGAATGAAAATTCAAATGCAAACTACAATATTTATTTAAAAAATGCAATTTAAGTGTTAACACATGTTGATGAAGAAAAAAAGTTTACACATCTATCTTCGCATATTTAGCATGGGTTTCAATAAATTCTCTTCTCGGCGCCACTTCATCACCCATCAACATGCTGAAAACTTCATCGGCAGTTGTTAGGCTTTCTATTGAAACTTTTTTAAGTGTTCTGCGTGCAGGATCCATCGTGGTTTCCCAAAGCTGGCTGGCATTCATTTCACCCAAACCTTTATATCGCTGAATGTTGACTCCATCTTCTTTGCCGCCACTTAATTTTATTATCAATGCCCTGCGCTGATCTTCGCTGTACGCATATTCCTGCTCTTTGCCTTTTTTTACAAGATATAATGGCGGCTGTGCAATATAAACATAGCCCTGCTCAACCAGTTCTTTCATATACCTGAAAATAAATGTAAGAATAAGCGTTGCAATGTGTGAACCATCGACATCAGCATCCGTCATGATGATGAGTTTGTGATAACGGAGTTTTGCCAGATTCAATGCTTTGGGATCTTCCGGTGTGCCCACGCTGACACCCATCGCCGTGAAAATATTTCGTATTTCTTCATTCTCATAAATCTTGTGCTCCATTGCTTTTTCTACATTCAAGATCTTTCCGCGCAGTGGAAGAATTGCCTGGTAGCTTCTTTCTCTGCCTTGCTTTGCAGTACCGCCTGCAGAATCACCTTCAACTAAATACAATTCACATTTTTCAGGATCGCGTTCGCTGCAATCTGCGAGTTTCCCGGGAAGTCCGCTGCCGCTTAAAACGGTTTTGCGCTGTACCATTTCACGAGCCTTCTTTGCAGCCACACGTGCCTGCGCTGCCAATACCACTTTACTGATAATATTTTTTGCATCGCGGGGATTTTCTTCGAGATATGCTTCCAGTGCACGTCCCACGCTTGTTTGCACAATGCCGCTTACTTCGCTGTTTCCCAGTTTTGTTTTTGTTTGACCTTCAAATTGAGGTTCAGGAACTTTTACAGAAATAATGGCTGTTAAGCCTTCACGAAAATCATCGCCTTCAACTTCAACCTTCGCTTTTTCAAACAACCCTTGTTTATCGCCATAATTTTTAAATACTCTTGTCAATGCCTGGCGAAAGCCTGTGACGTGCGTGCCGCCTTCAATGGTGTTAATATTATTTACATAAGAAAAAATATGTTCTTTAAAATCATCATTGTAAGTCAGCGCTACTTCCACCGCAACATTCGATGCGGCATCATGACTTTCAACATACAATGTTTTTGGAATAAGCGCATTGCGCTTGCCATTTTTATCAAGCATTTCTACAAACTCTACAATGCCACCTTCGCTATAAAATTTTTTGAGATAAACTTTTCCTTCTTCATCGTTTTCACGAAGGTCAGTTATAGTAATGCTTATTCTTTTGTTTAAAAAAGCAAGTTCTCGCAGCCTTCCTTCCAAAATATCTTTGTTATAAATAGTCGTTTGAAAAATGGAAGCATCAGGCCAAAACCTAACAGTAGTGCCCGTTTTATCACTTACACCAATTTCACGTACTTCATATTCGGGTTTGCCTTCATGATAAGTTTGTTCAAAAATTTTGCCTTCACGATAAACTGTTACATGCAGAGTTGTGCTTAATGCATTCACGCAACTTACGCCAACACCATGTAAGCCACCCGAAACTTTATAGGTATTTTTATCAAACTTTCCACCTGCGTGCAAGACCGTCATCACAACTTCAAGAGCGCTTCGTCCTTCTTTTGTGTTAATGCCAGTTGGTATTCCGCGACCATCATCAGAAACGCTAACACTGTTATCTTCATGAATGGTTACAAAAATATTTTTGCAATAACCTGCCAATGCTTCATCAATCGAGTTATCAACCACTTCATAAACAAGATGGTGAAGTCCTTTTACACTAACATCTCCAATATACATCGCGGGACGTTTACGCACCGCTTCCAAACCTTCTAAAACCTGTATGCTGTCTGCACCGTAGCCGTTTTGGTTTATTTCAAAATCTATTTGGGATTCTTCGCTCATTATATTTTTTTAGGAATAAATTTTTTATTTTTTGAGTATGGCCGAAAGTAAGCAAAAGCTACGATTTTTTGCTATACAAACAGCTAAATTTTAAACTATTTTCAGACTTTAATTTCAACCTAAAAAACTTGCATTTTACTGTAAGTTTGCTTCAAACATTTTCTTATGGCATTTAATGCGCTTGATTCAATTCTTGATTTTTTAGAACCCGTAACTAAGCTGGAATTATCTGGAGGGTCAAATTATAAAAATGCGCAGATCGGGAATGATATTTTTCTTTATGAAAAATCATTTCCAGACATTGAAAATGTTGATTTGATACTAATCGGTTGTAATGAAATGCGCGGCGCTGGAATAAAAACAGACAAGCACAATGCTGCAAATGATATTCGCAGCGAATTATTTTCCTTATATAATTGGCATACCGAAATAAAAATTGCAGATGTCGGAAATATCAGGATTGGTGCGACTTTGCAAGATAGTTATGCTGCATTGCAGGCAGTTTTAAGCGAGCTTTTTTTTTATAATAAAAAAATATTAATTATTGGTGGCTCGCACGATCTGATGCTTGCACAATACCAGGCACACGCAAAATCAGAAAAAATTATAGAAGCAGTTTGTGTTGATGCAAAAATTAATATTGATGAAGAAAATGATTTGCCTTCGGAAAATTTTTTAATGAAATTGCTTACTGCTCAGCCAAATTTTGTAAGGCATTATAGCCATATTGGTTTTCAAAGTTATTTTGTTCATCCGCAAATGCTGCAAATAATGGATAAGCTTCATTTTGATTGTTTTCGCGTTGGGAAAGTGAAAGAAAATATTGATGATATGGAACCGGTAATTCGTAATGCAAATATTTTCGGCTTCGATATTTCGGCAATAAAAAGCAGTGATGCAAATTCCAGTTTAATTTCACCAAATGGCTTCAGCGGAGAAGAAGCCTGCACCCTGATGCAATTTGCCGGAATGAGCGATAAGCTAAGCGCAGCGGGCATTTACGGTTATTTGCCGCAGCAAGATAAAGACGGAATGACAGCAAAACAAATTAGCCAAATGATTTGGTATTTTATTGATGGCATTGATAAAAGCAAGGAAGAATCTTCCCTTAATAACAGTGAATTATTTTATCAATATCATCTTGCATTTGCAGAAATGGAAAGCATTTTTTTGCAAAGCAAAAAAACCGGAAGATGGTGGATGCAATTGCCTGATGAAAAATATATTGCCTGCAGTTTGAATGATTATATGCTTGCCTCACAAAATGAAATTCCTGAAAGATGGTTGCGAGCTGTGGAAAGAAGCTGACTTCTTTAATTCATAAGTAAAATAATTAAAAATGAAAAGACTCAAGCTGTTTTCAAGTCTTTATTTCAAGCAATTCTTAATTCTTAATTTTTTATTAGTAATTATTTTTTCTTCATGTTCTATTCAAACGCAAATTGATAAAACTGCAAAGGCAGATTTAATTAATGTTAATGATTTGAAGACGGCACAAATCGGAATCAGCATTTTCGATCCTGTTGCAAATAAATTTTTGTATAATTTTCAGAGCGATAAATATTTTATTCCGGCAAGCAATACGAAAATATTTACATGCTATGCTGCAATGAAATATCTTGGTGACAGCTTAATTGCCGCAAGCGTTTTTCAACAGAATAATAAAATTTTTTTACTGCCTTCAGGCGATCCAACCTTTTTGCATCCTGATTTTTCAAATCAACCTTTGCTCGATTATTTGAAAAAATTTGACAGTACAAAAGCAATCATAATTAACACAAGTAATTTTCAGGATGAAGTGTATGGTCAAGGTTGGGCGTGGGATGATTATAATGAAGATTATATGCCTGAAAGGGCTTCCCTGCCTGTATATGGCGATATTGTGAAAATAAGTGGAAAGAAAAATAATTATACTTTTTTCCCTTCACTTAAAGCAAAAATAATTGAAGATTCAACTTTTCCTGATACAGCGAAATTGGGAAAAGTTGTAAGAGATAGAAATGCAAATATTTTTTCACTAACATTCAATACAACTAAAGATTCCATTTTTGAAATTCCATTTTGTACTAATAAAAGCGAAACAAATGTTAGTCTTTTACAGAGTATTTTAAAAGCAAAAGTTTATTCAGGGAATGATGAAAATATTTCAAAAGAAAATTATCAAATTATCAAATCACAACCAACTGATTCTTTATTAAAAATAATGATGCACAGAAGTGATAATTTTTACGCAGAACAATCTTTGCTGATGGTTAGCAATCAAAAGTTAGGTGTGATGAATGATGATCTGATAATTGAAAATTTATTGGAAAGCGATTTAAAAGATCTTCCGCAAAAACCGCAATGGGTTGATGGAAGTGGGTTAAGCCGCTACAATCTTTTTACACCTGAAGATTTCATTTTTATATTAAATAAAATGAGGAATGAATTCGTGTGGAACCGCATCACCACTATCTTTCCGCAAGGAGGCAGCGGCACACTCAGCAATAATTTTAAAAATATCAACGGGCAAATTTTTGCTAAAACCGGCTCGCTAAATAATAATTATGCTCTTAGCGGATATATGATTACGCGCAAAGGGAAGACGCTGATTTTTTCAATACTTGCCGGGAATGATATGGCAGGCGGAGCAGCTACAAGAAAAGCAGTTGAAAATTTTTTAACTGAAATTGATAATAAATATTGAGCCTCAATCACTCGGTTATTTTGCAAACATCTTCACTAAATAATCTTCCTTAAATTCAAGATAAGTTGGAGATCCGTTAGCAGTTACGTTTGGTGTTTTGCATTGAAATAATTCTTCTATTAAAATTTGCATTTCTTTTTGCTGCAATGTTTGTCCCGCTTTAATTGCCTGCTGACGAGACATGCATCTCAATAATTTTTCACGCCGGCTATATTTTATTTCATTACTAAAATGCTTGAATTGTTCTATCAATAATTCTATTGCATTTTTTTCATTGCCATGTAAAATATCTGCAGGAGTTCCTTGTATAATAAAGCTGTCTTTGCCAAAAGATTCTATCAAATATCCAAATGCATTCAATTCAGGCAAAAGCTCTGTAAGCATTGCTGCGTCTGCGTTTGAAAGATTTATAGTTGCAGGAAAAAGACTTTGTTGCGCAGCAATTTGTTTTCCGTTTAATGCTTCACATAATTTTTCATACAATATTCTTTCATGCGCCAATTGTTGGTGCACCAGCATAAATCCATTGTTGGTTTCGGCAACAATATAAGTGCAATGAATTTGAATGAGGCTCGTATCAGTTCGCGGCTGATAAATTAAATTTTGAGGTTTTGCATATAATGATGTTTGAATTTTTATCTCGTCTTGTGTTTGCAGGCTTTCAACTTCCTGGCTTATTTTTTTATCAAAAAGAGGTTCCCAATTTTTCAAATCGCTTTCATTATGCTCAATAAAATGCGATTGATTTTTTTGTGTAAATGTTTTGAATAATGTTGATGAAGAAATGCTTTCCTGTTTTTCTTCTGTGAATGGCTTACTTACCGCATCAAGTTGTTGGATAGCCGGATTAAGACTAAAATCAAGCGATGGCGAAATACTAAATTGCGCAAGCGCATGTTTAATTGCCGCCTGCACAAAAGCATACATTATTTTTTCATCTTCAAATTTTATTTCCTGTTTTGTCGGATGCACATTTATATCAACCTGCGAAGGATCGAGATCAATGTATAAAACATACATGGGAAACGCATCCTTTGCTATCATTTCATTAAAAGCGCTCATCACCGCATGATTAAGATAAGCACTTTTAATAAAGCGATTGTTTACAAAAAAATATTGATCGCCGCGTGTTTTCTTTGCTGCATCAGGTTTTCCAACGAACCCATAAATATTCATGTAATCAGTTTCTTCGTTTATTGTTACCAGCTTACTTGAATATTGATTTCCTAATATTTGCAGCACGCGTTGTTTATGATTGCCGCTTTCCAAATGAAAAACTTCCTGACCATTGCTTGTAAGAGAAAAAAATATTTGAGGGAAAGCCATTGCCACGCGGATAAATTCATCAATAATGTGGCGCATTTCCGCAGCATTGCTCTTAAGGAAATTTCGTCTTGCGGGTACATTGAAAAACAAATTTTTCATGCAGATATTTGTGCCAATTGCACAACTGCATTGTTCTTGTTTTAATACAAAACTATTTTCAATTTCTAAAAATGTTCCGAGTTCTTCATCTGCTTTTCGGGTTTTTATTTCCACCTGGGAAACAGCCGCAATTGAGGCAAGTGCTTCTCCGCGAAAACCCATTGTCCGCACATTAAAAAGGTCGTCAATATTTTTTATTTTACTTGTTGCGTGCCGCTCAAAACTCAAACGGGCATCGGTTTCGCTCATCCCTTTGCCGTTGTCAATAACTTGTATTAATGTTTTTCCTGCATCTGTTATAAATAATTTTATTTCTGTAGCATCAGCATCCACCGCATTTTCCAAAAGCTCTTTTACAGCGCTTGCCGGCCGCTGAATTACTTCACCGGCAGCAATTTGATTAGCAATGTTATCGGGCAGTAAATGAATAATATCGGGCAATGAAATTTTTTTATGAAACGAAAATACGCAGTAATTTTTTTCAATTAAACTAGTTAACCTTAAGTTCATTCATTCACTCCTTGTTTTCCGGTTATAAAGTCGTACCTTCGCGCCTCAATTTTTTTATGGATATCAGGAATATTGCAATAATTGCGCACGTTGATCATGGTAAAACAACTTTAGTTGATAGAATTTTACATGCTACAAAAGTTTTTAGAGATAACCAGGAAACTGGTGAATTAATAATGGATAGTAATGATCTTGAACGGGAAAGAGGTATTACTATTTTTTCAAAAAATGCTGCTGTAATTTATAAAGGTGTAAAAATAAATGTGATTGATACGCCAGGCCACAGTGACTTTGGTGGTGAAGTAGAACGCGTTTTAAAAATGGCCGATGGCGTGGTTTTACTCGTTGATGCTTTCGAAGGGCCAATGCCGCAAACAAGATTTGTATTGCAGAAAGCATTGGCTTTGGGTTTGAAACCAATTGTTGTCATCAACAAAGTTGATAAACCCAATTGCCGGCCTGATGAAGTACATGAGGCTGTGTTTGAATTATTTTTTAATCTTGATGCAACTGAAGAGCAGCTTGATTTTCCAACATTTTATGGCAGTGGAAAATTAGGATGGTTTAATAATTCACTTACGCCTTCAGAAGATATTACGCCATTGCTCGATGGTATTTTGCAATATGTGCCTGAACCAAAAATTGAAGATGGACCATTGCAAATGCAGATCACTTCACTCGATTATTCTTCTTTTTTAGGAAGAATTGCAATAGGCAAAGTTGCGCGCGGAGTTATTAAAGAAAATGTGCCTGTTGCATTGATGCAAACGAATGATGTTGTAAAAAAACTGCGCATTAAAGAATTATATGTATTTGAAGGAATGGGCAAAAAGAAAGTAGGGGAAGTAATGGCTGGCGATCTTTGCGCCGTGGTTGGCCTCGAAGGTTTCAATATTGGAGATACAATCTCAGATCCTGAAAACCTTGAAGCGCTTGAAGTTATTAGTGTTGATGAACCCACAATGAGTATGCTTTTCAGCATTAATAATTCACCATTCTTTGGTCGTGATGGAAAGTTTGTAACATCAAGACATTTGCGTGATCGTTTGATGAAAGAAACTGAAAAAAATCTTGCACTACGTGTTGAAGACACTGACAGTGCAGATAGTTTTTTGGTTTTTGGAAGAGGCATTTTACATTTAGGCATTTTGGTTGAAACAATGCGCCGTGAAGGGTATGAATTAACGGTTGGACAACCACAAGTTTTGGTTAAATATATTGATGGTAAAAAACATGAGCCTTATGAAAATTTAGTAGTTGATGTGCCCCAGGAATTTAGTGGAAAAGTAATTGATCTGGTTACACAACGAAAGGGTGAAATGTTAGTTATGGAAACAAAGGGTGAAATGCAACATTTAGAATTCGAAATTCCTTCAAGAGGCTTGATAGGTCTGCGTTCCGCAATGCTTACGGGCACAGCGGGAGAAGCTGTAATGGCGCATCGCTTCGTTGAATATAAACCATGGAAAGGTCCTATTCCCGGGAGAAATAATGGTGTTCTTTTGTCAAAGAATCAGGAAAAAACAACCGGATATTCAATTGATAAATTGCAGGATCGCGGAAGATTTTTTGTTGATCCGGGAGAAGAAGTTTATACAGGTCAAATTATTGCTGAACACATTAAACCAGGAGATTTAGTTGTTAATGCAACTGAGCCGAAAAAGTTGACAAATCATCGTGCGAGCGGTAGTGACGATGCTTCACGTATTGCGCCAAAAATTTTGATGACTCTGGAAGAATGCATGGAATATATTCAGCAGGATGAATGCATAGAAGTAACCCCGAAAAATGTACGCATGCGAAAAGTTATTCTTAATGAAGATGATAGAAAAAAAGTACAAAAAAGTTTGAGCGCTGAAGTCGTTGCATAATATCATTTAGCATTTGTGATAGCCGCTTTATTAATAATAAAGCGGTTTTTATTTTATCTTTGTATTAGAAATTGGTGTGATGAATAAAAAATTTATTGGTCTCTTTTCTTACTTCTTACTTTTTACTTTCTATTTCGCTTCCGCGCAATGTTCTATCTGCACAAAAACTGCCGAACAATTAGGTGAAGGACCAGCAAAAGCGCTAAACGCAGGAATTATTTATCTTGCTTTTGCACCGTTTGCAATTGTAGGTTTTATCGGTTACCGCTGGTGGAAGCGCGAAAAAGAAATTCGTAAAAGCGAAGACACTGCTTAAATTTATTCTTGCATTATCATCTCAACTATTTTTGCAGTAATGCAAAAATTTCTTGTTATACAAACAGCATTTATTGGTGATGTTGTTTTAGCAACAAGTTTGGTTGAAAAGCTTCACACATTTTTTCTAAATAGTCAGATAGATTTTTTGCTGCGCAAAGGGAATGAAAGCCTTTTAGAAAATCATCCATTTCTTCATGAAGTATTGATATGGGATAAAAAAAATAATAAGTATAAAAATATTTTTACTTTATTAAAATACATCAGAGCAAAAAAATATGAAGCAGTTATCAATGTGCAACGATATGGTGCAACAGGCTTTGTTACTGCATTTTCAGGTGCTAAAGAAAAAATTGGGTTTGATAAAAATCCTTTTAGTTTTTTATTTACAAAAAGAATAAAACATCATTTTGAGGCTGATGAAAATTTGCATGAAATAGATCGCAACAATTTGCTTATCGCTGATTTCACAAACGATGTTGCTGCAAAGCCAAAATTATATCCTTCGCAGAATGATTATGAAAAAATACAGCAATATCAATTATCAAAGTATATCTGCATTGCTCCATCTTCGGTTTGGTTTACGAAACAGTATCCTAAAGAAAAATGGGTCAGCTTCATCAACAAACTTTCTTCTTCCATAAATATTTTTTTACTCGGCGCACCTTCTGATAAATTTTTATGTGATGAAATTCTTGCGGCAAGTTCATCACAAAATATTAAAAATCTTTGCGGGAAACTTTCTTTTCTTCAATCTGCGGCTTTGCAAAAAAATGCTTTGATGAATTATGTTAATGATTCTGCGCCTTTGCATTTTGCTTCTGCGATGAATGCAAATGTTGCTGCAGTTTATTGTTCGACGCTGCCTTCTTTTGGTTATGGACCATTGAGTGATAAAAGTTTTATAATAGAAATTCAGGAAAATTTATACTGCCGTTCATGTGGCATTCATGGGCGCAAAGCCTGTCCTGAAGGGCATTTCAGGTGTGCACATGATATTGATGATGAACAATTACTTGCTGTGTTAGAAATAAAATGATGCTATTTATTCTGCTGATGAAAGGATTGCGACGCAAGGGACGATGCTATGAAAAACAAAAGTTGGTACCCAAAAAAAATTATCTCACCAATTGCTTAATCTTATACCAACTGCGTAAGGATATTGCTTCAATGCTTCGCTGTGCAAAGGGTTGATGCTGTAAGACCCATACAAGCGAACGGGACCAAGACCAACCTCTGCAACATAAGCGAAGTTCCATGTATTAAGATCAAAATCGCCATGTACTTTTTGCTTTCCGCGCTCTGCGCTGATCTGTTTTGTGTGACTTCCAACAAGATAGCCGGCGCTTACGCCTCCGCTGAAAGTTAAGCCCTGCTTGTGTTGTGGCGATGTGTTTATATTAAACATCAATGGGATTGTAATGTAACCAGTGTATAATTTATCTTTTGAGAACGCAACAGAATCGCGATAAACATAAGCCGGATCATTGTTGTAAGAAATATTATTTTGATAACGAAAGTTGAACATTTGAAAACCCAAACCATATTTTAAATTGAGCACATGCTGCGTAATATTTAGTTTTTGCATGAAGAGCCAAATATTTACGTTGGATGATTTTATTGTTTTCAATCTAAAGTCTTCTTTGCTGAAAGCCGCGCCACCATTGGCATTCAGATAGGTGCTTTCGTTGGCTGTTGCGTAATTTGTTTTATCAACATAATTGGCAAAACCAATATCCAATATCAGCCAATCTGTACTTATGGCGCCTTCATTATTTTTTTTATGTTGTCCAATATTAATATTCCATGTATGTTCACGATCAGTATCAGAAGGAAAATTTGTGGTTGTTTTATTTTTTTTAATGATGATATATTTACCAACAATAATTGTATCTGGCTCATTTTTCGAAATGGAATCTTTTTGTGCAAAGCTTGTGGTAGCAAGCCATAAAGCGGTAAGCAAGAATATAAATTTATTCATGGAAAAAGTATTATAAATTTTTTGTGTTGATGTTTAGATCGCTGATTTTAATGTTATGTTCAGTGGAGTCTTTTGCGCGGCTGCCAAAAATTCGTGATGCTTTTTTAAGCAGACATCGCACTTTATTTTTATTTAGCTCGATGTTTCCGATGTATAAACTTTGATCATCGTCAGCAGTATTAATCTCCTGGTAAGTTGCAGGATGTATAATATTTCCTGAAGAGTTATCATTTGCCTTTGCTTGCTTGTCTTGATGTTGTGCTAAAGGTTCATCAGCAGAAATATTTTGTGATGGTAGAGAAATATTGTTGCCTGTTAAATTATCGGTTGGGTAATTTTTGTTTTGAATGATTGCAACAGGTTGAGGTATGAGTTGTTGATTTTTATTAACTGTAATTTCCTTTGAAGGATCTTCCTGATTTAATTTTTTTTTGTTTGATAAGTGTGTGGCATTTGTTGCAGGCTGAGAAATAATATTGCTGTTTTGTGCAGGGTTTATTTCTGCAATTTGGTTTATAGCTAAACTATTATTTTTCTGTTTTGTTTGAAGGTTGGTGCTTTGATTTTCATAAGCAGCAGGCTTTTTATTTACAGCAGTAAGATCCCAGATCATAATTGAAAAACCTATTAAAGCCGCTGCCACAGCTATTTTCATCCAGTCTAAATAAAAAACTTTTTCATTCTTTTCTTTTTTATATAAGAGCCTTTTATTTTTAAATTCAATTTTTTCTTGCGGTAAAATAGTTTGTTTCAATTCAGCTAACTGCTTGCGAATTTCAGGATGTTGTTGTAAAAATTCATTCAGTTCAAACTGTTGATCTTTGTTTAATTCATTATCAATTTGCAATAAAAAAAATTCTTCAGCATTTGAAAGATCAATAGCAGTTTTCTTTTTATACAAAATTGTTTTATCAAAAGAGTTGATTTCTGTGAAATGTAATTTTGTTTGTTGCAGCATTTCAAATTCACCAATAAGATCGGGATTGGATTGAATGAATAATTCAACTTCCTTCTTTTGCTGAGCACTTAATTCCTCATCTATATAAAGAAGGAAGTATTCTTCGTAATTATTGCGATTTATTTTTTTCATGTTACATCACATTTTCTTTATTCACTAAATAATTTCTGAGTAATAATCTCGCGCGATGCAGGTAAACCTTTACCTGGCTTGCATTCAGCGACATTATTTTTCCTATTTCTTCATAACTGTATCCTTCATAATCCTTCAGCATTACCAAACTTCTTTGTGTTTCGTTCAACCGATTCAGGGCTTCATTCAATATTTTTTTTGCGTTGTTTGATGGTTGATGCGAAACCTTTGTTTCAGCATGAAATTCACTTTTTAGCTGTATCCTTTTTATTTTTCTTAAATGGTCGATCATTTGATTATACGCAACTGTAAACAAATAAGATTTGCATTTTTCATATTCAACTACCACATGATTTTTCCATAATTTTTCAAAAGCCGATTGTACAATATCACGCGCATCCTCTTCATGGCGCAGGTTCCTGGCAATAAAGCGAAAAACATTATCAGCATAATCATCCACACATTTGTTATATTCCTTTTCTGTCATAAACAGCGCTGGTTATTTTCTTGGGGTTTGTTTATTTCTGATACGATAAGAGATAAAAATTGTTACAAAAGAGTGAGAAATAATTTTGAAAGATAATTGTTGAAAAAAATTATTTAGAAAAGGCGGAAAGGTTGCTGCCAAATATTTTCACGGCAATTGCTAATAAAATAACGCCAAAAAATTTTCTTACGGCAACCAATCCATTTGGACCAAGCATACGCTCGATCCATTTTAAAGATTTTAAAACGAGGTAAACAAAAATGAGGTTTATAAGGATGCCAAAAAAAATATACCAGTCATCGTATTCTGCCTTTAATGACATTACTGTTGTTAGCGTGCCGCTGCCTGCAATGATCGGAAACGCAATGGGGACGGCAGTTGCAGACAATCCTTCTTTTGCGCCTTTAAAAATTTCCTGCCCCAAAACCATTTCTAATCCTAATAAAAAAATAACCACTGAACCACCAACGGCAAAGGAATGTTTATCAAGCCCAAGTATGTTTAAAAATTGTTCACCAAACAATAAAAACAAGATCATTAATGCACCGGAAATAATCGTTATACGCAATTCCTGCAAGTTGCCCATTCTTTCTTTGAATGAAAGCAGCAAAGGAATTGAACCTACAATATCTATAACTGCAAACAAAGTAAAAGTGATGGTTATAAATTGATTTGCCTGGAAATGCATAAGCCAAATTAAGAATTAAGAATGAAGAATTAAGAATTAGCATCGCGCAATGCTATGAAATACTTTTACTGGCATCACCATCTTTTTTCACTTCATATTTTTCTTCAATTACTTCATCAAAAACTGTTTTTGAAATTTCTTTTGCTTCGCTCTTAAGAATAAAAACCGCAGTGCTGTTGGGTTTTATGCCGCTGCCGTGCATGATTGCATACATGCGCGTAAACTCTGCACCAAAGTATAAAATAATGGATGAATAATAAACCCACGACAAAATAATAATTACAGATGCTGCTGCGCCATAAGTATAATTAATGCTTGATTTGCCAACATAAATGCCGATCAAAAATTTTCCCAGTAAAAATAAAAATGCAGTAAAGCAGGAGCCTTTGAAAGCATCTTTCAGTTTGATGGATGCATCAGGCAATATTTTAAAAATAACAGTAAACAATAAAGTTGTTACAATATAAATGATAACAACATTGGTGATATAAAAAAGATAAACTGTGCCACTTGCAAAATATCTTTTTAAATGATCCAATAAAAGATCCATGATAGAATTTGCAAGAAGCGAAACCATTAATAAAAAACCAACACTAACCAATAAAGAAAAGGAAAGAATTCTGTTGATGATAAATTTAATGATACCTTTTTTTGGTTTTGGTTTTACTGACCATATATAATTAATGGAGCCTTGTATCTCTGTAAAAACGCCCGTGGCGCCGATCAGTAAAATTATGACGCCGATGATTGCGCCCGTAACATTATGTTTTGTTTGCTCAATATTAGTGATGATCTGCTGTATCTGCAATGCAGTGCTGCTGCCCACCAAACCTGAAAGCTGGTAATATATTTTGCCCTGCACAGCGGCTCTTCCGAAAAAAATTCCTGCAAGGGAAATAAGTATAATTAAAATAGGTCCTAAAGCAAAGATGGTATAATAAGAAAGTGATGCGCTGAGTTTTAATCCATTATCATTGCTGAACTCAACCAGCGCAACTTTCAGCAATCTTAAAAACCTTTTTACTCTTTTCATCAAACTAAAGTTGTAGATTTTATTTCACATAAAAATTTTATAAAAAATATTCAATTAACTTTTGTGTTTAAATTCTTTTTGGCAGGATTTTGTTGTATAAGGATATATTATTCAATCAATAAAAATTTTAAACAATGAGAAGTATTCTGTACATCATAGCAGTAATCCTTGTTATCGGATGGTTGCTTGGCGCCTTCGTTTATAATGTTGGTGGCCTGATACATATTCTAATTGTGCTTGCTGTTATTTCTTTAATCCTTGCTATTATTCAAAAAGCTTAGGCTAAGCATTTTTAAGAATTTTCATCAATAGTAATTCTTCTTTGGAAAGACCCGATTTATCATCGGGTTCTTCTATTTTATCAAGTTCTTTCAGATAAGTTGAAAGCTTTTTTTCTTCATACATTTTTACAAGGCCGGGATGCACATAATATTTTTTGCAAACCGTTCTTGTATTGCCAAGTTTCTTGCTTACTTCATCCATTACATGCACAATATTTTTTTTGCATTCCGTGTCGCTGATAGCTTCACCGATTGCCTTAAAAGCTTCCAGTGCATGAAGCGAACCTGCCCAAGTGCGAAAATCTTTTGCGCTGAAATCGCCGCCTGAATGTTGTTTAATATAACTATTTACCATGCCCGAGTCAATTGATTTATGATTGCCGTCTGCATCATAATATTGAAATAATTCTTTGCCCGGAATATCACGGCATTCCTTTACAGCCTTTGCTAACTTTTTATTCCTTAGTGAGATGGTATGATTTACTCCTTTTTTTCCTTTGAAAGCAAAAGTTATTTCATCACCTTTTATCACGGCATGTTTGTCTTTTAAGGTTGTTAATCCATAAGAGCCATACATCTTTTCATAATCATTATTGCCGATGCGGATGTAAGTTCTTTCCATTAAAGAAATAACAGTTGCGATAACTTTTTCCTGCGTTAATTCTTTTTTGGAGAAATCTTCTTCCAGCTTCAAACGCAGCGCAGGCAGGGCTTTTCCAAACTCTAATAAATGATGAAATTTGGTTTGATTTCGTAACAGGTTCCACAAAGGATGGTAGCGGTATTGCTTTCGGCTCCGCAGGTCAAAACCCGTTGCCTGTATGTGCCCGTTTTGGAGAGGACAGATCCACACGTTTGTCCAGGCCGGCGGTATAACCAATTTTTTTATCCGCTTCAGTTCCTCATCTTTTTCCAGTGGCTTTTCATCAAATACATAAACAAAATCCTTTCCTTTTTTCATCCGTATTATCCCCGCATCTTTATCATTTACATAAACAAGATTCGCGAGAGATGCAGCTTTTTCATAATTATGATCGATCTTTAAAAATTCCTTGTGCGACAAAACCGGCAAACTATCTTCCATGTTTTTTTGCAATATTTAGTAAGAATAGTATGCCAAAGAATATGGAATGATTAAATGATGGGGTATAAAAGCCAGGTCAATGCATATAACCTTAGCCTTCCTATCTCCACCACAACCTTTTTTTATTCTTGATTACTGAAAAAAAAGTGCTTAAGAAGTAATTGTACCAAAACCTAAAGTAAATAGTACAATCACTTTAGTTATTGGCCATTCATTAAGCATAATGGCCTAATCTGTTTAGGTTTTAGATCATTCTGCAATCAGTCAGGATAAATGCTGGTGCCCGCAATATTCCTTATCTAGCGGCCACCATTTCCATCGCCACTTTTTTGCTAAAAGCAATCCAGGCAGTGATGGTATGGGCTGCACCATCCTTCACCAATAAGATCTTTGTATCCTGTTGATTTACATCATCCAGTATTATCACCTCTTCCTTCCCCGAATGTATCAGTTTAATATGATAAACCGAATCAAAATACTGATAATGCACCGTCATTTCTTTCCATTCTTCCGGCAAACAAGGTTGAAAATACAAGACGTTTCCTTCTCTCTTCAATCCAATGAAATGTTCCGTTATTAATTGATACATCCACCCTGCAGAGCCTGTGTACCATGTCCATCCGCCGCGACCTGTCAGCGGTTCTACTCCATACACATCACCAGCCATTACATAGGGCTCGGTTTTATACACTGCAATGGTTTCGGGCGAGTTACCATGATTAACAGGATTGATCATCTGCAATAATTCCCATGTTTTAACAGCATTCCCAAGCTTCGCAAAAGCCATGATAGCCCATATTGCAGCGTGTGTATATTGTCCGCCGTTCTCTCTTACGCCCGGCAAATAACCTTTAATATATCCGGGGTCAATATCCGCTTTATCAAATGGTGGATTAAGTAGCTGAATGATGTTATCCTTTCTTCTTACCAAATATTTATCAAGCGCGTGCATAGCCTTTTGCACCTGTGCATTATCTCCGGCTCCGGAAAGCACAGACCAGCTTTGAGAAATAGAATCTATGCTGCATTCCGCATTTTGAGAAGAGCCTAACGGTGTGCCGTCATCAAAGAATGCACGCAAATACCAATCACCATCCCATGCATTTTTAGTGATATTATTTTTTAATTCAGCAGCCTGTTCTATGCATTCACTTTCAAAGATGTTATCGTGTTGCATGCCGGAAATATCTGCAAAACTTATCATTACATCATACAGAAAAAATGCTAACCAGACACTTTCACCTTTACCATTTTTGCCAACCATATTCATTCCATCATTCCAATCTCCTGAACCCATCAACGGCAAGCCATGTACACCAAAACGCAACCCATGCTGAATGGCTCTTTTGCAATGATCATACAAGGTTGTTCTTAATTCTGAAATATTTGGAAGGTCATAATATGATTCTTCATTTGCATTAACGGGACGACCGTCAAGGAATGAAACATTTTCGTTGAGAATAGCAGTATCACCGGTAATTTTTACATATCGCGTTACCGCAAGTGGCAGCCATAAAAAATCATCAGAACAATGTGTGCGCACTCCTCGTCCTACAGGCGGATGCCACCAATGTTGTGCATCACCTTCTTTGAATTGGCGTGAAGCTGCGAGTAAAATTTGAGCACGGGACAAGTTAGGCGCTGCGTGAACAAGCGCCATCACATCCTGCAATTGATCTCTGAAACCAAATGCCCCACCTGATTGATAAAAACCCGTTCTGCCCCACAATCTGCAGGAAATAACCTGGTACAAAAGCCAACCGTTTGCTAAGAAATTTATGGAGGTATCAGGGGTTTCAATTTGAACAATTCCCAGCGTTTTTTTCCAAAAGACATTTACTTTTTGCAAAGCATCATAGGCTGCCTTATTAGTGCGGAAACGATTCACGAGGCTTACAGCTTCGTCATTATTTTTTCCTGCACCAAGTCTGTAAATTACCTCACGCTCTTTTCCATCGGGCAGATCAATTGCTACGCGAATGGCAGCACAAACATCAATACCGGCGCCTGTTTTACCTCCTAAAATTGATCTCCTCATTCCATCCGGTTTTTGAATCGTTCCATTTCTGCCGATAAATTCCATTCTGTCTGTATTAAAAGATTTATCCGCAAAATCATCCACATCAAAAAAGACAGTGCGGTTAGAAAATTCAGTATTGTAAGGGTTTTTAATAAAGATTGCTCCGGTATCTGCATTTAATTCGGACACTAAATGCATCACAGATTTAGGTCTCAGTTCTCCCAATACAAATTCCATAAAACCTGTCACTGAAATTTTTTGATCTCTGCCTGATTTATTGCTGATTTTTATGGCAATGAATTTTATAGATGCTTCAATGTCTGCATACACTTTGACTTCAGAATAAATTCCGTTTTCTTCATGCTGAAAAATGCTATATCCAAATCCATGTCTGGTAATATAATTTCCTTTGCCGCATAAAGGATAAGGCATTGGCGACCAAAAATATCCGGTTCTTTCATCGCGTAAATAAAATGCCTCACCTCCGCAATCGCTTACTGCATCATTATTCCAAGGCGTTAGGCGAAATTCGTGAGAGTTTTCTGACCAGGTATATGCTGAGCCGCTTTCTGATATTACAGTACCAAAATTTGGATTAGCTATTACATTTACCCAAGGCTCAGGTGTGCGTTTGTCTGTCGTTGTGTTTATTAAATATTCTTTGCCGTCTTTAGAAAATCCACCATAGCCATTAAATAATTCCTGCGGATCAGCTTGCAGAATTTTTTCTGTAGAAAAAGTTTGGGAAAATGTTGTAATGTAAGGCAGCGCCGGCTTTGATGCGATCTTTTTATTTATTTGTTCCTGTAAACTTCCCTTCGTATCAGATATGATGATTCGTGCAATGGTTTGTAGTAAAATTTTATCTTCAGGAGAAACCTGGTCTGCTTGCTTTAAAAATATTGCTCCGTTTTTTTCAGAAGATGTATTTTTTATTACGGCAGTGATCAAATTTTGTATTTGATCCTGCATTTCCTGGCGATAGCCGCTTTGATCTTCATTCAAAATAATTAAATCAACAGATAATCCTTTTAGTTGAAAATAAGTATGAGCCTGTATCATTTGTTTTACAAGCGGAATGCTATCTGTATCGCCTACTTCCAATAAAATGATTGGGAGATCGCCGGAAATAGAATAACTCCATAAGGCAGATTGTCCGCGATGATTTTTTATCAAAATATTGGGATTCGCGCGTAGTTGTTGATTAAGATAAATAATTGAGCCCGCAAGCTTTCCGTATAATTGAGCCTCTACTTCTGTGGCATTAATTTGCCGCAGCACAACCTGGCTATGCGTCCATGATAATTCAAAGGCACGGTTGCGCATACTCACATCCTGATATTTATCAATCATAGTTTGACAAATATGTTTCTCCTGCGCTGCGCCGGTTAAAATATCAATCACAATTGTTTCATCTGCTTCAATTGTAAAATTGTATTGAATGGCTATTACAGGGTCGAGTACGGCGCCTTCAGAGTTTGTTAATCCATTTTTATTTGTGATTGCTGTTGGATTAACAAGTGTATTTCCTCGTCCGATAAATTTATCCCGATCTGTTTCATAAGATACTTTTATCGGTGTGCTACCCTTTATTTTCATCAGGTGAAACATCCATGGTGGCTGATCATCTTTTGAGCGAGCGCGCCTTGTACATAAAATAGCATGTTGATTGGAAATAATTTCTGTCTGAACAAAAAGATTGCTAAATGCAGGATGTGCATTATCTCCTGCAGCCTGCGCTAATACTGCTTCTCCGTAACTTGTAACCTTAATTTTTCTTTTTGTGCGCAAGCGGTTAGTTAACTGCACACGCCTTATTTCCACATCATCTTCGGGCGATATAATAATTTCTGTGTGCGTATCAAGATCGTTATCACTTCTGCGAAATTCTGCTCGTCCCTGTGAGAACACTGCTTCGTAATTTTTTGAATCTTTTAATGTTGGCTGATAAGCTGTAGACCAAAATTCATTTTTTTCAACATCAGAAATATAACAAAATATACCCCAGTTATCGCAAGTGGTATCTTCGCGCCAACGAGTAATTGCCAGATCTTTCCATTTGCTGTATCCGCCGCCTGCATTTGTGATCATTACATGATAATTTCCATTCGATAACAACTGCACTTCGGGCACAGGCGTGTTGGGACTTTTTATTATGCGCATATCGCTGTCCGGCGTTCCTGTAATAATATTTGCCGCTTCAGTTGCCGATGAAAAATAACCAATTGATTTTGGGATCTGTTCCTGCAACAATAATAAAGTTGCCTGAAATTGCGGCTCTGCCTCAAATCTTTTTTGCAATAATTGATCAAGCAATAAATGCGATAATGAAAGAAAAGCCATGCCTTGGTGATGAACCATAAATGTTTGGATAACAACATGCGACTGACCACGAGGCAAGCGAGAAGCAGTATAATCAATGGCTTCATAAAATCCAAAATTTCCTTCAAAGCCATCGTCACTCATTTTTTCAAGATTGATGCATGAAGCATAAGGAGCCATCATCAAAGCCATAACCGATGCATATGGCGCAATAACCAAATCGTCTCCCAAACCACGTTTTAACGCAAGCCCAGGCACACCGAACGCACGGTATTGATAAGTGAGGTTGGAATCAACAACATTATAACACGATTCAGAAATTCCCCACGGGATATTTTTTTGCCTGCCATAGTCTATCTGCACTTTTACTGTGCCTCTGCAGGTTTGATCGAGCAACGTATTTTCATAAGCAGGCATTATAAGGTTTGGCATCAGGTATTCGAACATTGAGCCGCTCCAGGAAAGCAAGACTGAAGTGCCATTGGTATTCGTTAATCTTCTGCCAAGTGCAAACCAGTTTTCCTGCGGGATTTTTCCCTGTGCAATCGCTACAAATGAGGCCAGCCTTGCTTCTGAGGCAAGCAGATCATAAAAGCCATTATCACATCGGTGCTCTTCACTGTTGTAACCGATAGCAAGCAAATGCTGTGAATCATCATAGAGGAAATTATATTCCATATCAGCAAGTGCAATGCAATCATCGGCAAGTTCTTCGCAGTGCATTATAAAATTAGAAGCTCTTTCAGAAGCTGTGGATATGGCTGCATCAATATTATTCAACCATTCATTTTCTTCAATAGAATTTTTTTCATTTGAAAATATTTTTGACTCTTCTTGCCATGTTTCTTTATAAGATTTTAATTCATGAAGCGAAGGAATTTTTTGAAGCAATTTTATAGAATGATATTTTTCAGGAATGGTGATAGTTAGCCAAGGCGCAAAAAAATCTAATTCATCTATTGTATTTTTAATTTGAACATCAACTTGCTTTACCCAAAATTGTACATCTTCATCTTGTATGTTTAAATTTTTTACAACATCATTATATTTTGAAGAAAACTTTTCCAAATAATTTTTTACATATTCCAAATCAATTTCTTCAGGATGATTCATGCTTACTATTTCATTCTTTAAATCCTGTATTTCATTTTCTTTTTTTAATTTATCGGCTACAACATTTATTGCATCAACAACTCCTGAAAACAAATTTGTATCTGCAATTTTTTTATCTTTTAATAGAAGTAAAGATTGACGAAGCGTAAGTAGATGACCTGCTAAGTTGCCGCTGTCAACAGTTGAAATATATTTTGGTTGCATAGCTTGCAAACTCTGCGTATCATACCAATTATAAAAATGGCCTGAATAACGTTCAAGCTTTTTCATACTTGATATAGTGTTTGCAGTGCGCTCAATTAATTGCTTGATACCAATGTATCCAAAGTCATTTGCTGTAACATTTGCAAGCAAGCTTAACCCAATGTTTGTTGGTGATGTTCTATGAGCGATTACCGGAATTGGATATTCTTGAAAATTATCCGGCGGCAGCCAATTATCATTTTGGTTAACGAAATTTTCAAAAAATGCCCATGTTTTTCTTGCAAGCTTTCGAAGATAAATAATTTGACTTTCGGTAAGTTTTGTTTTATCCGGTGCAAGCGGCCGGCTTAGCCACCAAACAATTGCGGGAGATATCATCCAGGCTACTAAAAATGGTTCAGCAATTAATAATGTAAAGGGAGAATTTATAATGATGTAAATAAATAATGCAAGAGAAATAACCGGAGCAAACCACATATTTGCAAACGTTGCAAATAAGTTTGTTCTGTAATTATTTTGCACAAAACCTGAAGGACTCCATTCCAATAAATTCCGTTTGCTTATAAAAACACGCCATCCTGTGCGAAGGATCGCATCAATACTTATAAATGCTTCATAAGGCAAACAGACAACTGTAAAAAAAGCCTGGAATATTGTTCGGTATGTTGCACGAATAGAATTTTCTAAGTGATGAAAAAATAAAACGTCATCAGATTTAATTAATATGTCCCGTAAAGAAATAAAAATGGATGGTAAAACAATTATGGCTGAAACACACAAAGTCCAGAACCATGCTGAATTTAAAACCGTCCAGCCAAGTATAAGTAAAGTTGTAAGCCCAATGGGAATTAAACTTCTTCTTAAATTATCAAAAATTTTCCAGCGCGATAATGCAGAAACAGGATTAAAAACAAGTTTGCCGTTTGCATTAGGTACAAAAGGTAAAAACCAATTTGCTATTTGCCAATCGCCGCGAATCCAGCGGTGACGCCGGTTTATATCAATATTATACCGGGAAGGATATTCTTCATACAACTGTACATCGCTTGCATAACCGCATCTTGCATAAGCGCCTTCTAAAAGATCATGACTTAAAATTCTGTTTTCAGGAAAACGATTATCCAGCACTTTTTCAAAGGCATCTACTTCATAAATTCCTTTGCCAATAAATGAACCTTCGCCAAACACATCCTGGTAAACATCTGAAGTAACGCGCGTGTAAGGATCAATGCCCGAATCACTTTCGTGCATGCGCATATAAAGCGAGCGAACAGCGCCATGAAGACTTATTGCAATGCGGGGCTGAATAATTCCGTAACCATCAACAATACGATTTTTATTTTCATTATACAATGGATGATTTAATGGATGCGCCATCATGCCTGCTAATTTCCAGGCTGCTTCGCGTGGAAGTAGCGTATCGGTATCAAGCGTGATAACATATTTTACCGAAGTATAAATTTTTTCATCACCAATTATTACATCAAAATTATTTTTGTTATTATATTTTAATAAATGATTCAGATGCGTAAGCTTGCCGCGTTTTCTTTCATATCCCATCCAAATTTTATCTTGTTTATTCCATTTTCTTGCACGATGAAAAAGAAAGAAAATATTATTTGAATCGGTGGAATATTTTTTATTAAGATCATTGATACATTGCACCGCAGTGCTTACCAAATCTGCATCTGCGGGTAATCGTTCTTCTTTCGCATCTTTAAAATCTGTTAGTAAGCCGAAGATTAAATTTTTATCTTTATTCGCAAGAAACCGCACTTCTAAATCTTCTGCCAACTTTTTTATTTGTTCAACATCTGAAATGATTGTTGGCACAACGACAAGTGTTTTAGCTTCTTCAGGAATGCCTTTTGAAAAATCCATTCGCGGCAATGGATTCGGATGAATAAATAAAGTGGCAACCCAATTGGCAATTGCAAGTGCAAAATGTGAAGCACATAAAAGCGAAATGATTGCGACCGCAATTAATAAATTTTTATTAGTGCCATCATGATATGCTTTTTCAAACATGCCGAATGCAACTGCAAGCGAAATAAATAATGATGAGATAATATAAATAGCTCGTTGCCAGCGTACAATAGTTTTGCTTAGAATTTGTTTTTTTGAATGAATATTTGCTGCTTCTTCTGTTTGTGTAAGGCCTTTGCCTAAAAGATAATAACCCACATGAGCTTTTCGTATGTCAGCCGAATCTGTAGTTGCATTTTGCTTCGCAAGATTTATTGCTATGCGCGCAATTTCTATTTCTGAAAGCTTACTTTTTTTGGATATTTTTTCTATAATATGCCTGTAACTATCACGCGTATAAAAATCCATTTTTTGATAAATGCCATTAACATCTTCACGCAATAATTGCTCAACGACACTTATCTTTTCTATAAATTCTCTCCAGTCCAGTTTCCCTAAAAACCGCAGACTGCCAATACTGTTGCGCATTGAAACCTGGTCTGCTGCCTGTTTTTGATTTTCAGCAAGAACCATTGCATTTATAGTTGATCCTTTTTCAGCAATGTGTTGTTCCATCCACGTAAGAACTAACGTTAGATCTGTTCCTCTCCACTGCAGCTTGCGTGTAAACGCGGCTACAAATGCGCTAACCATCGGAGGATTTGAGCGCGACATATCAGCAATTTCCAAGACCAAATTCTTTGGATCTTTTTCTGCTTTTGTCATTAATTTTTCAGCCCAGTAAGAAGCAAGATTTTCATCAATTCTATCCACTGCAATTCTTGCAGCAACACGTCTTAAATTTTCTATTAATGCAAGGCGAAGCATAATGGGTATTGCCCATAACTCACCGATAGTTAAATAACTTACCTGTTGATATGCAGTTATAAAACGGTTTAGATTATTAATATCAACATGTCCATCGCTGTGCGCAATAATTTCAATAGCTATGTCATATACACGCGGATAACCTTGCGAGGGTCCGCTTGTAAGTCTTGGCAAACCTTTGCTATATCCTTTTGGCAAATATTTTTTGCCGGTGCGCACTTCTTCTTCAATGATATAATAATTATCAAGCAGCCACTCACCTGCAGGTGTAATGCTTATTTTTTCTTTTACTGAATCTTGTAAAAGATTGGTAACTTTTGTAAGCACAACTTCATTATCTGCTAATCTTTTCAGCAGCATATCAGGTGCTTTGTTATAATTTAATTTATGGGAAACAGCAAGGTTGCGGGCGAGCTGCTCCATTTGCTCAACGGTGTATAATTCAGAGCGTAATGGTGCTTGTTCGGTAGCATATTTTTTTAATAAACTTTCTTTTTGAAAGTACACTCTTAAAGCCGCAAATAAATCATCTATCGGGTTAATCTTTACCTTCATACAATGGGAAAATTCAAAATTTAGAGTTCTTCAAAATTTAATTTGTGAAAGTATGCAAAGCAAAAGCCAAAGATTTTACTATCAATTTCAAAAAAAATAAATTAATTAAAATATCTTTTTGATGAAACGCATGTTCGTATTTTAAATTCAACATTTATTAATATTACAACAAATTTTTTTAGTGACGATAGAAGAACTGTATAAGATATTTTTAAACAATCCATCTGTACAAACAGATACGAGAAAACTTAAAAAAGGAGATTTGTTTTTTGCATTGAAAGGTCCAAATTTTAATGCTAATCTTTTTGCTTTAACTGCTTTGCAAAGTGGCGCATCGTATGCAATTGTCGATGAAAAAATTGATGATAAAAATGAAAAGATAATTTTAGTTGAAGATGTTTTAGCGACGCTTCAAAACCTTGCAAAATTTCATCGCGAGCAATTCAACATTCCATTCATTGCAATAACAGGAAGTAATGGCAAAACAACAACGAAAGAATTAATTCATGCAGTATTGTCTTCTCAATTTAGAACTTATACAACGGAAGGAAATCTTAATAATCATATCGGCATTCCGCTGACGATATTAAAAATAAAAGCAGATGCAGAAATCGCGGTGATAGAAATGGGCGCAAACCATCAAAAAGAAATTGAAGGTTATTGTGTGTATGCACAACCAACGCATGGCATTATCACGAATTGCGGAAAGGCACACCTGGAGGGCTTTGGCGGCGAAGAAGGCGTGCGAAAAGGCAAAGGTGAATTATTTGATTTTATAAGAAAAACAAAAGGCAGTGCATTTGCTTTTGATGATTATAATTATTTGCACGAGATGAGCAAAGGCATACAAAAAATTTTTTGGTATGGAACAAAAAGCGGAAATATAATTGGTGATGTAAAAACGGCTGCACCTTTTTTGGAAGTAAACTTTAGCAAAGGAATTTCTTTTGATTTAATAAAATCTCAGCTTGTTGGTTCATATAATTTACCAAATATTTTGTGCGCAGTGGCCGTTGGAAAATATTTTAATGTTTCTGAAGAAAAAATAAAAACAGCGATAGAAAATTATATACCATCAAACAGCCGTTCGCAACTGATAGAAAAAAATTCAAACAAAATAATTTTAGATGCCTACAATGCAAATCCTACAAGCATGAAAGCAGCAATTGAAAATTTTGCCTCGATCAATTCATCCAAAAAAAATGTATTGCTTGGTGCAATGATGGAACTTGGAAAAGAAAGTATTGAAGAACATCAAAATATTATTTATTTGTTGGAAAAATATGATTGGGAAAATGTTGCTCTTGTCGGCGGAGATTTTACTAATACAAAACATCACTTCTATTTTTTTACAAATGTTTTCGAAACAAAAGAATGGTTTGATGCAAAGCAATTTCAAAATGCTTATTTTTTAATAAAAGGATCAAGAACAATGCAAATGGAAAAAATCTTGCAGTAATGTCTTAACAAAATCCATAAATCTTTTTTATAAAAAAACCGTTTATAATTTATACAATTTCAAAAAAATGAAAACTTTAATTGCAGTATTTTTTTCAATGATATGCATAGCTTCCTGTGCACAACAACAAACAGCACACCCAGCAGGAATTTTTATTGGTTCAAAAACCGGCGCTTCGCCAAACGAAGCAGTAGCAACGTTTTCAGAAGGTTGTTTCTGGCATGCAGAAATAGTTTTTCAAAGTTTGGTTGGCGTTCGTGATGCAGTTTCAGGTTACGCAGGCGGCACTGATGCTCATCCTGATTATGAAAAAGTAAGTAGCGGAACAACAGGGCATGCAGAAACAGTTCAGGTGTATTATGATCCTTCAAAAATATCTTATCAAACATTAGTTGAAGCTTTTTTTGCAAGCCAGGATCCAACACAAGTTAATGGTCAGGGAAATGATGAGGGCACACAATATCGCTCGATTGCTTTTTATAGAAATGACAATGAAAAGCAAATAATATTGAATGAAATAAAACGTTTAACTGACAGTAAAAAGTACCCATCAAAAATTGTAACGCAGGTTGTACCATTTACTAAATTTTATCCCGCAGAAGCTTATCACCAGGAATATATTTATTATCATCCCGAAAATAGTTATGTGCAGAATGTTTCTATTCCCGATTACGTTGAATTCAAAAGAAATTTTAAAGGCAACTTTAAAATGTAATTCACATTTTTTGGAATGAGTAACTTTACAATCTCGTAAGGTTATGAGTGAAAAAAATAAACCATCCTACATCATCAGCGTATTAACAAATAAATGCCCGCGTTGCCGCGAGGGAAATATTTATGAAACTAAAAATGCTTATGCTTTAAAGCATAATAGGTACATGAAAATGCATGATACATGCCCGGTTTGCGGACAGCCAACCGATATAGAAGTTGGATTTTATTATGGAACTTCTTTTGTAAGTTATGGAGTCACTGTTTTATTTTCTGCAATAAGCTTTATAGTTTGGTGGCTATTGATAGGTTTTTCAATTTCATTAGATGACAACCGTATTTTTTGGTGGCTTGGCTTAAATGCAACAGCCATGCTGATTCTGCAGCCGGTATTTATGCGGCTCTCGCGCACACTATGGTTAAGCTGGTTTGTAAAATATGATGCTGATTGGAGAATACATCCTATTGAAGAGCCTGAAAGAATTGTAAAAGAGCAAATGGGAAATTGGTAAAATAAAAAAAGCAAATCATTTCGATTTGCTTTTTCTTTTACTTGAAATTTTTTTACAATTTGAATCCATAAGCTATCCGCAGAGCAACCTGCTGAGAAAAATCATACTTTGTAAAGTCTTCATATTTTACACTCAGATCAAGCCCGTTATCAAACGCATAGCCGATTGCAGGAGAAAATACAAAAGAAGTTCCGCCACCGCTATTGGTAAAAAAGCCCGCACCAACTTCACCATCAACATACAAGTTTTTTGCAGGAAAAATTTTCACGCCAGCCTTAACAGGAACAACACCAATATTTGGAAAATAGGTACTTGTCTTTTTAAAGAAATTTGTATATCCAGCTGTCAATAAT
Source organism: uncultured Chitinophagaceae bacterium (assembly GCA_963708205.1). GTDB lineage: Bacteria > Bacteroidota > Bacteroidia > Chitinophagales > Chitinophagaceae > CAVYTF01. The sequence goes on from OY970196.1 coordinate 1,763,882, forward strand.
AAAGACACGCTTTTCCCTACTGGTTGTTGATACCGCAAATCTCCGCCTAAAATAAATCCTGCTTCACTATTAGTAGCAATACCTCCGTCAATACCAATTCCTAAGCGCGGACCATTTGCATCTGACATAGATGATCTAGACGTGGTTGCGGAAGAAGTTGTTGATTGTGCTTTTCCCTGAACGAACATAAAGACGAGAGCCAATGCCATAACTGTTTTTACGATTCTTTTCATAACATTAATTTTTTCAAACAGTTTGCAGAATATGTGCCAATTTGTATTTCTGCGGAGTAAGAGATTCGAACTTATGTAAATTTCCTTAATCTGCGTTAGACAAAACGCCGAAATACCTATGAAATAAGGAATGTTAATTTGTTGAGCGAGCACCTGTAGAATTAATTACCAGGTTCAAGGACAGGCAAAGTGCATTACAACTGGTTTATCTTCCGGCGGACAGGCAGCTTGGGAAATGGCATTATTCAATACAAATAATGTTGCATCCAATATATCGATGTCTTATGTTTCAACGGGCGAAGAAAATGGAAAGGCAGGTAAAAAGTATAGGAGTTTAGAAATACCATTTTTGATGGTACATTAGTTTAAATATGCTTGCGAAATTGAATTGCCTATTCAGGCATTTGCAGAAGGAGTGCAAAAAAATTAGATATAGTTCGCTCAGCTCTACAGAAATAAACCTCAAACCTTTATAGCAATGGTTTCAGGATTTTTATTTAAAGTAGCAATTTTTTAGATCTGGTTCCAAAGTTGAAGATTTGAAAGTCTTCATGAGTTAAATTTACCAAACCGGTTTTCTAAGGCAATTGTTCTGTAATCAAATATTTGTTTCAGTTGTTTTTTTATAAACAAAGAATTCGCAACAGCACCCAAAAAGCCCATTGGAGGCTGGTAAGTAACAGTGTCAGTCATTAAAATACCTCCTTCAATTTGTTCGAGTTTGTGTTGATGATGCCACATTTTATAAGGACCAATTCTTTGTTCATCCACAAAATATTCATACATTTTAACCTGAGTAATTTCCGTCATCCAGTTTAGGTTAATGCCCAGCAACGGGCTTACTTTGTATGTGATAATCATACCGGGATACATTTTTTCTAAACCGGTATTGCCTGTTACCTTAAACCCCATATGCTTAGGTGTTATTTCCTTTAAATTAATAGGAGAAGAAATAAAGTCCCATATCTCATGAATAGACAACGGTAGTTTCTGTGTTTTAATTAATTGATAAAATGCCATGATCAATTTATGTTTTTACAAAAAGTGAAAATTTAGCCATGTTTGTTTTCACGTAAATTGAATAATAAGCATTATTAATTCACGTTTTTTTCCCAAATACGGTTCTGCACAAAATATTTCAAAATCCGAAAGCAGAAATTTTTAAAGAGTATTTAAAAATTGGTTCATAGATTCTAAAGTGGCCTCGACAGGAATCGAACCTGTATCCGGAGCTTCGGAAACTCATATACTATCCATTGTACTACAAGGCCGGGAATAATACAAAAATAAGAAGTAAGAATTGTATTGCAATTCGCGGATGTACGACTTATTGTTTTGCCAAAACCTTCAGGTTAACAACAACATTTTCTCCTAAAACCATACTTGATCCTCCAACATTAAAATCGCGCCTGTTAATAGAAAAACTTCCGGCAAATAAATATCCATCCGGCAGTTTTGAAACAGTAAATGGAAAACTGATAAATTTTGTAATGCCTTTGATAGTAAGGCTTCCAGTAATGTTGGTTGAAGTAACAACGGTGCTTTTAAACGTTATTAGCGGATACTTTTCAGCATCAAAATATTCTTCTTTTTGCAAGTGACTATCGCGTGCATCAACGCCGGTGTTTATTGTATTTGCATCAATACTTACATCAAAATTACTTTGAGATGGATCTGCTGTATCCCAATTAATTGTTCCTTTCAAACCTTTAAAATTTCCATTGGTATTTATCCCAAAATTTTTTATGGTAAATGTTACCGCATCATCACTATCTACGGGTTTTAATAAAATAATTGTAAAAGAAGAAATAATAATGGCGATGCAAATAAATAGAATTGAAATTTTCATTTTGCCTTTTTAATGAATACGCGTAAATGCCTTTTAAAGTTTCAAAGATTGAACATTTCTTTTATTGCAGCCGGTAAAAATATTTTTGATGGAACTGTTTTCATAATTTTTAATTCCTGCAACACATCTGTTTCATTATCTAAAAATCGCAGTACGCGTTGCACATTATTTTTCTTAAAAAGTTGGATAAAAATTTCAGCTCCGTTCATTTTTTTATTTTGAAGAATATTTAATAAAACTGCGTCATATAAACTGAATCGTTTTTCAAAGAAATTTTCTTTGATGATCGGATCTTTTTTATTAATTAATGCATTGATAATTTTTGCAGAATGTTTTTGAATAAATTGAAACGTAAAACCGCTGCTTGCTTTTGTTTGTCCACCCGCTGTGCCAATGTTTACAATACTTTTGCAGCCTTTTGAAAATTTATAATCAGTCATTGGAATAACTCCGAACTCCTCTTCAATAACAGAATATTTATTTATTTTAAAAAAAACTGTGAGATAATTTTTCAGCGCTTCATCGTATTCAGATTGGTGTAAAATATTTTCAGAAAACACCGTGTATTCAACCAAAGCTTTTTTTGACGAAACCGGAAGCAGATAAACAAAAGTTGTTCCTTGATTTTGAGTAACTCTAAAATCCATGAATGTAGCGACATCTTTTAAAAAAAAATCATTTTCAGTTTCAATAAGCCATCCTTTGAAATGCTGCAGCAGATTATATTTTGCGTAAAATGACTGATCAAATGAAATGCTGTTAAAAATATAATCCGCATAAAATTTTTTATCATCAATTACAACACAACCTTTTTTGTTTTCATTTTTGATAGATGTAATTTCTCCAAAACGAAAGTGTATATTTTTTTTTTGCTTCGCAAGATTGATGATTAAATTATAAAAATCAAAACTGCGGATCATTTTATATTCATACGGAAGAATATCAAATCTTGCAGAAAAATCAACACCAAAAATATCAAGCTGCTTCCAGCGATGATAAACAATATTTTCAAACAATCCTGTTTCTTTTTCCCAAAAACACCAGGTTTTATCATTCCTGTTTTTTTGAGATTTATCTGCAATAAGAATTCTTTTTTCATTAAAAAAAGGCTCGTGCATCATTCGGTAAAGCAAGCTCAAACCTGCACAGCCACTGCCTGTGATGATATAATCAAATGAAAAATCTGAAGAAGACATTAGCGCACGTGCTTAACATTCACTGAAGAACTTTGGTGAACAGCACTGCTCATTTCTTTAATTAGGGAAGGATCTTTTTCAATTGCGTTGCCAACAACAATTACATCAGCACCAACTTTGCAATTGAGGTATGCTTTTTCAGGATCGGTAATGCCGCCACCAATGATCAGAGGAGCTTCAATGTTGGCTGCAACCTTTTCAATCATTGTTTCGCTGATTGGTCTTTTGGCACCGCTGCCTGCATCCATATAAATCAATTTCATACCAAGCATTTCGCCCGCCATTGCTGTGCACATAGCTATTTCATTTTTGTCTGCAGGAATCGGTGCTGCATTCGAAATGTAGGAAACTGTAGTTGGGGCACCGCCATCAATAACCATGTAGCCTGTCGGCATAATTTCTAAGTTGCTTTGTTTTACAAAAGGCGCGCTGATAACGTGTTGACCAATTAATAGTTCGGGATTGCGGCCGGAAATTAACGAGAGATATAAAAGTGCATCTGCATATTTGCTAACCTGCGAAGGTGCGCCGGGAAATAAAATAACAGGAATATCGCATGCTGCTTTTATTTGTTGAATGCACTCGTCCAGATTATTGGAAATAACCAGGCTGCCGCCAACAAAAAAATAATCAACCTGTGCATCTACGGCTAAACTTATAAGCGCTTCAATGCTTCGTGTTTCGATTCTGTCAGGATCAATAAGTACGGTGAAAGATTTTTTACCGGTCTTTTTTCTATCATTAAGTTGTTGATATAGCTTCTGCTGCATGCAAATAGTTATAGGTGCTTAATTGCAAAAATGCAAAAAAATTCCGGCTTGGCATTTTTTTCTACATTGAAGATAATACTATCCGTTGAAAAAAAATTGAATGTGGGGTTTAAAAAATCATTTAAACTTCTTTTTTCCATTCAACACTAAATTATACGAGTCATCAATAAATTGATGAAGTTGTTTAATGCTTAAGGTTCCATCAATAATTATAGTATTCCAATGTTTTTTATTCATGTGATAACCAGGAAGTATAGATTGCGGATATTGCTCACGCAACTCGATGGCATGTTCAGGATCGCACTTCACATTAAATTGTAAAGGAGAAACATCAAAACCTGTAAGCAAAAAAGCCTTGCCTTTAACTTTATATACTAACGTGTCTGGTCCAAAAGGCAGAGTCTCTTCCACATCTTTCTTGTTCAGACAATATTCACGAAGCTGTTCTATATTCATTGGATTCTAAGATAAAACTTTAATGAAAAGTAACATTCTTGATTCCATAATTACTTGCTTTTTCTTCACAATTTATTTTTCATTTTAAAACGTAAATTGCGCCCTTTATGCAACGAACAATAATTTCAGTTAAAAATCTTGTCAAAAAATATGGAGATTTTGAAGCTGTAAAAAATATCAGCTTCGATGTAATGGAAGGTGAAATATTTGGCTTGCTCGGACCCAATGGCGCCGGCAAATCAACTACGCTGGAAATAATAGAAACACTTCGTGAAAAAACGAGCGGCAATGTTATTGTTGATGGGATTGATCTCGACAAATCGCCAAATGAAATTAAAAAAATCATCGGTGTTCAATTACAAACCTCAGGTTTTTATCCGGGACTAAATCTAATAGAGATCATAGAACTTTTTTCTGGTCTGTATAATGAAAAAGTATCAGCGGCTGAATTGCTCGATACAGTTAATTTGCGGGACAAAGCAAAGAATAAATTTAAAGAACTAAGCGGCGGACAAAAGCAACGTTTCTCCATTGCCACAACACTTATCAACCAACCAAAAATTATTTTTTTAGATGAACCAACAACAGGTTTAGATCCGCAGGCAAGAAGAAATTTATGGGATTTGATAAGACAAATTCAGAATCGCGGAACAACAGTGATTATCACTACACATTACATGGATGAAGCAGAGATTTTATGCGATCGCGTTGCCATTATTGATGCCGGCAAAATTATTTCGATGGACACGCCTGATCATTTGATTGATGCACTGGTTGCAACAGGTTTCGAGCGGCCGAAGGAAGTAAAAAAAGCAAACCTCGAAGATGTTTTTATAAACATAACAGGCAAGCAATGGCGGGAAGAATCTTAAATTTTAAACATAAATTTTTAAAAAAATAAAATGAAAAAAATAGCAATCGGCATTTGTGTTCTTACAATAACTACCAGTATTTTTTCGCAAACAAAAACAACAGTTCACACTACAACAACTTCGCACAACTCAACAACAGCAAGTGTTTTAAAAAATGCAACAGATTCTTTTAGTTATGCGATAGGTACAACTATCGGAAAAAATTTAAAACAGACAGGCATTGATAGTTTGAATTATTCAGATTTTCAAAAAGGCCTTTCTGATGCAATGAGAAATAAAACAACTTTAATAACAGATCAGGATGCAATGATGATGATCCAGCAAAAAATGCAAATGTATATGAGCAAAAAACTTGATGCCGAAAAAGAAAAAGCCTATGCTTTTTTAGAAGCAAACAAAAAACGTCCGGGCGTTACAACATTACCCGATGGCTTGCAATATGAAGTGATAACAAAAGGAAATGACACTACAGCAAAGCCAACAGCTAAAGATACTGTTGTCGCAAATTACGTTGGCACATTAATCGATGGAAAAGAGTTTGACAATTCTTATAAACGCGGTCAGCCAATCACTATTCCTGTTACCGGCGTTATTAAAGGATGGACCGAAGCCTTGCAATTGATGCATGTTGGCGATAAATGGAAAGTATATATCCCGAGCGATTTGGGTTATGGCGATAGAGGCGCGGGCGCAGATATTCCCGGCGGCGCTGCGTTGGTTTTCGAGATGGAATTGCTGCAAATAAAACCAGCAGCAACAAAATAAATTAATCAAATATTATTGATCACTCAAAGCTTAAACTTCTGAGTGATTTTTATTTTGGGGCTTTCAGTATTTGTCATAGCATCATCTTCAGTTCGCGCTGTCCGTTATTACTCCGCCGCAAAGCCAAGCTGCAAAAGGCTTCAGCGTGGTATTCACTTCCATCGCGCAGCCCTTCAGCAGATGAATTTCTAATTAGCCATTTTAAATCTGCGGTAGATTTTTCTTCTTGTGTTTATTTTTTTCTGGCTTCTTTTCTAACTTCTATCTCCTCACTTCTCACATTATCTTTGCCGCATGAATAAGAAAGTCCGTGTACGTTTTGCGCCTTCGCCAACAGGCGGATTGCATCTTGGCGGTGTGAGAACGGCGTTATATAATTATTTATTTGCAAAACATTTTGGTGGTGATTTTATTGTAAGGATTGAAGACACGGATCAATCCCGTTTCGTAGAAGGCGCTGAAGCTTACATCTTTGAAACGCTTGACTGGTGCGGCTTGCAGCCTGATGAAAGTCCTATCCATGGCGGTGAATTTGCGCCGTATCGGCAAAGTGAAAGAAAAAATTTATACAAAGAATATGCGGAGAAATTAATTGCAAACGGACAAGCGTATCATGCTTTTGATACAACCGAAGAACTTGAAGCACAGCGAAAAGAAATTGCCAATTTTCAATACAATCATTCAACAAGAATTGCTTTAAAGAATTCTTTGACATTGAAGGATGATGAGGTAAAAAAATTGCTGAATGAAAATGTTCCGCATGTTGTTCGAATCAAAATCCCTGATAATGAAGATGTGCATTTCACAGACATAATTCGCGGCGATGTTCATTTCAATACTTCCCAGGTTGATGATAAAGTCTTGTTGAAAGCTGATGGAATGCCGACATATCATCTAGCAGTTGTGGTAGATGATTTTTTAATGAAAATATCTCACGCATTTCGTGGGGAAGAATGGCTGCCTTCTGCGCCTGTGCATATTTTACTTTGGAAATATTTATTCGGAATAGAAAATATGCCGCAGTGGGCGCATCTGCCTTTGATATTAAAACCAGATGGAAAAGGAAAGTTAAGCAAGCGCGATGGTGAGCGTTTGGGTTTTCCAACATTTGCAATGGACTGGAAAGATCCGCGTACAAATGAATACACGCAAGGGTTTCGCGAGAAAGGTTTTTTGCCCGAAGCATTTGTAAATATGCTTGCGGTGCTTGGCTGGAATGATGGCAGCGAACAGGAAATTTTTTCTTTGAATGAATTGATTGAAAAATTTTCAATGGAACGTGTACACAAAGGCGGAGCAAAATTTGATTATGAAAAAGCGAAGTGGTTCAATCATGAATGGATTAAAAACTCGATCGTTGATAGTCTATTCCTCATAGTTAAAAAAACTTTAGCAAATGCAGGAATAATTGCAAACGATGATGAAAAATTAAAAGCAGTTATTGAGCTTGTAAAAGAACGCTGCACATTTTTAAATGATTTTGTACAGCAATCTTCATTCTTTTTTCAATCTCCTGAAACTATTGATATTGCTGCAATCCAGCCGAAATGGACTGAACAGAAAAACCAGTTTTTTGTTGAATTGATTCGTGCGTATGAATTAATGCAATTTTGGAAACATGATGATTTAGAAAAAGAATTCAAAGAAATTTCAGCCGCGCAGCAAATAAAAACAGGCGAATTATTATTGCCGTTTCGCATCATGCTTGTTGGAGGCAAGTTTGGTCCGCACGTTTTTAATATTGCTGAATTAATTGGCAAAGACGAAACAATAAAACGCATCAAACATACTCTTCAGTTGCTGTGATCTTTTTGTAACAAAAATTTTCAAAGCCCGTTGTATCTTTCTTAAATAAATTTTTTGAAATGAGAAAAGACAACAGGCTTTTGTATTTACTCACACTTCTAAAAATCATTATTCCTTATTTTTTACAGAACTCAATTTATGAGCCGCACCGCGATGAATTTTTATATCTCGCGGAAGGGCATCATCTTTCATTCGGCTTCATGGATGTGCCGCCAATGCTGAGTGTTTTCGCATGGTTCACGCATTTGCTCGGCGACGGAATTTTTTGGGTGAAACTTTGGCCTTCACTTTTTGGTGCTGCAACTTTTTTTGTTTGCGGAAAAATTATTCAATCGCTTGGAGGAAAAAGTTTTGCCGTATTCACTCTTTTTCTTTCGTTCATTTTCGGGTCTTACCTCAGATTATTTTTTTTATTTCAGCCAAATCCTCCGGAAGTTTTTTTCGATACCATGATCATGTTTAGCTTCATTCGTTTTATTCAAACATCAAAAAATAGATGGCTGTATGTTTTTGGAATAAGCTTCGGTTTGGGAATGCTGGGAAAATATTCTGTTGCATTTTTAGCAGCAGCTATTTTGGCTGCGTTGCTTTTTACATCACATCGAAAAATATTTTTAAACAAACATTTTTGGTATGCATCACTTCTTGCATTTTTAATTTTCCTTCCAACAGCTTTGTGGGAATTCAATCATCATTTCCCTGTCATCCATCACATGCAGCAACTAAAAGAACAACAGCTGCAATATATTTCTCCTGCAAGTTTTTTGATTGACCAGTACATGATGAATTTTGCATGTTCATTTGTCTGGATAGCCGGTTTGCTGTTTGTAAGCTTTCATCGCGAAGCAAAAAAATTCAGGTTCATTGCCCTTGCCTTTATATTTTTTATTTTGCTATTGCTTGCTCTCCACGGTAAAAATTATTATGCGCTTGGTGTTTATCCGCCATTGTTTGCTTTTGGCGCATACTGGCTGGAACAGTTGACGGTATTGCGTTTCAGGTTTTTTAGATATGTCATTTCAATTCTTATTATCATTCCCGGCATTTTAATTTGGCCAATACAATTGCCTGTTTTTGCGCCCGCAAAGCTTGCTTCTTACTATCAAAAAATGAACATGCAAAATACAGGAGCGCTTAGATGGGAAGACTTGCAAAACCATCCTTTGCCACAGGATTTTTCAGACATGCTTGGATGGGAAGAGATGACACAAAAAGTTGCAAAAGCATACTCAATGCTTAATGATTCTGATAAAAAAAATGTATTTATATTTTGCAATAACTACGGCATGGCTGGCGCAGTTAATTTTTATGCGCCGAAATATAATTTGCCTGAAGCGTGTAGTGATAATGCAAGTTTTTTATATTGGCTTCCCTCAAACATCAACATTCAAAATATGATATTGGTTAGTGATGACCCTCACGAAAAACAACATGATTTTGCAAAAGGTTTTAAATCTGTAACGAAGGTTGACAGCGTTACAAATTTTTATGCAAGAGAGCGTGGTGATTATATTTATTTATTTATCGGTGCGGATGAAAATTTTAAAAATTTTTTTAGCAAAAAAATTGCAGAAGATAAAGCTGCGTTTAAGTATTAATTTTTTTTTGATACCGGCATTTGTATTTCATAGCATCATCGTTGCGTCGCAATCCGTTCATCGTTTGGCTTTCTATTGAGCTTTGGTTGTTGCATTATATAAGTGCTTATATAATTTTCCAGTAGAATTAATGAACGTACAAGAGTGCGACGCAAGTAAAGCTTAATAGCAGCAATGCCGCTTAGTTCATAAATAAACTTTCGCCTACTTTTGATGTTCCAAAAAAACGATTGAATGAGCAATGAATTAAATCGTCCTGTTCGTGTTTTGGTTGCAAAAGTTGGTCTCGATGGTCATGATCGCGGGGCAAAAATTATTGCAGCGGCTTTGAGGGATGCAGGCATGGAAGTTATTTATACAGGCTTGCGCCAAACGCCTGAAATGGTTGTGAATGCTGCATTGCAGGAAGATGTGGATGCAATTGGCATCAGTATTTTAAGCGGTGCACACATGACAGTTTTCCCAAAAATTATTGCATTGATGAAAGAAAAAAAAATGGATGATGTATTATTGACCGGCGGCGGCATCATTCCGCATGATGACATGCAAACACTTAGTGAAATCGGTGTTGGAAAATTATTTGCACCCGGAGCGGACACCACAGAAATTGCAGTTTACATAAAAAACTGGACCAAAGAAAACCGAAGCTTTTAAAAATTATTTATGAATTATACAACCATTCTTACTTCTCTTGAAAATAATATTTTAATTGTCACAATAAATCGACCTGACAAACTCAATGCATTAAACAAAGATGTTTTGAATGATTTAAAAAATGTTTTGCATGAAATAAAAAGTAATGCTGAAATAAAATCTGCAATTATTACGGGCGCAGGAAATAAAGCTTTCGTTGCAGGCGCGGATATTTCAGAATTTGGAAATTTATCAGTGCATGAAGGAAAAAAATTAGCAAAAAGAGGCCAGGATATTTTTGATGAAATTGAAAGTTCATCAAAGCCAATCATTGCTGCAGTAAATGGCTTTGCTCTTGGCGGCGGATGTGAGCTTGCGCTGGCTTGTCATTTCATCATCGCTTCTGAAAACGCAAAATTTGGTCAGCCTGAAGTTAACCTTGGATTAATTCCAGGATATGGCGGAACACAGCGGCTGGCGCAGGTTGCAGGCAGATCGCGCGCAATGCAATTGTTGATGACGGGCCAGATGATCAGTGCAAATGAAGCGATGCAATACGGCATTGTAAACAAAGTTGTAAAGCAGGAAGAATTGATTTCGTCCGTAAAAAATATTTTGGAAATTATTCATACAAAAGCGCCGGTGGCGATTGCAAAAGTGATAGAATGTGTGAATAATTTCGATCATGATCAGCAAGGTTATGATTTTGAAGTAGAAAAATTTGGAGAATGTTTTAAAACGCATGATATGAAAGAAGGAATAACTGCTTTTCTTGAAAAACGCAAACCAAATTTCACCGGGAGATAAGTTCATTAAATTTTAAATGAAACAAAAACTTTGCCTTTTCGATTTCACATTAGTAATGGTGAGTCTTGTGATTGGCATGGGCATTTTTCGCACAGCATCAACTTCTGCAAAAGCTGCAAATAATCCTGCTGTTTTTTTTACAGCCTGGATATTGGGCGGTATTGTTGCGCTTTGCGGTATGCTTACTTATGCAGAGATCGGCTCGCGCTTTCCGGTTACTGGCGGGTATTACAGAGTTTTTTCTTACACGTATCATCCATCAATTGCATTCGCTGTTAACTGTATTATTCTCATTTCAAATGCAGCTTCTTTAACAGGTGTTGCATTAATTGGTGCAGGATATATCAGCCAGGTTTTTTTTACAACACCGCTTTCAGATTTGGGTAAAGCTTTGATCGCATTCGCTTGCATTTTTCTTTTTTACGGAGTCAATTTATTGGGTTTAAAGATGACTGCACGCACACAAAGTGTTTTGATGCTGATAAAAATAAGCATGATCCTGATATTGATATCAGCATTGTTTATGCCATCAACTTATCATGGAGGAATTGCGCAAACAACTTTTCAGCCTTCGTCTGTAATGCAGTGGGCACGGGCGTTAGGTGTTACGCTCGTGGCTGTTTCATTTACGTATGGAGGCTACCAGCAAACTATTAACTTCGGAACAGAAGTGGAAAATGCACCAAGAACAATTCCTCGCGGAATATTTTTTGGCATCTTCATTATCATCTCTTTATATCTTCTGGTAAATTTTTCTTACTACAAAATTCTTGGCTTTGATGAATTAAAAAATACAAATGAAATTGCGCGTGTTGTTGCATCAAAAATGTTTGGAAGTGTCGGCGGAAATATTTTTTCAGCGTTATTATTTTTATCTGTGCTTGCTTACGTAAACGGTCAATTACTCAGCAATCCACGCGTAATGTTTGCCATGAGTGAAGATGGTGTGCTGCCAAAAATTTTACAGAAAAAAACAAAACAAAAAGAAGTGCTCGTGGTATCGCTTAGCATTTATGCAGCGCTGTGCATCGTCATTTTATTTTTTGCAAAAACATTCGATGCATTGTTAAGCTTCGTTATTTTTCTGGATTGTATTGGCATGTCCACTTCCGGCGCAGCGATTTTCAAATTGCGCAAGCATACAAAACATTTGAACGGCAGCGGCATTTATGAAATAAAATTTTATCCGCTGATACCTTTGATTTTTATCTGCGCATATATTTTCGTTGCCCTGAGCATCGCGCTGGATAAGCCTTCCATAGCATTAACGTGTGTTTGCGTGCTCATAGGTTTTATGATATTATATTTTATCACGCACAAAAAAATTACATCAAAATAATTTTTGTTTTTTTATTTTGGCTGTGAGCGGCATACTACTAATTGGGCTTTGCTTGCGACGCTCCGTTCAAATGCAGAATTACTATTAAGCTTTTAAAATTAAAACATGGATGAACTTTCTTTTATATTGAATGAGCTTGCAGAAAACCGGGATGAATATTTCCGTGCCATTGCGCCGCCAATTATGCAGACAAGCAATTTTGCTTTTAAAACTGTTAATGATCTAAGACAAAGTTTTGAAAATGAATATAACACGTGGTTGTATAGCCGCGGATTAAACCCAACAGTAGAGATATTAAGAAAAAAATTAGCAGCCCTAGATGAAGCTGAAGATTGCTTGGTTTTTAACAGTGGGGCAGCTGCAATTTTCATAGCCGTTTTAGCAAACGTAAAAAGTGGTGATCATATTATCAGCGTTAAAGAACCTTATACATGGGCGCAAAAATTGTTTGATATTATTTTACCAAAATTCAATATCAGCACAACTTATGTTGACGGCACGGATGTTGAAAATTTTGAAAAAAATATCCTTCCAAATACTTCGATCATTTATCTTGAAAGTCCCAACAGCTGGACGTTTGAGCTACAAGATCTGCAATCAATAGCAAACATTGCAAAGCAAAAAAATATCATCACTATTTGTGATAATAGTTATTGCACACCTATTTATCAAAAACCGATTTCACTTGGCGTTGATCTCGTTTTGCAATCTGCAACAAAATATATCAGCGGGCACAGTGATACAGTTGCAGGCATTTTAAGCGGCAGTAAAAAAATGATCGCCCAAATTTTTAACAACGAATATTTAACCGTTGGCAGCGGCATACAACCTTTTAATGCATGGTTATTAATTCGTGGTTTAAGAACACTTCATGTGCGCCTTGAAAGAATTTCTAAAACTACTTTTGAGGTGATTGATTTTTTAGAAACGCGAAATGAAATAGAAGAAATTATTTTTCCTTTTACAAAAAAATTTTCTCAATATGAACTTGCAAAAAAGCAAATGAAAGGTGCTTGTGGTCTGGTAACTTTTGTTTTAAAAGCAGATAAAATAGAAATAATAGAAAACTTCTGCAATTCATTGCAACATATTTTGATGGCAGTTAGCTGGGGTGGTTACGAGTCGCTTATCATCCCAAGATGTGCAGGAATTAAGAGAGAAGATTTTGATGCAGGGAATAAGGCGCATCGAATGATCAGGTTATATATTGGTTTGGAAGATGCATCATATTTGATCGCTGATCTAAAACAGGCGTTTGAAAAAATGATTAAAGAAAATAAATAAAGCTTCAGATAAATTAATTTTACATAAATTTCGTTTCAAACCGTAACCTTTTTGTTTTCAATTATTCTTTTCATTGAAAAAGATTTGTATTATAATTTTTTTTAGTTGCTGTTTCATGAATTTGTACGCGCAGGATTATTCAAGCCGCGGCACAGATTTTTGGGCCGGTTATGGGTCACATTCTTCCATGTATAATTTAAATGGATCAATTAAACTTAATGGCGGAACACAGCAAATGATCTTTTATTTTTACTCAGCCGTTAACGCGAATGTCACAGTGCAAATACCGGCAACGGGATGGACACGCACCTACAATGTTGCTGCGAATACTTTTGTAGAAAGCGATGCCATGCCAAAGACGGGACCTAATGATGCAAGAATAGATTCCGAAGGAGTCTTCAACAATGGCATACACATAACCAGCGATCAAAATATAGCGGCTTATGCACATATTTTTGATGCAGGCAGTTCTGCAACAACTCTTCTTTTACCCACAACTATTCTTGGGCAAAATTATTTTTCTTTAAACTTTACTCAAAAATCAGATAATCCAATTTCAAATTCATTTTGCTTTATTGTTGCAACGCAGGATAGCACAATTGTAATAGTAACTCCTTCTGTAAAAACATTAAATCATCCTGCAAAAGTTCCTTTCACACAAACACTTCAGAAAGGTCAGATATTAAGTTTAATTGGAACAAATAATGGTAATTTAATTCCGCCTTTTACAGGCGGAGATCTTACAGGAACACATATTGAAACGGAAAATAACAATGACTCTTCAGGCTGCAAACCAATTGCTGTTTTTTGCGGAAGCAGCAGCATAAGCATAAATTGCCAACCATCTTTATCATCAACATCAGATAATATTTTTCAGGAAGCGCTGCCTGCAAAGCTTAAGGGCAGAGAGTTTATAACAATACCTGCCAAAGATTTCTCGCATAATATTTATAGGGTTTTGGTATATGATACCGGAACGGTGGTAACAGAAAATGGCATACTGCTTACGCCTGTGAATAGTAAATATTATGAATTTGAAACGAATAAGACATCTGTGATTGAAAGCAATAAATCGGTTTCTGTTGCACAATATTTTACTTCAGCAAATACCTGTACCAACAATCTTATCGGCACAAATGGTGATCCCGAAATGATCTATCAAACACCTGTTCAGGAAGATTTTAATAATGCTGCTTTTTATTCAACAAGTCATTCAAGTGCCACAATGCATTACGTAAATATTATTAAAAGATATAGAGATTCATCAATTACTTTAGACAACATACCTATTGAAGCTGCTTTTACCAGAGTTGCTTTTGATACAAATTATGCTACTGCCCAAATACAAGTTGCTGCAGGTATTCACCAGATACATACTGACTCGGCTTTTTCTGCAATCGCTTATGGTTATGGAAATTTAGAAAGTTATGGTTATAATTTAGGTTTTGTAGATCTCGCAGGCCAGCCGCAGCTGGCAATAAAAAATCCCTACGGAGATTATATTCAGGCAAAAACGTGCAATGCAACATCATTCAAACTGGCAGTGAGTTTTCCTTTTGAGGCATCGAGTATTAATTGGGATTTTTTGAATAATAATAATTTATCACCCAATAACAATATTTTTATTCCGAATCCGCAACCTGATAGTTTAGCGGCACCAGATACATTTGGGCTTTACAGATATACATTGCCGGCATTTTATACAACTGACACAATAATAAATATACCTGTTGTTATTACAGTAACAAAACCAACCGAAGATGGATGTTTTGATACTGCGCAATACAATCTCACCATTACCGTTTTTCCAAAACCTTCTGCAGATTGGCTAACAAACAGTAAAGCCTGTGAAAATGTACCAATGCAGTTTCAGGATAATTCTAATAATTATGGTGTTGGATTAAACCAATGGTTTTGGAATTTTGGAAATATCATAAAAGATAGTATTCAAAATCCCATTCAAAGTTTTCAGGCAGGAAATTACAATATAAGTTTACGATGTGTAGACACGATCGGTTGTTTTGGTGATACAATAAAACCTTTGTTTGTAGCATCTTTTCCAATCGCAAGTTTTGGTATGCAGGGAAATGATTGTGTGGGAAGTTCTGTAAATTTTCTTGACTCTTCATCTATTGAGTTGGGCAATATTTCTCAATGGAATTGGGACTTTGGTGATGGCTCTGCTTCTTCTTTACAAAATCCTTCAAAAATTTTCTCATCTGCAGATACTTTAAATGTAAAATTATTTGTGTTGAATGCAGAAGGATGTTCGAGCGATACTATTTCAAAGCAATGGACCATATATCCATATCCGCAGGTTAAAACACAACCAGACACATTTGTAGTTATAGGAAATTCAGTGCATTTGCAACCTGTTTATCAAGGCATTGATCTTCATTATTTATGGTCTCCGCCTTCTTATCTCAATAGTGATACTATTCCATATCCCTTTGCTTCGCCTATGGTAAGTACGTCTTACCAGGAAACAATTACCGGTGCCGGCGGCTGCGCAACGCGCGTAGAAACTTATGTTTACGTGATACAATTTTTAGAAATTCCAAATGCATTTTCTCCCAACGGAGATGGTATAAATGATACATGGGTTATTAAAAATATTGAGCGTTATGCAACCGCTTCGGTGCAGGTTTTTAACAGATACGGACAACCTGTTTTTTACTCTTCAGGTTTTTATAAACCATGGGATGGAACTTATAATGGAAAGCCTTTGCCTGTTGGTACATATTATTATATCATCAATCCCAAAAATAAATATGTGCCGCAAAGCAGTGGCTACGTTGTTATTTTGAGATAACAAAATCGTGTGATAAAGTCTGCTTTCTATCTTTGTTTACATGCGAATTGTTATTGCAATAAAAAAAAATGATGTTCTAGCAAATACTTATTGCAATAATATTTTTCTCCTGCTTAAAAAAATTGCGGCGGATCAATTTCACGAAATCATAGAAACTTCCAATTTTATTTTATCAGAAAAATCTTTGCCTGAAAATTTGTTTTTATTTATTTTAATTGAAAAAGAAAAACCATCTCTTTTGAAATTATTTGATGATATAAGGTTCTCTTTAATGGTAAAAAAAATAAAAGCTGAGTTGATCATTAATTTAAGCGCTATAAGTTTTAAAACGCTGAAAGTGCAGCAGCTATTGGTTTTACAGGATACCTTTCATTTAAAAAAACCAGAACAAAAAATAATTAAAAAAAATTTTCAGTCAATATTTATACTTACCAAAACAAATAATGAAAAAAATTTTATACAAAAAAAATTCTCTTTTGATGAAAAAAAAATAAAATTAATTTATCCTTCTGTTACAGATATTTTTCAACCAATATCTTTTTCTCAACGCAGCTTAATACAACAAAAATATGCCGAAGGAAAAGAATTCTTTAGTGTTTATTTAAGCAATGGTGAGGAAAATTTAATTAGTATTTTAAAATCATTTTCAATATTTAAGAAATGGCAGCAAAGCAAAATGAAGTTGCTTATAATTGATCTTTTCAAAAATTCAAATCAAGATTTTATTAAAAGATTAGAACAATATAAATATAGAAAAGATGTGCAAATAATTTCTGTTTCAGATAAAAAAGATCATGCATTATTGCTCGCTTCTTCATATGCTTTATTGCATTTTCCCAAAAATAATAATGATATAATATTACCCGCAAAGTCTTTGCAGTGTGGCATTCCGGTCATTTGTCGAAATAATGAAAACATGCAGGAAATTTGCGGCGACGGTGCATTATATTCTGAAAATGATTTGCCTGAAACAATAGGAAAGCAAATGAATATTTTATATAAGGATGAAATATTTCGCAATAAAATGATTGTTGAAATATCAAACAATAGAGAACGATTCAGCATCAAAAAAAATGCAATGGAGTTTTGGAATTTTATGAAAGTGATGGTAGATGTCAAATGATGTTGGTTAAATTTCATCCAAATTTTTGATACTTAACTTTGTAATCTTTTAATATTGAATATGCCTGTTTCTACAATTACAATTGATGTGCAATTAGACGATAATAAAGTGCCTGAAAAAATCCTATGGAAGGCAAGTGCGAGCACTGCAGATATGCAGCAAAATGCAAAAGCTGTAATGCTTTCGCTTTGGGATGGGGCTGAAAAAAATGCTTTACGCATTGACCTTTGGACGAAAGAAATGATGGTTGATGAAATGGCAGATTTTTATTATCAAACGTTTATAACAATGGCAGATAGTTTTTCCCGTGCGACAGGCCAGCAAAGCCTTTCAGACGAGTTGATAAATTTTGCAAAAGAATTTAACCGCAAATTCAAAGCCATACAATTGAAGGAAAATAAAGTATAAAACATTGACAAAACTTCATTTTATAAAATTCTAAAAAATAAAAGAATATGAGTTTAGAGCAAAAAGTAATGGCAGATATGAAAGATGCAATGAAGGCAAAAGATGAAGCTGCTTTGCGTGGCTTGCGCGCTATAAAAGCTGAGATAATAAAAGCAAAAACAGAACCTGGCGCAAATGGCGAAATTTCTGAGGACGAAGAATTGAAATTGCTTTCGAAAATGGTGAAGCAAAGAAAAGATTCCTTAACTATTTTTCAACAGCAAAACCGCGCAGATCTTGCAAAAAAAGAAGAAGAAGAAATTGCAGTGATTGAAAAATTTTTACCAAAACAATTAAGTGCAGATGAGTTGAAATCAACATTAAAAAAAATTATTGAAACAGTTGGCGCAAAGTCTGCAGCAGACATGGGCAAAGTTATGGCAGCAGCAACAAAACAGCTTGCGGGGCAGGCAGATGGCAAAACCATTTCAATGGCTGCGAAGGAATTATTGCAATAGTTTATTGAATGGTGGATACTTATTTTTTATACTTTGTCGTTCATCATTCATTAAAAACAAATGATTGATATAATTTTTTTGATATTGCTTTTGCTTGCGCTTTTTAAGGGAATGCGTGTAGGGTTTGTCTTAGCAATATTCTCTTTTTTAGCAAGCATTATAGGTTTGGCTGCTGCCTTAAAACTGTCTGCTATCCTGGCTTCCAGGCTTCATAAGTCTACAAATATCGGCGAACGGTGGCTTCCTTTTTTATCATTTATTATAATTCTTATTGCAGTATCAATTATTGTAAAATTGGTGGCGCGATTAATACAAAAGGCAATTAATATTGCAATGCTGGGCCTTATAAATAAACTTGCAGGCTTTTTATTATACGCCATTTTATATACAATAATTTATAGTGTTATTTTATTTTATGCATCGCAAATGAATTTGATAAAGCCAGCAACAATTGCCGCATCAAAAACTTATGATTTTATTGAGCCATGGGGTCCAAAAATAATGGATGCTTTAGGCTCGGTAATTCCATTGTTTAAAGATCTTTTTATTCAATTAGAAAATTTTTTTAATAGCGCGGCGCAAAAAGCAGGTAGCTAAGACATACTTATTATTTCTGTATTTTAGCGACCTTTATAACAATATTTAGTTTTAGAGAAGAAAAGAAAATGAGTTATCAATTAAAGCAGCACGAAAAGTTTAAATTCATAGAAGAAGGTGAAGGCGAACCTTTAATGTTACTTCATGGGTTGTTTGGCGCTATGAGCAATTTTAAAGATCTGGTTGATTATTTCAAAAAAGATTATAAAGTAATTGTTCCCATTTTACCATTGTTCGAGCTTGATTTATTTCATACCACCGTTGGCGGAATGGCCAAATATGTAAACAGATTTATTGAGGCAAGAGGGTATGATAATATTCATTTGCTCGGCAACTCACTGGGCGGTCATGTAGCATTGATACATATTTTAAAGTATCCTGAAAAAATCAGGTCGCTTATTTTAACCGGCAGTTCCGGTTTGTTTGAAAACGGCATGGGTGATAGTTATCCGAAGCGCGGTGATTATGAATACATCAAACGAAAAACAGAAGTTACATTTTATGATCCCGCAACAGCAACAAAAGAATTGGTAGATGAAGTGTTTGAAATAACCAATAACCGTTTGAAAGTTATAAAAATAATTGCACTTGCAAAAAGCGCTATTAGAAATAATTTGGGTGAAGAATTAAATCAAATAAAACAACCAACACTTTTGATTTGGGGAAATAATGATACCATAACGCCGCCCTTTGTTGCGCAGGAATTTAATAAATTAATTCCTGCAAGCGAATTGTATTTTATTGATAAATGCGGGCATGCACCAATGATGGAAGTGCCTGATGAGTTCAATAAAATTTTAGAACAATTTCTTATAAGATTAAAAGAAAATGCTGCAACCTTAAGCTGATTTTTTTTGTCTCTTAACAATTATAATTTATTCTGAATGTTGGCATCACAGCTTATTAATGCACAATTTCCCTTGCTGGATACAGATGATAAAGTTTCATTTGCGCTGCAATTAATGAGCGACTTTGACATACAACAATTGCCTGTTGTAACAGAAAATATATTTCTTGGTTTGATTGATAAAGATGATTTGCTTGATGCAAATGAAAATGATACATTAGAAACATTAAATCAAAGCTTCATCAAACTTTCTATTTTACCAGATGAGCATTTTTTATTTGCACTTCGACTTTGTGCAGAGTTAGGATTGGCAGTAGTTCCCGTAGTTTCAAAAGAAAAGGAACTTGTTGGAATTATTACACCCAAAGATCTGTTGCATGCGCTTAACACTTATGTAGGTCAGGATGAGCCGGGCGGAATTATTGTAATGGAAATGGAAAAGAAAAGTTACTCATTTGGTGAAATAAGCCGACTGGTGGAAACTAATGATGCTGCCATTACACAATTAAATTCATCCGTTAATAAATCTAATGGCATTTTTACTGTAACAATTAAAGTAAACAAGTTAGAAATTTCTGATATTATTGCTACACTTCAGCGATATGATTATAATATCATTTACTATTTTGGCGAAGAATTGTATGAAAATGAGTTGAAAGAAAATTATGATTTATTGATGAATTATTTAAGAATGTAAAAAGATTTTTTTAATACTTTCTTAATTTATTGCTCTGATGTTAAAACACTAAACACAAAATTGTTTCCTACTTCAAATCCTTATTTTTACCATTCATTTTATAATCATAATCTTTTGAATGGCGCTTGCCTCGCGGTTTATAATGTTGTGTGTTGGTTTGGGGCTATGCATTTTTAGTGCTGCACAAAGTGACTCCGCTTTATACAAAACAAATATTTTTCTTCCTCCTGATTCCTGCTTAAAAAATTCGTTGCTGTATGTTGCTGCCATTAAAATAAATGGAAATAAGAGAACAAAAGGCTACATTATTGACCGGGAAATTCCTTTTAAAACAGGAGATTATATTCATGAAAGCGACATTCGGAAAGAAATAGAAAAAGCACGTGAGCAAATTGTAAACACACAATTATTTGTTGATGTGCAGGTGTATATTTCAAAGCGGCAAAACGATCTAATTTATTTTAATGTTGATGTAAAAGAAAGATGGTATTTGTTTCCTTTGCCCTACTTCAAACTCGTTGATAGAAATTTTAATGAATGGTGGGTGCAGGATAAAGCGAGTCTCGACCGTGTTAATTACGGCTTGAAGTTCACACAAAATAATGTGAGTGGTAGAAATGATAATCTGAATATTTTTTTAATTAATGGATATAACAGAGAAGTTGATATAAAATATATTCAGCCTTTTGCAGACAAAAATCTAAAGAACGGTTATGAATTCAGCCTCATTTATTCGGGACAGCATCAAATAGATTACGGCACAGATCTAAGCAAGCCGTTAACTTACCAGGAAGGCGGCTTTGCCTCACATCTTTTGAAAGTAGAAGCAAGCTATTTATACAGACCGAGAGTAAAAACGCGTCATAGTTTCAGTATCGGATATATTGATGCGAAAATCTCTGATTCAGCTTTTAATTTAAATCACGATTATTTTTCTCATAATTTAAAAGATATTCGCTATCCCACCTTTGTTTACACAATCCAATATGTTGATGTTGATAACATCGCTTATCCCACAAAAGGATTTCTTGGAGATTTTTCTTTTATAAAAAGTGGCATAAGCAGAAATATAAATTTATGGCAGCTGCAAACACATCTTTCTTATACCATTCCAATAGTTCCTAAAGTACAATTGCAATTTACGGCTGGCGGCATTTTAAAAATGCCTTTTCAGCAACCATTTTATAATCGCCAGCTTTTTGGTTATGGCGATATTTATTTACAGGGGTTGGAATATTATGTTATTGACGGCGTTGCGGGCGGGGTTTTAAGAACGACTTTACGCAGACAAATGTTCGCCTTCAATTTAGATACACATTTAAAAAGTAAGACGTATCATCATATTCCATTTAGATTTTATTTCAAAACTTATGGCAATCTGGGATATGCTTATAATCCTGATCCCGGCAACAGTTTGCTCAATAATAAATTACTTAGAACCGGCGGCTTTGGTTTAGATATTGTAACCATCTACGACATTGCTTTTAAAATTGAGTACAGCTTTAACCAGCTTGGTGGTCAGGGAATATTTATTCATACCGGGCAGGATTTTTAGTGTTGTATTTTTAAATACTTTGTGATAAATAATTTTGAATGAAAGTTGCCATTTATAGCCGTGGAATTGAAGAACACCAGCACGAAGAATTGGAAAATTTATTCGAAAAACTCCAAAAGCACAATATAAAATATTGTCTCTACGAAACACTTTCAGAAAAATATAAAGACATACAAACATTCTCCGGCGGTGATGATCTTGATGATAGTTTTGATTTTTTAATAAGTCTTGGCGGAGATGGAACATTACTCGATTGTGTTGTGCTCGTGGGCAATAAAAACATTCCTATACTGGGTATTAATTTCGGGAGGTTGGGTTTTCTCGCAGGCATCAGCAAAGATGAATTGGAAGTAGCAGTTGATGCACTCATTAACAGCACGTATGTGATTGATAAAAGAACACTCATTCATCTCGATGCTGATATGCCGCTGTTTGGCAGCACGCCTTTTGCGCTGAATGATTTTGCAATTCACAAAAGAGATATTTCACCTATGATTAAAATTCACACATATCTCAATGGTGAATTTTTAAATACTTATTGGGCTGATGGTTTAATAGTAGCAACCCCAACAGGCTCTACAGGTTACAACATGAGCTGCAACGGACCTATTGTTTTTCCTGAAGCTTCGAGTTTTGTTATCACACCTGTTGCGCCGCACAATCTTAATATTCGTCCCATAGTAGTTCCTGATGGTAATATTATTTCGTTTGAAGTGGAAGGAAGAAATGATGATTTTATTTGTGTGCTTGATGCACGAAGAGAAATTGTACATAAAAGTATTCAGCTGGCAATCAAAAAAGAAAGCTTCACCGTTGGACTTATTCGTTTGAATGAAAATAGTTTTCTTTCTACATTGCGCAATAAACTTACCTGGGGTTTGGATAAAAGAAATTAGATTTGAAATCATAGCTTACATAACAAAATTTTCATTTCGCCGTTTTTAATACAATCATTTATTTTGCATGCATGTTTAAGAAGATATTTGTATTGCTGTTGCTGATAACCTCCATAAATAAAATAATGGCGCAGGATGATGCGCAGGAGTATGCCAGCTTCAAACCTGAAGGCGAGGTTGGATTATCCGTTGGGCTTAGTCATTACTTTGGAGATCTTGATGCAAATGCTTCTTTAAGAAGACCCAAATTTGCTGCAGGCGCTTATTACACAAAAGAATTAAATAATTATATTGGAATAAAAATAGCCGGAAATTATGCATTTCTTGCCTATTCAGATATTTACAGTGATAATGCAGTTCAGCGCGAAAGAAATTTAAGTTTCAACACAAATATTTGGGAATTTTCTGTAAGTGGAAATTTTAATTTCTTCCGTTTTATTCCCGGTGTGGAAGGTTATAAGTTTACGCCTTATGTTTCTTTGGGCATAGGTGCTTTTTCTTATGATCCTTATGCATATCTTGATGGTCAAAAATATTATTTGCGCCCGCTTGGTACAGAAGGTCAGGGCAGTTCTTTATATCCTGATAGAAAACCCTATGGTACAATGGCAGTGTGTTTTCCTTTGGCAGTTGGATTTAAATATAGCTTAACGAGCAGCACAAATTTCTTTGCAGAAGTTGGGTATCGTTTCACAACCACAGATTATATTGATGATGTCAGCACTACTTATGCGGGAGCTGCTGCATTTCCGCCTTTACCAAATGGTCAACCATCAGTTGCTTATTTATTGCAGGATCGCAGTTATGAAACCGGCGTGCCGATTGGCATTAAAGGAAGGCAGCGAGGCAACAGTTCTCAAAGTGATGCATATGCAATGTTGCAGTTAGGTGTATCATTCAATTTATCTTCTTATCTCTGTCCTAAAGTAAAATAACACTATAAACTTTCTCTAAAAATTTAATCTGTCTTTAATAACTCATTCCTTTTATTATCTTTGACCGCATTGAAAAAAGGATGGATGGATTAAAAAATAACATTGATCTTGCTCACCTGCCCCGGCACATTGCTATTATTATGGATGGCAACGGACGCTGGGCACAGGAAAAAGGCCAGGACAGATTGTATGGACATTTTCACGGCGTCGAGAGTGTTCGTAATATTGTAGAAGGCTGCGCAGAACTGCATATTGAATATTTAACCTTATACGCTTTCAGCACAGAAAATTGGGACAGACCTGAGTATGAAGTAACAGGTTTGATGGAATTACTTGTAAACACTATTCGGCAGGAAGTACCAACTTTAAACAAAAACAATATCAAGCTGCATGTTATTGGCGATATGCAAATGCTGCCTGCATCTGCAAGAAATGAATTGAAAGAAGCATTGGAAGAAACATCGCAAAATACGGGACTCAATTTAATCATGGCTTTGAGTTACAGCAGCAGATGGGAGTTGGTAAATGCTGTAAAAAATATTGCCCTCGATGTAAAAAAAGGGAAGATTTTACCGGAGTCTATTTCTCAGGATACTTTGCAACAATACCTTACTACAAGTAATTTTCCCGATCCTGAATTAATGATACGTACAAGCGGAGAATATAGAATAAGTAATTTTTTATTGTACCAGCTTGCTTATGCAGAACTATATTTTACCAACACACGTTGGCCGGATTTCAGGAAAGAAAATTTATACGAAGCCATTATTGATTTTCAAAACCGGGAAAGACGTTTTGGAAAAACCGGCGCGCAAGTTTTACTCGATGCTTCAATTTAATAAAAATAGACTTGCATTTAACAAACACTTTTAATAATTCCTTTTAATTTGCCGACCTATCGCAAAATAACTGCTGGCAGAACCAACATTTTCCGCCCGTGGCAAAAAAAAATCTGGATGCATCATTTGTGTAAATTTTTTATTTCTTCTTTTATTTTAAGTTTCTGTTTTTGTCAAACAAGCTTTGCACAAGTTCCTGCTGATAGCACTGCTGCAGCATCTGATACAACCAGTCCTGTAACTTCTCTTAACGCAGATCTGTTAAATATTTTCAATCAAAAAACTCCGCAGAAATATAAAGTAGCAAGTATAAAAGTTACCGGCAATAAATCTTTCGATCAAACTTTATTATTATCTATTGCTGACCTGAATGTTGGTGATGAAATATTAATTCCCGGCGGTGATAATTTTTCAAAAGCCATCACTAAATTATGGGCTCAAAATTATTTTAGTGATATACAAATTTATATCACAAGCCTTCAAGGAAATAATATAAATGTTGAAGTTGCTGTAACTGAAAGGCCGCGGCTCTCTAATTTTTATTTTAAAGGAATAAAAAAGGGCGAAGCTGATGATTTGAATACAAAATCAGGATTAGTGCGCGGCAGAGTTATAACAGAAAACATGAAGCATACTGCTGTTGATGCTATTAAAAAATATTATGCGGAAAAAGGATTTAGAAATGTATCCGTGGACATAGACCAAAGACCCGATACAACCATTCAAAATTCTTTAGCATTAATTTTCAATATAGATAAAGGAACCAAAGTACATGTCAATGATATTACATTTATTGGCAACGCTGTTAAGAGCTCTTCTTTAAAACAACAAATGAAGGGAACACATGAGATGAGCCATCTCACACTTTTCCCTTCCGTTGACACAGGTGGGCTTGCGAAGCCACAAACCACATATCCGTTTAATGATTATTTGCGCAAAATGGGTTACTTATCATACACCCAAACAAAAGAAATTATATCACCATATTTAAAATTAAATTTTCTTTCATCTTCAAAATTTGACGAAAAAAAATATGAAGATGATAAAGATAAAATAGTTGATTATTATAATTCACTTGGCTATCGGGATGCCAGTATAGCAAAGGATACCCAATATTATAATAACAAAGGCAATATGGATATTGATATAAAAGTTGATGAAGGACATAAATATTATTTTGGAAATATTACCTGGCGTGGCAATACAAAATATTCAGATTCCTTACTTACCGCAATACTCAATATAAAAAAGGGAGATACTTACAATGCAGATGCATTGAATAGTAAATTAGGAAGAACACAATCGCCTGAAGGTGGCGACATTAGTGGATTGTACATGGATGATGGTTATCTTTTCTTTCGTGCAGATCCTATAGAGACTGCTGTTTATAAAGACACCATAGATTTTGAAATACAAATTGTTGAAGGTCCGCAGGCAACGATAAAAAATGTGCGTATTTCCGGTAATGAAAAAACAAAAGATTATGTGATACGTCGGGAGTTAAGAACAATTCCGGGAGAAAAATTCAGTCGTACTGATCTTATACGTTCTCAAAGAGAAATTGCAAACCTGGGATTTTTCGATCCTGAAAAAACCAATCCGAATATTGTTCCAAATACTGATGATGGCACGGTTGATATTAACTGGGCATTGCAGGAAAAATCGAGCGACCAATTAGAATTGAGTGCAGGCTTTGGCGGCGGCATTGGCCTCACAGGAACTTTAGGTATAACATTTAATAATTTTTCTATTCAGCAGCTTTTCAAAAAAGGCGGTTTTAAAGATGGCTTGCCTGTTGGTGATGGACAAAAATTAAGCATCCGTTTTCAAAGTAATGGAAGCGCTTACCGGTCTTATAATATTTCATTTACTGAACCTTGGTTTGGCGGAAAGAAAAGAAATTCGTTTTCTGTAAGTGTGTTTGATACAAAATTTGCAAATGCTTACGATCCGTTAACAGGTACTTATACAAGCAGTGCGGCGGATACATCTTATTTCAGAACAACGGGTATTTCTGTAGGGTTAGCTAAACAATTAAAATGGCCGGATGATTATTTTCAGTTGGGTTTTACATTAAGTTATGCGCGTTACAAGCTTAAAAATTATTATATAGATCAGGTAAATCTTCCTGGTTTTAATAATGGCTTTTCAAACAATTTTAATTTAAAAATTGCGCTGGAACGTTCTTCTGTTGATCAGCCTACTTTCCCTCACAGTGGTTCTGATTTTGTAGGAAGTGTGCAGGTGACGCCACCATATTCTTTACTTGATCCAAGTCTAGTTACTTCACCAAATCCTTATGAGTGGATTGAATACCATAAATGGCGTTTCGATGCCACCTGGTATGTGCCTTTAACCAAACCTATTGGTGATGACAGAAAACAATTTGTATTAAAGCTTGCAGCAAAATACGGGTTCATCGGCAGATATAATAGTTTGTTGAATATTTCTCCGTTCGAACGTTTCCAGGTTGGCGATGCAGGTTTAAGTAACAGCTACGCACTGCTTGGTTACGAAATAATTTCACAAAGAGGGTATCCTGTTTATCAAACATCAGACCCACGCGTAAACCCTGACCAGACAGGCGCTTCAGAGTATTTTACTATTTTTAATAAATACACTATGGAGCTTCGTTATCCATTAAGCCTTAGTCAAAGCAGCACCATTTATGGCTTGGCTTTTTTTGAAGCGGCAAATGGTTGGTACACATTCAAAGATTACAATCCTTTTCAGCTCCGTCGTTCGGTTGGTATTGGTATGCGTTTTTTCTTGCCAATGTTTGGTTTACTTGGGTTTGATTATGGTATTGGACTTGATAGATATGGACCGAATTCTACCTCCCTAAAAAATATTTCCCGTTTCACATTTATGCTTGGCTATGAACCAGAATAAAATCATTTTATCTTTCCATAAATTTCTATTATGAAAAAGATATTTTTTTCAGCTCTCTTTTTCCTTTCAGTATCATTTTGTTTTGCGCAACGATATGCTGTAATTGATACAAAATATATTTTAAACAAAATGCCGGATTATGTAACGGCGCAAAAAAAACTGCAACAAAAAAGTGTAGAGTGGCAAAAAGATATTGATGATAAACAAGCCGCGCTTAACCAGATGTATAAAGATTTTGATGCCGAACAATTTATGCTTACGGATGAATTAAAGAAAAAAAGGCAAGATGAAATTTATAATAAAGAAAAAGAAATTCGCGATCTGCAAAAGCAGCGGTTTGGTTATGAAGGCGATTTATTTAAAGCAAGAGAAGATTTAGTAAAGCCTTTGCAGGATGAAGTTTACAACGCTGTTCAGAAAATGGCAGTTGCTCATGGATATGATTTTGTACTTGATAAAAGTGAAGGAATTACTATTATCTTTGCCGACCCAAAATTAGACAAGAGTGATGAAGTGATAAAGATGTTGGGCATTAAAAATTAAAAAAATATTTAAACATAAAAACACAAAAATGAAAAAGGTTTTCCTGGTATTTATAGCTATTGCTGCATTATCATTTGCTTCGCACAAAGCAAATGCACAAACAACATTGAAAATCGGCGTATTCGATATTGATGATATGGTACAGGTAATGCCCGGCTATCCCGCAGTTGACAGCATGGTGCAGATATATGAAAGAGATTCTTTGCAGGCAGAATACGAATTTTATCAAAGCGAATACCATCGTCTTGACAGCACATATAAATTAGACTCTGCAGGCGGCAAAGCAAAAAGTGTACTTGCTTTAGAGCAGCAGCAGCGTCAGCAGGTTGCATTAAATCTGGTTTACTGGCAGCAAATTGCTCAACAAAAATCTGATGCAAAACGCGCACAGCTCGCTCAGCCCTTATTGCAACAAGTAATTACGGCTTATCAAAAAGTATTAGAAGCAGGAAAATATAATCTTATTTTAAAACCTCAAAGTGTAGAACGGGGAACCACAGCAGTTACAAATATTTTTCAGTTAGTCGCGAATGAATTAAAAATAAAATTACCCGAAGAATTAGGAGGTGGTGGTCAGCAAGATCAGCAGCAACAACAGCAAGCACCGACAAAAACACAATCAAAACCTTCAGGCACAACAAAGCCTAAGCAATAAAAAGATTTTAAAGAGAATGAAGCATCCTGAATTTTCGGGGTGCTTTTTTATTTACCATCAAATATATTCTTCAAATAAAAAATATTTTTATTCCAAAAAATTTTACTTTCACTGCCTTGTAAAATTTGCATCATGAAAAGAATTCTTTTAATCGCAGCAATCATAAACTTGTCAGCAATTTTATATTCCTGCCATAATTCTTCTAAGACATCCACAGAAACATCTGAAAAATTTATTGAGACTGCCAATATGGATTCATCCGTAAAGCCTGGCGACAATTTCTTTTTGTATGTAAATGGAAAGTGGATTAAAAATGCAACTTTCCCTTCAACTGAAAGTGGCATCGGTTCGTTTCTTGATGTATATAATGTGACTAAAAATCATTTGCACAGCATACTTGATAGTGTTGCAAAAGGAGGGTTTGAAAAAGGCAGCATTGCACAAAAAGTTGGAGATTTTTATGCCTCAGGTATGGACTCTGCAACCATCGAAAAACTTGGTTATGACCCGATTAAACCTTACCTGCAACAAATAAATTCATTCAAAAATATTAATGATGTGCTTCTGTTTGAAGCAGAAGCCCATACAAGAAATTTCTTTTATATAACTTCTTTAGGAATTGGACCTGACGATAAGAACAGCAATATAAATATTCTTGCTGCAAGCCAGACAGGGCTTGGACTTCCGGACAGAGATTATTATTTTAAAACAGATGCCGCCACTGTAGAAATACAGAACGCTTACAAGGCTTATATGAAAAAAATATTTACGCTTCTTGGCGATGATTCTGTGACTGCGGGTAAAAAAGTAGCAGCTGTTTATGCACTTGAAAAGCAAATGGCAATAAGCCATCGCACGAATGTAGAATTGCGCGATCCTCAAAGCAATTATAATAAAATGTCTTTGACTGCTCTTGATAAAACAATGCCTGTAATTGGTTGGTCGTCTTTATTAAATAACAGTGGCTTGAAAACGGATTCAATAAATGTGCAGCAACCTGCTTATTACACAAAACTAAATAGCCTTTTAACATCAACACCGATAGAAACATGGAAGGCATATTACACATTTCATGTAACAGCTGATGCAGCTGATGATTTAAGCACTGATTTTGTAAATGCGAGTTTTAATTATTCAAAAGAGTTGAGCGGGCAAGAACAAATAAAGCCGCGCTGGGAAAGAATTTATCGGGCTACTGATAATTATTTAGGAGATGCTTTGGGAGAATTATACGTAAAAAGATATTTTACTGACGATGCAAAAAAACGGATGCTTGATCTTGTAAATAATTTGCAAAAAGCTTTTGAAGCAAGAATAAAAAAAGTAAGTTGGATGAGTGACAGTACAAAAAATATAGCGATTGATAAACTGCATGCATTTATAAAAAAGATCGGTTATCCTGATAAATGGAGAGATTACAGCAAGGTAACAATTGACCGAAACAAATATTTCGAAAATATTATTTCGTGTTCTGAAAATGAATATCAATATCAATTGAATAAATTAGGAAAACCTGTTGACAGAACAGAATGGGGCATGACGCCTCCAACAGTAAATGCTTATTACAATCCCACATTTAATGAAATAGTTTTTCCTGCAGGAATTTTGCAGTTTCCTTTTTTCGATGCTAATGCAGATGACGCTATTAATTATGGAGCAATAGGAATGGTTATCGGTCATGAAATGACACATGGTTTTGATGACCAGGGAAGCCAGTATGATAAAAACGGTAACTTAAAAAATTGGTGGAGTCATGAAGATAGTACACAATTTGTGGCTCGAACAAAACGTATTATTGCGCAGTTTAATGGATATACAGTTCAGGATAGTTTGCACATCAATGGCGCATTAACAACAGGAGAAAACAGCGCAGATCTTGGTGGCATCAATATAGCATATGATGCATTTAAAATGACCAAAGAAGGTCAGGATACTACCCGCATAGACGGCTTTACACCAGATCAAAGATTCTTTATTTCATTCGCACAAATATGGCGCGAAAAGATTAAGCCTGAACTGGAACGAACTTATATAAACGAAGACCCTCACTCGCCGCCAATGTATCGCGTCAATGGACCACTTTCAAACTTCACTCCTTTTTATACAGCGTTCAATGTTAAGCCCGGCGATAAAATGTATAAGCCGGACAGCGCCCGATTAAGCATTTGGTAATTCAATAAATATTACTAGATTTTTAGGTGTTTTTTAAAGCACCTTTATTGTATTTATTTATGATTAAAAAGTAATAATATCTTCACACCGATACTCTTGTTAATTAAATTGCATGAAATTTATTAACCAATATCAACAATTTTTTTATTTATTCAATGAAAAACAATGACAACACGCAAAATTGAAAACCCATTTTACACAGCGACACTTGAGTATGATGAAACCAAGACTGAAACAGATTATGAGAAAGAACTCGTAAACAGGTATGCAGATTTTTTACAAAAAATGCAAGGCATGCGCGAAACAATGAAGCAATTGAAAGAAGGTTATTATCATGAAGAATTGTTGCGTGATGAAATAGCTGAGCCACTGGAAAAAATAAAAGAACGATATGAGGAAGTTGATAAAGCTGTAAAAAAAATAATAGAAACGCAAACGATAGACGCATTTGATTTCCCTCGCATGCGTGATTATTTTTTTGAAACGAATGCAATGTATGTAAAATTGCAGGCTGAGGAAGTGGAAGAATTGCGCGGTCTTATTGATGAAAATCAAAAAGTATTTACAAAAATTTATAATTGGTTTGAAGTAGAAGCTTATGATGAAAATGGTGAAGAAATGCCTGAAGATTTTGTTGAGTATGATTCTACGTCAGGGAAAGTGTATGAATATTTTGATAAATATGCCAGCGAATTATACAAAAATTATGATGCCTACTCTCTTGATCTTTGCTCCTTTGATGAAGATGTAGATAACATGAAAGGTGCGTGGCAAGAAGTCTCAAAAGAGTGGGACGATTTTTTTGATTTTCGTGAAAAAGTATTAAAAAATGGAGTTGCTCTTTGTGAGAAAATTACAAATATCAACACCATGGTAGAAGCGCAACAGAAAAAAATAGATGAATTAGATACCGTGCGTATTGCAAATTTAAACTAAGCTAATTGCTGATAAATAAAAATAATGAAAGTCGCAGTCGTAGGAGCAACAGGATTGGTTGGTACAAAAATGTTGCAGGTTTTAGCAGAGCGAAATTTTGATGTGTCTGAATTAATTCCTGTCGCATCAGAAAGATCTGTAGGAAAAGAAGTTGAGTTCAAAGGAAAGAAATATAAGGTTGTAAGCATGGCTGATGCAATTGCCGCAAAGCCTGTGATAGCCTTATTTTCAGCCGGTGGCAATACATCAATTGAATGGGCACCAAAATTCGCGGAAGCCGGGATTACAGTTATTGACAATAGCAGCGCCTGGAGAATGGACGCAACAAAAAAATTAATTGTTCCCGAAATAAATGCAGATGCTTTAACCAAAGAAGACAAAATAATTGCTAATCCGAATTGCTCAACTATACAAATGGTTGTTGCATTAAATCCATTACACAAAAAATATAAAATAAAAAGAATTGTGGTGAGCACTTATCAAAGTGTTACCGGCACAGGTGTAAAGGCTGTTAATCAATTAATGAGCGAAAGAAGAAATGAAGATGGAGAAAAAGCTTACAAATATAAAATTGATCTTAACGCCATTCCGCAAATTGATGTGTTTCTTGAAAATGGATATACAAAAGAAGAAATGAAAATGGTAAATGAAACAAGAAAGATAATGCGCGATGATAGCATTCGTATCACATCAACAACAGTGCGTATTCCCGTTATCGGTGGTCACAGCGAAAGTGTGAATGTAGAGTTTGAAAACGATTTTGATCTGATGGATATTAGAAAAATATTAAGTGAAGCAGAAGGTGTAATTGTAGAAGATGACATTGCGCAGCAAATTTATCCGATGCCTATAAATGCACATGAAAAAGATGAGGTTTTTGTAGGAAGATTGCGCAGAGATGAAACGCAGCCAAACACTTTAAACTTATGGATCGTTAGCGATAATCTTCGCAAAGGCGCAGCCACAAATGCGGTGCAGATCGCAGAATATTTGGTAAAAAAAGGTTTGATGTAACTATTCAGCAATAGCATCATTTAAAAATTTTACTAAAGGCTGTAATGTTTCAAATGTTGTAACAATTTTATTCGCAAGATCTTTTTCTGTTAGATCCTTGTCCTGCAAAGGATGTGAAGCAATCCAGCTTTTCAATTTTATGTATTCGATAGCAGGATTATTTTTCTCATATCCTTTTGGTTCACGACTAAGACTGGTTTCCTTATTTTTTAAAAGATCACCAAAAGAATTTTTAAATTTTTTGCTCTTAATTATTTTATTGAAAGCTTCAAAATTATAATCTATTTCCTGCCGTACTTTTTTTAAGACAACTGCTTCGGGCGACCATAAACCACCGCCAACAACAGAATTGCTCGGTTCTAAATGAAAATAATAACCTGCATAAATACTTTGCTTGCCTCCGCTGCAAATGTATGCGCCCATGTGATGTTTATAAGGCGTTTTATTTAGGCTGAAACGAACATCGCGATTAATGCGGTAAATGCATTCTTTAGCTTTTAGCGCAACTATTGTAGTATCTTTTTTAGAAAACTTCTCAAGAATTTCGGTAATAAAAATTAAGAAATTTTCTTTAGCGCCTTCATAAGTTGTGCGATGCTCTTCAAACCATTCTTTATTATTATTAGCTTGTAAATCTTTTAAAAATTTAATGGATGATTGAGCAATCATTTTTTTAATTGTTTAATGTAAGAGAGCGGAAGATTTCTTCAAGACTACTGCCTTCTGTTTGAAGTGAAGTGATGTTTAGATTTTCGTTCAAAGCCAGTTGCATCAATTGTTTGCGCGCTTCATTAACATTGTTAGATGTAAGTTTCCAGGTAGAATCATTCTCTTTTCTGATCTCATTTATACCAGGCAAATTTTTTAAAACATCTTCATTAATATTTTCTTTAAAAGATATTTTTATAACATTTTCATGTTTGGTTTTGTGCAAATTCAATATAGTATCGTCGGCAACAATTTTCCCTTTATTTATAATAATGATGCGGTCACAAATTGCTTCTACTTCCTGCAAAATATGCGATGAAAATAAAACAGTTTTATTTTTTCCCTGCTGTTTTATTACGTTGCGTATTTCAATTATTTGATTAGGGTCTAAGCCACTTGTTGGTTCATCTAAAATCAAAACATCGGGATGGTGTATCAATGCAGCAGCAAGTCCGGTACGTTGTTTAAATCCCTTTGAAAGCTGTCCGATTTTTTTATTGCTTTCAACTGTTAAGCCTGTCAATTCAATCACATTTTTTATAGCTTCTTTATTTTTTTTAATACTATGTACACCTGCAATAAATTGCAGGTATTCTTTTACATACATATCGTAATACAAAGGATTTGCTTCTGGCAGGTAGCCGATCTTTTTTTTTATTTCAAGTGGAAATTTTTTTACATCAAGTCCGTAAACACTTACCATTCCTGCATTCCAGGGAAGATAGCCTGTAATGATCTTCATCGTTGTGCTTTTACCGGCACCGTTTGGACCAAGAAATCCGGTAATTTCACCTTCATTTATTTTAAAAGAAATGTCATCTACTGCTTTTTGTAAGCCATAGATTTTGCAGAGATGCGAAACTTCGATTGACATAAGTTATAACGCGAAAATTAAAGCAACATTTTTAAAAGTAAAACGCCGCCGATTATTAACAAAGAAAATAACATTACGATTGTTATAAGGTTTTGTATGCGCATTCTCGATTTAACAGAAGAAGAATCTACCAACGAAAAATCTATGGAAGAATACCATTTAAAAAGAAAAATAAAAATGCCGACAATGCCATTAGGATTACCTTCAATCGGTACCGACAAAACCAATTTTAGAATGGCAGCAGATAAAAATATTAACCAATAAACAGTGTTGTATCTTTCTATTAAATGCAGAATCATATTACTTCTTCTGCTGCAAAATTGCGCAAAAAAAAGTAAGGTACTTTTATTAAATTAAATTATAAAAATTCCGATTTAATTCTTTGTAAAAATTGCAATCAGTAAATTTATAGTTTTAAAAAATACTTTTATGTCTTATGCATACCAAATACATTCTATGGATGATTATGAAACTGCTTATGCAGAAAGTATAAAAGATCCGGAAACATTTTGGGCGAAGATTGCAGAAAATTTTACCTGGAAAAAAGAATGGAATAGCATTTTGGAATGGAATTTTGAAGAACCAAAAATAGAATGGTTCAAAGGCGCAACACTTAACATCACAGAAAATTGCCTCGACCGTCATTTAAAAGAAAATGCCACTGCACCTGCGATTATTTGGGAACCGAATGATCCGGCTGAGCAAAATAAAATTATTACTTATCACGAATTATATGAAAGTGTTTGCGCATTCGCGCATGTTTTAAAAAATAACGGTGTTCAAAAAGGTGATCGAATTTGTATTTACATGGGCATGGTTCCTGAACTCGTTATTTCGGTGCTGGCTTGTGCTAGAATCGGCGCAATTCACTCAGTGATTTTTGGAGGCTTCAGCGCGCAAAGCATTGCAGACAGAGTGTTTGATGCGCAGGCAGCTTTTATTATTACTTGCGATGGCGCTTATCGTGGCGCTAAAATTATTCCTTTGAAAAGTGTAATTGATGAAGCAATAAATGGTAATAAAAACATTAAACGTGTGATTGTTTTAAAACGAACTGACATAGAAACTTCAATGAGTGATGGAAGAGATGTTTGGTGGCATGATGAAATGAAAAAAACAGCAGAAATAAGAAATTTCCCGGCAGAAGAAATGAATGCGGAAGATCCCTTATTTATTTTATATACTTCCGGCTCAACAGGTAAGCCAAAAGGAGTTGTGCATTCTTGCGCAGGATATATGATTTATACGAATTATACCTTCGTAAATGTTTTTCAATACCAGCCTCAGGATATTTTCTTTTGTACCGCAGACATTGGCTGGATAACAGGTCACAGTTATATTGTTTACGGTCCGTTAAGTGCAGGTGCGACAACGCTTATGTTTGAAGGTATTCCCACTTGGCCTGATGCATCAAGACTTTGGGATATTGTAGATAAATACAAGGTAAATATTTTATACACCGCGCCTACTTTAATAAGAAGTCTTATGGGTTTTGGTCTAGAACCTTTGAAAGATAAAAACCTCTCCTCATTAAAAGTTTTAGGAACAGTCGGTGAACCAATAAATGAAGAAGCATGGCATTGGTATAACGAAAATGTAGGTAAAAAAAATTGCGCGATCGTAGATACGTGGTGGCAAACAGAAACTGGTGGAATTTTAATTTCAAATATTGCCGGCATTACATCCGCAAAGCCTGCGTGGGCAACGCTTCCATTGCCAGGAATACAGCCCGTTTTAGTTGATGAAACTGGAAAAGAAGTGCTGCAGAAAGATAAGGAAAATATCTGCGGAAATCTTTGTATAAAATTTCCATGGCCTTCTATTATAAGAACAACTTATGGTGACCATGAACGCTGTAAAAAAAATTATTTTAGTTTGTATCCGCAACTTTATTTTACAGGAGACGGAGCCATAAAAGATAAAGATGGAAATTATAGAATTACCGGACGGGTTGATGATGTCTTAAATGTTAGCGGACATCGCATTGGAACCGCAGAAATTGAAAATGCAATCAATTTACAGGAAGGTGTTGTAGAGAGCGCCGTGGTTGGTTATCAACATGAAATAAAAGGTCAGGGCATTTATGCTTTTGTAATTTATATGGGAAATTTGAATGATGAAAATTTGATAAAAGAAAATATTCAGCAAAGAATTATCAAACAAATCGGCTCTATTGCAAAACCTGAAAAAATACAATTAGTCAATGGTTTACCCAAAACACGAAGCGGAAAAATTATGCGTAGAATATTAAGAAAAATTGCTGAGGGTGAAAATGAAAATTTTGGAGACACTACGAGTTTATTAGATCCTTCAATTGTGGAGATTATAAAAAAAGAAAGATTATGAATTTACTGAGTTATCTTTCTTTTGCAATTGTAGATTTCTTTCCTCAAAATAAAATAAAATATTGTACTCAAATGACGAACAGACTTTCTAATCGTGCGTTCATTAATTATTCAATCTGGTCTTTTACTTGCTTTATTATATCAAAATTGTATAAAAAATTCAGTACACATGCAAAAAGTTTTAGTTATTGACGATGATAGAGATATGTGCCTTTTGTTGCAAAAATTTCTCAAGAGACATAATTATGATGTTGCGGATTTTACAAACGCTAAAAAAGCGCTTTTGTGGTATGAAGAGAATATGCCTGATATTGTTTTATGCGATTTGAGGCTTGAAGATATTTCAGGAGTTGAGGTAATGAAAAAAATGAAAGAGAAAAATTCCAATCTTCCATTTATAATAATTACTGGTTATAGTGATGTGAAAACAGCCGTAGATATAATGAAGCATGGCGCTTTTGATTATGTTACAAAACCTTTATTTCCCGACGAAATTCTTGTTACCATAAAACAAGCCCTGGAAGAAGGTGAAAATAATAAAAGCCAAAATGTAATTATTGAAACAACACCATTATTTGATGGAAAGGAACAAAAAACTTTTACAAATAACAGGTATTCATTTTCCAAAGAATATATAACTGGCAAAAGCGAAGCTTTTCAACAAATAATGCAGCAGATAAAATTAGTTGCGCCAACAAATTATAGTGTAATTATTTATGGCGAAAGCGGAAGCGGCAAGGAAGCGATCGCAAATGAAATACATAACCAAAGCAAAAGAGTAGGAAAGCCTTTTGTAGCAATAGATTGCGGAGCATTAAGCAAAGAGCTTGCCTCAAGTGAAATGTTCGGGCATGAGAAAGGTTCGTTTACCGGCGCAATGATTCAAAAGGTCGGAAGTTTTGAATTGGCAAACGGGGGAACTATTTTTTTAGATGAAGTGGCTAATCTTCCTTACGATGTGCAGGTGTCTTTGTTGCGTGTTGTGCAGGAGCGCAAAATGCGCCGCGTTGGCGGCACAAAAGATATTGAACTTGATGTAAGAATTATTGTGGCAAGTAATGAACGTTTGTGGGATACATCACGTCGTGGAAAATTCAGAGAAGATTTATTTCATCGTTTTAATGAGTTTAGCATCAACCTTCCGCCTTTGCGCGAGCGTAAAGAAGACATTCTAATTTTCGCTTATCACTTTCTTCAGTTAACAAATAAAGAGCTTAACAAAACAATTACAGATTTTTCAAAAGAGGTAAAAAATATTTTCCTGAATTATGTGTGGTATGGCAATTTAAGGGAATTAAAAAATGTAATTAAAAGGGCTGCATTGCTTTCGGATACAGATTGTATAGAAGTACAAACCTTACCTTTTGAGATCAGCAATTTTCATAAATTAAGTCCTTTTAGAGAAGAAGAATCAGCTTCAACTTCAAATGAATCTTATTCAAGATCAGATAACGACAGAGCTTCAGAAGTCTCATCAAATAAACCCAAAGAATTTAATCTGAAAGCAGCAAGTATTGATGCCGAATACGAAACAATTTTTGCAACTTTAAAAGAAGTGAATTTTAATAAAAGTAAAGCTGCGAAATTGCTGAACATAGACCGAAAAACGCTCTACAATAAAATTAAGGAACATCAGATGATTAATAATAAATAGAATGCGGGATAGTAATGATCTCTATTTAAAAATCTTTTAAACTTTTCTGATATCAAAAGCTGTATTGAAAGTTATCAGAAACTGAAGATATTTTTCCTTTCTTAGTTTCCCGGCAAAAAATAATTAGTAATGCATGATGTCAATCCAATCAGGGTTTTAATTATCGATGATGATGAAGATGATTATTTCATTACAAGTGAATATTTAAAAAATATTCCTTCTAAATCTTTTTTAATAAAATGGTGCTACAAATACAATGATGCCTTAAAACTAATCACAGCAACAGACTACGATATTTTTCTTGTCGATTACAGGCTCGGTGCAAAAACCGGTATTGACTTAATAAAAGAAGCAAGAGCAAATGAGCAAAACAAACCCTTCATTTTGCTTACAGGCAAAGGCGATATCCGTATTGATGAAGAAGCTATGAAACTCGGCGCTTTCGACTATCTTATCAAAGCAGATTTAACGAGTGAAAAATTGGAACGGGCGATCAGGTATTCTTTAGACAGAGCCGCGACGCTAAACGAATTAAGAGCGAAAGAAAAAAGATACAGAAACATTTTTGATAAGTCAGGCGATGCAATTTTCGTTGCAAACAAACAATTTTATTTCACCGAAATTAATTTTGCATTTTCTGAATTGTTGCATTGCGATAAAAGCATATTAAATCGCGTAAGACTCACAGATATTTTTCAAAATCAAAAACAAAAAAATCAAATCATCAAGCAATTGTCAGAGCGGGAAGTGTTAGACGATTTTGAAGTTGAAATAAAATATAAAGAAAGTGGCGAACGTCAATGTATTCTTTCTGCAACTAAAGAAAAAAATCTTGAAGGAGAAATTTATTACCAGGGAATTTTGCATGATATTACCTTAATACGCAAAGCGCAAAAAACAACTTTGCAGGAAGAAAAACTTGCAGCCACAGGGCGTCTTGTGCGAACGCTGGCACATGAAGTGCGCAATCCCATCAATAATATTAATCTTGCTTCAGAGCAGCTTAGGACTATTGAGCTCGATGAAGAACAAAAACTGTATGTTGATATTATTCATAGAAACAGTAACCGAATAAACGAATTGATAAAAGAGTTGCTTAATACATCAAAGCCGGCTGAAATAAATATGGCAGAACATGAACTATCAGAAATGATAGACCGAATAACAGCTTTGGCTGAAGACAGAATAAAACTAAAAAATATTACGCTAAAATCAATTCCTTTTAAAGAAGAAATTATTTTAAAGTGCGATGCTCCAAAACTTGAAATTGCATTGTTCAACATACTTATAAACGCCGTAGAATCTATAGATCATGATCATGGAAAAATTATAATCAAAACAGAAAAAACTCCTGAAAGTGTTTTAATAATAATTTCAGATAATGGCTGTGGCATTGAACAAGATCATATTCCAAAATTGTTTGAGCCATACTTTACTTCAAAGCGCAACGGCATTGGATTAGGTCTTGCAGCTACTCTTAACATTGTGCAGGCACATAACGGCAGCATTGAGGTTACATCGAATAACAAAATAGGCACAGTCTTCACAATAACTTTAAACACTTAATCTTTTGTGGATTTCGTTGTACATGTATTTTTTCATTTCTCTTTTTTTATGAGTTTAAAAATTGGCATTGTTTTAAGTCTTTCTTTTATAGGGTTTATTGAAAGAAACTTTAAAACATACTAATATGTCAATATCAAATACCGATCAAAATCTTGAATTCATTACAGAAAAAATAATGCAGATAAAAACAGCTTTGTGCGTTATTGAGCACGAAATGTTTCCTGTAAAAACTCATATCATACAGATATTGTATGCTGATAAAGAAGGGAATATTTATTTTAATATGATAAAGCCATTGATTGGTACAGAAGAGATAAAAAAGTTTGCGGTGAACCTTACTTTTTATAGAAAAAATTTCGATTACTACATTCAATTAAAAGCTATAGCAACAATAGAAAATGATGACAATATAGATGAGCACAACATGATTTTGAAAGCAAAAATTATGAAGGTTGATTATGTTGAACATGCAAAACCTTTTACATCTCACTCTGTTGTTGAGAATTTAAAACATGGCGTTTCAAAATTTGCAAGATCATTCGCAATGATGTTTTATTGATATTTAAACTCCGTAATTTTTATGAGCTTTGCAAAACTGCAAAGCTTTTTTTCTTATAATCCATTTTGTTAAACTATCTTACGATTCCAATGTCCATAAAAAATGGAAGCGCAAATTACGCAACTAAACAAACAGCATTTACTTTGGCGCGCCGGGTTTGGCATTTCTGCAAGTCAAATTTCTTCAATTGATAAAATAACAGATCAAAATTCTTTTTATGCAGAAATAGAAATTCCATCGCTTGAAAA
Source organism: uncultured Chitinophagaceae bacterium (assembly GCA_963708205.1). Classification (GTDB taxonomy): domain Bacteria; phylum Bacteroidota; class Bacteroidia; order Chitinophagales; family Chitinophagaceae; genus CAVYTF01. The sequence goes on from OY970196.1 coordinate 1,804,862, forward strand.
GCCCGTGTACATTGATGTTGCGCAAAATAATATAAGAGAAATTTTAGGCAGCGGAAAAACGATGGGCGAAATGCAGCAAGCTGTCACCAATTTATCTGCTGAGAAAAAAAAACAAATACGCATTCAAAGCCGCGATGATTTAAAAACGTTGAATATAAGCTGGATCAATGAGATGATAAATTCTCCGGCACAGTTGCGCGAGAAAATGAGCCTGTTTTGGCACGGGCATTTTGCAAGCCGCATTATAAATATTTATTACCAGCAATTAATGCTTGATGTGATTCGTAATAATGCATTAGGCAATTTTGGAGATTTGCTTAAAGCAGTTAGCAAGAGTGCTTCCATGCTGCAGTTTCTTAATAACCAGCAAAATCAGAAGCAACATCCCAATGAAAATTTTGCACGTGAAGTGATGGAACTATTTACAATGGGTCGGGGCAATTATACGGAAACGGATGTGAAAGAAGCTGCGAGATCCTTTACCGGATGGGGTTTCAATCTTCAGGGAGAATTTATTTTTCGACAAAATTTACATGATACAGGAACAAAAACATTTTTAGGTAAAAGTGGAAACTTTGATGGTGATGATATTTTGAATATTTTATTGGAACAGAAACAAACGGCAATATTCATCGCGAAAAAGATTTATAAAAATTTCGTGAATGACAATGTTGATGACTCAAAAGTGCAATGGCTTGCAGCAAGATTTTATCAGAGTAATTATGATATAAAAAATCTACTGCACGATATTTTTACAAGCGAATGGTTTTATGATAAGGCAAATATTGCATCGCACATTAAATCCCCTGTGGAATTAATGGTTGGTATCCGTCGCATGTTGCCAATGCAGCTTGAGAACGATTACATACAATTACTTTTTCAAAGAGCGCTGGGACAGCTTTTGTTTTATCCGCCTAATGTTGCAGGTTGGCCTGGCGGAAAAAATTGGATTGATAGTTCGTCCTTAATGTTGCGCATGCGCATCCCGCAATTGATTAAAAATGATGAGACTTTTTTTCTTACTCCAAAAACTGATGATGATCAGCAAATGGGCATGAAAGAAGATCTTTCAGGAAACATCAAGATGTCGGATAACGATAGAGGAATTGCAAAAGGTAGTTTCCAGGTTCTCGCAAATGTCAATTGGCCTGTTTACACAAATCAATTTGAAAACGTCCGCAAAGAAAATCTGTTTTCAAAAATTCAATCGGTTGTTTTACAAACACCAAATGCTATAAAAGAAAAAACTGCAATGGAAATAAGTTCTGCGAAAACCAGAGAAGATTATATTCAAACAATAACAATTGCTTTAATGAGCACACCTGAACATCAACTTTGTTGAACTAAAAAATTTTATAAATGATATTTTATGTTGATTAAACGAAGATCATTTTTGCAAACAGGTTCACTTGCAACAGCATCTTTTCTTGTGCCGAAATTTTTAAAAGCATTTGAGAAAAAAGATTTTGTTGCAGTACCTGAAGGCAATAAAGTGGTTGTGGTGTTGCAATTGAGCGGTGGCAATGATGGATTGAACACTGTAATTCCTGTTCAAAACGATTTGTATTATAGCAATCGTCCGGCATTAAATATTCCAAAAAATAATGCCTTATTAGTAACTGATGAAGTTGGTTTAAATCCTTCTCTTATAGATTTTAAAAGTTTGTTTGATGATGGCTCACTTGGTATTTTAAATTCAGTCGGGTATCCAAATCCTGACAGAAGTCATTTCAGAAGCATGGACATTTGGCAAACAGGAACCGACAGCAATATTATATTACAAACAGGCTGGCTCGGCCGTTATCTTGATGCGCAATGTTCAGGTTGCGGAAAACCAACGCAGGCACTGGAAATTGACGATGTACTTAGCCTTGCATTAAAAGGAAATAATGAAAAAGGAATTGCTTTGAAAGACCCGCGCAGACTTTATAACACAAGCAATGAGCAATATTTTAAAGATCTTTCATCTGCACACAACTATTCGCCAGAAGAACAGCCGGTTGATTATTTATATAAAACTATGGCTGAAACATTAAGCAGTGCTGATTATATTTTTCAGCAAAGCATGCTTCATCCATCAAAAGGAAATTATCCGAAAACAGAATTGGGTAATGATTTGAAAACCGTTGCGTCGCTTATCTTTTCAGACATCAACACAAAAATATATTATGTTAGTTTGGGCAGCTTTGATACGCACGCAAATCAAAAACCTGTTCAGGAAAAATTGTTCAAACAAATGAACGATGCAGTTGCAGCTTTTGTAAAAGATCTAAAAGATAATAACCGTTTTAATGATGTGTTGCTTTTTACTTTCAGTGAATTTGGAAGACGTGTTTCTCAAAACGCAAGCAACGGCACAGACCATGGCACTGCAAATAATATGTTTTTAATCAGCGGTGGCTTGCAGCAAAAAGGGCTTATCAATCCAATGCCTGATTTAAATAATTTAGATAATGGTGATCTTAAATACCAGGTAGATTTTAAAGATGTTTACGCAACCGTTTTAAATAAATGGTTGCAGGCAGATGATGCGAAAATATTAGGAAGAGGCAGTAACTATCTTTCTTTTATTTAGCGGGCACATGCAATAAACGCCGCACACGCATTGATAATTCTGTAGGATTAAAAGGTTTTGTAAGAAAATCATCAGCGCCTAATTGAAAAGCCTCAAGCACAGTATTTTCCTGGCCAAGTGCTGATAAAACAATGATCGGGATATTTTTTTTTGGTGAAGATTTTATAATGCCTATCAATTCCAAACCTGAAGTAAATGGCATTAAAATATCCGTGATGATCAGATCAGGTGACATTTTATCCAATATCAGCAAAGCTTCTCTTCCATCTGTTGTAATAATTATTTCAAAACCATCTTTTTTTAGTTGACGTTCAACTGCCATTAAAATAAGTGGTTCATCTTCTGCAATAAGTATTTTCATAAAACCGGATTGAAAAGAAACTAAATTAATAAAATTAAAATCAATGAATCGAATTATATGTAAATGCTACGCACTATAATTTTCCAAAATATTTTTTGCCTGGGTAAATTGTTTTTCAAATTTATCTATTGCCTGTTTAATGTTTTCATCAGGCAGTTGTGTTTTTTTGGTTTCTGTCTCAATTAATAAAGCCTGCTGAAACATTTGCTGTATCTGTATTACAGACAAAGAAGACTTTGCAAAGTGTGCAGTTTTTGCAAGGTTATCTTTATCACCGTCAATATAATATTGTTTAATTTTTTCTATTGTTTGCGGCATATTTTGATTGAAGGTTTTTATTATCAGATCAATATATTCTTTATCATTGTCCGCAATCGTTTCTAAAAATGTAAGGTCTATCGTGATGCCGTCTCCGCTGAGATTTTTATTTTTAGATTTAAGCGGAGGATCAAGTTTTGATATTATTTCCATTAATTGGTCAATTGTAAAAGGTTTGCGAATGTAACCACTCATACCTGATGTGTCGCATCGCTCCTTTTCTTCTTCAATCGGCGAAGCAGTAATAGCAATTATCGGGATGGTAAGCTTCAGATCATTTCTTATAACTTCCGCCGTTTCACAACCATCCAGATCAGGTAAATAAAGATCCATTATAACAATATCAAAATCTGAATTACGCAAAAGATCAATGGCTTTGGTTCCGCTTTCAACAATAGTTATTTTAGTTGCCAGCTTAAAAAAAGAACGCTGAAAAAGCATTTGATTCACAATATCATCTTCAACCAAAAGAATGCGCAGATTTTCCAGAATACTCATATCCATACAGCATAGTTACGCAAATTTGCGAAAAATGAAAGTGATAAAGTGGGCTTTATATTTTCCATTAAATATTTTCTTTTTTGTTTTGGCTAATTTTTAACCAGTCCCTTTTGCATTTCTACTATTTTTGCGAAGTTGCAATTCCATAAAAAATTAACAGCTTAACAATTAACTGTCTAATGAAAAAATTACTTCTTTTTTTTACTTTAATTTTTATTGCATTAAATATTTATGCGCAAACAGATACACTTGCAAAAAAGAAATGGACTGCTATTGATTTAAGTAATCGCGCGAATGATCATTTTATGCTGCAATATGGAATTGATGAGTGGAGCGGCACAAACGACAGCACTTCACCTTCGGGTTTTTCAAGACATTTCAATTTTTATTTTATGATTGATAAACCGTTCAAAGCTAATCCTCATTTTAGTGTTGGTTTCGGTTTAGGACTTGGCAGCAGCAACATGTTTTTCAAAGACACTTATATAGATTTAAAATCACTTTCTACAACATTGCCTTTTACAAATGTTAGCACAACCGATCATTTTGATAAATATAAACTCACTACAATTTTTTTGCAGGCACCAATAGAATTGCGCTACTCAGGCAATCCTATGGAACCTGATAAAGGTTTTAAGTTTGCTTTAGGTGTAAAAGTTGGTACGCTTTTAAAAGCCTATACCAAAGGTAAAAACCTTGAAAACAGTAGCGACGAAACCATTTACGGACCGCAATACATAGAAAAAGAAAGCGACAAAAGATTTATCAATGCTACCGACTTTGCGGTAACGGCACGCATCGGTTACGGTAATTTCTCACTCGATGGTTCTTATCAATTAACAGGATTTTTAAAAACTGATACAGGTCCGGTCATCAATCCATACTCAATCGGCATCACGCTTTCAGGGTTATAATTTTTTTGGTACCGGCTTCAGTTTTTCATAGCATCATCGTTGGGCAATTTGCGTGTCGAAACAGCAAATTGGAAAATCTTTTCATCACCAGTGCCTGTGGTGGGCTTTCATTATTTAATATCAATATTATCATTACCACGGCCAATATGGTCACGACATAACCTGTTTTTGAACCGAGCATAACGAGAATTGTCACGAGCATGATGAGAATGGTCACGGGCATGACGAAAATAGAACCGAGCATGACGAGAATAGTCACGAGCATGATGAGAATGGTCACGAGCATGACGAAAATAGAACCAAGCATGACGAGAATAGTCACGAGCATGATGAGAATAGTCACAAGCATCATCAAAATGGATGCGGGCATTCATTCAAACCAAATAGTATGCTTCTGAAAATGCAGCTATTTTTAGTTAACTTTATTAAGAAAAACTTTTCAGCCTTTGATAGAAAAACACAAAATTCAAAATAACGAGCGTGCCGTTTTAGTTGGCGTAATACAAAAAGAACAAACTGAAGAACAGGTAAATGAATATCTTGATGAGCTTGCATTTCTCGCAGAAACTGCAGGCGCAGTTGCTATAAAAATTTTCACACAAAAATTAAATCATCCCGATAGCAAAACATTTGTTGGCAGTGGAAAATTAGAACAGATAAAAAAATATGTTGCTGCAAAAAATATTTCTCTGGTCATTTTTGATGATGAACTTACAGGCTCTCAAATCAGTAACATTGAAAAAGAGTTGAATGTTTTAACTATCGACAGAACCGATTTAATACTCGACATTTTCGCTCGGCGCGCAAGAACATCCCAGGCAAAAGTGCAGGTAGAGCTTGCACAATATCAATATTTATTGCCAAGATTAAAAGGCATGTGGAAGCATTTGGAAAGGCAGGGCGGCGGCATTGGCACGCGCGGTCCCGGTGAAACGGAAATAGAAACCGACCGTCGTATTGTAAAAGATAAAATTTCGTTGTTGCGGAAACATCTTGCAGAAATAGATAAACAATCCTTCACTCAAAGAAAAGAACGTGGTGAGTTTATTCGCGTGGCGCTTGTTGGCTACACCAATGTTGGCAAAAGCACTATCATGAATTTGCTTAGTAAAAGCGATGTGTTTGCAGAAAATAAATTATTCGCAACACTTGATACCACAACGCGCAAAGTTGTTTTTGGCAATACACCCTTTCTATTAAGCGATACTGTTGGCTTTATCCGCAAGTTGCCGCATCATTTAGTTGAAAGTTTTAAAAGTACTTTAGACGAAGTGCGTGAAGCTGATATTTTATTGCACGTTGTTGATATTTCTCATCCTCAATATGAAGAACAGATTGGTGTGGTAAATAAAACTTTACAGGAATTAAATGCTTTTGAAAAACCTATTCTTACAGTTTTCAATAAGACAGATCTTTATGAAAAAAATACTTTTGATGAATGGTTGCCCGAAGATGCAAAGCTTGAACTGTTGCGAAATTTAAAAGAAAAATGGCAGGCAGAAACACATGGCAACAGTATTTTTATTTCTGCTAAAGAGCGCACTGCCATTGATGTTTTGCGTGATGGTATCTTAGAAAAAGTACGCATCATGTACGAGGTTCGGTATCCTTATAAGACGCAATATTTTTATTGATTAACTTAAATAAAAAAAGATGGCTATAAAACTTGCAGATATAAAAACAACCGCACCAAAAAATTTTGATAAAGAAAAAACAAAAGATGAATTACATGAAATACTGCAGCAATTAGATGAGTTGCAAAATCTTTTATATGCTGAGCGCAAACATTCATTATTAATTGTTATCCAGGGCATGGATGCCTCCGGAAAAGACGGCGCGATAAGAAATGTATTTGGCAAACTAAATCCGCAAGGCGTGCTGGTCACATCTTTTAAAGAACCAACAGCAGATGAATTGGCACATGATTTTTTGTGGCGCATTCACAAGCATACTCCGGAAAAAGGAATGATACAAATATTTAACCGCTCGCATTATGAAGATATTTTAATTACACGCGTGCATAAAATGATAGATGATGAAACTGCCAAAAAAAGAATGAAAGCAATTAATGATTTTGAGTCTTTGCTTATAAATAATAATGACACGCACATCCTTAAATTTTATTTGCATGTTTCGCCTGAAGAGCAACAAAAACGCTTGAAAGAACGAACAGATAATCCAAAAAAAGAATGGAAATATAATGCCAATGATTTAAAAGAAGCGAAGCTTTGGAAACAATATATGAAAGCTTATGAAGATTGTTTTAAACATTGTAACGACGTGCCATGGATAATAACACCAAGCGATCAAAACTGGTATAAAGAATATATTATCGCAAATACTTTGCGCGACACTTTATCTTGTCTTAAAATGCAATACCCAAAATATAAAACACAATAGAATAATTATTTTAATGATAGGAAATTTTATACTTTCATTTTTTTTAATCTAAACCAAAAAATAAATTTTATGGGATTCGCAAAAGAATTCAAAGAGTTTGCCATGAAAGGCAACGTAATGGATCTTGCCGTCGGCGTTATCATTGGTGCAGCCTTTGCAAAAATTGTTGATTCGGTTGTCAATGATTTAATTATGCCGGTTGTGTCTGCCATAATCGGGCAGCCTGATTTTAGTAATTTATACATTGTGCTCAAAGGCGCTGTGCCCGCCGGAGCAGCTTTGGCAGATGCCAGAAAAATTCCCGGCACAGCAATCCTCGCGTATGGAAATTTTCTAACAGTTGCCATTAATTTTATTTTGCTCGCCATTATTATTTTCATGATGATTAAAGCAATGAATAGAATGAAACGCAAACATGATGTTGCTACGCCTCCGGCAGAAATTTCTTCAACCGATAAGTTGCTTATTCAAATAAGAGACGAATTGCAGAAGCCTTAAGTTTGTGGATTAGTTGTGTTTTATTATTACACAATAATCAATCTTAAATTTTATTTTTGAAAAGTCCTGTTGGAAAATACTGACAGGATTTTTTTTATTTTTAAATTTTTTTGTGAATACAACAGGTTATCAAATAAAGTTACCGCAGTTTGAAGGTCCTTTCGACCTGCTTTTATTTTTTATTGAAAGAGATGAGATAGATATTTACAACATTCCTATCAACAATATCATCAAAGATTTTTTAGTTTTTATTAATGAAAAAGAAAAAGTGAATATTGAATTAAGCAGCGAATTTATTTTATTCGTTTCAACTCTTATGCGCATAAAGGCAAAGATGTTGTTACCAAGAAAAGACCTGGATGCACAAGGCAATGAAATTGATCCGCGACAGGAATTGATTGATAAAATATTAGAGTATAAACGCTTCAAAGAAGCTAGTGTGCAAATGGCTGAAATGGAGGCGCAGCGCATGTTGGCAGCGAAACGCGGCAACCTGCAAAAAGAACTTTCGCAAATTGGTGAAGAAGCTGCTGAAGGCACAGAAATACAAGCTGTAACGCTTTTTAAACTGATGAAATCTTTTGAAAAAGTAATGCAGCGCATGCACGAGCGCAATAACAAACCCGTGCATACAGTAGTGCAATATAATTATACAATGGAAGGTAGCCGCGAACAGATGCTCAACTTTGTACGCGAACAAAAAAATGTATCTTTTGAAAAACTATTTGAAACCTGCGAAAACCGCATCCATGCTATATTTTTATTTTTGTCAATGCTAGAGTTGATACAACTTAAATACATGAGCATACTTACCGGAGAAGGCAGAAATAATTTTATAGTTGAATGGAATGACAACCGCGAAGAAGACGTGGTTGGCGAAGATATTTTTGCATGAAGTTAAAAAAATATTTTCATCAACTTAAATTATATAAAATCACTTTGCTTCTTACATAATTTCTCTTAAGCAAGTCCGTTATATTTGCGCGTTGAAAGTATATGGCTAATAAATTAAAAACGAAATCTCCGCCTCCGGATCCGCAAAAACTTAATCCCGAAAAAGAAGCACAGGTTTCAGTTGCGGAAATTGTAAAAGATGATCGTACGCACAAAATCGCCGGCACAATCAGTTTGCTCTTTTGTGTTTTTTTATTTATTGCATTCACCTCATATATTTTTACCTGGCAGGAAGATCAGGATAAAATAATAAATTTTGGTGTAAAGATTTTTAGCGTCAGCGATATGCATGTTCAAAACATGCTTGGCGTGCTCGGCGCATTTATCGCGCACAATCTTATTTACAATGGCTTTGGTATAGCAGCTTATTTGCTTTGCAGTTTCTTTTTTGTACTTGGAGTGAATTTATTATTTGGCAGAAAAATTTTCAGCCTTGCACGAAACATCAAATATGTGTTGGTTGGTTTGGTAGTGCTAAGTGTTACATTTTCTTTTTTTACAAACGACAGTAGCTTTTCTTGGGGCGGTGCTGTTGGTGAGTTGTCGGAAGAATGGCTGGTAAAATGGATCGGCAATTTCGGAACAGGCGCATTAATAATAGTTGCTGTATTAAGTTATATCATCTGGCGTTTCAATCCTGTTTTTGCGATGCCAAAAGTCAGTAGCAATAAACAGCAATTGCAAAATAATTTTATTGAAAAAGAAAATGAAGACGCACATGAAATTGATGATGAAGATGCTGAACCTTTCTTTATAAAAAGTGATGGCGCAGTATTGAAGGTTGATGAATCTTTCAACAATAAATTAAAAAGCGAAAGCAAAGGTGTTTCTGTAATAATGCCAAAAGCTGTTGATGCCGAACCAAATTCTTTGTATGATATTTCATTGAATGAAAAATTTCCTGAAGATGAAATTGCCGCAGAAATAATACCTGCAAAAAAAGAACCTGCTACTAATCTTTCTTCTCTTTCACTTGAAATAAAAAAACCTGTTGAGGAAGCAAAGACAGATTTGCATGACGTTGAAAACATAATGCAGGATGATACGCAACTCGAAATACGCAGCGAAGAATTAGCAACTTACAATTTTGATCCAACTTTAGAACTGCGTGATTATAAATTTCCATCTATCGATCTGTTAGAAACACATGGCAGCGAAAAAATAGTTCAGGACCCTTCGGAGCTGGAAGCAAACAAAACACAGATCATAAAAACATTGCAGAACTATGATATAGAAATTACGCGCATTGCAGCCACTGTTGGCCCTACTGTAACGCTGTATGAAATTGTTCCATCGCCCGGCGTGCGCATTTCACGCATAAAGAATCTGGAAGATGATATCGCGCTAAGCCTTGCTGCGCTTGGCATTCGCATTATTGCGCCCATTCCGGGTAAAGGAACAATTGGCATCGAAGTACCAAATTTGCGCAAGAGTGTTGTAAGCATGAAGACATTATTATCAAGCGATAAATTTCAAAATAATAATTTCTCTTTACCTATTGCGATTGGTAAAAAAATTGATAACGAAAACTTTATTGTTGACCTTGCCGCGATGCCGCATTTATTAATGGCAGGCGCAACGGGTCAGGGAAAATCAGTTGGCATCAACACATTGCTTGTTTCTTTGCTTTATAAAAAACATCCTTCACAATTAAAATTTGTTTTGGTTGATCCGAAGAAAGTTGAGCTAAGTTTATATAGAATTATTGAGAAACATTTTCTTGCAAAACTTCCGGGCGAAGAAGAATCAATTATTACTGATACAAAAAAAGTTGTGTATTCTTTAAATGCGTTATGCATTGAAATGGATAACCGTTATGATCTCTTAAAAGAAGCAGGTTGCCGCAACATAAAAGAGTACAATGAAAAGTTTGTGAAGCGAAAATTGAATCCGCAAAAAGGTCATCAGTATTTGCCATTTATCATTTTAGTGATTGATGAATTTGCTGATCTTATCATGACTGCCGGGAAAGAAATAGAATTGCCAATCGCAAGGCTTGCACAGCTTGCACGTGCTGTGGGCATTCATTTGATCATTGCTACGCAAAGACCATCCGTAAATATTATTACAGGAACCATCAAAGCAAATTTTCCTGCGCGCATCGCCTTTAAAGTGTCTTCAAAAATTGACAGCAGAACAATTTTAGATATTGGCGGCGCTGAACAATTAATTGGAAAAGGCGATATGCTGATAAGTTATAATGGCGAAGTTACGCGACTGCAATGTGCATTTGTTGATACGCCCGAAGTTGATAAAGTTTGCGAATTTATCGGTTACCAGGAAAGTTTTCCGAAGCAATATTATTTGCCAACTTATGAAGATGAAAAAGAATTGGAAGGAAAAGATTTTGATCTCAGTGATCGCGATCCATTGTTTGAAGATGCAGCAAAATTGATCGTTCAAAATCAAATTGGTTCTACTTCTTTAATTCAAAGACGAATGAAACTTGGATATAATCGCGCAGGAAGATTAATGGATCAACTGGAAGCCGCAGGAATTGTGGGACCAAATCTTGGAAGCAAAGCCCGCGATGTAAACATAAAAACCGAAATGGAATTGCAGGAAAGATTGGATATGATGTAAAAATTTAATTTATCTCAACCCAAATTCAAATTTGTTTTTGGTTGCTGGTTAAATGAAGTAAGATATTTTATCACCGGCAATTTTTTCATAAACTCTGTAATGCTTTCGCTTTCTTCGTTTGAATGATGCTCAATAAAATTTGCGCTGAACTTCATGGTCAATGTTTCAAGATTGTCAATAATTGCAGTGCCGTAAGCAACAATGTAGTAAGGAATTCCTTTTTTATAAAAAGCAAGTTCACCAACAAAAAAATCACTGTCGGTGTTTATTGGAAGCCTGCTGAGATTGAATAAAATATTTCCGTTTTCATCAAGCTTATTTATCTTGATAATGCTTACTGCCACTCGGTTTCCGGCTTCATCATAAATATAGAAAATTGCCTGCTTTAATTTCTCGATCTTTTCTTTATAAAGAAAAGTAGTGTTTTCGGTATCCATAATATTTAAAATTTTATTTTAAAATAACTTATGAGCAGGCAAAAGTTATTTCAAATTCAAGGTAGAAAAATTTGGTAATCAAAAATTGTTTTTAGAGTTATAATTATTAACATTTACGTAAAATAAAATAAGGCAGTTTTTTTAGGGGAAATGTTGCATCTTTTACTTTAAAATAATATTATTTTAATTTTAGTTTATTGCATAAGAAATAATTCTTTTAATAAAAGCAACTTACTTTCAATTTTCATGACTGAGAATAAAAAACTTGAAACAGTTTTAAAAGCATACCGGCAAATTTTTCATCCCGTTGTTCTTTTTGATAAGAGTAAGGATAAATTATTGCACATAGATTTTACTGAAAAAAATAATTCACTCACTGAAAACATTTTTAATAACACCGAATTATTTTCAGTTTACATAGATAGTTTGCTGCATCATGCGAAGGCTTTGTATGGTATTGGGGGCTATGCAGAGCTTAGAAATATTTACGACAGAAGCAAACTTTTTAATGCAGAACAATTTGAACCCAGAAGATTGCATTTAGGAATTGATATCTGGGGAAAGCCTGCTACGCCTGTGTTTGCGCCGCTTGGGGGCACGGTGCACAGTTTTAAATTCAACGATGCCTTCGGTGATTATGGCGCCACAATTATTTTGCAGCATCAGTTAGATACCATTTTATTTCACACTTTATACGGGCATTTATCGCTGCGCGATTTGGGTGGTTTGCGTATCGGCCAATTTATTAGTGTAGGTGAAAAGTTTGCGCATTTTGGTGAGCCAAAAGAAAATGGACATTGGCCGCCGCATCTGCATTTTCAGATCATTGAAAATATGGAAAATGCAAAAGGCGATTATCAGGGCGTTTGCAAATTATCTGAAAGCGGAAAGTATTTAAGCAATTGTCCTGATCCGGATATTATTTTAAAAATGATGGAGTATGCTGAAAAAAAGTAAAAGTTTTTTATTTTAGCTCCTTAATTTTACAGCCATAATTAATAGGTATGAGTAAATATGAATTTGATAGCGATGATACAAAAAGATACACGCTCATTATTTTTTTAGCTTTCGCATTATTAGTTGTTGTACTTCTTACTTTCAGCCAATGGCATGGAAATATAATTCCGCCGACTGAAAAAGATGCTACAAGCATGCCTGGAGAAAGATAGTATTTATTAAACATTAACTTCTGCAGCAATATTTTCATTTTCATTCTCATTCTGTTTATTTGCAAATTTTATTTTCACCGTTTCCTAAAAAATTTTTTTAAAAAAGAAATTGTATTGTTTAAAATTTTAGTATGAGGTCATTTAGTCAAATTCGCGCATTAACTTTTGTTGCAGCAATATTTTTATTCTCCTGTAAAAAAGAATATTTTGCTCCTGCCGCAAACAATTCCGGCGGGCAGATAGCTTCTCAAATTTTGCAAGCTGCTTCTCCCCTTTATGAAGGCTTTGAAAATGGCTCTAAAATTTCTTATGATTCAGCAAATGTGCAGCTCGCTTCAGGTTCCTGGCTTTTTAATGATGCCCTTATCGGCACATCCGCAAGCGACAGAAAAGATGGCAGTAAAAGTGTGCGCATAGAAAAAACAGGAAGTATTAGAATGAATTTTGATTACACTTCGGGCGTGTATTTTATATCATTCAAATATGCCAAATACGGAAGCGATGCCAAAAGCACTTTTGAAGTGCAAATATCAACCAATGGCGGGGCATCTTATAAAAAATTGGGTAAAACAATTAAGGTTAATTCTAACTCGCTTCTGTCAGATACCATAATCATTAATCAGCAGGAAAATATTCGCCTCGCTATAGTAAAGTTAACCGGCACATCCACCCGCATCAATATAGATGATATTACCATTGGGGCTTTCAGCACATCCACATCAGATAACGATAATATGCTTTTGGGTAATCCCACAAACGCTACTGCAGACACATCAAACTATGATAATTATTTAATGATAAAAACTTATTACGATCTCTCATATTCCAGAACGCGCGGCACGCCAAACTGGGTCTGCTGGCATTTGCAGGCCACTGATCTGGGAAGTGTTGATAGGTCAAATAATTTTCGGATAGACAGCACCCTGCCTGCGAATTGGTTTCGCGTAGATTCCGCAGCCTATGTAGGAAGCGGGTTCGACAGGGGACACAATTGCCCTTCGGGAGATAGAACCGCAAACGTCACCATGAACTCAGCAACTTTTCTTATGACCAACATGATTCCGCAGGCGCCGCATAATAATGAATATACATGGGCAAACCTTGAAGATTCTGAACGGGCTATTGTTGATGCCGATAATGAGGTATATATAATTATGGGTTCTTATGGCATGGGCGGTTCCGGCACTTATGGCAATGCATCTACTGTAGATAAAGGTCATGTCACTGTCCCTTCAAACATCTGGAAGGTAATATTGGTATTGCCTTTGGGTAATAATGATCTCAGCCGGATAGATACAACAGTTCGCGTGATAGCGGTAAACACGCCCAATATAAATACCACAAATGATGATTGGAAAGTCTATCGCACCTCTGTCAATGCCATTGAAGCTGCTTGCGGAGATTCTTTGTTTACTAATTTGCCACAGTCCGTTCAAGCAGTTTTAAAGAAAAAAGTAGATAATTTGTGATGATTCGAAACTACAGAAGCGTACTCGGAGTTCACAGCACGTCAATCGGAAGTCACAGCACGTCAATCGGAAGTCACAGCACGTCAATCGGAAGTCACAGCACGTCAATCGGAAGTCACAGCACGTCAATCGGAGTTCACAGCAAGCTAATCGGAGTTCACAGCAAGCTAATCGGAGTTCACAGCAAGCTAATCGGAAGTCACAGCAAGCTAATCGGAAGTCACAGCACGCTAATCGGAAGTCACAGCACGCTAATCGGAGTTCACAGCACGCTAATCGGAGTTCACAGCAAGCTAATCGGAGTTCACAGCAAGCTAATCGGAGTTCACAGGAATTTTATATCCAATTTAAACTCTTTTAAGTAAAACTATATAGGTAGGAAAATGATCACTATACCCACCACGGTAAGTATTGCCATCCCAGGTGCGCATCGGGTATCCTTTATACCTGCCATCATTTTCTATCATAAAGGGTTTATTAAAAATATGCTGCTGATAGAAGAATAAATGGCTTTGGTTTTTATCAAGAAAAGGATAATTAACCATTATCTGATCAAATAATCCCCAGGAATCCTGGTAGGCAAGCGTACCAATACCTTTTTTATACATATCAATCCATGGATTGTACAGTTCGCCAGGCTTTACATCAGCTATCTCAGCCTTTGCACCTAAAATTCCGATAACGCTTTCGCTCACTGGATCATCATTCAGATCACCCATTACAATGATCTTCGCATTGATATTTTCATTTTCAATTGAATCCACATATTTCTTATCAACCATTGCTGCAGCATTTCTTGCAGGCGCGCTTCTCGCTTCACCACCAAGACGGCTTGGCCAGTGATTAACAAAAATATTTACGCTGTCTCCGGCAAGCCTTCCTTTCACCCATAAAACATCACGCGTATAAAAAGCACTCTTTGCGCTGCCAGGCAATTTCACAAATAGCTTCTTGCTGCCATCAACAGAAAAATATTTTGGATTATACAAAAGGGCTACATCTATGCCTCGCGGATCTCTTGAATCGTAATGTACAAAATGATAGTTACGGCTTTTTAATAAAGGAGAATGCACCAGATCATTCAGCACCGTATCGTTTTCAATTTCAGCAACACCGATCAAAGCCGGACCGTCGGGATTTACATCTGTGCCTATTTGCGAAATGACGGTGGCAAGATGTTCAACCTTATTCCAATAAATCTTTCCCG
Organism: uncultured Chitinophagaceae bacterium; assembly: GCA_963708205.1. Lineage (GTDB taxonomy): Bacteria > Bacteroidota > Bacteroidia > Chitinophagales > Chitinophagaceae > CAVYTF01. The sequence goes on from OY970196.1 coordinate 1,820,248, forward strand.
TATAGTTCTTATCTCCCGTCGGCGTAAACTCAATATCATTAACCATTGGGTTATGCACCGTATCATAAAAATTTTCAAGATTATAAAAGGCCACAACTACGACTTTATATTCATTTTTTTGCGCGTGCAGCAAAAAAGAAAGCAGAAGAGTAACAAGAGAGATCGAAATTTTTTTCATTCTAAATATAAAATTGCGCAAACATAGAGGGTTAGCTTTTGATGCAGTATTAACAAATTGTTACGAATCTTTTTGAATGCAAAGCATTTTGTATAGAACCCTACTTTTGCCGCCGATGAAAAAACGTATCCTTTCCAAAACAACACTGTTTATTGTAGGTTTATTTCTCTCGACTTTTATTTCTGCTCAAACTGGGAATAAAAATGTCATTGACAGTACAGTAAAAAAAGATTCTGTTATTATACAGGATCTAAAAGACAACCAGCTTGATAACATCCCAACCATTACGCTTGATGAAAATGCGCTTACTGATAATACATCAGAAAATATTTCATCGCCTTTAACTGCAGGCAGAGATCCGTTTTATTCTATCGCTGATTATAATTTCAGCACCTTACGTTTTAAACCGCGTGGCTATGATGCGGATGTTTCGTCAGTTTATATTAATGGACTTCCAATGGATAACCTCGATAATGGCTACGCGCCATACAGTTTATGGTCAGGATTGAATGATGTATTTCACAATCGCGATATATCCATCGGTTTGCGTGACAATACTTTTAGTTTTGGAAATGTTGGCAATGCCATAAATATCGATACGCGCGCGAGCAAACAAAGGCCTCAGACAACTTTCAGTTATTCTTTGAGTGATGGGAACTATACCAACAAGATTGATTTTACACACAGCACCGGCATAAGTAAACATGGCTGGGCATTTACTTTTTCAGGCAGCAGAAGATGGGCTGATGAAGGCTATGTTCCGGGCACTTATTATAACGGATGGAGTTATTTCGCAGGCATTGATAAACGCATCGGACAAAAAAATTTATTGTCCTTAGTTGCTTTTGGAGCACCCACTGAAGATGGATATGCAAGCCCTGCAACTGCCGAAATGTTCAGCCTTGCAAATAGTCATTATTACAATCCATCATGGGGTTATCAGGATGGAAAAAAAAGAGATGCAAATGTTGCAAAAACAAACCAACCTGTTTTTATTTTTACGCATGAGTATCGTATAAATACCACAACAACATTAACCACAGCCGCTGGATATTCTTTTGGTAAAAGAAGCACTTCGGGTTTAGATTGGTTCAATGCACCTGATCCGCGACCGGATTATTATGGTTACCTGCCAAGCGCTTATGCAGATGATCCTGTACAGCAGCAGCAATTGCAGCAGCTTTACTCAACGGATGAAAGTGCAAGACAAATAAATTGGCAAAATTTATATAATGTAAATAGAAATAATCTTGAAACCATAAATGATGTGGATGGTATCGCAGGAAATTCCGCTACCGGATTGCGCTCACTATATATTCTTTCAGAAAGGGTTACTGACACAAAAAAATTCAACATTAATTCAACATTCAATTCCACATTTGGCAATGTTCGTTTTACAGGAGGCGTTTCTTATCAATTCCAAAAAAATAATTATTACGAAGAAGTGAATGATTTGCTTGGAGGACAATTTTATGTTGACCTCAATCAATTTGCGGAAAGAGATTTTCCAAATAGTCCAGATGCCTATCAAAATAATTTGAACGACCCAAATCGCATTCTTCATGTTGGAGATAAATATGGATATGATTATGATATTGATATCAACAAAGCGCAAGCTTGGGCGCAGGGTTCATTTAAATTCAAAAAATTTGATTTCTTTTTTGCCGAGCAGATTTCTGAAACACAATTTTATCGGTACGGAAATGTAGTGAATGGTCTTTTTCCAGATAGTTCTTTCGGCAAATCCCCAACGCAAAATTTTACAAACTTCGCAGTTAAGACAGGCTTTACTTATAAAATTAATGGCAGAAATTATTTGTATGTGAATGCCGCTTATTTAACGCAGGCGCCATATTACAATGACGCGTATGAATCTCCCACAACAAGAGAAACTGTGCAGGATGGATTAACAAGTGAGGTTATTCAAAGCGTTGAAGGCGGCTATGTTTTAAATAGTCCGAACCTTAGATTGAGGCTCAGCGGTTATTACACACAATTTCAGCATGGCTTTGATGTGCTTTCGTTTTATGATGATCAATATGATAATTATGTAAATTATGCATTGAGTAATATTGATAAACTTCACTTCGGCGGAGAGCTTGGCTTTGAAGCAAAACTTACGCAAACACTTTCTGTATTGGGTGCAGCATCTGTAGGAAGATATTATTATACGAGCAGGCAAAATGCAGTGGTTACTTTAGACAACGATGCTTCTGTGCTGGATAAAGAAACTGTTTATTTAAATAATTACCGCGTTCCGTCAACGCCGCAGGAAGCTTACAGTTTAGGCATTACTTATCGATCTCCAAAATATTGGTTCATCAGTCTTACAGGAAATTATTTTGATGAAACATGGCTTGCGATGAATCCGATACGCCGCACCATAGAAGCTGTGCAGGGCTTGGATCCTAAGAGCACACAATACCAACAAATAATAGGAGAAACAGAACTTCCGGCAGAATTTACACTTGATTCTTATGCAGGTTATTCCTGGAAAGTTCCGAGGTCTTTTGGGTTTAAGAAAGCCACTTTTGTTACGTTCGAAGCTGGTGTTTCTAATTTGCTGAACAATCAAAATATTATCAATGGAGGATATGAACAATTACGTTTTGATTTTACAAACAAAACGCCCTCTACCTTTCCGCCGAAATATTATTATGCATACGGCATCAATTATTATGTCAGTGCGATTTTTAAATTTTAAATTTTTTAAATTAAAATAACTCATACAAATCTTATCATGAAAAATACATTCCTTTTTTGTTTTGGTTTCGCAGCATTTGTTTTGTCCTTATGCATTGTATCATTTTCCTGCAATAAAAAATTTGATGCTCCGCCTGTTAGCCAGCCTGTTGACGTAACACCTACGACTACTATTCAGCAATTAAAAGCATTGCATAGTGCCGGTGGTATGGAACAAATTACTACGAATGATGTGATTGCAGGTGTTGTTGTTGCTGATGACCGAAGTGGAAATTTTTATAAACAAATTGTAATTGAAGATGCTAGCGGCGGAATAGTTTTATTACTGAATGGTTACGATCTTTATACGACTTATCCTGTCGGTTGTAAGATTTTTATAAAGGTTAATGGACTTTATTTGGGTGATTATCATGGACAAATAAATTTAGGCGGAGGCATTGATACTTCAAGCACAGGCACACCTGAAGTGGATGGAATTGCTTCTGCATTATTTAGTAAATATATTGAAACAGGTACTTTAGGAAATGTAGTAACGCCGCATGTTGTTACAGTTTCTGAATTAACAACAAGTTTGTTGGATTCATTTCAAAGTACATTAATTCAATTAAATAATTTTCAATTCCAGGCTTCCGATACTGGTAAAACTTATGCAGTTGCTGGTGCAACACCAAAGTCAGTTGGCTATACATTGCAGGATTGTTCAGGCAACAGCATTGAGCTTTATAACAGCGGCTATGCAACGTTTGCAGGGTTAACTGTACCTTCCGCAAATGGTGCTATCACTGCAATATATGCGCCTTATGGTTCTACAAAAGAGCTTTTAATTCGTGATACTTCAGACTTGCAATTTACAGGAACAAGATGTAATGGCGGTGGCGGCGGTGGCGCTGTTACAAGCATTGCAAATATACTTTCTATGTACAGCGGTTCCGGTATAAAACTCGGTTCATATAAAATAAGCGGCACTGTTATTTCTGATGCGGCAAGCAAAAACATTTCATCAGGTTCTGTTGTAATAGAAGATGGAAGTAATAAAGGTGTAGAGATTTATTTTGGCGGAACAATCGGATACAATATTGGCGACTCAATTGTGTTGGATGTTACCGGTGATTCATTGATAACCTACAAGGGTTCTTTTGAAGTAAAAGCTTATGGCGTTTCGCAACCAACACCTGTTGCAACAGGAAGAACGGTAGTGCCGCAAATTGTAACAATCAGCCAGTTAAATGGTAATTTTACTAATTACGAATATGCATTGGTTCAAATTCAAAATGCAACCTGCACCAGCGGAACATTTAGCGGCAGCAAGACTTTAACTGATGGAACGGGCAGCATAGAATTATATACTTCTTCTTCTGCAACCTTTGCGGGCACAACAATTCCGTCGGGCGCACATTCATGGACCGGTTATGGAAATTATTACAACACAACAAAAGAATTCGAATTGAGGAATGCGGCTGATGTTCAGTAAAACTTCAACATAATTTTATAGTCTTCCTTTCCGGTTTGTTTTTTGTCTTCTTTACATTTGTAAAATGTCAATCGAAATATTGGCATTTTTGACACAATAGAAAAACACATCAAATCATTTCAAAATTCTTTCAAACAAAAAAAATATTCAATGAAAAAATTACAGTTCGCCTTAGTTGCAATTGCAACAATGTTTTTTGTAGTTAACAGCAAAGCCCAAACCGCTGATGATATTATTGCCAAACATATTGCTGCGATTGGCGGAAAAGATAAATTAAGCAGCATCAATTCCATGTATATGGAGATGAATAGCGAAGTGATGGGCAATACTAATGAAGCGCAGGTAACTGTTTTAAATGGTAAAGGATATAAAATGGAAACCTCTTACGGAGGTCAGGATATTGTGCAGGTGATTACTGATAAAGGCGGATGGTCTATCAGCCCGATGAATGGCAGCACTGACGCACAGCCAATGCCAGACGAGCAATATAACATGAGTAAGGATCAAATAAATATTGGTTCTCCTTTTTTAAATTATCCTGCCAATGGCTACAAAGCGCAACTGATGGGCAGAGATAGCTCCGAAGGAGGCGCTTATAAATTGCAGCTTACTTCACCCGGAGGCGCTGTGATAACTGATTATATTGATCCCAATACTTATTATATTGTAAAGGCAGTTGTTGTTGCAAACAATCAGCAAACTACAATTGCGTTTTCTGATTTTAAGAAAACTGATTTTGGATATGTAATGCCATATACTATCTCGACAACTGTACCACAAGGATTCACTATTTCATCTACTATTTCAAAAGTAACTTTCAATCAACCGGTTGATCCGAAGATTTATGATATGCCGAAATAGGTTGTTTGTTTAAATTTCTTTCGGGCTTTCATCATTAGTTCCTTGTTCATCTTCAGTTCAGGCTGTTCACTTGTAGTGCCGCTTTGCGGCAGCTACCGTTTCCATCCGGCAGCCATTAAACAGGTGAAATGCTATTTAGCAATTCCTTTCCCCTTTTTTCTTCCGGCGTCCCCCTCATATTGTTCAGCGTACCCAAGATATTCCCCCGCGTACTCTAAATATTGTTCGGCGTACCCTCCATATTCTCCAGCGTACTCAAATATTGTCCAGCGTATACTCCATATTCTTCTGCGCACTCAAAACATTATCCGGCGTACGCTATACATTGTCCCTCATACTCAAAATATTGTTCAGCGTACGCTCCATATTCTTTTGCGCACCCTAAATATTCTCCAGCGTACTCCTGTTTTGCTCCGGCGTACTTTAAATATTGTTCAGTTTCCCCTGTTTATTATTCTGCGTACTTCTAATGCCAGGAAAATATACTATATCTTTTTTACGGTTGACTAAGTGGGAGAGAGTTAATTCTAAATTTAAAGCTTAAATATGCTCGGAAGCTCAATAACTTTTGTAATAAGAATAATTGACACGGGATAAAATTGTTTGTTCAAATCTATTTTCAATTCTTTCCATTTCTTTTCGGCTTAAATCCCGTTCAAATAACCATGTCTTTCCATTAAACTGACCTATTAAACCAAGTTTGCAGGTAGAGGATTTATTCCAGTCAGTACTATCACCGGTAAAGCCAATTTGATACATTTCTTCAGGATTGCTTGTGTAATTAATATAAATCCTTTCAAAATAATCAGCTTGATGAATGTATTCTAATCGCTGAGGTAATTTATATGGTGAACTATTAATAGCTTCTTTAAAAGCCGCATCAACATCATATTTAGATGCGTTAAAATTGTAAAATACAATATGTCCCGCAAGAGTGCCACAAGAAATAGAATATAATGCAAACAAAATAAAGATTAGTATCTTTTTCATTTTATTTCTCTTGCCTTTTTGGTGTCCCCAACAAGTAACAAACCACCGCCGCGCCGGTCAGGACAAACGCGCGGAGCGGTCGGGTTGTCCTTGATTTTTTCTTTGGTTCGTTTCTTTTGTATCAAGACAAAAGAAATGAACATCAGATTCCCTAAAAATGAAGTTTATTCTTCGCAGGTGTTTTAAATACCAGTCCTGATACCAGCTTTTTATCAGTGGCTCCCAGCTTGCTCACTGATGCAGTGTATTTCTTCACCTTGCCGGAAAGTGCTACCAATCCTGTTTCAGCAAAGTACAAGCTTATATCCCTTGCTTTCAGCGCAGCTTCGTATGTCTGGTACACACTTGCAACAGCCTCATTTGCTGTTTGCATAGCGTCAGCGCTTGCGGCAAGAGCCGTGGCGGTTATGTCTGTTTCATTGGGAGCATATTGCGGTGTGTTCTGCAACAGGCTCACAAAGTCATTAAAGTGAGAAAGGCGCATATCAAAACTCTGTTGAGACATGGAATGTTGTGCCGGTGTAGGCTCAGGCACTTTCACAGGTGCAGGCGCTTTATAATTCGTACCCGTTATCTTTTTTACAAGCGTCGCTGCATCCGTAAGCGTTGTTGACGGTACGCCGTCGCTGGCACGCAGGCTGCTCAGAGCGCTGCGCACTAAATCGTTCATCGGTTCATAAGCGGCTATTCTTGCATTAATCGCATCGCGATACGGAGTTAATGCAGGCTCTACTGCTTTTACCGCTGCATCCGATTCTGAGAATTTTGCATTCAGCGCCTTTATAATAATGTTTGTATTGGCAGGATTGTACAATGCGCCGTAGCCTGTGCAGTTCGAGATCATTGTTTTAAAGTTCGCTACATTTTTTGCATGCCCTGTTTCTGATGTTGATTTGGTTGTCGCCATGATGAAGAGTTTTGTTTGATAAATATAAGAATGTTTTTGTTTTGGCGTATCTTTTTTTATCGGTTGACTGACTGAGGGAGGCCTATTCCCTACTTCCATTATATCATTAAAAATTAGAATTTTATTATTAATTTAGTATCATGAAATATTTATTTTTATTTTTCACACTTGCAGGAATTAGTTGTACTTTTTATGCAAAGTATAATAACAGAATAGAGGACAAAAACAATGCAGAACAAATAACTGAAAAATTTCATGAATATTGGAACGGCCAAAATTTTAAATCTGCTCTTAGTTTATTTGATGATGGTTTTTTTGTAAAGGGGACAAAAAATGATTTCCTTATGTTTTTAGACTCTTGTTATAGTATTACTGGCAAATTAATAACCACCACTGAAAAAACTTGGCAAACATCGGTAACAGAAAGCCCTTCATTATCTGGAAATTATTTATTTGTATATGATAATACTTATTCCAATATTAAATGTAAAGAAACAATAGGGTTAACTCAAAAACCAGGCGGAATAATTAAAATTATATATTATCATATTGATTTTTTCCACTGATTCCAAACCTATCATTCGCTATCTTTTAAATCTTGGTCATTATATTGAGGATAAAAGTAAATGGTATCCTTTCCTTTAATAAGTATAAACTTTGTGTTTCCTTTCTTCTCTGTCCCAGCAGGGTCTTCATAGTTTAGCTATGCGCGTTGGCTGAGACCCTGCGCATAAAATAACTCACACAAAAATATCAATCATTATTTCTTTCCTATCCCGTTATCAGGTGGCGCTATTTGCACTTTTGTACTGTCAGAAAGTTGCTTGCTTACAACATCATACGGTCCCGTCACAACCATATCACCAGCTTTTATGCCTCTGTTTATTTGAATGTATGTAAGATCTTGTATGCCTGTAGTAACAGGATATTTCTTTACACGGTTATCTTTACCCAAAACAAAAACAACTTCCTGCATATCATCTGTTGACTCTGTTGTTTGCGTATTGTCGGATGAATTGCTGTTATTATTTAAATTGTTAGCATCATCATTCCCAACCGTCTTACCACTTTTTTTATCACGCACCGTAACTGCATTCAGTGGCACCGATAATGCATTTGTTACAGTTTGTGTTTGAATATCTGCACTCGCACTCATGTCCGGCCGAAAAGGAAATGAACGGTGAGGCACAATCAGGTCTTCATACGTTTCAGGCAATAATCTTATATGCACCTGGTAAGTGGTAACGCTTTGAGATGATGTGGAGCTTGTAACACTTGATGTTTCAGTATTTGGGTTGGCGATCTTATAAACGATGCCTTTGAACTTCCTGTTATTATACGCATCAACTTCTATTGTTGCGCTGTCGCCTATCTTTACTTTTGGAATATCATTTTCACCAACATCAACCTGGGCTTCAATGCTGCTGAGGTCTGCAATGCGCATGATCTCTGTGCCGGTCATTTGCGCCGTTCCTACTACACGTTCTCCTTTTTTCACTTCAAGCAAACTTACTACTCCATCCATGGGCGCAGTTATGGTTGCCTTGCCGAGCGTTTTATCTGCACTGTTTAAATTGGCTTCTGCACTTTGCACACCAGCCTGGCTTGCTTTAATGCTTTGCTGAGCTGCAGCATAATTTGCTTTTGCGGCAAAATATGCCTGTTGAGATTGTTCAAATTCGGATTGAGAAACAACTTTCTGATCAACCAAAGTTTTCTCTCTGTTATAAGCCGCTTGTGTTTGATCTAGCGTTGCTTTTAAGGCATCTAATTGTGCAGCAGAATTTTGTGCCTGCGCCTCGGATTGCGCCAAGCCTGCAGCAGCCTGGTTTCTTTCAGCACTATAAATATCAGCATATACTTTGCAAAGCACCTGGCCTTTTTTTACAGTGTCGCCTTCGGCAACATCCAGCTCTACTATTTCTCCGGAAATATCAGAGCTTATTTTTACTTCAACTTCAGGATATATTTTTCCGCTTGCAGTTACAATTTCTGTAATGGTGCGATTGGCAGCTTTTTCAGCAGTTACTTTTATGCCTTCATCTTTACCAAAAACACCTGCTTTACTCAGGATCAATAACAGCACAACTAAGGCTACAAGGCTTATAATGATCCATTTTAATTTTTTACTCATAAAAATTTATCTACTGGTTAAAGTATTTTAATAACTAAGCTTTATTCCAAAGCCTTTATAAAACTCAAGCACTTTCATTTTAAACACATAATCATACCGCGCCGAAAGTGCATTGATAGTTGCAGTAAATGCATTGTTTTGGGTTGTGATATAATCAATAGTTGAAAGCACACCCAACTCGTATCTTTTTTTTGCCAGGCTTAATGCATATTGTTGAATTTGATCTGCCTTTGCTGTGGCATTGTATTTTTCCATAGCGGCAACGGCATTGCTGTAAGCAGTATAAATATTTTGCTGTAAAGTAATATTATCCTGCTGCGATTGCAGTTTCATATTTTCAACGTTCAGTTTCGAGCGCTCATAATTTGATCTTAATTGCCTGCCATTTAAAATAGGAACGTTTAATTGCAAACCAACAGCCTGGCTAAAATTTATATTGCCAACCTGTTTTAAATAATTGGGTTTACCATAAACGGGTAAAAAATTTTGTGAGGTAATATAATCACCAGTGTGTGTGTAAACCGTATCGATTCCGGCAAATTGAGTGCCCTGGAATTCTTCAAACGTACTAGCATAATTACTGCCAAGCTGGCCAAAAACAGAAAGCGTTGGTAACATAGCGCCATGCGTACTTTTTACTGCATACTCACCGGCGACTACATAAAAGCTATCCTCTTTTTGCAAGGGTTGATTATGCAATGCAAGATTGTAAACATATTCAGGCTGAAGTTCTGAAATGGGTTCCAAAGGAATTTTTTCAATATCAGGCACAGAAACTTCAAATAGTGAAGCGGCATCAAGATCAAGAAATCCCATTAAGCCAATTCTGTTTTGTTCGGCTGTTCCGTTTGCTGAAATATAAGTGCTGCTATCCGTTGCAAGTTGTGCTTCCAATTGCGCAGCAGATAATTCAGGCAGGCTTCCTGCACTCACAAGTTTTTGCGTATTATCAAGCTGCGACTGTGTTTCAGCGATCTGGATTTTTGCTGCATTGGCCTGTTCTATTGATAATAAATATTGCAAATAGGCTGCAGCAACATTTAGGGCAATATCATTTCTTGCTTTATCAACTCCTGATTTATAACCCTGCTCATCATTTGCCGAAGAGAGTTTGCTGTTTTTAATATTGAAAAAATTGAATAGTGTGATGCCTGCCTGCAAACCATAGCTTTGAAAAAAAACACTGCTCGTTGTGTATTGATTGGTGGTCGGATCAATTGAGCGGCCAAAGTTATAACCTGCTTGCGTATTGAATGCCAATGTCGGAATTGTCTGTGCGTTTGATAATTCAGTTTGCAAATGCGCAATTCGCAACTGTACGTCTGCCTGCTTTACTGAAATATTATTTTGCATCGCATAATCAACGCAGCGCTGAAGATCCCATTTATCAGTTGTTTGGGCAAATAAAATAAAAGGGATTAAAAAAAAAGACAATGCCAAAGCTCTTTTTCTCATATCAACAAAAATAACAGAAAGCAAAACATAGAATTGATTATTTTTCGATGAACGGAAAAAACCTCTGCATAAAAGCAAACCTGCATGTTTGATGTCTGAAAAAAGTAAAATGAATTAATTGATTTCAAAATTTTATTTTTGACTTTGGCAATGAAATACACACAAACATATTTAGACAAGCTCGAAGATATTTTGCACCAAAGCAATTATACAACACGCTATGAGCGCGGCACTTTTCAAAGTGGCTGGTGTTTGCTTGAAGAAAAAAAGATCGTGGTGCTAAATAAATTTTTAGATGTGGAAGGAAAAATAAATACAGTGCTTGAACTTATTCCGCAACTGCAGATTGATTTTGATAAGCTCACGCTTGAATCTCAAAAACTCTACGAATCCATTACAAAGAAATCTTTAAGAACAGAAAATTAAATTTCAGTTTTATATTCTCAGTTTGCATTTCTTACCTTCGGAGTGTGAGTGCAGCTGCATTAAAAATAACCTTTTTGGGTACGGGTACAAGCACCGGCATTCCCATGATCGGCTGCGGTTGCGAAGTTTGCACATCAACTGATATAAAAGATAACAGGCTGCGCACAAGCATTTTGATTGAGTCTGCGCAAACCAAGATCGTTGTTGATACCACGCCTGATTTTCGCCAGCAAATGCTTCGCATACAAAATAAAAAGTTAGATGCTGTTTTATTTACACATCCGCACAAAGATCATATTGCAGGTCTTGATGATGTGCGCGCATATAATTTTTTTCAGCAAAAACCAATGAATGTTTATGCAAATGCAATAACAACAAATGCTTTGCAGCGTGATTTTTTTTATGCTTTTTCAGAAAATAAATATCCCGGCGTACCTGATATAAATTTAATAACAATTGATGAAACTCCTTTTGCAATAAATGATATTTGGGTAAAGCCTTTTGTGGTGTGGCATCACAAAATGCCGGTTTTTGCTTATCGCTTCGGCAACTTTACATACATCACCGATGCAAATAAAATCGAAGAGAATGAAAAAAATATTATCCGCGGTTCAGAAGTGCTTGTGCTAAATGCCTTGCGTCACGAGCAGCATGTATCGCATTTTACTTTGCAGCAGGCAATAGATCTTGTTGATGAACTTGAAATTCCGCATGCATATTTTACACACATCAGTCACCAGCTTGGCAAACATGCAATTGTAAATAAAACGTTGCCTTCGCATATACAACTTGCTTATGATGGTTTGCAGATTTTTCTATAAAATTTTTGTATGAAAAAAAATTCGTGGAAAGATTATTTCAGTTTTACAGCCAAAGAAAGAAATGCAGTTATTATTTTATTGCTTGTGATGGGTGCTTTTATTGCATTGCCTTTTTTTCTCACGCAAAAAGAAGAACCACTTTCCCCGAACGAAAAATTGCAACAGCAAATTGTTTTGCTTGAACAAAATGATTCGTCTGAAAGTATTGATAATGCCGGAGAAAATTCAGCAAGTGAAAATGTTACGCAATCTTTTTCGTCTTTAAATTCAATTAAAAAAAAAGATTCTTTATTTTATTTTGATCCAAATACGGTTAATGAAAATGGAATGAACGCCTTAGGATTAACAGATAGAAATATTCATACAATAGTAAACTACCGAAACAAAGGCGGCAGATTTTATAAGCCGGAAGATTTAGAAAAGATTTACGGTTTGAATAAAGAAAAAGCTGCTGAGTTAATTCCTTTTATTAAAATAGAAAATCAAAATAAAACTTATACTCCACAAAAATTTTCAAAAACCGATTCTGTTTATGCTGTAAAAAAAATGTATCAACCAAAAACCCCAGGCATCATAAACATCAACACTGCAACGCCGGCTGATTTTAAAAATTTGCCGGGTATTGGCGATATATTAAGCAATCGCATTGTAAAATTCAGAGATAAAATTGGTGGTTTTAAATCTGTCGATGATATAAAAAAAACTTATGGATTGAGTGATTCTGTTTTTCAAAATATCAGGCGCTATCTTACTTTATAAAAAGAAAAGGGAACATCTTTATTTATTCCCTTTTTATTTCTACATCGCAATTTTTAAAACGTATAACGCAGGCCAATACCACCCCAGCCACCTTCAAAATAATTATAACCAACAAAGTTTAAAGATGGTTGCCAATCAAGACTAACATCAATTGGCAGGCTATTAATTTTATAATCCAAGCCCAACACTCCATCAACACCGATTGCAAGGCTGTTATTGCTTTCAGGATATTTATTCAACCATGAACTGCTCCAAAACCCAAGATGGGCGCCGGGTCCGGCATACCATTTCAATCCCTCAATACCTGTGATATCACCATAAAATTCATACAAACCTGTTGCACGAAAACCATCAGGTCCAAAATATGCAAGACCCTCAAGTGCTTTATTTCCGGCAATAAAATGTTTGATAGTAAGCGCTCCCGGATAAAATTTTATACCGATTGCAGTTTCATAATTATATCCGGTATTCGTACTATTATTTATTTGCGCGTTCAGGGAAAAATAAATGCAACAAATAAATAAGATTAAAAAGGTGATTTTTTTCATGCAAAAAATTTCTTTGTTTTTACGAAGTTCTTAGATGAAACGTGATATCGAAAGATATGTTATGAAACGAGTTGTTAAAATAACATTTTACATTTCACTTTTATTATTCCTTAATGCAATTGTACCTTTGCGCGCGAAATGAAAGCCGGAAAATTACAGAAAGATAAAGTAAACATCATCACCTTAGGCTGCAGCAAAAACCTTGTGGACAGTGAGGTTTTAAGCGGTCAGTTGCTAGCGAATGCGTTTGATGTTGTGCATGAAAATAAAAGATTTGATCACAATATTGTTGTCGTAAACACCTGCGGATTTATTGACAAAGCAAAAGAAGAAAGCATTAATACAATTATTGAGCAGGTTGATCTGAAAAAAAAGGGAAGACTGCATAAAGTCTATGTCACAGGTTGTTTAAGCGAGCGTTATCGAAATGATTTGGAAAAAGAAATTCCTGAAGTTGATGCATGGTTCGGCACTTTAGAATTGCCTTTGATCTTAAAACAATTTGATGCTGATTATAAAAAAGAATTGCTGGGAGAAAGATTATTAAGCACACCAAAACATTATGCGTATTTAAAAATTAGCGAAGGTTGCAACAGAACCTGCGCGTTTTGCGCTATTCCTTTGATGCGCGGAAAACATATCAGCAAAACAATTGAAGAAATTATTAAAGAAGCTGAAAGCCTTGTACAGCGCGGTGTTAAAGAGATTTTATTAATTGCGCAAGAGCTTACTTATTATGGTTTGGATCTGTATAAAAAAAGAATGCTCGCAGAATTGCTTGAAAAATTGTCTGATATAAAAGGCTTGCACTGGGTTCGTTTGCATTATGCTTATCCAAATAAATTTCCGATGGAAGTTTTGGATGTGATGCGTAAAAAAGAAAACATCTGCAACTATCTCGATATGCCTTTGCAACATGCAAGTGATAACATGCTTCGCGCTATGAAAAGACAAAGCACGCGACAGGAAATTGAGGAAACAATTGCTGCGATCCGTGAAAAAAATCCGGGCATTTGTTTGCGCACAACATTGATCGCAGGCTTTCCTGGCGAGACTTTGGAAGATGTTGAAGAGCTGAAAGATTTTCTTATTAAACAACGTTTCGACAGAGTTGGCATCTTTACTTACAGCCATGAAGAAGGAACATCAGGTTATGATTTGATTGATGATGTTCCAGCTGCTGAAAAACAAAGACGTGCAGAAGAAATAATAGAAGTGCAGCAGGAAATTAGTTTTGAAAAAAATCAGGAAAAGATTGGAAGAATTTTAAAAGTTTTGGTTGATAAGAAAGAAGCAGGAAGATATTTGGGAAGAACAGAATTTGATAGTGTTGAAGTGGATAATGAAGTGGTGATTCATTCATCCAAAAAATTAGTAATCGGTGATTTTGTAAATGTGAAAATTACAAAAGCTTATGATTATGATTTGGAAGGAGAAGTTGTGTGGAGATAATTAATAATTAGTAATTAAGAATTAAGAATGGAAAGGGATTGTAAAAATGTTTCTTATCAGCGAACAGGATATTTTTCAAAGATTGTTTTGGATTATTTGAGTGGAAAAAATGAGCTGAAACAATTTTATAAACATGCTGTTTCATTGGATGGAATAAAAGCTGCAATCGAAGCCAGGCAGGCATTTCACCAGAATAGAAAAGTTTTGGTTGAAGAATTAAAAACACAATATCAAAATATTTCTCTTTCATCTTCAGTAAAAAAAAATATAGAATTGCTTGCTGAAGAAAATACTTTTACAATTACAACTGCGCATCAGCCCAACATTTTTACAGGGCCACTTTATTTTATTTACAAGATTTTACACGCGATAAAAATTGCACAGCAATTAAAAAAAGATTTGCCTCAATACAATTTTGTTCCCGTTTATTATATGGGAAGCGAAGATGCTGATTTGGATGAAGTGGGCACAACTTTTATCAATGGTGAAAAATATCAATGGCAGACAAAGCAAACCGGCGCTGTTGGCAGAATGAGGGTGGATAAGCATTTGCGCTCTTTAATTGATAAGATGCAAGGACAAATTGCTAATGAAAAATTTGGCGAAGAGATCGTTTCATTGTTTTCGAAATTTTATACTGAAGGAAAAACAATTCAGAAAGCAACGCTTGAAATTGTGAATGAATTGTTTGCTGAATTTGGTTTGGTTGTTTTAATTCCTGACAATAAAAATCTGAAAAAACTTTTTACTGCTATTATTAAAAAAGAATTGACAGAACAGTTTTCACACAAAGCAGTTGCTGAAACAATCACTGACTTGCAAAAGCATTATAAACCACAAGCAGGCGGAAGAGAAATTAATTTATTTTATTTGATTGATGATAAACGAGAAAGAATTGAAATGCGAAATTCGGAATTCGGAATTCGAAATTTGGAAACTCAAGATTCAAGATTTACGACTGACGAAATCCTGACTGAACTCGATGAACATCCTGAACGTTTTAGCGGAAATGTAATTCTGCGAGGCGTTTTCCAGGAAACAGTTTTGCCAAATATTATTTTTATCGGCGGCGGTGGTGAGCTTGCTTACTGGCTTGAATTAAAAAAAGTTTTTGAAGTTGTTGACGTTCCTTATCCAGTGCTTGTTTTGAGAAATTCTTTTTTGCTGATTGATAAAAAACAAAAAGAAAGAATTCAAAAACTTGAATTGAAAGAAGATGATTTGTTTAAAGAAGAATTGAGTTTAATAAATGAAATTGTTGCAAGAAACTCAAACAAAAATTTATTGCTTGATAAATATGAAGACCAACTGAAGGAATTTTATCAGCATATAAAATTAATTGCTGCAGAAGCTGACAATACTTTGCAGCAACACGTGGAAGCCTTGCAAACACGGGCTTTGAAGCGAATTGCAGAATTGGAAAAGAAAATGCTTCGCGCGGAAAGAAAAAAGTTTGAAGCCGAACAAAGGCAAATTCAAAAACTCAAATCGCAGTTGTTTCCGAATAAAAGTTTGCAGGAAAGAGCAGAAAATCTGAGCGGTTTTTATGCGAAGTATGGAAATAAATTGGTAAAAAAATTGCTTGAAAGTTCTCTCACTTTTGAGCAGGAATTTTGCATTTTAAATGTTGAATAGAATGACGAACGTACAAGAGTGCGACGCAACGGATGTTCAATGGATATGTAAAGCTCGGTTCAAAAAAAATCTCTCAAAGAAATTATTTATCAAATTCATTCAGCCAATCTGCACTTAACTTTTCAATTTTTTCTTTCACAGAATTTTCAAGTGAAGCTTTATAATCCTGAATTTTTTTAGAAATATTTTCATCGCTTGCACCAATAATTTGTGCAGCAAGAATGCCTGCATTTTTTGCAGCATTCAACGCAACTGTTGCAACAGGAACGCCGTTTGGCATTTGCAAAATTGATAAAATAGAATCCCATCCATCAATAGAATTGGAAGATTTAATGGGCACACCAATAACCGGCAAAGTGGTAACTGCAGCAACCATTCCGGGCAAATGCGCAGCGCCGCCGGCGCCTGCAATGATAACCTTTAATCCTCTGGACTTGGCTATGGACGCGTATTCCAGCATTCTTTTGGGTGTGCGATGTGCACTGACAATTGTCAATTCAAAGGCGACACCGAATTCTTTTAAAATATCTGCAGCTTCACGCATAACTATCAGATCACTGTCGCTACCCATTATTATTCCGACAAGTGGAGTTGACATATTTTATCGTTTGTTTTAAGAAATAACTTTTAAAGTATTTTTTATTTTATTCGCTTTGTAAGTCAAATCTGAGTAGTCGTTACTCATAATAGTTACGTGGCCCATTTTTCTTCCGGGCTTCGTTTGTGCTTTTCCGTATAAATGTACAAAAGCATTTTCCATTTTTAAAACCTCATCAAGACCTTCATATTTTGCTTCGCCGAAAAAGTTTTCGCCACCTAATAAATTAACAATTGAAGAGGGTAAAATTGGTTTTGTATTTCCTAAAGGATAATTAAGAATGATGCGCCAAAGCATATCATACTGACTGCAATAATTTGCTTCTATTGTATGATGACCGCTGTTGTGAACGCGTGGTGCAGTTTCATTTACAAACACATCATCATTGTTATCAATAAATAATTCGATAGCAAATAATCCAGCGCTGTCAAGGCTTTGCACAACTTTTCTTGCAATGGCTTCCGCTTTCCATAAAACGTTTTTAGGAATTATCGCAGGACTTAATTGATAGTCGAGCAAATTTAAAAGGGGATCAAAAATCATTTCTGATGGCGGATAAATTGCAGTTTCTTTTTTATCATTCATCGCAACAATAATTGCAATTTCTTTTTTGATGTTCACCATTTTTTCTAAAACGGATGGAGCATCAAAAGCTTTGTCAAAATCGTTTTGTGTTTTTAAGATCTGCACGCCTTTACCATCATAGCCACCTTCGCCGATCTTATGAACAGCCGGAAGAAATGAAAGATTGTTTTTTAGTTCAGCAATATTTTTTGTGACGATGAATTCAGGTGAAGGAATTGTATTGTTTTTATAAAAGTTTTTTTGAGTGATTTTGTTTTTAATGATTTTTATTGCAGAAGACTTTGGATAAATTTTTACGCCTTCGCTTTCCAATTTTTCAAGTGCTTCAACATTTACAGCTTCGATCTCAATCGTGAGCGCATCAAGGCTTTTGCCGAAATTGTAAACCGTTTCAAAATCTTTAATGTTGCCTTTTACAAAGTGTGTACAAAGATGTGCAGCAGGGCAGTTTTCATCATTTTCTAACACATAAGTTTCAACAACATAATTCGCTGCCGCCTGTAATAACATTCGACCTAATTGTCCGCCGCCGAGGATGCCAACTTTCATAAAAAATTAAATTGCTGCGAAGATAATTTTGAATTATGAGTTATGAGGTATGAATTATAAGTGATGTTCAATTCAACATTTTATATCTTTGTGCCAACGATATGCTTCCTGATTATCCTCATAAAATTTTTATTGACAAACGCATCAACTATTCTTTGTTGATGGAAGCGCTGGCTATGCGTTCGGCAAAAGCTGCGTAGAATTACAAAGCGTACAAGAGTGCGACGCAAGTAAAGCTCAATTGCTTATTCTAAACTTCGGATCACAAACTTTTTAAAAATATTTTTCAATGGAAACTTTAATTGCTGAAAAAAAAGATGTTGAAAACAGTACTGATTTTTTGCCTTTGCAGGGAACGGATTATGTAGAGTTTTATGTAGGTAATGCCAAGCAGGCTGCGCATTTTTATAAAACTGCATTTGGCTTTCAAAGCCTTGCCTACTGCGGACCTGAGACTGGTATAAAAGATAAAGTCAGTTATGTGATAAGGCAAAATAAACTGACGTTTTTGTTTACAACTCCGTTGCGCGCAAACAATGAAATTGCAGATCATATTTATAAACATGGTGATGGTGTAAAGATGCTTGCGTTGCGTGTTGATGACGCTGCGGATGCTTGGCATCAAACTACTTTACGCGGTGGCAGAAGTTTTATGGAGCCGCAAATTTTGAAAGATGAATTTGGTGAAGTGGTTATGAGCGGCATTCATACTTATGGGGATACTGTGCATCTTTTTATTGAAAGAAAAAATTATCGGGGAGCTTTTATGCCGGGCTTTAGAGAATGGAAAATGCCATTTTATAATCCTGCGGAAACAGGCTTGCAGTATGTTGATCATTGTGTTGGAAATGTTGGCTGGAATCAAATGGAGCCATGGGTAAAATTTTATGAGCAGGTTATGGGTTTCAGAAATATTTTATCTTTTGATGATAATGATATTTCCACAGAATATTCTGCGTTGATGAGTAAAGTAATGAGCAATGGCAATGGTTTCGTGAAGTTTCCTATCAACGAGCCCGCAGAAGGAAAAAAGAAAAGCCAGGTAGAAGAATATTTAGAATTTTATGATGGCGAAGGTTGTCAGCATGTTGCGCTTGCCACAAAAGATATTGTAAAAACAGTAACAGATTTACGCAATCGCGGCGTGGAGTTTTTGCCCATTCCTAAAAGTTATTATGCAGATCTTTTGCAGCGCGTTGGTCATATTGATGAAGACCTTTCGCCTTTGCAGGATTTAGGAATTTTGGTTGACAGAGATGATGAAGGTTATCTATTGCAGATCTTTACAAAACCTGTTGAAGACAGGCCAACTTTATTTTTTGAGATCATTCAGCGAAAGGGTGCAAAGAGTTTTGGCAAAGGAAATTTTAAAGCGCTTTTTGAAAGCATCGAGCGTGAACAGGAGATGAGAGGAAATTTGTAAGTCACCGACATCATTTCATGGCATCGTTCCTTGCGACGCTCCATTCATTTGTAGAATATGAATGGAACTTTTTTATGCAATTTTTAAATCTTAAAATTCAGAAGTACACTAATTGCAAAAGCATAACGTTTAGTTTTGCAAACTCATTAATTTTTTTGCATGATGAAATTCTTCCTGTTGAGCGCGTTTGTGTTCACTATAAATCTTTCATTTTCGCAGTCCTCTTTTCTGGATGTTCAAAAATCAAATGCACGCTTTGCAACTGCTTTAAAATTAAAGCAGGATACTTTGCAAAAACAATTTGTTGCTGCAGGTTTGGATTGGCCGCCAAAAGAAATTTACATACGTTCTTTTAAGTATGATAGTCAGCTTGAGGTTTGGGTAAGGAATAATGATAATGATGAATTCAAATTATTCAAAACATACCGGATTTGCGCACTTGCCGGAAGTATAGGCCCCAAGCGGCTTGCAGGGGATTACCAGGTGCCTGAAGGATTTTATTACATCAACAAATTTGATCCGCATAATGAATATACTTTTGCGCTTGGCATAAATTACCCGAATGCATCAGACAAAATTTTAAGTGATTCACTTAATCCCGGAAACGGTATTTATATTCATGGCAGTTGTGTTACAGTCGGCTGCATTCCTATCATGGATCAAATTCAGGAAGTCTATATTTTGGCAGTAAATGCAAAAAATAATGGGCAGGATTTTATTCCCGTACATATTTTTCCGGTGCGATACAGCAATCAAAAAAGCATAGATTATTTTAATAAAACTGCGAAGGATGATGCTTCAATGCAACAGTTTACAGGAGACTTAAAAAAGGTGTACGATTATTTTGAAGAGCATAAAAAACTGCCGCTTATTTCAGTAGATAAAAAAGGGAATTATATTATTTTGTAAAAGCTATTTTAATTATTATGATACAATAATTGTAGAGTCTCTTTGGTTTGTTGTCTTAATAAAATTGTTTTACCCGCAATAAATTTTTCTAATAACTCAGATGTAAAATGGCGGATAGTTAGCAGGCTTAAATCTTTCTCTACCTGTACATCAAAAAATTCGCTGGCAGCAATTGCAAGCTGCTCAATTTTATCAGACTTATCATCCAAACAAATTTGTACATTGATTGCGCCTGTTTGAATAAGGTTTGGTTTTATTTTTAGTTCACCGAAGATTTTATATAAATCACTCATTGGTTTTTCACCGACAAAAGAAAAATCTTTACTTCGTAAATGCAGTAATGCTTGTTTTTCTTTTATAATTACTATCGGCGGAAGTGCCTTTATTTGTTTTTTATAAATGATTGTTCCGGGCAATGAAGGATCTAAAAAACATTTAACATGCAACGGAATCCCCTTATTCTGTAAGGGTTTGATAGTTTTTGGATGAATGACCTGCGCACCGTAATATGCCATTTCTATCACTTCATCAAAGCTTAGTTCGCGTATCAATTGCGCATCAGGAAATTGTTTTGGATCAGCATTCATCACCCCTTCTACATCTTTCCAAATAGTCTGGCTTTCGGCATTTAAAAGGTTGGCAAAAATTGCTGCTGTAAAGTCGCTTCCTTCACGGCCAAGGGTAGTACTTTCATTTTCATCAGTGCTGCCGATAAAGCCTTGTGTAATAAAAATGTTCGGCTCTTTTATTTCAAGTTGCCACTCATTTATTTTCTCTTCCGTTATTTTCCAATCTATAATTGCATCCCGAAAATTATTGTCTGTTCGGATAATATCACGTACATCAATCCAGGTATTTTTAATTTTTATTTCATTTAAAAAATGGCTTATAATACATGTGCTCAGCAACTCTCCAACGCAAACAATTTGGTCGTAGTAATAATCATAATCACGCACAGGTTTGTCGTGGAGCAGCCATTCCACTTCTGTAAAAAATGATGATAACTGCTCAGCGCATTTATTAAAGTGTGTGATTAATAAATATTTTGCAGTAGTTAAATGTTGCTTTTTTATTCCATCAAATAGTTGCAACGCTTCTTCCTTTTTACCTGTAAAAAAAGCTTCTGCTACTTTTTCCAAAGCGTTGGTTGTTTTGCCCATTGCAGAAATTATCACAACTAATTTTTCATCTTCATAGAGCCTGATTATCTCTGCCGTATTTTTAATTCTGTCAATACTATTCACACTTGCACCACCAAATTTGAAAACTTTCATACCAAACTTTTGAAATCAATTAATATTATTCTTACTTATTAAAACAAAGATAAAAGGAATGATAAGGAGTTTTCTGAAAGCCATTTATTTTTGAAAAAATGAAAGAATATTTTGAGCCATAAGCCATAATTACTATTACACTTCACTTGCGTCGCACTCTTGTACGTTTAGTAATTCTATTCAACAATTTTTAAAAACATTCAAACATCTTTGCACATAGATTTATAAAACGATTGCCTTATGATTGTAAACAGAAAAGTTTTAACGCTTGATGAATTTACACTTCAGCAACTAAGAACGATACCAAATGCAACAGGCGAATTAAGTGCTTTGCTGCGCGATATCGGGCTTGCATCAAAGCGGGTAAATGTGGAAGTAAACAAAGCTGGACTTGCAGATTTGCTTGGCGATGCCGGCACTACAAATGTGCAGGGAGAAGATGTGAAAAAGCTTGATGTATTTGCAAATAATCAATTCATGGGCGTGTTGAAACACGGCATAAGTTGCGCTGGCATAGCAAGTGAAGAGATGGATGACATTGTAATTTTTGATGATGAAATAAGTAATCAAAGCAAATATGTTGTGATGTTTGATCCTGTTGATGGCAGTAATAATATTGATGTAAATATTTCTATCGGCACTATTTTCGGCGTGTACAAAAGAATAAGTAAACAAGGCGAGTCGTGTAATAAAAATGATTTTTTGCAGTCTGGCATTAAGCAGGTTGCTGCCGGTTATATTGTTTACGGCTCTTCTACAATGCTTGTGTATGCTACAAGAAGAGGCGTGAATGGTTTTACACTTGACCCTTCGATCGGAGAATTTTGTTTGAGTCATCCTGATATTAAATGCCCTCAAACAGGAAAAATTTATTCTGTTAATCATGGAAATTTTTTTCAGTATGAGGATTTTGTGAAAGAATATATTACGGCTTGTCAGAAAAAAACAAAAGAAGATGGCGGACCATATTCGCAGAGATATTTTGGAAGTATGGTTGCTGATCTGCATCGCAATTTAATTAAGGGCGGAATATTTATGTATCCAACAACTGCTGATAATCGAAATGGAAAATTAAGATTGCAATATGAATGTAATCCATTTGCATTTATTGTAGAAGTAGCCGGAGGTCTTGCTACCAATGGCTCAGAGCGGATTCTGGAGATTCAACCAACGGAGTTGCATCAACGCACACCAATTTTTATTGGCAGTAAAAAAATGATCGAAGAACTGGAAAGTTTCAGGTGAAAAATATTATTTAGATTTTAAGGCAACTCAATTCAATTTAATAATATCTTCATCAATCAAACAATAAACTTTAAAATCATTAACCAAAACTTTTTTAATAATAATTAAAACTGATTGTATGAGAACTTTTACAAAAATTATTTCTCTTAGTATTTTATCAACATTTATTTTTATTGGCTGCGCAAAACAAAGCAACACACCTGCTGCCGAAAGTGCATCTTTATCGAATGCAACTGAAGAATCTGTACTTACTCCGGCGGGTTATATGCCAAAATCAAAAGTGCATTTTATCGAACAGGGTTATCATGTGAGTATAGAGAATGGACATTATAAAAAAATAGAAAATGCAAGCGGAAAAATGGTCGAAGATTTTGGTGAAGTCGAAATTAATAATGCGCTCAATCTCGGCAAACCAAATAATATCGAACCAAAACCATCCGGCTGGATCACTTATGCAGATTGGAGTAATGATACAACTACACATAGTCCTGTAACTTATTTTAATACAGACTGGATTGTTCCAAAAGCTCCAAAAAATAATGACGGACAAACTGTTTTTTTATTTAATGGCATGCAGGACGGATTTACTTCCAAGTCTCATATTTTGCAGCCTGTTTTGCAATGGGGTGGATCGGCGGCGGGCGGCGGAAACTATTGGGCAATTACAAATTGGTATGTTGGCAGTTCCGCTTTCTATGGTGCTTTGGTAAATGTAAGCACAGGAACGGCTTTGCAGGGAATTATTCAACAAATAGGAACGGCAGGCAAATTGCATAGTTATACCTCTTCTTTTGTTGGCTATCCAACAACGGATATTGAGATTGATAATGCACCGCAATTGTGGTGGTCTGCAGAAACACTTGAAGCATATAGCATTTCAAAAAATTCTGATTATCCTGCGGATAAGGATGTGAAAATGTCTGGTATTGAAATATTAAAAGGTACCTCAGAAGCATCCATTACATGGGAAGCAGTTAAAGACTTTACGAAAGGTCCGCAAAACACAACCATTGTCAACAATGCTTCTCCGGGTGGAGAGGTTGATATTTATTTTAAAAAGTAATCTGTTACTAAAATCGTAATTGCCAATTAAGAGATAAATTATTGATCGAGCAAAGTTTTGATTTCATCAACCAATTCGGTTTTTGTTATTGGTATGCCCATTATTTTTTGATAACCTTTTGCATCAACAAAATAAGTATCACGAATGATCTTTATTAATTGCCCATTGTTTATTTCTGGAATAAAAATCTGTTCAAATTTTTTTATGATATCTCCCAAATTTTTTGGAAACGGACGAACATAACGAAGATGCGCATGGCTTACTGCATACCCTTCATTTTGTAATTCTATCACTGCACTTTTTATTGCTCCATAAGTGCTGCCCCAGCCAATCACCAAAACTTTTCCTTTTTCTGTACCGCTGTCTAATTTTTGTTCAGGAATATATTGTGCGATCTTATCAACTTTTTCCTGCCTGATCTTTACCATCAATTGATGATTATCCGGATCATAACTGATGTTGCCGGTTATATTTTGTTTTTCCAATCCCCCAATGCGATGTTCAAGTCCACGCGCTCCAGGGATGACCCATGGACGAACTAATTTTTCATCTCTCAAATAAGGTTGAAACTGGTGCTCACCTTCAGCAAATTCTCTTTTAAATTTTACTTCAATTTTTGGCAAGTCTTCGCTTTGCGGAAACCTCCACGGCTCTGCCCCATTTGCAATATATCCATCACTTAAAAATATTACGGGCGTCATATGTTGCACTGCAATACGCACAGCTTCATATACAGCATCAAAGCAATCGCTTGGCGTAGATGCAGCAATGACGGGCATAGGGCACTCGCCATTTCTGCCATAATATGCTTGTAACAAATCACTCTGTTCTGTTTTTGTTGGCAAACCCGTTGATGGTCCGCCGCGCTGCACATCAATAATTAATAAAGGAATTTCGAGCATTACCGCAAGTCCCATTGCTTCGGCTTTTAAAGCCATGCCCGGACCCGAAGTTGTTGTTACACCAATGCTTCCGCCGTAGCTTGCGCCAATGGCTGATGTGATGGCTGCGATCTCATCTTCTGCCTGGAAAGTTTTTACACCAAAATTTTTATACTTACTTAATTCATGTAAAATATCTGAAGCCGGTGTAATTGGATAACTGCCAAGGAATAATGGCAATCCACTTTTTTGCGAAGCAGCGATCAAGCCATAACTCAATGCTTGATTGCCCATGATATTTCTATATTTGCCTGCTGGAAGTTTTGCTTTTTCAACACGATAAGTTGTGGTAAAAGTTTCTGTTGTTTCACCATAATTATAACCTGCCTGCAATACTTTGATATTGCTCTGAAGAATTGAATCTTTTTTGCTGAATTTTTCTGTGAGAAAATTAATAGTGTTGTCGAGATTACGATTATACATCCAGTATAAAAAGCCAAGCACAAACATATTTTTTGCGCGATCTTTTTCTTTCATTCCAAGATCAGTAAAATCTTTTAAAGCTTCGCGCGTAAGTTTGGTAACATCAATTTTTATTACTTCAAAATTATTTAAACTTCCATCTTCCAAAGGGCTGATGCTTTCAGCATAATTTGCGAGCCGCAGATTTTTTGAATCAAAGCCTTCTATATTCGCAATGATCTTTCCGCCGGGCTTTATATTTTTTAAATTAACTTTTAATGCCGCTGCATTCATTGCCACCAATACATCACACATATCCCCCGGTGTATAAATATGCTTACTTGAAAAGCGTAACTGGTAACCGCTTACGCCAGGCATAGTGCCAATTGGCGCGCGTATCTCCGCAGGAAAATCAGGAAATGTTGCGAGGTCAATTCCAAGTAAGGCTGTATTATTTGTAAACTGTGAGCCTGTAAGCTGCATGCCATCTCCGCTGTCGCCTGCAAATTTAATGATCACATCTTCCAATAAAACTTCATTCGCACTCATCTTATATCCTATTGATTTTTATAAAAAAGTATGTAAAGTTATGAAAGGAAAAAATATCGAAAATTGTTTATCGTTGAACAATACTAATAAAAGCTGTGATAGACTTGTCTTTAAAATACAATTATAATTATCAAAATTTTCAGTAAAGAGCTTATAAGTTTTTATCTTTAAAAAAAATACTCCGTTTCTGTGAAGTTATTCCCGTTTATCTGCTTACTGTTTCTTTTTTATTGCTGTACAAAAGAAGATTTTGATGCTAACTCAAAATCATTTTCTACTGAAAAAAAGCAATTCAAAGATTCTTCGTGGAAGCTTATATGGAGCGATGAATTTAATTACACTGGCTTGCCGGACTCTAACAAATGGACGTATGAAACGGGTTTCACGAGAAATGATGAACCGCAGTTTTATGTTGCCGGTAAAAAAGCCAACAGCAAAGTTGCCGGCGGCTTTCTAAAAATCAATGCGCTGTACGACAGTACAAATCAGCATACAATCACTTCAGCAAGTGTTACGACAAATGGTAAGATGAATTTTTTATATGGAAGAATAGAAGCCAGAATAAAAATGCCCACGGGCTCCGGAGCATGGCCTGCTTTCTGGCTTGAGGGAATTAACCGCGACACTGTGCATTGGCCTTTCTGCGGCGAAATTGATATAATGGAATGGCTAGCGCAATTTCCGCAATATGTGCTGGGAAGCCTTTATACCATTAACAATAATGCCAGCAGCGATACTTCGCAGGTGACAGCATATAACCCAAAAGACTTTCCAACACTTTCGTCAAAATTTCATGTTTATGCAATTGAATGGGATAGTATTTCGATCAGTTATTTTTACGACAATATAAAGTATGCAGAGTACCAAAAACAAAATTTCACGGATCAACAATGGCAGCCTTTTACCAAACCTATGTATTTGATTTTAAACCTTGCAATTGGTCAAAACGGCGGTACTATTGATTATAGTAAATTTCCTTTTACTTACCAGGTAGATTATGTGAGATATTATATCAAAAAATAAATAGATCGTGCTGCCATCAGCTTAAAAATATAACGTGCTTTTTTTATTTTCTTTCATAATACAATTTGTCTCCACGCATTTCAGTTAATATCTTTGCACATCTAAAAATTACCATGACATATTTAATGAAAGGGAAAATTGCAATCAGTTTGATTGTTATTCTTCTCGCAGGAATAAGTTTTACTACAACTTCCTGCCACAGCAGCAAAAAAAATGCAGCCGACAGTGTAGTATCAAAGAAGGACTCAACTTCAAACCAAACCAATGGTATTGTTGCTGAAAAGCAAGACCCGACCAAGCAATATATTTATTTAACCTTTGATGATGGTCCGCAACCTCCGGGCACCTTAAATGTTTTTGATCTTTGTAAAAGGCTTGGCGTGAAAGCAACTTTCTTTATGGTTGGCGCACATGTTACGGATGATTACCGCAAAAGTTTTGTTGACAGTATCCGTGATTCTTATCCGCAATTGTTGCTTTGCAATCATAGCACCACACACGCTTTCAGCGATAAATACAAATTATTTTACAATAAGCCTGACTCTGCCTTGCAGGATTTTTTGAAAGCACAGCAAACTTTAGGTGTGAAATATAAAATCATCCGCCTGCCGGGAAACAGTGCATGGGTAAGGCAGGGCGAAGTTTTCTCAACCAAACAATGCCGTCCTGTTTGCAAGCTGCTTGATAGTGTCGGTTATAATGTTATCGGTTGGGATGTGGAATGGGATTTTAGCAAGGGCAAAGGCGTGCAGCATCCTGTGCAGAGTACAGATAAAATAATGCAGATGATACAATACGCACTTGATAACCACACCACGCACACTGCCAATAATGTTGTTTTGCTTTCGCACGACAGAATGTTTGCGCAGCCTGCAAGTGTAGATACACTTACAAAATTTATTATGGCGCTGAAAAATAATCCGCATTATGTGTTGCAAACAATTGATAAATATCCGAGGCTAAAAACACAATAATTAACAAACATCAAAACATTTTCTTAGTAATTTTATTACCGCAAAAAAATAAATTTTATGGCACTTTTTAATTCAGGAAATCCAACATTATCTCAGAAGATCTTCAACAGAAGTTTAGAAACAACTGATGATGGCGTAATGACCGTTCGCGGCAGCATCAACAAGTTTGGCTTTCTATTATTGATGGTTATTGCCGGCGCAGTGTACACCTGGCATTTGTATAATATCGGCAATGTGCAATCAATGACAACCTTGTTGTGGGTTGGCTTGATTGGCGGATTAGTAACAGGTTTGATCGTTTCTTTTAAGCCAACAACTGCACGCTATCTTGCTCCCGCTTATGGCATCCTGGAAGGTTTTGCACTTGGTGCAATATCAGCTATTGTAAATGACCAGTTCAGCGCAAAATATCCCGGCATCGTTGTGCAGGCAGTAGGCTTAACTTTCGGCGTTGGGCTCGTGATGTTCCTGCTCTATAATTTTCGCATTATCAAAGCAACGCAGAAGTTTAAATCGGTAATGATCTCTGCTATATTCGGCATATTTCTTTTCTACATGGTTTACTGGGTGCTCAGCATGTTTCATGTGAACATGGGTTTTATGAGCTGGAATGATACAAGCGCTTTAGGTCTCGGCATCAATTTATTTGTAGCAGTAATTGCAGCTTTAAGTTTAATTCTTGATTTTGACAGAATAGAACAAGGCGCAGCAACGGGCGCACCGAAATATATGGAATGGTATGGCGCATTCGGATTGCTGGTAACAATGGTTTGGCTGTATATTCAAATACTTAAATTGCTTAGCAGGTTTGCAAGCAGAAGATGATTTATTCACATCTTATCTAATACAAAGGCTGCCTAAAGCAGTCTTTTTTGTTTCAAAAAAAACCCGCCCTTTTTACGAGGCAGATCTTTCACCATAAAAAAACATCTTTAATTCAGCGATACTTTATAATGCCCTTCTGCCAGCGCATCATTATTTATCACGTGCATAAACCGATGCGTGATATTACCAAAATCATTCGCCGTTATTTTTCTGTTTTCACCTGCAGCGAGAGTTATCAAAGTGTTTCCCGCAGGTCCGTCATCATGGCCGGCAGACATATAAAATGAGATGCCGGTGCTGCCCGTATCCTGCAGACTGATATCATCAGCCGCAGCAAAAGTGTGTGTCATTATCGCTTCCGTTTCGCCACCTTTGGGAGAGCCTGTAAATACTACCTGCTCATGATCGCGGATGGTTTCAAGGTCAAATATCGGTTCAGCCAGCGTTGGCTCGGAGGCAAATTGTGCAATGCAATTTCCCAGCACATAGTACAAGCCGGTCATCGCTGCAACAACTGCATCATCCACGGCTTTGCTGTCGCTGCCCGTGCCGCCCATATTGCCCTGCTTTGTATTTTGCGCATCCGAGAGCTGGTTGTAAAATTTAGTAACATCATCATAAGTTGCATTGAGAGCCGCAATGCCGTTAAGTGCGTTACTAAGCTGCTTTACTGCAAGCACGCGCTGGTTTTTTTCGCCTGTCTGAAAAGGCTTGTGCCCGTTAGGGAAAATGGCCACGTACTGCGGCGTGCCTTTGGCGAAAACGCCCATTACCTGGTAATCCCACAAGCCGATCTTGGAGGGAGAAAGCAGTGCAAGCAATTGATCGAATGTAAGTGTAGCGCCTTTTTGTGTGCCGCCCTGCGTTTTCCAATCGCCATAAGCATCAACAAGCGCCTGGTTTAGCGGGTTGTAATACTTAAACAGCGGCCCGAAAAACGGATCTGCCTGCCGCGATTGCAACTGCGCATTGGTATATGCAGAGATTTTGATGGCTTTTTTGTAGGTTCGCGCAGCATTTAAAAAGGGATTATTTAAGAAAGTCCATGTTTTGGCCATGATAAAAAAGTTTTAGGGGTTAAAAAAAATTTTAAATTCCCCAAAAGGTATCTTTTTTAAATTATAAAAAGACAATTTTTATTTTTGGTAAATCCGCAATAAAATTGAAAGTCTTTTCTATATCCCGCGGAGTTCCGTGAGCAGGCAAATAGACACTTTTTATATCCCTCGGAGTACCGCGAGAAGCCGAATGAACTCTTTTTATGTCCCGCGCAGTTCCGCGAGAAAGCGAATGAACTCTTTTTATATCTCGCGGAGTTCCGGGAGCAGGCAAATAGACACTTTTTATATCCCTCGGAGTACCGCGAGAAGCCGAATGAACTCTTTTTATGTCCCGCGGAGTTCCGAGAGCAGGTAAATAGAAAATTTGAACGTCATTCCCGCGCAGCCGGGAAATCTCACGAATACAATTTTTAAATTTTGCAAAGCATTTTAATAAAATAACAAGTGCATCAGATTTCATTTATTTTTAGCAACCAATAATTTAGATCAAATTTCAGATCAGTTATGCAATAAAATTGATGAAGAATAATACATTAAATAAAAACGAAGATTTTACAGTAAGGGAAAGCCGTAAAATGGATTTGATCTTACTCATTATTTTTTCCCTATTATTTGTTTTTGGTATGGTAACTGTCAACTGGAATGAAAGTAGAATTGTGGAATATATTTTGGGTATTATTGGCTTAACTCTTCCAAGTGCATTTTATTGGAGAAATAGATTGAACTTACAAAAAGTAGCTATTAAAATTAATAAAGACGGAATTTATGAATACTCAACATTCATAACGAATTGGGATAATTTTTTTGATGCTCATATCACCCAAAAAGAAATTACTGGAAGCATTAGTGATAACTTTATTTTAGTAATTGAATATTATAAGGAGGATGGCGAAACATTAATTGAGCATGAAATTTATATGTCAGATAGCTTTGATAAATCCGAAGAAGAAATAATTGCTGCGATAAAATTCTTTAGTGGTGGTGAAGATGGACCGCCTTAAAATATTGATCTCTTGCCTGATGAAAATTGCCCGGAGATTAAAACTTTACTTTACTAAACACAATATCTTTACACTGCTTTATCAAACCCAATTAATTATGAAAAAAATATTCATTGTCCTGCTCGTTTTCCTGTCAATTATCTGTTTGCAATTTTGCAAAACAACAAAGAACAGTACCGCCAAATCAAAGACAAACCCGCCATCTATCACTTACATTGGCAACGTACAGGCAATTGTTAGTGTCAATTGTTCTCCCTGTCATTTTCCTCCGAAGGGGTCTAAAAAGCCGCTTAATACCTATGCTGCTGTTAGCGGCGATATTGATGATATCATTTCTCGCATTCAAAGAGATCCGGGTGATGATGGGTTTATGCCGGCAAGACATCCAAAGCTTGCAGATTCTACCATCCAGGTTTTTGTGCAATGGAGAAAGGAAGGTCTTGCAGAAAAATAAGTAACCGCCTCATCACTTCTTCTTCTTCAACACATTTCTTTGGTATTGCAGAAACCATTGATACAGGTTTAATTTTTTTGGATCTGCGGGATCATACCAAGCAGGATCATAGGCCTGGTCCCACGACGAGTGTCCAATATTCGGTATCACGGTAAGCTTAGCGGGAATAATAGGATTGTTATTATTTATATCATCTGTAATTGTCTGCGAATTAGGTAAAAAAGCGTCGAGACTTCCTACAATATTCCATGTGGCCAGACCATAAGTAGCAGCCCATTTTATATCGGGCTCATTATCCAGGCTTGCAGGCGCAATCGGGCAGATAGCGGCAATCTTTTTTACCACATTGCTGTCATCATCCATAAAAGTTACCGCGCCCCATCCGCCGGCAGAAAAACCTGATACATAAATTCTGCTTGTATCAATGCGATATGTTTTTAATAATGTTGGAAGCATGTGATTCATAATTTGCGATTCCTGCCAGCCCCAGCTTCCGGATGGTCCCTGCGGACTAAACACAATGAACTTATATTTTTTGCCATCAACCGGATTTATTGCTGCAGGATGCAAGCCTTCGGCAATGCGCTGACATAAACCTGTCGTAAGCATATCGTTTATATTACTGCTTTGCTGCCCGATGCCCGGCAACTCAATAATTATTGGAAACCGCGCAGTAACATCGCTATCGTAATAACTGTTGGGTAAATATAAAAGTGCCTGCGCCGTAGAAGGAGACGTTCCTGTGGGCACAGAAATTAATAACTGGTTGCCCACTAAATTTTGAGAATCAGGCCTGGAAGAAGTTAATAAAGTTTCTTGTGGTGCAGAAGCAGTTTGCGGGTTTGGAGATGCTACTTCCTGCGTGCACGAAACCGCAAGCAGCACCATGATGAAAAGGTACTTCAATGTTAATTATTATAAGTTTTAGAAGAAAGGGTACATCAAAATGTGATAGACACATTTTTAATTGTCGTGCGGAGAGGGCAAAGACTATACCAACCTATCATCCTTAGAACAATTTTTTTGTTAACAGATTTATTTTAAAAACTAACAGGCGATCAATAACAAATGGCAACATCATTCTTTTGCGTTGTTGTGGCGCGTGTTTTTTTATTGATGAATTTACCGGTGAGCATACTTATGTGATAATCATCAAAGGTTTGCAACACTTTTATATTACGCCCTTCTTCCTGAAACTTTTTTACTTCATCATCATTTGCAACTAATAAAAAAGGCGTTGGGGGTTTTTTATTCCATGCAGTATCTAAAGAATCAAGCGGTTGCTTCAGGTAAAATTCCAGCGCATAATCAACCATGCCTTCCATGCGAAGAACAGGCAGCGCAGCAAAGTTTTTATTTATCCAAAACGCAGCCTCGCTTCCTGATTGATATTTATAGAGCTCAGGATAAATTATCACATTCATTAAGAGGTTTGCAAAAACAGAAGCAAGCACAGACACACATAGAATTTTTATTTTACTGAAAGATGTTTTTAAAAAAAGAATTGAAAGAAGTGAGAAAAATATTATGGCAAATAAAATGATTTGAATGAAAGAAAATGTTGGCTGAAAAAACAAGATCAATCCAAAGCTCAATAACAAAATAATAACTGCAATAGTGTTTTGTATGATGGAGATAGCGCGAATCGTTTTTGCCTGTTGCAGAGAAAATAAATATTGCGCAGCAATAATTGCAAACATTGGAAACACAATATTGAGATAATAAGGCAGCTGAAACTTTGAAACAGAAAACACAAGAAACGTAAGCAGGCTTCCGCAAGCACATAACCAGGAATTATTTTTTGCTGCTCGTGCTTTAGTTTTGAAAAAATAAAAGAAAGCCGCGTAAAGCAATACACTCCACGGCAAAAAAGCCCAAAGTAAAGTGTGAAAGAAAAAGAAAATATCGCCCTTACCTTTTATTGGTCCTGTATTTAAAAATCTTCCGAATTGGCTGTCCCAGAAAAAAAACTTTAATCCTGAAAATCCTTTTTCTCCGTAAATTATTTTTTCGGGATGCATATCAAATTGCATATACAGCGCATACAATTCCGGCGAGATGAAGAGCAGCGTGAGTAACATTGCAACAAGCCATCTTGCATTAAATAATTCTTTCCAATTTTTTGTTATGATCAATTCTCCGGCAATCGCGCCGCCAATTGGTATCACTGCAAACAAGCCTTTTGTCATTATCGCACACGCAGTAAAAGCGGATGCAAACAAAAGATGAATAAATTTTTTATTAGTATAAGAAGAATAAAAATGAAAAATTGCGGCAATAATAAATCCTGTTAAATATGGTTCAGCACGCACATCGTTGTTTGAAATCACAATATGTTCTGCAGTAAGCAGAATGATTGCAGACCACAAAGCAATTTGTTTATTGTATAATTTTTTGGCAAGAAGATAAGTGTAGCAAGCACCCATCATCATAAACAAAATGCCCGGTAACTTGTAAGCAACATTTGTAAAACCAAACAGCTTGAAAGAGATAGCAGTTATCCAAAATGGAAAGTGCGGTTTATCGAGCCAATCTTTTCCTTCATTATATAAATTAATAAAATCATTATTCTTCGCCATCGTTTTTGCAATGCATGCATACAAGGTTCCATCTGTGCCAAGAATAGTGCTGAATAAACCACTGAAATTAACCAGCACTGCAAGCAGGAGTAAGATGTATAAAATATTTTTTTTGATATTGGGGAAGGAATATTGCATTTGTAAAAAGCAGTGGATTCTTTAAAAACTATTTTCCAATTTCAATTCCGGTATCCCAAATTTTCTTTTATAAATAGTTGAAGTTGTTAGTCCAATAAGACTGCCAAGTATTGCGCCGCCAATTATATCTCCGGGATAATGCACGCCAACATAAACCTGTCCGTAACTGATAGTTGCAGCCCAGAAAAAAAGCAGGTAACCCCAATTTTTAAAGTATTTTTTTAAGGTTTGATACATAAATACTGCTGCCCCAAAATGATTGGTGGCATGAGAAGAAGTAAAGCTTGGGCTTGTAGGGCAATGGCTTAACAACAGTCGCGAATATTGAATCATAAACGGATCATTGCAGGGACGAACTCTGTTGAACCAGAATTTAAATAAAGTGCTGCTCGTTTGATCTGTAAGTGTTACTGTAATCAGTAAAGCAATTATCCAAATCCATGATTTTTTTCCAAAATTCATCAACATAAACACAAGAAGAAATAAGTAAAAAGGAGCCCATGTTTCAGCATCTCTCCACCATGGAAAAGTATTATCAAGAAAACTG
The DNA here is from genome assembly GCA_963708205.1 of uncultured Chitinophagaceae bacterium. Classification (GTDB taxonomy): domain Bacteria; phylum Bacteroidota; class Bacteroidia; order Chitinophagales; family Chitinophagaceae; genus CAVYTF01. The sequence continues at coordinate 1,854,728 of OY970196.1, forward strand.
TTTGTCCATTCATGATTTATTTTAAAGAAAAGCCAATGGTCCCAATTATCAAGCGTATGAATCAATGTGCTAAAAAAAGATGTGGCTATCATAGTAAAAACCATGTGATAAAGATATAGTCAATATGCGCTGCATCCTTAACTTTGAATAACGATGCAAAGATTAAAAGTTCCCAGGTATATTCAATGGCTGCTGCTTGCCGGAATTATTTTTTTATTAATAATGACGTTGCTGCGCCTGGTGCTGGTACTTTTTTTTAAGGCACCTTCAACAGAGCACATTCCTTTTCCTGCCGTTTTTTTTCTTGGCTTCCGTTACGATCTCAGAGATGTTTCCATTGCGTGCTTGTTGCTTTTTTTATTAGGAACGATTAAGCCTTTGCATCCTTTTGATACCAAAGCAGGCAGAAGAGTTGCGTTTACTATCTGGACGATTTTGATAATAATATTTTCAATATTTTATGCAGTTGATTTTGCAAACTACAGTTATCTATCAGAGCGCATGCGCGGCAATTTGCTTAACCTGCTGCAGGATACAAAATCTTCTTTCGAATTAATGTGGCAAAATTATCCGGTGATCTGGATGATCATTGGATTGATAGTAAGCATTGCTGCTTTGATAACGCTTGTTACTTTTTTGTATAATATTATTTTATCCAAACCAAAGAAAGCAACAAAGGCAAGCCGCATTTCCTGGGGTATTATTTTCTTTTTGTTATTAGCGTTTTGCATCTTTGGTCAGTTCAATCAATATCCTTTAAGATGGAGTGATGCATTTCGTTTTGAAAATGATTATGCAGCCAATGTTTCTTTAAATCCCTTTCAATCTTTTTTTAGTTCGTTGCAATTTCGCGGAGCATCTTATAATATCCAGGCTGTAAAAAAAGCCTATCCTTTTATGAGCAATTATTTGGGTGTTGATAAGCCCGATACTGCAACGCTTAATTTCACACGAAATTATTCTTATCCTGATTCTGCAGGCATGCGTCCAAATGTTGTTGTGGTTATTTGTGAATCTTTCAGCGCTTACAAAAGTTCCATGTACGGCAATCCTTTAAACACAACGCCTTTCTTCAATAGCCTTTGCCAAAATGGAGTTTTTTTTAATCGTTGTTTTACGCCTGCTTACGGCACTCCGCGCGGAGTTTGGGCAGTTGTTACGGGCATTCCTGATGTTGATTTCATTAACACATCAAGCCGCAATCCAGCAGCAGTTGACCAGCATTGTATCATGAATGATTTTGCAGGATACGATAAAATGTATTTCATTGGCGGAAGTACAAGCTGGGCAAACATTAAAGGTGTGCTAACGAATAATATCAAAGGCATACAAATTTATGAGCAGGATGATTATCATGCACCCAAAATTGATGTTTGGGGTGTGAGTGATAAAAATCTTTTTCTTGGTGCAAACAAAGTCTTTGCTGCGCAAACAAAACCATTTATCGCAATAGTTCAAACATCCGATAATCATCGTCCTTACACTATTCCTGATGAAGATAAAAATGAGTTTAAAGTGTTGACTGTTTCAAAAGACACGCTAAAGAAATACGGCTTTGATAATAACAATGAATACAATGCTTTTCGATATACTGATTTTTGTTATCAAAAATTTATTGAAGCTGCGCGAAAAGAAAATTATTTCAAGAATACAGTCTTTGTTTTCGTCGGCGATCATGGAATTCGTGGAGATGCAGGCAAAATGTTTACGCAGGCTTGGTCTGATGAATTGACTTCAGAACATGTGCCTTTATTATTTTATTCACCCGCAATCTTGCAGCATAAAGAATATTCTTTTCCTGCTTCACAAATTGATATTATGGCAACAGTAGCGGGCATTTGCAAGGTTAATCATACCAATACAACTCTGGGCAGAGATCTGTTAGATCCTAAAAATCTTGCAGATGACTCTGAAAAGCATAACACAATTTTTATTGTTGATCCTGATGAAAAACGTGTGGGAATTGTGCATGATAATTTTTATTACAGTTATGGAATTGATAACAGCGGGCCGGAAAAAATAAGCAGCACAGTAAATAATGATAACACTGTTTTAAATGATTCGCTACGCAAAGAATATCGTTTTATTACTGATGCATTTTATGAAACATCGCGCTACATGATTCTGAATAATAAGAAGAAAACAAAATGATCAGTGTAAATTTTTCTTTGCAATGATTATCATTCTTGGAGATTTTCTTCTGTCATATTTCCCCAGTTCATAACTGCCAAAAACTTCCCGAACCTGCATGTTTTGATAGGCAAGCATTTCAGTAAAATCTCCCAAAGAAAATTTTGAAACTTTTTCTGTTGCAATATGCTTAAGCGCATGTTGCTCATCTTCCATTTGTATTTGTTTATAAAAATGAGTTTCATCATGCCATCTTGTAAGATGAAATTTTGTGCCTTCAATTATTTTAGTTTCTGTTTTCACAAAATTATCTTCAACATAATGCACATTCAGGTAATCAATTACTAAAATACCTTTACTGTTAAGGCTCTGAGCCAGGCTTCGCATTGCATCGTCATCTTCTCTTCTTGTTCTGAAGTAGCCAAGGCTTGTAAAAAAATTAAAGGCAAAATCAAAATAATTTATCCAAAAAATACTGCGCATATCATGTACAAAAAACTGCAGATGATCATTTTCAAAACGTTTTGCAAATGCAATGGAGTCTTCTGCGAGATCATATCCAACAACATCAAAACCCAGATCTGCCAGGCATTTTGCGTGCCTTCCTTTGCCGCATGCTGCATCAAGCATGCGTGCATTTTCTTGCGGTTGCAAATGATTGATAAGCAGTTTGATAAAATCCTGCGCTTCTTTTTCATTTCTGTTTTGATAAAGCAAATGATAATGCGATGAATTGAACCACTCTCTAAACCAATCTTTCGCAGGCATCTTTTTAAATTTCAATTTCAAACTTAACTCAAAATATATCTCATAAGAACAAAGTTTATTGAATCGATAAAAATGCAGTTATTATTTATGAACAGCTATTTTTCGCCATTTTTTTTTAGACTAAGTTTGCTGCCCAAGTAAATTTTTTTTTTGATGGCGCTTATAAAAAGCATTTCAGGAATACGAGGCACGATTGGTGGAAAAGCAGGCCAAAGTTTAAGCCCACTTGATATAGTTAAATTCACTGCAGCCTTTGCTGCATGGGCATTACAGCGATCAAAAAATAAAAAAGTTATTGTTGGTCGCGATGGAAGAATAAGCGGCGAAATGGTGCAAAGTATTGTTGTTGATACGTTGAATGCTGCAGGTCTTGATGTGATAGATATTGGTTTGGCTACTACACCGACTGTTGAAATGATGGTTGAGTTTGAGAAGGCTGCAGGCGGAATAATTATTACTGCAAGTCATAATCCAAAAGAATGGAATGCATTGAAATTGCTGAATAATAAGGGAGAATTTATAAGTGCAGAAGATGGAATAAATATTTTATCAATTGCTGATCATGAGGAATTTAGTTTTGCAACAGTTGATAAACTTGGCGCGTACATTAAGAATGAGCATGCATTGAGTAAACATATTGAAGCGATTTTGAATTATGAGCTTGTTGATATTGCATCCATAAAAAAAAGAAAATTTAAAATAGTTATTGATGCAATTAACAGCGTTGGTTCCATTGCCGTTCCTGCGTTGTTGAAAGCACTTGGCGTAAAAGATGTAGATATAATTATGTTGAATGAGGAGATCACGGGGAATTTTGCGCATAACCCGGAGCCTTTGCCACAGCACCTTTCAGGGCTTTGCAATGCTGTAAATAAAAACAATGCAGATATTGGAATTGCGGTTGATCCCGATGTTGACAGGCTTTGTTTTGTTTGCGAAGATGGTTCTTTGTTTGGTGAAGAATATACAGTCGTTGCTGTTGCAGATTTTATTTTACAACATAAAAAAGGAAATACCGTAAGCAATCTTTCATCAACACGCGCGCTGAAAGATATCACGTTAAAACATGGCGGCGAATATTTTTCAAGTGCCGTAGGTGAAGTGAATGTTGTAAATAAAATGAAGGCTGTAAATGCTGTAATTGGCGGCGAAGGAAATGGCGGCATTATTCTTCCTGATTTGCATTATGGAAGAGATGCGCTTGTTGGCATTGCTTTGTTTTTAAGTTACCTGGCACAAACAAAAAAAACAGTGAAACAGTTGCGCAGCTTATATCCTGACTATTTCATCAGTAAAAATAAAATTGAATTAAGCAATGGGTTCGATATAAAAAAAATATTCGATTTCATCAAAAAGAAATACAAGAATCATCCCCTTAATACGGAAGATGGATTAAAAATAGAGTTTGAAAATGATTGGGTTCATCTGCGTACAAGTAATACTGAAAACATCATTCGTATTTATGCAGAAAGCAATTTTGAAACTACTGCAGCAAACATTGCAAAGCGTATTATGCAGGATATAAAAGAATGTATGTAAAGCAAATTGTTATCTTAATTTTACTGTTTGTTTTTCTTTATGAACCGAATTTATTTTGATAACGCAGCCACAACTTGCCTGGATAAGGAAGTGCTTGATGCTATGATGCCTTATCTTACTACACACTTTGGGAATCCTTCTTCCATATATAGTTACGGTCGCGAAACCCGCATGGCTATTGAGCTTGCACGTAAAAGTGTTGCAAAGGTTTTGAATGCACATCCAGCAGAAATTTTTTTTACCAGTGGCGGAACGGAGAGTAGTAACACTGCTATAAACGCTTCAATAAATGATTTAGGTTGTAAACATATTATCAGCTCAGAGATAGAACATCACGCGACATTGCATACAGTAAAGCATTTAAATTGTAATGAAAAGGTAAGATTGAGTTATGTAAAATTGCTTCCTGATGGTCATATTGATTTAAACGATTTAGAACAACTTCTTTCAGAAAGTGAAGAGAAAACTTTGATTACTTTAATGCATGCAAATAATGAAACTGGCCACATGCTGGATATTTATGCTGTCGGTAATCTTTGCGAAAAATACAACGCCATTTTTCATAGTGATACTGTGCAAACAGTTGGGCATTTCCCTTTTGATCTGAGAAATATGCCCGTGCATTTCATAACAGGAGCAAGCCATAAATTTCATGGCCCAAAAGGTGTTGGCATTTTATATATCAATGAAAATATAAAGATCAAACCGTTTATTAATGGCGGTTCACAAGAGAGAAATATGCGCGCGGGCACTGAAAATGTTTATGGAATTGTTGGGTTTGCAAAAGCATTGGAAATAGCAACTGCGAATTATAAAAAAGACAGTGAATACATTCAGGAATTAAAAATGTACATGCTGGAGCAATTGAAAAAAAATATACAAAATATTTCTTTTAATGGTGATCCGAAAGGTAAAAGTTTATACACGGTTTTGAGTGTAAGTTTTCCTAAGACAGAAAAAAATGAATTGCTTTTATTTAATCTAGATATCAATAATATCTGCGCCAGCGGCGGCTCTGCGTGCACGAGCGGCATTGAGCAAAGCAGCCATGTTATCCGCGCGATTAATAATGATTCAAATAAAGTTACCGTGCGTTTTTCTTTTTCCAAATACAATACAAAGGAAGAAGTTGATATTGTGGTAAATAAATTAAAAGACGTTCTGTGATTATTTTTTATAATCACTCATCAAAATTTTCTCTTTACAAAAATCATATTCAAGCACATCATTACTTGCAATTATGATTAATTTTTCGTTGCAATATTTTTCAATTAATTGATGATACAAAACAAAACCATCTTCATCCAGATTGGTGCAAGGTTCATCCAATAATAAAATTGGTGTGTCTGAAAAAATTGCCTGTGCAAGTTTTATCCTCTGCTTCATTCCGCTGCTGAAATATCTTATCTGTTTTTCTGATGAAGTCTGTAACTCAATGTTGGCAAGTATTTCAGCGATTGTTATGTTTGGAAGGAATGGTTTGAAGTTTTGATGAAAAGATAAAAATTCTTTCGCAGTCATTTCTTCAATCACCTCAACAGATGGTGCGCAAAGAGAAATATATTGGTAAATATTTTCTAAATTGACAATGGACGATGGACCATGGTCAATGGACTTGAATTCGATCTTGCCTTCGTTTAAGTTGATAGCACCAGCGATTACTTGAAGCAAAGTGCTTTTGCCGCTTCCGTTTGGACCAATGATTGTATAAGAATTTCCTGTTAAAAAAGTATAATTGAAATTGCGAAAGATCCAATCTCTGTTGAAGCGTTTGCCTGCATTTTGTAAAGTGATGTGCATTGAAAAGTAAAAAGTAAAAATCAAAAGTAAGAAGTTAGCATTATGAAATACGCATGTAAAATTGAAACTAAAGTTTAATAGATAAGAGAAACACGAACGGAGCGTCGCAAGCAAAGTTTAATGCTTGTTCTTAGCTCGTCACCAAAATAAAAAACCATCGCATATTAAATGTGATGGTTTGAAATAATTGAGTTTGAAATTAGCTGCAACCCATGCTGTTCCCGCAATTCAGACATTTGTAGCAGGTGCCGCTTCGAACAGTTATGTGTCCGCAAGTATTGCAGGATGGTGCATCGCTCTGCATACTTTTTGCCGCTGCATTTACTGCGTCGAGGCTTGCTTCTGTTTTTACGGAAACAGTTTTTTGTATTTTATGCTGTGATGTATTTGAAGGATTTGCAGAAATATTTGAAGTAACGCGAACATTGCTTAATGCAGGTTTTTCATTGCTTTCTTCTTCGATAAAATTTACAACTTCTTCCTTATCCAACACATGCACAAGATCATTTCTTTGCAAATATTCATAAGCCAACGCGCGGAAAACAAAGTCAACAAGTGATGTGGTTGTTTTGATGTTTGGATGATCAACCATGCCTGCAGGTTCGAATTTTGTGAACACAAATTTTTCAACAAATTCTTCAAGAGGCACGCCATATTGCAAGCCGACAGAAACTGCAATGGCGAAACAATTAATCAGGCTGCGCAATGTTGAGCCTTCTTTTGCAAGATCAATAAATATTTCGCCAAGTGTTCCATCCTGGTATTCGCCCGTTCTTAAAAATAAAACCTGTCCATTTATTTTTGCCTTTTGTGTAAAGCCGCGACGTTTTGCAGGCAATTTTTTTCGCTCAACAATTCTTGATAATTGTCTTTTAAAAGTTGTGTCACTGCTTTCCTGCATGCGCTTTTGCACTTCTTCCAAAAGCTCGTCAACAGTGAGTTTGCTCATGTCAACGATATTTGATTCGGCAATTAATTGCGGTTCTTCCTTTGCTTCTTCTTTTTTATTTGCTTGAGTTATTTTTTTCTTTTTGTCTGATTTGTTGCTTAATGGTTGTGATAATTTTGAGCCATCGCGATACAAAGCATTTGCTTTTAAGCCAAGCTTCCAGCTCATTAAATAGCAATCAGAAATTTCTTCAACAGTTGCTTCATGCGGAAGATTAATTGTTTTGGAAATCGCTCCGCTTAAGAATGGCTGGCAAGCTGCCATCATGCGAATATGGCCGTGTGCATGAATATAACGTTCGCCTTTTTTACCGCATTTGTTTGCGCAATCAAAAACTTTCAAATGCTCAGACTTCAGCAATGGCGCGCCTTCCAGAGTCATTGTGCCGCATACATAATCGTTGGCTGCATCAATTTGTTCTTCGGTAAAACCTAAAGAATCGAGCAGATCAAAATTCCAGTCAGCATATTGTTCAGCAGTAAAACCAAGTCTTTCAAGGCATGCCTCACCCAATGTAAAGCGATTAAAAATGAAACCAATTTCAAATGCAGATTTTGCAGCATCATTCAGCTTTTTTATTTCTTCTGAAATAAATCCTTTTTCACTTAATGATTGATTGTTGATGAAAGGTGAACCTTCAAATGAAGCGGCGCCTACTGCATATTTTTCAATTGCTTCAGCTTGTTTTTTATCGTAATTTAAATTCTTCAAAGCCTGTGGAACAGATTGGTTAATGATCTTGAAATAGCCGCCACCACTGAGTTTCTTGAATTTCACCAAAGCAAAATCAGGTTCAACTCCTGTTGTATCGCAATCCATTACAAGACCAATCGTTCCTGTTGGCGCAATAACAGTTGTCTGTGCATTTCTGTAGCCATACAATTCGCCCATTTGCACAGCATCGTTCCATGCTTTTGTTGCAGCAGATAATAAATATGCAGGACAATATTTGTCTTTAATTCCAACCGGTTTTATTTCTAAGCCAACATAGCTTTCTTCTGCATCATAAGCTGCTGCGCGATGATTGCGCATTACGCGAAGCATGTCTTCTTTATTCTCTTCATACTTAAAAAAAGTGCCCAGAAATGAAGCCATTTCCGCAGAAGTTTTATAAGCAATTCCCGTCATGATTGCAGTGATAGAACCAGCAATACCGCGGGCTTCATCGCTGTCGTATGCAATGCCGCTAACCATTAACATCGTCCCAAGATTTGCAAAACCTAAACCAAGGGTTCTGTAATCGTAAGAAAGTTGAGCTACTTCTTTTGAAGGAAATTGCGCCATTAAAACTGATATTTCTAAAACAACAGTCCACAAACGGCAAGTATATTCAAAGCCTTCAACATCAAATGTATTATTTGATGTATCGAAAAATTTCATGAGGTTGGCTGATGCAAGATTGCACGCAGTATTATCTAAAAACATATACTCGCTGCAAGGGTTGGAAGCGTTGATGCGTCCACCCTTTGGGCAAGTATGCCATTCATTAATTGTTGTATCATATTGTGTTCCTGGATCCGCGCAACGCCATGCTGCATAAGATATTTGATTCCAAACTTCACGCGCAGGAATTTTTTTCATCACACGTCCATCGGTTCTTGCTTTAAATTCCCAATCACCATTTTCTTCCAAGGTTTTGAAGAACAAATTTGGTATGCGAACAGAGTTGTTTGAATTTTGTCCGGCAACAGTCATGTATGCTTCGCCTTCATAACTTGAATCATATCCTGCAGCGATCAATGCACCAACTTTCTTTTCTTCTTCAACTTTCCAGTTAATGAATTTCATTATTTCAGGGTGATCTAAATCAAGACAAACCATCTTCGCTGCCCGTCTTGTTGTGCCGCCGCTTTTTATTGCACCTGCTGCGCGATCTCCAATTTTTAAGAAGCTCATCAAACCGCTGGATGTGCCGCCACCACTGAGTTTTTCCCCTTCTCCGCGAATGTGTGAGAAGTTTGTACCAACACCTGAACCATATTTAAAAATGCGCGCTTCGCGTGTCCACAAATCCATAATGCCACCTTCATTTACCAAATCATCGCTCACACTTAAAATAAAGCAGGCATGTGGCTGAGGTCTTTCATAAGCATTGGACGATTTTTTTAATTGACCATCAGTTTGATCAACGTAATAATGTCCCTGCGCTTTTCCGGTGATGCCGTAACTTTCGTGCAATCCTGTATTAAACCATTGCGGAGAATTAGGAACGCAAGCCTGGTTTAAAATTGAATAAACCAACTCTTCATAAAATATTTGTGCATTATTCTGCGAAGCAAAATAATTATAACGTTCTCCCCATGCTCGCCAGCAATTTGCCATTCTATGCGCTACTTGTTTTATAGATGTTTCTCGTCCCAAACTACCATTCGCTTGCGGCACACCGGCTTTACGAAAATATTTTTGTGCAAGAATATCTGTAGCGATCTGGCTCCATTGTTTTGGAACTTCTACATTATTCATTTCAAACACAACTTCACCATTCGGATTTCGAATGATGCTTGTGCGGTAATCATATTCAAACTGATCGAAGGGACTTATGCCTTCTTTTGTAAAGCGGCGTGGAAACTGCAGCCCTGTTGGTGTTTCTGTCATCATATTTTGAAGAATTTTTTTGGTAAAGTAATCGTCCGCAGTATTAACGAATTGTTAAGCGGTTGACAAACTTATCTTTCTCTTTTGAAAATTTCCTTTCGGAAATATGCACAAACTGTGGATAAGGAAAAGTAATTTTTTCACACCTCAAATCAGCATTGTGTTTCACGGAAATCTAAAGAAATAAAATTATTTTTTATAAAATAAAATACAGGTTAATGTTTTCTGTTAAATGATTTTACTAAGTTACCTTTTTTCCTGCAAATAAATATATAAAGATGCTTTTGTACGGGAATAAAATTCTTATGAAACGCACTGTTTATAAGCAGTTCAAGAAAATTTATAAATAGTTTTAAGAATTTTTTTGAATATGTGGAAGAATATAAAATATGGATTTGACTTGTATTTACGATTGTTCGGAGAAGAAGTTTGTTTTAATAAAATTCTATCAGCAGGATCACAGGATTTGAAGAAAATGAAAAATTAAATTGTTTGATTATTTTGAACCATTTATTACACTCGTGAAAGGCATTACAGTTAATTGCTTTGGCGGAGATAATCAAAAAAAAAGAATGATTTGTAAAAATTGTTTCATCTATAAAAATTGTACTTATAAAAATACTTATCTTATTTTATCTTCTTTGCCTGTTAATATTAATACCAAGTTTGAAATTGAATGAATAATACGCATCATTATAATCATTGCTTGCTCTTGCAGAACCGATGTTTGGCATATAACGTGGTTGTACTTCGTAACGTCGGCTATATAATACCTGCGCTAATTGTGCATCTATTGGTGAAAGATATTTGCTAAACAGTGAAGGATTAATAAATTTTTTACTTACATCGTCTAAATAATCAGTTTCAAGAAAACGGTATTCGATTTCTCCGCTAATAGTGAAGATCGCAGAAAGCTCATATTTTAATCCTATGCCAGCGGGAATATTTATTTGAGACAAGCTATAATTATGCACGTTAGGATATTCAGCAAAGCCCTCACCTTCTGTATGCAGCGGCTGCAAGTTTATCCAAAACCCTTTATAATAAGTTTGAGGATTGAATGCAAAATATCCAATACCACCAAAGATATACGGTGAAAAGCGAGGCAGACCCGAAGCAAAATCTATAAGAGATAAAGGATAAAATTCTGCTGTTAAAGAAACTTCATCAATACTACTTCGGAAGCTAAAATTGCGAAGCTGCACGCTTTTTTTCTTGTTGAGACTGTCTGCCGCATCAACCTCGCCCATTGTATATTCTAATCTTATTGCCAAAACATTATTGAAATTTGCTCTTGCATAAAAACCGCCGCAAACATTCATATTTTGAAAAATAGAATTGCCGCCAACATCAGTAAAACAGTTCATACCGCCAAGGGAAGGTCCAACTTCTACTAAAAAATTATTGTTATAATATTTATCATTATAAAAATAATATTGAGTATAAGTTTTCGCTTGCGAAGCAATCAAAACAAAACTTATAAATGCAATTCTTTTCATCCAATAATTTGAGAGCATTTCACTTTTTCTCTTCGGGTAAAAATTCTTTCTTTATATATTTATTAAAATACTTGCAGGCAATTTTTAAGCCGCAGATTTCACATTTAGGATTGCGTGCTACGCATACATATCTGCCATGTAAAATTAGCCAGTGATGTGTTTTATAGATAAGATTTTGAGGCAGATGACGCACCAATTGTTTCTCAGTTTCCAAAACTGTTTTGGCATTTACCGTTAAACCAATACGCGCTGAAACCCTGAATACATGCGTATCTACTGCCAAATTTGGTTGTTGGTCAATAACAGAAGTTATTACGTTTGCAGTTTTTCTGCCAACACCCGGCAATTTTATTAATTCATCAACCGTCATTGGCACTTTACCATCAAATTCATCAACAAGCATTTTTGCCATAGCGATTAAATGCCTGGTTTTATTATTTGGGTAAGAAATACTTTTTATTAAAGGAAATAATTCTTCAAAAGTTGCTTTGGATAAAGCAAATGCATCAGGATATTTTTGAAAGATAGCAGGCGTTGTTATATTCACGCGCTTGTCTGTGCATTGTGCCGAAAGAATCACGGAAACAAGCAATTGAAAAGGATTATCATAAATTAATTCTGTTTCAGCATCGGGCAAATGATGTTGAAAAAAATTAATTACAAAGTTGTAACGTTCGTTTTGCGTCATCTTAAAATGAAAACAAAACGAAAATAAACCTTAATGTATTTTAGCGGGAGAGAACTTCGGAAGATTTATTTGCATATTGCAAAACCAAATCAACGGTTTTTTTTGTTGGCGCAAAAAGACGCATTTTTGAAATGCGATTTTTTGCTTCTGTAAAAACCCTAAGTTTTTCTTTTAAAGCCCAATTCGTTTGCAATTCTTTTTCAAGTTCTGCTTTTCGGTTGGCGTTAATTTCGTTATAAATGTAGCTTATCAATTCTTCGTTTGTAAAATTTTGCATAGCAAACCTTGTTTAGTGAACAATTATTACACTCCACAAGACACTGGATTTATAAATGGATTCGCTTTTGCAGGAAGCAATTATATAAACGAGCCTGATTTTATTTTATTGTATAATAAAAAATTATTTTGTTGAATTTGTTGCTGGAACAACTATAAACAAATCTTCATTCGGCTTTTTCATGTAAAAATTTTCGCGCGCATACTTCTCAATTGCTGCAGGATTATTTTGCAAATTGGCAAGTTCCATTTGCGTTTTGGCTATCTCATCTTCATAAAATTTCTTTTTTTCCTGCAAAGCATTCAGTTGTGCCTTTCTGTCTATTTGAATGAAAATATTATTCTGATCAAAAAATAACATTACAAACGTGAAGACAGCGAATGCGACGATATATTTATTTTTTAAAAAAGAAAATATTTGAGAAAGAAATTTCATTAAATATTATTTTAAGAAGATGAAATGAAATTACACAAAATTTAAATAACAACACGATTTTTCAATTTCAATTTTCCTTTTGGAAAAATGGCAGACTTGCCTAATAATTCTTCTATTCTGATTAACTGATTATATTTCGCGAGCCTGTCTGTACGGCTTGCAGAACCTGTTTTAATTTGTCCGCAATTCAATGCCACTGCAAGATCCGCAATAGTTGTATCTTCTGTTTCGCCGCTTCGGTGACTCATAATTGTTGTATATCCATTTGTTTGAGCAAGTTGCACTGCATTAATTGTTTCTGTAACGGTTCCGATCTGGTTTACTTTTATTAAAATGCTGTTTGCAACGCCAATATCAATTCCTCTTTGTAAAATTTTTGTATTGGTTACAAAAAGATCATCCCCTACTAATTGCACTCTATTTCCAAGAGCATCGGTCAATTTTTTCCAGCCGTCCCAATCTTGTTCTGCCATGCCATCTTCAATAGAAACTATAGGATATTTATTCACCCATTCTGTCCAGTAAGCAACCATTTCATCACTGCTGATTATTTTGCCAGTGCTTTTATAAAATTTATAATTATCATTAAAATACATTTCACTGCTCGCTGCATCTAAGGCAATAGCAACTTCATCACCAACCTTGTAACCCGCGGCTGTTATTGCTTCCAGCACCGTTTCTATTGCTTCTTCATTGCTTTGAATGTCCGGTGCAAAACCACCTTCATCACCAACATTGGTGCTGTAACCTTTCTTTTTTAAGACAGTTTTTAATTGATGAAAAACTTCAACTCCCCAACGCAAAGCTTCGCTGAAATTAGCTGCACCAACCGGCGCGATCATGTATTCCTGGTAATCAATTTTATTATCTGCATGCACGCCACCATTCAAAATATTCATTAAAGGCATCGGCAAAACTGTTGCATTCACGCCGCCGAGATATCGAAACAAAGGCAGCTCAGATTCAATGGCAGCAGCCTTTGCAGCAGCCATAGACACAGCAAGCAAAGCATTTGCACCGAGCCTTTCTTTGTTGTCCGTTCCATCAAGGTCAATCAATTTTTTATCAATGCCTGCTTGGTCCGAAACTGCATAACCGGCTAATGAAGTGGCAATAATTGCATTTACATTTTCAACTGCTTTCAAAACACCTTTGCCACCATAAATTTTTTTGTCGCCATCGCGAAGCTCAACTGCTTCAAGTGTTCCCGTTGATGCGCCGCTTGGTACAGATGCGCGGCCTAAAATTCCATTTTCTGTTTCCAAATCAACTTCTATTGTCGGGTTGCCGCGACTGTCTAAAATTTGTCTTGCATGAATTGCTGCTATATAACTCATAAATTTTTTTTTAGTTTTTATTGCTGTGCAAAGAAAAGATGTTTGTGTGAAAATTGCTCCGATTAATATTTTGAAATTTATTGCACCATTTTTAAAAAATCATCTTCACTAATAATTTTTATAGTAGTTATTTTTTTTGCTTTTTCCAATTTACTGCCGGCATCTTCACCAACAATAAGATAATTTAATTTACTACTTACGCCACTCGCAATTTTGCCGCCAAGGCGTTCTACCATTGATTCTGCATCACTTCGTTTTAATTTATTTAACGTCCCTGTAAATAAAAATGTTTGTTCATGAAAAATATTTTTTTCTGGGTGATTATTTTTTATTTCGTTTTGAAAGTTCAATCCAAGTTCCTGTAATTGATTTAACATTCTGATATTTTCTTCATTATGAAAAAAATTATAAATGCTTTGTGCTACTTTAATTCCTACATCTTCCATTTGCTGCAATTCTTCGACTGATTTTTTTTCTAATTCTAAAATATTATGTGTAGATTTTGCCAGGGTTTTAGCAGTTGTTTCGCCAACAAAACGAATTCCCAAACCATAAATCAACCGATGAATGGGTTGTTGTTTTGAATTCTCAATTGCAGTTGTTAAGTTATCAATTGATTTTTGTTTAAAGCCTTCCAGACCAGCAATTTTATTAAAGTCCAATGTATAAATTCCCGGAATATCTTTTAATAAACCGAGCTCATAAAATCTGCCCACATTCGCTTCACCAAAGCTGCGAATATCCATTGCATCTTTGCTTACAAAATGAATTATTTTTTCAACAACCTGCGCCGGACATTCAATGTTTATGCACCTCCACACAGCTTCTGCTTCTTCTTTCGCCAATTCACTTTTGCAGACCGGGCAATATTTTGGAAATGAAATTTTTGTTTCTTCTCCGGTTCTTAATTCTATCAAAGATTTTACAATTTGCGGAATCACATCGCCAGCTCTTTCGATTAAAACAGTATCTCCGATTTTCAAATCTTTTTCTCTGATATATTCTTCATTATGCACAGAAATGCTGCTTATTCGAACACCGCCAACTGCTACGGGATCGAGTTTTGCAACAGGCGTCACAGCACCAGTTCTGCCAACCTGGAACTCAACGCTACGCAGCTTTGTAGTCGCTTGCCTTGCTTTGAATTTAAAAGCGATTGCCCATCTGGGATGATGTGTTGTGCTGCCCATTTTTTCCTGAAGAGAAATATCATTCACCTTTACAACCATCCCATCAATTTCATAAGGAAGCGTATCACGCATTTCTTCAAAATCATGCACATGTTTTATTACTTCATCAATTCCTTTCAAAATTTTCATTTCATTTTTTGGCGAGCGAAAGCCGCACTGCCAGAGCATTTCAAGCTGTGATGAATGTGTTAACAAAGAAGAAGTTGGTTTTTCTTTTTGTGTTGTCGCATAACTGACATTGTATAAAAAAGCTTCCAGATTTCTTTTAGAAACTTCTTTTGGATCTTTAATGCGAAGACTGCCACTCGCTGCATTTCTTGGATTTGCAAGAGGCTGCAAGCCTTGCTCTTCCAACGCTTCATTATATTTTTTGAAAGACTTTTTGCTCATCAAAATCTCTCCGCGTATTTCAATGTATTGAATATTATATTTTGAAAATGGCGCTGACAAAGGGATTGAGCGGATTTGTTTTATGTTAGTTGTTATTTCATCACCCTCAATTCCATCGCCACGCGTGGCGCCACGAATGAGTAAATCATTTTCATAAATTAATGAAATACTCGCACCATCAAACTTTGGTTCTACACAATATTCTATTTTATTTAATCCTGTTAATTCTTTGGCTTTTCGTTCCCAATCAATTAGATCATCTGCATTATAAGAATTTTCTAAAGATAGCATTGGTACGAGATGCTGCACGGTTGGGAAATCTTTCGTTAACCCTTTGCCTATACGCTGTGTAGGTGAATCCGGCGTAATTAAATGAGGATTGTCTTTTTCAAAATTTTCGAGTTGCTTGTATAATTTATCATACTCAAAATCGGAAACAAGCGGGTTATCCAAAACATAATAACGATACTCATGAAAGCGCAAAATATCTCTTAAGCTTTCAATTTCATTTCTATTTATTTTTTCTTTTGTAAAAAAATTTGTGGTGAGTAATTGTATCTTTTTAATTTCTTCCGAAGAATACATTTGTATAAATTAGGTGATAAAAATAATAACACAGAAGAAGGATTAGAAAAAATAATCCAAATAAATACGAAATTTTACTTAATATCTTTGTATGCCTTAAAATATTTTTTATCGATTTTGCATATGAGAAACGAACCTGCTGCCATTTCAGCTTTGCGAAAAAACAGTGGCGGAATAATAGAAGATGTTTGTAAACTTGTAGCATCTTATCCGCGCGTACCCATCACTGTTGATTGTGTTATTTTTGGTTTTGATGAGAATGAACTTAAAGTGCTGCTCATAAAAAGTGATCTTGAAATATTTAAGGATAAGCTTTCTCTTTTGGGTGATTTTGCTGCTGATAATGAAGAAACAGATGACGCAGCTTATCGCGTACTGCGCGAAAGAACCGGCATGGATGATGTATATCTTGAGCAAGTAAAAGTTTTTAGTGATCCAAACAGGCATCCAGGTGGCAGAGTGATAACTATTGCCTATTGTTCCTTATTAAATATAGAACATCATCAAATAAAAATTGCAGCGAATGAACTTCGCTGGCATAATGTGCGCGAGGTGCAGAACCTTGCCTTTGATCATAAATCAATTATAGATACCTGCTATCAATGGTTGCAAAAAAGGATTCAGGAACATCCCTTGGGATTTAATTTATTGCCCGAAAAATTTTCACTTCGTGAACTCCAAAATTTATATGAAGTGATTTTAAATATCAAGCTTGATCGCCGCAACTTTAGGAAAAAATTCTTCTCTATGGATTTCCTTGAAGATACCGGCGAATACGAAGACGATGTGCCGCATCGCCCGGGCCGGCTTTATCAATTTAATTTTCAGAAGTACGAGCGCAGCAAGCGCAAATGGGTTGGTATTGATTTTAACTAACTCTCTCTTTAACCAGCATGTGGATAAGTCGGCTTCGGTCGGCTTTACTACGGCTTTACCCAGGCGTTACTATGGCTTTAGCATGAAGTAACGGCTCTATCTTAGATTTTAAAATAAGGTGCAGCACATTCTACTATTTTATTGACTTGTTAAATTTATTTTGCAGGTGTGTAATTTTTACACATTTTTGCATTTGATATTTAACGAATTAGTTGTTTGCTGATGGGAGTAATCTTCTCTTGCCAATTTAGATTTTCAACATATTTGTTAATAAGGATTTGGTAAACGAACTTTCGGATCAATTATATAAACATTGCATTATGAAACTAAAGCCACTGTTTTTATTTTTTTGTTTTGGATTGCTTATGAGTTTTTCTGTTTTAGCACAAACCAGATTAATAACAGGAAAAATAACTGATACCAGCGGAGCACCGTTAGCGGGAGTATCTGTTGTAGTAAAAGGAACAACGATAGGAACCCAAACGGCAACTGATGGTACTTTTAAAATAAACGCACCATCTTCAGCTGCGACACTTCAAATATCCTATGTAGGCTATGGCAGCCGGGAAGTATCTGTTGGTAATGGAAATGTCTCAGCAACCCTAAGAGCTACAACCGGATCCTTAAATGACGTGGTAGTTATAGGATATGGTTCTGTACGAAGAAGAGATGCAACAGGATCTGTTGCTACAGTTAATGAAAAAGATTTTCAGCAAGGTACAATTACAACTCCTGAACAATTAATTGCAGGCAAAGTTTCAGGTGTTTCTATAACTTCAAATGGCGGGGCGCCAGGTTCTGGCAGTGTTATAAGAATTCGTGGTGGTACTTCTTTGAATGCGAGTAATGATCCACTAATAATAGTTGATGGAGTTCCGCTAAGCGACAATGGCATTGCAGGAGCCGCAAGCCCTTTAAGCCTAATTAATCCGAATGATATTGAATCATTTACCATTTTAAAAGATGCGGCTTCAACTGCTATTTATGGTTCGAGGGCATCTAATGGTATAATAATGATTACAACAAAACATGGCAGGAACAGGAAGCCTACAATTAGTTTTAGTACCTTATTTGGAGTATCACAATTGCCAAGTGAATATCCTGTTTTATCCCCGGATCAATTCAGAAGTTTTGTAACAACTAATGGTACTCCTGCGCAAATAGCAATGATGGGAACCGCCAATACTGATTGGCAAAAAGAAATTTATCAAACAGCAATTTCTACTGATAATAATCTAAGCATTAGCGGAGCAGTTAAAAATATTCCTTACCGTATTTCAGGTGAATTTTTAAATCAGGATGGTATTTTAAAAACAGATAATTTAGAACGCACTTCTGTTGCTATAAATTTAACTCCATCCTTATTTGATAACCATTTAAAAATTACCCTTAATCTTCATGGTGCTATTACAAATACACGCTTCGCAAATCAAGGAGCAATAGGTTCTGCATTATCCTTTGATCCTACACAACCTGTGCATGATACAACTGGTGCTTTTGGCGGTTATTATGAACATACCTCCGGAAATGATTCTACACCACTTTCTTTGGGTACAAGAAATCCGGTGGCTTTGCTCGAACAGGAAAATAATAAGAGCCAGGTGCAAAGAAGTTTTGGAAATATACAGTTTGATTATAAGGTAAATTTTTTACCTGATCTGCATATTAATTTAAATTTAGGTTACGATGCTGCGCAAGGAAGCGGTACTGTTGTTATTCCCGGATATGCTGCGCAGGGATATAATCAATTCGATAGTTTGAGAGGTAGCGATAATTACTATAAACAAAAATATATTAATAGAGTTGGTGAATTATATTTAAATTATGTAAAGGATATAAAATCAATCAAAAGTAATATTAATGCAATAGCTGGCTACGGCTATTATGATAATTATAGTCAAAATTATGCTTATCCAAGTTTCAGTGCGGTACATGATACGGTGCCTAGCAGCGCCCCCACTTATTATTATACTCCTGCGGAAGTTACACTTATTTCTTACTATGGACGCTTAATTTATACGTATAATAACAAGTATATTTTGATGGGTTCTATCAGAACTGATGGTTCTTCCCGTTTTGGGCCAGATTATCGTTGGGGAGTTTTTCCTGCTGGCGCATTTACCTGGAAAATTAACCAGGAAAATTTTCTCAAAAATTCAGCAACACTATCAACCCTTCACCTTCGCTTAAGTTATGGTGTTACGGGTAACCAGGAAGGAATAGGATATTATGGATACATACCTTTTTATTCTTTAAGCCAAAATGTTTCTAAAGTAAACTTTGGAAGTAATTTTTACAATTTCTGGAGTCCTTCTACTTATGCCGGAGATCTTCAGTGGGAGCAAACGCAATCTGCAGATGTAGGATTCGATTATGGATTTTTGAAAAATCGTATAACGGGAAGTGTAGATTTTTATGATAAAAAAACTGATCATCTTATTGGTACAGTTTATATACCTGAACTTACAAATTTTGGAAACCAGGTAACAAGAAATGTAGGTAATATGAATGATAAAGGAATTGATTTTGATATAAATTTCACACCAATTCAAAATCCTAAAGTAAGATGGGATGTTGGCTTTAATGTTTCATATAATAAATTCAAAATCACGAATCTTACTGTTGCACAGGATTCTCTTTCATTACTGGTTAACAATGCAGTTGGCGGTATAAGTGGCGGCACAGGCAATACTATACAGGTAAACTCTATTGGTTATCAGCCATATACTTTTTATGTTTTACAGCAGATATATGGTACTGATGGTAAGCCTATCGAAGGATTATATGTTGATCAAAATAGAGATGGTATTATAAACAATAATGACCTTGTTCATTATAAATCTCCTTATCCACCTTATGTTTTTGGCTTCAACACAAGTTTGAACTATAAAAACTGGAGTTTCAGTATGGTTATGCGCGCAAACGTGGGAAATTATATGTATAACAATGTAGCTTCGAGTCAGGCTGTAACTAAAAACATAATTAACCCTCTAGGATTTCTTTCAAATGCCCCTTCGGCAGTTTTGAATACTAATTTTTATAATAACCAGTTTTTTTCCAGCTATTATATAGAGAACGCTTCTTTTTTGAGAATGGATAATATCAGCATTGGATATAATTGCGGACATTTGGTAAAGAACACACTCAATTTGCGTATAACTGCTAATTGCCAAAATGTATTTGTTATTACAAAATATACAGGAGCCGATCCGGAAATTTATGGAGGTATTGACAATAATTTTTATCCAAGACCAAGGATTTATTCTCTTGGATTAAATCTTGATCTATAATTAAATCGTATTAAATAAATAAAAGAATATGAAAGATCTTTTTTTAAAAATATCATTCTTTATTTTCATCTTAGCAGGATGCTTAGTTTCCTGTACAAAAGATTTGAACAGAACTCCGGCAAATTCTGTGTTGTCCGATAGTATCTACAATTCCGCTGCAGGGTATACACTTGCATTGGCAAATGTTTATGGGGGATATACCTTAACCGGTACAGGCGGACCAGGTACTTCTGATATTGCAGGGGTAGATGCCGGAACTTCGGATTTTATTCGTTGCTTATGGAATACCCAAGAACTTTCTACAGATGAAGCTATTTGTGCATGGGGAGATCCGGGTGTTCCTGATTTTCACAATATGTCATGGACAGCATCCGATCCTATTCTAATTGGTCTCTACGCAAGATGCCTTTATCAGATTACTCTATGTAATGATTTTATTCAGCATTCATCAACTGCGGCGCTTCAAAGTTTAAAAATAACAGGTGCAGATGCAACTACTATTAGCCAGGAAAGGGCGGAAGCACGCTTTTTGAGGGCATTACAATATTCTGTTTTAATGGACGAATTTGCAAATCCGCCTTTTGCAACAGAAAATACTCCCATTGGACCACTATCTTTTCCGCCGCAAATAACGAGAACAAAATTATTCAGTTATATAGAATCAGAATTACTTTCCTGCGATAGTTCAATGGTTGCGCCTCATCAAAATGAATATGGCCGTGCAGATCAGGCTGCAGCCTGGGCATTGCTTGCAAGATTATATTTAAATGCAGAAGTTTATACCGGTACACCAAGATATACCGATGCTATTACCTATGCAAGCAAAGTAATCAATGCGGGATATTCTTTAAATCCATCTTATGCCAACCTTTTCAAAGCAGATAATAATGTAAATAATCCGGAAGTAATTTTAGCAATTCCGTATGATGGAATAAATACGCAGACTTATGGTGGAACTACCTTTCTTGTTAATGGCGCAGTAACGAATTCTTCGACTGCTCCTATAATGAGTTCAAGTAATTATGGTGTACCAAGTGGCGGATGGGGGGGGAACAGAAGTACGAAAAATCTTCCTAATTTGTTTCCTTCTACTGATACTACTATAGATAAACGTGCTCTTTTTTATACTACAGCTGGATCTGATGAAACCATAACAAATGTATCTCAGTTTACCCAAGGGTTGCCGGTAGTAAAATTTACCAATCTTACTTCTACAGGCGTTGAAGGTCCTACAGCAAATGGCACCTTCGTTTCTACAGATTATCCTTTATTTCGTTTGGGAGAGCAATATCTTATTTATGCTGAAGCAGTACTTCGCGGAGGTACAGGCGGAGATGCAGGTACAGCACTTACATACATCAATTTATTACGCCAACGTGCTTATGGAAATACAAATGGAAATATTAATGCCGGCGATCTTACGCTTCCGTTTATTTTAGATGAAAGAGGTCGTGAATTGTATTGGGAATGTTTTCGGCGTACAGATCTTATAAGATACGGATTATTTACCAGCGGCAGTTATTTATGGCCATGGAAAGGAGGCGTATCAAATGGTACAGGAGTTGACAGCCATTATAATATTTATCCAATTCCTGTAACAGATTTGCAGGCAAATCCGAACTTAATTCAAAATTCTGGTTATTAATTAATGTAAAATGAATTGTATGAAAAATTTTCTTTGTAAAATAATTCCTTCCGCAGTATTAGTTTTATCTTTTTTCGCTTCTTGCAAAAAAGAAGAAACCAAAATAACATTGCAGGGCGGAACAGCTCCTGTTTTATCGGCAACAGTAGGTAATAATGATACTATACCCTTAAATTCTGCAGATTCTACTAATACGGCAGTTGCTTTTTCCTGGAGTAACCCAAATTATACTTTTAGTGATGGAATTAGCTCGCTGAATGTTACTTATAATTTGCAATTTGATAGTCTGGGCGCTAATTTTTCCAGCCCAAACATGCAGACTGTTTCTATAAGTCCTGATTTAGAAACATCTTTTACTGTGACAGCATTGAACAGCCTCGTTGCAAATGGTTTAGAACTTGCTTTCGGGCAGTCTCATACTATTCAGGTAAGAGTAGTTGCTTTATTAACCCCTTATACTTCGGGTTCACCTAATATTGCTCCATTGTATTCAAATGCCTTTACATTCGTTGTTACCCCTTATGCGCCCCCTCCCAAGATTACACCTCCTGCTTCTGGAACACTATTTATTGTAGGTAGTGCCACCGCGGGTGGATGGGATAATCCAATAGATCAAGTTGACCCTTCTACGCAAGAATTTACGCAAGTAAGCCCAACCGAATATAAAATAACCATTCCTTTAATTGGCGGCGGCGAATATAAATGGATTGGGGTTGATGGCTCCTGGGGTCAGCAATGGAGCGTTGCTAATGCAGATACATATCCTAACGGGGGTCCTTTTGTATCAAACGGAAACAATAACATTGCCCCAGCGGCTAGCGGCACTTATACTATTGATGTAAATTTTCAAACTGGCACTTTTACGGTTACACAATAAAAATTTTAAAAAAATTGTATGAAATATAATTTCAAAATTGTTATAACTGCAATAATATTAATGACGGCTTTTGCATGCAAAAAGGAAACAAATGTTTTTTTCCCAAATGGTACTCCTGTTACCTTAAAGAGCAATACAACTACCGTTTCGGCAAGTCCGGCAGATTCTTTAAATACAGTTCTTGCACTTTCATGGTCAAATCCAAAATATGCAACTGATTCTGCCTCCCAGAAATTTATTATTGAAATGGATTCTTCAGGAAGAAATTTTTCTCATGAAGTCACTTTTACTGTTAGTGGTGCATTGTCAGATTCTTTTTCAGCCAAACAAATAAATACGATGTTATTGGGTTGGGGCTTTGCTTTTGGAGTTGCTTATCCCGTAGATATTCGTATAACTTCTTCATATGCAAATAACAATGAACAGTACATGTCTAACATAGTAACTGTGCAAATGACTCCTTATAAAATCCCACCTAAGGTGCCGGTACCTGCAAATCTTTACATAGTTGGCGATGCCGTAAACACCCTTCCGGGAACGGGTTGGTCTAATCCTGTAGATACTCCTTATCAAAAATTTACTCAAATTGATTCTGTAACTTTTGGTGGTATATTCAATCTTACTGCCGGTAATTCTTATCTTTTATTGCCTCTGAATGGTGATTGGACGCATAAATACGGAGGAGCCACTGATGGTACTGCTGTAGGAGGTGGTACTTTATTGGTAGATAGTGACGTTCCAAATTCAAACACACCAGCACCAATGACGAGCGGTTGGTATGAAATAACTGTAAATTTTCAAACCGGAATTTATACTGTTACACCTTATACCGGTCCTGCTTTGCCAGTAACATTTGGTTCAACAGGAACAGGGCTTTGGATCATAGGTGATGCCACGCCAGAATCTCCCGCGTGGACAAATGATCCCGTTTCACTTGCAGGGCAGCAATTTACTCAGGTAAGTAATGCCGATTTTCAAATTACAATTGCTTTAAATAATACCGGTTCCTTTTTGTTTTTGCCAGTAGCAGGAAGCTGGAGTAATAAATATGCTTGTAACAGTACAAGTACCCAACCTCCGTATGGCGGAAGTTTTGGTCTTAATCTTTCTTCCAATTTTCCCGGACCAACTGTCAGCGGAAATTATTTGGTTGATGTAGATTTTGTAACTGGTATCTACACCTTAAAACCTCAATAGAACTTTAAATAGAAAATTTTACAAGGCTACTTCGGTAGCCTTTTTATTTGAATGAAAATTATTTTTTAAATAAATTCCGGTCTTTTACCACAATTATTTTTTTAAGTTTATAGCAACTATCTTTTACATCATTCCTATTTATTACATTGCATCATATTTTAAATTATGCTGTATTCAATGACGGGTTATGGCAGAGCAGAGCAAACAATAGGAGATAAATTTTTTTTAGTTGAAATACGCTCGCTCAACGGAAAACAATATGATATACGCTTATCCATTCCTTCTTTGTTAAAGTCCTGCGAGTTTGAAATCAGAAGTATTTTGAATGAAGGTCTTTTGCGTGGAAGCATAGAATGCATAATTACAGTAAAACAAAATGGTACAGCAAAACCTGTAATTATTAATACAGAACTTGTAAAAGCTTATTACGAGCCTGTATTGCAACTTGCCAAAGAATTGAATTTAAGTACCGAAAATATTTTAGGCACCTTATTAAAATTGCCGGAAATATTTTCAATATCTGCTGAAACTTTATGCGATGAAGACTGGCAGGAATTTCAACAGATTTTAAAAAAAGCAATTGCTGAATTAATCAAACACCGCAAAGATGAAGGCAAAGCGCTGGAGGAAGATTTATTGCTGCGTATAAGAAATATAGAGATGCTTGAAAATGTTATTGCAAAAATGGAGAATGAAAGACGTGGAAAAATAAAAGAAGGATTAATAAAAATTTTAGAGGAAAATGTTGGCAAGGATAAATACGATCCGAATCGTTTAGAGCAGGAATTAATTTATTACATAGAAAAAATAGACATCAGCGAAGAACAGGTACGACTTAAAAATCACTGCGATTATTTTCGCGCTGTTTTAAATGACAGTGAAATTGCCAAAGGTAAAAAGCTGTCATTTATTTTGCAGGAAATAGGAAGAGAAATAAATACAACAGGATCCAAAGCCTACCATTCTGAAGTGCAGAAAAATGTTGTATTAATGAAAGACGAACTGGAAAAAGCAAAAGAGCAAATTTTAAATGCGTTGTAAAACAACGTTCAATAAAAATTTTAAAGTAAAGTTTTGAAAGCGCTTTTTATATTTTTTATTTCTGTTGTTTTTACCTCATGCATCTACGATACATCTCTTGGTATTTATGAGAAATTGGTTTCTTTTCCAACTCAGCAATGGAATACAGCGAATCTCCCTACTTTCAATTTTAAAATTTCAGACACAACATCTTTCTATAATATTTATATTTTACTTCGGCATACAGATGCTTATGCATATAATAATATATGGCTAAACGTTACCGCAATTGCCGAAGGTGATACCGCAAAAACGCAACAATTAAATTTAAAACTTGGCGATAATAAACAATGGTTCGGCTCTTCGATGGATGATATTATTGAACATCGCATTCTCATCACACAAAATCCTGTAAAGCTTAAAAAAGGAAATTATACTTTTATTCTGCAGCATATTATGCGCGACGATAATTTGCAAGATGTTTTAAATGCTGGTATAAGAATAGAAAAAGTAGATTGATAATTAAGCTGCGATTAATTTTTGTTTTCGGTATTCTGACGGCGTTTTTTTCAAAATATTTTTGAATACTTTATTAAAATAAGCAACATTATTAAAACCACATTCAAATGAAATTTCAGAAACTGATTTTTCCTGCTGCAATAAGAGACAAGCGCGTTGAATGCGGTATTGATTTAGAAAATCTGTAAAAGTAAAATTTACAGTTTTTTTGAAATAATTGCAGAAAGCCGGAACTGAAAGATGCGCAAGAGAAGCAATTTTTTGAATACTTATTTCTTCATGAAAATGCCTTTCGATATAATTAAATACATTTTGCAGCCGGATATTATTTTTATGAAATGCTGGTGTAATAAAAATTTCAGAGTTAAGCAATTCATATTCTTTTGATAGAGAAAGAAGATGAAAAACTGAAATCAATTCAACAAACCTTTCCATTGGATTGAGGTTAGAAAGCGTTAAAAGTTTTTCAGTTGCTTTTTTCTTTGTATCACCAAAAAAATGTACACCTAATTTGCATTTTTCTATTAGTTGAATTATTCTTGTGGTTTCTTTGAAGGCTGTCAAATGTTTTGTAAAAAGTTCTTCGTTCATTTGAACAACAATCTCTTCGTGGAGAAGATCACTATTCAGTCCAAAACCAGAGTGAGGAGTATTTGAGCCGATTAAAATAAGATCTCCATTTTCATATTTACCCAAATGGCTCCCAACATGCCTTGTACCATTGCCATAAGGAATACAAACCATTTCAAACTCGGGATGATAATGGTATTGCCAGGAGTAATTTGCAGAATATAATTTATGATGAAGCAACCTGAAAGAACTGCCTTCATCCATATAAACTATTTCATAATCAGCCTTCAACGTTAGAATTTATTTCAAAAATAGAAAAAAAGTATTAATATAGTTAAATAAATAAATAACAAAGATGAATACTTGTTAACAAATCATTTATAATTTTATGCTAAATTAATTTTTGAAATTAAGCAGCATTAATGCTAATAAAAGTGTCTTTACAGTTGCTTGATTTCTAAACTTGTTTACAACATTTTGTTGTAATTAACTTTTAAACTGCTTGTAATATGATGATCACAACTCGATTGTTAAGAGTTCTACTCTTATGCCCATTGTTATTAATAATGCAACATTCATGGGCTCAAAACAAAACTATAACCGGTAAGGTTTTAGATGAAAAGGGAAATCCCGTGGTAGGGGCTTCTATTTTGGTAAAAGGTTCAAAAAACGGAACTGCTACTGATGCTTCGGGTAATTTTAATATTTCAGTTCCAAGCGGGGGAAGCATTACAGTAAGTTATGTAGGTTACGCCTCTCAGGAAATTACAATTACAAATCAATCTACGGTGCAGGTGTCATTAGGAACCCAGAGCTCTACATTGAACGATGTAGTCGTTGTTGGTTATGGAACTGCACGCAAGCGAGACATTACCGGATCAGTAGTTTCCGTACAGGCTAAAGATTTTAACCAGGGAACTGTAACTGCACCAGACCAATTATTGCAAAATAAGGTAGCAGGTGTAGAAATCACCAACAATGAAGGTCAACCGGGTAGCGCAACCACAATAAAAATTCGTGGTAATAATTCTATACGTGCGGTTAATAATCCTTTATATGTAGTTGATGGTGTGCCTTTAGATGGGAGAACTGCACGTCCAAGCATTACTTTAGGTACTGGTGGTTTCGGCCCTACACCGGATGATAATCCGTTGCTTTTTATAAATCCAAATGATATATCACAAATTGATGTATTAAAAGATGCATCTGCAGCAGCAATTTATGGCTCACGCGGTGCGAACGGAGTAATTGTTATTACAACGAAAAAAGGATCTGCCGGTCCTACAAAGCTTGAGTTTTATACAAATTTCGGCGTTAACGCTGGATATATGAAAAAATTTGATGTACTAACTTCAACACAATTCAGGCAAGCTTTGCAAAAGTATCATCTTGATACTTTAACTAATTCACTCGATCACGGGCAGAATACTGATGCATTAAATGCAATTACTCAGAGTAATTTGTCTCAAAATTATGGTATAGCATTTAGTGGTGGCAATGAAACGGGAAGATTTCGTGCATCATTTTTAGGATCAAGAACCAATGGCTTTCTTAAAACCAATTCACTGGATAAATATTTAGGAACCTTCGGTGGAACTTATAAATTTTTAAATCAAAGATTAACGCTTGATTTCAATGTAATTGCAGGGCATGTAACTGAAAATACACCTTTGATATCTAACACGGCGGGATCTCAGGGAAATATTATCAGTTCTGCATTAAGCTGGAATCCTACTTCCTCTTTCTTTAATTCTGATGGCACTTATAATTTTCCAACAAATGGTATTGGTAATCCTCTCGCCACTTTAAGAGGATATTCAGATGTATCAAATGTTGATGAAGTATTAGCAAATGTATCAGCAAGCTTCAAGCTGTTAGATAATTTAGAATATAAATTTTTATATGCGGTTAATCACGGATCAGGTACACGTGATATAAATATAGATGGTTTCTTGCAAAGCTTCGCGCCTATCGGTGGTGCAGGATTTGGAGCAACAGGGAATACCTGGCTTACAACGCAGGATTTTACTCATACACTGGATTATAACACGAGCTTTGGAAAAGATTTGAAATTTGATGCCTTAGCTGGCTTTGAATATTGGGTTTCCAATTATGCTACTAATACTTTTTCAGCTCTTGGTTTTAATACCAATTTATCTGAAAAATCTTTGGTACCAATTCCTTACACAAGTATATTACAAGACGGACAAACTCAACAGGTTCCCTTCACTTATGTTGATCCTGAAACCGAAATTCAATCAGTGTTCGGGAGAGTTAATTTCAATTATTTAGATAAATATTTTTTAACAGCTACTTTGCGTGCTGATGGATCCAGTAAATTTGGTGCAAACAATAAATATGGTTATTTCCCTTCAGTAGGAGCAAAATGGATCATAACAAATGAAAATTTCCTTAAGAATATGAAAACTCTTTCTAATTTAGGGTTACGTGCTTCTTTTGGAATTACAGGAAACCAAGAATTCCCTGCAGGATCTGCTGAGGAACAATTCTCTTTCGGCTCATACAATTCAGCAGGACAGGTAAATGTTTACAATCCAAATTTGCAATGGGAAAAAACAAGGGCTGTTGATCTTGGATTGGATTTTGGATTTAGCAATAATAAAGTAACGGGAAGTATTGATTATTATAACAAAAACACTACTGATATCTTATTTGCAAGTACTGCTATTCAACCCGCACCATCTGCGCAATCTTTTGTAAACTTGCCTGCTAATTTAATAAATTCTGGAGTTGAATTCGCATTAAATACTTCAATTGTTCAGAAAAAGAGTTTCGGATGGGATTTGGGTGTTAATTTTTCATATAATAAAAATATCCTGAAAAACTTTTATGCTCCCGGAACAACTAATCCTTTATCTATTACAACCGGGCAGATAAATGGACAGGGTGTGTCAGGTACATTATCACAAATTATAACCAACAATGAGCCAATTGATGAATTTTATTTGCCTGTTTTTGGTGGATTTGATAAGAATGGCAATCAAACCGGTATAGGCGGAGTTGCATTGACCTCTGCACCGAGAGTTTTTGCAGGTAATCCCAATCCGAAATATAATTACGGTTTAAGTACTACTTTAAGATTTAATAAACTTTCTGTTATCATTAATGCAGGCGGTTCAGCCGGGTTTGAAATATATAATAATACTGCAACTGACGTTACTAACATATCTAATATTGCAAATGGTGGTAGAAATATTGACTTACTTGCTTACAATTCGGATGAATTACCGACAAGCAGCGTAGGAGCATCTACCAGATTTTTAGAAAATGGATCTTATGTTAAGCTTAGAAATGCGACTGTCCGTTATGATGTAGGAGACGTTGGAAGTTACATTAAGGGATTGAGTGTTTTTGTAAGTGGTACAAATTTATTTGTGATCACGAAATTTTCAGGATTTGATCCGGAAGTTAATATAGATAAAAGTAACAATGGATATCCTTCTCAATCAATAGAATATATTCCTTACCCAACACCTAGAATAATTTCTTTTGGATTAAACTTTGCTTTATAAAAAAATTAAAATTATAAGTTATGTCTCTAAATAAAAAAGTCTTTTTAATAATGTGTTTGGTACTCACCGGAGTATATAGTTGTACCAAACTAAATGAAACCTTGGGTAGTAATTTTACTAATAGCCAAACTGCCAATGCCCTTGGAGCTGCTGGCGTTGGGTTAATATTACAGGGAGCATACAACGATATTGGTGGTGTTTTTACTGGACAAGACCAAATATTTTCCTTGGAAGAAAATTCTACAGACGAATCCTTGGTTCCTACACGTGGTGGAGACTGGGATGATAATGGTGTTTGGCGTGTAATCCACAATCATACCTGGAATGCAGATCATGGTCAAATATTAAGTGTATTTAATAATCTCAATAAATTAAATTTTGATGCTACAAACGTGCTGGGTTTTTCTCCTTCTGCTCAGCAGGCAGCTGAAGCAAGATTTTTAAGGGCGTTCTCTTTATATTACCTTTTAGATATTTACGGTCAGTTTCCTGTAAGAAACCCAGGCGATAATCTTTTATTAGCTCCGAAGGTTTATACAGGTGATAGTGCAATCAGCTTTATAATAAGTGAATTAACCACAGTTTTACCTGATCTTATTGCTAAACCAAGTTCATTTAACCAGGCAGGACAAGATGCAGCAAAGATGCTTTTAATGAAATGTTACCTGAATAGAGGAATGTATATAAATAGAACTAATCCGACCTTTGATGATGCTGATATGCAGCAGGTAATTACTTTGGGAACTTCAATAATGACTTCTGGGAATTATTCTTTAATGCAAAATTATTTTGATAATTTTAATGCTAACAACGGCACTTCTACCGAAGGTATTTTTGCTTATCCTAATCATTCAGGTGTTGGAGCAAACAACAGCGGAACAGATGCCGAATGGATGAAGACATTTCATTACAATGAATATGATGCCCAAGCTCCTAATGCAGGTTGGAATGGATTTGCTACAACAAGCGATTTTTATAGTTCATTTCCTGCAAATGGGGTTGTATCTTTCGGTCCTTCAGACTCCTCACTAGATCCGCGTATGGGTGAAAAATATTATGCTCCGGTTACACCTTACTCAGGTATCAAACCTGGCTTTTTGGTTGGGCAACAATATGATCAAAATGGAGTAGCTTTACTAGATAGAAAAGGAAATCCATTATCCTTTACTCCACAGATTGCTGATAATATGATTGAGACCGGATCTAATCTTGAAGTAACAGGAATAAGGATTGATAAATATCCTCCTGATTTTTCTGACCCTACCGGTAAATATTATTCTAATGTACCGGGAAACTGGGAAATGATATTCAGATATCCTGATGTAATTCTTATGGTTGCTGAAGCAAAAATGAGGCAGGCAGCTCCTGACAATGCTGGAGCGTTAGCCTTAGTTAATGAATTAAGAGTAGCAAGAGGTGCAACAGCATTAGTTTCTATGACTTTGGTTAATACTTCAAACGTGGATGATCCCGGAACTTTATTAGCAGAAAGAGGAAGAGAACTATGGTGTGAAAAAGTAAGAAGGACTGATTTATTAAGATTTGGTGTATTTAATGTTATTTGGCAGTATAAACCTACAGATGATCCTCATTATGATGTTTATCCTATTCCAAACCAAGCATTGGCTGCAAATCCAAACCTTCATCAAAATCCGGGCTACCAATAAATTTATTTGACATTGATTTAATAAAGGCCATTCTAGAATGGCCTTTTTTTATTTAATTAAAGCTATTTATGAAGTTTGCTTTTCATTTTTTCTCATACCTAATAATTCTTTCCTGTTTTTCTTGTACTACTAAAGTTAAGCCTATTCAATTATTTGAATTGCAAACAAATACAGGAGTAAACTTTGAAAATGATGTACAAGATCAAAAACTCAACAATAGTTTTATTTTCAGAAATTTTTATAATGGTGGTGGGGTTGCTATCGGGGATATAAATAATGATGGACTTCCTGATATTTTCCTTACTTCTAACATGGGTGAAAATAAATTATATTTAAACAAGGGGAATTTTCATTTCGAGGATGTAACAAAAAAAGCGGGAATTTTTCAAAATAATCAATGGAGTACTGGAGTAGTTTTTGCCGATGTGAATGGCGATGGATGGCTTGATATTTACGTTTGCAATTCAGGCCATATGAAAGATAGTGGCAGAAAAAATCAGCTATACATTAATAATCACAATAATACTTTTACTGAATGCGCAGCAAAATATGGTCTTGATTTTTCAGGTTATGCAACCCAAGCTTCTTTTTTTGATTATGATGGAGATGGCGATTTGGATTGTTTTATCATTGATAATAGTCCTATCCCAGTTAACCAATTAGGATATGCAAACAGGAGGGATCTTCCAGCAAATCAATGGCCTATTGCAGGTTTTTTAAAAGGTGGCGGCGATCATTTATATAGAAATGATAATGGCCATTTCACGGAAGTAACGAAGCAGGCGGGTATTCATGGGGGGTTAATTAGCTTTGGATTAGGAGTTTCTGTTGCAGATATAAATGGTGATGGATGGCCTGATATTTATGTATCGAACGATTCTTACGAACGCGATTATTTATATATTAATCAAGGGAACGGTACGTTTAAAGACGCTTGTGAGCAATGCTTTCAGCATAACAGCTTCTCTTCTATGGGAGCTGATATTGGAGATATTAATAACGATGGATATCCTGATATTTTTACTACAGATATGTTGCCAGCCGACGATTATAGACTTAAAACCCTTGGTGGCTTTGACAACATAGATTTATATCGTGCAAAAGAAAAAGCTGGTTTTTATCATCAGTTTATGAAAAATTGCCTGCAGCTTAATGATAAAAATGGTAGGTTCATTGATATTGGAAATTATGCAGGCGTTTCAGCCTCAGACTGGAGCTGGGGTGGGCTGATGTTTGATGCTGATAATGATGGCTTATTGGACTTGTATGTTTGTAATGGTGTAAATCGTGATGTTACAAACCTTGATTTTATGGATTTTTTTGCAAATGATGTTATTCAAAAAATGGTATTAACCGGTAAAAAAGAAGACATAAATCAAGTGCTTGCTAAAATTCCGAGGACACCACTTCCTAACAAAGCTTTTAAAAATCTTGGAAACTTAAAATTTTACAATGCCGGTAATGATTGGGGTTTTACACAACCTTCTTTTTCTAATGGGGCGGCTTATGCAGATTTAAATAATGATGGTGCTTTAGATCTTGTTGTGAATAATGAAAATCAGCAGGTTTTTATTTATAAAAACAATGCGCGTATTTTAAATCACAATAATTATATCAGCATTTTATTGAAGGGAAAAGATAAAAATACTTTTGCTGTTGGAGGTAAAATAAAAGTTTATATTGGCAAGCAGATCTTAAGCCGTGAAGTAATCCCAAGTCGGGGTTTTCAATCTTCTGTTGATTATAAACAAGTCATCGGTTTAGGGAAAGCCACAATGATAGATTCTATGGTAATTGACTGGCCTGACAGAACTTTTTCAAAATATATTCATCCTAAAATTGATACTTCTTTTACTATTCTGCAACCTTTAACTAATACAAATAAATCAGACACTAAACAACAATTCTCAGCTAATACATTATTAGATTCGGTAAAAAGTAATTTCGATAAACACCAGGAAG
Organism: uncultured Chitinophagaceae bacterium; assembly: GCA_963708205.1. Lineage (GTDB taxonomy): Bacteria > Bacteroidota > Bacteroidia > Chitinophagales > Chitinophagaceae > CAVYTF01. The sequence goes on from OY970196.1 coordinate 1,888,066, forward strand.
ATGATTATGTAGATTTTTATTATGAAAGAAATTTACCTGAAATGCTTTCGCGGGAAGGGCCAAAAGCCGCTTGGGGAGATGTTAATGGAGACGGGTTGCCTGATGTATATATTGGCGGCACAAGCGAACATGCAGGACAGTTATATCTACAAACCACTGATGGAAAATTTATAAAAAAAGATGAAAAAATCTTTCAGCAATTTCTTGATTTTGAAGATGAAGCTGTACTATTTTTTGATGCAGACGGGGATGGTGATTTAGATTTGGTTATTGGTCCCGGTGGAAACAATAATCCTCCGTTCAGCAGGCAAACACAATTGCGGTTATATAAAAATGACGGAAAGGGAAACTTTACACTTGATGCAGATGCTTTCCCAAGTATAGGTGTGGATGTTGGTGCGATTGCTGCGTATGATTTCAATCATGATGGAAAACTTGATTTGTTTGTTGGTGGAAGAAATGTGCCGAGGGATTATGGCGAAAATCCTTCAAGTTATCTTTTTGTAAATGATGGCAATGGACATTTTACTGACATTGCAAAAACTAAAAACCCTGATATTGCAAATATCGGAATGGTTACTGGCGCCGTTTGGGCAAACATTTCAGGAGATACCGCTAAAGAATTAATAATTGTGGGAGAATGGATGTCACCAAGAATTTTTTCTTTTAACCGCGATCATTTTATAGAGCAAAAAACTAATCTGTCAAATTTATACGGATGGTGGCGAACTGTTGCAGTTACAGACTTAAATAATGATGGAAAACAGGATTTAGTTTTAGGAAATATTGGTGAGAATTTTTACTTAAATCCTGATGCAAAAGATCCTGTAAAACTTTGGATAAACGATTTCGATCAAAACGGTACAGTTGATAAAATATTAACCCGAACGGTTGATGGACAAGATAAACCTGTTTTTTTGAAACATGAATTGGAAGAACAAATTCCTGCAATAAAAAAACAAAGTTTGCGGCACGAGCAATATGCTAAAAAAACAATTCAGGATTTATTTGCACCTGATATTTTAAAAAACTCGATCGTAAAAACTTTCAATTATCCAAGTTCATGCATTGCAATAAATAATGGGAATGGAAATTTTACTGTTGAAAAAATGCCGCCGATGCTGCAACTTTCTTCGGTTAATGCCGTTCTCTGCACCGACGTAAATAATGATGGAAATATTGATATAATAACTGCGGGAAATCTATTTGAATTTCCACCACAATTAGAAAGACTCGACGGTAGTTTTGGCAATGTGCTTATTAACGATGGTAAAGGTAATTTTCAAACATTAAATTCTACTCAATCAGGTTTGTTGGTCGAAGGTGAGGTGCGTGATATTGCACCACTTTTTTCAAAGCAAAAAAAATATATTTTGTTTTTGAGAAATGACGACTATCCTGTTTTATATCAAATAAAAAAACCTTTGCAAAACAAAAGTTCAAGCAAATAAAATATGTCGAAGGCATTTCCAAAAGATTTCTCTTTTTTTTATATCGCTACTCTTATCATTTTATTTTCAAATTGTTCTTCAAGAAAAAATGATCATCCTTTATTTGAAGTACTTGATAATACAAAAACAGGATTAGACTTTACCAATAAACTCACGCCTACACAGGATTTCAACGTTTTTGATTACATGTATTTTTATAATGGCGCCGGTGTCGGCGCAGGAGATTTTAATAATGATGGTAAGATTGATTTATTTTTTGCAGCGAACCAGGGTGATGATAAAATTTATTTGAATGAAGGCAATTTAAAATTTAAAGATGTAACGAAGGAAGCGCAAATTCCACAGGATGGGGGATGGTCCACAGGCATTTCGGTTATTGATATTAATAATGATGGCTTTCTTGATATTTATATATGCCGCGTTTCAAATATTGGGCCCCTGCGCAGTAAAAATCAATTATTGATATGCCAGGGAATAGATAAAAATGGAGTGCCATATTATAAAGATGAAGCGCATGAATATGGTCTTGATTTTTCCGGCTTTAGTACGCAGGCAGTTTTTTTTGATTACGATGGTGATGGTGACTTGGATATGTTTTTATTAAATCATTCAGTACATCAAAACGGAACTTTTGGTGCAAGAGATGCAATGAGTAAGATCGTCAATCCATCTTCGGGCGATCGTATTTTTAGAAATGATGGAAACAATCATTTCACAGATGTTACTGCTCAAACAGGTATTCACAGCTCTGTTTTAGGATATGGTTTAGGAGTATGTGTGTCTGATATAAATTTGGATGGTTACCCTGATATGTACGTCTGCAACGACTTTCACGAGAATGATTATTTATATATCAATCAAAAAAACGGCACATTTAAAGATGAATCAACCAACCAGATGATGCATACAAGTGAGTATTCAATGGGCGTGGATGTAGCAGATATAAACAACGATGCATACCCGGAAATCATCACAATGGACATGCAGCCATCTGATCCTTACATTCTCAAGCGATCGCTTGGTGAAGACCAGTATGATCTTTTTTATGAGAAAATAAAATATGGTTACGGTTATCAATACACAAGAAATGACCTGCAGCTTAACAGGCGAAACGGAATGTTTAGTGAGGTTGGCTTATATGCAGGCGTTTATGCAACCGATTGGTCGTGGAGTCCGTTATGGATTGATTTTGATAACGATGGGTTGAAGGATTTATTTATTTCAAACGGCATTCCTAAAAGACTTAATGATATTGATTATGTAAATTATGTTTCGAATGATGAAGTGCAAAATAAAATGCACACCAATACCTTGGATAAAAAAGATATGGCGTTGATTGATAAATTTCCACAAATAAAAATTCCAAATAAATTTTTTAGAAATGATGGAAGTTTACTTTTTTCTGATGAAGAAAAAAATATTGATAATGAAAAATCAACTTATTCAAACGGAGCTGTTGCTGCAGATTTTGATAATGATGGTGATCTTGATGTTGTGGTAAATAATATTGATGAACCTGCATTGCTTTACGAAAACAAAACAAGAGACGATAAAAGCCGCCATTTTATTGAACTAAAATTAAAAGGCTCTGATAAAAATATAAATGCAATCGGTGCAAAAATTATTTTATATGCAAACGACAGCATAAGAACTTATGAAAAATTTCCGGTTCGCGGTTTCATGTCAAGTGCTGAAGCGCCTATTCACATTGGGTTGTACAAAACTAAAATAGATTCCCTTTTGTTGGTTTGGCCAGATAATACTTATCAATACATCAAAACATCAAAAATAGATACTGCTTTATTTATTAAATATAAAACCGGGTTACCAAAATTTAATTACACAACTCTTACATCGCACTGGAAAAATAAAACAAAGCCGATGGAAGATATTACACGGCAAACAAATTTAAATTATTTGCATACTGAAGATGAGTTTCAGGAGTTTGACAGGGAGCCTTTAATTCCGCATATGCTTTCAACCGAAGGTCCGGGGCTTGCTGTTGAAGATATAAATCATGATGGTTTGCAGGATGTTTTTATTGGTTCTTCAAAGTGGGAAAAAAGTGCAGTTTTTATTCAAACTTCAGCGGGTACTTTTAAAAAAATAAATGAACCTGCATTGGATAAAGATAGCACTTACGAAGATGTTGATGCTTGTTGGGCTGATGTAAATAATGATGGAAATCCTGATTTGATTGTGGCAAGCGGAGGCAATGAATTTTATGGTCAGGATATTAATTTATCGCCACGAGTTTATTTGAATGATGGTAAAGGAAATCTAACAAAATCTGCCGATGCATTCGATAATTTATTTGTTAATGCTTCATGTGTTGCTCCTTATGATTTTAATAGTGATGGTCATGTTGATTTATTCATTGGCGGCCGCGATGTGCCATGGAATTATGGACAAGTTCCGCAATCTTATTTACTGGAAAATAATGGTGAAGGAAAATTTATAGATGTTACAGACAAAGTTGCAAAAGACTTATCGCACTTGGGTTTCATAACAAATGCAATCTGGTGCGATCTTAATAATGATGGTAAAAAAGATTTGATCGTTACACTTGAATGGGGTGGAATAATTGCTTTCATCAATCATAATGGTAATTTTGAAAAGAAGGTTTTATGCGATAAAAAAGGCTGGTGGAATTTTGTACTTCCTGTAGATTTAAACAATGATGGAAAAATAGATTTGATAGCAGGAAATCTTGGATTAAACCATCGTCTCAAAGCTTCGGAAAAGGAACCTGTAAGATTGTATTATAATGATTTTGATGATAATGGGAAAAAAGAACAATTGCTAACTTATTATCTCGGTGGCAAAGAAATTCCTTTTGCTACAAAGGATGAATTGCAAAAACAAATGCCTGTGATGAAAAAGAAATTTTTATATGCTGAAGACTTTGCAAAAGCAACATTGCAGGATCTTTTTACAAAAGAAAAATTAAACAGCTCAGAAATTTTAACGGCCAACTATTTTGCTAATGCAATATTGATAAACAAAGGAAATTTAAATTTTGATGTTCAACCAATGCCTTGGCTGGCGCAGCTTTCGCCTTATCGTGATGCTGTTGTTGTAGATGCCAATGGCGATAATTTACCCGATGTATTGTTAGTGGGAAACTATTATGAAAATAATATTGAGATGGGAAGAAATGATGCAGATTTTGGAACAATATTATTAAATAAGGGTAACAATAAATTTTCTGCAGAAAGCATAAATGGTTTAGAGATAAAAGACCAATCGAGACATATTCGGCCAATCAATATAAATAAATCACCTGCTTTTATTGTTGCAAAAAATAATGACAGTGCAATGGTGATACGGTTTAGAAAATGATTCTTCTAATTATCTTTCAATCGGGAAGTATAATTTAGTAATCCATTTGCTTGTATCTTTTTCAGCGCTTCTGTCAGTTAATAAAGATTGAAAAGGAATTGCCATTGAAATTTTTTCGTAATCGTTCATATAGAGTTTCATTCCTGCCATAGCATGCGCTATTGTCGAATCCCCCCCTGTTACTTCTGTTGTTAGAAAGTTCCCTGGAACCATTCTTCTGAAAAAAATATTTCCTTCATTTTGCAATTCAACATTTGTTGGCAAGGCAACCATCATCTCATATTTATTGTTTCCAAGAGGCGTAACATTAAGCATTAAGTGTCCTGTAATCGGAGAGCTATTTTTTTCAGCATAAGTGGTTAATAATGCTGCCGCTGCATAAATATCAGTTGTTGAAGGATATTTTTCAAGAATAATTTTTGTTGCAATAAGCAACGTATCAGTTGTGGAAGATTTTATAATTTTTAAGCCATAAATATTTTGTTGCACTTCAATATAAGATTTAAAAGCAGAAAGAATATCAGAAAAATTATTTTTAATACTTACTGCAATAAAATAATTTGCAATTCTGTTTAAAGGATTATTAGAGGCCCGAAAGCTGCATTGCCATAGAATCGCAATAGAATCTTCATTTATTGGAAGCAAATTTATTTGAGATTGCATGCGCATATTTTTATGATTGATTAATATTCCGACAGCGCTATAAAGCAATTTGTTATAGGTATATTTATCATCTTTATACTTAAAAATAATGCTATCTTTTTCTGTTTCGGGCGGCCACCATTTTTGCCAGTTTGCTGTATCAGATAAAACGCGGAACGCACTATTTAACTTACAGGATGCAATAACAACTTTAGAAATATTAAGTGTTGAAGGAATAAAAATGTAAGAAGATATACCAATTAAAAAACCAAGAATGGCAATAATTAAAAGCAATTTTTTCATAAGCAATAAATATATCTTGCAAAATAATTACTTATTCCTTATTGCCATAAATTACATTTGTTTAACACAACGATTACTTACTTATTCTTAATTTAATGCAACCATTTCTGAACCATTCAAGTACTAACTTTTGCATGTTATACAAAGCAATCAATCCTTTTAAATATTACCTCGTTTTTATTCTTTTTATTTCTTGCCAACAAAAAAAAATTGATCAACAACCGCAAACATTATTTCAATTAATACCTTCTACTGAAACAAGCATAGATTTTAAAAATATCGTTACTCCAAATGATGAAATGAATATTTTCAATTATCATAATTTTTATAACGGTGGCGGAATTGCCATAGGCGATGTAAACAATGATGGAAAGCCTGATATTTTTTTTACATCAAACCAGGGAGAAAATAAATTATACATAAATAAAGGAAACTGGAAGTTTGAAGATGTAACTGCAAAAGCCGGCATTGAAAGCAAACACAAATGGCATACAGGCGTAACGATGGTTGATATAAACGGCGATGGATGGCTTGATATTTATGTGTGCAATGCAGGAATTATGCATGGTGATGACAGAGCAAATGAATTGTATATAAATCAAAAAGATGGCACGTTTAAAGAAGAGGCGCATGCTTATGGTTTAGATGATAAAGGTGCATCTACACAGGCAATTTTTTTTGATTACGATCACGATGGCGATCTCGATTGTTTTGTTTTAAACAATAATCCTAAATCTATAGAAAGCTTCGGCTACTCAAGCACGCAGCGCAATATTCGTGACTCAATAAATGGCGACAGGCTTTATCGAAATGATGGCAATCATTTTACTGATGTATCTGCACAAGCCGGCATTTACGGCAGCGCTATTGGCTTTGGTTTAGGCGTTACAGTTGGTGATGTAAATAATGATGGATGGGATGATATTTACGTATCGAATGATTTTTTTGAAAAGGATTATCTGTACATAAATCAACACAACGGCACATTTAAAGAAGTAATTAATAACGCGATGGGGCACATCAGCAATGGCTCAATGGGGTCTGATATGGCTGATATAAATAACGATGGATGGCTTGATATTTTTACAACAGAGATGCTTCCCGAAAGCGATTATCGTTTGAAGACAACAATAAAATTTGATGATTACGATGTTGAAAATGCAAAGAATGAAGTTGACTTTCATCATCAATTTACGTGCAATTGTTTGCAATTAAATAACCACGACGGTACTTTCAGCGAGATAGGACAGCTTGCAGGCGTCGAAGCTACAGGCTGGAGTTGGGGCGCATTAAGTTTTGATTTTGATAATGATGGTTGGAAAGATTTATTCGTTTGCAATGGCATTTATAAAGATATAACCGATCAGGATTTTCTTGACTTTGTAAGTGGTGGGGAAGCAAGACAGCAAATGATGAGTGGAAGATTAAGTCGTAATGATTTGTTTGAAAAAATTCCTTCTGTGCCATTACCAAATTATGCATTTGTAAATCAGAAGAATTTACTATTTAAAAATGAGTCTGCACAATTAGGTTTTGCGCAGCCAACATTCAGCAATGGTGCAGCTTACGGAGATTTAGATGGTGATGGTGATCTGGATCTTGTTATCAGTAATGAGAATGGTGAATGCATGATTTATAGAAACATGACGTCGGAAACATTGCATCATCATTTTATAAAAATAAAATTAAATGGTATTGCACCAAACACTTTTGGATATGGCGCGCGTGTCACAGTTTTCTCAAACAATAATGAACAATTGATAGAAGAGCAACCGAGCCGTGGCTTTCAAAGCAGTGTTGATCCAATTTTAAATTTTGGATTAGGCACTTCAAAAATTATTGACAGCATTGTAGTACAGTGGACAAATCAAGAAACACAAGTCTTGAAAAATGTCAAGATTGATACATTATTAACATTGAATGAAACTGATGCAAATCACAGAACGGTTTATCCAAACCAAGGCTCAAGCCCTTTATTCATAAATGTTACAGCCAAATCATTCAAAGGAAATATAAGTCATCATGAAAATGATTTTATAGATTTTGATCAGGAAAAATTAATTCCAAAAATGCTTTCAACAGAAGGTCCAAAGATTGCAGTAGGAGATGTAAATGGCGATGGCTTGCAGGATTTTTATATTGGTAGCGCAATGGGAGACACCGCAAAAATTTTCATTCAGCAAAATGATGGAACATTCATTCAAAAACCTCAGCCTGATTTTATTAAAGATAAATACTGCGAAAATATCGGCGCAACTTTTTTTGATGCAAACGGTGATGGTAAATTAGATCTTGTTGTTGCTTCCGGCGGCAATGAAGCAATTGCCGGTTCACCTTTTTTGCAAACGAGATTATATTTAAATGATGGCAAAGGAAATTTTATGCGAAGCAAGAATTTTCCAAATATTTCTGTCAATGCTTCGTGCGTGCGTGTCGGAGATTTTAATAATGATGGCAAGCCTGATATTTTTATTGGAGCTCGTAGTGTGCCCGGTAGTTATGGCGTTATTCCTTCAAGCGCATTGCTGCAAGGCAATGGTGACGGCACCTTCAGCGATGTTACAAAAAAAATTGCGTCGGATCTTTTACATCTTGGAATGGTTACCGATGCACAATGGATAGATATTGATGGTGATGGGAAACAGGAACTTGTTGTTGTTGGCGATTGGATGCCTGTAACGATTTTAAAATTTATTAATGGCAAATTTCAAAAAATAAAAGAAATTCCGAACTCTTCCGGTTGGTGGAATTGTTTAACTGTTGCTGATATTAATAATGATGGTAAGCCTGATTTGATTGCAGGAAATTTTGGATTGAATTCAAACATAAAAGCAGATCAAAATCATCCTGCAAAATTATATGTCAGTGACTTTGATAATAATGGACAAACTGATTGCATTCCTGTTTATTATAAAACTGATGGCAAAGCATATCCTTATTATTTGAAAGGGGAATTGCAATCTGAAATTCCTTCATTGAAGAAAAACTTTTTGCATTATAGTGATTATGCAGGCAAAACAATTGACCAGATTTTTTCAAAAGATCAATTGGATAAAGCATCTGTTTTAACAGTTAATCAAACCCAAACCTGTATATTTATTAATAAGGGAAATGATAATTTTGAAATGCAGCCAATGCCAATAATGGCGCAGCTTTCACCTATATTTGGTATTCTCGCAACAGACTTAAATGGTGATGGAATAAAAGATATTTTTCTTGCAGGAAATTTTTATGGATTGAAACCCCAGACAGGAAGATTTGATGCAAATTATGGCTGTACTTTTTTGGAGGATGCAAACCATCATTTCAATTATATCAATCCATTGCAAAGTGGTTTATTCATCAAAGGCGAAGCAAGAGATGTAAAGGAAATAAAAATAAAAGGTGAAGATTATATTCTTGTTGCTATGAATAATGCGCCATTGTATCTTTTCAAAAAGGGAAAATAATTATTCAAAAACTATTCTTTCCATTCAACAACAATTAATTTAGCTGCTCACATAAAAGCTATATGAAAAAAATATTGTTACTTCTTAATTCTTGCTTTTTACTTTTTACTTTTTCCTTCGCACAGGATACTTGGACAATCAAAGCCACATCCATTGACCCAAATAATTATTATGGCGAAACTGTTGCTAATGGCATGATCGGTATTGTTTCTTCACCACAACCTTTTACGGTAAAAGATATTGTTTTAAACGGCGCATTCGATACGTATGGCAGAGGCAGAGTGAGTAACATTCTCAAGACTTTTAACTTCGTAAATATGTATCTTGAAATTGATGGTGACAGAATTGAAAATTTTTCTCAGACAAAAAATTTTCAGCAGTCGCTTGATATGCATCACGCAAATTTTACAACGGGTTTTGATTATGACGATAAAGCTTCTGTAAGTTATACTTATTATGCACTACGCAATTTGCCTTATTCAGCTTTGGTTGATGTAACGATCACTGCAAAAAAAGATTTTGATTTTACTTCTGCAAGTGTGATGGAAGCTCCGGATATGTTGAAAGATGTTGAGAATTATTACAATGAAATTGATCGTCCGCATGTGCGCATTTCTTTATTAACGTCAACAGCAAAAAGCCCTACAGGAAAATTAATGCTTGCTGCATCAAACAGTTTCATTTTCGATGAGCCGCATGGCAGTGAACCTTTAGTGATCCATGAAATGTGGGACAACAATATGCATCTTGAAAAATTTAAAAAACATCTTGTTGCAGGTCAGACTTATCATTTCGCTATAGTTGGCTCTGCCATTACATCTGCGCAAAATGACGATCCCTTGAATGAAGCAGAACGATTAACGATCTATGCAGCTTTGCAGGGCACAAAAAGATTAATTCAATATCATAATAATGCTTGGGATTCCCTTTGGAAATCTGATATAATTATTGATGGTGATGATGCTTCGCAAAAAGATGTGCACAGCATGTTGTATCATTTATATTCATTCGTTCGCGAAGGAACATCTTATAGTTTATCGCCAATGGGTTTAAGTGGACTTGGATATAACGGACATACATTTTGGGATACCGAATTGTGGATGTATCCGGGCTTGCTTTTGCTTCATCCTGAAATTGCAAAATCATTAATTGAATATCGTTTTCAAAGATTGGATGTTGCTGAAAAAAATGCTTCTTCGCATGGATTTAAAGGCGCAATGTTTCCTTGGGAAAGTGCTGCTACAGGTAATGAAGAAACCCCGGTGTGGGCTTTGAGCGGGCCATTTGAACATCACATTACTGCTGATGTTGCAATAGCTGCATGGAATTATTATTGCGTAACTCAGGATAAAAAATGGTTACTTGAAAGAGGTTATCCGATCTTAAAAGCAACTGCAGATTTTTGGGCAAGTCGAGTAGAAAGAAATGGTACTGGTCATTATGATATTAAAAATGTAGTGGCTGCAGATGAATGGGCAGAGAACGTTGACAACGATGCTTTTACAAATGCGGCTGCAAAAGAAAATTTGCAATATGCTACGGAAGCCGCGCGAATACTGGGCTTACCGCCAGATGAAGATTGGCTGAATGTTGCTAATAATATTCCAATTTTAAAATTCAATGATGGTGTTACAAAGGAATATGATGGATATAATGGTGAAAAAATAAAACAGGCTGATGTAAACTTGCTTGCGTATCCTTTGCATGAAGTAACAGGCAATGGCATAAAAAAAGATCTTGATTATTATGAGCCACGTGTTGGTGAAGGCCCTGCAATGACACATGCAATCTTCTCTATTTTAGATTCAAGACTCGGAATGCCGGACAGTGCTTACAATGCTTTTCACAATGGTTATACACCAAACATGCGTCCACCTTTTGGCGTGCTTGCAGAAACTGCAACTGGCAATAATCCTTATTTTGCAACAGGTGCTGGTGGCATGATTCAAGCTATGCTTAATGGTTTTGGTGGATTGCAAATAACAGAGAATGGCATTATTCAACTAAAAACTAAACTTCCATCAAATTGGAAGTCATTAAAGTTAACAGGAATTGGCATTGATAAAAAATCATATGAAGTGAAATAAATTTTACAGAAAAAATCAAGCAATAATATTTTTTTTCAAAGGATTTTTATACATCCAATAAATTCCAATCATCGACACTGCAATATTCATCAGATCAAAAAGCAAACTGATGCAAACAGATTCGTTCCTGTTTAATAAAAACTGTGTGCTTCCCCAGATAAATACAATTTCACGGGCGCCAAGCGGACCAAAAAAAATTGGTAATACTGCCACTAACGACGACAATAAAAAAATGAAAATATATGCTGATTGATCGTTATTTAAATGCAAGGCGAAAATGATACAATAAACACAAACAACCTGCAAGCCCTGCACTAATAAGCCGAGCCAAAACGTAGGCTGGAAGCCAATTACAAAGGATGGAAAGAATTTTTGAACAATAAAATAATAGATGATCATACCTGGCAAAATTGCTATTGCAAGAAGCAATGCATAGTTGCCTCCATGAAAAACAATGTAATAATAAACAATACTTAAAATGCCAATAGCTGCAACGCCACTTACGCGATCTAAAAAGACTGCAGCTGTTAAAAGCCTTGCTGAATAGTTATATGTTCTTTTCAATGCAATAATTTTATACGCATCTCCGCCAACCCCACCGGGAAGAAAAACATTATAAAACATTCCAAGCCAATTAAGTTTCAAATTTGTTTTTTCTGAAAGATGAACATCAATATTTCTGAAAAAAATATTCAGCCTGAATGCACTGACGATTTTTGATGCAGTGAAAAAAAATGTTCCTGCTGCAAGCCAAAGCCAGTTGCTTGTTCTAATTGTTTGCCAGGCTGTTTGCCATTCAATTTTTTTTACAACATACCACACGCAAAAGACAGTAACGGCAATTTTTAAAAAAGTTTTTATTGCTTTTGAAAATGTGCTTTCTGTTTTTTTTTCTTCGACGAAAATTGATGTAGGATTAAACTTTTGTTCGTCCATAAATATGTCTTATGCGATATGTTTTTTTATCAGACGATTCGTAGTAAGTGCGCATGCTTACTTCAGCTAATATGCCAATTGTTATCAATTGTATGCCGCCAAGCAGCAGCAATAAACCCAATATTATCAAGGGTTTTCCCCAAATATCCTGACCCATTATTTTCAATGCAAGCAAATAAATATTTATTGCTATGCCCATAAACAATGATATAAAGCCAAGCGTGCCGAAAAGATGCATCGGCTTCTGGCTGTATCGTCGGAAGAAGACCATCGTTATCAAATCGCTCATTACGCGAAAAGTTCTTCCCAATCCATATTTTGATTTACCAAATTTTCTTGGATGATGTTTTACATCAACCTGTACAATTCTTGCGCCCTGCATACTTGCAAGCACGGGAATAAAACGATGAAGTTCTCCGTATAAACCAAGATCTTCCGCAATTTCTCTTTTAAAAATTTTTAATGTACATCCATAATCCTGGATATAAACTTTGGTCATATACCGGATAATGGCATTGGCAATTTTGCTTGGCAACTTGCGCAAAAAAACGCCGTCCTGCCTGTCTTTGCGGTTACCTGCAACAACATCCCAATCTTCCTTTTTAAGCTTATCAAGCATAGGCGGAATGTCTGTTGGATCGTTTTGTAAATCACCATCAAGCAACGCGATATATTTACCGCTGCTTTCATCAATGCCTGCAGCCATTGCGGTGCTTTGCCCATAATTTTTTCTTAATTCAACTAAAACAAATCTATCATTCATTACCTCTTTTATGCGTCGCCTTGTGGCATCTGTAGAGCCATCATCTACAAAAATTATTTCATAGTCAAGATCTTTAAGTGCCTCATTCAATGCCTGCGCAAGCGGATGAATATTTTCTTCTTCATTCATCACCGTAATAACGACAGACAATTCGCGCATTAAAATTTATTTATTGCGAAGATACAATCAGAATTAAGCATCTCTTATTCTCAAGCCTAAAACAAAAATTGTTCGAATTATAAATGAAATTTTTAAAAACGCTTGTCAAGTGTTGATACTATTTCTGGCAGGTAATTGGCAACATAAAAGAAAATTAAGTTTGAAATGAATATTAAAAATATCAAACCATTCAATGGTGATTTAATAAATGTAATTGTTGAAACACCGCATGCAAGCAGAAATAAATTTGATTATGATTTTGATCTTGATATTTTTAAATTAAAGAAAACACTTCCGCAAGGAATGATATTTCCTTTTGATTTTGGTTTTATTCCAAATACAAAAGGTGCTGATGGAGATCCGCTGGATGTTTTGGTAATAATGGACCAAAAGGCTTATCCAGGTTGCCTTTTAGAATGCAGAGTTTTAGGAATTCTTGAAGCGGAGCAAACGGAAAGAGACAAACAAACAATGCGAAATGACAGAATAATTGCAGTTAGTAATTATTCTGCGATGTATGAGCATCTTAAAACATTCAAAAATTTAAACAAAGACTTACTGAACCAAATAGAAAATTTTTTTATCAATTATAATAATCAATCAGGGAAAAAATACAAGCCAATAAAATGGGCCTCACCAACGGAAGCCAAGCAGTTAATAAAAGCGCAAATTGTGAAATGAAATATTATATTATAAGTTACAAATAAAAACCCGGCGTATACCGGGTCTTTATTTTTAGAAGGAAATAGAAGTTATTTTCCTTTGCCCTTTCCACCGCCAGAGCCACTACCTGAACCACTACCACTTCCTGAATTTCCTCCGCCATTTTGATACATGCAATCTAAGGTTTTCATAAATTAAATTTTTAATTATAATAAGTAATTCAAGTGATGTGCCAAATTATAATAATGGCACATTAATAGAAGTTTGTTTGACATATAAATAATACTATGGAAATAAAAACAAAGAAGCACCAAAGGCTGATCAGGAAAAAAAATCAACAAAAATAAAGTCACATAAAATTTGGATAGGAAGTTATGCAGTAATGGCGCTGGCTTGCATTGCTTTTTATTTTCTGTTTCGATATAGAATTTTTAATCTACTCGAGTCTTACCGAACAGTTCTTTTAAAAATATCACTCGCTGCATTTTTTTGTTTTATCGCTTTGATCATTGCAAAAATTGCGGAAAGTGTTGTTGAAAAGAAATCGCATACCAAAGGAATAAAATATAACCTGATTCGCTTGATACGTTTACTGTCTTTAATAATTATTGCTTTTATCATCATTACTTTTCTCAATCAAAACTGGTACACAGCCGCAGTTTCGCTTGGTCTTATTTCTTTGATACTTGGCTTTGCATTGCAATCTCCCATTGCATCTTTAATAGGTTGGTTTTATATTGTCATTCGCGTGCCGTATAAAGTTGGTGATCGCATTCAGATACAGGATTTTACCGGCGATGTTGTTGAAATTAATTATTTCGATACCACACTTTGGGAGTTTGCGGGAAATTATATGACGAATGATTTGCCAAGCGGACGCCTTATCCGTTTCCCAAATATTTTGGTGTGGCAATATGAAGTATATAATTATTCATGGAAAAAATTTCCTTATATCTGGAACGAAATACCTTTTTATGTAGCGTTTCAAAGTGATTTGGATTTTGTAGAAAAAACAATTCGAAGCATTGCCCAGGCAGAATTGGGAGAGGCAATGAAAGATAAAGTAAATGAATTGAAACAATTAATTAAAGAAACGCCTGTTGACGAAATTGAAGTAAAAGAATATCCTTTTGTAAGTTTTCGGATAAATGAAAATACATGGGTAGAAGCATTGCTGATTTATCTTGTTGATCCAAAAAAAGCTTCAGCAGTCAGAAGTAATCTTATAAAAAAAACATTGAAAGTTTTAAATGAAACTGAAGAGAAAGTAATGATTCCAACAGGTTATTCGAGATAAATAATTTATGGCTGTACTATAAATGTGTCTCTTGTTGGTTGCATATTATTTCCTTCTAAAATAAAATTTAAAACGATCTTAAGTGTTTCTTTTAATTCAGAAAATTTTGATGGTTTGCGGATATAATAATTTGCACCATTTTCATAAAAAAAATCTATGACTTTATGCTGCAACGAAGTAGACAATACGACAACTGTTAGATCTTTTAATTTTTCAGATTGCCTGATATCTGTTAAACATTCAAAGCCATTTTTGCGAGGCATATTTGCATCAAGAAATAAAACGTTTGGTAACTTATTATCTGCTGCTTCATTCAAATTCCGCATAAGTTGCTCTCCATCATACACACAACTTAAAAAGACAGGTAAATGTAATTGATCAATTGCATTTTTAAAAAGAATGCAATCATCCTTATCATCTTCCGCAAGTAGAATATCAATAGATTGTTTTTGCAAAATATGAAAACTTATTATTCAATCTTAACTTCAAAATCTGTGCAAACTTTTCAAGTTAAATGTAATTACATACTATCTTTTAGGAACGAGCAATGCATAAATAACATACAGCCAACCTAAAATGCCATGAATTATTGCAAGTAAAATAGATTTGTTTCTATTCCATGAAATTACTACAGCCACAATAGTTCCAAGCCCGATGCCAGGTCCATAATAAACAGGTTGAAAAAATCCCGGATTGCCGGTTTGGACCACACAAGAAGCAAACAGAACCAGAATAAATGAAGTAAGAGTAACCAGTTTAATTTTCATAATTTAAGAATTAAAATTAAAAACAAGTTACTCTTATTTTTTATGCGCGCAAGATTAAAGATCTGTTATCACCCACCTGCGTTTCATTTGAATGCTGCATAATTTTTTTGAATAGAGTAAGTGATTGTGCAACCACCTGATCCATATTATAATATTTATAAGTGCCTAATCTGCCTGTAAAATAAATGTTTGGAATGGTGTCTGCAAGCAGCGCATATTTTTTATAAACTTCTGTATTTTCAGCACGCGGGATTGGATAATAAGGATCACCTTCTGCCTTTGGATATTCGTAAACGATTGATGTTTTAGAATTTTTTTGACCTGTTAAATATTTGAATTCAGTTATCCGCGTATAAGGTTGCGTGTTAGGATAATTTACTGTTCCTGTTGGTTGAAAATATTCTTTATCGTGCGTTTCAAATTTGAATTCTATGGAACGATAAGGAAGCTTCCCATAACAATAATCAAAATAAGAATCAATTGGCCCCGTATAGATCATAGAATGAAAAGGAATAATGTTGATGACTTCTTTATAATCAGTGTTCAACATTATTTTTATGTTCGGATGCGAAAGCATTTTTTGAAACAAATTAGTATAACCATGTGCCGGCATTGCCTGGTATGTATCTGTGAAATAACGGTTGTCTTTATTGACTCTTGTGGGTACTCTTGCAGTTACTGAAGCATCCAATTCGGAAGGATCTAAATCCCATTGTTTTTTTGTATAACCTTTAAAAAACTTTTCGTATAATTCACGACCAACTTTATTCAACACCACATCTTCTGAAGTTTTTATTCTGTCTTTTTTTTCTGCTTTTGATTTAAAAAAATCATCCACTTCGCTGCAGGAAAGATTCAAACCATACAAAGTATTTATTGTATTTTGATTGATGGGAACAGGCACTAACTGTCCATCAACACTGGCTAAAACATGATGTTCATAAGGACGCCATTCTGTAAAATGTCCTAAATAATCAAATACTTCTTTTGAGTTTGTGTGAAAAATATGCGGACCATATTTATGCACTAATATTCCGGCTTCATCATAATAATCATAAGTGTTGCCGCCAATATGATTGCGCTTATCAATTACCAACACTTTTTTATTTGCTTTTGATGCCAGTCTTTCAGCAAGCACACTGCCTGCAAATCCTGCTCCTACAATTAAATAATCAAACATATATTTTCATTTTCCGGTTACTGATTTTTCTTTTTTTATTCAACTCATTTTTTACAATCATAAACATTTTATGCCATGTTTCATTCCACGAAATATCTTTTAAAAATTCGTCTACTTTATCAAGCCATTTTTTTTGTTCATCATCATTCATGCTTAAAACATTTTCTGCAGCTGCAACAAATTCATCTGAATTATGCACAATATTTACTAAGCCTTTTTTTTCATATGGATTAATAACATCTTCAATGGCTGTTGATATTACATTTTTTCCGGCGGCAAGATATTCCGGCGTTTTCGTAGGACTGATATATTTCGTTGATTCATTAAGCGCAAATGGCACAAGCGCGATATCCCATCCGCTAACATAAGAGGGTAATTGCTGATAAGACTTGCTGCCCAAGTAATGAATATTATCAAGCCTTGGTAAATCATTGGGATTAATTTTTACGACAGGTCCAATTAAAACAAATTGCCACTCCGGTTTTTTCAATGCTGCTTCTTTTATCAATTGCAGATCAAATCTTTCATCAAGTACGCCAAAAAAACCAAGCCGTGGAAATGCAATATTTTTTTGATCTTCAGGCTCTGTTTTTACGAATCTTGCTTGTATAAAATGTTCTTTATCTATGCTGCTTGGAAATGGATAAATATTGTGGTGTTGATTTTTTTTAGCATGATATAAACTGTATCCTCCTGTAAAAACAATATCTGCTTTTTGAAATAATTGCTTTTCAAGTTTGGTAAGAAGTGGTGGCGCAAATTTGAAAGCAGATAATTCATCCATGCAATCATAAATTATAATTTCCGGCTCCAAATCTTCAGTGTATTGCAACGCCATTGGTGTGTAATACCAAAATAAATATTTTGTAATAAGGTTGTCATTGAAGACTTGAGAAATAATATCTTTTTGCCGATGAATGATATTTTCTCCTTCAGCATTACCTTTTAATTTGGGTACAATAACCCAAACTTTTTCTTCTGTAAAATTTATTTCATAACCATCTTCATCAGCATTAAAAAGTGGCTCTTCGATATAAAAAACCCGAAAATAATTTGAAAACCTGCTTAATAAATGCTGAGGTCTTTGATAAACAAAATTCCAACGAAGATGAGAGAAACACACACAATCCAGTTCCATCATACTTCTATTTTTAGTAGTTAGCAATAATATAAACTCCAAAGCCTCACTGAATAATTCTAAGAATTATGCCATTATTTTTTTTGTTGAATTTTCATCGCTGATTTCAATTTTTTTTTCAACTAATTTTTTTTTGTGGATTTTTGGAAACGTTTTGATAATAAATAAAATTTAGTTTGAATATTTAAAGGCAATTTTATTCAGTCAAATTTTTTTTAATGGCATTGAATACACTAACATTTAAAACAAGAACAATCACTGCAATTGTTTTTGTTATTATAATGTTAGCAGGATTGCTGATAAATGAATGGACATTTTTTGCATTGTTCAGCATCATACATTTTGGTTGCTGGTTCGAATATCAAAAATTAATTTCTAAAATAGATGCCAGATATAAACACAAAAATCTAATTCATAAATTCGCTGCACCTCTTGCCGGATGGGCATTTATGTGGTGGATGTTTGATTTTTCTTTTTACAAAAATTTTATTCAATTACATGAAATATTTTTTTGGATAATGATAGCAGCATTAGTAATTGTGATTTTTTCGCAGTTATTATTTGATATAAAAAATCTTGGATATTCTTTGTTTGGATTAATATATATTTCTTTGAGTTGGGGATTGATGATTTCAATGAGAACAGAAAAAAACAATCATCTTTTTAGTGATGCAAGTTTGATTATACCATTAATTTTAATTGGTTCCTTATGGATAAATGATACGATGGCTTATGTTGTGGGATCATTAATTGGTAACACTTCCTTGTCTAAAATTTCACCAAAAAAAACATGGGAAGGAACAATTGGTGGCGCTTTATTAGCGGTAGTAACTGTAACACTTGTTGGTTATTTTTTTCTTGATATTACTGATATTTTTTTTTTAATCGCAATATCATCAATTGCAGTGGTGACAGGCACTTGCGGAGATTTGTTTGAAAGCAAACTTAAGAGAATGGCAAATGTAAAAGATAGTGGAAATATTATGCCCGGGCATGGTGGTTTTTTGGATAGGTTTGATTCTTTACTTTTATCAACACCATTTGTTTTTTTATATACACATTTTTTTCTGTAGGAAATGATCTGTAAAAATTGGGATCATAAACCTGTAGCTCCGTCACGAACTTTTATTTTCTTTTTTTGATTTTGTTTTTCATATTGAAGCATTTCAGGAGTAGGCTTTGCTTTAGAAGTATCTTGTTGTGCAGTTGCTGAAGAATCAACAGCGTTATTATTAAAAGGCATTCCTGTTACAGGATCTACAATCTGATCGAGCACATAATCTTCTTGTTTTATAATAGTGCCGTTATCAGTATTATAATAAGTCCACGTGCCTTGTTTTACAGAAGTGGCTTCAACTTTTACAACTTTAAATGCATATTTTCCGGGTTCATTTATATCATAGACTTTTACTGTATCATAAGGATTTTTTGGATCGATTGCTTTCCAGCTTTCTTCATGTTCCAATCCATTTAAATTATAGTAATCACAAATGCCATCTTTATTTCCCCATCGAAAATTTTCTATTGCTAATAAATCACCCTGCAAAGAATAATTGCGCCATGTACCAATTTTTTTATCATCTTTAAATTCACCTTCAGCTTCAAACCCAGGCTCTCCGCGCAATGCATCGACATGAATGATCCATTTGCCTTGCTTTAAATTTTTATTGTCAATACAATTTAATGTATCTCCTTTAATGCCTATTTTATAAATCTTGCATTGACAAAAACAAAACAATGGCAAAGCACATAAAAATATTAAACCAGCTTTTTTCATTATTGATATAACGAATCAAGTCTAATTTTTCTTTTGTGTAAATGAAAATTTTATTTTGAATTATTGATGAACCAATGCACAGCGAGTTCATAACCATGTAATCCCAAACCTGTAATTGTGCCTTTGCATTTTGCAGAAATATGAGAAATTTTTCTGAAATCTTCGCGAGCCATTATATTGCTGATGTGCACTTCTATCACAGGCGCTTTAATGGCTGCAACTGCATCACCAATTGCAACAGAAGTATGCGTGAAGCCCGCAGCATTTAAAATAATTCCATTGAAATCGAAACCGATTCTTTGCAATTCATTTATTAATTCGCCTTCAACATTGCTTTGAAAATAACTGAAATAAATTTCAGGAAATTTGTTTTTTATTTTTTGAAAATAGGTATCGAAATTTTCATTGCCATAAATATCTGTCTCACGCTTTCCAAGCAGATTTAAATTCGGTCCGTTAATGATTGCAATTTTCATGAAAAAAAATTCTTTATGCAAGTACTTAATTTTAAAGCAAGGCGCAAAAAAAATCCCGCAACTGGTGCGGGATTTCATTTGAAATAAAAATTATTTTTCAGGAAGCAGAATAGCCTGCAATACATTTTTTCCATTGAAAAGCTTATTGGCAGTGGCTTTTATGTCATCAACAGTTAATGCATTCACTAATTTTTCATAATTAAAAATTCGTTGCGGGTCATCGCCTTCGAAATAAATTCCCTGCAACTGCCCACTCCAAAAACCATTTTCTTTTATGTTCACTTTATATTGTTCTAACCATGCTTTTTTTACTTTTTCCAAATTTATTTGAGAAGGACCAAAATCTTTTATGCTGTCAATTTCCATTTGCGCAGCTTTTAAAACAGTATCAACATGTTCAGGTCCGCAAGGCAGTTCTGTTACAAAAGAATAATTATTGTAAGGATATTTATTAATGCTTGCAAAAACTCCTCCGCTATATATTGCACTCATTTTTTCACGGATATCTTCATCAACTTTTATTTGTAAAATTTGCGCTAAAGCCTGCGCTTTCAAATCAAGATCTTCGCTGTAAGGAACTTCACCTGAATAAACATTTATTATCAGACTTTTTTGCGCTGCACCTTTTTTTACAGTTAAATTAATGCGACCATTAACCGGTCTCAAACCATTGTCAACAAAAGCTGCGGCTTTGCCTGATGAAGGCAAACTGCCGATGTATGTTGCCAGTAATGGTTTTATTTTTTCTACGTTAAAGCTTCCTACAAGAATGAAAGTAAAATCCTGCGCATCGTCAAATTGCTGCTTATAAATTTCCAGCGCGCGATTAAGATTTGTATTATCAAAATCAGAAGGTTTTGCAATTGCGATTGGCGCGAGTGGATTATGATTATATCTTGTTTGAACAAATGTATCAATGAAAGATGTTTGCGGATCTGCCAATGAAAATTGCGTAGCAGATTTTTCTTTTTCTTTCCATGCATTGTATAATGCTTCGTCTTTGCGTGGCGCAGTAAGATAAAGATTAACAAGCTGAAGCATCGTTTCAAAATCTTTCACACTACTTTTTCCACTTACGCCTGAACTTAATCTTCCAATGGATGGAGAAACAGAAACAGTTTTGCCTGCAAGATATTTTGAAAGATCAGTTGGTGAAAAATCACCAACA
The DNA here is from genome assembly GCA_963708205.1 of uncultured Chitinophagaceae bacterium. Taxonomy (GTDB): domain Bacteria; phylum Bacteroidota; class Bacteroidia; order Chitinophagales; family Chitinophagaceae; genus CAVYTF01. The sequence goes on from OY970196.1 coordinate 1,909,664, forward strand.
CCCATTTGATCTACAATGGTTGCAGCATAAGTAAAGTTTGATTTGTCGGCTGCTGAATAAATTGATTGACCACCTTTACGAAAAGACGTCATGATTATTTCATCATCCTTAAAAGTTGTTGGTTTTAAAATAACTTTTGCGCCGTTGGCAAAAGAAATTTCAGTAACACCAAGTTGCATGTTTTGTTTTTCACTTACTATTTTTCCGGGCTTAGGAACAGTCTTCATCAATTGCTTCGCAACTGATTTTTCTTCATAAGGTTTTACATCTGCATGAAGTGCATTCTGTGCTTCAGCAAGCAAAGTATTATTGTCAGGTAATTTTATTTTTCCTTCAGAAGGACCCTGAAGACTTACAAAAATATTTTCATTTTGTTTTAATGGAGTTGCAAGATCATTTACTTCCGTTAATGAAATGCCAGGTAATAATTCTTTGTAATAATTATATTCATTCACAATTCCGGGCGAGGGTTCCTGCTCAAGAAATAATCTTATATATTCCTGCACATATTGACTTGATTCCTGCTTTGCACGATTGTTATACAACTGCTCAATAAATGCCATTTGATTTTCTTTTGCACGATCAAGTTCTGCTTCTGTAAAGCCATATTTTTTTACTCGTGCTATTTCTGTCATCAATGCATTTAAAGCTGTATCCGGACCCGCCTGACCTGCAACAGCAAACGCGCTGAAACCCTCGTAATACCTGGCATCGCTGCCATAATTTGTTCCGGCAAATAAAAAAGGAGGATTGCTGCTTTTAGCTAAATCCTCAAGGCGTTGATTCAGCATGGAAGTAAAAATATTTTTAATTAAATCTCTTCTGTAATCCCCAAGCGTAACTTCAGGAGGGCTTTTGGTAAAAGGATAATCAACTTCAACCACATAATTTGTAGCTTCTTTATCTGTTACAACAAGCGCTTCACTTTTTTGTCTTGAAGGCACATCTGTATAAAATCTTGGCTTTTCATTTTCAGGATTTTTTAAACCACTAAAATATTCTTTCACTAATTTTTCTGTGGCATCAACATCAATATCACCAACAATAATTATTGCCTGAAGATCTGGTCTATACCATGTACGATAAAATCTTATCAATGCTTCGTTTGGCGTATTTCTTACAATGCTGTCTATACCAATGGGCAAGCGCTGTGCATATCTTGAGCCTTCATATTGTATCGGATAAATTTTCCTGTTCATTCTGTCTTCAGCGCCCTTACCTAACCTGCTTTCTTCTAAAACCACAGGTCGCTCGCCGGAGATTTGCGCCGTATCAAAACTTAATCCGCCTGCCCAATCCTGCAAAACAGTTAAGCCTTTTCTAAGATTACTTGTATCTGTCAGAGGGATTGGAAGGATATAAATTGTTTCGTCAAAACCTGTGTTGGCATTAAGATCAGCGCCAAACTGCACGCCTATTTTTTGAAGAAAATCTACCAAATCATTTTTTGCAAAATGAGTTGAACCATTAAAAGCCATGTGCTCATTCAGATGTGCTAACCCTTGCTGGTCTTCATCTTCTAAAATAGAGCCTGCATTTTCAACCAAACGCAGCTCAACTTTATTTTCAGGTTTTTTATTTTTTCTGATGTAATAAGTTAATCCGTTTGCAAGCTTACCTGTTCGTACATTAGAATCAAGCGGCAACTTCATATCGAGATTTTGCGCAGCAGATTGATATGCGAGAGCGATTAATAAAATGATTATTGAATTTGAAAGAAACTTTTTCAGCATAGTTTATTTTTTGAAAGTGCGCAAATGTACTGAAAATGGGTTTTTAGTTTTTACCGTACATCCTTTTCACTAAACTTTGATTTTTAAATATTGAAGTTGCTTTTCGATTGAATAAATTTATTTTGCATTACTAAGTTTGATAAAATAAAATATTAATTGTTCTAAAGCTTCTATCAAACAAATGAATTTTATAACTATAATATAATTTAAAATGAAAGAATTAATTCAAAAATTAATGGCAGAAGGATTGACTGAACAGCAAGCTTACAAAGCAATTGAAGTCATAAAAGATTATGCAAAACAAAAAGTGCCGATGTTTGCCGGGGCAATAAATAAAGTGTTTGAAAAATATAAAAATGAAGATGACGATTTTTTGCATTAATTAATTTCTGCCCTTTTGTCGTGCAAAAATCGTTTGCATGGTATTTGGATAAAATCTTTTTTGCTTTGCAAAAATTACTTCACAGAACAAAAATCTAAGACATGAATGTTGGACAGGAATTTGAAAAATATGCTGTAAAGCATCAAGGCATCAGCAGCGCAAACTTGCATGCTTATAAAAATAATTTTACTAATCTTACACCTTACATAATTGAAGAGCGTCCGCTTAATGTTGCAAGCATGGATGTGTTCAGCCGTTTGATGATGGACAGAATTATTTTTATGGGCGAACCCATTAATGATTATGTGGCAAACATTGTAACTGCGCAATTATTATTTCTCGACAGCACAGATCGCGTCAGAGATATTCAAATGTATATCAACAGCCCCGGAGGCAGTGTTTACGCAGGTCTGGGCATCTATGATACAATGCAGTTTGTAAGTCCTGATGTATCAACAATCTGCACCGGAATGGCTGCAAGCATGGGCGCAATTTTAATGTGTGCAGGTGTAAAGGGTAAACGCAGTGCATTAAAACATAGCCGCGTAATGCTGCACCAGCCAAGTGGTGCAATTGGTGGTCAGGCAACAGATATAGCAATTACAGCAAAAGAAATTAAAAAAATAAAACACGAATTATATCACATACTTTCTCAACATACCGGCAAACCTATTGAGCAGGTTGAAATTGATTGCGATAGAGATTTTTGGATGTCAGCCGATGATGCAAAGGAATATGGATTGATTGATGAAGTTTTAATTACCAATCCAAAAAAAGAAAAGAAATTAAAGTAAAGCAGCAGAAATTTTAAAAAGAAAATTATGGTTGATTTAAAAAATATAAATTTATTCAGAGCAGAAGATGGTGATAATGATGAAGAATTTAAAGACAAACCGGAACCGCAATCTCCTCTTTTGATGAAAAAAATGGAAAAGCTTTTTTTGAAAAAAAGAGCTGTGTATTTGTGGGGAGTGGTGGATGATAAATCTGCACGTGACATTGTAAGCAAATTAATACTGCTGGATGCTGAAAAGCCGGGCGAAGAAATAAAATTTTATATAAACAGCCCCGGAGGTATGGTTACAAGCGGCATGGTTATGTATGATACAATAAAAATGTTGCAATCCCCAATCAGCACTATTTGCATGGGTCTTGCAGCAAGCATGGGCTCCATTTTATTAAGTGTTGGCGCAAAAGGAAAGCGATTCATTTATCCTCATGGTGAAGTAATGATCCATCAGCCGAGTTTAGGCGGCATGTTCCAGGCAGTATCTGCGGACATTGAAATACAGGCTATTCAAATGGAAAAAACAAAAAAAATAAGTGCGCAGATATTAGCAGAAAATTGCGGAAAAACATATGAGCAGGTGATGAAAGATTTTGATCGTGATTATTGGATGGATGCCGACGAAGCAATCAATTATGGCATTGTTGATGAAATATTAAAAACGCTGTAATTCTTATATTTTTATTAAAAATACCCTCTGAAATAGCAATGTAAATTGAATGTATTAAATTTACAAGTTCAAAATAGAATTTACACAAGCTTAAGATGGCTAAACAATCTCATTTGCATTGCTCATTTTGCGGTCGAAGCCGTGATGAAGTAAAGATACTTATTGCCGGTCAGGAAGGGCATATTTGTGAAAATTGTGTAGAGCATGCACAGGAAATTATTTTACAGGAACTCCAGGTAAAAAGTGACGTTCAATCAACCCAATATAAATTCTCCGTACGCAAACCCGCAGAAATAAAATCTTTTTTAGATAAGTATGTGATCGGGCAGGATGATGCTAAAAAAATATTATCTGTCGCCGTTTACAATCATTATAAAAGAATCACACAAAAACAAATAACTGATGATGTTGAAATAGAAAAAAGCAACATCATTATGGTTGGCGAAACCGGAACCGGAAAAACTTTACTTGCAAAAACAATTGCCCGTCTTTTAAATGTGCCATTTGCTATTGTTGATGCAACTGTTTTTACAGAAGCCGGATATGTTGGTGAAGATGTTGAAAGCATGCTCACGCGTTTATTGCAATCGTGCAATTACGATATTGCTGCTGCAGAAAAAGGAATTGTTTATGTTGATGAAATAGATAAGATCGCACGCAAAGGTGATAACCCTTCCATCACGCGCGATGTAAGCGGAGAAGGCGTTCAGCAAGGATTATTGAAAATGCTGGAAGGCACTGAAGTATTGGTGCCACCACAAGGCGGTCGCAAACATCCTGAACAAAAAATGGTAAAACTCAACACACAAAATATTTTATTTATCTGTGGCGGAGCCTTTGATGGAGTGGATAAAATAATTGCCCGCCGCATTAATACCAATGCAATAGGGTTTGGTGTAAATAAAGATAAACAGGAGCTGCAAAAAAATAATTTGCTTGATTATATCAATGCTACTGATTTAAAAACATTTGGTTTAATTCCCGAATTATTAGGAAGGCTTCCTGTAGTTACACATCTTAATCCATTGGATGCGGATACATTGCGTTCTATATTAACTGAGCCGAAAAATAGTTTGATAAAACAGTTTACTCGTTTGTTTGAACTGGAAGGAATTAAGTTAACGATTGACGAAGAAGTATTAAATTTTATGGTTGGCAAAGCAATGGAATTCAAATTAGGAGCGCGCGGCTTGCGAACTATTTGCGAACATATTCTTACCGATGCAATGTTTGATCTGCCCGGAACAAATACGCAGGAACTACATATTACAATTGATTACGCGAAAGAACAATTTGGCAAAGGCAAACTTAGCTTGCTGAAAGTAGCCTAATTGTTTTCAACAATAATACCAACTCTTATTTTCTTAATGCTTCTCTTGCAATAACTATTTTTTGTATCTCCGAAGTGCCTTCGCCGATCGTACAAAGCTTTGCATCGCGATAAAATTTTTCTACAGGAAAATCTTTAGTGTATCCATAACCGCCAAATATTTGCACTGCATCATTAGCAACTTTTACACTGACTTCACTGGCATAATATTTTGCCATGGCTGCTTCCTGCGTTACATTTTTATGGTTGTCTTTAAGATAACATGCCTTTGAAATCAAAAGATCCGCAGCCATAATTTCCGTAGCCATATCAGCGAGCTTAAAACTTATTCCCTGGAAATTAGAAATGGCTTGTCCGAATTGATGACGCTCTTTTGAATATTGCAAAGCTGCTTCATAGGCTCCTTTTGCAATGCCCAACGCTAAAGATGCAATAGAAATTCTTCCGCCATCAAGCACTTTCATTGCCTGGTGAAAGCCTTCTCCAACATTTCCTAAACGGTTTTCATCGTCAATCACACAGTTATCAAATATCATCTCTGCAGTTTCGCTTGCGCGCATGCCGAGTTTATTTTCTTTTTTTCCACCGGCAAATCCTTTTGTTCCTCTTTCAACAATAAAAGCGGTGGAATTATTTTTTGCATGCGGCTCTCCGGTTCGCGCCATTACTACCGCAATATCTCCTGTAATGCCGTGTGTTATCCAGTTTTTTGTTCCGTTCAAAATCCATTTATTTCCCTCCTGTTTGGCTGTGCATTGCATATTGCCGGCATCGCTGCCGGTGTTTGCTTCCGTTAGTCCCCAGGCGCCCAAAAACTCTGCTGATGCAAGTTTCGGTAAATAATTTTTCTTCTGCTGTTCATTGCCAAACATCAAAATATGGTTAGTGCAAAGTGAATTATGTGCAGCCAAACTCAATCCGATTGACCCGCAAACCTTTGATATTTCTACAATAATTTCTTTGTATTCAAAATATCCTAAGCCTGCGCCACCATATTCCTCAGGAACAAGCGCGCCCATTAAACCCAATTCACCCATTTTTTTAAAGATATTTAAGGGAAATTCCTGCGCTTCATCCCATTTCATCACAAATGGTTTTATGTATTGCTGCGCAAAATCTCTGGCTGTTTGCCCAACTTGTTTGGTTATTTCTGACGATTCAAAATTCATTGGCTACCTTTTGTTAGTTTGCAAATATAAGCAAAGCAGTCTGTGTGATTACTTTCAATGCGCACTTTAAACTCTTCGGTGCACATCCTAAACTTTATGGTGCGCACTGTAAACTCTATGGTATGCACTGTAAACTCTATGGTACGCACTGTAAACTCTATGGTACGCACTGTAAACTCTATGGTACGCACTGTAAACTCTATGGTGCGCACTGTAAACTCTATGGTACGCACTGTAAACTCTATGGTGCGCACTCTAAACTCTTCAGTGTGAACTATAAATTCTTAAATGTTTACAATAATCTTGGTACTTACGGTTCTGCATTATTGCAATATTTTCAATAATTTTACAGACTAAATTCCTTACATGTTCAAATCAAAAAATTACTTTCTTTTCAGTATAATTTTTCTTTTCTCTTTTCAAAATATTTTTAGTCAGCCGCAAACAATTGATGGTCATCCTGCCTGGATCATGCAGGGAAATATTTATGAAGTGAATGTAAGGCAATATACACCGGAGGGAACTTTCAACGCATTTGAAAAAAGTTTGCCGCGCCTCAAGGCAATGGGTGTACAAACGCTTTGGTTCATGCCCATCAATCCAATCAGCAAAACAGACAGAAAGGGAAGCCTGGGAAGCTATTATGCCATTGCGAATTACACGGCAATAAATCCTGAATTCGGTACCATGCAGGATTGGAAAAATTTAGTGATGCAATGTCACGAAATGGGTTTTAAAGTTATCATAGATTGGGTTGCCAACCATACCGGCGCAGATAATTATTGGATGACCAAACATCCTGATTTTTATGTGCATGACAGTACAGGAAAAATAGGTTATCCATACGATTGGACAGATGTGAGGCAGTTAAACTATAAAAATATGGAAATGCAGGACAGTATGATTGCTGCCATGAAATTCTGGATTGAAAAAACAGGTGTTGATGGTTTTCGCTGCGATTATGCAACAGGTCCGCCAACTTCTTTTTGGAAAAGATGTATTCCTGAATTGAAGAAAGAAAAAAATATTTTTATGCTTGCGGAAGCGGATGATCCATCTTTGGCACAAGCAGGTTTTGATTGCGACTATACCTGGAGTGAATTTAACATGATGAAATTAGTTGCGAAAGGCGCGCGTCCTGCATTTGCAATAGACAGCGTTATTGATAAGCTCGATCATACTTTTCCGCCAACTGCCTTGAAAATGTATTTCACCAGCAATCATGATGAAAACAGTTCTAACAAAGCAGATTTCGGTACAATGCCGGGAGCCAGCCATGCACCTTTTGCAGTGCTTACACAAACTATTGGCAGAAGCATTCCTTTAATTTATAGCGGTCAGGAAGAACCTGTATTGCGTGCAATAAGATTTTTTGATAAAGACACTATTCAGTTTAAAAATTATGCGCGTGCAAATTTTTATTCCACACTTTTACATTTAAGAAAAGCAAATGCGGCACTTGCAGCTGATGCTGCTTTTATTAAACTAAAATCATCAAACGATGCAGCTATTTATGCATACCAACGAACAGCAAATGGCGAAAAAGTGTTGGTGATTTTAAACCTGACGAATCAGCCGCAAAGTTTTTCGCTTCCACAGGAAAAAGTTGAAGGAACTGCTTTAAATATATTTTCTAAAAAAACAGAGCACATAAAAAATGATCAAAACTTTCATCTCGCTGCGTGGGGATATTTGGTTTACTCGTATCATTCGTAATTTTGATTAAATGCTTTCAAAAAAAACAAAATATGCTATCAATGCATTGGTTTATTTAGCAAAAGATAACAGCGGGAAACCCATTCAAATAAGCAGGATTGCAGAGAGTGAAAATATTCCAAGAAAATTTCTTGAAGCAATTTTACTCGACTTGCGAAATGCAGGAATGCTCAGCAGCAAAAAAGGAAAAACAGGCGGATATTATTTGCACATGCAGCCTTCAGAAATAAATATTGCAGATGTTGTACGGCTTTTCGATGGAGCAATTGCTTTGCTGCCATGTGTTGCGCATAAATATTATGAACGTTGCGAAGAATGTAAAGACGAAGCTGTTTGTGGCATAAGAAGTATTTTTTCTGATCTTCGGACAGAGACAGTAAATATTTTAAAGAATGCCACGTTGAAAGAAATCATTTCGCGCAATGAAAATATGATGCGATTAAAAAATGCGCAGGTTTAAAATTCCTTCAATCAAAAAAAAATTCTTCACTAAATTATTTCATGAAAAAGATATTGCTTTTAATAGTTGCAATATCATTCTTAATAAATTTTACTACAGCGCAAAAAAAAATTACGGTTGCTGCTGCGGCAAATATGCAATACACAATGGAAGCCTTAAAAACCGAATTCAACAAAACAGACAAAACAGAAATAGATGTTGTGTTGGGTGCATCAGGCAAGCTTACACAACAAATTATGCAAAGCGCACCGTTTGATATTTTTATTTCGGCTGATACTGCTTTTCCTAAAAAATTAGCAGACAGTAATTTTGCTGCTGAACAACCAAAAGTATATGCGCAGGGCTTATTGGTTTTATGGAGCGCAAAAGATGATGTGCAACCAACAGCAGATTTAAAATTATTGTTGAATGATAATATTCAGCACATTGCTATTGCCAATCCTAAAACAGCACCTTACGGAACAGCAGCAGAATTTATTTTGAAGAAATATAAGTTGTATGATAAGGTTGCATCAAAGCTTGTAACCGGAGAAAGCATTACGCAAACAAGCCAGTTTATTGCAACAAAAGCTGCGGATATTGGCTTCACGGCAAAGTCAATTGTCATATCTGATGAAATGAAGGGAAAAGGAAAATGGGTTGAATTAAACCGCAATGATTATCCACCGATAAAGCAAGCAGCGGTATTGTTGAAATATGGACGGCAAAACAATGCAGCAGAAGCAAAAAGGTTTTATGATTTTTTATTTTCTGCAAAAGCAAAATCTATCTATAAAAAGTTCGGATACATTGTAAAATAACATGCTTGAATTATCACCTTTATGGCTTACATTAAAGCTTGCATTTTCCACTACACTTATTCTTTTTTTCATTGCCGTTCCAATCGCTAACTGGTTATCGCACAGTAAAACAATTTTTAAAACTATTGCAGAAGTTATAGTGAGCATGCCATTGGTATTACCGCCATCTGTGATTGGCTTTTATATGTTGCTGGCGTTTAGTCCGGGCAATACATTTGGGGCATTTTTAGAAAAATGGTTTAATGTGCGCCTTGTATTTTCGTTTGAAGGATTATTAATTGCGTCTATTATTTACAGCTTACCATTTATGGTGCATCCCATTCAAAGCGGGCTTGCATCTTTATCACCGAGTTTAAAAGAAGCATCCTATTCTTTAGGTAAAACAAAATGGCAAACCTTGATAAAAGTATTGTTGCCAAACATTAAATCATCGTTGCTTACAGGTATTGTATTAACATTTGCACATACCGTTGGCGAGTTTGGTGTGGTGCTCATGATCGGCGGAAATATACCAGGCAAAACACGCACTGCATCGGTTGCTATTTATGATGAAGTGGAAGCGTTCAATTATCACAATGCAAATGTGTATGCGGGTATATTGATACTACTATCGTTTATTATTTTGTTTACAATGTATTTGGTGAATAAGAAAATGCAGGTAAAATATGTATGATTTTTTCTCTTGGATTGATAAGAATTTCATTCAGCATTTTAATGCATCAAATAATTTCCGCGTTTGAATGCACTTAATATTTCTGTTGTAATTTTATAATAGTTTTTATCCGCTGAAAATTTTTACTAAAACCATTGTATGAAAAAACTTTCTAACCTTTTATGGGCAATTTCAGCCGTTCTAATTTCTACCATTGCAGCAAACGCACAGATGTATGCAGGATTGAAAGGCGGAATCAGTATTCCCAATCTCACTGCAGGCGGCGGTAACCCGGTGAGCAGCGGATGGTCATCACGACTTGGACCATATTTCGGAGCCGTGGGTGAATATCAATTATCAACATTATTTTCCATTCAGGCAGAGCTAAATTATTCTTCCCAGGGCGGCAAAAAAGACGGCAAGCAAGCTATTGCAACCAGTGATTTCTTTAATGGACAAGCCCCTCCCGGCACTCCAAAATATGTGTATGCAAACTATACCAGCGTAGTGCGGCTTAATTATATTGAACTGCCCGTTATGCTGCATTTCAATTTTGATCTTGGCAATACTATGGTCTTTTTTATTGGCGGCGGACCTTATGCCGGCTATCTTTTAAATGCCAAAAATATCAACAGCGGCAGCAGCCCGGTGTATGAAGATAAAGACGAAACCGTGCAGCTTGCGCCTACGCAATCCTTCGATTCCACGCAGGATATTACTGCCGATATAAAGCGATTTAATTTTGGCATCCAGGGCGGCCTGGGACTTGCTTTTAAATTAGGAGATAACAAATTGGTACTTACAGGCGGCGGCAATTATGGCTTTGTAAACATTCAGAAAAATACAGATAACGGGCAGAACAAGACAGGCGCAGCAACGGTAACGCTCAGTTATTTGTTTCAGTTGTAACTAAAACTATTTTCTAAGTTAAAAAAAGGTGTCGTCAGGCTTTCTGATGAGGTTATCAGACTTTCTGCAGAGGTCAGCGGATTTTCCGCTGAGGTCATCAGATTTTCCGCTGAGGTCATCAGATTTTCTAACGGGTTCGTCGTACTCTGCGCTGAGGTCCTCAGACTTTCTGACGATGTCACCAGATGTTCCGATAAGCTCATTGAATTTTGTGATAAGCCCATCCGGCAGACTGAAAACAGCATTTTTTTCATTTAACCGCTTATTGGCGCAGCACAGTGTTGCCGCTCTTGCACAAGGAAATTATTTATCAGCATAAAAACAAGCGAAGGAGAAAGGACTGAGAAGTTTGTGAAGGAATAAAAAAGTAATTAGCAAGAACCGTAACATTTCAAGGCTTTTTACCCGCAAAAGAAACCGGGAAAGCATTACTCCGAAGGCAAAGGCTATCCGGAATATCTTTTTTCAGTACACGTTTGTAGAGAATTGCATGACCGGCATTGTTCAAATGAATGCCGTCGCCACTATCATACTTATATAAAATACTGTCTTTTGCTGTCGCAAGCCCTGTCTGAAAATCTATTGCCTTTTCTTTATAGTAATCTTTTATCCAGGTAAATAATTTATCCTGACTTTTTACCTGTGCTGCGCTAAAATTATTTCTTGGTTGTGTGGTTGATACCCAGACAGGCACATTTGATTCGGTTGCCCGGTTTGTTATTCTTTTAAAATTTTCTTTTTGTTCAGACAATGAATAGCCCTCGGCTGCATCATTGCTGGGGTAATTAATGATAATAGCATCAGGATGCAGCTTTAAAGCTGCTGATATATTATGCCCTGCAAGCGGTGAAGGTCTTCCAGCAGGCGGCGTATAATCTGTCGGTTGGGCAGCATAGGTGGTAGTGCCTGCTACTGCTAAATTATCTACAACGTATGCTGTATCAATTCTTTTAAGTGAGTCTGTAAATTTTCCCACCCACGCATGCGCATAATTAGAGGCTCCGTCGCCTGCAGCAGTAGATGAACCTAATACAACTATATGAAATGGTTTATTGCAGATCTGTGCAACTGCACCCTGCGATACGAGCAACAATGCAATGCTGATGATTAAAAAATATTTTTTATTTCGCATAGTATTCATCTTTTACAACAGCAACGCAGCCAATAAATAATCTGCGAGTAAAATTAAAATACAACTTACAACAACAGCTCTGGTACTTGCTCTGCCAATTTCAAGCGCGCCGCCCTGCACATAAAAACCATAGTACGCAGACACGCTGCTAATGATAAATGCAAACGTATAAGCCTTGTACATTGCAAACACAATGTTGTAAGTATTTAAATTTTTGCGCAGTCCTTCATCAAATAAATCAGAGGATAATACGCCACTTAAATTTCCTGCAAGTCTTCCGCCCCAAATGCCCAGCACCGCTGATATTACCACAAGACACGGAATAACAACAAATGCCGCAATAATTTTTGGCGCAACCAAATAACTTGTTGGGTTGATGCCCATTATTTCAACCGCATCAATTTGTTCACTCACACGCATATTACCAAGTTCACTTGCTATCTTACTTCCCACAACACCGGCAAGCACAATGCATAAAACTGTTGGTGATAATTCTAATATCATACTGTCTCGCACGATCTGCGCTATTGTTGATGGAGGCACAAGCGGACTTACCAATTGATATGCCGTTTGAACGGTTGTAACTGCTCCTAAAAAAAGAGAGATGATAATAACAATCGGTAAAGAACCAATGCCGATCTCAGAACATTGATGCATGAATTCTTTCCAGTACATCTTGAAGTTTTCAGGCTTGGAAAACATGCTTTTCAGCATCAGTAAATATCTTCCAACATGCGTAAGTAAACCCATTCTTTCTTATGTTTTTTGTGGTTGTTTTTTTTGTTTCTTCCACCAGGGCGAGCGTTGCAAAACTTCTTCGATATTATGTTTAGATTTTTGCTGCGCATCAACAACTGCAATATTAGCCATATTGATGATGCTGCGAACAGAGCTTCCCAACTGCAACACGTGAACAGGCTTTCTTAAACCTAATAAAATAGGACCGATAGCATCTGCGCCGCCAATTTCTTTCAATAAATTATAGGCAACATTTCCGGCTGCAAGATTTGGAAAGATCAACGTATTTACTTCTTCATTAACCAAAGAACTGAAGGGATAATTATCTTTAAGAATTTCTTTGTTGAAAGGAAGCCATGCCTGCATTTCTCCATCAACAATTAAAGAAGAATTTTTTTGTTTGAGAATTTTTGTTGCATCAGCTACAAGTTTTGCCTCCGGTGAATCGCTGCTGCCGAAATTGCTGTAACTCAACATAGCAATGCGCGGAAGCAAATTAAAGTTGCGCACTTCCTTTGCTACAAGCATTGCAATGTCTGCAAGTTCTTCCGCTGTTGGATTAAAATTTACCGTTGTGTCAGCCAAAAATAAAGGACCTTTTTTTGTAAGAAGCAGATACATGCCTGCAATTTTTTTCACGCCTTCTTCTGTGCCGATAATCTGCAAGGCAGGACGAATAGTTGCTGCATAATTTTTTGTAAGCCCTGATATCATTGCATCCGCATCGCCGGTCTCAACCATCATGCAGCCGAAATAATTTCTTTCAAACATTATTTTTTTACTGTCATAAAAATTCAGGCCTTTGCGTTGTCTTTTTTCAAACAATAGTTCACTGTATAAATTTCTTCGCTCATCCATTTGCGAACTATATGGATCTATGATCGGGATGTCTGTGAGATCAATATTATTTTGCGCAGCAATGTTTTTTATTTTTATTTCATTGCCCAATAAAATAGGATAACCGATGCCTTCATCATACACGATGCTTGCGGCTTTTAATATTTTTTGATTATCTGCTTCAGCAAAAACAATTCGCTTAGGATTGCGTCTAGCTTTGCTGCCCAACACACGAATTATCTGCACATCAAGCCCTAATCTTTTATTCAACTCCAACACATAATTATCCCAATTTGTAATGATGTGTTTTGCAACACCTGTTTCGATTGCAGCCTTCGCAACTGCGGGTGCAACTGTTGATAATAATCTCGGATCAAGTGGCTTTGGAATAATATATTCAGGACCGAATGCCAACGTCTTTTGATTGTATGCAAGATTCACAATATCAGGCACAGGTGTTTTGGTCAATTCTGCCAAAGCCTTTACAGCAGCGAGTTTCATGGCTTCATTGATGCTTGTGGCACGCACATCAAGCGCACCGCGAAAGATGTATGGAAAACCTAAAACATTATTTACCTGGTTGGGAAAATCACTTCTGCCTGTTGCCATGATAATATCCTTCCTAACAGCCGTTGCAGCTTCATAATTTATTTCAGGATCAGGATTTGCCATAGCAAAAACGATCGGATTTTTTGCCATGCTTTTTATCATCTCAGGTGTTATCACATTACCCACACTTAAGCCAATAAATACATCAGCATCTTTCATTGCTTTTTCTAAAGTCCAGTCTGTTCTTTTTACGGCAAATTTTTTTTTCACTTCATCCAGATCATCTCTTCCGATGTGCAACACGCCGTCTTTATCAAACAAAATAAAATTTTCATACCTCGCACCAAGCGAAACATACAATTGTGCACAGGCCATTGCGGCTGCGCCTGCGCCGTTGATGACAAACTCTGCTCTTTCTATTTTTTTCTTTTGCAGTTCAAGCGCATTCAACAAAGCTGCGCCACTGATAATTGCTGTGCCATGTTGGTCATCATGCATAACAGGAATATCCATTTTTGCACGAAGCTGCTGCTCTATATAAAAACATTCAGGCGCTTTTATGTCTTCTAAATTGATACCGCCAAAAGTTGGTTCAAGTGATTTTACGATCTGTACAAATTTTTCCGGATCCTTTTCATTTATCTCAATATCAAAGACATCAATGTCTGCAAAAATTTTAAACAACACACCTTTGCCTTCCATCACAGGCTTGCCGGCTTCAGGGCCAATATCGCCCAAACCCAATACAGCCGTGCCATTGCTAATAACAGCAACCAGATTTCCTTTTGCTGTATATTTATAAACGTCTTCTTTATTCTTAAAAATTTCTTTGCAAGGTTCAGCAACACCGGGACTGTAAGCAAGTGAAAGATCGCGCTGTGTTTTTGCCTCTTTGGTTGGTACAACTTCAATTTTTCCCGGACGACCTTTTGAGTGATATTCTAAAGCCTGTTCTTTTCTAAGTTCTTTAGGCATAAATTTTTTTTGGTAACCAACTGCATCAAGAATGGCATCGCCGCTTGCGACGCTCCGTTCATCGTTCTGAACAACATGCAGCAGGTAAAATTACAACTTAATAAAAGAAAGAATTATGGTATAAAAAATTATGCCGCATCAACTTCAATGAAAACTGAAGTGCCTTCGCCGGTTTTACTTTCAAGCCAAATGCGTCCACCCATTTTTTGAATCATCTCAGAAGAAATGCGCAAGCCAATGCCGGCGCCTTTTTCAAGTTGTGTGCCGCGCCGCGAAGTTGTATGAAGTGTAAAAATATTTTTTTGATCTTCTTCCGAAATACCAACACCAGAATCTTTAACGCAGAGAATCATTTTATCATTTTCTTTCTTTGCAGATATCACAACTTCTTTTGAAGGCAAAGAAAATTTAATAGCATTGCTGATCGTGTTTCGTAAAGCAAGCTGTAAAATATTTTCATCAACCAAAACGGTTTCATTCGGATCAATATTATTGATAAGCTTTACTTGTTTTTTATCTGCAATACCTGCCGCAAGCAGTATATTTTCATTCACTAATTTTTGCAGCGTAACTGTTTTCTTTGTAATATTAATTCCCTGCATTTGGCTGCGCGCCCAGCTTAATAAATTATCAAGCAATTCACGATTATAATCAAGATTTACTTCAAGCTCAGAAGCAAGCTGGGCAAAGACATCACTGTCAATTGCACCTGTTTTGGTAAGCTGCAATAAATGGCTTGTGTTTGCAAGCGGCGACCGCAGATCGTGTGCAAGAATTGAAAATAATTTATCCTTCATTCCGCTCATTTCCTTTAACTCAATATATGCTTCTTCTGTTTTTTGCTGTGCGATTTTCAGCGCTTTATTTGCTTTTATTTTTTGCCTGTACGAAAAGATGATAAATAAAATAAGGGTCAGGCAAACTATACTTATTGCAATGGAAAATATGATCAAAATATTGTTTGTTGAATTTGCTTTTTGTAATGCTTTATTTGCTGAAAGATCAGCGCTTTGGCAAAAAGAAAATGCAGGGCTTATTAAACAAACAGCAGCTAATATTGTACGAATGATAAGTTTCAGAATGGATATGCTTTCAGTGAATAAAATTCGGAGTAATATTCAAAAGATACGATTAAAATTTAATTGAAACACCAAGCCAGGCCATAATGCCTATTCCATTTTCAATAGCTTTTTCATCTATATTAAAATGCGGCGTGTGCACATTGTGAATTATATTTTCTTTTTCATTTCGAACACCAAGCCTGAAAAAACAACCTGGAATTTGTTGCGAATAAAACCCAAAATCTTCTGCGCCCATTCGTAATTCCGTTTCACTTACATTTTCTTTTCCTACAAATTCTTCTGCTGCTTTCCATGCTTTTTCTGTGAACACATCATTATTATCAACAGCCGGATAACCAATGTCAATAAGGATTTCAGCTTCTGCACCCATTGCTTCTGCTATACCGATCGTTTGTTTTTTTATAAGGTCATGCGCTTTAGATCTCCATGTTTCATCCATTGCACGAAAGGTGCCCATCAACTTTACTTCAGAAGGTATTACATTCGTTGTATTACCTCCGTGAATAGAACAAATTGACAAAACGGAAGGCGTTACAGGATTATTGTTGCGACTGATAATTTGTTGCAGGCTTACAATAATTTGAGAAGTAACTAAAATAGTATCTGCTGTTAATTGCGGCGCTGCTGCATGACCACCTTTTCCTTTTATAGTTATAAAAATTTCATCAGCACTTGCCATTATTCTTCCTTTTCTAAAACTAAGTTTTCCCAAAGCCATTCCGGGATGTACATGCAAACCTATGATGCCTTGCGGTGAAGGATTTGTGAGTACATTTTCTTTTATCATCAGGCTTGCTCCGCCGGGATTTCTTTCTTCACCCGGTTGAAAAATTAATTTTATTGTTCCTTCCCAATCATCTTTTGTTTCGTTCAAAATCTTTGCAGCACCAAGCAAACAAGTAGTATGCACATCATGCCCGCAGGCATGCATTACACCCTCATTCTTACTTTTATATTCCACATCATTTTCTTCTGTAATAGGCAAAGCATCCATGTCTGCGCGCAGAGCAATGACGCGGCTTTCAGGGTTTTTCCCTTTTATCAAACCAACAACTCCCGTCGTCGCTTTTATATCAAAAGGAATATTGTAACAAGATAATTTTGATTGGATGAATTTTGAAGTTTCAAATTCTTTATAGCTTAATTCAGGATGCGCATGAAGATGATGACGGATAGAAATAAACTCATCAGCATAATTCTTTGCAAGCAATTTTATTTTTTCTTTCAGCATAAAATTCTTTATTAATTTTCAGGATTTGCATTTGTATTTGACGGATTGTATTCGATGCCATCCTCAACTACATAAACACCTGAAGAAAACTGCTGTGCGATAGATTCTTTATATTTCTCAGCATCATCTTTTGAAACAAAATTTCCGAGACGCACTTTGAAATTTGGCGATTGATAAATAACATAAGATTTTTGATCAGGAAAATTTTGTAAGAGTGTTGCTTTCATTTTAAATGCTTCATCGCGGCTTTGCGTAACAAGCAATTGCAACCGGTAACCTTTGTACAAACCACTGCTGGTAAGGTGTGACGTGTATTGATTGATAAAAGCCTGCTTTGCCACAAGCTCATCCAGACGCGCATCTTTATGCACAATAATAGTATCCTGCGAAAATGAATGCAAAAAAATATTGGTGAAAAAAAATAGTAGCGCAAGATACTTCATACGCCAAAAATACACCGAAATCAATAACCTTCTTTTGAAGCTGCTTCTCCATTTATAATTGCGATGCCTGCACTGCAGCCAAGTCTTGTAGTACCTGAATCAATTAATTCTTTTGCAAATGCATAAGTTTTTATTCCTCCGGAAGCCTTTATTTGCACATGTTGAGGAAGATTTTTGCGCATCAATTTTACGGCTTCAACAGTTGCTCCTTTTTCAGCATAGCCTGTTGATGTTTTTAAAAAATTTATTCCCGCTGCGCCATACAATTCACAACACTTTAATATTTCATCATCGGTAAGAACTCCACTTTCAATAATAATTTTTATTACTTTATTTTTCTCTGAAATAATAGCCATGATATGATTGATCTCGTTTGCGAGATACAACCAGTCATTATTTTTTAAAGCGATTAAATTAATAACAACATCCAATTCATCTGCACCATCAACAACTGCTAAAAGTATCTCAGCGATCTTTGCTTCAACAGCACTATAACCAAACGGAAAGCCAATGACAGTCGCTGTTTTCACGGCTGTACCGTCTAATAATTCTTTTGCTTTTTTTACAAATGGCGGAGGCACACAGACAGCAGCAAATTGATATTGAATCGCTTCATTGCAAAGCTTTTCAATATCGCTTACTAAAGTGGTAGGTTTAAGAATAGTGTGATCTATATATTTATTTAACTGCATGATAGTCTATGTGAAATTTTATTAAAAAACCTCTCGATGAGAGGTTCTGTTTTTTATGATTCTTTTCCGTGACAGTTCTTATATTTCTTTCCGCTGCCGCAGGGACAAGGATCGTTCCTGCCAATCTTTGGACCAACTTTTATCGGCTCTGTTTTTACCGGAGTAGGATCGTAATAATCATTTTCATTTCTTACATTATTACCGGCACCGTCCAGTTCAGATTTGCTCACCTTCATTTTACTCATGTCAGTCTTTTGCTCGCGCGCTTCACGCAATTGCTGCGGTTGTTGCTGCTCCACAGGAATTTCTCCGTGACAAAGAAAATTCACGATGTCTTTGTTTACGCCGCTATCCATTTGTTTGAATAAACGATAAGCTTCGCCTTTATAAATTACCAATGGATCTTTTTGTTCGTAATGCGCTGTTTGCACACTTTGCTTTAAATCATCCATTGCTCTCAAATGTTCTTTCCATGCATCATCAATTGTAGTGAGCGTCACTGTTTTTTCCAAAGCATTTACAAGCTCTGAGCCTTTGCTGTTAACGGTTTTATCAAGATTTGCAAGTGCCTGCAAACCTTTTCTGCCATCAGTAAAAGGAACAGCTACATTTTGAATATGTGCGCCCTGTGCTTTCCTGATATTTTCAAAAACAGGAACAACCTGTTTCATTATTTCCTGCCGTTTGCGCTGGTAATTTGCCGATGCTTCGCTATATAATTTTTCGATTAAAACATTTTCATTTTCTTTTTGAAACTCATCATCAGTGATCTTTGTATCGAGCCCAAAATTTACAATCGTCTCCAATCTGAAACCTTCAAAATCATTATTCTCTTTGAAGGTATTTACCAAGCCTTCAGCCACATCATAAAATGCATTATCCAGATCGAGTGCAAGTCTTTCTCCAAACAAAGCATGATTTCTTTTTGCATAAACAACAGTGCGTTGCTTATTCATTACATCATCATATTCAAGCAATCTTTTTCTTATACCAAAATTATTTTCTTCCACTTTTTTCTGCGCACGCTCAATTGATTTAGTGATCATGCTGTGCTGAATAACTTCACCTTCTTTATAGCCGGCAAAGTCCATAACTTTAGCAATGCGCTCGCTTCCGAACATGCGCATCAGATCATCTTCAAGCGAAACAAAAAATATGGAAGAACCCGGGTCGCCCTGTCTTCCGGCACGACCGCGCAACTGCCTGTCAACACGCCTGCTTTCATGGCGCTCTGTACCGAGAATAGAAAGTCCGCCAGCTTCTTTTACATTTGGTCCAAGCTTAATATCCGTACCGCGACCAGCCATATTGGTTGCAATTGTTATTGCGCCGCTTAAACCAGCTTCTGCAACAACCTGCGCTTCACGGGCGTGTTGTTTTGCATTCAATACATTATGAGGAATTTGTTTCTGACGAAGAATCCTGCTAAGCAATTCACTTACTTCCACGGAAGTTGTACCGACAAGAACAGGTCTTCCGGCATTTCTTAAATCAACTATCTTATCAACGATTGCTGTATATTTTTCTTTCTTGGTTTTAAAAACCAGATCCTGCTCATCTTTGCGAATGCATGGAATATTTGTGGGAATAGTAACCACATCCAATTTATAAATATCCCACAACTCTGCAGCTTCAGTTTCTGCAGTTCCCGTCATGCCCGCGAGCTTGTGGTACATGCGGAAATAATTTTGCAAAGTAACGGTTGCATAGGTCTGTGTTGTTGCTTCGATCTTTACATTTTCCTTTGCTTCAATTGCCTGGTGTAAACCATCAGAATAGCGGCGACCATCAAGGATACGACCTGTTTGTTCATCCACAATCTTTACAGCGCCATCCATTACCACATATTCCACATCTTTATCAAAAACTGTATAGGCTTTCAATAATTGCTGCACCGTATGAATGCGGTCTGCTTTTACAGCATATTCATTCAATAAGACTTCTTTCTTTTTTAATTTATCTTCCTGCGATAAATTGAGATTGGTATCTATCGCAGCGAGATCAACACCAATATCAGGGATGATGAAGAAGTTTGGATCTTCCCCTGCGCCTGTTATTGTTTGAATGCCTTTATCCGTTAATTCAACAGAGTTATTCTTTTCATCAATATAAAAATACAATGCCTCATCAGCCTTAGCCATTTCACGCTGCTGGTCTGCGAGATAATAATTTTCCGCCTTTTGCATTTTCACGCGTATGCCCGGTTCGCTCAAGAACTTAATGGTGGCGCTATTCTTAGGCAGGCCGCGATGCGCACGGAACAAAGCCAGTCCGCCGTCTTTGGGATCATCATTTCCTTCAGCGATCTTCTTCTTGGCTTCATTTAAGAAACCATTCACTGCACGCTTTTGCGCTTCCACTAACTTTTCTACACGAGGCTTTAATTCAAAAAAACGATCAATGTTATCATCATGCCCGATAGGACCGGAAATAATCAAAGGCGTTCTGGCATCATCAATTAACACACTATCCACCTCATCAACCATGGCATAATGATGTTTGCGCTGCACCATTTCATCAGGACTGTGCACCATGTTATCACGCAAATAATCAAAGCCAAATTCATTATTTGTACCGTAAGTAATATCTGCCTGGTAAGCTTTTCTTCTGGCTGGAGTATTTGGCTGATGTTTGTCAATGCAATCAACCGTAATTCCCAACCATTCGAAAATAGTTCCGTTCCATTCACTGTCACGGCGCGCGAGATAATCATTCACAGTCACAATATGCACACCTTCACCTGCAAGCGCATTGAGATAAGCAGGCAAAGTAGAGACCAGCGTTTTACCTTCACCTGTTGCCATTTCGGCAATTTTGCCCTGGTGCAAAACAATACCGCCAATCAACTGCACATCATAATGAACCATGTTCCAGGTGATTTGTGTACCGCCTGCAATCCAGCTATTTTGATAAATGGATTGATCGCCATCAATGGTGATATAATCTTTTTGCACACTCAGGTCCCTGTCAAGTTCAGTAGCCGTTGATTCAAGTGTTTCATTTTCTTTAAAACGTCTCGCAGTTTCTTTTACTACTGCAAATGCTTCCGGTAATATTTTCTCTAAAGATTTTTCTATTTCTTTATCGCGGTCCTTTTTTAATTCATCTATTTCGCGGTAGAGCGCATCGCGCTGCTGGATATTTTCTTCCGGTAATTCTTCAGCTTCTGTTTGTTTGGCTATAATTTTTTCATCAATATCTTTTAAATCTTCTTTAATGCGCTGTTTGAACTCCTGTGTTTTTGCACGGAGCTCATCATTTGACAAAGATTGATATTGCTGAAAGAAAGAATTGATCTGCCCCACCAGCGGCGTGATAACCTTTACATCCTTTTCAGATTTATTACCACCAAATAATTTATTCAAAAAACCCATTGTTATATTTATTTTAAAAATCCATTTGAGAAAACCATTTATGCAAAAACAATGCTGATGATTTTTATAGTCAAATTGACAGCGTTTTTTTTGGAGAGCAAAGGTAAGATGAAGCCGACAAAAGAAGACAATCTATAAAGAAAAAAGCAGATAAGATATTATGGAAATTAAAATATAAGATGTGGATAAGTCGGCTTCGGTCGGCTTTACCATGGCTTTACTTAGGCGTTAGTATAGGATTGCTATTTGGTAAAAAGAAGTTGGCTGATTTCGCTTGATGAGAATAAAAAGTATTTATCCAGAAGCCCAATCGATTTCTTTTGCCTAATATTAATAACTTTATTATCCAGAATTAGAAGTATGATTAAAATATACTGTGTCATTCTTTTTATTTTTTTCTTATTTTCCGCTAAGGCACAACAATTACCGGGTAAGAAAACTTTACTTCCAAATGGCTGGAGCTTAACGCCTGCGGGTAAAAGCTTGCAGCTTGGCGATCTTCCTTTGAACATTGCTGTTTCACGCACCGGGAAATTTCTTGCAGTCACCAATAATGGCGAAAGCACACAAAGCATTGAATTGATAGATGGTTTTCATGACAGGATGCTTGACAGTGTTGGTATTGATAAAAGCTGGCTCGGCTTGAAGTTCAGCGCTGATGAAAATTATCTGTATGCAAGCGGAGGAAATGATAACTGCATTTGGAAATACGCAATTGAAAATAGCAAGCTTGTTTTAACCGACAGTATAAAGCTGGGCAAAAAATGGCCTTATAAAATTTCTCCCGCAGGGTTTGATATTGATGATGCAAAGCAAAAATTGTATGTCGTGACAAAAGAAAGCGGTGATCTTTATATCGCTGATCTTTTATCGAAAAAAATTGATTCTATATATCTTGGTGCCGAAGCTTATACCTGTTTATTATCTCCCTTAAAAACTGAATTATACATATCGCTTTGGGGTGGTGACAAAATTCTTGTTTACAATATTCTTCAAAAAAAGATTACTGATTCTATAAAAGTTGGAAGCAATCCAAATGATATTTGTTTATCAAAAAATGGAACATGGCTGTATGTGTGCAATGCAAATGACAACAGTGTTTCTGTGATAAATATTAAAAAGCGAAAGCTGGTAGAAACGTTGAACACTGCTTTGTATCCCAACGCGCCCGTGGGTTCTACACCAAATAGTGTTGCATTGAGCGCGGATGAAAAGACCTTGTACATCGCCAATGCAGATAATAATTGTCTTGCAGTTTTTGATGTCAGTACGCCGGGAGAAAGCCGCAGCAAAGGTTTTATTCCTGTTGGCTGGTATCCAACCTGTGTACGTGTTGTGGATACTAAAATTTATGTAGCAAACGGCAAAGGGCTTACATCACTGCCCAATGCTCCTTTCGATCCGTTTAAAACACATTCTAAAATTGGATATCAAAAAGGTGATAACGATAAATGGTATATCGGCGGTTTATTCAAAGGAACATTGAGTATCATTAATACACCAACAGCACAGCAGCTTAGTAAATATTCACAGCTTGTTTATGAGAATACACCTTACAAAAAGCAACAGGAAAAAAAGGCCGATGGAGAAGCCGGAAACCCAATGCCGATGCATGTTGGGGACACTTCACCCATAAAATATGTTTTCTACATCATCAAAGAAAACAGAACATATGACCAGGTGCTTGGTGATGTGCCTGAAGGAAACGGTGATATAAGCCTTGTTTTATTTGGTCAAAAAATTACGCCTAATGAACATGCCATTGTAAAAGACTTTGTGCTGCTTGATAATTTTTATGTAAATGCCGAAGTGAGTGAAGACGGGCACAACTGGAGTATGGGCGCTTATGCAACCGACTTTCTTGAAAAGAGTTGGCCAACTTTTTACGGCGGACGCGGAGGATATTATGATGGTGAGGGAACAAGACCTGTTGCCAACAATAAAATTTACATCTGGGATGATTGCAAGAAGTCGCATGTTTCTTATCGCACGTATGGAGAATTTGCAGATAATTTTAAAGCAAATATCCCGGTATTGAAAAATCATTTATGTCCTTACTATACACCATGGGATCTTTCTGTGCGTGATACCACAAGGTACTATGAATGGCAAAGAGAGTTCGATTCGCTTGTCGCAAAAAATGCATTGCCGCATTTTAATTCACTCCGTTTCTCTAATGATCATACAAGTGGTTTAGGAAAAAATAAACCATCTCCTTTTGCACAGGTTGCAGATAATGATCTTGCAGTAGGAATGTTTCTGCAGCATTTGAGTGAAAGCCCTGTCTGGCAACAAAGTGTTGTTTTTATTTTGGAAGATGATGCACAGGATGGTCCTGACCATGTTGATGCACATCGCAGCACTGCATACATTGCAGGAGGTTTTGTAAAAAGAAATTTTGTTGATCATACAATGTACTCAACAGCATCCATGCTTCGAACGATTGAACTAATTCTTGGTATGCCGCCAATGAGCCAATACGATGCTGCTGCAACGCCTATGTGGCGCTGTTTTGCAAAGAATGCAAACCTTTCTGTTTACCAGGCAAAACCTGAAACAATTGATCTCAATGATAAAAATGTTGCAACAAATTTATGGCAGTTGAAAAGCGAAACATTTGATCTTTCAAAAGAAGACCGCATACCGGATGATGAGTTTACGGAAGTTGTCTGGAAAGCGGTAAAAGGAGAAAATGCAATTGTGCCGGCTCCAACTCATGCTGCTTTTTTGAAATCTGACAAGGATGATGATGACAAAAAGTAACTCAAATTTTCTTTTAGAGATTTGATGTGTTGGTGCGGGAAATACTGGGAAACCACTTGCTTGTTTCGAACTGCTAAAATAAAAGGCTGATGTTTTCAGCCTTTATTGTCTCAATGTTTTTTAAAATTAACTTTCATCACCCTCCTCACTCTCAGCGTCATCATCGTCAGTATCCTCGTCTGATTGAGGATTTTCTTCATCATCTTCATCAGAATTTAATAAATCGTTGTCAGTATCGCCTCGATTTTCTTCATCTGAATCCACGTCATCTTCATCAATATCTTCGTCCGAATCTATAATATCTTCATCCGCATTTTCACCGTCATCAACATCATCGGAATCCGGAGCAGGCACAAGTGCAGAAGTTGCAAGTGGATGATTGAGCTCTTCATTCAGATCATCTTTTGATAAATTTTCTTGAGGTTTCATAATTTTATTTTTTAAAAATCCTTCAAGATTAAAGCCAAAACATAAATGTAAATTCTCTATGCGGGCTTTAATTGAAATGCTTTTCAATCCAACACGTCGTTTAGTAAAATATTATTCTCTCTTAATAATTTCATAACGTAAAGTTGAAAAATAAGTAAAATACGAGTAGGAGTTTTGCAAAAAATCGTACTCATATGAGAAAGTTAACTTACCTTTTTACACCATTTTTTCTGTGCTTCTTTTTTTATGTAAATCTCATTGCACAGGAAACTACTTCAGAAATTGCCGGAACGGTTACTGATGGAAAAGATCCCTTATCCGGCGCAACCATTACAGTCTTTAATGTTCCCACGGGAACAAAGTACACGACTATTACAAGAAAAGATGGACGTTATAATTTACCGGGATTGAGAATTGGCGGTCCTTATACTGTTACGGTTGATTATGTAGGTTTTAAAGAAGAAAAACAGGAAAATGTAAATTTAGTTTTGGGTGAAGAATTCAATGCAAGCTTTACACTCACTTCTCAATCTCAGGACCTTGCTGCTGTAACCATAACCTCAACAACACAGAACAAAATTTTCAATAATGCTCATACAGGCAGCCAGGAAATTATTACGCGAGCACAAATAGAGCAATTGCCAACTATCAACCGATCAATTTCAGATTTTACAAGACTTGAGCCAACTGCTGCATCAACTTCTTTCGGTACCAGCTTTGGCGGCAGAAGCGCACAATACAATAATATTACTGTGGATGGTGCTAACTTTAATAATGGATTCGGACTTTCCAGTACTCTCGGGGGTCAGGCAGGCGCGCAACCGATCAGTTTGGAAGCGATTGATCAGATCCAGGTAAACGTTTCTCCTTATGATGTTAGACAAGGTGATTTTACAGGAGCAGGTATCAATACAGTAACTAAAAGTGGCACCAATCAATTTCGCGGTAATGTATATACTTATTTAAAAGGTCCGGGAACTGAAGGTTATAATGTAGAAGATTTGACCATAGCAAAATCACCATTCAGTTTTTATACGAGGGGCGCATCATTGGGAGGTCCAATCATTAAAAACAAACTTTTCTTCTTTGCAAATTATGAGCAGGTAAAACAAACTGCGCCTGCTTACACTGTGGTAGCAAATACTGCTTCACTTTCACCCAGCGCTGGTTCTGTATCTCAGGCAAATGCAGATACACTTAATGCTTTAGCTGCTTTTCTTAGATCAAAATTCGGTTATGATCCGGGCGCCTTCGAAGGATATTCTTTTGCTTCAGAAAGTAAAAAGCTTACTGCAAGAATTGACTGGAATATCAATACAAAAAGTACCCTAACGCTTAAATATAACAGCTTAAGATCTTATGCAGAACAACCACAGAGTACAAGCCGTGCAGGCAGCGGTTTTGTAAAAGGACCTGCCTATCAAAATTATACGTATGGATTGCCTTTCAGCGGAAGCAAATATGTAATCAACAATAATTTTGATATTTACCTGGCGGAATTAAATACGAGATTCAACAAAAATCTTTCAAACAAATTCCAGGTAGGTTATACAAGAGAAAGAGACCCCAGAGCACCGGGCGTTCCGGGAACAACAATGCCGATGGTTGATATTTTAAATGGATCAGGCAATACATACGGCACCAACATTTACACCTCATTCGGTTATGAAACTTATACTTATAATAATCTTATCAATACAGATGTGTACCAGTTGTCTGATATAGCCACGTTATACAAAGGCTCGCATGAAATAACATTCGGCACACAGGATTATTCAAGAAAATATGCCGATGCTTTTGTTCCCGATTTTGCAGGTGGTTATCAATTCCCTTCTTTAGATGCGTTTTATAATGCCGTAAATGGAATAGGAACACCTGTCGATAAATATTATCAGCAATGGTCAAATATTCCTGGTGGAGCATTTCCCTTTTATTATGCAGGTTCAACAGAACTTGGTCTTTTTATCCAGGATAAATGGCGCGCTTCACACAACTTCACATTAACTTATGGATTAAGATATGATATGACGATTTATAAATCTCTGTTTCTTGATAATCCCTTCTTCGATGCTTTAACTTTTAAAAATGGCGCTTCTTATAATATTGGTAAAGCACCCGGAAATGCCATCATATTATCTCCGCGTGTAGGTTTTAACTGGGATATAAAAGGAGATAGAAGCGCACAATTAAGAGGTGGTTTTGGAGTATTTTCAGGTCCTCCTCCTTTTGTTTGGCTGGCAAACCAGGGCGGCAATAATGGGGTGCTTATCGCAGGCGGTAATTTCACGAATGTGCCTTTTACAGACAATGCAATTGCAAATCCTCCGGCAGGTGTTAATACAACTCCGCCATCAAAGGTTGTCAGCGCAGCAAGCTATGGAGCTGCAGTTACGGATCCAAATTTTAAATATCCAACTGTTTGGAAATCCAGCCTGGCGCTCGATAAAAAAGTAGTTGATGACTGGATTTTAACGCTGGAAGGGTCTTATTCTAAAGATATAAATGCAGTTTATTTTTCAAATCTTAATTTAAATGAAAGCAATGGATTTGCTCTTGCCGGCGCAGACAATAGGATTCGTTATACAACTGCCTTTAACTCAAACGGTACAGATGGACCGACAAGTACGCCAAATAACAGCAATAAATATTATTACGGCACTACTGATACGGTTCCTAATTTAAGCAGTGCTATTTTAATGAAAAATGCTTCTGAAGGGTTTGAGTATAATGCAACAATAAGAATTCAAAAAAACTTCCGTCATTTATTTTTGAGTGCGGCTTATACTTATAGCAAAGCGAAAAATATAGCAACAGGTGGCAGTACAGCTTCATCTCTCTGGAGTGGCAGACCTGTTGGAAACGCGGATCCTAATGCGCCAAATTTAGCCTATGCAGATTATTACCAGCCCAGCCGTGTAATTGCCTATGCTTCTTACAGGTTTGAATATGGCAAACATTTCGCAACTTGTTTCGGTGCAGTTTTTCAAGCTGCTCCATCCGGTGTTGGCTCCTATACTTATGCAGGCGATCTTAATGGTGATGGTAACAGCGGCAATGATCTGATTTATATTCCCAGAAATGCAAGCGAAATTAATTTGATCGACGCAGGATCGTATGATAAAACTGCTCATACAGGTGTAACCACCGGCACGGCAACTGATCCGAGAACTGCTGCACAAATATGGACACAATTAAATAATTTCATTAACCAGGATCATTATTTATCTTCTCATCGCGGACAATATGTACAGGCAAATGCTGTGGTATTTCCTTATTATAAAGATGTGGACTTAAATATTACGCAGGATATTTACATCTATACAAAAACAAGATCAGAGACTGATAAACATACTTTGCGCTTTTCTCTTGATCTGATAAATGCAGGTAACTTCTTCAATAGAAACTGGGGACTTTTAAAACAACAAACTACAGCAACTCCTTTAACTTTTGAAGGCATGGCAGCAGACGGCAGAACACCATTGTTCTCTTTTCCTTTTGCAGATCCTGCCAATGAAGTGCCGCTTACCAGCAGCTTTACAAATAATACTTCGATTGTTTCACGCTGGCAAATGCAATTTGGAATAAAATATCTTTTTAATTAGAAAGATGGAGTTTGTGTTGGAGTGAGATGTGGCTGTTACTCTAAAAATAGTAACTAAGTATATTTGAATTACTTATTAACTTTCTTCAACTGGCAAGTTTCACAAAGTCCGTTCATAAATAAATTAAAATTCATCATGGCATATCCTTCGGGGACTTCAATATGTTGATGTAATAAAGAAATATCGTTTATAGCCCCGCATTTTATACACTTGAACTTTGCAACAGGAAGAACAGGTATTATTTTACTATCTTTTTCCGAGTTGGGATAAAAGAAATAATAAGGCATCCTTTGAATGTCAACAAATTTTAGTAAGATGTTTTTTTTCGTCATTGTCAGAAGCGTTCTGTAAATAGTAGAGCGGCTAAAGCTTGGGTCAACACTTTTAACAATCGTATTCAAACTGATCCATGAAGAAGAATTATAAAACAGTGACAGGATTTCCAACCTGGGCATAGTTGCTGACAGCTGCTTGTCTTTTAGAAATTGTGTCAAAACGCTATCTTTAAACATACCAACTCGTTTAGAGTTTTAAAGGTTTTTCTTACCAAATTCAAGCGGGATAAGAAGCCGTACACTTATATTTCTACCAAGATCATCAACGAAATAGCGGAACCTGTTTAGATAATCACGATAGGCAACATTTGTAAGGTTTGTAACCGTTAAATTAAAATCCATGTATTGATGCCTGAATGGTACAGACCATCCAATTTCTGCTCCCCACAAATCATATCCCGGCGGCGGCGCAACATAATCGCTGTTTATAGGAACACGACCCTGACGGGATACACCTAAGTTAGTGATGCCTGCAAAAAAATTTTTCCATTTACCGATGGAATCCCAATGGTAGCGTATAGAATTATCAAACCTGTCAGCAGGAATATAAACAAGCCAGTCGTGTGTTGTAAGATTTCTTGCCCTAACGATAGAAGTTTTAGAAACAAGAGAAAAATGTGAATTGATATTATAGGTGATACTGAGATCAACCCCCTGAAACAGGGCATTAACCTGGGTATAATTGTATGCCGGGAAAGCGCCTTCCAGCGTTTGCACCGGAAGGCTATCCGGTTTCAAGTAAATGTAATGGTTGTAATAATTGATATAATAACCGGCTTCTACAGCAACCTTATTGGTTGCATAGATAAAAGATAATTCGTTATTAAAGGCTTTCTCTAAAGTTAACGCGGAATCGCCTATTTCATAAGAAGCAGCACTTTGGTGAATGCCATTTGCAAAAAGCTCTATGACCTGCGGAGGTCGCCAGGCTGTACCAAAATTATACATTGCAGTCAGGTGATCATTAAATTTATATTGAACACCTGCATCAACGGAACTCTTTTGCCAGTTGTAAGTTGGCTTTTCCTCAACAGTGGGGTTAGTGGGATTTAAGAAATAAGCCCTCAGCCACCTGTAATCATATCTTAGTCCGGCTTCAAAAGTCCATTTCTTCACCTCATATTTTTCAATTCCAAAAATGCCTCCGCCATAATCTACAAAGTTTGGAATCAGTTGAGAATAGCTTGTTCCCTGCTCTACATTTCCATGTGTTATAAAGTTTAAACCAATACTTCCTACTATTTTATTACCTATTCGTGGATGTTCCCAGATAAGATCGGCAGTTTGTGTATTTAATTCAAAATTTAAATCAGGTATTTTACTTGCATCCTGAATGCTATTATAAGAAGGGTCTGCGTCATATTCCTTTCGTATATCCCGCTGATAAGCATACGTAAATTCAATTTTACCGAATTTATGCGGAAGGTTTAAAAAGCCGCTCGCCTTATACAATTTATGATTCACAGTTTGATATGGGCGCACTATACTGTAAGTAAAGCGGGCAGTATCAGAAGGTTCTGTTCTTGCAAATGCTTCATACAGATCTGAAATAGAGCCTACAACAGAAGCGGTGGCTATGCCGATCTTCGTATCAAATTCACTGTAATAGAGTTGAATATTGTATTGTTCTTTTGTGTATTGCACTGTTGCAGAATAATCATCCTCATTAAACCCGGTATTACCTAAATAATAATGAGCAGCCTGTGCATTTCCTGCTTCTTTTATTGTTCCCTGCAAACGCCAACTCAATCCATTGAGCTTTCCTTTTACAGCTTCTTCTATCATGCCGGAAGCAACACCTACTTGCCCGTTTGACATTCCAACAAGGTTAATATTTCCGTCAATGCCCGGAGCCGTTGGCATATCCTGTGGGTCAATGATCACAACACCGCCAATTGCATCAGAACCATAACGGATGCTTGCCGGACCTTTTATGATAGTGTATTTGGTTGCAATGAACGGATCAATTTCCGGTGCATGATCGTTACCCCATGTTTGTCCCTCCTGCCTTACGCCATTATTTATAATTAAAATCCTGTTGCTGTAAACACCGTGAATCACAGGTTTGGATATGTTTGGGCCGCTTTGTATGCTGTTAACACCCGCAATGCTTTTTAATGATTCTCCCAAAGAAAGACCGCGTGTTTCTTCTATCGCAATTCCTCCAATGGTGTCTTTATTGGCAATGGTAAGCTGATCTTTTTGTAATACCTGTGTTGTTACCACAACCGTTGATAGCTGGTGCAGTTGATTTGTAAGATAGAAAACCACTGCTACATCATTTTTTAAATTCAGTACAGTATCAACAGAGTTATAACCTACATACTCTACTTTGATTCTTACAATTCCGGGACAGAGATGCTGAATAGTAAAAATGCCGCTACTGTCAGCAAAGGAATGCTGCTTGGTTTCCTGTATATAAATTGTTGCAGCTCTCAGATCAACTTTTTCAGAATCGCTTAATGAAATGCTTCCGCGGAGAGTTATTGCACAATTGTTTTGCTGCGCATGTAAAGCGGAAATACAGATCAATGAATAAAATAATGCAATCAGCTTATTTTTCATTATAATATTTTTTATAAAAAAAGTCCGCTGGACAGTTCCGGCGGACTAAAACATACTTACTTCTTAAAAAGATAAGCGATACCTAAAGAAAAATTGACTGATGACAATGGCTGGTTGTATTCTGTTACTTCCCTGCCTGCATTATTAGGGCGCTGTGAATTTTGAATTTGAAAATCAGGCTTTGTATAAAAATAATCAGCATTCAACCCTATTGCAAAAGATTTTGCTATTTTATACCGAAGCCCCACACCAACATCCCAAGCAAAACTTGTTTTCGTAGCCGAGTATTGCTCTACCGGAGTATCAAACACGCCACCATCCTCGATGGTAACGATTATCTGGGGCGTAGTAGCATGTGCTATGCCGGCAAGTGCCCTGGCCATAAATGAAAGTTTGGGGTCAAGTACGGCAGTATAATAAATGCCGGGCATGATGGTCCATATCTTATAATTAGTAGGCGTTGTCCTGGTCGTATCTACATCAAAAGATTCTTCATACCCCTGGGATAGTGAATCAACTCCTTTCAGACTATAGGTACCGTATTTAAACATGCCGCCAATGCCAAAATGCTTTGAAAAAAAATATGCTCCATCAAGCGCACCAAAAGCTCCGGCTTTTGCATAGCCGCTTTTATCATCTACCGTACCATTAATACTCATTAAGGAAGTGGCGCTGGAAGTTTTGCTCCAATTTCCTGTCGGCAGCGAAACCCCTCCGCTCAGACTTAAAAAACCTGCACCACCTTTCTGTCCGAATGAATAAACAGAAGAACAGGCAGCCATTATTAAAACAAAAATTCTTATGTATTTCATTTGTTTGTTTTTTATTAATTGATTAATAAATATTCACGGCATAGGTTACATCAAGATCTGTAGAGCCTGGGGCAAACGTGCCGTTCTTAGCATTTGGCTGGTGTCTTAAGACAACTCTTAAAATGCCTGTACTGGCTGCTCCTGTTACAAAGTCATCGGTTAAACCAATTTGAAGTGGCGGAATATTGTTATCAAGATCTGTTCTGTTTACAACCAGGTTCAACGGAGCCGCCGGAGGACTTAACAATTCATCGTCTGAAATACCACCCCAGGTAGTATCAGATGCAGACAGGTTGGTATTCCAGTCTTCCATCGGAATGTTTGTGGTGGTGTTGCTGATGATCACATTGCCCGCTGCAATAGGTGAAGGCTGAAAGAAAAATAAATGATAATTTTCTCTCGCCAGGATCTCAGTGCTTACGGTATCGAAAGGTGTTTGCGTTTCATCCAAAATAATTACCTGGCCATGGTATGTGGAATTTGCCTTCAGGTTAAGCAATGCAAGATTTGTATAAGTGGAATCTTGCTGGTACGTATGTGTATAAGGACTTATCTGTGTAACAATGGCCGTTTGAATATCTGACGGATCAGTGCTGTTTTGTAAACGCAGCTCTACGGTTGTCAGAAACTCATTTCCCGGAAGGGCGGGAGTTACAGTTTCTGCATTTTTATTACAACCATTCATTAATAATGTAGATAACACAGCTATTGCAGAAAACAGGGTATGCTTAAATGAAAATACTTTTTTCATGAATTGAAAATTTGTGAAGAATTAAACTTCAGATTTAAAAAAATTAGAAATATTGCAGGAGAAAGCAAATCACTTAATGGACATACTTTCCTTGCTTGTAAAAAGAAGAATAAAACGAAAGAATTTTTTAACAGGCAGGCGGACCTCTTAATGAGGTAAATTCTTTTTGAAGGGAAACAAATTTTTCAGAAGATTCAATGAAGATCGTGACTACACTCTCATGAGGTTTAGGAACTTCACAAAGAGGAGTGGAGGATATGGGAGTAAAACTATCATCTAAACATGAACAGCTTATTTTATAGCTAAATTCTCCGGATCTCTCTTTAATTTTTGATTCATGCAATGCTTCATGTACAAATAACTGGAGTCCCAGGTTTTGTAAAAAAACAAGGCAGATATATAAGGATATTATTTTTACATTCTTCCTTCGCATTGATGAAACAAATGAATCACAACCTACATTTTAAACTGCTAAGATGCAATTAAGATGCAATTAAGATAGAAAGAATAAGAGGGCAAAAAATAAAATTGGAACATAAATTCAATTTTCAACTTATTTCTTTAAGTAACTAAGAAAAGCACTTTGTAAGCGTTGGAAATAATAAAATTATAACTTTTCATTTGCAAGTCCAATACTCTCTTTTCTTAATTTATATCTATTTGGTCTCAACTTTTTATAGCTTAATATTAGATTCATACAATTTACATTTCCAAGCTAAAATGGAATTACCCCCCTTATACAAATATTTCTGCCCATATTATAAATGCCTAAATGTCCGTTCGGCGATTGAGTATAATATTCGAAGTATTGCAAACGGCTCAAATGATTTTGATAAGCGGTATTGAAAAAGTTATTTACAGAAAACTGAATTGTTAGCGATTGTTTTTTCGAATAATTAATATCTGAATGAACAGAAAAATTCATGAGGGCATAGGATGCAGTTGGAGTTTCAGTATTATTCAATCCGTCATAGCGGTTTTGAGCTGCGTTAAAATCTCCTTCTACATTAATTGAAACAGATTTTAAAATGTGGTTTTGCGCAGGAATTATATAATTAATGCTGCTTAACAAATGTGGAGGTGGTATGAAAGGCAGGTATTGCCCTTCAACACCTTTGTTCTCATATTTTACTGACAAGTTATCGCCGTAAACAATTGAAGCTGCATTGTTAAACTGCAATGCTTTCCAAGTGGTTGGATGAATGTTTAAGGTAGCATTCAGTCCATATAAAAGTGCATTTGCCTGCTCGTATTGAAATGTTTTGTTGCCCGGCACAACTACAACAGGATTGCCGGTTGCATCTACCTTTAAATCTTCATAAATATAATTCTGTATATAGTTGTGAAATACACCAAGGTTAAAAGATAAGTCATTGTATTCACCCAAAATACCTAAGTCTTCCTGGTAATTAAATTCCGGTTTAAGGTCTAAACTTCCCAAATAATAAATGTGTGCACCCGGATCTAAACCATTTGAAGCTATTTCGGTGATATTGGGCGAACGATAGCCGCGCGCGGCATTTAATTTTAAACTTAGCTGGTCATTAATTCTGTAAGTACCACCAATGCTTCCGTTAATACCTTGAAAATTTAAATTGAAGTTTTTAAATGGATGAGTAGCATCCAGAGTATCATTCAGTGCAACTTGTTTAAAGAACCCCGTCACTGAATCTCTTTTAATATACATATCACTCCCGTCTTCATTCCGGTGATCATATCTTATGCCTCCCGCAATTGTCCACTTTTTATATTTCCATTTACCATAGATATAACTTCCTATATCAAACAAGTGATAATCAGGAATGGGAAAATCAGTGGCATTTTTCGATGTATTGGTTTGGTACATGCCGTTTATACCCGTAGAGAAATCAATATTCAGGAATGCAGGCGCATTATAGCGCAAGCCGTAATCAAGGGTATTCAAGACAATGTATTCACCAGCCTGAGTAACATCGGTGGGATGGTCATATTCTAAGCGAATATTTTGTTCAAAACCAAGCAACATTTTTAAATCGCTTTGCCCAATATGATAAGCATTATCAGCATAAATACGGTAGTCCTGGATGTGTTGTGACAATGGACTGAGCAGGTATGAATTCAAAATATTTTGGGGAACGATAGGACGGTTGGTAATCGTATCCACCTGTGGTAATTTACTATTTTCTCCGGCCGATTCATAAACCTGGTAAGTAAACTTTCTCGTAAGCGAATCTCTGCTGCCGTCAGGAATGCCCTGGCGGTTATCGTAAAAAGTAAGATTAAGATGTGAGTATCCGCTTGCAGTCTTATATCCAAAAAATGCAGAAGCATTTGCCATTTTAAAACCGGTATTATATACTCTGCCATCAACAGGATCAGTATAATTTCTTGCTATTCTCTCTGAACCACGCAATGCATAAGACCAATGTTTAAATCCTTGCGAAATACTAATGCTGTTACCGATTAAGCCATTATTAGTTTGGTATTCTGATAAATATTTGCCATGAACAATACCATCTGTTTCTTTCGGTGTAGCTGTAAAAAGGCTAAGCACACCGCCAATTGCATCTGATCCATACATCAGGCTTGCAGGCCCTTCAATGACTTCAGCTCTGTCAATAATATAATCATCCATTGGCACACCGTGTTCGTCTCCCCATTGCTGTGTTTCTATCCTAAGTAATCCATCATATAAAGTAAGTACTCTGTTATATCCCAATCCATTAATAAAAGGTTTAGAAACATTAGGTCCGGTTTTAACTGTTTGTAAACCCGGCGCATTTCTGGCAATTGCATCTATCACATTATTGTCAATTGTTTGTTCGATAGCTTTTTGAGAAACGCTAACTATTGCAACGGGGTTTTCTTTTATTCTGGTAGCTTTAGGAACGCCGGTAACGACCACATCATTTAATATTCCGGGTGAGGGGTTTAAAAATATTTTATAAAAAAGTTTTTTGGGTAAAAGTTGTAATGTATCCGGAGCATAGCCGACAGAAGAAACAACTAATTTGGACGAGTTTGTATTTTGCGGAACGGTTATGCTGAAAGTACCATTTATATCGGTAGTAGTTCCGTTTGATGAATGTAAAAAAGTGACTGAACAAAATCCTATTGGCTCATGCGTTTCAGCATTTTGAACGATGCCCTTTATTGCCTGGGCTTTAACAGACAAATGAACTAATATAAGAATTGTTATAATGTAAATTTTTTGCTTCATCACTAATTAGTAAAGCAAAAGTATATTATTAGATTCATCTAACTTTATGATAATAGAAATAAAAATTTTTATTTTACTAAGCCGTACTTTTGAAATATGAATTCACTAACAGAAGAAAACTATTTAAAGGCGCTGTTTAATTTAGGCAATGAAACGGGGGAAGTAAATCTTACAGAACTTTCCAGAAGTCTTTATATAAAAATGCCTACCGCAACAAGCATGATGAAAAACCTCGCGGATAAAAAGCTTGTACATTATGAAAGCTATAAGCCTTTGCGCCTTACAGAAAAAGGAAAAAGGGAAGCAGGATTAATCATTCGCAAACATCGGCTTACAGAGATGTTTTTGGTAAATAAAATGAATTTCGGATGGGAAGATGTTCATGATATTGCAGAACAGGTAGAGCATATTCAATCCTCCGTCTTTTTTGATAAAATGGATGAATTACTCGGCTATCCGAAAGTTGACCCTCACGGCTCTCCAATACCGGATAAAAATGGTAAAATCATTTGGAAAGAATACAACAAATTAAGTGATTGCAAAAAAGGTGAAATAGTAAAATTGTCCGCCGTAATAAATACCTCATCTGATTTTTTGAAGTTCCTGAATGCCCATGATATGCATTTAGGAATAAAAATCAAAATACAATCAATAGAAGAGTTCGATAAATCAATAGTGGTAAGCTATGGCAAAAGACAAGCAGAGACATTAAGCAATATTGTGTCTGAAAGGCTTTTGGTAGAGAAGGCAAAATGATACCACTTGTTCATTCAATAGTCTCTCTCTACGACGTATGGTGTTGTTCCTGGCAGCACTATTTAATTGGGTTAATCAATCCAGGTAAAATATTACTTTCCTCATTGTTTTTAGCATCAACTATCCTTCACAGCAAATTCTTTATCATCTTCATACTAGAATGAATAAAAAAGGAATTACGTTTATGTTAGCTTCGTCATTTCTACACCCGTTGTCCAATCGTTGTTCGGTATTTGTCCGGTATTTCTTCGGTATTTGTTCGGTTCAAAGAACCGGACAAATAGTGTATAAGCATTAATTAAATTTTGATTAAGGGCAGTACCAGTCCGCGTTTTTTGTGTATAATTGCAAGAGAACACTGCTTGTGATAAAACAATTACCTGCGGTGTAATTATTTAATCATCCAATATCTTACCTCATGGCACAAATCAACGATGGCATTCTCGGTGCTTTTACCGGCACTGCCGGTCCTGTTACGGGTTTCATCCGCAACGGGCGCAATATAATTCGTACAAGCAGATCTATTGTACAATACAAATACACAGCTCTTCGCAAACCGCAGCTTAAAAAGATAAGCATCTGCAATGCTTTTACCAAAGCATTTGCTGGCACAGGCTTTTTTAAAAAGACCTTTGAGGCAGATGGCAGCGGAGGCAATGGCTACAACCGGGCGATGAGCGCGCTGATGAACAAGGCTGTTACAGGCAGTTATCCTGGCTTGCAATTATCTTATCCTGATGTGCTCGTATCAAAAGGAAGGTTACCGGGGGCTGCGTTTCCAGCGGCTGTGGCTATGAGTGATGGCAACATTTATTTTCATTTTACCAATAACAGCGATACAGGCACTGCATCAGAGAATGACCGAATAATTTTGGTTGCTTATTTTGAAGAACTGCAGCAGGCTGTCTTCAGCACGAATGCTGGTTTCCGCTCAGATTGTGAGGCTATGCTGAACACGGCTTTGTTGAAAGGATATGCTGCTGAAACATGGATCGGTTTTGTAAGCAATGATGCATTATATGCCAGCGACAGCGTTTATACAGGGAAGGTGCAGTTGTGAATAAACCAGGGAGATTCGGGTTGATGAGCTTGCTATTATATCGTCACATAACCAACATCGTAGATTCTGAATTCCATTATAACTTATAATTCATAACTCAAGTACTCCTCAAATTTTTCTAAAAATTCAAATCTCCCGGTTCACCATTCAATATTCTTCCTTTAATTATTGTATCAATCATTGGATCACGATATTCTCTGCGTGAATTTCCTGCATCAGCAAATCTGATACCGGCTGCAATGTTTATTAAATAACGCTCATACGCAGAAGGCAATGCCTCCGCAATTTTTTTGACCCTATATTTATTCGCAGCAATTTCCAAAGCTTCCATCCAGTTATAATGCGCATCTATGGGCACATGCTCCTCAGCGCTCAGCAGTAAATTTATGGTTGTTTCTATCTGTTCCTTCCTATCACGGTTGCGATTAGCCCATGTATAGGATCTATAAAACTCCTGCACTTCTTTTGAATCAAAAGTGGTAACAAACCACTCCATAAAATTATCCTCATAATAGTTGAGAGAAGGGCGTTTATCCCTTGCAGCATCAAAGGCTGCCTGCTTTGCCGCCATTTCTTCTTTTATGCTTTTCCTGTATATGTTTCTGTAAAATTCTTCTTTCTCACCCCGTATATCAGGGAGCAGCATCAGGGTGCCTGTTCCTCTGCGACCGTTGCAGAAGTCGTACCATTCGGGAAAATTCCAAAGGGCATCGCCATCATCATTATATGCTTCCTTCATTTCTTCATAGTTCTGCCAACTGCGATAGAAGGATAATTCGCTGAGATCAACATTGTTTTGCTGAAGATACTGCATATACAAATCAATATCTTCTTTTGATATGGGGTCAATGAAAGGACAATTAAATATCTCATCTTCCCACATACCAAAATCATAGCAGACCTCCACTTCGGGTATGGTGATTTTTTCTGCTCGCCAGAGGCATTGAATATCAAACAACTTTTTTTGCTGTATATATTCAAGGTGTTCGGAGGCTTCAGTTTCCCATTGCAATTGTTCCTCTTCATTGTACCTTGTATAATACTCGCCATGATTGATCCACATAGCTTTGTATAGTAAGTAATGGTCAATAAACCTTTTGACAGATGCAGGTTGAAAATCTTTTAAATAATTCCGGATAGATTCCGAAGATTCCATTTCTTCTCTCAATTTTTTTTGGAGGTTGATGTTTTTTTGAGCGCCTTCTATTTGATCATGATAAAAGCCTTTTTGTTCCGGTTCTTTATTTTCTTCTTCAGGCATTCTGAAATGATTTAATAAGCTAAAGATAAGAAGGGAAGATATTACGCTATCTTTTAGCCTGCATTAATATAATAGTATCTAAATTTATTTATAGAATGCAGTAAAGGACAACGCCGAATATTTATTAAAATATTTACCAGAATTTTTTTGGTAAAGCAAGTTTTTTTTTATTGCAGCCACAAGCTTATGCCCAATCTGCCATTTGTTACCTTAAGGCTATTGCCTTCATCGTCGTACAATATGCAATTGAATTTGCAATAGAGGTGTATACCATGAGAGATACCTGTGCTGCTGTAATCCGGATCAAGATTTAATTGCGTTACAATTTGAAATATGCTGTTGGTTTGGTCTGCCGTTTCCTGCAGTGTGCTCCACTGTTTACCAGTAGAATCTTTGAACCTGATGACAATACCATCAACAGTATTAAAATCATTTGTGTAAGTGTAAAAGCCGGGAAGAAATTCTGTTATTAATTTTTGGTTGAGCGAAAGAAAAGAACTATCTGATGGAACGCGCTTTATATAACCCTTATTAAATTCAAAAGTTGCGTCACCGGATGTGTCAGCATAAAAGTCATATGTCTGAATAATATCGTTGAGACTATCGCCATTTGCACCCGTAAGGGCATCGGTATTGTAATTAACGATGTGCAGTTGCCTTGTTCCGTTTATTGTGATATCATAAAAGTTGGTACTATCACCAATCAGAGTTGTATCTGCCAGCGGTAAATTGCTTGTAGGTGCTGGCTTGCCAATAGTCGAAAATTCTTTTTGACAGGCGGCAAAACCTATAATGATCAGAGCCAAAGGTAAAAGCACTTCATTGCAAGTAGTTATTTATAAACAATGTCGAAAATAAGAATTAATGATTAATATTTATTATGTAAAAGATAAAGATCCTATCCCTTTGTCACTGCTTTTGAGTAAATTTAATACAGCTCAAAATATGGTATCTAAACATCGGTCATATTTAAGCTGAATATTTAGATTCTACTCAGCGAATTAAATAGATACATCCTGACTTGTAGATTTCCATGCAAACTGTTACTTTTGCCGCAATTCACTGTTTATAATTCACTAGAAAATGGCTGGTCAACTTAAAGAAGTCCGCAACAGGATTCAATCCGTACAATCAACGCAGCAAATAACCAAGGCGATGAAAATGGTAAGTGCTGCAAAGCTCCGCCGTGCGCAGGATGCAATCATACAGATGCGTCCTTATGCACAAAAATTGCAGGAGATGCTCAGCAACATTGTAAGCAATATGGAAGGCGGCTCAAGCTTGAAATTAGCTGCTGAAAGAAAGATTGAAAAAGTTTTGTTTATTGTGATCACAAGCGATCGCGGACTTGCGGGTGCTTATAATTCCAATGTTGTGAAATTGACCAAACAAACCATTGCTGATAAATATGATGTGCAATATAAAAAAGGGAATGTGGCGATCTGGAACATTGGTAAAAAGGGTTATGAAAGCATGACCAAATCAGGCTATAAAACAGATGCAACCTATAAAGATATATTTCTGCAATTGACTTTTGAGAATGTTCAGGCTGCTTCTATGGCAGCAATGAAAGCATTTGAAAATGGTGAATTTGATGCAGTGGCAATTGTGTACAGCGAGTTTAAAAATGCTGCAACACAAATATTTAAAGCAGAACAATTTTTACCGATTCCAAAAGTGGCAATTAAAGCCGGTGCAAAGAAAGCAGACTTTATTTTTGAACCAAACAAAGAGCAGCTTATTGCTGAATTAATGCCGAAGATCTTAAATACACAATTGTACAAAGCAGTACTTGATGCCAATGCAAGCGAGCATGGCGCGCGCATGACTGCGATGGATAAGGCAAGTGATAATGCGCAGGAAATTCTGAAGCAATTAAAAATTTCTTATAATCGCGCAAGGCAGGCTGCCATTACAACAGAGCTTACAGAAATTGTAAGTGGCGCTGCTGCATTGAATGGATAATCATGGAACTTTCTGAAATGATACCACATATAGAAGCATTGATCTTTGCCAGTGAAAAACCATTGACAAATCTGGAGATCGTTGAGCTTATCAATAATGCTTTTGGTTTTATGGAAGAAAGAATTTCTCTTGACCAGGTTGAAAGTTGCATGGATGGAATCAGAGAAAAATACCAGAGTGAATTTTATCCTTTTGAAGTAAAACAAAGTGGCGGCGGATGGCAGTTTCTCACTAAGAAAGAATATCATAAAACCATCGTGCAGTTGAATGGAGAAAAGTTCCTGAAACGCTTGTCGAATGCGGCTTTGGAAACACTCGCAATCATTGCATATAAACAACCTATAACTAAGGGTGAAGTGGAAAGCATTCGCGGCGTGAATAGCGATTACAGTGTTCAAAAATTATTAGAAAAAGAATTGATCGTTATAATGGGTAGAAATGAAAATCTTCCCGGCAAGCCTTTGATCTATGCAGTATCAAAAACTTTTATGGATTATTTCGGAATAAATTCTGCCAATGATCTGCCTAAAATAAGAGAGGTGTTTGCCGAGCAATTAGTTGAGCCAACCATTATGCGTGAAAATATTTCTGAAGAAAATGAAACCCTTTCCGAAGAAAAGAATGCGCTTGCTGTTGATGATAAAGGCAATCTTATTCCCCATGAAGAAAAAATAGATGATCCTTCTTCTGAAAATGATATGGAAGAAAAATTGTAATTGTTCTTTATACTAATTCAACTTTTTTCAAACCCAATTTTTTAAACTTCACGCGTACCTTCGCTGCCATGTCTCAACATTTATCAAACAAAGAATTGATTGAAGCAGCTAATCAATTTGGCACGCCTTTATACATTTATCACGCGGAAAAAATTGAAGAGCAGTTCAATGAACTCAACAAAGATTTTGAGGGCTGTAACGCTAAAT
The DNA here is from genome assembly GCA_963708205.1 of uncultured Chitinophagaceae bacterium. GTDB lineage: Bacteria > Bacteroidota > Bacteroidia > Chitinophagales > Chitinophagaceae > CAVYTF01. Next base: position 1,951,746 of record OY970196.1, read on the forward strand.
TTTTCTATGCGTGCAAGGCATTAACGAACATCAATATTTTAAAATTAATGAAACAGCTTGGCGCAAATTTAGATTGCGTTAGCATCAATGAAGTTATGCTTGGATTGAAAGCGGGCTTTGAACCGCATCAAATTTTATTCACTCCGAATTGTGTTGATTTTGAAGAAATAGAAGCTGGTAAAAATTTAGGCGTGCACATCAACATAGATAATATTTCTTTTCTTGAGCAGTTTGGTCACAAGTACGGAAACACTTATCCAGTCTGCATCCGGCTCAATCCGCATATTATGGCTGGCGGCAATTTTAAAATTTCTACAGGACATGTTGATAGCAAATTTGGTATTTCCATTCACCAGATAAGACACATTGAGCGTATTGTAAAATCAACCAATATTCATGTCAACGGCGTGCACATGCACACGGGAAGTGAAATAAAAGATGTGAATGTTTTTTTGCAAAGCCTTGAGATTTTGTTTGAAATGACAAGCCATTTTCCTGCGCTTGAGTTTATTGATCTCGGCAGTGGTTTTAAAGTTGCTTATTCAGAAGATGATACGAAAACTGATGTGAAAATGTTGGGTGAAAAAGTTAGTGAAGCCTTGAATAATTATGAAAAAGAAACAGGGAAAAAATTAGATGTTTGGTTTGAGCCGGGAAAATTTTTAGTAAGCGAAGCGGGTTATTTTATTGTAAAAACAAATGTGGTAAAACAAACAACAGCAACAGTTTTTGTCGGTGTGAATTCAGGCTTCAACCATTTGATACGACCAATGTTTTATGATGCTTATCATAAAATCACGAACATCAGCAATCCAAAAGGCGCAGAAAGAATTTATACAGTCGTAGGAAATATTTGCGAGACAGATACGTTTGCATGGGATAGAAAATTGAATGAAGTGCGCGAGGGAGATTATCTTGTTTTTTATAACGCGGGCGCTTACGGTTTCGAGATGTCAAGCAATTTTAATTCACGATTAAAACCTGCGGAAGTATTATATAAAAATGGAAAATATTTTTTGATAAGAAAAAGAGATGAGTTTGAAGATTTGCTGAAAAATCAAATTGAAGTTTTATAAAAATCAATAACAGTGAAAAAGAAATTCCTTACATGTTTTTTAATTCTTGCTGCATTAGGAATTATTATTTCTTCCTGTAAAAAAACAACAGTTGCTCCGCCAGTTTTTCACACAATAAATCTGCAACCTGAAAATGGCGATGATGTTTCAACATTTTATTTGGTTGACAGTCTCGGCGATTCTTCTATGATTGATAATCAAAACTTTTATGGCGATAGTATTTTATATGTGAACGCATTTACTTCAGATTCTGAACAAACGGGATCAAACATTTTTGTAAGATTTGATAGCGCAACATCACTTCCTTCCACTGCAAAAATTCTCGTTGCAACACTTTATTTATATGGCACTGACTCGAGTTATATTCTGCAAAGCAGTTTCGGAAATACTGTCCCCGGCGGAGGCAATTCTTATTTCAGCGAGTTGAATGACAGTCTTGAATATTACGACAGCATAGCGCATGTTATTTATAATACAAGCGCAGACAGCGCGTATGATAACACGTTGCTTGTGCAGCAAATTTCCTCTGCATGGAATGCACGTACCATTACTTATAACATGCAGCCGACACTCACAACTTTTGCAAGCACGACCGGCAATACCATCATGGCATCAACTTCGCAATGGGATTATAATATTTCCATTGATGTTACAAGCCTTGTACAGCAATGGTTTCAGAATCCTTCAAGTAATTTTGGAATCAGTTTAAGCATCCTCAATAAAAATTATGGCATTCCATTTACCTACATAAATCATCAAATGGTTTTCTATTCTTCGTCTGCAACAAATCCAATAAAGCGGCCGGAGCTTGTTATCGTTTATCAATAGTTTATTGTTTTAACTTTTGAATTTTTACTTTTGAATAATAATGATTGAAATAAAAAACATTAAAAAATCTTTTGGTGACAGAGTGATACTTGAAGACATCAGCGCCGTAATGGCTGCAGGAAAATGCAATCTTATTATTGGTGCAAGCGGAAGCGGAAAAACAGTTTTAACCAAATGCATGGTTGGTTTATTCGAGCCTGATGAAGGACAAATTTTGTATGATGGAAAAGATATGATTGCAATGGATGAAAAGGAACGTAAAATTTTGCGTCAGCAAATAGGAATGCTTTTTCAGGGCTCTGCATTGTTTGATTCAATGACTGTGGAAGAAAATGTAATGTTTCCGCTGGATATGTTTTCTTCAATGAAATATAAGGACAGAAAAAAAAGAGTGGCAGAAGTTTTATCAAAAGTAAATCTTACAGAAGCGCATGATAAGTTGCCTGCAGAAATCAGTGGCGGCATGAAGAAGCGCGTTGGCATTGCACGTTCGCTTGTTTTAAATCCAAAATATTTATTTTGTGATGAACCAAATAGTGGTCTCGATCCGCAAACATCTTTGCTGATTGATAAACTCATAAAAGAAATAACGAAGGAATTCAACACTACAACAATTGTAGTAACGCATGACATGAATAGTGTGATGGAAATCGGTGATCACATCGTGTATATGTACCAGGGGCAAAAGCAATGGGAGGGCAGCAACAAAGAAATTATTTATTCAAAAAATGAACTGCTGAATAAATTTATTTTCGCTTCAGATTTTTTGCAGGATGCAAAACAAATGCGCATGCTCGAAGATCAAAATGCAAAATTATAGCAATGAAATTTCAGGAAATGTTTTTTTCATTTCTTAAAAAATCATCATAAACATCTTCACTAAAAATTAGAATTTCTTTCGACAATTTATTGTTTGACATACCATATTTCCAGGATGGTGAAATAATTTTAAACCCATTATACAAAGCTCTTATAGCAGTGCAATCGTTATAAGATAATATCCAATTATTTCTTTTTTTTAAAATCGTTGCCAGTTGCTCATGCGCAAAATCTTTATGCGCATTTCCTTTTTTACCATAAAGTGAACTGCTTATCAAATACGGCGGATCGAGATAAGTAAAAATATTTTTGTGTAATAAAATTGACTTGGAAAAATCGAGCACTTCTACACTAAAATTTGGGTTGTAAAAATTTTTCAAACGCTCAATGGAAGTCACAGTAAATCTTGGATGCGATGGAGACATGCCACCCGATAAAGTAGCGCCGGAAAAAGAACTTCTGTTAAGTACATAATAAACTGCGGCTCTTTCTATTTTTGTTTTAAAGGTTGTTTGAGAATGCTGTAGCTGATAAAACAATTCTTTTTTTAAAGGATAATATTCTTCTACTTTTTTCGATAGTTTTTTTTTATCCTCAAGCACGCATTGCCAAAATTCCACCAAAGGTTCAAAAATATCATACCCATAAATTTTTATTCCTTTCGCAGCTAAAAAAATTTCTATGGAACCGCCCCCAAAAAAAGGTGAACATGATTCCGATAAATTTTTTGGAAAATAATGAAGAATTGTTTTTAAACCCCGTGTTTTTCCACCGGGATAACGCAAAAGAGATTGTTCAGTTATTTTCAGAAGAAACTTTTTTAGTAATTGTATGAATGTAATTAAACAATATTTTCAAAATATTTTTTGGCATGATTTTAAAACAATTGTTTTAATTAAACTTCTTTATGAAATTTATCGAAAACACAGATAAAACTACAAACGAAAAAATAAAACTTTCTTATGAAGATATTGGTTCAGGCGAACCGGTGATTTTAATACATGGCTGGCCGCTTAGCAAAGAAATGTGGGAATATCAAATGGAGTCTTTGATAAATGCAGGACTTCGCGTAATCACTTATGATCGCAGAGGTTTTGGCAAATCTTCAAAGCCATGGAGCGGATATGATTATAACACACTTACCGATGATCTTAAGGCAGTGATAGATGAACTTCATCTTGAGAATGTTACGCTTGTTGGTTTTTCAATGGGTGGCGGTGAAGTGGCAAGATATTTCAGCAGATACAATGGTGAAAAGGTTTCTAAGGCAGTGCTTGTAAGCAGCATTGTTCCTTACATGCTTAAAACTGATTCTAATCCTGATGGTTTGCCGGAAGCTGCAATGAAAGAAATGATGGATAAATTAAAAGACGACCGGATAGGTTTTTTAGAGGATTTTGGTAAAGTTTTTTTTGGAGTAAATCTTGTAAATCATCCTATAAGTGCGCCTTTATTAAATTACTACTTAGATCTTGCTGCAGTTGCTTCACCAAAAGCAACGCAGGATTGTATGGTTTCTTTTGGACATACAGATTTTAGGGAGGATGCGCGAATGATTACTGTACCCACATTGATTATTCACGGCAATTCTGACAAAACAGTACCCATTGCTGCAAGTGCGGAGCATGCTACCAAACTTATTCCAAACAATATTTTTTTAGTGTACGAAGGTGCGCCGCATGGATTATTTTACACTGAAAAAGAAAGATTAAACAAAGATTTGGTTGCTTTTATCACCGATGGAAAAATTTCCTCACAACAGCCTGATTATTATCCGGAAGCTATTTTGACGAATAATAATCATTAAAAGATGTGTTAATGAAAACCTCACTTTAAAATAAAAAATTGTTTTTGGCAATAAAATTGCAATTATATTTATGTAAAATCTTTACCCATGCAATTTTCAGAAACCGATACTAAACTTCAAAATGTAATGCAGGAACTGGAAAAAATTTTCTATCAATTTAAGAAGATAGATATTTTTAAAGCAGTGAGTAATGCTTACAAAAAATTAAAACCTTTTTTTCCTACGCTAAGCAAGACCGAGATGGAAAAAATAAAAATTCTTGCGATCGCGGACTTAAGTGAAGGATGACTTTATCATGAGAAAGTATGGTAAGAAAAAAAATTACTTTTAAAGGAATATGGAAAGTATTGAAAGATTGCTTTTCAGGTTTTTCTGATGATAAAGTAGTAAAGTTGAGCGCATCTCTTTCTTACTATACAGTTTTTTCAATGGGTCCTTTGCTGATAGTTATCATTTTTTTATGCAGTTTTTTCTTTGGCAGAGATGCGGTTGAAGGCAAAATATATGGACAGTTAGCCGGCTTCGTGGGCAAAGACACTGCATTGCAATTACAACAAATGATTAAGAATGCATCATTAAGCGGCAAAAGTAATTTTGCTGCTGTCATTGGCATCATTTCCCTCGTATTGGGCGCTACCAGTGTGTTTGCGGAGATCCAGGATTCTATAAATATGATTTGGGGGTTAAAACCAAAACCCAAAAAAAGCTGGTTGAAAATGATACAAAATCGTTTTCTTTCTTTTTCAGTTATCATAAGCCTCGGCTTTTTATTACTTGTTTCATTAGGTATTTCAACACTTATCGAAGGCTTTAGTCATCGCCTGCAAACATGGTTGCCAGGCATAACAGTGTATGTATTTTACATAATCAATCTTGTATTAACATTCATCATAACCACCATTATTTTTGCTACGATTTTTAAAATACTTCCTGATGCCAAAATAAAATGGAAAGATGTAAGAGCGGGCGCAATTGTTACTACTTTATTGTTTATGCTTGGCAAATTTGGAATCTCTTTTTATATCGGAAAGCAAAATGTAGGCAGCACTTATGGCACTGCAGGGTCGTTAGTTATTTTGCTGTTATGGGTTTATTATTCTGCTTTTATTTTATATTTTGGTGCGGAATTTACAAAGGCTTATGCAATGTTTTATGGCTCTGAAATTTTGCCTGCAGAGTATGCGGTTACTACAAAGCAGGTGGAAGTAGAAACCGGCAAACAATCTGTGCAGGATAAGGAAAAAAATATTCCTGAGAAAAGTGTTTCTGAAAAAGGGAACGTTCCTTTAAAATAAACAAACATGAAAGAAGAAGTTGTAATTGTTGAAGAAATAATCAACGCTCCTGTTGCGAAAGTTTGGAATATTTTAACCGACAATAAAGAAATGAAAAACTGGTATTTTGATATTGAAGAATTTAAAACAGATGAAGGATTTGAATTCAAACTTTCTGGTGAAAAAGACAATAAAAAATATCCGACCTCATGTAAAATTTTACAGGCAAAACCTTACCAGGCCTTATCTTACACCTGGAGTTTTGATGAAGTGCCTTTTGATACTGTCGTAACATTTGAATTGTTTCCTCATGAACAAGACAAAACAAAATTGCGTTTGACGCATGAAGGTATTCCCAACATTCCTTCAGGTGAGGATGCTTATTCTTTAGAGAACTTCAAACAGGGATGGACAGAGATCATTGGTTCTTCTCTAAAAAAATATGCTGAACAAAAAGCATAAATTCTTTTCTATTTTTGAAATGCAGGATGAAAACGCTGCAAGGTTTCTCTTAAAAAATCACGGTCAAGATGGGTATATATTTCAGTGGTGGTGATACTTTCATGTCCAAGCATTTGCTGCACAGAACGCAGGTCTGCGCCACCTTCCACCAAATGTGTTGCGAACGAATGTCTGAAAGTATGTGGTGAAATATTTTTAGTAATGCCTGCTTTCTTTGCCAGGTCTTTTATTATATAAAAGATCATCACGCGAGATAAACCTTTACCTCTGTTATTTAAAAAAAGTATGTCATCAAATCCATTTGCGATCATATATTTTTTCCGGATACTTTCCTTATAAATTTCAATAAATTTTATTGCATCATTACCAATCGGCACAAGCCTTTCTTTGTCACCTTTGCCAATCACTTTTATATACCCTTCAGTAAAATAAAGGCAACTGATTTTTAAATTTATCACTTCGGTTACGCGCAGGCCGCAACTGTACATCGTTTCAAGAATAGCTTTATTTCTTGTTCCTTCCGGCACACTTAGATCAATGGCATTGATGATTTTTTTTATTTCTTCGAAGCTTAAAATATCTGGCAATAAACGTTTCAATTTCGGAGCTTCCAATAAAACAGAAGGATCGGAAATTACAATACGCTCAATCAAACAATATTTATAAAACGCACGGATTCCTGAAATAATTCTTGCCTGTGAAGCTGCCGTCATGCCAAGTTCTGAGATCCATTTTACGAATTGTTGCAAAGCATTCAAATCTACGTCCTGTGGTGCTTTCAGCGATTTTTCATATTGAAGATAATTGGTGAGCTTATCAATGTCACGCAGGTATGCTTCCACTGAATTCTCACTCAGAGAACGCTCCAGTTGCAAATAACCTTTGAACCCTTTTTTATAAACATCCCACATAAAAAATATTACATGCTGCAAATTATAATTTAATTTTTTTTGATGTTATAAAGAGTTAATATGAAAGACAACAGAAAGGTTTTTAACTTTTGCATTTTGAATTTTCACTTTTTACTTTCCATACCTTAGCAGCATGGCAAAAAAACTTTTTTTATTAGATGCTATGGCGCTTATTTATCGCGCTTATTATGCATTGATCCGTAATCCGCGCATTACATCAAAAGGCAAAAACACCAATGCTCAATTTGGTTTTACCAATACTTTGTTTGATCTCATTAATAAAGAAAAACCAACACACCTTGCTGTTTGTTTTGATACGGAAGCGCCAACAGAAAGGCATACAGATTTTACAGCTTACAAAGCAAACAGGCAGGAAGCGCCTGAAGATTTAATTGCTTCTTTGGAAGACATAAAAAAAATTATTTGTGGCTTTAATATTCCCGTCATTGCACTCGATGGTTACGAAGCAGACGATGTTATCGGCACTCTTGCATGGAAGGCTGCAGATGCAGGCTATGATGTATATATGGTTACACCGGATAAAGATTATGGACAACTCTTAATTCATAGTTGCGTGTACATTTATAAACCAGGTTACCAGGGCGGCGACATGGAAATTTTAGATGCAAGAAAAGTTTGTGCAAAATGGGATATTGAAAAAGTAGAACAGGTTGTTGATATTCTCGGTTTGATGGGTGATGCTGTTGATAATATTCCCGGGATAAAAGGCATTGGAGAAAAAACTGCTGCCAAATTACTCAAGGAATATAAGACGCTTGAAAATGTTGTTGCGAATGCTGATAACATAAAAGGTTCACTTGGCGAAAAAGTCAGAAAAGGAAAAGAGGATGCATTGCTCAGTAAAAAACTCGCAACAATTATTACAAACGTTCCTGTAGAATTTCATGAGGAAAATTTTTGTTTGAAGGAATGGAATAAGAAAGCACTCATTGATATTTTTGCAGAACTTGAATTTCGTTCGCTCGGCAAACGCATACTGGGCGAAGATTTCAACGTTTTTCAAACTTCGCCAACAATTGTACAAACAGATCTTTTCGGCAATGTTGTAGAAAATGAAAGCATTCCGCAGGGGAAAAATGAAGTAAAGATTTTATTGGAGAAAGAAGATGAAACCGAAGCAGCGCCAACAGGTTTTCATGCCGATAAAAATATAAATAATACAACACATTGCTATTGCTTAATTGATACTCCCGAAAAAATAAAAGAACTCATTGATACGCTTTTACAACAAACAGAAATTTGTTTTGATACCGAAACTACAGGCATTGATCCGAACGATGCAGATTTGGTTGGCTTAAGTTTTTCATACAAAAAAAATGAAGGCTATTATATTCCATGTCCATCAGAAAGAGAAAGTACGGAAGCGATATTAAATCAGTTTAAGGAACTCTTTGCACAGGAAAATATTTGCTGGATCGGACAAAATATAAAGTATGATATTCTTGTATTAAAATGGTATGGCATTGATATAAAAGGAAGTATGTATGATACCATGCTTGCGCATTATGTAATTGAGCCGGAAGGCAGGCGCAGCATGGATTTGCTAAGCGCGCAATATCTTTCTTACGAGCCTGTTCACATTGAAGAATTGATTGGTAAAAAAGGAAAAGCGCAGGGCAATATGCGCGATGTTGATATTGAAAAGATAAAAGAATATGCCGGTGAAGATGCTGATATAACCCTGCAGTTAAAACATTCACTTCACCCGCTTTTGAAAACTAAAGAAGTAGAAAAAGTTTTTTACGAAGTAGAAAATCCTTTGATGAAAGTACTTGCCGAAATGGAATTTGAAGGAGTAAAAATTGACAATGAATTTTTAAATGAATATTCCAAGGCATTGGAAAAAGATGCAGCACTGGCTGAAAAGAATGTGTATGAGGTCGCTGGTGTAAGGTTCAACCTTTCTTCACCAAAACAATTAGGAGAAGTTTTGTTTGATAAATTGAAATTAGATACGTCTGCAAAAAAAACAAAAACAGGTCAGTACCAAACAGGTGAAGATGTCTTGCTGAAACTCGCTGCCAGAGGGCATTGCATCGCAGATGATATTTTAACTTACAGAGAATTAACCAAACTAAAATCTACTTATGTTGATGCATTGCCTTTGCTTATCAATAAAAAAACAGGAAGAGTGCATACAACTTATGGGCAAGCCGTTGCAGTAACAGGAAGGCTTGCAAGCAATAATCCCAATCTTCAAAACATACCAATCAGAACAGATCGCGGCAAAGAAATTCGCAAAGCATTTGTTCCGCGGGATCACAATCATGTTTTGGTAAGCGCCGATTATTCACAAATTGAATTACGCATTGTTGCAGCCATCAGCGGAGATATAAATATGTGCGATGCATTTAAAAAAGGAATTGATATACACACAGCAACTGCAGCAAAAGTTTATAATAAAAATGAAAATGAAGTAACAAAGGAAATGCGATACAAAGCAAAGAGTGTAAACTTCGGGATCATTTATGGTCAGGGCGCTTTCGGGCTTGCAGACAATCTCGGCATCAGCAGAACAGAAGCAAAAGAAATTATTGATAATTATAAAAAAGAATTTTCCGGCATCAATAGATACATGGATAACATGATAAATTTTGCCCGCGAGCATGGTTATGTGCAAACATTGATGGGCCGCAAAAGATGGCTGAAAGATATTAACTCTGCCAACTTTACTGTGCGTGCTTTTGCAGAAAGAAATGCCATCAATTCACCAATACAGGGCACAGCCGCAGACATGATAAAAATGGCAATGATAAAAATTCATGACGCTATGCAAAAAGAAAAATTGCAAAGTAAAATGATCTTGCAGGTGCATGATGAATTGGTGTTTGATGCATTGAAAGAAGAAGTAGAAGTTTTAAAACCTTTGATTCTAGAAAATATGAAAGCCGCGCTGCCATTGCCTAATGAAGTGCCAGTAGAAGCAGAAGTTGGCGTTGGTGAAAACTGGTTAGAGGCGCATTAAAATTTGTTTAACTGAACTAATTCTATTTCAGAAAAACACTTTTCGAAGTATCAATTTGGATTAAACTACCCTCAATTAAATTCACTTTAAAAAAACCTTATTCATCTTCTTTGAAAAAAATTCATCCATAAATTGTGCAATCTTTTTTAATCTAAATCTACTTTATGAAAAAATTTTTATTGTTCGCTTTTGTGATTTCAATGATTGGCTGCTCGAAGGATGCTTCAATTGTAAAAACATCGGGTTCCTCTTTAAGCCCGGCAACGGCTGCTCCGCATTCCACCTATTTACCATTAACTGCAAACACTTATTGGAAATACAGTAAAGTGATTGATACAACCACCAGAAAGTTTATCAGCACAGTAACTGCCAAGACAGACAGCATTAACGGCAAATTGTATACACTCACTACCATAGGGAAAAACGACTCAGCTTATTACTGCCAGCAGGGAATTAATTATTACCAATACCATACTTCTGAGACTGAGGAGGGAAATATTCCGCTTGAAATATTGTTTTTAAAAGATACTACAAAAGGAGCAACCTGGGAAACAACCGCAGGATATGTAGATGGCGTTTTGCCTGTGATTTGTGATGGACAGGTAATTAAGAAAAATATCAGTTTAGTTATACATGGTAATACCTATACTAATATTATCCATACCCGCGTTACTCTTACCGTTCAGGGACCTGACGCAGAGATTGGCACATTCGATTATTTTACAGCAGAAAATGTAGGACTGGTAAAAATTGTTGAAAGTAATGAATTCGGATCTACTTCCACTTCCACAACCGCACTTATTTCTTATCACATAGAATAGTAAACAAATATCAACCAAAATGAAGTGCCGCTTTTTATAGCGGCATTTTTTATTTCTGGAGCAAAACCATTATTAATGCCGTTGTCAAGCGTTAATGATTTCTAAAAGTACTTGTTTTTAATCCAAAACAGGCTTTATTTTAAATGCTAAACCACATCCTTCAATTATTCAATCAATCAATACTTCTTATCTTGCACCACTTTAAAAAATCAGCATGGAATATCACAAAATAATCTCCGTTACAGGTTTTGGCGGCTTGTTTGAACTGGTGGGCAGCAAGTCAGATGGCGCCATCGTGCGCTCGCTCGAAGATAAATCAACCAAATTCGTCTCCTCGCGTGTGCATAACTTTTCGCACCTGGAAAGCATCGAAATATTCACTGAAAAAGAAAATGCAAACCTTGTGGAAGTTTTAAAGGCAATGGATGCAAGCGAAGAAAAATTACCTGACGAAAAAGATCCTGCCGCAGTAAGACAGTATTTTGAAAAAGTATATCCGCAAATAGATTTTGAAAGAGTGTATGCAAGTGACACAAAAAAGATCGTACGCTGGTTTAAGATTTTAAAGGAAAATAATATTGAATTCAGGCTTCGGGAGGCTGAACTGGAAACAGAAGAAGCAACCGAAAATGCAGAAGCAGAAAACAACAGCGCAGAAGCAAGTGATAAAAAAGAAGCGCCAAAAGAAGGCAGCGAAAAAGCCGAAGATGCCAAAGCAAAAGATGTTGCTGCTGAAATAAAAAAAGAGAAAATAGTTTCTATGAGAAAGCAAAAAGAAGAACCTTCCGAATTTGTGAATATACAGCCCTCTGAAGAAAAACCTAAAAAGAAAGTGGCTAAGAAAAGTAAGTAGATAGAACCAAAAACAAAAGATGCCACAGGCATTGCAGATGAAACGGAGCGTCGCAAGCAAAGTTCTATATTTATTCAAAAGATCGTTACCAAAAATTATATAAGCGCTTATGCAATTGAATGCAGACATAAAAAAATTAGCACATCATTTTCTTCCTGAAGATTTTAAAATAACTGATTGGGAAACCCTTGAACCATATTTCAAACAGTTGTTGGAAAGAGAGATTAATTCTAAAACTGATCTTGAAAAATGGCTGTGCGATATGAGTGAAGTGGAAGCTGCAGTAAGCGAAGATGCTTGCTGGCGGCAGATCCGCATGACCTGCGATACCACCGATAAAAAACTGGAAGAGGCGTTTACTTACTTCTGCATGGAGATTCAGCCGAAGCTGCAGCCTTATGCAGATGCGCTGAATAAAAAATTAATTGCTTCGCCTTTTACCGAAGAACTAGACCAGCAAAAATTCTTTACTTATTTGCGAAGCGTAAAGAAAAAGATAGAACTTTTTCGTGAAGAAAATATTCCACTTCAGGCAGAGCTAAGCGTGATGCAGCAACAATATGGCGTTATCGCAGGCAAGATGACGGTAGAAGTAAATGGGCAGGAATACACTTTGCAGCAAGCTGCAAAATTTTTAGAAAGTCATGACAGAAATCTCCGTGAAGAAGTGTACAGAAAAATAAATGAAAGAAGATTGCAGGATAAAGATGCGTTGCATGAATTGTATTCGCAGTTAATTGCGCGAAGAGATAAAATGGCAAAAAATGCGGGTTTTGAAAATTACCGCGATTATAAATTCCAGGAGCTTGGAAGATTTGATTACACCAAAGAAGATTGTTTTCAGTTTCATGAAGCCGTTAAGCTGCACATTCTTCCATTGGTTGAAAAGATCTATGAAAGAAAAAAACAAAAACTTGGTTTGGATACTTTGCGTCCATGGGATACCGAAGCAGAACCGGAAGGTATAAAACCATTACATCCTTTTGACACCGGAAAAGAGTTGCTTGACAAAACAGAAAAATGTTTTGAAACAATGAATCCATTCTTTGCAAATTGTTTGCGCAAAATGGATGAGCTAAAACATTTTGACCTGGAAAGCAGGATGGGCAAGGCTCCCGGCGGATATAACTGTCCGCTTGCAGAAAGCGGCGCGCCGTTTATTTTCATGAATGCCGCAGGGCAAATGAGCGATGTTACCACAATGGTACATGAAGGCGGACATGCTATTCAATCATTTTTAACGCATTCATTAGAACTTAGTGCCTTCAAAGAATACCCGACGGAAATTGCAGAAGTAGCAAGCATGGCGATGGAATTATTTTCAATGAATCATTGGGATAGTTTTTTTGAGAATGATGAAGAATTAAAACGCGCTAAAGAATATGAACTTGAAAGAGTGATCTCTATTTTTTCATGGATTGCAACGATAGATAAATTTCAACATTGGGTATATGAAAATCCCAATCATTCAATTGAAGAAAGAACAAAAAAGTGGAATGAAATAATTGAGGAGTTTTCAATAAAAGCAATTGATGTCAGCGGTTTGCAGGAATATAGAAATATAAGCTGGCAAAGACAATTACATTTATTTGAAGTGCCGTTTTATTATATTGAATACGGCATTGCGCAGCTTGGTGCAATTGGTTTATGGATGCAATACATCAACGATAAAGGAAAAGCGATCAGCAATTATATACATGCCTTGAGTCTTGGTGGCACAAAGACATTACCTGAATTGTATGCTGCGGCAGAATTGAAATTTGATTTTTCTCCTAATTACATTAAAACGCTAATGCATTTTGTAAATACTGAAATGGAAAAATTAAATTAGCCGCATAATGGTAAAGGCGTACAAGAGTGCGACGCAACGATGATGCTATGAAATAATTCAGTCCGGCTCAAAAAAAATTACTCACAGGCAGCACACTTTCCGCTAACTATAATATTTGTTTTGTTTGCCACGAAACCCTGTGGCAGACTGACTTGTGGCACAGTTACGTTTTCTAAACAATACGTTGTATCACAGGTATCACAAATGAAATGTATATGGTTATCATTATGATGTCCTTCGCTACAATCATCTTTGCAAAGTGCATAAAGCACAGCATTGTCTTCAGTTGGGATGGTATGTATAATACCTTTCTCGACAAATGTTTGAAGCGTTCTGTAAATGGTAACGCGATCAAACTGCAACGCAGTTCTCTTTTCAATATCAGCATGAGCCAATGCGCGGTTCGTGTGGTGAAAAAGATCAAGAATTTTTATCCTGCTTTCTGTTACACTTAGTTGATTTCGTTTTAGTATATCAGCCACTTCCTGTTGCATAGAAGTAATTTTATTCTTTAAGCAATGTTGTGATATCTGTTTTTAATTTATCAATTTCATCTTTTTGTAAACCATCATAAATTTGCCCGCGAACATTTCCCTGCTTATCTATCAAAGCAATAAATTGTGTGTGTAAAAATTGATCATTAATATTTTGCAAACCATTTTTAGGATCGTCGAGCAGGTAACTATTTCTTGCAGCATTGTACAAGCTGTCTTTTCTTCCGGTTAAAAAAATCCAATGATTATTATCAACCTTCATTGAGTCTGCATAATGCTGTAACCTTGATGCACTGTCGGTTTCAGGGTCTGATGTATTTGAAATAATTAAAAAATCGGGCTCTTTTTTAAATGCATCATACACCGTTTTTAAATTATTATTCATGTGCGGACAAACACCTTTGCAGGAAGTAAAAAAATAATTTACCACACATACTTTACCCAACATGTCATTCTGCGAAAATGGTTTTCCGTTTTGTGCAGTGAAGGTAAAAGGTCTTACTGTGCTTAAAACCGGCAACTTTTCCTTCCAATTATCAGTGCCTGCAAAAACAAATACAAAAAATAAAACCAGAAGCACTGAGAAGAAAATAACGTAACGCCATAATTTTCTACTCATGTAAAAATTATTTCTAATACAAATTTCGCTGTTAAATGTCAGGTGAAACTTGTATGAAATCTTAAAATTTAATTCGCAACTGAGTTGCAAATACGTAATTTTACAACACGTCTATGAAATCAAAAATTAATTTAGATGCTTTCGGAATTATTACTTCAATAGCTTGTGCCATTCATTGCGCCTTGCTGCCATTGATTCTTAGCTCACTTTCATTATTTGGACTGGATATAATTCAAAACAAATTCTTTGAATTTTTCATGATATTCCTCGCGCTGTGCATTGGCATTTTTTCGCTTCAACACGGAAGAAAACATCATGGCAAAATTTTACCAACTTACATTTTTATCGCAGGCATATTTTTTTTGATCACAAAAGAATTGTTTCCAACCGAAGAAATATTGTTATTAATTCCTGCAGTTGTATTAATTCTTACTGCGCATTCAGTCAACTATATTTTAGGTAAAAAAGAAGAAAAAGAAAAAAATTTGGTGTCAGGCAGCAACGCTCCGATGTAGCATCGTTGCGTCGCACTACGTTCATCGTTTGCTTTTCTATGAAGCTTTTTTTGGAAAATTTTTCTGAAATTAATTCAGGCTATAACTTATCTCGCCATCTTTTTCATCTTTCAATTGAATGCCAAGAACTGACAATTCTTTTCTTATTTTATCACTCGTTAAAAAGTCTTTTTTTGTTTTTGCTTCTTTGCGAATGTTTATTAAAAGCTGCAGTATTTTATCAAGCTGTTCATTATTTTCAGCATCGCTTTTCAAGCCAAAAATATCTTCCACAAAAGTTTTCATCTTTTTTTTCAATTTGTCTAAAACCTTTACTGAGATGGTGTTTGCAGCTATGTGCCTATCTTTAATGCCATTAATTATTGGGATAAGTTCAAACATATTTGCCAGCACTTTTGCTGTGTTAAAATCATCGTTCATAAAGTCGTCAAATTCATTTAACAGCTTTTGAATCTTACTTTCCAACTCTTCGTTTCCAGGTAATTTCCCATTTGAATTTACCGCCAGTTTTTTTAAATTTTCATATCCTTCCATCAATCTTTTCAAACCTTTTTCCGCAGCTTGTAAGGCTTCATTACTAAAATCAAGTGTGGAGCGATAATGCGATTGCAAAATAAAAAATCGTATGGTCATCGGATGATATGCCTGCGCAAGCAATGGATGATTGCCTGTAAACATTTCTGTTAGCTTGATCACATTATTATAACTTTTGCCCATCTTTTTTCCATCAATTGTGATCATGTTATTATGCAGCCAGTAACGCGCAAGCATTTCATTATTGCACACTGCACTTTGCGCAATTTCACATTCATGATGTGGAAATTGTAAATCCATTCCGCCGCCATGTATATCAAATTGCTCACCTAAATATTTAGAACTCATAGCCGAACATTCTATATGCCAACCCGGGAACCCCTCGCCCCACGGGCTTTTCCAGCGCATGATGTGTTCGGGCGGTGCATTTTTCCACAATGCAAAATCTGCTTTTGATCTCTTTTCTTCCTGGTTATCAAGTTCTCGGGTTGACTCGATCATTTCTTCCAAAACTCGTCCGCTTAAAATTCCATAAGGCAAACCTTTCTTCGAAAAAACTTCATTGTATTTCGCCACATCAAAATAAACAGAGCCATTAACAACATAAGCGTAACCATCTTTTATAATTTTTTCGATCATGTTTATCTGCTCAACAATATGCCCTGTTGCAGTTGGTTCAATGCTTGGCTCAACCGTATTAAACTGCTTCATTGCCCAATGAAAGAGGTTGGTATATTTCTGCACAAGCTCCATTGGCTCTAATTTTTCGATCACCGCTTTTTTGCTTATTTTATCTTCAGCATCACGACCTTCTTCTTCAAAATGCCCGGCATCAGTAATGTTGCGCACATAGCGAACTTTATAACCAAGATGCATGAGGTAACGATAAATAACATCGAATGTAATGTATGGACGTGCATGCCCGAGGTGGCTTTCGCCGCTAACGGTAGGTCCACAAACATACATACCTACAAGGTTTGGAATGATTGATTTGAATTCTTCTTTTTTTCTTGTTAGTGAATTATAAACTTTGAGCGCCATTGATAAAAAAATATTTTATGTGAATATAAAAGCAAAGAAAGAAACCTGAAAAGATTGCATCAACAATGTTTAATGCACAGACAGACGATGAAAGGATTGCGACCTGCCTGCGGCAGGCAGGCGCACGAAGATGCCACGCTTGCTGCAGCTGGTACCAAAATAATCTTTACATTCCTAAGCATGTTGCGAAGATATTATTTTTTTATGCTCATATCTGAAACGAGCATTAAATGATCGCTTAGACCTTCATCAATAATATTGAATTGAGAGATATTAAAATGATCATCGGGCATGATGTAATCTATGCGCAATGTTGGGGCAAGTGCATAATATGTGCGGCCGATTCCGAAATTTTTTGCAAGAAAAGCATCTTGTCTTTCACCGCGAATATGAAAGTATGTGAAGGAACCAGGCACATCATTGAAATCGCCGCAAACGATGGATGGATAAGGACTTTTGGCAATTGCATCCTTAACTGTTTCTGCCTGTATGCCGCGCCTGATGAAAGCCATTTTCATTTTTTGAAAAATATTTTTTGATGCATTTATCGAAGTATCATTCTCTGAAATTTTTTGCATTTGTGCGTAATCACTGTCTTTGAATTTAAAGGATTGCAAATGCAAAGTATAGATGCGAATGGTGTCTTCATCTTTTTTTATATCAATGTAAATAAAGCTTTCTGCAATGTTATCAGGATAGTTTATTTTGCCAGAATCTATGATTGGATATTTTGAAAAAATAATACTGCCTTCAACATAGAATCCATTTTTCTTGTTGTAATCTTTTGAAAAAAAATAATAAGGAAATGATTGAGTGAACAAACCGATATTATCTGCCTGTGGACCTTGTGTATAAGAATGATTAAACTCCTGCAGGCAAATAACATCAGGTTGTTGTTGCAAAATAAGAGCGGCAATCTCAGTACGATCATTTTTTTTTGTTTCCGCATTATTGCTCAAACCATACATACTTCCTACATTCCAATCAACGATTCGCAGATCTGCAGGACTTTTTTTTACAACAAAATCTTTTGGCATGTGCATGCCAAACAACACATCAATTTGCTTCCAACCTATTAATAAAGTGATTACCGAGATCAACGCCAGCACTGGTTTTGCGATGAGCCAGAATAAAAATAAAAAGAAAAGAAGTAATACTAAATAAGGCAAACTCAATCCCAGAAAGCCTATAAGCCAGGCTTTATCAGGATTGATGTATGGCGCAAGGCAGGCTAATAAAAAAAGCAGGGACACAAAAAGATTCAAGCTGATAAAAAGCCACTTAAATAAATTGCGAACAATGTTTTTTGCCATCGCATAAATTTAAGGAATAATCAATGCCATTATTTCCATGTAAGATCTGTTATTACCGGATAATGATCTGATAATTTTTGCTGAATGACTTTGCATTGCATCACTTTAAATCTTTTATCGGCGAAACAATAATCTATGCGAAGTGTTGGTAATATTT
This sequence comes from uncultured Chitinophagaceae bacterium, assembly GCA_963708205.1. Classification (GTDB taxonomy): domain Bacteria; phylum Bacteroidota; class Bacteroidia; order Chitinophagales; family Chitinophagaceae; genus CAVYTF01. Next base: position 1,970,087 of record OY970196.1, read on the forward strand.
TATAAAAGGTTGCACCAATGCCTGCTCCTTTTTCAAGAAATGCATCCTGAAGATCATCTCTTAATTTGTTATAATTATATGAGCAAGGCACAGCATTCATATCTCCGCAATAAATTACAGGGTAAGGACTTTTATTTATCTGTGCTCGAATAATTTTTATTTCATCTTCATGTGTTTGCTCCACTTCACGAAGTTTGTGTTGTACAACACGCTTGCGTTGATATGTAATCTGGTAAAGGTTTTTGCCGGCTTCTGATTCTTGTGTCGTATCAAAATAAAGAGAAAAAGATTGAAGGTGTGCTGTAAAAATGCGAATGGGTTTATGCTGAAAAAAAACATCAGTATAAATACAATTTTCGCTTTCATCTCTATTTACAATATTTATTCTTCCGCTGTCTATAAATGGCTGGAATGAAAAAATAGCAACACCATGAATTTGTATACTTCTGTCAGCTAGCATTTTAATGCTGTCATTAGAAAAAAAATGAAATTCATAACCTAAGGAATCTAATTCATGACGAACCGAAATAAGCCATTTTGCATTTTCAACATTCCAATATTCCTGAAAACACAAAATATCCGGATGCACTTGCTGAATTATTTTAAGCATTTGAATACGTGTTGCAGCTTGCGGAAAATTCTGCGGCATAATATTTACAAAACCCTGCACATTCCATGTCATTATGCGCAAAGCAGCAGGATCTTTTTTGTCACTCCAAGCGCTTTTGTTAAAAGCATAGCTATGCTGCACATTCTTGAAACCCATAGCCAGCAATACTATCAGAAGAATTACAATTCTTCTGTTTATAAAAAATTGAATAATGCAAATGAAGAGCATCAATAAAAAAAGATAAGGAAATACTATTGCAAAAATGCTTATCAGTGAAAAAAATGATGGAGAAATGAGAAAACTTAATGCACTAAGTACATAGGTACAAGCGATAAGAAAGCAAATGACATACCATGTAGTTTTTAGAAATTTTTTCATGAAATGGTATTTCTAAAAATCTTCCTGGCTTGCTTTTTTTAAAAATTCTTTTTCATCATCGGTTAAATGATTATATCCTTCAAGATTTATTTTATCTAAAATCTTATCAAGCTTTTGTTGGGAAAAATGCACCTTTTTTTCGTAGGGCTTTCGCGTTACTTTATAATAGTTTTGTTGTTTTGGAAACTGTATTTTTTTCTTTTCTGGATTAAAAATATTATCGCACCATTTTACAAAATCATTCATCCATTTACTCATGTCATTGCCTTTCTGCAATTCCTTCACAAAAAGAAATCCTACGCCGGCTGCAGCTAAATGTGCAATTGCAACAGGTGCATTACCACTTCCTATGCTTATATAATCAACAGCTATAAAAATTACCGTAAGCACCCAAAGTGGTATGCCTCCGTTTATCATTGGAAAAATTTTATAACGGGGCGAAAGAGTTGTAGCCGCAATTGCAATTGTCATTACAGAAGTTCCTGCACCATACAATGCAAACCCATTTAAGATAGTACTGCTGAGAATTGGAATAACATTCACTGCAATCAAGAAAAATATCGCACCAAAAAAACCTCCATATAAATACAATGGTATCAGTTTGCTGTTGCCTGAAAGATCTTGTAAAATATATCCGAAACACCAAAGCCAAAGCATGTTGCTGATAACCAACATTACATTGTCATGTATAAACATAAATGTTATGATCGTCCAGGGTTTAATGGCTTCAGCACTTACATTTCCTGAAAAAATTGTCCAGTTAAATATTTGGGAATGAAATAAATTCAGAGCAGTATAATCTTTATCGTAACTCATTAAATAAATGAGTTTGACGAAGCTTAGCATGGCAAACAAAACAGCATTAATTATAATGATCCAAATGAGTGCATTGTTATCCTGACCAAGCAAAATCTTTTTACTTCTGTTTTGCTGCAACACTGTCATACAAAGAAATTTTACTCAAAGTTTACGTGAAAAAAAATAATTTCAGCTATAAAATTTTACTAATTAATAAAAATTATTTCGCTTGTTCTTATTCCAAAAATAAACAAGAATTATTCCAACCAATGCGCCACCCAAATGTGCAATGTGGGCAACATCATCACCCGAAGAACTTTTTATAGCCATATATAATTCCACAGCAGCATAGCCGATCACAAACCATTTTGCTTTTATCGGAAAGAAAAAATATAAATAGATGTAGGTGTTGGGAAATAAATAACCGAATGCCGCAAGACAGCCAAAAATTGCACCCGAAGCGCCAAGTGTTGGTTCATTTAAATTCAATATTAAAACCTGGTTTGCAATGTCTGTTGAGATGGGTAAATTGCCACCAGGACCATATTTATTTATAAAATCTGCAGCACTTGCAGAGTTAGCAATGGTACTAAACTCAGCAAGCATTTTTTGTGTTTCAACATATAAAACTGTCATGTGGCAAAGCGCCGCACCAAGCCCGCAGATCAAATAAAAAGTAAGAAATCTTTTTGGCCCCCAAAGGTTTTCAAGTATACTGCCAAACATCCACAACGCAAACATGTTAAAGAAAATATGATCAATGCCTGCATGTAAAAACATGTAAGTTAAAAACTGCCATGGCTTGAATAAAGGACTTTGCCATGTGTGCAAAGCAAAATTATTTTCAAAAAAAGAATTGCCGTTACCGATGGTGCTTTGTGCAAGAAAAACAAGCACATTTATTATAAGAAGATTTTTAATAATGGTTGGTAAAATCTGGAAACTTCCCGGTCTGAATTCTGTCATTTATTAAATAAAATTTTATGCAAATTAATTTTTTAATTTTAGTTGCACCACGTTTTCTATATGATGCGTATGCGGAAACATATCAACCGGTTGAATTTTTTTTACTGCATATTTTTCATCAAGTAAATTAAGATCACGCGCCTGTGTTGCAGGATTGCAGCTTACGTACACGATCAGCGGCGCTGGAATATCAAGCAATTTTTTTATTAATTTTTCGTGCATGCCTGCGCGCGGTGGGTCTGTAATGATCACATCAGGTGTGCCATTTTGCTGAAAAAAATTTTCATTGCAAATCTCAACCACATCTCCAGAAAAAAATTCGGCATGATTAATATTATTGAGCCTTGCATTTTCATAAGCATCTTTCACAGCTTCATCAACCGTTTCAACGCCGATTATTTTTTTTGCATTTTTACTTAGAAAAATTCCAATACTCCCTGTGCCGCAATACAGATCATATAAAGTTTGCTCGCTATTCAATTCTGCAAAATCTTTCGCAACACTATATAATTTTTCGCTTTGCCTTGTATTGGTTTGAAAAAATGACTTTGGGCTGATCTTAAATTTAAAATCTTCCAGCGTTTCTGTTATGTATTCATTTCCAAAATAAAGTTTTGGTTCAAGATCGTACCAGCTATCATTAAATTTTGTGTTGATGGTATAAAGCAAAGAAGTGATCTGCGGAAATTCTGCAATCAATTTATCCATCAATAATTTTGTATGTTTTTCATCTTCAAAACCGATCATAATATTTACCATCCATTCGCCGGAATTTGAGCTTCGAATTTGCATCGTGCGAAGCCAGCCAGTGTGCAATCTTGCATCATAAAAACCGAGATTATTCTCCTTGCCAAAATGCTCAACTGCTTTGCGGATAAGGTTTGTAGGCTCAGGCTGTAAATGGCAAACATTTATTTCAATCACTTTATCAAACATATTTCTTGCATGATAACCTGCCACATTTTCTGAAGAAGAAAATAATGGATTATGCAATTGTTGCGGTGTTAAATATTTTTTGTTGGAGAAAGTATATTCAAGTTTGTTTCGGTAAAATCTTGTTTCATCACAACCAATTATTGGCAGCATTTCAGGCAAACTTATTTTCCCTATCCGCTGCAGATTATCTGCAACTTGTTTTTGTTTGTAAAACAATTGTTGTTCATAAGGAAGCATTTGCCATTGGCATCCGCCGCAAATACCAAAGTGCTCGCAAAACGGTTCAATTCTATTTTCAGCATATTGTATAAACTCAACAGGAAAGCCTTCTGCCCAATCTTTTTTATTTTTTTGCAGTTGCACATTTACAACATCTCCGGGAACTGTATGTTCTATAAAAATAACTTTGCCATTAACATGCGCGAGCGATTTTCCTTCAGCTGCATAATCTTCAACTAAAACATTTTCTACAATAACCGGCTTGCTTTTTCGTTTCACGCAGCAAAGATAATTGGCTGCAGGCTTGAGTTATCAGCGTTTAAGATATTAACGCAACGTAATTTTTATCAACAACTATCTTTCAATTAGTTTTATATTTTTACAACTCAATCATTTTTTTGTATGATGCGAATATTTTTAATTACAATTTTATCTTTTTCTTTTTTTATAATAAATGCTCAGCCAAAAAAAACAACCCCAACGACTAATACTGGAACACAAAATGCAGCTTCAGGTTATGCAATTCCTGTAACAGTTACACCTTTAAAAGATGAAAAAATATATATCGGCTGTTATTATGGCAAGTATAAAAATTTAGTTGATTCAATTATTCTGGATGATAAAAGCTCTGGCATTTTTAAAGGCAAACAAAAACTTCCGCAGGGAATTTATTTTTTAGTGTCGAATGAGAAAGTGATCATGTTTGAATTTTTTATGGATGAAACGCAACACTTTTCAATAAAGGCAGATACTGCAGATTATAATAAAAATATTATAACAGGTTCAAAAGAAAATGATCTCTTTCATGATTACACAATTTTTCTGAATAAAGAAGTTCCGCAGTTAACATCATTGCAAACGCAATTAAAAAAAACGACAAATAAAAATGATTCTATTGCCATAACATTACAATTAAAAAAAATAAATCAAAGCATTACCGATTATCGTGATAATATCATTAAAGAACATCCGCAATCCATGCTGGCATTATTTTTCACAGCAGTACGTCGACCAGATGTGCCGCCAGGATTAAGTCAGCAAAGTGCAGCATATTATATGAAAGATCATTATTGGGATGGTGTTTTATTTAATGACCCAAGGTTGTTGCGCACACCCTTTTTTGATCCGAAGCTGCAGGATTATTTTAAATATTATGTTTCTCCCGATCCTGATTCTGTGATTGCCGAAGTAAATTATATGTTGCTTTCTGCGCGCACGAATGATGATATGTTTAAATATTTATTGGGAAATTTTACAGATAAATATATCAACCCTGAAATAATGGGGCAGGATAAAGTTTTTCTCTTTTTGTTTGATAATTTTTATGCAAAAGGAGATACTTTATGGTTAAGTGCAGCACAGCGAAAATATATTTTTGACCGCGCATATAGTTTAATAGCAAATCAAATTGGGGCTTCTGCGCCAACACTTGATCTTTCTGATTCTGCCGGAAAAGTGCATTCATTGTATGATGTAAATGCGGCTTTTACAGTTGTTGTTTTTTGGGATCCTGATTGCAGTCATTGTCAAAAAGAATTGCCGGTGCTTGATTCAATTTATGAAGCAAAGTGGAAAAAAGAAGATGTAAAAATTTACTCGGTAAATATTACAGATGCTGCATTGCCGCATTGGTATAAATTTATTCAGGACAATCATTTGCGGGATTGGATAAATGTTTATCAACCGCATGATCAAATGATTGCAGAAGAAGCAGCGAAGCAAGCAAATTACAGGCAACTATATGATGTGTTTCAAACGCCAACAATGTATTTGCTTGATAAAGACAAACACATCATTGCAAAAAAATTAAGCATCGAGCAGTTTGATGATGTGATCACTGCAAAAATCTCCAACCAAAAACCAACTTCAAAAGAATAATATTTTATGAAAAAAATACTTTGCTTTTTAATTGCAATATTTACTCTACAAGTTATTTTTTCTCAAACATTATTTTCTTATGGAAATAAAACTGTAAGGAAAGATGAATTTTTAAAAGCATTTAATAAAACGCCAAACCCAGACAGCAACAGGGCTGAAGCATTAAAAGAATATTTGAATTTGTATATCAATTTCAAATTAAAAGTGCAGGCAGCTTATGATGAAAAGCTAAATGAATCTGCTGATTTCAAAATGGAATCTGATAATTTTAAAGCGCAGCTTGCAGAAAATATTATTAATGCACAGGCTAATATTTCTCAATTAATCAGCGAAGCTTTTCAGCGCAGCCAAAAAGATATTCACTTATCACAAATTTTTATTCCTGTTCAAAATAATGATACTGCGACTGCATTTCAGCAAATAAATAAAGCATATGCAGACTTGCAAAATGGAAAAAATTTTGAAGATGCAGTGATGCTTTACGCTGATCCTTCATTGCATAATTCTAAGGGTGATCTTGGCTACATCACTGTTTTTTCTTTGCCTTATGAAATAGAAAATATTGTGTATGCATTAAAACCAGGAGAGTTTTCAAAGCCATATCGCAGCGCAATAGGTTATCACATTTTTAAGAACGATGATGAAAGAAAAGCTGTTGGCAAAAGATTGGTTTCTCAAATATTATTTGCCATTGCACCTGAAGCAACTGATGCTGAGAAAAAAGCCATCAAACAAAAAGCAGATTCTGTGTATCACTTGGTAACGACAGGAACAGATTTTGAAACTGCACGGCAACAATTCAGCAATGCATCTGAAACAAATATCCAGTCTTTTGAAGTTGGTGTCGGGCAATATGGAAATGATTTTGAGCAACAGGTATTCGCCCTGAAAAATGCAGGAGACATCAGCAAACCTTTCTTAACAGCGTACGGTTATAATATTTTAAAGCTGATAGAAATAAAGCCTGTAAGTACTGATTCTACTGATGTTTCAGCGAAAGCCGATCTTCAATTAATTATACAAAATGATGGAAGATTAAATGTTGCAAAGAGAAATTTGATAACTAAATGGTTAGTTATTACACAATATAAAAAGGGATCTTATAACGATGCCGCTTTGTGGAAATACACAGATAGTTTTTTACTGAATAAATCAATTAAAAATTCAAGTCTTATCAATAAAAAAACAATTCTTTTTTCTTTTGCAAAAGAAAATATACCGGTAAGTGATTGGCTCGATTTTGTCAAAGCTGAAAAACAATCCGGAGATAAACTTGGAAATAAACCTTACCCTGCCTTAATGAAAGAGTTTGTAAATATTCGTTGCAGTGCATATTATCGTGCACATTTAGATGACTACGATACAGCTTTACGGCAGCAATTAGATGAATTTAATGAAGCCAATTTATTATTTGCAGCAATGGATAAACATGTTTGGAGCAAAGCAGGTGCAGACAGTCTCGGACTTGTTCAATATTATAACCCTCATCGCAGCAAATACACGTGGGGAAAAGGTTTGAGCGCTTTGATCATTACTGCAAATACAAATGAAATTGCAAATGAAATTGCAAACAAAATAAAAAGCGATCCGGAAAACTGGAGAAAAATTATTGCATTATATGGAAATAATGCTTCAGGAGACAGCAGCCGTTTTGAAGACGGACAACTGCCAACACAGCAACCAGGTCCATTTGTAAAAGGATATATTTCAGCGCCTGAAAAAAATTCAAACGATAATACTTTTTCTTTTATTTATGTGAATGAAATTTTTACAACGCCTGCCCAGCGCAGCTTTGATGATGCTCGCGGAATGGTGATTAACGATTACCAACAGGTGCTTGAAGACAAATGGATCGCTTCGTTAAAAGAAAGGTATCCGGTGAAAATAAATGAAGAAGTTTTTGAAAGCATCCGGTAATTTTTACATCACTTCCTTCACTACATTAAAAATAGTTTTTGGTTTGCCTAAAGTATAAAAATGCAAGACAGGCACACCAAATTTTTTCAATTCTTTACATTGCTGCACCAGCCAGTTTATACCAACCTGTTCACACTCTTCATCCGTTTTGCTTTTCAAAATTTCATTGCTTAATTCCGTTGGAATATCAACATGAAAAATACGCGGCAAAACTGATAATTGTTTCTTTGATGTAATAGGCTTTAAGCCCGGAATGATTGGTACCATTATGTTTGCTGCACGACATGCTTTTACAAAATCGCAGAATTTCTTATTATCAAAAAACATTTGTGTCATAATATATTCTGCGCCGGCATCTACTTTTTCTTTCAATCTTTTCAAATCAATTTCAAGATTCGGCGCTTCAAAATGTTTTTCAGGATAACCCGCAACACCAATTGAAAATTTTGTTTTTACACCATTCTGAATATCTTCATCAATATACAAACCTTCATTCATTCTTGCAACCTGTTTTAAAAGATCAATTGCATATTGATTGCCTCCAGCCTCAGGCTCAAATGAGGCTTCATTTTTTGCAGCATCCCCGCGAAGCACAAGCACATTATCAACGCCAAGAAAATTCAGATCTATTAGGGCATCTTCAGTTTCTCTTTTTGTAAAGCCGCCGCAAATGATGTGCGGCACAGCATCAATTTTATAATGGTTCATGATTGCTGCGCAAATGCCCACCGTTCCTGGCCTTTTACGCACTTCTACCTTTTCAAAACTGCCATCATTTTTTTTCTTGAACATCGTTTCACTGCGATGATAAGTAACATTTATCCATGATGGCTTAAACTCCATTAATGGATTTAAATGATCATAAATTGAGGTGATGCTTTTGCCTTTTAGCGGAGGCAAAACCTCAAACGAGATAAGTGTATTTTTGGCTTGCGAAATATGTTCTGTTACTTTCATCCAAAAAAATTGATGCAATATACACAAGCTGTGTTTTGATTTTGTTATGTTTTTAAAAATGAAAAATCTTTGCAAACGAACTTGTTCTTTTCTGAATTAGAAGCAGCGGGATTGTAGTATAATTGCAAACCGAAAGAATAACTATGGTGCACAAAACTTTTGGCATTTATAATCCATCAAATCCCATTTCAACATTAAATATTGAGATTGGTAAATCCCATGTAAGTTGTTGGCAAAAAGATATAAATTCAGATAAGATTTTTTCCTTTGAATTATTTCAGTTTGAGAAAAGTAAAGATGAAAGCATCGCTGATATTTTTAGAGTTATCAAACATCAATCAGAAATATTACCCCACACTTTTGATAAAGTTGAAATTATTTGGGAACACCCGCAGGCATTGATTATTCCTGATAATTTTTATTTCGAAAACGAACAGAAAAAATATCTTTCTTTATTATTTGGGAATGTTTTTTTTCACGAATCAGAATGTAATGTGCTTGAAGAACTGCATGTTGCTTATTATATTGATGAGGAATGGAAAAAACAATTGAGCCAACATTTTGCCTCAATGATTTCGGTGCACAAATACTATAAATTATTAAAAGAATGGTCAGTAAAAAAGCAGCAATTATTTGATGAGTATGTGCAGGTTTTACTTTATCAAAACCATTTTATTTTATTAGTGAGCAAACAAAAAAAACTGCAGCTAACAAATACTTTTACTTATCAAACGCCTGAAGATGTTTTATATCATATATTAAATGTGTGCGAAAGGCTTGAGCTGAATAAAGACCAAACACATTTTTCATTTTCCGGATTGATTGATGTTGAATCAAATTTATTCAGAACACTAGAAACTTATTTAAAGAATATTTTTTTTATAATTCCTTCTTCTGAAACGCTTGCTGCAGAAGGATTTCAGAAATATCCTGCGCATTACTTTTCTTCTTTTCTCAATATATTTCCATGAGAATTATTTCGGGGAAATTTGGTGGTTTAAAAATTCATCCGCCAACTAAAATGCCTTATACACGTCCAACAACTGACCTTGCGAAAGAAGGTTTGTTTAATATTTTGCAACACAGAATTGATTTTGAAGGAATAAAAACACTCGATCTTTTTGGTGGCACAGGCAACATTAGTTATGAGCTTGCATCACGCGGCGCGGCAGATTTAACTTTGATTGAAAAAGACAGCCGGATGTTTGATTTTATACAAAAAAACCTTTCCTCGCTCGGAATAGAAAATGCAAAAGTTTTAAAGATGAACGTATTTGATTTCTTAAAAAATACTGATGATGAATTCGATTTAATTTTTGCCGGACCTCCTTATGCGCTTGAAAAAATTGATTTATTGCCTGAAATAATTGTTGAAAAAAAACTTATTTCTTCAGATGGTTTTTTTGTGTTAGAGCATACTCCGAGAAATGATTATAAAAATTTTGCCGGTTATCAGTTTCAAAGAAATTATGGCACTACCATTTTTTCTTTCTTCACTCAAAAATCTAAGGATTAAATTATGCGACCCATTTTTATAACAGGTATTGGCACGGGGATTGGCAAAACTATTATCGCTGCAATTATCACGGAAGCACTTCATGGAAATTACTGGAAGCCAATACAGGCAGGCTTTTTAGAGGATACAGATAATCTTACTGTCAAAAAATTATTGAGTAATAATGAAAGCATAGTATTTGATGAAGTTTACAAACTGGAACTTGCCGCATCGCCGCACATAGCAGCAAGAGAAGAAAATATTGAGATTGATCTTGAAAAAATTAATGACCGCTTCAATCAAATATCATCCGAAAAACTTTTAATCATTGAAGGTGCAGGCGGAATTTTAGTGCCATTAAATAAACACGAATTTGTAATTAATCTGATTAAAAAGCTCAATGCGAAAGTTATTTTAGTCAGCAGAAATTATCTCGGCAGCATCAATCATTCTTTATTAACTGCAGAAGTTTGTAAAGCGAAAAATATTGATATTTTAGGATGGATATTTAATGATCAGTATTTAAATTATGAAGATGAAATCGTTAACTGGAGCGGCTTTCAGAAGATCGGATCAATTCCCTTAACAAATAATATTGACAAAGACTTTATTGAAAGGCAGGCACAAAGGATCAAAGAAAAATTAATAAGTATCTTGTGATGTATGAATTTTAATTCAATTTTTTTAAAATCATTTCGTCTTTTATTGTTTCCCATCGCGCTTATTTATGCATTAATTATTCTCGTACGAAATTTTTTATATGATAAAAATATCCTTCACGCAGCAGCATTTAATTTTCCTTTGATTTGTGTTGGAAATTTATCTGTTGGCGGCACCGGAAAATCTCCTATGGTTGAATATTTAGTGGAGTTATTGAAAGATAAATTTCAGGTTGCAACTCTAAGTCGTGGTTACAAACGCAAAACAAAAGGTTATGCCTTAGCCGCTGAAACTACCACTGCGCTTGAGATTGGCGATGAGCCCATGCAGTTTCATATTAAGTTTCCTGATATAGCTGTTGCTGTTGGCGAAGAAAGAATTGTTGCCATTCCGCAACTTTTGCACGATAGACCTGAAACACAGGCAATCATTTTAGATGATGCTTTTCAGCACCGGGAAATTATTGCTGGATTAAATATTTTGCTCACTGATTATAATAACCTTTTTATAAATGATTTTTTTTTGCCGACCGGCGATTTGCGGGATCAGCGTTCCTCATACAAAAGAGCTCAGATTATTGTTGTAACAAAATGTCCTGATGATATTTCTTCTGATGAAAAAGTGGAGATTATTGAAAAAATAAATCCTTTATACAACCAGCAAATATTTTTTACAAAGATCAAATACCATAATCCTTATCATATTTTTTATAAAACAAAAACGATCATCACGCAAAAAGATGAAATATTATTAGTATGCGGCATCGCCAATCCTGCGCCTTTAAAAAGTTATTTGCATGAGCATGCTTTCACTTATTATGAAATGACATTCAGCGACCACCATGTATTTTCAATCGATGATTTAAAGGATATAAAAAAACGCTACGATCAAATCCAATCAAATAATAAATTTATTATTACAACAGAAAAAGATGCCGTGAGATTAATGAAATTCAATGAAGCCTTAAAAGAACTTAATCTATATGTGCTGCCAATGCAACCGAAATTTTTGTTCAAGGAAGAAGAACAATTCAATAAAACTGTAATTGACTTTGTACAAAATTTTAGTTTCAATCCTGATAAAGAAACTACTGCCTCATAACCAGAAAGACTTGCAAACATTGATCTTCAGCCCACAATCAACAAACATAATTCATGAGTAAAAAGAAAATAAAAGACAAACAAAAATCAAAGCATCTTCCGTCAAATCTATTAAAAGGCGCTTTGGAAATAACACGTTCCGGCATCGGCTATGTAGTTATTGCAGATGGAAAAGGCGATGTGCTTGTGCGTCCCGGAGATTTCAATAATGCTTTGCATGGTGATACTGTCCGCGTAAAAGTGGTGAAAGAAAATATGAACACAGGAAAAAAAGAAGGACGGATAATGGAAGTCGTACAGCGCAAGCAAACAGAATTTATCGGCACTTTGCAGCTCTCAACAAACTTCGCTTTTTTTATTCCTGACTCTGAAAGACCTGTTCCTGATATTTTTATTCCCTTAGATAAGATCAAAGGCGCAAAAAATAAAGAGCGTGTTGCTGTGCGAATGGTGCAATGGGAAAAGGGTGATAAAAAACCGGTTGGTGAAGTGATAAGTATTTTAAAACCGGAAGATGAAAATGATCGCGCAATGAAAGAGCTGCTTGCTGAAAACGGCTTCCCGCTTGCCTTTCCCGATAATGCCCTTAAAGATGCCTCACGCATTCCTGATGAGATCAGCGAGCGCGAAATACATAAGCGCATCAATTTCAGAGACACACTCACTTTCACAATTGATCCTGCAGATGCAAAAGATTTTGATGATGCCATCTCTATAAAAACAATCAAAACTGATCTGTATGAAATTGGTGTGCACATTGCGGATGTCAGTCATTTTGTTGAGCCGGACTCTGCGCTTGATGAAGAAGCTTACAAACGCGCCACGAGCGTGTATCTTCCTGACAGAGTTAATCCGATGCTGCCTGAGCAGATTTCAAACGTTCTTTGTTCCCTTCGTCCGCATGAAGAAAAGCTTACTTTCTCTGCCATTTTCGAAATAAATAATAAGGCCGAAGTAAAAAATTGCAAACTCTCCAAAACAGTCATTCATTCAAAACATCGTTTCACTTATGAAGATGTGCAGCAAATAATTGAAACGAAAAATGGGAAATATAATGAAGAGATTTTATTGTTGAATGATATTGCGCAACGCCTTCGCAGCAAGCGTTTCAGCAAAGGCGCCATAAATTTTTCATCGCAGGAAGTGCGTTTTAAATTAGATGAAAAAGGTAAACCTATCGGCATAGAAATTAAAGAAAGCAAAGAAGCGCATCAATTGATTGAAGAGCTTATGCTTCTTGCAAACAAATATGTTGCGGAGTATGTCTCCAAAATAAAAATGAATAAGAAAGATATTCCTTTTCCTTATCGCGTGCATGACCGTCCTGATGAGCAGAAGCTCACACCCTTCATTGCATTCGCAAAAAAATTCGGGCATAAGTTTGATATAAGCACACCAAAAAAAATTGCAGAAAGCTTTAATGAAATGCTCGCTTCAGTACAGGGCAAGCCCGAACAGCATGTGTTGGAGCAACTCGGTATTCGCACGATGGCAAAAGCAATTTACACTGCAGAAAATATCGGCCATTATGGTTTGGGATTTGAACAATATTGTCATTTCACTTCACCAATTCGCCGTTATCCTGATATTATGGTGCATCGCATTTTGGAATCCATTCTCAAAAACAATCCCATCATAGATAAAAAAATGGATGAGAAATGTAAGCACAGCAGCGAGCGCGAACGTGCTGCAATGGATTGCGAACGGGCAGCCAACAAATACAAGCAGGTCGAGTACATGCGCAGTTATCTTGGCGAAACATTCGAAGCCGTTATCAGCGGTGTTGCCGCTTTTGGTTTTTGGTGCGAAACCGTTCTGCACAAGTGCGAAGGTCTTGTCAGCGTTGCAAGCCTTAGTGATTATGATGATTTTATTTTAATTCAATCAGATTATTCCCTGCTCGGCAGACGCAGTAACAGGCAGTTTCGCATGGGCGATAAAGTATTCATCAAAGTGGTAGCAGCTAATTTAGAAAAACGCCAGCTCGATTATGAATGGGTTATTGATGGTGATAAGCCTGCTCCAAAAAAGCCGAAGGTCAAGCACCATAAAAAATAAAAACTACAAGCCTCGTAAGCCGGATTCTGTTTTTACACTATCATTTATCTGCGATGTACATTGCTGCACACCTGTAGCTGCCTACCCTGAAGCTCGCGCGGGCAGCGCTCAATCGCTTCTATATTCGGCATTACAGCATCCAGGGTTTACCCAAAGCATGCATTACTGTCACGCTCTTGTGAGCTCTTACCTCACATTTTCACCCTCATCCCGCAATTGTGCGGGACAGTTATTTTCTGTGGCACTTTCCCGCGGCGCAAGCGCCTGTCCTGATGTTATCAGGATAGATTGCCCTTCGCTGTCCGGACTTTCCTTACCGCCGTTACGCGGCACGATAGTTCGGGCTTGTAGCAATGCAAATATAGAAGAAGATTTTTTTGGTACCAGAGAGTTGAATATCTATAAGCTTTACTTGCGTCGCACTCTTGTACATTCTGTAATTCTATTCAGCAATTCATTTTAATCATTAAAGAAAATTTCTGTTGCACCATATCCAAATCTTGGATCGTATTGATTAATAAAAAAGCGCACTTCCTTTTTCGTTTTGAGAATATCGTGAATTTCATCCCGCAGTTTTCCTGTGCCAATGCCATGAATAACAATAAAACTTTGCAGATGATGCGCCGCAGCAAGCGTAAACCATTTTTCAAATTCCTTCAGTTGAATGGTTAATATTTCAAAGTTGCTCAGGTGTTGCCAGTCAGAAATTAATTTTTCAATATGCAGATCTAGAATGCTTCTCGCAGGCTCCAGGTTTTGCCTGATTTGTTTTGCATTGTAAAGTTTAAATTCATTTGTTTTCAATCTTGGAAAATCAATCCTTTCTTCTTCCGATTTATCAGGATAATTTTCAAAAAGCAAATACGAAAAAGATGGTTCGTTTTTCTCTTTCATCTTTTCTATCTTTTGAAAAACCTGTTTGGGCTTTAGTTTCAGCGAAGTTTCAAAATAGTCTGACTTTGTTTTCTCAGCATTCATTAAAGAAAATTCAAAATAAAATGCAGGGCTGTCGTTAATGTTTTCAAACAAAATATCATGCAGATAAAAATCTTTGAAGGCATTTATTTCATTGTTGAGGTCAAAATTTGTTTTGCCTTCAAACTGTTGCGTATAAATAAACTTATAACCTTTATCAGTTTTATTTTGCAGATAAACTTTCAGTTCTTTTACTATCTCATCATCAAATTCATCAAACGCAAACTTGGGAATAAAATACAGAAACACACCTTCAGAAACTTCATTTTTCTCTTCAATATTTTTTTCTTTTTTTATTTGATCAGCATATTTTTTTGCAGGCTTTTGTTCTTCAAATAATTTTGATTTTGAAAAACGATTAAAATACGGAAAGTCAATCTGGCCAATATAAACAGGGAATCTTACGCCGCGAACTTCTACCAAAACCATTTGCTTATCAATTATCTCAATGATTATTCCTTCTTCTTTGTTGTGCAAAATAATAATATCATCTCCCGGTTGAAATTTCATTGAGCATATTATTGCTTAAAGTTATGCGCTTTAAAAAACTGCTATAAAAAAAGTCTTGCCATTTTTTTTGACAAGACTTAAAGATTTCTTAGCACAATAATCAGGCTTGCGAAGTATTGCCATCATTCTCAACTTTGCGAACAACTGGCTGTTGCGTACGGCGTGAGCGCTGTTGCTTTTTATGCACTTCATTACGCTTGCGCACACTGTTTTCATGCTCTTCATGCCAGGTCTGAAACTTAACCATCGCGGTTGCTTCATCAAACAATCCAAGCTTTACACCACGCAATAAATGCTTTAAATAAAGAACACCTTTAAATGAAAGTATTTTGCGAACCGTGTCTGTTGGTTGTGCGCCTTTGTGCAGCCATTCAAGTGCCTTCTGCCGATCAAGCTGAACCGTTGCAGGAACCGTCAAAGGGTTGTACGTTCCAATTTTCTGGATGAACTTTCCATCTCTGGGAGCACGCGCATCAGCCACAACTATAAAATAAAATGGGCGTTTTTTACTGCCGTGTCTTTGTAGTCTTAGTTTTACTGCCATATAAATAAAGATTTAAAGGCTTTTAAATTTAAGGTTAACGAAATTATTTTCGGACGGCAAAAATAAGTGGTTTTTATGAAAGTGCAAAGACATGCAATTAAGAAATTATTAGAATTAAGGTATTCATTAACATCTTACACTTCAGCCATGTTTGGAATAACTTCTGACTTGTATTTGCCTGCAACCAACTTTACCTTTGTTTCTGTAAAAGCATTTAATGTTGTTTCAATATCATCGTCAGTATGTGCAGCCGTAGGTATCAGGCGATAAATGATATGACCTTTCGGAATAACAGGATATACAACGATGGAACAAAAGATGTTATAGTTTTCCCGCAGATCCATTACCATTGCGGTTGCTTCTTCCACGCCGCCTTTCATATAAACAGGCGTAACCACTGAATCTGTTTTGCCAATATCAAACCCTCTTTTTCGCAAACCGTTTTGCAGTTTCATCGCATTGCTCCATAATTTTTCTTTTAATTCAGGAGTTGTTCTTAAAAGTTCGAGCCTTTTTAAATTGCCAATGACAAAAGGCATCGGTAAACTTTTTGCGAAAATTTGAGAACGAATATTATAACGGATATAATCAATGATGATTTTTGGCCCGGCTAAAAATGCTCCGATGGATGCCATGCTTTTTGCAAAAGTTGAAAAATATAAATCAATTCCATCCTGGCATTCCTGTTCTTCCCCTGCACCTGCGCCGGTTTTGCCAAGTGTTCCAAAGCCGTGTGCATCGTCAACAAGCAAACGGAAATAGTATTTGCTTTTTAAGTCAACGATCTCTTTCAACTTTCCCTGGTCGCCTGCCATGCCGAAAACGCCTTCTGTTATTACTAAAATGCCGCCTGCTTTTTGTTTATCAATCAATGCAGATGCGCGCTCAAGTTGCTTATCACAATCTTCAACATCATTGTGTTTAAAAACATAGCGATGACCGGGATGCAAACGCAAACCATCAATAATACAGGCATGGCTTTCCGCATCATACACGATAACATCATGCCTGCCGCACAAAGCATCAATGGTGCTCATGATGCCCTGGTACCCGTAGTTTAGTAAAATGGCATCTTCTTTAGATTCAAATTCTGCCAATTCTCTTTCAAGCTGTTCATGAAAGTTTGAATTGCCGCTCATCATGCGCGCACCCATCGGAGAAGCAAGACCATATTGGTTCGAAGCTTCAGCATCTACTCTTCTTATTTCAGGATGATTTGCCAAACCCAAATAATTATTCAGGCTCCATACAATAACTTCTTTTCCGCGAAAGTTCATGCGGCTCCCGATCTCTCCTTCTAACTTCGGAAAAGTATAGTAACCATGCGATCTTTCGCGATGCTGACCGATTGGTCCGTAATTTTTTATCAATCTTTCAAAAATATCTGCCATAATTATTAAATTTTAAGCTCAACTAAAGTAGATTTCTTATTCGATTTCGACAATTGCAAAAATAAGTAAAAGAAAAAGACATGATTTTCATTTTATGTTTTTCATCGCATATTATTTTTATTTTAATAAAATCCATTTGATTTAATTAGGTTTTTTACACTACTATATTTGCTTAAATCTTTTTAAATGAAAATAATTCTCGCGCTTTGCATTTCATTTTTAATTTATTCCGATATGCAGGCACAAAAGCCTGCTGCCATGCAGCATTCATCAACTGTTCAGGAGACCAGCAAACCCAAATTGGTTATTGGAATTGTTATCGATCAAATGCGTTGGGATTATCTGTATCGCTACAATAATCTGTTTGCGACAACTGGCGGTTTTAAAAGATTGTTGAATGATGGCTTCTCCTGCGAAAACACTTTTATTCCATACACACCAACGGTTACGGGTGCAGGACATACCTGCATTTACACAGGCTCAGTGCCCGCCATTCATGGCATTGTTGGAAATAATTGGTGGGATAATATCGAGAATAAAAAGCATTATTGCACTGACGATAGTTTGGTAAATACTGTCGGCGACTCTACAAGAGAAGGCGAAATGAGCCCGCGAAATATGTTTGCCACAACCATTGGAGATGAGCTTCGCCTTGCCACAAATTTCAGAAGCAAGGTCATCGGCATTTCCATTAAAGACCGTGCGGCAATTTTGCCTGCAGGTCATGCAGCAAATGCAGCATATTGGTACGATAAAAAAGGCAATTTTATTTCAAGCAGTTATTATATGGATAGCCTGCCCGCATGGGTTCAGGCATTTAATAAAAGAAAAATTCCTGACTCGCTTTACGGTTTAGGTTGGGTGCAGTATCTGCCATGGAATACCACTACACAAAGCTATCCTTACAAAGAGTATGCATCTGAGGATGCGGAGCCTTATGAAGACAAGCCTTTCGGTGATAACCAGCTTGCAATGCCTTATGACCTGAGTAAATATATCGGGAAAAATTATGGTAAAATATCCACCACGCCGCATAGCAATACTTTGCTCACCTTAATGGCAGAAGCAACCATCACCAATGAAAAATTAGGAAAAGGAAATGCAACAGATTTCCTTGCCATAAGTTTTTCTTCGCCTGATTATATCGGTCATGCATTCGGACCAAACTCGTGGGAGCAGGCAGATGATTATGCGCGCCTCGATGCCACGCTCGCCAATCTTTTTGCTTACCTCGATTCTGCCGTAGGCAAAGGGCAATACCTCCTTTTCTTAACTGCCGATCATGGTGTGGCGCATATTCCCGGCTTTGACAGCCTGCATCATTTGCCCGGAGGTTATTTCAATGATTCAATTATTTTAAGTAAAATAAATGCAGGGTTGAAAGCGCAGTTCGGCTACGACAGTCTTGCCATTGACATAGATAATTTTCAGATCACACTCAATCATGCACGCATTGCTTCAGCATCACTCAATAAAAATAATATTAAAGATTGGGTGATTGATTTTTTACAAAGGCAGGAATCAGTGGCGCAGGCAATTGACATAAAAAATATTTTAACCTACCCGATTACTGCCAAACAGAGAGAGATGTTTGCCAACGGATATTTTGAAACACGATGCGGCGATGTGCAGATAATTTTAAAGCCCGGCTTTGTAGAAAGCGAAGGCGTTGCCGATTCGCACGGCGTTTGGAATCCGTATGACTCCCATATCCCATTACTATTTTATGGCTGGGGAATAAAACACGGCAGCAGCAATCACGAAGTATATATGACAGATATTGCGCCAACCATCTGCGCCATGCTGCACATACAAATGCCCAGCGGATGCATTGGTGAAGTAATAGAAGAGGTGATGAAATAGTTAGTCGTCATACCTGCGAAGGTAGGTATCTCATAAAAACGAAGCAGTTGTAATTGGTTATATTCCCGCCTGCGCTGGAATGATATTATAGCACAATGTGGTTTAGCGAGCTTTTTATAGAAAAAATATTTTGCTGAATTAAAAAGCCCACATTAGCAAAACCTTAGCATAATGAAAGCAGCATTCTTACATCTTACTAAATCGGCTTTACAAACAACCCCAATTAAGCAACTAATTTTTCCTTTCCGTTTTCCGGTTCATTTCATCACTTTCCCATTTTTTATTTTTCGTTATCCCGACAGTCTTCAAACATTCCCCGAAAATGGTTTTCGCTTTCTCGAAAATTGTTTCCGCTTTGTTGGAAGAGTAGTTCCATATCACCGATTTTGCTTTTCGTTCCTACGTCAGCCCTTTCGCTTAAGCGATCTTCCTTACCGGGGTACCGGAAACGGTATCCGGGACTTCGTTTGCTTCAGTCGCTTCCCCGAAATCGTCCTCCAACCTTTATTTTCCAACTCTTTTCAATACAAACCTTAATTTCTTCACCCCAAAAATTAAAACTATGGTAGAAAGAGTACTTACCGGATTCACGGAACTGGACGATATGGAACTTGACAAGCAATCAAACAATGCCGTAACATCGCTTACAGGCAATGCCAACTTTACCTGGACGGGCACTGCTTTGATTGATTTTACAAAGGCATCGCAGATTTACCACAATGCGATGGGCGAGCTGAATACCGGCGGATCGCAGGCAGTGGTTGATAAAAACAACGCAAGGGTGGTATTGCTTCCATTGTTTAGTTCGGCGGCAATTATTGTAAACCAGCAGGCAGTAGGCAATCTTACAATGCTGCTAACTTCGGGCATAAAGCTGGCTGCACACAAAGAGCATCATGAGCAGCCGCTGCCCATAAACATGCAGGTGGCAAATGGCGTAAATGGTGATATGGATATTAGTGTAAAGCATAGTCCGGTTGGCGATCACGGAACTGTGTTTGCTTACACGCCGGTAGCCAATACCGGCACGGACCCAAACACTTGGGTACTGAAAACGGTTAACGGACATAAAGCAACTATTTCAGGTCTTGCGCCGGGCAGCCAGTTCTTATTTACTGCCGCCTACAAAGGATTGGACAGTGAAAAACTTGTTTGGGCAGCACCCGTAAGCAAGTTTGTGGGGAATTAATGGCGAAGGAATGTTTGGTAATGCCCCGTATTTTTACGGGGGTAAATACCGTGATTTTACGGTAGACTGTAAAAAATTTTCTTTTGAATTTAGCTGCTGTAAGCATAAGAAACCCGCGAAGCCGAAAACGGGATATAGAGTAGGCAAAAAATTAAAACCGTACAACATGAAAACAATTTACATTCTTTTAGCAGCAGTATTAATTATGCCTGTCTGCACAAGTGCTCAGCAAAAAGCCATTTCGCTAAATGGCTCTACAGATTACATTAATTGCGGTACGGATGCATCCGCTGTAATTACTGGTCCCTTAACCATAGAAGCATGGATAAAGCCTGCATCATATGAAGTTGTCAATGAGATAGTTCAAAAAGGGTATGGAAATGCGAATGATAATGATGAGACTTGCTATCAATTGGCATTATATAATGATAGTGGGGTAGTTACAGCTGGCTTTAATATAGGAAACTCTTTAGGACATAATGGAGTTCTTGTACACATGTCAACAAGCGACCTAAATAAGTGGATACATATTGCAGGAGTCTATAATGATTCAACTCTAAATATCTACAAAAATGGAGTTCTGATGGCGCAAAAACACACAAAAATAACTTTATCCCCCAATAGTTATCCACTTTTAATAGGTAAAAGAAATGATGGATTTCCTTTTAGCGGACAAATAGATGAAGTACGTATTTGGAATATTGCTTTAACACAAGCCGATATTCAAAATACTATGTATCATGAATTGGTTGGAAATGAAGCCGGCTTGGTAGCATATTATACAATGGACAGGAATGGGCAAGGGCAAGGATTAACAGTTGTAAATAATTCTACTTCGACGGTTAGCGGAGGTTCTGCACTTAATGGTAGTACAGTTGGTACAAGCACTACTCCTACATTTGTTGTAAGCCATGCTTTTGATTCAGTTAGTATTTCTATTTCAAACCAATCTATTGTTGAAGGAAACAGTGGTCAGCAATCGATGGATTTCAATGTAAAACTTGATCATTCTTACGACAGTTTAATAACTGTGCAATATAAAACTGAAGATAAAACAGCCATGGCAGGAACTGATTATGTAGCAACCAATGGGACACTTACTTTTAATCCTGGCGAAACCTCTCAAAAAATATCTGTATTAATTAATGGTGATACAATTAAAGAAAAAAACGAAACCTTTCTTGTAATATTATATCAACCTGTTAATGCTGTACTTAATAAAGATACTGCGATTGGTACGATAAAAAATGATGATAAAACTAGTGCTCTGACATTCAACAGAGAAAATAATAATTATCCTGAAAACAATAATTCAATGAGTATTGTTCCCAACCCCGCACATTCATCAATTACTGTAAACTTTACAGCCAATGATCCAGGCACAATATTACAGGTAATAAATGCAACAGGTCAATCAATGCTGCAAAAACAGGTCTCTTCTTTCATCGGCAAAAACACTGCGCAGTTAGATATTTCAAAACTTGCAGCAGGCACCTATATGCTTCTTATAAAAACAAAAAGGGGGTTGCAGACAAAGCAGTTTGTGAAGGAGTAAAATAGTTTTAAAAGTATATGACCTGCCCGTTTCAAATGCCGGCAGGTTTTTTTTATGCGCCGCTATAAAAAATGACGACCAGTTGCCACTCATCCAAATCATTTTACTGTGTTTAAAAATTTTCTATCTTGTCATTTCAATTAACCAACTTATTGTTTATGAAAAAAATAATGTTATTTGTTTGCGTCCTCGCAATGTTTATCAATGCCAGAGCACAAAGCGCCGCCGCTGATACCTTATCACAATCTGCTGATAAATCAGTAACGCACCACTCCATAAAAATAAATGGCGCAGTTATCAACTACACTGCCACAGCCGGCACTATCGTTTTAAAGAATGAAAAAGATGAGCCTGTTGCTTTGTTCGGCTTTACAGCTTACACAAAAGATGGCGAAGCAGACGCATCAAAAAGACCAATAACTTTTGCATATAATGGTGGTCCTGGCTCATCATCCATGTGGCTGCACATGGGTGCGCTTGGTCCGCGCCGCGTTGTGGTGAATGATCCCACAATCAATAAAGCTGCGCCATACACAATCGTTGATAATGATAACTCCATGATTGATGTTAGCGACCTCGTAATGATAGATCCTGTTGGCACAGGCTTGAGCCATGCAACAGGCAAAGCTGCCAATAAAGATTTTTGGGGTGTGGATGAAGATATAAAAAGCATCAGTGAGTTCATCAAGCAATATGTTACTGATAACGGCAGATGGAACTCGCCCAAATATTTGCTCGGTGAAAGTTACGGAACCATGCGCTCTGCCGGTGTTTCAGATTATTTACAGGAAAATATGGGCATGGCAGTGAATGGTGTAATATTGGTTTCTGTTGTGCTCGACCTGCGTACACTTACGTTTCAAAACGGTGATGATATTTCTTACATTTTGCATTTACCAACTTATGCTGCCGTTGCGTGGTATCATAATAAATTGCAGAATAAACCCGCAGACCTTGAAGGTTTTTTAAATGAAGTTAGAAATTTTGCCGGCGGTGATTATGCTGCTGCTTTAATGAAGGGCGCGTCTTTAACTGATGGCGAAAAAGAAAATATTGTAAACAAACTTTCTGCTTATACAGGTTTGAGTAAAGATTATTTAATGAAGGGAGATCTTCGTATTAATGAGCCGCAGTTTACGCAGGAATTATTGCGCGATAGTTCTGAAACCGTTGGCAGGCTTGATGCACGTTACAAAGGCATCAACCAGGATCCGTTAAGTGAATTTGCTTATACTGATCCGCAGAGTGAGCAGATAAGTCCAGCATTTACCGCCGCATTTATGAGTTATTATTACGAAGAATTAAAGGTGAATAAAAAGTACGACTACCATACTTCAGCCTACAGCGCCGAAGGTTTTCACTGGAACTGGAATCGTGGCGGCGGCAATGGTGATCCTTCAACACCCAATACAGGTGTGGATCTTGCAGATGCAATGAGCAAAAATCCGAATTTGAAGATCCTTGTTTTTAATGGATATTTCGATCTGGCAACGCCGTTTTACGCAACAGAGTATACTTTCAATCATTTAGGGTTGGAAAAAAATATTCAGCAGAACATTACCCTTAAATATTTTCAGGCAGGGCACATGATGTACATCAATCCATCTTGTCTCGTTGATTTTAAGAAAAATGTTGCTGCGTTTATATCAAGCACAAGTAAATAATTTATAGAAAATTATTTCAGCACTTTTTCCATCGCAGGCGCGAGAAGGTTTACCCATTGCATGTATTCCAATGCAGAAGGATGAAGTCCATCATCCGCAACAAGCGCAGTGTTTGTTTTCATTTCTTCTGTTAATGGCGTGATGTCTATATAAGTAACATGATATGACAAACTGATCTGTTTGTTGATGGAATTAAATTCCTGCAACTGTATTCTGATTTTTGCTGTATCATAATTTGCAGCAAATGGCGTAACGCTGTAATCAGGAATTGAAAGCACAAACACATGCGCAGTGTCATTGCCCGCAAAAGCAATTGATTCCTGCAACAATTGCGTAAATCTTATTTTATATCCGCCCGTGTCCAAACCCTGGTATTGATCATTCACACCAATCAATAAAGTCACTGCGTCAAATGGTCCCTGAGGATTTTGCAGATTGATGCCATTTTGCAGATCAATTGTCGTCCAGCCAGTCGTAGCAATGATTCGAGGAGGATTCATATTTATTCCGGCAGCTTTTAAAACATCAACCGTTTGCTCCGGAAAATTTTGATTTGGATCAACAGATTGCCCTATCGTATACGAATCACCAAGCGCTAAAAGTGTTTTTGCATTATCAGACGAATGTGTTGTATCCTGAATAGTAGTTGTCATACTTTGTTTCGAGCAGGCAGTGTTTACAAAAAATAAAAAACAAATAAAACCTGCAAGCCAGAAAGATAATATTTTGTGCATATAGAAAATTTAAAATGGTTCTGCATGCATGTACGAATATTTTGCACTAATTGTTTTTTTTGATACGGGCATAAGTTTTTCATAGCATCATCGTTGCGTCGCAATCCTTTTATCAGCAAATCTTTTAGCATCTTTTGTTTTACATTCAAATAATCTTCACAAAGTTTTACTTTACTATTTTTGCAAACCTTCAAACAAATTTTATGCAAAAAATAAAGGTTGCAAACCCCGTGGTAGAAATGGATGGCGATGAAATGACGCGCATCATCTGGCAATTCATAAAAGACAAATTAATACTTCCATATATTGATGTTGACTTAAAATATTTTGATCTCGGTATCGAACATCGAGATGCAACTGACGACCAGGTAACTGTTGATGCAGCAAATGCAACGAAGCAATATGGCGTTGCTGTTAAGTGCGCAACCATCACACCTGATGAAGCGCGTGTGAAAGAATTTAATCTAAAGCAAATGTGGAAAAGTCCGAACGGCACGATCCGCAATATCCTTGATGGCACTGTATTTCGTGAACCAATTGTTTGCAATAATGTTCCACGCCTTGTTCCCAATTGGACAGCACCAATTTGCATCGGTCGCCATGCTTTTGGAGATCAATATCGTGCAACAGATTTTATAACAAAAGGCAAAGGAAAACTCACCATAAAATTTGAAGGAGAAGACGGAACAAAACAGGAGTTTGAAGTTTTTAATTTCAAAGGAGATGGCGTTGCTCTTGCCATGTACAATACCGATGAAAGCATCAAAGGCTTTGCCCGCGCATGTTTCAACCAGGCGTTAATGAAAAAATGGCCGTTGTATCTTTCGACAAAAAATACAATTCTAAAAAAATATGACGGTCGTTTCAAAGATATTTTTGAAGACATTTATCAAACAGAATTCAAAGAAAAATTTACAGAAGCAAACATTACTTATGAACATCGTTTAATAGATGACATGGTTGCAAGTGCATTAAAATGGCATGGCAATTTTGTTTGGGCATGCAAAAATTATGACGGCGATGTACAAAGCGACACTGTCGCGCAAGGCTTTGGCAGCCTGGGTTTGATGACATCAACATTAGTAACGCCTGATGGAACTGTAATGGAAGCAGAAGCTGCACACGGAACAGTTACACGCCATTTTCGTGAACACCAAAAAGGCAAACCAACATCAACAAATCCTATTGCTTCTATCTTTGCATGGACGCGTGGATTAGCATTTCGTGGTAAGCTTGATAACAATCAACCATTGATTAATTTTTGCGAAGCGCTTGAAGAAGTTTGTGTTGAAACTGTTGAAAGCGGAAAGATGACAAAGGACCTTGCAATCACAATAAAGAAAGATGTTGAGCATGGAAAAGATTATTTATACACGGAAGAATTTTTAGATGAACTGGATAAAAATCTTCAAAAAAAATTGGGAAAAGCCGACTAGAATTACAAAGCGTACAAGAGTGCTACGCAAGTAAAGGTTAATAGTAATTCTTTGTTTGGCTCATAAAAAAATTTACAAAAGTCCCCACCCAGTGATACTTAGTAAGTATGTCTGAAAATGCATCATTATTTATTGCACAAAGCACGCTGAAAGCTAATGATAGCGGGCATCGCAGCAAGATCAACTTTAACATTGGAAAATATGATGCCGCAGTGGTGCACGGAAAAAATCAGTTTACCAATCTTATGCTCGCGAGAGAACGCGCCAAGAATGCGAAGTGGCGCGCAATAGAAAATCTGGATACTTATTTATTAGAATTTGAAAAGCAAATAACGCAGCGCGGCGCAAAAGTTATTTGGGCAGAAACGACTGAAGAAGCTTTGAACGAGATTGAAAAAATTTGTAAGGAAAAAAATTGCAAGACGCTCGTAAAAAGCAAGAGCATGGTGACGGAAGAAATTCATCTGAATAAATTTTTAGAGAAGCATGGAATTGAAAGCGTTGAAACTGATCTCGGTGAATATATCCAGCAACTTGATGGTGAAGCGCCTTATCATATTGTAACTCCTGCAATGCATAAAAGCAAAGAAGATGTGGCAAAGGTTTTTGAAGAAAAATTAGGCACTGAACCAAATCTTTCCCCCGAAGAAATTACTTTGTTCGCAAGAAAAAAATTGCGTGAAAAATATGTGCAGGCAGAAATTGGCGTAACAGGTGCAAACTTTATCATTGCTGATATTGGTGCGATTGCTGTAAGTGAAAATGAAGGTAACGCAAGGCTTAGTTCTGCCTTTCCAAAAACACATATTGTTATTGCAGGTATTGAAAAAGTAATTCCTTCAATCACAGACCTGGCCTTGTTTTGGCCATTGCTCTCGACATTTGGAACAGGACAAAAAATTACTGTTTACAACACAATTATTTCAGGACCAAAACAATCTAATGAAAATGATGGTCCTGAAGAAATGTACATTATTCTTCTTGATAATGGCAGAACCAATTTACTTAACAATCCAAAAACGCGCGAAGCATTGTATTGCATTCGATGTGGTGCATGTTTGAATGCTTGTCCTGTTTATAAAAACATTGGCGGACATAGTTATGGCGCAACTTACAGCGGTCCAATCGGAAGTGTGATAACGCCGCATTTGAAAGATTTAGGAGAATATAAGCACTTAAGTTATGCCTCTTCTTTGTGTGGAAACTGCACAGAAGTTTGTCCGGTAAGAATAAATCTTCATGAATTATTATTGGAAAACAGGCATGAAAGTGTTGAAGAAAATGAAACAACTTTCAGCGAAAAAATAGCCTGGAAAATTTGGAGACGCGCAAGCCTCAACAGGAAACTAATGAACAGAGGCAATGACAAATTGAAAAATATTTTTATCAATAAAATATTTACATCCTGGACGAAAAACAGAGCACCATTGAATTTCAGTACAAAGACTTTTAATGAAATGTGGAAGGAGAAAGATAAAATTTAGGTTAATTATTTTATCAATGCCTGAAATGTCTCAATCCTGTGAAAACCATTGCCAGCTTGTGTTCTACACAATAATCAATACTGTCCTTATCACGAATTGAACCGCCGGGCTGAATGAATGCTTCAATACCTTCTGCATGCGCCAACTGCACACAATCACTAAAAGGAAAGAATGCATCGCTTGCTAAAACTGCTCCATGCAGATCAAAATTAAATTGCTTTGCTTTTTCTATTGCCTGCCGCAAAGCATCAACACGGCTTGTTTGTCCACAGCCTTTGCCCACAAGCTGTTTGTCTTTTATTAAAGCGATTGCATTGCTTTTTAAATGCTTGCAGAGAATATTTGCAAATTGTAAATTTTCTTTTTCATTATTAGTTGTTTCTCTTCCGCCAACTTCCTTCCATTCTGCAAAATTTCCTTTATCAAGATCCTGAACGAGCGTGCCGTTAAGTAAGGATTTATACTGTTTGTTGCTTATAAATGCTGTTTGATTTAGCTGAAGAAGAATTCTATTTTTTTTACTTTTCAAAATGTTTAAAGCATCAACGTGAAAATCGGGTGCAATTAAAACCTCAAAAAATATTTCATTGATCGCTTCGGCTGTTGCTTTATCAACTGTACCATTTGTTATTAAAACTCCGCCAAAGGCACTTTCCTTGTCTCCTCCCAAAGCTGCATCCCAAGCAGCTTTCAGCGTTTCTTTAAAGGCAGCTCCGCAAACATTTGTATGCTTGATAATTGCAAAAAACACTTCATCATTATTATAAAAATTTGCAGGAAATTCTTTTACTAATTGAATAGCTGCATCTGCATCAACTAAATTATTATAAGATAATTCTTTGCCGTGAAGTTGTGTAAATACTTCTTTTAGATCACCATAAAAGCTTGCTTGCTGATGTGGATTTTCTCCATAGCGAAGTGATTGTTTATTTTTTAATGGATGAAAAATAGTTTCATTAAAATAATTGTTAATTGCAATATCATAATTCATAACAACCTCAAAAGCCTTTGCAGCAAAGGCTTTGCGCTGTTCAACATAAGTAGTTCCAGTTTGTGCTTTTAATAATTCAATTAATTGCGGATAATCCTCCTTAGATGCAATAACAGTTACATCATTAAAATTTTTTGCAGCAGCACGAATCATTGATGGACCACCAATATCAATTTTTTCTATAATTGATTTTTCTTCATTTGTTTTTTGAATTGTTTCTTCAAAAGGATATAAATCAACAATTACCAAATCAATTTCAGGAATGTTGAATTGTTTCATTTCTTCAAGATCATTTGGCAGATCTCTTCTTCCTAAGATACCCCCAAACACTGATGGATGTAGGGTTTTAACTCTTCCACCTAAAATAGAAGGATAAGAAGTCAGGCTTTCAACAGCCACACATTTTATACCCAAACCTTCAATAAACTTTTGAGTTCCTCCGGTTGAATAAATAGTTATGTTTAACTCTTCCAACTGTTTTAACAAATCTTCCAAACCATCTTTATAAAAAACAGAAATGAGTGCTGATTGAATTTTTTTTTGCATAAAATTTTTGATTGATCGTCACGGAATTTTTACAGATCCATCACAAACGCACCTTGTTGCGGTACGGAATGAAAGCGCAAATGTAGGCTGTCACATTGTTTTGCCCACATTGCAATTTTCCACAAAGGATTACTGCTGTCAAAAACTATTTCACTACAATTAAAAATATTTTGAATGACATTCATTTTAATGTAAGGATTTTGTGAAATGATGATTGCATCAACAGCTATTTTTTCAGTAAAATTTTTTGCATGAAATGATCTGTCAATGATGAAAATATTTTTATGAGTAGATTGAATTAAATTATTTTTTATCAACAGTGAAATTGAATCTGAATAATCATTTGCATGAAAATAAATCCTTGATGGAATTAAATAAAACACTTGCAATGACTGCGTTTCAGCAGATGTATTTTTTATATTTTTGAAATTCCTTCCCTGAACTACATCAACAAAATTGTTTTTAGAAATATTATAAACGATCAGTTTGTTTTGCTTCTCATCCATCATCAATGTAATAATTTTAACAGCAATAAAAATGCAAAGAGCTGTCATTCCGATTAATAAAAACCTTGCAGATTTTTCCATTAACCAAACAGAAAACGAAATGATTATTATGAATAAAATAATTGTTTGAAAGATATCTGTGTAAACATTATTAATAATTGCATGAGGTAACCGGTTAGTATTTTCTATGAAGTTATTCATTACTGAAATGCATGCTGTTATTGCTTTTCCGACGATCGCTGCCAACCAATTCCATTTTGAAATAACCAAAAGAAATATTTCTAAATACAGCGCAATCCAGGCCAAAGGCACAGCAATAAAATTTGTGAAAAGAAAAAAAACAGGCAACCGATGGAAATGGTATAACACCAAAGGCAATGTAAAAATTTGCACAGCAATTGTGACTGCACCAAGCTGCCAAACTTTTTTCAGTAGTTTATTTTGTATAAAAACCGCATTATAAATCGGCTTGTAAAAAGTAACAATACTTGTGACAGCAGCGAAAGAAAGTTGAAACCCACCATCCCACAAATAGAAAGGATTTATACAAAGCAGCAGAAATGCAGATGCAGCCAAAGTATTGTAAACATTAGGTTTGCGGTTTATCACTTCGCCGATAATAATAAATGAAAGTACTGTTGCAACACGTAAAATTGATGGACGCGCGCCTGTAACAAAGGCAAAAAACCAAATGACCAATAATGAAAAACTTGCACGAATTATTTTATAACTTTTCTTCCGTTTGAATGGAGAGATAAGCCAAAGTGCCAGCCCGTAAATCATTCCCATGTGCAAGCCGCTGATTACAATAATATGCACAACACCAGTGTTACTGTAAGCCTGCAATAAATTTTTATCAACATCATCCCGATAGCCAATGAGCAAGGCTTCTGCAACACTTTGCGTTTTTTTATCGTGAATATTTTTACGAAGTGTTGAAATAATATAATCTCTCGAATGATAGATAAAACTTTGAAAATTATTTGTACGTTTTTGGGGCAACAGGACATAATCATTTGTCAAAAAAACTTGCTGTTGCACACCTTGAAACAAGGAATATCTTTTATAATCAAACTCACCGGGGTTGCCAGCGTTTTCAATAGTTTGCAAGGGTTTATCGAAAATAATTTGTGAACCATAGGAGAGATGCAATGCAGCGGAATCTCTTTTAAAATAAATTAAAATTTTGCCTTCAACATTTTGCCATTTATCATCTATATAGATCGAATTTACTGCTGCTAAAGCCTTATATGATTTTGGTTTTTCAACTAATGGCTCGAGTAAAGTAGCTTTTATAATTTCTCCATTTTTATAATATTGGGTAACAGAATTTGAATGATGGCGAATGTCTTTAATATAAATGATCATTGCACCTGCAAATGCAAATAAAATCAATGTCAGCGCACCTTGCAACCATCTTAAAGAAAATTTTATTGCTGATGAAAAAGATAAAAAGAGTACTAAAAAAAATATAATTGCAAAAAAAGAAATCAATAATGAGGCTAATGAAAATTGTAAATACCATTCTATCAAAATGCCTGCAAGTAAGAAAATAAATAATCTTACAAACGGCATATTTTTCAACGTTAATTGAAAAGATGAACGCATGAAATAAAAGTAAGTGTATTTATTTTAGAAACAGAAAAGTGCAAAACTATTTGCTCAGGTACATACTTTTTTCTTTGTATAAATTTCTAAAATACGGATCGCGGAGATCTTTTATAAAACGAATTGCTTCGCCGGTGCTTTTCATTTCAGGACCAAGTTCTTTGCTAACATTTGGAAATTTATTAAAGCTGAAAACAGGTTCCTTAATTGCGAATCCTTCGAGCTTTTTTTCCATTGTAAAATCTTTGATCTTAGCAGAGCCAAGCATTATTTTGGTTGCAATATTCAGATAAGGAATATTATATGCCTTCGCGATGAAAGGTGTGGTACGACTGGCTCTTGGGTTAGCTTCAATTACAAATACATTTCCATTTTTTATTGCAAACTGAATATTTATCAAACCCAAAATATTCAAAGCCCTTGCAATTTTTTCAGCATAAAATTCCATCGTTGTTATTACAAGCGGTGTAAGATTAAACGCAGGCAAAACGGCATTGCTATCGCCGCTGTGAATGCCTGCAGGTTCAATATGTTCCATCACTCCCATTACATGAAAATCTTCACCATCAAAGATTGCGTCAATTTCTGCTTCCTGGCAACGATCTAAAAAATGATCGATCAAAATTTTATTATCCGGAATATGTTTCAGCAAACTGACAACAGCTTTTTCCAATTCATCATCATTAATAACTATGCGCATTCTTTGCCCACCGAGCACATAACTTGGCCTTACTAAAACAGGAAACCCAACTTTTTTTGCAACTTCAATTGCTTCATCAGCATTGTACGCAGTGCCATATTCTGGATAAGGTATTTCTAACTCTTTCAATAGGTCACTAAACCTGCCACGATCTTCTGCAATGTCCATGCTATCGAAAGAAGTGCCAATAATTTTTATTCCTTTTTGATGTAATTTTTTTGCAAGCTTTAAAGCAGTTTGACCACCAAGTTGCACGATCACTCCTTCCGGTTTTTCCAACTCAATAATTTCCCACAAATGTTCCCAATAAACAGGCTCGAAATATAATTTATCAGCCATGTCAAAATCGGTAGAAACCGTTTCAGGATTGCAGTTGACCATGATGGATTCGTAACCACATTCTTTTAGCGCAAGCAATCCGTGCACGCAACAATAATCAAACTCAATGCCCTGGCCAATTCTGTTTGGTCCGCTGCCAAGAACAATAATTTTTTTTCTGTTTGATGAGATTGATTCGTTGGAGGAAATTGTTGTGCTCATTTTCGCTGAAAGAATTTTGCGAAAGTAAGATTTCTATAATTGTTTCAGCAAAACAAACATTCAATGATATTTAGAAATTTAGAGAAGGTTAAAGTTGATGGTTAAATTGAATGCCAATGCTTCATTCAATTAATTTTACAAATTAATCATGGCGCAAAAATTACTTTTAGTTTTTACTTTTTTTATTATCGCATTTGTTTCGCAGGCTCAGCTAAGATCAATCCAGGGTGTTATTGAAGATAAGCAAAGTGATGAGCCTTTGCCTTACGCATCTATTGTTTTCAAATTAAGCGGCAGAGGTGCGCTTACAGATTCTGTTGGTAAGTTTTTTTTCCCCGCAGGTGAATGGTCATTGAATGATACACTTGAAATAAATAATGTTGGTTATAAAAAACTTGATATACCGATTTCTTATTTTAAAGATTCAACTTTTGCTACTATCAAAATAGAAGTACAGGCATCGAAAACGGAGGTTTTTGTAAAATCGAAATACAATAGGGCTTTGTGGTTCTGGCACCAGATCATGAAGAAAAAACCGTTGCATGATAAGACCCGTTGGAATAATTTTTCTTATGAGATATATAACAAGTTAGAGCTTGACATTGAGAATATAAATCAGAAGAAACTAAGTAATAATTTTATTACAAAACCTTTTGATTTTGCCTTTAATTATATTGACTCAACATCCGAGCAAAAGCCCTTCCTGCCTGTGTTTCTTACAGAAACGCTGTCTGATTTTTATCAGCAAAAAGATCCTTACAGAACACGCGAGGTGATAAAAGGAACAATCACTAACGGCATTGACAATGAAAGCATCATGAAGCAGTTGGGAGGCACTTATCAGAATGTAAATATTTATGATAATTTCATTCCCGTTTTTGATAAAAATTTTGTAGGTCCATTTAATGAAAATGCGGATAATTATTACAACTTCAAATTACTCGATACACAATATTTAAATAAAAGAAGGCTGGTGCATTTCAGCTTTACACCAAAACGAAAAGGGGAAAATACTTTCGACGGCGATTGCTGGGTAAATGATACAACTTTTGCTATACAAAAAATAACCCTGCGACCTGACGGTGACGCTAATTTGAATTTTATTACAGGTCTCACCATCATCCAGGAATTCAGGTTAGTGCGTGATAGTATTTGGTTTTTGTATAAAGATAAATTCGTGGCAGACATTTCTCCTATCGGAAAAAATAAGCTTGCATTTAAAGCAAGAAAAACTGCAACATATAAAAATGTTATGCTTAACGATTCTTCAATCGTCGATGAACTTGATAAAAGCAAAAAGCCCCAGGATATAGTGCTGCTGCCGAATGTAGACAATCTGCCTGATTCATTTTGGCAAAAAAACAGACACGAACCTTTGAATAAAGATGAGCAAACTGTGTACACTTTATTAGACACTTTGGAGAAAAATAAAACCTACATTCATTACCGAAGCGCGATAACATTATTAGGAACCGGCATGAGAGACATTGGCAATTTTACCATAGGTCCATATTATTATTGGCTTAGTGGCGATACGCTTGAAGGAACAAGATTCCGTTTTGATCTTTCAACAAATACAGACTTCAGCAAGCACTGGCATTTTCATGGTTATGCAGCGTATGGAACGCGGGATGAAAGGTTGAAAGGTGAAACAGAATTTCGCTACCAATTCAGTCATACGCTTTGGTCTTATGTGCAATTAAGCTATAAAAATGATATTGATTTTGGTCAGCAATATTATGGCGTTATCAGCGGTGATAATGCCTTTGCAACTTTATTTCGCAAACCAAATATTCCATACAAATATCAAAATCTTGAAGAAAAGAAATTTGATTTTTACCAGGAAACAAATAATGGATTTGGATTTCATTTCACTGCAAGCAGCAAGCAATACACACCGTTATTAAACTTGCCTGGCGTGCAATATTTTAAAGCAGAAACAGGTGAGCCTTTGAATAGTTTCGAAACAAACTTGGGTATTCGTTTTGCTTATAATGAAAGAACAATAGAACAAAATTTTACACGCAGCAGTTTGGGAAGTGATGATCCGATCGTGGAAGTAAATTTTACAAAAGGATGGTCTGGTGTTTTAAAAAGTGCATACAATTACAGCAAGGTTGATCTTTCCGTTTCGGATGATAGAAATATTTCTCCTTACGGAAGTATTTATTATAATTTTTATGGCGGAAAAATTTTCGGCACGTTGCCTTATCCTTTTTTAGAATTGCATCCCGGAAGCGAAGTATATTATTATAATCCCTATGCTTTTGACCTGATGAATAAATACGAATACATCAGCGATAAATATGCAGGCTTTAATATCGAACATCATATTGGCAGCGGATTATTTCGATTAACGCCGCTTACAAGAAAATTAAAACTCCGTCAATTTTGGACAGCCAAAGGTGTGATTGGAGATATCAGCGATGCAAACAGACAA
Organism: uncultured Chitinophagaceae bacterium; assembly: GCA_963708205.1. GTDB lineage: Bacteria > Bacteroidota > Bacteroidia > Chitinophagales > Chitinophagaceae > CAVYTF01. The sequence goes on from OY970196.1 coordinate 2,004,735, forward strand.
CTGAATTTTGTCGGCAATTATCCATTCCATTCTTTAGATGGAAACTGGTATATAGAACTTGGAACCGGCATTGATAATATCTTTAAATTCTTCCGGGTAGATTTTGTTTGGCGAGTTGCGCCCGCGCCAATTCCAGATGAGAACGATAAACGCTTTGGTGTGTTTGGAAGCTTTAAGTTGGATTTTTAAAAAAAGATTTCGGGGCTATAAACAACAGTACTTTTATCATCATTTGTTCGGGCTGCTTCGGGCTTCATTTCATTACGGCACTCGCTGCGCTCGCGCCAAGCCCTTCGCATCCCGCAGCCCATCATCAAAAATCAATCTCTTCCAAAAATCTTTGAAGAAATAATTATCCCTTATTTTGCCACAATCACAACGCAATTTTTTACTTTTCACTTTTGAATTTTTACTTAGAAAATGGAATACAATTTCAGAGAAATAGAACAAAAATGGCAGCAGTATTGGAAAGAGACCAACGCCTATAAAGTTGAAAACGATTTTTTAAAACCGAAGTATTATGTGCTTGATATGTTTCCCTATCCAAGCGGTGCGGGTCTGCATGTTGGTCATCCCTTAGGATATATTGCAAGCGATATTTTCGCCCGCTACAAACGGCTGAGAGGCTTTAACGTGCTGCATCCTATGGGTTATGATGCTTTTGGTTTGCCTGCGGAACAATATGCCATTGAGCATGGAATTCATCCGGCGGTTTCAACAAAAAAAAACATAGAAACATTCCGTGCACAACTTGATAAAATTGGTTTTTGCTTCGACTGGAGCAGAGAAGTAAACACAAGTGATCCGAAATATTATAAATGGACACAGTGGATCTTTTTACAACTCTTCAAAAGTTATTTCAATAGAAAAAATAAAAAAGCAGAAAGTATTGATTCGTTGATAAAAATTTTTGAAAAAGAAGGAAACATCAATTATTCTTTTCCGAATTCAAATTTTCAGCTTGCTAATCACGGTTCTAATTTCTCTTCAGAGGAATGGAATTCATTTGATGAAAAAACACAGCACGACATTCTTATGGAATATCGTCTTGCTTATTGCGGTTACGGCGAAGTGAACTGGTGCGAAGCTTTGGGAACTGTGCTTGCGAATGATGAGGTTATTAATGGTTTGAGTGAGCGCGGTGGTTATCCCGTGGTGAAAAAGAAATTGCGTCAATGGTATTTGCGTATTACTGAATATGCAGACAGGTTGCTGGAAGGCTTGCAAACAGTGGATTTCAGCGAAGCGATGAAAGAAATGCAAAGCAACTGGATAGGAAAAAGTTATGGAGCGGAAATTGATTTTAAAATAAAAGAGCACGATCAAACATTACGTGTTTATACTACAAGGCCAGATACCATCTTCGGTGTTGACTTTATGGTAATTGCTCCTGAGCATGAATTGATTTCTTCCATCACAACAAAAGAAGAACAGCAATCTGTTGATGAATATGTCGCTTATGTAAAAAGCCGCAGCGAGAGAGAAAGACAAGCGGAGAAAAAGATCAGCGGTGTTTTTACAGGTGCGTATGCCATCAATCCTTTTAATCAAAAAGAAATTCCAATTTGGATCAGCGAATATGTTTTAGCAGGCTACGGCACTGGCGCCATCATGGCTGTGCCTTGCGGCGATGAACGTGATTTTAAATTCGCGAAGCATTTCAATATTCCCATCACAAATATCATTGCTAAAAATTTTAATGGTCAAGAAGCAAACCCAACAAAAGATGCTGTGCTTGAGAACAGTGATTTTTTGAATGGCCTTGTAATGCGCGATGCAATAAATATTGTAATAGAAAAATTAGAAGCGCTTGGCATTGGCAAGAAAAAAGTGAATTATAAAATGCGCGATGCAGCATTCAGTCGCCAGCGTTATTGGGGTGAACCATTTCCCATAATTTGGAAAAATGGCATTGCATATCCATTGAATGAAAATGAATTGCCGCTTGAGTTGCCGCATGTTGAAAGTTATAAACCAGGACCGGAAGGTGAAGGTCCGTTAGCAAATATTCCTTCTTGGACTGCGCGAGATTTAGAAACGAATACAATGCCGGGATACGCAGGTTCTTCATGGTATTTTTTGCGTTATATGGATCCGCATAATGACAATGAATTTTGTGATAAAAAGGCAAGTGATTACTGGAACCAGGTTGATGTTTATGTTGGAGGAACAGAACATGCTGTCGGGCATTTGTTGTACAGCCGCATGTGGACGAAAGCCTTGTACGACCTGGGTTTCATCAGTTTTGATGAACCATTTAGAAAGTTAGTGAACCAGGGAATGATTCAGGGAAGTTCGAGGTTTGTTTACAGACTAAAGCCTGGAGTAATTGCAGAAGGCATTGAAATAGATGCTTCGACTTATCCTCAAACTTTTGTTTCCAAAGGAGTGTATGAGAGATTTGTGAATAAGGAGCCAAGTATCAAGGAAATCATCTTGGAATTGATAGATGAAATACTTCAGTCACATTATAGTTCGAAAAAAATTCGGCATGTAAGAGATTTAGAAATATATCCATTACACGTCGATGTAAATACTGTAGATGGAATTGAACTCGACATTTATTCTTTTAGAAAATGGAAATCAGAATTTAAAAGTGCAGCATTTATCTTGGAAGACTTAAGTATAGCAACAACGCAATATGAAACCGGAGAAAATACAGGAAGTTACATCTGCGGTGTTGAAACAGAAAAAATGTCTAAATCAAAATTCAATACAGTCAATCCCAATGATCTTGTTGAAAAATTCGGCGCAGATACTTTCCGCATGTATGAAATGTTTCTCGGTCCTGTGGAGCAAAGCAAACCCTGGGATACAAAAGGTATTGAAGGTGTGCATCGTTTTCTAAAAAAATTATGGCGGTTGTTTTTTGAGGATGCAAAAGGAAAAGTTTGGAATGATGAAAAGTCAACTGATGCAGAATTAAAAGTGCTACACAAAGCAATCAAAAAAATTCAAGAAGATACTGAGCGCTTTTCGTTTAACACTGCAGTCTCTGCTTTCATGGTTTGTGTGAATGAACTGAGCGAATTGAAATGCCATAAAAAAGAAATTCTTGAACCGTTGCTTATTCTCTTAACGCCTTATGCACCGCATGTTTCAGAGGAATTGTATCATCAATTAAATGGTAATGAAAAATCAATCCTTGATGCTTCTTATCCAAAATTTGAAGGCAAATATTTAATAGAAACTACAAAAGAATATCCTGTTAGTGTGAATGGAAAATTGCGCACGCAAATAAATCTTTCGCTTGATGCTTCACAAAATGATGTGGAAAAATTGGTTGTTGAAAATGAAGTCGTTCAAAAATGGCTCGAAGGAAAGCAGCCAAAGAAAATAATTTATGTGAAAAATAAAATGGTAAATGTGGTTGTTTGATTTTGCATTTTAATCGTCAATAAATTTTTTTGTGTTAGAATTTTTCTTAACGTTGCAATTGCTTTGAAAAGATTTGCAGCCATATTATTGCTTGTTTTATTCCTATTCAACCTTTTTGGTTATAGAATTTTGCTTAATTATTTGCAACAGCAGTCTGATATAAAAATGCAGGCATCTATTGATGCAGATCAATACAATGAGAACGATCTCGTCACTGTAAAAATTCCTTTGTCAATGCCTTACCAGCTTGATCAGGAAAATTTTGAAAAGGTTAGCGGAGAAATAAATTACAATGGAAAAATTTACAAGTACGTTCAGCGCAAAGTGAGCAATGGCGAGCTTATCATTCAATGTTTGCCTGATGAAAACAAAATGAAACTGCAATCAGCAAAGGATGATTTTTTCAAATTTGCTAATGATCTTCAACAAAATACTTCTTCTAAAAAATCCAACACTTCAGACTTTGCAAAAAATTGGATCAGCATTTATGATAAGCAGGCAAATAAAGAAAATGCATTTTTTAATACGCAAAAGAATTCTTCTTTTTATACTCAAATAATTTTTGCTTACTCTTCAGGCACACACATTTCTCCTGAACAACCTCCTGATTTTTTATTGGTTTAAATCAAGACTATCCACAATACTTTTTACAGTATTGATTTCGTACTTATCACTTAATTATTTTCAAATTCCATTTTCAAAATGAAAAAAATTTACTTTTCAGTTGTTGCTGCGCTTGTATTAGTTGCATGCAATACAAAGAAAGATTATGATACAATTTTTCATGATCCTGCTATTTATGCAAGAACTGTTTACCAGCTAAATGAAGTTGTAAAAGGAAATAATTTTCCTCCTGTTATTGCTTCGCGCAATTATGCTTATGCAGCCATTGCCGGCTACGAAGTAATAGCAGCAAGCGATTCCGCGCATTATCAAAGTTTAGCAGGGCAACTGCATGGACTAAAACCATTACCAAAACCAACAGGCGATAGCGCAAAATTTATTGATTATCCTTTCGCTGCGTTGCTGGCTTATATAAAAGTTGGCGAAGCAGTTACTTTTCCCGAAGGCAGCATGAAAGATTATACAGACAGTTTAAAACAACTCGCGCTTGATCATGGCATGAGTAAAGAAACCGAAATTGCTTCTGATACTTTTGCGCAGCGCATTGGCAGAGCAATTTTAGGCTGGGCAAAAAAAGATAATTATCTGCAGTTAAGAAGTGCACCGAAATACCAGGTGCTCGATTCTCCCGGAAGATGGCAACCAACACCACCTATGTATGCGCAGGCATTGGAACCGCATTGGAATCAGATGCGCACGATGGTGCTTGACAGTGCCAGTGAATTTGTTGCGCCCGCACCTCCAAAGTTTGATATTAAAGATGCAAACACCACTTATTTCAAACAAGTAAAAGCAATAGAAAATACGGGCGATTCTTTAACTGATGAGCAAAAACATATTGCAGATTTTTGGGATGATAATCCATTTAAATTAAATGTTTCAGGTCATGTAATGTTCAGCACAAAAAAGTTTTCACCACCGGGTCACTGGATGGGAATTGTCGGCATTGCAGCAAAAGATGCAAATGCAGATTACAACACAACCGTGTATGCTTATGCGCTTACATCAATCGCTTTGTTTGATGCATTCATTCAATGCTGGAATATAAAGTACACTTACAATACAGTAAGGCCTGAAACTGTAATTGATAAATATTTTAATCCTGACTGGAGACCATATTTGCAAACACCTCCGTTTCCTGAATATACCTGCGGACATTCAACAGGTTCGTCTGCCTGCGCAGAAGCTTTGACAAAAGTTTTCGGTGATAATTTTCATTATGTTGATACAACAGAAAGAGAATTTGGTATAAATGACCTCACTTTTACTTCTTTTCGCGAAGCTGCTTTGCAAAACACATGGGCGCGTTTTTATGGCGGCATACATTATCATGAAAGCTGTATTGCTTCTAATCATTTTGGCGCACAGGTTGGCGATCTTGTTGTTCAAAGACTTAAAATGAAAAAATAGTTTTTATGAAAACTAATGAACAAAAAATTTATTATACACTACGCATTGCTTCTGCCATGTGCTTTATTGGGCATGGTTCATTTGGCATAATTACTAAAGCTGTTTGGTGTAATTATTTTGCAGTATTCGGAATTGGGCATAACACTGCATATACACTAATGCCTTACCTCGGAACCATTGATATTTTAATGGGTTTATCACTTTTATTTTATCCTACAAAAACAATACTTGGGTGGCTTGTTGTTTGGGGATTTATCACTGCATGTCTTCGTCCTTTATCAGGAGAACCATTCGCAGAATTGATTGAACGTGGTGGAAATTATGGTGCGCCTTTAGCATTATTGATACTTGCAGGAAGTTCTGCAAAAGGCTTTTTTTCAAAAGTTAATCCAGTCTCAAACGTAAGCGCATCAACACTTTCAAAGGTTTCAATGTGCTTGCGCATTGTTGTATTCCTTCTTTTTGTTGGGCATGGTTGGTTGAACCTGATCGATAAAAAAGGTTTGCTTGATGAATACGCATCATTGGGTTTTACAAATCCCTCCAATGTTGCACAAGTGATAGGAATCTTTGAAATAGCAGCAGCTTGTTTTGTTCTAATAAAACCAGTGCGCGAAGTGATTTTATTTTTATTCATATGGAAAGTTGCAAGCGAATTTTTTTATCCGAAGTGGGAAATACTTGAGTGGATAGAACGCGGCGGAAGCTATGGGTCTGTATTGGCTTTATGGTTCATATTGCCGGAAACAGCTAACGTGCGCAAACTAAAATTTGCAGTTCAAAATTAACAGTAAAAGTTTCGATATATCAAGCAGTAAACGCGGCGATTCTTCGTTGCGTTTTTTTATTTCAATAATGAAGTTATATATTTTTTAATTGATAAAGAAAATAGTTCTGCAACTATCAGAAAAAAATTATTGTACATTCATTTCATAATCAAACGATCTGCTATGTCTAACTGGAAAATAAAAACTTCTCTGTTTCTTAATTATTTTGTATTTGCAATTTTGCTTAACAGCTCCGGCATTGCCATTTTGCAGGTACAAAATAATTTTGCTGTTTCACCAAAAGATGCAGCATGGATAGATCCCTGCAAAGACTTCAGTATAGCAATTGTTTCATTTCTTGTTTCATCATACATCACGAGATTTGGCTACAAACGTTCCATGCTTTTTGCATTGGGAATTATCACTGCAGTATGCTGCATCATTCCAAATGTGCCATCCTTCTTCGCTATAAAACTTTTGTTTGTTGCGATCGGGTCTTGTTTTGCTTTAATTAAGATGAGCATTTACAGCACGATAGGAATCGTTACAAAAGATCATCATGAACACATAAGTTTTATGAATTTTATTGAATCTTTTTTCATGATCGGCAATCTTTCTTTGTATTTTATTTTCAGCGCTTTTGTTGATAATAAAAATCCGCAATCAACAACATGGCTTAATGCGTATTATATTTTAGCAGGTTTATCATCGCTTGCATTTGTGCTTTTATTTTCCGCAAAACTTGATGAGTCGGAAGCAAAGCCGGAAATAAAAAAACCTTTGCTTGAAGAGTTTGGTGAAATGTTTAAGCTGATGATAAAACCAATTGTACTTGCATTTGTGTTCTGCGCTTTTTTATACGTTTTGATCGAGCAAAGCATTCAAAATTTTTTACCAACATTCAATAATAAAGTATTGATGCTTCCTGCGGTTTTAAGTATTCAAATGGGAAGTATTTTAGCAGGTTCAACGGCGCTTGGAAGATTTCTCGCAGGAGTTTTATTAAAAAAATTAAACTGGTTTTATGTTTTGATTGGTGCGCTGATACTCGCTGCAGCATTGGTTTTGCTGGCAATGCCCCTTGCAAAAAACATAACTGCAAACAGCGCAACAGGCTGGCTGAATGCACCAATTGCTGCATATATTTTTCCTTTGATTGGATTGATTATTGCACCAATTTATCCTGCAATAAATTCTGTTATTTTAAGTTCGCTTCCAAAACCCAAGCATGGCTTAACGTCCGGACTGATCATAATTTTTTCAGCAGTTGGCGGCACTTGCGGCTCTTTGATTACGGGATATATTTTTAAAGCATACGACGGACAAACGGCATTTTATTTTACACTCGTTCCGATAACATTATTGATGATCTGCATTTTCATTTTTAAAATAGTGCAAAGAAAAACAGTTACTAAAATAACTTTTAATTCTGCTGCTTCGCATTAATGTAAAATTTATTTTTAGAATTTTTTGTAATGATTGCAATAGAAAAACTTGGAGAACTTTTTGAAAATGTACAACTCCAAAAAGTTTTTGAAGACGGCAAAACTTTTGTTGATTGTTTACCAAAACATTCATTGGATGAAATCACCAAAAAATATGAAGAAGAAAAAAATTCATCTGCATTTTCTTTAAAAAAATTCGTTGAAGAAAATTTTGATATACCTGAGATCAAAGCTGCAAATTTTCAATCAAATACAAATGAGCCGATTGAAAAACACATCGAAAAACTTTGGAATGTTCTTACACATCTAACAAAACGATCGGCTGCAGAAGAAAGCTCACTCATCAATCTTCCATTTCCATACGTTGTGCCTGGTGGGCGTTTCAGCGAAATTTATTATTGGGATAGTTACTTTACCATGCTGGGTTTGCAGGTTTCTGAAAGGATTGATCTGATACAAAATATGGTTGATAATTTTGCCTTTTTAATAGATAGATTTGGTTATGTACCAAATGGCAACCGCAGCTATTTTCTTGGTCGTTCTCAACCACCTTTTTTTTCTTTAATGATAAAATTATTAAGTGAAGAAAAAGGTAAAGATGTTTTAATAAAATATCAAACTCAGCTTTTGAAAGAATATGATTTTTGGATGAAAGGAAAAGATGAGTTGAATGAAAGTAATAAAACATTGCAGCATGTTGTGCTGGTGAAAGATGGAGAAATTTTAAATCGATATTTTGATCAGCAAAACATTCCGCGCGCAGAATCCTATAAAGAAGATGTTGAGCTTGCAGCAAAAAATCCTTCTGCAAAAAATCTTTTTCAAAACATTCGCGCAGCTTGTGAAAGCGGCTGGGATTTCAGTTGCAGATGGTTTAAAGACATTAATGATTTTGCTAGCATTGATACAATAAATATTATTCCTGTTGATTTGAATTGTTTGATGTTTCATCTCGAAGAAACGATTGCAGAAAGTTTCTCTTTGAAAAAAAATAGCAAACAGGAAAATTATTTTCATTCACTTTCATCAAAAAGAAAAGAGGCAATTCAAAAATATTTATGGAATGAAAATTTACATTTTTACTTTGATTATAATTTCGAGGAACAAACGCAAAAATCAATTTATTCAATGGCTGCAGCTTTTCCTCTGTTCTTCAATCTTGCATCAAAAGAAGAGGCGGAAAAAGTTGCAGATGTATTAAAAGAGAAATTATTGAAGCCCGGAGGATTTGTTACAACAACTGAAAACACGCACCAGCAATGGGATTCACCGAATGGATGGGCGCCGCTTCAATGGATTGCTATCAAAGGTTTGATCAATTATAATCTGACTGACCTCGCAATTAATGCAGCAAAAAAATGGATCGATCTGAACATTAAAGTTTTTAAACGCACCGGCAAACTGATGGAAAAATATAATGTTGTTGATGAAAACTTAGAAGCAGGCGGCGGTGAATATCCGGCACAGGATGGTTTCGGATGGACGAATGGTGTATTATTAAAATTGATGAAAGAGTTTAATGGCTAAAATTTATTCAGCAATATTTATTTTACTTTTTATTTTTTCTTTCAGCATTTCTTTCACAACTTTTGCAATTCCTTCTGCATCATAACCACATTCTTTATGCAACTGTTTCAACGTTCCATGTTCAATCAAAGAATCAGGAATACCAAGTATTTTTATCTCAGCTTTATAATTGTGTTTATTCATAAACTCAAGTACAGCGCTGCCAAATCCGCCAATGATTGTTCCATCTTCTACCGTGATTATTTTATTATATTTGGTAAACACTTCGTGCAATAATTCTTCATCCAACGGCTTTGCAAAACGCAAATCATAATGTGCAGGATTAATTCCATCAACCTTCAAATCACGAATAGCTGATGCTGCAAAATTTCCAGGATGACCGAGTGAGAGAATTGCAATTTCATCACCATCTTTTATTTTTCTTCCCTTACCAATTTTAATTTCTTTGAAAGGTTTTTTCCAGTCTGGCATTACACCTTCACCGCGTGGATAACGGATTACAAAAGGAAGTTTTGTTGATTCAAGTTGAGAAGTGTACATCAAATTTCTTAATTCCTGTTCATTCATTGGCGCAGAAATAATCATGTTCGGAATGCATCTGAAATAAGCGATATCATACGCTCCATGATGAGTTGGTCCATCTTCGCCAACTAATCCGGCTCGATCTAAACAAAACACCACAGGCAACTTTTGTATGGCTACATCATGCACCACCTGATCATAAGCGCGCTGCATAAAAGACGAATAAATATTGCAAAAAACTTTCATTCCCTGTGTTGCAAGCCCAGCGCTTAATGTAACGGCATGCTGCTCGCAAATGCCAACATCAAAAGCACGATCAGGCATTTTTTCCATCATAAATTTTAATGATGAACCACTTGGCATTGCAGGTGTGATGCCTATAATATTTTTATTTTTTTCTGCAAGTTCAATAATTGTATGCCCGAAAACATCCTGGTATTTTGGTGGCTGAGGAAGATCGAATTTTTTCTTTGTGATCTCACCCGTAAGCTTATCAAATAAACCTGGTGCGTGCCATTTCGTTTGATCTTTTTCTGCAAGCTCGTAGCCCTTTCCTTTAACCGTAACGATGTGTAATAATTTTGGTCCCGGAATTTTTTTCAGGTCTTTCAAAGTATCAACAAGCTTCGTCATATTATGACCGTCAATCGGTCCGAAATATCTAAAATTCAATGCTTCAAAAAGATTGCTGCTTTTACTAACCAATCCTTTTATACTGGCTTCAAATTTACTAGCCATATCGCGTGAAAACCTTTTGCCCACGGGCAATTTGCCCATTATTTTCCAAATATCATCACGCAGTTTATTATAAGTTTGAGAAGTTGTGATGTCTGTTAAATATTCTTTCAACGCGCCAACATTCGGGTCAATACTCATGCAGTTATCATTCAATATCACAAGCATATCTGCATCTGTTACGCCTGCATGATTAAGCGCTTCAAATGCAAGACCAGCAGTCATTGCGCCATCTCCAATTATTGCAACTGACTTCCTGTTTTCATTTTTATATTTTGCCGCCATCGCAATACCCAGCGCAGCAGAAACTGATGTTGAAGAATGACCAACGCCAAAAGTATCATATTCACTTTCACTTCGTTTTGGAAAGCCACTCAATCCTTTATATTTTCTATTTGTAAAAAAATTATCTCTGCGGCCAGTTAAAATTTTATGACCATATGCCTGGTGACCAACATCCCACACAAGTTGATCGTAAGGAGTGTTGTAAACATAATGCAATGCAACCGTGAGCTCAACCACTCCAAGACTTGCTGCGAAATGTCCGCCATGCATACTTACCACGTCAATAATATATTGTCTTAACTCATCTGAAAGCTGCTGCAATTGTGTGCGGTTAAGCTTTTTAATATCTGAAGGGGACTGGATATTTTTTAATAAAGCGCCAGCTGTTATTTGCATTAGTGAATATTAGATTTACAAAAATAATGTATTTGCAAGCATACATTTTTAAAAGAAGATTAATGAATGAAAATTATTGCTGCTGTTAAAACTACCAAACACCTTGCGGTATTTGCCTTTAATCAAAACGTTCTTTACGAAAGCATCCCGATTCTTTATTTTTGATGTTGATGAAAAATAAACTATCAACTTACTGGCTTTGCCAAATTTGCGGCTGGGGCGCTTACGGATTAATTTATATTTTTTTTTATTACACGATCCGCATAAAACAAGAACCTTTTTTTTATCAAAATCTTTTTTTGTTTTTGTGTGAGGCAATAATTTTTACACACTTAATACGGTTTATCATCAAATCTTTTCATGTGCTTGATTTACCGATGAGAAATCAAATTGCATGGCTCTTTGTTATCACATTAGCTTTTGCATTTACACTTTCCATGATTGATATTTCTCTTACAAACTTTTTTAATATCAACATGGAGCCAATGAAATCTTATTCATATTGGAACCAGGTAACGCGACAATCTTTTGGTATCTTTCTTTTCTTCCTGATATGGAATCTTATTTATTTCACTTACCATTATATCATTAGAAGCAGGAACGATCAAATCGATCGTGTAAGGCTTGAAAGTCTTGTAAAAGAGCTTGAATTAAAAACAATAAAATCACACATCAATCCTCATTTTATTTTCAACGCTCTCAACAGCATACGGGCTTTGGTAGATGAAAACCCTGAACGTGCGCGCACTGCAATCACAGAGCTTAGCAATATTCTCAGAAGTAGCATGAGCACTGAAAAACTTGAAACAACACCACTTGAAAAAGAATTGGATATTGTAAAAGATTATCTCGCGCTCGAACATATTCGTTTTGAAGACAGGTTGAAAGTGGAGTATGATATTGATGATGATACGCTCGACCAGCCTGTGCCTCCGATGATGTTGCAAACCCTTGTTGAGAATGCAATAAAACATGGCATTAGCAAACAAATTGATGGCGGCACAATAAAAATAATTTCTGATTTTAAGGACGATCACCATGAGTTGATCGTGCAAAATTCCGGGCAGCTAAACGGATATAATAACACAGATGGCTTCGGTATTTCAAGCACGCACAATCGGCTGAAATTATTATTTGGCACAAAAGCAAATTTTAAAATCAGAGATATGGATAATGAATCAGTGGAAGCAAAAGTGATAATGCCGGTTACCATTATTTAAAAAAATATTGTTGAATTTTTTAAAAATAAAATATGCCCATAAAATCAATAATAATAGATGATGAAAGGCTTGCAAGAAATGAATTGAAAAAATTGTTGCAGGAATTTTCAGACATTATAGTAGTTGATGAAGCAGCAAATGTGCAGGAAGGAATTGAAAAAATAGAAATGCAAAATCCTGATCTAATTTTTCTCGACATTCAAATGCCCGGCAAAACGGGATTTGATTTATTGGAAGAATTAGAGAAAGCTCCGCGTGTTATTTTTACGACTGCTTATGATGAATATGCCTTGAAAGCCTTTGAAGTAAATGCACTTGATTATCTGCTGAAACCTATAGAGCCAAAGCGTTTGACAGATGCGATACATAAAGTGCAGTACGAAATAAGCAAAGAAAATATTGGATTGAATGGCGCATTAAATCGCGGACCTTTAAGTGATGGCGACCAGGTTTTTGTAAAAGATGGTGAACGTTGTTGGTTTGTAAAACTGGGTGAAATAAGATTATTTGAAAGCGTTGGCAATTATGCAAAAGTTTTTTTTGGAACTAATAAACCTTTGATCTTAAAATCACTGAATGCTTTGGAAGAAAGACTGGATGACAGAATTTTTTTTCGGGCAAACAGAAAACATATCATCAATTTAAGATGGATAGAAAAAATAGAACCTTATTTCAATGGAGGTTTATTGGTTGATCTTAAAGGCGGAGAAAAGATAGAAGTGAGCAGAAGACAAACTGTGAAGTTTAAAGAAATGATGAGTTTGTAACTTGCTGCATAATGTTACAGAATGTACAAGAGTTTCCAATTTGCTGCTTCGTCACGCAAATTGCGCAACGAATGCTTAATAGTATTGGTTAATTCTGGCTCAAAAAATTCTTTTTTATTTCTTCATCCCGCTTTATTTTTTGGCGATATTTTTTTGCGACAAGCAACATTCCAAAACTTTCTCCTTCATTTTTTTCAAGATATTTATGATGCATTTTATGCGCCCAGCGTATTGACTTTATATAACGGTTATTGCTTTTTGAAAACAACTTAAAACGCTGGTGAATAATAACATCATGTACAATAAAATAAGCTGCACCATACATTGTAATGCCTGCACCGATACTTACTGAAACCCAGTTGTGGTGCATGCTTCCAAGCATAATACAGAGCCAGCTCGGTATGGCAAATATGAAAAAGAATGCATCGTTCTTTTCGAAGGTTGAGTTCCTTTTTTTGTGATGATCTTCATGCAAATACCAAAGAAAACCATGCATGATATATTTATGTGTAAGCCATGTGAAGCCTTCCATCAGCAAAAAAGTAATCAACGCAATCAAAGGATAAATTATCCAGCTCATAAAAATGATCTTATTGTCGAAAAGAAAAGCATTTGTAAAATAAACAAATGTATCGCGAAATTGTTGCTCTTATTGAAATTGAGTATTCTGAAGATTGCAAATAATATACTGCTGATGATAAGCCAGCAGCAATAATTAAATAATGGTGCGGCTCCGTTTTGCCAATGCCATAAACCAAGTTTTGTTGCGGCAGGTTCCATCATCCAATCGAAAAAAACTGCGAGCAAAGCGGCGTCAATTAAAAAAGAAACTGCAAGCATCCTTGAAGAAAAAACTTGTTCTGCATTCATTTTTCTTAAAAGCATTTTATCAAATTTTAAAATAATAATTCCGATGCAATAAATAACAATGAACCAATTGATGCCGATTATTATAGGCGTATTTATAAATTTAAAACCAAGTAAATCACTGTATGCATATCTTCCGAAAAGCAAGCCTGTATTCACTCCTGCCATTTCTACAAGTATGCCTGCAATAAAACAAATGATGAAAAATAAAAAGAATAATTTATTTTTTTTTGGCTGTGTCCATATTAATAAAACAGACATCAGTAATAAATTAACCGGCGTATTTTTTATAAACCAATTTTTATAAGGTGTAAATAAAATACCAATAGCTCCGCAAACATGAAAGAGAATTGCAATAAAAAGGGCGATATTATTTTTTGTTTTTTGTCGCAATAAAATTTTTTTATTCGTGCTAGTGTTTCTGTTTGTGCATGTCTTTTGCAATAATCTCACAAGCAATTTTTGCACTTTTTAAACAAAGAGGTATGCCACCGCCGGGATGAACAGTACCGCCAACAAAATACAAATTTTTAATTTTTTTTGAAAAATTAGGATGCCGTAAAAGCGCTGCTGTCATTGAGTTTGAGCTTGGCCCGTATAAAGCACCATCATACGCGTTCGTGTTTTTTTCTATTAAAGAAGGATATAAAACTTCTTCTGTTTCTATTAAAGTTTCTATATCTGTTTTTAAAATTCTGTTTATTTTTTCCACAATATTTTTTTTTACATAGTCATGGTATTCATTTGCCAGTTTTAAGTTACCTGAAGGTGCATTAATCATCACAAACCAATTTTCTTTTCCTTTCGGCGCATGAACTTCCAGTTCGCATTTTGAAGTAATATTTATATATATGGTAGGATCGGTGTATAATTTTTTTAACCTGAATAAATGATGGAACTCTTCTGTATAATTTTTGCTGAAAAAAATATTGTGCAGTTGCAATTCAGGAAATTCCTTTTTAATTCCCCAATAAAAAACAATGGCGCTGCTGCTTCTTTCATTTTTAATTACTCTACTAGCTTGATCTTCATGATTAAGAAGATTTTTATACGTAAAATAAGTATCAACATTACTAACAACCACATCTGCTAAAATATTTTCATTGTTGGCTGTTATACCCAAAGCTTTGCCTTCATGATAAATTATTTTCTCTGCATGCGTATTAAAATAAAATTGTACGCCTTTTTTCAAAGCCAGTGCCTGCAAGGCTTTCACGATAGTAATCATTCCGCCGAAAGGATAAGCAATTCCTTCATTATGCTCTAAATGTGCAATAAGCGAAAATAAACCCGGCATGCGAAAAGGATTGCTGCCGTTGTATGTTCCAAAGCGATTGAATAACTGAACTGTTTTTTGTTGGCCAAAGCTTTTTTTATTTACCTGATCAAGATTCTTGAAAATATATCTTGGTTTTGCTGCTCTAATTGCTTTCCAAATTTTTTTTTGTGTCCATGTTCTTCTTTTATGCAAGGAGTGATTTAAAAAAATTTCACCAATATTGTTATACAATTCTGAAGATCTTTGCAGATAATTCGTAACATTTTTTCCTTCTTCAGAAACTTTTTCTTTAAGTTCTTTTGCAAAATCATTTGCGTCAGTAAAAGCTTCTACGATAACTCCATCTTCATAAAAATATTTACATGCTCGCGTAAGTTTTTTGTAAGTAAAATAATTTTCAATATGTTCATTTGCCAATGCAAAAAGTTCTTCAATATTCTGCGGCTGTGTAAATAAACTTGGTCCTGTATCGAAAGCAAAATCATCTTTAATAAAGTAACCAATCTTTCCACCGGCACATTCATTTTTTTCATACACATGGACCTCAAATCCTTGTACAGCAAGCCTTATAGCTGATGCAATGCCTGCAATACCTGAGCCGATAATAATTGCTTTTTTATTTTTCACTATGATTGAAAGCTAAGTTTTTCTTTCATAATTAATAAAAAAACTTCAAATAAATATTTGAGAGTGGAATCTCAGTAAGCTATTTACAACAAATTCATACGACTACTTATGGTTGCTTTAGCAAGAATAAAAAATTTGTTGTAATCTGTAATGCGGATTCGTGTTTCTAAAATTTTTTGAGGATGTGTTCTTTTTATTTTATTGAAAAGAGAAAGATAATATTTGTAGGCAACATATACGCCAAATCGTGCTTTCAGCGGCAATTGCGCAATGCCTTCATATGCGTAATCAAAATCTTTTTTTATACTTTCTTCAATTACAAGTTTATTTGGTTGTGTAAATCTTGAAAAATCACAATCAGGAAAATAAGTTCTGTTTAATTGAGTATAATCAGCATTAATATCTCTTAAAAAATTTACCTTTTGAAAAGCTGCGCCAAGACGTCTTGCGTAAGGTTTTAAATGATTATATTTTTCTGCGCTCCCTTCACAAAACACATGAAGGCACATCAAACCAACAGTTTCTGCACTGCCATAAATATAATCGTTGTAAGCTGCGTAATCATATTGTTTTTTCTCAAGATCGAGATACATGCTTTTGAAGAATGATTCAATCAAATCCTTATTTATTTTATACTTATTTACAATTTGTTGAAAGCTGTTTAAAATGGGATTTAAACTTATGCCACGCTCAATGGCAGCAAAGGTTTCAGCTTTAAATTCATCCAACAAAATACGTTTGTCATAAGAATGAAAAGTATCTACAATTTCATCGGCAAAACGAACAAAACCATAAATATTATAAATAGGTTCACGCAAATTTTTATGCAATAAATTAATAGCAGAATAAAATGAAGTGCTGTATTTTTTGGTTGTTATTTTACTGCATTCATTACTTACTTTATAAAATAAGCCGATCATTGAGTTTATTTTTGTTTAAAGTTGCATACAAATTAATTACACAAACTATTTTGTTGAATTTTCATTTTATTTCTTATTCAAATATTTCAACACTTCGTTTGATACTACTTCTCCGCTAATTAATGCAGGAGGCACGCCGGGTCCGGGAATTGTAAGCTGGCCCGCATAAAATAAATTTTTTACTTTTTTGCTTCTGCATTTTGGTTTAAGCAATGCGGTTTGTAATAAAGTATTCGCAAGTCCGTAAGCATTTCCTTTAAATGAATTATACTCATTTACGAAATCTGTTGGGCCAAAAGTTTTTTTGTAAATTATGTTATTCTTGATTGATTGATTTAATTTTTTTTCCATGCGCGAAATAATCATATCAAAATATTTTTCATGCAACTCTTTTGTATCTCCTGTTAATCCTGATGAGATGGGAATAAGTAAAAATAAATTTTCACAATTTTGCGGAGCAACTGAATTATCTGTTACCGAAGAAATGCATGCATAAAATAATGGGTCTGATGGATATGTTTTTGTTTCGTAAATTTCTTTTGCATGCTGCTCAAAAGATGCATCAAAAAATAAGGAATGATGCGTAATTTTTTCTAACTTTTTGTTTAAACCAATATAATATAACAAGCAGGAAGGAGCCATCGTTCGTGTATTCCAATAATTTTCAGAGTAGCTGCGATATTTTTTTTCTAATAAATTTTGCTCAACGAAATGATAATCTGCAGCGGCAACAATTGCATCTGCCTTGTATGTATTTTGTAAGCTATTAACTTGTTGGGCTACCTTTTTTTCAACTATAATGTCTGTAGCACTTTCGTTAAAATAAAACTCAACTCCAAGCTCTTTTGCAAGTGCATACATTGCTTCAACAATTTTATACATACCACCTTTCGGATACCATGTGCCTCCTTTGATGTCAGCATAATTCATCAGGCTGTACAATGCAGGAATTTTATCAGCAAGCGCACCTAAAAATAGCACAGGAAACTCCATGATTTGCTGAAGCATTTTGTTCTTGAAATGCTTTGCCACATGAGTTTTCATGGAATTGAAGACATTGAGGTAAAAAACTTTTTTTAGTAAATCTGCATCAAGGAATTCGGTAAAAGATAAAGAAGGTTTTTGCACTAATTTATTTATCCCAACTTCATATTTATATTTCGCTTCTGCTAAAAATTTATCAAGTTTTGCAGCACTTCCGGCTTCAATTTTATCAAACAAAATTTTTAGATCTTCATAATCAGCAGGAATATCAATCGCTGCATTTTCTCCATAAATTTTATAGGATGGATCGAGACGAATCAGTGAATAATAATCAGAAATGTTTTTATCAAAACATGAAAAAAATCTTTCAAAAACATCCGGCATCCAATACCAGCTTGGTCCCATGTCGAAAGTAAAACCATCTGCGTTCAACTGTCTTGCACGACCGCCCGGAGTAGCAAGCTTTTCAATAACTTTTACTTCGCAATTTGCTTTAGCTAAAAAGCATGCAGCAGCAAGACCTGCAAAGCCACTGCCGATAACAACTATTTTTTTTTGCATTAAAGCAAAGGAAACAAAAATTACAGTCTCTGTATTTGAGTCTTTAAAAGTTTTCGCGCAAAATGAATGCGGCTTTTGATCGTTCCCAATGGTTCATTCAGGGCTTCTGAAATTTCCTGGTACTTATATCCATTGAAATAAAGAAGAAAAGGGACTCTGAAGATTTCGGGTAATTTATTTATAAAAAAAATCATTTCTTTTTTTGAAATGTTTGCAATCGCATCGTTCGCAACAAGTAAAGAGTTTTCATTTTCACTGGTAATAAAAACACTTTTTTGTTTTAACTTGGTTCTATAATTATTGATGAAAATATTCCGCATTATAGTATATAACCATGCGCGAAGATTAGTGCCATCATTGTATTTGGCTTTATTTGCAAAAGCCCGATACATCGTTTCCTGGTAAAGATCTTTGGCATCTTCGGTATCATGCGTAAGTGTTTTTGCAAAAGGTTTTAAATATTCGCTGCTCGTTAATAATGCATCCTGAAAATCTGCCATATTAGAATTTATTTTTAAGATTCATCTTCAGAATAATATCACAATAACTATTCCCCGTTATCATTTTGTTTAATCATCTGTATTAAATTTCAATTAGATATTTTCCCGCAAAATGTTAAATAAAATTTGCTGCTGTTATTCTATCACACAAACTTTATTTTTGTTTTAAATAAAAAGCTTGAGCCTTAAGATTCATACAAAAGATTTAATAAAAATATACAGCAGCAGAACAGTTGTTAACCACGTTTCCATTGAAGTGAACCAAGGCGAAATTGTTGGTTTACTCGGTCCGAACGGCGCGGGCAAAACCACAACTTTTTATATGGTTGTAGGATTGATAAAGCCGGATGAAGGAAAAGTTTTTTTGAATGATGATGAAATTACGAAGCTGCCGATGTATAAACGTGCGCAAATCGGCATTGGTTATTTGCCGCAGGAGGCAAGTGTTTTTAGAAAGTTAACTGTTGAAAATAATATTCTCGCAGTGCTAGAAATGAAAAAAATGAGCAGGCAGGAGCGCCTTGATAAATTAGAATATTTACTTGAAGAATTTGGTTTGATGCAGGTGAGAAAAAATAATGGCGATAGCTTAAGCGGTGGGGAAAGAAGACGAACAGAAATTGCCCGTGCGCTTGCTGTTGATCCAAAATTTATTTTACTTGATGAACCTTTTGCAGGCGTTGATCCTATTGCTGTTGAAGATATTCAAACTGTTGTTGCGAAGCTGAAATATAAGAACATTGGCATTTTAATTACAGACCATAATGTTAATGAAACTTTATCTATTTGCGATCGCGCATATTTATTAATTGATGGCAAAATTTTTAAGCACGGAACTGCAGAAGAACTAGCAGAAAATGAACAGGTGCGCAGATTATATCTTGGAACAAACTTTGAACTGAAACGAAAGGACTGGATCATTGAAATGGGTAATAAGTAAAATTTACATTTCAAAAAAAATCACTTTATCCTATAATTAATCCAAAAAATTAATGGAAGAAGAATTTTACAATTCCGCATATAAAGGCACAAAAGATTTTACACAACATAATGTGAAGACTGCTAATGCCACTGGTTTTGGCGCTGCTGCAGACGATTATGCAGAGCGCGGCATTGACCTTAATGAAGAGCTTGTAAAAAACAAACCTGCAACCTTTTTTCTTCGCATGCAAGGCAATGCAATGGAAGCGCAGGGAATTTTTGAAGGTGATGTTTTAATTGTTGACAGAAGCATTAAAGCAATTACCGGAAAAGTTATTATCGCAGCACTAAATGGCGAATTGGTTGTGCGAAGATTGAAAATTGAAAATGGCAAAACCTATCTTGTTTCAGGCAAAAAAAATGTTGCTGTTGAAATAACTGACGAAACAAATTACAACCACTGGGGAGTTGTTACTTACATCATTCATAAAGTAAAATAACCTTAAAACTTATAACGCAGTTTTAGCGTTTTATGCGTTTCTTATTTCTATTACAAGAAATTGCTTGTTTATTTTTGTTGTCGCAAAAAATACATGCAGCAAATCATTTCTGTTCATCACCTTTCAAAACAATTTAAAAATATTGTTGTGGTAAATGATCTTTCATTTACAGTAAACGAAGGAGATGTTTATGGATTTCTCGGACAAAATGGTGCGGGCAAATCAACAACTATTCGCATGTTGCTGACATTGATTCAACCTACAAATGGAGATATAGAATTATTTGGATTGAATTTGCAAAAACATCGCAGAGAAATTTTACAAAATGTTGGTGCAGTCATTGAAAAACCCGATGTGTACGAATATTTATCTGCAAGAGAAAACCTGGAAATATTCGGACGTTTAAGCGGAATAAAAATTTCAAAAAATAAAATTGATGAGCAATTACAACTTGTAGGATTGGCAGAAAGAGCAAAAGATAAAGTAAAAGAATTTTCGCAGGGAATGAAGCAACGACTTGGAATTGCCATTGCATTAATTCATAATCCTGCACTCATAATTTTAGATGAACCTACAAATGGTTTAGATCCGCAAGGCATTGCAGACATTAGAAATCTGATACTTCATCTAAGTCGCGAAAGAAAAAAAACTGTGATGATCTCATCGCATTTATTAACCGAGATAGAACAGATTGCCACACGTCTTCTAATTATTGATAATGGCAAAAAAATGGTGGAAGGTTTTGCTACGGAATTATTTGATGCATCGCAAAAGCACATTACGCTTGAAACAGAAGATAATGCAGACGCGCTTGCTAAAATAAATAATGCCGCATGGAAAGAATATTTGCTTTCTCAAAACAACAATCATATTTTTTTAAAAATTCCACAAAACATACTTCCTGATTTTCATTTGTGGCTTGTGCAGCAACAAATCAGAATTATTTCTTTAGAAAAAAAACATTCTCTCGAAGATTATTTTTTACAAATAACATCAGGCAGCCAACATGTGGACGCTTATTCAAATTGAATTATACAAGATCTTTAAAAAACCGCGAACGTATATTTCTTTCGTGGCAATCGCAGCATTGATCTTTACTATTCAGCTTGGATTAAAATTAGATGGCGAAGAATATTTAGATTTTCTTTTAAGCGGTTTAAAACAGTCTTTTGATTTCCAGGGAAATTTATTGAATGGTTATTTAGTTTGTTATATAATACTGCAGTTATTACTTATTCATGTTCCGTTATTGATCGCTTTGATCGCAGGTGATATGCTGTCAGGCGAAGCAAATAGCGGAACGCTGAGGCTCTTGCTGACAAAGCCTTTCAGCCGAACGCAGTTGATGTTTGCAAAATTTATTGCCACATCTTTTTACACTTTATTATTATTAATCTGGATGGCAGCACTTGCATTATTTGTAAGCATGTGGCTTTTTGGAACCAATGATTTGTTTATCGTTAAAACTTATTACGCCGTGCAATTGCGCGCAGACGATGTTTTCTGGAGATACCTTGCAGCATTTGGCTTTGCATATATTGCCATGCTTACTGTTGCAGCCCTTGCTTTTTTATTGTCAGTATTTGCAGAAAATTCTATCGGGCCAATTGTTGCTACTATGAGTATTATTATTTTTTTCACGGTGCTAAGCACGATGAATATTCCTTTGTATGAAAAATTGCAGCCTTATCTTTTTACATCGCACATGGTGAACTGGAAGGAATTTTTTGATGAAAAAATAAATGCAGACAATGTTCCCATTTTGCGAAGCATTCAAAACCCTCAGTATATTTTACAATCGGCTTTAATTCTTATCACGCACATTGTTGGTTTTGTAGGTCTGGCAATAATTATTTTTAATAGAAAAGATGTGTTGAGCTAAAAATGAATTTTGATTTAATTTAAAATAAAAACGTTGAAGAAATATCTTGTTTTCATTTTTTGTTTCTTGTCTTATGTTTCATTTTCACAGGATGCAACTTCACTTGTAAATAAGCTGAAAGCCAAGCTGGACGTGGTAAATGATTACACAGCTACAGGCAAAATGAAAACTGATATTGTGTTTATAAAAGCGCCGTTAAGCAATATTATTGTTTATTATAAAAAGCCAAATCTTTTTAAACTAAAACGAAATGGCGGCATTTCTGTACTGCCAAAAGGTGGCGTGAGCGTTAATGTAAATTCAGTTTTAACCATAGATAAATTTGCAGCCATTGCAGCAGGAAATGCAATAATTAATGGCGTTAATACAACAATTATAAAATTGCTTCCATTGGATGAGAACAGCAATGTAGTATTGACGACTTTGTATATTGATGAAAAAAATTTACTCACGCTTCGCGCGATAAGTACAACAAAAGACAACGGAACTTTTCAAATGGATATGACGTATGGAAAGTATGCAGGTTATTCTTTGCCTGATAAAGTTATTTTTAGTTTTGATACAAAAGATTATAAAATGCCGAAAGGAGTTACTATGGAAAACGATTCGCAGGAAACTCAAACAGAGTTGAATAAGTTGAAAAATAAAAAGGGCAAAATTGAATTAACATACAATTCTTACATAATAAACAAAGGTATCGCTGCGTCTGTATTTCAATAAATTTTCAGCGGCAATTTCTTTTTTATTTTTCAAACCTTATCTTTGCCGCAAATTTACGGAAAGATATGTTGCGCAGATGCATGAAATACTTACTGGTTGCGGCTTTCAGCATTTTTCTGCTGTTTTCAACTCACCCATCTTTTGCACAAAATTCTTCAGAAAATAAACCAAAGCTTAACGCCGGAGATATTTTAATGGAGCATGTGCTCGATGCACACGAATTTCATTTTATTACCATTGGTAATAAACAAATAGCATTGCCGCTTCCTGTTATTTTATATTCTCCGCAAAGAGGACTTTCTTTTTTTATGTCGTCTAAATTTAATCATGGCGCAACAGCGTATGATGGTTATAGACTGATCGATGATAATTACCTGGAAAAATTAAACGATCAGCATGTTGACACAAAAAAGAATTTAATGAGTGCAGGCAAAATTATTCCTGTAACAGCAAACGACACGTGGGATGCAACTGCAAAAGTGTACGATTTTTCTATGACTCGCAATGTGGTGCAAATGTTATTGGCATTGGCTTTACTTATTTGGATAATGCTAAGTATTGCAGCAAAATATAAAAAAGGTATTGGTGTGAAAAGCGCACCAACCGGTTTTCAAAATGCGATGGAGCCTGTGATTACTTTCATTCGCGATGAAGTTGGCAAGCCAATGCTCGGTAAAAGATGGGAGAAATATATGCCTTATTTGCTCACTGTTTTTTTCTTCATTCTTATAAATAATCTGATTGGTTTAATTCCCGGAACTGCAAATGTTACAGGCAATATAGCTTTTACTGCAGTGCTTGGTGTTATTGCGTTTGTGGTGATTATTTTTAGCAGCAACAAACATTATTGGGGACATATTTTTAATCCGCCGGGTGTTCCTGGCTGGGTGAAAATTATTTTAGTTCCTGTTGAAATCTTAGGCGTTTTTACAAAACCCTTTGCTCTTATCATACGTCTTTTTGCAAACATGATCGCAGGGCACATGATGATCACCTGCTTAATTTTACTGATATTTATTTTTGGACAAATGAACCTTGGCGCAGGCTATGGTTTTTCGCCGGTATCAATTGCATTTTGTGTATTTGTATATTTTATAGAAATATTGGTTGCCTTTTTGCAGGCATTTATTTTTACCATGCTTACTGCTGTATTTATCAGCCAGGCTTTTGAAGGAAGTCATGAACACGAAGGCGGTGCAGCAGATTATAACGATGCAGTGATAGTATAACTTTTTATAAAACAAAAACTGAGAATTATGTCAATGATGACTGTATTATTACAAGCTACCACGGTAGTAACAGGCGCTACAACAGGTGCCGGCTTAGCTGCTGTTGGTGCAGGTGTTGCTGCAATTGGTGCGGGTATCGGCATTGGACAAGTTGGTAAAGGCGCAGTAGAAAGTATTGCGCGTCAACCCGAAGCACTGAACGATATTCGTGCAAACATGATTTTGGCTGCAGCGCTTATTGAAGGTGTTGCCTTGTTTGCGGTGATTGCCGCGCTTATTGTTATTTTTAAATAAGCACCTGAAATTATTACTGCGCTTGATGCAAAGGGCAAAAGGCGCAGCAATAAAATTTTAAAATCAACTTAAAATATTTTTATGGATTTGATGAATCCTGCATTTGGCTTGCTTCTCTGGACGTTTCTTGCATTTATAATTGTTTTTTTTATTTTGAAAAAATTTGCATGGAAACCCATTCTTTCTTCCTTAAAAGAAAGGGAAAAAAATATTGCTGATGCTATTTCTTCTGCAGAAAAAATAAAGATAGAAATGGCGCAACTTAAAAATGAGAATGAAAGTTTGCTTGCACAGGCGCGTGATGAAAGAGCAGAAATGGTGAAGGAAGCAAAAAGAACGTCTGATAAAATGATAAGCGAAGCAAAGGACAAAGCAAAAACAGAATATGACCGCATTGTAGCAGAAGCGCAACAAGCAATTGAGCAACAAAAAAATGCTGCTTTGATAGATGTAAAAAATCAGGTTGGAAAATTAGTGATAGAAGTTGCTGAGAAAGTTTTGAGAAAAGAATTGGCTGATAAAAGCGCACAGGAAACGTATATAAAACAATTAGCAGACGGCGTAAAATTGAATTAAGAAGTACATGCCCAATCCACGTTTAGCAGCACGATATGCAAAAAGTTTGATTGATCTTGCAACAGAAAAAAATCAATTGCAGGTCGTTTATGAAGACATGAAGTATATGCAAAGTCTTTGCAGAAACAGCCGAGAGTTTGTAAATGTTCTCCGTAGTCCGATTGTAAAAGCCGATAAAAAAAATGCTGTAATTGATGCACTCACAAAAGGCAAAGTGAGTGGGCTAACACATTCATTTACAAAATTACTTATTGCAAAAGGTCGCGAAGAAGATTTGCCTGAAGTCGTGAATGCAGTGATTGAACAATACAATATAATCAACGGAATTCATAAAGTCAAAATCACGACAGCCATAACCATCAGCGACGATTTGAAAAACAGCATTGCAAACAAAGTAAGATCAGAGGCTGGACTGGAAAATATAGAGCTTGAAACAAAAGCAGATGAAGGTTTGATTGGCGGTTTTGTTTTAGAGTTTAATAATAATCTTGTAGATGCAAGCATAGCAAGGGATTTACGCGATATTAAAAATCAATTTGAAAAAAATGTGTATGTGCATCACATACGCTAAAGATGAATAATGTGCAAAGCGTACAAGAGTGCGACGCAACGATGATGCTATGAAAAACTAAAGCAC
This sequence comes from uncultured Chitinophagaceae bacterium, assembly GCA_963708205.1. GTDB lineage: Bacteria > Bacteroidota > Bacteroidia > Chitinophagales > Chitinophagaceae > CAVYTF01. Next base: position 2,030,308 of record OY970196.1, read on the forward strand.
GGATAAAAAAATAAAAAATAAATTTGATATATGGTTGAAATAAAACCCGATGAGATTTCGGCAATATTAAGGCAACAATTAAGCAATACAGACTCTGCTACAACACTTGAAGAAGTAGGAACCGTTTTGCAGGTAGGCGATGGTATTGCGCGCGTGTATGGGTTAAACAATGTGCGCAGCGGAGAATTGGTTGAGTTTGAAAATGGAACAAAAGCAATTGCTTTAAATCTTGAAGAAGATAATGTTGGTGTCGTGCTTATGGGTGAAAGCGGCGACGTGAAAGAAGGCGCAACTGTAAAACGTACTGGTGAAATCGCTTCTATAAAAGTTGGTGAAGGACTGGTTGGACGTGTTATAAATACATTAGGAGAACCGATTGATGGCAAAGGTCCAATCAACGGCGAATTGTATGAGATGCCCTTGGAGCGCAAAGCGCCCGGCGTTATTTATCGTGAACCTGTGAAGGAACCACTGCAAACCGGTATTAAAGCTATTGACGCAATGATCCCGATTGGTCGTGGACAAAGAGAGCTTGTAATTGGTGACAGGCAAACAGGCAAAAGTGCAATTTGCATTGATACAATAATTAACCAAAAAGAATTTTACGAAATAGGCAAGCCGGTATATTGTATTTATGTTGCGATAGGACAAAAAGCATCGACCATTGCAGGTGTAATGAAAACGCTGCAGGATAATGGCGCTTTGGTTTATACAACAATTGTAGCGGCAAGTGCAAGCGATCCTGCACCATTACAATTTTATGCACCATTTGCAGGCGCAGCAATCGGAGAATTTTTTCGGGATACCGGAAGACCTGCGTTAATTATTTATGATGATCTTTCAAAGCAAGCAGTTGCTTATCGCGAAGTTTCTTTGTTGCTTCGTCGCCCTCCGGGAAGAGAAGCATATCCCGGTGATGTATTTTATTTACATAGTCGTTTGCTTGAACGTGCTGCAAAAATTATTTCTAATAATGATGTGGCCAGAAACATGAACGATCTTCCTGAATCTATAAAACATCTTGCAAAAGGTGGTGGCAGTTTAACTGCGTTACCAATCATTGAAACGCAAGCTGGCGATGTATCTGCATACATTCCTACAAATGTGATTTCTATTACAGATGGTCAAATATTTTTAGAAGGCAATCTGTTTAATTCAGGTATTCGTCCCGCAATTAATGTGGGTATTTCTGTAAGTCGTGTTGGTGGCAATGCGCAGATTAAGTCAATGAAAAAAGTCGCAGGAACATTAAAACTTGACCAGGCATTGTATCGTGAAATGGAAGCATTTTCTAAATTCGGTGGAGACCTTGATGCTGCTACAAAACTTGTTATTGATAAAGGCGCGCGCAATGTTGAAATATTAAAGCAGGCACAATATTCACCGATGGCTGTTGAAAAGCAAGTAGCGATTATTTATCTTGGAACGCAAGGTTTGATACGTGATGTGGCAGTAAAAAAAGTGAAAGCTTTTGAAGAACATTTTTTGTTGGAAATGCAAAATAAATATCCGGATATTTTAGCTGAATTTAAAAAAGGAAATTTGCCGGATGATGGAATTAAAAAAATGGTTGAGCTGGCTAAAGGAATAATTCCTCAGTATAAATAATTTCTATTTTTAAAGATCAAGCCTCGATGTTTCGGGGCTTTTTTATTTGGGATGAATCTGAATTCCCGAGCATTGGGACTTGCAGTGAATATCTTCATTTTCCAAACTTATTTTCAGAATAAGATTTTTAAAATTCAATTCAAAAAATAATTTGGTTTATAAAATAAACTACTCTATGTTTGTGTTTTGAAACTATTTAAGGCATGAAAAATTTTATTGTTGTTTTTCTTTTTATCATTTCAGCATCGCTGCATGCACAGATAAAAATTAGCGGCAAAATAAAAGATAATAAAGGCAAGCCTGCAATTGGCGCCAGCGTTACTTTACTTAATACGTACGATGGTGCAACGGCTGATTCAGCAGGAAATTTTTCTTTTATAACTTCTGAAAAGGGAATACATATTCTTGAAATATCAACTGATGGGTTTAAAATAATTGATCAAAAAATAGACATCCAAAAAGAACCAATAGTAATTGATCTTTCACTTAAAGAAAAATTAGACGAACTAAAAGCTGTAACTGTTACTGCCGGCGCGTTTGCAGCAGGTGACACAAAAAGGGCAACCGTAGTTTTGAATGCAATAGATGTCGCAACAGTTGGCGGAGGCAATGCCGATATTACTTCTGCATTAAAAACTTTACCTGGCGCACAGCAAATTGGCGAGCAGGAAGGTTTGTTTGTTCGTGGTGGAGAGGGCTATGAAACAAAACAATTTATTGATGGCACACTCGTAAATAATCCTTACTTCACAAGCATTCCGGACCTCGCAACACGCGGACGTTTTTCTCCATTTTTATTTAAAGGAACAGTTTTTACAACAGGCGGATATTCTGCTTTGTACGGACAGGCTTTGTCTTCGGCATTGTTACTTGAGTCAATTGATCTGCCTGAGAAGTCAGAAGTCAGCGCTTCATTTTCTCCATTGCTTGTTGGTACCGGCACACAACAACTTGCAAAAAATAAAAATTTTTCTTATGGATTTGATTATGATTACATTAATGTGAGTTTATATTTTGACGCAGTAAAACAATCTGTTGATTATTTTAAAGTGCCGGAATTTCATACAGCAGATGCCAATTTTCGCATTAAAACTAAAAACGGTGGCATGATAAAATATTATACAACTTTTGATTACAGCAATCTTGGTTTGAGAAGACAAGACGTTGACAGTTTGCCAATGAAAGATGCATACGCATTGACAAATCATGATTGGTATAATAATTTAAGCTGGCGCGAAAATTTAGGAGATGGATGGAAAATGAATCTTGGTTCAAGCTACAGTACCAACCTCGATAATCTTACTACCACTTTACAAAATTCACAAAATCAAAATGTTTATTTTCCAACAGCGCCATGGTTTTACAGCAAAGATTTTGTGCTGGACAGCAAGCAGCAATTGGCACAAATAAAAGCAGTCTTTGAAAAAAAATTAGGCGGCATAAGTTCTGTTCGTTTTGGAAGCGAATATTGGTATTCGAATGATAAATACATTTATAATGATACCACATCAAAGCTCATAGATAATTATAATGCAGTGTTTGCAGAAGGTGATGTGCATTTTAGCAATGAGCTTGCAGCCGAAGTGGGGCTTAGGTTTGAGCATTCTACCATCATAAATAAATCAGACATCGCACCACGTATTTCGTTGGCTTATAAAGTTGGAACAGGTGCACAAATTTCTGCAGCGTATGGAATATTTTATCAAAAACCTGAATTGCAGCAATTGCTTTACACAACAAATCTTAACTACATACAGGCAACACATTATATTATCAATTATCAGAAAATAGTTAAGGATAGAATTTTTCGTGTGGAAGCATTTTATAAAAAATATGATGATCTGATTAAAACAGTGCCTTTAAGTTATAACTATGCTTTATATAATAATGCAGGAAGCGGTTATGCAAAAGGAATTGAATTATTTTGGCGTGATAAAAAAACATTTAAAAATTTAGATTATTGGATCAGCTATTCTTATCTCCATACAAAAAGAAATTTTCTTAATTATCCGTATGAAATAACACCTGATTTCGCAGCAAAAAATACAGCTTCTCTTGTAGTAAAAAGATTTATTACTAAAATAAAAACAGGTTTCAACTTTACTTATAGTTATGCAACCGGCAGACCTTATTATGATTTTTTATACAACAATAGAAGCAACAAATATATTATCGACGATAATGGACAAACCAAAGACTACAACAGTCTTGGCTTCAGCGTAAATTATGTGCCAAGTGTTGGAAAGCCCAATGCACGCGTGTTTTGGGTGCTCGTAGGTTCTGTAACAAATGTTCTGGGCAGTAATAATATTTACGGATATAATTACTCATTGAACGGAGAAAATAAAGTTGCCATTACGCCACCAGCCACAAGATTTTATTTTATCGGCGTATTTCTAAGTTGGGGCGTTGACAGAACACAAGATGCGATCAACAATAATTTGTAATTAAATTTTTCTTTAAACAAAACAACTTTTATGGATGATATAAAACAAAATGAAGAAGAAATGACACCGCAGGAAAGCCTGAAACTGATCGGCAAAGTGTTGAACAAAGTACAGGATGATAATTTATGGAAAGTGGCAAAGAAGCGTTCAGCATTTAAAGTGTCTGCTACAATTTATCTTGGCATCAACGCATTTCTTGTTGGGCTTTGGTATATAACTACCGGACCAAACTCATACTTCTGGCCAATGTGGCCGATGGCTGGTTGGGGCTTGGGAATTCTTTTTCAATTTGTTGATGCTTATCTGGGCAATGGAGTTTTTTCAGAAGAAAAAGAATTTGAAAAGTTGAAGAAAAAATCAAACAAAAATTTTTAATACATATTTTCTCATCTTAAAAATATAATCATGATTACTCAACAACGCGAAGAGATTCTCTGGAAGACTGCAAAGAAAAGAGCAGCTTTCAAACAAACATGCTTTCTTTATTTTGTAATAAATGCTTTTCTTATTGGCATTTGGTTTTTCTCGACAGGTCCGTTCAGTTATTTCTGGCCAAAATGGCCAATGCTTGGATGGGGTTTAGGACTCGCACTTCAATATTTTGACGCATATCAAAGCAACATGATCTTTTCTGCAGAAGATGAATACATCAAGTTGCAGAACGAAACCAATCTCAGCAATTTTCAATAATAAATTTCTATCATCAATTAAAAAAATCATCACATGAAAAAAATTCTTTTAGCAGTCGCATTAATTGCAGTGATAAACACACATGCGCAAAGCGATAAATACGCTGCCACAATGCAGCAAAAACTTTCCATGTTTGACAGTGTAAAAACAACTGCAGATTATATTAGTCTTTCTGATGCATTTGCCCGTATTGGCGATGCAGAAAAAACACAATGGCTTCCTTATTATTATGCTGGTCTTGCATTGTCAACTGCAGGGTGGATGGATAATAATATTGATAAAGATGCAAACAGTGATAAAATAAAAAGTTATTGTGATAAGGCTGAAGCAAACACAACATTACCTGCAGATAAAGCTGAAATCTATGCGATCCGCAATATGGCTGCAACACAGCAAATGCTTGTTGACCCGCAAAACCGCTATATGACGTATGGCACTGAAGCTGCTACAGATTTGCAAACAGCAATGCAGCTTGATCCGACAAATCCAAGATTGTATTATTTGCAGGGTATGAGTTTGTTTAATACACCTGAACAATATGGCGGCGGAAAAGACAAAGCAAAACCTGTTTTTGAAAAAGCAGTTGCTTTATATAAAACGGCACAGCCAAAACCTTTGTATCCAAATTGGGGAGAAAAACAAACAGAAGCACAGCTTGCTCTTTGCCAATAATATTTCTATATAGAAGAGATACATGTTTAATGAACTTGATCCCATATTACATTCTCAATTGCGCCTTGCAGTAATGAGCATTCTTATCAGTGTAAAGAATGCTGATTTTATTTTTATAAAAGAAAAAACAAATGCCACTGCAGGCAACCTTTCTGTGCAAATACAAAAGTTGAAAGATGCAGGTTATATTGAAGTGATAAAAGAATTTAAAGATAATTATCCAAACACTACCTGTAAGATCACAAAGGTTGGCGTAAAAGCATTTGAAGATTATGTAAAAAGTTTGCAGCAATATTTAAGTGTAAACAAGAAGAACTAAATTAATTTAATCAATTATTAAGCTGTTTTTTTGAGAAGGTTGATGAAGTGATACTGAAAAATTCTACTTTTAAAATCCAATATCCAATTATCATGAAACAGCCTTTTGCCAACATCACAAAAATGGTGTACGATTTTCTTGTAGTAGAAATTTCCGACACGTCTTTTTTAAATCAAAACATTTATTTCGATTATTCTATTCTTTCGCAGGATGAAAAGCCTGTAAGAAAAGGAAGATTTTTCGGCAGCCAGGTTCAGCTTCGGATGAGCCAAATGGCTGAAGGAAATTATTACCTGCGTTTATTTTTAAACGGAGAACTTTTCGAAAATATAAGTTTTGAAAAGAAGGCAACACTTTCTTTCTAACTAAGAAATTATTTTCAGAAGTTGTAGATTTGATGTCCATTCATTTCAAATATTGAATGAACTGGCTATCAATTTATGCGCGCAATTGTTGATTGCAACAGCTTTTATTGTTCCTGCGAACGGGTATTCAAGCCTGAGCTGGAAGGCAAGCCAGTCGTGGTTTTAAGCAACAACGACGGATGTGTTATTTCTATCAGTGATGAGGCAAAATTGCTTGGTGTAAATATGACCACTCCTTATTTTTTATTGCAAGACGATTTTGAAAAACATCATGTCACTGCATTTTCATCCAACTATAATTTGTATGGAGATATGAGTTGGCGGGTAATGGAAACATTGCGCCAAATGATCGGTAAAGAAAATGTGGAAGTATATTCCGTTGATGAATGTTTTTTAAATCTTGATCAGTTTGAAAAAAAAGATTTAAATGAACTTGCAAAAAATATAAAACAAACCGCAGAACAATGGACGGGCGTTGCTGTTTCTATTGGTGTTGCTCCCACAAAAGTTTTATCAAAAGTGGCAAACAGGCTCGCAAAAAAAGATAAGAAAGAATCAAGTTGTATAATGGTTATTAATACTGCTGAAAAAATAAATGAAGCATTAAGCAGAACGCCGGTGAAAGATGTTTGGGGAGTTGGAAATAAGTTTGCTGCAAAATTAAACACCTTCGGCATTTTTGATGCGTATCAATTAAGTAATATGCCGCAGGAATGGATGCGTAAAAATTTTGGCGGCGTAGTAGGAATGCGTTTATTAAAAGAGTTGCGCGGTGAACCCGTTTTAGAAATGAATGAAGAGCTCGATGAAAAGAAAATGATTGCAACAACGCGCATGTTTGGCAAGCCGGTAACAACACTTGATAGCATTAAAGAAGCAGTCGCTACGTATGTTTCAAGAGGTGCAGAAAAGTTAAGGAGACAGCAAAGTGCTGCGAATGTTGTGAATGTTTTTGCTGTGTACAAAGATGGCAAAGCTAAAAAGGAAAATGAGCATTTTTCTCATGGAAGCACTGCAAGCCGCTCAATGGTTTTACCACATGCCACATCCGTTACAAACGAATTAATTAAACCTGCAGTGCAACTTGCAGAAGAAATTTTTCAGGAAGGAAGATTATATAAAAAAGCCGGAGTTATATTAAGCGGGCTCACACCTGACACCACTATTCAGGGAAATTTATTTGTTTCGCCTGCACAAAATAGCAGCCGCATGCTGATGAGCATGATTGACAATATAAATTTTAGTCAGCGAAATGATGTTTTAAAATTTGCTTCTTCCGGAACAAAACGAAACTGGAAAATGCGACAGGAACATATTTCTTCAAGGTATACAACAAGGTGGAAAGAGCTTAAAAAAGTCTCATAATTTCCTAATCAACCTGAACATTTTTCTTTTTCTTAAGCAAAGAAAAATCGCTGTCTTCTTTAACTATGATATTGCTTAACGCACCAATATTTTCTATTTCCATTTCCACTGTATCATTTTCTTTCAGCCATTGTTCTGTATAATTTTCATCAATTAGTTTGGCTGTGCCGTTCAGTTCAAGAAAGCAGCCTGTACCAACAGTTCCGCTGCCGATAATATCACCTGCGTGCAAATCAACGCCGTAAGATGCTCGCTCAATAATTTCTGCAAACGTCCAATCCATGTCACTCAAATTTCCTTCACTTACTTGCACACCATTTACTTTACAAGTCATTTTAAGATTCCAACTTTTACCGACATGATTTTCTTTGCAAGGAACTACAAAACTTTCCAGCTCACCAACTGTTACCAAACAGGGACCAAGCACTGTTGAGAAATCTTTTCCCTTTGCAGGACCAAGATTCAAAAGCATTTCTTCCATTTGCAAAGTTCTCGCACTCATATCATTCATTATCATCATGCCGCCAATATATGCATCAGCCTCTTCAGCTTTTATATTTCTTCCATGTTTGCAAATTAAAATTGCAGCCTCTAATTCAAAGTCTAATTTTTCAAAATGATCGGGCATACATTTTATTTCACCGGCGCCCTGAATACTGTTGTGATTAGTAAAATAAAAAACCGGAAACGCATCAAACTCAGCAATCATAGGCACTTTCCGGTTTCCTCGTGCAGCCGCAACATGTTGGCGAAACGCATAAGCATCTCTGCAACTTGTGGGCATCGGCACGGGCGATAATAATTTTACATCACTTACCGGAAAGCCTTTTTCTTTTGAGATACGACCGTCTTTTATCGCGGCATCACAAGCCAAAGCCGCAGGCATAACATCACTCCAATAATGCAAAAATAAATTCATGCTTTGAGGAAGATCCGGATGAATAAAATCCGTGTCATATAAAAACCCATCAACCAAAATTGCAAGCTGATCATGTCCGTCATTCAAATAAGAAACAAGTTTCATCTTTAAATTTTAGAAGTAAAAATAGAAGAAATTTTTTTGAGCCAAGCTGAAGAATACATATTAAACATCGTTGCGTCGCACTCTTGTACGTCTTCTTTTCTATTCACCATTTTTCAATTTAATTTCAATTCCTCCACAATTATTTACTTCCATTTCTCACAACATTTTTTAAAATAAAAATTTGTCCTAAATGATAATGCACATGCTCCGCTGTACCATGAAAATTTTTATAAGCTGTCCCATAACCTTCAAGAATTGGTTCGAATAATTTCTCTTCAGGAAAATCTTTTATTGTGTCAGCTAATCGTTTTGCTGATTCAAACATTTTTCCTTTTAATGCTTTCCATTCATTTTGATTTTTTATTTCAGGCATGTCGAAACCATTGCTGTTATTGACATCCCTGCGAATTCCCTTTGCGCGGGAAGTCATTTCTTCATTATAAAAATATAAATGATAAACAATTGCAGCAATTGTATTCGGCGAAGCATTTGTCAAAGTTGTTGCTTGTTCAAAAGAAACATTTTCAAGCACATTTTTTAAATCAACTTCAGTCCAGTTCACTCCTTCAAATGCTTCGACCACATGTTGCGCAATAAGTTCGGTGAGTTGCATGTTGCAATTTTTTTTGTCAATAATATTTTTCTATTGCACCTAAACCAAATAAAGCAAAATCATATTTCACAGGATCGTTTGCATCGAGGATTTTCAAACAATTTGTCAATTCAATTGCCGCCTGCCAATCAATTTGTTTGCGCTGCAAAATATTTAATCTCTTTGCAACTCTTGCTACATGCACATCAACAGGGCAAATTAATTGAGCAGGTTTTATTTTGTTCCATATTCCAAAATCCACGCCAGCATTGTCTTTGCGCACCATCCATCTTAAAAACATATTCAGCCTTTTGCAGTTCGATTTTCGGAAAGGCGCTGCAATATGTTTCTTTGTTCTTGCAGGCACTTCATTCAAAGAAAAAAAATAATGGTGAAAGCCATTGAGCGCATTTTCAGTATTCTCATCATGTATATTCATCGATTTTGTAAATGCATTTTCCAAAGAATCGTAAGTAGAATAATGAAATTTTAAAAATTCAACAAAGTATAAAAGGTCAGTTGCATTAAAAGTGCGGTGTTTAAACTTCAATAAGTTTTCCAGTTTTTTAAGATCAATATTTATGCAAAAATCATACGGCGCATTATCCATTAATTGCATAAGTTCCTTACTCTTGTTAATGATTGTTGTCCGGTTTCCCCATGCAAAAATTGCTGCAAAAAAAGCAGCAATTTCAATATCTTGTTTCTTTGAAAAAAGATGTGGAATGCAGACAGGATCAGCGTTTATGAAAGAAGGTTGATTATATTCAATGACTTTAGCATCAAGAAAATATTTTAGTTTTTGATCCGTTGGTTTCATTTATATTTATCCGATCGCCTGTTTCAAATCTTCAATCAAATCGTCGGCATCTTCAATACCAACACTCAATCTTATCAATGAATCGCTCAAACCATTTTTTATTCTTTCTTCACGCGGAATGGAAGCGTGTGTCATCGTTGCAGGATGATTTATCAAACTTTCAACGCCACCCAAACTTTCAGCAAGAGAAAAAACTTTTGTTGACATCAGTATTTTTTTCGTTGCTTCTGCTCCTTCATCTTTTAATTCAAAACTTATCATTCCACCAAAACCGCGCATTTGTTTTTTTGCAACAATATATCCGGGATGATCATCAAACCCACACCAGTAAACAGTTTTAACCTTCGGATTAGTTCTTAAATACCGCGCAACTTTTTCTCCATTCTCACAATGTCTTTGCATTCTTACATGCAAAGTTTTTATACCGCGCAACACTAAAAAACAATCTTGCGGACCAGGAACAGCGCCACAACTTTTTTGTATGAAGTGAAGTTGCTCACGCAAATTTTCATCATTCATTACAAGCGCTCCCTGGATTACATCGCTGTGACCACCCAAATATTTTGTAGAAGAATGCATAGAAATATCTGCACCAAGGTCCAGCGGATTTTGCAGATAAGGCGAAGCAAAAGTGTTATCAACACATACTAAAATTTTATTTGGTTTCGCAAGCGCAACAACAGCAGCAATATCAGTGATGTTAATCAAAGGATTTGTTGGTGTTTCTGCCCAGATCAATTTTGTTTTATCATTAATTTTCGCCTTAATATTTTCAATATTCGTCATGTCAACAAAGTGAAATTTCAATCCAAATTTTTCAAACACCTTTGTAAACAAACGATAAGTGCCGCCATACATATCATTGCCTGCGATCACTTCATCTCCTTGCTTCAACAATTTCAAAAGCGAATCCGTAGCCGCCATACCACTACTGAAAACCAATCCAAATTTTCCATTTTCAATATCAGCCATTGCCTTCTCAAGTGCTGTCCTTGTCGGGTTTGCGGCTCGTGAGTAATCGTAACCTTTGTGCACGTCAGGCGCTGATTGAACATAAGTAGAGGTTTGATAAATCGGAGTCATAATGGCTCCTGTCGATGCGTCGGGCTCTGCACCTGCACGAATAATTTTTGTATTTATTTTCATTAATTTATTATTACTTAATAATTTTAAAATTTTTTTTTGAGCCAAGCTCTTTCCAAATCATTAAGCTTTTGTCGCGTTGGCACCGTTCAACTAATTGCTTCTATTTAGCAATATTCAAAAGTCTTTTTATGAAAGCACTTCGTTTGCAAATATGAAACATTTATCAGAAGATGGCAGCTGCAGATAAAATTCTCCAATCCATATTATTTGCTTCATGTGCGCCCAAAGCCTTGATATCAAAGGATTCTGTAGATTTAGCCAAAACTTTTTCGCTTATTAATTTTTTTCGGCTTTCATAAATTAGGTCCTGTATTTGTTTTTGCTGCATCCATTTTTTTTGCGGAGGTTCATAACCCGTTTTATCTTTTTGCCATGCAACTTCTGGAGGCAAAAAATCAGACATGCTTTCTCGCAATAGCCATTTTGTAAAACCATTTTTTATTTTAAATGAAGATGATAATGAAAAAATAAATTCAACCAACTGATGATTTAAGAAAGGCAACCGCACTTCTCGCGAATGAGCCATCGAATTTCTATCAGCATATCTTAGCAATTCCTCCAAACCAATATGAAATGTGTTATAATATAAAATGTCTTCTAAATTTTTTACAACAGGCTTTTGCAAAGTATCTTTATTTTGATACTGGTTTAAAAAATCTTTGTTTAAAAAATCGTTTAAATTTTGTTGTTTTACTGCCCGCTGTTGCAGTTGCAGCGAGGCTTTCAAAGGAAAGTAAGCTGCAGCATAATTTTTTACATTCCAGGTTTCTAACAAATTATTTTCTTTCAATAATTTTTTTTCATGGAAAAAATTTTTCTTATCAGTCAAAAATAATTGTTGTAAAAACCAAGGTGCATATTTTTTATAACCTCCTAAAATTTCATCTGCGCCCTGACCATCCAAAAGCACAATTATATTATTTTCTTTTGCAAGTTTATAAATCATGAATTGTGTTAGTACGCTGCTGCTTTGGATTGGTTCTTCCTGGTGATACATCAGTTCATCAAAATATTTTAAACAGTCGCTTTCATTTGGCTCGATTGTAAATTGTTTAATGCCAAAATAATCTGCAACTAATTTGCTTTGCCGTGATTCATCTTTTTCAAAACCGGGAAATATTGCAGTAAAAGCAACATTCTTCCAATTGGAATTTATTTCCTTTTTATTCTTCAACACATCAATCGCAGCAACAATTGATGAGCTGTCAATGCCGCCGCTAAGGCTTGTTCCAATACTTACATCACTACGTAATCTTTTATCAACAGAAGAGAAAAATAATTCGCGAAATTGATTTGATGCATCGTCTATTGACGATTGAATATTGATCATTGAAGGGTTATACCATTTCTTCATACGCACTTTTCCTTGCTTTGGAAAAACAGTTAAATAGTATCCCGGTGGCAGCGATAAAATATTTGTATAAAATGTTTCCGACTTTTTTAAAGGATTTTGAACATAGCCAAGTGTTAGAAAATTAAGCAACATCATTCCGCTCAAATGCTTTGCAACACCGGTTTTCCACAAAGCCTTCATTTCACTTGCAAATAAAAATTCTTCAAACCTACCCCGATCTTTATAGTCTGCATAATAATACAAAGGCTTTTCACCGAATCTGTCGCGGGCAATAAAAACCTCGTTCTGCTTTTTATCAAATAGAGCAAAAGCAAACATGCCATCGAAATGATTTAAACAATCTTTGCCCCAATAATCATAAGCCGCTGGAATAATTTCAGTATCAGAATTTGAATAAAATGAATACCCTTTTTGTTTTAATTCATTTCGCAATTCTATATAATTATAGATCTCTCCATTAAAAATTATGGTGAAATGTAAATATTGAAAAGGCTGTTTTGCTTTTTCACTAAGATCAATGATTGATAACCTGCAATGCGCAAAGCCAACACCAGCCTCATCTTCAAGCCAAAGCTCTTCGCCATCAGGTCCGCGATGTTTTAATGCATCAGCCATTGCTTTCAACCGATATGGTTGAATAAAAGCTTTATGTAGCGAAATAATTCCGGCGATACCGCACATAGTTTTTTATCAATCTACAATTTAGATAGAATTTCAGTTGCTTGAAAGGTTGATCTGCTGAAACGCAAAATCTTTTAATAAAGGGAAAAAATTTGCATAGCAGGTTTGCAAAAAATTATATTGTTTTTCAAAAATCTCATAGGCTTCATTTGTGTTGTGAAGATATTTTGCACGACGTTTTAATCCCTCAAAGCTATTTTTTATTCCTTCTTTATTACGATAATTAAACAACCAATTCTGGCTACTCATATATTGTAACATCTGCGCAAACTTCTCAGGCAAAATACTTTCAAACGTAAACAAGGTTTGATAAGTTCTTTCGGAAAAATCAAGCAATTCTATTTTACTTAATTCATTTTCATCCAGCGCTAAAAAATGATCAAAAACAATATCAACAAATGCTCCGGAATATAAGCCCACGAAAGGTTTGAATGGTTTTGCAGCCTGTTTCACAAAAGCATTTTTATCAGTAAAATTGTCTGTTGCACGGTGAAGATTTATTCCTCTTAAAATATCGTTTTCATATGAAAACTTTTTCTTTCCTTTTACAAAATCACTGATCATATTTCCAACTAAAATCTTTGGTTCACCGAATGATAAATATGCATGCGCGAGATAATTCATTTAGCAAACAAGCTTATTTTTTTATATTATTATCAAGCCAGTTGCCAATTTCCTGCAAAGCTTCAGGAGCAACAGTTTCTTCTATTTCTCCATACTCCTGCACGGTGCATGTTATGCAATGCTGGAATAAATGATTAAGACCGGGAAATATTTTAGCTGTTATATTTTTATTGCCTGCTTTTTCTAACGCTGCTTTTATTGCTGGTATATTTTCATTGGCATCAACCTGAATATCTTTTTCACCATTTAATGCAAGTACCGGACATTTTACTTTATCCCAAAACTGTGCAGGATCAGTTGCAATAAAATATTTTAACCATGGGATAAGCTCTTGCTTTATTTGCATTGCATACATTTCCGGCGTTGCAATGTCTGCATGCAAAGGCTTTAAAACGCTGTCTGGCAAAGGCTTTTTCCAATCTGCATACAATATTTTTATCTTATTTAAAATTATGGAATCATCAAGCGTCGCATTATCATGAATTATTTGTAAAGTATTTTTTGTTAAAGTATAATATGCATTAAAGGATGCTTCACTAATTAAATTTTTTACAGGATCCGTTTGTTGTTTCAACAAAATTTTATCGCCTGAAACACCTGTGCCTGCCAAAGAAATAATAAAAGCAACCTGGTGATTTTTAGTATAAACCAGCGGCGCAATAAAGCCACCTTCGCTGTGACCAATTAACCCGATTTTATTTTTATCGACTTCTTTTCTTTGCAATAAATAATTAAAACTTGTCAGTACATCATTTGCAAAATCTTCACTTGTTGCATTGTTCACATCACCGGTAGATTTTCCTTTTTGCCTGTCATCAACGCGCAATACAGCATAACCTTTTTTTGTAAGATAATCTGCAATTACAGCAAATGGTTTATGATTAAAAATAGTTTCATCACGATCCTGCAAGCCACTTCCGGTGATCATTAATAACGTAATAAATGGGCCGCCCGTTTTTGGATAAGTAAATGTTGCGCCATAGTGAATTGTCTTATCAGTATTGTCATATTCAACACTATCGGAGTTATAACTATAAGGTGGTTTTGGTGTTTGAGGACGATTATTTATTTGCTGCGCAAATGAAAGATTCACTGTTAGAAGTAAGCAAAAATTTAAGAATAAATTTTTCATATTTATTTCTTGTAAATCACATTTCCGAAGTAAATAAAAGAATTTGTCGTTTTGTTTTCATCGTTCAATAAAATTCAGATACGGTTTATTTCTGCACCTAAACTTTTTAATCGTTCATCAATATATTGATACCCGCGATCGATCTGTTCTATGTTTTGTATAACACTTTTTCCTTCAGCACTTAAGGCAGCTATCAACAACGCAACACCTGCACGAATATCTGGACTGCTCATGGTAATGCCGCGTAATTTGTATTTTCGTCCAAGCCCTATAACCGTTGCCCTGTGCGGATCACAGAGAATTATCTGCGCACCCATGTCTATTAATTTATCAACAAAAAACAACCTGCTTTCAAACATTTTTTGATGAATGAGCACGCTGCCCATTGCCTGTGTTGCAACCACCAAAACAATACTTAATAAATCAGGAGTAAAGCCAGGCCAGGGATGATCATAAATTGTAAGAATGCCTCCATCAAGATGTGTATAAATTTCGTATGTGTCTTGTGATGGAATATAAATATCATCGCCCTGCAACTCCATTTGTATGCCAAGTTGTTTGAACTTATCCGGTATCACTCCCAAATTTTCATAGCTCACATTTTTTATAGTGATCTCACTTTGTGTCATTGCGGCAAGGCCGATAAAGCTTCCAACTTCAATCATATCAGGAAGCATTTTGTGTTCCGTACCACTCAAAAAATCAACACCTTCAATAAGTAATAAATTACTTCCGACACCGGAAATTTTAGCACCCATTCTATTAAGCATGCGGCAAAGTTGCTGCACATAAGGCTCGCAGGCTGCGTTATAAATTGTAGTGAAACCCTTTGCCAGCACCGCCGCCATCACAATGTTTGCAGTGCCGGTAACAGATGGTTCATCCAACAAAATATTTGCGCCATGAAGAGTTGGTGCAACAAGCTTATAAAAATATAGATCGTTGTTGTATTCTAATTTTGCTCCCAATTTTTCAAAACCAATAATATGTGTATCTAATCTTCTTCTTCCTATTTTGTCACCGCCGGGTTTTGGAATATATGCTTTTTTTAAACGCGCGAGCATAGGACCGGCGATCATTACGCTGCCACGAAGACGTGCACTTTTCTTGCGAAATGTTTCTGAAGCGAGATAATCTTCATCAATATTATTTGCCTGAAAAATAACAGTGTCAGGAGAAACACGATTTATTTTTACACCAATATCTGCTAATAATTCAATTAGTAAATTAACATCTAAAATGTCTGGAATGTTTGTAACCGTTACTTCTTCGGGCGTTAGCAACACTGCAGAAATAATTTGCAGCGCTTCATTTTTTGCACCCTGCGGAGTTATTTCTCCCTGTAATTTTTTGCCACCCTTTACTTCAAATGATGCCATTTATTTTAATTAAAAAATTAAGTAACGAAAATAAAAAAGCCAACCGATAGTTGGCTCATAAATATAATTTGATTTTCTCTTTTAGAAAATTATAAAAGATTTATTTAAAACGTTTTTTGAAATTCTGCGGACGATTACCATTATTATTTCTGTTATCGCGAGGCGCGTTGTTGCGTGTATTACCATTGCCGATTCTGTTATCGCCGCTGCCTCTGTTATTGTTATCACGCGAATTATTATTTCGCGCAAAATTTCTACGCCCTCCATTGTTTCGCGGATATTCATCTGATTCAATAACAGCGGGACGATGTTTAATATATGGTGTGTTGCTGAATTCAAGCTTGCCGCCTGTTATCACATTCATTTCAGTGCGAATGCCATCATCATGCACCAACTCTTTATGCCAATTGCTATAAACAAGTTTCATGTAATATGCAATTGAGTTTGCAAAACCTTCTTTCTTTTTAGGATCTGCTTCATTTAATGCCTTATCAATCACGATCTCAATATTTTTTCCTAAATGAGAAAATTTTGGATGCCTTTTAGGATAAGGGAGTGGATCCGGTTTTGCTTTGTAAGTTTCCTTTTGAGGAATTGGATAGGGGCTTTTTACATCGAGCTTAAAATTGCTGATGAAAAAAAGATGATCCCAAAGCATGTGACGGAAATCTTCAACATTTTTCAAATGTGGGTTTAGTAATCCCATCAATTCTATCAACACCTGCGCCTGTTGCTGGCGCTTATCTGTATCTTCAATCGTTAATATATATTCTACCATTTTTTGAATATGCCTTCCATACTCGCGCATACTCAAATGGTTTCTTGCCGTATTATATTCCATGTAAATTTTTATGAAGCGAAGGTAACAAACGTTTTTTGTTTATGCTTATTATCTGTAAAATCAAGTTTTATGTGTATGAATTTTTTTATGATTTACTCACCATTTTTACAACAGGCACAATCATTTCTTCCAAACTAACGCCGCCATGCTGAAAAGTATTTTTATAATAATTGACGTAATGATTGTAATTGTTTGGATAACACAAAAAGCCATCTTCTTTAGCAAAAATAAAAGATGAATTTACATTTGGAACCGGCAAACCGGCGCTGCGCGGCTCTTTGAAGACAAGCACATCTTTTGCATCGTAATTTAAATTTCGTCCGTGTTTATAACGAAGATTAGTTGTTGTTTGTTTATCACCGATAACACGATGCGGCGTTTTTACGCGCACACTTCCATGATCAGTTGCAAGAACAAGATTGATTTTTTTATCAGCAATTTTTTTTAATGCCTGGTGCAAAGGACTATGTTCAAACCAACTTTTTGTGATGCTTCTGTAGCTTGTTTCATCGCCTGCCAATTCTTTCAACACTTCCATTTCAGTTCTTGCATGGCTCATCATATCTACAAAATTGTAGATGATAATATTAAGATCGTTGTTGAGTAAATTATGAATATTATTTATCAATAATTGCCCATCGTTGTTGTGTGTGATTTTTGTGTAAGAATATTTAATGTCTTCACGTTTTAAACGCTTTAACTGACCTTTAAAAAATTCTTCTTCAAATAAATTTTTGCCACCTTCTTCATCGTCATTTTTCCATTCCTGCAAATAATGTTTTTCTATATCAACCGGAAGCATTCCTGCAAAAATTGCATTGCGGCAATATTGCGTTGCTGTTGGTAAAATGCTATAAAAAGTTTCTTCTTCTAAAATTCTAAAACTATCTTCAAAAATTGGTTGAATTGCTTTCCATTGATCGAAGCGTAAATTATCAATCAAAATAAAAAATGTTGGTATTCCTTTTTCGACGTGAGGCAATACTTTCCGCTTGATCAAATTATGGCTCATCACAGGCGCAGCAATGGTTTTAGGGTCGAGCCATGATGTATAATTTTTACTGATAAACTTAAAAAATTCAGTGTTTGCTTCCTGTTTTTGCGTTTGAAAAACTTCGCGCATTTCAGGGCTGTCGCTCTTTTCCATTTCAAGTTCCCAGTACACTAATTTTTTATAAATATCCATCCACTCATTATGGTTTGGATTACTGTTCAACGCCATGAATAAATTGCGAAATTGCTGTTGATATGCTGTCGTAGTTTTTTCAGCAACGAGACGTTTATTGTCAATTATTTTTTTCAAACTTAAAAGCACCTGGTTTGGATTAACCGGCTTGATAAGATAATCGGCAATCTGGCTGCCGATTGCATCATCCATTAAATTTTCTGTCTCATTTTTTGTTATCAAAACAATGGGAACGCGCTGTTGTATCTCTTTTATTTTAGACAAGGTTTCAAGTCCTGTTATTCCAGGCATAGTTTCATCAAGCAAAACAACATCAATATTATTTTCCTTTACAAAATCAATTGCTTCAAAACCATTTGTAAGAGTGTGTACTTCATAACCTTTTGATTCTAAAAAAAGTTTTTGAGATTGCAAACTTTCTATTTCATCATCAACCCAGAGTATCGTTGCTAAAGCCATTTTATTTTTTTATTTTTTTTTGATGCTTAAAAAAAACACCACTCATACAAATCTCTTCTTTTTAAAATTGCCGCATTACATTTTGTAGTTTTGCGCTTTTAATTTAACAAAGCGGCAACAAGATGGCAGAAAAACAAAAGATCATCAACGATCCTGTTTATGGTTTTGTCACAATATCTCATCCGCTTATTTTCAAAATTATTTCTCATCCTTATTATCAACGTTTGCGGCGCATCAATCAAATGGCGCTTGCACAGTTGGTTTATCCCGGCGCAACACACACACGTTTGCATCATTCGCTTGGCGCATATCATCTCATGTGTCTTGCAATTAGTGAATTGAAAAATAAAAATATTGAGATTACACTTGAAGAAGAAATTGCCTCGAAAGCCGCGATATTACTGCATGATATTGGTCACGGACCTTTTTCGCACGCGCTTGAAAACATCATGCTGCCCAATATTAATCATGAAGATTTGAGCATTGCCATTATGAAAAAAATGAATGAAGAATTTCATGGTGAATTAGATCTTGCAATAAAAATTTTTACGGGCAATTATGATAAACTTTTTCTGCAACAATTAATCAGTGGACAACTTGATGTGGACAGAATGGATTACCTCACGCGCGACAGTTTTTATACAGGTGTAAGCGAAGGTGTTATCGGTTACGGACGCATTTTAAAAATGCTTACTGTGCATGAAGGAAAATTAATGATTGAAGAAAAAGGAATTTATAGTGTTGAAAAATTTTTAGTTGCACGAAGACAAATGTACTGGCAGGTTTATCTGCATAAAACTGTTTTGTCTGCAGAAAAAATGCTGGTGAAAATTATGGAAAGGGCAAGAGAAATATTTAATGCTGATGATAAAAAAATTATTACAAATACTGCCCTTGATTATTTTTTTCTATTGGATTTTATAGAAATAAATAATACGACGATTGCCCAATTTTGCAGCCTGGACGATGTTGATATAATTTATGCCATCAAACGCTGGAGCAAGCACCCTGACATGGTTTTATCAACTTTATGCAGGAGTATTTTAAAAAGAAATTTATACAAATGCAAAATTCAATCAGAGCCATTTGATGAAATTATTATTCAGGAAAGAAGAAAATTTTTAATGCAAAAAAATAACTTAACAGAAACCGAAGCAACCTATTTTATTTTCAGCGGAGCAACCTCAATTACAATGTATCAATCTGTTGATGAGCGCATAAATATTTTATTTAAAGATGGAACTGTGCAAGACATTGCAGATATTGATAACGCGCTTATTCATCAAACAATATCATCACCCGTAAAAAAATTTTACATTTGCGAATTGAGTGATTAATGCCTTTTAAACTTTTTGCAAGTTTACTACTCAAAAAAATGTGATAATTTAATTATGCAATTCAGCGCAGCGCAAATAGCAAGTATAATAGGTGGTGAAATTGAAGGCGATGCGTCAGCAAGCGTAACATCTTTTGGCAAAATTGAAGAAGCAAAAAATGGTCAGCTTGCATTTTTGGCAAATCCCAAATACGAAGGATTTCTTTACACAACAAAGGCTTCTGTTGTAATTATCAATAATTCTCTGGAGTTAAAAAAGAGCGTATCATCTACGCTTATTCGTGTGCCCGATGCATATACTGCTTTCACTTTATTGTTGCAAAAATATGAGGCGATGTCAACAGTGAATTTAAGCGGTATTCAGCAGCCCTGTTATATTTCAGCCTCTGCAAAGATTGAAGAAGATGTATATGTTGGTGCATTTGTTTTTATTGGAGAAAATGTTTGCATTGCAAAAAATGTAAAATTATTTCCCGGCGCTTTTATCGGAAATAATGTAAGGATTGATGAAAATTCAATCATTCATCCGGGTGTAAAAATTTACCATGATTGTATCATCGGAAAAAATGTAATCATTCACGCAGGAACTGTTATTGGTGGTGATGGCTTTGGTTTTGCTCCGCAGGCGGATGGCAGTTATAAAAAAGTACCGCAGATAGGTAATGTAATAATTGAGGATTTGGTTGAAATAGGCACCAATGTTGCCATTGACCGCGCTACCATTGGTTCTACAATTATAAGAAGAGGCGCAAAACTCGACAACCTCGCACATATTGCGCATAATGTTGAGATAGGAATTGATACGGTTATTGCTGCGCAGGTCGGCATTAGCGGCAGCACAAAAATTGGCAACCAGGTAATGATTGGCGGCCAGGCAGGTCTTGTGGGTCATATTCAAATTGCTGATGGAAGTAAAATAAATGCACAAAGTGGCGTTAGTAAATCTATCAAATCACCAAAGGCTGCAGTTACCGGTTCACCAGCTTATGAATACACAAGCGCATTACGCAGCCAAGCTGTAAGCCGCAATCTGCCTGAATTAGAGAAGAGATTAGCTTACCTGGAAAAACTTGTGCAACAATTAATTTCCGAAAAAATTAGTGTTTAATTCTTTTTCAATTTCAATTCTTTTTCAAATCTTATTTTTGCGGATATTTTTTTTAAAAAGTTGGTTTCTCTTCGCTGATTTAATTTAAAACATGGACAAAAATTTCAACGAGAATAAACAACATACACTTGCATCTGAAATCACTATCAGTGGCACAGGCTTGCATACAGGAATTCTTGTTGATATGATTTTAAAACCCGCTAATCCTGGCTTTGGTATTCAATTTCAGCGAACAGATCTTCAAAATAAACCCATCATAAAAGCCGATTGCGATCTGGTTACAGATACAAGTCGTGGAACCACTTTACAGCAAGGCGAAGCAAAAATTGCTACTGTTGAGCATTTATTGGCAGCACTTGTAGGAATGGGCATTGACAATACTTTGATTGAATTAAATGGTCCCGAAATTCCTATTATTGACGGCAGCTCAGAGCCGTTTGTTGAGTTGATAGAAGCAGGTGGAATCGTAGAGCAGGAAGCCACAAAAAATTGGTATAGTATTGATGAAAATATTTTTTATTATGATGATGAGAAGCGTGTAGAAATGGTTGCACTGCCATCAATAAATTATCAAATAACCACACTTATTGATTTTAATAGCCCTGTTTTAGGAACACAACATGCCGGCTTAAAAACAATGTCAGAATTCAAAAATGAAATTGCACCTTGCCGTACATTTTGCTTTTTGCATGAGCTGGAAACCTTACTGGATAATGATTTGATAAAAGGTGGTGATATAAATAATGCAATTGTTATTGTTGATAAACCAGTTGACGCTGAGGAAATGACGAGGCTGGCAAAAGCTTTCAAACGAGACAAAGTAGAAGTTAAAACTGAAGGATATCTCAACAATCTTGAACTTAGATTTCCCAATGAACCTGCAAGACACAAACTGCTTGATGTTATTGGTGACCTTTCATTAATCGGCTATCCCATTAAAGCAAGAATAATTGCAAACCGACCCGGACACAGCACTAATATTGAGTTTGCAAAAAAGATAAAACAATACATCAAAAAGAATAAGATTGCATTAAAAAATGTTCCGGTATATAATCCCGCACAAACGCCGGTCTATAATATTGAAGCAATAGAAAAAACATTACCGCACCGTTATCCCTTTTTATTTGTTGATAAAATAATTGAACTAACAGATACCAAAATTGTAGGTATAAAACACATCACTTTTAATGAATGGTTTTTCCAGGGACATTTTCCCGGAAACCCTGTAATGCCGGGTGTTTTGCAAATAGAAGCGCTTGCGCAAACGGGTGGTATTCTTTGCATTAATGCAAGCCCCGAAGGAAAATATGATACGTATTTTTTAAAGATAGATGACTGCAAATTTAAAATGATGATTCGTCCCGGTGATACAATGATATTAAAGATGGAATTAGTTGCCCCCATACGCAGAGGCATTTGTGAAATGCGCGGCACTGTTTATGTTGGCGGCAAAATAGCAACCGAAGCAACGCTTGCAGCACAGATTGTTCGCAGACCAGACCCGGCTGAGCTTTAAGAAAATATTAAATATTAATTTCTATTTTTGCACGTTATGGTTAAGTAATTTGAATGATACATCCTCACACATATATTCACCCTAATGCAAAACTTGCACAAAATGTAAAAGTTGATCCTTTCACTGTTATTCACGATAATGTCGAGATCGGAGAAGGCACATGGATAGGCAGTAATGTTACTATTATGGAAGGTGCGCGCATTGGAAAAAATTGCCGCATTTTTCCGGGAGCAGTTCTTTCTGCCATTCCGCAGGATTTAAAATTCAATGGTGAAAAAACTTATATTGAAGTGGGCAATAATACCACGATCCGCGAGTTTGTAACAATACACAGAGGCACGACAGACAGGTATAAAACAAAGGTTGGAAACAATTGCCTCATCATGGCATACAGCCATATTGCGCACGATTGCATCATTGGAAACAATTGCATTATGAGTAACAACTCGCAAATGGCCGGGCATGTTGTAATGGACGACTGGGCGTGGATCGCAGGCGTTTGTGCCATTCATCAATATGTGCATATTGGTCAACACGCTTATATCGGCGGTGGAAGTTTGGTTGGCAAAGATGTGCCGCCTTATATCAAAGCCGTTCGCACACCATTAAGTTATGGTGGCGTAAATAGTGTTGGTTTAAAAAGGCGTGGTTTTTCATTAGAACAAATAAATCACATCATAGATATTTACCGGTTCATTTATAATAAAGGAATGAACATTACGCAGGCACTTGAATATATTGAAGAAGAATTGCCTGCAAGTGATGAACGCGATGAGATAATTACCTTCATTCGTGAAAGTGACCGCGGCATCATTAAAAGATATACTTCGAATTCTATTGATGAAGACTGATCTTTTCCAAATTATATAAGTGCTTATATAATTTTTTTAAAAGTACCATTGAAAGAAGAACCCTGAACGGAGCGTCGCAAGCAAAGCTTCATTTATATTCTGCAGCTCGTCACCAAAAAATCCTCTTATTTCTACAATCTGCAATCACTTATTTTTGCCTTTTAAAATAATGTATGGAATACCGTGTAGAAAAAGATACAATGGGCGAAGTAAAAGTGCCTGCAAATGTTTATTGGGGCGCGCAAACACAACGCTCGATTGATAATTTTAAGATCGCTGAAGATGTGAACCGCATGCCCAGAAAAATTATAAAGGCATTTGCTTACCTGAAAAAAGCTGCAGCACTTACTAATCTTGAACTCGGTGTTTTATCACAGGAAAAATGTGAGCTGATTGAAAAAGTTTGTGATGAAATAATTGAAGGAAAACTTGACGACCAGTTTCCATTAGTGGTTTGGCAAACCGGCAGCGGCACGCAAAGCAACATGAACGTTAATGAAGTGATTGCAAATCGGGCGCATGTTTTGAATGGCGGAAGTTTAAGTGATGCAAAAAAAATACTTGCACCAAATGATGATGTAAATAAATCACAATCATCCAACGATACTTTTCCAACAGCAATGCACATTGCTGCGTACAAAGCTTTGGTTGAAATTACTTTGCCAGGCATACAAAGATTAAGAGATACACTTGCGGCAAAATCTTTAAAATTTATGAGCGTGGTAAAGATAGGACGCACCCATTTGATGGATGCAACGCCACTCACGCTTGGGCAGGAATTTTCTGGATATGTCTCTCAGCTTGATCATGGAATGCGCGCCATTAAAAATTCTTTTGCGCATCTTTCTGAACTCGCGTTGGGTGGCACAGCAGTTGGGACAGGGCTTAATGCGCCGAAAGGTTATGCAGAAAAAGTAGCAAAGAAAATTGCAGAATTAACAGGTCTTCCTTTCATCAGTGCTGAAAATAAATTTGAGTCTCTTGCTGCGCATGATGCAGTAGTGGAATCGCATGGCGCTTTAAAAACTGTTGCTGCGAGTTTGATGAAAATTGGTAATGACATTCGTCTTCTTGCCTCAGGTCCGCGTGCAGGTATTGGTGAAATTTTTATTCCCGATAATGAGCCCGGATCTTCTATCATGCCGGGCAAAGTAAATCCAACGCAATGCGAAGCAATGACGATGGTGGCAACGCAGATTTTTGGTAATGATGTTGCTATAAATTTCGGCGGAGCAAGTGGCCATTTTGAATTGAATGTTTTTAAACCCGTTATCATTTTCAATTTTCTACATTCAGCAAGATTAATCGGGGATGTTTGTGTTTCATTCAACGATAAATGTGCAGTAGGCATTGAACCTATTGAAGAAAATATTAAACGGCATGTTGATAATTCTTTAATGCTTGTTACTGCGCTCAACACTAAGATAGGATATTACAAAGCTGCGGAAATTGCACAAAAAGCACATGCCGAAGGAACGACCTTAAAAGAAATGGCGGTAAGTTTAGGTTACGTAACTGCCGAACAATTTGATGAATGGGTGGTACCGGCAAATATGGTAGGAGAAATAAAATAGGTGACATCATTGTACAATTTACTTCACTTACTTTCGTTTTTTAAAAATGATCTATAACTATTAATTATGCAGCGCTCATTTATAATTTTTTTGATTATTGCTCTGACTGCAATTGGTTTTACAGCCTGTCAAAAAGAATACAGCCTTGAATTACCTGTGTCCACAAATGCCACAGGAGTGTTGCAGGATAGTTCCGGCAATTGTTTGGGGGATTCTGTGTACGGCACTTATTATGATGGTGTGCAGCCTGGAGATACAAATTATGTGCAGATAAAAGTAAACGTAACTGCTGCGGGAACTTATTCCATTCATACAGATATACAAAATGGTTTTGAGTTTGCTGACTCAGGATTTTTTTCAGCCACAGGTATTAATATCGTTAATTTAAAAGTTATCGGCACACCAATTCTTAATATTCCAACAACCTTTACTGTTTTATTTGATAGCACTGCGTGCATGTTTACGGTAAATGTACAAGACAGCACCGGCACAGGTTTGGGTGGTGGCGGTGGCACAGGCACCCTTGCTGATAATACCTGGCAGTTCACTACAAATAATCACACTTATTACGGACCAATCATTGGCGCTGAAGTTGTTACAACTACCGGCACACAATTAATTGTTGCAGGCTTAGTTCCATCAGGCTCTGATACGGCTTTTGGACTTACCGCGCAAACTTCTACAAGCACTTTTGATACGGGCACTTACCAAACTACAGAGGCAGGTACTAACTTTCAACTGGAGCTGACGGCAAGCAGTAATATTATTTATGCCGCAAACGCAACGGCTCCGCAGATTGTAACCATTCATGTTACTACGTATGATGCCATTGCAAAAACCGTTGCGGGAACTTTCAGCGGCAATGCTTACGATGCCAACAGCAATACAGTAGTGATAACAAATGGAGCATTTAAAGCAGACCTGCAATAAAAGTTTCATCAAACAAAATCATTGCATAAAAAAGTTTAGTCCTGAAGGTATTTTGGCATGTAGCCTTTGAATTCTTCTCACACAAAATCTTTTAGAAAACTTCTGTTTTTTGTAATCCATTGAACAAAGAGAACATAGCTTTAACAAAAAAATACTGAAGGTTTGCATTCCTTTGCAAATCATTTATTTTATTTTGTAATTCAAAATTTTTTATTATGGAAGCAAAAAAATACAAAGTGTTGTTGTGTGAAGATGATACGAACCTCGGGATGGTTTTTAAAAATTATTTAGAGCTGAATGATTATGAGGTAACACTTGAAAGAGACGGAAAGCTTGGTCTTGCTGCATTTCAGCGCGAGAAATATGATATTTGTTTGCTTGATGTGATGATGCCGAACATGGATGGCTTTACACTTGCCGAAGAGATTCGCGACATTGATCCGGATGTGCCGCTGTTTTTCTTAAGCGCCAAAACAATGAAAGATGATATCATTCAGGGATACAAACTCGGCGCTGATGATTATATAACAAAGCCTTTTGACAGTGAAGTTTTGTTGCTGAAAATAAAAGCAATATTGAAAAGAAATGAAGAGATGAACAGGGAAAGCGAAAACCTGGAGTTTGATTTGGGGAGATACCATTTTAATCCCAAACTGCGCGAACTGAGTCATGACGGTACTATGCAAACACTTTCTCCAAAAGAAAATGAATTGCTGAAAATGCTTGCCGAACATAAAAATGATTTGCTGACTCGCGAAAGAGCATTAAAAAAAATCTGGGGCAGCGATACCTATTTTAACGGCAGAAGCATGGATGTATATATTGCAAAGCTGCGCAAATATTTAAAAGATGATGATAAAATTGAGATCGTAAATATTCATGGAAATGGTTTCAGGCTGGTAGCGCCATAGATAGAAATCATTTAGTCAATTATAAAGCCGCTCAGATTTTTGGGCGGCTTTGTTGTAGTCTTTAATGGCTCCAATAAAATTTACATATTCGACGTTCTTAGTTCAGCAATATTTCCATCCATGTCAATACATTGTCCATTAGTAAGCATAATAACTTTTCCATTTTTGCTGATAATATTTCCGTCAGGTGTTACTACCGAACCATCACTTAAAGTAGTACTTATTTTAAGAGCCCGGCTGTGACCAGACTTCATAATCATCACCTTATTTTCCATCATATAAATGCAATTGGTAACCTTTATAGGCATAGGGTTTTGTGAAGATGTAGCATAAAACACCGCATGCGGTATGGTCACCGAGTCAGCATGGGTAGAATCTGTGCTCGTATAGTTTTGCGCGCGAAGCGTCACGAAATAAGCAAAGGCAAATAGAATCAATATAATCTTTTTCATGAATTATTTTTTGAAGCAAGCAAACAAATATCCTAAAAATAAATTTTCAGATTACATATAAAAATAAAGCTCATTATCCATTCTAAATTATCTTTATTCCCGTGTTTGATGCGAATATATTTTGTAGCATTGCTCAATATAATAACCCAGCTCAAGATCATTTAACTGCAGCAATAATTGATACGAAGGTTTGAACTTACTCATAAAATCTTCGAGCTGCGGACTTTGCAAATGTGTTAGTTGTTTTACAAAAAATTTACTGAAGCGATGATTAATATAATTATCATGTTCTTCTTCGAGAAGCCTTTGCTGAAAAGCAAGCATTTCTCTATTTTTTCTGAATTGAAAAGATTGAATAATTGCATCCAGATCAAAGCCGACAGTTAATCCGCCGTTCACATAAGATGAAGCAGGATTTTCTACAACACTTAATCCCGGCTTTTTATAATTAAAAACATTTGCATAATCCTGCCGGTTTTGCAACGAGTCGAGCAAATAATTTTTATTGCGCACTGTAACGGTTGGAAGCCAATGGCTGTCTATGTGCAAAGCAATTTCAAAATCGCTAAAATTATTAATTGTATCAACAGGATAACGCTGCGTATTTTTTCCTAAATAAGAAAACCAAACAGAATCTTTAGTTGAAACAGGCAATAAATATTTTCCGGTTGAATCAGTAATTGCAACTCTGCCGGAAGAAGAAAAAACAGAAACAGCTTCAACAGGATGTCGATTATAAAAATCAACAACCAAGCCATGCAACAAAATTTGTTGCGCGCATAACATTTTCAGGTTAATGAAAATAAGCGCAAGTATTAAAAAAATAATTTTTTTAAATGACAATTTTTTAATTCTAAAAGTAATATTACAAAGCAGCATGTAAAGTTTTAGTTTATCAAAACTATTTAACATGAAATTTTTCTTTGTAATGAAAATAAAATTATTTGGAATAAATATCCTGAATAAAACGCTCAATTATTTGCGGATAAAATTTGTGCTCCAATGCATGAATTTTTTTTTCTAAATCAGAACAAGTATCGGTAGGAAAAACAGCGCATTTTTCCTGAAAAATTATTTTTCCATGATCATAAATTTCATCTACCAAATGTATGGTGATGCCACTTTCTTTTTCTGCAGAAGCAATTACAGATTCATGAACAGCATTGCCGTACATTCCTTTGCCACCGTACTTTGGCAGCAATGCAGGATGAATATTGATGATCTTATTTTTGAATGCACCAATAAGTTTTGAAGGAATTTTCCAGAGAAAACCTGCAAGCACAATCACATCAATTTTTGCAGCAAGCAAATCGTCGAGATAAGCATTACCATAAAAAAATTTTTCTTTTTCAATCAACAAAACAGGAACGTTATTTTCACTGGCAATATCAATAACGCCTGCATTTTTTTTATTGCAAACAACTAATGCAATATTTATAAACGCATGGTTTGAAAAATACTCTATTATTTTTTTTGCATTGCTTCCTGCGCCCGAAGCAAAAATGGCAATATGTATTTTGTTTGATGGATTTTGCAAAATATAAAAAGATGTTTGCAAAGCTGCTTTATCTTTTAGTTCAGAACAAAATATTTTTAAATGCTTATTTTTTATTGAAAAAATCTTTTGATAATGAAATATTTTCGGGTTGTTTTACAGAGAAAATAGCAAAGAAAAAAATTTTTATTCATAGCACTTTTGTCAACATCGTGTCAT
Source organism: uncultured Chitinophagaceae bacterium (assembly GCA_963708205.1). Lineage (GTDB taxonomy): Bacteria > Bacteroidota > Bacteroidia > Chitinophagales > Chitinophagaceae > CAVYTF01. Next base: position 2,059,404 of record OY970196.1, read on the forward strand.
ATTTTTGCCGCATTAAAGGAATTATTCTATTCCAACAACAGTATTGCGAATATGAGGAACGTCAAAAAAATCGTAATTAAACTAACCTTTTCGGCGATAATTATTTTAGCTGGTTCTTTTGCAAATAATCTTTTTTCACAAGATGGAAAAACGTTGTTTTCCAACAATTGTTCATCCTGCCATGCAGTTAATAAAAGGCTTGTAGGTCCTGCGCTTGCGGGCGTTCAGGACAGATGGAATAACAACACAAAAAACCTGCATGCATGGATACATAACAGTTCTGCATATAGAGCGACCGGCGATCCTTACACAAACAGTTTGTACGGTGAGTATAAAATAACGATGACATCTTTTCCAAATCTTACCGATGCGGATATTGACGCTATTCTTAATTATATAAAAACAACTGCCGCAGAAGCATCTCAGCCTAACGCCGGAGGTGCAACTCCTGCTGAAGAAACTTCAAACAGCAGTGACAATACATTATTATTTGGTATACTTACTTTAATACTTGCGATTGTTGCTATGACCTTGCTTCAAATCAACAGTAATCTAAAAAAACTTGCTGATGAAAAAGAAGGTTTGCACACAGGCGAGCCAATTCCTTTTTGGAGAAATAAAACTTATATCGCAATTATTATTGTAGTGCTTTTTTTAGTGGGTGGTTATTTAACTTCAGAAGGCGCGATCGGGTTGGGCAGATCACAAAATTATGAACCTGTACAACCCATTTTTTATTCTCATAAAGTGCATGCAGGCATCAATCAAATAAATTGTATGTATTGCCACATTGGTACTTACCAGGGCAAGCAGGCAACCATTCCTTCCATAAATATTTGTATGAATTGCCACATGGCAATCAATGAATATAAAGGTGGAAAAATTTATAACGGCGAAGGTGAAGAAATTGATGGCACAAACGAAATACAAAAATTATATCAATATGCCGGCTTTACTTATGGTCAGCCGTGGGATCCGAGCAAAGCAAAACCAATTCAATGGGTGCGCATACATAATTTACCGGATCATGTGTATTTTAATCATTCACAACACGTAGTTGCAGGTAAGGTGCAATGCCAAACCTGTCATGGAGAAATTCCAAAGATGGATGAAGTAAAACAGTTTGCGCCATTAAGTATGGGCTGGTGCATCAATTGTCACCGCACAACAAAAGTAAATTTCAAGGATAATAATTTTTATAGCATTTATAATAAGTTTCATGAAGATATTAAGACTGGAAAAATGGATAGTGTTACGGTTGAAAATATTGGCGGAACTGAATGTCAGAAATGTCATTATTAATTTTTATTAGAAAATTGTCAATTATAAATTGGCTACTATAATATATGAGTGATAAAAAGTATTGGCAGAGTTTTAGTGAAAGAAAAAACACAGAAACGTTTCATCAAAATTCAAAAGATGAGTTCAAAGAAGAACTTCCTTTTGAGTTAGAAGAAAACAGCGGCTTATTATCTGCGCCAACACCGAGAAGAGATTTTTTAAAATATCTTGGCTTTAGCACTGCAGCCGCAGCACTTGCTGCAAGCTGCGAAATACCTGTAAGAAAATCAATTCCATTTACCAATAAACCAGAAGATATTGTTCCGGGCGTTGCAAATTATTATGCTACAACTTATGTGCAGGATGGAGACGCAGTAAGTGTTATAGCAAAGGTTCGCGATGGCCGTCCCATAAAAATTGAAGGCAATGATTTATCTCCAATAACAAAAGGCGGCACTTCTGCTCGTGTACAGGCTTCCGTTTTAGATTTGTATGATTTGGCACGTCTTCGTTATCCAACCATCAGCAATAATGAAGTAACTTTTGAAACCTTTGATAAATCAGTTGCAGATGCACTTGCGGGTTTAGGTACAGCGCCATTGGTTTTGTTAACCAGCACCATAAATTCTCCAAGCACATTGCAAGTCATTGCACAATTTCTGGCAAAATATCCCGGCAGCCGTCATGTAATGTATGATGCTGTTTCTGTTTCAGGAATGTTGCTGGCAAACGAGGCAAACTATGGCAAAAGAGCAATTCCATCTTATCGTTTTGACAATGCAAAAGCTATTGTAAGTATTGGTGCAGATTTTTTAGGAACATGGTTGAGCCCGATAGAGTTTACCAAACAATATTCTTCCGGAAAAAAAGTGAATGAAAATAATCCGACAATGGTTAAGCACATTCATTTTGAAAGTGTGCTAAGTTTAACAGGATCTAATGCGGATGAAAAATATTTGCACAGACCATCAGAACAAGGCAATGTCGTGCTGGCTTTGATGAATGCTGTGAATGGACAAGGCATTAATGGAGTGGCCGATGAAAAATTGAAAGACGGAATTCAAAAAGCTGCTAAAGTTTTAACCGATAATAAAGGTGCAGCGTTGGTAGTTTGCGGAAGCAATGATCCAAATGTTCAAATGCTCGTGAACGCAATTAATGAAGCACTTGGTGCAAATGGAAAAACGATTGACTGGACAACAACACTTAATTATAAACAAGGTGTTGATGCAGATTTTGCAAAGCTTGTGGATGATATGAATGCAGGAAACGTTGGTGCATTATTAATTCATGGAGCAAATCCTGCATACTCTTGGTTCGATAGTAAAAAGTTTACAAGTGCATTGAATAAAGTGAAAGTTACGATCTCATTTTCTCCAAAAGCAGATGAAACAACACAGCTTTGCAAATACTCAATTCCCGATCATCACTATCTTGAAAGTTGGGGAGATGCAGAACCAAAAACGGGATACTATTCTTTAATGCAGCCAACTATCAATCCATTATTCAAAACAAGACAATGGCAGGATAGTTTATTGATGTGGAGTGGAGCAAATACTGATTACACAACTTTTGTAAAACAGTTTTGGGCAGCAAAAATTCCTGGTGGTGATGCTGCATGGTTTACAGCTTTACAAAATGGTTTGGTAAATCCTGTTACGACTGCGGCGAATGCCCCTGTTAGTTTCAACAGCGCCAATATTGCTTCAAGTTCTTCGACTATAAGCAGTGCGCCAAAAGGCAATAACACTGAATTGGTTTTATATCAAAAAGTAACCATTGGCATCAATGGTGCAAGCAATCCCTGGTTGCAGGAAACTCCTGACCCGGTTTCAAAAGCAACATGGGATAATTATGTAATTGTTTCACCTGCAATGGCAAAAACTTTATTGGATATTGATCTTAATAAAGGTGGTGATGCAGATGCTTACGAAGTACATCCGGATAGAAAAGTTGTGAAAGTTTCTGCGAATGGAAAAACAGTTTTTTTACCGGCAGTTATCCTTCCGGGAATTGCAGAAAATACTATAGGTATTGCAGTAGGTTATGGCAGAACACCAAAGATCGGTAAAGCTGCAGATGGTTCGGGCCAAAATGTTTTCATGTTTGCGAACATGAATGGCAATACAATAAGTTTTGAAAATTATAATGTAACGATTGATAAGCCTACCGGCGATACTTACAAAGTTGCTATCACGCAAACACATAACGTTTATACTACATCACAGGGCACACGCACTGAAGTGATGAAGGAAATGACATTGGCAGATTTTAAGAAAAAGCCAGAAGAAGTTTTAGAGGATAGAGAAAAAGAATTAGCTCCTTTTGGTGGATTAAAAGATTATGAAAGAGAAGGAACCATTTATAAATATTATGATAAGCCCGGTATTCATTGGGGAATGAGTGTAGACTTGAATACTTGTACTGGTTGCAGCGCGTGCGTGGTGGCATGCTATGCGGAAAACAATGTATCCATTGTTGGTAAAAGCGAAGTGTTGCGTTTTCATGATATGGCATGGATAAGGATTGATCGTTATTACAGTGGAGATAGTGACAATCCGAAAGTCGTTTTTCAACCTTTAATGTGCCAGCATTGTGATAATGCTCCATGCGAAAATGTTTGTCCTGTTGGTGCTACAATGCATAGCAGTGAAGGATTAAATCAAATGGTTTACAACAGATGCATTGGCACACGTTATTGCGCCAATAATTGTCCGTTTAAAGTAAGACGCTTTAACTGGGCAGATTACACCGGAGCAGATAGTTTTCCGGATAACCAGGATCAAAAGGTAACCGGTGTTTTGGATCCCGTTGTGTTTGATATGAATGATGATTTAACGAGAATGGTTTTAAATCCTGATGTCGTAGTGCGCAGTCGTGGAGTAATGGAAAAGTGTACATTTTGCGTACAGCGTTTGCAGGAAGCAAAATTAAAAGCTAAAAAAGAAAATAGGACATTGAACACCAGTGAAAATAATACTGATGTACAAACGGCTTGTCAGCAAGCTTGCCCTGCAAATGCAATAGTTTTTGGAAATGCAAATGATAGTAAAAGTGCAGTGATAAAGGAAAGAGCAGAAAATCATTTAAGATTATTTCATTCTTTAGAGCAGTTGCATGTTTTGCCGAATGTGAATTATTTAACGAAAGTTAGAAATTTGGATGAATTAACGCAAACGGAAGGATAAGCTGCGCAGCGGACAGAAAGATGAAAGGATTGCGACGCAACGATGGTAAATAGAATTGGAAATGCTGGTATCAAAAAAAAAAATTTACTGAGAGAAATTTTAAATAAAGAAACGACATGTCAGTATTAAGATACGAATCTCAACTGAGAGAGCCTTTGGTAACAGGTGATAAAAATTATCACCAGGTTACTGAAGATATTTGTCGCCCGATAGAAGCAAAACCAAGCAAGCTGTGGTACATTGGTTTTTATATTTCAGTGGCGCTGCTTTGCTTTGGCATTTACAGTGTTTACAGAGATGTCACTTATGGAATAGGACAATGGAATTTGAATAGAACTGTTGGCTGGGGCTGGGATATTACAAATTTCGTTTGGTGGGTTGGGATTGGTCATGCCGGAACTTTGATCTCAGCCATCTTATTATTATTTCGACAAGGTTGGAGAACAGGTGTGAACAGAGCCGCAGAAGCGATGACAATTTTTGCGGTGATGTGTGCCGGGCAATTTCCTATTTGGCATATGGGTCGTGTATGGCTGGCATTTTTTATCATGCCATATCCAAACACGCGTGGACCTGTTTGGATAAATTTTAATTCACCATTACTTTGGGATGTATTTGCCATCTCTACTTATTTCACCGTATCATTATTATTCTGGTATTCAGGTTTGCTGCCAGACCTTGCGATGGTACGTGACAGGGCAAAAACCAAGCTTCGAAAATTGCTTTATGGCATTGCTTCTTTTGGATGGAGCGGCTCAACTAAACATTGGCAAAGGCATGAGTCTTTATCATTGGTGCTTGCAGGTTTGGCAACGCCTCTTGTATTATCAGTGCATACAATTGTATCTTTTGACTTTGCAACTTCAGTAGTTCCTGGCTGGCATACAACTATATTTCCACCATATTTTGTGGCAGGTGCAATTTTTTCAGGCTTTGCAATGGTGCAAACGCTTTTGTTGGTTGTGAGAAAAGTTTTTGCATTGGAAGATTATATTACACTTGGACACATTGAGGCAATGAATAAAGTAATTGTTCTCACTGGGTCAATTGTTGGATGTGCTTATTTAACGGAATTATTCATGGCGTTTTATAGCCAAAACAAATACGAAGGTTATGCATTCTTTTATAGCCGTGCAAATTTATTCAGCCCTTATGGTTGGGCATATTATGGCATGATGTCTTGCAATGTTTTATCACCGCAAATATTTTGGTTTAGGAAAATGAGAAGAAATCTTACTGTTACTTTTTTTATGAGCATTATTGTAAATGTGGGCATGTGGTTTGAACGTTTTGTAATTATTGTAACCTCTCTTTATCGTGATTATCTTCCTTCTTCATGGTCAACTTATTATAGTCCCACCCCGTGGGAAATTGGGTTTTACCTCGGTACATTCGGCTTGTTTTTTACATGCTTCTTTCTTTTTGCAAAATATTTCCCTGTAATTGCAACAGCGGAAATAAAACATGTATTAAAACAAACGGGAGATAATTATAAAGATAAAATGGGAAGTTTTGAAGCTGAGCCTGTTGAAGAATTTGCGCACGAGTACGCGCATTGATAAAATTAAAAATTAAAAAGTCAAAATTAAAATTGGCTTTTGAATTTGAAAAATATGGCAAAAAAGAAATTTGTTGTTGGATGTTTTGATGATGAAGCGGTATTATTTCCTGCAGTAAAAAAAATTCGCACTGCAGGATACAAGCTGCATGATGTATATACGCCATTTCCAATTCATGGTTTAGACCATGCAATAGGTTTGCGCGAAACAAGCCTTCATACTGCCGGTTTTATTTATGGAATCACCGGAACCATCACGGCCTTAAGCGGAATCGGCTGGATATTTAATGCAGATTGGCCTTTGAATTATGGAGGAAAGCCACACTTTGATTTGCCTGCATGGATTCCGATTACTTTTGAGTTAACCGTACTGTTTTCCGCTGTAGGAATGGTGCTAACTTTTTGCTATTTATGCCAAATGTCACCATTCGTGAAAAAACATGTTTTTCATAAACGCGCCACAGATGATTTAATGGTAATGGTCATAGAATGCACTGCCAAAACAAATGTTGACGACTTATCAGCCTATCTAAAAAGTATTGGCGCAGTGGAAGTGGAGATGCAGGAAGCAGAATCAGGGTGGTGGCTTGGCACTTATGACAGAGAACAAAAATTAATAATGGATAAAACAATTGAGGTTGCATAAAATCCGGCAGAAAGTATGTTTAAAAAAATATTTATTCTTTTTTCAATAGTAACTATCATCTTACAAAGTTGCGATGATGTGCGTCGCAGTCCTGGTGCAGTTTATATGCCGGACATGGGTTATAGCCGCGCATACGAAACGTATGCTGATCATAGTAATCTTGCAAAAGAAGGAATTTTTTATAACAACATGCCGGTTGCAGGAACCATTGCGCGTGGCGAAGAGTTGCCTTTTCTTATACAAAAAGATAAGCAGGGCGATACTATTGATTATGTAGCATCAAGACAAATTATAGATCCTTTACCTCCGCTTGATTCCATAAATAAAAAGGAAGCCGAAAGATTATTTTTAGTGAATTGCGCAATATGCCACGGAGCCGCATTAAACGGCAATGGACCTTTATATAAAGATGGCAATGGACCGTTTCCGGCCAAGCCTGCTAATTTCGTAGGCGATCTTCGAATTTTAGCAGAGCCTGAAGGGCAAATGTTTTATGTAGCAACTTATGGAAAAAATTTAATGGGAAGTTATGCTTCGCAATTAAGCAGAAAGCAGCGCTGGATGGTGGTGCAATACATTAAATTAAAGCAGGCTGAAGCAACACCTGCAGCTGCAGGTGCAAAGGATAGTACAAAAAATAATTTTATATTTAATTCCTCTAAAACAGGTAATAATAAAGGAAAAAAATAATGGCAGCTATTAAAGAACATTTTGAGATACCTGCAAAACTAAAGACGTGGTCATTTGCGCTTATTGGTATCGGTGTGCTTACTTTTATTATTGGACTTATAACAAAAGGATTCAGTGGAGATGCGCATGACAAAGCTGTTTTTTGGGGCACAATAATGTATAATAGTATTTTCTTTACTTTGATTTGCAATGCCAGCATGTTCTTTATTTGCGCAACTACGCTTGCAATGGGTGGTTGGCAAACAACTTTTCGCAGAGTCCCCGAAGCCATTTCTACTATGGTTCCGATTTTTGGTTCTATTACATTACTTGTATTTATTTATATTGTTTTTATTGACCGGAATGCTAATATTTATGAATGGCTTGATGTCAATAAAATCAAACAAAATCATGATGAAGAGTTGATAGGAAAACTTGGTTTTCTTAACCCAACCTTCTTTATCATCTGGTCTGTTTTAGCAATTGGTTTGTGGTCTTTTCTTGGTGCGAGAATTCGCAAACTTAGTTCAGAAACTGATGAGGCATCTTTAAAAAATGACGAGTCAGGAAAAAGCTTTATCTGGAGAAACACAGTGACAGCATCTTTATTCATTGTTTGGTTTGGCTTAACTGTTGGTTCCACTATTCCTTGGTTTTGGTTGATGAGTCTTGATGCACATTGGTACAGTACAATGTACAGTTGGTACACCTTTGCAAGTTCATTTGTTTCTGGTGTAAGTTTAATAACATTATGGGTTATTTATTTAAAGAATAAAGGATACCTGGAATATACAAATGAAGAGCATCTGCACGACCTTGGAAAATTCATGTTTGCATTTTCAATTTTCTGGACATATTTATGGTTCTCTCAATACATGCTTATCTGGTACGCAAATATTCCTGAAGAAACTATTTATTTTAAAACACGTGTGCAGGGTGCATATAAAGGAATTTTCTTTTTGAATTTAATAATCAATTTCATTTGTCCGTTGTTGATTTTGATGAAGCGCGCTGCAAAAAGAAATTATACATTAATGGTATTTATGGGAGTGCTTATTTTATTTGGGCACTGGATGGATTTTTATCAAATGAGCATGGGAAGCATTTCAAGGAATGAAGTAACACTTAGCTGGTTAGATTTTGGTATCGCAGCTTTTTTTATTGGAGTGATGATATTATTTGTTGCAAAAGCATTATCAAAAAAACCACTTGTGCCAAAGTATCATCCTTTCTTAAAAGAAAGTGTTATTCATCACACATAATTTAAAAAATTGCAGAACAGAAATTTAAGATAATATCATGTCAATGTTTTTCACACTTGCAGTAATTGTTTTGGTTTTTTTGGTGATATTCCAAATAGCAAAAGCCGGCGAATATGTGGCTGTGCTTAAAGGAGAAGAAAAAGCATTAAGTCAACAAAATAAAATCAATGGATTTTTAATGATCTCTTTTTTGATTTTAGGTTTGATAGCAGTGTATTGGTGCAATGAAAAATTTTATCCAAAAACTTTATTCCCTCAAGGTTCTGCAAGCATCGAGGGCGAAAGAGTTGACAGCATGTTTATGTGGACGATTGCCATAACAGGCGTTGTATTTTTCATCACGCAAATTGCTTTGTTTTGGTTTGCGTTCCGCTACCAGGCAAGCGAAAAAAGAAAAGCATATTATTTTGCTCACAATAATACGATGGAATTAATTTGGACTGTTATTCCTGCAATAGCTTTGACTGTATTAGTTGTTATTGGACTTCGCAACTGGTTTAGCTTTACAGGAGAAGCGCCCAAAGATGCCATGCAGGTAGAGATAACCGGAAAACAATTTAACTGGATGTATCGTTATCCGGGTGCTGACAATGTTTTTGGAAAAAAATATTATAAAATGATTGATGATGCCGGTGGAAATGAACTTGGATTATTATGGCATGATAGTGCGGCTATAAATATTAAAGCAGATCCAAATGGCTTTGATGATATTGTAACAAACGAAGCAATGTACCTGGTAAAAGGTAAGCCTGTGAAGCTTATCATCGGATCAAGAGATGTTATACATGATGTAGGGTTACCTCATTTCAGAATGAAGATGGATGCAGTGCCTGGCATACCAACTACCATGTGGTTTACACCAAAATACACTACCAAAGAAATGAAGGATAGAACAAACAATCCTAACTTTGAGTATGAAATAAGTTGCGATCAAGTGTGCGGCAACGGACATTACTCTATGCGTGGATTGATAAAGGTGGTAACACAAGAAGAATTTGATGTTTGGATGGCAAAGCAAAAGCCGGCCTATTATGCGGTTTACCCTGATAAAGATCCATCAATAAAAAAAATGCCGGCACCGTCAGCAACTGATACCACAAAAAAAGTGGCAGTAGTAAATGTTGTTTCAAAATAAGAAAGCAAAACTGTAAAGATTTTTTGCTTTAAAAATATTGTTTAAAAAGATTTGATATGAGTAACGAAGTTTTTATTCAAACAGATACAGAAACTACGGTTCACAAAACCGAACATCATCACGTCGAAGAACATCACGAACATCACCAATCATTTATTACAAAATATGTTTTCAGCCAGGATCATAAAATGATCGCGAAACAATTTTTAATAACAGGAATGATCTGGGCAGTTTTAGGTGGATTGATGTCTGTATTATTTCGATTGCAATTAGCTTATCCTGATTCTAATTTTCCATTTTTAGAAACACTTCTTGGTAAATGGGCACCAGGCGGACACATCAGCGCGGAAACATATTATGCATTGGTAACCATGCACGGAACGGTAATGGTGTTTTTTGTGTTGACCGCAGGTTTAAGCGGCACGTTTGCTAATTTCCTTATACCATTACAAGTCGGTGCAAGAGACATGGCTTCGCCATTTTTAAATATGCTTAGCTATTGGTTTTTCTTTATGTCAAGCATAGTAATGTTGTCTTCACTTTTTGTAGAAACAGGACCTTTCAGCGGTGGCTGGACGGCTTATGCACCGCTAAGCGCTTTGCATGATGCATCTCCAGGCTCGCAACGCGGTATGGATTTGTGGCTGATATCAATGGCTCTATTCGTGGTATCATCTTTACTTGGCGGCCTTAATTATATTACTACAATTTTAAACATGCGAACAAAAGGCATGAGCATGACAAGATTGCCTTTAACTATTTGGGCATTGTTTTTTACTGCAGTGCTTGGTGTATTATCATTTCCTGTTTTATTATCCGGATTTATTTTGTTGATATTTGATAGAAATTTCGGAACAAGTTTTTACCTGTCTGATATTTATATAAGTGGTGTTGGAGCCTTGCCAAATGAAGGTGGTAGCGCGATTTTATACCAGCATTTATTTTGGTTTTTAGGGCATCCTGAAGTGTATATAATTATTTTGCCGGGCATGGGTTTGGTGTCTGAAGTGATGAGTGTAAATTCCCGCAAACCTATTTTTGGATACATGGCTATGGTTGGTTCTTTATTTGCAATTGCAATTTTAGCTTTTCTTGTTTGGGCGCATCACATGTTTGTAACCGGTTTAAATCCATTCCTGGGTTCGATATTTGTTTTACTTACTTTATTAATTGCGGTTCCATCAGCAATTAAAGTTTTTAATTGGCTTACTACTTTATGGCGGGGAAATATTCGTTTTACACCGGCAATGCTTTATGCAATCGGGTTTGTAAGTCTTTTTATTTCAGGTGGATTAACGGGAATATTTTTAGGAAATTCAGCGCTTGATATTCATTTGCATGATACTTATTTTGTTGTTGCACACTTTCATATTGTAATGGGTGTTGCCGGAATTTTTGGAATGCTTTGCGGTGTATATCACTGGTATCCTAAAATGTACGGCAGATATTTAAATAATACTTTAGGGTACATACATTTTTGGATCACCATGATTGGTTCTTATCTTATTTTTTGGCCAATGCATTATGAAGGATTAGCCGGAATGCCGCGCCGTTATTATGACTTCAGCAATTGGGTAAGCTTTAACCAGTTTCTGGATTTAAATAGATTTATAAGTATTGTTGCAATGGTAGTATTTGCTGCACAAATTTTATTTCTGCTTAATTTCTTTTATTCAATATGGCATGGAAGAAAAGTAACAGTTAAAAATCCATGGAAAGCAAATACACTTGAGTGGACAACACCGATTCATGCAGGGCATGGAAATTGGCCGGGCGAAATTCCTGAAGTGTACAGATGGCCTTACGATTATGCAAAAGACGGTAGAGAGTATATTCCGCAAACAGTGCCAATAGGTTTCGAAGATACTTCAGATGCCAACCAGGTAAATGCACCGCTTCACCAGGAGTTTTCTCCCGAAAGATCAAAATAAAAATTCTTTATATGCCCTGAGAAATCGGGGCATTTTTATATAATCTAATTTTTGATTTTGTTTTTTAAAAAAATTATCCAAAAAATTATTGCTTTTTATATCGTTAAAAAATTAAGTCATTACTTTTTTAAACGAACTTTGCAGCGTTATTAATTTTTGACAACAGTTGAACACAACAACGCGCACTTCTGAATCTTTGAAAATATCTCTTAAGGTGAAAGACTATCTTTTACTTTCAAAATTCACTTTAAGTTTTACTGTTGTTTTTTCTTGTGTAATTTGTTATTTGCTCGCGCCGGATATTTTAGATTTTAATTTAAAAATGATTCTACTGCTTTTTATTGCAGGTATGCTCATCACTGCAAGTGCAAATGCAATTAACCAGGCAGTTGAAAAAGATACAGATGCCATGATGAAGCGCACTGCAAAACGCCCGGTTGCAAGCGGAAGAATGAGCCAAAATGAAGCATTGATTTTTTCTGCATTTACCGGAATCATTGGAGTAATAATGATGTATTTTTTTTTTAATCTTACATCTGCGCTGCTATCTGCATTCAGTTTATTTTTATATGCTTTTATTTACACTCCATTAAAAAAAATAAGCGCTGTTTCGGTTTTAGTTGGTGCGTTTCCCGGTGCGCTGCCTTGCCTTATCGGATGGGTTGCGGCAACAAATAATTTCAGCGTTGGTGGATGGATATTATTTGCGATACAATTTTTATGGCAGTTTCCCCACTTTTGGGCAATAGCCTGGGTTGCGCATAATGATTATACAAAAGCTGGCTTTAAATTATTACCAAATAATAATGGTCCTACAAAGCTTACTGCGATTCAATCTGTTTTATATGCAATGATGATGGTGCCAATTGGGATGCTGCCATTTTATTATGGCATGAGTGGCATAATAAGTTTTTGGATAGTGCTTGTTTGTAATTTATTTATCGTTTTTCAATGTCTTCGTTTGTATAAAGACATGAATGCAAAAGCTGCGCGGCGTGTGATGTTTAGCAGTTATATTTATTTGCCAATAGTTTTGCTTGCTTTGCTTGCTGATAAAATTTGATAAATTTTTATGCATAAAGATGAAAGCTAAATTGATGTGCGAACGATGAAAGGATTGCGACGCAACGATGATAAACCGGAGTTACAAAAGTTGGTATCAAAAAAAATAAAAAGTAATGAGTACGGTGAGTACAGAAAGAAAAAAGCTGCATCCACATAAATTTCTTTTGTGGGTTGGCATTGGCTCGATAACGATGATGTTTGCTGGATTAACGAGCGCGTATGTTGTGCGCCGAAGCCAGGCAAATTGGTTTACGTTTAAATTGCCGGTTATTTTTTGGTATTCAACGGCTGTTATTTTATTAAGCAGTTTGATAATTCATCTTGCGATGAAGGCTTTTAAAGCGCGCGAAATGCAGCGTTATAAAAACTTAATAACGGTGACAGCCTTACTGGGCGTGCTTTTTGCAACACTTCAATTTTTTGGTTTTAATGCATTGCAAAAAAATGGTGTGCAATTGCTTGGGCAAGGCAGCAATCCTTCGGCATCTTTTTTGGCAATCATTACAGGGTTGCACGTATTGCATGTTTTAGGTGGTGTAATAGCTTTGATTTTTATGTTTTTTAGAGCATATAGTTCCCGGCAAAAAAGTTATAGTGCGGTGCCTATAGAAATGATGTGCACTTACTGGCATTTTGTAGATATTCTCTGGATTTATTTATTTATATTTTTTAATTGGATAGGCTCATAAAATAATTTGGAATTATTAGTTTTTTTCGAACATCTAATAATAAATTTGCAAAGAAACATTTTCTGATATGGCAACTTCAACTGCAGTAGCAGCACCTAAATATTGGAATGGCGGCAAAAGCCCTTTTAATGTAGAGTATGGCAAATTGATGATGTGGTATTTTTTAATGAGCGACTCTTTTACTTTCGGCGCTTTTCTTATTGCTTATGGCACTACACGTTTTGCAACCAATGGTTGGCCAAATCCCAACAAAGTATTTGATGCAGCTCCTTTCTTAGGTCACGGTTATCCCTTGGTATATGTGAGTTTTATGACCTTTGTTCTTATCATCAGCTCTGTAACGATGGTGCTTGCTGTGCATGCAGGGCATAATATGGATAAGAAAGGTGTTGTAAAATACCTGATCCTTACTATTCTTGGCGGTCTTATATTTTTAGGTTCGCAGGCATGGGAATGGAATCATCTTTTTCATGAAGGAGCATGGTGGGGTCGCAATCCTTTTCCGAATGCAGACGGTACCATTTCTACAACAAATTTTACCAACTTCTTTTTTACAATTACGGGATTTCATGGCTTTCATGTGTTTTCGGGAGTTGTTATAAACACGGTAATGCTAATCATGACCTTGAATAATTCATTTGAAAAAAAGGGACATTATTTAATGATTGAAAAAGCAGGTCTTTACTGGCATTTTGTAGATCTTGTTTGGGTATTTGTATTTACTTGTTTTTATTTAATTTAAAATTTTAAAATATTTTATATAATGGATGAATCAACTGTGCATTTGCCGCATGAAGCACACCAGGTTGGTGGCGGAACAAAAGAAATATGGAGAGTAACAATCATTCTCTCTGTGCTTACGCTCTTAGAGTTGTCTTTGGGTTTTATCATGATGGGCATGCAGGATGGTTTAGGCAAACATTTTATTAAAGGCGTAATTATAATATTAATGCTTGCGAAAGCATTTTACATTATCGGTTATTTCATGCATTTAAAACATGAAATAAAAAATTTAATCATGAGTATTGCAGTTCCTGCAAGTTTGTTTATCTGGTTTATTATAGCATTTTTAACTGATGGAAATTCTTATAATAATTTACGCAATCGTTATAACCCTGAATACAAAGCAAGAACATCTCAACAGGCGCCGCCACGCGCAGAACCTAAGCCATCGCCTGAGCAGCAGTAATATTTTTAATAATTTTTTTAAAACCTTAATATAACCATCGCTGCAAATGCGGTGGTTTTTTATAAAAAAATAAATGACAAAAAAAGCCTTACTCGCATTGTGTGTTGCTTTGATTATTCCACTTCTAAGTTATTTTTTAGTAAAATATGAAAGCAATAAAGCGACAATAATGCCGCGCAAATATTTGCTCGATAGTGTTGTTACAACTATAAAAGATGGCAAACAAACAGATGACAGCATTTGGCATACCACGGCAAACATCAGGTTGGTAAATCAGTTGGGCGATACAGTAAGTTTATACGATATAAAAAATAAAGCCATCATCATGGATTTTTTCTTTACGAGTTGTGCTTCCATTTGTCCAACTCTAACTAAGAATATGGCAATGCTTCAACAAGGTTTTTTAAAAGGCGGAGATTCAACCATGCCTGTTGACAGCAGCATTGTGCAATTCATTTCATTTTCTATTGATCCTGAAAGAGATTCTGTTTCGCGCTTAAAAACTTATGCAGATAAATTTGGAGCAAAGCATGATAACTGGTGGTTTCTTACAGGCAATAAAGACTCGATAGATAATTTTGCGTTTCAGGAATTAAAGGTGGATAAATTTTCAACAGAACCAATTGATCCAAATTTTATACATACAAGTCGCTTTGTTTTGTTAGATCAGGATTATGTTGTGCGCGGTTTTTATAATGGCTTAGATTCAAATTCGTTAAATAAACTAGCGCATGATGTCGGATTATTAATGATGGAAAATGATCCTAAACATCCTGAACCGTTGCCTTTTGATCCTGCAGAAATGCGTATGTTTTTTCTTGCAACATTCCTTATTGTAATTGTTGGTTTGTGGTTTATTTTTAAAAAAAATTAAATGATTGTTATAAATGATTCTATCGATTTGCAACCTTCGTTAGAGCGTAATGATAAAAAAGCAAAATGGTTGATTTTTATTTTTTCATTTGTTGTTTTTACTGCTGTTGTGTTGTTGGGTAAATTCAAATTGAATATTAATGTAGGGTTTGATCCAAACATTTTCGCAACAATTAATGCAGCCATAAATACAGTGGTGGCTTTGCTTTTATTGGCTGCGCTGGCTGCAGTAAAAAGTAAAAATTATATACTGCATAAAAAAATTATGCTTACGGCATTAACACTTTCGGTGCTTTTTCTTCTTTCCTACATTGCTCATCGGCTGCTTGCCGGTGATGCTGTTTTTGGAGATATAAATCATGATGGCATTTTAAGTGTTGATGAAAAAAATGCAGTGGGCAATTTGCGAACATTATATCTTATCATTTTAGCGACACATATTTTACTTGCCGCAATTATTTTACCTTTCATTTTGTTTACAGCATATCGCGCATTAACCTCAAATTTTTTTTTGCATAAAAAATTAGCGCGATACACTTGGCCACTTTGGTTTTATGTGGCAGTAACAGGCCCGATAGTTTATTTTATGATAAAGCCTTATTACAGATAATTTAAAGTAAATAAAAAAGCACTTACAATAAATTTTGTAAATGCTTAATTTTTGTGGGCCCACCTGGGCTTGAACCAGGGACCCCCTGATTATGAGTCAGGTGCTCTAACCAGCTGAGCTATAGGCCCTGAACCGTTCGGTTCAAGGCGGCAAAAATATCAAAATTCATTTCATCTTCCAATATCATTTTCCCGTGCATAGTTTTGCGTGATGGAGAAACAATTTAAAAATATAATTTTCGACCTCGGCGGCGTTTTTCTTACGCTTGATTATGATAAAACGGAAAAAGCTTTTATTGATTTGGGTGCATACAATTTTCATGAACTATATTCCCAGCAACATGCTTCACATTTATTCCGGTTATTAGAAACAGGCAAAATAAATCTGCCAGATTTCTTCGACAAGTTGCGGAAAGAAGGAAATATTAATGCGAATAATGAAGAAATAATTAATGCATGGAATGCAATGCTGGGCAACTTTCCAAAAGAACGTTTGGAATGGTTAAGCGAAAAAGGAAGACAATTTAATGTGTATCTTTTTTCAAATACAAACGAGATTCATTATAATTTCTTTAGTGAAAAATTCAGCAAAGAAAATGATGGAAAAAAATTTGAAGATCTTTTTATCAAAGCATTTTATTCGCACAAGCTTGGGTTGAGAAAACCTGAAGTTGCATCTTATTTAAAGGTGCTTGAAGAAGAAAATTTGAATGCCGCAGAAACTTTATTTATTGATGATACAATTACAAATATTGAAGGCGCAGAGAAAGCAGGATTGCAAACAATTTTTCTTCCAAAAGGTAAAACAGTTTTGGATTTGAACTTTTAGTTTTAATGTTTATCAGTAAGCTTTTTATTGCTCAAATGCCTTTTGGCATCACGGAGATTCTTCTTTTCAAAATTGTTTTGTAATGCTTCTGTCAAATCAATTCCTGTTTGATTTGCAAGACAAAGCAACACCCAAAGAACATCAGCCATTTCATCATTTAAACTTTTCTTGTCGCTTTCTTTAAAGGACTGTTCACCATATTTGCGAACCATTATTCTTGCCAGCTCACCAACTTCTTCCATTAAAATACCAAGGTTAGTTAACTCGCTGAAATAGCGGATACCAGTGGTTTTTATCCATTCATCAACCTGTTGCTGTGCTTGCTTTATAGTAAGTTCCATAAAAAAAAATTATTCTTTATTTTTTGAGTCGATTAAGATAGTTACAGGACCATCGTTAATTAAATTTATTTGCATATCTGCGCCAAAAATGCCTGTAAATATTTTCTTATTAAAATCATTTTCAAGTTGAGCAATTATTTTTTCATATAAAGGAATTGCAATTTCCGGCTTACTTGCTTTAATATAAGATGGGCGATTTCCTTTTTTTGTTGATGCATGCAGAGTGAATTGACTTACCAATAAAATATCACCATCAATATGTTTAACGCTGATGTTCATTATATCATTTGCATCATTGAAGATGCGCATGTTTATTATTTTTTTTGAAAGCCAGTTAATGTCTTCTTCATTGTCAGCATCTTCAATGCCGATAAAAATAAGTAAGCCTTGTTTTATTTGGCTGATTAAATTTTTATCAACTGAAACACTTGCCTGTAAAACTCTTTGAATAACTGCACGCATTGCAAATTTTTAAAAAATGCTTCATAGTAAAGAGAAAGATGAACGGAGCGTCGCAAGCAAAGCTAAATGTACTTGCTACAGCTCGTCACCAAAAATCCTTTTAATTTTATGACGATGAAGATAAATATTACAAATGAAATTATTTTTAAAACAGCACGCAGCGGTGGAAGCGGAGGACAGAATGTGAACAAGGTTGAAACAATGGTTGAAGGTCGCTGGAACATAGGTGCATCAATGCTTTTGAATGATGAGCAGAAAAATATTTTGTTTTATAAACTGCAAAATAAAATTACTTCAGATGGATTTTTTTTAATGAAATCTCAGACAGAAAGAACGCAACTTGGCAACAAAGATGCTGTGATAAAAAAAATGAATGCCCTTGTAAATAGTAGCCTTATAAAAAAGAGATCACGCATTGCAACAAAGCCATCGAAGGCTTCCAAAGAAAAAAGAATAGAAAATAAAAAACAAAAGTCAGAGATAAAAAACAACCGTAAAAAATTTAAGCTGCAATAAAATTTATTATCATAATTATAAACTCCTGAAACTTTTGTTGGTATACTTCACACTATTTTTACAAAAATTTTTCTTTGAGCATTAAAAAGTTAGCAGGTCAAACGCTTTGGTATGGCGTTAGTAGTATTGCTGCAAGATTTATTAATTATTTTCTCACACCTTATCTCACGTATGCACTTACAAAAGCCGATTATGGAAGAATGGGCGCGTTATATTCTGCGATTCCTTTGATGAATGTGGTGTTTACTTATGGCATGGAGACTGCCTATTTTCGTTTTGTACAAAAGAAAGATCGCGTTGAAAATGTAAACAATACTGCGACGATAAGTTTGTTATTCAGCACAATATTTCTTTCAATAATTCTGTGGTTAAATCAAACTTTTTTGGCTGAAGTAACAACACTGAAAGAGTTTCCGTTGCTGATTCAATTAAGCATTATCATTATTGGATTGGATGCTTTAAGCACGATTCCTTTTGCAAGGTTGCGAAATGAAAATCGGCCCTTGTTATTTGCATTCACAAAAGTTTTTGGCATTGCCCTGAATATTATTTTCACTATTTTTTTTATAAGTTATTGTTCACAAAAAATAAAAACAGATCCGAATAATTGGGTTCATTTTATTTATAATCCTTCATTAAATCCAATAACTTATGTGTTGATCGCAAACATTATTCAGTCAGGCGTTACTTTATTATTATTGTCAAAATGGGCTTTTCCTAAAAAATGGAATTTTAATTTTTCTCTCTGGAAAGAAATGATGATTTATGCTTTACCAATGTTGATTGCAGGCATGGGTGGAATGGTAAATGAAACGTTTGACAGGTTGATGCTTGGTTGGTGGCTGCCTCCGATAACGCCAAATTATGCTGATGAACAAAGAGGAATTTATAATGCATGTTATAAATTATCGCTGCTCATTACTTTATTTATACAAGCATTCAGAATGGGCGCAGAGCCATTTTTTTTCAAATCGGCTGAAGGCAAGGATCCGCATCTTGTTTATGCAAGAGTGATGAAATTTTTTGTGATAATTATTACAATAATGTTTCTTGTAGTGAGTTTATATTTACCTGTGTGGAAGTATTTTATTTCTCCAAAAGAATGGGAAGGGTTGAGTGTTGTTCCTATTTTATTATTGGCAAATATGAGCTTGGGTATTTATTATAATTTAAGCGTTTGGTATAAAGTAACCAACAACACAATGGCAGGTGCAATGATCACTTTGATAGGTACTGCAATTACCATTGTTGTCAACTGGATTTTTATTCCGAGATATAGTTATACTGCAAGCGCATGGGCAACTTTTCTTTGTTATTTCACAATGATGGTTGTAAGTTTTTTTTGGGGACAAAAAAAATATTATGTGCCTTACGCATGGAAAAAATTATCTGCTTATTTAGTAATTGTTGTGCTTTTATTTTTTCTGCATAAATTCATTACGCATTTAATTGGAGGCACTATTTTCAGCTTATCAATTGCTTTATTTTTCACGCTTATTTATTTATATTTTATCTTGCGTGTCGAAAAAAAAGAATTTCAAAGAATACCTGTTATCAAAAGATTGATTAAATAAATGGGGCACGATCATAAACATCATCATGATCATTCAGTTAAATTAAAAAATGTAAATGCTGCGTTTCTTATCGGCATTATCTTAAATCTTTCTTTTGTCATTGTTGAAATAATTTATGGTATTTATATTCATTCACTTTCTTTATTTTCCGATGCCGGTCACAACTTTGCAGATGTTGCTGCGCTTGCATTATCGCTGCTTGCATTTCGTTTGATGAAAGTAAAATCAAATGATAATTACACGTATGGATATAAAAAAACTTCTGTGCTTGTTGCGCTTTTTAATGCAGCTGTGTTATTAGCTTCAGTCATCTTAATTATTTATCAGGCAATCCATCGTTTTTTTCATCCGGAAATTTTATCCGGAAAAATTGTGGCAATCATTGCAGGCATCGGCATATTTGTAAATGCTGTTTCTGCTTTTCTTTTTTTAAAGAATAAAGAAAATGATCTGAACATAAAAAGTGCTTACCTGCATTTGCTTTCAGATGCAGTGGTGTCTTTCGGTATTGTAGTTGGTGGTCTTATTATTTATTATACTGGTTGGTTTTGGCTCGATCCGGTTATAGGAATTATTATTGCTATTGTTATACTTGTTGGCACATTTAATTTATTTAAAAACAGCCTTCGTCTTTCGCTCGATGGTGTTCCGGAAAATATTGAATTGGAAAAAATAAAAGCTGCTGCGCAAAAAATAAAAGGCGTTAAAGAATTGCATCATATTCATGTTTGGGCCATGAGCACTGCGGAAAATGCATTGACGGCTCATTTGGTGTTGGAAGAAAATATTACCAACGAGCAGGAGCAAAAAATAAAAGCAAAATTGAAACATGAATTATTACATCAAAATATTGCGCACATAACGCTTGAAACCGAACGCGAAAATCAGACTTGTACAGAATCAGCTCCTTGTTGATTTTTAAATAAAAATTTCCATCTTCATTTTACAGACTCATAGTATTTTAAAATCACTATTTTTGCGCCCCTGTTTGCGGATGTGGCGAAACTGGCAGACGCACCAGACTTAGGATCTGGCGCCGCAAGGCATGTGGGTTCGACCCCCTCCATCCGCACTTTTTTAGAATAATAAAAAGAAGAAATGGCAACTGTAACAAGAGAAAATATCGCTCCGCTTAATGATAAGATTGTTGTGAATGTGGCAAAAAATGATTATCTGCCTCCGTTTGAAAAAAGCCTGAAAGATTATGCAAAAAAAGCAAATATTCCTGGCTTTCGCAAAGGAATGGTGCCTGCAGGTTTAGTAAAAAAAATGTATGGACAAAGTGTGTTTACGGAAGAAATTTTTAAATCGGTTGAGAAGAATTTAAATGAATATTTAACTACAGAACACCTTGATATTTTTGCGCAACCTTTGCCGCTCGAAAGCGATGCAAGAATGCTTGATGTAAACAATCCATTAGATTATGCATTTGCTTTTGAGATTGGTCTGAAGCCAGCGATAGACATAGATTTCAGTAACATATCTATTACAAAATATAAGGTTGAAGTAACAGAAAAAATGATAGATGATGAAATAGAACGATTGCAAACGCGCAATGGAAAAATGACCGAACCCGAAGTTGTTGAAAAAGATGATAATGTGCTCAATCTTGACTTTAAAGAAACAGATGCAGAAGGAAATATTATTGAAGATGGAATTGCCAAATCGAATTCTTTATTGGTAAAATATTTTACTGAAAATATCCGCAAAGAATTAATGGGTAAAATGAAAGATGATACAATAAATATTCAATTGAGTAAAGCTTTTGATGATAAAGAAAGGGAATGGATAATCAGTGATCTCGGATTAGATAAAGATAATATTGACGACGCAAATAAATTTTTCAATATCACTATTACTAAAATTGGATTTGTAGAAAAAGCGGAATTGAATGAAGAATTATTTGAGAAAGTTTATCCGGGAAAAGAAATAAAAACACCTGAAGATTTTCGCAATGCTGTAAAAAATGAAATTGAAAATTATTATGATGCTCAAACCCGCAATCAAATTCATGATCAGTTATATCATCATTTAATTGATCATACAAAAATAGATTTTCCTGAAAATTTTCTAAAACGCTGGTTACAAACAGGCGGCGAAAAACCCAAAACGCCGGAAGAAGCTGAACAGGAATATCCTACTTTTAAAAATCAATTGAAGTGGTCTTTGATAAGTTCAAAGTTATTAAATGAAAATAAAATTACTGTTGAACAGGATGAAATAAAAGAAGCTGCAAAGCAGCAAATGCTTGGGTACATGGGCAATCAGCCGCTTGATGCTCCATGGCTGGATGAATATGTAAACAGAATGTTGAGTGATAAGAAGTTTGTAGAAGAAACTTATTTTCAATTGCAAACAAAAAAATTATTTGCATTGCTTGAAACTAAAGTGCCCACTGTTGAAGAAAATATCAGCGCAGAAGATTTTGCAGCAAAACAACATCACCATCATCATTAAACGAATACTTTAATTAATTGGTGAGAAAGCTACATCACTTAAACCACTGTTCATGCTTATGTTTTCAATTGTTAAGTTATAAGAATATCGTCCATCATCAACACTCCAGTTGTAAGGATATTTAATGTTATCAACGCTTCTATAATCAGAGAAAGAGATTGCTACATCTGAGCCAACATCTGATGAATAAATTTCTTTTACGCGCAATCCTGTTGCTACATCATAATAGAAAGTGTAAGAAATATTTGCAGGACTCGTCACTTTTATTTCATAGGCATCTTTGCCATTTATATTTTTTATTCCGGTGAGCTGCGTTTTGTAATCAGCATCATTGAAATTTAATTCAGGAAAAATTATAGTTTCTTCTTCATATATTTTTTTCATACTGTTACTGTCAACCATTCTTACTTTATTGTTTAAAGATGTGGTTGAAACATTATTGCCATTCACAACAATTTTTTCAAGAGATGTTTGCATAGAAGTTGAAGTCATCTCAGAATAAAATTTATCCGGCGATTTATATTTTCTTGTGATCGTTAAATCTTTGCCTTGCGCATTTCCTACAGCAGTGAATGAAAGATCCTGTATGTTTTTTAAATTATTGATGCCACCAATATTTTGTAAATAATTATTGATAATTGTATTCACTGAAACACCTGCAGGTGCTGGTTTTAAGATCGAAGAAGAATCCCATTTATTGTTCTCAGGATTTACGTCGGGAAACTCATGCATGGGATCGATAATAACACTCTTTAAAAGTCTTGTAGAATTGTAATGAAAAGTCCATGTGCTACCGCGTTCCCATATTTCAATGGGCAGTTGTATCGTATCTGCTTTTTCATCTCCCTGTTGCTGAATTGCCAATACCACAGGCATTGCCATTTGTTCCAAATTTTCTATTGTAATTAATGCACCTTTTGACGCATCATTATTTACATACCTAACATCTTTTACAGCCTGATCAAGTTTGTAATTATAAAAAAACCATTCTCTCCAAAACCAAGCAAGGTCTTCGCCGCCGGCATTTTCCATGGTATGAAAAAAATCCCAGGGAGTTGGATGTTTAAATGCCCAACGATTAATATAAGTGCGAAATGCATAATCAAATCTATCTTGTCCAAGTACATATTTACGAAGCAGATTCAACGCCAGCGCCGGTTTGCCATAAGCATTTGTTCCTAAGTTAAAAGGTTGTGTTACATCAGGAATTGTCATGATTGATTCTGACTTCGGGCCGAAAGTAAGTTTTGTTCCCGTTTCAACATCCTGTGGTTTATAAAATTCTCCGTTATTAAAAACCTTTGTATCAACGCCATTTATAAAAGTGTTGAAACCTTCATCCATCCACGGAAATTTTCTTTCATTAGAACCAACGATCATTGGAAACCAATTATGCCCAAACTCATGATTTGTTACACCCCACAAAGCGCCTTTTTCAGATTTTATATTACAAAAAACAATGCCTGGATATTCCATGCCATTAATATTGCAGGCAACATTTGTCGCAACAGGATAAGTATATTCATACCATTCTTTTGAATATAATTCTATTGCGCCTTTTACAAATTCTGTAGAGCGTTTCCATCCACTATCCTTTGCAGCTTCTACAGGATAAACTGATTGAGCTAAAATTTTTTTTCCGCTTGGAAGGCTTATTCTTGCTGCGTCCCAGATAAATGCTTTGGAAGCTGCCCATGCTACATCGCGTGTTTGCGTGCATTTGAAATGCCATGTAAGCATTGATTTCTGAAGATGTGTTGATGAATTATTTATATCTTCTGCTGAATGAATAATCACAGTTTTATCACTTTCTTTTGCTCCTGTCAGGCGTTTTATTTGATCCGCAGTTAAGACTTCCGTTGGATTTACTAACTCACCCGATCCAACAACTATTAAATTTGATGGAGCTGTAATGGTGTAATCAAAATTTCCATAGTCAAGATAAAATTCTCCTGCACCTATATATGGAATTGTATTCCATCCTGAAACATCATCATACACTTCCATTCTGGGATACCATTGTGCAATCGAATAAATCCATCCGTTTTTTGTAGCCGTTCTTCCCATTCGGTCCGTGCCCTTTTCAGGCACCTGAAAACTGTAATCAATTTTTAGTTGAATTGATGAACCTGCTTTCAAAGGCGAAGGCAATCTCACCTGCATTCTTGTGTCGTTGGTAATATAATCTGCAGGAATTGTTTTGCCATTTTCTACAATGTTTACTGCTTTTAAAACATCACCCTGCGTGTAAGTTGTGTTGGAATATCTGCCGCCGCCAACAGCAGTGGCAGCTTCACCGCGGGAATCTTGCCGATATATATTTTGTTCAACCTGCAGCCATAAAAAAGAAAGATTATCCGGGCTGTTATTCGTATAAGTTATCAGCACAGTTCCGCTTACAGAATGTGTTGCAGTGTCAAGTGTAACATTAATATTATAGTCAGCGCGGTTTTGCCAATATTGTTTCCCCGGTTCACCACCGGCAGTTCTGTAAACTGTGGCAGTGGAAGGATAAAATAATGGATTGAATAGAACATGTGCATCATATTTAGAACTATCTGTTTGCTGTGCATGTAAATTCAAATAGGATAAAAGCCATAGCAACAATGCAAGTTTACTGTATTTCATAAATTTCAATGAGATGATTTCTTTAAAAATAATTACTGCAAGCTGATTATAAAAGTTTTTTATTTTAATGGCAAGTATTTCTTTAACTCGCTTATGAACTGTAAAATCCATGCCATATTTTTTATAGTTTTGGCGCTTGTCTTTTTTAAAATAAAACAACTTCGATACAATCTAATGTTGTTGTAAGTTGCTTTCATTATTTTAGCGTTTATTATGCAGTTTAGTTTTTGTTACGATAAAAAGAAAGTGATACAGGCTTTGCGTTATCATTTTATTTCACGCTCAGAAATAAAATTGCTGATTGTTTTGGTAAATGTTTTTGCTATTATTTCTGCCGGCCTTTTTTATTTTAAAAAAATTACACCACAACCTTTTTTATTAAGTTCTTTTTTATGGCTGATGCTCATGATTTCGTTTTGGTATATTTTACCAAATACTATTTACAGAAAAGCGCAAACCTTTAAAGAAAGCTTTACGATTTTTTTTTATGAACAGCATGTAAGGCTTGAAAATGTAAGAGGTTTTGTAGATTGGGATTGGAGCCAGTTCAGCACATATTTTGAAAGTCCCAATTTTTTTCATTTATACTTTACATCAAAATCTTTTTTCCTTGTTCCAAAAGAAAATCTTGATGAAAATACTTTGTATGCATTAAGAGAGTTACTGAAAAAAAAGATCGTAAAAAAATAGTATTATCAAAGGGGTTTTTCCATTTCAAAATGCGGTATCGTTACTTCCATAAATTCATTTCCCACAACTTTATATCCTGATTTTTCATAGAAACCAACAGCCGTTTTTCTTGCATGCATTGTTATTTTTCTAAAGCCTCTGTCACGTGCAAGATTTTCTGCAAACTGCATCAACGCGCGCCCAATTCCTTTGCCCTGCAATGTAGGCGCCACTGCCATTTGCCTGAGTTGAATGGTAATTTTATCTTTCGGCACCAACATGCAGCAAGCTTCTAATTTATCATCTTCATAACAGCCGATTAATATATTATCTGTTTCTTTTTCCAGTTCGCCTTCATCGAAAGAAAGCCCAAGCGGTTTGCGCAACATAGTATTTCGCAAATCAACCATATCCTTATAATCTTTTGTGCCGTGATCTAAAATTTTCAATGCCATTGGGAGTTATTGAACATTAATTATTATGATTCGAATAAAAATAATGATTTCTTTTTTATAATAATAAAACAAACACCAAAAAATTATATCTCATTGCGGATTGATTAAAATTGATATTTTTGCAGCCATAACAAAAATTATAAAAACATGTCAGACATCTCAACAAGAGTAAAAAAAATTATCGTAGATAAATTAGGCGTAGATGAAGCAGAAGTAACTAATGAAGCTTCTTTTACTAATGACCTTGGTGCCGATTCTTTAGATACAGTGGAGCTTATTATGGAATTTGAGAAAGAATTTAATATCTCTATTCCTGATGAACAAGCTGAAACAATTACTACTGTTGGTCAGGCAATAACATACCTTGAAGAACACGTTAAGTAAACTGAATTTTGATTTTTCGTTTTAATAGCTTATCCGCCTTACGAAGAAATTTTTTTTCGTTAAGGCGGATTTATAACATTAAAAAAGGGCTTGTCGTATGCAGTTAAAAAGAGTTGTTGTTACAGGTATTGGCGTTATTTCACCGTTAGGAAATAATTTAAAAGATTATTGGAATGGTTTGATAAACGGTGTTTCAGGCGCAGACAACATTACTTTATTTGATGCATCAAAATTTAAAACCCGCTTTGCATGCGAAGTAAAAAATTTTGAAGCCACAGATTTTTTTGATAGAAAAGAAGCACGCAAAACAGACCGGTTCACGCAGTTTGCATTAGTGGTAAGTGATGAAGCAATGAATGATGCAGGTTTGAATAAAGATAACATTGTGCCGGACAGAACGGGCGTTGTCTTTGGCAGCGGAATCGGCGGTATCACTACGTTTCAGAATGAAGTGTCAGATTTTGCAAGAGGTGATGGCACCCCACGCTTCAATCCTTTTTTCATTCCAAAAATGATAATGGATATTGCAGCAGGGCAAATTTCCATGCGGCATAATCTTCGTGGTCCCAACTTCGCAGTTGTAAGCGCCTGCGCCACAAGTACCAATGCCATTGGTGAAGCATTCGATCTCATTCGTCTTGGTAAATCAGATATTATTTTAGCAGGTGGCAGCGAAGCTGTAATAATTGAAGCAGGCGTTGGCGGCTTTAATGCAATGAAAGCCATGAGTGAGCGAAATGATGACCCAAAAACTGCAAGCAGACCTTATGATAAAGACAGAGATGGTTTTGTGATAGGTGAAGCTGCAGGCATATTGGTTTTAGAAGAATTGGAACATGCAGTTGCACGTAATGCAAAAATATATTGTGAGATTGCAGGCACCGGCGCAACAGCAGATGCATATCATATTACTGCTCCGCATCCGGATGGTTTAGGCGCACAAAATGTTATGCTCGCCTCTTTGAAAGATGCTAACATGCAGCCGGAAGAAATTGATTATATCAATACACACGGCACTTCTACGCCGCTTGGCGATGGTGCAGAAGTAAAAGCCATCCTCAAAGTTTTTAAAGATCATGCGTATAAATTAAATATCAGTTCTACAAAATCAATGACCGGTCATTGTCTTGGCGCTGCCGGAGTTATTGAAGCGATTGCATGCATTATGAGTACGAAAGAAGATATCGTACCGCCAACTATCAATCATTTTACAGATGATCCTGAACTTGACCCAAAATTAAATTTTACATTTAATAAAGCGCAGAAACGCACTGTAAATGCGGCTTTAAGCAATACCTTCGGTTTCGGCGGACATAATGCGTGCATAATTGTAAAAAAATATGTAGCTTAACGCTGTGTCAAATCTTATCCAACAAATTTTTTCTAAGACATCTAAAATTTCTTTTGAAAAGCAATTACGCAACCAGTTTGGTATTAAAGCCGGCAATGATGCTTTGTACAGAAGTGCGTTAAGCCATCGTTCAGTAAAAGAAAGTGCCGAAGAAAATAATGAGCGGCTCGAATATTTGGGTGATGCAATTTTAAGCGCGATCGTTGCTGATTATTTGTTTAAACGTTATCCTTATAAAGGCGAAGGGTTTCTCACAGAGATGCGCAGCAAAATGGTAAACCGACAACAACTTAATGATATTGCTTTGAAGATGGGTTTTAAAAAAATTACCTTTTACAATAAATTTGATAATGCTTTAAAAGGCAGCCAAATTTTTGGCAATACGCTGGAAGCCTTGGTGGGCGCCATTTACATTGATAAGGGTTATAGCAAAACAAAAAAGTGGGTACTGGAAAGAATTATTATTCCATACATTTTTGTTGATGATCTTGAACAAATTGACATCAATTTAAAAAACCGTTTGATCGGTTGGGCAAGCAAAAATGGTAAGTCACTCGACTTTGAAACAGTGGATGAAAAATTAGAAAATGGCAGACGCATTTTCACAATTGCAGCCATGCTTGATGGTGAAAAAATTTCTTCGGGAAGTGGGTTCAATAAAAAAGATGCAAGCCAGGTTGCAGCACAGTTAGCAATTGAGAAGCTGGGGTTGTAACTTTATTTTTTTTCCTGGCACAATTCTATCAAAACACCATTTGTTGTTTTTGGATGAAGAAAACAAATTAATTTATTGTCTGCTCCATCTTTCGGCTCTTCGCTCAACAGCGTAAAACCCAATGCAGACAAGCGTTTCATTTCTGCAAAAATATCATCGGTTTCAAATGCAATATGATGAATGCCTTCACCTTTTTTTTCGATAAATTTTTCAATCGCAGTATTTTTTTCAAGGCTTTCCAATAATTCTATTTTTGTTTCTCCCTGTTTAAAAAAAGCTGTGCTTACATTTTCATTTTGCACTATTTCAGTTTTATAACATTTTTCATTCAATAATTTTTCAAATAAAATAATTGATTCATCCATATTTTTTACGGCAATACCAATATGTTCCACCTTTTTCATCTGTTTGATTTTCGATATGAGAAATAAGAAATTTCTGAATTAATTATGCTTCCAAAGTAAATCATTTAGCGTAAATTTGCTTCTATAAATTATCACAGTTTTATGTTGAAATTGCCTGTTTATTTAGATAATAATGCTACTACACCAATGGACCCGCGTGTGCTCGAAGCAATGCTGCCGTATTTTACAGAGCATTTTGGAAATGCAGCAAGCCGTAACCATCCCTTTGGATGGGAAGCGGAAGAAGCTGTAGATTATGCGCGTGAACAAGTCGCAAAATTAATTGGCGCCGATCCGAAAGAAATAATTTTTACTTCAGGCGCAACTGAAGGCGATAACCTTGCTATCAAAGGCGTGTACGAAATGTATGCATCAAAAGGCAATCATATTATCACTTGCGTTACAGAGCATAAAGCGGTTTTAGATACTTGCAAACACATAGAAAAAACAGGTGGCGAAGTAACTTATCTTCCGGTAAACAGAGAAGGTTTGATAGATCTGAAGCAATTAGAAGCATCAATAAAATCAACCACTATTTTAATAGCAATAATGTATGCTAACAATGAAATTGGTGTGATACAACCTGTAAAAGAGATCAGCAATATTGCACGCAGGCATGGTGCTTTATTTTTTACAGATGCTACGCAAGCTGTAGGGAAAATACCTGTTGATGTAAACAAAGATAGTATTGATTTGATGGCATTTTCTGGACATAAAATGTACGGACCAAAAGGTGTTGGTGCATTATATGTTAGGAGAAAAAACCCGAGAGTAAAAGTAACTTCTCAAATGGATGGTGGCGGACATGAACGTGGCATGAGAAGCGGCACATTAAATGTTCCCGGCATTGTTGGCTTTGGCAAAGCATGTGAACTTTGCAGGCTGGATATGGAAGAAGATACCAAAAGAATTGTAAAGCTCCGGGATAAATTAGAAACTGAGTTATTAAAATTAGAAGAAGCTTATGTGAATGGCAGCAAAGAACACCGTTTACCGCATGTAAGTAACGTCTCATTTAAATATGTTGAAGGCGAAGGATTGATGATGGGATTCAATAAAAATATCGCTTTATCATCGGGTTCTGCATGCACTTCTGCTTCGCTCGAACCAAGCTATGTTTTAAAAGCATTAGGTTTGGGTGATGATTTGGCACATAGTTCGCTGCGTTTTGGATTAAGTCGTTTTACAACCGAAGAACAAATAGATTATACGATAGAACAAATTTCAGAAACAGTTTTAAAGTTAAGAGAAATGAGCCCGCTTTGGGAAATGTTTAAAGAAGGTATGGATTTAGATAAAATAGAATGGGCAGCACATTAATTCCAGTGAGAAAATGCGAATGAAAACAATTATTAATTTTAATCTTAATCTTAAATTATTATGGCATATTCAGACAAAGTGATTGACCACTACAGCAATCCAAAAAATGTAGGTACACTCGATAAATCAAACAAAAATGTAGGCACAGGTTTAGTTGGTGCGCCCGAATGCGGCGACGTAATGCGCTTGCAAATTGAAGTTGATGATGCAACAGGTGTGATAAAAGATGCAAAGTTCAAAACCTTTGGATGTGGCTCTGCCATTGCATCTTCGTCGCTTGCAACAGAATGGTTAAAAGGTAAATCTGTTGATGAAGCTTTGACGATTGATAACATGGATATTGTTGAAGAATTAAATTTACCACCGGTAAAAATTCATTGTTCTGTTTTAGCAGAAGATGCTATAAAAGCAGCAATAAATGATTATAGAAAAAAGCAGGGATTAGAGCAATTGGTTTTTGAAGAAAGAATACATTAAGAACAATTGACTAATTTATGGTAGCAACAGAGAATTCAGTTTACGTTAGTGATAAAGCAAAGAGCAAAGTAATTAAATTGATGGAAGAATCAGGTGTTACAAATGATCCTTCTTATTTTTTGCGTGTATCAGTTGTTGGCGGAGGTTGTTCAGGATTAAGTTATAAACTTGATTTTGATAATGAAATAAAACCAATGGACCAGGTATTTGAAGATAATGGTTTAAAAATAGTAACAGACTTAAAAAGTTTTTTATACCTCGTTAATACAGAGCTTGATTTTTCTGATGGATTAAATGGCAAAGGATTTTATTTTAAAAATCCAAATGCCAGTCGCAGTTGTGGTTGCGGAGAAAGCTTTGCTGTATAATTTTTAAAACATTTAAAATATTTTTATCCCGCTTATGCGGGATTTTTTTATTAAGTATGAATTAAAATTCAAACAATAAAACAATATTTATTGTTATTGTGTAAATTTTACACACATTTGCTTTTAATCAAATTCATCATTACCCAAAACGATTGCTATTAATGAAAAAAATTTTTACTCTTGCTTTGTTGTTCGCAATTGCTACAACACACGCACAATTGCTTTCATGGTCTCCTGCTTTTATTCAGGAAAGTTCTACTCCAATTACAATAACCATGAACGCAAATTATGGCAACAAAGGGTTGCTTAATTATGCCACAACTTCTGATGTGTATGTGCACATAGGAGTTATTACAAACAAAAGCACATCACCCAGTGACTGGAAACATGCGCCTTTTACATGGGGCACAACAAACGCTGCCGCGCATTGCACTTATCTTGGCAGCAATCAATGGCAGTTCACCATCACTGGTGGATTAAGATCATTTTTTAGTATGACTGATACAAGCGAGCATGTATTAAAAATTGCCATTTTATTCAGAAACGGTTCAGGTAGTCTTGCACAACGCAATGCTGATGGTAAAGACATGTACATACCAGTTTATGGAAGTGGCGAATATGCAAGAATTGATAATCCTTTTCGTCAGCCGGAATATGTTCCAATAAATGAAACTATCATTAAAAGCGTAGGAAGCACATTGCCTATTGTTGCTAAAGCCAGCCTTAGCGGAAGCAAAATAAAATTGTATTTTAATGGAAAACTTTTAAATACTGTTACGTCAACTTATGACAGTGTTTCAACCACTATAACAAAAGCTGGAACACAAACAATTGTGGCAAGTGCTACAAGCGGCGCTGCTACAAGTAGCGATACCCTTTCTTTTTATGTCGCGCCGGCAACGACTGTTGCAGCATTACCAAAAAATACTGTCGACGGAATCAATTATTTAAAAGGGGATACTTCGGTTACCTTAGTTTTATATGCACCTTATAAAACAAAAATTATGGTGTTGGGAGATTTTAATAATTGGACACCTTCAACACCATATTTAATGAATATGACACCGGATGGTTTACGCTTTTGGGTAACGATAAAAGGGCTTGTTTCAGGAAAGGAATATGCTTATCAATACCAAATCGACGACACTTTACAGGTTGCAGATTACAACAGTGAAAAAGTATTGGATAAAAATGTTGATCCATATATTTCAAGTACAACTTATCCAAACCTGATGGCTTTTCCAGCACAGGCACAAGGAACACTTGCAAGTGTTTTGCAAACAGGTCAGGCCAAGTTTAAATGGAAAGCAAAAAAGTTTGTACGTCCAAATAAAAATAACCTTGTAATTTATGAATTATTAATGCGTGACTTTACTGCTGCAGAAAATTGGCAAACGCTTACAGATACACTTACTTATTTAAAACGTCTTGGAGTAAATGCTATTGAAATAATGCCTTTCTCCAACTTTGAAGGAGCAAACAGTTGGGGTTATAATCCAAATTTCTTTTTCGCGCCTGACAAAGTATATGGCACGCCAACCAACCTCAAAAAATTTGTAGATGCCTGTCACACACAAGGCATGTCAGTAATTATGGATCTTGCAATGCAGGATGTTTATGGCAGCTCACCACTTGCTTCCATGTATTGGAATGCAGCCGGCAGCAGACCTGCACCAAATAATCCGTGGCTTGATCAGTATCCAACACATGCTTATAATGTTGGTTCGCAATTCAATCATTCAAGTTCTGCAACAATAATTTTGCGTGATCGTGTACTTGACTGGTGGATCAAAAATTACAATATTGATGGATATCGTTTTGATCTTGCCAAAGGATATACGCAAACAAATACCTGCGACGGCACAGGCAATAATTGCAATGTTTCTAATTGGAGCGCTTATGATCAAAGCCGCATAAACACATGGGAATCTATTTATGATACTTTACAAAAAATATCTAAAAATAGTTATTGCATTCTTGAAATGTTTGCAGATAATTCTGAAGAAACCGTTGAAGCAAATTATGGCATGTTGCAATGGGGTGATATGAATGCACAATTCACACAGGCAAGCATGGGATATAATAGTAACTGGGATTTTAGCGGAGCTCTTTCTACCACAGAAGGTTGGAGTCAGAACAATCTAGTTGCTTACCAGGAAAGTCATGATGAAACAGTTGGTGGTGATGAAAGAGTAATGTTTAAAAATGAAAATTATGGAAATGTTTCAGGAAGTTATAGCACAAAAGATACTGCTACAGGGTTAAAACGGTCTGCAATGACAACCGCTTTTTGGGCAATGATGCCTGGTCCTAAAATGCTTTGGCAGTTTGAAGAATTAGGCTACGATTATTCTCCTGATGCATGCAGCAATGGTACACTTACCTGCGGCAACACTGATCCTAAACCTATCCGATGGGATTATAAAACACAAACAAACAGAGCAGCATTATTTAATATTTACAGCAAACTTTTCAGCTTAAGAAATAATGCAAGTTATCTTCCAACATTTACGGCAGGTTCAGTAAATAAAGATTTATCAAGCTACATAAAATGGATGAGTGTTTACAGCACATCGTTGCAGGTAATGGTTTATGGAAATTTTGATGTAGCGCAACAAACAGGCAACATCTCATTTCCGAGCACAGGCACCTGGTACAATTTATTTACGGGCGCCACAATAAATGTTACAACCACTAATCTCCAAAGTGTGACGTTGCAGCCCGGAGAGTATTATGTTTACATCAACCAAAATCCTAACACTTCGCTAGAAGCTCCATTAACTTTGCAAAAGCCAACGGTGCCCGTTGCTGCATTGTGGCAGGTTTATCCAAATCCGGCAATTGGCAATACTTATTTTCATGCACAATCAAATCTTGGAAAGTTTCAGTTGCAGCTTACAGATATTTCAGGTAAAGTTCTGTATAACTATACAGCAGAAAATATGTTGAAAGGAAATGAAATAAATATTCCGGTTAAAGGTTTTGCGCACGGAATGTATTTATTAAAAATAAATGCTGATAAAGCCAGCGGAACAGAAAAAATAATAGTGCAATAAAATGTTTGTTGGGTTAAAGAAGAAGTCCGTCTCAAAATTGAGGCGGATTTTTTTTATAAGAGTTATTTGATTTTTTATGTCATGATTTTTAAGATACATTTTGAAATTTGCTCAATAGCATTTTAGTTTTTCAATGGTGCCAATGTCACTGCTGCTTTATTAATATTATTCAGACTGGCAAAAAAAATTTTTCAAACAACAACGATATAACAATCCTTTTTAAGCAGAGATTATTTTTTCTCATAGCTTTGAAACCAATGTGGATGATTTGTAAAAAAGAATGGCAGCAGTTTTTTAGCAGCCTTACCGGATACATTGCGCTCGTTGTTTTTATGTTACTGAATGGTTTGTTTCTCTTCGTTTTCCCAAACACAAGCCTTCTTGATTTTGGTTATGCCTCATTGAATGGGTTTTTTAATATCGCACCATGGATATTATTATTTCTTGTGCCAACTATCACGATGCGCAGCCTAGCAGATGAATACAAAACTGGCACGTTCGAGTTACTTCGTACAATGCCACTTACGCCTGCACAAATTACCTGGGGAAAATATTTTGGCTCTTTACTTGTTGTTGCGTTAGCGCTTCTGCCAACAATAATTTATACAATCTCCATTCAGCAATTGAGTGCTGTTGGCGGCATTGATGTTGGCAGCACGATCGGTAGTTATATCGGTTTGCTTTTGTTGGGCGCTGTATTTACTGCTGTTGGTATTTGCGCGAGTAGTTTTACGAATAATACTGTGGTAGCATTCATTTCCGGTGCGTTTGTATGTTTTATTTTATATACTGGTTTCGAAGCGCTGAGCCAATTGCCTGTGTTTAAAAACGGCATGGATTATTATGTTGAAATGCTTGGCATTAATTTTCATTATGCAAGTATTAGCCGCGGTGTAGTTGATGCGCGTGATATTGTTTATTTCTTTGGAATGATAGTTTTATTTATGTTGATTACACAAAGAAATTTGGTAAAGCGATAAATATTTGGATGATGACTATTGTAAATAAAATTTTACAACATAAATACTGGTGGCTGTTTATTGTATTTCTTTTTGTGGCAATTATTTATGTTTCATCTTTCATCCAATATCGCGCAGACCTCACGACAGACAAGCGTTTTACCCTTTCATCTTCTACAAAAAAATTAATAAGAAATCTTGATTCTGATGTCACGATAAAAGTTTTTTTGACGGGTGATCTGCCTGCTGATTATAAAAAATTAAGTATAGCCACTTCTGATCTCCTGTATGAATTCAGAGACATTAGTGATAATAAAATAAATTTTCAATTTGAAGAACCTGGAAAAGATTTAGACGATAGTTCAAAAAATATTTTGTTCGACAGTCTTGCGCATCTTGGTGTTGTGTTTGAAAGAAATGATGATCTGAATGCTTCCCAAAACAAAACTTCATCCCAGATAATCATTCCTTCCGCATTGGTTTTTTATAAAAATCAAAAGCCTTTTGCAATTGATCTGCGAAGCAGCCGGGAAATTTTTAAAAATTATAATGTTATCACTGACAATCCTGAAGAAAAAATTGATAAAGAAGCTACACGCAATGCTGCTGAGGCTTTGCTCGAATTCAAATTCGCAAATGCAATTGATAAACTCACAAGAAAATATGTTCCAACAATTGCTTATGCCGTTGGTAATGGTGAACCGATTGACCTTACCATAAATGATCTTGGCGAGAATTTACGCAATGATTACAGGCTTGGTGTTTTCGATCTTACAAAATCATATCCAGATGCTTCGCAAATTGATGCATTGCTGATAGTGAAGCCTACAAAGCCTTTCAGCGAAGAAGATAAATTAAAAATCGATCAGTTTGTAATGCATGGTGGCAAAGTGTTTTGGGCAATTGATAAATTATACGCAGAGCTTGACAGCCTTATGCGAAGCCAGTCAGACTTTGTTGCATTTGACAGAAACTTAAATCTTGATGATATACTTTTTAAATATGGTGTGCGTATAAATAGTGATCTTGTACAAGATCTTAATTGCTCTAAAATACCTGTAGTTATTGGTTATAATCCAGATAACAGTCCGCGCATGCAGCGCGTTCCTTGGCCATATTATCCATTTCTATCTTCAACAAATAATAATCCTGTTTCAAAAAATCTTGATCGTGTGCTCACCATTTTTCCGTCGAGCATTGATACCATAAAATCATTCGATATAAAAAAAACAATTCTGCTTGCAACAGATACCAACAGCAGAAAGTTAAGCTCGCCTGCTATCGTTAGTTTAAACAGTGTAAAAGATGATGCAGATTTTCAAACGTTTAATGAAAGTTACATTCCTGTAGCAGTTTTACTGGAGGGAAAATTCCAATCTTTATATGCAAATAGGTTAACACAAAATGTCTTGGATTCCATCGCAAAGTCAACAGGCAAGCCATTCTTAGCTGTTGCTGATAAAGCAGGCAAACAGATCATTGTTTCCGATGCAGATGTTGTTACTAACCAGGTTAGCCATACAAGCGGTCCGTTGCCGATGGGTGAACTTGAGTTTGAAAATTATCGTTTTGCAAACCGCGAATTTTTTCTCAACAGCATTGATTACCTCGTTAGTACGAGTGGCATTTTTGAAAGCCGCAACAAAGATTTCGTCCTGCGTTTGCTCGATAAGAAAAAGGTAGAAGACCAACGCACGCAATGGCAATTAATAAATATTGCAGCACCGATTGCATTGGTGATATTATTTGGAATATTTTTTCAATGGAGAAGAAAAAATAAATATGCTCTGCGATAATTTTTTTTGATACCAGCTTTTGTTTTTCATAGCATCATCGTTGCGTCGCAATTCTTTCATCATTTTCTCTTCGCGCAACTATTATTTTTTTACTGTATCATTTATTTTTTGCAAAGTATTTTTGCTCACATTTTTCTGCATGTCCAAAGATCATTTTGTTTATCTTATTTTCGGCATAGTGCTGCTTGCATCATTGATCTTCGATCTGGGAATATTGAGTAAAAAAGGAAAGAAAATAACCATACACCAAGCCTTTCTTCAAACCATTTTTTGGATTGGACTTGCACTTTGTTTTTTTCTTTTTTTATGGATGGAAAAGGGTAACAAATCAGCGCTGCAATATATCAGTGCCTACTTAATGGAATGGAGCTTAAGCGTAGATAATATTTTTATTTTCATATTAATTTTTGCCGCTTTTAATGTAAAAGAAAAAAATTACTCGCGCGTATTATTAATTGGAATTTTAATGGCAATTATATTCCGTGTTTTATTTATAACTGCCGGCGTTATAATCGTTCAAAGGTTTAATTGGATACTGTATATTTTCGGATTGTTTCTTCTTTATACAGGTTATAAAATGTTTGTAAATAAAGAAGAAAAGAAATTTGATCCGCAGGAAAATAAAGTCTATAAATTTCTAAAAAAAATTTTGCCGCTTGTTCCTCACGATGGCAATGGAAAATTCATTATCCGCGAAAAGGGAAAGCCGGTTTATACCACTTTATTTGTTGTCATTATTTTACTTTCGTCTATTGACGTTTTATTTTCACTGGACTCAATCCCAGCCGTGCTAGGCATTTCAAGAGATAGGCTCGTAATTTATACTTCTAATGTTTTCGCAGTGCTTGGTTTGCGCTCATTATTTTTTCTATTAAGAAATGCAATAGATAAATTTAAATATTTACCCAAAGGAATAGCAGTTGTCTTAATTTTTATCGGAATAAAAATGCTGGGAGAACACTGGATAAATCAATGGGTTGATACTGCCACTGAAGCAATTATTTCTTTAGCTATGATTGTACTTTGCATTAGCATTTCAATGATTTATTCGCAGATGAAAATTAAAAAGCAAAATGCTTTATTGTTTTGAATTATTCACTTCAACATATCGCCATAGTTTTAAAAGCTGAAGCAAATATTCAGTCTGATGCAGTAATAAAATATCTATTAACCGATAGCAGGCGCATTGTTTTTCCTGAAACAACTTTATTTTTTGCATTGCAAACTGCAAAAAGAAATGGTCATGATTTTATTAAGGAAGTGTATGAGCGTGGTGTAAGAAATTTTGTTGTTTCAAATGATTTTAATACCGATATTTTTTCAGCTGCAAATTTTATAAAAGTTGCTGATACGCTGAAAGCCTTGCAGTTATTGGCGTCTAAACATCGTGAAAAATTTTCTTATCCTGTTATAGGCATTACTGGAAGCAATGGAAAAACAATTGTGAAGGAATGGTTGTATCAATTATTATCAACTGATTTCAATATTATCAGA
The DNA here is from genome assembly GCA_963708205.1 of uncultured Chitinophagaceae bacterium. GTDB lineage: Bacteria > Bacteroidota > Bacteroidia > Chitinophagales > Chitinophagaceae > CAVYTF01. The sequence continues at coordinate 2,097,754 of OY970196.1, forward strand.
AGCCCGCGAAGTTATAATTCGCAGATCGGTGTGCCCTTGAGTGTTTGGCAAATGAATGAAGAAAATAACCTTGCAATCTTTGAAGCAGGTATCTCTCTGCCTGATGAAATGGATGCTTTGCAAAAAATAATTCAGCCGACATTAGGCATTTTTACAAATATTGGTGAAGCACATAAAGAAGGTTTTGAAAATATTTTGGAGAAAGCAAAAGAAAAAGCAAAGCTATTTAAAAATGTTTCCACATTGTTTTGTAATGCAGATGATGCCATCATTAATCAAGCGATTGATGATTTATCATGCACAATTTTCAACTACGGTAAAAATGAAAGTGCATCTTTAAAGATTAGATCAGTACAGAGAAATCAATCGCAAACTATTATTAATGCAGCATATCAATCAAATAGTTTTTCTTTTAAAATTCCTTTCATTGATGATGCTTCTATTGAGAATGCAATTGTTTGTTGTTGTGTGATGTTGTATTTTAACGTTGATTTTTTTGACATTCAACATCGCATGGAAGGCTTACTGCCAGTGGATATGCGGCTGCAGCTCATAAAAGCTATCAACTATTGTTCTGTTATTAATGACAGTTATAGTTTTGATATTAATTCATTCAATATTGCACTTGATTTTTTATTGCAACAAAATCAATACAATCAAAGAACAATTATTATTTCAGATTTTTTTGATAAGGCTAACATTGGATCTTACAAAGCTGTAGCAGATATTTTAAACACAAAAAAAATAAATCGTGTTATAGCAATCGGTGAATATTGGCACAGTCAGCAACAATTGTTATCAAACAAAATTGCTATTTCAGAATTTTATACAAGCACTGAAAACTTTATTCATCAATTCAATTCTAATCATTTTAAAAATGAAGCCATCTTGCTGAAAGGTGCGCGGATATTCGGTTTTGAAAGAATTGTGTCATTGCTTGAAAAAAAAGTGCATCAGACTGTGATGGAAATAAACCTCACTTCACTTGCGCATAATCTTAATCAATATCAACAGCTTTTGCATGCAAATGTAAAGATGATGGTGATGGTGAAAGCATTTGCTTATGGCAGCGGCAGTACAGAAGTAGCGAATGTTTTACAGTTTCATAAAGTTGATTATCTCGCCGTTGCGTATGCGGATGAAGGCGTTGAGCTTCGCAATGCGGGAATTTCTTTGCCAATAATGGTAATGAATGTGGATGAGGCTGCTTTTGAAACCATCATTCAAAACAATCTTGAACCTGAATTATTTTCTTTCGAAATTTTTAAGTCATTCGCTGCATTCCTTTCCAGGCAAGGGTTGCAGCAATATCCCGTTCATATAAAACTTGATACGGGCATGCATCGCCTTGGCTTTGAAGAAAAGGATTTGAAAGAACTAATTTCTTTAATAAAAAATAATTCTTCAATTATTATCAAATCAGTTTTCAGTCATCTTGCTGCAAGTGAAGATGCAAATGAAGATACTTTCACAAAACATCAGGCAACTGTTTTTGAAAGATGTTGTGATGCTTTACAAAAAATTTGCGGATATACTTTTATAAAACATCTTTCAAATTCAGCAGCTATTTTCCGCCATCCGGAAATGCAGTTTGATATGGTGCGTCTCGGCATTGGTTTATATGGGATTGATGCTTCGAACGAAAAGCAACTTTCTTTGAAAACAGTTGCCATTTTAAAAACAACCATTACGCAATTGCGATGGGTAAAAAATGGCGATACAATTGGATATAATCGTCGAGGAAAAGTTGGAAGAGATTCATTGATCGCAACAATAAGAATTGGTTATGCAGATGGCTTTAGCAGAAGGCTAGGAAATGGAGTTGGTAAAGTTTTTATTAAACAAAAATCAGCTCCGGTTATCGGAAGTGTGTGCATGGATATGACGATGATTGATGTAACAGAAATTGAAAATTTGCAAGAAGGAAATGAGGTTGAAATCTTTGGAAATAATATTTCTATACATGAGTTTTCAAAATCGTGCGGCACCATTCCGTATGAAATATTAACAACCATCAGCCAGCGTGTAAAGCGCGTGTATATTGAAGAATAAAGAAACATTCGCAAATCCTTGATTTCATTTCTATTATATTTGCGCAAAATTTTTTTGGATGAAAGGAAAGCATGTTGCTTTGATAATTGCATTGGTTATACTTGCTGATCAGTCGCTAAAATTTTACATAAAAACTCATTATTATTTATACGAAGAACATAAAGTTTTTGGAGATTGGTTCAGGCTCCATTTTGTAGAGAACGAAGGCATGGCATGGGGTTGGCAATTCGGAGGCGATTTCGGAAAAATTGTTCTTACACTTTTCAGATTCTTTGCGGTAGTGTTCGGCACTTTTTATTTAAGAAATATTGTTCGGAAAAAATATCATTGGGGCTTTATCGTTTGTGCTTCTTTAATTTATGCCGGTGCGCTTGGAAACCTTATAGACAGTATGTTTTACGGACTTATTTATAGTGAGAGCGATCCTTTTATGCAGAATGTGGCAAAGCTTGTTCCTTATGGCACAGGTTATGCAAAGTTCCTGCATGGCAAAGTTGTTGACATGCTTTATTTTCCAATTATCGATACAAAATATCCTTCGTGGTTTCCTTATTATGGAGGTCAGCCATTCATGTTTTTTGAGCCCGTTTTTAATCTTGCAGATGCTTCTATTTCAACAGGTGTAATTGCTATTTTAATATGGCAAAAAAGATTTTTTCCCAAGCATGAAAAAGTGAATAAAAATATTGTTGAACCAAATGCAGCTTTCAAAAATGACACAAGGATCTATTAGATTTAAACATATTCTCTTCTAACACTCGAATCAAAAGTTATTTGATAGATTTTGTAACGCCGATTTTTAAACCATAATCCAGCAAGTGCTCGCGAATAGGATATTGATTGCTGAATGCCGGCAGTTGCTGGTAGCGAAATTGAGGACCGGCCTGCCAGGTAAAACTTCCTGTTTTATATGCAAAATATGTTTCGAATGCCGTATTGATATTCCATTTACGCATTAAAGAAGCACCATCTTCATAACTCTTGAAATCAGATGTGATAATAAATGGTTGTTTGTCAAAAGTATAAGTTGGCTGCACAGAAGCTTCAATGCCCATCGTGATTTTTTTAAGTGAAATTGCCTTCCAGTTTATTCCAATCGGGAGAGATATTTCATAATATCTGTCATTCAAAACGTAATCATAATTATTTTGTGAAGAAGAATTATTTAAAGTATCTACACTAAAATTCTCAGATGCATTTGGGTTTGATTGTGCATTATAAGCGCTTGTTTCGATATTGTATTGACGCATGTTAAATTGCAAACCTGTTTTTAATGTCAGCTGCGCAGAAAGTTTATATCCAAAAGCGACACCAGCTTCAATACCCAATGCAGGCTTGTAATGTATGCTCTGGCTTCCATCAATAACATTGTTGGATACTGCAGGAATTGCAGTGATAAATGTTTGTGGAGAATGTCTGCTAACAACATCATATAATCGTCTGTAACTGGCTGATGGCGTGGCATACACTTCGTAACTCCATTTAGAACTGTGCCTTGTTGCATCATCACTTACATAAGTAGGAAATGTAAGCCAGTTGCTTAAAAAAGTTTTACTATTCTTAAAATAAATTTGAGGAGTTGAATTAAATGAATTCATGAAAAACCAATTTTGCTTTTTTGAAACAATCGGTTTCATGAACATAAATGCTGAAAGTGAAGTAGGCAAATATGTGCTATTTACTTTTTTATCAATAGTAGTTGGCTTACTATTATCTGCACTTTTTAAATCAATAATATTTTCTTTTAAATCTATATTGCTTTTATTAAAAATCTTTTCATCAACATCATTCCTATTCATTAAAACAACGTCATCATCATTCAATAAATTATATTGTGCAATGGCATTGGTTGATTGAAGTTGAAGCGTTTCTGCAGCATCCTTTATAGTTTCTTTGGTAATATTATCTGCAGATATATGTTGCCGCAAAGTTTCTGTAGAAGTTTTAATATCATTCTCACTTACTGCTATGCTTGCCTGCGATGCAGGATGATATTGAGATGGAAGAAGATGTGTATTTGGTTTGGTTAAAAGAGTTCCCGCAGTTATCACCGCAATCAAAAATATACTGATGAATGATAAAGCAGGCCAACTTGTTTGAGTGTGTATGGTGTTTTGAATATTGCGCCAAATACCATCAGTTGCATACATGCGATGATTTTTTACCTGTTGCCTCAGGTAAATTTCAAACTCATCATTTTGCAGCGACTGCTTCATTAGTTAGGTTGGTTTATCTTTTTAAAACTGGTATCAAAGCAATATTCTCTTCGTTTTTTTCTAAAATTCTTTTTTTCGTCAATATCGTTTCCAGCATGGCTTTAGATCGTGTGTATTGGCTCCGGCTTGTGCTTTCTTCTATATCCAGCATTTCTGCAATTTCTTTGTGCGTATATCCTTCTATTGCATACAAATTCAGAACAGCTCTGTAACCAACAGGTAATATTCTTATGCATTCTACAATTTGCTTGGCCTGCATTAAAGAGGGAATGGTTTCTTCTTTAATTGAAAGCGCACCTGCAAAAGCAATATCAATATTCTCATTAAACTTTTTATACTTCTTCAAAAAATTAATACACGTATGCACAATGATGCGTCGAACCCAACCTTCAAAAACACCTTTGTTTTGAAATGTGTGGATTTGAGTGAATACTTTTATAAAACCTTCCTGCATCATATCTTCAGCGTCTTCACGGCTTTGGGCAAAGCGATAACATACTGATAACATTTTAGGACTGTATCTGTTATACAATTCCCTTTGTGCAGCAGCATCGTTTTCAATGCAACCGGATATAAGGCTTTCATCTGTCATGGGGTAAGTCATTATACCTATAAAAATAGACATTTTTATTCTACCAATGCTGCTTTTAAGCAAAAATTTATAACATTTATTTATAGGGTAATTAATACATTGTATTTCCGGTGAATCTAATTTGCATAGATGATGCAAAATCTTAGACTGAGATTTACAGCACTATTTCTAATTCTATTATTAACACCCAAATCAGGATTAGAGTTATACTCGCATGAGTTACTTCATCAAGCAAAAAATAATTTTGAAACTTCACATAACGATGCATCTCCAAAATTAAATAGTACCTGCCACTGCTTTGATGATGTATCAATGCCTTTAGCAGAAGCGGTTGCCATAATTATTTCTTGCCCAGAAAAAGAAAGCGTTTTTATTTATATTCATAATGTATTTGCACTTAATTCTATCTCCAAAAACTTTCTTCTTTTAAGAGGTCCTCCCATTGCGTGATCACTGGTTGTCAAATAAATATTGCATTATACTGCAATAATTTTCTATTCTTTATAATAATAGCTTACCTAATTTTCAAAACATTTTTAATGAAATTTACTTTATCTATACTCATTATATTATTCGCTTCCATTTTTACAAGATCATTTGCACAAAGTAATTTAGTTGGTAAAAGAATTAATTCTAAAGCACAGTTAAGTGGTGTGATTACTGACTTAAAAGGATTGCCGCTCGAAAGTGCTTCTGTTATAATTCCCGATTTAAAGCTCGGTGTTGTCTCGGATTCAACGGGTCATTATAATTTTAAAATTTTACCAATTGGAAAATATTTGGTAGAAGTAATATTAACCGGTTATAAATCAGTTTCTCAAATAGTTGATTTGGATGAAAATGCTAAGGCAGACTTTAAGCTTGATGAAAGCTTTACAGAAAATGCAGAAGTAGTGGTAACCGGCATTTCAAAAGCGACACAAATAAAAGAAAACCCTGTACCTATTCTTTCAGTAAGTCATGATTACATCACACATGAAATAAGTACAAACGCTATTGATGCAATTGCAAGAGTACCGGGAGTTTCAGCTGTTACAACTGGCCCAAATATTTCTAAACCTTTTATTCGTGGACTTGGTTATAACCGCATTCTTACTTTGTATGATGGTGTGCGGCAGGAAGGTCAGCAATGGGGCGATGAACATGGAATTGAAATTGATGAATATGCAGTTGATCATGTGGAAGTAATTAAAGGACCAGCAAGTTTGAGTTATGGATCAGATGCGTTGGCCGGCGTTGTAAATATTATTCCTACGCAACCAGCGCCCGAAGGAAAAATAATTGGCGATGCCACAGGCGAATATCAAACCAATAACAAGTATATTGGAGGCTCTTTAATGCTCGGCGGAACAAAAAATGGTTTTGAATGGATGTTCAGAGGCTCGCACAAACAAGCCATTGATTACGAAAATGCAGTTGATGGAAGAGTTTTCGGAACAGCATTTAATGAAACTGATGCTACTGCAAATTTAGGCATTCATCGCAGTTGGGGTTATGCCCATTTGAACTTAATTATGTTTAATGATTTGCAGGAAATCCCGGATGGAAGTCGCGATAGCGCTACCTGGAAATTTACAAAACAAATTTCAGAAATTGACACTGCGCGAGTTATTGTTCCTGAAAGCGAATTAAATTCTTATTCCATTGAGCCGCTGCACCAGCATGTGCAGCATTACCGCGTTTTCACAACGACACACATCATAGCAGGCAGCGGAAGTTTAGATATAAATCTTGGATACCAGCGAAGCATTCGCCAGGAATTTAGTCATCCTGTTTTATCAAATATTCCGGGATTAGAATTACAATTGAATAGTTATACGTATGATATAAAATATACATTGCCTTCAGTGCATGATTGGAATGTTACTTCAGGTATTAACGGCATGTATCAACAAAATACAAGTACAAACGGTACAGATTTTATCATTCCAAATTATAATCAATTTGATATTGGTGCATTTGTAGTTGCTAAAAAAACTTACAAAAAATTAGACATTGCAGGTGGCGCAAGGTATGATGTACGCGCATTTAGAAACTATGCTTTGTTTACAACTACAAATTCTTCAACGGGTTTTGATATGCCTTCAAAGCTTGATACGGGAAGTGCTCTACAGGTTTTTCCAAATTATTCAAAAGTGTTTTCAGGCATTTCCGGCAGCTTTGGTATGACGTATAATTTTTCTTCTAAATTTTCTATTAAAGCAAATATTTCACGTGGTTATCGCGCGCCAAACATTGCAGAAATTTCGGCAAATGGTGTGCATCCGGGAACAAATATTTACCAGATCGGCAACGAAGATTTTAAACCTGAATTCAGTTTGCAGGAAGATGTTGGCGGAGAGTTCTCATCAAAATATGCAGAGATAACTTTAAGTGTTTTCAACAATACCATTTCTAATTATATTTATAATGAAAAGCTGAACAGTGCATTTGGCGGCGATTCTATTATAGTGCCTGGCAACGAAACTTTTAAATTTCAGCAAGGCAAAGCAAATTTATATGGCGGCGAAGTTAGTGTGGATGTGCATCCTGTAAAGGCGCTGCATTTTGAAAACAGTTTGTCTGTTGTGTATGGTGATAATGAATCGGCGAATGCAAATACAGACAGTACAAAATATCTTCCATTTATTCCGCCATTGCACGGCATTTCAGATGTTCGTTTTGATTTCAATCTCAAACGTGCACATTTAGCAAAGGCATTTGTAAAAGCAGAGATGGATTATTACGCAACGCAGGATCGTGTGTTTACAGCTTATGGCACAGAAACAAGAACGCCGGGATATACGTTATTTGATATAGGTGCAGGCACTGGCATCACCAATGCAAAAGGGAAGATTTTGTTTAATGTATATGTGCTTGCAAATAACATTTTCAACATAGTTTATTGGGATCATTTAAGCAGACTTAAATATTTTTATGGTGATTATTTAAATCCTTCTCCCAATGATAATCCGCAGGAACATGGCATATATAATATGGGCAGAAATATCAGTATTAAAATAGATGTGCCGTTGTCATTCAACAATAAATAAAAAAATCTGACTGAAAAGATTTAATTGGCAGCAACGGGCGCAATTTTTCTTTCACCAATTTGTTGCCTCCACATGGCATAATACAAACCTTTGTCTGATATAAGATCGTAATGGTTTCCGGTTTCAACAACCTGACCTTTTTCTAACACAAATATTTTATCAGCATGCATAATAGTGCTTAAGCGATGTGCTATTAAAACAGTGATCTGTTCTTTATCTAAAGAAATATTTTTTATGGTTGATGTTATTTCTTCTTCGGTAATAGAATCGAGCGAAGAAGTTGCTTCATCAAAAATTAATAAATTAGGCTTACGCAAAAGTGCGCGCGCAATGGCGATGCGTTGTTTTTCGCCGCCGCTTAATTTTAAACCACCTTCACCAATCACTGTTTCAATTCCTTTTTCTGCGCGTTGCAGTAATCCTGTGCAGCTTGCTTTTTGCAAAGCAACATGCACATCATCTTCTGTTGCAGATGGATTTACAAACAATAAATTTTCTTTTATCGTTCCTGCAAATAATTGTGTGTCCTGCGTTACAAAACCAATCTGGCTTCGGAGTTCATCAAAATCAATATATTTTCCATCAATGCCATCATAAAATATTCTTCCTTCTTTTGGTCTGTATAAGCCAACCAATAATTTTACCAGCGTACTTTTTCCGGAACCGCTCGGACCTACAAATGCAATCGTCTCGCCATTTTTTACATGAAATGAAATGTCAGACAAAGCTTTGTATTGTGCTGTTTGATGTTTGAAGGAAACATTCTTAAACTCTAAATCTTCAATGGCGCCAATATGTTTGGGTTCTTTGGGTTTTGGCTCTACTTCTTTTTTCATTACCCTGTCAAAATTATTTAAAGAAGCTTCTGCTTCGCGATAAGAAATAATGATGTTGCCTATTTCCTGCATTGGGCTAAAAATAAAAAAGCCATAAAACATTAAGGACAAATATTGTCCAGGTGTAATGGAACTGCCAAAGATTAATAAGAGTAAAGTAAGTGTGATCAACTGCTGCAAAAAATTGACCATTGTGCCTTGTATAAAACTTAATGAACGAATGCTTTTTACTTTACGGAGTTCAAGACCAAGTATTTTATAAGTATTTGTATTTAGCCTTTCCACTTCCTGGCTGGTTAATCCAAGGCTTTTCACAATTTCAATGTTTCGAAGACTTTCGGTTGTGCTTCCTGCCAGACCTGTAGTTTCTTTTACAATTGTTTTTTGAATTAATTTAATTCGTTTACTAAGTAAGCTTGTAACAGTTGCAATTAAAAATATGCCCACAGCATACACAGGCATGATAACCCAGTTCAGCCTGAGAGAATAAACAGAAACAAAAATGACACTTACTACAATGCCAAAAAATACGTTTACAAAATTGCTGATAAACTTTTCAGAATCGTCGCGCACTTTAGTGAGAATAGATAATGTTTCACCACTGCGCTGGTCTTCAAATTCCTGGTAAGGCAAGCGCATAGAATGTTTCAAGCCATCGGTAAAAATTTTTGCTCCGAATTTTTGTATCACCACATTGGTTGTATAATCCTGAAACGCTTTGGCAATGCGGCTTATCATCGCTGTGCCAATTAAAAGCAACAAAAAATGAACAGCACCAGCATACACACTGTTTCCAAAAAGATACTCGTGCATTGTGCGTGGAAGTTTATTTGCCTTATCAAAAAAATGAGGATGTGTAACAAACAAATCGAGTAGGTTACCTGTAATTGCCGGAGCAAAAAGTGAGAATACCTGGTTCACAGCTGCTAACAACAAAGAAATAAAAACCATCCATTTATATGGCTTGATATAATGTAATAGAATCTTCATGTTTTAAGAAACTTTTTTTGTCCTGTGCAATAATCGTGTAAAAAAATAAAATAATGACAACATGGCTTGCAATTGCAAAGAAAATTAATACAACGCTTATGTAGCATTTGTATTTTTGCGGCAGAAAGTCTGACGATGAAATTGAAATCTATTCTTGCGAAACCCTTTGGCAATTACATTTCTAACAAAATAAATAAATCAAAAGAAACTGCTGTTGAAGACCAGGAAAAAATTCTGAAAGATATTCTGAAAGCAGCACGCCATACGGTTTTCGGAAGAGAACATGGCTTTGAGAATATCACTTTATATGAGGATTTTAAAAAACAAGTTCCTTTCCGCAATTATGAACAATTAAAACCTTACATCGACAAAATAAAAGACGGCAAACAAAATGTTTTGTGGAAAGGCAAGCCTTTGTATTTCGCAAAAACCAGTGGCACAACGAGCGGCGTAAAATATATTCCAATCTCGAAAGACTCGATCGATAATCATATTGATACCGCGCGCAACGCACTTCTTTGTTATATGGCTGAAACCGGAAATACAGCTTTCGCCAATGGTAAACTAATTTTTCTCAGTGGCTCGCCGGAGCTTGAACGCATTGCAGATATTCCTACAGGAAGATTGAGCGGCATTGTAAATCATCATGTGCCAAAATATTTGCGCAGCAATCAATTGCCGAGTTATGAAACAAATTGCATTGAAGATTGGGAAACGAAGCTCGATAAAATTGTAGAAGAAACGATCAATCAAAACATGACATTGATCAGTGGCATTCCGCCATGGATGCAAATGTATTTTGATAAGTTGCAGGAAAAAAGCGGTAAAAAAATATCAGAACTTTTCCCAAATTTTAGTGTAATGGTTCAGGGTGGTGTAAATTTTGAACCTTATAAAAACAAATTGTTTGAAAGCATCGGAAAAAAAATTGACACAATAGAATTGTTTCCTGCAAGTGAAGGTTTTTTTGCTTTCCAGGATACTCAAAATGCAGAAGGATTATTATTAAATACAGACAGCGGAATATTTTTTGAGTTTGTTCCTGCTGAAGAAATTTTTAATGAAAATCCGACAAGATTGAGTTTGAATGATATTAAGGTTGGAGAAAATTATGCGCTAATAGTGAGCAGCAATGCGGGTTTGTGGGCATACAACATTGGCGATACAGTAAAATTTGTAAGTACAAAACCTTATCGATTAATTGTAACAGGAAGAACAAAACATTTTATTTCTGCATTCGGTGAGCATGTGATTAGTGAAGAAGTTGAATGCGCTTTGATGCGCGCAGCTGCTGAAGAAAATATACATATCGTTGAGTTTACTGTTGCGCCAAACATCTCACAAAATGAAGGAAAAAGTTTTCATGAATGGTTTATTGAATTTGAAAATGAACCAAAAGACTTGAATGCTTTCGCAAAAAAAGTAGATGATAATTTGCGAAGCAAAAATGTTTATTATGATGATTTGATAAGTGGAAATATTTTACAACAATTAAAAATTTCTGTCGTTAAAAAAAATGGTTTTATTAATTACATGAAATCAATTGGTAAACTTGGCGGACAAAATAAATTACCAAGACTTAGTAACGACAGGAAGATTGCGGATGAATTAAAATTTGCACTCAATCCCTAAAGGGACTTTATTATATTGCAACGATTTTTAAAGAAAGCGAACAAAAGATATGAGTGAAATTTCTCAACAAAATTCCTTTTCAGGTGCGGCTCTCAAACGCATAGCCATATTTGGTTCTACCGGTTCTATCGGCAGACAGGCACTTGAAGTAATTGCTTCTCATTCAGGAAAATTTTCTGTCGAAATATTAACTGCTCACACCAACGAAGATCTTCTTATAAAACAAGCGCTCGCATTCAATCCAAACATTGTAGTAATTGTTGATGAAAAAAAATATGAAAAAGTAAAAGACGCATTATCATCAACTAATATAAAAGTTTTTGCAGGCGAAGATGCCTTGGATGAAGTGGCTGCGATGGATTGCTACGATCTAATGCTGGCGGGCATTGTAGGCTATGCAGGTTTAAAGCCGACACTTCGCGCAATAGAATGCGGCAAGCCTGTGGCACTTGCAAATAAAGAAACATTAGTTGTTGCAGGCGACATTATAATGCAAAAAGCATTTGAAAAAAAAGTGCCTGTTATTCCTGTTGATAGCGAACACTCAGCCATATTTCAATGCCTGATTGGTGAAGGAAGAAATAAGATTGAAAAGGTAATTCTTACTGCAAGCGGCGGACCATTTCTTGGAAGAAAACCAAATTTTTTGGTGAATGTAAAACGCGATCACGCACTGCAGCATCCTAACTGGAATATGGGCGCTAAAATTTCTATAGACTCTGCAACCCTTATGAATAAAGGGCTTGAGATGATAGAAGCACGCTGGCTTTTTAATTTAGAGCCTGTGCAAATACAGGTTATCATTCATCCGCAAAGCATTATTCACAGCATCGTACAGTTTGAAGACGGCAGCATGAAAGCGCAAATGGGTTTGCCGGATATGAAGTTGCCGATTCAATATGCGCTTGCTTTTCCACAGAGAATCAGCAGCACTTTTCCACGATATGATTTTAAAAAACCAAGTACATTAACCTTTGAAGAACCTGATCTGCGTACGTTTCGTAACCTTGCACTTGCAACAGAAGCTTTGTATAAAGGTGGCAATCTTGCATGCATTTTAAATGCCGCAAATGAAATAGCTGTGTTTGCTTTCTTGAGAAACAGGATTGGCTTTCTTGACATTACGGAAGTGGTAGAGCAAAGCATGACCAAAATTGCTTTCATACAAAATCCAACATTGCAGGAGTATTTCGACAGTGATGCAGAAGCAAGAAACTTTGCAGCTTCACTTGCGCAATTGTAGTATAATCTTTTCTTCAATCATTTATATATTTCCCTTAACGATGAATGTATTATTATTGCACTCATTTTTTTAAGATGATAATCATTTAATAAAATTTCTGCGGATGGTACTTTTAGCAATAGATTGGGGAAGTGTTGGAATAAAAACTTTGCAGTTCATTCTTGCGTTTTCAATATTGGTAACCTTGCATGAACTCGGGCATTTTGCAACGGCAAGATGGTTTAAATGCCGTGTTGAAAAATTTTATTTATTCTTTGATGCGGGTTTTAGTTTAATAAAGAAAAAAATTGGTGAAACCGTTTATGGCATTGGCTGGATCCCTTTCGGCGGTTATGTAAAAATTGCCGGAATGATTGATGAAAGTATGGACAAGGAAGCAATGAAGCAACCACCAAAACCTTATGAATTTCGCAGTAAAGCTGCATGGCAAAGATTGATAATTATGTGCGCCGGAGTGATCATGAATATATTGCTTGCGTTGTTTTTATTTATCATGCTCACCTATAAATGGGGAGATGAATATTTGCCTGCAAAGAATGTTATTTATGGTGTTCATGCAGATTCTCTTGCAAGAAAAATTGGTATTCAGGATGGCGATAAAATTGTTTCGATAGATAACAAACCTGTTGAAAATTTTGCGACGATCGGCAGCGATTTAATTTTAAAAACTGCAAAGACAATTCAAATTGAAAGGGATGGAAAAATAATAACCCTTCCTGTAACGGATGAATTTATACAGGAATTAAACAAGAATAAATTAGCCGGTTTTGTTGATGTGCGCGTGCCTGTTGTTGTGGATTCTGTTGACATGACGAAAGCACATTTTACTGAAAATAAATTGCAGAAAGGAGATAAATTAATCGGAATAAATAATCAACCATTTCAATATTATAATGAGTTTGACAGCTTAAAAAGATTATATAAAAATCAGGAAGTCAATCTCGTTGTTTTAAGAAACAAGGATACTGTAAATGTGAAGGCAAAGCTTGATACAGCGGGCGCTGTAGGGTTTATGGCCGTATCAGATTTTTCAAAATTCTTTACGACAGTTACGCATAATTATACATTGGCGCAATCAATTCCTGTTGGTATAACAAGATGCTGGACAACGCTTGGACATTACATCGACGGGCTTCGTCAAATATTTTCCGGCAGAATAAAAGCGAGTGATTCGTTGGTTGGTATTGTTGGCATTGGCAATGCATTTCCGGGCATTTGGGATTGGCAAAAGTTTTGGACATTGACAGCAATTTTTTCTATCATTCTTGCTTTCATGAATATTTTACCAATACCTGCGCTTGATGGCGGACATGCGTTATTTTGTGTGTATGAAATTATCACAGGAAAAAAACCAAGCGATAAGTTTATGGAATATGCACAAATGGTTGGCATGATTTTGTTGCTTGGCTTAATGGCTTATGCTTTAGGATTGGATTTTTGGAGAATATTTACAAAGTAAATTATAGAGTGCGATTTTTAGGTTGATGGTTGTACTTTCTTAATTTCATTTTCAATGCAATTTATTTTATAAATTCTTTTAATAATTTTGTGAGAATAATTTGAATTGAGGAAGCTGAATAGAATTACAAAGCGTACAAGAGTGCGACGCAACGGATGTTCCATAGTAATTCAATTGTTTGGTTCATAAATCTTCTTCATTTTTAATTTCTAATTTTTAATTATACATGGGGCTGTATTGGTTTTGACAGCATCGGTTGTGGCAGGTGCAAGCATGCAGTGCGTTGGATAGTCAGCACTTTAATCTGAATGTTCAAATTTTAAATGGCAATACTCAGTATGCCATGGCTGCCTAATCAGTGATTAGATAGTCATTCGGGCCGCAAGACAGGTTTATCTGTTACCAGGTTTTGCCGCCGACTTAAAACAAAACAGGTTGCTGCTGCAGAAGGCTGTGACTGCAGCAAAAGACGATGCAGCTAAGTGTATAATTGGTTTGTTGATTTCCTGTTATGCGCCGACAATTAATAATGAAATAAGCATGTAGAAAGCTTGTGGCAATGATGTTTGGACAGCGGTTCGAATCCGCTCAGCTCCACATTAGCGGACAAACTCAAATTTTTGAATAATTGTCCGCTATTTTTTTTCCGAAAAGCCTTGTCTGTATTGAGTATTAGCTTGACCGCTTCATTAATTTTTGCGGTTCGACAATTTTCTTTAGTGAAAAACAGCTTTTCAGGAAATATCGAACCAAGCAGTTTTCTTTTAATTTCTATTGATGAACTATTATAAAATTTGTCTATCTTAGATAAGAGATCTATTCCTTTTTCTAAATTAGTTTTGTATTGGGTTGCAGATTCTTTTTTTTCGCTTAATTCCTCATTTAATATTCTTATTTCATTCCTGTATCTGGTTGCAGATTTATTAAAAGTAATTGCATCTATTTTTTCATCCGCTAAAAGGTTTTCCAATTTTTCAATCCGGTTATTGTTTGTCTTTATTTCTGAGTAAATTTTCTCAGGAGATTTTTTTTGTTGCTGTTTTGTTTCCAGCAAATTTTTAACCATAAGATTGTACAACTCGTGTGCATTCTTTGACAATTTAATTTCTCCTAAAATAGATTCAACTTTTTGATGGACATCAACAGCCCTTAATCTTACTTCTCTGCATAAATTGCAATGATAATAATAATGCCGATTTCCATTTCTACTTCTGGAACCGCTAGCCGTCATAATTCCACCGCAGCTTCCACACTTAATAAAGCCTCTCAATGGAATTTCAGGTGAAAATAATTTATGACTTTTGCTGTAATTGATATTTTTAGCAGGATTGATTAACTGCTGCACTTTATAAAATAAGTTCTGATCTATTAGCGGCGTATGCATTCCTTTTACATAGAAACCTTCTTTCTTTTCATCATCAACATCATTGCATTTTACAAAAATTTCTCCTGCATATAATCTGTTTCTTATCATTGTATAAAAGCCTGACTTTGCAAAATATTTGCCCTTCATTTGACAATCTTTTCTGATTATCGTCGGATTATCTCCCTGCGCTAACCTTTCGAAAATTTTTCTAATAAGCTTTGCGTCCTCATTAGGGACAATTAAGGGCTTCTTAAGCGCGTCCTTAGTAAGTGAATAACCAAATGGAGGTTTCCCGAGCCACCTGCCTTCCGCTTTGGCTTTTCTTACGCCTTCCGTAATCTTCATAGATCTTCGTTTGTTATCAATATCGGGTAAGACTAAATAAATAGAAAGGATCATCTTGTTTTCGGGAACTTTCAGATCGAGCGGTTGTTCTATAGCTTGAACTTCTACCTGATAACTTTCCAATCTGTTTAGCATCGCATAGGATTCCGTGACATTACGTGAAAATCTATCCCAGGTTGTAAAAAGCAACAAATCAATTTTATTCTTATTACTTGAAATGAATTCCAGCATTTTTTGGAACTCAGGACGTCTAAAGTCTTTTGCTGAATGATCTTCTCTGAATATTTTGATTATTTGAATTTCATTGTTTAAGCAATAGGATGATAATTTTTCAATTTGTATATCAAGGCTGTATCCTTTTGCCTGTTCATCACTCGATACACGCGCCATTATTATCGCTCTTTTCATTTTCCGGAATCTTTAAATGTTCAAAATAGTTTTTTACCGAAAGATCTGCAAATAGTTGCAGAAGTTCTGCAATCTGTTTAATCTCTTCGTCAGTATAATTCTCATCTTTATTTAGAATCTTCTTTGAAGTTTCAAAGTCAACCATCTTTAATTGCAGTGAAGACCGGCATTGATGCTGTGTATTTTAGCCGGGGTGCAACCATAAGAGCTGACTTAGTCATATACTCCATTTATTAAAGTTTATATTTTTTAGTTTTTATAGAACCAATTACTTTTTTATCAAACGACTTAATCATTATTTCCGCATAACCTTCTGTCAAGAGTAATTCTTTGATTCTTGCTTCTGCTTCAGTTTTTGTTTTTCTTGTTACTGTAAGCATTTGCGGTTTGTCTTTTTCAAAAGTAATTTTGATAGAAATATTGTTTTTGTTTCTTACATGCTTCAGGATAGTGATTTCTGCTTCAGTAAAAGGTATTTCGCGCAATTGTTCAGGGATGTAATCTTCTTTTAATAGTTGATATACAATATTGGTAACTGAAATAGATATGTGCGATTGGTTCAATGCATTTTGATAAAGTTTCTCAATCTCGGGATCTGATTTTCCATGTTGATAAAAAAGACATTCATTATTAATAGTCCATAATAAATCAACATGTCTTTGAAATATCAAAGTTAGGACAACAAAAGTCGTCAATGGGGCATTCATAAACCGAAGGTTTTCGGATTGAAATTTAACTACTTCAGACAAGGCCTGCACCAATTGCTCATCAGACAAAAGTCCATTTGATGCCAATTTCAGAGCATTTAACAGACTAGGGTCTTTCATTTTTGCAAGATCAAGCGCTTTATTTAAATCTATATTTTTTACCATTTCATTTTTAATTTTTTGTATATCAGGAATACTGACACCAAAATCCCGTAGCTGCTTTATGATTGCTATCCATACTAATTCTACAAAATGAAATTTTTTTCTTTTATTTTCTGTTTTCTCCAACAACAAACCTGCATCATCCCAACCGGAAAGTACCCTTGAGTGATTGTCAATAAAACTTAAAGCCGAGGAAGGGAATTGTTTATAGAAAATTTTATTAAATATATCAAGAGATCTCTCTTCGGAAATGTTGGATTGCGATAGTATCTTTTTTCCTAATTCCTGTACTATAGATAGTTCCATATTTTTTTTCTTAATTAATACTCTTAAGTAATTAGAAGAATTAAATCACTAAGTCTGTATAAAAGTATATAATTTTACTGAATAGTAAATAATATTTTTTACTTCTATTTAATAAATAAAGTAAATGCCTTTAAAAATAAAAGAAAGCAGATATCCTGAAAGAAATTGCCCACACCGGTACTGTCTTAAAAAGTTCAAGCCAAACCGCTCTAACCAGGTGTATTGTTCAAATGATTGCAGGATTAATGAAAACAACGATATCCGTAAAGAACGGGATATGCCGCTAAGGCAAATGAATAAGGAAATTAAATTCAATGAGATGATACTAAAAAAAATTTATTCAATAGCTAAACAGAATAAATTTTCAGGCCAATTGTTAGTATATGAAAATTTTGTTTTCGGTCCCTCTGTCACAACTTTTATTAATGAAACAAATAAAAATAATATTTTATGGTTTTTACAGTATGGTCTTGAAAAAGTTGGAGCAATGACTGGCGAAGAAATTACAGCAAATTCATCAATAAATAACTTCTATTTTATTATTCATTATAAAGAAACTCTTAAATCATGACATACCAAATCCGACAGGCGCAGCCTCATGAAATATTTTTTCACGAAAAACAATTTATCATTCCATCTGAAACTTTGCCTGTTTCAAACATTCCTGCAGCACCTGTAACAAATCAAAGAATGGAATCGCTTGATTTAACTAAGCCCATGGTGCATTTCGATAAAAATGCAAAAAATATTAACCTCTATGCTGTTTTGATTTGTTTAGGTATTGGGGTATTTATTTGCGGTGTAATAGTATATGTAAATGATCTAAATAATCGGAAAGAGAAGAACAAGAGTGAAAATAATTAAAGTTAATTCTGTTCTTTTAATTGTGCCGAAGAAAGAAATGAACTTTTCTTTGGTGCAAATATCTTTTTAAGTTAAGATAAAAATCAAGTAACTTATTTACTTCTGTTTCAAAGCATATTATTCCGTGTAAATCCGTATGTATGAAAGATATAATTACTGTTATTGCTTTTGGGATAATATAAAACCAACATCAAACTGCTTTCTCATGCAGCTCGTAAGAAGCTGAAACGAACCAATGTAGAAAATACAAAACAAACATCTTCATGGTGTATTATGAATTGATAATCCTTATTAACATGGTTGAATTACATTTGAATTAAAACGGATTGATAAACAAAAAAATAATAACAACGGGTAAACGATAAAAATATCCTTTTGAATTTAATTGAAAAAAAATTCTTCGATTAAATTTTCTATTTAGTTTTATTTGTTGAAAAATATTAGCGTTAGCTGATTTCTGGTAATCGAAAACTGGTAAGGAAAACGATGGTACAATTACTGGATATTCTTTTACAATTTTTAATAGAAGCGATATTGATAAGTATTACCGGCGGCATAATCGGGGTGGTATTAGAAATTACTGCATCGCATCTCATTACATTATTTCTTTCATGGCCTACACTTGTTTCAGAGTCATCCATTTTTTTATCCTTTATGGTATGCGCCATCACTGGTGTATTTTTTGGTTACTATCCTGCCCAAAAAGCATCGAACCTCGACCCTATAGATGCTTTAAGATATGAGTAAATAAAATTAGTAAAAAAGTGGTTTGTTAAGTTTCTACTAATAGAGATTATAGTTTTTTCGTCATGGAAATAATAATTTGTAAAAAAAACAAGTTTTGGTATTACCAGAAACCAGCTAACGCAAATATTTTTTTCGTCCTCCAGGGTTTTCAAAAATTAAGTCAACAAACAATGAATATCCAATCGTCAGATCCAGCCGGTATAGTATTTTACGCTTCGATAAGCTTAATAACGATAATGCCGTTTAAGTGAGCAACACAACGATGCTTAATAGAATTACAAATGCCCGTCCCAATAAATAATTTAAAACTTACTGCTTAGTTTTTTGTAGAACCATCGCTTGGCTATTTCGGCGCTTATTAAATAAGCGGTTATTATCAGCAGCATCCATCCGTAAAATTGCAATGGCAGTTTTACAAAACCAAACAGTGTTGCCAGTGGCGTAAAGGGCAATGCCAGTACTGCTGCTATTATTAATACGGTTGCTATTACCAAATATTTTCCAGGTAAGCTTTTTATAAATGGCAGGCGGGTGCGCACCACCAATACAATGAGCGTGGCACTGATAACGGACTCTGTAAACCAGCCTGTTTGAAATACGGGTTCGCCAGCATGCATTATCAGCAGCAATACGCCGAAGGTTAAGTAATCGAACACCGAACTTAACAACCCGAACACTATCATGAAACGTTGTATGAAGCGGATGTCCCAACGGTGCGGCTTGTCGGCGGAGATGGCATCTACACGGTCGGTGGCAATTGCCATTTCGGGGAAGTCGGTGAGCAGGTTGGT
Source organism: uncultured Chitinophagaceae bacterium (assembly GCA_963708205.1). GTDB lineage: Bacteria > Bacteroidota > Bacteroidia > Chitinophagales > Chitinophagaceae > CAVYTF01. The sequence continues at coordinate 2,117,502 of OY970196.1, forward strand.
GAGCAATATCTGTTTGGGCAACAATGGAAGGAACGGCAAAAACAATGAAGCGCCTGCCATGCTGAACATATTGCCAAAGTTGGCGCTGGTTGCCATAAAAATATATTTCATGGTGTTGGCAAATGTTTTCCGCCCTGCTACAATGCCGGCACTTAGTACGTTTAAGTCCTGCGTTAATAAAACAATGTCGGCTGCTTCTTTGGCAACATCAACGGCGGTATCTACAGAGATGCCTACATCGGCGGTGTGCAAAGCGGGTGCATCATTAATGCCGTCGCCCATAAAGCCAACTACGTTGCCGCTCTTTTTTAATAAAGAGATGATGCGTTCTTTTTGGTTGGGTTCTACTTCGGCAAAAATATTTGTGCGTATCGCTTGTTGTATCAATGCAGCATCGTTCATGTCACGCAATTGTTTGCCCGTAAGTATTACAGCATTATCAAAACCTATTTGTTTGGCGAGGCTGTCGGCTACCAATGCATTATCGCCGGTAATTATTTTTAACTGTACGCCTAAGTTGCGCAGGTTGGTAATGGTTTGCAGTGCATCTTTTTTTGGCGGATCGAACAACGTGATGAAACCGAGGAAGGTCATGCTCTTTTCATCCTGCATGGTAAAATCTTTTTCATTATAACGATTGGAGTATGCAACGCCGAGTACACGGAAGCCTGCTGCGCTTAGTTTGTGATATTGGTCATCGATGTCTTTGCGTTCATCGCCGAGCGGTAATATTTTTCCGGCGGCTGTTTCGGCTTTATCGCAGATATCGAGTATAGAATTTAATGCGCCTTTTGTGATGGCGATATTTTCTTTTTCGCTTTTAACCTGTATGGTTAAACGCTTGCGGATAAAATCGTATGGTATCTCACATTGAACGGTGAATCCATTTGCATTGCCTTTATAACTGGTGCAAATGGCTTCATCAATCGGGTTGTGAAAACCTTGCTGCATAGATGCATTGACCCATGCGTATTGCAATGTTTTATCGGAATGATTGGCTTCTATATCCAATGCATCTTTGAGAGTAACTTTTCCTTCGGTGACTGTTCCTGTTTTATCAGAGCAGAGGATGTTCATGCTGCCGAAATTTTCTATGGATGATAATCGTTTTACAATTACCTGTTGCTTTGCCATTGCTCTTGCGCCTGTTGCTAAATTGACGGTGATGATTGCAGGCAATAATTGCGGCGTTAAACCAACTGCTAATGCGAGTGAAAATAAAAATGAATCGAGTGCAGGTTTGTGTAATAAAATATTAATAGCGAAAATCATGATTACAAGTACCAATGTAATTTCCATCAGCATATATCCGAAATGTCGGATGCCTTTTTCAAAATCTGTTTCAGCTGCTTTGGTTCTTAATTGATCAGATATTTTTCCGAATTCTGTTTGTTTGCCTGTCTTAACTACGAGTGCTGTTGCTTTACCACTTATTACATGCGAACCCATGAACAATGCATTGCTTCGTTTTGCCAATGGTGCATCTGCTTCAACAATACCTGCATTTTTTTCTACGGGAAACGTTTCGCCTGTGAAAGCAGCCTCATCAACAAATAATTCTTTTGAATCGAGTATCAAACTATCGCCGGGGATTACATCTCCGGCAGTTAAAATAACTACATCTCCGGGAACGGTATTTTCAACAGGCAATTCTGTGCCTTTGCCATCCCTAACCAAATGGCACCTTATCTGCACCATTTTCAATAATTCATTCACGGCATTGGCAGCACCTTTCTCCTGCCAAAAACCAAGGGCGCTGCTTATTAAGATGATAATGAGAATTATAATAGCATCTGAAAAATCTCCCAAAAACATAGAGAGCAATGCTGCGCCAATCAATAATAACGTAATCGGGCTTTTAAATTGGGATAAGAAAAGAATGATGAATGTTGATTTGGAGTTGGCTTTGAATGTGTTGTGGCCGTATTGTTTTAACCTCGTTTCTGCTGATGATTGCGATAAGCCTTTTTCTGTGCAGGAAAGAGAAGATAATATTTCTTCTTTTTTTAGACTCCAAAAGTTTTCTAATGAATTATTAATAGAAGAAAGCTGCATTACATTAATAAATTATTTTTTCAATAGTTGCTGACTTAAAAATATCAACTTATAATCAAACAACAATGCTTGCCACTGTAACCTTTGCCTTCACTATTTCTATTGAGTTTCCCTACTGATTTTCTTAATGGGTCTTTGCGAGTGCAGCGAAGCAATCTGTGTTTATTTTTCGACATTCAATTTAGGGGAAGAAAAATTACTTTATATCAGATGAGTATAGTTCAAAGCTTTCCTTTTTTGGTTTTAAAAGTTCTTCTTCCCAGTCAAGAGAAAAAATTTTCTTTAGAATTTCTACTTCATGAAGGAAATAAACAGGTTTTAAAACGAAGAGATTTGCTCCGTTTGAAAAACTTTCGTCTATATCTCTTTTAGCAGCAGAAGTGGAAAAAATAATAACAGGAACCTTTGAAAATTTAGGATTGCTTCTTATTTCCTGCAAACATTAATTACCGTTTTTGAATGGCATATGAATATCAAGAAAAATTATGTCGGGAAATTGTACGTCAACTTTTGAGAGGTATTTTATGAATTTATCACCATCCGCAATTGGTATAACTTCCGCATCTGTGAGCACCTCTTTCAATGCTTGCTGAAAAAGCTCATGATCATCCGGGTCATCATCAGCAAATAAAATTCTTATAGGCTTCATATTTACCATCTCAACGAGTTTAATGCAATTACATTAATAATCTTTTTGTTGCTTTTCCAGTTTAGCCAATTAAAAAATATAAATGTTAGTTCAAACGGTACATAATTTAAAACAAATTATGCCTGTTATTTCTTCATCAGATCCCCAGCTCGCCGGTAATGACGTTGATTCGGTTGAATACTAACTGGTAATAAGTATGTAGAATTATCAAAAAAAGTATTTCTGTAAATAAAAATTATTGAGCTTAATCAAACGTGGAATTGATTCTCGTCATGCAAAAACAAAGTGTAGATAGGTTGATATAAGATAATTTATGATTATTATTATTTTGAACTGCCGGGACAAAAGAAAAGATTTGAGCTCAATTTATCCTCGAGCACAAAATTTATTGGAAAATATTAAAGCATGATAAGCATCATAGTTGTTACTTATCTGCATCATCTCACCGGACAGGGCTTCACTTTATTTTTATGTTTCATTATTTAATTTTATTATGAAGTATCACCTTAATTTATTTTGGTTACTAATATTATCGGGAGTTTTTTTTATAACTATTGGAAGTATAGCATTAATAAATCCGGTTATATCTTTTATTCATTTTACTACTTATGCAGGAATTTGTATTTTAGTTAATGGCTTTTTTCTTCTGATTATTTACCTGACTAATACTTTTATAAAAGACCGAAAATGGATAATGGTAGAAAGCCTTAATGATATTGTAATTGGTATTATTCTGGCTTTTAATCCTTTATTTACAATAATTACTTTCCCCTTTTTTGTGGGGTTTTGGCTTATTATTAAAGGACTTACAAAATTGCTTGGGTCAATAGCGATTAGTAAGAATACCAGTAGATGGATGTATATTTTTATAGCTGGTCTTTGTTTGTTGGTTTTTGGTTTATTTATTGAATATTTTTCATTTCCGAAAGCAACACATATGATTGAAACTATCGGTGTCTTAGGTATAATAATTGGCTTTATTAATATTGTACTTGCTCTATCTCACAAGCACATTCAAGATGAGGTTAGTTTAATTTTTTAATTGCTAATATAGCTTAAACTTTGCGTCAGCAAGCTTAAAAAGCTAAGCAATAAACGAGAGTTAATTTAGCATCAATCTCGTTTCCATTCTCCAAAAAATGGATTTCGTTCATGGAAAAAACCTGGTTCTTTATCTGTTTCAAAACTTCCTGTTTTAGCAGTTATGTGAATGCAAAAAATAATTCCTTGCATTTCTGATGATTCAGAATCAATAGAAGAAAATGGCCAATGTGGAGATAGTTTAAGCGTATTATTTCCGATTACTGTCAATACACGTGAATGCAACATTTTTAACCCTTTTTGTCGTTTGTCCAGATCTGATAATTCTTCAAATTCTCCCCTGCAAATTACACTTCTCCAGTTAATCATGTTATGCATTTGCGTAACTTGAAAACAAACCGTATGATTTTCCCGCATCATTTTAAGTTTAGTTCCTTCATAGGTTCTTGCATAAATACCATCGCCATCATATGCATAGCAAATGGGAACTATATATGGAACATTGTTATTGCAACATCCCAAATGCCCCACTAGTTGTTGTTTTAAAACATCTTCAATTTCTTCGGCTTTCAATTCACCATACATATTTTATTTTTAAAGGGGTCACTATTTTATACTATAGTTCAGGAACTTTAAGAATAGGTTTTTCTGAACCGGAAAGAATTGCTTTTCCTTCACTCTTATGAATTAAAATTTCGGGTAAGCTATAATGTCTATTCATTAAAATAATAAGATCATCATTATTTTTATGTGCATACGATTTTATTCCTTCATCAATATTGTTTGCAATTACAATATCAATTGCAGGATGAAGTTCTTTTAATTCCTTCCTTAATAAATACATATTTATTTCGTCACTTGCTTTTTTCCGCAATTTAGATACATGCACTATTGTGAAACTTGCATCAAATATTTTTATTAAAAGGTTTAAAAATTGAATAGGCACTTCATAAATATTTTTTAAATCAGAAGCAAGAATAATCTTTTTGACTGGTTTAAAACTTCCGTTAGAAGGAATTGCTAAAACAGGATATTTTAAGTTATTTAAAAAAACAAAATCCTTTCGACCAAAAAGTAAGTGCTCTGTTTTATTCTCTTTGCTTGTTCCAATGACGACAAGAAAAGGTTTATTAAGATCACATTCTTTTTCGACGCCTTGGTAAACAGTACTTAAAATAGCTTTTGCAGTTATGTTTATTTTTCTAACACTTTTTTTAATTAACTCCTCTTTTATTTTATCAAGTTTTTTTTGAGCTGTCTGTACCATTTCTTCATATAAATATTCATCTATTGGCACCTCATAAGAAAGATCAAGTGGAACAATGTTGAGCAGCAATAAATTAGCTCCCATAAAAGTAGCTAAATCTGCTGCGTAGTTAACAGCATTAAGAGAGTTATCTGAAAAGTTTGTGGGCGCAATTATTGTTTGCATAAAAAGGAATTTTGAAATAAAAAAAAATTTTATGTATGTGCTACAAATACAGGTATATCATGATCGCTTATCACGTCATTTATAAAACTTTTCTTAAGCAATCTTGAGAATGACGAACGTGAAAATGCACCGGATACCAACATTGCATTTTTTTCTTCAGAAGCCCAAATACTAAAATGTTTTTTGGGATTGAAATCAAGTTTTTCAATTTTTAGATTACTGAAATGCAGAGAAGCAAATTCTGAAATGGCTTTGATATCCGGTGTGAAATCAATTTTATCATCTGCGTACACCAAATAAGTTTCGAGATTGCAGAATTCAGGGAGTAAATAAACAAATTGCTTTATTGCGAATACAGAATTTTCACTTCCATCAAAACTTAGAATAATCTTTTCGATTTTTTCCATTTTTTCAGGAACAAGTAAAACCGGACATTCTGCATAATGCAAAATATTTTTCGTGATTGTATTGGGCTGATGGTCACTCAGCGTTTTGTAAAACAATTCACTGCTCATAACCATTAAATCTGCAAAGCGAGATTCTTTTTCCATTGCAGAAATAATAAAATCGTCATTAAAATGAATTTTATAATTGATGGTATTTTTAATGCACAATGTTTTAAAGTGTTGAATGCTTTTCTCCATGTTCAATTTTTCTTCTTCTATAAATCCTTTTAAAATGCTGTTCGGATTAAAGTCATCAGAATACCATATATACGCATATTCAACGGAGCTAAGGAAAATTCCTGTTGCTTCAATAAGCGATTTTTCATTAATCAGTTTGATTACCTCTAATGCTCCTTCCGGAAAATTGTTTCCATCACAAACCAGTAATATCTTTTTCATGATAAATTATTTTATAGCATAAAAATATTGTTCTATAATCTATGAACGAATGACTATGGTCAATTACAAAAATGATAGTCATCAATATTTATTCTCTTGGTTCTAAATAGAAATTTCAAAGCATCATTCTATTTAATGAAGTGTTGATTTTAAAACAATTTTCCTAAAAATAGTGCTTCTATTTTTTTTCAAGGGCTGCACCTCCAACAGATATTTTTAAAAAAAATGCATTGTTTGTAATTGGTGGAACTGCATCGAATTTATAATCACTATTATTTTTCCAGCTTTCGGCAAAAGATTGGTTATACCCTAAACTGATACCGAGTATCCAACCTAAATAATATTTGTCTTTCCATTTGTTTTTTGAAAGAAGGAAATCATTGTTTAAAGCAAAACTCAGATGGGGACTGGTCTCGCTTTTTGTATTTAAAAGATCACCATCAATTTGATAGTCAGTTAAAACCAGAGAAGATATTCCTGCGCCGAGTGAAGGATAAATCCAATAACTTTTATCACTAAATATTGAGTAACCAAATTTAAGATTTACATCTTCATAAATTATTCCTGCGCGATTGTTTGTCCAGGAGTAAGTATTTTGCAAAGCTAAATTTCCTTCTGTTATGAAAAGCAGCTCGCCATCTTTATAATAAGCTTTACCACCAAATGAAAAAACTTATTATCAAAGGCGCAACCACTTCCAGGAAAAAATGATTTTGCAACCCGATTGGCACTGGGAATCTTTTCATATCCTAATTGCAAAAATCCGGCAAAGCCGTCTATTTTTTGAGCCCGACAAATTACAAAGAAAAGAAGTGTAAGAATTGTTGTGTAAATTTTCTTTTTCATAAACTTGCTTTATTGTAGCTGCAAGCTATAAGAAGAAAGAAAAATTATTTATGACTATTATATTGTGTAAAAATGATTATTGTCATATAATACGAAAGCAAATTCTTGTAGAAATGTTTTATCCAACCTTCGTTCCGAACAAATGACCAACCAAGGCAGACATAAACATTGCAAATGTTCCCCAAAAGCAAATTCTGAAAATTGATTTTCTTATTGAAGTGCCTCCAGTTTTTGCAGCAATTACACCCGAAATAGCTAAAAAAATAATAGAACAACCGTATTGATAAAATATCATTTCTTTAAGTGGAGCGAAAAACGACACAGCCAAAGGCAAAGCACCTCCGCTAATAAATGCACATGCAGAAGCAACAGCAGCCTGAAAGGGTTTTGGTTCAGTTATTTCATTAATGCCAAGTTCATCTTTTGCATGTGCTTCTAAAGCATTTTTATTAGAAAGTTGAACAGCTACCTGCATGGCAAGATTTTTATCTAATCCTCGCCGCTCATATATTTTCGCCAATTCATTTAATTCAATATCAGGCATTACATTTAATTCCTTTTGTTCTCTTGCCAGATCTGATTTCTCAATATCAGATTGAGAACTTACAGAAACATATTCGCCCGAAGCCATAGATAAAGCACCGGCAACCAACCCCGCAAGTGCTGCCAATACAATTGGATTTTTTGTAGTGCTGGCTGCTGCAACTCCAATTGCAATACTTGTTGTTGAAAGAATGCCGTCATTAGCACCTAAGACTGCAGCACGCAGCCATCCGCTTCTGTTTATATAATGCTTTTCTAATTCCACTTTAAGAATTTATCTAAAGAATTACTGATTCCATTTCCAATTCCTTACTTCAGGCATATCTATACCGTTTTCCCTTATGTAAAATTTGTGTTCGATAAGTTTGTCTTTCATTTCCTGTTTTAGATAAGATGCAGTATCGCCTAATTGCGGTAGCCTGTCTATAACATCCTGCACCAAATTGAACCTGTCCATTTCATTCAGCACTGTCATATCAAAAGGAGTTGTTATCGTGCCTTCTTCCTTATAACCTCTTACATGAATATTATGATGATTTGTTCGCCGATAAGTAAGACGATGTATTAACCATGGATAAGCATGAAACGCAAATATTACAGGTTTATCTTTTGTAAATAATGCATCGAAATCTTTGTCATTTAATCCATGCGGATGTTCACTTGCCGGTTGCAGCTTCATCAGGTCAACGACATTCACAACTCTTATTTTTAACTCCGGTATTTTTTCTCTTAAAATAGCAACAGCAGCCAGTGTTTCAAGCGTTGGTACATCTCCGGCGCAAGCCATTACTACATCTGGCTCTGTGCCTTCATCATTACTAGCCCACTCCCAGATACCAATGCCTTTGGCGCAATGAATTACTGCTTCATCTATCGTTAGCCATTGGGGTGAAGGGTGCTTACCTGCAACTACAACATTAACGTAATGACGGCTTCTTAAACAATGATCCATCACTGACAAGAGACAGTTTGCATCCGGTGGCAAATACACACGTACAACAGATGCTTTTTTGTTAACAACTATATCAATGAAGCCGGGGTCTTGATGTGTAAAGCCATTATGATCTTGCCGCCATACATGGGATGCCAATAAAATATTTAGTGATGGCAGTTTTTTTCTCCAGCTTAAACATGACGTAACCTTCAGCCATTTTGCATGTTGATTAAACATTGAATCGATAATATGAATAAATGCTTCATAGCAATTGAATAAGCCATACCTGCCGGTTAAAAGGTAACCTTCCAGCCACCCTTCACATTGATGCTCACTTAACACCTCCATCACTCGTCCATCTTTTTTAAGAAACTCATCCGTGTCTTTCGTTTCTGCCTCCCATTGCCGGTTGGTAACCTCAAACACAGCGTTTAGTTTATTCGATAATGTTTCATCAGGACCAAATACTCGAAAGTTTTTATGTTCAATATTCAGCCTGATAACATCTCTTATAAATGTACCTAACACCAATGTATCACCGGGTCCGGTTTCACTTCTTGTTTTTACTTTAAGTGCATAATTTTTAAAATCAGGCATGCTCAATTCCTGGATATTTTTTCCGCCATTTGTATGAGGGTTAGCGCCCATTCTTTGTTCGCCTTTGGGGGCAAGCGCTGCCAGTTCATTCAATAAACTTCCATCTTCATTAAACAGTTCCTCAGGCTTATAACTTTTTAACCAATCTTCCAATTGCTTTAAATGTTCAGGATTAGTTGCAGGATCTGTTAATGGCACCTGGTGCGATCTAAAGGAACCTTCAACTGGCAAGCCATCAACGAACTTAGGACCTGTCCATCCTTTAGGCGTTTTTAAAATAATCATCGGATAACAAGGTCTTTCTTCATCGGCATACTTACCTGCATTTGCCTTTATAGTTTTTATTTCTTCAATAATCTTGTCAAGCAACTGCCCCATCTTTTGATGCATCTCCATCGGGTCATCACCTTCAATTAAATAAGGTTTCCATCCATAACCCTTAAACAAATGATCAAGCTCCTGGTAACTGATCCTTGCCAGCAATGTTGGATTCGCAATTTTGTAACCGTTCAAATGAAGAATGGGCAGCACAACACCATCATTTATAGTATTAAGAAATTTATTGGAATGCCATGCTGTTGCTAACGGCCCTGTTTCTGCTTCTCCATCACCAATAACACAGGCAACAATCAAATCAGCATTATCAAACACAGCCCCAAATGCATGGCTTAATGAGTAACCAAGTTCACCGCCTTCATGCATAGAGCCGGGACATTCAGGTGACACATGACTTGGAATGCCTCCGGGAAAAGAAAATTGTTTGAACAGTTTTTTCAAACCTTCTTCATCCTGTGAAATATCTGGATAAATTTCTGAATAAGTTCCTTCAAGATAAACATTGCCAACGATGGCAGGTCCGCCATGACCGGGGCCGGAAATGTAAAGCATATCAAGATCATATTTTTTTATGATGCGGTTAAGATGCACATAAATAAAATTTTGCCCTGGTGTTGTGCCCCAATGGCCAAGCAACATTTTTTTAATATGCTCCGGCTTTAAGGGTTCTTTCATCAACGGGTTATCACGAAGATAAATTTGGCCTACAGAAAGATAATTCGCAGCGCGCCAGTAAGCATTTATTTTATGTAAAAGTTCATTGCTTAATTCGTTGTCGGTTGATTCAATATGTTGTATTTCCATAATAATTAATTGTTTGTGTTGAGCAGTTCTATTGTATCGTTCGCAATCATTAACTCTTCATCGGTTGGAATGACATATACTTGCACTTTGCTGTGGTTTGATGATATCAGCCATTCGTTTTTATTGTTCTTTTCTTCATCCAATTCAATGTTTAAATAATTAAAATCATTACAAATACGTTTGCGAATTTCAGATGAATGCTCACCAATGCCACCCGAAAAAACGAGCACATTTAATCCATTTAAAATAGCGGTGTAGGCACCAATGTATTTTTTGATTTGATAACAGAAAATATCAATTGCTAAAGCTGCATCTTTATTATCTCTTTCTTGCGTTAATAATTCCTGCATGTCGGAGCTTAAACCTGAAACACCAAGCAAGCCTGACTGATGATTAATGATATCATTGAATTCTTTTGCATCTATTCCACGCTGCATTAAAAACCATGCAACACCTGGGTCAAGGTCACCGCTTCTTGAGCTCATAACAATTCCGCCGGCAGGTGTAAAACCCATGCTTGTATCAATGCATTTACCTTCTCTTATAGCAGACATGCTTGCACCATTTCCAAGATGAGCTAAAATAATTTTCCCTTTCGCTTCTTTTTCATTTTGCTTTCGCAGTTGCTGCATTAAATAGCTGTAAGAAATACCATGAAAGCCATATCGCTGAATACCTTCATCAAAATATTTTTTAGGTATTGCAAATGTTTTGCAACAGCAGGAATAGTTGTGTGGAACGCTGTATCAAAACAGGCAGCTTGTAATAACTGCGGATGTTTTTGTTTTATGAGTTTGATGATTTGAATTTCTGCGGGAAGATGATCGGGATCGTAATCAACAATGCCGTTTAATTCATTTAATAATTCATCAGTTATAATTTCTGATTTTGTATGATGCATTCCATGCCCAATACGATGCCCAATTGCTTTTACATTTTCAAACCATTCTTGTTTTTCAAGCCATTTAATTAATGAAATAGTTGCGTTATGAAAATCAGAAGCTTTTATATCTTTTTTAATTTTGTTATCGTTGTGTTTGATGGTGAATGTTGCATTATTTGAACCAATACGTTCAATGTTGCCTGATAAGATTTGCTTTGGCTCATTCTTCTTTTCATATAAAGCAATCTTAATGCTTGATGACCCTGCATTAAGAACAAGAACAATAGATTCATTGCCGGGCATTTTCAATTTATTGTGTATTAAAATCTATAAAAGAAAAATCAATTATTGAAGATAGAGTAAGCCGTTTTTTGCGATAACATTTTGTTTTAATCATTTCACATAAGGGTATAAAAACAGAGAGCAAATATTTTATTAAATAAATGCCCTCTGCTTCGGTTAAATTGCATATTCTTCTTCTTCCACAAGAAGATTGTTATGGACTTTTGAAACACCTGGAGCTGCCCACGCTGCACTGGATGCTTCTTCTTTTTCATTTAACGAAGAAACAAATCCCGATAAGATCACATCTCCATTATAAGTCGTAACCAGAATTTTGTTTGCATCAAGCGAAGCATTTCTTTGAAAAGCTGATTTTATTTTTTCTTTAACATCAACTGTGTCGACCTTAGGTTTGATTTTAATAAAATTCCAAACCTGCGTAATTCCCGCGAAATTTTGAATTGCATTTTTCGCTGCAACTTTTTCATACTGCCATTCTACTTCACCATCTAAAGTAACTATTCCATCTTCAACAGTTACGTTAATTTTGTCATCAGGAATTGAGGTGTGAAATTTTAAGGCATTGATGACAGCTGCAGCAATTTCTGCATCTGTTTTTTTATTTGCAGGAGAGATGCCTACCTGTAAATCTACCGCCACAGCTTTTACACCGCAAACATTTTCTGCTGATTTTTCAGCATCCAGTTTTTTTGTGTAGCTGTTTACGATACCTGAAAGTGTTACGATGGCGTCTTTCACAGCGACACCTATTTCAGATGAAATTAGAATGGGATTCCATTTCAATTCATCCATAACATCTTTTTGAATTTGAAGATCTGTTTTCATAATTTTTTTTTAGTTTAAAAATATTTTTCAAACTTATAATCTCACTCTCTTTGTTTGGATGACATTTATCAAATCAACACATGATTTTCATCTTATCCGAAACATCCTAAACCTGACTTAATTCATTTTATTTATTGATCAAAGTCATCTCTTTTCAAACACAGCATAAATAAGTTTGTCAAAATTTTATTCACAAAAACAAAGGAGTCTTTATGTCAACAAATGCATTAACAAAAAAAACAAATGTTTTACCATCATTTGTAAATGATTTTTTCAAACCATGGAATGATTGGTTTGATAATGGGTTTGAAAGAACACTTTTAGTTCCGGCCGTAAACATTACTGAAAATGAAAAGGAGTATCACATTTCAGTTGCTGCACCGGGAATGAAAAAGGAAGATTTTAAAATTGATCTTCATGGCAATTTGCTTACAATCAGTTCAGAAAAAGAAACAACAACTGAAGAAACTAAAAAGCATTTCAATCGCAGGGAATATAATTATGCTTCTTTCAGACGTTCCTTCAATCTTCCTGATGAAGTAAAAGCAGATAAAATTGAAGCTAAATATGAAGATGGTATTTTAAAACTTTTGCTGCCAAAAATCGGATCTTCAAAACCTGCAAAATCAATTGCTGTTAAATAAGCAAATTGAATTTTCGGTTGCCTCGCCTTTCCAGACGAGGCTTTTATTTTAATTAAAAAAAAATGAAAATGAAATTGTGTATGCTTTTTTTTATGGTGGCTTTTTCTTTTGTTAGTTCAGCATCACCAAAGAATTATTATAAAGAGAAAATCATAAAACCTGCGATAATTCTTCACTATCCTGAGCTTGTAAAAAGATTTTATTCTATTAATGGCAATAATGGAATTTTAAATTTTGCAGAATCAACAAAACTTCAAAAGGATTTTTTAATCATACTTGACAGTTCCATTTATTTGGGTCTATATAAAAACCACTATCACTATCAGGACCTGTTTCAACCTGATAGTTTGAAAAATAATTCCGCCATAATTTCCTCAAGCTATAATTTGTTATTTACTGATGCCTTAATTTCTTTTATACAAGACTTATACACTAAGAATAATAATAAAATTTCTGATGATGAAATTTCGAAAAAATATGAACAGCAAGATGACGAATTCATTTTAAAAAAAATGATCTCCATACAAAATGGTGAAAGTATTGCAGATATTGTAAAAGAAATTGAGCCTTCGGATAATATTTATTGTTCACTGAAAAATGAACTTAAGATTCAAACGGATGTACATGATACTGATAAAATAAAGCAACTTATAATCTACCTCAATTATTATCGATGGATAAATCATTTTCATTTTGAAAAATTTATCGTGGTTAATATCCCTTCAGCCATACTTAAATATTATCAAGCCGATACAATTGCATTATCAATGAAAGTGGTAACAGGCAAGCCATCTACAAAAACTCCAAGATTTGCTGCATATTGCAATGAAGTAGTTTTATATCCCTACTGGAATGTTCCTTCTTCAATCGCCTTAAAAGAAATATTACCGGTAATTAAAGCATATCCGAAAACTCTGAAGGCGTTGCATATGCAGGTGCTTAATAGCAGAGGCGTAATTATACATCCGGAAGATATTGATTGGTCAAAATATTCGCGCAATAATTTTCCATACTCATTTCGGCAATCAACAGGCTGTGATAATTCTCTTGGAGTAATTAAATTTAATCTTACAGATCCATTCAGTGTTTATTTACATGACACGAATAATAAATTAGCATTTGAAAAACAAGAACGCTTTTTGAGTCATGGTTGTATTCGCGTTGAAAAACCACTTGAACTTGCGAACAGCATTTTGCCTACTCCTGTTGATTCTTCTTATATTCGGGCTTGTCTTAAAGATCAGCAACCTGTTCTATTACAGCTTGATTCTCCCATTCCGGTATTTGTTATTTATAGTACGGTTGATTTAGACATTAATAAAGAGGTAGAATATTATAATGATATTTATCGGTTAGCAAATAATTAGAATAATAAATAAAAATTACAAAGCAGCTTCTAACTTTTCTAATTTTTCGTTGACAGCTTTCATCAAAGAATTTTTTTTGTTAATCAATTTTAGCTGAATATCTATTAAATTTTTTTTCTCTCTTTGGTTTTTAAGCACATTCAAGTACCGTTCTTGCAAAAGTTTTATTTGTGACTCTTCATCTATGATGCTTCCAATATTATCAATGATATCTTTAAATTTTTCTTTCTTCAAAATTATTTTAGGCAAGGCTTTATCATTTGCTAAATAAGATAAATTATAAAACAAATCCTTAAGGCATTTTCGTATTTCGTGCAATGTTTTTTCATCTTTAATTTTAGTAAGCATATTGTTTAATCTTACTATTTTCTTTTCATTGAATTTTTTGATTAGTGACCTGGTTAATTTTTTTGGTAAACCTTTCAAGATCAAATTCTCTGAACTTGAAAAGTTTTTATTCTTCATCATTTCTATTATTTCTTTTTTTAAAATGTTTTTTTCTTCATCCAGGCAAATGAAATACGCATAAAGATTTGTGTGTTCTTTTGAAATTTCATTTCTCAGATTTTTTTCATGAAGTTGTATGTTGCGCAATATTCCAACATTTCTGTAAAAAGACTTTAGTAAAATAGGAAGTGTTGTACCGGTGACTTTTTTTGTGTTTAATAATCTTAAGAGTGCACGCAATTTTTTTACTTCTACACGAAAATTATGGATCTCTTCTGCATTGAAATTTAATACGATTACCTGCTGTAGTTTTTTGAGTTTTTTGAAGCTTTTTTTGATTATATTTTCAATCTCCCGTTTTTTCATGATGTTATAATAATTAATTTTTTCATCACAATTTTTATTATGAATTCTGCAAGCAAAATATAAGTCACAATAATTATAATCATACTTCCAAAAATTAATTCTGACAATGGATACAATTAAAAAATATTTTGAAACGACAAATAAGGTAGTATCAGACAAACAGAAAAAATGAAGAAGCTAAGTTGATAAATGGTTTGCGCAATGATCGTTTTATTATTTCAATTTTGTACGCGAATTAATGATGTACAATTTCATAAGACCAGGAATCGATCTTTTCAAATCTTCCTGTTTCCTCTTCGATATGAATTGCAAATACAATTCCCTGGATATCATTCAAATCCACAGGCATGAAGGGAAAGCTTTTGCCAAGTTCCATCTTAATTGTTTTGCTGTGGTTAAAATGTGCGGGATGTCTCATAATCAATTCCAGCGCTGCTTTTCGCTTGCCTTCATCAATAATTTCTTCGAAAGTTCCCCACGCTATTGCAGTTTCCCATTTTTCATTTTCATTTGTGCTTTCCACTTCAAAACAAACTTTAGGATTTTTACGCATCATATCAATTTTCATTCCCTCATATGAATGGCAATAAATTAAATGCTCATGATAAACATAATTAAGAGGAACGATGTAAGTTTTGCCATTGGCGTAACAACCAAGTCTTCCGTATGATTGTTTTTCTAAAAGATCTTCTGTTTCATTGTGATTGAGTATTCCAAACATGATTTATTTTTTGATAAAACTAAAAGACTTTATTTCTTTTAAAAATGACAATCATCAATGCAGAACATGATTATTTGCATATAAACAACATATTCAGGCAAAAGGAATGATTAAAATCATTACCCATGGCAATCTCAAATCATTATTCTTGAAAAAAAGCTCTAATAATTTTCCGCCAAAAAATTTTATGCCAAAAGAAATAGAAAAAAACAAAAAATCACAAAGTGCGGAGGCAACTGCTATATATAATAATGAGCATCCAAAACTAATAGCTGATATGAAAAGCGAAGTAAATAGTTTTATAAAAAAAGCAGTAACAACCGAAAAATGTTGTGGTTGCAATGGCTTATGCAAGAAGAAAAATACAGAACACAAAGTTGATTAATCTCATCGTATGAGATGATTGCTGTTAATCTATTTATTTTTAAAATTAAGAAACTTGCATTACTGTTTATAAATAGGTACAATTTTTTTAACCACCTGATTAAAACCAAATGCTTTGTAATGGAAGAAGATGACAACTATAAAATGTGTGTGGCAAAAGAAATTTCTTTAAAAAGCATCCAACAAAAATTCAATCAATATTATCCTTTTTTAAAAATTGAATTTTTTAAAATCCCAAAGGAAACTGGAGGTAAAATGCAATTAATGAGTGACGATGAATTGCGAAAGAAAAAAAATGGCTTGCCGCAAAATATTACTATAGATTTCAACAACAATAAAAAGGTTCATGAAATAGAAACAGAATTAAAAAATTTATTTGGTTTTCCCGCGCAAATGTTTCGAAGGTTGGGCAATGTGTGGGTTGAAACATCATTAACGCAAGACTGGACAGTTGAAGAGCAGAACACTGCAGGCAAACAAATCAGCTTGCACTTTCAATAAGTATCTTGATCAATCAGTAAGGCAATTGCCTGAGTTTTATTTCATTTAAAATAACGATTGACCCATCTTCAATTTCTATCAACTTTTCACTTTTAAAATCAGACAATGTTCTGATCAAAGATTCAGTTGCTATGCCTGCAGTTTGTGCAAGATTATCCCTGGAAATCTTGATGGCTTTGGATTCGGGAGAAGTCATCTTGAATTTTTCATAGACCTGCAATAGCTGATAAGCAACTTTTTTGCGTAAAGAATTATAAGCAATATTCAGTAAGGCTTCTTCTTTTTCGACTACATCGTTTGAAATAATTTTAATGAATTGTTTTGCAACTTGCGTGTTGGTAAAAATCAATGAAAGAAAATCATTTTTGGGAATCAGCATCACCTCTGCATCTTCCAGCACTTCTGCACTTTCTTTATATGTTGTTTCCTGTAAAATATAATTATAGCCGAGAAAATCTCCCTGGCTAAAGATATTTGTAATGAGATCTTTGCCTTCATCGTTTGTTTTAAATGTTTTTATTTTTCCTTTAGTAATATAGTACACAGCGCGCGGACGTTGACCTTCGGCATACAGTAAATGCTTTTTCTTGTAATCATAGAGTTCACGTTCGTCTGAAGTAAGCTGAATATTAGCAACTTTTTCTGCTTCACTCATAAATGCGGCAACATTCTTCTCTGATGTGTTATGTTTTTTTATTGCTTCTGATTTTTTCAATCTTATTTCAATAGCATTCAACAAATCAATCCCGTCAAAAGGTTTTGTGATGTAATCATCAGCGCCAAGTTCCATTCCCTTTCGCAGGTCAGCTTTTTCGGATTTTGCTGTAAGAAATATAAAAGGAATGCCGAATGTTTCAATGTGTTTATTCAGCAAATGCAACACACCATATCCATCAAGCACAGGCATCATTATATCACATACGATTAAATCCGGTACATACTGCAATGCAAGCTCCACGCCGGTTTTGCCGTTAGCGGCAGTAAAAACTTGATAATTGGAAAGCGAAAGAATTTCAGCAATATTTTCTCTTACTTCATTATTATCTTCAATCACTAAAATTTTTTTCATGTTGATTGTTGTTTTGATTTTGCGGAATGCGGATTGTAAATGCAGAACCTTTATTTAATGTGCTTTCAAATTCTATTGTGCCGTTCATTAATTCAATATAACGAGCCACAATATGTAATCCCAATCCTGTTCCCTGAATATTTATTGCATTTTTTGCGCGAAAAAACCTGTCAAATAAATGCTGTTTGTCTTCATCGGAAATACCGATACCATTATCTTTAACCTGCAGAAAAAATTCATTTTTATTTATAGTGCAATTGATATTTATTGGAGCATTTTCGGTTGAAAATTTTATTGCATTTGAAAGTAAATTGATCAAAATATTTTTCAAAAGATTTTTATCAAGGAAGATATCTTCATTTCCTTCATGATGAAAATTTATCTGCTGACCGTTTTTTAAATTCAGTTCCATTTCCGCAATCGTGCTTTCAATCAAGCTGAAACATTCGCCGGCATTGAGTTTTACAATAGTTGAAGTTATTAAGCCTTCTTCCAATTTTCCCAGGGAAAGAAAGTCTTCCAAAATATTTTTCATATCATTCACTGCTTCTTTAATTCGGTGAATATGTTTCAACCTTTTTTCTTCTTCATCGGTGTTATTGTATTTTTCAAGTAAAAATGTGGATGATAAAATAGTACTGAGCGGAGTTTTAAATTCATGCGAAGCCATTGTTACAAATCTTGATTTGAGTTCTCCCAATTCTTTTTCTGTTTCTAATGACTGGCTTAATTCGTCTTTTGATTTTTCAAGTTCCACCAATGTTTCCCTAAGCATTTTGGTTCTATCTTCGACCTTCTGTTCAAGCTCAATATTCAAACTTTTTACTTCCCGCGAAATTCTTTCGAGCTCATTTTTTTGATCGTTAACAATTGTTTCATTATTTTTTCGAACAGTAATATCAATAATAAAAGCAATCACGAAAATCTCTCCATTGATTTCATAATTGCTCAAGCTTATTTCAACCGGAAACTCAGTGCCATCCTTTTTTTGAGCGAAGAGATCGCGGCCTTCACCCATTCTTCTCGGCTCCGGATTATTATAAAAATTGTGCCGGTGCTTTTGATGTATTTTGTGAAGTTTTGTAGGAACCAACATATCAATCGGTTTTCCTAATACTTCTTGTTTTGAATAATTGAATTGCGTTTCGGCAAACCTATTAAAATTAACAATCTTTCCTTCTTTATCAGTTACGACTATGCCAATGGTTGCATGATTGAAAAGCGCTTCAAACTGGTAGGCATTGTTGGTCATGTCTTTAATTAATAGGTTGCACAGAACATTTGATAAAATTAATTAAATATCAAACGCTCATCGTGCAAGATATCCGCCATCAACCGGATAATAATTTCCCGTGATAAAAGAGGCTTTATCAGAACTCAACCAAACAACTAATTCAGCTACTTCATTTGCTTCGCCAAGCCTGCCAATCGCATGCAATGGAATCAATATATTTTTCTTTACATCATCATTCATTCCTGCGTTTGTCAATAAAGGCGTATTAATAAACGCAGGACCGATTGCATTGATACGGATGTTCTTACTTGAATATTCCAACGCTGCAGTTTGGGTTAAGCCAATGATACCGTGCTTTGCAGCTACATACCCTGCGGCATTTGCAAAACCAACAACGCCAAGTATGGAAGAATTATTTACAATAACTCCTTTGCCTTGTTTAAGCATTTGAGCAACCTGGTATTTCATACAATAAAAAACGCTGTTTAAATTAACGGCAATAATTTTATTCCAGCCTTCAATACTCATGTCTGCAATTGTATTACTTTCTCCGCTGATTCCCGCATTATTGAAAGCGATATCAACGCTGCCAAATGCTTCAATTGTTTTGCTTACAAGATTTTTACAATCATTATTATTAGTGACGTCTGTTTTTACAAAGATTGCTTTTTTGTTTTGCTGCAGAATTTTTTCAAGTAACATTTTCCCTTTTGCTTCGTCAATATCAGCTAACACAACATTGCAACCTTCTGCTGCATATAACAGTGCTGTGGCTTCTCCAATGCCAGATGCTGCGCCGGTAACAATTGCTGTTTTATTTTCAAATAATTTCATTTCAATGATATAAAAAATAAACAAAGCTGTAGAGCATGACAAAAACATCAATGGCTACCGTTAAAAAGAAAGCCGGTAATGTAACTTTTGTTGGTTGCGCAGCAAGGTAAAGTGCAAACACAGGTACATTCACTGCACAGATTGTTAGAAACAAATTAAGATTTTGATTGCCTATAAATAAAATTGATAAAAGTGTGTACGGCATAATCAAACCTATTAATCCAAACAATGTTATTGCGATCCATAAAAACCTGTTTGGCTCTTGTGCTTTGCACCATGCAAAGAATTTTGTAAAAACTTTTGTTTTAATTCTTGTTCTTTCTAAATGGTTTGCAGATAGTTTAGTAAGAACAAAAGCGTTTGGTATTGTCTTTTCCATAAAAAAAATTTATGGAGCAAACTTCAATTAGATTATTTTGGGAACTGTACATCAAAATCATTTTTGTTTATGACTTTTGTCAGTAAAAATTATTTCTGCCAATTAAGTTCTATTTAAAAATATATCTTATGAATTAAAACGGATTAATAAACAAAAAAATATAACATCAACGGATCACATTAATGAAATCCATTGCTTTGATTTACGCTATTTGTTTTTTTGAAACTTATGCAAATTTCCGCAAGTAATGGTTTTTTTTGGATAAAAATTAATTTATACAACCCTTAATTTTATTCAAATCTTTTGCAGTCTTTTTTTATTAACTTGTTATTTTAATTTTACGAGTTTTTTTATTTTGCTACTAACTGTTATGCAATGAAAAAAAATTTATTCCTGATTTTTAGCTTGACTGCATTGATTTTATTGGAGATTTCCAAAGTATACTTCATTATGCCTTTTCCCGGCAGCCAATATTATAATACGATTGATGTTGCTTATTTCATCAACAACAATATTTGGTGGCTGCGCATTGTTTTGATCATAATAATCATTTCGCCTTTTTTATTTTATATGCGTAACGGGAAAAAATGGCAAAAAATTTTATTAGTTATAACTGCGTCACTGTATGTATTCATTGCATATGAAGTGAATTTTAAACTCCTTGCAGATCACATGTTTTACCAGCCAAAAGAAAAATTATTTTTAAATCCACAGAGCGATACTACTGCAAAAACTAAATTGATTATTGGTGTTGCAATAAGCAACGAAGCAAAAGCATATCCGATTGAAATTATCGGTTATCATCACCAAATAAAAGATACAATTGATGGTGTGCCCATAATGGTAACTTATTGTACCGTTTGCCGCACAGGTCGTGTGTATAGTCCTGTTGTGAATGGAAGATTTGAAACATTTCGCCTTGTTGGAATGGATCATTTCAATGCAATGTTTGAAGATGCAACAACAAAAAGCTGGTGGCGACAAGAAAATGGCGAAGCAATAACGGGCTCATTAAAGGGAACAAAGCTTAAAGAAATTATTTCTTCTCAAATGATGCTGAAAGACTGGCTGGCATTGCATCCTAACAGTTTGATACTGCAACCTGACAGCAATTACAAAGCAAGATATGACAGCCTGAAAGGTTATGATGAAGGCAAGATTGACGGTAGCCTTGAACACTCTGATACTTCTTCATGGAAAAGAAAATCCTGGGTTGTTGGTGTGAATATGAATGGTGTTTCAAAAGCATATGACTGGAATACTTTGCTTATAAAAAGATTGATTGAAGATTCCATCACTCCTTTTTATTTATTAATTACTATGGAATCAAACAACAAAACTTTTTATGTTTTAAACAGAAATGTAAACAACAAAGTTCTTAATTTTTATAAAAGCACAGACACTACATTAACAGATTTGCAAACACATTCGCAATGGACATTCAGCGGCATTTGTATTGCCGGAACTTTAAAAGGAACACAACTTCAGCCTATTCAATCTTACCAGGAATTCTGGCATTCATGGCAAACTTTCCATCCAGCTACAAAAACTTATCCTTGATATTTAAAAATATTTTTTTTGAAATGAATAAAAAGTATTTATTTCACGCACTCTAACAAAGCTTTTTGAGAAAAATATTTGCCATATTCTTACTTGCTTTACTATTATTCAATCTTGTTGGATATAAATTTTTTTTCAGTTATCTTGAAAATAATGCACAAGCTCAAATGTCCGCTACGCTTGATTCTCAGCAATTCAAAGCTTCAGATTTATTTGAAATAAAAATACCGCTTAATTCACCTTATTATAATGATTCAAAATCATTCGAGCGTTATGACGGCAGCATAGAAATAAACGGGCTGCACTACAATTATGTAGAAAGAAAAGTAGACAATGACACCTTGATATTGGTCTGCGTTCCAAACAAAGCACAAAATATTTTAAGCGAAGCAAAAGATAAATATGGAATAAATGATGGCAGTTTTCAAATGCCTTCAGGTAAAGCAAATACATCTTTAATGCTCAGTTTTCTCATTGGCGTTTGCAATCATCAAAATATTTCTTATCAATTTTTCTGCCTGGGCAATGATTCAAAATTGCATCGAATATTCAACATTAATGTTTCATGCACTGCATTTCATTTATCTCCTGAACAACCTCCCGAAGCAATTTAAATCTCACTGAACACAAGGGTCTGAAATTTTACAGCGGTATTTTTGGTTACTAACTAACTGTAGTATTTCTTGGGGCTTTACTTGCGTCGCACTCTTGTACATTCTGTTCTTCATTGAGCTGTAGCTCAATGACAGCAATGCTTTCAGCTTTCATATTCTTCATTTAAATTTTTTTAATGCCCTACATTCCTTTGGAAGAGCATTTGCCTGGCATCACGGGTTTGCTCGAATACAGAAAAGATTCTGCAGAACCCATACGCGAACTCACTCAAATTTTATTGCGCGGACCATCAACATTAACTGAAGGCGAACGCGAGTTAATAGCGACTGTTGTTTCAAACGGCAACCAATGCAAATTCTGCACAGCAGCACACACAGCCGCTGCAGATGTTTTATTAAATGAAGATGTAACATCACAAAAAGTAAAAGAAAATATTTCAACTGCACCTGTTAGTGAGAAGATGAAAGTATTGCTCATCATCGCATCACAAGTACAGCAAGGCGGAAAGTTCGTAACACCTGCATCAATTCAAAAAGCAAAAGATGAAGGAGCTACTGATCTTGAAATTCATGATACTGTTTTAATAGCAGCACTCTTCTGTTTATACAATCGCTATGTTGATGGACTTGCCACTGTAACGCCGGTCAATCCTGAGTTTTATAAAGGTTTGGGTGAACGTTTAAAACAACATGGCTACAATCGTTTGCCACAAGGTTACGATCATTTGAAAAAAAATAAAGTCGTTGCCGAATGAGAGAAGTGATTGTAAATATGGAAAGCAAAGCAGTAATTCCTGAAACACTTGCGCAAACTTCAGGCAAAAAAAATCTTGCAGTCGCATTCATTATTTGTTACATCAGCATAATGTTTTCAGGCATTTCGTCAATGTTGATGTCAGTGTATTTGCCTGTTGCAGTAAAAGAATTATTAGGAAATGTTTCTTCTGAAAGAATGAACACTATCAGCGCATACATCAATTCCGTTTTTATTTTCGGAAGTATGTTCGGCGGCTTTGCCTGGGGATTTGTTTGTGATAAAATTGGTCGTTCAAAAACCGTGATCCTGTCAACAGCATTGTATGGTTTGTTTACTGTGCTCACTTCATTTTCTTCTTCGTGGTTGCTGGTTGGTGTCTTTCGTTTCATCACAGGCTTTGGCGTTGGCGGCGTCATACTCACCACCAATATTTTGATCGCTGAAATATGGCCCGAAAAAAATAAAGCAGTTGCACTCGGAATTGTTTCTGCCGCAATGCCTGTTGGTTTTATTGTTGCTGGTATGCTGAATAATTTGATACCGGATTGGCATCATGCTTTTTCATCCGGACTAATTCCACTGATCACTGCTGCAGTTGCTGTTTTCATTTTGCAGGATTCATCAAGCTGGAAAAAAAATAAAGATGCAGTGATAATTGAAGTGAATAAAAATATTTTTGAAAAAAATCATTCAAAAAATCTCATAAGGGGCTCGATCATTTTTGGTGCAATGCTGATTGGCTTGTGGGCAACATTTTCATGGTCGCCAACATGGGCGCAAAGCATTACAACCGATGCTGCAAAAGCAAATGAATTACGCGGAACAACAACAATGGTTTTGGCGTTTGCAGGTCTGGGCGGAAGCATTATTTCAGGTTGGGTTGTGAATCTTATCGGCATGAAAAAAACGATGATGCTTTGCTTCGCAATGTGCTTCATCATGACGTTTGTTGTATTCAAATTGAACCGCTATGTTTCAACAATAACATTCGTTGAAATGGGCGTACTTGCTGTGTTTTTCGGCATCAGCCAAGGAGCATTGTCTGTTTTTATACCACATCTTTTTCCGACAAATATTCGTGCGTTTGCAACAGGTTTTTGCTTCAACATCGGAAGAATATTTACAGCAACAGTTGTCTTTTTTATCGGCGCACTTGTTACAATACTGGGTGGATATGGCAACGCAATTTTCATTTTTTCATTCATCTTTTTGATTGGGTTTCTTGCAACATTTTTTTCTAAGGAAAAAGATGCGAACGATAAAACAATTCAAACAATTACCAACAATTAACTATAAAGGACAAATTTTAAAATGGCATATATCAAAGTTGAAGAAGGCGTACCGGGAATAAGAAGCCTTGTACAATTCAGACCAGAAACGGGTAAACTATTGTATGAACTTGCACATATTTTATTGCGGAGTGAATCAACATTAAGCGAAGCAGAACGTGAGTTGATTGCAGCGTATGTTTCTAAAAGAAATGACACAATGTTTTGCATGATGAGTCATGCTGCTGCATCAAGATATTTATTTGGTGAAGATAAAAATGTGGTTGATGAAGTACTGCAAAACATGGAGCAATCAAATGTCAGTGATAAGCTGAAAGCCTTGCTGCACATAGCCGGAAAGGTGCAGATACTTGGTAAAGAAGTAAAGCCTGAAGATATTGAAGCTGCGCGGAAAGAAGGTGCAAGAGACAGGGAAATTCATGATACCGTTTTAATAGCAGCGGCATTCTCTATGTACAACAGGTATGTTGACGGGCTTGCCAGCTTTACGCCAACAGATGAAAAAATTTATGAAGCTATGGGAGAGAGAATGGCAAAAGGATATGTAGCGCCGAAGTAAAATTGAAAAAATTATCATTACTAATAAAGTAAAAAATTATAACCAAGAAACTACAAAATGGCTTACATCAATTTAGAAAATGATCTTCCAGGTATTCGTGGCCTAATGGCTTACAGACCTGATACAGCGAAGGCTTTAAATGACCTTGCTGAAATTTTATTGCATGATGAAAACAATACGCTTTCACGCGGCGAGCGTGAATTGATCGGCGCATATGTGTCATCAGAAAACGATTGTTTTTTTTGTCAGAATGTACACGGCGCAATGGCGCAACATTACATGCAATGCGATATGCAGTTCATTGACAACATCAAAAAAGATTTTAAGTCATCATCAATTTCAGAAAAATTAAAATCGCTTTTAACCATTGCAGGAAGCGTTCAGAAAGGAGGAAAGTTCGTAACGCCTGAACAAATAGAAAACGCTAAAAGCCTGGGTGCGACTGATCTTGAGATACATGATACAGTTTTGATAGCTGCTACATTTTGTATGTTCAATCGCTATGTTGATGGCTTAAATACATGGGCGCCGCAGGACAGAAATGTTTATGTTGAACGCGCACCGATGCGTGCAGAAGATGGTTATGCAAACCTCAATTATTCAAAATAGAATTTAATTCATAATATTTTTTTTAACAAAAACTATAAATGATGGCTTATATTAAAATAGATGAAAATCTTCCGGGCATAAGGTCGCTGATGGCTTTTCGTCCTGAAACTGCAATTCCGATGAGCGTGCTTGCAAACATTTTATTAAAAGATTCAGAAGGCTTATCGCCTGCGGAGCGTGAGTTGATAGCAACGCATGTTTCTTATCTCAATGATTGTTTTTATTGTCATAATTCTCATGGTGAAATTGCCTGTTACTATTTGAATGGCAACAGAGAATTGGTTGATAATGTGCGAAAAGATTTTGAGCATGCTGAAATATCTGAGAAGCTGAAAGCATTACTGCAAGTGGCTTCCAGCGTGCAGAAAGGCGGCAAGTTTGTTACACCGGAACAAATTGCAGAAGCAAAAGAACTTGGAGCTACTGATAAAGACATTCACGATACTGTGTTGATAGCAGCAGCATTTTGCATGTTCAACCGTTATGTTGACGGGCTTGCATCATACACTCCAACTGATCTTTCAACTTATTTGCCAAGAGCAAAACAAGTGGCAGAACATGGTTATGGTCCGCATATTTTTTCAACCAAACAGCCTGAGACTGTTCATTCATAAACCACATTTTTTTTACTCAACTAAAAATTTAAAATGAAAAAACTACTACTTATTGTTACAGCATTGTGCTGTATAATTTTGTTGCCTGATTTTCTTTTTGCTCAAACCAAAACGATAACAGGGAAAGTACTCGATGCATCGGGTAATGCAATTGCGGGTGCAAATGTTATCGTTCAAAAATCAACACAGGGAACAACAACTGATGCAAACGGAAATTTTAATTTAAACATCCCTGACAATGCGGTTTTAGTTATCAGCTATGTTGGTTTTCAAACACAAACAATTAACACAAAAACAATTTCTTCAGACATTAATATTAAGTTGAATGAAGATGTGGCAAAGCTTGATGAAGTTGTCGTAACTGGTCTTGCAACTTCTGTAAAAAGAAGAAATCTTGCAAATGCTGTTGCTACAATATCTTCCACAGAACTCAATGGTGTTGCGCCTGCGCAAACATTTGATGTTGCACTGGAAGGAAAAATTCCGGGTGCATTTATTAATGCAAATACAGGTGCACCGGGTGGAGGCATCTCTGTAAAACTTCGTGGGGTAACTTCTGTTTATGGAAACACACAACCATTGTATGTTATCGACGGTGTGTATATTGATAATACTGCAACATCAGGTGGAACGAATGTTGTAACAAGCGCTGCAGCAGGCGGTGCATTAACATCAAACCAGGACAATCCTTCCAGTCGCATTGCAGACATTCGCCCGGAAGACATTGAAAATATTGAAATTTTGAAAGGGGCTTCGGCCGCTGCTATTTATGGTTCGAAAGCTGCTGCAGGTGTTATAATCATTACCACAAAAAGAGGTAAATCAGGAAGAACACAAATTTCAGTTTCGCAGGATATTGGCTGGATAACTGCGAGAAAATTATTGGGTGTAAGAAATTTTACTGCAGAAACTGCTGCAAGTTTATCAAGCGACAGCGCAACGAGTGCAGCACTTGCTCAGGAATTTTTAACAGCCCAGGCATCAGGACAAATTTATGATTATGAAAAAGAAGTGTATGGCAACACAGGCTTTGCAAGAAATACGATATTGAGCATGAGTGGCGGAAATGATAAAACAACATTTTATTTTTCAGCTGCGCAAAAAGATGAAGGTGGTATTGTGAATGGAACTGGTTATCGCAACAGCAGCCTTCGATTAAATCTTGATCATCGCATCACAGATAAAATAAAAATCGGTTTAAGTACAACCTACATAAATTCTTCAGACGATAGAGGCTTAACAGGAAATGATAATACAGGTGTTTCTTACGGCATTGCACTTTCCTCAACGCCAAGTTTTGCACAGCTTCATCCTGATGCGGAGGGCAATTATCCAAACAACCCTTTTGCAGCCTCAAATCCTTTGCAGACAATAGCTTTGATGCGAAACAACGAATCGGTAAACCGGTTTATAACAGGTCTAAATCTGGATGCGATTTTGCAAAAAAGTGATAACAGCACAACGAGATTTATCGGGAGAGGCGGCATCGATTTTTATAATTTACAAACTGATGAAGAGTTTCCAAGCACTCTTCAATTTCAAGCGGTAAACAAAGGAACTTCCATGCAGGGTTTTACAAAAAATCTTGCAACGAATTATATACTTTCTTTGGTAAATACTTATTCGGCATCTTCAAAATTATCGCTCACAACTTCTGCCGGCGTTACGCAGGAAATGGGTGACTACAATAATCTTCTTGATGTAGCAACACAAGTTATTGCCGGTCAGTCAAACGTAAACCAGGCGGGCGCTTTAACGGCTTCACAGTTTCGTGCAAAGTTTGAGAATGACGGAGTTTTTGCACAGGAAGAAGCAAGCATTATTGATGCGATAACATTAACTGCAGGTGTGCGTTTTGACAGATCAACAAACAATGGCGATCCAAATAAATTTTATACTTATCCAAAAGCAGGCGTATCGTGGAATTTAACAAAAATGGGGTTTTGGAAAGATGGTTTATTTGATAATTTAAAACTTCGCGCAGCTTACGGACAAGCGAATAATGTGCCTGCTTACGGCAGTAAATTTACTTCGCTTGTGGTTTCAAACATTATAGGTTATCCAGGTTCTCTTGTTGATGTTGTTGAAGGCAATCCGGAAATACAACCAGAAAAACAAACTGAGTTTGAAACAGGACTTGACTTTAGTATTTTGAAAGGAAGACTTGGCATGGAGCTTACTTATTACAACAAAACTATTGATGATTTTCTCATGCTCACAAATCTTCCTGCATCATCCGGATTTTCTTCAAAATGGTTAAATGCAGGCGATTTGCGTAATCAAGGTGTTGAGATAGGATTGAATGCAGAACCCGTTGCCGGAAGAAATATTAAGTGGAATACATCAATCAATTTTTGGCTAAACAGATCACTTGTTACAAGGTTGATTATTCCGCCGGTGCTGCAAGGTTCATTTGGTTATGTGCTTGGTTCATTTCAAATTCAACAGGGAAAATCAGCAACGCAAATTGTTGGTTTGAACGGACAAGGTGTTGGTGTACTTGGCGATGCCGAGCCAAAATTTCAAATGACATCTTACAACGAAATTGATTTTAAGAAAAATTTGAGTTTGCGCTTTTTAATTCACTGGAAAAATGGCGGAGATAACATCAATCTTACAAATCTTGAAAATGATTTTGGCGGAACAAGTGCAGATTTTGATGAACATACTTACGATAAAAATATTCCAAATGGAATTTATCGCATTATGCAAATCGGCTCGAATGCACAAATGTTTGTGCAGGATGCAAGTTATTTGCGTTTAAGAGAAATTGGTTTGTATTATACTATTCATAAAGTGCCTGTGAAATTTGTAACCGGAATGCAGGTTGGCGTTTCACTGAATAATTATATCACCATCACAAGCTATAAAAGCTATGATCCTGAAGTATCAAACTTCGGCACAGGTTTTTCTACAGGCGTAGATGTTGATCCATATCCTGCTACAAAACGCGCAGACCTTCACCTCACACTTGATTTTTAAAAAAATAAAATTATTATAATGAAAAAAATAAATCGCATAACCACTGCAATCTATATTTTATTAGCAGTAAATTTTTTCACTTCATGTAAAAAAGATTTCGGCAACTTGAATAACCCGACAATTGAAAGTGTGTTAACAAATGCCACTGCAAGCCAGCTAAATAATCTTGTAAGCGGAACGGAGAGCGGAATGCGCACGAACATTGGTTTTTATCTTGATGATGTAGGAACGATCGGAAGAGAAGAATATCGTTTTTCTGCATCAGAACCAAGATACGTAACCGATCTGCTGGGTGCAGCAGATGCAACACTCAGTAACAGTAACTTTTATATCACGAATCCGTGGGCTGCACGTTATAGAGTTATAAAAAACTGCAACATACTTGAAGAATCATGTGCCAATACAACATTAGTGTCAGATGCAGAAAAGCTGGGATACACAGGCTTTTCTAAAACAATCAGGGCATATCAACTTTTGTTGAATCTGAATTTAACTGATTCAAACGGTATAAGAATTAATGTTGCTGACCCAAACAATCTCGGACCAATTGTTGGTTATGATGATGCATTAACAGCTATCGCAAATTTGCTTGATTCAGGGAAAACCGATCTTGCAGGCGCTTCAGTAATTTTTCCATTGTCATCAGGCTTTGCAGGCTTTAATGATGCTGCAGGATTAACACAATTCAATCGCGCACTTGCAGCAAGAGTTGCAGTTTATCGTAAACAATGGACGGATGCTTTAACAGATTTAAGCGAATCATTTTTTAATTTGAATGGCGATTTTTATACAGGAATTTATCATGAGTTCAGTACAGGTTCAGGCGATCAATTGAACCCTGTTTTCATTCCACAAAATCAAAGCGGCGAAGTGCGTGTGGCACATCCATCTTATGCTGCAGATATTTTGCCTGGTGATGACAGAATAAATAAAGCAACGCTGCGTAATGCCACAGCGTCATTGGACGGACTTTCAAGCAATCGCGACGTTTGGGTTTATACTTCAAGCACAGCGCCAATTCCCATAATCAGAAATGAAGAATTGATACTGATTTATGCAGAAGCAAACATTCAAAACCAAGATTTTAATGATGCTATAATTGCATTGAATATTATAAGAAATAAACATGGCTTATCGAATTATGCAGGAATAATTGATCAACCCTCGTTAATTACTGAAATGCTTTATGAGCGGTGTTATTCTTTGTTTGAAGAAGGTCATCGGTGGATTGATGTTAGAAGATATAATCTCTTGAATTCGCTACCAATTGACAGACCCGGAGATGATGTATGGAGCGAATTTCCATTGCCTGTAAGCGAACAATAAATGTAAAGAAGCTACCTCATTTGGGGAGCTTCTTTGCTTATAATTTAAAATATGTAAGAGTCTATATAATACTTTAGCCGCTGGTATATTTAAATCGTCAGTAAAACTTAGTTAGAGAAGGGATTGATATCTTATCTAAGATCGACAAATTTTATAATAATGCATCAATTGAAATTAAAAGAAAACTTCCTAGTTCAATATTTCCTGAAAGCTGTTTTCACTAAAGAAAATTGTCGAACCGTAAAAATAAATTAAGCGGTTAGGCTAATATTCAATACAGGCTAGGTTTTGGACATGGCTAACACACTTTCGAACTTTTTAATTCAATCATTGATTTATCAAATTCTAAGACTTAAAAATCATTAATTTACTGCTCTCAGGAAAAATTATAAGAGTGAGTTAATCCTTCATTGTTTGCACTTGGGCTTCATTTACCAATGCATTATCCGCAAGGAAATGGAAATCGTCGCGTGATAACCAATATTTATCGAACTTAAAAAGAAATTAAAATTAAAAAAAGTTGTTGAAATATCCTACTACGTCAATAGGAATTATATATTTGCTGAAATTTTAAACTATTTAACAAACAACCATGAAAAAGTTTACGAGAAATAGCATCCTATTACTATCAGTTATTTTATTAGCGGCAAGTGCGTTAAGAGCGCAGCCTGCAACACCCAAAGACACAGCAGCCTTCAAACCCGGGGGCAAACTATGGGGATTAACCTTTGGAGATTATTTTTATAAATCTCATGCAGACTCCTTAAACAGAGGCAGCTACCAGTATTCGAAGGTAGCAAAGAACACAAATGCCTTTCAATTCCGTCGCATCTACTTAGGATATAATTATGACATCAGTCCAAAGTTCTCTGCAGAGTTTTTACTGGCAGCAGAAAATGATGTAACCTCATCATCCACAACAGGAGTAAGCACAGGCGGAACAGGAGATGTATTGCAGGACAATAATTTTTCACCCTATATCAAGTTAGCCAACATACGTTGGAAAAACCTGTGGAAAGGAACAGATCTGGTAGTAGGAGAACAGGGCACACCGGTGGCTGCAATATCAGAACCGGCTTGGGGGTACCGCAATATAGAAAAGACAATCGGCGATATGACCAGCGCAAATACTTATGATCTGGGCGCTTCATTACAGGGAAAATTCGATCCTGCAACAAGCAATTTCGGATATGATGTAATGATCGGCAATGGCAAAAAGGCACAGCCGGAAAACGATAATTATAAATGGTTGTACGGAGACCTTTGGGGTAAATTTCTTGATAAGAAATTATGGATACAATTGTATGTTGATTATAATAAGATCGGATATATAGGTTCAGGGCTTAATTATCCAACATCAAGAAACATGTGGAAGGCAACGGTAGATTATGTGACTGTACCGTTCACCATCGGTGTGGAAGGCTTCATCAATTCAGATAAAAATAATGTTGAAGGTGTGGCTTTAAGCAACAACGATACCACTGTACTTAATGCCACAGGAGAAGGACTTTCAGTATATGCCCATGCACAGTTAGTAAAAGATAAACTCAGCATTTTTGGACGCTTTGACGCTTTCAACCCCGACAGCAAATACGATAACACAACGTACAAAACATACCTGGCACCAACAGGCACAGTGTATAATCCCAACACAAAAACAGAATTCATAACAGCAGGACTTGATTTTTCACCGGCAAAGAATGTACACCTTGAACCAAACATCTGGTATGTGCATTATAAAAACCAGCAGGCAAATATAACAGGTGCTGCAGCAGGCGATCATGACATGGTTTACAGACTTACTTTCTATTATGTCTTTGGCAGATAAATATTCTTTTAATTAAAAAATAAAAAAACTGTAATGAAAAAAATATCCTGCTTACTGTTTATTTTACTTCTTGCTTCAGCCAATAAATATAATAAAGCAGAAAGTAATCCGCATACTCCACAGACAATTTCAATTTCATTTTCGGGTGCATTTGCTTTATATCCTTTGGTAGAAACATGGGCGGCGGAATACAATAAAACTCATCCCGATATTCGCTTTGATATACAGGCAGGGGGTGCCGGCAAAGGCTTAACAGATTGCCTAGCAGGAGCAGTTGATGTAGGAATGTTTTCACGTGAATTGAGTGATGCGGAAAAAGCAAAAGGTGTTTGGTGGATCGCATTGTGTAAAGATGCTGTCCTGCCTACCATTAATGCAAAAAACCCATTTTTAAAAAAACTTCAGTTCCGAGGAATTAAAAAAGAAGAATTCGCAGCAATTTTCGTTGATCATACCATTACAACATGGGAGCAATTACTCGGTATTCCTGACAACGGGAATCCTCACAAAATAAATGTTTACACGCGCGCAGATGCTGCAGGCGCTGCAGATTCATGGGCTTCTTTCTTTGGAAAGAAGCAGGAGAATTTAAAAGGCATTGGTGTGAATGGAGATCCCGGCGTTGCTGATGCTGTTCGTAAGGATATCAATGGCATTGCTTATAATAATACGTTGTTTGTTTATGATGCTAAGTCAGGCAAAAAAATATCAGGTATTGAAGTGGCACCAATTGATGTCAACGGCGATGGTAAACTTGAAAATGAGGAAGCATTTTATGTAAATCTGAGGACATTTTTATGGGCGATGAATAAAGGATTTTTTCCTTCACCTCCGGCAAGAAATTTATATTTTCTGACCAAAGGAAAAACACAAAAGAAAGAAGTGCTTGACTTTTTTCATTGGGTGTTAACAGATGGCCAGCCTTTCGTGAAAATTGCCGGTTATGTGCCTTTGCAAAAAGCTGCAGTGGATGAGCAATTGAAAAAAGTCGCATCAAATTAATTATAGAAACTTTTTGATGATATAATAATAAACATAATCAACAGCATGATTTTATCCAGGAAAATAAAAGATAATCTTTCATCAAAATGGATGTTGTTGTGCCTGTTTTTTTGTTTAGTACTTCCGTTAGCGATCGGAACAGGATTGATCTTAAAATCCTTACCATTATTAAAAACTCATTCACTTGCCAGTTTAATCACTTCATCAGATTGGTCTCCTTCTGATGGCAAATTTGGTTTCTGGCCTTTTATATACGGATCAGTTTTAGTAACGATCATTGCTATTGCTATCTGCATTCCTCTTTGTTTATTGGCAAGTATTTTTCTTACACAGTTCGCACCAAAATGGATGTTGTCTTTCATGCGGCCTGTCATTGATATTCTTGCAGGCATTCCTTCTGTTGTTTATGGTGTTTGGGGCGTGATTGTTATTGTGCCTTTAGTTGGAGATAAAATTGCACCGCATTTTCATATCGATTCTTTAGGATACAGTGTGCTCGCAGGTGCGCTCGTGCTTGCTGTGATGGGCATTCCATATATTTTAAACATGCTGCTTGAAGTGTTTCGTCAAATACCAATTGAGCTTGGCGAAGCATCTTTATCACTTGGTGCAACAAAATGGCAAACCATCAAACATGTGTTTTTAAGAAAAGGCTCCTCAGGAATTTTTTCTGCATTTGGTTTAGGTTTTTCAAAAGCATTGGGAGAAACAATGGCTGTGCTGATGGTCATCGGAAACGTAGTGCAGATACCGCATTCAGTATTTGATGCAGGTTATACTCTGCCCGCGTTGATCGCAAATAATTATGGTGAAATGATGAGCATTCCTTCTTATGATTCAGCACTCATGTTTGCCGCACTACTTTTATTTGTCATCATTTTACTGATCAATGTTGTATTCAGATATATCATTTACAAATCAGACCTGATATGATCGCTGCAAAAAAAGTAGAAGAAAATTTTTTTAAAATATTATCAGCACTTTTCACATTGCTGATCGTTTTTGTTTTGATACATATCATTTACAGCGTTTTCGAAAAAGGCTTTTCTGTTATCTCATGGCAATTACTTACCACAGAACCAAAGGGTGGGTTTTATATGGGTGGTGGCGGAGGCATTTTAAATGCAATTGCAGGTTCATTTTATTTAGCAATTTCAGCAACGGTTTTAGCATTCATCATTAGTTTGCCTGTTGCTTTATTCATGAATATTTATTTGGTAAAACACAACCGTATTCTCACAGGCATCCGTTTTTTTCTTGATGTGCTTTGGGGTGTTCCTTCAATTGTTTATGGTGCATTTGGTTTTACATTGATGATCTATTTAGGTTTAAGAACTTCACTTGGTGCAGGCATTATAACTGTTGGTGTAATGATCACGCCGATCATGATACGCGCGATGGATGAAGTCTTGAAAACAATCCCGATTGGTTTACAGGAAGCATCTTATGCACTTGGTTCAACCAAAACTGAGACGGCGTATAAAATATTTTTCAGACAGGCATTGCCGGGTTTTGCAACTGCTTTGTTGCTTGCATTCGGTCGCGGAATTGGTGATGCAGCTTCGGTTTTATTTACTGCGGGTTTCACAGATTATGTTCCGCATAGTTTAAAAGATCCTGCTGCTACTTTGCCTTTATCAATCTTCTTCCAACTTGGTTCGCCAATTGATGAAGTACAAAACAGAGCTTATGCTGCAGCAATCATTTTAATATTTATCGTGCTTGTAATAAGCATTAGTGCAAGATTGATTTCAGGTTTCAGAAAGAAATAATTTTTACTTAAATGAAATATGGAAACAACAACATTACTTCAAAAAGAATTTCAGACCAACATTCATGCAGTCAATGGTGAAGTGCCAATTGTAGAGATAAAAGATCTTTGCGTAAAAAGCAAGAAGACTGACATTCTCAAAAATATCAATCTTGTTATACCAAAAAATAAGATCACGGTTTTACTTGGACCCTCCGGTTGCGGCAAAACAACTTTATTAAAATGTCTGAACCGTCTTACAGATTTATATGCTGATATTAACTTATCAGGTTCTATAAAAATCGATGGTGATGATATTTTGAATAATAAACAAGACATCACACAAATAAGACAAAAGATGGGTTTGCTTTTGCAACGACCTTTTCCTTTGCCAATGTCTATTTATGAAAACATTGCTTATGGGTTAAGGTTGAAAGGCATTCGCAAAAAAGAAATCATAAGTGCTAAAGTTGAAAAACATTTGAAAGAAGTTGCCTTGTGGGATGAAGTAAAAGAACGTTTGAAAACTTCTGCGCAAAAACTTTCAATCGGGCAGCAGCAACGTTTGTGTCTTGCACGTGGGCTCGCAGTGGAGCCTGAAATTTTATTGGCAGATGAACCAACATCAGCACTTGATCCTATTTCAAGCCGCGTGATAGAAGAGCAATTTTTGAGAATGAAAAATGATTATACCATCATACTTGTAACGCACAGCCTGCGCCAGGCAAGGCATTTGGCAGATTATATTGTGTTCATGTATTACGGTGAAATAGTTGAATACGGTTCTGCAAAAAATATTTTCGAAAATCCAAAGACAGAAATTTTTAAAGAGTATTTAAAAATCGGCCCATAAATTTCTGCGCCTGCTTTAATAAATAAAATTCTAAAGTGGAGGCCAGCAATCAGTCTGATGTAATTCTTTAAATATTTGATAGGGTATTCGATGATTGAATTAAAAACTTCGAACTTGTTTTAGTCAAGTGCACTACACACACCATTGGTGGATCAATTATTGGCGTAGGTGCCACGAGAAGGTTAAGTGCCGTTCGTTGGGGCGTAACTATTAATCTTGTCTGGGCTTGGGTTTTAACTATTCCGCTGACAGGTGGCTTCGAACTCCTTAAAAAAATTATACACCCAAACTTTTGCGTGATTTTTGTAACTGCTTACAATCAATATGCATTAAAAGCATTTCAATTTAATGCGCTTGATTATTTATTAAAACCAATTGATACAAACGAATTAGTTGAAGCAGTATCTAAAATTCTCGATAGCAAAGGTCCAAACGAAACACAATTAAAATTTCTTCAAAGTCAACTGCATGGTGATATTCCGAAAAAGCTCGCAATCCCTTCCGAAAACGGTGTTTCATTTATCGATCTTGATGAAATTATTTTTGTAGAAGCCAGTAATAATTATTCCAAAATTGTGTTAATTGATAAAAAAATATTTACTGTTTCTAAAACATTAAAGGACGTGCAGGAAGTGTTGGAAGAAAGTCATTTTCTTCGTGTGCATAGGCAGTACATTATTAACCTTAACCATGTAAAACAATTCAATCGAAACGAAGGTATTCTTATGATGGATAATGGCACTCATTTACCCATCGCACGAAATCAAAAAGAACGACTCATAGAAAAATATGGATGGTTGTGATGAATTTAAATTTTTAATGGTAATGAAAGACATCAACTATCACATACACATAACGCTTTTGATTCATACTACACCATACATTATTTCAAGGAACAGATAATTCATCGTAAACATTTGAAAATTCAATCAATGAATATAATACGTTCTTTGGATAATTTTGGTTCGATAATTGTTCGCCATTCTCCACTGCAATAATCCTGAAGCCTAAGTATGATAAGGGTTTCAGGGTTTTTTATTTTTTGCACGTAGCAATTTTTAAGAATGTTTTTTATACCTTTAGCTCCTCCTCGTTTTTAAATCTGTTGTTCTTAGTTTTATATTCAATTTTCAACTACAATATAAGAGAAGCATGACAAATATTTAGATTAATAGTAGTAATTTCCTTTTTTATTTATGTTTCGATCCAACCAACAACTACAGTCATCTGTTCTTCAAATAATTTTTTTTATAAATTAATGCTGTTATGACTAAGGAGAAAATTTCTTATGAGGAATTAGAAAAAAATACAGAATATCTTACTGCTCAACTCAATCAGCGGACAGAAGAAATTGCTGTTATAAACAGCGTGCAGGAAGCCTTAGCGAAGAAAATAGAAATGCAGGAAATATATGACCTGGTAGGAGATCGTATCCGCGATTTGTTTGATGCGCAGGCTGTTATTATTGCAACACTTGATAAAGAAAATTCCGTAGAAAATTTCAAGTATACCATCGAGAATGGAGAACGTTTTTATCTTAATGCACGTCCATTAGATAAATTAAGAAAGCATCTTATAGAAGCAGGTCAGAAGGTTGTAATAAACACTTCAGAAGAAGCATTTGCCTGGTTTGGCAAGAATGTATTGCCGGGAACGAAATACATGAAATCAGGCGTATTTGTTCCGCTTGTTATTGCTGATAAAACAACGGGCTACATAAGTTTACAAAATGTAGATAAAGAAAATGCTTTTACCGAAAATAATATTCGTCTTTTAGAAACTTTAGGTAACAGCATGGGTGTATCATTAGAAAATGCACGCCTGTTTGATGATACAAACCGTTTGCTCAAAGAAACCGAACAAGGCAAAGCGGAGTTAGCAGTTATAAATAGTGTGCAGGAAGGGTTGGTTCGAGAAATGGATATTCAGGGAATTTATAATTTGGTAGGCAACCGCATTCGCGAACTTTTCAATGCGCAGGCAGTCATCATTGCAACCTTTGATCATGAAAAAAAATTAGAGCACTTCAATTATGCAATTGAAAAAGGAGAAATGGCTTCTCTTAATTCAAGACCATTTGATAAAGTACGACAACACCTTATACAAACAGGTCAGAATATCCTGATCAACGAAAATTTTATAAAAGCAGCAGCAGAGTTTGGAATGAAAGTGCTGCCCGGAACTGAAGCGCCCAAATCACTTTTGTTTATGCCGATGAAAGTGGGTGATAAAGTAACCGGTTATGTAAGTCTTCAGAATATTGACCAGGAAAATGCATTTTCTTTTTCTGATGTGCGCCTGTTAAGCACATTAGCAAACAGCATGAGTGTTGCCTTACAAAATGCAAAATTATTTGACGAGACCAATCGCTTATTAAAACAAACAGAGCAGCAAAAAGTAGAACTTGCAGTAATCAACAGTGTACAGGAAGGACTTGCAAAAGCATTACACATGCAGGCAATTTATGATTTGGTTGGCAACCGTATTCGTGATCTTTTTGATGCACAGGTTGTAGGCATTGCAACATTTGATCACAAAACTGAAACGGAACAT
Organism: uncultured Chitinophagaceae bacterium; assembly: GCA_963708205.1. Classification (GTDB taxonomy): domain Bacteria; phylum Bacteroidota; class Bacteroidia; order Chitinophagales; family Chitinophagaceae; genus CAVYTF01. The sequence continues at coordinate 2,155,837 of OY970196.1, forward strand.
ATTCATTATCTTATTGAAAAAGGAGAGCGTTATTATCCTGCGCCAAGACCATTGAATATTTTAAGAAAACACCTTATTGATACAAAACAGAAAGTTTTGATCAATAAAAATTTTGAAGAGGTTGCAGCAGCATTTGGCATGAAGAAAATACCCGGAACAGAACAGCCTAAATCCGCTTTGTATGTTCCTCTGGTAATTGGCGATAAAGTTACCGGTTATACCAGCCTGCAAAATGTTGATAAGGAAAATGCATTCAGTGAATCTGATGTAAGGCTGCTTGAAACATTAGCAAACACAATGGGCGTTGCACTTGAAAATGCAAGATTGTTTGATGAAACTACGCGACTGCTAAAAGAAACGGAGCAGCAAAAAGCTGAGCTCGGTGTAATTAACAGCGTGCAGGAAGGCTTGGCAAAAGAACTGGATATGCAGGCAATTTATGATCTTGTGGGAAACAGGATACAAGAGTTATTTAATGCACAGGCTGTTATGATAGTAAACTTTGATCACGAAACCGCTACTGAACATTTTAAATATTTGATTGAAGATGGAAAAAGATTTTACCTGCAACCACGCCCGTATGATAAATTAAGGCAACATCTGATTATTACCCGACAGAAAATTGTCATCAATACGAATTATGAAGAGGCTTATGCAAAATTCGGTTTGAAAACCTTGCCGGGTACCAACCAGACTAAATCAGGCGTGTTTGTTCCCCTGATAATTGGCGATAAGGTAAATAGTTATATCAGTTTGCAAAACATGGAGATGGAAAATGCTTTCAGCGAATCTGATATTCGTCTGTTAGAAACATTGGCAAACAGCATGAGCGTTGCCTTGGAAAATGCAAGGTTGTTTGATGAAACCAATCGCTTATTAAAAGAAACAGAACAACGCACGGCTGAATTAGCTGTTATTAATAGCGTGCAGGAAGGCCTTGCGCATGAACTGGATATGAATGGCATTTATAACCTTGTTGGTGACAGGGTTCAAAAACTTTTTAATGCACAGGCTGTAATTATTGCCAGTTTTGATTTGCCAAATAACATAGAGCATTTCAATTATTTTATTGAAAATGGTGAAAAAGTTAAGCTTGAATCCAGACCAATTAATAAGCTCAGAAAACAATTGATTGAGAAGAAGCATAGTATTTATATATCAACCGAAGAAATGGCCCGACAGAAGTATGGAGTAACAGCAATTGGTGATACGCAGATGCCTAAATCTTTATTGTTTGTGCCACTTCTTAAAGGCAATATTATAAGAGGTTATGTAAGCCTTCAGAATATAGATATTGAAAATGCTTTTTCTGAATCGGATATTCGGTTATTGGAAACACTATCGAACAGTATGAGCGTAGCATTGGAAAATGCAAGACTGTTTGATGAAACCAATCGCTTATTAAAAGAAACAGAACAACGCACCGCTGAATTGGCAGTTATCAATAGTGTGCAGGAAGGCCTCGCACATGAACTGGATATGAATGGAATTTATAACCTTGTTGGCGACAGGGTTCAAAAACTTTTTAATGCACAGGCTGTAATCATTGCCAGTTTCGATTTGCCGAACAACATAGAGCATTTTAATTATTTTATTGAGAACGGAGAAAAAATTAAAGCAGAATCAAGGCAAATAAATAAATTAAGACAGATACTAATTGAGAAAAAACATACCATTCATATTGAAACAGAAGAACAGGCAATAAATGAATATGGCTTAACGCCAATTGCAAATTCTGCTATGTCAAAATCTTTATTGTATGTTCCGCTTCTTTCCGGGAATAATATAAGAGGATATGTAAGTCTTCAAAACATTGACAAGGAACATGCATTCAGCGAGTCGGATGTAAGGCTGCTTGAAACGCTTGCGAACAGTATGAGTGTAGCGTTGGAAAATGCAAGACTATTTGATGAAACCAATCGCTTATTAAAAGAAACCGAACAACGCACTGCTGAACTTGGTATTATCAATAGTGTGCAGGAAGGCCTTGCTTCCAAACTTGATATACAATCCATTTATGATCTTGTTGGTGATAAAATACGTGACGTGTTTGATACGCAGGGAATTTCCATTTCATATTATGACAGCATCCAAAACTTCATTACACATCCCTATTATTTATACAAGGGAGAACGCATTGATTATTTAGGATTTGAGCTTGGAAAAGGATTAACATCACACATCATTCACACAGCTCAGCCATTATTAATCAATGAAAATGCTGCCGAAAAATTTAAAGAACTCGGGGCAGTATTTGCTTTATCCGAAACGGAGGATACAGCCAAATCGTGGCTGGGTGTTCCACTTATATCCGGCGGCGTTGTTAATGGTACGATTCGGCTGGAGAATTATGAAAGAGAATTTGCTTACAGCGAATCAGACGTATCGCTTTTGCAAACACTCGCCAACAGCATGAGTGTTGCGTTAGAGAATGCAAGGTTATTTGATGAAACAAATCGTTTATTAAAAGAAACGGAACAGCGTACCGGGGAATTAGCAGTCATCAATAGTGTGCAGGTAGGGTTAGTTCGGGAAATGGATATGCGGGGAATTTATAACCTGGTGGGCGATCGTTTATGTGAATTATTTCCTGATTCACAAACACTCGTTATCCGCACATTTAATCATGAAACCGGTTTAGAACACTGGCAATATGCAAAGGAAAAGGGTGTACGGCAAAACGTAGAACCACGATCTTTAAACTGGAACAGCAAGCAGCTTATTCTTACAAAAAAACCATTGAACATCCAGGAAAATTATGTAGAGATTTCTAAGAAACATGGAGGCACCGGTGTTACTGCAGGGCAGCCACCTAAATCCGCTGTTTTTGTTCCCATGTTAGTTGGTGATACAGTTAAAGGTTCAATCAGCCTTCAAAATGTAGATAAAGAAAATGCCTTTACAGAATCTGATCTAAGGCTGTTGACTACAATCACCAATAGCATGAGTGTTGCATTGGAAAATGCAAGGTTGTTTGATGAAACAACCCGTTTGCTGGCAGAAGCAAAACAAAGAGCTACAGAGTTAAGTACGGTGAATAATATCAGCAAAGCCTTGGCGTCTCAGTTAAATGCAGATGAATTAATTCAGTTTATAGGTGACCAGATGAAACAACTCTTTAATGCCAGTATTGTTTACCTGGCTTTATTAAATAAAAAAACGCAGATCATTAGTTTTCCTTATCTGCATGGAGATGATATGGCACCCATAAAATTGGGCGAAGGATTAACTTCCAAAATTATATTAACAGGAGAACCGCTTCTTGTAAATAAAGATGTTCAGGAATTAAGAACACAGCTTGGTGTTGAACTGATTGGTTTACCTGCTGCTTCTTATTTAGGCGTACCCATACCTGTCGGCGATGAAATAATTGGTGTATTGAGCGTTCAGACTACCGAACAGGAAAATCGTTTTAATGAAAATGATCTGCGGTTATTATCAACTATTGCAGCTTCTGTGGGTGTTGCTTTAAATAATGCAACACTTTTTGAAGATGTGAAACAGGCAAAAATGGAAGCAGAAGCTTTTGGTAAAGCTGCTGAAAAAGCAAATGAGGCAAAAAGTGCATTTCTTTCTACGGTAAGTCATGAATTAAGAACACCACTAACTTCTGTACTTGGGTTTGCCAAAATAATCAGGAAAAGATTGGATGAAAAAATATTTCCTGCTATAAACAGAACAGATGCTAAAACAGATAAAGTTATTAACCAGATTACTGAAAATTTAAAGGTTGTAATTTCTGAGGGAGAACGTTTAACGCACTTAATTAATGATGTATTAGACCTTGCTAAAATAGAGGCAGGCAAAATGGAATGGAATGTTGAAGAAGTATCTTTATCAGAAGTTGCAGAAAGAGCGATTGCGGCTACAACAACACTGTTTGATCAAAAAGAATTATCACTCACAAAAAATATTGAAAACAATTTACCGGCAATTTCAGGAGATAAGGATAAGCTGATACAGGTCATCATCAATCTTATTTCCAATGCAGTAAAATTTACAAACAAAGGTTCTGTAACATTAACTGCAAAGCGCAAAAAAAATGAATTGATAGTAAGCATAGCTGATACAGGTATAGGAATAGCGAAAGAAGATTATGCAGCAGTGTTTGAACAGTTTAAACAGGTTGGCGGTGATACTTTAACCGATAAACCCAAAGGCACAGGATTAGGACTACCTATTTGTAAAGAAATTGTTGAGCATCATGGCGGACGGATATGGGTAGAAAGTGAAGTAGGAAAAGGAAGTACATTTTCTTTTGCATTCCCGATTATTCCATCATCAAATAAAAACAGGGAAACTCCTATTCATTTGAATGAATTAATGAAGCAATTGAAAGAACAAATGGTTTTTTCAAAATTAAAAATGGATGGTAGAAATGCAACCATTCTTGTAGTGGATGATGAAGATTCAATAAGATCATTATTGCACCAGGAACTGAGCGATGCGGGCTATTTGATTGAAGAGGCAAAAGATGGAAAAATGGCACTGGAATGTATTCGCAAAAATCGCCCCGACCTTATTATACTTGATGTAATGATGCCTGAAATAAATGGTTTTGATGTGGCTGCAATTTTAAAGAATGATCCGCAAACAATGGATATTCCTATCATTATTTTATCCATTGTTCAAGATAAAGCAAGAGGTTTCAGAATTGGTGTTGACCGCTATCTTACAAAACCTATAGACACTGTAAAACTATTTGAAGAAGTAGGAAACTTATTAGAGCAGGGAAAATCAAAGAAAAAAGTTATGGTGGTTGATGAAGATAGTTCTGCCGTGCGTTCTTTAACCGAAGTATTGAAAACGAAAGGATATATTGTTGTGGAATCAGACGGAAAAACATTAGTTGAAAAAGCAATTTCAACACAACCCGATATTATTATTCTCAATTCTGTTATCTCGGATAAAAGTCAGGTTGTTCAATCTTTACGGTTTGAAAAAGGATTGGAAAATGTATTGTTTTTAATTTATCAATAGCGAACAAAAAATAAAAAAGCAATTAATGAAACAGAAAATTTTAATTGTAGATGATGAACCGCATATTAGAATGCTTATTGAACAAACCCTGGAAGAACTGGAAGATGAAGATGTGGAATTTTTAACAGCAGAAAACGGGGAAATTGCTTTTGACATCATTCAAAAAGAAAATCCGCAACTGGTTTTTCTTGATGTAATGATGCCTAAAATGAACGGAATGGAAGTATGCAGAAAAGTAAAAAAAGAATTGCTGCTCGATGATGTATTTATTGTGTTACTAACTGCCAAAGGGCAGGAATTAGACAGGCAGAAAGGTCAAGAAGTAGGCGCTGATATTTATATGACCAAGCCTTTTGATCCAGAAGGAATTTTAAGTAAAGCACGGGAAGTACTTGGCTTGGAATAATAAATTCCTCAAAATTTCTATCTCAAACAATGGCGCGCATCAGTCTGAAAAATATCGTTTCAAAAAAAAATAATACCGAGTCTTTAGTGCTTTCTCTTATTGAGCAAATGAAGGCGCATATAACTATTACCGATGAAAAGCATACGCATGTATGCGGAAATGCGCAGGTATTAACTCAATATGAACATCCTGTAAAATTGCACGAAGAAATTATCGGTTGGATAAAGGGCGATGAAAAAGCAATTCACATAGCTTCTTTAATTAATTTACTGGTACAAAAAGAAGCTGAAAGAAAAAACTTAGGCAGCGAGGTATTGATTTTATACCAGGAAGTAAATATGGTTTTCAGTTTTTCAGATAAGTTGGCTCAGGCTATAGACCCTGTTTCAATTGCGCAAACTACTGTTGATGAAGCAAGGCATTTAATTAATTCCATTAGTGGCGTAGTTGTTTTGTGGGATGAAACAAGCAGGCAATTACAATTACCTGCAATGTCAGGAAAGCCTTTTTTTAATAAAGAAATATTAATCAGTCACGCAGCTCTTTTACTGAAAATAGGTTTAAGCGGTAAATCAGAAATCCTAAGTGAGCTTACTACTTTAAAAGAATCAGGAATAATTGACAATAAAGTACAATCAATTGTTTATGCGGCGCTTAAAGTAAAGCATAGGATTATGGGCGCTATTATTTTAGCAGGTGAAAAACCAATGCAATATGCTGCATCAGATCTAAAGTTTCTTACTACATTGGCATTACAGTCATCATCTGCAATTGAAAGCGCTTTATTGTATGAAAAAAATATAAGAGAAGCCCGCGAAAGAGAAGAAGCAATGAGGCGAATTTATGAAGTAACGGCAAAGTTTGTTCCTTACGAATTTATTGGTTCACTGGGTCACAAAGTGATAACCGATGTAAAACTTGGCGACCAGGTTGAAAAAATAGTTACGGTTCTTTTTACTGATATAAGAGATTATACATCCATATCAGAGCAAATGACGCCTGAAGAAAATTTTCAGTTTGTCAGCTCATATAACGAACGAATGGGTCCGATTATACGTAATCATCACGGCTTTATTAATCAATACCTTGGCGATGCAATTATGGCGCTGTTCCCTGAAAGCGCTGAAAAGTCACTCTCAGCCGCAATTGAAATGCAGCAAAGTATTCGTGAGTTTAATAAGCTGCAAAAAGCTTTAAATCTACCTGCCATCAAAATGGGAATTGGAATGCATAGCGGCCCACTGATAATGGGTATTACCGGAGATAAAGACAGGCTTGATGCAACCACAATTTCAGATACAGTAAACACAGCATCCCGCATAGAAAGTCTTACCAAACATTATAAAGCCAGCATTTTATTAAGTGAAAATACATTGCAGCAAATGCAACATCCTGAAATTTTTCATTTACGTTATCTTGGAAAAGTGCAGGTTAAAGGCAGGCTTTCATCCATTGACATTTACGAATGTTTCAGCAGTGATGATGAAAAGCAAATCAAAAAAAAAGAAGAAACACTTACATTGTTTAACCAGGGCATTCATTATTATTTAAATAAATCTTTTACAGGCGCTATTAAATGTTTTCTTTCTGTTACTGAAATAAATGTCGAAGATAATACCGCACAATTTTTTCTCGATCATTCTATGCGTTGTCTTCAAAAAGGCGTTCCTGAAAACTGGTCGGGTGTTGTGGAAATGATGAATAAATAATGGCCTTTTATGTTGCGTTAAGTTTAAGAATACTTACAAATAGTTCATCGTAAATTTGAAAATTCAATCAATGAATATAATACATCCTTAAAATAATTTTGGTTCGATAATTGTTCGCCATTCTCCACTCAAATAATCCTGAAACGTAGTTATAGCAAGTGTTTCAGGATTTTTTATTTCTATAGGTAGCAATTAGGTAGCAATTTTTAAATGTTTGAATTGATGCATCATTTCAACTTGTTGATCCTACTATTTTGATATATTAATATTTGTTGTTCACGTCACCTGAAAACAAGCATCTTCAATTTTTTAATTAGGTACAAACCTGATAATCATGATTTAGATTTTATAGAAACTAATAAATACTGATTAATTCAACAAACATTTTATACTAAATAAGAACCTCATCAAAAATCTCCATTGATGCATGATACAAACCCATTCTTGCATCTTTAGCGCATTTTGCACGATGCAATATCGCAGACTGCGCGGCTTCACGATTTGCATCTTCTCCGTGCCATATTTCCATTGCTGGTTGTTGAATGGCTCTCGCAAATGAAAAGCTCACTATCCATGGCAAGCGGTTTTTGAAATTGGTATGAATTGCATTGAGATGTGCGGATGCATCTTCCGGTGATTGGCCGCCCGATAAAAATGCGATTCCGCCAACAGCCGCAGGAACACATCGCAAAAAACATTTTATTGTAGCATCTGCAACTTCCTCTATGCCTGATTGTATCGGGCAACTCAATCCTTCAATCACCATGTTTGGTTTTAAAATAACGCCTTCAAGCATTACTTCCTGCAAATAAAGATTTGCAAAAACAGCTCGCAAAACTTGCTCTGTTACGGCAAAGCATTTTTGTAAATCATGTGTTCCTTCCATCAACACTTCAGGCTCTACAATCGGTACCAGTCCCTCTTCCTGGCAAAGGCTCGCGTAAAGTGCGAGTGCATTTGCATTAGCTTGAATACAGGCACGACTGGGAATATTATCATCTATTGTAAAAACTGCACGCCATTTGGCAAACCGTGCGCCCATCTTTTTATATTCTGCTAAACGTTCACGCAAACCATCTAAACCTTCGGTGATTTTTTCACCCGGAAAACCTGCCATTGGTTTTGCACCCATATCTACTTTAATGCCCGGAATAATTCCGTTTTTAATTAACACATCTATGATCGGAACACCATCTTTAGTTTGCTGATGAATGGTTTCATCATACAAAATAGCGCCGCCAATACTTTCATGTAAACCGGGCGTTGTAACAATCATTTCTCGATACTTGCGCCGCATCTCAACAGTTTGCGGAATGCCTGCCGCCGCAAATCTTTTATTGCATGTTGGATTACTTTCATCCATCGCCAGCAACCCTTTATTATCTGCAAAGAGTTGCTGTATGGTATCTTTTAATATTTGATCATTCATTGCTGAAATATTTGGTTAATGATGAGCTCGCAGCCTTCTTTTTTTTCAATTTAATTATCATTAAAAATTTTATTTCTTCAATGCATCAGCATTCCATTTCCAGTGCAGAATTTCCGGCAAATCTTTGCCATGCTTGTGCACATAAATCTTATGTTCAACCAGCTTATCTTTTAACTGTTGTTTCAGGTAATCGCCTTTGCTGCCTAATTGCGGCAAGCGATCAATCACATCAATCACTAAATGAAAGCGGTCAATTTCATTTTGTACACGCAGATCAAAAGGCGTGGTAATCGTGCCTTCTTCTTTATAACCTCTTACGTGTAAATTGCGGTTTGCACGACGATATGTTAGACGATGAACCAGCCATGGATAACCATGAAAATTGAAGATGATATGTTTGTCTTTGGTAAAAATCGCATCGTAATCTGCATCGCTTAAACCATGCGGATGTTCAGACGCAGATTGCAGTTTCATCAGGTCAACAACATTCACCACTCTTATTTTAAGTTCCGGTAAATGTTCGCGCAAAATAGTAACAGCAGCAAGCAATTCAAGCGTTGGCGTATCGCCGCTGCATGCCATTACCACATCAGGTTCAAAACCCTGGTCGTTACTCGCCCATTGCCATATACCAATGCCTTCGGTGCAATGAATTACTGCCTGGTCCATCGTAAGCCATTGCGGCAATGGATGTTTACCGGCGACTACAACGTTTACATAATGACGACTGCGCAGGCAATGATCAAAGACAGACAACAAACAGTTTGCATCCGGCGGAAGATAAACTCTAACCACATCTGCTTTCTTATTAATAACATGATCGAGGAAACCTGGATCCTGGTGCGTAAACCCATTATGATCCTGTTGCCAAACATGCGATGCTAATAAATAATTCAACGATGCAATCTTTCGGCGCCATGGAAGTTCCAGCGTTACTTTCAGCCACTTTGCATGTTGACTAAACATTGAATCAACAATACGAATAAAGGCTTCATAACTATTAAACAATCCGTGCCTTCCTGTTAATAAATAACCTTCCAAAAAACCTTCACATTGATGTTCGCTTAACATAGAATCAACTACCTGTCCCGTTGGTTCAAGAAACTCATCATACTTTTCTGTTGCTGCATCCCATTGACGATTTGTTGTTTCGAAAATCGCTCCGAGCAAATTTGATAAGGTTTCATCAGGACCAAATACACGAAAATTATGTTCATCATTATTCAGCTTCGCCACATCCCTTAAAAACTTTCCAAGCACCATTGTATCTTGTCCATTTACAGCACCGGGTGAAGGAACATGTACGGCATGCTCATGAAAATCGGGCATGCGTAAATCTTTCAAAAGCACGCCACCATTGGTATGCAGGTTAGCGCCCATACGCCTGTTTCCTTTTGGTGCGAGTTCCTGTAATTCCGGTAATAATGTTCCGTTTGCATCAAACAATTCTTCTGCTTTATAACTCTTCATCCAATCCTCCAATAACTTAACGTGATTTGGATGTTCAGCATCTACCAATATAGGCACCTGATGCGAACGGAATGTGCCTTCTATTTGCATGCCATCCACTTCTTTAGGACCTGTCCATCCTTTTGGTGATTTTAAAACGATCATTGGCCAACGAGGTCGCGTATTATCATCGTTGCTTCTTGCATTGCTTTGTATGCGATGAATGTCAGCAACAACTTCTTCCAATACCGTTGCCATTAACTGGTGCATTGTTTCCGGATCATCACCTTCTACGAAATATGGCGTCCATCCGCAGCCACGAAAAAATTGTTCGAGTTCATCATCTTCAATTCTTGCCAACACCGTTGGGTTGCTGATTTTGTAACCGTTAAGATGAAGAATAGGAAGAACAGCACCATCTGTAATTGGATTCAACAATTTATTCGATTGCCATGAAGTTGCCAGCGGACCTGTTTCTGCTTCGCCATCACCAACAATACATGCAACAATTAAATCAGGATTGTCGAACGCAGCGCCAAAGGCATGACTTAATGAATAACCTAACTCACCACCTTCATGAATAGAACCGGGCGTTGTTGGCGCCACATGACTTGAAATGCCGCCAGGAAATGAAAATTGTGTAAATAATTTTTTCAATCCTTCATCATCTTGTGTGATATTAGGATACACTTCACTCCAGGTTCCTTCGAGATAAACATTGCCAACCAGTGCAGGACCGCCATGACCAGGACCTGCGATATAAAACATATCGAGATCGTATTTTTTAATCACACGATTCAAATGCACATAAATAAAATTTTGTCCCGGCGTGGTGCCCCAATGTCCAACTACTAATGGCTTTACATGTTCCAGTTTCAGCGGCTCTTTCAACAATGGGTTATCATATAAATAAATCTGCCCGACAGAAAGATAATTTGCAGCACGCCAGTAGGCATTTATTTTTTGTAACAGCGATGGTGATAAAGTTTCCACTTCAGCATCCATTATTTCAGCTTCCATAATATTTATTTTTAATTGATTATATTAATTTGGCAAAGACCATTTTTGCAATCATTAATTCTTCATTTGTTTGAATAACATATACTTTTACTTTGCTTGCATCATTTGAGATTAGTTCCTCATTTTTGTTATTGCTTTCTTCGTTTAAACTTATTCCCGCATATTTAAAATCTTTACAAATGCGAGTACGCACTGCTGCTGAATTTTCGCCAATACCACCTGTAAAGATCAACATATCCAATCCACCTAAAGCAGCCGTATAAGAGCCGATAAATTTTTTAATTTGATAGCAAAAAATATCTATTGCCAATGCTGCATTTGTATGGTCTTTTTCTTGTTGAAGCAAAAACTGCATATCACTACTGATGCCTGATATGCCAAGTAATCCTGATTGATGATTGATCAAATCATTGAATGCTTTTGCATCCATTCCCTGCTGCATGAAAAACCATGCAACACCGGGATCAAGATCGCCGCTTCTTGTGCTCATCACAATACCTCCTGCGGGTGTAAATCCCATACTTGTATCAATGCATTTCCCACCTTTAACAGCAGCAATGCTGGCGCCGCTGCCAAGATGTGCAAGAATGATTTTGCCGTTTGCTTCTGCTTCATTTTTCTTCTTCAATTCCTGCATCAAATAGCTGAAGGAAATGCCATGAAAACCGTAACGCTGAATGCCTTGATCATAATAGTTTTTTGGAATGGCAAAAGTTTTTGCGACTGCGGGAATTGTTACATGAAAAGCTGTGTCGAAACACGCAACCTGTAAAAGATTCGAATATTTTTGTTTAAATATTTGAATGATATCAATTTCTGCAGGCAGGTGATCAGGATCGTAATTGCTGATGCTGTTTAATTCTTTAATCAGATCATCATTTATAACCTCCGGCAGCGTATGGTTCATACCATGCACCACACGATGACCGATTGCTTTTACATTTTTAAACCATCCCTGGTTTTCCATCCAGTCAATCAATGAAATTGTTGCTTCATGAAAATTTGAAGCATTAATTTTTTGTTTACCTGAATTGTTGCTGTCTATCTCTTTAATGGTAAGTCCAACATCTTTTGAACCAATGTTTGTTATTGATCCGGATTGTATTTGTTGAAGTTCTTCATGCCCTTTATACAAAGCAAATCTAATGCTTGAAGAACCACCGTTAATAGTTAATATGAATAGTTCCTCACGCATAGCTAACTTCGTTTTCTTCAATGGCTAAGCCCAATGTTTTTATTTGATTTGAAGTTGATTTAAGATCGAGGTGATGAATGCTTTTGATACCAAGTTTTGATGCAACTTCTGTGAACATTTCAACATCATCAATATAGATGACCTGTTCTGATTGCACACAGGCAATATCTAGAGTCAGCCTGAAAATTTCAGCATCAGGTTTCCTTACATGCACATAGCAGGACGAGATAAAAAAATCAAAAATTTCTTTTAATTTGAATGTTTGTATCCTGTATTCATTTAGTTCTCTTGCTTCATTGCTTACTGCGGCAACCTGCAGTCCGTATTTTTTCTTCAGCTTTTTAATAAAGTCAATCATTGCAGGATTAGGCGTTGTTTGCGCAAACATGAAATCCCGAAACTGGTTTGCACTAAATCTTCTTTTCTCATAAAACACCACCTCATTCAGGTATTCATCAAGTGTCATTCTTCCTTCTTCATACACAACAAAAACAAGTTTATGGCGCGCTTCCATTTCGGCAACATCAAGGTTAAACATTGCGGATGCCTTGTGCCGGAAATTATGACCCCAGCCATCGGAAAGTAGAACGCCGCCGATATCTAAAAACAGGGTTGTTATTTTATTTTTCATTATTTAATTTTTATGTGACGCACCTTCAGTGCTTCAAATCCCGACACGACATCAAACAGTTCTTCATCAATCGAACTTTGCCGTAAGCGATGATATTTTTTATTCAGATCGTCTAATAAATCGCCTATGTTTTTTTCAGCGCGTTGCATGGCATCTAACCGACTTGCATTTTCACTCGCTAATGATTCTGCGCAAGCTTTGAAAAGAGAAACGAACAAGTATCCGCCGATTAATGCAAACAAGGTATCGCTTTCCTTACCCGCAACCTGCGGCAATAATTTGCTGGGAAATTCAATTTGCTGTAAAGAGTCTTTCCACTTCTCATCCAACGGTAAAAAACGTTGCATCACTGGCGTGTAACCGGAACCCGCTTTGGGTTGATTGTGAAAAATATAGAACTCATTGATTTCTTCCCGATCATTGCTTTCCTGGCTGCGGTTCAGTATTTCTGTAATGAGTGGTGTGATAGAATTCACATCATTCGGAACAGGGTATAATTTCGCTGCAGGCATTCCAACATCAGACAATAACAACGCAACGCGTTCGCCCACAGCCCAGATCATTTTTTTGCCAGGTAATTCTTTCAATGAAGCAGTTACAAAGTCTGCCATAGCATCGTTAAAGCGCGCAACCAAGCCCTGGTCTGACCCAAAAACAATCGCACAGATTTGATTTCCCTGAAATTTTTTTATGACTTTCTTTTCGCTGATGCCTTCAATTTTTTCCGCTTTAAAATAGGTGATGATGCCCAACGCAACCGTGTGATAATAATCACCCAAAGCACTTACCGCCGTCTCGTATTGAACAATGTTAGAAGCTGCCATCGCCTTCATGGCACTTACGACAGACTTTAAATCTTTCGCTCCTTCCGATTTGCTGCGCAGGCTTTCTAATGTGTCCATTATTTTTTTGTTTGATCGGGTGGCTTGCCTTGAAAAGGCGTAAGAATTTCAGCGGCAATCTTTACAATATTCGCTTTGTCATCATCGCTTAAAACTTTATCTGACAGCAATCTTTTTAAAAGATCAGCCGGAAATGTGCTGCTGCTTTTTAACAACGCATCTTGTGCATCCCCAATTTTTTCAAGGGGGATATTATCTAACAACCCGCTGATTAATGCAATCAAGATGATCAGTTGATTTGAAACAGATAGCTGCAACAGTTCAGGTTGTTTCAAACATTCTCGTATGCGCTTGCCATGTTCAATTGTCTTGCGTGTGCCTTCATCGAGCCGTGTTCCAAAGCGGGCAAAAGTTTCCAGTTCTTCAAACTGCGCATATTCCAATTTTAATTTGGCAATGGAACGATACGCAGGCAACTGCGCTTTATCGCCTACACGCGAAACAGATTTTCCAACATCAACAGCCGGCAAAATACCGAGCTCAAATAGTTTGGGTGATAAATAAATCTGTCCGTCTGTAATAGAAATCAAATTGGTTGGAATATAGGCTGAAATGTTTTGCGCTTCCGTTTCAATGATGGGTAAAGCCGTCAGCGATCCGCCTTTGAGCTCTTTGCTTAAATTCGTTGATCGTTCCAATAAACGGGAATGAATATAAAAAATATCACCCGGAAAAGCTTCCCGTCCCGGTGGTCTTCGCAACAACAATGATATTTCACGATAAGCCCGCGCATGATGCGTGAGATCATCATAAACGATCAACACATCACGCCCTTCTTCCATAAAATATTCTGCAATGCTGGTTGCGGCATACGGCGCGATATATTCCAAACCGGGAGAATTATTTCCTTCCGCCACCACAACGGTTGTATAATCCATCGCACCTTTTTCTCTCAGGTTGGCAATCACTTTTGCAACTGCAGAAGCCCGCTGCCCAATGGCACAATACACGCACAGAACATTCTTACCTTTTTGATTGAGGATGACATCAATGGCGATAGCTGTCTTGCCGGTTTGCCGATCACCAACAATTAATTCGCGCTGACCGCGACCGATGGGAATGAGCGCATCAATCACTTTGATGCCTGTTTGCAAAGGAACATTTACCTCGCCGCGATCCATGATAGCTGGTGCGGGACGTTCAATAGGCAGACGTTGATGAAGCGTAACCTGACCTTTGTCATCCATGGGATTTCCCAACGGATCAATTACTCTTCCGATTAATGAATTGCCAACCGGAATATCCATCACACGACCTGTTCTTTCTACTTCATCGCCTGCGCTTAGCAGTGAATCTTTTCCTAACAATATCACACCAATTTCATCTGCATCAATATTGTATGCAATGCCAAAAAGATCGCCGGGAAATTTCAGCAGTTCCTCAAAGCCTGCACCGGGTAGCCCGGACACTTTTACAATGCCTGTTGACACGCTGGTTACAATGCCTACTTCGCGTGGCGCAAAAGGAAAAGTATAATTGTTTATACCTGCTTCTAACGCATCAAATTTGTTTTTAACAATCGTATCTGCATCTGTTGAAATCATACTAATTATTTACAGGTACTCCATTCATTTTGGGCTCGGGAACTTTGCCAGGTTCAGCTTTCTTTTCGGCTTCTTCTGTTGGTTTGTTTTTCTTCATCTCATTTAAATTATTTTGTAATGAATGGAGATAATCTGAAAAACTCCACGCCATTTTATAACCGTTTGTGGTTAGTTCAATCCCGTTGATTAATTCAGGTGCAGTCTTAAATTGCAACAGTGATTTTGTTGCCAGCATCTCATTTACAATATTGGTAATTGACACTTGTTGTGGTGCAGACAAATCAAATGCACTGCGCACCAAAATGGTATTTGTATTGGATTTAAAAGCATCCTTAAACTTCTTTTTTTCATCATCATTCAAACTGCTCAAACGCTTATTAAAAGTATTTACCGACTGGTCTTCCAAACTTGATGAAGCCATTTCTTTTAGCAGTTTTTTCGTGATGGCAAACACCTGCTTTTGCGTTTTGTCTTCATTTGCTGACTCTTCGTTCTGCTGATTTTCTTTTGCCGCTTTCTCAAGGTTAGAACGCAACGCATTGGCTTCATCTTTTGCATCTTGAAGCAGCTTATCGCGTTGCGCATTTGTATATGCAATAGCTTTATCCATCAATGCTTTTTTTTGCTGATCGAAGTCTGCATTTTTTTTATTGAAGTCAGCCTGTTCTTTTATAGCAGCACCTTTTTTATCATCAGCATCTTTCAATTGACCGGCAATTTTTTTCTCCCTTTCGTCAATTGCATTGAGTATCGGTTTGTATAAAAACCTTTTCAGCAACCACACCAAAACCAGGAAATTAATTACCTGCGCTATTACCGTAAACCAATTAATCTTCATAATAAATTATTTTGCGATGATGTGATTCCAGAATGGATTGGCGAAGATGAGTATCATCGAAACCACGAAACAATAAATGGCTGTTGATTCTATCATTGCCAAACCCACGAACAAAGTTCTTGTAATGGTTGGCGCTGCATCAGGTTGTTGCGCAATAGAACTCAAGGCAGAAGATACCGCTTTACCTTCACCTGCTGCGGGCATCATGCAGCCGATTCCGGTTGTAATTCCTGCTGTAATAATTGATGCCATTGCTATAAGTGTTGTACTATCCATAATATATTTTTTTATGTAGCTGTTACTGATTTTATTTTAGTGATTTTTTTTGAATCATGAACGGCTGCGGTTATATAAACTGTTGCGAGGATGCTGAAAATATATGCCTGTACAGTTCCTGTAAGCAAGCCCAATGCACTCATGATGATTGGAAAAATAAAAGGCGATATGCTCAACAGGATTGCCACGATCATTCCACCACTCATAATGTTTCCAAACAAGCGAACCGCCAATGCCAGTGTGCGGGAAACTTCGCTGATGAGATTAAAAGGAAGCATGATGAAAGTGGGTTGTAAATACGATTTAAGATAACCACCCAAACCACTTTTTTGAATACCAAAAAAAGGTACTGCAATGAACACGCTTAATGCCAATGCCGTTGTAGTTGACAGCGATGCAGTTGGCGGCGTATAACCCGGAAATATGATACATAGATTGGCTACACCAATAAATAAAAATAAAGTACCGATGAACCCAATATATTGTTCGGGTTTATCTAAACCCACTTCTTTTATTTGTTCGTTAATGCCGGTGACAATCATTTCTAAAAAACATTGCCAGCGTGAAATTTTAAGATCTGTTTTTAATCTTCTTGTGATAAGCCATGAAGCCAGAACCAGCAACAGCATTAAACCCCAGGTTGTAACAATAGTAAGATTGATGGTAATAAAACTATGTTGCCAGAAAATGGTTTGATCGGGGCTAAGCTTCATGAGCAACCTCCTTTTTTATGTGCATTTGTTTTTTATCAATTGATTTAGTGAAATGAATAACAAGAAAGCGTGCGATGATAAAACCGCCTAAACAAATAAGCAACCGTTGCCAGTTTCCACCATCAACAAAATAGAAACCGAGCAACGTAATGCTGATGCGAAAAAAGAAACTGCCCAACACCCATAATGCAGGTGTTTTAGAAGTCATTGATTTTTTTACAGTGAACCAAAGCACTCCAAAAAATATAATTCCTAAAACAATACCTGCTGCAAAAGCTAATATCATTGACACCGTTTCATTCATCGTTCTCTTCTTTATTGTTGTGCATTTCTTTATCTTCTTTAGCTACCCAATACCAGGCGATAATGCTACCAGTAACCAAGCCTATTATTAAACAGGAGAGTGTCCACGAAAAGGATTCAGCATATTTTTTATCCAGCCAAATTCCCAATGCAGCGCCAAGTAACGAGGGAACGGCAACCGACCAGCCCACCATTCCCATCATGCCTAAACCAAACCAGACCGTTGCGTTCTTTTCACGCAATGCCTTCAGTTTTTGCTTTTCCTTTTCAGCTATTTTTCCACTGAAAAAATCTTCATTATACTTGTTCTTAACAGTTTCCATTTCTAGGTGTTCCGAAATTTATCAAAGCTGTAAATGAAGCCGCTTTCAAGCTTAAGCGTTACTGAACGCACGTTGCTTTCCGCTTCATCCTGTTGCTGAAATTCATGCTTCACCAATTCACTCAACTTGCCAAGATCAACACCACCAACCGCATTGCGAACAGACACTAAAACTTCCGCGCCTGCTTTCACCATAACACCGTTGTCAACTGCTAAATATTTTACGCCATCATCTTTTGTTTCGTATTCAAAAATGCCAGGCACCAATGCCGCTACACAATCGAGCCGTTGCGGTAATAATCCATAAGAACCGGCGCTTGTTTCTATCACTATGCGATTTACATTTTGCACGTCGGCAAACACACGGAACGGAAGTAATATTTTAAGATGCATTTGCCCCAAGCCTAAAGGGAGTTAAGAAAGTGTACAATAAGTTGATCTTCGCACTGCTGTACAAGTGTGCGACGCAACGATGCTTCATGCTAGTTCCGTCGCCTGGTACATAAAAAATATTTGAACCACAAAGGCACAACGAACACAAGGAAGAATAAATTATACTTCGTGCAACTTCCTGTCTTTGTGTCTTAGTGAGTTTCATTAATAAATTTTTATACTGCTGCTTTCTGTTTAGCAACGTCTATTTTCTTCACTTCATCTATTGATCCAATCATATAAAATGCACTCTCCGGATAGTCTTTAAATTCATCATTCAGTATGCGCTCACAGCCATCCAATGCATCTTTCAAACTCACCTGCGTTCCTTTAATTCCGCTGAATTGTTCCGTTGCAAAAAACGGTTGTGTAAGAAATCGTTCCAATCTTCTTGCCCGGTTCACCACGTTGCGATCTGCAACAGATAACTGTTCCATACCGAGCATAGAAATAATATCTTTTAGATCTTCGTATTGCGCCAGCGTTTGCCTTATTTTTTGCGACAGGTTATAATGGCTTTCACCAATGATTCCCGGCGTTGCCATTTTAGAATTTGACTGCAATAAATCAATAGAAGGATATAAACCTTCGCTTGCTTTTTTTCTTGATAAAGCAATGGACGCAGACAAATGCGAAAACGTATGTACTGCAGCAGGATCAGTCAGATCATCAGCCGGCACATACACAGCTTGTATGGAAGTGATTGCGCCTGTATCTGTATAAGCAATGCGCTCTTCCAGTTCCGACAATTCGGTACCCATCGTTGGCTGGTAACCGAGCCGTGAAGGCATTTGTCCCATCAAACCTGAAACCTCCATGCCTGCCTGTATAAAACGAAAGATATTATCAATCAACAACAACACATCGCGGTGTTCATCATCACGAAAATATTCTGCCATCGTAAGCGCTGCGTGACCAACACGAAAACGTGCGCCGGGCGGTTCATTCATCTGCCCGAAAACCATTACCATATCTTTCAAAAGATTGGCATCTTTCATCGCGTTGTACAACTCGTTTCCTTCACGGCAACGTTCGCCAATACCGCAAAACATGCTCACACCTTTGTTGTGACCAACCATGTTATGAATCATCTCTGTAAGCAATACCGTTTTACCAACTCCTGCGCCGCCAAACAAACCTGCTTTGCCGCCACGTTCCAATGGAATTAATACATCAATGGCTTTGATACCAGTTACAAATACTTCAGATTTTGTAGAGCGTTTAGATAGTGGCGGTGGTGATTGATGTACATTTCTGCGTTCACCTTTTGGCAACGCTTCAAGATGATCAATGGTGTTGCCAAACACATCGAACATCCTGCCCATAATTTCTTTACCGATTGGAACGGTAAGTTCTGTTTCGTTTGTTTCTACAACCATTCCTCTTGCTAATCCTTGTGTGGGATTTAATGCGATGCCACGCACACTATGATCATCGAGTTGCGCTAATACTTCGATAGATATTTTCTTATCTTTTCCTGAATGGAGTAAAGTATAAACGGGCGGTAAATTATTTTCAAACCATACATCTATCACACTGCCGCGAACAGAAATTATTTTTCCATAACGTACCTTATCACTGGAATTATCTGAATTGTTATTAATCTTATACATAATAATCCTCTTTCCTGATTACTCTTATTTTAATAGTGTTTGTGTTTACAATAAAATGATTTGTTCCGCAATTGATAATTCAAATCACTCGATTAATTCTCCGCTAACTTTTTTTCTGGCTTAATATTTCAATGCTTAATCCGCAATCACTTTTATTTCTTTGGCGAATTATCAATGTTTGATAATACTTTCTATCTGAATCAAGATTCAAATGATGTGCATATTTCTATAAACCCGAGAAAGGTAAAGGTCGCAGGATCTTACTCTCTTTGTGTTATACAATTTTGGAAATAAGTTGTATCATTCACACCTTAATAAACCTTTTTATTTATTGAGAAATGCTCCCTCACAAAAGCGTGTTGCTGGTTCTCCGTCATTTTATCAGCCGACTCCACCTCAATTTTTATATCTGCAAAAAGTTGGTCGGTCTTTAAGGTATTAAACAGTTCCATCTTAGCGTTAGTGGGGCCAAACAAAAGTACCTCTTTATAATTCCTGATGATCTCTCCCAACTCTTTATAATACGTTGCCTGTTCGTGCTGCTCTTTATTATGCATCAGGTTTTCACTCTTTCCCAGGCTTTGCTCTTTTTCTTCGTGAGTGAATTTTGATTCAAGGGTTTTTGTTTCGATCGGGTCTGTTGTAAACTCCATTAAGTGTGCATTTGAATGATCCATCCAAATGCTTATATTGATTATTGTTCATTCATCCTTTTTTCAACACGACCATTGACAATTTCCTTTGTTACACATAAGTTCTAAATGAAATTTTATGCTAAGATCGCAAAGCAGCATTCACAACAGTTTGTGCTTCGTCAGTTATTTTATTCAAATGATCCATACTTAAAAAACTTTCAGCGTAGATTTTAAAGATGTCTTCTGTGCCGGATCGACGTGCTGCAGACCATGCGTTTTCTGTTTCCACTTTTATTCCGCCTAATGACCGCATCTATTATATCAAGGCAAAAGAAATGAACAGTATATTTGGGATTGCGTGACAAGCAGGATGCACACCAAAATAATTTTTGATAAATGAGCAAAGAACAAACAAAAGATCTTTTGAAGTTTCTTAAATCATTTGGTGACGACATAACAGATTTAGTTATGTGGCTTAGAGATTTTGCCTGGGATTTATGCCCAGAGACTAATGAATTAATTTACGACAACTATAATGCTGTTGCATTTGGTTGGAGTCCGACAGATAAAGTTGGACACACCATTTGTTCCATCGCAGTTGGACGTTCAAGTAAAAATGTTCATTTCGGATTCTATTGGGGTAATGAAATTTCGGACCCTGACAAAATTCTTTTGGAGAAGGTAATCAGTATCGTTATATGCTTGTGACAGATAAGAAAAAATTTCCCAAAGCATATATTAAGAAGCTTGTATACGAAGCATACGCAAATTCCCTTGCTAAAGTAAAAGATCAAAAGCAAATTATAAAGGGACAGACAATCGTAAAATCGGTTTCAGACAAGAAGCGACCAGATAAAGTAAAGAAAGTAACTAAGCGTAAAAAGAAATAGTATTTTCTCTATCGGTCGATGTCCCACCGAACGAAATATAATAGCTGGTGAATGAGACACTCACCAGCAGGAAAAAACATCTAATTTTACATCTAAGTTTAGTTGCAAAAATTTCCGCCGTTGTTTATGTTCTTCACCAGCAACTTCCGACCACGCTTAATTAAACCCGGGTACAATGAAAAAAATTACTTTGTTTTCATTACTTGTAATATTATCTTATTATCTTATTGCCTGTAGTAAATCTAATTCTTCTACCCCACAATCGCCTTATCAATCCCTGATTTTAGGAAAATGGCTTTATGCCCATGCAAATAACTATGATAGCGTTTTTATAACTCACTATGCTACACATACGCAATTATTACATCCACATTCCACTTATAATTATCTAATATTTACGGATAGTAATATTGCCTATAGCATGCAATATGCGTGGGGAAGCGGAATGACCACTGTTATATACAATGACACAGTATCTTATAAGATAGCAGGTAATAATATTTTTCTTTTATGGCCTGCCGGAACTAATATGTATGCAGCGCCAACCTTTACATATCCTGCCTATCAGGATACCATAACTATAAAATCCTTAACGCAAAATACTTTTACGCTTACCCGTAACTACCATTATAAACATTTTATAACTAACACAGGAGAAGTAAAAGTAAGTATTGACAGTTTAATGAGATAAAACTCGCTGCGCTTCCCGCAAAGAGGTTTGTTTAATATCAAAAGAAATAAACAGATATTTGGAAATGGGTGTAATAACAGCAACCTTCGTGTCAGGTGCAAACAAAATTGACACCCATATATGGAAACGCTAAGACTGATACTGGACAAAAATCCCGGAATATTAAATATATTATTGACAGGTGTTTTATTACCATTTGGAATACTTTTTTTAACTAACCGGCATAATAGAAAACTAAAAGAAACAGAAAAAACTCTTGATTTAAAATATAAATCAAAAGATGATATTGGGCAGCAGGAAAAGAAGGTTTATTCCGCTTTATCCAAAAT
Source organism: uncultured Chitinophagaceae bacterium (assembly GCA_963708205.1). Lineage (GTDB taxonomy): Bacteria > Bacteroidota > Bacteroidia > Chitinophagales > Chitinophagaceae > CAVYTF01. The sequence continues at coordinate 2,178,144 of OY970196.1, forward strand.
CTTATTTGATATTCAGCAACTGCATATTTCTTTATCGGGTCCTTGTGCCGACACAAGCTGTATTGAAAATGGGCTGAAAAAGTTTGATGCATCCATCAGTAAATGCCACGATGATATTGCGGATAATATGCTTTATTTATCGTCAGATGCTATAAACCAGCTATACAGATTTTATAATATAATCGGGCAACTCAAAATTCAATTACAGGAACTCGACAAGAGAAAAGAATATGAAATGGCAAATGTAACGGTGTATTATTACTCTCAAGACCTTGCCGACGCACTAATTGACGTACAGGATTTATTCATCGCCCAACGAAGTGATTTAAAAGTGCAATTTGATAAAACTAAACAGCAAATGATGAGATATTGTTGTGGACAGGAACCGCCTGTGGAATTGAAAACAAAATATGAAGCATTTAAATCTTCCCTGGTGCAACAACACTTAATTTGACTTCGCTTCGATATTGTTGGTTGTTACTGCGCAATAATTTATTCATTTTTGTATAGCAGAGTTTTACTTTTAGTATTCCCCTTAAGCGTGCATTCACACCTGACTTTAATAAAAACCAATTAGGAATATTAATACTTGCAAATTCAGGTATTTCCAGAAGATTGATCGTTACACTTTTTTCATTTATAGCTTGTTTTTCTTTATAAAGGTTAAGGTTTATTTGCACATTGTTTTCTGTAATAAACAAAATGTTGCTTAACGACTTTACATCAAAAACTTCTAATGATTCAAATTCTATTTTACTTAAAAGTGCGGTTTCAATACCTTCATGTTTTTGGTGGCAGATCTGCAGCGGTTTATTTTCTTTGGTTGAAATATCAAAGCTCAATTCTTCTGTTATATAATTTTCCATACGCCAATGTTAAGCACAAAAGGTAGTCTTTAAAACTGAGAAGGGGAAGAAAGAATTATTCTTAATGCCGCATACTTCACCGCATCTGTTTTATCAAAGCAAAGGAAAGCACAACCAGCACGGATATGCGGAGATCTGCATATAGAAAACTTTGGCAGCTATCGCGGCGGTAAACATTAGGGAGTTTTATGCTTAAAAGAATATCTGAGTAAAGGCAGGAGTTAAATTCTATGCTACATTCTATGAATTAAAAGAAATCCGTAACAACATCAGGAAAATAAAAGAACAAATAAAGAATGGGAAAATAATATCGGAGATTCATCTCAACCGTAAATTTTATGAGATCACGCCTGCGCGGGCTACTTGAACTACCAAGTAATTCACAATGCTTTTATTAAGTACATGTGACCATTCATAGTTTATTACTTTCCATGTGAATAAATTTTGCTTCATCAAACAGCTTACTGCCTTTAACAGCATGTATCAATATCGGGACTACTACTAACCTGTTCTTTGGTAAGATCTACAGGCAGTGATACATTTGTCCATGAATCTTTTAAAACTGCTTGGGGAGAAATAAGCACTTTACGACCATATAACCAATTGCGGGTTTTCACAACCATGTATCGGATTGTCCATGTATCATCGTCAAAATAAAAGGCTTCTACTTTTCCAATTTCACCATCTGTGGCTTCAAGGTTGTAGCCAATTAAATTGTTTGTATTGATTGGCATAATTTATTTTTAGTTATAAGATGTTTATGTGGCATTTATTGTTCAGATTTTAAAACGGTTCCATTTTCTTTTTTCACTTTATCCTGACCAATACCCATTGTTAATGCTGTTAAACCCGCCATGCTGCCCAATTGCATAGTATCTACTGCTGAACTTGGTACAATAACAATGGTTGAGTTCTCTTTCAATCCTTCGTACAGCATATTCATTGCTCTCAGGTGCAATGCGACAGGATTGTTGGCATAAGTAAGCGCGGCTTCACCAAACTTCTCAGCTACCTGTCTTTCCGAATCTCCAAGTATTACACGTGCCTGGCGTTCTCTTTCTGCCTGCGCCTGCATAGACATTGCATTTTCTAATGCCGGCGGAATTAATACATCTTTTACTTCAACAGAATTTACATGAATGCCCCAGGGTTCTGTGCGTTCATCAATAATTTTTTGAAGCACATCACTTATTTTATCTCTTCCTTCCAGCATATCTGAAAGCATTGTTTTGCCAATCACATCGCGCAATGCCGTTTGTGAAGCCCAACTGATGGCACTTAAATAATCTGCTACTTCAAGCGCAGCTCTTTTAGGATCCAGTACTTTCCAGAACAGTACCGCATCCACATCTACAGGAACGGTGTCTTTGGTAAGTGTTTTTTCAGCTTTGAAAGAAGTGGTTATTACACGCGTATCAATCCAATAAGGTATTGTATCAAAAATTGGGATGATGAAAAAAAGGCCGGGACCTTTTAAAGAATGAAACTGACCGAGACGTAGTACAACTGCTTTATCCCACGGATCGGCAATCTTAACTGCAGAAGAAATAATGAGTGCAACTACAAACGCAATAGCAGCAATAACTTCAGTCAATAAAATATTTGAAAAACCATAAGCAGCGTACAAAACGGCCATAGCAATACCAAATATGACGACAAATATCAGCAGAGAAAACAAGCTTTTACTTTTCATGTTATATCATTTGGATAATTATTTTTTTTAGAGGGTAAATTGAAAGGTTAAAGGTCGCAAGGTCTTACGTTCTTTGTGTTATACAATTCGGGAAATAAGTTGCATCATTCACATCTTAATAAACCTTTTTATTTATTGAGAAATGCTCCCTCACAAAAGCGTGTTGCTGGTTCTCCGTCATTTTATCCGCCGACTGCACCTCAATTTTTATATCTGCAAAACGGTGGTCGGTCTTTAAGGTATTAAACAACTCTACCTTTGCGTTCGTGGGGCCAAATAAAAGCACTTCTTTATAATTCCTGATGATCTCTCCCAACTCTTTATAATACGTTGCCTGTTCGTGCTGCTCTTTATTATGCATCAGGTTTTCACTCTTTCCCAGGCTTTGCTCTTTTTCTTCGTGAGTGAATTTTGATTCAAGGGTTTTTGTTTCGATCGGGTCTGTTGTAAACTCCATCAAGTGTGCATTTGAATGATCCATCCAAATGCCCAGGCATGTCGCGTTTGTCATTGTTTTTTTGTTTATTATTTTTAGTGATGGGTTAAAGGCTATTCGCTTTACCCCATTTTATTTTATCCCAAATTCTCTCGGAAAAGAAATAAGCAAGCGTTGTATAAACATTGCTTATTATGGTAAAACCAAATGCCACTTTCATTTTTCCTGTGAACAAGTAAATGCAGATAAAGTCGAGCATTAAAATAACTCCCCTGTAAATAACAGTTTTGACAACAGATCTTCTAATTGTCTCTTCTATCTTGTTTTTGCGCGGAAGAAGCTTTTCTATCATGTTTAATGCTTTCACAAGTTCGCATACGATGCCATCCAATTAAATTGCTTATTGAAGTCATTTTATTTTTCTATCAGTTCTAATTCCATGGATTCACCTATCGAAGAAAATTTTTCATCAGCTTCTTTTTGTTCAATCAACGTTTCATGCAACTGCGAGGAGGCGCCATTTTCGGCCAGTGTATTTGCAAAAGAACAGAGCGTTCCATAAGCTGCGATTTTATAGTGTGCTATTTTTAAAACTGATGAAATTATCGCTTCATCTCTAACCATTCCATGGCTCGTATCTTCCATTAAACGGTTGGCTTCCTTCACTAAACTTTCCATGGTTTTACATTTTTCTGAAGTGGATTTTTTTCCGGCAGAAGCAAATACTTTTTCTAATTTTTTTATATGGCGTTCGGCAAATTGCAACTGTTCAGAAAGTGCATCGATAAGCACATCAGCAGAAGATTTTTTTATCATCTTTTCCAGCAACGCGACAGAATGTTTTTCGCTATGATAAATATCATTTAATTCATCAGTAAATAACTGGCGCAAACCTTTTTCGTTTTTTGATTTTCCTTTTTCAGAAGTAATTGCCTTTACAAGGTCATTATCACAACTATCAAATTTTTTAGTGGTCATTTTTTTATTTTTTTAATCAGTTCAAAGTTTTTTTTCTATTTTATCTTTTCTTCTTTTTTTAGAAAAGGCGAAAGAGAAAACACCTTTTATTTTCACATGTAAAATTGAGTGCCTTTATTTCGATAAGCGTTATATAATTTGCTGAAAAGGTTGCATCATTCACATCTTTTAGCAGATTTGTGATTTTATTTTAATCAGCCAACTTCTGATATTTAGAAAAGCTCGGTAAGTATTCAGGAAAGTGAAAATTTGAAAGTATGATCAAATTATAATGGAAAAACAATATGCAAGCTTTTAGAAGTTATTATGACACTTTAAAAGTGTGAATTATATAACTAATGTACACAATCGTATAACATTATACGCAGATAATAATTGACCTTTACATTTCTGCTGCTTATTTCAAATTTCGAAGGATGAACACACTTACAATTCTTTCCGAGTCTCAAACTGATCCAAATACAGAGCATCAAATTAGTATGATTTCTGCTTTTGCTCATGAATTGAAGAATCCTTTGGCTACCATTAATTTGTCTGTAAAAATGCTTGAATCATTGCAAGATGAAAAGCTTAAACTATACCTTGATATAATTATGCGCAGTTCCGTTCATATCACAGAGTTGATAAATGAGCAGGTCGAATATCGTCCAATAAGAGAAATAAAAAATAAAAAAGAATCTATACAAAAGCTGCTTGATGAAGTATTGGATATGGCGAGAGATAAAATCAAACTTAAAAATATATTAGTCATTAAAGATTATTGTTCTATTGATTTTGCAATTGCCGTGGACAAAACAAAAATGAAAATTGCGCTAAACAATATTATTATTAATGCACTAGAAGCAATGAATAGCGAAAGCGGAAAATTGAAAATAAATACTTATGCAACTGCAAATAAATATATTGTAAGAATTCAGGATAATGGATGCGGTATTAGTACGGAAAACATTGAAAATATATTTAAAAAATACTTTACTACCAAACCGGATGGACACGGTATCGGATTGTTGACTGTGCATAATTTTCTTCTCGTCAATAATATAAAAGTGAATGTTGAGTCAGAAGAAGGAGTAGGGACAAGCTTTATTTTAGCATTTGCTAAAAGATTCTGAACAGATTTATTCATTTATGCCATTGATAACCCGTACCTTTTGTAATGTTTTATAAATCAATTTATTGTTGTGTTGAATGAAACTATTTATCAAACATATGGTATCAATTCGGTGTAAAATGATCGTAAAAGCCGAATTGGAAAAACTCAACCTTGAATGTATATCTGTTGAGTTAGGCGAGGTTCTACTCAAAAATAATTTAAATACAGACGAAATAAAAATATTAAAGAATGAACTTGAAAAATATGGTTTTGAACTGATGGATGACAAAAAAAGTATCCTGATAGAGAAGATAAAAAAAGTTGTGATTGAAATGATCCATTATTCTGATGAACTTCCCAAAGTAAACTTTTCAAATTTTATAAGCGAAAAATTAAATTATGATTACACCTACCTTGCCAATTTATTTTCTGAAGTCCAGGGTATTACTATTGAGCACTACATAATCTTGCATAAAATTGAGCGCGTAAAGGAATTAATAATTTACAATGAGCTGAACCTTACAGAAATTTCCCTTCTCATGCAATACAGCAGTGTGGCTCATCTCTCCAAGCAGTTTAAAAAAGTTACAGGATTAACGCCTACATTTTTTAAGAAAATAAAAGATAAACGCCGCGGCGGTATTGAAAATGTGTGAAAGATGTAATTTAAAAATGTAATGGTATAAGTAAATCTGTTTAATTAGAAGCACCTTTACTTGTTAGATTTTGGAGAATGTTTTTAAATAAAATAATTATGCATGCAGTTGAAGTAGAAAAATCTAAAGCCTATATTGTTGTAGAAATAATTGAATATGTTCCTGATGCTGTTGTAAGCAAAACAATTCTCAAAAAAACCACCGGAAATATCACCGCTCTTTCATTCGCCATTGGTGAAGAGTTAGCTGAAAAAATTTCGCCTTTTGATACCTTTATTCAGATAATAGATGGTGCGGCTGAAATCACAATAGATAAAAATATATTTCAACTATTATTGGGGCAAGGAATTATTATTCCAGCCCATGCACCGCATCGATTTAATGCAAAAGAAAAGTTCAAAATGATTGCTACTGTTATTAAAAGCGGATATGAAGACTAATCCCTTTAATTAAAATCAATCTTTATTTATACATATTTTTTCAGTGTGAACTATACAAAATCCTGCATAAAAAAGGATAACAGTTCTTCCATTAGTCAATTGAATTCTATAACTTATTCTACAATTGCGCTACAAAATTTTCTAAACAAAAATATATACGGTAAATTTCAATTGAGCTGCTTATTCTGAAAATGCATTTGTTAGTACTTTAAGCGCTTCGTAGAATTCCGTTTTTGGATAATTTTGGTTCGATAATTGTTCGCCATTCTCCACAAATGCAAATTAAGGCAACTCTCTTTTGAGTTGCCTTAATTTGTCTAATGTTCTTACATTTCCAAAATATACGCAGTATTAAAAAATGAGAGCAAACTAAATAGTTGTTTTAAAATTTAGAAAATTGAGATTTTTTTAAAAGGATATTTACTGAATAATAATTTTTTCAGTCATCATTTCATTACCTGTTATTTGAAAATAATATGCACCTCTTGCAACGGAAGAAGGAAGATTTATTATTTGTGATGAAGAACCAATACTTACATTTATTTGTTTAGAAAAAATTATTTGTCCGATAGAATTATGAATTGAAAGATAATAATTACCCACAGGGACATTGCTCATTTGCAAATTGAATTGCCTGTTGGTAACGGGATTAGGATAAATGCTTATGTTACTTGAAGTATGCCCGATGTTAACTAACTGAATATTCGTAAAAATCACACGCCCATCACTGCCTGTTACTTTTATTCTGTAAAAATTATTTCCTGAAAATGGATGTGTATCAAGGAAAGAATAATTTATTGAAGGTGCACCATTATTCAATGCATTTTGCACGCCGATAGTAATAAAATCCAGGCCATTTAAAGAGCGTTGTATTTCGTATTCTTTGATATTTATTTCGCTTAATGAAGTCCATTCCGTAACAACATCTTGCTTTTGTTGATAAGCTTTGAAATTAATAATTGTTACAGGAAGAATAATTCCGTTAGGGTTAACGATGCTAAAACGATTGAATTGAATAATACGGTTTGTAGTACTCATGCCACTGGCATTAGTGTACTGTCCATAAATTTCTGTTCCATATGCATTTCCAGTCCAATGAGGCACATCGGCAGTAGCCAGAGTAGAAATATTTACAAAGTTATTGTCAGCAGAATTATAGTCTTTTTGTACTAAAGAACCCTGATCATAATCAAACCCGCTTTCGATTTCATTTTCTCCGGATGACCAATTTGTCCAGTCACGTTTTGTATAAAACAATTGAAGATCGGAATTATGATTAGCAGCGGTAGTATCACCAGTGGTAATATACCAAATTCTATTAACTCTTGCTGAGGGAGTGCTCCCGATATCACCATAATCAATAGCAACAGCATACCATTGTGCATTCCCATAATTTTTAACCATAACACGGTTAGGTGATGGCTGATTGTATCCAGCACCGCTCGCAGATTGAGCAGGTAAATAACTAACCCCGACAGGAAAATAAATTGGTGTGGCGGCAACATTATTAATACGCATCCCTACCGAGCCAATATAAGGCGTGGTGGCATTAGCACCTCCGGTTACAGGTGTTCCACTCGCATCGCAGGTGGCGATATAACTATCATAATAATTACCAGAACCGTTACCTCCGTTTGCTGTTGGTCCGGGCATTGTCAAAGTTCCACCCGCATTATTCCAGGTAAATAAATTTGCACCGGTTGATAAAATTCCATTTGTAAGAATGATATTATTGGCAGTTAAATTAGACCCTAATGTTGCAGCGTTAGAAACTGTTCCGTTATATCTGTTAATTGAAACGCTATTTAGTACTTGCCATCCAGGTGTAAAATTTAAAGTTCCAACACTTGTATTATAACTTCCGCCTATTGAAAGGTTGGAAGTTGTAGAACCTGTTAAAGTGCCCACACCTGAAATAGTTCCATTAAGCGAAAGTGTATTACCATTAATATTAAGTGATGTTCCAGTACCAAGATTAAGAGTGTTTGAAACAGACACACTATGAGTAAGACTTGTGCTGGATGTATTACTTAAGGTAAGGTTATTAACGGTTAATGGTAAACCATCGCCTGTATTTTGTGGACCATTTCCTTCATATTCATAATTTGCTGCAACATCAAAGCTACGTGCACAAGTTTGTATTGCACCGGTATATGCAGTAGCTTGTATACCGTTGCTTTCACCAGTTTTTAATGTACTGCTGTTTAATAAGGAGAATGAGGATGTAAAATCTGAATTAGTTAAAATATGGTTTGTTTGACAATCAAGAATAGCCCCACTATTTACTGTTACATTTCCAAGCGCACTGACATCTCCTCCTAAAGTTGCAGAGCCAGTTGGTGTAATAGTTATATTTCTATAAGCATTCCCCGCAGCAATTGTTTGACTGCCTGATATTGTTAAATCCTGGTAAGGAGTAAAAGCAACACCGCCAAATGCATAGTTCGTGCCTGCTGTAGCAAGTGTTGTAACAGTAGCACTTATATTGATCGTTTGACTGTAACCGGCATTATCTATGTACTTATTTAAAATAGTTGGTCTGCTTGTAGCGGTAGTCGAAACTGTTGTATACAGATTAATTGTACCGGAACAATTAATATTACCTGTAATACCTCGTGGAAAATTAGAAGAAGGTGATGTTGTACTAAAACTACCATTACTCATCCATGTTCCGGAAACCAAAGAATATTTATCGATTGTTTGGGAAGATAACGATGCTATATACATAACATAATTACCATTGATGTTTACTATAACAAAGCTATAAGGATCGCCCGATGCTGTTAATAGGTTGGTCTCTGTATTCCCTGAAGTAGTAGGTAAACCATTCCCCACATTCAGTAATCTGTTAGACCCGGACATGGTACTTGCATATAATTGACTATTGTAAATATTTATAGTTCGGGTATTTGTAATTGTTGTGCTTACCTGTGCAGCGGTTGTACTACTTGAGCTACCATCCGTAATGTACCAAACTCCGCCTGTAGATCCACTACTTGTACCTGAACTCCAATAGCCAGTTCCATCATTAGTGCATGCTGATCTAAAATTACTACCATTAAAACAGGTAGCTCTTGAAAAACTGGTGATCGTATTTGCACTTCCCGTCGCATCAATTTTACCAATCACAGCATCGTCTGTAGTGGAATTTGCTACTCCCGTCTCACCGGCATAAGAATTATATCCTGCCACAATAAGATAACTGCCATTTACAGATAAGCTAATATCTCCTTCTGAAATTGATGAGCCGCTTTGAGTAATTGCCTTTGGTATAATTTGCCCTGTTGTATTAGTAGCTGCTACTTGTGGCAAAGATGTAATAACAGTTCCTGATTGATTTGCCGTATATGTATCAAATTGCAAAACCTGTGCAGGTGTGCCCGCATTTGATATTGGTGTACTGCCGTCACCAACTCTTAAAACGGCTAAATGTCCCGCTGTAAATGATGGCGACAATGCAATTGTTTGGGCGTTACCATTGCCTATAGGGCTACCTGAAAGTGAAACAGTACCGGCAAAAGTAATACTATTAAAAGCCGGGGTTATTAATTGTACGGTATGATTGGCTACTGCAATTGTACTATTATTTATATCTGCAGATACAATTAAGTAGCCTGTACCAACTGATAGATTTTGAGAAAGTGAACTAAATGTAATTGTTCCTCCGGAATTGGCATAAGCACTTCCCAAATAAATAACATTAGCGCCTAATAGGGTGTTAGCAATTGAATTAAAAGATAATCTAAATCCAGAAGTAGGAATATCACTATTTGTATAAGTCCCGGATGTATTAAGAGTAACGCTGGTTAATGTAGCTGCTGCATTTGCTACAACACACTGAACAGAATACAGAGGATTATAAACAGTACCGGTATTTATGCTGCCACTTGCAGGGTGAACCGCTGATACTGTTATTGCGGACGTGGGTCCTGTATTGCAAGTAAATGAAAAATTATCTATTGCCATTCCATCATCTGCGCCGCTTGCAGTTTTATCAACCCATTTAATAAAGAAAGTAGCACCGGCTGTGATATTCAATCCTGTTAAACTATTACTTATATTTGCAGATTGAATTATAGATCCGCTGGCAGTGCTGGTTTGGGCGGCATCTATGTAACTAAGTGATGCAATAGTAGAACTCCAGGTGCCTGTAGTAAGTGAAGCGGCATTCGTACTGTATTGAAAATCTATTTCATCAGTCCTGTTAATACTCCCAACACGCCATACCTCACCTGTATAATTAAAGGTTAAAGAAGTAATCGTACTGCCAGTATTATTTTTAAAATAAAATCCATAGAGTGGAATTAAGGTACCGGATTGAAGACCGCCTAATGCTCTATCACTATTGCCGGTCAAACCAAAGTTATAGGTGTCTCCGGAATTAGAAGAACCTGTTCCGGCTGTGATTGTTGTATTAGCATTGGTTCCGGTTTCATAAAAATACCATCCGTTTAATGAGGCATTGATCAAGTTCATATTTCCGCCTGATACAGTTGAATTTCCTGTTCCCAATCCATTAAAATCCTGTGAGTAGGTAGTGGTGTTAAGAGAATATTGACTATATCCTAAAAAAGGCAGCAACAACACCATTAAAATCACTACAATAAAAAGGAAAACAAAAACCATGGGGGAATAAAAAAAGCCTGGTTTTTTTTTCATGATAAGGTACGAGGGATTAAGATTTCTATTCTACAAAAAAACAAAAATAATAAAATTAGTAAAGCAATTTTGGTTAGTCCATTAAGTTATTATGAAGAAATTGTTACCAGTTATTTTAATAGTGCAGGCAATATCAAATCAACTTGATTCCTAAAATAAATTGATTGGGATAAAATTTCTTACATTTATCTCAAAAGAATAACTGTTCCTTTTTGAAATCTCTTTGAATTATTTAGAGAATAATTTGCAAACCAAACCAGTGTTTGAGCGCCAACAGTGTTGCTATTTAAATTTCCATTCCATTTTTGATAAGGATTTTCAGAATAAAAAATTCTTTGTCCCCATCGATTGAAAATGGAAAATGAATAATCTTTTACTGCCGCTAAATTTCCAACAGGACCAAACAGATCATTCAGTCCATCATTGTTTGGTGTGAAAGCAGTAGGGAAATAAATATCATTGCAGTTTACGGTTACATTTATAGTATCAGAAGCGCTGCAACCATTGCTGTCAGTGACTTTCACAAAATAAGTTCCCGTTATATAAACAGTAAAAATACTGTCGGAAGAATTATCCTGCCATAGATAACTTGCAAAATTACCCGCATGCAAAACCAGCTTATTTCCCGGGCAAAATGCGGTATCATTTCCAAGAAACAAATAAGGTATTCCTGTACTGTCTTTCACAACTAAGTTTTCAAAATCAGCAGTGCATTTATTTGAGTCAGTTATGATCACTGAATAATTATTTGCCGGTAAATTATTTATAAAAGAAGTCGTGTCATTGTTCGACCACAAATAATTATAAGGTGGTATGCCGCCTTCCGTTGCTGTATTTATCGAGCCCTCTTTTGTACAGATAGCATTCGTGATTGTAAAATTCGGAACAATAGCAGTCGGCTGCGTAATAGTGAGGGGCTGTGTGGCGTTACAACCCGATGGGCATTGCACCGTTAGTACATAAATGCCTGCATACAAATTATTAATAGCCGCTTTAGTTTGCGCAGGTGTTGTGTTCCAGTAATAAGAATAGGAGAGACCTGCAGGCACGACAGAGGCTGAAGCTGACCCATCATTTCCGGAAAAACAGGAAACATTTTTTTGAGAAATGGAAATGCCCGGTATATCTATTTCTTTAGAAATGGTGTAAGTAGTGCTTAACTGTACGGTATATCTGCCGGGTGAAGAAAAAGTATGTAAGGGATTTTTTGCGCTGCTGGTATTGTTGACACCCGAATTAATATCTCCGAAATTCCACGAGTAAAAATTATTGCAGGTGGCAGATGTTGCCATAAATTCAACTTCATTATTTGCTTCGCAGGTGTATGTAAAATTGCTTTTTCCCTGTGCATTTTCTCCAATAAAAATATCATCTATTGCAAAGCCGTCATAATTATTATTCCTCACACCTGCACCAAAACAAAAACGAAAAATAACCTGTGTTGCACCTTTAATAGCAGAAAGATCATGAGATGCAGTTACCCATCTGCCGCTGCCATTGCCTTGTTGTATATTGCCGCTCCAACCTTCAACAGTGTTCAGATAACGAACATCATTATCATTGAACCAGTTGCTGTCTGCGCAGCTTGACATATCGTTTACACTGCCAAGATTTATCCAGGAATTACCATTGTCTATGCTGTATTGAAAACCCGCACCATCATAACCGCTTTCCGTTTCCCAAAAAATTTTAAACGAAATAATGGGTTGTTGCAACGATGAAATATCAAAGCAGGGACTTTGCAAAAAAGAAGCTTCGCCGTTATTATAAAAGCTGTTGCTGAGACCGCCAGTGATCCAGCATTTGCTGCCGCCGCCTGCTGTGGTGATGATTGGCTTTGCAGGTGTGCCCCATGCCCAGTCTGAGTTGATGCTGTTGTTTGAAACATACCAGTTGCCTTCACTGTTTTCAAAGCCTTCATTATAGGGAAAGGTGTTTACGAAAGCACTGCATTGCGCAAAAGAAAATTGTGTAAGAATTAAAGTGATGCTGCATAAAAAAATGCGTAAACAAAGGCTGTTTACAAACATAGAAGAACGGCTTTAAAAAATACCCGCGCAAGATAAAAATTAAAATAAAGAATTGTTCGAACAAGTTGTAGCGCGAGGCAAAAGTGAAGAATTTTTGGAATGAAAGCGTTGTAAAAAAACAGTTAACAATTAGTTCATGTTTCAGGAAGATAAAAAGGTACTGAAAAATTTTACCTTTTTTTCTGCTATTTCCCCCAGATAGTTTCTACCTGTGGGCAGAAAGTTTCTACCTGAGGGCAAGTAGCTTCTACCTGAGGGCAGATAGTTTCTACCTGAGGGCAGATAGTTTCTACCTGAGGGCAAGTAGCTTCTACCTGAGGGCAGATAGTTTCTATCTTCACTTGAATAGCTTCTACCTTCACTTGAATAGCTTCTACCTTCGCGTGAGTAGCTTCTATCTTCGCGTTGTTAACTTCTACCTTCGCGGTTGTAACTTCTACCTTCACATTTTTAAATATCAAGGTAAACTTTCCAAGACCAATCACTTCTTCTGTCATATTTTATTTGCACCTTTCTCAAAACTGGTAACAATTTCTTTATAGTTTGATAACATTCAAAAGCCGCAATACCGCGCATGCGTCTGTATGTTTGCATGGTTCTATAATAATTCCCGCTAAAAAAATATACTTAATTCGTAGTTATACAAACACCCTTTATGAAGAATCCGCTACACCATTTCAAAGGAAAAAACTTTATTGCCATTTTTTGCTTCGCTGTTTTTAGTTTGGCATTTAGCCAGAAGGGGTGGGGACAAATATTAGCTTGGGATTTTTATAGTACAAACGGTAGTGATGTCACTTATAAAATAGTGATTGAACCAAAATTAAATCTCACAGGAACAATTCCACCATACTACAAGAATTTAGCACTCAAACAGGCAAATATTTAAAGGAGAATATTCACATCAGGCATAATTACTGTATAACATTGTGTGATAAATACAAAAGTTATGAAAGCAATTGTTATACATTCATTTGGCGGACCAGATGTTTTAAAACTTGAAGACCTTCCCAAACCGTTGCCTGCTTCAGACGAAGTATTGGTTAAGGTCTATGCCACTTCTGTTAATCCCATAGATTGGAAAATCAGGGAAGGAATGCGCAAAGAAAAATTTCCCACAAATTTCCCTTTGATATTAGGTTGGGATGTTTCTGGTGTTGTAGAATCAGTTGGAAATGAAGTAAAAAGTTTCAAATCGGGCGATCAGGTGTATGGTCGTCCTGATCCTACAAGAAATGGCGCTTATGCAGAATATCTTACCGTTAAAGCAAATCAATTAAGCTATAAACCGAAAACACTTGATCATATTGCTGCAGCCTCCGTTCCGCTTGCAGCCCTCACAGCCTGGCAGGGTTTGTTTGATCATGGACATTTGCAATCCGGACAGAAAGTATTGATTCATGCAGCATCCGGTGGTGTCGGAAGTTTTGCAGTGCAGTTCGCCAAATGGAAAGGCGCCTATGTTATTGGTACGGCATCTGAAGCCAACAAAGATTTTGTAAAAGAATTAGGTGCGGATGAAGTGATTGATTATAAAAATGAAAAGTTTGAAGATAAGGTGAAAGATGCAGACCTTGTTTTTGATACTATTGGTGGTGATACACAGCAACGCTCGTTCCAGGTGCTTAAAAATGGCGGACGACTCATCACAACTTTAAAACCTGAACCAAGCGAAGCTGCAACGGCAAAGAATATTCATGTTGAAGGATATACTGCGCAATCTTATCCTGATGAGTTACAGCAAATTGCTTCGTTGCTCGATGCAGCAATTGTAGTTCCTGTAATAGCACAGGTAATGCCGCTGGAAAAAGCCGCTGAAGCGCAGGAATTAAGTAAAGATGGTCACGTGAGAGGAAAGATCGTATTGCAGGTAATTTGATGCAACTTGTAATGCAGCAAAATTGCAAGCTTCGCCTTTAAGGGCACATGGACACCATTCGCTATTTTATGCTCAATAGTTTGTATTCCTTTTTGAAAGCATCCATTCATAGATATTTTTTCCTTTCTCTTTGTAGTTGGGGTCTGTAGCTTCTGTCCATGCATCGTGGCTCGCGGCGTTAAAAATAGTAATGCGTGCAGGTACGCGTGGGCTGCTGCTGTCTATTTCATTTACCCAGCCAATTGTATAAGCAACCGGAATGGTAGGATCCAGGTTATTATGAAAAGCCCAAATACTCACACCTGTGCCGGCAATTTTTTGTGCTTCCTGTTCATTAGGTGCAGCAGCACCGCAAATAGGAACAACCGCTGCAATCTTTTTGCCATGAGCGCTTGTAAAGATCCAGTCTGAGCCGCCGCCCATGCTAATACCACATACATACATCTTCATAGAATCTATCCTGTATTTCTGCAGCGCATAATCAAGCATGGCATTTACATCTTTTTGCGGAGAATCAGGCCATACTTTAAACTGCGGAGACAGTACAATGAATTGATACGTTTTATTATTTACTGTAAAGTTTGCAGGAAATACTTCGTTTGCTATAAGCTTAGGAATGGCGTTGGCTGCAACATTATGCAGGTCTGTAGTACCGTTTCCAAGCTCACCAACTCCATGCAGGTAAATTATCAGCGGATATCTTTTTTCCGGATGCTGGGCATAAGATGCCGGCAAAGCTTCAAGATAACCGCCGATATTTGAATCAATTGCAATGCTTACAGGAGTTTGTACAGGAGGTGACTTTTCTTTATAAGAATCGTTTTGTTCTGTAGTTATAGTTGTTTCAATCTGTTTGCTGATTTGTGGAGTTGAATCTTTCTTACAGGAAAATGCAAGTAATAAAGCTGCGCAAATTATACAGCGGATATAGTTTTGGTTCATGGGCGCGAAGTAAACAACTATTTCTATTTCATCAAAGAGAAAAAATTTGTTTAAGCAACTTTTAAATACAGCTTAATTGCAATAGTGTTTTCGCCAAAATATGTTTTGTTTTATGGTTGCCCGTTTGAATCAGTCAATGTGAAAATATTAAAGTCTGGGTTTTCTTTGTTTGTCTCTGTAGATTGAAGAAAATTGAACTTCATTAATAATTTAGTTGAATTCTGATTTTCGTTGTGAGTACACGCTACTATTTTTTGAAACTGCAATATTTTAAAAGCATAATCAATAACTACTTCTGCCGCTTCCCTCATGATTCCTTGCCCTTGAAACTTTATCATAAGTTCATACCCGATTTCGCAACTATTTGTTTCGTTTAAAAAGTCAAACAGGCAAATTGTTCCAACAAATTCTTTTGTCTTTGTTAAGGTAATTACCCAATAAAGTGAATTGTTTTTTTTAATGTTATCAATAATTTTATAAATAAAGTTTATTGCATCTTCAATTGTGTTCGCTGGTTCTCTGTCAAGATATTTGTTTATTTCTGTGTCAGAACGCAAAGCAAAAATATTTTCCTGATCATCAATTGACAATTGTCTTAGAGTAAGCCTTTCCGTTGTCAGAATGGGGAAAGAACTGAAATTTCTGTCTATCATTTTCATTTACATTGTCTAAATTGGATGTGTCATAGCTGACGTCCAATCCAAAGATTTTGTTATTACACTCAATTCCAAATATTATTTATAGGTGCGGCTAAGTTGCAACTTAGCCGAAGAAAGTTGTCATTTACTCTGAAGCATTTCGTGAACCTTTCTTCCTTCTCTAACTATTATGTCCACAATTTCTAAAATGTCTTTTCTTGAAGTCCTGAAATTTACAATGCAACATCTTAAACAATATTTGTCTGCAACAACAGCATTTGATAAAAATACTTCACCTCCCTGCTGCAATTCATTCAATAATTTTTCATTCAATGTGTTCAAATAAGTTTCGTTCTTTTTTTCGTCTTGCAAGTCAACTGGAACATATCTCAAAGTAGTAATGCTCAGGTTTTGGGTTACTGCTTCCAACTCCGTATGTTTTTTTGCTTCTTCGAATAAAAGTTGTGATAGTGCTATATCTTCTCCAATCATTTCTATATAACCGTTCCTGCCTGCCTGTTGCAAAGCCAACCAAACTTTTAACGCCCGAAACCCTCTTGAATTTTGAAAACCATACTCATAAAAATTCGTTGTAGGTTCATCATCCAGATTACTGAAGTTATAATAAACGGGATGCGAACTGTAGGTGTCAATGAGGTGTTGAGGGTTTTTTACCAGTGTGCAGCCTGCTTCGAGCGGCGCATAAAGCCACTTGTGTGGGTCGAGCGCAATGGAATCGGCTTCCTTTATTCCGTCAAACAAATTTTGGTATTTGGCTATTACTGCAGCAGGAATTCCATAAGCACCATCAATATGAAACCATAGATCGTGTGCTTTGCAAATGGCAGCTATTGCGGCAAGGTTATCTACCACACCCGTGCTCACATCCCCTGCATTACCAATTACAAGAAAAGGTTTTTTGCCAACCTTTACATCATCATTAATTGTTTGCGACAAAATATCTATGTTCATTTTATTATCAGCGTCAGTTGGTATCCACCGGATAGCTTTTGTGCCGTGCCCGAATAAAACTGCTGCCTTCTCAATCCAGGTGTGCGTTGCTTTTGAACAGTAGAAAACCATTTCACCATGCATATTTGCCAAACCCTCTTCCTTCATACTCTTTGGCGCTTTGGCAGTTCTTGCGGCTAAGAAAGCAGTGAGATTTGCCATGTTGCCGCCACTTACTAATATGCCGCCACACGAGGTAGAAACACCAATAAATTCTGCCAGCCATTTCACTGTTTGCCTTTCAATAGCGGTTGCCATGGGACTTAAAATATTTGCTCCTACATTAGGGTTAACAGCAGCGCCTAACAAATCTGCCAGTGCACCGATTGGTGCCGGGGATGAAGTGATGTATCCAAAGAATTTTGGATGACCGTTCAACAACGAATGATTGAATAATAAATCAGACGTGTTAGTAAACAATTCCTGAACGGAAGTTCCATTTTCAGGCAATGAAGCATTGCCCAAAACATTTTGTATTTGCTTCGGGGTTTCTGCTGTGGTAACCCGCTTTTCATCAATCGTGGCAATGAAATGTGATATGGCATCAATTAATTGGTAGCCGATTTTTTTGAACTCTTCTTTATTAATATTAATTGGTGATTCTCTATTGTCTGACATTTCAATATTTATTGCTTTGAGTTTTACAAAATTAATTACCTGCAGTTACAAATCCGCAACCTGCATGTGTTTTTTGCTCTTATTGTCGTTCTGTTAGTTTTAATGAAGTTGTCATTGCAGAGAAATAACCCAGAAAATAAAATGCAATTAAGGGTATTCCAAATATACTTTCAATAAGATAATAAGTTTGCGGATTGTCAAACGGAATTAAAATAAGTCCAAATAAATGAGAACGAACCCACAAAGAAATTTCATTAGCAAATTCATTAAAAAGCCATAACGAAACATACAGAAATAAAATCCTTTTTAAAGTTAGCTTCGTCTTTTGAACGATAGTTAAAAATCGAATAGTCAAAGCGAAAAGAATAAGAGGAAGATAAATTCTTAAATGAAAGCAAGTGTCGTGAATATATATGTCCGCGTTTACATTTCTTGTATTTAAAAGTGAAAAACTTTCAACTTTAAATACAATAAAATCTATAACAGCACTCACGATAAAAATCATTGCTAAGAAAAGAATGTCTTTATTTTTAATGGAGCGGAAAAAATGTTTAAAGGAAAGTTCTTTACTTTCTAAATCGTTGTTTGATAATCTCAATAGTCCCAACGAATAAAGAGAAACGAAAAAAATGAACACTGTTTTGGTTAAGTCTATAATACTGTAGGTGTGTCCTTTGCTGTAACGATGAAAAAAATAACTAAAAAGGCTGATTTGTTTTGCGGTAACTGAATTGTCGAAGTTACTGAAACGAAAAAGTACTGCCGAGATAACAAAGCAGATTAGGGTAAATGTTATAGCAACACCAAATGTCTTTCGAAAATATTTTTTATAGCTATCAACGAAGTCTGTCAGTTGTTTTTTAAATAATCTGTAAATATCATTTTAGTTAGATGGTTGTTTTAGCATTGCACACAACACAAATATAAACGAAACTCTTTTTTATTTTTTCAAACAGCAGATTCCCCGCCTGCGCAGGAATGACGAACTAAGACTTCATGGAAGTAGCAGCTAACATCATTCATATCGTTGCTATCATCATTAATGTCGTTGCTATCATTATTAATGTCGTTGCCGTCGTTGCTATCATTGTTAATGTCGTTGCTATCATTGTTAATGTCGTTGCTATCATTGTTAATGTCGTTGCTATCATTGTTAATGTCGTTGCTACCATAGTTAATATCGTTGCTACAATAGTTAATGTCGTTGCTACAGTAGTTAATGTCGTTGCTACAATAGTTAATGTCGTTGCTACAATAGTTAATGTCGTTGTTATCATTGTTAATGTCGTTGCTATCATTGTTAATGTAGTTGCTATCATTGTTAATGTCGTTGCTACAATAGTTAATGTCGTTGCTACAATAGTTAATGTCATTGCTACAATAGTTAATGTCGTTGCTACAATAGTTAATGTCGTTGCTACAATAGTTAATGTCGTTGCTATAATAGTTAATGTCGTTGCTACAATAATTAATGTCGTTGCTAAAAGGATGAATAAAGCAGGGGTGCAAACCTTCTTCATGGGTGCAGGTGGGTTTATTATCGCGTGCATCAATGAAAATTGAAGGGCTTTCGCTGGGACAAACCTATTCATTTCGTGTGGCGGCAAAAAACTGTTACGGTCAGAGTGACTGGAGCCAAAGCCTCCTGAAATTGATCAGTTAGTTTGGGGTTTTTTATTGTATGAGAATAAACTTCAAAATAAAAAAATCCCGCCTTTGTGGGAATGATGATTTATTAAGTTATTCTTTTATAAATTTTGTTGTGGTGGTATTATTGCCATCAGTAATTTTCAAAATATACATTCCGGGTAAAAGCTGGTTTGTGTTGATCTTATAATTACTTGCTGATGTTGTTGATTGCTGCATCAGTTTTCCATTCATTCCAATCACACTTATTTGTTTCTCATTTTGAGAAGATAAACCATCGATCTGCAAAACATCTTTTACAGGATTTGGATAAACCTGATAGTTACTTGCAGGTTTTGTCTCTGCGATAACATTTTTCGCAATTGCGGTTGCAGTAACGGTTCTGTATTTTAATAAATATCCGCCAATGTTATCAGCATACATATCATCCTTGCCGGGAGTTTCAGTGATAGTTGCTGCAACCAACAAGTTTCCATCGCCGGCTATAGCAAGCGCTTCTGCAGTGCTTGTTGTATCGCGCGGCGTTACATATGTTGTTACATATCCGTTATCTCCAAAAGATTGATCAGTGCCGTTGTTATCAAAAGCTGTTATGCCGATTGCAGGATCATTTATGGCATCATTGTAAGCATCTAAATTATTATAAATAAGTCCGGCAGCAAAGGAGAGACTTCCATTTGATGAATAGGTATTAGCAGTGGCATAGCTGTACTTGTAAGAAGGAAAATTAGAAACAACTTTTCCGTTTGCACTGAAGCTTGTATTCAAAGTTCCGTTAGCATTAAACTTCACAGTTGTAAAAACAGGGTTTGCTTTTTTATCTCCTGATACTCCTGAAACAAGTAAGCTTCCATCAGAAAGCTGCGTAATATTAAGCGGGTAGTCAATATCATCCGGAGAAAGAACATCAGAAAGAAATCTATCATCAAGACTGTCAGACACTTTTGTAACAGCATAGCCATTATTACCAAAGCTTGAATCAATCATGCCATCCTTAGTTATTTGTATTAACTCATACCTATTGTTGTAATCATGAACCTGCTGATTTACCGTAGCATCCTTATCTCTCAGCATTCCTGCAACAATGATCTTTTGATTGTTTAAAACAATAATATTTTCAAACTGGTTTGAACTCATTCCCGGAATATTTACCTGGCCATTAACTGCAAATGAAGAATCAATAGAATCATTAGGATTGTGCCTGTAAAGTGAAAAACCATTATATCCTTTACCCCAATACGCTGAAACCCTGATCAATTTTCCATCTTTTTGAAAACCGCTTAAGTCGGTTATAGCTGAAGAATAAAAATCATAGCCACGTGTAGTATCGGGATAACTAACGCCATGAACTACATTTATAAATGATTGATCGAGCGAACCATCCGGCTGCAGTTTGCACACTATTGCATACTCACTATTACTTACATCACCTTCGTCTCCCGTCACCTGGCTTACCGCATTACGCAAGGTGACATATATGCCGCCATCTTTTAAAACATGAATTTGATCAATCTGCGACCATTCGGTAAAATCTCCTCCGGCATCAGAAGTATTATAAGGCAATATTTTTTCACCTTCGAAGCCAAATGTTGTGTCAACAGAACCATCAGCGTTATACCGTTGTATCAATGGTACAATATGTTCCTGTGTAGAAAAATCAGGTCTCCGAAATCCGCCGCCAACAAGTATCTTACCATCCGGCTGTACACACAAAGCATGCACCCAAAGGTTATCGCCATGTTTTAGTTTTAATCTTCCCTTTGTGCCAAAAGAAGAATCAAGCGTGCCTGCCTGTGCAAAAGAGTTATTGTATCCTGCGCTGAAGAGAATAATAAAAATGATGAAGAGGTGTAATTTATTTTTCATGGCAATTGTTTTTGAATGAGTTGGGATAATAAAGCTAATTGATTTGTATGAGATAAACTATCAAAATAAAAAAAATAAACTCCGATTGCAAAAACGATTTGCTAATCATTTACCTTCATTAAATTACCAAAAAATAAAAAAATGAAAAGATCAATTTGTTTGATTGTACTTGTCGCAATAATTTTTACTGCTTATAAAAGAGCTCCCCATTCAATAAGCAGTGCACCAAAAGACTGGAAGTTTGGCGTTGCATTATGGACTTTTCATGATGTTGATTTTCCTACCGCATTAAATAAAGTTGACAGTACAGGATTGGTTTATATTGAACCAAATACTTTTCAAAAAACAGGACCTGCATTTAAAGATTCTACTGTCGGTCAGCTTTCAAAACAAGGTATTGAGAAGTTGAAACTGATGATCAAACAAAAAGGATTGAAGGTTGAATCATTGTATATTGTTGGTGATGCAACCATTGCTTCATGGAAAAAACAATTTGATATTGCAAAACAATTTGGCGTGCAATATGTAACCACAGAGCCGCCGCTAAACATGTGGAACAGCATTGACAGCCTTGCCGGCACTTATAAAATAAAAGTTGCCATTCACGATCATTGGCGCGGCTTTAGTCATTACTGGAATCCTGATACTACTTTGCTTGCGATGAAAGGGCATTCTAATTTTGGTGTATGTGCAGATCTTGGTCATTGGCCAAAAAGCGGCATTAATCCATTGGATGCAATAAAAAAATTAAGCGGTCATATTATCGGCGTTCATCTGAAAGATATTGCGGCATATGATAATACATCGCTGAAAGATGTGGTTGTTGGAAAGGGGGTTGTTGATTTTCCGGCAATCTTTGCAGAGTTAAAAAAACAAAATTTCAACGGGCACATTTATATAGAACGCGATTCGATAGAACCCGGTGGTAATGCCCGTTCTGTTATTGCAGAGAAAAAATATTATGAAGCGCAGGTACGCAAGCTGAATTAAATTTTATTATTTATTTTATCATTGTGAATATATTTTTTTAAAAATAAAATGAAGATTACAGACATCCATTTTAAATTCATGTTTGTATATTTATCGAAATTTGTTTTGCCAGTTTTCAACTTAAAAAATCTAACGCATTATGCCAACCATTAACCGCAAACAATTATTTCTTGCAAGCAGAGTTGCTTTGATATTTACTTCCATGACATTCGCATTCCGCGCTTCACTTGAAGGAGTGTGGAGTCACGATTTTAATTTAACAAAAGAACAGTTAGGCTGGATATTCAGTCCTGCATTTTGGGGCTTTACATTAGCCATGTTATTCGGCGGACCATTGGTTGATATATTGGGAATGAAACGCATTTTGACGTTCGCATTTATCGGTCATATTGCCGGGGTAATTTTATATCTCACTGCAAAAACACCCACTGCGTTATTCATTGGCACTGTTTGCATCGGCATTGGAAACGGCATGGTTGAAGCTGCGTGCAATCCTTTAACTGTAACGCTTTTCCCCGAAAACAAAACCACCATGCTCAACCGTTTTCATGTTTGGTTTCCTGGCGGAATTGTAATCGGCGGATTGCTTTCTTATTTATTTATTGAGCGCCTGGGAATTGACTGGCATTATTTAATTGCAACTTTATTTATTCCAGCGGCGATCTATAGTTATCTTTTTTTCAAATTAAAATTTCCACAAACAGAAAGAGTAACGAGCGGCATTAGTACAAGGCAAATGTTTTTATCCTGTTTAAGCCCGCTTTTTATCATCATGGTTTTGTGCATGTTCATGACAGGCGCAACAGAGTTGGGAACAAATACATGGATCGTTGCATTGCTGCAGGGTGCAAATGTTTCAGGTATTTTGATATTGGTTTTTATTAATGGATTGATGGCTTTGGGAAGATCGTTTGCAGGTCCTGTGGTGCATCGTTTAAATCCAAACGGCATGTTGATCGTTTCATCAGCTCTTGCTTTGTTTGGATTATTTTTATTGAGCAAAGCCAGCGGTTATGAAGCTTTTGGTGCTGCTTTTATTTTTGCGGCAGGTGTTTGTTTTTTCTGGCCAACGATGCTTGGTTTTGTTTCAGAATATCTTCCAAACACAGGCGCATTGGGGCTTTCATTGATGGGAGGCGCAGGCATGTTTTCGACTTCGTTGATCGTACCAATTATGGGTCATTGGTATGATAATTTTAAAGCGGCTGCAGTTACAAGCGGCTTAAGCGATGCAGCTGCAAATGCATCAGCAGGCTCACAAACTTTTATGAAAGTTGCAGTAATGCCTGCAATTTTGATCGTAGTATTTTTAATAATTTATTTTTCAAAAAGAAAATATTATAAGCAGCATCATCTTCATCGCGCTGCACCACTTGATCCTGTTGGCGAACTTTAAAACTGTTCTTCTTTTAATAATTTATTTTTTGATTTTTTATTAGCAACAAATAAATAATAGACAGGTATTCCTGTCAGCACAATTATCAAACCTCTGATTGTAAAATCAGGACGATAAATAATTAAAGAGATGCAAAACGCAGAAGCTAAAATCATATAAATTATCGGCACAACAGGATAACCAAACGCTTTATACGGACGGTCTAATTCAGGTCTTTTCTTTCTCAAAATAATAACGCCGCCAATCGTTACAACATAAAACAACATCACTACGAAAGAAATATAATCAAGCAAGTCTCCATACTTTCCGCTTAAGCAAAGCAGGCTTGCTACAAAGCATTGCAGCCAGATTCCGTTTGCAGGAACAGAAGCTTTATTCAATGTTGCAGTCTTTTTAAAAAACAAACCATCTTTTGCCATTGCATAATATACTCTTGCGCCTGATAAGATCAAACCATTATTACAACCAAAATTTGAAAGCATAATTAAAGCAATTACAATGGCAGACTTTGCGCCGAAGATTTGCAAAGCGGCAGCAACACCAACACGGTTATCTGCAGCAAACGCAATGCTGTGAACATCAGCAGGCGAATTACCCAAAGGAATCACTGCGAGATACATCAGATTGCACAGACAATACAATGTTGTAACGATGAGTGTGCCGAGAAACAAACTCAATCCCACATTGCGTTTCGGGTTCTTTACTTCACCTGCAATAAACGTTATGTTATACCATGCATCACTTGTAAGAATGGCGCCAACCATAGCCGCAGCAATTGCACCAAACACAGCAAAACCTGTAACGTGTGTCCAGAAATTTTTTGTTCCGTCATAACCCGGTAAGCGCGATGAATGCCGCAACATTTCAAAAGGGTGTTGCCAGTTTGCATGCCACACATCTTTATTAAATGCAATCGCAAACCCAAATACGATCAATCCAAACAACATTAATAATTTGATGATGGTAAGAACATCCTGCACAATTTTTCCTGTAACAATTCCTCTTGTATTTATAAAACTTAAAAAAATAATTTGAATGATGCCGAAGATTTGTGCAGCAGAAATATTTATGAGTGATGAATGAAAAATGATATTGCTTTCACTTAATGATGGAAATATAAATGCTGCAAACTTGCTGAACGATACACCAACGGCCGCAATCATTCCTGTTTGAATAACCGTAAAAAAACTCCAGCCATATAAAAAACCTATTAATGGATTATAAGCTTCTTTTAAATAAACATAAGTGCCCCCGGCTTTAGGAAACAAGGCACTCAATTCAACAAAACTTAATGCTGCGGCAACTGTCATCAACGCAGTTAAAACCCATGCAAATATTAACCAGCCTGCGCTGCCAACATCCTGCACCATGTAAGAACTCACAATAAAAATTCCTGAGCCAACCATGCTTCCTGCAACAATCATCGTTGCATCAAGCAAGCCAAGCCTTGGTTTGAAATGTTGTGTTGAATCTGTTGAATTATTTTTTGTTGCCTGCAAATTCATCATTCAATATTAAGCAAGAAATAATTTAATGAATGAACAATATCCATGATAATTTTTAATTTTTTCTATGATAAGTTTGTGAGAGCATGAATAAAATTTTTGATATTATTGTTCTTGGTCTTGGTGCGCATGGCAGCTCTGCTTTATATCATCTCTCAAAAAAAAATAAAAATATTTGTGGCATTGACAGATTCACGCCGCCGCATTCATTCGGCTCTTCGCATGGACAAACAAGAATCATTCGGCAGGCATATCATGAAAGCCCGATGTATGTGCCGTTGGTAAAAGAAGCATATAATTTATGGTATGAACTGGAAAATTTTTCAGGCAAAAAACTGTTGCTAAAAACAGGCGGAATAATGTTGGGTGATGAAAATACTTCTGTTGTTACCGGCGCAAAACTGAGCGCAGAAATGCATGATTTGGATTATGAATATCTGAATGCAAAAGAGCTCAAACAAAAATTTCCTGCATTTAAACCAACCGCTGAAACCGTTGCTGTTGTTGAAAAAGATGCAGGTATTCTATTTCCTGAAAAATGCATTCAGGCAAATCTTGAACAGGCAACAAATAATAACGCGACTTTATTTTTTAATGAAACAGTTCTTTCAATCAACCAAGAAAAAGATCATGTTGAAATTGTTACTGATAAAAATAATTACGCAACAGCAAAGCTTATTGTAAGTGCAGGTGCATGGCTTTCGCAATTAATGCCTGAACTGAATTTACCTTTAATTGTTGAACGCCAGGTTTTGTATTGGTTTAAGAATGATAATGCTGATCTGCAATCAAATCTTTTACCTGATAAATTACCAATTTATATTTGGGAATATGAACAGGGAAAAATGTTTTATGGTTTTCCTGATGTTGGTGATGGAATAAAGATAGCTTATCATCATGCGGGTGAAAAAATTGAACCCGAAAATTTGAGAAAACAAGTTGCAGATAAAAATGAAATTGAAGACATCAAACAAATTGCTTCAACTTATTTAGAGATTGAACCACGCTTTAATTATGCTGATGTTTGCATGTACACCAACACACCTGATGAGCATTTTATTATTGACTATCATCCTTCAAATAAAAATATAATTATTGCAAGTCCGTGTTCCGGGCACGGTTTTAAATTTTCAAGTGTTATAGGAAAAATGCTTTGCGATATGGCAATGGAACAAACACTTCAATTTAATATTTCTCCTTTTAAAATTGAAAGATTTTTTCATCATTAATTAAACTATGCTTTCCAATAAACAAGTAACTTTAATTACTTATAAAAATTGCTAATCAATGCAGGTCGCAGCTTTTCCTTTTCAGAATAAAATTTTTTTTCTCATTATTTTGATGATCATTTTATGTTGTAATGTTCATGCGCAAAAAAATAGTGAAATAAATAAAGATGAAGATTCTGTTCGTGGATTAATTACAAATTTTTTTAAAACACAGGCAAGTGTAAAATATATTTATCAATGTGTTTTGAATAATGATGCAACTAAAATTGCCTGGTGCGCAGATGGCAACAACGGGCAGGAAATTTATTATAAATCATTATTGTTTCCGGGTAATGCTGTTAGAATTTCAGCAGCTGATTCTTCAAACAGTTCATGCAATGAAAGTGAACCGCAATGGTCTCCCGACGGAAAAGAAATTGCATTTTTATCAGATGCAAAAACGCCGGGGCAGCCGCAGATATTTATTGCTGATGGTTCAAACGGAAACTTAATTTCAAAGCAACCACTTACAAGTTTTGATGGTTACGTTTCTCATTTGCAATGGTCACCTGATGGAAATTTTTTGAGTGTTTTGTATGTTGAAAAATCAAGCCGTGATCCTTCACCAATGAGCGCAGAAAACCGAGCAACCGGATTAATTGATTCTCTTGTAAATCGTAATGTGCAGCGAATTGCTGTTGTTAATATTCATGATAAAAGTATAAAGCAATTATCTCCTGCACAGTTGTATGTTTTCGAATATGATTGGTCGCCCGACAGTAAAACTTTTTGTTATACTGCTGCGCCGCCGCCAGGTGATGATAACTGGTACATTGCAAAACTTTATTCACAAAGCATTTCAAATACTGATACAATTCTACTTTATAAACCACACTATCAAATTGCACTTCCGCGCTGGTCGCCGGATGGCAAAAGCATTGCCTTTATTGAAGGATTGATGAGTGATGAAGGAGGAACTGGCGGCGAAATTTATGAAATAAATGCAATTGAAAGGAGCAAGCCAAAAAACTTAACGCCTGATAGAACATCAACGCCGGCATGGTTTAAATGGCAACCTGATGGAAATATTTTATTCACTGAGTTTGTTGGCGGATCAGTTGCGATCAGCACATTAAACACACAAAATAATTTCATAAAAATAATCTATCAATCTGATGAAAGCATCCGTGCAAGTGATGAGGAAACAAGCTTGTACACTATAAATGGAAAAGCGGGAACGGCATTGGCTTTCATAAAAGCTTCCTGGAATAAATTGCCAGAAATTTGGTTTGGAAATTTAATAAATCAAAGACAAATTACACAGCTTAACAGCAACATTCAAAAGCCTGAATTAAGAACAAACAATATTCAATGGATAAATGAAGGCAAGCATGTGCAAGGCTGGTTGTTATATCCTTTAAATTATGATTCAACAAAAAAATATCCAATGCTTGTTTGTGTGCATGGTGGTCCTGCATGGATAACGATACCCACATGGGCAGCGCCTGATTTTAATACTACAGTTTATACACAGCTTGGTTATTTTGTTTTCTTTCCAAATGCAAGAGGCAGTTATGGACAAGGTGAAAAATTTACACTCGCAGATCAAAGAAATTGGGGCTTTGGCGATTTGCGTGATGTAATAAGTGGCGTTGATATGCTGATGAAAAAATATTCGATAGACAGCAATCGTGTTGGTATTCTTGGATGGAGTTATGGTGGGTCAATGGCAATGATCGCCGGAACGCAGACCAATAAATTTAAAGCTGCAGTTGCAGGTGCAGGCGCATGTAACTGGCAAAGTTATTATGGGCAAAACAGTATTGATAAATGGATGAATTCTTATTTTAACGCATCACCTTATGATGATCCGAAAGCTTATGCAAAAGTCTCAGCAATTACTTATATCAAACATACAAAAACACCAACACTGGTTTTGGTTGGCGAGAGAGATGGTGAATCACCTCCGGCTCAATCATTTGAGTTTTGGCATGCCTTAAAAGAATTAAAAGTACCAACACAATTATATGTCTATCCGGACGAAGGCCATGAAATTGAGAACTTTGAAAATATGATTGATGTTAGTGTAAGAACAATTCAATGGTTCAATCATTACTTAACTTTGAAATGATTTTCTTTTAAATAAAAATATGACTTCAAAATTATACCTGAGTATTGCTTTACTTTTTTTTCTTGTGCATGTAAATGCAGCCTCAATTATTCTTGATACAAAAGATGCAGTTGTATGGTTGCCTGAACAAACTATCTCAGGAAAAATTTCCGGATTTAATTCTGATAAAATAAAATGGCATCTTAATAACACAAGCGGTTACGCAGAAGTTGCAAAAGATGGCAGTTTTAATTTTTCTGTTTTATTAAAACCAAAAGAAAATATTATTTGGGTTGAAGATGTATCGTCATCAAAAACATCAGACACGATACATTACACACTTGGTTACACGCCGCTGCCTGAAGTAATTCCTTTTGCAACAATTAAAAATAATATCGCTACACTTGATTTGAAGATCACGAATAATCCATACAATTCGCCTTTGACTTTTCACTGGAACTCAACTAAATCTCCTGCATCTGTTTCTATTGATCACGCATCAAATCAAAAAGCAACCGTAAAAATTCCATCAACGAATGGAGAATATTTTTTCTCAGTTACTGTTTATGCAGGCAATGATTCTGTTGTATATAAGACCTTTGTAACCCGCACGGATAAAGGATTACAGGCATTTAATATTTTCACCCAACATGCTCAATGGATCGACTCGGCAATCATTTATGAAATAACGCCTTACAAGTTTGTGCATGATGGTCAATATGATGATATCACTAAAAAACTTCCTGAAATAAAATCGTTAGGCATTAATACAATTTGGCTGCAACCTGTTTATGCAACACACGATGGAGAACAGGGTTACGATATTATTGATTATTTTTCTTTACGCCCTGATCTTGGTACTGAAGAACAATTAGCGCGACTTATAAAAACAGCAAAAAACTTAAACCTTCGGGTTATGTTTGATTTTGTTCCGAATCATACATCCATTCATCATCCTTATGCAAAAGATGTAATTGAGTTTGGTGAAAAAAGTCATTATTATAATTTCTATCAACATACAAATGACTTTGCGCAATACTCTTCAGATTACACATTTGATTCATTAGGTTTTGTTCATTATTTCTGGAAGAATTTGGTTAATCTGAATTATAATAATCCCGAAGTGCAGCAATATATTCTTGAAGCAATGAAATACTGGCTTACAAAGTTTGATCTCGATGGTTATAGGCTCGATGCAATGTGGGCTTTAAATGCACGCGATTCTTCCTTTGGTAAAAGACTACAAGCTACTTTAAAAAGCATCAAACCTGATATTTTGTTGTTGGCAGAAGATAAGGGCGCGCGAAGAATAGTTTATAAAGAAGGTTATGATGCAGCTTATGACTGGAGAGCAGATACAAGCTGGATCTCAAGCTGGTCGTGGGCTACAGACTATAGCAGGCTTCATGATCCAACAATATTCAATTATAATAATCCTGAAAAAAGAAGTTTACTTTTAAACAAAGCCTTATTTTCCGGTGACACTAATCATTTGCGTTTTAGGTTTTTAGAAAATAATGATGTGCAAAGATTTATTTCTGAGCATGGTTTGAAGAGAACAAAAATGGCAGCAGTTTTACTTTTTTCATTACCCGGAATTCCAATGATTTACGATGGTCAGGAGATAGGTTTTCAACGGAAGCCATACACTAATATTTCTATTTTTAAAAGTGATCAAACAATTCAGTCTTTGGATAGTGACAGGCTGTTTACTTATTATAAGCAATTAACTTCTCTGCGTTTAAAATATGACGCATTGCGAAGCAACCATATGCAGGCATTGCCGGTAACACCTGCAACGATGTATACGTTAGATCGCTCCGCAAATAATCAGCACATTTTTGTTGTAATAAATTTGGGTGAAGATTCTGCAACAGCCAAAATAGATATCAGTTCTTTACAAACATCTTGTTGTGGAAACAGTTATGTTGACTTGCTGAATGGTGAAATCTTTCACGCTGATGAAAATGAAACTTATTTAAATATTCCGATGGGACCGTACACGACAAAATTATTATTGATTAACGAATCTGCAATTCCCTTAGCTCTTGATAATGAGGCTGCATCAGCTTCCTGCATAAATGATCATTCCAATGCCAATAATAAAAAGTAAGAACATCGCGGTCAATAATATGTTCGTTGATTTTGGTGCAAGCTTAAATTCTTTCCAGATAAAAACCCCCCAAAGCGCTGCCACTAATGTAGCGCCTTGTCCTAAACCATAAGATATGGCAGGACCTGCTTTGCCGCTTGCAATAAGATTAAATGAATTGCCTAACCCCCAAATTAATCCGCCAAAAATGCCAACGAGATGTGTTTTAAAATTACCCTTGAAATAATCTGAATAAGTAACTGGCGAGCCTGCAATAGGCTTTCGCATAAGAATAGTATTGAAAATAAAATTGCTGATGAAAATACCAACCGAGAAAATAAATACAGCAGTATAAGGTGTCATTTTTCCTGCAGCAGGAAATTTAAAATTCTCCATATCCATTGATGCAGCAATAAAGCGGTAAAAAAAAGACATTAAAAAACCTGCAGAAACAGAAAGAAAAATACCTTTTCGAATTCCATTTTTTACTGTAATACTTTTATCAATTTGTGCTGATTTATTTGCCTTGCCATAAGCGGCAGCGTTTAGTAAAATCGCAATAATTATAATTGCAACTCCAAGGAATAAAAATGTGGGGTTACCCTTTTGTGCAGCAGTATAATTCAAGATTACACCAAGCACCAAAGCAATTCCGATACCAACGGGAAATGCAACGGCCAAGCCAGCTTCAGCAATTGCGGCAGAAAATAAAATGTTTGCAGCATTAAAAATTACTCCGCCAATAAATGCACTTAATATGTTTGATGAATCAGCTTGATGCAAATCATTTATAAAGCTTCTTCCTTCATTTCCAATGCTGCCCAATGTGAAAGCAGATAATAAAGAGAACAGTAAAATTCCTATCACATAATCCCAATAAAATAATTCAAAGCGCCAGGTTTTTTGCGCGAGTTTTTGTGTGTTTGCCCACGAGCCCCAACACAACATTGTGATGATACAAAACAATACAGCAACACTATAATTTTCTATGATGAACATAAACAGGTTTTTACATTTTTTAAAATGTTGTTTGCATCAAAACTTCAACTTCATCTCTTTGTGGCGCAGATGATTGCGCGCCTAATTTTGTAACAGAAATTGCTGCTGCGCAATTGGCAAATTTTACAGCTTCAACAAAACTTTTCTGTTCTGATAATGCAGCTGCCAAAGCACCGTTAAAAACATCGCCGGCTGCTGTTGTATCAATGGCTTTTACTTCTAATGAATTGATCAGATTGAATTCGTTATTATGATACAGTAAAGCGCCTTGTTTTCCTAAAGTTATTATAACTGTTTTTACCTTTTTCTCATTCAACTTTTTTGCTGCAAGCTTTGATGAGGCAATATCATTCACTTCAATACCGGTAAGCATTTCAGCTTCTTTTTCATTTGGTGTAATGATGGAAATCTTACTTAATAATTCATCCGATAATTTACATGCAGGCGCAGGATTTAAAATAAAAGTTTTATTATTTTTAGATGCGAATTCTGCAATAAATTCAATGGTGTCGAGCGGCGTTTCTAATTGCGCTAAAATAATATCAGCATTCATTAAGACCGCAGTAGTTTTTTGCAAATCTTCTTTGGTTAAAAATGAATTTGCGCCGGAAGCAACAGCAATACAGTTTTCACCTTTGTCATCAACAGTTATTAATGCAACGCCGGAAGGATTTATAGTATCCTGAAAAATAAAATCTGTATTGATATTTTCTTTCTTAAATAAATCAATCGCTTCCTTACCAAAAACATCATTACCAACTTTTGCAATGAATGTTATCGTGCCGTTCAAACGAGCAGCAGCAACGGCTTGGTTAGCACCTTTGCCACCGGCATTCATAAAAAAATTGCCACCCAAAACAGTTTCACCCGGTGCCGGTAAATGTTTTGTTTTGATAACCATATCTGTGTTGGAGCTTCCTATAACAGCAATCATAAAATCAAGTTAGAAGTCAAAATTCATAATCAGTGCTATATCAAATACATTTTTTACTTAAAATTTTTGTCTTTTACTTAAATTATAAATTCATTTTCTTCATTTCATTAACTGCATAATCTGCAGCTCTTGCTGTTAATGCCATGTATGTTATTGATGGGTTTTGACAAGCATTACTTGCCATGCATGCGCCATCTGTAACAAAAACATTTTTCGCATCCCATATTTGGTTGTGTTCATTAAGTATAGATGTTTTCGGATCTTTACCCATTCTCGCTGTGCCCATTTCGTGAATGCCTAAACCAGGTGCCTGCCCATTATCATAAGCTGAAATATTTGTGAAGCCTGCATTTTCCAACATCTCTTTTCCGGAATTCAAAATATCCTTCAGCATTGTTAATTCATTGGTTTTATATTCACAATCAATAACTACCTGCGGTATTCCCCAATCATCTTTTTTGTCTTTACTTAGTGTTACTTTATTCTCATAATACGGCAAACATTCTCCCATGCCGGTCATCCACATATCCCATGGACCTGCAACTGACATTTGTTCTTTCAAGCCTGCGCCGATAGTATCATCTGTTACATCACCCTGCCTTCTTGAACCACCTGCCGCAAAAGCAAAACCTCGGAGAAAATTTGTTTGAATATCATTATCAACATTTCTGAAACGTGGAATATAAATACCTGTCGGTCTTCTTCCGTAATAATATTTATCCTGAAACCCATCATACGATCCTGAAAAATGTGCACGATAATTATGATCCATTAAATAATGACCAAGCACATCATTTGTATTACCCAAACCATTTGGAAACCGCGGTGATGTTGAGTTTAGCAATATTAAAGTTGTATTGATAGTTCCTGCATTCATGAAAATAATCTTTGCATAATACTCTGTCATTTGCTTTGTATGCGCATCAATCACGCGAACGCCTGTTGCCTTGTTTTGCGTTTCGTCATATATAATTGAATGCACAACAGAAAACGGACGAAGTGTAAAATTGTTGGTGGCTTTTGCTGCAGGTATTGATGCAGAAACACTACTGAAATATCCTGCAAAAGGGCAACCTCTCGCGCACAAATTTCTATATTGACAAGGCCCGCGATTATCCAAACCTTTTGTAAGATTTGCTGTCCTTGAAATTATTACGTGTCTGTTTGGGAAGGAAGTTTCTGTTTTTTGTTTGAAATATTTTTCAATTGCATTCATCTCCATTGGCGGCATAAATTCTCCGTCAGGCAAATGCGGAAGACCATCTTTGTTGCCGCTGATGCCAACAAATTTTTCAACATAAGAATACCATGGCGCAATGTCTTTATATCTTATTGCCCAATCAACACCAATGCCTTGTTTGCCGTTGGCTTCAAAATCAAGATCACTCCATCGCTGAGTCCATCTTGCCCACATTAAAGATTTTCCGCCAACCTGGTATCCACGAACCCAATTAAAAGGTTTCACCTGTTCATAAGGATGTTCATTATCTTTTACAAAAAAATGCTGTGTTGCTTCTGTGAATGCATAACATTTACTGATAATAGGATTTTCGTCTTTTACTTTTGCTGTTAAGTTATCCCGATGCGGCAGATCCCATGGAGCCATTGTTGCTGTTGGATAATCTTTTATATGCTCAACATTTCTGCCGCGCTCAAGCATTAAAGTTTTCAATCCTTTTTCGCATAGTTCTTTTGCTGCCCATCCACCCGTCATGCCCGCGCCAATAACAATAGCATCAAAGGTTTGCTGCTGTTTTCCATTTGAATTAATGTTTGCTATACTATCTTTAGGAGAACCCATAATTATATTTAATTTTTAGAATTTTTATTAAGATCAGATAGCCTTGGTTGATGCATTATTAATGTATCAATAATATGCTGAACAATTAATGGCGATGATTTTTGAATAAGATAAGCCTGCTTTCCATTTTCATTTTTCATCCATTTATCACTGCCATCTTTATCGCTGATAATTATTTCACCGCGATTTATATCATACCAATTTTTATAACCCAGAACGCCAACAAGCACAGCAGTTTCATCCCAACTTTTTCTTCCTGCGCTGTCTTCCTGAGCCATTGGAATTGAAATGTGAAACACATCTTTTACAGGATCATTTGTTATTGCATTATTATGAATTAACGGTAAGCCGCATTTTATTTTTTCTCCAATTTCAAAGCCTGAAAATAAAGCAGATGTTGGCCAATTTTGATAAACATATTTTGCTGAAGGAAAATCCCGGTTGATATTGAATTCACTTCCTTCAGGAAATTTTCCTGCCATACTTATTAATTTTTTTACTTTTTGTTGTACAAGTTGATAGCCGTTTAATTTTGAAATCGAATCTGGTTTTGATTGTAATAAATTTTTGAGATTCGTTAGAAATCCGACAGTAATTATTGTTACAGAATTATTTCGTTGTGCAGATAAAATGCGTCTATATAAAATCACAGGATCAGGAACCTCATTATCACTTTTTATTTCATGCGGATAATTTTTTACAATTGAATCAGTCCAATGCTGCCAATCGCGAAGCGTAAGTGCATCTCCTTTAGGAACACCGATCGGAATATTTGGTCTTTTGAAATAAGTGTTAAAAACGCTGAACACTGCAGCCACATTATCATATTTCGTACTCGCAACAGTTGCAAGAATATTCACTTTGCCTTCATCTGCAAATGCATGAAGCATTGTAATTGCACCAACATCATCATAATCGGGACCCATATCAGAATCAAAAATTACATTCATTTTTTTTTGTGCAATGGATGATAACATAATCACCAGGCAAATAAAAAACGAAAGTATTTTCTTCATGAAGTTATTTTTGCCAGCCGAAAGTTTTTCTTACATATTCCAAACTCATTTTCCAATCTTCTCTTATTGGATTAACAGGTGGTGTATCAAAGGCTAATTCTATTGCGGCTTTGCCATGATAATTTATATTCTTCAATGCTTTTGCAATTGCGGGAAAATCAGTTACGCCCTCGCCAACAACCTCTGTCCATTTTCCATCTGCATATTGATCGCGAATGTGCATGTACACAATATTATCAGCATAAGTATTGATGAACCAAACAGGATCAACGCCGGCGCGTACAAGCCAGTTTAAGTCAGGTCCTAATTTTATATCAGGAATTCTTGCAAGCGTTCCTTTGAGATCATGTAAATTATTTTCTACTTCAAATGTGTGATTATGAAGATTTGGTTCAATCTTATTTTTATTACAGACAAGCATTATTTTTTTTAAGAGATCAGCTTGTGCATCCAACTCATCTTCTGTTTTCACATGACCAGCGTTGCCAACAGTTATTCCCATCATCGTTCCCCCGATTTCATGTAACCTTCCGGTTACCAATTCCACATCATCCAAAATTTTTTGTTGCTGATTCTTATCCCACATATCAGCATAATAAGAAGTTCCTCTTACGGGTAAATTATATTGATGAATTAAGTTACTAAATCTGTCAACAGCTCCATCTTGCCTTAATAAAATCTCCATTATTTCAACACCCTGCAATCCTGCATAACTCAAATCGCTAAAGACTGTATCGAGTATCGGCGTGCAATTCCAATCCGGTGGAAACTTACTGGCATAAACCCAAAGATGTGCGTAAACAGGAATTTTATTTGAAAGGAAATTGTTCTTGTATAACAACATTCCAGCACTTAATACAGAGGATGTTTTTATGAAGTTTCTTCGTGATTGCATTGTGAATGTTAAATTCAATAATCATTTACATCTCCTGTTTATGGCAAAGCATAAGCTACATAACTGTCTCCGGACTGCGTTCCAAGTTTCCCGCCGCCACATGCAACAACAATATATTGTTTACCGTTCACTGCATATGTTGCAGGTGTTGCAAAATTTGCTGCCGGTAATTTAACCTGCCATAATAATTTGCCCGTCCTTTTATTAAAAGCTCTAAACATGCCATCTTTAGTGGCGCCAATAATTAATAAACCACCTTTTGTTACAATTGGTCCGCCATAATTTTCGCAACCGGTATTTGGCGGTGCGCCCTGCCATTGATCCTGCCCAAATGGTTGTTTCCAAACATAATCGCCGGTATTAAGATCAATTGCATTTAAAACTCCCCAAGGCGCTGACAAACCCGGCATCCCGGATTTTGTATAGAATTTATTATAGCCTGAAATTTCATAAGGTATATTGCGAAACGAATCAATGGCTGTTAATTTCGATTGATATTTCCTCTTTTGTTCTGCAGTTATATTCAATACATAAGAAGCGATTGCTTCTTTATCAATCTCAGGTAAGTGTTGAAAGGATGGCATCATTCTTCTGCCTGCATTTATAAAACTGATGAATTGATCCTTGTTTAATTTTTTATTGATATCAACTATTGATGGATAATTGCCGCCGCCTTTTCTGTCCGGTCCATGGCAACCCATACAGTTTGCTTTATAAAGTCTTGGTCCGGCTTCTTTAAAGGTTTCTGAATGTGCTGTAGGTGGTACATCAAACATTTGAAGTATCCAAGCCATCTGATTATCGTTCGTATATAAAATGCCTGTTTCAGGATCAACCGCAGGTCCGCCATATTCTGCGCCCCCATCAAAGCCGGGGAAAATAATAGTACCCGTTTTTGATTGCGGTGTAAAGATTCGTCCCGTATGAACTGTGTTTAATAATTTTACAACAGAATCATATTCCGTTTTAGACAAGTATGGATTTACATCTTTCGCAGTTAATGATTGACGAACGAAAGGCGCAGGTTTTTGTGGAATTGGTTGAGTTGGCCAAATTTTTTCGCCGACTAAATCCGACACAGTATCCATCGGTGTTTCTACAACAGGAAATAATGGTTTGCCATTATCACGATCAAATATAAAAACAAAACCTGTTTTTGTTGTTTGCGCAACCGCGTCAATTTTCTTGCCGTCATGATTAACAGTTAATAAAACCGGAGCAGATGATGGATCATAATCCCATGTATCATGATGCAAATATTGAAAATGCCATTTCTCTTTTCCTGTTGCTGCATCAAGTGCCAGCATACAGTCTGCAAACAAATCATAACCGCGTCTTCTACCGCCATAAAAATCCATTGAAGCAGAACCAAGCGGAATGTATGCAATGCCGCGCTTCTGATCAATGGTCATTCCCATCCAATTATTTACACCGCCTGTATATTTATAAGCATTGGGATCTTCCCAAGAATTATAACCTGCTTCACCCGGATGCGGAATAGTATGAAACTGCCAAACAATTTTTCCGGTTCGTGCATCATAAGCGCGAACATCACCAGGTGCAGCATCCATGCCTTCGCTTACTCTTGTGCCTGCAAGAACTAAATTTTTATAAACTGACGGCGGTGAAGTTTCTGTTACAAATAAATCTTTTACTTCGCCATCCAATTGCAATCCATCATGCATATCAATTTTGCCATTATCACCAAAACTATTTACAAGCTTGCCAGTGTTTGCGTTAAGACAAATTAAATATGGTCCTGCTCCATAAAATATACGTTTATCATCTTTTCCATCACTCCAATATGTAACGCCGCGATTATTGTTTAAATTAAAGTGTCCTTTCTTGTCTTCTGTTATTGTATCATAAGGCGAGTATACCCATTTTTGCTTTCCGGTTGCACCATCAATAGCAAATACTTTAAGCATCGGCGACGTACAATAAATAACACCATCAATAATAATAGGATTGCATTGTATTTGAGAATGTGCGGCAGTATCCGCGTCATTTGTATGAAACTCCCAGGCTACTTTTAGCTGTGCAACATTTGCGGTATCAATATCTGTTAACGAAGAATATTTATTGCCATCCGAGTTGCCGTGTGCCATTATCCAACCACTGTAATCCGTGGTGTTTTTATTGCTGTTGCAGGAAATATATATTATACATCCTAAGACTGAAATTAAAATTAACTTTAGGCAAGTGATTTTACTCATTATTTTTTTATTGAAGTTTATTCAATCGTTATTAATAACCTGGATTTTGTTTCAGTGCAGGATCTACAATAATTGAAGTTTGAGGTATAGGAAATAATTCATAATGCTTGTCCGGATCCTGGGGCTTTTCCCACCACGCCTGTTCAAATTTTCCAAAACGAATAAGATCTTCTCTGCGAAACATTTCATAAGAAAATTCACGACCACGTTCGTTGGAAAGTTCGTCCATGGTTAATGTGGATGTAGTATATTTTGCTTTCACAAAATCCTGTGGAGAAAAATCTCTCTGCGTTACCTGGTTAACTAAATCAACAGCCTGCTGAGTTGCACCGCCTCCGTTTAAACGCATCAAACATTCTGCTTTCATATATAGTATATCAGCATACCTGAATACAACCATATCATTATTCATATTAACATAGCCGTTGCTTCCATAATTGAGCCCATCTTCAATCTGATATTTTATATTCATCACACCTTCATCATCTCCTGCATTCAGCAAATCGCCTATAGTTGGTGTAATGACCATCGGATTACCTTCATAATCAAGAATTGGTTTTGTTTGCCCGTTTGCATTAACATAAGTTTGCGGTCCAACGATCCATTGATTGATACGATAGTCATTTTTTGCATAAAGATCAAAAAAAGATTCCTGTGTGCTGATCTTGCGCCAGCCATAATCCATTCCATATTTTTTTGCAGTAATATTTTCATGAATATCCTGTTCAATGAAATTAAAGTTCTGTGCATTGGTAGCATCAAAAGGCACTACATAAATGTTTTCATTGCTGGTTTCGTTATGTGCAAGAAAAGGATCATTCCAATGTGCATCAAGTGAATATTTTCCTGAATTAATTATTGAATCGCAATAGGTAATGCAGTCCTGGTAATGATCTATTCCGGTAACTGCCTGTGAATTCAAATAAAGTTTAGCAAGTAATGCATAGGCTGCCGTTTTTGTGAAATGTCCGTACCAGGTAGGATCTCCTTTTTCACCAAGTTGCGGAATGCTTTCTTTAATTTCCTGTTCGATGAAAGCAAACGCCTGCTGCGGTGTGTTATTCGCGGGGCTAACTACTCCAACATGTGTAACGATTGGTATATTACCAAACTCCGTTAATAACCAATAATAATGCAGTGCTCGCACCATTCTTACTTCAGCAATCATTTGCTCTTTACTTATAGGCAAGGTAAATTTGCTAACATCAATCGGCTGAATATTATCAATAAAATTATTACAGTAGCCAATTTCCTGGTAAAGATCCTGCCATTCAGAAAGTATCCATGCATCCTGGGCTGCCCATGAATGCTGGTGAAAACGTATCCATTGACCGCCCTGATCTATATACCCAAACAAAACCGGCACACAGGCTTCATCAGTAACAAATTCTACATCCTGAAAATGCACTTGGTAAATGTGTGTTTGCAAATATGCATAAGGCAATACATAAGCCGCCGTTACCTGGTCTGATGTCTGGTAAAAATTATTTTGAGTGTCTTCACTATACACTGTTTCGTTTAATTTTTTTATACAGCTTGTTATGCTGATTATTGCAATTGAAATAAGCAGGAGGGATGTATATCTATTTATGTTCTTCATAATAATATTTTAAAAATTTAGAAATTAATGTTTACACCAAAAGTATAAACAGTGGTACTCGGATAATAGCTATAATAAGGTTCGACGCCAGGTCCGTTACTGGTTTCTGAAGTTGGATCCGCAGGATAATAATTAATCTGTAATTCCGGATCACTTCCTGAAAAACCGGTAATGGTAAAGAGATTCGCAATCGTAGCATAAACATGTATGCTTTGTATTTGAGAAGAATTTTTAATTGGTATTGTATATCCAATGTTGATATTTTCAGCTTTCAAATACGCACCGTCTTCAAGATAATAACTTGAGAAAGTTGGCGCATCATTCAGTTTGCTGGTTAATGCACTTGTAAATAAATTATATCTTGAATAATAAGTAAGATTATCATGAAATATATTTTTTGCATTAAGCGCTTTATACCCCGCCGCTCCTTTCAATAAGATAGAAAGATCAAGCCGTCCATAACTGAATGTATTTGTTAATCCATACGTGTATTGAGGGATACTGTTGCCAAGATATTCATAGTCATCCGGACCTAATTCGTTACGTGTTATTAATGAACCATCAGGTGCTTTAAAAAGCCACTTTCCAGCTGAAGTTATTTTTGCAAACACAGGTCCATAAAATTCAGCCACCGGCTCTCCCGGTGCAAGTATTTGCACAGGTACATCTTCATCTATATCCGTTATAGGGGCTGAAGAACCTTGATACTGATCGTTGCTTACTGATTCAATTTCATTTTTATTATATGCCGCTGTCAGTGTAATATTCCATGTGAAATTTTTTGTAGCAACTGCTTTTGCGTTCAGCAATAATTCAATCCCTTTGTTCTCCATTACTCCGGCATTCGCAAATATTGTTGGAAAAATTTGTGAAGGTAATTGGGCGTTGAGATTTTGAATCAGGTCTTTAATTTTCCTGTCATAAACATCTAATGAGCCGCTCAGCAAATTGTTTTTTAGTAAAGAAAAATCAACTCCAATATTTGTTTCATACTTTGTTTCCCATCGCAAATTTGGATTGGGATTAATAATGGGGCCGTATGGCAAAATCCATGTTCCACTTCCCGGCGTTCCCAGAAAGCTGTTTTGTGAACCACTGTAGAAAGGTCCGATTGTTTCCAACGATTTATATGGATCTAAAGCTCCCTGGTTGCCCGTAACACCATATCCCACGCGGAGTTTAAGAAAGTCTATTATTTTTGATCCTTCTAAAAATTTTTCTTTACTCATTATCCAACCGCCGGATATGCCTGGAAAAGTGCCCCATTTATTATTGGCACCTAAAACCGAGGCGCCTTCTCTTCTCACACTTACATTCAGTAAATATTTTTCTTTATAGTTGTAGATAATTCTGCCAAAAAAAGCCAATAAGGCTCTCTCGCTTGCGTAGCTGCCTACATATACACCACCTCTGTTAGCCGATGGATCAATATTGTTTAATGCAAAGCCGGCACCGAGATTATTAAAAGTATACGCGTTGGTAAGGAAATCATTATTGCCTGCGCTGAAACCTTCATAAAAAATATCTTCATAAGAATAACCTGCTATTGCATTAAAATGATGATCGCCAAAATTTTTATCATATCCCAAAGTTGTTTCTAATATCTGGTGCGTTTCATCATCTTCTGACCTGGAGGCTTCTCCGTTAGTGCCATTAATCATTTGAAAGTAATCATTTATATCAGAAAAAGATCCATTTAAAATATCATTTTTAATTAAAGAATAAGTAACATTTCCGGTGAGTGATGGAATGAAATGATACCCTGCATTGACAGTTCCCAAAAACCTGTTTTCTTTTGTGTTGTATGAATTTTGATTGATGCTCGCGACAGGATTCCATTGAAGATGGTATGGCACGTCAAACTCAAAATAATTTCCTAAAGAATCATAAACAGGAAATGTAGGATTTTCATTAAGAGATTGTGCTATAGCT
Source organism: uncultured Chitinophagaceae bacterium (assembly GCA_963708205.1). Taxonomy (GTDB): domain Bacteria; phylum Bacteroidota; class Bacteroidia; order Chitinophagales; family Chitinophagaceae; genus CAVYTF01. The sequence goes on from OY970196.1 coordinate 2,220,290, forward strand.
CCATAATTTGCGAAATCTCTATTATCGTATGTATTAACCAACGTCACTCCAAGTTCAAACTTGTCATTCAAAGCTTTTGTATTTAACCGAAGCGTTCCATTTACAAACTTTCTAAGAGAGCCAATATCAATACCTTCATTATCTTCGAAATTTACCGAGGCATAATAATTTGTTTTGTCTGTTCCACCGCTTACAGCAATATTATGCGAATGGCTTATGGGTGTTCTTGTAACTGCATCAAACCAATTGGTATTAGCTCCTTCATTAATTACCGTTTGGCCTAATTTTTGGCCAAGCGCAATGTATTGCTGCGCATCAAGCACATCATATTTTTTATAAATTGTTGAAGTAGTTACATAACCATTATATTCCACTTTCACAGTTCCGGGTCTTCCTTTTTTTGTTGTTATAATAATAACACCTGCTGTTGCCCGTGAGCCATATATTGCGGCTGCTGAACCATCTTTTAATACATCGATAGATGCAATATCTTGGGGTGCAATTGTTTGTAAATCTGCCAATTCACTTGGCACACCATCAATAACAACTAATGGACCATTACTATTTCCTGTGGCCGTTGCCGGACCACGTAATGAAAAATCTGCAGTGGCATTTGGGTCAGACCGGCTTGTATTACTTAAAGAAAGACCTGCCACCTTACCTGCAATTAATGTGATAGGATCATTGATCTGGCCTGAATTAAAATCTTTCGCCTGAACGGTGCTTATAGCTCCTGTAACAGTTTCGCGTTTTTGAGTTCCATATCCGATTACGACTACATCATTTAGCGTATTATTTGCAGGTTGCATTTTTAACACTAAAGCATTCGTATTTTGATTTACTGAAACTGAATTTAGCGAAACATCGCTATACCCTACATAAGAGGCTGTGAAAGTATAGGCGCCTCCGGTTTTTAAATTCGAAAAAGTAAATGTACCTTTTTGATCTGTGAGAGCAAACAAAACTCCTTTAGCTCCGGTGGTAGCTCTCACTACTACGCCTTGTATAGGAACACCTTTTTCATCAACCACAGTTCCGGTAACTGTAGTTGTGCCTTGAGCAAAGACATTCATTTTTGAAAAAATGATTAACATAAAAATGCATAGCAAACGGTGAAATAAAAATGTAGTTTTATTTTTCATACGGCTTATTTTTTAAACAGTTTATAAGGTCTTTGATTAAAAGGTTTTTAAACACTAATATTAAAAATCAATTTTGATTTATGAAGTTTTGTTTTTATTTTTTTAAGTTACTTATTAAACAAACACTTTAATTTATCTAATTGCAAGCAATAGTTTTATTATTGTTTTTTATTTGAGTAAAGTTTAAAAATACGACTAAATAAAAAGCCTGCTTCAAAATTTAAATTTTTTTTTAAGAATAATTTTTTATAAAAAAACTGACGCAATTTTATAAATAGAAAAATAAAATTAGTGCGAAAAATAAAACGCCGGTATTTAAACTTATTTTGCCGATAATTTATTTTTCGCAAAGGAATAATTATTTAAAAATTTCATCGCTACAATAAAAATGTATTTGCTTGGTATAGATATCGGAACATCCTCAGTAAAAGTTTCTATTGTAAGCTCACAAACACAACAATGCATTGCCAGTGCATTTTATCCTGAAACAGAAGCGCCGGTAATAAGTCTTAAAACCGGTTGGGCAGAGCAAAACCCTGATACATGGTGGGAATATCTGCAGCAAGCTTTAATGAAAGCTAATGTTTCGGGCAAATATGATCCCAAAGAAATTGCTGCTATCGGCATTGCTTATCAAATGCATGGTTTGGTTATAGTGAACAAACAACAATTGCCGTTGCGTAACAGCATTATATGGTGCGATAGCCGTGCGGTTAATTATGGTGATAAAGCTTTTAAAGCAATTGGTGAAGAAAAATGTTTATCGTGTTTGCTTAATTCGCCGGGAAATTTTACGGCTTCAAAATTAGCATGGGTTAAAGAAAATGAACCAAACGTATTTAAGCAGATTGATAAAATAATGTTACCCGGAGATTTTATCGCCATGCGGTTAACAGGTGAAATTACTACTACTCCATCTGCGCTTTCTGAAGGCATTTTATGGGATTTCAAACAACATAAAATTTCAGAAGATATTATTCAGCATTTTGGTTTTGATAAGAGTATTATCCCGCAAGTAAAAGATGTTTTTAGCACACATGGTTTTTTAAGTAAAGATGTTGCAGATAAATTAGGTTTGAAGCAAGGCATACCGGTAACTTATAAAGCAGGCGATCAGCCTAACAATGCACTTTCATTAAACGTATTACATCCTGGAGAAGTTGCTGCAACTGCAGGCACATCAGGTGTAATATATACGGTAACCGATAAGCTTGTATACGATAAGCAAAGCAGGGTAAATAGTTTTGCGCATGTAAATCATACTAATGAAATAAGAATAGGCGTGTTGTTATGTATTAATGGTACAGGCAGTATGAATAGTTGGATGAAGAAAATGATTGGGAGAGAGAAATCATATCAGCAGTTAAATGCAGAAGCTTTAGCAATTTCTGCCGGCAGTGATGGCTTGCTTGCAATTCCTTTTGGTAATGGTGTAGAACGCATGTTGAATAATAAACTGATTGGTGCATCAATACTCAATATTGATTTAAACAAACATACTTCAGCGCATATTTACCGGGCTGCGCAAGAAGGTGTTGCTTATGCGTTTCGTTACGGTTTGGATATTATGCGTGAGAATAACATTGAACCAAAAATTATTCGTGCCGGCAAAGCGAATATGTTTTTGAGTGATGTGTTTGTTGATGCATTTGTGAATGTAACAAACACACCTGTTGAGTTATATAATAATGATGGAAGTGTTGGCGCTGCTTTAGGTGCTGGCATTGGCGCGAAAATTTTTAATGATGAAAAAGAAGCTTTTAAAAATATGAAACCATTAAGATTGATTGAACCAAACGAACAAAATGAATATGAAGATTATTATCAAAAGTGGAGGCAGGAATTAATTACAAAACTCAAATAATTATAAACATATCAACATGAATAAAGAATTTTTTTCAAACATTAGTCAAATAAAATACGAAGGCAATGAAACAGATAACCCGCTTGCCTTTCGATGGTATGATGAAACTAAAGTTGTAGCAGGCAAGCCAATGAAAGAATATTTGCGCTTTGCATGTGCTTACTGGCATTCGTTTGTAAACACAGGTTCAGATCCGTTTGGTGAAGGAACACATGTTTTTCCCTGGAATGAAAAAGCAGATGCTGTTGAACGTGCAAAAGATAAAATGGATGCAGCATTTGAATTCATTACGAAAATGAATATGCCTTATTATTGTTTTCATGATGTGGATGTGGTTGATTACACAAACGACATAAAAGAAAACGACAGGCGTTTGCAATCATTGGTTGATTATGCAAAACAAAAACAACAGGAAAGCGGTGTAAAATTATTATGGGGAACTGCTAATCTTTTTTCGAACAAAAGATATATGAATGGTGCTGCCACCAATCCGGATTTTCATGTACTTACACATGCTGCGGCACAGGTAAAAGCAGCACTTGATGCAACGATTGCTTTAGGCGGTGAGAATTATGTTTTTTGGGGCGGACGTGAAGGATATATGAGTTTGCTAAACACAAACATGAAACGTGAACAGGAACACCTTGCCATGTTTTTACATAAAGCAAAAGATTATGCAAGAGCAAATGGTTTTAAAGGATCCTTTTTTATAGAACCCAAACCATGTGAACCAACAAAACATCAGTATGATTATGATGCAGCAACAGTAATTGGTTTTTTAAGGCAATATGATTTATTGAATGATTTTAAATTAAATATTGAAGTAAATCATGCAACACTCGCTGGTCACACATTTACACATGAGTTACAAGTTGCTGCAGATGCAGGTTTGCTTGGAAGTATTGATGCGAACCGCGGCGATTATCAAAATGGATGGGATACAGATCAGTTTCCAAATAATATAAATGAGTTGGTTGAAGCTATGCTTATTATTATTGAAGCAGGTGGTTTTAAAGGCGGAGGAATTAATTTCGATGCGAAGATTCGCCGCAACTCAACTGATCCTGCAGATTTATTTTATGCACATATAGGTGGTATGGATGCATTTGCAAGAGCCTTGATTATTGCAGATAACATTTTACAAAAATCATCATACAAAAAATTCAGAACAGAACGTTATGCCAGCTTTGATGAAGGCAAAGGAAAAGATTTTGAAGAAGGAAAAATGTCTTTGGAAGAATTAAAAAATTTTGCTGAACAAAATGGCGAACCACAAACACTAAGCGGCAGGCAGGAATGGCTTGAAAATATTATCAATGCTTATATCTGATTATCCACCAATTGAATTGGAAACATAAACAGTCAACTTTTTTCAAGTCATTTATTTAAATTAAATTTGAGGAAGTAAATTTTTAAATCAAGTTTATTAATACAGACTTTTTATATGAAAACTCTTTTTTCTTTATTCGTTTATGTCAGTTTATTTAATTGTTGTTTCGCGCAGCAATTAGATCAAAATTATCAGGATCGTGGTTATCTGATGGATGTTTATGATAATTCAGGCAATAATATTTCTCAGAAAAAAATGACAGATATTAATGGCACTCCTTTTTTAAATAGCGAGTGGGGCACAGGTGCAGTTAGCTTGAGCGATGGTCAGCAATTTGCAAACCTTACGTTACAATTCAATATCCAGGATAATAAACTTTATTTTAAACAAGATAAAAAAGTATATGCTTTTGCTGTGAATGTATCTGCCTTTACTTTGAATTATAAAGATAATGATGTTGAAAAAGATGTCATCTTTAAGAGTGGCTATCCTGATCATAAAGGCAATCCCACTCCTGTTTTATATGAAGTTGTAACCGATGGTCCTAATGTGCAATTTTTAAAATACCTGCAATCTCATGTCGATGATCATTATATATATGGGATGGCTTCAATAAAAAAATATACGGTCAGCGAAGAATTATATTTATATGATGTGAAGAAAAATAAGTTGGTTAAATTTTCTGATAATTTAAAATCTATTCTTGAGGCGCTGCCGGAATATCAGGCAAATATTCTCAAATTTAATGCTGAAAATAATTATAAGTTGAATAATGATAAGAGCATTAATGCTTTGGTAACGTCATTAAATTATCTGAAATAATTTTCCTTCTTTTTACCAATATATTATTCGCGATGATGCTTTATAAGATCGGCTTATAGAGGTGACTTATAAATTTTGGGTTGAAAGCTTCAATTGCATTTTCCAAAAAACAGTTGTAAAATTTTATTTGGTTCGCATAATAATTTTATATCTGTAAAATTTTATTGTGCCAAATTCGTTTGAAAATTTATGAAGCAAATTTTACTTTTTATAATTGCCATAATTTGTCTGATCCCTTTTGCGAAAGCTCAAAATCCAAATAGTATTCTTGGCTTTTGGTTGAGTGATACAAAAAAGGGCAAGATTGAAATATTTCAATCCGGAAATAAATATTATGGAAAACTTGTTTGGGCAACAAATTTGGTTGATGCAAAGGGCGTATCAAGAAAAGACATTAATAATCCTAATGAAAAATTAAAAAACCGGCCTTTACTGAATGCAGTTCTTTTCACTGATTTTATTTATAAAGATGGTGAATGGGATGATGGGAAAATTTACGATCCCACAAGTGGAAAAACTTATAGCGGCACAATGAAAGTAAAAGGTGATAACCTCGAAATACGCGGCTACCTGGGCATTTCATTGTTTGGCAAAACAAAAGTTTGGCAAAGAGTAAAGTGAAAAATGAATTCCTTTTCTCGTCACAAATTTTGCCTGCAAATTTTTTCTTCAATCACAATTCTTATTTTGATTTAAATTTTACTACTTCAAAATCTGAAGCCGGAATACTTCGCAGCGCACTTAAATCATCATCATTCCAACGGGGGTCAGGAGCGCCGGAAATGAACATATTGTCGCCTGTGTCGGCAAGTATCAAACCATACTTTTTTAAAGCAGTTAAAATTATTTGATTGGAAGCTGAAAATGAACTTATGTCAACACTTGCCTTCAAACGAATGCGAGCTCCGTATGGCAAAGAATAATGCCATTTGCCGGTAACGTCTTCTGCACCATCTGTTGCTGGTGCTATATATGATTTGGGATAAACAACATTGCGACTTAGAGTAAATCTTATTGCATGGTCAATTACACCTTTTGCCAGTTCATCGTATCGCACTAATCCCGGTAAAATAGGCAACCCGGATGCATCAGCTGCTATTCTGTTTTTATGCCTCAAAGAATCGCTGTTCAAATTAAAAATTGCTCCTGAGTAAGCGTCCCATCTTTTATTAACAGTATCTGGTGTAGCGCCAAATAATTCATACAAAATGCCGTTATCAACATCAACTGAAATAACAACTGCATCCCCGGTGCCATTGCCTTCAATAGGCGCAGTTAGTGGTATAGCATAAGGACCTCCATCGCTTTCGGGTTTATCTTCAAACTCAACCTTGTATTTTTTTTGCGAACCGCATACCGCTGTATAAGGAATGCCGAATGAACTATCACTTCCAAAATCGGCATGTAAGTCTGATGATGCAAATTGACCAATTATAGAATCACTATACGGATCTACCGGTTGATTTGAAATATCTTCATTCCATGCATTGTCAGGAGGAAATATTTGTATATTTTCTACATCTTCTAAATTAGCAGTGCATGAGGTTTTTGACTGATCAATTGCGGAAGAATTTTCTGTGTTTACGTTTATAGCTGTTTGATTTTCTTTGGTACATGAAAAGCAAATTGATAACGCGAAAAAAGATAGAATAAAGATTTTCATAAATTTTTTTTACTGGAATCTAAAATAATAAAAAAAAGAAATTCAGAAAATTAAAATCTACTAAAATTGGCATTACTATCTCAAACTATCTGCAAACTTTTTTCTTATAATATTTAATGCGCCACCTGCTTTAAACCATTCTATTTGGTGTTCGTTGTAAGTATGATTTACAAAAATGGAATCAATTGTTCCATCTTTATGATGCAAGATCACAGTAAGTGGTTTGCCTGGCAAAAAATCTGTTAAGCCGTCAATATCAATCGTATCATCTTCCAAAACTTTATCGTAGTCTTCTTTATTTGCAAAGGTCAGCGCGAGCATTCCCTGTTTCTTTAAATTTGTTTCATGAATGCGTGCAAATGATTTTACCAAAATAGCGCGAACGCCTAAAAATCTTGGTTCCATCGCAGCATGTTCGCGGGAACTTCCCTCGCCATAATTTTCATCACCAACCACAATGCTTCCAATACCTGCAGCTTTATAAGCACGCTGTGTTGCAGGCACAGAGCCATATTCTCCTGTTAGTTGATTTTTTACAGAATCAGTTTTTTCATTAAAATAATTCACTGCACCGATCAGCATGTTGTTGGAAATATTATCAAGATGTCCGCGATATTTTAACCATGGACCCGCCATAGAAATATGGTCAGTGGTGCATTTCCCTTTTGCCTTGATTAATAATTTCAAACCTTTAATATCTGAACGTTCCCAAGGTGCAAAAGGAGCAAGCAATTGCAAACGTGTAGAATCAGAAGCCACAGCAACTTTGATGGCGCTTCCATCGGCAGCTGGTGCCTGAAAACCAGGATCATCAACCTGGAAGCCTTTTGGAGGAAGCTCAAAACCGGAAGGTTCTTCTAATAAAATTTCTTCGCCATTATCTGTTTTTAATTTATCGGTTAATGGATTGAAACTAAGATGACCTGACAATGCAAATGCAGTAACGATTTCAGGAGAAGCTACAAAGGCATGGGTTGAAGAAAGCCCGTCATTTCTTTTCGCAAAGTTTCTATTGAAAGAAGTGATGATAGAATTTTTTCTGTTCGGATCATCAATGTGTCTTGCCCATTGGCCGATGCATGGACCGCAGGCATTGGCAAGAACAACGCCGCCAATTTGTTCAAAGGTTTCAAGCAAACCATCACGCTCAATAGTAAACCGGACTTGCTCGCTTCCGGGAGTTACTGTAAATTCTGAGCGTGCCTTGAAACCCTTATCCACAGCCTGTTTGGCTACAGATGCCGAGCGGGAAATATCTTCGTAAGAAGAATTGGTGCAGGAGCCTATCAATGCAACTTCTAATTTTTCAGGCCAATTATTTGTTTTCACTGCATCTGCAAATTTGCTTATTGGCCACGCAAGATCCGGCGTGAAAGGTCCGTTCACGTAAGGCTCTAATTGGTTTAGATCAAGCTCTAATAATTGATCGTAATATTTTTCAGGATTTGCAAATACATCTTCATCGGGACGTAAATGCTCTTTCATTCCATCAGCCAATAAGGCAACATCTTCGCGTGCTGTCGCTTTTAAGTATTCACTCATTTTTTCATCATAAGTAAATAAGCTGCAAGTCGCACCAATCTCTGCTCCCATATTACAAATGGTGCCTTTGCCTGTCGCACTTAAGCTGTCGGCGCCTTCGCCAAAATATTCAACAATGGCGCCTGTTCCGCCTTTTACAGTTAACTGTCCGGCAACCCAAAGAATGATATCTTTTGCACTGGTCCAACCGCTCATTTTTCCAGTGAGTTTTACACCAATCAACTTTGGCGATTTTAATTCCCATGGCAATCCTGCCATTACATCGCAGGCATCTGCGCCACCAACACCAATCGCTATCATGCCCAGCCCGCCTGCATTTGGCGTGTGTGAATCTGTGCCAATCATCATGCCGCCGGGAAATGCATAATTTTCTAAAACCACCTGGTGAATAATTCCTGCGCCAGGTTTCCAAAAGCCAATACCATATTTATTTGAAACAGAAGAAAGAAAATCATAGACCTCTTTGTTTACATCAAGTGCAGTGTGAAGATCTTCTGATGCACCAACTTTTGCCTGTATTAAATGGTCGCAATGTACGGTTGATGGCACAGCAACTTTTGGTCTGCCTGCCTGCATAAATTGCAATAAGGCCATTTGTGCAGTTGCATCCTGCATGGCTACACGATCAGGAGCAAAATCAACATAATTTTTGCCGCGCTCAAAAGCTTCTATTTGTTGTGCCGAATGTAAATGTGCATAAAGAATTTTTTCTGAAAGAGTCAGTTGCCTGCCAAGAACTTTACGCGCAACATCAATCTTTGCGGGCATTGCAGCGTATAAACTTTTAATCATCTCAATATCAAATGCCATAACTTTTGTATTTATGAATTGGTAAAAAAGTATTTAATAAAATATAATGGGCCTGCTCAATAGACTTGAAGAACGTACAAGAGTGCGACGCAACGAAAGCCAAATATCTATTCTTAACCATGGCTCACAAAAAAATTAAATACGTATTAAAATATGCGCGAATTTACAACAAAACGAAGGGTTTAAAAAATGGTTTAGAAGAATATTGAAACTAATTTTTAAATTGCATGAATGAAGAAGCTTAAATTTTTTATTGAATGGCAGGCGTTCGGTGTCTGCACTGCGATTGGTGAAAAATTAGGCATTGCAACATCGCGGATAAGAATGTGGTTTATTTATATTTCGTTTCTTACAGTTGGCTCGCCAATAATTGTTTATATGATCATGGCTTTTTGGATGAACATAAAAAAGTATATTCTTTTTGGCCGCCGCAATCCGCTGAAATATTTATAAATATTGACTGTATCGCTTTGATAAAATTTGACTATAACCAAACTAATTACACCGAATTAATAAAACATTATGCGCGTGCTTTCGGCACAAAGGTAACTGACAATAAAATTTTACTTCCTGAGAAAATTGGCAGCGGATCTATCAGTGTTTTTATTTTATCAAATGGCTTGCAGGTTTTTTGTTCTGATTATATTTTGAAAGAAGATCTTTTGCTGACAAGAAAAAAAAATAGCAAAGAATTTTTCTTATTGAGGTTTGAAGAAGTGGTTGTGCAATCTGCCTCGCAACCTTTATCAAAATCTGCGGTGATATTATCAGGAATAAATAATGACCATCTTTTTTTTCAAACTGCACGATCGCACGTAAAAGTTTTTTCACTTCTTTTTGAAAAAAAATGGCTGCAAAATTTTTTTACAAAACAACAGGGCGAAGATTTATTGAAATATTTATCTGCCAATATGGGCACTTTTATTTACGAGCAAATGGATTCTGAATATCGTTTGCTTGTACACGAAGCCACAACAAATGAAGATAAAAGATTCGATGCTTTCATAATTAAAAACCGAGCAATGCTGCTGCTGGAGCGATTCTTCACACGACTTTATATGAAAATGACGGATGCACATTTCAGCTTAAAAATTTCAGCAGAGGAAATTGCAACTTTAAAAATAGTGGAAGCAGAATTGCTCAAAGATTTTTCTGAAATGCCTGATCTAAAAAAACTTTCGCGCATGGCAGCAATGAGTCCTTCAAAATTTCATGCATCTTTTAAAGAGATGTTTGGCTTGCCCGTTTTTGCCTATTATCAAAAACATAAAATGAATAAAGCAAAGGCAATGCTTATTTCAAAAAAATATACGCCAAAGCATGTGAGCGAAGAATTGGGATTCTCGAATTTTACCAATTTTGCCAAAGCGTTTGCAAAAGCGTTTGATCAATCGCCGCATCAAATTACCTGATAAGAAAAATATTCTTTTTTGAAAAAAATAATTTACAAAGGAATAAAATATTCAAATCTTGTAGAAGTATTTGCTGCAAACACGCATAGCAAAGTAAAAAATAATTTTCTTAAAATTCCTGCTGCTTTTGGCGAAGGATATATTTGGTCTGAAGATTTTGAAGATGGCATTTCTTTTTTTGCCGCCGATATTTGTTCGCATGAAGATATGCTGCTGGAACGGGTTGCAGAGGAAGAGTCTTATTTAATATTACATTTTCACGAAGCTGATTTCGAAAATGAAAACGAAAAAATAATTTCGTCTGAAGGAATAAGAAAAAGTGCCGCCTTTCTTTCTAATACCTTTTTAGGTTCTGAAATTTTATTTCCAAAACATTGCAGGCTGCGGATTTGCAGAATTTTATTTGAGAAAAAACATTTGCTGAAAATAATTGAAAATGATGTTGCTGATAATTTTATAAGTATGTATTTCTCTGAATATTTTCGTGATAAAAAAATTGAGCCGCTTAATAATAACTATCGCATTATTTTGAATGAATTGATACTGGAAAAAATTGAGCATCCTTTTGCAGATCTTTTTATTCAAAACAGAATCATGCTTCTGATAGAAAGGTTTATAAAGAATTTTTTTCAAAAATCACAAAATAAAATCGGTATAAAACTTAGTGAAGAAGAAATATCCAGGTTAATGAAAGTTGAAGCATTGCTGATAAAAAATTTTGATAAAGATCCTCCGAAAATCGAAGTGCTGTCAAGGCTTTGCGCGATGAGTCCTACAAAACTAAAAATAAATTTTAAAGCTTTGTATAGTATGCCGATATATGAATATTATCAAAAAAACAGGATGATGCATGCAAAGAATTTATTGCTTGAAAATAAATATTCAACTGCTGAAGTTGGCAGAATGGTTGGCTACACTAATCTTGGACACTTTGCGGCTGCCTTTAAAAAAACATTTAATGTGCTTCCAAAAAACATTATTAAAATAAAAGAACAATCTTTAAAACGCGGTGAAGAGATTTTTACAAGGTCATAAGAATTTTTTATTTGTAACAGCTTTTTTTATTTTCACCAGCTGCTCAAGCAAGGGCTCGAGCAATTCTAATTGCAGCATATTTGCGCCATCACTTAAAGCCTCTTTTGGATTAGGATGAGTTTCAATAAACAAGCCATCTGCACCAGCTGCAATCGCGGCTTTTGCAATGGTAGCAATCATTCCAGGGTTTCCGCCAGTAATTCCTGATGATTGATTTGGCTGTTGCAAACTATGCGTGCAATCAACAACAACAGGCACATCAAACTGCTGCATGATGGGAATATTTCTATAGTCAACCACCAAATCCTGGTAACCAAAAGTTGTTCCTCTTTCAGTTAAAATAATTTTGTTGTTGCCTGCTTTTTTTATTTTATCAACTGCAAACTTCATTGCATCGCCGCTTAAAAATTGCCCTTTTTTTACATTGATAATCTTGTTTGTTTGCGCTGCGGCAATAAGCAGATCTGTTTGCCTGCAAAGAAATGCAGGTATTTGCAATACATCCACATACTTTGCTGCGGGTGCGGCTTCGTCATGCGCATGTATGTCTGAAGTGGTTGGCAATTGAAATTTTTTGCCTGTTTTTTTTACGAGCTGCAAAGCATTTTCATCACCAATTCCTGTGAACGAATTTGCGCTCGTTCTGTTTGCTTTTCTATAAGATGATTTGAAAATATAAGGTATGGACAACCTTTTACAAATTGATGAAACCTTTGCTGCCACTTCATTTAAGAGCGCTTCACTTTCTACAACGCAAGGACCTGCAATGAGAAAAAAACTTTTTTCATCATAAGATTGTTGTGCAAATATTTCTTCTAAATAAATTTTCATTCATCAAAAATACAATGAATAAAATGTTTAAAGATTATTGCAATTAGACTCAATCTTGGAATTTTAATTTAACGCTTACTTTTATATACTTTAATGATTGCTATGCAAAAAGAAAAAATACTTGTGATAGGTGCAAGCGGCCAAATAGGCGTGGAGCTAACACTTGCTTTGAGAAAAATTTATGGTAATGCAAATGTTGTTGCTTCAGATTTGCGGGAAGAAAATGAATTGCTTAAAGGAAGCGGTCCATACGTTTCGCTTGATGTGATGAATAAAGAAATGCTGCATGTGCAGGTGATCCGTCAAAATATTACGCAGATATATTTGCTCGCTGCAATTCTTTCTGCGACAGCAGAAAAAAATCCAAATCTTGCATGGAACTTAAATATGCAGGGCTTATTGAATGTACTTGATATTGCCCGCGAAGAAAAATTAAAAAAAATATATTGGCCAAGCAGCATCGCAGTTTTTGGACCAACATCACCAAAACAAAATTGTCCGCAACAAACAGTGATAGAGCCTGTAACTGTTTATGGCATTAGCAAATATGCAGGCGAGTTTTGGTGTAATTATTTTAATAATCGTTTTAAAGTTGATGTAAGAAGTTTGCGATACCCCGGATTGATAAGTTATAAAAGTGAGCCCGGCGGTGGCACAACAGATTATGCTGTTGAGATTTTTAATGAAGCGATCGAGCATAAAAAATATGAATGTTTTTTAAAAGAAAAAACTTATTTGCCAATGATGTATATGCCTGATGCCATTCGCGCTACGCTTGAATTAATGGAAGCTCCGGCTGATAAAATTTCTGTGCGTACGTCTTATAATATTTCCGGTGTTAGTTTTTCACCCAAAGAAATTAGTGCTGAAATAAAAAAATATATTCCCGGCTTTAAGATTTCATACAAGCCTGATTATCGTCAAATAATTGCAGACAGTTGGCCGCAAAGTATTGATGATACGGTTGCAAAAAAAGATTGGGGTTGGAAAGCAGAATATGATTTAGAAAAAATGACGAAAGATATGATTGACAATATAAAAAAATAATTACCACGCAATATCTGCAACCGTTTTGTTTTCAAGAATTGCAAGGTTTGCATCTCTCACCATTATCATCACACGGTTCAAGCCGCAATATTCTTCATTGCAATCCATACATCTTTTGTAGAAATGTAAACTCACGCAAGGCAAGGGCGCAATGGGTCCATCAACCAATCGCAACACATCTGCCAGCAAAATTTTATCTGCTTCTTTTGCCAATAAATATCCGCCGCCTTTTCCTTTTTTGCTTGCTAGAATTCCTTCATTTTTTAATTCCAATAAAATATTTTCAAGAAATTTTAAAGGAATTTTTTTAGATGTTGCAATATCAGAAATCAATATTGGACCTTCATTTTGCTTTTGTGCTAAATGCATCAGAGCTTTAAAAGCGTATTGCGTTTTTTTAGATAACATGCCAACAAAATCTATATTTTTACAACGCAATTTACTTATTGAGACGCAAGTGCATAATCTTATTTTAGTATGCTTTAAAAAACTAAACAATGAAAAGATCTTTTTCTAAAAAATTTTTAATTCTACCTGCTGCGTTTGGTATTACTTTTATTTCTTCAATTAAAGCTCAAAATTCTCACATTCAAAACTCATTTATTTTTGTTCATGTAATAGATGGTTTTCCTGTTGATGCAAGTACAAAAAATACATATAATTCAACGATTGGCGGAGAATTGGGGTTTGGAGTAGGCGCCGCAAATACTTATTTTATAGCAAGTGCCGGTTATCTTTCCTGCGAAGCGAAAGATTCTTTTCAAAATGAAAGTTATGTTCCGTTAAAGGTTGGTGTAAGGCAATATTTTTTAAGAAAGGATTTGTTTTTAACCTTAAATGCAGGAGCTGGGTTTGTCAATAACAGCTTGCCTACAAAAGAAACGGCAACACCTTCAACAATTAGATTTGCCGCAGATGTTGGTGTTGGAACCAATTTGAAAAATTTTGAATTTGGTATTGTGTTCGATATTTTTAATGAGCCAAAACCAGATGGAACATCAGGTTGGGTAGAAGCCAAACTTGGATGGAATTTTAGATTGGGAAAGAAATGATTTTTTTGGATAAAAATTTTCGTGATGAATAATTTTTTGAGAAACGATTGGTCGCTTGATGAAGTGAATGAAATTTATAATATGCCGCTTCTTGAACTTGTATTTCGCGCAGCAAATCTTCATAGAAAATATAATAATACTGCTGAAGTTCAGGTATGTACATTATTAAGTATAAAAACCGGTGGATGCACTGAAGATTGTGCTTATTGTCCACAAGCAGCACGCTATAATACAGGTGTTAATGTACATGCATTAATGCAGAAAGATGAAGTATTGCAATATGCGCAAAAGGCAAAAGATGTAGGCAGCACAAGGTTTTGCATGGGCGCTGCATGGCGTGAAGTGAGAGACAATCGTGACTTTGACCGCGTGCTCGACATGGTGAAAGGTGTAAATGAAATGGGCATGGAAGTTTGTTGCACGCTCGGTATGCTTACAGAAGATCAGGCACATAAATTAGCAGAAGCAGGATTGTATGCATACAATCATAACCTTGATACAAGCAAAGAACATTATACAGAAATAATTTCAACACGCACTTACGAAGATCGTTTGAATACATTGGATAATGTGCGCAAAGCTGGTGTCAGCGTGTGTTGTGGCGGCATCATCGGTTTGGGTGAAACACATGAAGACCGAATAAAAATGCTGCATACTTTATCAACAATGCCGCAGCATCCGGAAAGTGTGCCAATCAATTCGCTTGTTGCGATTAAAGGAACGCCACTTGAAAATAATATAAAAACAGATGTGTGGGATATGATTCGCATGATAGCAACTGCCCGCATACTTATGCCAAAAGCTATGGTGCGCTTGAGTGCCGGCAGAACGGAGATGAGTATTGCAGAACAGGCATTGTGTTTTTTAGCTGGTGCAAATTCTATTTTTGCGGGAGATAAATTATTAACTACGCCTAATCCAAGTTTTGATGAAGATAATGCCATGTTTCAATTACTTGGTTTAAAACCAAGGGAAGCTTTTAAAGAAAAAAATATTTGGGTTGAAGAAAATTTAACGACGGAGCCTTTAAGATCATAAAAATTTATTTCTAAATTTTTTTTAATGAATACATTTCCTGTATATCAAGTTGATGCTTTTACAAATAAATTATTTGGTGGAAATCCTGCAGCAGTTTGTCCCTTGGAAGAATGGTTGCCAGATGAAACTATGCAAAATATTGCACTGGAAAATAATCTCGCAGAAACAGTTTTTTTTGTAAAAGAAAATGAGTATTATAAAATAAGATGGTTTACCCCGACTGTTGAAGTGAAGCTTTGCGGACATGCCACGCTTGCAAGCGCGCATGTATTTTATACAGAATTAAATTATAAAGAAAATGAACTTAAATTTAATTCATTGAGTGGAATTTTAAAAGTGTCAAAAAGAGCTGAAAGTGAGTACACGCTTGACTTTCCAGCTAATGAAGCAGCACCTGTTACGGAGATTCCTGAAGGTTTATTTGAAGGCTTAGGAATTGAAGATGGCTTGGTATTAAAATCAATTTTTGATTATGTGGTTGTACTACAAAGTCAATCGGATATTGAAAAATTAGATCCGGATTTTAATATACTTAAAAAGGTAAAATCCAGAGGTATAATAACGACTGCAAAAGGTGATGATGTTGATTTTGTTTCGCGTTGCTTTTTTCCGCAAAGCGGCATAAATGAGGATCCTGTAACGGGTTCTGCACATACAACATTGACACCTTATTGGTCGAAAAAATTGAATAAAAATATTTTAAAAGCAATTCAATTATCAGGTCGAAAAGGTTATGTTGATTGTGAGTTAAAGGATGATCGCGTATTAATGACAGGCAAAGCTATAACTTATTTAAAAGGAGAATATTTTATAAAATAAATTATCTATAGAGTTGCCCATCCCTGCTTCTGTCATGACCACCATAGTAAAAATTTCTGAAGCCGCCAACTACCAAATTTAATGTTATAAAAACAGTAGTGTAAGTATCATCGGCAGTGCTGAAAGCTCTTAAAACGCCCGGTTTTACTTTCTCAGGGCGAAGTGACCTCGAATATAATTGTTCTGCAAGTATTGCCTGACTCGGGGATAAATATTTTGCAAATAAAGATGGATCAATATAACTTGTACTAACATCATCAATATAGTCGGTAAATGTTTTTCTAAATTCTATGCCTCCTGAAATTGAAAGTTTATCACTCAAATAATATTTAATGCCAATAGAAACCGGCAAATAAACCTGCAGAAGTTTAAACTGTTTACGATCAGGATATTCAGCAAAAGTTTGCCCTTCCAAATCTAGTGGCTGTAAATAAACAGTTTGCCCATCTAATTGTGTTGTAGGATTGAAATGGAAAATACCAATTCCAAATTCTAAAAAAGGGCTTAACCGATGAACTGTATAGGCAGGATCAAAAAAAGTAATTGGATAAACCTGACCTGTAAAATATGCTTCCCAAATATGAGAATTGAAACTTAAATTTCTATAAATTCTCCAACGAGCAAGATCGGTTGTTGGTGGTATCAAACTATCTGCACCATCAACTGAAGTATAATTAAAACCAACTTTTAATTGATACCAATTTTGCGGATAAAAAGCTATAGATGCACCAACTAAGGGACGCAGGGTTTGCCAGGTATAATCTTTTAAAAAAGGCTCGCCTTTACCAACATTTCCGCCAAGATCTCCCAAAAAATTATTTGCTCCGAGCGTTATACCTATTTCAGGTTTATTAAATACATCGGATATCCCATTGTCTTCTTGCTGTGCATGTACAATTACAGATGAAAATGAGATAAGCAAAACGAAATTAAAATATAATAAAACTGTTTTGGAATTCATTACGCCGGAAGATTTCAACCTATAAAACGTCTGCAAATTAAAATTTATTTGGTAAAGATTAGATTAAGCCTTTATTAACTTCATTTCTATATGTTCAATATTATCTTCCAAATATATTTTACCTTGTGGTACAAACGAGAAAAATTCGTAAAAAGTTTTTAAATAAAGTTGTGCGCCAATTTTTATTGGTTGATTTCCAAACAAATGATAGCATTGATCTATAGCTTGTTGCATTAAAAGTTTTCCAAATCCAAATTTTCTGTGAAAGGGAGAAACCACAACACGACCGATTGAAATTTCTTCGAATACCAAGCCCGGAGGCAACAATCTTGCATAAGCAAGAAGTTCATTTTCATTCCATCCGGTTAAATGATAGGATTGCTGGTCTTTATCATCCAGATCTAAGAACACGCAGTTTTGCTCTACTACAAAAACCTGGCTTCGTAATTTTAAAATATTGTATAATTCTTCTGGTGAAAGATGATTGAATGAATTACATTTCCACTTTATATCCATGATGATAAAAGTAGAAAATTAAACTTTCTTCAAAAGTTTTTCCTGAGCGCGTTTTTTCTTTCTTTTTTTAATAAAAGAATAAATCCCTTTTATCGCAGCGATGGCGCCTACTTTTTTTACGCCTGAAATTACTTGCGATTTTACAGTCGAATCCTGGCTTTTAGTTTTGTTTGATAAGATATTTCTGACTATTTGAAAAATACTTCCAACTCCCGGCGGGGCGGCCCTTTTGATAAATGCAGGAATTATTGCGGCTGTGCCAACTTTCAGGGCTTCCTGCGGAATTTTTTTTGCTCTTTCTTCGAGGTCTATTTCCCTGCTTCTTAATTTTAATTTTAGTATTAAAATTTCATTCTTCAATTCCTTCATACTGCTGATGTGCGAAACAGTATGTACATTATTTCGATTCATCTTTAATCTCATTTTTGTCGAAGAAAATATCAATCACAAAATTGGTGATCTTAACGTCGATAATTTTATTTTTAATCGCAAGTAGAATTAAAAACAAAACGATATAAATTCCTGCAATTATTCCAAAGCCATAAACAAGACTTCCGGTAAGATCAGCAAAAAAATAACCACCCATAATACTCAGGAACAAAAGAATAAAAAAGATAAATAAAATCATAAGCAGGCCTGAAAACAAACCTGCAATGATTTTAGAAACCTTTTCAAGTACCTGTAATTTTAAAAGCAATATTCTTTCATGAATATATTCTTCGAGCTTTATTTTAGATTCGGTAAAAAAGTTTTCATTATTGGTCATAATAAGGCTTTACTGAAACGATTCTTGAGCTTTAGATTCGAACCCGCTTCCATATTTTTTTCCTTTTTTTACAAGAGCTGCAACTTCGTCCTGAAGATCGCTGAGTTTTGATTTTATTTTGTCAGTTGCATCTCCTGCCGCGTCTTTTACATTATCAACCCATTCTTGTCCTTTATCGCTTTGTACAAATAAAGCAATTGCAACTCCTGCGGCTGCACCTAAAATAACGCCTGTTAAAAATTTACTGCTTGACATAAGTATTAATTTTTGTGAGTTAATGTTTATCAACCTCTGCATTTATTGTACCATTTTTTATTTATTTTCCTGTCAATATCTGTTTAGTTTTTTAATTAACATTCTCGCGAAAATGAACAAATAAATTTGTGGACAATATTATACGTTTTAAAAGTAGTCTTAAAAGATTTTGAAGGATTAATTATCTAATCGCATCGTCAATTGATTGTTTAATTATTCCGCATGTTTCAATCAAAACTTTTTCAGTAATAATTAATGGTGGCGCAATTCGAAGACAGGCTGGTGCAAACAAAAACCAATCTGTTATCAATCCATTTTTTATGCATCGTTGGATTATTTTTTTATTTATTTCAAAATTTTCAAACTCTATTGAAGCCCAAAGCCCACTAGCATTTACAGATTTTATTTTTGGATGAATAAGATGTTTAAGCAATATTTTTTCTTTTTCTTTTACAGAAGAAATTAAATTTTTTTTCAAAAGAAATTTCATTGCTGCTTTTCCTGCTGCACAGGAAACCGCATTGCCACCAAATGTAGTGATGTGCCCCAAAACCGGATCGTTCGATAATTTTTCCATCAATTTTTTATCACTTATAAAAGCACCTAATGGCATGCCGCCGCCAAGCGCTTTTCCAAGTAATAAAATATCGGGCACAAGATTAAATTGCTGAAAGGCAAACAATGACCCCGTTCTTCCAAAGCCGCATTGTATTTCATCAAAAATTAATAATGCTTTATGTTGATCACATTTTTTACGGATGTTTTGTAACCAGTTTTTGGTAGGTTTTATCACGCCGCTTTCTGCCTGCACAGTTTCTAAAATTATACACGCAGTATTCTCATCAATTGAATTTATCGCTTCATCACTTCCATAATCATAATGATAAATTTCAGGCAATAATGGTCTGAAAGAGTTGCGCCAATATTCATCTCCGATCAGGCTTAACGCGCCTTGCGTGCTGCCATGGTAGCTTTTATTAAAGGCAATTATTTTTGATCTGTTTGTTGCTCTTTTCGCAAGTTTCATTGCGCCTTCCGTTGCTTCTGCACCACTATTTGTGAAATAAACACAGTTAAGATTTTTAGGTAAATTTTCAATAAGCAATTTCGCATAATTCACTTGCGGCGATTGAATAAACTCACCATAAACTATTGTGTGCATATATTGTTCCGACTGCTTTTGTATTGCTTTTATAACTTTTGAATTGCTGTGACCAATATTAGCAACATTAAATCCTGAGATGCCGTCAATATATTTTTTTCCATTTACATCATATTGATAAATTCCTTTCGCTTTTACTATTTCAAGCCCAATAGGTTCGTTGGATGTTTGTGCAATATGTTGTAAAAAAAATTGCCTGTTATTCATTTTTTAGAGATTAATATTTGCTCAATATTTTTTCAAAACGATTTACATCAGCCAAAGGATTTATTGGAATATTTTTTATTAAATAAGATGTAAGTTGCGATGCGAAATACGGAGCAAGTGAGCAGCCTTTTGTTCCCATACCGTTTAAAATTCCAATAGTTTTATGAATTGGATGCAAGCCAACAAATGGTCTACGCTCAACATTGGCAGGCCTTTCAGAAGCTAAATGATCAATGATTTTGTAAGAAATTTTAAGCCAATGATTCAATTGATGCTCCATTTTTCTCTTAAATAATTCTGTTGGTTTTGTATCAGCATAAGTCCATTCATAACTTGAGCCGATCCAAAACAAACCATCTTTCCACGGAACAATATTAATCCCTTGTTTGTAAATATTTTGATAAGGAAGATCGGGAATTTCTGCAATTAATGCTTCGCCTTTTGTGCGTACAAACGGCAGCATTTTGAAATACGGATTTTGAAATGCTTCAATACCTTCGCAGAAAATTATTTTTTTTGTAATGATATTTTTGTAAGAAATAAGTTCAGATTGATTGATAAAAAATTCTGAAAAGTTGAATTTCTCTTCTATTAAAATATTTTCTTTTCTTAATTTTTTTCTCCATTCAAATAAAAGTTTTTGAAGATCAATTAATAAACACGTTTTAATTTCTCCAATGCCATAATTGAAGTGAAAGTATTGCTGCCATTGACTTTCATTAGTTGTATGCAGGTAAGCTGCTGCTTCATTCATCCGCTCAAGAAAAGTGGTTTTCATTTGCAGCGAGGGATGAAAATCGAATACACTGCATTCAGTTATTAGTGAAGTATTTAATGCAATTTCTATTGCACGATAAGATTTAAATGCAAACGGAAGCAACTCATCAATTAACCAGGTTTTTACAATTCTTCTTCCTGTAACAGGATTTATAATACCACTTGCAACTTTAGATGCGGTGAAATTTTGTGGCTCATCAATAACAATAATTTTCTTTCCGGCTTTTAATAATTCATAACTGAGAAATGTGCCGCAAATGCCCTGACCAATAATCAAATAATCAACTTCCATGCAGCAAAGAAAACATACCTGCATGAAAAAAGCCTACAGTACCACCGTAAGCTTTTTTCCCCCAATGAAATAAAACTATTTAGACAGCAGCTCAGAAATTGTTGCTGCTGCTTAGAGATTATAAAAGCATTAAAAAAATTTTGTTCGAAAATTATTTTTTTATAACCTCTGCCATTGTTTTGCCAATGTCTGCGGGGCTTGCAACTACATGCACGCCACATTCTGAAAGTATTTTCATTTTTGCTGCAGCGGTATCATCAGCGCCACCGATTATTGCGCCGGCATGTCCCATTCTTCTTCCCGCAGGTGCAGTTTGCCCGGCAATAAAACCAACAACCGGTTTTGTACCTTTTTCTTTTATCCATCTTGCGGCTTCAGCTTCCATGCCACCACCAATTTCACCGATCATTACTATGCCATCAGTTTCTTTATCATTCATTAAAAGTTCGACTGCCTGTTTTGTTGTTGTGCCAATAATCGGGTCGCCGCCAATGCCAATGGCAGTGCTTATTCCAAGACCTGCTTTTACAACCTGGTCTGCTGCTTCATAAGTCAAAGTTCCTGATTTTGACACAATACCAATTCTACCTGCTTTAAAAATAAATCCCGGCATAATGCCAACTTTTGCTTCTCCTGCAGTTATTACGCCTGGACAATTTGGTCCGATTAATTTTGTATTTTTTTCCTGTAAATAATTTTTAACCTTAACCATATCCTGCACAGGAATTCCTTCTGTAATGCACACCACCAAAGCAATTCCTGCGTCAGCAGCTTCCATAATTGCATCGGCTGCGAATGCAGGCGGAACAAAAATAATACTGATATTTGCATTTGTTTGTTTCACTGCAGCAGCAACAGTATTAAACACAGGCTTATCCAAATGTTTTGTTCCGCCTTTACCCGGAGTAACCCCGCCGACAACTTTTGTTCCGTAATCAATCATTTGGGTCGCATGAAATGTGCCTTCCGTTCCTGTAAAACCCTGCACAATAACGAGCGAATTTTTATTCACCAAAACTGACATATTTCTTTTTTGAGTTGGGCAAAATTAGCAGAAACGCTGCACTTAATTTTGACTAATATATTTTTTTACAGTGGTACTGTTCACTACAAATAACACAAGTAAAATTACTATTGCAGAAATAATTGTATAAAGAGACAGATAGGAATTCACATACATATTTTGATTGGTTAAGAATTGCGCTAAACTAAATTGAAGCAATGCGAGTATCACCAATACGATCATAGTAATGATGGCATTTGATGGAAAAAATTGCTTCATTAAAAAACTATATAATTGTTTTGGCGCAGCACCAAGTGTTATTAATAAAACGATCTCTTCTTTACATGCAGCAATGGTAAGTTGAATGAATAAAGTAAATATCAACAAAGCAAAAAGCAACATTACTGCACCGGTGAGCCACGAAATATTTACGACCATGTTTACAATTTGCCTGTACTTGCTAAAGCGGGTTTTATCTGCATCTGTTGTTAGTCCATGATCTTTCAAATACTGCACCAGTAAAGGGTTTCCGGCATCTTCAGTTTTAATTACAACACGTGAAGGATTTGCATTTTTATCTGTTCCGAACTTTGTATTTGCCCAATCCATAAATTGTTGGGGCACTAAAACGGACGAAATGCGATCACTGAAACCAACCACTTTCCCATAAATATGAAAAGGACCGTTTGGAGTTTGTATCGTAATGTTCAGCGGCAAATTCATAACCAGTTGCTGCGATAGTTGCGGCAGATTTTGCGAAGCAGCAAAGCCAAAATTATACATATCCAAAAACATATTTGGAACGATCATCGGAATGAATTGTGAATTATCATCCCATTTCCAATCATTACTTTTTACATCAATAAATTCGTCTGGTACACTTTCAAAAAACAGATCGGTGAAAAAAGGAATTTCCGCATTTCCGCTCGCACCAACTTTAAAACGGCTTGGCGTAAGCACGCCAACTGCATCAACAAAAGGTTGTTTTTTCAGATCCGCAATTTCAGCATCGCTCAAAGCTGTTGCACCAATTGTTTTATCATTTACAATTTTATTTATCAATAAAAAATTCGCAATGCTATCCTGGTTTGTTTTTCCATGTAATAAATCATTATAATCACTCTGCAATTGCACTGCACTTAAAATCAACAGCAGCGCGATTGACAGCCCAACGACTGCCAAAATAAAACGGCTTCTTCCTGCACTTGCTTTAATTAATTTTTTTAAAAGTTCATTCAACATAAAAGACTTTTCCTTCGATCTTTTTTCTTTATGAGCCAGACTTTTGAAACACTATTAAAATGCCGTTGCGTCGCACTCTTGTACGTTCTGTAATTCTATTCACCATTGATAATACTTACAAATTCAAAACTCTTGAATACTCAAAATGTTCATCTTCATCCAAATCAGTTAATACAAAACCTGCGTTTCTTTTTTTACATTCTGCTTCTATAAGCGTTGTTGCTTTTGAAATATTTTTTAGATCAAGATGACTGAAAGGTTCATCCATTAATACCCAAGCAAATGGTTGCATCAATGCCCTTATTATTGCTATTCTTTGTTGCTCGCCATAACTGCATAAACCTGCACGCTGCTCCAAAATGCCTGTAATACCAAGCGTTTCAGCCATTTCATCAATCTTATCTTTCCCGTAAAATGGTTTTTGCAAAACGCGTTTCAACTCTATATTTTCTCTTGCTGTTAGGTTTGGAAATAATCTTAAATCCTGAAAAATTATGCTTACATTTTGTTGACGAAGGCTTGCTAATTTTTCTACAGAAATATTTTTCAGATCAGTTTTATCCCACAAAACTTTTCCTTCGTAATCATCGCGCAACTTATATAAAGTATGTATAAGAGTTGTTTTACCGGTGCCGCTTGGCGCTTTTATTTTTATCCATTCGCCTTGATTGAACACAACATTATTATTCCAAATGTCTGAGCCACGCTGAATAAATTTTTCTTTTAAAGGAATTGGAACAATATTTTTTAATTCAATCTGCATCAGCAATAAATCCTTGAAAATTTTACAAGTAACAGATTGAAAATTATTGTGTAGATGAATCTTTTGTTGAAGGAGATGAAAACTGCGCATCGTTTTCTTTTGCAGTTTCCTGCTTCGCTGCTTGTGTAGCAAATTTTATAAATGAAGCCAAGCTATTTTCTTTATCATTCATTGTTCGAAGCTGCAAATATTGTTCTACTCCTTTACCATCATAATTGCTGCTTGTGCCAAGTACATCTTTAAATGTTTGCTGCGCGGATGCAAGCACAGCCTGACTTTCAGGAGATGAAGAAGGAATTGATTTTAAAATTGAATTTACATCAATGTATAAAGCAATGGCAGTTCCTTTACTTTTATTTTCTATTTCAGAAGGCACATTTGCTTTGCCTGTGCTGCCTGTTTTATACTCCTGCAATAAATTTGCATCTGATGCAATGATCAAATTTTTATCATCAGTACTCATTGCAAAATTTCCCATCTGAGAAAAAACATATTGCCCGTTTTGATTTACCATCAGTCCCTTAGATGCTAAAGCCGCAGTAACCTTATCGTAAGATTTTTTATCACCGATCTCTGCATTTATTACAAGTTTTGCGGTAGGCATTTTAATAGAATCTCCGGGAGAAAATTCATTCGGTCTTGCGCTCATGCCAAAATCGGAAAATATCACTCCAAAATTTCCTTTAAATGCATTTAAAATATCATCAAGACTTAAACCAACCTGCTGCAGAAACTGGTTGGCAGTAGCATCAACCCCAACATATTTTGCTACAGCATTAATTATTTGCGGGTTAAAAGAAAACACAGTATAGCCTTCAACCTGTGAAGGATATCTTTCAACCATATCCATATTTACAGTTGGTCCGGCATATTTTGAAAGTATATTTTGCATGTCTTTATTGCTGAAAGACTTTGCCTGAAGCGTTGCTTTTCCATCTTCAAAATTTATTGTTCCGGCAGTGTATGAATCTTTTAAAAGGTCGGATGCTTTTGTCATGCCGATCAATGGAATGGAAGAAAGTGTGCCGGAAGAATTTGTCCAGAAAAGCATGTCTGCTTTTTTTGTAACGAGATCTTTAAAATCAGGAAGCGAGGCTACTGAGCCGTCTTCTTTTTGCGCAAAAAGTGCAGCCAGTTCTTTTTGTGAAGCCGCGCCGTTATTGGAATTGGATGTAGTATCATCAGGAGCATTGCCAATTACATTTGCAAGTATTGCCACATCACTATTCCAGCCAACTGCAAAGCCATCTTTTAAAGCAGCATAAGAATAATTGTCTGCTTTTTTTATATCAATTGATGTATAACTTTTTTTAAGAAAAGCTTCAAACGCGCTTACATCTTTCATTGCAGCAACAACGCCGGTTGAGGTTGACTGACCATTCATTATAGAACCTGAAGTGGTTGCGAAAACAAAAAATTCACTTTGCCAATCAACACCGGAATTTTTTACATCATTCCAATTTTTTATTCCTACCTGCGCAGCTTCACTTGTATCACCAAAAGTTTTAAATAAAGAATCCATATCAATATGGCTGTCGGCAAGTTTATCAGAAAGACTTTTTGGATCAGCTCCTAAAATAAACGTGGCATCTTTTGGAATATATAAAGTTTGTTTTGGAAGAGATTTATGGCAACTTGTAAACGCCGCAATTGTTGTAAAAGCTATTATTAAAAATTTCAAATTGATTTTCATACAAATTTTTTTAGAAAGAATTTTCATGCCAAATTTCAATTTGCATAAATAACACTTTCCCTCAACATATAAAACAGTATTTTGTATAAAAGGAAATAGTATTTTTTTGATATTTATTAATTTTTTGTAAAAATCGTTTTGCAAATAATCTTTTCAAAAAAAATCCGTTCTTAATCAAAATCCCCTTTTTTTAAATGAACCGTTTTTTTCTGCTTCTGGCTCTCTGCATAATTTTTATTTTTGAAGCTTCATTTTACAAACGTCCACCCGGAAATCAATTCACGGTTATTATCACAAAGCATACGTATGAATTGAGTGTGTATGATAATAATGGCTGGCTTGCAACTTATCCGGTCGTTTTTGGAAAAAATGATCTGCGTGATAAAATGTGCGAAGGTGACCGGGAAACACCTGAAGGCGAATATAAAATTGCCAGCAAACGACCGCACGAAAAATGGGATCGTATGATGATGCTCGATTATCCCACGGCTGAAGATTATGCAAAATTCAACCAGCGTAAGGCCCAAGGTTTACTTCCGGCAAACGCGCAAATTGGCGGTGGCATTGGCATTCACGGCACCTGGCAACACGAAGGTTATGCTGTTGATCAATTTCAAAACTGGACAGATGGCTGCATTAGTTTGCGGAATGAGAATGTTGAAGAATTGTACGGCATGCTGCCGGTTGGCACGAGCGTAATGATAACAAAATAATTTATCAGAAAATTTTTATGAAGCACATCCTGCAAGATGTGCTTTTACATTTTGCAACTGTTTGGCACAATTTTAATTGCTTCTTATCAAACATTATTATGAGAGACTGGTTAAAAACATTACTTGCCGGTTACGCAGCTTACAGATGGGGTGGTGGCTGCCTCGGAACTATTATAGTTTTTGTAATAGTTTACTGGTTGCTTGGGCACAGCGGTTGTCATTAAACTTAAAATCTTCCAAATCTACGCTTCAAATTTTTTCTTTCTTCTGAAAGCATCCTTATACTTTCGTGTAATTTTTAATTTATTTCTATTTTAATGCAGACAGATTTTTTGGTAATTGGTTCCGGTATTGCAGGTCTTACTTATGCGCTAAAAACCGCTGATCATTTTCCTGATAAAAAAATAACGGTTATCACCAAAGCAACTGCTGACGAAACAAATACGAAATATGCGCAGGGCGGAATTGCAGGTGTGTGGGACGAAGCAAATGACAGCTTTGAAAAACATATTGAAGATACATTGATAGCAGGCGATGGTTTGTGTAATAAAAATATTGTGGAAATAGTTGTGAAAGAAGGTGTAGAAAGAATAAAAGAAATAATTGATTACGGCGCAGAATTCGATAAGGATGAAAGTGGTGATTATTCACTTGGACGCGAAGGTGGCCACAGTGAGTTCAGGATACTACATCACAAAGATGTTACCGGCAAAGAAATGGAGCGTGCGTTGATTTCTCAATTGCAGCAACATAAAAATATTGAGCTGATAAATTATTGCTTTGTAATAGATCTTATCACACAACATCATTTAGGTTTTTTGGTTACTAAATCAACGCCTGATATCACTTGTTTTGGTGTATATGTTCTAAATCTTCGAACAAATCAAATCGAAAAAGTTTTATCAAATATTACATTACTTGCCACAGGTGGTTGCGGGCAGGTTTATCGCACAACTACCAATCCTAAAATTGCAACAGGCGATGGTGTGGCAATGGTTTACCGCGCAAAAGGAAGAATTGAAAATATGGAATTCATTCAATTTCATCCAACTGCTTTTTATCAGCCCGGAGTTTCTCCTTCGTTTTTAATTACTGAAGCCGTTCGCGGTGATGGTGGTATTTTAAGAAATAAAGATGGGGAAGCTTTCATGGAAAAATATGATGCACGCAAAGACCTTGCACCGCGTGACATTGTAGCACGTGCCATTGATAGGGAAATGAAACGCGCAGGTACAGAACATGTTTATCTGGACTGCACACATATGAATAAAGAAAAATTCATCCATCATTTTCCAAATATTTATGAAGTGTGTTTGAAGTCAGGAATTGATGTAATGAAACAAATGATACCTGTTGCACCTGCTGCACATTACAGTTGCGGCGGCATAAAAACTGATGAGAATGCCTGCACTTCCATTTTAAATTTATATGCCTGCGGCGAATGCGCCAGCACAGGATTGCATGGTGCCAACCGCTTAGCCAGCAACAGTTTGCTGGAAGCGATGGTTTTTGCGCATCGTGCTTTTGAAAACAGCATTGCTAATATTAATGATGAAGGTAATGCTGATGCTTTAGCAAAATGGGGACACATTCCTGACTGGAATGCAAAGGGAACTACTGAGCCAAAAGAAATGATTTTAATAACACAGAGCCAAAAAGAATTGCAGCAGGTAATGAGTGATTATGTTGGCATTGTGCGAAATGATATTCGCTTGCAACGTGCATCAAAGCGGCTTGATTTATTGCATGATGAAACGGAGCAATTATACCAAACAACAAAAGTATCACCGCAACTTTGCGAGCTTCGAAATATTATAACTGTAGGATATTTAATTGTAAAAGGAGCAGAGTTTCGCAAAGAAAGCAGGGGCTTGCATTTCAACACTGACCATCCTTCAAAAAATGAAATTTTGCAAAATATCATTTTATAATTGAGCGTATGTTTTATGTAGTTTATGGCATATTGTATCTTTTTTCTTTATTGCCATTTTGGTTTTTTTATTTCTTGAGTGATGGAATAAGTTTTTTATTAAATCATGTATTTAAGTATCGGAAAGATGTTGTGTTATACAATCTTTCAATTGCCTTTCCAGAAAAAACGATACAAGAAAGAAAAGAAATAGCCACAAAATTTTATAGAAATTTCACTGATAGTTTTCTTGAAACGATTAAGCTTATTTCAATTTCAAAAAAACAATTGGATAAAAGATTTACTGCGAATTATGAAGTTATTAATGAGCTCCACGGAAATGTAAAACAATTGCAAATCCTTCTCGGGCATTTTTTTAATTGGGAATATGGAAACTGCGCCTATGCATCAAATGTAAAATATCCTTTGTTGATAGTTTATATGCCCATAAAAAATAAAATCATCAATAAATTATTCATGCATATTCGCGAAAGGTTTGATGCAAAAATGATCTCAGCAACAAATTATCGGAATGAATTTGGAGTTTATCAAAACAAAGAATATCTGCTTGGTCTGGTCGCTGATCAAAATCCCGGAGCACCTGACAAATCTTATTGGACTGATTTTTTTGGAAAGAAAGCGCCCTTTGTTAAAGGTCCGGAGCGCGGCGGTAAAATAAATAATACAGGAATATTAATGTGTAATATTTATAAAAAAAAGCGTGGATATTATGGCTCTGAAATACAGATACTCACTCTGTTTCCAAAAGATATGGCCGCTGGTGAAATTACAAAAAAAATGGTACAATTTATTGAAGATAGCTTGCGAAAAGATCCGGCAAATTATTTATGGAGTCATCGCAGATTCCGATTTGAATACAATGAAAAAGAACATGCACATTTAGTGATTTAAAAAATCAATTTAAAACCGAAACAGTTTTTTCTTTTTCAATTGCCTTTACATTTTTTAAATCATTCCATCCGCCATTAATATTGCGTAAATTGTGATAGCCTTCTTTCTTTAACAGTGATGCTGCAATTACACTTCTATACCCGCCGCCGCAATGAATGTATAAATTATTCTCACCGTCAATTTCAGCAATTGTTTCAGCATTGTTCATATTTTCCAGCGGTATATTAACTGCATTTTTTACGTGCTCATTTTCAAATTCAGCTTTTCTGCGCACATCAAGTACCACTAATTTTTCATCAAAAGGAATATCCATGGCTAATTCGTCAGCATCAATATCAATGATCATATCAATAGGTTGCGCTCCTTTTTTCCAGGTTTCAAAACTTCCTTCAAGATAACCTTCAAATAGCTCAAACCCAACCCGGGCAAGCCTTATAATAGATTCTTTTTCTTTTCCTGCCTCTGTTACAAGTAATATTTTTTTATCGAATGATAAAATATTTCCCGCCCATTCTGCAAACCGACCTTCCAAGCCTATGCTTATGGATGAAGGAATGAAACCATGCACGAATACGTTTGCATTTCTGGTATCAAGGATTATTACATTTTCACCCTCAGATACTTTTTTAAAATCATTTACAGATAATGCAATCATGCCTCTGCTTAAAATTTTATTTAAACTTTCATAACCTTCTTTATTAATTTTTGCATTGATCGGAAAATATTGCGGAGGCGTCGCAAGTCCTTCTGTAATTGCTTTTATAAAATCTTCTTTGGTTTTTTGTTGCAGTGCGTAATTTGTTTTTTTCTGTTCGCCAATGCTGCTTAAAGTTTCTTTACCAATGCTTTTGCCACAACTACTTCCGGCGCCATGTGCAGGATATAAAATAACCTCATCGGCAAGTGGAAGTATTTTGTTATTAAGACTTTCATACATCATTCCCGCAAGATCTTCCATTGTTACTTCATCTATATTTTGGGAAAGATCAGGTCTGCCAACATCTCCCACAAATAAAGTATCGCCGGTAAATATTGCTACATCTTTTTCATTCTCATCTTTCAGCAAATAGCAACTGCTTTCCAGCGTGTGTCCCGGTGTATGAAGAACTTTTATTTTTATTTTACCTAAAGAAAAAACTTCTTCATCTTTTGCAACATGTACTTCAAAAGATGCCTGAGTATTGGGCCCATATATAATCGGAGCCCCTGTGGATTTACTTAAATCGAGATGACCGCTAATAAAATCTGCATGAAAATGAGTTTCAAAAATATATTTTATTGTTGCATTTCTTTTTTCCGCAAGATGAATGTATTCTTCTACATCCCGCATGGGATCTATGATTGCAGCTTCATTTTCACTTTCAATATAATACGCAGCTTCACTTAAACAATTAGTATATAACTGTTTTATATACATAACTAAATTTTAGGCAAAGATATTAAAGATTAATCTTGTCTTATGTGGAGTGATTTGCAGAAATATTCAACCTACAAGGCTATCAATAATTTCATTTATTTGCTTTACACGCGTATAATTTATTCCATAATAAATAAATTTACCTTCACGTTGTGGCGCTACAATGCCCGCCCGGCGGAGAATTGCGAGATGTTGCGATGCTACTGATTGCTCAAGACGAAGCTTGACATAAATTTCTGTAACAGGCATTTTTTTATTTTCATCGAGGAGGCGTATAATTTGCTGACGGAGCTTATGGTTTAATGCGCGCAATATTAAAGATGCTTTTTTTACATGTAAAAATTCAATTTTTATATTCGTATTATTTACAGGATCTGTAATGCTGATTGTTTGTACTTGTGGATTCATTGGAATTGATTACAAAGGTTTTATAAGATAACAAATATATAAAAATATTTTACTCATTAGAGCATTAGTATTATTAAGATTTTATTTTGATGTAAAGAAAAATTCCTTTAAATAAAAAGGAGCAGCATTAAAAATATTGGCAAAAACTTTTTCTGAGTAAAATTTATTTGAGAAGTAAACAAGATCTTTCAAAGTATAATTCACCTCTGTAAAAAAAGCATTTGGATGTTGTAAAATATTTTGAAATTTTTTGCTGCCGCTGCCAAAAAAGATAATTTTATTTTTTACAAGCACTTCTGAAAATGAATACTCATCTAATATTAAAGCAGATGGTGGTAAAATATTTTTTAAATCCTCTGTATATAAAGCAGTAAAAACTTCCATTCTGCGCGCATCGATCATCGGGCAGAAAAATTGTTCACTATAGCTTTCTTTAAATTTATTTATAGCTGCAAAAGTCAACACCTGCAAAGTGTTTACTACAATCAAAGGTTTGTTTAATGTATAACACAACGCTTTTGCTGAAGCAAGCGCAACACGCAATCCTGTATAACTTCCAGGTCCGTTAATAACCGCCACAGCGTCAATATCCTGCAATTCAATATCTATATTTTGTACTAATTTTTTTATTGCAGGTTCTAAAAATGAAGCATGGTTTTTTTGGTCTGAGCTTTGCTCCTTCGCAATAATTTCATTTCCTTTACTAAAACAAATTTGGGCTAATTCCGAAGAAGTATCGATATTTAAGATTAGCGGCGTCATTGAAAATTGATGGTATTTATTTCTGCTAAAAGCCTTGGTGCAATTGCATATCTTTTGTCTTTTTCAAACAAGGTTTTTAGCAAAAAAAAGATTCTTTCTTTACCAATTTTTTCAGCCCATTCAAAAGGTCCATAAGGATAGTTAGTGCCTAATTTCATCGCCATATCTATCTCAGTTTTTGTACTTACATTTTCGCCCAAAGCATAGTACGCTTCATTTATTATCATACTGATAATTCTGGGCGATATCATCCCTGGCTCATCTGCCAAAAAGCTATACTGCCATTGCATTTCATCTAAAATAATCATCGCCTTTTTTTTGATCGTATCGGTCGACGCACATTGCAATATGTCGCGTTTAAGAAAGCCATTCCATGCATTTATTCTTACATAATTTTCGGGCAACTTAGTACAAGTTAATGTCACTGCGTTGGCAAAAACAATCTTATCTTTTATCAAAATATTTCCATCAGGATTTTGCTCTGAAAAATTCAGGTCGAAATAAACATCAGCAGCAATCCATTCATTTTCAGCAAAATTTATTTCGATATGCGACGCCGTTTTTTTTGTAAGAAATTCTGCTTTTTGCGAGTCAGTTGCTTTTATTGATATGCGCATAAAAATTGTTCACAAAAATAGGTTGCAATGTTGATGGAAAAGATGCAATTTGCTTCAGCAAAAAAATATGTATGTCAAAACAAATTTTAAAAACCGAAAAAACACCGGCACCAATTGGTCCATACAACCAGGCAGTAAAAGCAGGAAATTTATTGTTTGTCAGTGGTCAGGTTTGTATCGATCCCGAAACAAATGAAGTGATAAATAGTGATATAAAAACTGAAACACATCGCGTAATGAAAAACCTGAAAGGAATATTGGATGAAGCAAAAATTACTTTTGAGCACGTTGTAAAAACGACAATTTATTTAAGCGATATGAATTTTTTTGCAGAAGTTAATGAAGTCTATGGCAGCTATTTTAAAGGCGATTATCCGGCACGTGAAACCATTGCTGTGAAAGGATTACCGAGAAACGTGAATGTTGAAATAAGTATAATTGCAACTATTGATTTATAGATTTATTTCGTGCGTGCCGTCACAAATTTCAACCCGATAAATCTCAGCAACTATTTTATATTTCTCTTTATATGCGATTGAAATTTTCTCGATAATCGCATCAGCGTTTTTCTTTTCAATAATATTTATTGTACATCCGCCAAAACCTCCGCCCATCATTCTTGCACCAATAATTTCAGAATATTTTTTTGCTTCTTCAACAAGAAAATCAAGTTCAACGCAGCTTACTTCATATAATTTACTTAAGCCTTCGTGTGTCTGAAACATTAATGCCCCAAAGGCTTTCAAATCATTTTGCTTTAATAAGGCTGCAGCTTTTTTTGTTCGCTCAATTTCCTGTGTTACAAATAAGCTTCTTTGAAAAACCTTTTCGGGGAATTTATTTTTGATAGAAAAAACATTGTCAGGTTTTACATCTCTGAATGTTTTTGCAGCAATAAAATTTTGTTTTAAAATCTTTATCCCTTCTTCACTTTGTTGCCTGCGCACATTGTATTCTCCGCTCGCCAACGAATGGTGCACTTTCGAATTGATCAAAACAATTTCATAATTATTTAATTGCAAAGGCAATTTCTCATAGTCCAAACTATTACAATCGAGCAACAAAACTTTATCCTTTTTGCTCATCATATTTGCAAATTGATCCATGATGCCGCATTGCACACCAACAAAAGTGTGCTCAGCTTTTTGACCAATTAATGCAATATCAACACGACTGATTTTTAAATCGAATAATTCATTCAAAGCCATGCCCAGCCCGCATTCTACGGCAGCAGAAGATGATAACCCCGCGCCAACAGGAATGTTTCCGCCGAATACACAATCAAATCCTTCAACATTAAAATTTCTTGTTTGCAGTTCATTGATTACGCCAAGCAAATAATTTTTCCAGCCCTCATTTTTTTTTATCGCATTCAGTTTTATTTTCAGCGATTCATCCATGTCTGCACTATAAATATTTATCTCGTCTTTATTATTTTTTGCGATGGCAAACCAAATACCTTTATCAATTGCTGCGGGCATAACAAACCCATCATTGTAATCAATGTGCTCGCCAATTAAATTAATTCTACCGGGTGAAAAAAATACGCGTGGCTGCCTGTAAAAAGATGCTTCGAACTCGTTGATTATTTCGTGCGCAGTGTTTGCCATGTTATAAATTTGAAAGCTGAAAAGTTGTTGTAAAATGATGTGACTCTGATGGCTTTGCAATTATCAAACCTATGCCGTTATTGAATGAATCCGGTGCACTGCTTAAGTTTTCAATCGCAATACTTTGCCTGTCATCTGGAGTATAAATTTGAAGATATGGATATGATTTTTCAGGAACAATTTTTAATTCAATTTCGTTTTCTTCATCTCTTAAAACGCAAGCAGGCTCAGCATTTTCATTGAGTTTGAAGCAATGATCAAACTTCGCATCACAAATTTTTTTTGGTAAAATAAAATCATTAAAAGGCAAAATTCTTCCTGTTGGCAAAAGTCTTTCATCAAACTCAATCATCTGATTTGAATTCAGTTGAAAGATCAAATCATCTACTTTTTTTCCAACTTTAAAATATGGATGCCAGCCATCTGACAAAGGCATATTTTTATCACTAATATTTTTTACGGTTGTAGTAATTGATAAAGTATTTTCTTTCTTCAATTCATATTTTATTTCTATCAAAAAAACAAAAGGAAAGCCTTCATTTTTTTTATTGTATTCAAATGATAATTCAACGAAGGCTTTATCATCATTGCTTCCTAAAGCTTTAATTATAAAGTCTGCATCGTAAATTAAACCATGAATGGCTTCATGTTTTAAGTAAAATTTTTCAATTTTATGTTTTTCATTTTCAAAAAAATATTCTCCATTTTTTATACGACAGACAAAAGGTGAAAGCTTTGCGCTTTTAAATCCGTTCGTAATATTTTGTTTTGCATCATCAACATTTTCATATCCATTGATGATATTAAAATCTTTATCATTTTTTTTTATAGAAAATTTATTCAGCAAAGGGCCGAAAGAAAAAATTTCTGCAAGATTGCCTGTAGAATTATTTTTTAAAATGATTTTATCTTTATTTACAATTGCCTCAAAAGACATGAATTTAATTTGAATTTTTACTGATGAATATTTAACCGCACTTCAATTAACTTTGCCTAACACGCGTTAGCAAATTTAGTTTTTAAGTATGTCATTTTTATTAAAAAATAAAGTTCGCATTGTCACTGCCGCAAGCCTATTTGATGGGCATGATGCTGCTATAAATATCATGCGGCGCATTTTGCAAAGCAAAGGTGCGGAAGTTATTCATTTGGGACATAACAGGAGTGTGCTTGAAATTGTGGAATGCGCGATTGAAGAAGATGCACATGGCATTGCAATAACCTCTTACCAGGGCGGCCATGTTGAGTTTTTTAAATACATGAAAGATTTGCTAAATGAAAATGGTTGTGGTCATATAAAGATTTTTGGTGGTGGTGGCGGAACAATTTTGCCGGAAGAAATAAGACAATTGCATGAGTACGGAATCACCAGGATTTATTCTCCGGATGATGGAAGAAAAATGGGTTTGGAAGGAATGATTGAAGATGTAATAAAGCAGTGTGATTTTGTTTTAAATGGAAGCGGCGATTATAAAACTTTGATGACCTTAGGTGAGGTGAAAGACATACGCCAAATTGCAAGACAAATTACTAACGCGGAAAATGGGTTGTCTTCAAAAAATCCACATCCTAAATCAATACCTGTTCTTGGCATTACAGGTACCGGCGGTGCAGGAAAAAGTTCTGTTACGGATGAAATTGTCCGACGTTTTTTAAACATTTTTTCTAATAAAACAATTGCCGTTATTTCTGTCGACCCTTCAAAGAAAAAAACAGGCGGCGCTTTGCTTGGTGATCGTATTCGCATGAATTCAATTTCTAATCCGCGTGCATACATGCGTAGCCTTGCAACAAGAGATGATAATACAGCATTGAGCTCGCATGTACAGGATGCGATTGATATTTGTAAAAATGCAGGTTACGATTTTATTATTTTAGAAAGCGCCGGTGTTGGTCAAAGTGATGCTTCAATTCTTGACCATTGCGATGTTAGTTTGTATGTAATGACGCCTGAATATGGCGCTGCGTCTCAGCTTGAGAAGATCAACATGCTTGATTATGCGGATGTAATTGCAATTAATAAATTTGATAAGGCAGGCGCATTAGATGCTTTGCATGATGTGCGAAAACAATACAAACGCAACCATACTTTATGGACTGCGAAAGATGAGGAGTTGCCAATTGTGGGAACGATTGCTGCGCAATTTAATGATGCGGGCGTCAACGAATTGTTTGAAAAAATAATGTTTGCAGTTGAAAAGAAAACTGAAGTAAATTTTGGTAAAATTGAATTACATAAACATTTAAAAGATACAACTACAAAATCGCAGATCATTCCACCAAAACGTGTGAGATATTTATCTGAAATTTCTGAAAACAACAGAAGTTATGATGTTTGGGTAAATGAACAATGCAATATCTCAAGTAAGCTTTATCAATTGAAAGCATCTCAGAAAATTTTGGAAAATGATTCAATAGAAATCAAAAATAAAATTTCAGAATTAGAAAAATCGCTTCATCCATCCTGCAAAAAATTAATTGAAAATTGGTCTTTAATTCAGGATAAATATTCTAAAGATTTCTTTGAATACGAGGTGCGTGGAAAAATAATTAAGCAACCACTTACTACAAAATCATTAAGCGGAACAAAAATTCCGAAAGTTGTTTTACCGAAATATAATGATTGGGGCGACATTTTAAAATGGCAGATGCAGGAAAATATTCCGGGCGAATTTCCTTACACTGCAGGCGTGTTTGAATTAAAGCGGCAAGGTGAAGATCCAACGCGAATGTTTGCAGGTGAAGGTTCACCGGAACGTACCAACAAACGCTTTCATTATGTTTCGTTTGGTCAGCCTGCAATACGCCTCAGCACTGCGTTTGACAGCGTTACCTTGTATGGAGAAGATCCCGATTTTCGTCCAGATATTTATGGAAAAGTTGGTAACAGTGGCGTGAGTATTGCCACTGTTGATGATGCAAAAAAACTATACAGCGGCTTTGATCTTTGCGATGTAAAAACTTCTGTAAGCATGACCATCAATGGGCCTGCGCCAATGCTGCTTGCATTTTTTATGAATGCAGCAATTGATCAGTTGTGTGAGAAACATATTTCAGAAAATAATTTATGGGAACAAGTTGAAAAAATTCAAAATTTAAAATTCAACACTCAAAGCAAACCCATTTATTATAATCCAAATTTTCCTGAAAAATTGCCTGAGGGAAATAATGGTTTGGGTTTAAAGTTATTGGGTTTGAGTGGTGATGAAGTATTGCCAAAAAATATTTACGAAAAAATAAAATCCGAAGCACTATCACAAGTTCGCGGTACTGTGCAAGCAGATATTTTGAAAGAAGACCAGGCGCAAAACACTTGTATTTTTTCTACAGAATTTGCATTAAAATTAATGGGCGATGTGCAGCAATATTTCATTGATCATTCCATCAAAAATTTTTACAGCGTTAGTATCAGTGGTTATCATATTGCTGAAGCCGGCGCCAATCCTATAACACAGCTTGCTTTCACTTTATCAAATGGTTTTACTTATGTTGAATATTATTTAAGTCGCGGAATGAATATTGATGACTTCGCACCAAATCTTTCTTTCTTTTTCAGCAATGGAATGGATGCAGAATACAGCGTTATCGGACGTGTTGCAAGAAGAATTTGGGCGAAGGCAATGAAGTATAAATACAAGGCAAATGATCGCTCTCAGAAATTAAAATATCATATTCAAACATCGGGAAGAAGTTTGCATGCACAGGAAATTGATTTCAATGATATCCGAACAACATTACAGGCTTTGTATGCAATTTATGACAACTGCAATTCGCTTCATACAAATGCGTACGACGAAGCAATTACAACCCCAACTGAAGAAAGTGTGCGACGTGCAATGGCAATTCAATTAATAATAAATCGAGAGTTGGGAACCGCCAAAAATGAAAATCCCAACCAAGGCAGTTTTTTAATTGAAGAGTTAACTGATATCGTTGAAGAAGCCGTGCTTATTGAGTTTGACAGAATTAATGAACGCGGCGGCGTGCTTGGCGCAATGGAAAGAATGTATCAGCGAAATAAAATTCAGGAAGAAAGTTTGTTTTATGAAACGCAAAAACATACTGGCGAATTACCAATTATTGGGGTGAATACTTTTTTAAATAAAAATGGAAGTCCAACCATTTTGCCCAGTGAAGTTATCCGCTCAACAACGGAAGAAAAAGAACAGCAAATTCAAAACTTAACAGCATTTCATAAACGCAACGAAAATAAAAGTGAAGAAAGTTTAAAGCGGTTGAAAGAAGTTGCGATAAACAATGGAAATTTATTTGAAGAATTAATGGAAACAGTTAAATATTGTTCGCTAGGACAAATTACGCATGCATTGTATGAAGTTGGCGGGCAATACAGAAGAAATATGTAAGATCGTTTAAGACAATTTGAACGTCTCCAAAAATTTCGTTGTAAAATTTCCTTTGCGAAAATCTTCATTTTGCATTAATTGCAAATGAAAGGGAATAGTCGTTTTCACACCTTCAATTACATATTCACTCAATGCGCGATACATTGTATCAATCGCTTCATCACGCGTGCGCGCAACAGTTATTAATTTACCGATCATAGAATCATAATAAGGCGGAATAACATAGCCTGCATACACATGACTATCTACGCGAACCCCATGACCGCCTGGTGTATTTAATTCAGTGATTTTTCCGGGTGAAGGACGAAAATCATTGTAAGGATCTTCTGCATTGATGCGACATTCAATTGCATGCATTTGAGGAAGGTAGGCTTTGCCTTTTATATGATCGCCCATCGCGATTTTTATTTGCTCTTTTATCAGATCAAAGTTGATCACTTCTTCTGTCACGCAGTGCTCAACCTGGATGCGCGTATTCATTTCCATGAAATAAAAATTGCGATGCTTATCAACCAAAAACTCAATGGTACCAACACTTTCATAGTTTATTGCTGATGCAGCTTTAATTGCTGCGGCACCCATTTTATTTCGCAAATCATCCGTCATAAAAGGAGATGGAGATTCTTCCACTAATTTTTGATGTCGTCTTTGAATAGAGCAATCTCTTTCACTTAAATGGCAAACATTTCCATATTGATCTCCTGCAATTTGTATCTCGATGTGTCTTGGCTCTTCTACAAATTTTTCCATGTATATGCCATCGTTTTTAAACGATGCAGCTGCTTCTGTCTTTGCTGTGCTGAATGCTTTTTCAATTTCATTTTCCTGCCAAACAACGCGCATTCCTTTACCCCCGCCGCCTGCCGTTGCTTTTAAGATAACAGGATAGCCAACTTCTTTCGCCAATGTTTTTGCGTGCGCTACACTTTCAAGCAATCCTTCTCCACCCGGCACAACAGGAACACCTGCTTTTATCATTGTTTCCTTTGCAGTAATTTTATCACCCATACTGTTGATCATTTCAGCATTTGGCCCGATAAATTTTATACCATGCTCTGCACATATCTGAGAAAATTTTGCATTCTCAGCTAAAAATCCATAACCTGGATGAACAGCATCAGCATTTGTAATTTCTGCTGCTGCCATGATGTGCGGAATATTTAAATAAGAATCAATGCTTGGTGGCTTGCCAATGCAAACAGCTTCATCCGCAAATTTTACATGCAAACTATCTTTATCTGCGGTAGAATAAACTGCCACTGTTTTAATGCCCATTTCGCGACAGGTTCTTATCACGCGAAGGGCAATTTCACCTCGATTGGCTATGAGTACTTTTTTAAACACAATAAGATAATTAAAAATGAAAAATTAAAAATTCAGCAAGCAATCTTTTACTTTCTTAAATTTTATTTTTTAAGCAGGTTCTACCAAAAACAATGGCTGGTCATATTCCACAGGACTGGAATCTTCAACAAGCACTTTTACTATTTTTCCACTAACCTCGCTTTCTATTTCATTAAATAATTTCATTGCTTCAATTATACAAACCACTTTTCCGACTGTTATTTCATCCCCAACTTCAGCGAAAATTGGTTTGTCAGGTGAAGGTCTGCGGTAAAAAGTACCGATCATAGGACTTTTTATTGTAATGAAATTATCTGCTTTAGTTGAAGGCGTTTCTATATTAGTATTTGAGGCTGGCGGTGGAGGAGGATTTGT
The DNA here is from genome assembly GCA_963708205.1 of uncultured Chitinophagaceae bacterium. Lineage (GTDB taxonomy): Bacteria > Bacteroidota > Bacteroidia > Chitinophagales > Chitinophagaceae > CAVYTF01. The sequence goes on from OY970196.1 coordinate 2,260,765, forward strand.
GTTTGCAGGTGCTGAAAACGGCTGTGGATAGTTTGAAGGTGCGGGCTGATAATTTACCACTTGTGCCTTTTCTTCTTTTTGTTTTATGGTAATTTTAAACGAGTCATCTTCAATACTTAATTCACCGATATTGCTTTTATTTATTATTTTAATCAGTTCCTGAATTTGCTTAAAATCCATATAGCAGAATTTAGAGTTTAGATTTTTTTAAACGGGAAAGCAAAATAGTTATTTTTTATAAAACGATGGTTTTTTATTCATTCCATTTTATAAAGTGTGTTGGAAAAAAAGCTTTCCTATAAGAAATTTCTGAATTTCTTTCGATAAAATTATTCTTTCACTCTTTCAACATATTCTCCGTTTTTTGTATTGATGCGAATTAATTCACCTTCATTTACAAACAGCGGAACGTTAACAGTGGCGCCCGTTTCAATGGTTGCAGCTTTTGTGGCGCGTGTTGCAGTATCGCCGCGAACACCTGGCTCGCAATAAGTAATTTGCACCACAATTTTTTCAGGAAGTTCGGCGCCGATAGGTAAATCAGTTTCTGTATTCATAAAAACAAAAACTTCACTTCCGTCTTTTAAAAATTGAGGAGCATCTATCATTTCTTCACTCAAAACAATTTGTTCAAACGTTTCATCATTCATCAAATTATATCCATTATCATCTTTATATAAATATTGAAAACTCTTTTTTTCTACACGTACGGGAAAAATATTTTCACCGCTGTTCCAAGTTTTTTCTATGGTGCGCTTGTTATCAACACCTTTCAATTTTGCCCAAACTTTTGCGGCAGCGCGTGCTGTTTTATTTTCGCCAAAATCTACTATTGAATATAAACTGCCATCTAATTTTAATATCATCCCGCGGCTGATGTCTGCTGTTGTTGCCATGAATTATTTTTTAATAAAATTATTTTTAAGGCGTCAAAAGTAATGATTATTAGTAACTGCAAAATATCGAATCGCAAAGCATTCTATGACTTTTTATAAAAAGGAAGTTTATTGTAAAGCGCAACCATACTATTTTAGCGTATGTATTTTACAGCTATGCATTCATTTGACGAGTTGGTGATTGAATTTAAAAAAAGATTTGAGGTAAATCATTTTCCAAAAGAACCGGAATCTTTATATGAGCCCTGCGATTATTTTTTATCGCTTGGCGGTAAACGCGTACGACCTGTGATGTGCTTAATGGGTAATGAATTGTTTGATACAATAAATGCTGATGCATATCATGTGGCAACTGCAATAGAATTATTTCACAACTTCACACTTATTCATGATGATATTATGGATAAAGCTCAGTTGCGCCGCGGCATGGAAACAGTGCATTCAAAATTTGGCGCGAGCACTGCGTTGCTTAGCGGAGATGTAATGTTGATAGTTGCTTATGAATATTTGAATAAGATAAATCTCAGTTATTTAAAACAAATTCTTACGCTGTTTAATAAAACTGCAAAAGAAGTCTGCGAAGGTCAGCAAATGGATATGGATTTTGAAACCAAAGAAATTGTTTCTCCGGAAGAATACATTAAAATGATAGAATTAAAAACTTCTGTTTCTCTGGCTGCAAGCCTTGAAACCGGTGCTATACTTGGCGGCGCCAGCGAAGGCAATTGTAAACATCTCTATCAATTCGGAAAAAATCTTGGCATTGCTTTTCAGATTCAGGATGATTATTTAGATGCTTTTGGTGATCCTGAAAAATTTGGAAAAGATGTTGGCGGGGATATCCGTCAGAATAAAAAAACATTTCTTTTAATTCATGCTTTGCAACAAGCGAATGCTGATCAGAAAAAAGAATTGGATGATCTGATGAAAAATAATCCTGCAGATAAAGTTGAAAAAGTTTTACAGATTTTTCGGGCATGCAATGTTGATGAATGGGCAAAAGAATTGAAACAGCAATACATTAATAAAGCCTTTGAGCATCTTGAATCTATTGCTGTTATTTCTTCGCGCAAGAAACCTTTGAGAGAGCTTGCCGAATATTTGGTGCAAAGAGAAGTGTAGGGTTTACCTTGACTTTAAATAGTATGAACTTTTAGGGAAAAGATTTAGATTTACATTAGTTAAATTTATTCATGAATTTGTTTAGGGTTTTATTTTTCGTAATAATTATTGCATCTTTACCTGCATGTAAAAAGTCCTTTATACAAGGAGGAAATACTAATAATGATTCTACCGGCAATGGCACCGAATTTGGAAAAGGAATATACGTAATCGGATATGAGAGATCAACTTCAAACTCGATTGATACAGCACATACAATCGCTCAATGTTGGAAGGACGGCTGCCACTGAACTTTAATATCCCTTCCGATAAATATTCTCAATTTCATAGCATGGCAATTTCGGGAAATGATGTTTATATTGTTGAAAATATTTTCGATTCATTTTATTACAACTCTCCAAGCAAAGCATATTATTGGAAGAATGATTCTATGGTAGATGTTTCAAATTATGGTTTTCATGTTTATATTACCTCGATTGCCGTTTCAGGTAGTGATGTGTATTTAGGAGGGTATTATTTTACGCCAGCGGATTCAGGATATAACATAGTTGCCGGTTGCTGGAAAAATGGAACATTAATACCTATGAAATTTCCGCCGGTATCTCTTGGAGAAGAAGTAAATGCATTAGCGGTTTCCGGAAATGACTTATATATTGCAGGAGCTTATTATTTAGACGCAGTTTATTGGAAAAACGGAGGTGATAGGAAAACGTGCAAATTAAATGATACCTTAAGAGGTGCAAATGTATATGGAATTGCAGTTTCCGGAGATGATGTTTATATCGTCGGCGATGCGTATACCATGGATCAAGATGGCGAACCTGATGAGTATTATGCAGCTTATTGGAAAAATGGTGAAATTTATCTTCTTTCAAATCTGCCGTCACATGCAAATTCAATTGCAATACAAGGAGGTAATGTATATGTGGGCGGTTGGATCGATAACTTTGAAAGCGTATATTCAACTTGCTGGAAAAATGGAGTTGAAATTTCCATAGCAAATTCTGTAATCAATACTATACCTTCTTATCAAACTGGCTTGCGAGTATTTGCTTCCGGAAATGATTTGTACTACGCAGAAAGTATAAAGCAGCTACTCGATACTTATGCAGCTTTTTGGAAAAATGGCGATCAACCTCTTTTTGTAAATCCTTCTCTACCTACACATAGTTTTATTGTTACAGGTATAGGCGTTGTCCAATAAATGGTTATTGTTTTTAAGACCGATATAGAAATCAGTGAAAAAAATTTAATCGTTCAAAGATTTTGTGTATAAAGTTATAATTGCTTTGCCGGTATCAAAAAAATTTTTCTTCTTTCTAATGCATTCACTATTTTAACTGCTTAATAAAATTAATTGCATGAGCAACTCACTTTTTCGCACAAAGAATATTGATAAAATTTTGAGCGATGCTGCAGACATGAAAGATGACCCTCATGCAGGTGGCGGACTGAAGCGAGTGCTTACTTTAAAAGATCTTACTTTCTTTGGAATAGCTGCTATCATTGGCGCCGGCAGCTTTAGCAGTTTGGGGCAAGCGTGCTATAATGGTGGTCCCGGTGTTGTGATCTTGTTTGTAATGTGTGCAGTTGCGTGCGGATTTACAGCGTTGTGTTATTCTGAATTTGCAAGCCGCATTCCTGTTGCAGGCAGCGCTTATACCTATGCTTATGCGTCGTTCGGAGAATTGTTTGCATGGATAATCGGATGGGCTTTGATAATGGAATATTCTATCGGCAATATTTACGTCGCGTTTTCGTGGAGTGATTATTTTACTTTATTTATGAGCCGCATCGGCATTCATATTCCTGATTTTTTAACATGCAGTTATATGGAAGCGCATGAAGCTGTGCTGGCGAATATCGGTGCGCCGCTTGCATCTTTAACTTCTGACACACGTGAATTGATCAATGCATGGAATACTGCTCCGATGATAGATGGATTGAGAATAATTTTTGACATGCCTGCATTGATTATTTGTGTTTTGATAACCACTCTTGTTTATATTGGTGTGAAGGAATCAAGGAATTTTAGTAATGTAATGGTGATATTAAAACTCTGCATTATTGTTTTGGTAATTGCTGTTGGCGCTTACTATATTCATCCTGAAAACTGGACGCCTGTTAACAGCGTTGGCGTAAGATCCTTTATGCCAAACGGTTTCAGCGGAGTGATGCGTGCAGTCAGCGGAGTTTTTTTTGCTTATATTGGCTTTGATGCGATTAGCGTAATGGCTGAAGAAAGTAAAAATCCGCAACGCGATCTTCCGCGAAGTATGATCTTATCATTGGTGATTTGCACTGTTATTTATATTTTGCTTGCGCTTGTTTTAACAGGTGTTATCAGTTATGAAAAATTTAATAATGTTGGTGATCCTTTGGCAAAAATATTTGAAGACGCAAATGTTGGATGGATGCAATTTCTTGTTTCGGTTGCAGCAGTTGTGGCTATGACGAGTGTATTGCTTGTTTTTCAAATGGGGCAACCAAGAATTTGGATGAGCATGAGTCGTGATGGTTTGTTGCCAAAAAAATTTGAGAAAATTCATCCAAAATTTCAAACACCTTCTTTCTCTACAATCATTACCGGACTGGTGGTTGGTGTGCCTTTGCTGTTTACCGATAAAGTTTTTGTGCTTGATTTTACAAGCATTGCAACGCTCTTTGCTTTCGTGCTTGTTTGCGGTGGCATTTTGTTAATTCCAAGAAAAAAGAAAGAGCCGGGAAAATTCAATATGCCCTATATCAATGGCAAATTCATTTTTCCGTTGATAATTATTTGCGGTATTTTCTTTCTTGCTTTTTTTGCCATAAATCAAACAGGACATAATTACTTTTCAGAATTATTTAATGGTGATTTTCATGATCATTCTGATGATAGTTTGAAAGATGTTTTGTATTTTAATAATGCTTCTTTAAAACTTTCAACCATTATTCTCTGGCTTATTTTGGTAATAATTGCTGTGATGAGTTTTATAAAAAACCTCTCTCTAATTCCTTTGCTTGGTCTATCATCCTGCTTGTATTTACTTACAGGAATGACCGGTAAAAACTGGGCTTGGTTTGCATCCTGGCTTGTTTTAGGATTGATAATTTATTTTTTATATGGCTACCGTAAAAGCAAGCTGGCATTGAATCTTAATAAAGATACGGTTTGAATGATCTTATCAATATAGGGAAAATAGTTGCTCCTTTCGGATTGAAGGGCGAAGCAATTTTGCAACATTCGCTTGGCAAAAAAACGATATTAAAAGATGTTGAAACAATTTTTATAGAAACTCAAAAAAATTCTTTTCTTCCTTATTTTGTTCAGTCATCAAAAGCAAAAAGCAATAATGAAATATATCTGAAACTTGAAGGAATTGACGTGCGGGAAACTGTGCAGAAATTATTACAAAAAAAAGTTTGGTTGCATGAAAATGATTTTAGAAAACTTGCTGCTAAAAATTCTTCCATTGCTTTGATCGGCTTTACATTGATCAATGATAAAAATAAACTTGGTGTGATTGAAGAAGTAATTGAACAGCCACATCAAACATTGCTGCGAATCAGCGTAAACAATAAAGAAGTTTTAATTCCGCTACATGAAGAAACACTTGCAAAAGTTGATCATAAAAAAAAAGAAGTGCATGTTATCTTGCCTGATGGATTACTGGAAATTTACACATAGCTAAAAGTCAAAATAAATAATTGATATGCAGGAAGGATTTGTAAAATTTATAAAGTTTGGGATTGTCGGCATCATCGGCACATTTGTAGATTTTGGTTTTACATGGCTTTTCAAAGAGCAATTTAAGTTTAATAAATACATAGCAAATGCAATCGGTTTCAGTATGGCTGTTATCAATAATTATTTGCTGAACCGTTATTGGACTTTTAGCGGCGATAATCAAAACTGGACAACAGAGTTTGGAAAGTTTGTTATTTTCTCAGTCATTGGTTTGGCTTTAAACACACTGTTCATAAGGCTTTTCAACGATAAGCTTGGTATCAAATTTTATTTTGCCAAGGCAATGGCGATCGGTTGCGTTTTCTTCTGGAACTTTTTTATTAATTATTTTTTCAACTTTCATCATTAACTATTTCAACATTTCTTTTTTTAGTAATCTGCTTTAAAAGCGATCTTTTTTTATTCGCACGATAAGAAAAGAAAATTGTAAAAGCCGGACCAATTAATACATAAACATATCCTGCTAAACCCGATAAATTTATTGGTAAAAGCTGCGACATTGTTATAGAAAGAATGCCTATTGCAATAAGAATAAAATTAGAAAACATTTTAGTTTTTGTATCGAACTGCTCAGCAAGTGTCAATTTTAATTCGACCTTTTTATTAAATGCATGTACATACATTAAAAGGAATATTAAATAAATACTGATGTACCCACATCCATAAACAGACATTAACATTGGTGCATCGTTCACGCTCATTGTAAATGGAGAATGAACTCCATAAATAAAATTGCTGAAGATCAATGAGAATAAGAACTTCAGCGGATAAACAAATAGCAGCACAACAAATATTAACGTGCAATTGAGTGCGATTGTAACCAAATCATCTAATCCGTAATGACGAAAAAAAGTATTTTGTTGATGCCAGATAGTCATTAAAAAAAGAAAGCTGATGCCAAAAGCAACAAAACCTTTCATGGTAATTATAAGCTCATCAAAATTTTTTGGCACTTCCAGCGAAACAATCAGCAGCGTCACTGCAAATGCAAATACTGCATCGCTGAAAGTTTCTATGCGGCGGATTTCATGTCCGCGCAAACGAAAGTTGTTTTTCACGGAATCTTTTGCAGCAGTTTTGCGAAACATGAAAAATGGTTTTGGTTTTTACTTCGCAAGGCTTTGTATCACATCATATTTTGTTACGATGTGGTAATCACCCGTTTCATCTTTTGCAAGCACAGCGCCATTTTCTTTATTAATCAAACTTCCTAATCTTTCCACAGGCGTATCAAATGCAACAAGCGGATAAGCAGGCTCCATAACGGTTTCAACAGTTTCATTGCGCAGCTCATTGTTGCTGAATAATTTTTGAAACAAACCACTTTCACTTAATGCACCTACAATTCCTTTTCCATTCATCACAGGAATATGTTCAATATCATATTGCTTCATTAATGCAACTGCTTCGGCAACTGTTTGATTAGGTGAAATGCTAACGAGCTTTTTTATTTTGCGTGCATTTACAATGTCTTTAAAAGTTTTCACTTCCATAAATCCACGCTCGATCATCCATTGATCATTATAAATTTTTGCAACATACCTGCTGCCATGGTCATGAAAAATGCAAACAACAAGATCATCTTTTTTCAATGTATCTTTTAATTGCATTAATCCCTGCAAACAGCTGCCCGCGCTGTATCCACAAAATAATCCTTCTTCTTTTGCAAGTCTTCGCGCCATGATCGCTCCATCCTTATCAGTTACCTGTTCAAAATAATCTATCACGTTCATGTCATAATTCTGCGGAACAAAATCTTCTCCGAAACCTTCGCTGATATATGGATGCACATAATTCATATCAACTTCCTTTGTTCTAAAATAATGTGTAAGCAAAGAGCCATACACATCAATTGCCCATACCTGAATATTTGGATTTTTTTCTTTTAAAAACATAGCCGTTCCCGTAACAGTTCCGCCGGTTCCCGCAGTAACAACAAGATGCGTTATTTTGCCTTCGGTCTGTTCCCAAATTTCTGGTCCTGTAGTTTCGTAATGCGCCAAACGATTGGCGAGATTATCATATTGATTGCATAAATATGAATTAGGAATTTCTTTCTCTAATCTTTTTGCAACAGAATAATAGCTGCGCGGATCTTCAGGTTCTACATTTGTTGGACACACGATAACTTCTGCGCCAACTGCTTTTAAAATATCTGATTTCTCTTTGCTCTGTTTATCGGTTGTTGTGAAAATACATTTATATCCTTTAACGCTTGCAGCAAGAGCCAAACCCATGCCTGTATTGCCACTCGTACATTCAATGATCGTGCCGCCTGGTTTTAATCTGCCTTCCTTTTCTGCCACTTCAACCATTTTTACAGCCATGCGATCTTTGATGGAATTGCCGGGATTAAAATATTCAACCTTTGCAAGAACATTGCACGGTAAATCTTTGGTGATTTTGTTTAATTTAATTAAAGGCGTATTACCAATTGTTTCCAAAATATTATTGAGCCACATAAAAATTCTTTATGCAAAAATAACAAAGCAATTTTTGTAAAGATGAGAATGTCGGATGATAAAAATTATTTGATAAAATATCAATGCTGAAGATTTATAGTTAATTTTGAAGTGTGAAAACGCTAAGTATACTTCTATTGCTGACCTCTATTTTTGTTGCTACCTTTAGCGAAGGTTTGATGGTTGCTTCATTTAATTTAAATCAAAATTTTATTGCAAAAAATCTTTGCATAAACAGAAACAATCCCAACAGCAAATGTGAAGGACATTGTTATCTTACCAAACAATTAAACAAACAGGAAAAATCTTCTTCCACAAATACTTCCGCGAAAAATAAAATTCAAATTCAGCTTTTTTTTGGAGCGAAAAGAAAGACAACTAATTACTCAAACAAAACTTTTTTTTGTTATAATATTTTTAGTGAAAACTTATTTTCCCAGCAATATCCACAACTAATTTTTCATCCGCCTGCAGCTTAACGCTTACTTTTTTCTAATTAATACGTATTGATTTATACAGGTGTAACATGCCTGTTCCTCATTGACTTTATCATTTATAAAAATATTTTTATGAGAAGAGCATTTGTTTTACTCTCGTGTCTTTTTATTATTATGCAAAGCAACGCCTGCCCTTTTTGCGGATGCGGCGGCGGCAATTTATATATGGGTTTGCTTCCCGATTTTCAGCACCAGTTTTTTGGTGTGCGCTATAATTATTCAGAGTATCATACCGTGCTTGCAAATGATACATCACAACACAGCAAAAATTATTACAATACCATCGAGCTTTGGTATGGCATTCATATCAATCCAAAAATGCAAGTGCTTGTTTTTGCACCATATAATTTAAACAAACAAATTGATGATGATGGCATATCAACAAAAAATGGTTTGGGCGATATCAGCGTGCTAGGCCAATATGAAATATTTCATGCAATGCATCTTAAAAAAAATCATTCATTTAATGAACAGCAACTTTGGTTAGGAGGGGGATTAAAATTGCCAACAGGTGTTTTTAATGCGGCTGTAAACGACAGTACCACTACACTTGCAGATATTAATGCGCAACTCGGCACAGGCAGTGTAGATTTTTTGTTGAATGGTTTGTATAGCGTCAGGATGGGAAATTTTGGTTTAAATATTAATGGAAATTATAAGATAAATACAATGCATGATAATATTAAATATGGTAACAAAACCTCGTTCAACGCCATAGCTTATTATCGTTTGCAATTGAAGAAAAATAACATAAGTCCGAATATTGGTTTTAATTATGAGCATGTTGCTACAAGTACATTAACTGAAGCACTCAAGCAATATGTGCCTTATACCGAAAGCCATGTTTTTACCGGCTCTGCGGGAATTGAATATAACATAAAACACTTAGGCATGGGACTTAACGCACAATTGCCGATAGAACAAAATTTTGCAGGCGGACAAACTCAATTGAAATTGCGTGTGATGGCACATATAACTATAGCAATTTAAAAAAATTGGTTAGTTGAAATCCCGCCACTGGCGGGATTTTTTTTATTGAAATACTTTTTTGTGTGATTAATTTATCAGCTATTGAATGGAATGATTGGGCTAATTTCTTTCAAAAATCATTTTATCCATTGTTTTAGGTGTATCCCAAAGTGTGAGCATTCCTTTTGCCGGCACGGGTTTTTTAAATTCCTGCGCCTCTTCAAGTATCCATGCATAGCGACCTTCGGTATAATCTCCAAATGCTTTTTCTTCCAGCGTGAGGTTGTTTAGCATTTCATCTGTTGCGTAAGATAGAGCTCCTGTTTTTATTCTTATAATATCTGTGAGTGTCACTTTACCTATAATCGCACCAAAAGGAAGTTTATAAAAATCCGGCACATATTTTTTAAAAGGATTTTCATTACAAAAAATGCTTCCTGCTTTTCCCATGCTAGCATATATCAATAATTCACCGCGAAATTTTGTGCTCCACGAGCGGGTTTCAATTTTTTTTACGCCCATAACTACAAGCGATGCCCACGGTTGCAAAAGTGACAAAGCTTTCATCTTTTCATAAAATTATCTTTACAGGAATTGCTAAATGCTAACCCTGATGTTTAAACTTATCGGACTCCTTTCGCTTGCCTTAATGTTTCAATATGAATCTTTTTCATTTTCCATACAGCATGCATTACGCGTGATGTTTGCTCAGCAGTACCTTGCATTAATTCACCTAAAGCCGCAGGCACGATCTGCCATGCTAAGCCGAACTTATCTTTCAGCCAGCCGCATTCAATTTCTTTGCCGCCTTCACTTAATTTTTCCCAAAAAAAATCAATTTCTTCCTGCGTATCGCAGTTAACAACAAAAGAAATTGCCTCGGTGAATTTAAAGTTTGGACCTCCGTTAAGCGCCATAAATTTTTGCCTGTTAAGATGAAACATAACTACCATAACAGAGCCTGTCGGTCCGGGACTATTTTCAGGATAATAAGATACCTGGTCAATGCCTGCATCTTTAAAAACAGAAACATAAAAGTTTACTGCTTCTTCAGCATTGTTATCAAACCATAAAAATGGCGTTATCTTTTGCAATGTTGTTTGAACTTTTTCCATTGGAAATTTTTTTATGTAAAAAATTTTTTATTAAAATATACATCTGCTCTTTACCAAATTCTTTCTGCTGCCTGTTTGCCGCTATCCAGCGCGGCTTCTACTGTTCCGGGGGATTCGCCATTATATATTGCTTCTCCTGCAAAATATAATGTGTCATTAATTGGTTGCATTAATATCTGCAAAGCTTGTTTTGTTTCAGGCATAGCATAACTATAAGCGCCTAAAGCAAATTCATCATTCGTCCAGTTGTGATAGCAAAATCCAATCAACAACTTTTCAATTTCATCATCAGACATCAAAAATATTTTTGATAAAGAATGCAAACCAAGTTGCAGTATGCTTGCTTCTGTTTCGTTTTTTAATGCCTCAGCTTTTGGGCCACCAAGCCAGCCTGTTAGCATAGGTTGTTTTGAAGGTTGTTGCGTCCACCAAACTCTGAATATTTCTTCGCTGAAAATAAACCCAAGATTGCTTTCGTACTTTTCCCAGAAAGCAGTTTTAAATTCAAGCATTATTTTTATTACTGAACCATAACCGATCTGTTTTGCAGCATTTATATAGGTTGAAATTTTTGGTTGAAAATTTATTGCTGCCTTTGTTTCTTCTTCAACCAAAATTCCTAAAGGCACAGTGATGATGCATCTTTCAGCGATAAATTTTTTTTTATCAACTGTCGTTATTTTCACCTGTTTATTTTTCCATTCAATATTTTTTACGACAATATTTGTAAAAATTTCAACCCCATTTTTTATGCATTCATCTTCCAAATATTTTACGAGATCATTATAGCCATTTGTGATTCTGTATTGCACCTGGTCTTCGTGCAGCCATTCATTTCGCAGCGCGAATGTGCTTACTTTATTAATATCTGCAAGATCAAAACCTTCTGCATATTGTTGCGCATGTTTGCGAAGTGAATTATATTTTTCATCATTAAAATATTCATTCAAAAAGTTAGCGAAGGTCATATCATGTTGCAAGGTTTTCAATTTTTCTTCCAAGTCATTCCAATCATCACCCATCTGATCTTCTTTTATCCATTCACCATTTTTTACTGTGCGCATTTTTCCTTTTACTGCATGATAAGGAATGCCTGCATCTTTCAAAAGAGAAAGTGTTATGGGAAGTTTGCCATGCACAAACTCTGCGCCTGCTTCAACAGGAGCAGAAAAATTATTATCAGCGATAGTAAATATTCGTCCGCCCAATCTTTCGCGGGCTTCCAGCAAAATAATTTGTTTATTCTTACTACTTAATTCTTTTGCAGCCATTAAACCTGCTGCGCCTGCGCCAACAATAATTATTTTTTCTTTCATAAAATTTATACTTGCCAATTTTTTATATCATGCAAAACTCATACTTGGTTTTATCTTTGTGAAGATTGATGCAATGATTTTATTCTCACAAAAATAATTTATGATATGAACCATGAAGCACCTGTAGATCATTCCATTCTTGAGATCATTCGCAAAAGATGGAGTCCGCGTTCTTTCTCAGATAAAAATATTTCGCAAGACGATTTGAATAAAATATTTGAAGCTGCACGATGGTCTGCAAGTGCCGGAAATATCCAGCCGTGGAATTATGTTTATGCTTTTAAAGGCACTGAAGGTTTTAAAAAATTATTTGATTGTTTGGATGATGGCAACCGGAAATGGAATAAAAATGCTGCCGTGCTTATTGCATCCATTGCAAAAAAAACTACCGCAAAAGGTGAACCAAATGATTGGGCGCAACATGATACAGGCATGGCTGATGCGCATCTTTTGTTGCAGGCAACCTCAATGGATATTTATGCGCATCCGATGGCTGGTTTCTATAAAGAAAAAGTTATTGAGAAGCTTCAACTGGATGCTGAATATGAACCGATATGTATGATCGCATTGGGTTATCTTGATGTTCCTGAAAATTAGAAGAACCTTACAGAACGCGCGAAACGCTGCCAAGAAAAAGAAAAAAAATAGAAGAGTTTAGCAAAGAATTGAATTGAAAACATGCTTTAATTTTTCGTAACAGAATGTATTTTTTTGAGAAATCATTTTGAAATTTCCATCCATCATAATTTTATATCTGCAGGTTATAAAGTCTTTAATTTTACATCTCGCAATAATAAAATTTATTTTATTTTTTCTAAAATTTCATCAATGAAAAAAATTGCACTGCTGATCGCTTTTATACCCACACTGCTTTTCGCACAGGATAAAGGTGTTCACTTCACTCAAAATCTTACATGGGAACAAATAAAAGCAAAGGCGAGAACAGAGCATAAATATATTATGATGGATTGCTACACCACATGGTGTAAATGGTGCAAGTACATGGATAAAAACATTTTCCCGCTTGACAGTGTTGCTCAGATTGCCAATTCCAAATTTATTAATGTGCGCGTGCAATTTGATACTTCTTCTGCTGACAGCAAGGAAGGAAAAAACTGGTATATGCTTGCCCACAACTTTGCTGATAAATACAGCGTGCGTGCATATCCGACATTTTTATTTTTTAATTCAAACGGAGAAATTGTGCAGCGTGCAGTCGGTGCTTCTTTAAGTTCCAGCGCTTTTGTGCAGGTGCTTACAGATGCACAAAACCCGCAAAAACAATATTATGTATTACTCAGAAAATATAATAATGGCGATAAAGATCCTGCGTTTTTAAAAATGCTTGCTTTGGCTGCAGATTCACTTTTTGATACAAAAATTGCCAACAAAGTTGCCGAAGAATATATCGTTTCACAGAAAGATCTGTACACAAAAGATAATCTTGCTTTCGTTGCGGAATTCACCAAAAGCAGCAAGGACGAAGGTTTCAGCATTATGCTAAACCATGCTGATAAAGTTGATGCAGTGAGTGGGGAAGGAACGGCAGATAAAATGGTGCAGTCAATTATTTTACATGAAGATGTTTATCCTGTTATTTTTTCTGCGAAAGTAAGCAAGCCACAAGACCTTCCTGAGCCTGACTGGACTTCCATTCAAACAAATCTTCAGAAAAAATATCCTGCAAAAGCTGATGAAGTTTTGGCTTATGCAAAAGTTGTTTTTTACGAACAAAAGCATGACTGGAATAATTTTGCACCCGCTGTTGTTGCTTACATGAAATCTTATGGAAGCAAAGCTACGAGCGAACAGTTGAATGATTTTGCGTGGAATGTTTTTTTAAATTGTCCTGATATGACCTGTGTTTCGCAGGCATTGGATTGGAGTAAAAAATCTTTTGAAGGCAACAACCAGCCTGAGTTTATGGATACTTATGCAAATATTTTATACAAAATGGGCAGGAAAGATGAAGCAATCAATTGGGAACAAAAAGCAATGGATGCCGCTGCTGCGGGAGATAAAGATGGTTACCGGCAAACTATTGATAAGATGAAAAATGGTGAGAAAACCTGGAATTGATTAATGCATGCTGTTCCGCACTTACAGCAAACGAAAATCGGATCTATAAATAATGAAAGGACTCTCATTGCAGAGTCTTTTTCTTTTAATTCTGTATCAGATTGCGCAGAAACTACTAACAAAAACTTTGAAGTTATTCTGCAAAACTTCGGAACTATTTTAGAAAGATCATTGCTCCTGTATAAAAGGATATCTATAATCTGTCGGCGGATTAAATGTTTCTTTGATTGTTCTGGCACTAAGCCAGCGATACAGGTTTAGCATGCTTCCGGCTTTATCATTCGTGCCGCTTGCTCTTGCGCCGCCAAAGGGTTGCTGACCAACCACTGCGCCGGTTGGCTTATCATTAATGTAAAAATTACCTGCAGCATTTCTTAATTTATTGGTGGCAAGTAAAATTGCATTGCGGTCACTAGCTATAACCGAACCTGTTAAAGCATACGGTGAAGTGTTATCAATAATATCAATTATTTCTTCAAATTTATTTTCATCATACACATAAATAGAAAGCAACGGCCCGAAAATTTCTTCGCACATGCTGGCGTATTTCGGATCGGTTGTTTCGATAATTGTTGGCTCGATAAAATAGCCCTTTGTTTTATCATAATTTCCACCGGCAATTATGTTCGCCTGTTCGTTATTTTTTGCAGCGTCAATATATTTGGTAATGTTATCAAAAGATTTTTCATCAATAACGGCGTTTATAAAATTGCTGAAGTCTTCCACCGTTCCCATTTTCATTGTCTTCAATTCAGCCACTAATTTTTGTTTGATTTCATCTGCAAGATTGGATGGAAGATAGGCGCGTGAAGCAGCGGAACATTTTTGTCCCTGGA
Source organism: uncultured Chitinophagaceae bacterium (assembly GCA_963708205.1). Classification (GTDB taxonomy): domain Bacteria; phylum Bacteroidota; class Bacteroidia; order Chitinophagales; family Chitinophagaceae; genus CAVYTF01. The sequence goes on from OY970196.1 coordinate 2,275,787, forward strand.
ATTCAAACGAACCGCGAGCCAATGCTGTAACAGCAACATCAACATCTGCGCTTTTATCAATCAACACAAAATCTTTTCCGCCAGTTTCACCAACAATGCGCGGATAAGATTTATATTTTGAAACATTTTCACCGATCGTTTTCCACATATTATTGAACACTCCTGTTGAGCCTGTAAAATGTATTCCGCCAAAATCGCGGTGCGCAAAACAAACCTTGCCGATGGTTGGTCCATCAACATAAATCAAATTAATAACACCATCCGGAAGTCCGGCTTCTTTCAAAATGCGCATGATCATTTGCGCTGCGAATACCTGTGTATTCGCGGGTTTCCAAACAACAACATTGCCGCACATGGCAGCGCTAGTTGGCAAATTGCCTGCAATAGCCGTGAAGTTGAAAGGTGTAACGGCAAGCACAAAACCTTCAAGCGGGCGCCACTCCAAACGGTTGTGCATTCCGGGAGAAGATATTGGTTGATGATTATATATTTCACTTAAAAAATGAACATTGAATCGTAAGAAATCAATCAGCTCGCAAGCACTGTCAATCTCTGCCTGGAAAGGATTTTTACTTTGACCAAGCATGGTAGTGCCATTCATGTAAAAGCGATATTTAGTAGCCATCAAGTCAGCAGCTTTTAAAAAAATATGTGCACGTTCTTCCCACGGCATTTGCGACCAAGCTGCATGCGCTTTCATAGCGGCATCGATAGCCATTCGCACATGGCTTTCATCACCTTCATAAAAATATCCAAGTGTGTGCGCAATTTCGTGTGGCGGATGCATCGCCACTTTTTTATTTGTCTTTACTTGCTCGCTGCCAATAAACATGGGCACTTCAGTCTCTTTGCTTTTTAATTCTTTTAATACTTTTTTCAAAGCTGCTCTTTCAGGAGAATTTGGGGCATATTGTAAAACCGGTTCGTTCTGTGGTATTGGATAATGAAAATGTCCGAGGCTCATGGCGATGAAAATTTTAAGAGCGCAAATTTAATCAAAATAAATGCAACGCTTTTGCAGCAGGATTATAGGCAGATAGAATTCAAAAAACTTTCTTAGATCAATAATTGCCGTTCACTACCTTTGCCGCTCAAAAATTTCTAGTTCTCATGAACATGGACAAGAATACCATTATTGGTGTTGTGCTGCTGGGGTTATTATTTTTTGGATTTTTCTATTTTACAAATAAGGAACAGCAGGCAGATATGGCGATGCAAAAAGCGCAGGCTGATTCTATTGCACGCGTAAATGCTTTGAAAGTAAAACCAGTGGATGCAGTAAAAGCGCAACGTGATTCTTTAGTAGAAGATTCTGCTGAAAGGGTGCAGGTTGCCGGCAATTTTCAAAGTGCTGCTGCGGGTTCTGAACAAACAACTGTTGTAGAAAATGAATTGATGAAGGTAACTTTTACTAACAAAGGTGGAATTGTAAAAAGTGTTACGCTGAAAAATTTCAGGTCGTGGGATAGCAGTCTTGTAACCTTATCGGGTGACAAAGGTGATGCGCTTGGTTATGCCATCAACACAGCACCAAATCAATCGTCTCAAACATCTAATTTATATTTTGCTTCTTCCGGCGTTAATAAAAATGCTGATGGTTCGCAAACAATTTCTTTTACACTCAGTTCTGCTTCGGCCAACGGTGAAAGTATAACGCACCAGTTTATTATTCATCCAAATGATTACATGATCGACTGGAATATAATGCTCACCGGCGCTGATAAATTGCTTACGCAAAACACACTGAACCTGCAGTGGAGTATTATGCAAAACCAGGCGCAGCTTTCATCTGATTATGAAAAACAACAAAGCCGTTTTTGTTTTTTGAATAATGATGGGTATGATTTTGATCGTGCGTACAGCAGCGGCGCGTCGGATGATATTAAGAATGGCACGCAATGGGTTTCTTTTAAACAGCAATTTTTCAACACAACTATTATTGCAAAAGATAAATATAAAAGCGGGCATGCAGATATGAAGCCTGCTTCTGATAGTTTGCACCAGTTATATGCATCTACAGCAAATATGCAAGTGGGTGTTCCGCCTGCAAGTGCTGCCACTGTTGGGTTTCAACTATATTTTGGTCCGAATGATTATCACATATTGGAGAAGTACAATAATGGAATGGAAAATATTATTGATCTTGGATCAGGTATCTTTTCTTTCGTAAAATATATTAACCGCTGGATTATTATGCCAGTGTTTAACTTTCTTGCGGGCTTTGCTTCAAATTACGGATGGGTTATCGCTTTACTAACTTTGTTTATAAGATTGGTTACATCACCACTAACTTATTCAAGTTATTTAAGCGGAGCAAAAATGAAAGTGATGCGACCTGAGCTTGATATTTTAAAAAAGAAAATGGGCAGCGATCAACAAGGTTATGCGATGGAGCAAATGAAAGTTTTTCGGGAGGCAGGCATAAATCCCGTCGGTGGTTGCATTCCGGCATTACTTCAAATTCCGATTTTCTTTTCGTTGTATAGTTTTTTTAGCTCGAATATTTTATTGCGCGGCCAAAAATTTCTTTGGTCGCCAGATCTTTCTGCATACGATCCTTTTTTTAAATTTCATACTTCCGTTTGGCTTATCGGGGATCATGTTAGTTTATTTACTATCACCGCAGTTGCAACGAATTTTATGATCTCTTTATATAGTCGGAATAATATGCCTACAGATCAAAGCAATCCGGCGATGAAGTACATGCCTTTTATTTTTCCCTTTATTTTATTCTTTGTGTTTAACCGCTTACCTGCTGCGTTAACGTGGTATTACACTGTGTCGAACATTGTTACGCTTGGAATTCAATTTGTAATTCAGAAATATATTATTGATCATGATAAAATTCTTGCGCAAATAGATCTAAAAAGAAAATCACCAAAAGCTAAACCAAAAAGCAAATTCCAGGAACGTTATCAAATGATGCTTGAAAATCAGAAAAAAATTCAGGAGATGAAACAAAAATCTTCAGGAAAAAAGTAAGACATTCTTCCCATAGTTTTTCAAGATAAAATAGTTTTTGAGTGAAGTTAAATTGGTGGTAAACATTTTTTATCACAGTTTATATTTCATTTGTCAGAATTATTTTTGTTTGCGATGAAAAAAGTTTTCCCTGCCATTGTTATTCTTATTGCCTTGTCTTTACTTGGCATTATTGTTTTGCAAATCTCATGGCTTACAAATCTGTTACAGGTACAGGGACAAAATTTATTATCAAAAGTTGACAAAGCTGCAATAAATGTTACAACCGAATTAAGCAAAGAATCTTCAATGCCCTTTGGTCGCCCGCAGCAAAATATGCAGGTAATGCCTGATGGCAGGCTTTCCTATAACGTTATGCCATTGTCACTTATTTCTCAGCGCTATACCGAACAGGAAATTTATAATAAAATAAAAAAGTCGCTTCAGACCGAAGGATTGAACGATCTCCGATTTGAATTTGGCATTACTTCAAATTCTGAACAGGGCTTGATAGAAATGCAATCTCAAAATTTTCAGGATGCAGCGCTTGATACAGTGCATAACAGACGCGAAGTAATTCCTATCATTCCACAAAATTCAAATGATATTGGCTTGATTGCTTATGAAAATCTATTCATCATTATTCCTGATTTTAAAACACAACTCTGGCAAACCTTAGTGTGGATGGTTGTTGGCTCTTCATTATTTACTCTTATTATAATTGCGGCATTTTATCTCACAGTAAAAACCATATTAAATCAACGCCAACTAAATAAAATAAAAAGCGATTTTATAAATAACATGACGCATGAATTAAAAACACCGCTTGCAACTATTTCTCTTGCTGTGGATGCTTTACGAAATGAAAAAGTGCAGAATGATATTGATAAAAGAAAATATTTCAGTAGTGTAATTAAAGAAGAAAATAAAAAAATGAATGTGCATGTCGAAACTATTTTGCAGGCGGCTTTAATGGATAGGCAGGAATTAAAATTGAAGTACGCACCAATTCATGTACATGAAATAATTCATAAAGTAATTGAGCATTTCAAACTTCAGCTCAATGAAAAAAAGGGAGAAGTATTATTGAATTTGAATGCGAAGAATGATATCATCAGCGGCGATGAAGTTCACTTTACAAATCTCATCAATAACTTAGTTGACAATGCTATAAAATATTCTAATGAAAAGATCATCATCAAAATAACGACACATTCCTCTGCGAAATATTTTGTGTTACAAATACAAGACAACGGCATTGGTATGAGCAAAGAAACGGTGAAAAGAATATTTGAAAAATTTTATCGCGCACATACCGGAAACCTGCATAATGTAAAGGGTTTTGGCTTAGGAATGAGTTATGTAAAAACTGTGATTGATGCACATAAAGGAAAAATAAAAGTAGAAAGTGCTTTAGGAAAAGGAAGCACATTCATTATTGAAATGTTGTTGGCAAACGCGCAAAACAATATGTAATTTTTAGTTTGAGTTCCAAATAAGACAACCATCTCCATAACTTAAAAAACGAAAATTATTTGCAAGTGCATACTCATAAATTTTCTTCCAATTTTTTCCTGCAATTGCTGCTATTAATAAAAGTAATGTAGATTTTGGCTGATGAAAATTTGTGATTATTCCTTTTGCAATTTTTAATTTGTATCCCGGAACAATCATCAATTGTGTTTTGCTGATTATTTTATTTTTATCATTTTCATGCATCCATTTTAAAAGATTTTGCAAAGAATCTTTTGACGAAATATTTTGAGGTAATTCATACGCTTCCCATTGTTTAATCGCGACATCAGTAATTTTTTTTTGTTCAATAATTTTTACGCCCATCCAATAAAGACTTTCTATTGTACGCAAAGAAGTTGTACCAACTGCGATAATATTTTGGTCTATATAATTAATTAAATTTTCAATGAAATTTTTGCTTACTTCAAAGTATTCTGAATGCATGCTATGCTCTGCAATTTTTTCACTTTTTACAGGTTTAAAAGTTCCTGCGCCAACATGAAGCGTTATAAAATGTTTCTTTATTTTTTTTATTTCTAAGCTTGCAAATAGTTGTTTTGTAAAATGCAAACCAGCTGTTGGTGCAGCAACAGAGCCATCAATTCTTGCATAAATAGTTTGATAATTTTCCTGATCTTTTTCTTCAGGCTTGCGATGTAAATAAGGTGGTAAAGGCATTGATCCTGCTGCTTGCAAAACTTCTGAAAAGCTTACATCATCATCATTCCAGCTGAATTCAATTAAGAAAACATCATTTTCTTTTTTTATTTTTTTTGCTGATAATCCTACTATCTTTTTTTCAAATTCTATTTTTTTTTGTAAGATATTTTCTTTCCATTTTTTTTCACCACCAACTAAACATTTCCAACGCACTTTTTGTTTTTGCATCATTGCAGATGTGATATCCAAATATTCTTCAGCAGGTTCGAGACAAAATAGTTCTATTATACTTCCACTTGATTTTTCAAATAATATTCTCGCAGGTAAAACTTTTGTATCATTAAAAATCAGGAGCGAATTTTGGTTTAAATATTCATGCAGATTTGAATAAATATCCTCACAGATTTTTTCATTTTTATAAATAAGTAATTTGCTTTTATCTCTTTCTGCTAACTGATGCTTTGCAATTTTAGCATCGGGTAATTCGTAATCAAAATCTTTAATAAAAATTTCCTTTGGATCCATTTCAATCGTTTACAGTTATTAACCTTTATCAACACTTATTCACACAACGATTTTTGCTTCTGTGAATAATCTCCTAAAAGCCACGCCAAGTAAGCATTACAGCGAATTTATATCTGTGCAAAAGTAAGAAAAGAAAAATTTTGGAAATAAAGTGGGAAAAAGTGTTATTTTGTGTTGACAAATGTTTTTCGATTTAATTTTAATAGCATGATCGGTTTTCTTGGCGAATATGAATCTACGATTGACGCAAAAGGAAGGTTCCTGCTTCCAGTTGGGTTTAAAAAACAATTGCCTGACGGTCAAACGCATTTTATAATAAGTCGTGGTTTTGAAAAATGTTTGAGTTTATATCCATTAAAGAGTTGGCAACCTATTTATAAAAAAATAAGTGCGCTAAATGATTTTGATCCTAAGGTAAGAGAATTCCGTCGTCAATTTCTTGGAGGTGCAACTGAAATAGAATTAGATTCTGCCGGGCGTTTATTGTTGCCTGCGACATTAAAAAATTATGCAGAGCTGCAAAAAAATATAATTCTTGTTGCAGCTGTTGACAAAATTGAAATCTGGGATTCTTTAAAATATAAACAGTTCTTTGAAAATTTTTCACCTGAAGCTTTTAGCAGCCTGGCAAATGAAGTGATGGCAGACAAAGTAATTAAATGATTTGTTAGATGAGAAGAAAAGTAATTCATCATTTTAATTTCTTACATGCTAAACAACTTTCATATTCCGGTATTGCTTAGTGAAGCAATTAATGGCTTGCAAATAAAACCTGATGGTATTTATATCGATTGCACATTTGGTGGCGGCGGACATGCGAAAGAAATTTTAAAAAGGCTGAATGATAAAGGAAAATTAATTGCTTTTGATCAGGATGAAGCTGCGCTAAAAAATAATATAAAAGACGAAAGATTAATTTTTGTTTCACAAAACTTCATGCACCTGCAGCGTTTTTTAAAGTTGCATGGAATAACAAAAGCAGATGGCATACTTGCTGATCTTGGCGTAAGCAGTTATCAGTTTGATGAACAAAGCCGCGGATTTTCAACAAGGTTTGATGGACCGCTGGATATGAGAATGAATTTAAAAAATGATAGAACCGCAGCAGATATTTTGCAAAATTATTCAGAGCAAAGATTGCATAAAATGTTTGAACAATTCGGAGAAGTAACAAATGCAAAGACACTTGCAAAATATATTGTTCAACAGAGAACAGCCGCAAGTTTACAAACAACAGGTTCTTTTAAAAATATGATCTCGCCGATGGTGAAAGGTAATCCGCATAAATATTTTGCGCAGGTTTTTCAGGCATTACGTATTGAAGTGAATGAAGAAATAGAATCGCTGAAAGCGTTGTTGGGGCAGATTCCTGATGTTTTGAATACGGGTGGAAGAGTTTCGATAATAACGTTTCACTCGATTGAAGATAGAATAGTGAAAAATTTTTTTAGGCAAGGAAGTGTTGATGAGTTAATTGAAAACCCTTTTGAAAGAAATGAAAAAGAAAGTCCGTTTAAAGTGATAACTAAAAAACCGATAACACCATCAGAAGCAGAAATAAAAAATAATCCGAGAAGCAGAAGTGCAAAATTGCGAATAATAGAAATGGAATAAAAGACTGGAAAAAGTTATTATTAAATGTTGAGCAATGAGCTAAAAGATGAAAGGATTGCGACGCAACGATGATGCTATGAAATGCTAAAGCTGGTATCAAAAAAAATAAATTAAAAAAATGTCTGAAGGACGAAATAAAAAGCAAGGTTCGAGATTAACAGGTTTTGCATCAAGCCTTTTATATTATAAATGGATCACAAAAAACATTGGGTTTTTTTTGTTCATCACCTTGCTTGCAATTATATACATAGCGAACGGTCATAAAGCAGATAATATGCTTAGAAATATCAATGCTACAAACAGAGATGTGAAAGATTTGCAGTACGAATATAAAACGCTGAAGAGTGAAGTGATCTTTAAAAGCCGCGAAGAACAAGTTGTGAAAGCCGCACAGCCATTGGGTTTGCAGCTTCCAGACTCTTTGCCGGTGCAGATAACAGCTATAACAAAAAATTAGAAATGAAAAACCAAAACATTATCCTTTACTTATGAAAACCTGGTTGCTAATCAGAAAAAAATAAATGGATTGAAAACAAAAATGACCTCAACCGCTGAAGTGAAACGTGACATTTTATGGCGCGTATATGTTTGCTTTATTGCTGTGATTTTGATGTGCGTTTTAATCTTAATAAAAGCCTTTACCATTCAGCAGGTGCAGGGAAAATATTGGCGAAGTATGAGCGACAGCATGCACGAAAAAATTCAGGAAATTGAAGCAGACAGAGGAACAATTTATAGTGATGATGGGCAAATGTTAAGCACGAGCATTCCGCAGTTTGATATATATATTGATTTTCAAGCCGATGGTTTGATAGATGATAATGGCAAGCTTTTCAAAGAAAATGTAGATTCATTAAGTTATGATCTTGCTGATCTTTTTAATGATAAAACTCAAAGCCAATACGAAAGATTATTGCAACAAGGCTATGCTTCTCAAGACAGATATTTTTTATTGAAAAAGAAAGTTGGGTTCGAGGATTATAAAAAGATGAAGACATTTCCGCTTGTGAGGCTTGGCAGAAATAAGAGCGGCTTTATTGCTGAAACAAAAAACATCAGGCTTAATCCTTATCAATTATTAGCATACAGAACTATTGGTCTTGATAGAGAAAATTCACAAAAAGTTGGTTTGGAACAAACTTATGATACTGCGCTAAAAGGCACGACAGGCAAGCGTTTGGTGAGATTCATTGCTGGTGGTGTTGCAGTGCCGGTTGATGACAGCAACTTTAGTATTGAGCCTGAGAACGGAAAAGATATTGTTTCAACACTTGACATGCACATGCAGGAAATAACAGAAAATGCTTTAATAAAAATGATGATCGATAATGAAGCGCAGCATGGTTGCGCGATTGTAATGGAAGTAAAAACAGGAAAGATAAAAGCAATTGCTAATCTTGGCAAACGCCCTGATGGAAGTTATTGGGAAGATTATAATTATGCATTAACACCTACAGAACCGGGCTCAACTTTTAAGCTCGTAACATTATTAAGTGCACTCGAAGACAACAAGGTTTCATTGCATGATATGGTTGATCTGCAAGGTGGGGTTTGGCAAATAAACGGACGTACAGTTTATGATGCAGAAAAACATGGGTTGAATTATGTGACAGTAAAAAAAGCTTTTGAACTAAGCTCAAACGTAGGACTGGCAAAGGTTGCGTACAATAGTTATGCAAGTAATCCTTCTGCCTTTATTCATCATATTGATTTGCTTGGCTTAAATCATAAAACAGGTGTTGATCTTGCGGGTGAACCTTCGCCCACTATTTTTTCGCCCGGCAGTAAATATTGGAGTGCAACAACTTTGCCCTGGATGGGCTTTGGATATAATTTAGAAATTGCTCCGCTGGAAACTGCAACCATGTATAATGCTATTGCGAATGGTGGTAAAATGATGAAGCCTTATTTGGTTGATGAAGAAGAACAGGATGGACAGGTATTAAAACAATTTCAGCCTACTGTTTTGCATAATGCTGTATGTAGTAAAAATACCTGGCAGGAATTATATGAATGTTTATACGGAGTTTGCAATGATAGCTTGGGAACTGCGTTCGGTTTATTTAAAGGATCAAAATATCATGTCGCCGGAAAGACAGGCACAGCGCTTGTTGCAGAAGGATCACATGGTTATGCAAATCATATTTATCAATCAACATTTGCAGGTTTTTTTCCTGCTGAAAATCCTCAATATACATGTGTTGTTGTAATTGTAAATAAACCTTTTGCCGCAAAATTTTATGGTGCTGCTGTTGCCGGTCCTGTTTTTAAAGAGATCGCTGATCAATTATATACAATGTATGTGAAGCAGGATAAATCTTATAACAATTTCACTGCAGCTCTAAAAAAAGACACCACTTATTTTAGTTACGAAGGATCAAGTAATGAAATAAAAGATGTAATGAATCAACTGCATATTAGTTACCATGATTCTTCATCAGCAAAAAGTAAATGGATAAAAGTTTCAAAGGAGAATGAAAATGCATCAGTAAAGAATGTTCAAATTATCTCTAATGCAATGCCGCAACTAACAGGTATGGGTTTAAAAGATGCATTGGATATATGCGAGAGTATTGGTTTGAAAGTAAATGTGAAAGGCGTTGGAAAAGTAATGGCACAGTCAATTTCGGCAGGTCAGGCAATAGCAAGAGGACAATTAATAAATATAGAATTGAATTAATTATTAATGAAAAAGTTGGTTGATATATTATATAAGGTGCGTTTGCAATCTGTGCATGGTTCATTGAATATTGATGTGAAAAATATTCATATTGATTCACGCAAAATTTCTTCAAACTCAGTATTCATAGCTATTTCCGGCGTAAAATCAGATGGCCATAATTTTATAGAAATGGCTATTGAGCAAGGTGCTTCGGCAATTGTTTGCGAAGTAATACCTGCTGAATTTAAAAATGGAATTACTTATATACTCGTAAAAAACTCATCAGAAGCAGTTGCATATATCGCACATAATTTTTATGATTCACCTTCAGAAAAAATAAAATTGGTTGGCGTTACCGGAACAAATGGAAAGACAACGATTGCGACTTTATTATTCAAATTATTTTCAAAGCTGGGATATAAGTGCGGCTTGATAAGTACGGTGCAAAATCAAATTGCAAATGAAATTATTCCATCAACACATACAACTCCTGATGCAATTAATTTAAATGCCTTGCTGAAACACATGCTGGATGCGGGTTGTAGCCATGTTTTTATGGAGTGCAGCAGTCATGCGATTCACCAGCACCGCATTACCGGTTTGCATTTTACAGGAGCAATTTTCAGCAATATCACCCACGATCATCTGGATTATCACAAAACATTTGATGAATACATCCGCGTAAAAAAATCATTCTTCGATAATCTTTCTTCTGATGCATTTGCTATTTCAAATCTTGATGACAAAAGAGGAATGGTAATGCTTCAAAATACAAACGCAAAAAAATATTTCTATAGTTTAAAAACAATTGCAGATTTCAAAGGGAAGATTTTAGAAAATGTTTTAACAGGTTTGTTGATGACGATCAATGATAAAGAAATTCACTTTCTGTTGATCGGCGAATTCAATGCATACAATCTCCTTGCAGTGTATGGCGCTGCAATTTGTTTAAATGAAACCAGTGATGAAGTGCTTCGCATTTTAAGCATGCTTAGCGGCGCAGAAGGAAGATTTGATTATTTCATCAGTAAAAAAAACATCATTGGGATAGTTGATTATGCTCATACGCCTGATGCTTTAGAGAATGTTTTATTAACAATAAAAAAATTACGTAAAGGAAATGAACAGGTTATAACTGTTGTTGGTTGTGGTGGTGAACGTGATAAAACAAAGCGGCCTGTTATGGCAGAGATTGCCTGCAAGCTCAGTGACAGAGCGGTTTTTACGAGTGATAATCCTCGTAGCGAAGATCCAAACGAAATTTTAAAAGATATGGAAGCTGGCTTAAATAGCGCTGCAAAAAGAAAGTCACTTTTTATTCCAGACAGAAAAGAAGCAATAAAAGCAGCAGTAAGTTTTGCAAACAAAGAAGACATTCTTTTACTCGCAGGCAAAGGACATGAGAAGTATCAAATTATAAATGGAAGGCAGGAACATTTTGATGATAAAGAAGTGCTGACAGAAATGTTTGAATTGTTAGAAAAATAAATAATGCATGTTATACTATTTATTTACATGGCTTAAGAATTCTTTCAACGTTCCCGGTTCGGGCTTGTTTCAATACATAACATTCCGGATCGCAATGGCTATTATCCTGTCATTATTTATTGCAACAGTTTATGGAAAACGCATTATAATTTTTTTGAAGAAAAAACAAATTGGTGAAAGTGTTCGCGATCTTGGACTTGCAGGTGAGCAGCAAAAAAAAGGTACCCCAACAATGGGTGGCATCATTATTTTGTTAGCAATTCTTATTCCTACGTTATTGTTTGCAGACTTGAATAAAGTGTATATACGTTTGGTATTGCTTTGCACTGTATGGCTTGGTATCATTGGGTTTTTGGATGATTACTTTAAATTAAAGGCAAGAAAAACTGCACAGGAAAAAGGAGAAAAATATCAGAAAAAAGATAAGGACGGATTAGCAGGCATAACAAAAATTATTGGACAAATAGGTTTGGGTGTTATTGTTGGCGTAACACTTTATTTCAACAGTAATGTCACTGTCGAAAGAGAAATAATTCCGCAAAGCAATAATGCAGGTATTGAAAAAGGCGAAAGAAAATTGAATGAAATAACAAGAAAAATAAATGGTGAACAGAAAAGATTCGCAATAGTAAAAACACCTATCACTACAATTCCCTTTGTAAAAGATCATGAATTTAATTATAGCAAATTAATAAGCTGGATCGGTAATGGCGCAGAAAAATATACATGGATAATTTATATTTTAATTGTGACATTTATCATCACCGCAGTTTCAAACGGAGCAAATCTTACAGATGGTTTAGATGGTTTAGCTGCTGGTGTCAGTGCTATTATTGGCGCAGGCATCGGCATATTTGTATACGTTAGCGGCAACTTTAAATTCGCCGATTATCTCAACGTCATGTACATTCCTGACCTTGGGGAACTCTCCATTTTTATGGGCGCATTTGTTGGCGCATGTGTTGGCTTTCTTTGGTACAACGCTTACCCAGCGCAGGTTTTCATGGGCGACACAGGAAGCCTGGCACTTGGAGGCATCATCGCATCTCTTGCAATAATTGTTAGAAAAGAATTATTAATACCAATTTTTTGTGCAGTGTTTTTAATAGAAAATATAAGCGTCGTAATGCAGGTAAGTTATTTTAAATACACGAAAAAAAAGTTTGGTGCAGGACGAAGAATTTTTTTAATGAGTCCCTTACATCATCATTTTCAAAAGAAAGGATTTCATGAAAATAAAATTGCAATAAGATTTTGGATCATTACAATTATCAGCGTAGTGCTCAGCATTGCAACATTAAAAATTAGATAAGAAGTTTTATGAACCAGAGTATAGAATATCGATTGAACCCAGTTGCGTCGCACTCTTGTACGTTCTGTTCAATGCTGAACACAAAAAAATTCGAAAAGGTTACTAAGTCATGAATGATGAATTATTAAAAGTTAAAGAAAAAAAAAGACTTGTAATACTCGGCGCAGGTGAAAGCGGAATTGGTGCAGCACTACTCGCTAAACAAAAAGGTTATGATGTTTTTGTGAGTGATAGTGGAAAGATAAAGGATAATTATAAAAAAGAGCTCATTGAAAATAATATTGAATTTGAAGAAGAAAAAAATTCGATAGAAAAAATTATCAATGCAGATGAGATCGTGAAAAGCCCTGGTATTGCTGAGAAAAATGAAATGATAAAAAAGGTTAGGGCAAAAAAAATAAAAATAATAAGTGAAATAGAATTCGCTTATCGATATAAAGGAAGCAGCAAAATAGTAGCAATAACAGGAAGTAATGGCAAGAGCACAACAACAGCTTTGATTTATCATATATGCAAAACAGCAGAAGTTGATTGTGCTATGGTTGGCAACATTGGTTATTCATTTGCTAAACAAATTGCAGAATCACCGAAGGAAATATATGTAGCAGAGATTAGTTCTTTTCAGTTAGATGATATTGAAACATTCAAACCGGAGATAGCAATATTATTAAACATTACAGAAGATCATTTAGACAGGTACGATTACAAATTCGAAAATTATGTCAACAGTAAATTTAAAATTATCCAAAATCAAACAAGCGAAGATTATTTCATCTACTGCGAAGATGATGAAGTAATTACAGAAAAATTAAAAACAATATCCATTCAAACTAACCCAATGCCATTTTCTATGAAGCACGAAATAAGAAATAACGGAGCCTATATTAAAGCAAATCAAATGATGCTTAAAGTTTTTGAAGAACGCATTAGTATGAGCATCTACGACTTTGCTTTAAAAGGTAAGCACAATCAATATAACACAATGGCAGCAGGCATTGCAGCGGCAACCTTGGGAATACGAAAAGAAAAAATACGGAATGCGATCACAACTTTTGAAAGCCTTGAACATCGGATGGAATATGTTGCAACAATTCGCGGCATAGAGTTTATAAATGACAGCAAGGCAACCAATGTTAACAGTACTTGGTTTGCTTTGGAAAGCATGCGTAAGCCTACAGTGCTTATACTTGGCGGAACAGATAAAGGCAATGATTATTCTTTGATTGAAGATTTAATAAAAGAAAAAGTAAAGGCAATTGTTTGCATGGGTGTTGACAATAAAAAAATTCATGAAGCATTTGAAAAATATGTTCCCGTAATAATTGATACAAACAGTGCTGTTGAAGCTGTGAACAATGCATTTCATCTTGCAGTAAAAGGTGATGTGGTTTTACTCAGCCCTGCATGTGCAAGTTTTGATCTTTTTAAAAATTATGAAGACAGAGGAATGCAATATAAAAAAGCTGTGAAAGACTTATGATAAAAGCAACAACAGATAAACTATTTTCTCAGATTCCTTCAGCAGAGCGGGTTAGCGGGCATTTGCTCAGCCGCACAAAAGGTGATCAAATAATTTGGGGTATTGTTGTGTTGCTTGCTTTGGCTTCATTACTTGTAGTTTACAGCGCCACGGGTTCACTGGCTTATAAAATGTATAAAGGCAATACTAATATTTATTTATTCAAGCAATTGTCATTTATCATCATTGGGATTTTGCTGATTTATTTTTTGCATCGCATTAATTATACATTGTACTCAAGGGTTTCACTGATATTATTTCTTATTGCAGTGCCTCTTTTATTTTACACATTATTTTTTGGCGCACAAATAAATGATGGTACAAGATGGATAAAATTACCTGTTATCAACATGACCTTTCAAACAAGTGATTTTGCAAAACTTGCATTGTTCATGTATCTCTCGCGCCAGCTAAGCCGAAAGCAACCAGTGATCAAAGATTTTCAAAAAGGTTTTCTGCCATTGATCATTCCGATTATTGTTACCTGCGCCCTTATCCTGCCCGCAAATCTTTCAAATGCTTTACTGACAGGCGCTACAGCATTATTGCTTTTGTTTATAGGCCGTGTAAGCATCAAACATATTCTCTTAACAATTGCAGTTGCATTAATTCCCATTTTAATTATAATCAGTGTTGCCGTTACAACTTATCATCCTGATAAAACTGACACAACAAATATTACGCAAACAAAAGTTCCAGCTGCTTTACGGTCGTTTGGCCGGTTTGGTACCTGGGTAAGTCGTGTGCAGGATTTTATATATGCAAAAGATAAGCAAGTGCCTTACCAGGTGCAGCAGGCGAAAATTGCAATCGCGAATGGAAGCATTTTATTTGGTCGCGGACCGGGAAATAGTTTGCAAAGAAATTATCTCCCGCAGGCTTACAACGATTTTATTTATGCAATAATTATTGAAGAATACGGCTTGCTCGGTGGTGCATTTATCATATTTATTTATGTGTTGTTTTTATTTCGGTGTATAAGAATTTTTAGAAGATGCCCGTATGCATTTGGCGCTTTTCTCGCACTGGGATTGAGTTTCACGTTAGTTGTACAAGCTATTGCAAACATGGCTGTGAATGTAAACATCGTTCCCGTAACTGGTGTTACGCTGCCGTTGGTAAGCATGGGTGGCAGTTCATTTTTATTTACATGTGCAGCGATAGGCATTATATTAAGTGTAGCAAGAAATGTAGAACAAATGGAAGGAAGTGAGTTGGATGAAATAGAAAAACATAATGAAGAAGAAGGTATGAGCCCGGCGCCAGTGCTTGCATAGAGCTTTACTTGCGTCGCACTCTTGTGCGCCTTGTTCGCTGTTGAACAAAATGATAAGTAACAATGAATAAAATTATTATAGCAGGAGGCGGAACTGGCGGACATATTTTTCCAGCCATTGCAATTGCAAATGCAATCACGCAATTACAGCCTGATGTTAAAATATTATTTGTTGGTGCAAAAGAAAAAATGGAAATGGAAAAAATACCGCAAGCAGGCTACAATATAAGAGGAATAAGCATTTCAGGCTATGATAGAAGTTCGTGGCTTAAAAATATTTCTTTGCCTTTTAAGGTTATTAAAAGTTTTGGACAGGTAAAAAAAATCTTAAATGATTTTAAACCTGATGCTGTAATTGGTGTTGGAGGCTATTCAAGTTTTCCCGTATTGAGGTTTGCGCAGCAGAGAAATATTCCAACATTTATTCACGAAAGCAATTCATTTGCGGGTAAAAGCAACATTATACTTGGCAGAAAAGCAACTAAAATTTTTGTTGCAGCAAAAGGAATGGAAAAGTTTTTTCCTGAAGAAAAAATAATGATCACTGGGAATCCGGTGCGTAAAAGCATTTCAAACATACATATTTCAAGAAATGAAGCAATACAATTTTTTGGGCTTGATGAGAATAAAAAGACCGTGCTCGTTTTTGGTGGAAGTCTCGGTGCAAGAAGTATCAATGAAGTGATCGGAACACATTTAGCCCGTTTTGACGAGCTGAATATCCAGCTTATTTGGCAAACAGGAAAAACAAATTCGACAACATATATCGATCGAGGAAAGCTTTGGAAAAATGTTTGGGTAAATGAATTTATTATTGATATGGATAAAGCTTATGCAGCTGCAGATGCAGTGGTGGCGCGCGCTGGCGCTATGACCATTGCTGAATTATGCGTTGCAAAAAAACCTGTTGTCTTCGTGCCATATCCTTTCGCTGCAGAAGATCATCAAACAATGAATGCAAAGTATTTGGTTGATAAAGATGCCGCATTAATGGTTGATGATAATGCCGTGCAGGGAAAATTATTCTCAACAATAATAAATTTATTGTTTGATGAACAGAAGAGAATGGATATGGAAAAAAAGATCGCTGAATTCGGCGTTACAAATGCAGATGAAATAATCGCAAAAGAAATTTTGAAAGAAATAAGTTGATAAAATTAAATAACATACAAAACATTTATTTCATTGGTATCGGCGGCATTGGCATGAGCGCGCTTGCAAGATATTTTAATGCAATTGGTGTGAATGTTTCAGGATATGACAGAACGCAAAGCGACTTAACCAATGAACTTGAAAACGAAGGAATAGAAATTCATTACGAAGAAAATATTTCGCTTATTCCAAAAAATGTTGATGTTGTTGTTTATACGCCTGCCGTTCCTGAAGATCATGAAGAGCTTGTTTATTATCAGGAAAATAATTATGAAGTTTTAAAACGCAGCGATGTTTTGCAAATCATTACACAAGATTCTTTTAATATCTGTGTTGCAGGAACGCATGGAAAAACAACTATCACCACGATGATCGCACATATTTTACGTGATAGCGGATTTGGCTGTAATGCTTTCCTGGGTGGCATTTCAGCGAATTATAAAACAAATTTCTGGAGTAGTGAAAATAATGTTTGCGTAGTTGAGGCTGACGAATATGACAGAAGTTTTCTAAAGCTTTCTCCTGATGTTGCAATCATTACGGCAATGGATGCAGACCATCTCGATATTTATGGAAGCTGTGAAGAAGTTGAAAATGCCTTTATACAATTTTCCAAAAAAATAAAAAAAGATGGTTGCCTTATCACCAAATGTGGATTAAAAAAGAATGATGAATTAAAAGCTTCAGCAAAATTTACTTACAGCTTAGATAATAATAATGCAGATGTTTTTGCAAGAAATATATCAACAGAAAATGGTTCTTATGTTTTTGATGTTGAAGGTAAAAAGTATTCTTTGAAAAATATTTCACTACACATGGGTGGATTGCATAACATTGAAAACGCAGTGGCAGCAATAACTGTAGCAAAGTATTTAAAAATTGATGATCAAAAAATAATTGATGCTATCGATTCATTCAAGGGTGTGCATAGACGGTTTGAATATGTTTTAAAAACTAAAAAACACATTTTGATTGATGATTACGCACATCATCCTGAAGAATTAAAAGCGTTGATAAGCGGCGTAAAAAGTTTGTATGATGATAAAAAATGTACGATCATTTTTCAGCCGCATTTATACAGTAGAACAAATGATCTAGCCGAAGAGTTTGCGCAAAGTTTGGATATGGCGGATGAAGTGATTATCCTTCCAATTTATCCTGCGCGTGAATTGCCAATGGAAGGTGTTAGCAGTGATCTTGTTTTAAATAGTATGCAATTGCCGCAAAAGCAAATGTTGAATAAAGACGCAATGCTTGAGTGGGTAAAGTTGTATAAACCCTCGTTGTTAGTGATGTCTGGCGCAGGCGATATTGATGTTTTAGTGAATGAGGTTAAAGAAATTTTAGTTAACGAGTAATGTTAAAACAACATTTCATATCACTTTGCTGGTGCTTGCTTGGTGCAGCAATTATTGTGTTGGTGATTTCAGCAATGTCAGAAAAGGAACATAAATCCTGCACTGCAATTAATATAGAAATGTCGAAGCCGCAACATCAAATTTTTATTAATGAAAATGATGTAAAAGAAATTTTAAAAGACAAAGGTGTCTTAACCGAAAAAGATATTTCTCAAATTGATTTGCGCAGCGCAGAAGAAGAATTGCAAAAAGATGCGTGGATAAAAAAAGCAGAATTGTACTTTGATAACAAACAAATATTGCAGGTAAAAATTATTGAACGTGAGCCACTCGCAAGAGTATTTACGCTGAGTGGTAATTCGTTTTACATTGATAGTTCCGCGCTGCGCCTGCCTATGAGCGATCAGGAAAATGCGCGTGTGCCTGTTTTTACATCATTCACTTCAGATAAAAAAATCTTATCTGCACCTGATAGTTTATTGTTGAATGATATAAAAAAAGTAGCACAGTTTATTTCGCAGGATTCTTTTTGGACAGACATGATATCTCAAATAAATATTACACCACAAAGAACATTTGAAATTGTTCCTGTTGTTGGCAATCAAATTATAGAATTAGGAAATGCTGATAGTCTGCAAAATAAGTTTCAAAGGTTATATACTTTTTATAAAGAAGTTTTTCCCGTTGTTGGCTTTGAAAAATATGAAAAGATCGATGTGCAATATGATGGCCAAATTGTAGCAACCATAAGAGGTGCAGCGAAACCTGCGATGGATTCTATAAAGGCTATGCAATTGCTTGGCAATAGCATGAACAAAATGAAAAATGTAATGAATGATACAACTTATGCAGCAGCAATTGCTTCAAGTATAAAAGACACTGCAACACATAAGAGCATTACAAAACCAAGTGCAACAAAACCAAAGAAAAATGGAACAAATAAAACAAAAGCAATAAATAAAGCAACCGGTAAAAAGATAAAACCGAAAGCAGTTTTACAAAAGAAGTGAGAAGAAATTGAAAAATCATAA
Source organism: uncultured Chitinophagaceae bacterium (assembly GCA_963708205.1). Taxonomy (GTDB): domain Bacteria; phylum Bacteroidota; class Bacteroidia; order Chitinophagales; family Chitinophagaceae; genus CAVYTF01. Next base: position 2,294,860 of record OY970196.1, read on the forward strand.
ACGCTAAGATGCAGCATGGATAAGGCGTACAAAAGTGCGACGCAAGTAAAACTTAATTGAAACAAAAATGTCTGGAACAAAATTTTTTATAAAACAAACAACTAAAAAACAAATATCATGAACCCAAATGAAGCACCCATAATTGTGGGACTTGACATCGGTACCACCAAAATTGCTGCCATTGCCGGAAGAAAAAATGAATACGGCAAACTTGAAATTTTAGGGTTTGGCCGCGCCAACAGCAATGGCGTGCAGCATGGACAAGTGCTGAACATTGATCAAACAATTAAAGCCATTCAACAGGCGCTTATTAATTGCCGTGAAAGTAATCCTGAATTGGAAATTAATGAAGTGTATGTTGGCGTTGCAGGGCATCACATCAAAAGCCTTCAAACCCGCGGTGACATTGTACGCCAGGATTCTGAAATAGAAATTCAGCGTAACGAAATTGATCTGCTTATAGAAAATCAACGAAAAACTTTTATTCCCGCAGGCGATCAAATCATTGATGTTATACCGCAGGATTTTCAGGTAGATAATTTTCAAAATATAAAAGATCCTGTTGGATATAATGGTGTGAAAGTTGGTGCAAATTTTCACATCATTACCGGAGATAGAAATGCAATTAAAAATATAAATCGTGCTGTTGAAAGAAGTCATCTTAAAACAAAAGACCTCGTACTGCAACCGCTTGCATCTGCAAGTGCAGTGATGAGTGATATTGATATGGAAGCAGGAGTTGCCATTCTGGATATTGGCGGTGGCACAAGTGATCTTGCTGTTTTTTATGAAGGTATTTTAAAACATACAGCAGTTATTCCTTTTGGCGGAGAAAATATCACCAATGATATAAGAATGGGATTGGGTGTTTTGAAAGGTCAGGCAGAAGCAATGAAAGTACAGTTCGGTGAGGCATTGAGTGATGAAGCAAAAACAAATGCATTCATTACTATTCCTGGATTAAAAGGCATGCAGCCAAAAGAAATAAGTGTAAAAAATCTTGCGAATATTATCCAGGCAAGAATGAGTGAGATACTTGATTTTGTTACGTATCATTTGAAGCAGGTTGGTCTTGACAGCCGTGCATTGAATGGTGGTATAATCCTTACTGGTGGCGGCTCTCAGCTTAAACATTTAATTCAATTAACAGAATATGTTACCGGATTAAATGCGCGCATCGGTTATCCAAATGAGCATCTTGCAGCAAATCATATCGAAGAATTAAAGAAGCCAATGTATTCAACTTGTATTGGTTTAATATTGAAAGGTTACAATGATTATGAATACAAGCGTAAAGATTTTGATGTTGAATTGAAAAAGATTGAAGTGCCTGAAAGCTTGAAAACAAAAGAGATTGCGGCAGAAAAAAAAGAGATGCCAAAAGAGTTTGTAAACATCACAAAACGCAAAAGCTTAAGCGGCTTTTGGGATAAGTTCAAAGAAAATCTTATTGATCTTTTTAAGGAAGAAGGTGATATGGAAATGAAATAATTTATTTTAAAAACTTACTAAAAACAACTAATAGTTATTAACCACATTAAAAATTCAGATTATGATACAGTTTGATTTGCCAAAGCAAAAATCATCCATCATTAAAGTTCTTGGAGTTGGCGGCGGCGGAAGTAATGCAGTAAATTTTATGTTTGCTGATAACATTGAAGGCGTTGATTTCATCATTTGCAATACAGATGCCAAAGCATTGGAGCAAAGTAAAGTGATGAATAAAATTCAGTTGGGACCCCATCTCACGCAGGGTTTGGGTGCAGGTGCAAATCCTGAAGTTGGAAAGCAGGCAACAGAAGAATCGCTTGAAGAAATAAAACGCATTCTTGAAGTAAATACAAAGATGGCTTTCATTTGTGCAGGTATGGGCGGTGGCACCGGCACAGGTGGTGCGCCGATCATTGCAAAAATTTGCAGAGAGCTTGGTATTCTTACTGTTGGTATTGTTACAACGCCTTTTGGTTTTGAAGGTCCACGCAGGCAGTTGCAGGCAGAAGCTGGCATTAAATTATTAGAACCGTTGGTTGATACCTTGCTTGTAATCAGCAATGATAAATTGCGTGTGCAGTATGGGAATTTAAAAATGAAAGAAGCATTTGGTAAAGCAGACAATGTACTTGCAACTGCAGCAAAATGCATTACAGATATTATCAACAGTCGAGGCCATATTATTGTGGATTTTGCTGATGTATGCACAGTAATGAAAAATGGTGGTGTGGCAATTCTTGGCAGTGCGGCTGTTGAAGGTGAAGACCGCGCGCAACATGCAATTGAAGAAGCATTGAATTCTCCTTTGCTGAATGATAATGATATTCGCGGAGCAAAATGGATATTAATAAATATCAACAGTGCAGAAGGAGATCATGAATGCACAATGGATGAACTTGAAATTATCAACAACCATTTGCGTTTGCAGGCAGGTGAAAATACAGATGTGATAGTTGGAATGGGTTATGATAATTCACTCAACAAAAAGATCGGAATTACATTGGTAGCAACGGGTTTTGAGCATAAGGATCCATTTGCTAAAACAGCGCCTGTAGAAAAGAAAGCGGAAATAAATCAGGAAAAGATTGTTATGACCTTGTCTTTAGATGATAATGATAATAAAAAAGAAGATAAGAAAAAGTATAATCAATCTACCATTGCTTTCGAAGAAAAAAATATGTATAAGCCGCATCTTTCAGATGAATTAAATATAAAATCAATTGTTGAGATTGCTGAAGAAAAGAATGCTGAAGCTGCCGTCGTTACCATATCAAAGGAAGATCACGTTCCTATTTCTTTCGAACTAATAATGGAAGAACCGGTAAAAGTTTTGGAAGAAAAAAAAGAAGAAATTTTATTAGAATCAAAATCAATTGAAAAGAAAGCTGAAGAAATAAAAACAGAGCCTGTAAGTTTTTTAAGCAAGCCTGTAAATATTTATGCTGATAATATTTCAAAAAAAGAAACGGAAATTTTTGCAACATCTGAAATAAAAAAAGTAATTGAAGCAGAAAAAGTTGAAGAAAAAAATATAGATACCAAGCTTAATGAAAATGAAATGCAATTAGTAATGAAAGAAGAAAAATCAAGTGTGGCGCAAAAAGAAGTAAACCTTGATATGAGTAATGATGAAGATGAAAGCCAACGCAGGCGTGCGGTTGAGCGGATTCAGAAGTTGCGGAATCTTTCTTTCAACATGAATGCTGCTGCCGATGCAAGTGGTGAGTTTGATGTAGTGCCGGCTTATGTTCGCCGCAATATGGAATTATTTGGCAATACACTTACATCTGTTGAAAATTTTTATAGTAAGTACACAGTGAAGAAAGATGAAAATGATGAAACACATATTTCAACCATCAATACTTTTTTGGATGGAAAGAAACCTGATTAAATAATTTCTAAAATTTATTTTATATCTGCTTCGTACAAATCAAGACAGGCATTTGGATAAATTTTTTTAAAAGAAATTAAGATGTTCTGTGTTTCATAAATGTAAGCTATAAGATTTTTATCAGGCTTGCCAACAAGAATAATATTTTTTGACGAGCATAAAGCTGCACTAACATTAGTGATATGATATTTATCCATGGTATTTTTTCTTAGTTCTGTATTAAGAAAAAAGGGAAACAAAATATTAGTGAAGTGATATTGAGATGGAGAACAAAATGCAGGAAAATTATTGAACGGATAACTTTCATTATATTCTACAAACAACACATCAGGATGTTGTTTTAAAAAATTGTTTGCGCAAATAAAATTTTCACTTTCAATTTTATTTTCATCTTTAATATCAATAATTCTTAACGATTGAATATAAGATGTTGCCACCATACAAGAGATAAAAATTATTTTAAAAGGTAGGTTTATAATTTTCCATTGTATGTATCGCAATTGATAAAATGTTATTAGAAATAATAGTAAAAAAATAAGTAACCAAATGCGTTCAGGAAATTTCATAAATAAAATGAGATAAGCTGAAGCTATTGCTGCTGCTGCATTTGATAATAATATAATTAATCTGATTTTTTTATTATGTTCATAAAAGCAAACCCAGATTATTGCAGGAAATAATAAAAGAAGAAACTGTTTTATATCTGTGACCAGCCAGTAAACTTCCATTTTATTGCCTATGATTTTTTTATCAGCAAAGCTTTTCATATCAGCTAAAAGCTGGGAATTGAGCAATGTATCATCATACAAATAATTATTATTGATCACATTGAAAGCTGACTTTTTGAAGGTGTCTTTTTCAGCATTCAATGTATGTTTGTCAAATCCATAATTCCCTAATTGATATACAGCATTTGTTAACGGTTGAATATTTTTCCAGTTGGGAATATTTTTAGCATAATTATTTTCATGTAAAAAAAATGATGTGCTGATAATTATTATTACAACAGAATATGTCGATAACCATTGTTTTAAAATTTCTTTTCTAAAAAATAAAAATGGTAAAACAATAATTGCCAGAGGAATTGCAATGTGCATTCTTAAACCCAGCGCAACTATTAATAAAACAGCAACCAGGATTCTTTTTTTTATAGATGGTTTTTCTTTTTTTAAAACAGAATCAATAAAAATAAATAGACAGGCAATGATGCAATGTCCAGCAGCTGTGGTATAAGAAAGCTTGGTGATGAGTGGAATGAAAAACAAAAAAATATAGATGGTGATAGAAAGAATATTTATGAATATTCTTTTTGTACGCAATAAAAAGTTTACAATAATTATGGCCGAAAGTGAATGAAGTAAAACATAAAAAATACTGAGCCAGTTAAGTGCAGGAGAATGCGCGTACAAGAAAGCAAAAGGTTTTTCATAAAATAAAAATCCGTATTCAAAGTAAGTTACCGGAATTGTTGCCGCGCTAAAACCCTTTGCCAGCATGTATTCTACGAAAGTATCATCCTGCGTATTTAAAACAGGTGTTATAAAAAAATAAGTAATGGTAATAGTAAATACAACTAAGAAAAAACTGTATAGCGTAGTTCTTATTTTCATTCTTAGCTAAAATAAAAAAGTCCTGCAATTGCAGGACTTGAATAATTTTTTGAATGATGGGAATATTAATAACGATTATATCCACCGCCACCGCCGCCTTCGCCACGATTGCGATTATATCCGCCGCCGCCACCGCCGCGATTTCCACCGCCGCCATAGCCACCGCCACCGCGATTTCCACCACCGCCATAGCCGCCACCACCACCAAAACTTTTCTTCTTGTAGCCACCTTCGCCTTCAGCGCGTGGAGCAGATTCGTTTACAACGATCTTGCGATCCATCACATCAGTTTCGTTCAAGCTAGAAATTGCTGTGCGCGCAGCTTCATCATCAGCCATTTCTACAAAACCAAAGCCTTTGCTGCGGTTGTTGTTGAATTTGTCGCTAACGATTTTTGCAGAAGATACTTCGCCATAAGTTGCGAAAAGATTGTACAAATCATCACTGGTCATACTCCAGTTTAGGTTTCCAACGTAAATGTTCATTTTAAAATAATTAAATAAATAAAAACCAATTCAAAACAGCACCCAAAAAACCAAAAACATTTATTGTTTAGAAACGTTCAGGAAATATGGAAGAACTGCTATTGGGCGCACAAATATAGACAAATCTGAATTTAGCGAAAATTTTTTTTGTATAAAAATTTAATCTGCACGGAATATTATGATTCAACAAAAAATTAACCATAAAAAAAGTTGCCAAAAATTGACAACTTTTTTTAATCATTTATTGAAGAAATTATCTTCCGTTATAATCATTATCGTCATCACCTCCTGAATTATCATTAGTGAGATTCAACGGATAACCATAATTTCCTTCATAGCCGGGATAAATGCCTTCAAGCCGAACTGAGCCATGCGCATTATTAATTATGGCTCCTAGATCATCAAGATTTTTTACCGGTTGACCATTAGCACTGGTGATAATAAATCCTTCCTGCATACGCGTGTTTTTCAGTGGTCCGTCGCCAATCTTTTTTACAACAACGCCTCCGGGAATATCATTTTTCTTTGCCGTTGCAGCATCAACATTTGCAAGTTCACCACCAATTTTATCCATTAATGTTTCTGCTTTTACAACATTATAATTTCCCGCATTATTTTTCAAAGTAAGCATTACCGTGTTCTCAACTCCATTGCGTACATAAGTAAGAGAAACTTTATCGCCGGGTTTATATCCTGCAATTTGTTCCTGCAGTTCTGTACCGCTGTTTATAGGAACACCATTTAATTTGGTAATGAAATCTCCATGTTTTAAACCGGCAGCTTTAGCAGCGCCACCATCCGTTACATCTGTAATGAAAACGCCAGCACCATCTTCTATTCCCTGTGCTTTTCTTTGTTCATCACTCATATTATCGGGTGCATATTTTACACCAATATAAGCGCGTTGCACTGCACCAAATTTTATTAGATCATTCACTATTTTCTTTACAATATTCACAGGTATTGCATAAGAATATCCTGCGTAAGAACCGGTGGGAGATGCGATTGCAGAATTTATACCGATTAATTGCCCATCGGTATTTATCAATGCGCCGCCACTATTTCCGGGATTAACTGCAGCATCTGTTTGAATGTAAGATTCTATAGCATTATCGCTGTGATTAAGTCCGAGCGAACGTTCTTTTGCACTTATAATTCCCGCAGTTACAGTTACATCAAGTGTAAGCGGATAACCGATCGCGAGCACCCATTGTCCGAGACGAACATCATCACTATTTCCATAAATTAAATAGGGAAAGTTATTCCCTTCAATTTTTAATACGGCAATGTCAGTGTTAGGATCGGCTCCTACGACAACGCCTGTATAAGTTTTTCTATCGGCAGTAGTTACAGTGATCTCATCGGCATCCTCAATCACGTGATTATTAGTAACAATATATCCATCGTCACTAATTAAAACGCCGCTTCCGCTTGCTCTTTGTTCAGGTTCTATCATTGTTCTTGGACCGCTGAAGAATTGAGAAAACGGATCATCATCACCAAACAAATCGGAGAATGGATTTTTTTGCCTTGGTAAATTATTTGTTACCTGTCTCGCTTTTGTTTTTGTTTTGATATGTACCACTGCAGGTGTAGCAGATGAAGCTGCTGAAGTAAAATCTACAGGACCGCCACTATTGCCTTTATCACCAAAAAATCCCGCATAATTTACTGGTATTTTGCCGGAAGCCTGAGATGAATCGTAATGATTCATGTAGTGTCCATAACACCAAACACTTAAAAGAGCAGTCGTAGCACTGATCACAATTACTAATAGAATGTTTCTGAATTTCATTTTCATTTATATTTTCAAATTTTATTAAGCAAATTTTGTTCCTTTCGATTACAAATTAACGAAGCCGTTTAAAATATGTGTAATTGACATTTTTCTTTTAACACAAGTTTGACGAAGGTTATCGTACTGTAATCTTTACACAAAGTTTACTGAAAAAATTTCATGTTGTTTGTTAAAAACCCCAATGTTTTTATTATTATAAAGTCGTTAAGAATTTCATTACATCAACGCCATCAGCGTAATCATTTAATGTTGGTGATTGACTTTTTCCGAAGGGAATAAAATTTTTTCCAACAATGCATTGCTTTCCAACAATGCATTGCACACTTTCATTATTTTCTAAATTTTTTTTAATTGCATTTTCATCTTCATAATATTCATAAAAGACTTGACTCACCGGAGAAAACAAAGAAGCATTTTCTGATAAAATAACTGCGCCGCTGTTGAGGTACATTTTATTATTCATGATCAATAATGCAAGCTGGTAATCAAAATTATTTCTGTATTTGTGATGATCTAAAAAGTAATCATACTTTTTTAGATCATTCAGCAAAGGCAAAAAATCATAGAATTGCGGCACATATAATTTGGTAACATTTCTGCAGCCAAGCCCGAAATATAATTGCATGTCATCTGCAAGCAAATTCAATTCTTCTTTCTTTTCATTACCGCTCAAAATGGCTGCAGACGTACGATTGCGGCGAATGATATTTGGATATTTACCGAAGTAATATTGAAAATATCTTCCAGAATTATTGCTGCCTGTTGCAATGTATGCATCGCAGCCTTTCAGGTTTTCAGCGTAAGAAATAAAATTTTTTGTTTCATCATTCCATTCAATTATTTTATTGGTTAAATGTTTTAATAAAACAAGATCTTTGGATGAAGGTTTGATGGCGATTTTATTTCCTGAAATAAAAACACATAGAAAATCCTGGAAACCAACCAGCGGAATATTGCCTGCCATTACTACACCAAAATTTTTTGGAGAAATATTTTCTTTGATGTTGTAATTTTTTATCCAGCCTTCTAATTTTTCTTTTTCTAAAAGTTCTTCAGCTATATTTTTTACAGACAGATCAACAAATTCAGGAATGAACCAGGCATTTTCATACGATGCTTTTTCTTTGGCAGCCTTCCATGTATCATCATCACTCATCATATAATTTCCCAATTGCACCAGCAAATCAATTCGTTCTTGTAAATTCATCTTAGAGTATTAATTTTGAATTGGCAAAACTATCTTACAAAAATTAAAATTATATGGCAATAAAAATAACAGAGGAATGTATTAATTGTGGTGCATGCGAACCTGAATGTCCGAACAATGCAATTTATGAAGGTGGCGTGGAATGGGCGATGGCAGACGGAACAACAGTAAAAGGCCCGGTTAATTTAATGGATGGAAAAACCGTTGATGCGAACGAGCATTTTGAACCCATCGCAACAGATATTTATTACATCACACCAAACAAATGCACAGAATGCCAGGGCTTTCATGAAGAGCCGCAATGCGCTGCCGTTTGCCCTGTTGATTGTTGCGTACCTGATGAAATGTACCGAGAAACGGTGGAAGATCTATTGGCAAAAAAAGAAAAATTGCATCTTTGATTTTCATTAATAATGTGCAAAAATTATTCTAAAGAATACTTGCACTTATAGAATAAATGTTTTAGTTTTAATGCAAATAAATGTTGCTGCAAATGGCAACATCAGTAACGGCGGGTGATATTTTCCGTCAACAAAGGTGAAGGATGAAAATGCTTCACCTTTCTTTTTATAAAAAAAATCATGAAAGAACTTTGCATTATCCTAATCATCTTTATCTCGTCCTGTAATCAAACAAACAGAAATACTACAACCGATAGTAATGCTGTAATGCAGGCTGACAAAGACTTTTCTGCATTGTCGCAAAGGCATGGAATGCGATATGCTTTTCTTCAATACATTGATACGACCTGTGTTTTGCTGCGTGCAAATCACAACCCGTTGAAACGTGTGCGCGCAGAACAGTTTATAGAAAACATAAACGATTCATCGTTCACGCTTTCATGGGATCCTGACACTGCCATCATCAGCAAAGGCGGCGAGCTTGCTTATACTTATGGCACTTATCATCTCGAACCAAAAGATACTTCAGCGCCTGAAGACGGAACGTATGTTACCATTTGGAAAAAACAAAATGATGGCTCATGGAAGTTTGTACTTGATTCCGGTAATCCTGGATTGAGTAAAAAATAAAAGCTTTCTCAATTTATCTTTCCAGTCATTTAATTTTTATTTCTTTGCCATGAATAATTTTTTCGCATGAAGAAAAAAATTGCGCTTGTTACAGGCGGTTACAGCGGCGAAGCAGAGATAAGTTATAAAAGTGTAATCACTGTAGCAGATAATATTGACAAGGAAAAATTTGATGTCTATAAAATAGACATCACGCAAAACGGATGGAATTATATTGATGAAGAAGAAAAAAAAGTTGCTGTTGATAGAAGTGATTTTTCTATAAATATCACGGGCAAAAAAATAATGTTCGATGCGGTGCTTATGTGCATTCACGGCACGCCAGGGGAAGATGGAAAGTTGCAGGGATATTTTGATATGCTCCACATTCCTTACACAAGTTGCGATGCTGCAACTTCTGCGCTTACATTCAATAAAAGATTTACTGTTGCTGTTGCTGCCTTTGCGGGTATTCATGTTGCGCGTTCTGTTTTATTGATAAAAAATAATTTCACAAATGCAGAAGCATTAATAAAAGATCTTACATTTCCTGTGTTTGTAAAGCCAAACAATGGCGGCTCAAGTATTGGAATGTCTAAGGTTAATGATCATTCCGAAGAAATAGGACTTGCGCTCGACAAAGCTTTTAAAGAAGATGACCAGGTGTTGGTGGAAGAATTTATAAAAGGAAGAGAATTTACGATTGGTGTTTTTAAAACAAAAAATAAGATCATCACTTTGCCGATAACAGAAATAATTTCTAAAAAAGAATTTTTTGATTTTGAGGCAAAATATCTTGGCGCGAGTGAAGAAATAACGCCGGCAAAAATTGATGAGAATATTTCGGATGCAATAAGAAGTGAGGCAACTAAAATTTATGCAACACTCAATTGCAAAGGCATTGTGCGCATAGATTTTATTTATGATGAAGAAAAAAAATTGCCTTATATATTGGAAGTAAACACCGTGCCCGGACAAAGCGAAGCGAGCATTGTTCCGCAGCAGGTAAAAGCAATGGGATGGTCGCTGAAAGATTTTTATACCGCTGTTATTGAAGAGGCATTTTTATAACCGCAACAATTTTACATTAATTTTTAATGCTTATTTTTTATTTTCATCTTTCATAAAATAAAAACTTGTTTCAAAATCTTACCAAAAGATCATTCATTGTTAATCTTTTAATTGCTGTTGCAGCAGCATTGCTGCTTGTTGCAGGCTTCTTTTTTTCTTTGTCATGGATAACAAATCATGGTGATGAAAAAGAAGTGCCTGCTGTCACAGGAATGAATGTTGACGCGGCTATCAGCCTTTTGCAGTCAGACGACTTCAATGTTTCTGTGCAGGATTCTGTTTACATAGATACAGCATCAAAAGGTTCTGTTGTAAGACAATCACCAAAGCCGGATGAACTTGTAAAAAGCGGTCGCACTATTTATCTTACCATCAACCGCAGCGTTGCGCCGTTGGTTGATATGCCGGATCTTCGCGGGTTTTCTTTTTTAAGCGCGCAGTTGTATTTGCAAACATTAGGATTAAAACTAGGTGATACTACTTATACGCCTGACATTGCCAAAAATGCTGTGAAAGATCAGTTGCTCAACGGGCAACCAATTGCACCCGGTACACAAGTAAATATGGGCAGCGTTATCAGCCTTGTTTTGGGCGATGGTGTAAGTGATGATGTGATGGAAGTGCCCGACCTGCAGGGAATGTCACTCTCAGAAGCGCATCAATATCTTGCAACGATGAATGTTAGTCTCGGCGCAGTCGTTGCTGATCCTGATGTACGCGATACGGCTAATGCATTTGTGTATAAACAAAGTCCCGCGCCTTTTGTAACAGATGAAACAGGAGCAATGAAAAAAAACAAGATCAGCCCGGGACAAGTGGTAGATGTATGGCTGAGTGTACAGGCGCCTCCGCCGGACAGTACGCAAACAATCAATCAATAATTTAAAAATAGTTCGATGAAAAATATTACTGTTGAAGAATTAAAAATGAAGATGGATGCAGGAGAAAAAATTCACCTGCTTGATGTGCGCGAAAATGATGAACGTGCAGAATATAATATTGGCGGAACGCATGTGCCGCTTGGCAAAATACAATCTTTAATGCTGGATGATATTGAAGATTGGAATAAAGGAGATGAAATAATTATTTATTGCAGAAGTGGTAAGCGCAGCGGCACTGCTGCATTATTTCTCGAGCAGCTTGGTTTTACAAATACAGAAAATCTTGTTGGCGGAATGAATGCATGGAAAGAAAGAATTGATAAGTAAAAAGATAGTGTGTAAGAAAAACAATTCATGTTAATGAATTCAATTTATAAATCACACTTGCCACACGCCGCTTTTCATTTCTTCCATCTTTGCATTATTATTTGCTGCGTTAATTGCTTCACTTATTAATGTTCTTGTTTGCGCGGGATCAATGATATCATCAACCCATAATCTTGCGGCAGCATAATAAGGTGTTGTTTGTTTTTCATAAGAGTTTTTTATTGTATCAAGCAATGTTTTTTCATCTTCAGCGCTTACTTCTTTGCCCTTTGCTTTCATACTTGTCACCTGGATTTGCAGCAATGTTTTTGCAGCCTGTTCGCCACCCATCACAGCGATCTTTGCACTTGGCCAAGCATAGATAAATCTTGGTCCGTAAGCTTTACCGCACATCGCGTAATTGCCCGCTCCATAAGAGTTTCCAATGATCATCGTAATTTTCGGAACAACAGAATTCGCCACTGCATTCACCAGCTTTGCGCCATCTTTTATTATGCCTGAATGCTCGCTTCTGCTGCCAACCATAAAGCCTGTAACATCCTGCAAAAAAATGATGGGAATGCGTTTCTGGTTGCAGTTCAAAATAAATCTTGCTGCTTTATCCGCGCTGTCATTATATATCACGCCGCCAAGCTGCATTTCGCCCTTTTTATTTTTAACAATCAGTCTTTGATTGGCAACAATACCGACACTCCATCCATCAATTCTCGCATAGCCGCAAACAATTGTTTTACCATAATCTTTTTTAAATTCATCAAACTCAGAATCGTCAGCAATGCGTTCTATTATTTCAACAATATCATAAGGCTTCGCATTTTTCTCCTGCATGATGCTGTACAATTCTTCTTCATTTTTTTTTGGCGGGAGAGAAGCAATGCGGTTGAACTTTGCTTTAGGATTTTCACCAATCCTGCTGATCATTTTTTTTACTTCATCCAAACATTCCTGCTCTGTTTTAAATTTATAATCCGCAATGCCGCTGATCTCTGTATGCGTTACTGCGCCGCCTAAAGTTTCATTGTCAATATCCTCGCCAATCGCGGCTTTCACTAAATATGGACCGGCTAAATAAATGCTTCCGTTGCCTTCCACCATCAAGGTTTCATCACTCATTATCGGCAGGTATGCGCCACCTGCAACACAGGCGCCCATCACCGCAGCGATCTGCGTAATGCCCATCGCGCTAATGCGCGCATTGTTATAAAATATTCTTCCAAAATGTTCTTTATCAGGAAAAATTTCATCCTGCATCGGAAGAAAAACTCCTGCACTGTCAACCAGATAAATGATGGGCAAATTATTTTCCATCGCTATCTCCTGCATGCGCAAATTCTTTTTTCCTGTTATCGGAAACCATGCGCCTGCCTTCACTGTTTGGTCATTCGCAACGATCACGCATTGCCTTCCGCTGATGTATCCAACACCTGCAACAGTGCCGCCCGCAGGACATCCTCCATATTCTTCATATAGCTCAAAGCCAGCGTACGCGCCTATTTCAGCGAACACAGAATTTTTATCAATCAAATATTCTATCCGCTCTCTTGCCGTTAATTTATTCTTCTCATGCTGTTTATCTATAGATTTTTTTCCGCCGCCGAGTTTTATTTTTTCAAAGCGCTGCCTCGCTTCACTTACCAATAACTTCATCCAGTCTTCGTTCCTGTTTTGTGGAATGTTCATTCGTGCGATCGTTTAATTACAAAGAAATGAAATTAATTGTTGCAGGGAAAAGAAGATGTTGAAAAGGATGCGTATAAATTAAAAAATAGCAACTGAAATATTCATCAGCGTGATAAGAGTTTTGTGCAGAGAGGAGATTTTTTGGATTGATATCAAAAGAAAAAAAACCTGTATCGTTTCTTTTGAAATTGGATATCATTTCAATTAAAAGCTTGTATGGATCTTTTTTAAACTGAAGTATTTTTTTCCTGAATTGATATAATTCCTTTTTAAAAAGGACTAAAAATATTTTAAAGTTGTATGTTTTTCTATAAAATGCTATTGGTACAAATGCTGTCCGCGTGTACACCGAAATTATCCAGAGTTATATTTTATAAAAATTTTGTAGGGGGTGATTAACAAAAGGCTTCATGATAATTCATGAGCCTTTTTTGTTTTTAGAATGTAAGTAAATTGTTTTTTGAGTGAGATGCTCCGACAAACAGAATAAAAAAGGAAGTTTTTTTTATTTAATCTTTATCGTAATATTGCAATATTAGATTATAAAAATGGGAGCGACAAAAACAGAACATTTTACGGACAAACAAAATGCTATTGCTACACTTACAAAAGCTTTAGGACATCCGGCAAGAATTGCCATCATGGAATATTTAATTAAAGTGGACACTTGCATTTGCGGCGACATTGTAAACGAATTACCACTTGCACAACCCACCATTTCCCAACACTTGAAAGAACTTAAGAACGCAGGATTGATCAAAGGCGAGATCGAAGGAAATACAGTTTGCTATTGCGTTGACGAGAAAGCAATTGGCAAACTTCAAAATTATTTTACAGGCATTTCAAACAAATTAGAAAAGAAAAACAATTGTTGTTAATCGTAAAAAAAATCAACATGGAAAATTCAGAACAACTAAAAGAAATCGTAAGGCAGAAGTACAGCGAAATTGCTTTACAGGATAAAGAAACCAATCAATCATCATGCTGCGGTTCGGGCTGCTGCTCAACCGAAGTGTATAATATTATGAACGACGATTACAGAGAGCTAAACGGCTACAATGCTGATGCTGACTTAGGATTAGGCTGTGGCTTGCCAACGCTATTTGCGAAAATAAAAAAAGGAGATACCGTAATTGATTTAGGCAGCGGTGCAGGCAATGATTGCTTTATAGCAAGAGCAGAAACAGGTGAAGATGGCAAAATCATTGGTATTGATTTTACACCTGCCATGATTGACAAAGCAAGAGCCAATGCTGAAAAATTAAATTATTATAATGTTGAGTTCAGGCAAGGAGACATTGAAAAAATTCCTGTATCGGCAAACGTGGCTGATGTAATTGTAAGCAATTGTGTTTTAAACCTTGTTCCCAATAAAGACAATGTTTTCAAAGAAATATTTCGTGTGCTAAAACCTGGCGGACATTTTAGCATTTCTGATGTTGTGTTAATCGGCAATCTTCCAGAGGCTTTGCGCAAAGACGCAGAGATGTATGCAGGTTGTGTTGCAGGTGCAATACAAAAGGAAACTTATCTTGAACTCATTCAAACAAACGGCTTTAGCAACATCACACTTCAAAAAGAAAAACTAATCAACATTCCTGATGATATTCTCAAAAATTATTTAAACGAAAAAGAATTAACCAATTTCAAAACAGGTAACACAGGCATCTTTAGTATAACAGTTTATGCAGAAAAATCTAAATCTTGCTGCGGTACAGATTGCTGCAATTAAGCCTTTCTGGAAAAGTACCGTAAGTTTTTCATTATAACAACTTCATTGATTGTGCTGCAACTCATCTTTGGTTTTGACCCAAAGTTTTGGATGATAAACATCATTTGGTTATTCGTATAAAATGACAAAGAAAAAAGTTTTAGTGTTATGCACAGGCAACAGTTGCAGAAGCCAAATTGCAGAAGGTTACTTGCACTACTTTGCAAGTGATAAAGCAGAAATTTATAGTGCAGGAATTGAAACGCACGGTGTAAATGCGAGAGCAATTGAAACAATGAAAGAAGATGGTATTGACATTTCAAAACATACTTCAAATAACATCGACGAATATCGTAACATTGATTTTGATTTTGTAATTACCGTTTGCGACAATGCAAAAGAACGCTGTCCTTTCTTTCCAACAAAAGCAAAAAAATTTCATCAAAACTTTCCTGACCCTGCAAAAACAACAGGAACGGAAGAAGAAATAAAAGAACAGTTCAGGAAGGTGCGAAATGATATAAAAGAATATTGCAAAAAGTTTGTAGCTGGCATCTAAAAAATCAGTAAACAACCTGAAATATTTACCGATATATTTGATACACAATAAACCAGCTTGGCAAAAAAGTTTACAGAGTTAGCTGATAGCAAAACGCCAAAATATTTTTACCTGTTAGATATTGTGCGCGGATTTGCAGCATTGGCTGTGGTGCTTTGGCATTGGCAGCATTTCTACGTTACAAAAGATGGATTTTTACCAGGCTTTCATACGAATACCCAACCTTTTTATTCTGTTTTTTTTCCGTTTTACAATTATGGTTTAATTGCTGTTGATCTGTTCTTTCTTATATCAGGGTTTGTTTTTTTTTATTTGTATTCAAAAAGTATTGCAGATAAAAAAATTAACGGGAAATCATTTTCAATACTTCGCTTTTCAAGATTGTATCCGCTGCATTTTTTAACGCTTCTGTTGGTTCTTTTACTGCAAAGTTTTTTCTACCATCATGCAGGTTATTATTTTGTTTATCCCGAAAATGATCTTTATCATTTTATTTTAAATATTTTTTTTGCATCAAGCTGGGGATTGGAACATGGACCATCTTTCAACGGGCCTAACTGGTCTGTATCTGTAGAAATATTATTGTATGGTTTATTTTTTGTTGTGTGCCGATTCCGATTCAAAAAATATTTAATGGTATTCCTGATTCTTAGCGGGCTGGTAATACAAACATTTTATGCGCCCATTGGGCATGGCGTATACTCATTTTTTTTAGGCGGCATGTTGTATTATTTTTATTTGCACATTGTGAAAATAAACAAACAAAAACGCTGGCTGAATTTACTAAGAATTTTATCTGTTCTTTTTATCCTATTGATTTTGTTAGATTCAAAATACTCTTTCCTGGAAAATTTTGCAACTAAAACCTTACAGGCACATCACGTTCATTTTGATATAGCGTTCGCTTTGCAGCGCATTGATAATTTATTGGTACGCACTTTCATATTCCCCGTTTTTCTTTTATACATCGTTTTGTTAGAAACAGTGAAAGGAGCTCGTGGTAAAATGTTTTCCTTCGTTGGGCATATCAGTTATTCTTCTTATTTACTGCATTTTCCTCTGCAGCTTATCATCATACTTTGTTGCAGCAATGTTGATCGTGTTGCTTTTTTTAATTCCGCATACATATTCTTTTTATTTTTTTCGGTATTGATAACCATAAGTTTGCTCAGCTATAATTACTTTGAACTGCCTTTACAAAAATATTTGCGCAGCCGGTTAATTGGAAATAAGCAATGAGCATTTTATTATTCTGTAATCATTATCTTTTACTGGAAAATATCAAAACATTTTTTTTCTGTTTCTGCCGGAACTAACTTCATTAAAAACTTTCCCATGCGAAAAATTTCTTTACCCCTTATTTGTTTTCTTTTTTTAATCATCAATACTATCAATGCGCAAACTTTCAACATGCAGATGGGCAAAGTGCGCATGGCTTTTTATGTTGATAAAAAAGGCGTTCCTTTTTATGAAGTGAGCTATGATGATAAATCCGTGATAAAGCCATCGCAACTGGGTTTTATGCTGAAAGATTATGGCGGAATAAACTCTAATGTTTCGATCATACAATCAGATACTTCAAGCTACGACCAAACATGGCAGCCTGTTTGGGGCGAGGTAAAAAATATCCGCAACCATTACAAGCAACTGGCGGTTCATTTGCAACAAAAAGCTGCACCCAATCTTTTACTCAATATTATTTTTCGTGTGTTTGAAGATGGCGTTGCATTTCGATATGAGTTTCCCGGTCAGCCAAACCTGAAATATTTTATTGTCCAGGATGAGTTGACACAATTTGCGCTTGCAGGCGATAACAAAACCTTCTGGATACCAGGAGATTATGATTCAAACGAATATCCTTACACCACTTCGAAGATCAGTGAGGTTGATAATACCGAGATGGTGCAAAAATCCACTGCCATTGCCGTGCGGGTTGCGCCGGATAAATATGCGGTGCAAACCCCGCTGATGATGAAGACGCCGGATAATTTGTATGTGAACATTCATGAAGCTGCGCTGAAAGATTATTCTTCCCTGCAACTGCATGTAAACACAGGCACACTCACACTTACAGCAGCTTTGGTGCCGGATGCACTCGGCAATAAATGTTATATGCGCGCACCTGCAAAAACGCCGTGGCGCACCATCATCGTTAGTGATAAACCAACCGATATCCTTGAATCGAAAATGATATTGAACCTTAATGATCCTTCTGTCATAAAAAATACTTCGTGGATTCATCCGATGAAATTTGTTGGTGTCTGGTGGGAAATGCAAACAGGAAAAAGCAATTGGAAATATGCAGACAATGAAGACTCGCTTGATGCAAAAGGGCAACTGATCCCAAATCATCATCACGGAGCAAATACAGCAAATGTGGAGCATTATATAGATTTTGCTTCAAAGAATGGCATAAAAGGAGTGTTGGTTGAAGGATGGAATGTTGGCTGGGAAGAATGGTTTGGAAACTGGAAAGAAAACGTGTTTGATTTTGTAACGCCTTATCCTGATTTCAATGTAAAAGCTATAACGGATTATGCAAGATCAAAAGGCGTAAGCATGATCATGCACAACGAAACTTCCGGCTCTGCTACAAATTATGAAAGACAGATGGACACCGCTTTTCGCTTTATGAAAAAGTATGGATATGTTGCTGTGAAAACTGGATATGTAGGTAAAATAATTCCCCGCGGAGAACATCATGACGGGCAATGGATGGTTGACCATTATATACGTGTAGCACAAAAAGCTGCAAGCTATCAGATCATGGTTGATATGCATGAACCCGTTCGCCCAACAGGTTTGCAAAGAACTTACCCCAACTGGATGGCTTGCGAAGCAGGCAGAGGCAATGAATACAATGCTTTCAGCGATGGCAACCTGCCCGAGCATGAAACCATTATGCCTTTCACAAGATTCATGGGAGGCCCAATGGATTACACGCCGGGAATTTTTAAGATCAAAGGTTACAATGCCGATGTTCCTTCACGGCAGGTGCATACAACACTTGCGAAACAACTGGCTTTGTATGTGGTTTTATATAGCCCGGTGCAAATGGCTGCCGATCTTCCTGAAAATTATGAGAAGCACATGGATGCTTTTCAATTTATAAAAGATGTGGCAACAGATTGGGACGATACAAAAGTGCTTGCAGCAGAACCCGGCGATTATATTACAACAGCAAGAAAAGCAAAGGGAACAAACAATTGGTTTATTGGCGCGATAACGGATGAGAATGCACGGACAGCAACAATACATCTTGAGTTTTTAGATAAAGGGAAAAAATACAATGCTACTATTTATGAAGATGCACCCGATGCCGATTGGAAAAACAATCCCGAAGCATATGTGATAAAAAAAATGGTAATAGATGCTTCAACAGTATTGAATATACAGCTTGCAGCCGGAGGTGGCGCAGCAATTAGTTTAATGGAGAAATAAATTAATTAAGTCTTTAGAGTGAAATTGCGGATACCTTATTATAGAGTTATTTTATTCTTCTAATAAATAAATAGATGAAAAAAGAATTATCATCAAAACAAATCGAAGCATTGCTCAACACATTGAAAATACGTTTTGAAAAGAATCTGCATCGTCATAAAAGTTTTAAATGGTCAGACATACAGGCAAAGCTTGAAATCAATCCTGAAAAATTTTGGTCGCTTAATGAAATGGAAACTACCGGAGGCGAACCGGATGTTGTTGGGTTCGACAAAAAAACGAATGAATATATTTTTTATGATTGTTCAGCGGAAAGCCCCAAAAGTCGCAGAAGCCTTTGTTACGATCATAAAGCGCTGGAGTCAAGGAAAGAATTTAAACCAAAAGATAGCGCAGTTAATATGGCCGCTGCTATGGGCATTGAATTATTGCCCGAAGAACAATATCGTGAGTTGCAGAAATTGGAGAGCTTTGATTTGAAAACATCGAGCTGGGTGAAAACACCTGATAATATCAGGAAGCTTGGTGGGGCTGTATTTTGTGATCGTCGTTATAACACTGTATTCTTATATCATAATGGCGCAGAATCTTATTATGCTGCAAGAGGTTTTCGTGGCTCGCTGAAAATCTAATGTAAACAACAATATTCACAATGAATACAAATCCAGAAGTTGATTTCTTTTTTAGTAATGAAAAAAAGTGGCATAAAGAATTTGAGCAATTAAGAAAAATAATCCTCGACTGTGACCTGACCGAAGAATCAAAATGGGGTCAGGCTTGTTATACTTTTCAGAAAAAAAATATTGTATTGATACATGGATTTAAAGAGTACTGCGCGCTGTTATTCTTCAAGGGCGCATTATTGTCCGACCCAAAAAACATCTTAATACAACAAACAGAGAATGTGCAGTCAGCGCGCCAGGTCCGTTTCACTAATGTCAAAGAAATAATGAAGCTGGGAAAAACTTTGAAAGACTATATTTATAAAGCTGTCGAAGTGGAAGAAGCTGGTTTGAAAGTAAAATTAAAAAAGACCGAAGATTACAAAATACCTGAAGAGCTACAAAAGAAATTAGATGAAAATACTGCCTTAAAAAAAGCTTTTCATTCATTGACACCGGGACGGCAAAGAGGGTACATTTTTTATTTTTCTCAACCCAAACAATCCACAACACGTGAGGCAAGAATTGAAAAATATACCCAGAAAATTCTTGATGGAAAAGGTTGGAATGATTAGTCTAAAATTGAATTATTTAAAATAAATAATTACATGAAAATTATTCTTGTTATTTTGTTTGCAGTTGGTTTTGCAATACTTGGTTATAGTCAAAACAATGATTCCACAACCATCGTGCACTTACTTCAAAAAGAATCTTCAACCTGGCGTTCCGGTGATTCAGCTGCTCATGCAAATTGCTGGCATATTGAACCTTCCAGTACAATCATTATTATGTCTGCAGATGGTAAAACTTTTTCTGTGCCTGCTGATAAAATGATACATGCGTCACCGGCAGCAATGGGCAAAGGCGGCACTTCCGAAAATACAAATTATTTCATGAGCATTCATGGAAACACAGCGCTGGTAACGCATAACGAAACATCAGTTACTGCAAATGGCTCCGTTAATCACACGTATGAAGTGCGTATGCTTGAAAAAATAAATGGTGAATGGAAATTGACGGGAGAGGTCATACAAGTGCTTTAATCAAATCTTAAAAATCAAACACAAACTTATACGCTTTAATTCTGGCGTGATTTTTAAGCCTTGTACTTTTTAATGACACCAAATTTTCTTTTCGCAACAGGCATTGAAAATAGTAATCCCACTATAAATAATGGCAAATTTCGTGTGGATGAATTGGAGAAATGCGGGCATTATAAATACTGGCAAAAAGACTTTGATCTTGTAAAAGAAATGGGCATAAAATTTCTCAGGTATGGTCCGCCTTTATACAAAACTTTTTTAGGAGCAGATAAGTTTGATTGGTCTTTTACAGACCTGGTTTTTAAAAGTTTGCGCGAGCATGATATTGTACCCATCGTTGATCTTTGTCACTTCGGAGTGCCTGACTGGATAGGCAATTTTCAAAACACAGATTTTCCTGATTTGTTTGCAGGATATGCAAAAGCATTTTCAAAAAGATATCCATGGATACAATTGTACACTCCTGTAAATGAAATGTATATCTGCGCATTATTTTCTGCGCAATACGGTTGGTGGAATGAGCAGATGACAAGTAACATCGGTTTTGTTACAGCATTAAAAAATGTAGTGAAGGCAAACATTCTTGCCATGCACGAAATACTTGCCATAAGAAAAGATGCCATTTTTATACAAAGTGAATCATCTGAATATTATCATGCCGCAGACCCGCAATCTGTAAAAGCTGCGGAGATAAATAATTCAAAAAGATTTCTTTCCCTTGATCTCAATTATGGCAAAAGAGTGGACTCAGAAATGTATGAATTTATTATGGATAATGGAATGACGCGCGATGAATATCATTTCTTTCTCAATAATAATTTAAAACATCATTGCATCATGGGCAATGATTATTACATAACCAATGAACATCGTGTTTGCAAAGATGGCAGCACAACTGCTTCCGGAGAAATATTCGGTTATCATGTTATCACTATGCAATATTATAACCGTTACGGA
The DNA here is from genome assembly GCA_963708205.1 of uncultured Chitinophagaceae bacterium. Lineage (GTDB taxonomy): Bacteria > Bacteroidota > Bacteroidia > Chitinophagales > Chitinophagaceae > CAVYTF01. The sequence continues at coordinate 2,316,684 of OY970196.1, forward strand.
ATTCCGGTTATGCATACAGAAACAAACTTTAACCAGGGACCAGTTGGAGATGAGTCAGTAAAATGGCTTTGGAAAGAATGGGCAAATGTTTTGAGGATAAGAAATGATGGTGTTCCCATTGTTGGTTTTACGTGGTATTCTTTAACTGACCAGGTTGATTGGGACAGCGCTTTGAGGGAAAATAATGGCAACGTAAATCCTTTGGGCTTGTATGATCTTGATAGAAAAATAAGACCTGTTGGAGAAACCTATAAACAAATAATTAAAGAGTGGCAAACCGTTTTGCCAACACAAAGTGTTTGCCTGCAATTGCCGATCATTACACCCAGACAGGAAAAAATAAATACGAATGGAAACGTGCAAACTGCAATTATAAAATAAAAATATTGTTATGAATTTTAAAGATAAAGCAGTGATAATTACAGGTGCAAGCGGCGGCATCGGAATGGCAATCGCTAAAAAATTTGCATCGTTAGAAGCTGCAATAATAATGGCTGATCTCAAAGAAGATGCTTTGAATAAAGCTGCTGACGAAATAAAGCAAAGCGGCGCAAAAGAAGTGTGGGCCAGTGTTTGCGATGTTACAAATGAAGCGCAGGTGGCTGCAACTGTAAGTGGCACTGTGCAGCGATATGGTCATGTTGATGTGATTGTAAATAATGCTGGGCTTATGCTCTTCAAGCCGTTAGAACAACAAACGCTGGATGATTGGCAAAGAATATTTAATGTTGATCTGTTCGGCACTTTCTTTTTTATTAAATATGCTTTCCAGCAAATGAAAGCCGGTGGAGCGATCGTAAATATTTCCAGTATTCATGCTATTGAGACGGAGCCAATGGTTGCACCTTATGCTGCTGCAAAAGCTGCCGTGCTGTCTCTTACCCGGTCCGCAGCAATAGAAGGCAAACCAAAAGGAATAAGGGTAAATGCAATATTGCCCGGCGCAATTGATACGCCAATGCTTTGGGATAATCCGAACGTAAGAGCAGGTGTTGAAAAGATTAATAAAGATGATGTCGGCAAGCCTGAAGATATTGCAAATGCTGTTGCGTATTTAAGTTCTGATGAAGCTGCTTTTGTGCAGGGTGCGATGTTGCTTGTTGATGGCGGAAGATTAGACCATCTTTAAAAAATTATAATAAAAAAAGCTATCACATAATATTTATGCAATAGCTTCATTATTCCACTAAAATCTTCCTTACTTGTTATCAGGTTTTGTACCGGGTGATGTTTGTGTGCCACTGGGCATTGTATGATGATGCGTAGAATCACTCGTCCTGCTTCCTTTATAATATTTACTGCTTCTTTTTGTACTTGTATCAGTGCCTGATCTCATACTGCCTGACTGATTGGTTTGTGTATTACTCTGTGGTTTTGCACTCAACTGCTGATCTGTTTGATTAGTAGATAAGGTTGATGGCTGGCTACCTGATTGACGATTTTGCATTGTATTAGTATTATTGCTATTGTTGTTCATGCGCGAAGTTGTATCCTGTGCATGAACATTAGTACTAAAAATAAAAATAGACAAAGGGATTGATACAGCAGCAACTACCGATTTAAGATTGTTTTTCATGATTGTTAGGTTTTATGATTAATGAATAACATTTGCAATTATGCTGCCAGAATCAGTTCATAATTTTATTTCAAAAAGTTTATCTAAATAGTTTTCTAACTCTATCTTTGTTTTCAACTTAAGGTTCTTTTAATAAAAAGATTAAAAGGGAATCCGGTTTATTTCAATAAAGAAATAAGTATTCCGGAGCTGTCCCGCAGCTGTAAGTTCTATTAACCGATGCCACTTCAAAGTCACTGTTAACAACGGGAAGACGGGCAAAAGGGGAACAAGCCAGAAGACCTGCCTCAAGTATTGTATTCATAGCTTTCGGGAGAAAAGCTTGAATGTTAGCCGCAGCACAGCTTTCATTTACTCTTTCCTGCAACTATGCGTAATGATTTTTTTAAAAAAAATTATAACAGCATTGTTATGTCAACTCTTAAAACCAACACGATGAAAATTTTATTTATTTCAGCATGCTTATTTATTTCCATAAATATTTTTGCGCAAAAAGACTCTGTTCACACACTTGATGAAGTTGTGGTAACTGCAAATAAATTTCCACAAAAGCAAAGCGAAACAGGTAAAGTGCTTACGGTGATCACGCAACAGCAGTTGCTGCAAAACAGCAGTCATACACTTGCTGAATTATTAAATGAGCAAACAGGAATTAAGATAAGCGGTGCAAACAATAATTTAGGAACGAATCAAACAGTTTATATGCGCGGCGCGGAAAGAGAAAATACTTTGATACTTATTGATGGGATTCCTGTATATGATGCGTCGGGAATTACGAGTGAATTTGATTTAAATTATATTGATATTAACCAGGTTGAACGTGTGGAAATTTTAAAAGGTGCACAGTCTACTTTATATGGCAGCGATGCTGTTGCAGGTGTAATAAATATAATTATGAAAAAAGCTGGAATCAAGCCTATGCAAGGTTTTGCAAATATAAGCGGAGGAAGTTACGGCACTTTTAACAGCGCGCTTGGCATTAATGGTTCAAACAAAAAATGGCAATATAATTTAAGTTATTCTTTCATTCACAGTGATGATTTTTCATCTGCTTATGATTCTTCAAAAAGCAACACGTTTGATAATGATGCTTTTACTCAACACACGATCAATGCTTCTGCTTCTTATCAATTTAATGATCATTTTCACATGCGTTGGTTTTCACAATACAATCAATACAAAACCGGCGTTGATGATGGCGCATATATCGATGATAAAGATTATAATCTTTTCAACAAAAATTTTCAAATTGGCACTACTGCAAAATGGAATTCTTTAAAACAAAATATTGTTTTTAATTATCAATATAATATTGTAAACAGAAGTTTTTTAGATGACTCTGCTGATGTTGAAAGTTATACTGTTTATCAAAATGGTTCTTACAAAGGCTATTCGCATTTTGCTGAGTTGTATGATAATATTAATTTGTCAAAACACCTGAACCTCTTGACTGGCGTTGATTACAGGCATAATGCAACGTCTCAGTCTGATATTTATATCAGCACGTATGGACCTTTTAGCGCACCACCATTAGGCAGCGACACAGCAAAGACAGATCAATACAGTTTGTATGCATCGCTCATTTTAAAAAATATTTCCGGGTTTAATCTTGAAGTTGGAGGAAGAGCAAATAACCATTCGGTATATGGCTGGAATGGCACGTACAGTTTCGATCCTTCTTATAATATTAATGAAGAGTGGCGTGTATTTGCAGACATTGCTTCGGGTTATCACACACCATCTTTGTACCAGTTATATGGAGAATATGGCAACAAAAATTTAGAACCTGAACAATCTGTAAGCTATGAAGGCGGCATTCAGTTTTCCAAGAAAATATTTGAAGCAAGGGTCATTTATTTTAAAAGAGATATTCGGGATGTTATCAGCTTTTATACAGACCCAATTACCTATGCGAGTTATTATATTAATGCTGATAAACAAAAAGACAATGGTATTGAAGCTGAGCTGAACATCACGCCAATAAAGGCTTTCAGCATAACAGCAAATTATACTTATGTAGATGGAAACATTGAAACTACTTCAACCAATACAGGCAAAGACACATCTTTTTACAATTTATACAGAAGACCGAGAAACGTTTTTAATCTAAATATTAATTGGAATGTATGTTCAAGATTTACAGTTGCAACACATCTGCAAACGGTAAGCAAATTTTATGAGCCTGTATATGGTTTCGCTCCGCAGCAGATCAATGGATATTATACGATTGATGTATATGCTGAATACAAAGCTTTAAAAAATTTAATCTTCTTTGCAGATGCAAGAAATATAACAAACCAATTGTATTTTGATTTGCCGGGATATACCACAAAGCGTTTTAATATTATGGCAGGATTGCGTTTCAACTTCTAAAAATAAAAGTAAGTATCGTACTTTAGCCTGATGCATTTTAAAAGCTTATTAGCGCAAAGCCTTTTGTGGCGCGGGTTATACTTCATTTCCATTTTGCTTGTTAATATTTTTTTATCGCGTTCCCTTCAGGCAGATTGGACAGGTTGGGTATATTATATCAGCAATATTTTTTCATTGATCGTGCTTGTTTTTAGTTTCAATCTTGATGCAGGCATTGTTTATTTTTCTTCATCAAAAAAAATTGACACGGGTAAATTATTGTGGTTGGGGTTATCGTGGTGTACGCTTATAACTTTAGTAGCCGGAATTTTTTTTAAATATTTTATAGATTTATTGCCTGCACATGAAATGCTTACACAGACAACGCTTTTAATTTTTTCTGTCTTATATATTTCGGGCGTTTTGTTTACTAATATTTTAACTGCATTATTTTATTCACAAAGAAATTTTAAGCTTCCGAATATTTTATTGTTGTCTGTAAACTTTTCTTTTCTTACCTATCTTTTTTTTCATCAGCATGTTTCGGGTTACGATCTTTTGCATGTGTTGCAGTTTTATTTTTTATGTTTTTTACTGCAGGGATTTATACTCGTGATTATATTTTTTTTCCAAAATAAAAATGTTCTGAAATTTTCATTTCCATCACTTGCGGAAAATAAAAAAATTTATACTTATTCCATCATTGCTCTGCTCGGAAATATTGTTTTTTTTCTTGTGTATAGAATTGATTACTGGTTTGTAAAATATTATTGCAGCGCATCTCAAATGGGTAATTATGTACAGGTAAATAAAATGGGGCAAATGTTATTAATTGTCCCGCAAATCATTGCCAGCGCTGTGTTTCCGCAAACTTCCAGCGGATATGATTTAGCTTCAACGCGTGAAAATGTATTGATCATTTCGAGGCTGCTTTCTGCATTATATGTTGTATTGATAATTGTAAGTGCTATAGTTGGGAAATGGATATTTCCCTTTGTTTTTGGTCCTACATTTAATTACATGTACCTGCCTTTTGTTATTTTGCTTCCGGGTATTTGGGCGCTTTCTGTTTTGGCTTTACTTGCTGCATATTTCGCAGGAAAAGGAAACGTAAAAATAAATGTATACGGAGGTTTGGTTTCTGTTGTAGTGATGATAATCGGTAATTTTATTTTTCTTCCGCGAGGTGGTGGTATTGCAGCGGCAGCGGCAATTAGCACTGTTGCTTATTTTTTATACATGCTTTATTTAGTGCGAAAATTTAATCGCGAATATGAGATAAAAATGTCCGCTTTTTTAATTCCTTCGAAACATGATGTATTGTGGCTGAAAGGTTTTTTACAAAAAAATAAGATCGCTTTATGAGCCGCGCTTTATGGCTGCCATCATGGTATCCGCACAAAAACAGTTTGTATGATGGGGATTTTATTGAGCGACATGCAAAAGCGGCCTCATTATATATTTCACTCCAGGTAATATTTATTGTAAAAGATAATTCATTGGGTTTTGGAAAAGTTGAAATAGAAGAAAGAAAATATTTTAATGATAGTGCAGCCTGGATCTATTATTTTGGAAGTAGTCAAGTTTTTTTTATTGATTATTTTTTTTCTTTTTTATTTAAACTTAAACTTTATTCTAAAGGTTATACAAGATTTTTAAGTTTATATGGAAAGCCTTCTTTATTGCATGTGCATGTTGCAGTAAATAATGGATTGCTGGCATATTGGTGGAGTTTAAAAAAAAATATTCCATTAATTATTTCGGAGCATTGGACAGGTTATTTAAAAGAAGCAGCATCACAGTGGAAACATTCAGCTTTTTTTAAAAAGTATTTTATTCAAAAAATATTTTCCCGTGCCCTTTTATTTACGGCAGTTTCAGAACATCTTGCAAATAATATTCAAACTAAAATAAAAAAATATCCACGGCATGCTATCATCCCAAACACAGTAGATACAGGTATCTTCAAGCTTTCAGCAAAAAAACACAAAGACAATGTTACCACCTTTATACATGTGTCTACTCTTACTCCGCAAAAGAATTTCAATGAAATTATCGCCGCTTGTTCTAAATTAAAAGAACAAAACTTTTCCTTTAAATTAATAGTCATTGGAAGAAACAAGGAATATGAAAACCTTGTGAAAGAAAGAAAACTTGGAGTATTTATTTCTTTCAAAAATGAAATACCTCAAGAATTACTTTCAATAGAAATGCAAGAGTCTGATGCTATTATTTTATATTCTTTATATGAAACGTTTGGCTGCGTTATTATTGAAGCAAATGCCTGCGGAACTCCTTGTCTTGTGAGTGATATTAAAACTTTTGATGAGAATGTTCAGCAAAATATTACAGGATTAAAAATGCCACTACATAATCCTGAAATGCTTGCAAATGCTATGATCAAAATCATAACAAAGCAAATTTCTTTTGATAGTAAAATAATTGCTGACTTTGCACAAAAACATTACAGCATGGAAGTTGTAGGAAAACTTTTTTTAGAAGAGTATAAAAAGATTATCCTTCCGGTAAGTAGTGAAGTAAACAGCAAGAAAAAATAAACAAAGCAGCAGCCAGAAATAAATGTAATAGTTTATTGCGTTGTTAATTTTCATGAATCTCAATTTTGATTTGCTTACAGCCATTTTACGGTCACGGCTTTTATAAATGCGAAGAAAACTCCAGACAATTTTCGAAAGATCAAAACCTCTTTGTTTAGAAATTAAAATGCTTTTATAAATAATTAAGATCGCAGCAATCACATGAAAAAAAGGAAGAAAAGTGTATATGTAATAGAGAAGAACGCTCATAAATTTTTGAAATCAAATTAAAACACCAACCTAAAATTAAAGGTTAAGCAGCAACATTACACACTAATCATCTTGTTATAATTATATTTGCCCTTCCATGAATAATATAAGAAATTTTTGCATCATCGCACACATTGATCACGGCAAAAGCACGCTGGCAGACCGTTTGCTCGAACATACAAAAACAATTGGCGCGCGTGATATGATGAACCAGGTTTTGGATGATATGGATCTTGAACGCGAAAAAGGAATCACTATAAAAAGTCACGCGATACAAATGCAATATGTTGCTGATAAAATTTCTTATACATTCAACTTGATTGATACGCCCGGCCATGTTGATTTTAGTTATGAAGTAAGCCGTGCACTTGCAGCATGTGAAGGTGCGTTGCTCCTCGTTGATGCAACACAGGGCATTCAGGCGCAAACCATCAGCAATCTTTATCTCGCGATTGATAATGATCTGGAAATAATTCCGGTCATAAATAAAATAGATATGGATGGTGCAATGATTGCAGAGGTAAAAGACCAGATAACAGAATTGATCGGTTGTAAAGAAGAAGATATTTTGTTGGCAAGCGCTAAAACAGGAATCGGCATTGAAGAAATTTTAGAAGCTATTGTTAAACGCATTCCTGCTCCGAAAGGCAATGAGGACGCGCCTTTGCAGGCATTGATATTCGATAGTGTGTTCAATAGTTTTCGCGGCATAATTGCATACTTCAGAATTTTTAATGGCACTATAAAAAAAGGTGATAAGATAAAATTTGTTGCAACAGGTCAGGAATATTTTGCTGATGAAGTTGGTTTATTAAGAATGGGGTTGGTTCCGACTTCGCAGGTGAAAGCAGGCGATGTTGGCTACATCATCACAGGAATTAAAAATGCGAAAGAAGTAAAAGTTGGGGATACCATTACTCTTGCAAATAATCCTGGTGAAATGATCAATGGTTTTGAAGAAGTAAAGCCAATGGTTTTTGCGGGAATTTTTCCTGTTGTTACAGAAGATTTTGAAGAGCTGCGCGATTGCATGGAAAAACTTCAACTCAATGATGCTTCATTAACCTTCGAGCTGGAAACCTCGCAGGCATTGGGTTTCGGCTTTCGATGCGGATTTCTTGGCTTGCTTCACATGGAAATTATTCAGGAACGTTTGGAGCGTGAATTCAACCAAACAGTTATCACCACAGTTCCAAATGTAAGCTTTCATGCAATCACAACAAGGCACGAAAATATAGTTGTAAATAATCCAACACAGATGCCTGATGCTACAAAATTGGAAAGCATTACAGAACCTTTTATCAAAGCGCAGATCATCACTTTGCCTGAATATATCGGCAACATCATCACGCTTTGTTTGGGCAAGCGCGGCATTCTCATAAATCAATCTTATCTCACAACAACACGCGTTGAGTTGATCTTCGAAATGCCTTTGACAGAAATTGTTTTTGATTTTTATGATAAATTAAAAAGTCAAACACGCGGTTATGCTTCGTTTGATTATTCGCCAATTGATTATCGCGAAAGCGATATTGTAAAAATGGATATTTTATTGAACGGCGAAAAAGTTGATGCATTAAGTGCGCTCATTCATCGCAGCCGCTCGCAGGATTTTGGAAAAAAATTGTGCGAGAAATTAAAAGAATTATTGCCTCGGCAACAGTTTCAAATTGCCATACAAGCCGCGATAGGAGCGAAGGTTATTGCAAGAGAAAATATCAGCGCGATGCGCAAAGATGTAACTGCAAAATGTTATGGCGGTGATATTTCCCGCAAAAGAAAATTATTGGAAAAACAAAAAGAAGGAAAGAAAAGAATGCGGCAAATAGGAAATGTAGAAGTGCCACAGGAAGCATTCTTAGCGGTTTTGAAGTTAGATTAAAAATTTTTTTTTGAGCCAAACAGAAGAATACAAATGAAACTTCAGTGGCGTTGGCACCATTCAAAAGTTGTAATTCTATTTAGCTTAATTTTTGTCGGCAGGCATTGTTAGAATTAGCTTCTATTGAAATAATTTTTCTTTACTCTTTATTCATTTCAAAAACTTCTTTATGAAATATTTTTTTATTTCAACGTTGATAATGGTTGCAATTTTTATCGGAGTTTTTTGTAAAAAAACTTTTGCAAAAAATGAAGATGCACAAGATGGCATTGCAGTGTTGGAACTTTTTACTTCACAGGGTTGTTCAAGTTGTCCGACTGCTGATGCCTTGCTTGGGAAGTATGCGCTCCAAAATAATCCGCATATTATTTGCCTTTCCTTCAACGTTGATTATTGGAATAGGCTTGGCTGGAAAGATGTTTTTAGTAATCCTTTTTTTTCTGAAAGACAAAGAATCTATGATGCAAATTTGAGGTCAGAAACTTTCACTCCGCAAGTAGTTATAAATGGCAATTCACAATTTATCGGCAGCGATGAAAAGAATATCAGGCAATGTATTTCTAAAGAAGATTTAAAAATGCAAACCGCTGAAGTGCAAGTGCAGCAAAGGTTACAGGCTAATAATGTTTCAATTGATTATAATTTATCAGGCAATTTTCACGGTGCAGATTTAATTGCATGCTTAATTCAAAATAAAACTATTACTAAAATAAATACTGGCGAAAATGGTGGCGCAACATTAACCGAATATAATGTAGTACGTGATTTTAAATCAGTTAATAATCCTTCGCAAAAAGGAAATATTTCTTTAAAAATTCCAAAAGATATTGCAGCAAAAGATTGCAGTATTATTTTATTTATTCAGCAAGATCATCAAAGACAAATCGAAGGTGCAAGAATGATCTCTTTATAAAATTAAATGCCATCAGAATATAACTTTCATTTTTACGCCTAAGCTTTTCAGATCTTTCACTACATTTTCATCTAAAGGAATTCCTTCTTTCATTCTTACAATTTCCATTTCTCTTTCAAGATCACCTGGAATTAAAACTTTATCATAGCCTTTCGCAGGCTTTGCATTTCTGAATCGCTCGATCCAATTATCCATGTGTTGTTTAAATTCTTCTGCCTGCCGAAAAGCATCTATTCTCATTGCACCGAAAAAATGCCCCAAACCCTTGCCAGGCATGCCTTCCGGCATCGGAATGTATGCAGGAAAAGGCGGCACCCATGGACCATAATTCGCACCACTCAGCACTGCAGAAAAAATATCTACGATACTTCCTAATGCATAACCTTTATGACTTCCATGTTCACGATCACTGCCAAGAGGAAGTAAAGCGCCACCTAATTTTAACTCGTTTGCATTCGTTGAATAATTTCCTTTTTTATCCTGCACCCAACCAATTGGTGCATCTTCATTTTTACGTTGTAAAATTTCCAGCTTACCATTTGCAGCAGTTGTTGTAGCAAAATCAGCAATGAATGGAGGTTGTTTATCCGCAGGTATTGCAACAGCAATTGGGTTAGTACCCAACATTCTTTCAACAGAAAAAGTTGGCGCAACCAAAGCGCTTGCATTGGTCATTGCAATGCCGATCATTTCATGCTGCAAAGCAAACATTGCATGATAACCTGCTATGCCAAAATGGTTGCTGTTGCGCACACTTACCCAACCTGTGCCAACCTGTTTTGCTTTGTTAATTGCAACCTGCATTGCATAAGGCGCAACAATTAATCCCAGGCCTTTATCACCATCAACTACTGCTGTTGAAGGAGTTTCATGAACAATTTTTATTTCAGGATTTGCAATAACACGTCCTGCTTCCCACAAACGAACATAGCCATTTAATCTTGCTACACCATGGCTGTCAATACCTCTGAGATCTGCAGCCAGCAAGGATTTTGAAGCAATTGCAGCATTCTCGTCAGAGCATTGCATGCTTTTGAAAATATTGAAAGTGAAATTATATAACTGATCGTAAGAATAAATTTGCTCCATAGATCGCAAGATACATTTGAGTTATGAATAAATAATTATAGCTAGAAAATGTTCAAAGACTTCATCTGGTTTTTGAAAACAAAATCAACATTCTATCTTTATTAAATGAAAAAATTTTGGTTTTTAGTTTCATTAATTATTTCAGTTGCAACAGAAGCGCAATTTTCTGCTGATGATATTAAAACAGATTTTGTGCTGCATGATAATCGTATAAAATTTAAACAATATTTGATTGATAAAGAAGTAAACGAAACTTTTTTACAACCACTTGATAGCAACACGGAATATAAATATGAAGATGCCTGTTGGTCAATTTCTCAATTTGCTTTGCAATCAGCGTATGTTGAAGTTGGCTTTGCAAAAATGTTTGCAAAGTATGATTCGCTTGCTTATTCCACGCGTCGTGCATTTCTTGAAGCGGTCTATGCATCTTATACAAATAAATATGAAAACGAAATAAAAAATTTGATTGCGAGAGAAACCGTACCAAAATTATTTGCCATGCAGGCTTTGTATTTGTATAGAATTGATGCTTCGCAAGAAAATGTTAGATCACTTACAATCCTTATGCAGCAAAGGTTTCAGAATTATGATTCGATCATTGTTTTAAACAGGCTTAACGATTATTTGTCTTATCATTCAATTTATTCATCGCAAAAAACTCCGGACGTTTTGCAATTATTTTCAAATCAAAAAAAATTAAATCAAAAGATAATTTACTCTTTTCAAAGATGGAATCGTGATAATCCGGGCATTGCAATTGTGCAAAATGCTGATGGAAGTTTTGTAAAAGACAGCAGTGGGAAATTAATTATGATCGAGCAGCTTGCACGTTCCGGTTCTGATCTTCCGTATTTTATTACGGATGGAAATACGCCGCAGGGAATTTTTAGCATACAGGGAATTTTAGTTGATCAAAATCACATTATCGGACCAACGCCAACCATTCAATTGGTGATGCCTTTTGAAGTTAAGGACAGCACTTACTGGCATGGCAACTATGATTCTGCAAAAGATGAAATGCAAAACTATCTTGATCTTTTGCCTGGCACGTGGAAAAATTATGCGCCGATAACTGAAGCATTTTATGCAGGTAAAGCTGGGCGGACAGAAATAATTTCGCACGGCACAACACTTGATCCGGAGCTTTTTGCGGGCAAACCTTTTTATCCTATTTCACCAACGATGGGTTGTCTTTGCGCAAAGGAAGATTGGAATATTTTTACGGGAAAATTTAACAGCAGCGCACAATTTGATCTGGTGCAAGCATTCACGGCAACACCAGCAACGACGGGCTTTTTAATGGTTATTAATTTAGATGATCAGCAGAAACCTGTTAGCGAAGATGAAGTTGAAAATTTGGTAAAAAAATTTGAAGAAGAAAATAAAAACGCAAAATAGTTTTATGGGAAAGAGAAAGATAAAAGTAGTTTCCAATTTGCTGCTTCGACACATAAATTGTGAAACGAAGTTTAATCGGAGTTACAAAGATTGACATCAAAATTTTTAATAATAATTGTTCAATTTACTACATATCATTCACAATTTTCTTGTAGCTTGTTACAATTCCTTTTATCAAAGAAGAGCTAAAGCCCTGATGCTCCATTTCGTTCAAACCCGCAATGGTGCAGCCTTTCGGCGTAGTTACTTTATCAATTTCCTGTTCAGGATGTGTGTGTTTTGTAAGCAATAATTCTGCTGCGCCTTTCACAGTTTGCGCAGCAATCAACGAAGCAGTTTTTGCATCGAACCCAATTTCAATTCCGCCCTGAATGTTTGCTCTTATATATCGCATGGCGAATGCAGTGCCACATGCACCAAGCACCGTTGCAGCATCCATTAATTTTTCTTCAATAAAAACTGTCTTGCCAAGTTGATTAAACATATCAGCAACAAAATCATTTTGTTCATCAGTTGCATTGAATTTACAAATGCATGTAATGCTTTCCCTGATTGCAATTGCAGTGTTTGGCATTGCACGAAATAACGTGAAATTATCATCTAAAATTTCCTGCATATCTTTTATCCAAATGCCTGTGATAACGCTTACTAGCTTATGTTTTTTTGGATTGAGATGTGGTTTTAGTTGTTGTAAAATTTCTTTAACCTGGAAAGGTTTTACAGATAAGATTATCCATTCTGAATTTTTTATCGCTTCAATATTATCATCGCTTACAATGATACCTTTTTCTTTAAGAGATTGCAGTGTTGCAATATTTCTTTTTGTGATGGTGATATTATCAGACTGGGCAAACTCACTGCTGATAAGACCTTCAGCGATTGCAGTTCCGAGGTTGCCTCCGCCAATGATAGCGATTTTGTTAGTCATATGTTTTGGTTAATAAATTTTTTCTTCTAATAAATAATGCCGCACATAATCTGCCACACCATTCTCCAATGAATAAAATTCCTCTTTATATCCTTCGCTGCGAAGCTTACTGATATTGGCTTCCGTGAAATATTGATATTTGTCACGAATATCTTCAGGCATATGAATGAACATAATATTCGGAGGCAAATTCATGGCTGCAAAAGTTGCATTAACAAGATCAATAAAGCTTCGGGCTTCGCCTGTTCCCACATTATACAAACCATTTTTTTCAACGTTCCATTTTTCATTTCCCATTAATTTCATCAACCAAAAAATAATTTTCACAACATCCTTTACATAAATAAAGTCACGCAGTTGTTCGCCATCATTAAAATCTTCGCGATGACTTTTAAACAACTTCACTACACCATTTTTTTTTATTTGATTGAATGAATGAAAGATCACGCTTGCCATTCTTTCTTTATGATATTCATTTGGTCCATAAACATTGAAAAATTTTAAACCTGCCCAAGATGAAGGATGATTTTGTTGATTGATTGCCCACTTATCAAATTCATTTTTGCTTTTCCCATAAGGATTCAAGGGTTGTAATTGATCAATATTTGTCTCATCATCATTGTAGCCAAAGTCGCCACTGCCGTAGGTTGCAGCCGATGATGCATATATTAAAGGAATGTTGTTTGCTGTGCAGTAATTCCAGATATCTTGTGAATATTCAACATTCAATTCTTCCAGAATTCCATAATCAAATTCAGCTGTGTCTGTTCGCGCGCCAAGATGAATTACGCATGTTATTTCAGGATTATTTTCATGAAGCCATTCTAACAATTCTTCGCGCTCAATTGCATATTGATATTTTTTTTGCTTCCAGTTTTTTTCTTTTTGTTCATGAAAAAAATTATCAACAAGAATTAAATTTTCAAATCCTTGTTCATTTAAATATTGCACCATGCAGCTTCCGATGAAACCTGCAGCTCCTGTTACAATTATCGAATAATCTTTATCAATCGTTGCCATTAGTTATCAGTAAATTTTTTGTAGTGTTTTTTTTAGCCAAACATTTGTGCTGCTATGAAACTTCAGTGGCGTTGGCACCGTTGAAATTTTGCAATTCTATTTAGCAACTCAACTCAGTTTCCATTTATGATTTTTTCAATCGCTGTTTCATATTTTTCTTTCCATTCTTTTGCTTCTCCAAAACTTTTGCCATTGATTCTTATTTCGCTATTTGTTACTTTACCTAAAAGAGTAAAAGGAATATTATTTTGGATTGCTTTTTGTTTTAGTACTTCAGCATTTTCCTCTGAAGTGCTAATAACCACGCGGCTTTGCGCTTCTCCAAACCAAAAAGCATCATTGCGGAAATCATGATTTACAGAAACATTAAAACCAAGATTTCTATTAAAACTTTTTTCCATTAAAGTTATCATCAATCCGCCTTCACTAATGTCGTGTGCGCTTTCAATTATTTTTTCTTTGATAATGAATGAAATAAATTTTTGCACAGCAAATTCTTCTTCAATATCAAATGACGGTGCCGGAGAATATTCAACGCTTTTTATTTTATGTAAATACCCACTTGAAGCAATATCATTTCTTTGTTCACCGATTAAAAAAATCAGATCGCCTTCGTGCTTAAAGTCAAGCGTCATGCGGTTTTGCATCTCATCAATTATTCCAATCATTCCAATTGTTGGCGTTGGATAAACTGCACCTTCAGGATGTTGATTATAGAAACTTACGTTACCACCTGTTACCGGAGTATTGAATTTTCTGCAGGCTTCACCCATACCTTCAACTGCTTTTACAAATTGGTAATACACTTCAGGATCATAAGGATTTCCAAAGTTCAAACAATTCGTTACACCGATGGGTTCTGCGCCGCTGCAAACAATATTTCGTGCAGCTTCAGCAACGGCAATCATTGCACCAACTTTAGGATCTGCAAAAACATATTTGCTGTTGCAATCAGTTGTCATTGCTAATGCTTTGCCTGTTCCCTTTGCCAAAACAATGGCGGCATCACTTGGCGCATTAGTGCTTGCATTCGCTTTGCCAACTGTACTGTCATACTGAACAGTTATCCATCTTTTGCTTGCGATGTTTGGAAGTGTTATTAATTGCTCTGCTATATTTTTTATTTCACTTTCATCAATATCTTTTACATCATCAATCTTCCATTTTTTTATCTGGGAAAAATATTTTGGTTCTTTGTATTCTCTTGTGTATTGCGGAGCGCCGCCGCCAAGAACCAATTCTTCTGCAGGAATTTCTGCTTCAAGATTTCCATGCATGTAAAATTTTAATAAGCCATCGTTTGTTACTTCGCCGATTTTACTGCAAGGCAAATCCCATTTCTCAAAAATTTTTAAAACACTATCTTCTTTCCCTTTTTTTGTTACAATAAGCATACGTTCCTGGCTTTCGCTCAGCAACAATTCCCATGCTTTCATATTTTGCTGGCGCGTTGGAACTTTATCCAGATCTATGCGCATTCCTGATTTTCCTTTTGCACTCATTTCAGAGCAAGAACAAATAATTCCCGCTGCGCCCATATCCTGCATACCAATAACAGCGCCTGTTTCAGCGATTTCAAGACAAGCTTCCAATAATTTTTTTTCCTGGAAAGGATCGCCAACCTGAACCGCAGGCAACTCTTCTGTACTTTCAGAAGTAATGTTTGCTGATGCAAAACTTGCACCGCCGATGCCGTCTTTTCCAGTTGCACTTCCAACAAAAAAAACAGGATTGCCTACACCTTCAGCAGTTGCGCTGATCATCTTATCAGCTTTCATTATTCCAACACTCATTGCATTTACCAAAGGATTGGTATGATAACATTGTTCAAAATAAATTTCACCACCAACAGTTGGCACACCAAAACAATTTCCATAATGTCCAATTCCTTTCACAACTCCCTTTAAAAGATGTTGTGTTTTTTTATCTTTTAAATTTCCAAAACGCAAACTGTTCAGTGAAGCAATTGGCCTTGCACCCATTGTAAAAATATCGCGCTGAATTCCGCCAACGCCGGTTGCTGCGCCCTGAAACGGCTCAATAGCAGAAGGATGATTGTGACTTTCTATTTTAAATACAACGCCAAATCCATTGCCCATATCCATCAAGCCTGCGTTTTCTTCACCGGCTGCAACAAGCATCTTGCCTCCACTCCGTGGCAATGTTTTCAACCATTTGATAGAATTTTTATAACTGCAATGCTCGCTCCACATGGCACTGAATGCACATAGTTCTGTGAAGTTTGGTGTGCGACCAAGTTTTTGTTTGATGAGTTCAAATTCTTCTTTCGTGAGGCGAAGTTGCTCTGCGGTTTCTGCAGTAATGTGCATTAAGTCTGGTATGTAGTTTGTGATAAATTATTTTGTCGTGCAAAGGTAAGTGGAGCAATAGTTTTTGCAAAGCATGTATCAAGGCTGCAAAAAATTTCTTTTAAAAATAAATTATAAAGGAAAAAAGTTTCTAACTTGTGTATAAATTAGAATAATAATTTTTAAATCTTAAATTATAAAAACAAAAATAAAATACCATGAAAAAAGTCTACGTTCTACTAACCTTTTTGCTGCTAGCTTCTGTTGGTTTTTCTCAAAGTCAAACCTACAATGGAAATGGAAATACTGATTTTGATGGCTCTATCGGTTTAGGGAGTTTAAATATTCACTTTGATGGTACTAATCTAATTTTTACCTTAACCAAAGGTGGTGATATGACTGTCGATTTTAATGATGTACTTGTAATTTACATTGACAATGGCTTAAGTGGCGGATTTAATTCTACCACTGCTTTTACTGATGTTAGTTCAGGATTAGCCCAAGCTATTACAGGAGAACAGGGAAGTAATCCTACAAATCATGGTATTTTGACATTTCCTACTGGCTTTAAAGCGCAATACGCTTTAGCATTTGCCCCAAATAATTCTCAGGGTGCAGTGTTAGATAGTCTTAATACAGGTCCTTATTCAACTATTACTTCACCAACATTATCTAATAACGGCATCACAGATTCTACAACATATTCTGTTTCCATAACTCCGCAACAAATAGGTTTAGACCCCACTAATTTTACTTTTAATTTTATAGGAACTTACGTAAGTAATTCTGGGTATCGTTCAGCTGAGGCCTTTGGTATTAATATTCCGCAAAATAGTGATATAGCCTGGAATAATTATACAGATACTAGTGCGGCATTGGTATTTACCTTTGGTACTGAGGCTGTAAACTTTGGCGCTTTCAATGGTGTTGCTAAAAATAATATTGTTGATTTGAATTGGAGCACAAAGAGCGAATCTGATCTTTCTCAATTCCAGGTATTAAAAAGCACTGATGCTGCAAGCTGGAATATGATTGGAACTGTGGCTGCAAAAAATATTATCACCGGCGCTCAATACAGCTTTGTAGATAATAATGCAACTGCCAATAAAAATTATTACCGCTTGAAAATGGTGAATAAAGATGGCAGCTTTACTTATTCAGGTGTGTTGCTTGTTAATAAGAATGGAGTTCATAACATTAGCATTCTCGGCAATCCGGTAACAAGCAATATCAACCTCAATATCAGTGATGATAATGCTTCGGCTTATAACCTAAGCTTGTATTCTTCTGACGGAAAAATATTGAATACACAAGTATTTAATCATCCCGGTGGCACAAGCAAAGTAACGATGAACGTCCCTTCATCCGCAAAAGGAATATGCTTGTTGAAAGTAACTAACGGAACAACCACTCAAACTTTCAGAGTCTTAGTTCAATAATTTTAGAATGAAATAAACGAAAAAAAGCGCTTCAAATTTTGAAGCGCTTTTTATTTCGCTTATAAACTCTCTTTAAATTTTTATTGCCAATATTTATAACCGATGAGATTTGCCAATTGCAATTTGGCAAGACATAATTGGTACTCGTATTGCAATCTTGTTAGGGCGGCGCGAACTACATTGGTGCTTGCATTGGTAATATCTAGATTTGTTCCAACGCCGTTCTGGTAGCGGCTTTCAGCTACTTGTTCTGCGCTTATTGCTTCCTCAATTTGTCCCTGGGTATTTTTTATTCTTTCTAAATTTGATTCAATATCTGTGTAAGCCTGTGCAATGTCTTTTTTATAATTGTTATTCAACGTTTCTGCTGCCAATTCATTCTGCTGCACAAGAGTTTCCTGCAGTTTTACCTGTTTTTTTGTTTTGCTTCCATCATAGATTGGCACTTTAAAAGTAACACCTGCATTATAATTGAAGCGATCTTCATTTACTGCCGGCACATAACCATTTTTAAAACCTGTGCTGCCATGCAAATCGAGTGTTGGCCTATTTCCAAGTCGGGCAACAGCAACGTCTGTTTGCGATTGCGTTAGTTTATCTTTCAATAAAAGAAAATCAAGATTATTCGTTTGCGCTTCGCTTAATCCCGAGTCTGCATCTTTCACTAAAATATCAAAGTCAAAATTTTTACCAGTTGTTTGTGTAGTGCCTGTTGTGTAGGATAATAAATTAAGCTGCTTTTGTAATTGATTTTGTAGATCTGTCTTTGTATTCTGCTGTTCGTCAATGGTAGCCTGAATGTTAAGAGAGTCAAGCTTAATGGCGTTTCCATTTTGTAAATTGCTTGAAACAATTTGCAAATTTGCATTAAGATAAGCAAGCACACTGTCTTGAATAGTAATTGCTTTTTGATAATAAATTATATTATAATAAATAACCGCAACCTGGTATGCCAACTGGCTTTTAGTATATTCAACATTGTCGCCTGCGTATTTCAGATCTTCTTTCGCACGTTCAACATTTGTTTTTAATCTTCCAAAATCAAACAATAAATAGTCAGCATCAATTGAAGTGTTGACATTATTAACCGGTGCAAATTGAAAATTTTCTATCTCACCATTTGGTCCAAGTGGAAACGGAAGTACAATTTTGGGTTTTACATAATTGTATGATGCATCGCCGGTGAGTGTAGGCAAATTTGTTTGAGCAATATCGAGCCTTTGCTTTGCTGTTGCCACCATATTTTGTGCTTCTTTAATTCTCGGAAAATAACCAAACGATTGATTGATTAATCCCTTCAATTCGCTGTTTGTCTGCACCTGCCCAAAAGAAAAATTTGCAGTAAGAATAATAGTTATAGTATAAAGAAATTTTTTTATCATTAATTTATTTTTAAAGATTAATGCGCTTCTTCAAGCGCTGCTTTCAATGCCGATACATCTTCCACTTTCTTTTTCTTTGTTCTTAAAAATATTACGAGCGGAATTACTGCTATAAAGAAAACTGCAACTAATCTAAATGTGTCGAGGTATGATAAATAATACGATTGCCTGTTCACTGAGCTGTCAATGATTGCATAAGCTTTTGTAGTTGCAGAATTAATATCAATTCCTGTTTTTGAAACTAAAGCCTGGGCAATATTATTTGTTTGATTGGTGAATGCCGGTGAACCGGGCGAAAAATTACTTACGAGGTCACTTCTGTGTTGCGCATAACGATGCGCGACGAAATTATTTGCAGAAGCAATGCCCACAGCGCCACCTAGTTGTCTCACCATATTATTAATGGAGATGCCCGATGCATAATCTCTCGGTTCAAGTCCGGCGACTGCTTGATTGATCAATGGCAATTGCACCATGCTCATGCCAACTGCACGCAATGCAAATGGGAAAAAGAAATCCCATTTACCCACATCCATACTAACCCTTGAACTGAACCACGCATAGCCTGCGAATAAAATAAATCCCGTTACCACAAAAGGAATTGGTGAAACCCCTTTGCTCATAGTTATTCCAATCAAAGGCATCATCAGCACAGTAATTAATGTTGGAGGTAGTAAAGTGATACCTGTTTCAAAAGCGGAAAAGCCCAATACTCTTTGCGCTAATACAGGAAATACAAAAACTGAAGTGTATAAACCAATGCCTGTAACAAAAGTAAAGATTGAAGTGAATGCAAGATTTCGATTGTTTAGTACACGAAGATTTACGGCAGGTTTTTTTATACTTAATTCATACCAAATAAAACTTATCAAACCAGCAGCTCCGGTGAATGCGCATATTCTAATTGCCTCGCTCGAAAACCAATCTTCTGTTTCTCCCCGCTCGAGCACATATTGCAAAGAGCCAATGCCAACCATCAGAAGCAAGATGCCATTATAATCAATATGCATACTTTTCTTCTTCGTTCCTTCACCGGGTTTTCTGTCTATATAAGTTAATGAAAGAATGGTAGCGATAATTCCGATAGGAATATTTATCATGAAAATAAGCGGCCAGCTTGCGTGATCCATTATATAGCCGCCAAGTGTTGGTCCTAATGTAGGACCAAGTACAATGCCCATCCCAAATAAACCGGATGCAATTGGCCTATCTTTTTCGCTGAATGCATCAAACAAAATTGCCTGTGAAGTAGAAAGCAAAGCACCTCCGCCAATGCCTTGTATAAAACGCCAGATAACTATTTCAACCAAACTCGTTGACTGCGCGCAGAGATAAGATGCTATAGTAAAAATTATCATCGAAGTGATGTAATAAGTTTTTCGTCCAAAGTATTCTGCTAAAAAACTTGTTAGCGGAATGATGATAACATTCGCAATGGCGTAAGAAGTAATTACCCAACTTATATCTTCAATGCTAACTCCTAAACTTCCGCTCATGTCAGTCAAACCTACATTCACAATGGAAGTATCAATCAACTCCATCACTGCAGCAGATACAGTAGTGATAACAATAATAGCCCTAGCAAAACCGGTAGGTAAAGCCATAATGATTTATTTTACAGGAACAATTACATAAGCACTCAAACCCGCGCGCAGCTTGTCTCGATATTTATCAACATCATTGATATTTATTTTTACGGGCACGCGTTGCGTAACTTTTATAAAATTGCCACTGGCATTATCAGGAGGCAATAAAGAAAATTGCGCACCAGTTGCTTCACTGACGCTGGTGAGCGAACCGGTTAGTTCTAAATCAGGATATGCGTCAAGCTCAATGTTTACGGGCATTCCATCATGAAATTCCTGGATCTGTGTTTCTTTAAAATTTGCAATGATCCAATAAGTAGAATCATTCACAATGGAAAATAATGGAGAACCGGCTTGTACAAATTGCCCCTCAGTAATATTTCTTTTACCAATCTTTCCACTTTCAGGCGCGTAAATTTTCGTGTAAGAAATCTTTAATTGCTGTTGTGCAATCGCAGCTTTTTTCATCTCAAGAGCAGCTTCTGCTTTTGCAATTCCAGCATTAAGTACAGCGATTCTGCTGTTGGCAGTGCTATAATCACTTTGGCTGTTTTGTACTTGTTGCTGTGCCTGCTGCATTGCTTCCTGGCTTTGATCGAGCGCATACTTGCTATCGTCTAATTGTTTTTTTGTAATTGCCTGGGCAGCATATAAATTTTTATTGCGATTATAATCTTCCTGTGCCTGCTGCAGTTTTGTAGAAGTGAGATTCAAAGAAACATTTGTAAGATTTATATTTCCCTGATTTGAGCCTAAAGAAACCTGACCATTCTTTAATGCAGCTCTTGCAGAAGCAATATCTGCTTCAGCAGCTGCGGAGTCAGCTTCCATTTGTAAAAGTTGTGTTTGAAGGTCAGCATCATCAAGCTGCACAAGCAACTGACCTGTTTTTACAGAATCATAATCATTAACCGCAATGGTTTTTACATAGCCTGAAACCCTTGGCAGCACTGGAGTTATTTGCGTTGCTACCTGTGCATTATCCGTTGTTTCATGTGTTAGCGCAAAATGAATTTTAGTATAGCCATAAATACCTCCAACTATTACTACAACAAGTATAATAATAAGTCGCAGTGGCGATTTTTTCTTTTCAGGCTGCACTTCAGCTTCTTGATTTTCCATAATAATATTTGATTGTTTTAATTATTTTTTACCTGCTCATTTTTAATCAATAAATAAGAACGCATTAATTGTTGTAAATGAAGAATAATTCTTTTTTTGAATTTGCTGTTTTCATAAGGCACGTACTCAGGCTCTTTATTTAAAAGCTTATTGCACATTTTTCTTGACATCAACACCTGGTTAATAGTTCCAAAAAAAGTAGAAATAGTAAGTGGAATATCTACTTTATTAAAATCACCTTTTTTTATTCCGGTCTCAATAATATTTTTTATGATAAGGCTGTTTGGTAATAATACATTTACAATAATATCCTGCAAGGCTTCACGCTCATTCAGCATCATTTCCTGCAAAATAACCCGATGAAAATATCTTGATGTGAAAAGTTTTTCAACATAAGCTGCAATTATTTCATCAATTTTTTCTATCTCTGAAAGAGATTTATTTTTATTTATTTCATCAAGCGCGCCTCTTGTATAAGCAGCCCTGTTTTCAATAATGCTTTCAAATAATTTTTCTTTGGAACCAAAATAATAATTAATCATCGCCACATTTACGTCAGCAGCTTTAGCAATATCACGAACCGAAGCACCCTCAAAGCCTTTAAGGGCAAAGAGGTCAATTGCGATATTCATAATATGTTCACGCTTTTCAATCATCAAGATTGTTTAACAAAAAGCAAAATTAAACAAATGTTTTAATTAAACAAACGTTTGATTAAATAAATTTTTTTATAAGAATTCAGAGATGAAATTTATTCGTACGTGTAATCAATATGACCAACAAGTTGCTTTTCTTTATCAAAAAGAAATTCGCTTTTTTTCAGACCGTTGGAGTTGTAAGTATATTTCCATATCATGTAATCGCTACTTCCGGGCGGCACTTGCGTCATTTGAGTGATATGGTCATTGTTATCATATTCAAATAAGAAATCAGGAAGCATTTCTTTTGCATGTGCATTATATCTTACAATATCGGTTAGCTGTTTTTTTGAATTATAATAATAGTAGTAAGTTTCTACAACTGTATTTTTACGTTTCCAATTTTCTTGCCCAATGTTTCCTGCATCATCATAAGTAAATTCTATTAAAGTCGTGTCGTTATTATCTTTTATGCGCAGCATTTTTTCAGGCACATCATTTTTATAAAACCATTGATGCAGCTCCTCAGAACGGCTGTTCATAAAAGTATCTTGGGTAATGGTAACAATAGAAATAATTTTTCCGGCTGAATCATATTGATAATGTATTGTGTTAGAAACTTTGCTTGTGTTTTCAACAGTTTCAATTAATTTATTAAATTTATAAGTGCTTATAGAAGTTGTATTTCCTGAAGACGGATAAGAAGAATTTAATGTGATTGTTTTTGCTTCGGGACTAATATCCTGCACCAAACTAAAGTCTTCAGTTGGTTGCCCATCACTTTCATAACTTATTGCAGAAACCCGGTGAATGTGATTTGTTTTCAGTAACAAATATTCTTTTTGAGATAATTGAGATGAAATGATATCATTATAATAATATTGGCTTTTACAGGAAAAATAGAAACCGAAAATGATTAAAAGAAAAAAGATAGAAGATTTCATTAACTATAAATTTCAATCAAAAATAACTGCTTGTGTTACAAACGTCAAAATCGGTTTTATAGCATAAACAGAGTTGCGTATTTTTAGCCAAATTTTTTTTAAAATTGTCTCACAGTAAACAGCGCAGCGAAAAAAATTGTCTTAATTGCAATGCACATGTTTATGGAAGATATTGTCATATTTGTGGTCAGGAAAATATTGAGGCAAAGCATTCATTCTGGAGTTTGGTAACACATTTTTTTTATGATGTAACACATTTTGACGGCAAGTTTTTCAGTACTTTAAAGTATTTGCTTTTTCGTCCCGGATTTTTGTCGAAAGAATTTTTGCGCGGAAGAAGAGCTTCTTATCTTGATCCGATAAGAATGTATGTATTCACATCAGCAATATTTTTTTTAATATTTTTTTCTTTCGTTGCATCTCCACCTGATTTTAAAAATCTTAAAACGACCAATTCGAAAGCTGCTCTGCAAAAAACAGTAATTACACTGCAGCAATCATTAAAACAACAAACAGATCCTGTAGCCAGAAAAATTTTAGAGAATGAAATACAGGCGATCAACAATTCCATCAAAAGAGATTCTTTAAATAATGATACGCTTGTAACAGACAACGGAGTGAAGGTAACTTTCATGGGTTCAAATCTTCCCTCGACGGTTGATGCGTACGATTCTATACAAAATAAATTGCCGCCTGATAAACGCGATGGATTTTTTAAACATCGCGCAAGTGAGCGCGCCATAAGCATTTCAGAAGAATATCGTGAGGATAAAAATGAATTTTATAAAGATCTTTTCGAAAGATTTCAGCATGCATTGCCGCAAATGATGTTTCTTTCTTTGCCGCTGGTTGCTCTCATCTTAGAGTTGCTTTACATTCGCCGGCGAAAAAATTTTTACTACGTAAGTCATGGCATTTTTGCATTGCACGTATATATTGCCATTTATATTTTATTGCTTTTTATTTATTTTTTTGGTGGTCTTCATAATAGTTTGCATTGGCAAATTTTTTCGTGGCTCACAACTCTCACAGAATGCCTGATTGTTTTTTATATCTATAAAGCAATGCGAAATTTTTATGCACAAGGCAGAATAAAAACGCTCGCTAAAATGATTTTATTTTCGGGAATGTATTTGTGTGTGTTGATATTTCTGATAAGCATTTTCTTTTTTATTTTATTAATGCAAATTTGATTTCATGATAAATGAAACAATGAATTCTTTTAAAAGCCTTGTGCAGATAATGGATGAGTTGCGCGAGAAATGTCCTTGGGATAAAAAGCAAACTATTCATACGCTTCGCCAGATGACCATTGAAGAATTGTACGAACTGGTTGATGGAATAACCGATGAAAATTGGGAAGGAATAAAAGAAGAATTGGGTGATGTTTTGCTGCACATTTTATTTTATTCTAAAATCGCGACAGAAGAAAATAAATTTACATTACAAGAAGTCATCGACAATATTTCTGAAAAACTGATCAGGCGTCATCCACATATTTATGGAGATTTAAAAGTAAAAAATGAAGATGACGTAAAGAAAAATTGGGAAAAAATAAAATTGGAAGAAGGAAATAAATCTGTGTTGGAAGGTGTTCCAAATTCATTGCCTGCCGTTGTGAAAGCCGCAAGGATACAGGAAAAAGCAAAGCAGGTTGGTTTTGAATGGGAAAATAAAAATGATGTTTTGGAAAAAATAAAAGAGGAATTAAATGAACTGGATGAAGCAATAAAAAATAACGAACAAAAATATATAGAAGAAGAATTTGGTGATGTAATGTTCAGCATGATTAATTATGCACGCTTTTTAAATGTGGATGCAGAAGGCGCTTTAGAAAAAACAAATAAAAAATTTATTGCGCGGTTTTCTAAAATGGAACAGCTTGCAAATGCTTCTGGAAAAAATCTTCATGATTTATCGCTTGCAGAAATGGATGCTTTGTGGAATGAAATAAAAAAAGAAAAATCAAACCTTTGATACAGGCACTTAAAAAGGCAGCCTATGCGCATGGCTATTTATTTATTATAGCAGCATGGCTTTACACTATTTCTTTTGTTTTTACAAACTATTGGTCTTACAGTTCTTCACCAAAAAATGTGCAGCAAACACTTCAAAAATATCTCGAGGGAAAGGAGAATGAATTAAATAAAATTATTGCTGACACAACTTTGGTAAAGTCTTTCGTGAATGAAAGTGATGATGATGAAAGTAAAAAAACATTAGCCGATAAGAAGGAAGGTGTATTCATTTTCAAAATAAAAAACGACACGCTTCAGGAAATTTATTGGAATACAAATAGAATGTCACCTGCCCCTGAAGACATAAAAAAAACTGATAATAATTATTTTGTAAATTATGAAAATGGTTCGTTTGAATTAATTCATCGCACCATTTCAATTCAAAATAATCAATATGTTGTTGTTGGTTTAATACCTGTTCGGTGGGTTTATTTTATAAATAACGAATACCTTAATAATGGATTTGCAGGTTTTCCTGAGATAGAAAAATTATATAAAATAACAAGTGATAAGAATGGTTTGCCTGTTTATAATTCAAAGCACCAGTTGCTATTTCGGATCGAAAAAAAGCCAGGTATTTTCTTTGATCAACCTGATGTTTTTTCAATAATACTGCGGGTTCTGGCGATTTTTTTTCTGTTACTTTTTATTAACTCACTTGCAAACGGTCTTGTAATTGATATTGGTTTTATAAAGGCATTTGTTTTTTTGTGCAGTATTATTTTTCTTCTTCGTTTGTTAACCTACGAATTTCCTTTTCCTTTTGATTATAAAAAGCTTGAACTTTTTTATGGAGGCATTTATGCATCAAGCAGCATTAATCCATCGCTGGGAGATTTGCTTATTAATGTTATTTTATTATTCTGGATCATTTCATTTACAAAATTCAATTACGATAATAAAATTGAAAAGAGTTTTAATTTATCAAAGCTTCAGCAAAGAATGATTTCTATTGCGGAGTTATGTTTGTTTACCTGGTTCAGTTTAAAAGTTGCAGGTATTGTTGCAAGTCTTGTTACTGATTCTACTTTATCTTTTGATGTCACTAATTTTTTTGGATTGAGTGGGTATGTTTTTATCGGGTTTATTATCATGGCTTTTTTAGTGTTGTCTTTTTTTTATCTCTCGCATTTGCTTTTGCCTTCTCCTGAAAAAACAGATTTAAGTATTAATATTCAATTGCTTATTGTAGCTGCGTTTGGTTTGTTTTTATTGAGCGTAAATTTTGTTGAGAGTTCAATGAAGTTTAATATTATCAGTTTGCTTTGGCTGTTACTTTATATGCTGCTGCTGCATTTGCGAAAATCAGATAGAAAAATTCGCATTCTCAATAGTTCTTTTTTTATGGTTTGGGCAATCTTTTTTACCGTGTCAATCACTGCACTTGTTTTCTCTCAAAACACACAAAAAGAAATGTTACAGCGATATAAGTTTGCAGAAAATTTAGCGCAACAAACCGATCCTTCGGGTCAGGATTATTTGAAAATTTCTTTAATAAATTTTTCTGAAAATTTTTTTTCAACATCATTCAATCGTTTTTATTCCTTTTATGAAAATCGTTTAATAAAAGATAGTCTTACCAGTGAAATTTTTTCCGGCTACTTAAATAATTATGATACGCGGATATATACATTTGATAGCTTGTACAAACCATTGTATAATGAAGACTCAACTTCTTACGCAGCTTTGCAAGCTGCAATGCTTGTAAAAGGCAAGCCAGTAAAGGATATTGAAGGGCTTTATTATTATCAGAATGATGTAAATAATTTCGGTTATCTATATCGAAAAGCAATTCAGGCAAATAATAAGGATGTCGGTTATGTGTTCATCTTATTAAATCCAAAACAAAATAAAAGCGAAGCTTTATATCCTGAATTGTTCAGAGAAGAAAGTAAGAATGCTCTGGATAACAGCAATTATGCATATGCTATTTATAACAACAAGCATTTGATAAATGCTGTTAATGGTTACTCTTTTCCGGATACGCTTACAAAAAAATTTCTACCAAAAAGTGAATATGAAATTCGGAAAAACAATAATGGATATGATGAGCTTTGGTACAATGCAGGAAGTAATAAAATAATTTCCATTGCAAAAAAAGAAACATGGCTTTTGCAATACGTTACTTTTTTCGCGTATCTATTTTGCATTTTTATTGTGCTTGTAATATTACTTCACTTTGGAAGATATTTTTTGCAGGCACGATTTAGCGTGCAAAATTTAAAGAGGATTTTCGTATTCAATATCAGAACACAAATTCATCTCACAATTATTTTCGTAAGCCTTTTTTCTTTTATAATTATTGGTGGTGTTACTATTTCTTTTTTCATCACAAGATTCAACAGCACCAACCGGGCAAAGCTTTCTAATTCAATACAAATAATCAGTAAAGAAATTAATGATTATATAAAAAATATTTTTTTGTATGGAAATAATTATTCGCTGTCTGATATTACTTTAGACAATCAGCTTGAAAAAAAGATCACCGATATTTCTGAGGTTCAAAATGTTGATGTAAATTTTTATGATACTGATGGCAATTTACTTACATCAACTCAACCCGTAATTTACAACAACCAAATATTAAGCGGCAAAATGAATGCTGTTGCATACGATCAATTGCATAATAAAAAAAACATTCAATTTATCAACAAAGAAAGCATTGGAAATCATTTTTCTTACACAAGTATTTATGCGCCTTTAAAAAATAATAACAATCAGGTAATCGCTTATTTAAATATACCCTATCTCAATTCTCAAAGTGAGCTCGACCAGGAAATCTCAAATTTTCTTATAACATTAATTGACCTGAATGCATTGATATTCGTGCTTTCCGGCGCTATTGCATTGATCGTTACAAACCGAATCACTTCTTCATTTTCTTTTATTGGAAATAAGATGAGAGAAATAAATGTTGGACGATTGAATGAAGAAATAAAGTGGAATAAAAATGATGAAATAGGTGCGTTGATAAATGAATATAATAAAATGGTGAAGCAACTGGAGCAAGGTGCGCAGGCACTTGCAAAAAGCGAAAGAGAAGAAGCATGGCGTGAGATGGCAAAGCAAGTTGCCCACGAAATAAAAAATCCGCTAACACCAATGAAGCTGAGTATTCAATATCTGCAAAAAGCTATTAACGACGGTCATTCAAACGTGCAGCAACTTTCTGAAAGTGTTGCTGCAACATTGATTGAGCAGATCGATCATCTTTCTAAAATTGCAGGAGATTTTTCTCAGTTTGCGCATATTGGAAATGCATCGCCCGAATTGTTTGATATATCCGATGTTATTTCATCTTTGGTAAATTTATACAACGCCTATCCCAAAATGAATATTGAATGGCAAAAAGAACAGGGAACTTATTTGATGATGTATGATAAAATGCAGATAAACCGGCTATTCACAAATCTTATAAAAAATGCGATGGAAGCTTCTGAAGAAAAAGATCTGATAAGCATATTCATCAATCAATTTCATGAAAATAAAAATGTAATTGTTTCCATTGCAGATAAAGGAAGTGGTGTAAAAGAAAAGATGGTGAACAAAATTTTCACGCCAAATTTTACAACAAAATCTTCAGGAACAGGGTTGGGACTTGCGATTAGTCATGGGATTGTTGAACACGCAAATGGAAAAATATGGTTTGAAACGAAAGAAGGACAAGGCTCAATATTTTATGTATCATTGCCTTTGATCGAATAAATATTTTATTAAACTATCATCAAAATTTCGGACAAGGCAATCCTTTGCTGCCTGCATGTTGAGCAGTATAGATTAATGAAATTTCAATGCCACCTTCACTATTTGATGCTGTTTTTAAACTAGAGGTATTAACATCATAAGTCATTCCAAAACGCATGTTGCTAAATTCCAATCCGACATAAGGAATAATTGCATCATCAATTCTTATCCAGCTGCCTACATACAAATTACTTTCATTGGCATCACCCTTATTAGCAATATTAAATTCCAATGCACCGCCTAATAATGTTTCATGCGCACCTGCCTGTGTGCTGTATAATCCGCTTAAATTTAAAGTTGTTTGGTCTCCGACAGGAAAATAACCACCTGCATGAAAAGTTGCGCGTGGGTATAATAAATATAAAGCGCCTGTAAATTGCTGTTGTGGGCGCGTGATATGATATACACTTACACCAGCATAAAAATTATTGTCACCATTTGTGCTTGTTGTAAAAAGAACACCGGCGTTTAGATCTAAATAATTACTCTTTAAAGTAGAGTTATTAAAAATTTCTGATGAAACACCCGTGAAGCCGAGCGGTGTAAGTTGATCTTCGAATTTAAGGTTTGAAGTGTTGATGTCCATGTTGGCATAAGTTGCCTGAAAGCCAAAGCCCAATTGAGTATAGCCATTTTCATCAAGGCCTTTGTGAAATGCAGTTCCTGCAGAAAGATAATTAAAAGTAACAGCGCCATTTGCACTTTTATCTGAATATCCACTGATGCCGACACCCCAGGTATCAATGCTGCTTATCTTATTTTTGAGAATAGGAAAATCAACAGAAAGCGCTTCAGTTTCGTAAGCCCTGTTTATTGTTGGCCATTGATCTCTGTAATTTCCTGCTGCTCTAAAAGTGCCGTCAAATTTTCCTGCGAATGCAGGATTTAATGTAAGCGGCGAAGCATAGAATTGCGAGAAATGTGGGTCTTGCGAAAACCCTGCTATTGAGAAAAATAAAAAACTGATTAAAGTAAAACAACCTCTCATCTGCAATTATTATAAGGCATTAAAAATAACGATTAAGCCATTAAAAAAATTATGCAGCGGAAATGAATTAACAAACAAAAACATTTAGAATTGATTTTTTAAACCAAATGCAAGGTCACCTGCATCCCCAAGTCCCGGAACAATATATCCTTTTGCCGTAAGTTCTTCGTCAATATCACCGCACCAGATATTTATTTTTTTTCCCGTTTCGCGCAGCACATATTCTATGCCTATGCTGCATGCAATAGCAGTAACTACGTGTATTTCCGAAGGTATGCCGCCTTCTTCATCCAAAGCAAGAATGGCTTTCACAAGCGATGCACCAGTTGCGAGCATTGGATCTGCAATTATTAAAATTCTATTTTGCAATGATGGACAGCTAAGATATTCAAGATTGATATCAAACGAGCCTTCACGATCATGTTTGCGGTAAGCTGAAATAAATGCATTATCCGCTTTATCAAAATAATTTAATAAACCCTGGTGAAGAGGCAATCCTGCACGTAAGATTGTTGCAAGCACAGGCTGCTCTTTTAAAACTTTACTGTTGTGAATACCGAGAGGAGTTTGTATCTCTGTTTCTTTCCATGGTAATGTTTTACTTATTTCATAAGCAGCAGCTTCTCCAAAACGCTCAAGATTTTTACGAAAACGCATCCTGTTTTGCTGTATAATTTCATCACGCAATTCACTTATCCAGTTGCTGATCAAACTATGTTTATCACTTAAATTCACAAGCATGTTGCTAAGTTAGGATGAATTGGCGGATTGATGATTTCCGCATGTTTTAGCATTAATATTAGGTTTAATTTTAAAAGCTATTTTTAATCTTGTTATGAAAAAAATATTTTTAATTATTTGTATTGTGCTTGCATCATGCAGCAACAAGCCAAAAACTTTTGACACAAATGATTATGATAAAAACAAACAAAGTATTATTTTAAGTGAACAGAATAATCCTTTGAATTTTCTAACGATAGAAGGTGATAAGCATAAAAATCTGATCGGTCAAACAGTTACAAAATGTGTTATTACAAACAACGCAACAGTTTGCGCATATAAAGATATCCGCATAAAAATGTTAAGTTATAATAAAGAAGGAAATATGGTTGAAGAACATGAAGATATTTATACTGATCTGCTGAAACCCAGCAGCAGCGCCAATTTTAAAATAAAATATCGGTTGCCTAAAGATGTTGATAGTATTGCTCTTTCTATTATGAGTGCAACTGCAATTGTTGATTCTCTAAAATAATTAATCTACAAATTTAAATTTATCTCCATCAAACAAACCTTTATCACTCAGTTTTAAATGTGGAATAACAAGCAAAGCCATAAAGCTCAAAGTCATAAATGGTGCTGATAATTTAGATCCTAAGGCTTTCGCCATTGCGTCAATTTTTGTATAATCTTCTGCAACTTTATAACCATTTTGCGCACTCATTAAACCTGCGACAGGTAAGGATAAGATCATTTTATTTTCATTGTCTGAACAACTCACTCCGCCTTTTTCTTTGATGATTAAATTTACTGCACTTACAATGTTTTCATTGTCCACACCAACAGCAATAATATTATGACTGTCGTGTGCAACTGAAGATGCAATAGCGCCGCGTTTCAATGCGAAATTTTTAATAAAAGCTTTCGCAACAGGACATTTTTTGTAACGATTAACAACAACGATTTTCAAAATATCATTTTCAATATCGTTTTGTAATTCCCCATTTTTAGCAATTAATTCTTGTTCAATTTTATTTGTGATTAATTGTCCATCAAATGCTTCAATGACTTGAATTTTTTTATTTTCTTTTGAAAATATTTTCAAGTCTTCAACCCTTATTTCTTCGCAATCAAAATTATTTATTGGCGAAATTTCAACACTTTCAATCAATGTCTTTCCATCCTCCGCCACAAGTTTTCCGTCAATAAAAGATTGCAAAACGATGAAGTTTTTCAAATCTTCAACAACAATAAAATCTGCTGCATCACCTTCACGAAGCAAACCAGCATCAAGCCTGTAATGCAGTACAGGATTTACACACGCGGCTTTTATGATTTTGAAAATATCAATATTTTTTGAAACAGCTCTTGCACATAATTGATTAATATGTCCTGCAACCAAACTGTCCGGATGTTTGTCATCACTGCAAAACATTATCTCATTTTCATGATCATTCAGCAGATCGATCAATGCTTCAAAATTTTTCGCTGCGCTTCCTTCACGAATTAAAATTTTCATTCCATATTTTAATTTATCAAGTGCCTCTTCCTTTGTAAAGCATTCATGGTCTGTGGAAATTCCTGCATCAATATATTTTTTTGCAAGCTCGCCTCGCAATCCAGGCGCATGCCCGTCAACAGGTTTATTCAATTCATGCGCAGCTTTTATTTTTTTCAACGCTTCCTTATCGCCATTCAAAACGCCCGGAAAGTTCATCATCTCGCTCAAATATTTTATCTCATCTTTTTCCAATAATTTTTTTACAGCATCACTTTCAAGCGAAGCGCCGGATGTTTCAAAAACTGTTGCAGGCACACAACTCGGTGCGCCAAAATAAAATTTAAACGGAACTTTATTTCCATTCTCAATCATGAACTCAATGCCCTGAAACCCGCACACATTCGCTATTTCATGCGGATCGCTCACCGTTGCAACAGTGCCGTGAACGCTTGCCAATCTTGCAAATTCAGAAGGGATCAACATGCTGCTTTCAATATGCACATGCGCATCTATAAAGCCCGGCAATAAAAAAGTTTTAATTTCAGAATTTGGATTTTCAATTTTATTTATTGATTTTATTTTTCCATTTTCAACAACAACTTCTGCTGCATAAATTTCTTTTTTCCAGACATCAACAAGATTTCCTTTTATTGAAAAAGATTGCATTTTATTTTTTTAATGAAGATAAAAGAGATTTTTTTGAGCCAGAGTTTAGTAATATATATTAAACTGCCGTTGCGTCGCACTCTTGTACGCTTTGTAATTCTATTCAGCAATAAAAACATTATTTTCAAGCTTTCAATTTCGTTTCATGAAAAAAATTATTTCAATCATACCACTTATTTTTTCTGCTCAATTAATTTTTGCTCAACAAAACTCCACTTCAAATACAGGAACTTTGATCATACTTAAATCCAATGGCGAATGGACATTTCAGCAATATGCACCAAACATTTTTAAAGTTATTTTTCAGCCAAAAGATTATTTGAAAAATGAAAACATCAGCGATGCTGTTATAAAAAAACCTTTATATTCTTCCTATAAACAAACTGTCGTAACGAAGGAAAATTCTAAAAAAATTTCGTGGGATGGCTTCACTATTTTTGTAAAAGGTGATTCTATCTTTTTTGGAAATGATAAGCGTGCTGCATTAATTTCTTATCATGATTCAAACAATTATAAAGGCTTTCGTTTTTTATTGCACGACAGTGAAAAAATATTTGGTTCCGGCGAACGTGCGCTGCCATTGAATCGCAGAGGATATAAATTGCCTTTATACAACAATCCATCTTATGGTTACGGCGAAGGTGCAGATGCTTTGAATTATTCAGTTCCTTTCATCACTTCATCAAATCACTATGGGTTATTTTTCGACAATGCATCAAAAGGTTATCTTGATATTGGTAAAACAAATTCAAATGTTTTGGAGTATGGCGCGTACGCTGGTCAATTAAATTTTTATATCATTCTTGGTGATGATTATCCTTCAATTCTTCAGTCATATTTCAAACTAACAGGCACGCAGCCTTTGCCGCCGCGCTGGGCTTTGGGAAGTTTTATGAGCCGATTTGGTTACACTTCAGAAAAGCAAGTAAAAGATATCTATGATAAAATGCGCAATGATTCTATTCCTTTTGATGCAGTGATTTTTGATCTCTTTTGGTTTGGTGACAGCATCAAGCACACACTTGGAAATCTTGAATGGATGAACCCAAAGAAATGGAAAAAACCAGAAAAAATGATTGAGGGTTTTAAGGATGATGATGTTAATACAATCCTTGTTACCGAACCTTATGCACTTGAAGGAACACTTGACTATGATCTCTTTAAATCCTTTGTGGCTGTAGACAGCAGCGGAAAGCCATATACCTTGACAGACTTTTATTTTGGTCGTGGTGGCTTGATTGATATGTTTAGAAATGATTCAAAAAACTTCTTCTGGATTTTTTATCAAAAACAAATGGAAAATGGTGTTGAAGGGTGGTGGGAAGATTTGGGCGAGCCTGAAAAACATCCGGCGGATATGTATCACAACCTAAGAGATTTTGGTTATAAAAGATTATTCAGTGCAAATGAAGTGCACAATGTTTACGGGCATTACTGGAATAAAATGTTGTATGAAAAATTTGCAGAAAATTATCCGAACAAAAGATTATTCAGTTTGAGTAGAGCTGGTTTTGCAGGTACACAACGGTATTCAATTTTTCCGTGGAGTGGCGATGTAAGCCGCAGCTGGAGCGGGTTTCGTGCTCAATTACCTTTAATGCTTGGCATGAGCATGAGTGGTATTCCTTACATTCATGCGGATGCAGGTGGCTTCGCTGGCGGCGATGGTGATAATGAACTATATGTGCGATGGCTTCAGTTTGCAGCGTTCACGCCTATTTTTCGACCGCATGGAACAGCGCTTTATAATGCTGATCCGAATGCTTTTAGTTTTCCAAGCGAAATCGCTTTGATTGATACACCTTATCGAAATATTGCAAAGCAGGCTGATATTGAACGATACAAATTATTGCCGTATAATTATACATTGAGTTATCGTGAAACTGTTTATGGAGAGCCGCTTGTAAGTCCGTTGTATTATTATTTTGGAAATGATACAACTGCAATAAATATTAATGATGAATTTATGCGCGGCGCTGAAATGCTTGTTGCGCCTGTGTTACAGAAGAATGCAACTGAAAGAAAAATTTATTTACCAAAAGGTGAATGGTATAATTTTTACACAAATAAAAAAGTTGATGGAGAAAAATGGATTGATGAAAATGTAGATCTTTCACATATTCCTGTGTTTGTAAAAGCAGGAAGTTTTATTCCTATGGTTGATAAAAAAATTATTCGCACCACAAAAGATTGCACCACTGATAGTTTAATTTGGAATTATTATACTTCAGAAAAATCATCTTCTTACACAATGTTTGATGATGATGGTGAAGGTAAAAATTCAATTCAGCAAAAGCAATTTGAATTAATCACGTCCTCGGAAACTTATTCAAATCATACCTATCATTTTAAATTTTCTTCAAACGAAGGGATGTTCAAAGGCAAACCATCCTTACGAAAAATAATTTTGGTTGTACATGGTTTGAAGAATGATGAAGTGAAAAGAGTAAAATTTACTTTCACCGGAAGCCCTTTATCCATTAATGTTTCAGAGTAATATAAATCAAAAAGCCTCGCATTGCTACGAAGCTTTTGAATGATTTGCTTCCTGTACCTGTGGAAGCTTGCGATGAAACAATAAATAGAAACCCGGATATTGGATCTTTGGATATTGGATATTTTTCTTGGACTTTGGATTTTAAAACTAAGTCAGTTATTTCCGTTTTAGTTTTACAATGTAAAGGTATCAGTGTTTTGAGTTAGCAAGTTTCTTGTAGAATTTAAAAATATCCCAATCGGACAAAATATAATTTTTGGAAAAAGAATTGCAAGCGAGAAATTTATTTCTCAAAAAGATCAGGTCTGCGTAATTGAGTATTCATTATTGATTTGTTGTGACGCCACTCTTCAATGATTTTAGGATTGCCGCTTAACAATTCATCCGGAACTTTCCATCCCCGAAAATCTGCAGGACGTGTGTAAACAGGCGGCGCTAAAAGACCATCCTGGAAAGAATCGAAGAGAGCAGATGTTTCATCATTCAGTACGCCAGGAATTAATCTTCCAATGGCATCAACTAAAATTGCTGCAGGCAATTCACCACCACTTAAAACATAATCTCCAATGGAAATCTCTTTTGTAATAAAATGATCTCTGATGCGCTGATCAATTCCTTTATAATGCCCGCAGATTATTAAAATATTTTCTTTAAGAGAAAGTTGGTTAGCAATTTTTTGATTGAATAATTCGCCATCGGGTGTCATAAAAATTATTTCATCAAATTTTTTTTCTTTTTGTAAATCTTCAATTGCATTCACAAGTGGTTCGCACATCATCACCATTCCTGCGCCGCCGCCATATTGATAATCGTCAATTTGTCCATATTCATTCACTGCCCATTTGCGTAGATTGTGAATTTGTATTTCAAGCAAACCCTTGTCCTGCGCGCGTTTCATGATGCTGTGACTTAATGGACTTGCAAGAAGTTCGGGTAAAACAGTGAGAATGTTGATGATCATCAAATCAAATTTATGCGAGATTTTTTTATGACTCCAACTTTATATGTCTGATTAATCAGTTGCGTCGCAGTCCGTTTATCTTCTGTCTAAGTATTAAACTTTAGTCTTCATTCATAAAATCTTCCAAATCTCTTTTCTGTTTTTTGGTTGGCTTTCCTGTTTTACTCATTCGCTTGCCGGTATAAAATGCTGATGTTTGAATTTGTGAATTATCTGTTTCTTCCTCAGGAGAAATATCAATATAATATTTTATTGCTTCACTGAATTGAACACGGTTATCAAGCAAGCCTGTAACTTTTATTATCCATTTTTTCGCTTCTGTTTTTATTTCATACTCTTCGCTGAGGTTCACTGATTTAGAGGCTTTCAGCGGTTTGCCATGCATCTTCACTTTACTTTTTTCGCAAGCATCGGCAGCCTGAGAACGGGTTTTAAAAATTCTGATTGCCCACAAATATTTATCTATGCGAAGTTTTTCTTTTGTTTCTGCCAATGAGATTTTGTTTAATAGTAAAGAGAAAGATGAACGGAGCGTCGCAAGCAAAGTTCAATGTGTATTCCGGCGTTGGTCACCAAAAATTATTTCTTCATTTCTGCATAAAATTTATGGAAGTATGGAATGGTTTCAATGCCTTTATAAAAATTTGCAAGCTCGAATTTTTCATTTGGGCTGTGCAGGTTATCGCTGTCTAAACCGAAACCGAGAAACACAACTTTGCAACCTAACTCACTTTCGAACAAAGCTGTGATGGGAATGCTTCCGCCACCGCGAACAGGAATAGGAGCTTTGCCAAAAGTTGCTTCAATAGCTTTTGCTGCAGCACGATATTCGATGCTGTCAACAGGCGTCATATAAGGATCTCCGCCATGATGTTCTTCTGCTTTTACTGTAACATAAGGCGGTGCAATTTTTATAAGATGATCAATTAAAAGATCGGTCATTTTTCTTGTTTTTTGATTGGGCACCAAACGGCAACTGATCTTTGCAAATGCTTTCGAAGGCAGCACAGTCTTTGAACCTTCGCCAGTGTATCCGCCCCAAATGCCATTCACTTCGAGTGTTGGACGAATGCCTGTTCTTTCAATTGTTGAATAGCCTTTTTCACCCCACAATTCTTTCACCCCTAAATCTTTTTTATATTCATTTTCATCAAAGGGAGCTTTGGCAAGTTCTGCGCGTTCATCATCTGTTGATTCAACAACATCATCATAAAAATGAGGAATGGTTATGTGATTATTTTCGTCATGCAAACTTGCGATCATGTGTGTAAGAATAGTGATAGGGTTTGCAACTGCGCCGCCATAAACGCCACTGTGCAGATCGCGGTTTGGACCTGTTACTTCCACCTGGATATAACTTAACCCACGCACACCAACATCAATGCTTGGTGTTTCAAGACTGAGCATTGAAGTATCGCTTATTAAAATGACATCGGCTTTTAATAAGTCTTTATGGCTTTTTAAAAAGTCTGCAAGATGTGATGAGCCAACTTCTTCTTCTCCTTCAATAATAAATTTTATATTAACGGGAAGTGAATTGGTTTTCACCATTGTTTCAAATGCTTTTACATGCATATAAAACTGTCCTTTATCATCACAAGCGCCACGTGCATAAATTTTTTCATCTTTTATAACCGGCTCAAAAGGCCCGCTGTGCCAGAGTTCCAGCGGATCGGGAGGCTGCACATCGTAATGTCCATATACTAAAACCGTGGGCTTTGCTGCATCAATTATTTTTTCTGCGAAAACAACAGGATGACCTTTCGTTTCATAGATTTCTGCTTTATCAGTTCCTGCTTCTTCAAAACTTTTTTGCACAGCTTCGGCGCATTTGACCATATCTTCTTTGTGTTCTGATCGTGCACTTACACTTGGTATGCGAAGCAATTCAAGAAGCTCACTTAAAAAACGATCTTTATTTTTTTCTTTATAATCTTTCCATTCTTGCATAAAATTATTTTAAGAAAACGAATGTAGGATGTTTTCTTAAAAGCAAGCTGAAGAGTAAGCTGGAATGTAAATGCCTGGAGTTTTAGAATATTTTTTAAGGCTTAAATAATTGCCGATGCTTCAACAGTTACAAGATTTTTTTTATCTGTCCATTTTTGAATAATGGAGGCGATGTCTGCCAATAACAAAGGTTTAGTTATGAAATCGTTCATGCCGGCATCTATACATTTGTCTTTATCTTCTTCAAGCACACTTGCAGTTATGGCAATAATAATCGGTTGCTTTTCAAGGCAAAGCCTGATCATTTTTGTTGCTTCTTTTCCATCCATCACCGGCATTTGAATATCCATAAAAATTATATCATAATTTGTTTCGCTAACTATTTCCAATGCTTCTTTTCCATGATTAACGATATCCGGTTTGTAACCTATTTTTTCAAACATTTTTGCAGCTATCACCTGGTTTATTTTATCATCTTCAGCCACTAAAATTTTCAATGGAAACTGCTTTGCAAAATCTGTAGAAAGTTCACTTGATTCTGTTTTTTTAGCAGTGCCGTTTGCATTATTTTGTATTTCTTTTCTTTCATTAGATATAACTGATTTGTTATCAGTATTATTAAAAATTTCATCTGTAAGCTTTAAACACCTTTTACTGTAATCATTTATAATTGCTATAAATTCTTTTTGTTTTTTTGTTAATTCAGTTTCAGCAAGAAGGTTTGCCATACCGAGTATAGCGTTCATAGCTGTTCTCAATTCATAATTAATTTTTATGAGAATAGATTTATTTTGATTTTTTAATACAATTAATTCTTCTGCTAAGGCAGCTTTATTTTCTTCTGCGTATTGAAACAATTCTTTATATTTTTCACCTTCTGTTTTAGAAATCTTTAATTGAATTTGTAAAGCTCTATAACGAACAAAAAATACGAGTACAAGCAGCAACATTGTTAGGCCTGCAGCCAACAATAATGGCGGAATCCAAAAGCTATTAAAAACATTCATAAAATTTGTAAATAAAATATTCATAGTCTATAGATTAAAAGTTTATCCTGTTTGTGAAACAGCTTTTAAAATGGTATCATGTCTTTCTGTAATTTCTTTATAAGACTCAACAAGCACGACCTCTGAAGTTGCAAGTTTATTAAGAATTGATATTTCTTTTAAGTGAGGATTCCATTCAAAAATCAGCGTATCGATTGGCCTCCATAATATTACCCAGCTTAGCACGTCAAGCCCGGTAAACAATACGGTTTGGGCACTATCTTGATCCTTGAAAAAAAGAGGTAAAATACCTTGACAAACAATAATAAAAAGAAGGCTTAAGCCAAGCAATATCCAGTTGCGCTTTTTAAATCTTTGAAATTGTTCTTCACGTATTTTTTTTCTTAAACAGAAATGATTTTTTACTGCATAAATTAAAGGATCAGCATATTTTTTATCGATACTATTCGTGCATTTCATTTTATAAATAATAACTGAATGTCTTTTTGCGTTGGCAACAGATGCACGAATGTATTCTTCAAAAATATGGCTGAGTTGTCTTTTATAAAGCGGTGCCGGATCGTGCATATTGAAATAACTGTAAATAGTTTTTCTATCAACAGTCAGGTAAACATTTATAAGATTTAAATCTTTCTCCATTTCAAATTATTTTTGAAACCTGTTGAAAAATAAATGAGTAATAGAAGAAAATTTATCAGCTAAAAAACAAATGAAAAGAAGCGGAAGTAAATCGCAACGTATTAAAAGATAGAAATTTTTGTTAGTGAAAGCAGTTAAAAAGTTATAAGTTATTTTAACACGAAACAGCACACTACTTCGATTTTTCATTATTCGGATATTGATTTTAAAACTAAATTGAACGTAATGATAAATGAAAAATTTTGTTGAGACCTTAAAATCACCTGTAAATGCGCTTATTTAAGGCATTTTTAAAATGAAGCAGATTTATTTAAAAGGATAAATAAATCGAGAAATATTTTTTTGTTGAATGAAATTAATCGGGGAAGTTATTTTTTATATTTTGAGAAGTTAACAAGTAAAACACCAGACAAAATAATAATCAATGCAATTAGTTGAATGAAAGAAATTGTTTCGCCTGCTACAAACCAACCTAAAAAAACTGCAACAACCGGATTAACATAAGCATACGTTCCCACAATGGAAGGAGGCCTCACACTCAGCAACCAAATGTATGCGATATAACCAACAATCGAGCCCATAAAAACCAGGTATATCAGAGCTTCCCACGATTCTGTACTTATTTTGTGTAAATAAAAATGATGTTGCTCACCTGCAATAAATGCGCTGATAAAACCACACAAACCCGCAGCCATCATTTGAATTCCGCCTTTCATAAAAGTACTTCCGGCCGCATTTGCATATTTTGAATAGAGTGAACCAATTGCCCATAAAACGCCACTTGTCACAAGCACAATAAAAGCTATCAGTTGTGCAGTATTATGTTGCAGATCAACTGAACTTTTGCCACTGAATAAAAGTATTATTCCTGCAAATCCCACAAGCAAACCAATAAGAATAAATTTATCTGAAAAATTTTGTTTGTAATTTTTTTTATCTAAAAAAACAAACCAAAGCGGAACTATGGCAACGGTAATTGCACATAAACCTGATGGTAAAAATTGTTCAACCCAAATTAAAGAAGTAGTGCCAAAAAAAAGCATTAATATGCCAACCAAACTATTTTTGAAAACTGAATTCTTATCAGGGATTTTTTCTCCTTTTATCAAACAATAAATAATTAAAATAATACCTGAAGCAAAAAAACGAATGCCTGCCATACAAAATGGAGGAATAGTTTTTATAGCAAGTAAAATGCCCGTATAAGTGGAACCCCAAATAAGATAGACTGACGTAAATGCAGCCATCACAAGTGTTTTAGAAGGAGCCGAGCTATTGCTTTCGTTTTTTTGCAAGATGAAAATTTAAAATTTCATGAACTTTCCAAACTATGTTTTTTATCTGAAATAACATTTTTCAAAGTCCATTCTATTCTTCTTGTAAACGAATGTTGACGAACGTTACAATTTTTTTTCATGCAAACAGGACATGAAAAATTCATGCAGGCATCGCTGTGCACAAACATTTCTATTGCATTTCCAAACTCTTTTTTTATTAATTGTGATAATGATTCTACTTCATAATGAGCCTCGCGAACAGTGAGATACCAAGGCACTGTTAAATGACAATCAATATGCAGAACGGCACCATATTTTATTACACGCAGATTGTGCAGATCGATCCAATTTTCTCTGCGGTTTTTATTAAGCCATCTTATTAAATGTTGTAATAATTCTTCGTCGGCTTCATCCATAATTCCTGCGAGCGAATGGCGAATAATTTTATAACCATTAAACATAATAACAATACTCATAATTAAAGCGACAGTTTTATCAAGCCACAATAAATGAGTGAGATACATAAAGATCAATGCACCAATTATAACAAGCGTTGAATAAGTATCTATAATTAAATGTCTACCACTTGCCTGCAATGCAACAGACATATTTTTATTACCAATTTTTTTGCAAAGCATTCCTGCCCCAAAATTTATGAGCGCAGTAATTGCAACGATGATAATGCCGACATCAATTTTTTGCAAAGCGCTTTGCTGAATAAAATTTTCTATTGTTTCATAAAGAATATAAAAGCCTGCAGAAATAATGAGGGCACCTTCTGCAGCAGCAGAGATAAATTCTGCTTTGCCATGCCCGTAAGGATGACCTTCGTCTTTTGGTTTGGCAGCAATATATAAACTATACAATCCTATGAAACCCGCGAGCACATTAACTATACTCTCTAATGCATCGCTAAGAATTGCAAGTGAGCGGGTAAGATAATAAGCAATAATTTTTATTGCAAACAAAACAACTGACAGGATAGTTATTCCTAATTGAACGTAAAAGTTTTGCCTTGCAGATTGCAATTAAAAAATATTAGCCCGCTAAAATAATCTTTTAAAATTATTGCTAAATGTTTTGCGTTGCCTTAACGATTTTCATTTTAATAAGTAATTTTTTCAATCTTCTGAAAAGACGATTATAAAATTCTTTATTAAATAATTGAGAATCACGCATTGCTTTTATGGTAAGAAAGATACCGATGGGAATTAGAACTAATGTTGAAAGCCACATGCCTGTAAAGGGACTAAGTACATATTGCTTTGCAAACTTTTCACCAAAAGTGTTCAGCAAATAAAACAACACAAAAAAGATAATGGCAAAAATGAGCGGCGTTCCCAATCCACCTTTTCTAATGATTGAGCCAAGCGGCGCACCGATCATAAATAAAACAAGACATGCAACGGACAACGTAAACTTTCTGTGCCATTCCATTAAATGATGTGTTAGCGTATCGTTTGTTGTAATATAATTTGTATTCATAAAATCAAGCTGGGTTTGCACACTTGTTATTTTTTGAATGCCGCGATCGTACAACATTGATTTCAATGAATCGGGAACAATACTTTGCGAGTTCTTAAATTTTGCAGTTGAATTTATTTTCCAGTTGCTGTCTTCATATTTCGCAAATAAAAATTGCGAAGCAAAAGAAGCTGTCGTGCTTTTATTAAGAACATTTTTATATTTTTCTAACGAATCGATCGAATAATTTAATTGCCTGATCGTAAGCATTTTGGGATCATATTTAAAAAGGCTGTCTTCTGTTTTACTTAATCTAAAGCTGCTTAGATCAAATACTTTTTTGTAATCCTTAAAACCAAGTCGTACAAACTGCGTCGCATTTTCATAAGGGCTTCCCTTTTCTTCATAACGCCAGCCATCATGCAATTCAAATTCCATAAAACGTTTGTCTGCTGTTACACGCATCACCCCACTTTTTGCTAATAATAAATTATCCTGCAATCCCATTATTTTTTCATAAATAATTACATTTTTAATAATACTATCTTTTTCTTTCTCACCAATTTTTATTACATAACCATCAAGCTTGTCATAAAAAACTCCTTCTTTAATATCAAAGGCAGGTTTGGCAACAATGATATCATATTTAAGTGCATTAAGTTTAAGATTTGCAACCGGAATAATATTGTTTGCAAACAGAAATGCGACGTAGCTGATAAAAATGGAAATGATAAATAACGGGCGCATAAAACGCAGCAAAGGAATGCCTGCAGATTTTATTGCAACAAGCTCAAAGCTTTCGCCAAGATTGCCGTAAGTCATGATTGATGAGAGTAATAAAGAAAGCGGTAATGCAAGCGGGACGGTGGTTGCAGCAACATAAGTAACAAGCCGAACGATGGTAAAAAAGTCAATGTTCTTGCCAACAAGATCATCAATATACAGCCAAAAAAACTGCATCACCAGCACAAAAAGAGAGATGAGGAAAGTAACAAAAAAAGGCCCAACAAATGCGCGTATAATTAAGCTATCAAGTTTTTTTATCACTTTATAATTCTTTTCAAAAACAAATCTGGCGAGTATTTACAAATGTAAGCTTTAAGGAAAAAAATAATTGCAGCCGAAAGTATTGCCACAGATATTTTAACAAAGAAGAATGTTTAAAAAATATTTTTGCGTAATAAATATTACCAAAATTTTTTTTAATAATAGTGAATGAAAGTTAGAGAAATTAACTGCCGATGCGATGAAATAATTCTTTTATTTGATATTCCCATAAGCGGCTCTGGTCTTTGATCTCAGCCTTTTCTGCAAAGTCTTTAATTATCAAAATTGTTTGCCCCGTGATCTCGGTCTTTTCTATTTTAAATTCAAAATATTCATCCTTTGGAGAATTTTGCCAATGGTATCTTATAAATTTATCCTGTTCTTTTTCTACAATATCCGCTTTTTCAATTGCACCATTCCATGTAAAACTAAAAACACTGTCACGCTCGTCAACTTTGTCTGCAAACCATTCCTGCATTCCTGAAGGAGTTGATAAAAATTCATATAAAATTGCAGGTGAGCACCGAACAGGATATTCTAATGTATATAATTGCTTTTTTGCCATTTTCATCTTGCTTGAAAGAATGCAATAATATCAAATTAATTCAAGCACCAAAATATTTTTTATTATTTCAATTTAATTTGAAGAAATAAACCTCAAAATACAATAAGAATTAAACGACTATTGAGGTGGAAGAGTGGGTGTTTTAAATTTCGGCAATTTAATAACGTACTTATATGGATAAACATAAGTTGTGTTGCCATTTTGAAGCCGGATGATTGAGTTAACTTCAAGCCTGTTATTGCTTTGCCTCATTA
Source organism: uncultured Chitinophagaceae bacterium (assembly GCA_963708205.1). Lineage (GTDB taxonomy): Bacteria > Bacteroidota > Bacteroidia > Chitinophagales > Chitinophagaceae > CAVYTF01. The sequence goes on from OY970196.1 coordinate 2,361,370, forward strand.
CAAAATCCTGGGAATTGAAAAATTTAAATTGCGACGAGCGTAGCGTGCTAAGTGAATAATTTTTGGAAAGGAAACTCAAATTTTTTAGATTGTATTTACTTTTATCGTCAGTGCCTGAAAACGAAGCCATAGCAAAATGAGCAAACAACACTAACAGCAGTGCAGCAGCAATTTGTATTCGGGCTTGTTTTATCATAACACAAAGTTAAGACTTTAAACGAAAACTATAACATTTTATTGACTAATCTGGGAAAAAAAAGTTACATCATTTGTAAAATATTTTTTTCTGACGTAGTTTTCAGAAACTTTATTCATGCAAGAAAATTCATATCCGCAAAATGAAGATGATATAAACCAACTTTTATATTTGTATGAAGGTTTGCTAACCGGTAAAACGGATTCTTTTTTAGATGTAGAAGCATACGAGCAAATTATTGACTATTTTGATGATCAGGAAAACTTACCCAAAGCGCTCGAAGCTGCCGAAACCGGCTTGGAATACTTTCCATTTTCTTCTCAATTGCTTATAAAAAAAGCCGATCTTTTTATTGCATTCAGAAAATACGAAGAGGCTTTACAGATATTACAAAAGGCTGAGCTTTATGATACTTCCGATCTGAATTTGTATATTTTAAAAACAGATGTTTTCCTTGCGCTTGATAGGCAAAATGAGGCAGTTATTTTATTGGAAGAAGCACTGGAAATATTTAAGGGAGATCAGCGCATAGAATTACTTTTTGAGCTCGCAGATGTGTACGATGATTATGAAGCATTTGATAAAGTTTTTGATTGTTTGAAAATAATACTGGAAGAAGAACCCGCAAATGAAGAGGCTTTATATAAAATTTGTTTCTGGACTGAATTTACAGGTCGCTTTGAAGAAAGCATACAACTTCATAAAAATATTATTGATAAACATCCTTACACAGAACTGGCGTGGTTTAATCTTGCGACCGCTTATCAATGTTTGCGTTTGTACGAAAAAGCAATTGATGCGTATCAATATGCTTTAGTTATTAATGAAAAATTTGCCATTGCTTACAGAAATCTCGGAGATGCTTACATGCGTCTTAGAAAATTTAAAGAAGCCATCGAAGCGTTTAGAAAAACACTTGAACTTACCCGTCCTGATTCAATAATTTATGAAGCGATCGGGCATTGCTTCAAGCGCATTGGTAATTTTGCGCAGGCACGTTTTCATTATCGCAAGGCATCTCACATGAGTCCTGCAGACAGCAAATTATATTATAAGATTGCACTCACTTATATTGATGAAAAACAATGGCAGAGTGCAATAAAACATCTTGAAAGCGCTTTGGATATACAGCGAAATGTAACCGAATATAATATTGCAATGGGTGAATGTAAAATGCAGCTTGAAAATTATAAAGAAGCTGTGCAATATTTAAGCATCGCTGTAAGGCAAAAGCCCAAAAATATTTCTGGCTGGGAAGTTTTGATACGTTGTTTGTATAAAGCTGCTTGCTTTGAAGAGGCTTGCAGGCAGTGTGTTTCAGCATTGAAAGCTACTGATCAAAAACCGATTTTTTTGTTTTTTTATAGCGCTTGTTTATTTTCCTGCAAAAAACAGAAAGAAGCATTGGCGCAATTAGAAGAAGCTATGGAAAGATCACCGCGCCTTGTCAAAAAATTTATAGAATTTAATGCTTCAATTTTGCAAAATCATAAAGTTGTTGATTTGATAGCGCATTATAAAAAAAGAAAAAAAATATAACACAGCTTCATCAAAAAATATCTTTTGCGCAAGTTTTTTTACAACACTCCTTTCACTTTTGTTCACTTATTTTTGCTGCCGCAAAACTTCTGACGAATGAATTTTAATCTTACACAAATTCCTGTACGCAATCCAAAACCACGCACTTCAGGCATTACAATGGTAATGGATAAAGGTTTAAGCATTAATGAAACGCAAAATTTTCTAAGTGTCGCGCATCCCCATTTTGATATTGTGAAACTTGGTTTCGGCACTTCTTTCGTTACCCCGAATTTGCGTGAAAAAATTGAAGTATATCAATCATACGATATTCCTGTTTATTTCGGAGGCACTTTGTTTGAAGCTTTTTTAATAAGAAATCAATTTCAGGATTATATTGAAATATGCAAAGATTATAAGATCAATTATATGGAAGTAAGTGATGGTTCTATCACAATTCCACATGCTGAAAAGTGCGGCTACATTGAAAAGTTAACCAAATACGGAACCGTTTTAAGCGAGGTCGGAAGCAAAGATGCAACCCATATTATTCCGCCATATAAATGGATAGAATTAATGCGCGCTGAACTTGAAGCGGGCTCTTCTTATGTAATTGCAGAAGCGCGCGAAGGCGGCAATGTTGGTATTTATCGTGGCAGCGGCGAAGTGCGTGAAGGTTTAGTAAATGAAATTCTCACGCAAATTCCAGGAGAAAAAATTTTGTGGGAAGCTCCGCAAAAAGAACAGCAATTATATTTTCTTGAATTGCTTGGTTGCAATGTTAACCTCGGAAATATTGCACCGGCAGAAGTTATTCCTTTGGAAACAATGCGCGTTGGTTTGCGCGGCGACACTTTCTTTTTATATTTGGATAAATAATTCCATGCGCATTTTCGGATTAATCGGTTATCCGCTTTCTCATTCTTTTTCACAAAAATATTTTACTGAAAAATTCCATAAAGAAAAAATTGCTGATGCAAAATTTGAGAATTTTTCTATTGCTACAATTCAGGAATTACATACAATTGTTGAAACAGATCATTCGCTGAAAGGCTTGTCAGTAACCATTCCTTATAAAAAAGAAGTTATTTCTTTTTTGCATGAAAAAGATAATGTTGTTGAAAAAATCAACGCATGTAATTGTATAAGAATTGAAAGCGAAAAATTAATTGGTTTCAATACTGATGTAATTGGTTTTGAAAAATCATTCATAAAAAAATTGCAATCGCATCATAAAAGTGCATTAATTCTTGGAACAGGAGGAGCAGCAGCAGCTGTTGAATTTGTTTTGAATAAATTACAAATTGACCACCATTTTGTTTCAAGAAAAAAAGATCAAAACAATTTTTTGTATGAGGAATTGAATGAAAAAATTTTGAATGAAAATCAAATCATTATTAACTGCTCGCCTCTCGGAACCTTTCCAAATGTTGATGATGCGCCAAACATTCCGTATCAATTTCTTTCAGGGAAAAATTATCTTTTTGATTTAGTTTATAACCCTGCAAAAACTAAATTTTTATCAGAAGGAGAGAAGCGAGGCGCAACAATTCAAAACGGTTATGAGATGCTTGTACTGCAAGCAGAAGAAAGTTGGAAAATTTGGAATGAATGAATTAAATTTTCTTCAAAAAATCAATAATCTTATCTGTTGCTTTTCTTCGGTGGCTGAAAATATTTTTCTCTTCCAAATTCATTTCAGCAAAAGTTTTATCACTTCCGTTTGGAACAAAAACAGTATCATAACCAAAACCATTTTTGCCTTTTCTTTCTGCAATAATTTTTCCTTCGCAGACTCCTTCGAAAAAAAATTCTTTATCATTCAGAATTAGCGAGATCACAGTTCTGAAGCGGCCTTCGCGTTTTTTTTTATCTTTCAAATTGAATAAAAGCTTATCAATATTTGCTTCAAAATTTTTTTCGTCTCCCGCATATCTCGCGCTTTTTACGCCGGGGTCATTATTTAAAATTCGCACTTCTAAACCTGTGTCTTCACTGAAACAATTTTGTTTTGTGAGTTGATGAATGGTTCTTGATTTTTCACTTGCATTGGCTTCCAATGTATCATGTGGTTCGTGAATATCGATATCAATACCTGCATCTTTCAGAGTAATGATATTAAATTGATCGCCAGCTATTTTTTTTATTTCATCAATCTTGTGTATATTGTTGGTGGCAAAAATTAAAGTGAGTTTCATGCAGCAAATATTTTCTTTAAATTATCCCACAACTTTCGTTTTTCTTTTTTTGTTACGTCATCATTTTTCGCTGAAAGTGTTGCTGCAGGAGCACTCATGAAAATGCAATTATCATATTGCTGAACTTGATAGTCAGGAATGGTAAAAGGCAATTGCAGTTGCAAAAGAGTTACATCAAACAAAAAAATAAATTTTGGCTGCAACTTCTCTTTCAATATTTGAAAGGGTTTTTTATGGTGAAAAAAATTTACAATTGCAACATCTTTAATGCTCATTTTCAAAGCTTCTAATATTTTAGTGAGTGTGGTCAACGATTCATGGTTTATAAAAATTCCATCTTTATCATTTACCAAAAACAAAATATTTCTTTTATTTTCTCCGAGATAAAATTTTTCTTCAACATGTTTTTTCTCAACAACCAAACTGTTTTGATAGAGATCGACAATTACAAAATCCGGTAACTTTATTTTCATAACAAATTGAAGTCATTAACTTCTGTTAGTTTCTATTTTTTCGTTTCTTTGTATAAAATTTACAGTTATGACGGAAGCTTTGGATATCTCCATCACAAAAATTCAAGGCAGCAAATTAAACGATTTGAGTTTGGAAAATTTGCCTTTTGGAAAATATTTTACAGACCACATGCTCGAAGCTGATTATGAAAATGGAGAATGGAAAAATGTAGAGATAAAACCTTACCAGCCTTTGCTTTTAGAACCTTCGCTTGCTGCGCTGCATTACGGTCAGTCAATTTTTGAAGGTATGAAAGCATTTAAAAATGAAGATGGAGAAGCGTTTATTTTTCGGCCGTTCGATAACCTGAAACGTTTTAATATTTCTGCTGCCCGAATGAATATGCCAGAATTGCCCGAAGAAATTTTTATTGAAGGAATGCGGCAATTAATTGGGCTTGATAAAAACTGGATTCCAAATAAAAAAGATCATTCTTTATACATACGTCCGCTAATGTTTGCAACGGATACTATGCTTGGCGTTCGCCCTTCTGAAACATACAAGTTTTTGATCATGCTCAGCCCGACAGGTCCTTACCTTTCAGTGCCTATGAAAATTTATGTTGAAGAAAAATATACGCGTGCAACGCCTGGTGGCGTTGGCTTTGCAAAGAATGCCGGTAATTATGCGGGAAGTATGCTTGCTGCAACTGAAGCCAAAAAATTAGGGTACGACCAGGTTTTATGGACGGATGCTTTCGAACACAAATGGTTACAGGAAGTTGGAATGATGAATGTTTTTTTTCTTATAAATAATGTTGCAATAACACCTTCACTTGATGAAGGAACTATTTTAAACGGCGTTACACGCGATACAGTTATTAGTTTGTTGCAGGAAATGGGAATTGAAGTGGAAGAAAGAAGAATAAATATTGACGAAGTGATTGAAGCTTATAAAAAAGGCGAGTTGCAAGAAGTTTTCGGGACTGGTACTGCAGCAATAATTTCTAAAATAAAAGAATTGCGTTATCGGGATGAAGTGATGCATTTTGATGTTGATAAATGGAAAATTTCCCCTGAAGTTAAAAGCAGGTTGAATGCAATTCGTGAAGGTAAAACGCAAGATTCTCATGGATGGATGTTCAAAATTTAATTTTTAAACAATATTAAATCCTGATTTTCTTTTTTAAACTATTTCCCCTTACCTTTGCCGTCCTAAAAATTAAACAGGTTAAATGCCTACAATTCAGCAGTTAGTAAGAAAAGGACGCGACATAATCCGTGCAAAAAGCAAATCCCGTGCTTTGGATGCATGCCCGCAACGTCGTGGTGTTTGCACAAGAGTTTATACAACAACACCAAAAAAACCAAACTCAGCTTTGCGCAAAGTAGCAAAGGTGCGGTTGACAAATAAAATAGAAGTGATCGCATATATTCCTGGAGAAGGTCATAACCTGCAGGAGCACTCGATCGTTTTAATTCGCGGTGGTCGTGTGAAAGATTTACCAGGTGTACGGTATCACATTGTTCGCGGCAGCCTTGATACTGCTGGTGTGAAAGACCGCAAAAAAAGTCGTTCTAAATACGGAACTAAAAAAGCAAAAGCCGGAGCAGCCGCACCTGCGAAAAAATAATGAAAATTCTTTTTGAATAATGAGAAAATCACAAGCAAAAAAACTTCCTTTAGCGCCGGATGGCCGCTTTAATGATAAACTGGTAACCCGTTTTATCAATAACATAATGTGGGAAGGTAAAAAAAGCACAGCCATTACTATTTTTTATGATGCTGTTGATAAGGTAAGTAAAATTACCAATGAAGATGGTTATGAAATATGGAAGCGCGCGATAGCAAATGTTACGCCTTCTGTAGAAGTTCGCAGCCGCAGAATTGGTGGCGCTACTTTTCAAATTCCTGCTGAAGTACGTGCTGATAGAAAAATATCTTTAAGCATGAAATGGCTTATTCGTTTTAGCCGTGAAAGAAATGGAAAAACAATGGCTGATAAATTAGCGAATGAAATTATTGCAGCAAGCAAAGGTGAAGGTGCCGCCTTTAAAAAGAAAGAAGACACACACCGTATGGCTGAAGCAAACAAGGCATTCTCACATTTTAAAATTTAATTTTTTAAATAAAATATTTTTAGAGTCCTGCAAAATGCAGGACTTTTTTCTTTATTGCCAACTGTGGAATGGTGTTGAAAAAAACTCGTCAACTTTTTTATTAAATTCATCTTTGTGTTCCCTCAATGTAGGATGCCCTGAATTTGGAACAACCCATAAATACGAATTTGGAATATTTTGATAAATCAAAACCGTATGCTCAATTTTTATCAGATCATGATCTCCACAAATTATTAATGCGGGGCATTTTATCGCATGTAATTGTTGCAATGAAATATTGGGTTGAAGCCAATCAAGCATAAATAATTTCCAGTCATTTTTTTGTTGAAAGGTTATCAATTTTTTTGTGTCAGTTGTGTCAAATTGATTTTGCTCATCTTTCCAAAGTGAGGGAATAATTGCTGTGGAATCAGGCCAAAGATTAGCACCTGTTGATGCGAGTTTTATTACTTTTTCAGGATGGCGCATCGCGAGTAACAATGCTACAATGCCGCCATCACTCCATCCCAGAACATAAGCAGAATCAATGTGCATTAAAGTAAGCAACTTAGATTCATCGTCAGCCATCATTTCAAAACTTAATGAATCATTGGTATCAATTGATTTTCCCTGTGAGCGGCTGTCCGCAACAATTACTTTATATTTTTTAGAAAAATAAGGAATGTTATTTTCAAATTTTTTAATTGAGCCGCCATTGCCATGAATCATCAGCAAAGGCTTGCCTTGTCCATATGTTTCAACATACATTTTAAAGCCGCGGATATTATAATATTTTCCAGCCGCAGGGTTATCGCCATAATTAATTTTTTGCTGGGCAATTGTTGTTTGTAAAAAACAAAAAATAATAAAACAAAATATAATTATTTTTTTCATAAAAAGTAAACCAAGATAATCGTTAAAATTTTAGTTTGAATAATATGGAAGAAATAAAAAATTAGTTGATGAACAGAATTATTTCGTTGATTGGCTGCGGGATGGCAGCGATTACCCCGCTGAAGATTTGTGTATTGCCTTGTGGCGGAGTAGCAGCGTACAGCCCGAAATGCTGATGAGTAAAGCATTTGCGCTGATAGCCACAAAAACAAATCAATTGTTTTAATAGAGAATTAGCAAGGGGAATAATGATGAATTATCTTTGACATGTTTGGAAAATTTAAAAAATGAGTGAAGAAAAATCATTGAATTTTATTGAAGAAATTGTTGAAGAAGATTTGAAGAGCGGCAAATACGAATCAATACTCACGCGATTTCCACCTGAACCAAATGGTTATTTGCACATGGGACATGCTTCAAGCATTTGCTTGAATTTTGGCTTGTCAAAAAAATATGGCGGCGGTACAAATCTTCGGTTTGATGACACCAATCCATCAACTGAAGAAACAGAATATGTTGAAAGTATAAAGGAAGATGTAAGATGGCTTGGCTTTGAATGGAAGAATGAATTGTATGCAAGTGATTACTTTGAACAATTATATAATTTCGCTGAAAGACTTATCAGCAAAGGGTTTGCGTATGTTGATGATAGTTCAAGCGAAGAGATTGCAAAAGAAAAAGGAACACCAACTGAGCCGGGTGTTAACAGCAAATATCGCATCAGAAGTGTTGAAGAGAACCTGCAGTTGTTTCGCGAAATGCGAGCAGGAAAATATAAAGACGGCGAGAAAGTTTTGCGTGCAAAGATTGATATGGCTTCATCAAATATGCTCATGCGCGACCCACTGATGTACCGAATTAAACATGCACATCATCACCGCACAAAAGATGCGTGGTGCATTTATCCGATGTATGATTTTGCGCATGGACAAAGTGATTCGATTGAAAATATCACGCACAGCATTTGCACGCTTGAGTTTGTTCCGCATCGTGAATTGTATGATTGGTTCATAGAAAAGCTCGAAATTTTTCCATCACATCAATATGAGTTTGCAAGAAGAAATATTTCTTACACAATCATGAGTAAGCGAAAATTACTGCAGCTTGTAAACGAAAAAATTGTTGATGGCTGGGATGATCCGCGCATGCCAACAATTTCAGCAATGCGCAGAAGAGGCGTTCCTGCAGAAAGCATCCGTGAATTTTGCGACAAAGTGGGCATTGCAAAGAGAGAAAATCTCGCTGATGTTGGCTTGCTGGAATTTTGTACCAGAGAGCATTTGAACAAAGTTGCTTTAAGAAGAATGGTGGTTTTTGATCCGCTGAAAATTGTCATTACAAATTATGAAGAAGGCAAAGTTGAAATGATGAAAAGCGAAGACAATCCTGAAGCAGAAAATTCAACGCACCGAGAAATTCCTTTCAGCAAAAAAATTTTTATCGAGCGCGAAGATTTTATGGAAAATGCGCCAAAGAAATTTTTTAGGCTTGCTCCAAATCAAATGGTGCGTTTGAAAAGTGCTTACATTATTAAATGCGATGAAGTAGTGAAGGATGAAAACGGAAAGATTATTGAATTGAAATGCACGTATATTCCTGAAAGCAAAAGCAGTGCAGACACTTCCGGCATTCATGTAAAAGGAACATTGCATTGGGTAAGTATCGCGCATGCGATTCCTGCAGAACTTCGTTTGTATGACCGTTTATTTACTGTTGAAAATGTTGATGCAGCTGAAGGTGATTTTAAAAATTATATCAATCCAAATTCTTTGCAAGTAATTGCAAACGCTTACGCAGAGCCATCTTTAGCGAAAGCGAAGTTTGATGAATGTTACCAGTTTTTACGCAAAGGATATTTTACCCTGGATAAAGACACAAGCGAAAAAATAATTTTTAATAGAACCGTTACATTAAAAGATACATGGGCAAAAGAAGTGAAGAAGGGATAATAAATTGAGTTTTTATTTAGTTATAGATTTATTTGTGCCGCAATAATTCACTGCGGCATTTATCTTTATAAAATGGATCTCGCAGAAAAATTTCAAACGAACTGGAAGAATAATTTTAATCATCTTTCTCAATCAAATTGTCATTTAATTCTTGCGGTGAGTGGCGGCGCTGATAGTGTTATATTAGCTGATCTTTTATTCAAATCCAATTTTGATTTTTCCATTGCGCATTGCAATTTTCAGTTAAGAGAAAATGAAAGTGATGAGGATGAAAAATTTGTAAGATCAGTTGCAGAGAAATATCAAAAAGAATTTTTTATAAAAAAATTTGAAACAAAAATTTATGTGGATGAACATAAAATTTCCATCCAGGAAGCGGCGAGAAATTTGAGATACGAATGGTTTAAAGAATTAATTAATTTTCAGAAAGCCAACCAACAATCAACAACTAGCAACTTTCTATGCATTGCTCATCACGCAGACGATAATATCGAAACAGTTTTGCTGAACTTTCTTCGTGGCACGGGTTTGCAAGGATTGAAAGGAATTGCAGCATTTGATAAAAGAAGAAAAATCATTCGTCCGCTGTTGTTTGCAAGAAGAGAAGAAATCATTGTTTATGCAAAAGAAAATAATTTGGAATGGCGCGAAGACAGCAGCAATGCTTCAGACAAATACACGCGAAATTTTTTCCGTCATCAAGTCATTCCTTTGATAAAAGAAAAGTTTGCAACTGCTGATGAAAATATTTTGAATAACATCAATCACTTTAATGAAGAGCATTTGATTTATGAAGAAGCAATCGCTGCAATCAAAAAAAAATTAGTTGAAGAAAAAGGAAATGAAATTCATATTCCGATTTTAAAACTCAAGAAGCAAGTTGCTTTCAAAACGATTATTTGGGAGATTTTTAAACAGTATAATTTTCATGCTTCGCAGGTTGATGAAATTATAAAACTGCTTGATGCAGAAAACAGTGCTTTCATTAAAAACGAAAAGTATATTGTCCTGAAAAACCGTAACTGGCTTGTGATTGCACCGAATGAATCAAAATCTTCAGGGCATATTTTGATTGAAGGAAATGATAAGAAAATAATTTTTGAAAATGGCATGTTGACCTTCGAAAAAGTATTAACGACCAACTTCAAACTACAAACTTCAAACTCGATTGCTACACTTGATGCAGATGAAATTCAATTTCCTTTGTTGCTGCGCAAATGGAAACAAGGCGATTATTTTTATCCGCTTGGTATGAAGAAAAAAAAGAAGGTAAGTAAATTTTTTATTGATAACAAATTATCTAAAATAGAAAAAGAAAATGTTTGGGTAATTGAAATGAATAAAAAAATTATTTGGATCGTTAATCATAGAATTGATGAAAGGTTTAAAGTTTCTGACTCGACTAAAAACATTTTAAAAATTCTTCATTCCACAGAGTAGAACGAAAATTAAATTATTGTTTGACTGCATTTTTGAGTTGCTAAATAAATATTCTATCGCTTAATGGCTGCGGGATGGAAGTGAAAAGCCCGCTGAGGCTTATGTGCATTGGTTTTGTGGCGGACTTGTAACAAACAGCCCGAACCATTTATGAATAAAGAGTTTCAGCCGATAGCCCCAAAAAATATTCTAATTAAAATAAGATTGAACCTGACCGATAAAATTTTCAACGGGATTAAAACTGCTTAAAAAATGACATGCAATAATTAAAAAAGCAACTCCAAAAATTGCGCCCCAAAAATGTGCAGAATGGTTTATGTTTCCCTTTCCCTGTTTTGATAAATAAGCAGAAAGCAATAAATAAATCGGACCGAAAATAAATCCCGGAATTACCGGAGGAATAATAAATAAGCCGATCTTATCAAGCGGAAATAAAAATATTCCAACAAAAACAACAGCACTCACAGCGCCTGAAGCACCCAGACTTCTGTATGCATAATTGTTTTTGTTTTTGAAATAAGTTGGAAACAAACAGACAACCAAAGAAAGCAAATACATTAACAAATAAAGCATCTTGCCATAAGTTGGAAAAAGCTCTGCAAAGGCATCTTCCACATTATTTCCAAACAAATAAAAAGAGAACATATTAAAAGCAAGATGTGCAAAATCTGCATGAATAAAACCACACGTAATGAAGCGCCACCATTGGTTTTGCTGCGAAATGGCAGGAGGATAAAATATCAGGTCATTAATAATTTTTGTGTTCGAAAAAGCAGTGAAAGAAATCACGCAGGTAAGAATAACAATTGCAAGAGTAATGGTTAAATGCATATCGCAGGCAAGATAAATATTTTACACGTGATGATATTTTTCGTTTTTTAAGATAGAGCATGCACGATAAATTTGTTCACATAAAATTAATCTTGCAAGCATGTGCGGAAAAACAAGTTTCGATAAACTCCATGTAAAATTGGCCCGCTGTTTTATTGTTTCATCAACACCAAATGCACCACCTATCAAAAAAATTAATTGTTTTGTGCTTTCATTCGCACGTTGTTGTAAAAAATTCGCAAGCTCCGGAGAAGAAAATTGTTTGCCATTTTCGTCCAGCAAAATCAAATAATCATCAACATTTAAAGTTTGCAAAATCAATTTTGCTTCCTGTTTTTTTAATTCAGGTTCAGTTAATGCTGCAGCATTTTTTGGTGAAGCAATCAATTTCCAGTTACATGAAAAATATTTATTTATGCGAAGAGTAAAATTCTCAATACCTTCTGAAACGTAATGTTCATGAGGCTTTCCAACAGATGCAAATAAAATTTTCATACCTTATTTTCAATATGCAAAATCTTTCATCAATAAAGAAACGTAATTTTATTTTTGTATTTCATTATTAAATATCACACGTTGATTTTCTGTGAATTTTTTTTGAGCCAAACTTTCTGCAAGCATTTAACTGCAGTGGCGTTGGCACCGTTCAAGTCTAGTAATTCTTTTAAACAAATAAAAAATCAAAACTAAAAAGTAAAGCTCCATCTAAAAATGATTTGAATTTACTTTTGATTGTGATCACTAAAAAAAATTTCATGGCAAATGATATGATAGAAAAAGTGCATTGTTTAATTATTGGCTCTGGTCCGGCAGGTTATACAGCAGCAATTTATGCAGCACGAGCCAATCTGAAACCCTTGCTGTATCAGGGTATTCAGCCAGGCGGACAGTTAACCATTACAACAGAAGTTGAGAATTATCCAGGTTATCCAAATGGTATTCAAGGTCCGGAAATGATGATCGATTTTGAAAAACAAGCATTAAGAATGGGCGCAGATATTCGTTATGGCATTGCAACAAAAGTGGATCTTTCATCTAACGTTCATAAAGTACAAATTGATGATGAAAAATGGATTGAAGCAGATGCCGTAATTATTGCAACAGGCGCTTCCGCAAAATGGCTTGGTCTTGAAAGCGAACAAAGATTGAACGGTTATGGAGTAAGTGCTTGCGCAGTTTGTGATGGATTTTTTTTTCGCGGAAAAGAAGTTGCAATAGTTGGGGCCGGCGACACTGCTTGCGAGGAAGCTATGTATTTATCAAAGCTTGCAACAACTGTTCACATGATCATTCGCAAAGATGAAAATGGAATGAAGGCAAGTAAAATAATGCAGGATAGATTAAAAAATACTTCCAATATAAAAATTTATTGGAACAGTGAAACAGTTGAAGTGCTTGGTGAAAATAAAGTCGAAGGCGTTCGTATCAAAAACAATAAAACCGTTGTGCAGCAAGACATTCAGGTCAGCGCTTTTTTTGTTGCCATCGGTCATCAACCAAACAGTGACATCTTTAAAAATTACTTAGACATGGATGAAGCTGGATATATAAAAACAATTCCGGGCACATCAAAAACAAATATTGATGGCGTATTTGCAGCAGGTGATGTGCAGGATAAAATTTACCGACAAGCTGTTACTGCAGCCGGAAGTGGCTGCATGGCTGCACTCGATGCTGAACGATATTTAAGTGAAAAAGGAATTTAAAATATAATTGTTTTAATTATTTTAATACTTTTAATTTATTATTTCTAACCAGAACAAAACTAGTTTTATTCCAGCCCTTCCTGAAAATGAATAATGATTTTTAAATTGATTTTTATTCATTCTAAACTACATTTTATGGTACAAAAAATTTCGCGGTATGGCTGGCAGCCAGATTTGCCAGATCAAAGAGATTTTGCTTATGCTGCTCCAAGAGGAGTTACTAAAAGTTTGCCTGCAAAAATTGATTTAAGAAAAAACTGTCCGCCAGTTTATGATCAGGGTCAATTGGGAAGCTGCACTGCAAATGCTATTGGCGGCGCATTTGAATTTGAATTGATGAAGCAAAAAGCGGTTGTGTTTATGCCTTCGCGGTTGTTTATTTATTATAATGAACGTGCGATAGAAAATACGGTGAAGACAGATTCCGGTGCACAAATCCGTGACGGAATTAAGACAGTAAATAAACAAGGTGTTTGCCCGGAAGCAATGTGGCCTTACAATATAGCCAAGTTTGCAGCAAAACCGGATAACAGTTGTTATAAAGATGCTCTGCAACATATTGTTTTAAATTATTCACGTGTGCCCAGATCTTTGAATCAAATGAAAGGTTGTATTGCTAATGGATTTCCTTTTGTTATTGGCTTTACTGTTTATACTTCTTTTGAAAGTGCGGCGGTTGCAAAAACAGGAAAATTGAATATGCCAAAAACTGATGAGCAGGTTATTGGTGGTCATGCTGTATGTATTGTTGGATATGATGATTCGGTAAAAAGATTTATTGTACGAAACAGTTGGGGCACCACCTGGGGTTTGAAAGGATATTTTACGATGCCTTATGATTATTTATTAAATCAAAATTTATCTGATGATTTTTGGACATTAAGGCTTGTGCAAAATAATCCTGCTGAAAAAAATAAACATAAAAAAGATAAACATCGGAAACATCATTAAAAGATTGTTTCTTTTTATAGATCAGCGTTAGTTTTGCGTATGCTCATTCTTAATTTATCGCAGCTTCATTTTTATGCACATCACGGTTTATACAAAGAAGAAAAAATATTAGGAGGTGAGTTTGAAGTAAATGTAACAGTTTGGCATAATGAAACTTCAAAAATTCCGCAACATATCAGTGAAGTGATTGATTACACCAATGTATATTCTCTTATAAAAGATTTGATGCAAAAACCAACACCGTTGCTTGAAACGCTTGTCATTACTATTGCGCAAGCTATTCTTGCGAAATTTTCTCAGGCAGCGGAAGTAAAAGTTTCTATCACAAAAATTCATCCACCTATCGTTGCGTTTGGTGGCAGCATTACACTTAGCTATCTTTTAAAAAAATAACGATCATGTTAAAAATCAAAGCCCAAAGCAAAATACCAAACCGGGCTGCCTCTAAAAATGCCGCCCATTGGCCAACCTGCATCAAGTTTTAAAAAATATCCAAGTAAAGTACTTCTTACACCAAAGCCGTAGCCACCAGCAAAAGGTCCGATACCTCCGGCTCTTACGCGCACGCTTACTGGATTTGGACCAAGTGATTGATCGCTTGTATAAAGCATTGTCGGCCGTTCAATATTGTTTAATCCGCCGGCCCATGCTGTTCCTAAATCTATAAATTGTATCACTTGAAAATTGCGCACAAAAGCATTATTTATAGGTTTATTAAATAGTGTTGCGAAAACTGGCAAACGAAATTCACTATTCAGCACAACATCATTATTTCCATTGGCAAGATTTTGATTATAGCCACGCATGTTCACGGCTAATGTTTGGAAAGCATAATTCTGAGAAGGATCAGGAGGATTGGTGTTGAATTTTGGACTTATCCAACCATCGACGCCGCCGAGATAATAAATAATTTTTGCTTCGCCGAAAGAAAAATCTCCTGATGCTCGTCCCGCCCAAATAAAATTGCGATATATTTTTATATACTCTCTTACGTCAAATCCAATATCAACAGTATTCATGCCTTTTAATGCAGTTTTACCAACGGGTAAATTAAATTCACCATATATTTTCCATCGCGCACCGTTCCAAATATTTTGGGCAGGGTTCAACGTATTGTCATGTACATATTCAAGTTTCGTAAGCACCGTTGAAGAAACAGAATCCGGCACAACAAGCGGATAAGGATCAGGAACGCCTGTGTAATTATTAAATGGCCGCAATACACCTTTATCTCTGCGCAAAGCTGCGGTAAATCTTAAGCTGTTTGTTTCACTGAAAGGATAAGAAACTTGTCCCTGGTAGATGTTTGTAATAACTTCATTATCATATTGACTTGAAAAAGAATCAATAAAAAATCCATCATAGTTTGTGGTATTGCTGCGATAATAAGTAAGACTCCAATCAAGTCTTTTTCTAAGATTTTGAAAGGTTATAAAAGCATCTTTGTCACTTAGATTATCAAGCCCGAAACGTATGCCGCCAATGAATTTGATGTCTTCCATCACATCACTTACACCAACCCGTAAAGTACCATCAAGATCATCGCCATTATTTAATTGTATCGGACCTGAACCACCGGCGTATGGCTGCAATTGATTAATTAAAACATTATTGCTGATGCCCGCTAAAACATAGTCTGCATTAAACTTCCATTTATAATTATAAAGTGGCGGCAGTTTGTATGCAGGTGCAGTTACAGGTTTTGTTGATTGAATAATTGGATGAGAAATTGTTGTTGACGAATCAGGTTTTTCATTTTCAAATTCATTCTGAAAAACATTATTCGCATTGTTGTTACTTGATGTTGTATCAGGAAGAATAGTTGCGCCTCCCTGCTGAATTTTTTCCTGCTGCAATTGATTTTTTAAATATAAAGTTGGTCTTGCATTTACATTTCGCCGGCGAAGTGCTACAGAATCTACTTTTAATTTATACAAAAATTTCAGATCACCTTCGCGTCTCACTTCACTTACTTGTCCATTGTTTCCTGCAATGCGTGTTTCCAATAAACTGCTTTGATAATTTGTGATTGGAAATGTATAAGTTGAATCTTTATGCACAGCAAAATAACTTACACTGTCGGGTTCATGTTTCTTCCAGATCTTTAAAGTTGAATCTAAATCTTTGTCGGTAGGATTATGCAAAATATCATCTCCAATATAATATAAGGTATCAAGACCTGCAGCCTGCGTGCTAAAAAAACCAGCCCAACGATTTGCAATACCATTTTCATCGCTTACAAAAGTGAAATGGTTCTGGTTGTATTGCATCGGGTAACGTGCATTGCCATGTTGTAAATTCGTAAGCTGCGTAATTTGTTTTGCAGGACCATCATTCAACAGATCAACAAGGAAAATATTGAAACGGTTACGACTTGGCAAAACTGTATCGTTGCTTATTGCATTTGCATTTGGTCTATTCGATGAGAATATTATACCAATGCGATTTGGAAAAGAAACAACAGTCGGATCAAGATCATCATAAATATCGTTGGTAATTTGTTTTACTTTTTGATTGTCAATTTTGTAAGTAAAAATATCCGTGTGCCCGTTTCTTACCGCACTAAATAAAAGTGTATTAGCATCAAGCATAAAGCCTGCATCAAGTATTTGATCGAAGCCTGTAATTTCCTGTTGAAAGCGCGGAATGCCTGCAATAACATCATACACAAACATATTTATTTTATCTTCCTTCGAATAAATTACCAGTAATCTTGAACCCTTTCCATCCCAGGCAAGTATTGGATAATCAGGATTGATATCGCCATGCTGTACGCGGTTTCCATATTTTAATAAAATCTTTGTTGTATAAAGATTGTCAACATATTTTACCTGGTAAATTCCTTTGTAATAATGGATAACAGCGTAAGAATTATTTTTGGCATTTGGGTTTGCAGAAAAACGATAAAATTCTTCATCCTTTTTTTCTTCTTCTACAATTGATAATTTTCCTTTCGGTGCATTGCGGCGTTGTTTAATATCCTGGTAATATTTGCTGCCTTCATACTCCATAAAATCAGCAAGCAAATCTTTAAATTTTTTATTTGCTATTTTTTGCGAAGCATCATTTAAACTTTTATAAAGTCTTGCGAGATAAAAAAAGTATGTTACATTTTGAGGCTTGTATTTTTCTGAAATGTAATACCAGAAAGCATGTCCGGCTATTTCGGGTTTATCAAAAGCAAATTGATAAAACGTTTTATAATCCCCGCTGAGCATGGCGCTTTTCAATTTATCATCATCTTCCGTGCTCCATGGCTGCGCAATGTATTGTACATATCCATCGGTAAGCCATTGCGGCAAATCAAGCAAGGCAGCGTTGCTTGCCACTTCGCCGACATCTTCACCAAATAGAAGATTATCAGTAATAATTTGTGCTATGCCTTCACGAATTTGCTGGCGCAAAGTGTTGTGATTTCCATCAAAAAAAACAACCATTTTATTATTTACAAGCTTAGTAGTTCCACCGGCATTTTGCCAGTCAATGCCAATGCCAATGTTGCTCTGTTTATAATCATCATAATTATTGTAAATGATAATGTTGGCGCGCCTTTGCATGGAATATTCTTCGGCATTTTCTATTGAAGGCAACTCTTCTTCAGCCATTTGTGCCACAAATTTTCCAAGCTCTAAACCATCCTGGCTAAAGTATGCATTGAAGTTGGCGCTTTGATAAAATTTCCACGTAAACTTTTTATATTGAATTCGGTTTTTACCATATTCGACCGTATTAACCTGTGCATGGCAAAAAAAAGGAACCATTGCTGCAAGCAAAAAAATAACGATAAGCCGTAAACTATTAAATTGCATATCCTGTCTTTTGAAAATAAATTTTTTTAAAGAGGCGTAATCATCAAAATTACATTTCATTGATAAAAGTATTTCATCGAAAAAGAAATAAAAAAAGCGGAGTAAAAAAATATATTCAATAAAATTAATACAATTAACGGTAATCAATTTGCAAAAAAACTGTTATGTTCAAAGTTGATTTTTTTACATTTAATCCTGTTTCAGAAAATACTTACCTTCTCTCCAACGAAAGCGGAGACTGCATTATTATTGATCCGGGTACTTATTTTACTGCAGAAGTTGAAACGCTTCAAAGTCATCTTCAACACAATGGCTTAAAACCTGTGCAACTTATAAATACACATTGCCATCTTGATCATGTGTTTGGCAATAAACTTTTTGCAAAAAAATACGGGCTTGAATTGTTTATACATCCCCTGGAAAGTGAAGTGCTAAGACTTGCGCCCGCGGCAGGTGTGATGTTTGGTTTGCCCTTTGAAAATTACGAAGGAACAATTCATTTTTTAAATGAAAATGATACAATAAAATTAGGCACTGATGAATTGAAAGTGATTCATGCACCGGGACATTCGCCCGGCAGTATTTGTTTTTATTGCGAAGCACAAAATTTTATTATCAGCGGTGATGTTTTATTTCGCGATAGTATCGGCAGAACAGATTTGCCTGGTGGAAACATGCAGCAATTATTGCAAAGCATAAAAGAAAAATTATTTTCATTGCCCGATGAAACTATTGTTTATTCGGGTCATGGCATTCAAACAACAATTGGTTACGAAAAAAAATATAATTCTTTCGTCGGAGAAAAATCTTCATAAAAATTTGCATGAAAGCGCTTGTTTATAAATCAACCGGAAGCTGGTACCTGGTAAAGACAGAACAAGGAGATTTTTTGAACGCGCGCATAAAAGGTATCTTTAAAATTGATGGCATTACATCGACAAACCCAATTGCTGTTGGCGATGATGTGGAAGTAGAAATGGAAGATGGAGAAGATGGCACTGCTGTTATTGTAAATATTTTCGATAGAAAAAATTATGTTGCGCGAAGTTCGCCGCATCATAAAATGCATCACCACATAATCGCCGCAAACCTTGATGCAGCAATGCTTTTCGCCACTTTAAAAAATCCAAAAACATCTTCCGGATTTATTGACAGGTTTCTTGTTTCAACAGAAGCGTTTCATATTCCCGCTATTATTATTTTTAATAAAGCTGACATTTATGGCAAGAAAGAAATTCAAAAATTTGAGTTGCTGAAAAAAATTTATGAAGACGCCGGATATGTAGTTTTTTTAATCAGCGTTGAAAAAAAAGAAGGCATTGATGCCTTACAAGATTTGCTGAAAGATAAGACCACATTGCTTAGCGGGCACAGCGGCACTGGTAAATCAACTTTTATAAATTGGCTTTTACAAAACAATGATATCCGAACACAGGAAGTGAGCAGTTGGAGTGGAAAAGGTTTGCATACAACAACTTTTGCTGAAATGTTTGATCTTGATTTTGGTGGAAAAATTATTGATACACCAGGCATCCGCGAACTTGGTATTGTTGATATTCCAAAAGAAGAACTGTCTCATTACTTTCCTGAAATGCGTGAAATAATTTCGCAATGCAGATTCAATAATTGTTTGCACATTAATGAACCCGATTGTGCTGTAAAAAAAGCTGTAGAAGAAGAGAAAATTTACCTTGAAAGATATATCAGCTATTGCAATATTTTGGAGAGTATGGAAAAAGAAAAATATTGAAAATAAATTGCAGAAAATAAAAGGCTAAGACTTTTTATTTTTAATTTTTTCAAGAAGACGGATGATCACTTTTTCATCTTTGCGATCTTTTGCAGAAATGCTCAAACCATTGTAGATATTGTATTGCAGCATTAATGGGTGTCCATGATATTTAAAAAACCATTCAATATTATCAGCCTCGTCATTTTTTCCTAAAAACCTGACATGCCTGTTATTGCTAACGGTTTCTGTGAGTGTATAAAACTGGTGAAGGCTGCCATTTTCATCAATAACAACAGTTTTATTTTCGGCAGTGTAAAAATCAGAATGCATAAACCCCTATTTAAAATTTTTGTTCATTAAAAGCCTTTCCGTGTTTGATCGCTTTCACAGCTGACGGATCTCCACTTAATATTTTTTCAGCTCCAACATTTGCACCATCACTCGGACAACCTTTTTTTACGGCACACGCCTCAAAAGCAAATATGATACCAAGTAAAAAAATAAGAACTGAAGAAAATTTTCTCACGTTTAAGATAAAGCAGTTAGTAGGGGTTGCAAACACTTTATCTTTTAATTGAAAGACAAAAAATCTTATTTCTTTGCTGCATTAATCTCGTTATATTTCTCAAACCATTCAGCATATTTTACATAGTTATTGGCTATTCTTTCTATTTCGCTGTGCATCATATCTTTAGAAATATCCTTCAGTTTTTTTGCAGGTATTCCGCCGTAAATACAAGCTTCATCTACAATTGTTCCTTCTAAAACAACTGCGCCTGCTGCAATTATTGAGTTGCTTTTTATTTCGCAACGATCCATTACAATTGCGCCCATGCCTATCAAAACATTGTCTGCGATCTTACACCCATGCACTATTGCATTGTGACCTATCGAAACATTACTGCCTATTTCTGTTGCGTTTTTTTGATACGTGCAGTGAATAATTACGCCGTCCTGAATATTTACTTTGTTGCCGATCTTTATATAATTAACATCACCTCTTACAACCGCGTTAAACCACACGCTGCAATCGTCACCCATTACTACATCTCCGATAATTGTTGCGTTCGGAGCGATAAAACAATTGTTTCCGAATTTTGGTTCTTTATCAAGAACTGGCAAGATAGTAGCCATATGTTTTACTTTTATCTTATTAATAATTAGTTAATAGAAATTTAATGAAAATTTTAAGTCAGTTGGAATATTAAAATTAGAACGAACAAAGTACTTGCCGCATTTTATTTTATATTTTTTTTCTATTATTCACCAACATATTATTCTTTCTTTGTTTTAAATTGTAAACATTAAAATATGTGGTCAGCATCAGGAAAGTTTATTTTACATTTTCGTCTGCCCTTGCTGGCATTGCTTCTTGGCATTACCGCATTTATGACATACGAGGCATCGAAGGTGCAAATGAGTTATGAATTTTCTAAAGCAATTCCGCTTGACGATCCAAAATATATTGATTATTTAAAGTTCAAACAAAGATTTGGTGATGATGGAAACACATTGGTTCTCGGCATTCAATCAAAAGAATTTTTTACAACAACTTTTTTTAATAATGTTTCGGTTTTACAAACGCAACTAAAAAAAATTAAAGGTGTTGATGGTATTCTTGGTGTGCCTTCGGCTGTGAATTTGCTGCGCAATGACACACTTGAAAAGTTAGAAGCCGTTCCCATTTTTCATGCGCCGTATGCTGCACAAAATTTGCTTGATAGTGATGCAAAGACTTTTCGCAATCTTCCTTTTTATAATGGGTTGTTGTACAATGCTGATTCAAACAGTTATTTGATTGGATTGCAATTAAATAATGCGATAATCAACAGTAAAGCACGCACTCAGCTAATTAATAATATTCTTCAGCCTGTAAATTCTTTTGAAAAAAATACAAAAACAATTGTTCATATCAGCGGGCTACCATTTATCCGAACAGTAGTGGCAGACCGCATTTCAAAGGAAATGACCTATTTTTTGTTAGGCTCTTTTATTTTATCGGCAATTACTTTATTAATTTTTTTCAGATCATTCAGTGCCACAGTTATGAGTCTTCTGGTTGTTGCAATGGGTGTTGTGTGGAGTCTTGCAACAATGGTTTTAATGGGTTATAAGATTACATTGTTGACTGCGCTTATTCCACCGCTGGTTGTTGTTATCGGTATTCCAAATTGTATTTATTTTTTAAATAAATATCATACAAGTTTTAAAGAAACAAATGACAAGCAAAGCGCCATTATTAAAATGGTAAGCAGGATGGGAATTGTAACCTTGTTCTGCAATATAGCTGCTGCCATTGGGTTTGCGGTTTTTGCATTTACGCAAAGTGCATTGCTTAAAGAGTTTGGCGTTGTTGCAGGCATTAATATTATGGCGCTGTTTATCATTTCATTAATTTTTATTCCTGTTACCTTAAGTTATTTACCTGCGCCAAAATCTACACAGACAAAATACCTTGATAATAAATTGCTGGAAAATATTTTAACGGGAATTGAACGCTTGACTTTTAATTATGCAAAATGGATCTATGCTGTAGCAGTTATCGTAATTATTTTTTCTGTGATGGGAATGATGCGCTTAAAAAGCGAAGGTTTTATTGTGGATGATCTGCCAAAGAATGACAAAATTTATACGGATCTTAAATGGTTCGAATCAAATTTTAATGGCGTTATGCCGCTGGATATTGAAGTTGATACAAAGAAAAAAAATGGCTTGTTCAGAAATCTTGACCCCATTCAAAACATTGATGAGTTTTCTCAATACATTGCTTCGAAGCCGCAGAATGCACGCCCACTCTCGCTTGCAGAAGGAATGAAATTTGCAAAGCAGGCTTTTTACGATGGCGATTCTACAGATTATTCTTTGCCGACAGAATTCGATATTCCTGTAATGGGCAAATTTTTAAAGACAAATAAAAAAGACAAACAGTCAACAGATGCTTTTACGAAACTTACGAAAAGTTTTATGGACAGCAACAAACAAATTGCCAGGATCAGTGTGAATATGAAAGACATTGGCAGTGTGCAATTACCGCTTTTATTGAATGATTATAAAAAAGAAGCAGATAAAATTTTTGATACAGCACATTATAAAATAACCTTTACAGGAACAAGTGTAACGTTCTTAGAAGGCACCAGTTTCATTATCGCGGGATTGAAACAAAGCATCCTCTATGCCTTTATTTTAATCGCATTGTGCATGCTGTATTTATTTAAATCATTGCGTATTTTATTGTGCTCGCTTATTCCAAATGTCATTCCTTTACTTGTTACTGCCGGAGTGATGGGTTGGGTTGGCATTGCGCTGAAACCTTCCACTGTATTGATCTTCAGCGTTGCGCTTGGTATTGCCATTGATGTCACTATACGTTTTCTTGTAAATTATAAACAGGAACTTCCCACAAATAAAAATAACATCAAAACAACTTTAGAGCAAACAATTCGACACACGGGATTGAGCATTATTTATACTTCTCTTGTGCTGATTGCAGGCTTTATTATCTTTTGCTTCAGTGATTTTGGTGGAACAAAAGCGCTTGGGTGGTTAACATCATTAACATTGATAACCGGTACAATAACCAATCTTGTTTTATTGCCGGTATTGATCTATTCGCTTAGGAAAAGGTGAGGAAATTATCGCTTTTGTTTCAAGCAAACAATTTCAACATCATATTTACTCCAAGGGGCTTTTCAATAAAATCAATCACAAGCGGGTTTTCCTTTGCCTTTTTAATATCCCGCGGATCTATGGAAGAAGAAAGAATATAAATATCATACTGGCTTTTGGTCCTGTCGTCCATGGTTTCAAATATATCAAGAAATTCCCATCCTGTAATGTTGGGCATATTTATATCTAAAAGAAGTACTGTTTTTTCACCTTCGGGATTGCGAGAAGATTCAGAGCGGATGTATTCCAATCCTTTTTCAGGGGCAACAAAATCCTGTACCAGTACTTCACCCAAGATTTTCTTCAGCACTATTTTAGTTAGGATATTGTTGTGCGGGTCATCATCAACAATTAAAAAGCGCTTTTGTGCGGTAGTCATTTTTTCAAATTTCTATTTTAAATTCTGTGCCCTTACCAGGCTCGCTATTAATTGTTATTGTGCCTCCCAGCGCTTCCACCTGTGTTTTTACCATAAATAAGCCTATTCCTTTTCCTTCTACATGAGAATGGAAGCGCTTGTAAAGACCAAAAATCTTATCACCATTTGCTTTCAGGTCTATGCCTAACCCGTTGTCTTTAAATGTAAGGAGCGTTTTTCCATTTATTTTGCTGCTTTTTATCTCAATAATAGGCGCTTCGTCAGGTTTGCTGTATTTGATGCTATTGCTGATGAGATTGTAAAAGATGCTGTGTATATAACCTTTAAGCGAATAGATGTCATCGATCTGCGAAAAGTCAGTCTCTATTTTTACATGGTGTTTAAGAATGAGGTTAGTGATGCTTATAGATATATCATTCACTAATTTAGATAAACCAATCAACTCTTTTTTGTCATTAGCTTCATGTTTCACCTGCAGTATTTTGTTAATGTCTCTGATAGTAAGATCGAGCCGTACTACAGAAGTTAAAAGCCCGTCCAACAATTGTTTTTCTTCTTCAGGTGTAAGTGTTTCATTCTTTAAGTTTTCTGCAAACCCAAGGATGTTGGCAGTGGGTGCGCGCAGGTTATGAGAAACAATAAATGCAAACTGTTCAAGATCGCGGTTGCGCTGAAGCATGTCTGCAATCATTTTTTCCCGTTCTTCTTCGGCTATTTTTCTTTCCGTAATATCCTGTACAATTCCATAAAGCCTGGTTGGTTTTTTGTTTTTATCAAATTCAAAGCGCCATTCAGTATAAAAATGTCTTTCATTGTCATTCTTCGAATTCATTCTCGCATAAAATGATGAATTCTCAAAAGTTTTGAGTGCTTCTTCAACTTTTTCTTTTGCATAGTTGAAATCTTCCGGATGAATTAATGACAAAAAAGATTCAGGCGAAGGTTCTATTTCCCCCATATTAATTCCGAAAATCTTATAAAACTCATCAGACCAGGTGTTGATCCCGGTCAAAAGATCAATTTGCCAATTGCCTATATGTGAAATTGCCTGCGCTTCTTTTAATCTTCTTTCACTGTGCAAAAGATCTTCTTCTGTTTGTTTCCGCTTTGTTACATCCTGAACCAAAGACACGATGGTGTTTATTTTTCCCTTTTCATCCTTCATTACTGAGTTGAACCATTCGCACCAAATCACTTTGCCATCCTTCGTGTAATTCCTATGAAGTATGGTATTTCTTTGCACTTCTCCGCTTAACAATTGCTCTGCTATGTTACTTGCCAATGGAAGGTCTTCTACATACACCTGGGCAAGGCCTGTTCTTCTGTTCTCATTAAAATCTTTTAAACTCCATCCGAAAATTTCTTTTGCGCGTTTTGATAATGAAATTATTTTTAGATCACTATCCCATTCAATAAATCCTAAAGGAGTATTTTCAATATGAAATAATAATCTTGCATGTGCAGAATTTAATTCCCTTTCACTTTGTTC
The DNA here is from genome assembly GCA_963708205.1 of uncultured Chitinophagaceae bacterium. Classification (GTDB taxonomy): domain Bacteria; phylum Bacteroidota; class Bacteroidia; order Chitinophagales; family Chitinophagaceae; genus CAVYTF01. The sequence continues at coordinate 2,386,680 of OY970196.1, forward strand.
AAGGTTTGCTTCCGCCTGCCTGCGCTGTTTTTCTTTTTCAAAGTTTTCAAGCGCAAAGGAAATGTCATTTGCTGCTTCCTCCAGAAGTTCGATTTCATTGGCATCAAAAAAGTCTTCTGAATCAGACCCGGATGTCAGACCAAACACCCCGATCACCTTTCCGAACTTTTTTATAGGAAATGAAACGGTAGCCTTTATTCCACACGAAACAAATGCTTCTTTTAACAATTTCATGGAAGGATCATTCTGCACATCATTTTTTATTACATATTCTCCTGTGCGCAGCATTACACCGGTGGTTGTATCTCTTAATTCAGGTTGTGTGAAATCCATACCTGAATATTTAAGCAACTGCTCAATGAATTGTTTATCTCCGCGAAGACTTACCATTTGCAGCAAACCTTTTTCATCCAGCAGCCCTATCCATGCGGTTTTAAACTGTCCTATCTCTACAGCAATTTCACAAACCCTGTCTGTCAGTTCTTTGCTGTTTTCTATGTGAACAATGCCCTGGTTTACCTGGCTTAAAAAGGCATACAAGCGATTGGCCTTAATGATCTTCACTTCTGCCTTCTTCCGCTCAGTTATATCGCGCGATATTTTTGAAGCACCGATAATATTTCCTGCTGCATCTTTTACCGGAGAGACGGAAAGCGACACGTGAATAATTTGTCCGTCTTTTCTTACTCTTTCTGTTTCATAATGGTGTACAAATTCTCCTTTCCGTATTTTTTCTATTATTAGTTTTTCTTCATTCTGCCGATGCGGCGGAATAAGAAGGGAAAGATGTTTACCGATAATTTCTGCTGCTGTATAGCCAAAGATCTTTTCAGCTCCATGGTTCCAGCTTGTTATTATACCATCGAGTGACTTGCTTATGATGGCATCGTCAGAAGAATTGATGATCGAATTAAACAAGGCCTGCTGCTCTTTCAGCGCTTGTTTATAATCCGCAGTTTCTTTGAGGCTTTTTTGCAATGCCTCGTCCACAGGTTCCTTTTCCATTAAGCCGGCTTTGCTATGTTTTTCAAGAAAACCACAAAGGTTAGTATAAAAATTGAGGCGAACGACCCTTTTTTTTGCAACAAGTAGTTAAGATTTTTTCCACTGACTTATACGGGAGCCAGGCTGTGTGCTCTTACAGTAAACCTGTGATCCTATGCCGGCAGCGGACCTGCAGCAATAACGCAAGAAAGGGCTCGATAAGAAGTTGAAATCAGACAGGAATTTAATGTATCTGAAAATCGAATGGAAGTCTTGTTTGCGGCGTTCCGATCATTGATTGAAAATTTTTCATCTTCATTAAAAGCTGGTATTGTCTTTTACCAATCTGCTCTTCTGCCGTGTTTTCTTTCACTGAATTGCCAATTCCATTCTCACGCAATTGTTCCAATAAACCTTTAGGCTCAGGATATTCTTTTATATAATAACTGTTTGTTTTTGCAAGAAGTGCAGCTTCTCTAACAGCATCACTCAGCGTTCCTATTTTATCAACCAAACCCACGCCAATGGCGCGTTCGCCTGTCCATACGCGACCCTGCGCAATACTGTCAATGTAGTCAATATTTTTATTTCTGCCTTCTGCTACGCGGCTTTTAAAAGTATAATAAATAGAATCAACACTTGCCTGCATAAATACTTTTTCCTGCGGAGTGAGTGGTCTTCCTATGTTTCCAATATCTGCATACGTTGCTGTCTTCACTCCATCGAAAGTGATGCCCAGCTTGTCTTTGAAGAAAGATTGAAAATTAGGAACGATGCTGAAAACACCGATAGAACCCGTAATGGTTGTTGCATCAGCATATATCTCGTTTGCATTGCATGAAATAAAATAACCACCCGAAGCGCCAAGATCACCCATGCTTACGACAACAGGTTTTACCTGGCGTGCAAGAGAGATCTCCCGCCAGATAATATCACTCGCAAGCGAACTTCCGCCCGGAGAATTTACGCGCAGCACAATTGCCTTTACATCATCATCTAACCTTGCTTTGCGAATAAGACGAACATAATTATCACTTCCGATTTCCAATTCTTTTCCATCTCCGCTGACAATATCGCCCTGCGCGTATATCAACGCGATCCTGTCATTTCCATCCTGCCTGAAACTCACTGCCTGCGCATATTTCGAGAAGGGAACATAATTTATTTTTGCATCTTCTTTCTCATGCAGATCAGTTAAAATCTCATCGCGCACTTCATCATCATATTTCAAGCCATCAATCAAATTATTTTTCAAAGCATCATTGGGTGTTTGTATAGCACCTGCATTAGCAAGCCGGTGGAGTGTGGCTGTATCAATATTTCTCGCTTCACTTGTTTCAACCAAAAAATTATTATACAGATCATTAAGCCAAACTGTTGTTTGCAGTCGGTTCGCATCAGTCATTTGTGTAACGCGCAAAGGTTCGGTTGCACTTTTAAATTTGCCTGCATAAAATATCTGCGGATCAATTTCAAGTTTATCAAGCAGGCCTTTTATAAAATATAAGTTTGATGAAAGCCCGTTGAATTCCAGTCCGCCTGTTGGATTGCAATACACTTTATCGGCAGCAGTGGCAACATAATATGCCTGCTCACTCATCACTTCTCCATAAGCGATCACGAATTTTTTACTTTGTTTAAAATCAAGAATTGCCTTACGTAATTCTTCGGAAGCTGCGAAGCCATTGGCGTTATCATCAGCTTTTATGTAAAGACCTTTGATGGTAGAATCATTTTTTGCAAAACGCAGCATACGGACAACATCATACAAACCGGGTTCGCTGGTATTGCTGTTTCCAAGAAATGCATTGAGCGGTTTATTTTGAGACTGGTCATTCAAGGCTGTGCTCAAATCCAGCACCAGCACAGACTTTGCGCTGATAACAGGCTTTGTTGGTTTTGCTATGGCAACTGCAATAACAAATACTATCAGGAAAGAAATAACTGTAAACAGTATTAATGCCACAAAACTCGCCAGCAGCATTTTAAAGAAGCTTTTCATTCAGTTATATTTTAAGCCTGCAAAATTAAAGACATTTATTGCGGAAAGAAAGGATTATAGTTTAAAAGGAAATTCAAAGGCTGTAAACTTTCGCTTGCAACCGCTCCCTGCAAAGAGATTTGCATCATTTGCCCAGGCTGCGATCTGCCATTTTATTTCCATCGTTTCTTATTGTAAACTCCCATCCGCCTTCTTCGGCATTTGTTCGGTACTTGTTCGATACATATTCGATACTTGTTCGATACTTGTTCGATCCCTTGGATCGAAGAACTGCCGTATAAATACCGATTATTTTTCCTTTATAATACTAATATGGCTGCTTACACGTTATTTTATTAATTCAATATCCGCAATATGGCTAAAACCAGCGAAGGCATTCTCGGTGCTGTTACCGGCACTATCGGACCTGTAACGGGTTATGTGCGCAACGGGCAGAACATACTTAGAACCAGCAAATCAAGCGTTACCTACAAAAGCAGTCCTTTAAGAAAAATACAACTTGATAAAATAACGATCTGCAACAGCTTTACCGGGGCATTTTCGGGGACAGGCTTTTTCAACAAGAGCTTCCCGGCTTATGGCAGTACCGGCACGGGTTATAACCGGGCGACAAGCGCGTTGATGAGCCAGGCGATCATATCCGTGAATGATGTATTGCAGTTGACTTACCCGCAGGTGCTGATCTCAAAAGGCATGCTGCCAAAGGCGGAGAATGCGGTGGCTGCCCTTTTCCCCAATGGCAACATTCAGTTTACATTTACGGATAACAGCAACACAGGCACTGCATCTGCGGATGATACAATTATTTTGGTTGCTTATTGTGAAGCCCTGCAGCAGGCAGTGTTTACCTTAAATGCCGGCTATAGAAAAGATGCAACGGCTATTTTGCATGGCGCTATTTTTACAGGTTATGCCGTTGACACATGGATTGGCTTTTTAAGCATTGATGAAAGGAATGCGGGTGATAGTGTGTGGGCAGGGAGGATTGAGTTGTAAGAGCAGTAAGCAAATATTGCGTGACGAATATACAAAGCTGTCGACTATTAATTTCGTTTGGTGCGGACATCAATCAATAGAGAAAAAATATTTTATGGATAATAATGACAATGACTTGTTAGCTCTTACAGACAATCTGCGTATAAAAAAACAGGAAGCAAAAGACACTGTGCAGGAGCTTAAAAAAATGTACAGCAATTTAAAGATAAGAGTGAAGCGGTATGAGAAAAAAGTTGCAGCGCTTGATGAACAAGAGGAGAAGATGTTCATAATGGTGGTTATGCAAAATGTGCAGTACGCATTAAATAAGTTCGAGCGAATTGAAAGGAACATTGCTTTGTGCAGAACACATCTGCAATACCTGGAAAAGCAATTTAAAGATATGCAAATGGCTATACCTTATGGCCGTGTAAAGGAAATATCATACAACTTTTCCGCAATTTTTAGCCGTTTTGGCGAACCTGCAGCCAAAGCCGGAGATGATATAAGAATTGCAAACAAGCATTTAAATAAGATTGTTGAGTATATTATGTTTTTAAGCAGGATAAACCGGGTGCCTAAAAGGTGGAAGGGGGAGTGAAGGCATTTGATTGCCTGCACGATAAGATCACTAACTTCAAATCAACAATAAGGCTTGCAATTATTAATGACTTCAATGCAAATCTGAGATTTGCTTACGCTTTCACGTAGTCTGGAGACTATGCCAAGCAGAGTTAGAGTAATTAAGCTATTTTTCTGACTATTATCCTCACAACTTTTCAATCAATTTTATTTTTATATCCAAACTGATAGGAGAAAGGTACTATTAAAACAAATAACACTCGCAATCATCAAAAGCAAATAAATAATTGTTCACTTAAAAACTTTTTCAATCTGCTTTGTATATACTTGCGTACATAACAATTATGTTCTTATTATTGCTCTTCATTTGCCTGCACTGGTATCTGTCTTTATTCTTTCAATCTTTCTTTCATCACCGTTATGCTGCACACAATCATTGCAGCATGTCGGGATCCTGGGAGAAATTTTTCTTTATCTGCTGTTTTATCACACAAGGCTCTTCGTATATAAGCGCATCTTCCTATGGCATGATGCACCGCCTGCATCACGCACATACAGATAAGCAGGAAGATCCGCATTCGCCACAATTTGAGCCTAATCCTTTTTTATTATTGCTTAAAACACGCAATAACTATCACAGCATATATGCAGGCAGGCAGCCTGTGGAAGCTAAATATAAAAAAGGCTTGCCGGAATGGGTGGCTTTTGATAAGATGGCGCATACATGGGTTGCAAGAACTATTTGGGTGCTTATTTATATTTCCATCTACCTATATCTTGCCTCAGCATGGTGGATGTATTTGTTCCTGCCGTTAACGCTTACCATGGGTGCCTTGCAGGGTGTGGTGGTTAACTGGTGGGCGCACAAGTTTGGTTATGAGAATTACCATCTTGCCAATACCTCTAAAAATATTCTGCCGGTGGATTTTTTATTTGTGGGCGAAGCTTATCATAACAATCACCATAAACATCCGGGAAGAGTAAATAATGCTGTCAAGTGGTTTGAATACGATGTAACTTACCGCATTATGCTGCTGATGCAAAGGCTGCATATTATAAGAATTAACTATGCCCCTGTTATGGCTTAAAAGCGCGGGATTGTATGTTATGGCTGCTTTGTATATTGCCGCAGGAGTAAATCATTTTCTGCATACCTCCATGTACGCAAGCATTATGCCGCCATGGCTTCCCAGGCAAAAATTTCTTATATATGCAAGTGGTGTATTTGAAATTTTATTGGGTATATTTTTAATGCCTTTACAAACCCGCCGATTTGCGGTTTATAGTATCATTGCTTTGCTTATTGCCGTTTTTCCTGCCAATATTCAAATGAGCATTAATTACTATCGCTCTCATAATCCTTATTTATGGCTTACAATAGTGCGACTGCCTTTGCAGTTTTTACTGATATGGTGGGCTTATATTTACAGATGATCATCGCCTTTTTGGTTAGCTTTTGACTGCGGCTGCTGTTACAAATTCCCCTGGGCTTTATTTCAGCTTTCTTATAAATGCTAGTGGCATGGTATTGTTGCGGATACAAAGCGAATGTCTTCTTTCTACACGCGTTGTTTATACCTTAATTTCGCCTCCATCATTGTTTTGCCAATATTTTATTTTGTCTGCTTTTACGTGAATCATTACCACACCGGGCGTTTCGAGACCTTCTTTGAACCAGGTATCAAGAGAATCTACCCAATGTTCCTTCATCTTAGCTTTATTTTTTATAATGATGCTTTTTCCGCTGATTGATAGGTACAGTTTCCCCTTACCCTGGAAGGAAAGATTGGTATCATCATTTTCTTTCAGCTCCTGCACTATATTGGAATCTTCGTAGCTGAAAAAGAAAGAGTTGCCATCGTATTCCACATCGCCGTTATTACTCATTGGGCGACTGATAAGCTCTCCGTCCTTGCCTGTTGTAGTAAACATGCAGATATCAAGATCCTGCATTTTATCGCGAAGATCTTCGAGTTTCCATTCTTTCATAAAGTATTATATTTTAAAGAGAATCATTTTTGTCAGTATGGTCGTGGCCCTGTTGCTTTACGAGTTTATTATATACACCGAGTAATAAAAATGGAGCAGCCCATTGCCCAATAAATAAACTTTTATGTTTGCTTCCGCTAAATTGGAATGCTAATGATACAGCCATAGAGCCTAATGCCACCCAAAGAAATACATCGGAGGGTATTTTGGCTGTTTGTTCTTCAATGGCAGAGGCAACCTTGCCTTCTTTGTGTTTAGGATTTGATAAATTTTGCATGATTGTGAGTTTAAATGTTTGATCGAAAACAGTTCAATTACTCTGCCAATACTGTTTTACTAATGAATGTGTAAAGTTGAACAATATTTCAGGGTAATGAAAAGTTTTTTGATGTAATTACGCTACATTTTTGCGCAAAATTTTAATAAAATAGCAGGATTAATTGTTTGTTGAATTTTTTTATAAAGAATGCTGCTAACTTCCCAACAAAATACCACAGAACTTGATTAAATAAACTGAAGATCAATGCATTACGAACAAAATTTGTTGGGTTGCTAACAATTCCTTTTGCGTTTGCTTTTTAGTAATAAACTATAAGTTTCTCCAATTTTTTTCGTTGTTTTGTCCGGTAATGTACTCTTTCAAACGCGGTGATATAAATATTGTGAGCTGCCTTATTTAGATGAATGCCAGCGCCACTTGATACCTAAAAAATCCCATGCATCAATTGAATGTTAACTACTTCTTTTCACCAGCAAGTTATTTGGTTGAATCTTTTTTAAGTTCTGCTGTTATGCTGTCATACTTTATTCTGAGGGGAAGGTTGAGCTGCCTGATTGAATCAATACGTGGAGCAAGAACTTTCATCAATTCGGCTTTTACAGAATCAATAATATGCACAATGCTGTCGTTCGCTTTTATATCATGTATATCAAGTTTCATTTCGATATGCATGAGACTATCTATGCCATGAGAATTTGAATCAATGATGGCAAGACTGTCAAGCATATTTTTCCTGATCTGCGCAGTTATATCCTGCTTTTGCTTTAAAAGTTCTGCATTTTTACCGGTACAACTGCAAAAGACTACAACGGCAATTAATAACTTTTTCATTCATTCAATTTTTTATAAAAGTAAAATAAGAATCAATAGTATTTATTTATGTTGAACGAAATAAAAGAGCCAAACGCAGAGTCAACAATTCACCGAATAGTTCGTTGTTTTGCACATGAATACTGCATACCTTCTTCTTGGCGGCAATATTGGCGACCGGATCTTTTATTTAAATAAAGCGCAGGCATTGATTGAGGCATATTGTGGAAAGATCGTACAACAGTCTTCACTCTATGAAACTGCTGCATGGGGAATTGAGAAGCAGCCTGCTTTTTATAATAAAGTATTTGAACTTCAAACAAATCTTTCTCCTGAAGCCTTAATGCAACAACTATTATTCATTGAAGAAGAATTAGGAAGGAAGCGCATGGAAAAATATGGTCCGCGCATTATAGACATTGACATTTTATTAATGGATGACCGGATAATAAATGAGGCTGATCTGATTATTCCACATCCGCGCTTAACAGAAAGAAGATTTGCTCTTGCACCACTTGCTGAGATTGCGGGCAAGGTTATTCATCCTGTGTATAAAAAAACGATTGATGAACTGTTGCTTGACTGTACCGACCAACTTGATGTGAAAAAAATTACTTCGTTTCCTCAAAACGAATTATAATTTTGAGCACTTAGAATGAATTATCATTTCATTGCCATAGAAGGCAACATCGGCGCCGGAAAAACTACCCTTGCACACCTGCTTGCAAAGAAACTGAATGCGCGTTTACTACTGGAGCAATTCGCTGATAATCCCTTCCTGCCTAAGTTTTACGACAATCCGGAACAATATGCTTTTCCGCTGGAGTTATTTTTTATGGCAGAGCGTTACAAGCAATTGAAAGATACTTTGCAAACAAAAGATCTGTTTCAAAGCGTTACAGTTGCTGATTATTTTTTTGCAAAATGTTTGCTCTTTGCAAAAATTAATTTGCCTGCGGAAGAGTTTAGATTGTATCAAAAATTATTTGACATTATTCTGCCGCAACTCATCTTTCCTGATGTGATGATCTATCTTCATTCGCCTGTGCAAAAATTGCAATTCAACATTAGAAAACGCAACAGGGTCTATGAACAGAATATACAGGATGAATATTTATTGAATATCCAGGAAATGTACACCAACTACATTAAGGAATACAACATCAAGACTATTTTTGTTGATTGCACCCATGCTGATTTTCTCGGTAACAACAAGCATTTGGAAGCAATTTTGCTTGCTTTGGAAAGTGAATTAAAAGACAGGCAATTGTATATTTCGCTCGATTAATTTTTTAAGATCTATGGAAAGTAGCTTACAAAAAAATCATCCGTTTGCAGCAGTACGCATTTTAGAATTCAGGAATCTTGTTATCGGAAGATATTTGTTTGTTATGGGTTTGAGAATGATGAGCACGCTTGTTGGCTGGTGGATCTATCAACTCACCAATGCGCCCTTTGCGATAGGTTTGGTAGGGCTTGCAGAATTTATGCCTGCTTTTGGTTTTGCTTTGTATGCAGGTTATGTAATTGACATCAGCGAAAAACGGAAGCTGCTTTTGCGGGGTGTTATTTTATATGCATTTTGCGCTGCCATTCTTCTTTTTTTATCAACACATTTCACCAAGAATTATTTAAGCAACAAAGAAATATCTGTTTGCATTTACACTGTTGTATTTTCTTATGGCATCGTGCGTGCGTTTACAGGACCTGTTTTTAATGTAATGCTTGGGCAAATTGTAACAAGAGATGTTTTGCAAAATGCCATTACCTGGAATCAAAGTACGTGGCTTGCAGCTTCCGTTTCAGGGCATGCAGTTGGCGGTTTATTGATCGCATATACAGGAATAACAGGTACATTATGCGCTATACTTTTTTTAATTATTTTATCCCTGGTTTTTTTATTTCTTTTAAAGAAAAAACCCGCACTCACAGAACGCGGAGAAAAACGAACATGGGAAAGCGTGAGGGAAGGATTGAATTTTGTTTTTAAAACGAAAGAATTATTGGGCGCTATTTCGCTTGATCTTTTTGCAGTGCTTTTTGGTGGTGCTGCCGCAATGATCCCCGTGTATGCAAGAGATATTCTGCATGCCGGCGCAATTGGATTTGGATGGCTGAATGCCTCGACTGACGCGGGTTCTATCTGCATGGTAATCGTATTAACCTTGTTTCCGCTGAGAAAAAAACAAGGCTTCAAATTAATGTTTGCAGTTGCCGGTTATGGTTTGTGCATTATCATTTTTGGATTATCTAAATTTTATTTATTGTCGTTCGTTGCATTGATGGTCAGTGGCATGCTTGACGGAATAAGTGTAGTAACACGCGGAACGATAACGCAATTAAAAACACCTGATAACATGCGTGGCAGAGTGATGAGTGTGAACAGCATGTTCATTAATTCAAGCAATGAACTTGGTCAGTTTGAAAGTGGTGTTGCAGCAAAGCTTTTAGGTGTTGTGCCTTCTGTTGTTTTTGGTGGTTGTATGACTTTATTGGTGGTTACAGTTACCTGGTTCAAAGCGCCAAGTTTAAGAAAGATGCAGTATTAATTGACAATTGAGAATTGATAATTGACAGTTGATACGTTTTGAAATTTAAAAGTTTCATTGTCCATTGTCCATTGTCAGTTGTCCATTGTCAATTATCCATTATTCAACAACCCTTCCATCACTGAAACAATGATCGGACAAAAGGTTGAATTCTTTAAAGTTAGCTGTTGTCTTTTCAAAATAACATCTTCATTGGTGTAAGGAAAGCGCACGCAGTCGGAAGGTCTTACTTCATAAATGCTGCAAAAGTTATCTGCGCCAAGAAACGCGCAGGGCTTGGTTTTTACCACATAATCTCCATCACTGTCCAGGTTTAAATAAGTTTCAATGAAATCACTTTCTTTCATTTTCAAATGCCTGCTGATGCGTTTAATATCAGGTGTTTTAAAACGGGGTGAATAATTCTTGCAACAGTTGGCGCATTGCAAACAATCAATTTTTTCAAAGGCTTTTTCATGCAGTTCAGGCAATTGTTTCAGCACTTTATTTTTATCTGCACGATGCAAAAATATCTTGTATTGCTTCTGGTGTTCTTTGGAATTTTTTTGCCAGTTGTTTAAATTTATTTCTGCCATTAGGGAAGTCAAAAGTTAAAATTCAAAAGTAAAAAAGAACATTCATCTATTTTTGCATTTTTAAAACAGTATGATGGATTCTTTGCGTGAGCAATGGCTGATACTTATTTCCACGCCAATTTATTTTATAATTATTGGTATTGAAATTTTGCTCACGCACCTGCATCAAACCAAATCTTATAATATAAAAGATACTGCGGCAAATGTTTACCTTATGCTGCTGAATGCCTTGCTGGATCTTGGTTTCCGCATAGTTTATCTTGTTATTCTGCAATACTTTTTTCTGCATGCAGTCTATCATTTTCAAAATGCTTTTGCGTACTGGATCATTCTTTTGCTTGCTGAAGATTTTCTGTATTATTGGCTTCATCGCTTCGATCATTCAGTTCGTTTTTTTTGGGCAGTGCATGTTACGCATCACAGTTCTGAAAAATTAAATTTCACAACGGGTTTTCGGTCTTCAGTGTTTCAGCCATTGTATCGTTTCATTTATTTTATTCCGCTTGCGTGGGTTGGTTTTCGCCCGATAGATATTGTATTTATTTATGCTGTTACGCAAATTTGGGGCATATTCGTTCACACAGAATTCATAAAAAAGATGGGATGGCTCGAATACATTTTAGTCACACCTTCGCACCATCGCGTGCATCATGCGAGCAATCCAAAATATCTTGATCAGAACATGGGAATGTTTTTAATAATCTGGGATAAAATGTTCGGAACATTTCAACCCGAATTACCCGTTGAAAATTATCAGCCTATAAAATATGGATTAACAAAATCCCTCGCAAATCCAAACGCAGCCAGCATTGTGTTTCATGAATGGACACAAATAAGTAAAGATATTTCACGAAAAAATCTTTCTTTCAAACAAAAGCTTTTATACATTTTCGGCGCTCCGGGCTGGAGTCATGATGGAAGCAGAATCACAAGTAAACAAATGCGTGAAAAGGAAAATGGCATAGCTTTTTTGGAAACATCGAATATTTCCTAGAGCATTTTATTGAGTAGTCATTAGTTTTTCTAAAGCTTCGTAGGGTTTATATCCAACTGAGATAATTGGTTTTTTATCAGGCTGATGTATCACAAGTGCAGGAAAACGATTTATTCTTCTATACTGCACTTCCTGCAAATCTTTTTTAAAAGCATCCATTCCTTTTTCATTTATTAAATCTTCTTTAAACTGCTTGACATTTATTAAGCCAACTGTATCGGCAAGTTGCTCTGCAATATTTATTAATGCATTTTCCTTTGCGATATTTATACCCTTCATCATCACTGCCTCTCTGCATAATTGCAAATACATTTCCCCTGCTTGAAAAGATTGTAACTCTGCGCATTTTACTGCGATGCAGGCAGGGTAAGAAGATGCAGGTGGATCTTCCATCCATATTCTGTCATAAATCTCTTTTCCGGAAAGATGTGCTGCCTGCATCCACACAGGCCCCATCTGCAATGGCCTTGTTACAGAAAGTAATTCATCATGATAATTTTTCCAGTCAGGAATCAATCCTGCCATGCAATATCTGTATACAATATTTGGTTGGAAATTATGAAGAAGCATTTGCCATTCCGATTCAAAAACCCAACACCAGCAACAAAGCGGATCAGTATAATAAGTTATAGATACACCTTGTGCTGCTGTTGGTTCTTTATCAGATATTGTTTTTTCCTTGCTTTTTGTTGCGTACACTATTTAGATTCTTATTTAAGCTTCTTCATTTTCCATTTCATCTTCTTCAATTTCCTGATCTTCTTGCGGTAACGGGCTGCTCCATTGCTGCTCTCCAATAGGAGACGCCGCATTTATTTCTTTGCTTTTTTGCTTGCTCAATTCTTTCTCAAGCTTTTGGGCAGCTTCCATTTTATTTTCAGTTCCGTTAGTTTTTTGCTGCAGTAATCCGTTCGTTTGCATTACATATTTTACAGGATCTTCAATGTATTCAATTGTTTCTTTCGTTACGGTAGTTTTACCTTCATTCCATGGACCTTTGCTGTCATTTCCGCTTGACATATTGAAATATAAATTGCTATAACGCGGATCAGCCTGCAAAATGCCCGGAGGGAAATTTGGTTCAATTGTTCCTAATGCTGCTTCAAACATTTGATAGTGTGCTACTTCTCTTGTCATTAAAAAGCGCAAGGTTTCTTTTACATAAGGATCGTCTGTGAATTGCAACAAATATTCATATACCATTTTTGCTCTTGTTTCCGCAGCAATATCTGAGCGCAGGTCTGAAGTTAAATCTCCCTGACCATCACCATTTATATAAGCTGCAGTCCAAGGTACGCCCTGGCTGTTTGTATAACAGGGACCGCCGCCACTGCCAACAAAAAACTGCGGAGCCGTCATGCCCTGTTGTATCATTGCTTCTTTAGCTGATTTACCATTAAGCAGTTGCATGATCTCTGCATTTTCTGCGGCATTTTTTAAATCCCCATTGATACCTGTCAATAACATTTGAATGGTGGCACCAACAATTTCCAGGTGGCTGAATTCTTCTGTAGCAATATCCATTAAAAGATCATATTTATCAGGATAAGGATTTTTTGCGCCAAATGCCTGTGCGAAATAACGGAGCGCTGCAGCTAATTCGCCATTAGCTCCGCCAAATTGTTCTAATAATAAAGTGGCAAATGCCGGATCAGGTCTTGATACTCTTGCATTGAATTGTAATTCTTTTACGTGATAAAACATAGATTAGGTTTTGAGTGTTGAAGATGTTTATATAGATAAATACAAAAGCTGTGCAAGAAAAACTCAAAGGCAAATAAGAAAGTAATACATGAATAAGCTACAACTATACTAACTCTTGTAGAATTGTTTGTACTTAAATTAGGAATATATGGATTTGCAAGCGAGTTATCAATTCCAAAACATGGTTATATCAGTTTTATCAAAAGCGATATTCAAAAAAATTGCTTTATAAAAGAATACACAGCGGCTATTCTCTTTTCGATTGTAGCTTTGCATCCTATAAATAAAAAAATTGGCAGAAATGAATTTATTTGAAGAGCAGTCGCACGAATTTCATTATCGTCATATTGGTCCAAACGCCGCAGAGACAAAGCAAATGCTTGAAGTGATCGGTGAAAATTCTCTTGAAAGTTTGATTGATAAAACCATTCCGAAAGGCATTCGTTTAAAAGATGAATTAAATCTTCCCGAAGCAATCAGCGAGCAGGAATATTTAACCGAAATAAAAAAAATTGCTTCAAAGAACAAGCTGTATAAAAATTATATTGGTCAGGGATATTACGGAACAATTACGCCAAGCGTTATACTTCGCAATGTTTTTCAAAATCCGGGCTGGTACACGCAATACACGCCGTACCAGGCAGAAATTTCTCAGGGACGTTTGGAAAGTTTACTCAATTTTCAAACTGTTGTAAGTGATTTAACAGGACTTGAATTAACGAATGCATCCTTACTTGATGAAGCAACAGCCGCCGCAGAAGCAATGGCAATGTTGTTTCATTATGTAAATAAATCTGATGCAATAAAAAATAAATTCTTTGTTGATGAAAAAGTTTTTGCTCAAACAAAAGATGTGCTGCACACGCGTGCCACACCGATAAACATTGAGATCGTTGAAGGTGATTATCAAACTGCTTCAATTGATGAAAGTTATTTCGGAGCGATCGTTCAATATCCAAATGCGAATGGTTCGATAGAAGATTATAAAAGTTTCATTGATACAATTCATGCTGCAAAAGCTTATGTTGTTATGGCAACAGACTTGCTTGCATTAACTTTAATTGCATCACCTGCAAGTCTGGGTGCAGACGTTGCAATTGGCTCTGCGCAAAGGTTTGGCGTGCCTTTGGGTTACGGCGGACCGCATGCAGCTTTCTTTGCAACGCATGATGAATTCAAAAGAAATATTCCCGGAAGAATTATCGGTGTGAGTGTTGATGCGCAAAATAACCGTGCACTTCGCATGGCTTTGCAAACGCGCGAGCAGCACATTAAAAGGGAAAAGGCTACTTCAAATATTTGTACAGCGCAGGCTTTGCTTGCAAACATGGCCGCGATGTACGCAGTTTTTCATGGACCGGAAGGATTGAAAAAAATTGCTTTGCGTGTGCATCATTTTGCAAATGCAGTTTCAAAAGCTTTGAATAAAGTTGGAGTTAAAACAAGCAACAAATATTTTTTCGATACCCTCACTTTTGAAATTGCTGATGTGAATACTTTCAAAAAAATTGCAGAAGAAAATGAAGCAAACTTTAATTATCATGCTGATGGAAAAATAAGCTTGTCAATTGATGAAGCCTTGGTTGCTGACTGGAAAGAGACTGCAAAAAATCTTCAAAGAATTTTTTCAAAAGCAACAAACAAAGAAGTCGTTTTATTTTTTGATGAAGCTGAGGCATTGTTTACAAAAAGAAATGAAGTACACGATTCACATGATAAATATTTAACGCATCCTGTTTTCAACACACATCATTCAGAATCTGAAATGATGCGTTATATAAAATCTTTGGAGAACAAGGATCTGTCGTTAACCATTTCAATGATCGCACTTGGAAGCTGCACTATGAAGCTGAATGCAGCAAGTGAAATGATTCCTGTAAGTTTTCCTGAGTTTGCAAATCTTCATCCCTTCGTGCCAAAAGATCAGGCAGAAGGTTATATTCAAATCATAAATGAACTTTCAGGTTATCTCAATGTCATCACAGGTTTTGACGCATGCAGTCTGCAGCCAAACAGCGGCGCGCAGGGAGAATATGCAGGCTTGCTAACCATCATGTCTTATCACAAAGCAAACAACAATGCACATCGGAATGTAGTGCTGATACCGATCTCAGCGCACGGCACTAATCCTGCAAGTGCGGTGATGGCGGGAATGAAAGTGGTGGTTGTAAAGAGCGATGATGAAGGACATATTGATGTTGATGATCTGAAATTAAAGGCAGAAGAATACAAAGATTTACTCGGCGCATTGATGGTTACTTATCCTTCGACGCATGGTGTGTTCGAAGAAAGCATCAAAGAAATTTGCGAAATAATTCATTCGCATGGCGGACAAGTTTATATGGATGGCGCGAACATGAATGCACAGGTTGGTCTTACTTCACCTGCAACGATCGGCGCAGATGTTTGTCATTTGAATTTACATAAAACCTTTGCTATTCCACATGGCGGCGGTGGTCCGGGCATGGGACCGATTTGTGTAAAGAAACATTTAGAAAAGCATTTACCAAAGCATTTTGAAATTAGAAATAAGGAATCAGAAATTAACAATGGTGCTGTCAGCGCGGCTGAATTTGGTTCTGCTTCAATTCTTCTCATCAGTTATGCATACATAAAAATGCTGGGAAAAAATGGAGTGAAAAAAGCAACTGAATACGCAATTCTGAATGCGAATTATATGAAAGCAAGACTGGAAAATTTTTATAAAATATTATTTACAGGAGAGAATGGAACCTGTGCACATGAATTCATTGTTGATCTTCGTCCATTTAAACCAACAACAGGCGTTGAAGCGGAAGATGTGGCTAAAAGGCTTATGGATTATGGGTTTCACGCACCAACGATGAGTTTTCCTGTTCCCGGAACAATCATGATCGAGCCAACAGAAAGCGAAGATAAAGCGGAGCTTGACCGGTTTTGCGATGCAATGATTTCTATCTATGAAGAAATAAAAGCCATCGAAAACGGCAGTGGAGATAAAACAGATAATGCTTTGAAAAATGCTCCGCACACACAGGCTGTTGTTTGTGCTGATGAATGGAATCACAATTATTCAAGAAAAGAAGCTGCGTTTCCCTTGTATTACCTTTCTCAAAATAAATTCTGGCCAAGTGTTTCAAGAATAAACAATACGTACGGCGATAGAAATTTAGTTTGCACTTGTGAGCCTGTTGAAAACTATTTAGTTGAAAATCAGCAAAAATTAATGGCATAGCTTTTTCATCATTTCATTAAAATAAATTTTATGAATCCAACACATGATGATAACATACTTGCAGAGAAATTCGCACAGCAGGATTTACCTGATTCGAATCATGACAAGGAATTACTGAAAGGTGATGAAGCAACAATTGATCTGCCTGATGTTGCAGACATTCCGGGTCAGGAAAATATTCATGTTCCTAAAATGAATGAATATGCTGATACGACAGCAGCTTCAGACGATGAAGAAGGAAAAAATATTTTTGGTGATGAAGATGAAAATGATGACAGCAATGTGTCTGATGAAGAAAGAAAATTATTGGATGAAAGCGCTAATCAAACACCTAATGATGAAGAAGCTGAAGATGTAAAGAATGCGGCGCTGGATGATATGGATAATGATGGAGAATTGCTTGAAGAAAAAGGTTTGGAAGATGATGAGTTTGGCGAAGACCTTGATTTGCCTGAAAATGAAGAAACTACCGAAGAGGAATCAGCAGTATAATTTGTAGAAAAAAATAAGCATTGATAAACAAAAAAGGACACATTTACATGCGTCCTTTTTTAATAGTCATTTATGCTTATTAATATTTAGTAGATTTCTTTATTGCCTCAATTGAATCCAAATGCATCTGTAACGTTGGTAAAGTAGTAGAAGCGAAATTTTTAATGTCCGGATCTTTGCCATTCTGCGCTTCTTTTTGGAAGTCTTTGATATCTTTTTTATGGTCATCCACCATCATATCAATATAAGCTTTATCAAAATCTTTTCCTGTTTTCTTAGATAGCTTATCATAGTCTTTTTGTGCATCATTACTTATAGTTGCAGGTAACGTAACGTTTTTAGAAGCGGCTAAGCTTTTTAATTTATTATTGGCATCGGAATGATCTTTAACCATCATTGCGCCAAAATCTTTTACTCGTTGGTTCATTGCATTTTGGGATGCTAATTGTCCCATTTGCACTTCTTCCATTCCTCCATTTGCTGCATTTACTGCAAAATCAGCATCATCCTTATCAACAGGCGTAGTAGAGGCCGGTGTTGTGGTCGCTGTCGTTGAAGAAGAAGAATCTGTTGTAGAATTAGTGGATGAACTATCCATTTTTTGAGAATTCGCATCTTTTGCGCTGTCAACACTGTCTTTATTATTATTCCCATTGTTGCAGGCATTAAAAACAATCGCGGATAATATAATACATGAACTAATTAAAATCTTTTTCATAATATGCTTTTTAGGTTTTTTTAATAATATCTAATTGACAAACTTTGCGCCAAGATTTTTTAGCTTAAAATAAATTTTTTTGATGACAAAATTATCAGTGAACATAAACAAATTTGCAACACTTAGAAACAGCCGTGGAGGCAATAATCCTGATGTAATTAAGGCTGCTGTTGATGCCCAGCAATTTGGTGCAGATGGCATTACAGTGCATCCAAGACCTGATGAAAGACACATTCGGTATGATGATGTGCGTGAAATAAAAAAGATTATCACCACAGAATTTAATATTGAAGGAAACTGCACAGAAAATAAATTTGTTGATCTTGTTCTGGAAGTAAAACCAACGCAGGTAACACTTGTGCCCGATGCTTTGGATCAGTTAACAAGTAATCATGGATGGGATACTGTGAAAAATAAAAATTATTTAAGGAATATTATCACGGTTTTCAAAAAAGAAAACATACGTGTATCGCTTTTTGTTGATGCTGATATAAGAATGATTGAGGCTGCGGCTGATGCAGGCACTGACCGCATAGAATTATATACAGAAGCCTATGCAAAAGGTTTTTTTGCAGATAAAAAAAAATCTATAGAAGCTTATGTGATAGCTGCAAAACGTGCACAGGCATTGCATCTTGGAATTAATGCAGGTCACGATCTTGACTTACATAATCTAAAATTCTTCAAACAAAATATTTCTTTTCTTGATGAAGTTTCAATTGGTCATGCACTTATTTGTGATGCTATTTATTTAGGATTTCAAAATACTATACAGATGTATAAAAGGCAATTGAAAGAATAATTTCAGTTTAAAATTCTTGAATAATCCCTGTCTTAGCTACAGCTTATCTTTGCAGCGTTTATTTTTCAAACTAAATAAAATGATGACAAGAAAGGCAAACGAAAGTTTTATTGTAATGAATGAACTGGTACTTCCGAACGATACCAATACTTTCGGCAATTTGATGGGAGGAAGATTAATGTATTGGATGGATATTGCCGCCGGAATCAGTGCTGTCAAGCATTCTAATGCGCCATGTATGACGGCAAGCGTTGACAATATCAGTTTCAAAAATCCTATAAAGCTTGGAAATATTGTTCATATTGAAGCAAAAGTTACGCGTGCTTTTAATACTTCAATGGAAGTGTTTTTGAAAGTTTGGGGGGAGGATTCTATCCATCAATATAAATACGAAAGCAATGAAGCGTACTTCACTTTTGTGGCGCTTGACCCAAATGGCAAGCCCAGAAAAGTGCCGGCATTAATTGCCGAAAGTGATGAAGAAAAAGCTTTGTTTGATGGGGCTTTACGTAGAAGGCAAGTGCGTTTAATACTCGGTGGAAAGATGAAACCCGACGATGCGAATGAATTGAAGGCTTTGTTTTATCCGAATTTATAAAGAACATCCAGCAACAAGAAGTTTTTAAAATTTAAACGTTAACTAACTGTTGTAATAAAAATGCCTGTATGCAGTTTTTATTTTCAGGCATCTTATAAATAAATCAACATCATGAAAAAAATATTTGTCACTTTATTAACTGCAACAATATTTATTTCGGCAAATGCACAATCAAACATGCCGGTACAAAAAACGATCACTGTTAACGGACATTCAGAAATTGAAGTAACTCCTGATGAAATATATGTTCAAATAGAATTGCGTGAATACACAAAAAAGAATGGCGACAAAATTGACATCGAATCAATTAAAAATAATTTTCTTGCTGCCTGCAAAAACCTTGGGCTTGCAGACACGGATGTTGTGGTAGAAAGTTATTCAGGTTGGGATGGAAATTATTGGTGGTATCAGCAGAACAAAAAAAAGAATCCTGATATGAAAGCGGGAATAACTTATTGGGTAAAAGTTGCGACGACAGCAGAAATGGATCAGTTAGTTAATAAAATGGATGATGAAGCAACGCAAAATTTTTTCATTGCAAAAACTGATTACAGCAAGATGAATGAAATGGCAAAAGAAATGAAGGTTGAAGCAATAAAAAATGCAAAAGAAAAAGCAACATATCTCGCAAACGCAGCAGGAGCACAGCTTGGCGACGTTATCACTATTAATGAACCAATATCGCAGGATGAAAACCCACAGCCGAGACCAATGATGTATAATAATATGGCTAAAATTGCAAATGCAGATGATCAGACTCCTGCAATGAGTGTTGATTTTAAAAAAATAAAAATTGAGTTTGAAGCAAGTATTGTTTTTGCTTTAAAATGATATTGAAGATTTAAAAACTGGAGACTTGAAGATGAAAGAAACTTATAAATTTTAATCAATACCAATTATCAAATCTTCAATTTTTCAAATTGCCCTACCTTCGCGGCGATGATCGATTTGCGTAGCGATACCGTAACCCAACCTACGAAAGAAATGCGTGAAGCAATGTTTCACGCTAAACTTGGCGATGATGTTTTTAGCGAAGACCCAACAATAAATACACTCGAAAATAAGGCTGCTGCTATGTTTGAAATGGAAGCGGCAATTTTTTGTCCAAGCGGCACTATGACAAATCAGATTGCAATTAAATGCCACACGCAGCCCGGCGACGAGGTTATCTGCGAAAAATTATCCCACATTTATCAATACGAAGGCGGCGGCATTGCATTCAATTCAGGATGTTCCGTAAAGTTGATCGAAGGAAATTATGGAAGAATAACTGCAGCGCAGGTTTTGGAAAACATCAATAACAAAAATGATGTTCACAAGGCTTATTCATCTTTGGTTTCACTCGAAAATACTGCCAATCGCGGCGGCGGAAGTTGTTATGATCGTGAGGAAATAAAAAAGATAAGAAAGGTATGTGATGAAAATAATTTAAAGCTGCATCTTGATGGCGCACGATTGTTTAATGCACTTATTGCGCATGACGAAAAAGCAGCGGATTACGGAAAGATATTTGATAGTATTTCCGTTTGTTTAAGCAAAGGTTTGGCCGCGCCTGTAGGAAGTTTATTACTTGGGAAAAAAGATTTTATATTAAAAGCAAGAAGAGTAAGAAAGGTCTTTGGTGGTGGAATGAGACAGGCTGGAGTGCTTGCTGCTGCTGGTATTTTTGCATTAGATAATAATATTGAAAGATTAAAGGAAGATCATTTACATGCAAAAATGTTGGAAAGCGCTTTGGCGAAGAAAGAATTTGTAAAAGAGATTTTTCCGGTTGAAACAAACATCGTCATTTTTAATGTGCATGATTGGTTTGATACAAAAGATTTTATTCAGCAACTAAAGGAAAAACATATTCTTGCAATTGCGTTAGCACCTTACCAGGTCAGGTTTGTAACGCATCTTGATGTTAACACAGATATGATAAATGAAGCAATTGAAGAGATCAATAATATTTAATTATAAATTGTAGAACAGCATGTTTCCAAAAGTTAATCCCACAAATACACAAGCGTGGCTTCTTTTAAAAAAGCATTTTGAAGAAGAGATGCAGCGTATGCAAATGCGCACTCTTTTTAAGAATGATGAAAAAAGATTTGAAAGATTTTCCCTACGTTTCGAAAATATTTTATTTGATTATTCTAAGAATATCATCAATCAAAAAACAGTTCAATTGTTGCTGCAGCTTGCTGACGAGTGCAAACTGCGCGAAGGAATTGATGCTATGTTTAGCGGTGAAAAAATCAACGAAACGGAAGGTCGTTCTGTCTTGCATACTGCATTAAGAAATTTTTCAGGTAAACCCGTGATGAGTGATGGTAAAGATGTAATGCCTGATGTACAAAGGGTTTTAGCACACATGAAGAAATTTTGTGAAGCGATACATAGTGGAAATTGGAGAGGTTTTACCGGCAAGAAAATAAAATATATTGTGAACATAGGTATTGGCGGAAGCGATCTCGGACCTTCAATGGTAACTGAAGCTTTAAAACCTTACTGGCTTGATGGAATGCAACCGTATTTTGTCAGCAATATTGACGGAACACACATTGCAGAAACCTTGAGAAAAATAACACCTGATGAAACATTATTCTTAGTTGCTTCCAAAACATTTACTACGCAGGAAACCATGACAAATGCGCAAACTGCACGCGAATGGTTCTTGAGTTTTGCAAAGGATGAAAAATATATTGCATCACATTTTGCTGCGTTAAGCACTAATACAGAAGCAGTGCAAAAGTTCGGCATCGATCCTGCAAACATGTTTGAATTTTGGGATTGGGTTGGTGGCCGCTATTCTTTATGGAGTGCGATTGGGTTATCCATTGCATTGAGTATTGGCTATGATAATTTTGAGCAATTATTGCGCGGTGCTTATGCAGTTGACGAATATTTTAAGTCTGAAAAATTTGATAAGAATATTCCTGTTATCATGGCGCTTGTTGGCTTATGGTACACGAATTTTTTTGGCACGCAAACCGAAGCCATTCTTCCTTATGATCAATACATGCATCGCTTTCCGGCTTATTTTCAGCAGGGAAATATGGAAAGCAATGGCAAACATATTGACAGAAGCGGCAACGATGTTTCTTACAAAACCGGACCTGTAATTTGGGGTGAACCGGGCACGAATGGACAACATGCATTTTACCAATTGATTCACCAGGGCACTGTTATTATTCCGTGTGATTTTATTGCGCCGGCGATCAGCCATAATCCCATTGGTGATCATCATGTAAAATTATTAAGCAATTTTTTTGCACAAACTGAAGCTTTAATGAATGGAAAAAATGAAAAAGAAGTAACTGAAGAATTGAAATCGATGAATAAAACAACTGCTGAAATAAAAAAGCTTGTTCCCTTCAAAACCTTTGCAGGCAACCGTCCTACGAATTCTTTTTTATTAAAAGAAATTACGCCATACTCTCTCGGAAGTTTAATTGCTTTTTACGAACATAAAATCTTTGTGCAGGGATTAATTTGGAATATTTTCAGTTTTGATCAATGGGGTGTTGAGTTAGGAAAACAATTGGCAGGAAGGATTTTACCACAATTAGAAAATAATAATGAAGTAACGGCGCATGATTCTTCAACTAATGGATTGATCAATGCGTTTAAAGAAATGAAGAAATGACTTTGATAACTGAGGAGAAAATATTTTTAATTTAATGATTAGTTTTTTCTTAGTTGCTGCAATAAAGCTTTCAAATCTTTAGGTAAAGGCGCTTCAATAAAAAAATCTTTTTCATTAAATTGAAATTTTAATGAAGCAGCATGCAAGGCAAGTCTTGATAAAATAGGTTTTTCATTTTCTTCATTTTTTGATAAGTTATATTTCTTTTTGATCTTTGAAAGATAGACAGGCTCTGCGTTTCCATATAATTCATCACAAACAATAGGATTGCCAAGATCCTGCATGTGCACACGAATTTGATGCGTTCTTCCTGTATGAATTTTGAATTTCATCCATGTAAATAATCGAAATTTTTCAACGGTTTCGTAATCGGTTAACGCAATTTTTCCTTTTGCATGAATCATCATTTTTCCATTTTTTGAAAAATGTTCGGCAATAGGTTCATGTATGCTTCCGCTTTGTTTTGCAACATTTCCCTGCACTAATCCGAAATAAACTTTCTCAACATTCCTGGTTTCAAAAATTTGAGAAAGTTGTTTATGCGTTGCTTCATTTTTTGCAAAAATTATTACGCCGCTCGTTCCTTTATCGAGCCGGTGAACAGTAAATATTTCACCATATTTTTCTTTTAAAAAATCTTTTAAAGATGGTTCGCTTTGTATTCTATCCGGAATGCTTAACATGCCGGCGGGTTTATTCAGTGCAATAAAATTCTCTTCTTCAAAAAGAATATCAACATTTTTTTTTTGCATCTACAAGAAAATATTTTTCATTATTTATTTTCCCAAATATTATCTGCTTCGTCACTATCAGGATCGCGCAAAGCGCCTAAAATTATTTTATTTATTTTTTTATTTGCAGTAAAAGAAATTGAGGTTGATGAATTTCCATTTTCCCAAACTTCAATGCTTCTATGAATTTTTTGTGTTGTTCCATCTTTGAAATAAATGGTAAGGTCTATTGGAACAGGTTTACTGCCTTTCGCTGAAACCCTTACTAACCAAGTATTTCCGCTGACTGTTACTTTATCTATTGCTAAATCAGGAACACCGTTATCAAAGAACCAGCTTTTCCAAAACCAATTCAAATTTTTTCCAGATCCTTCATTCATGCAATTAAAAAAGTCATAAGGCATTGGATGTTTTCCATGCCATTCATCAATATAATGATGCAGCGCTTTTATAAAAAGCGCATCGCCGAGCATGTCTTTTACATAAAAATATCCAAGCGCAGGTTTGGGATAACAATTAAGAAAATAAGTTGGATCGGAAATTTCTGTGCTTAATGTCATGATAGGCAAATCGATTTCATCACCTGCATATTTACTTGTTTCTTTCGCGCCATAATCATCTACAATTGTGCTGTCAATCATTGGAGAAATAAGCCACTCTGCCATTGTCGCCCAGCCCTCATCCATCCATCCATATTTTGTTTCGTTGATGCCCATATAAAATGGAAACATTGTGTGAAAAATTTCATGGTCTGTTAATTCTATTTCGCTTGCTTTTTCATCAAGCGGGTTGTCATTAACCATCATTGGATATTCCATTTGGTCAAGCCCGTCAAAAATTGTTTCGTGTGGATATGGATATGGATATGCAGGAAAATTATAGCTCATCGCCTTCACAGTTTGTCGCGCATAATCAACCACATTAAAATAATCTTTATGGTTAGGATTGAACACTGCATCAACCCTTGTTCTTCTTTGCATAGAAGGATCAACTACTAAGCTACTTGCGTACCAAACATAATGATTGCTTGTGGCAAATACAAAGTCAGTAACATTTTTTGCCTGAAATTTCCAGGTATTTGTTTCGCTTTGCTTAGTTATATTTCCGCGCTGTAAGTCAATGGTATCAATGATCTTGGTAATACCATCATTTTGTTCTGCAGCATTTATGCGTTGTGCAATTTCGGGAGCAAGCACTTCATTTGCATTTTGTAAAGTACCTGTTGCGTTTACAATATAATTTTCGGGAACTGTGACAGCAACATTAAAATCGCAGAAATCATTATAAAATTCCTGACTGCCGATGTATGGATATTTGTTCCAACCATCTATATCATCATATACTGCTATGCGTGGAAAAAAATACGCAATGAAGGCACTACCATCATCAACCATTCCTGTTCTTACATGAGAGGTTTTATTTAAAACATAAGAAAATGAAACAGTAAATTTTAGTTGCTGTTTAGGAAGAAGGGGTTTAATTTTAGTATGCGCATTTGTTCCTTCAATTATAATATCGTCAGCACTTTTTTCTTCATCTCCAACTATCATTTTCTCTATTCTCACACCTTCACTGACATCATTACTGCTTATTATCATATCACGGTCAGAACCTTGTTTGTAAAAATTTGGATAAAGCTTAAACCAAATTTCTTTTAAGGTATCAGGACTATTATTTGTATAAGTAATTTCTTCAGTTCCAGAAATAATCCTGGTTATTGGTGCGAAGCTGATGTTGATATTGTAAGACGCGAAATTTTGCCAATAATTTTTGCCCGGTGCGCCTTCAACTGAGCGTGTATGCTTATTATAAGCATCTTGTATGTTGCGTGCTACAGGTAAATTTTGCTGTGCAAAAATGAAAGATGAAAGTGAGCAGAGTAAAAGCGAGTATGTTATTTTCATAAATTTTTTGAAGATGGATTTCAAAGAAAACCATTTTCGAGAGAAGAAGAAAATAATGTTTTCAAAAAAAATTAAACAAACGTTTGACTAACTTTCTTGCTTTGGCGTTACATTTGCAATTTCATGCTTAATTTTTTCATGGTAACGTTATCGAAAAATTTGAATGTAGGAATAAGCAGATCGTTTATGGGCAAACTTTTATTTTTCATTGTAAATATTTTTTGTGCTGTTAGTCTATTTGGGCAAAATAAAAATGATTCATTATTACAAGCTGCATCGCTGCAAAGCTGCATACAGTATGCATTGCAGCATGAGCCTGCCATACAGCAATCTCTTATTGATGAGCAAATAACCGAGCACCAGATAAGAAGCCAATTGTCTCAGTGGTATCCGCAAATAGATTTTGGTTATTCTTACGAGCATTATTTTCAATTGCCTTCAACATACTTCGAAGGAAGTTATATTCCTCAGGGTGTAAATAATGTTTCTAATCTTGGATTTTCTGCTACGCAAAATATTTTTAGCAGAGATGTTTTGCTGGCAAGCCAAACAGCAAATGATGTGCGTCTTCGTGCAAGGCAAACAACATCCAGCAATAAAATAGATGTAACTGTAAATGTTGCCAAAGCATTTTATGATGTGTTACTGACACAAAAGCAAATTCAATTAACGGATGAAGATATTGTGCGTCTCGAGCGCAGTTTGAAAGACGCTTATAATCAATACCAGGGCGGCATTGTGGATAAAGTAGATTATAAGCAAGCAACCATTGCATTGAATAATGCAAAGGCTGAAAAAAAACAATATGAAGAAAGTTTGAAAACAAAATATGCTGTTCTAAAACAACAAATGGGTTATCCTCCTGAGCATGATCTGCAGCTGCAATATGATAGCCTTGAAATGCAGCGCGAAGCATTTATTGATACTAATCAAACTTTCAATATTCAAAACCGGATAGAATACCAATTATTGCAAACGCAAAGAAGCTTGCTTCGCGAAAATTTAAAATACTATAAGTGGGCTTACATTCCATCTCTGTCTGCTTTTGGCGATTATAATTTAGGATATATCAATAACCAATTTTCAAAATTATATGGCTCAAGTTTTCCAAACTCTTATGCAGGTTTAACCTTAGCATTTCCAATATTTCAGGGTGGAAAGAGAACACAGGATATACGCGTTGCAGAATTGCAATTGCAAAGAACAGATTTTGATATTTTTTCTTTAAAGCTTGAAATAAATACTGAATACACCGATGCGATGGCAACCTATAAAAGTAATTTGAATGATTACTATTTATTAAAGGATAATCTTGATCTTGCTACTGATGTTTATAATACAATACAACTGCAGTATAAAGCAGGAATAAAAACTTATTTGGATGTGATAACTGCTCAAACTGATCTGCGCACATCGGAAGTGAATTATACCAATGCGTTGTATAATGTTTTAAGCAGCAGATTTGATGTGCAAAAAGCATTAGGCACTATTCAGTATTAGCAATTAAAATTGAAAATTCAGCCTTTAATAAAAAATATTTTAGAACCCACAGAGCACATAAAAAGTTTTATATGTTACAAAAGAGTTTTCAATATTTAATTGCAGTGGTTGTTTTTGCTACATTAACATCCTGCGGCAAAAAGACTCCGCCGCCATCAGGACCGCCAAAAATTCCTGTAAATATCGATTCAGTTAAAGAAGGTAGTTCAATTTTTTATGATTTATATCCTGCCACAATAACTGCCCTAAACCAGGTGGATATCAAGCCGCAGGTTTCAGGTAATATCACAGGTATATTTTTTAAAGATGGCGACCATGTTTACAAAGGAGAAAAGCTGTACACAATAGATCAACAGCAATACGAAGGCGCAGTAAACCAGGCTGAGGCTGATCTGGAAGTTTCAAAAGCCAACCTTGCCAAAGCGCAAGAAGATGCTGATCGTTATCAGCAATTAGCATCTCAGGATGCAATTGCAAAGCAAATACTCGATCATGCAGTTGCTGATTTACAAGCTGCAAAAAAACAGGTTATGGCATCGCAGGCAAATGTGCAATCAGTTTCAGCCAACTTAAAATATACAACTATATATGCACCCTTTGACGGAACAATTGGAATTTCTTTAGTTAAAGTGGGCACTTCCGTTTATCCTCAAACTTTATTGAATACTGTTTCTACCGACGATCCAATTGCGGCAGACATGAGTGTTGATCAATCTTTAATACCAAAATTTACTGAGTTGCTTGAAAAAAGAACAAGTACAGAGGACTCAACTTTTACAGTTACTCTTCCTGATGGTTCTATTTATCCTCATCCCGGTCATATTATTTTATTGGACCGCGCGGTTGATCCTACAACGGGAACTATTCGGGCAAGAGTTACATTTCCCAATGCACAAAAATTATTAAAAGTAGGTGTTACCTGCAATGTACGTGTTGAAAATAAAAGCGGCCCAAATACATTAATGATTCCTTACAAAGCAGTTGTAGAACAGCTGGGCGAATATTTTACTTATTTGGTTAAAGACACTATTGCATTGCAAAGAAAAGTGCAATTGGGAGATAAAATAAACGGAATGGTTGTGGTAAAATCAGGACTCGAACCGGGGGACATAATAGTAACAGATGGTGTTCAAAAATTAAAAGACAGTTCAGTTATACAAGTAGGTCCGCCTAAAGGAATGGCGACAGGAAATGCAGTCAAAAAGCAATAATTAATTTTTGAATTTGAATAAAAGAAAAGAAAGATGAGTACTCAGCATATAATAATAATGCTGAGTTTAAAAAAGAGATTATGAGTGAAACGTCATCAAATATATTTCTACGGCGACCAGTTACGGCTATTGTAATTTCTATAGTAATATTAATGGTAGGAACATTGGCTATCATGAGCATGCCCATTAGCCAATATCCGGATATTACGCCCCCAACTGTTCAGATCACCAGCAACTTTACAGGCGCTGATGCGCAGACTGTTGAACAAACAACTACTACAGCGATTGAGACACAAGTGAATGGTGTGCCAGGCATGACTTATATGCAAAGCAACAGTTCTAACAACGGTACTTCGCAAATAACTGCCACATTAAATATTGGCGCCAATCCTGATATCGTTGCGCTGGATATTCAAAATCGTGTTGGCATTGCCACACCAACTTTACCAACGCAAGTTCAGAAATTAGGCATCACTACATTGAAACGTAACCCCAGTATCTTAATGCTTGTTGCCATTTATTCGCCCAAAGGAACGCACAGTATTCCTTTCATGGATAACTATGCAAATATTTATGTACGCGACCAATTGCTCCGTGTACCGGGAGTAGGTGATGTGTTCAGCCGTGCAGATAATTTCAGTATGCGCATATGGCTTGAAACAGATAAGATGGCGCAGCTTGGACTTACGTATTCCGACATTCAAAATGCTATCAACGAACAAAACATCCAGGTGGCTGCGGGTTCTACGGGAACGCCGCCGCAAAACTCATCGTCTGCATTTGAGTTTTCCGTTTTTACCAACAGCCGTCTTACTACTGAAAAAGATTTTGAAAATATTGTGGTTCGTTCAAATCCGCAGGACAATTCTGTAGTGTATTTAAAAGATGTAGCCCGCGTGCAGCTTGGTAAAGTAAGTTATACTTCCAATTCATTTGTAGATGGTAAAAGAGCTTCTTATTTATTGGTGTACCAGGCGCCAGGCAGCAATGCACTTTCAACTGCTGAAGGTGTTTATGCAGCTATGGACAATATGAAAAAATATTTTCCTGCAGATATTGGTTACGTAGTTCCTTTTGAATCTGTAACGGTTGTAAAAGTTTCAATTCATGATGTGGTAAACACCTTATTGATTGCATTGGGGCTTGTTACACTTGTCGTATTTCTTTTTCTGCAAAACTGGCGTTCCACTTTAATTCCGGTGCTTGCTATTCCTGTTGCCATTGTGGGAACTTTTATATTTTTTATACCGCTTGGTTTTACTATAAACACTTTAACCATGTTTGGTTTTGTACTGGCAATAGGTATTGTGGTGGATGATGCCATTGTTGTGGTTGAAGCTGTGCAGCATTATATTGATACAGAAGGAATTTCTGCAAAAGAAGCGACAGCAAAGGCTTTGAAAGACATTACGGCTCCGGTAATTGCTATTGCACTAATTCTTGCGGCAGTGTTTGTACCAGTTGGTTTTATTCCCGGAATCGTGGGACGATTATACCAGCAGTTTGCCATTACCATTGCCATTTCAGTATTGATTTCTGCATTCATCGCGTTGTCTTTAACACCTGCATTATGCAGCCTTTTATTAAAGCCACATCATATTGACGAGAATTCAAAAGGATTAAACAAGTTTTTTTATAAATTCAATACAGGCTTTGAAAAATTCACCCATAAATATACATCAGGTGTTCAGGGATGGATTAAAAGAGCGCCGCTTGTAATCATTTTACTTGTCTGCATCTTTATTGCTGACGGAATCTTATTCAAAACAAAACCAACAGGATTTATTCCTACCGAAGATGACGGACGTATTTTGATTTCTTATGAAATTCCTGAAGCAGGTTCAACAACAAGAAGTTTAACTGCTTTGGATAGCATGATGAAACTCGCGCAAACCGTTCCCGGTGTTCTTCATACTGCAGCATTGGGAGGTTTGAATTTTTTAACGGGTGGTACAAAATCAAACAGTGGCAGTATTTTCATGCAGTTGAAGCCCTGGGATCAAAGGACAAGTGATTCAGAAAAAATTGATGGCATTGTTGCAGAATTAAATAAACGCTTTGCTAGAGTTAAGCAGGCAAGAGCCGTGGTTGTAAAGCCGCCGGCAATTCCCGGTTTGGGCAACGCCGGGGGTTTTAGTGTTCAGATTGAACAAAGACAGTCGAACGACAGTATAAATGTTTTTGCGAAAGTGGTAAGTAATTTTGTTGCTGAACTGAAGAAGCAACCTGAAATTGATCAGAGTCCGCAGGGTGCTTTTACTTTCTTTTCAGCTGCTACGCCGGGTTATGAAGTTGATGTTGACAGAGATAAAGCGAAGAAGCTGGGACTTAATCTTGCGGACGTTTACAACACTATGCAGATGTATATGGGCAGCACTTATATTAACCAGCTGACTATTTACGGAAGAAACTTTTATGTTGTAGCGCAAGCTGACACTGCTTTCAGAAATGACATTAACAGCATAAAAAGTTATTATGTAAAAAATTCTGCCGGGCAGTTGATACCATTAAGTTCTATCATAAGTTATAAGATAACGGAAACTGCTCCATTGATCTCGCACTTTAATATTTATCGAAGTGCAGAAGTTGATGGCAGCGCAAAGGCTGGTTATAGCAGCGGTCAGGCACTTGAAGCAATAAAACGCGTGGGAGATAAATTGCCTGAAGGTTATGGATATGAATTTTCAGGTTTGAGTTTACAGGAATTAAAATCAGGGTCAAGCGCTGTTTATATTTTTGCATTATCCATCGTGTTTGTATTCCTCTTCTTAGCCGCATTATATGAAAGCTGGGCTGTGCCATTTTCTGTGTTGCTTGCTGTGCCGATCGGTATGTTGGGGGCAATACTTGCGCTTATTATTGTATCAAGATTGACGGATAATGTTTATGCACAAATTGGCTTGATTACGTTGATTGGTCTGTCTGCAAAAAATGCGATTTTAATTGTTGAATTTGCAAAAGAAAGAGTTGATAGGGGAATAGATATTTTAGAAGCAACTCTTGAAGCAGTCAAGTTGCGTCTGAGACCGATTTTGATGACATCCATTGCATTCATTTTAGGCGTATTGCCTTTGGCGCTTGCTTCGGGTGCCAGCTCTGTAGCCCGCAACACCATTGGCTGGACGGTGCTTGGAGGAATGCTTGCTGCAACTGGTTTGGCAATATTTATCGTGCCGGTTTTGTTCTATACGATCTCTAAAATTTCTTATGGAAAAAAGAAATTAGAACAGTTACATGCGGATGCAGAAGCAAGGCAAAAACCTGTTGTTCCGGATAGTGAATAATTATTTTTTTTCAATTATTATAATAAAATAAGCGATCAGGCAAACAGCTAAAATCACAATAGTAACAAGTGTGATCCAATGCATGTCAATCTTTCTTTTTCTTTTGTGATATTTTTTTGAAGCAAGGTGTACATGAAGATTTTTATTTAATTGCTTTACATAATCATCTAATTTTTTTTCGTGAGAAAAAGATTGTAAACCTTCCACGGCATCATTTACAAAATCAGAATCAAGCATAGTTTTTTCTATCTTATGATTTTCTTCTTCTGATAACTTTCCTTTCAGATAATTAATAAGTTGTTCATTATTCAACTCATTTTCATTTTGTATATTTTCTTCATCATTCATTGGTATTCTTCATTTTCTTTTCTATTAATATTTTTAAATTTCTTTTTCCATTTTGTATTTGACTTTTTACCTGCATCTGCGAAAAGCCTGTGATAGCGCTGATTTCAGCGTAAGATTTTTTTTGAAGATAAAATAATGATACAGCATTTCGCTGCTCATCACTCAACTCGTCAAGCGATGATTCCATAACGTTCAGCCATATTTCTTTTTCTTTTTTTTCCTGTAATAAAATTGTTTCTTCTTTGAAATTTTCATTAAGCTGTACAATATTTTTTTCATGCTTATTGCGCAATTGCATCAAACAATAATTTCGCGCAACCATGTAAAGCCAGCTTTTAAAATATGCTACTTTATATTTTTCAAGTTCATTTATTGCCTTTAAAAAAATTTGTTGCACGCTGTCTTTTGCCAGCTCTTCATTTTTTAAATACTTCATGCAAACGCCAAGCAGCAAAAGTGTGTAACGCTGCAACAAAGCTCCAAGCCAGGCATTATCAGTAGTTTCATAATATTTTTCAAGCAATTCTTTATCAGAAAAATATTCGATTTTTCTACTGTCCATAATTTTTCATAACCTTTTTTTTAAAGATGCTTTTATAAACTAATTCCATATTTTCATTATCAAATTTATTGATTTTGCAGTACGTTAGTTGCATTGTTGCCTGTTGTCCGCTTCGCAAAGAAGCATCTCATAAAAGTGAAATGGTAAGCCAGTTGCTCTTTTGTGAAACTGCAGAAATAATCGAATCCGGTAAAGATTTTTTTAAAGTGAAATGTTTGGATGATGCTTATGAAGGCTTCGTGCAAAGCAACCAGGTAACTTTTATTGATAATGATTTTGCAATGAGAAAGCCTGTAAATTATTCTGATGAAAACGATCAGGTTGCTTTAATAAATGGAAGTGAAATGCGCCTTTCGCTTTGCACACCGATGTACGAAAATTGCTTTGTTGGAAAATATAAAATTGAATTTCCAGCTTTAAATAAAACCAGAATTGATGATAAAAATTTTGATGAGATAGAAATAAAAAGAATTACAAACAAATTTTTAAACACATCTTATTTATGGGGCGGAAGAAGTTCATTCGGTATGGATTGCAGCGGTTTTACGCAACAGGTTTTTAAAATGTTTGGAAAGAAATTGTTGCGAGATGCTTACCAGCAGGCACTTCAGGGCAAATCTGTAAATTCGTTAGAAGAAACTATCTGTGGTGATATTGCTTTTTTTGATAATGATGAAGAACGAATTGTTCATACCGGAATTGTTCTCGATCAGAACAAAATTATTCATTGCTCAGGCAAAGTCAGAATTGATGAGATTGATGTGAAAGGCATTATAAGCTTAGATGACGGGCAACGCACACATCATTTAAAAATTATAAAACGGCTTTGAAATTCTATCTCTATAAATAAAATTCTTTAAACTATTTATACAACTGTTCGTAATATTCGTGAGCCATTCGGTTGCTGTCAAATTGAAAACGAACATCCCGCATTCCATTTTTCATTACCTGCCTCCATGTATCATAGTTTTCATAGTACAAAGGAATAATTTCTTTTTCTAAAATGTCATAAATTTCATCAAGATCATAACTGTCTTGTTCATGCACGGTCATGTTTGCATAGTCGGCCATTTTTACCACAAAGCCGTTATGTCCATGATTGATAAATTCAGGTATCCATCCATCATCGGTAGAAAAATTTACAGCGCCATTCATTGCTGCAGTCATGCCACTTGTTCCTGAAGCTTCACGCGGTACGCGTGGATTATTAAGCCAAACATCTGCAGCTTGTTTTAATCTTTTGCTTAATGTCAATTCATACCCGATAACAACGGCCATGTTTTTATATCCTTTGCTTATTTGCACAAGATTGTTGAATTGTGATATCGCCGGATAATCAAACGGGTAGGGCTTTCCAGCCCAAATAAATTGTATAGGATATTTTTTATTCGTCATCAATTTATTAAATCTTTCCTTGTCTTCAGTTAAAAAATCTGCACGTTTATAACCTGCAAATC
Organism: uncultured Chitinophagaceae bacterium; assembly: GCA_963708205.1. Taxonomy (GTDB): domain Bacteria; phylum Bacteroidota; class Bacteroidia; order Chitinophagales; family Chitinophagaceae; genus CAVYTF01. The sequence continues at coordinate 2,420,576 of OY970196.1, forward strand.
TTCTTGCCCAAACGACCGTTAAAACATCTTTGTTATACATTTTTCCTGTTTGGTCTGCGACAATTTCAAAGGCTCTTTTCTTCAAATGTTTCTTTCTATCATCAAAGCTCCATTCATTACCTTCTTCCATAAATTTATACAACTGTTTGTCTGCCCAATACGTCCAGTTTTGTGCGTTCGTTATAGAAATAATCGGGCAAATATTTTCATATTTACTCCACATCTCTCGCGATACTTTTCCATGCAATTGCGATACACCATTCGCAAGTCTTGCAAAGCGAAGTGCAGCCAATGAGTGATTGAAACTATTGTCATAATTCCCTGTTATTCTTTTTACTTCATCTACATTCATTCCACAGAAATAACTCATTTTTTCACAGAGAAAAATATCATGTTTTTCATTGCCGGCTTCTTCCGGAGTATGCGTTGTAAACACCAAAAGCTCTTTCAATTTTTCAAGACTATTAAATTTATTCAATAGGTAAAATGCAGCCGATAAACCATGTGCTTCATTCAGATGATAACGCTCCGGTGCGAAGTTTAATTCATCAACAAGTTTAGCACCTCCAACGCCAAGTAAAATAAATTGCGCAAGTTTAGTGGCAACATTCGCATCATATAATCTGTGAGAAATTGTTTGAGAAACATAATCGTTCTCAGGTAAATCTGTTGTCAATAAAAATAATGGCGCACTCTTAAAAGTTTCAGGATTTAAATACATTGCCTTCACCCAAACCGGCGAATCATGTATCATTATTTGAAATTTAATTCCGGTGTCTTCAAGAAAACTATATATCTTTTCCATCCAGGTTACCTGCAAGGTTTGGTCAGGATTTCTTGCCTGATCATAATAACCGTTTTTCCACAAAATGCCTATGCCTATTAGGTTTTGACGAAGCTCATATGCGCTGCGCAAATGAGAACCGGCTAAAAATCCAAGACCGCCGCTGTATATTTTTAAGGGTTGATGTATTGCAAACTCCATCGAGAAATAAGCCACTCTTTTCGAATATTGCTCTGTCGGTTGATATGGAACTTCGTAATTTCTAAAATTCATAATTAGCTTTGTTTTTTTGAATAAAAAGCGTGCGAATATAATTTGAAAAATCGAGATGTATTTTTTACACGGAATGTTTTAGGAAGAAAAAAGAAATTATAAACGAATTTTAATTTAATGAGAAATGTTAGTTGGTTTAAAAATTTTTATGTAATGTTCAATCAGTCTGTTGTGTTTTTTTAGTTTTTTTTAGTGAGCTGACTTTGCCATAAGTATCATCGAAATAACATTTTATTCCGCGATGATTTCCGCAACTCCCTTCTTCTTTTATATACACACTTTTGCTTTCAAAACTAAAATCAATAACACATGGATCATCCGGTTGCTGGTAAATTGTTTTGTCTGTTGCAACAGTTTTCATCTCACCTTTTAATTCTCCATCACATTGACCGCCATCTTTTTCAAAGTGAACAAAGAAAATATAATCACCGCTATTTTTTCCATCACGAATTGAAATAAAATTTTTTTTATCCTGCGCATAATCTCCCGAGAATTTATTTTTTCTTGGCAAAGTATCTATCGGATTTACAATGTCATCAGCTTTATCCGCATCTTCATTAGAGTCATTCACAACTAAAATAAATCCATTTGCATCTTTATTAAATGCGTAACCATTCTTTGTATAATAATAATGATTGTCTGTAGTTTTTTCGCGGCTTAATAAAAAAGTAGGTTCGTTTGTAATGCTTACAGAATGCTTGTATCCGTCATTTTTTTTGTTATTAAATAATTCAAGCGCAGCAATAAATCTATATTTTTTATCAAACAAAAAAGTTACTAAAGTTGTTTTTTTATTGTGATTGAAATTGATGAGTAAATAAATTTCATTTTGCTTTTCTATTTTGCCAATCGGTTTTATTTCATAATAATTATCATTGTTTTCTCCAATCAATTTTGCAAGAATAGTGTCAGGAACAAATTGCGTTAGCACGCTGTAAGACAAAACAGTCGTGTCTTCAATGCTGTGATTATTGCTGTCTGCTACAACAAAAGGGGTATTTAATTTTATAAATGAATTAAAAAAATCTTTTGCATTTACAGGTGTGTCGCCCGATAATGAAGGTTTATTTTCACCGCAGCTAATAAAAAAAATCATAAATAAAACTCCATAAACCACGCGTAACATACTTGAAGTATTTTTGATAAATTTTAAAAAAAGTATTTGCGCAAATGTAAAGGAATATATTTCCGGTAAACTTTTTTTAAGCCACTAATGATCGAACATAATCATACAGAAAATTCTTTAAGTGATGTGCATGAAAGTGTGGACGCAACGCATACAAGTAAAGGCTGGCGCAGGTTTTTAGCCTTTGCAGGACCTGCATATTTAATAAGTGTTGGCTATATGGACCCCGGTAATTGGGCAACTGATCTGCAAGGTGGTTCGCAATTTGGTTATGCATTAATCTGGGTTTTGCTGATGAGCAATTTGATGGCGCTTCTGTTGCAGAATTTAAGCGCAAGACTTGGCATTGTAAGAAGACGTGATCTTGCTCAAGCCAACCGCGAAGAGTATCCAAGAGCAGTAAATATTTGTCTGTATGTAATTGCAGAAATTGCTATTGCTGCCTGCGATCTTGCAGAAGTGCTCGGGCTTGCCATCGGTATTTTTTTGTTAACAGGATTGCCTGTTGTGTATGGTGTAATACTTTCTGTGTTTGATACATTTTTGTTATTTTATTTACAGAAATTAGGCATTCGTAAAATGGAGGCCTTTATTGTTTCACTTGTTGCGATTATTGGATTGTCTTTTTTTGTAGAAATTTTTTTTGCACATCCTCAATTTAGTGAGGTGATGGTTGGCTTTATTCCTTCAAAGCTCAATCATGATGCACTGTATATTGCAATCGGAATCATTGGTGCTACAGTAATGCCGCATAATTTGTATTTACATTCTGCATTGGTGCAAACGAGAAAAATAAAACCCGGAGCGAAAGGGATAAAACAGGCATTGCGTTTTAATTTAATTGATACAGGCATCGCACTCAATGGTGCATTTATTGTTAATACAGCTATATTAGTTTTAGCAGGAACGATTTTTTTTAAATCAGGAGAAATTAATATTGCTAAAATTGAAGATGCCTATAAATTATTACAGCCAATGCTTGGCAATAAACTCGCGCCGGTTTTATTTGCTGTTGCATTAATAGCAGCAGGCCAAAGCTCAACAGTGACGGGCACTTTAGCGGGGCAAATTGTTATGGAAGGTTATTTGAGTCTGCGCATAAATCCTTTGCTGCGAAGATTAATTACAAGACTACTTGCTATAATTCCTGCAGCGTTAACGGTCATAATTTTTGGCAGTCAAAAGCTTGATTCGTTGCTCGTATTCAGCCAGGTTATTTTGAGTTTGCAATTAGGCTTTGCAGTAATTCCGCTTATACATTTTGTGAGTGATAAAGAAACAATGGGTGAATTTGTAATAAAAGTTCACATAAAAATTTTAGCGTGGATTGTCGCAGCAATACTTATTTATTTAAATGTGCAATTACTCGCACAATCAATAATGAGTTATTGGAATAATGCAGCATTAGTTGTGAAGGTTACCATCATAATTTTTGCAATAATTTTTGTTTGGCTTTTTTTAATGATGACGTTTTTGCCCATCCTTAAAAAACGGAAAGAAAAAGCAAACATCAGGTTGCATAGTGAAGAAAGATTGCTTCAAAATTTATCAGTTCCTGAAACACAAATTATTGCAGTGTCACTTGACTTTTCAACTAATGATGAAAAAATAATTGCTTATGCATTAAGCCAGGGAAAACCAGATACAGCTTATGTTTTATTACATGTTGTAGAGACTGTTTCTGCAAAATATTCCGGTGCTTCAGCAGATGATTATGAAACGGAAAAAGATAAGCAGCGTCTTGAGTTATATGCTTCGCAATTGAGAAATTTACATTACAAAGTTTCGATCTCGCTTGGTTATAAAAATCGTATCAGTGAGATTGTGCGAATAGTAAAAGAATCAAAAGCAGATCTGCTTGTACTCGGGGCGCATCATCACAAAGGCATTAAAGATTTTTTCTTTGGTGAAACTGTTGAGCAGGTTCGTCACAAACTTTCAATCCCTGTCTTGCTGGTGAATTAAAAACTTGATTACTCTTAGAATATTATTTAAAAATGGAGAAATTTAGTTTGAGAGAAATTAAGAAAAGTGATAATCAAAAAATTGCTTCGATCATTCGGGAAGTGTTGACTGAATTTAAAGCGAACAAACCCGGAACCGTTTATTTTGATCCCACAACTGATGATCTTTTTTCTTTGTTCCAAATATCAAATTCAAAATATTTTATTGTTGAAGAAAATGCTGAAATTGTTGGCGGAGCAGGAATTTTTCCAACACCAAATTTACCGGATGGGTGCTGTGAGCTTGTAAAACTATATTTGCTGAAATCTGCTCGTGGCAAAGGTTTCGGAAAATTATTGATAGAGAAATGTTTTGAAGCTGCAAAAGAATTTTCTTTTTCATCAATATATCTTGAGTCCATGCCTGAATTAAATATGGCTGTTGGCTTGTACGAAAAATGTGGTTTTAAATATTTACAAAAACCATTAGGAAATTCAGGACATTTTGGTTGCGGTATCTGGATGCTGAAAGAGTTGTGATAATTTATTTGGAAAATATTTCTTTCAATACAACTTCTTCATCAACTTTCAACTCATATTCAACTCCAATTTTCAGTGCATAATTTTCTTTCACATGCCCAACAGGAAAACCAAAACAAACAGGATAATCGTATTCTTTTACTTTGTCAAAAATCAAATCATATACATTTTGTCCAAAAGGAATTGTTGTGTCTTTCATTTCGGTAAAGCTTCCAACAATCAATGCGCGCAAGCCTTTCAACATTCCTGTACGTTTTAGTTGCATCATCATTCGGTCAATGTTATAAATATATTCGCCAACATCTTCGATGAATAAAATTTTATTTTCTGTATTGAATGAAGACGATGAACCAATCAAATGTGCGATGATCGATAAGTTGCCGCCAAGCAATTTTCCTTTTGCAATTCCTTTTTTATTTAGTGAATTTTTCTCGCAGGAATAAGAAATTTTTTCATCAACTAAATTTAGTTTGATAGAATGAATGAATTCATTTTCACCTTTATTAAAAGCATCAGCCATCGGCGAATGCAAAGAAGCAATGTTGAAGTTTGTAAAAATATGTGCCTGCAAAATTGTTACATCACTATAACCAATAATCCATTTTGGATTTTTGACAAAAGAAGAAAAATCAATCTTGTCTATAATTCTGCTCAAGCCATAACCACCGCGCGAGCAAAGAATCGCTTTAATATTTTCATCATCAAGCATTGTTTGCAAATCATTCAAACGTTCCTCATCAGTTCCTGAAAAATAGTTGAATTGACTACCGATTGTTTTACCAACCTTAACTTTAAAACCCCATTGCTGCAAGGTTTTGATGCATGTTTCAACTTTCTCCAAAAGCATAAAACCTGATGGACAAACAATGCCAATGCAATCGCCCTTTTTTAGATATGGAGGAATGGAAATCATGAAAGCAAGTTAATAAACACTGCGAGCAATTGATGGAATGTTTCAAAGTTTGTATAGCAACGGAGAAAAATATTTATCTTCATCAAATATCAAAACTTATTATGCCTATTTACATGGATGTACATATTGTGCCGGGTGTGAAAGCAAAAAATGTTGCGGATGCGCATCAAAAAGATCTGCTCCACCAGGAAGAATATGGCTGTACGTGCATGACTTATTGGATTGATGAAAAGCGAGAAAATGTTTTTTGTTTGATCGAAGCACCAACTAAAAAAGCCGTTGAAGAGATGCATGGCAAAGCGCACGGGCTTATTCCCAATAAAATAATTGAAGTAAAAAGTTCTTTGGTGGAATCTTTTTTAGGACGCATTTATGACCCTGAAAATGCAGAGATCACAGAAGATGGACTAAAGGTTTTTCATGATCCTTCATTTCGCATTTTGCTTGTCACAAAAACCAACGACATCAATTTGCTGAAGCATCAACTCGGCGCTGAAAAAGCAAATGAGCTTTTTAATATTTATAATAACATCATCCGTAAAAATATTTCTGAACATTGCGGTCGTGAAGTGGAACATCAGAGTAGTGATTTTATTATTTCATTTTCATCAGCATCAAAGGCAATAACTTGCGCGTTGAATATTCAGTCAGCAATTAAAGAGGCTGAAACCCTTGATGCGCTTGCATTTAAAGCTGGCATCAACTCAGGCGAACCTGTTGAAAAAAGCAATAAACTTTTTGGTGATACGATTCAATTCGCAATGAATCTTTGTTGCATTGCAAAGGATAATCAAATTGCAGTTTCATCTTGCGTGAAAGAATTGGTTGCGAAAGATTTTTTTCAAAATAAAAAGAATGAATTTTTATCACTTAATCCGAGTGATGAAAATTTATTGAAATTAATATTCACCAAGCTTGAAGAAAACTGGCAGGATGCAGATTTCGACATCACGGATTATTGTCACGCAACGGCAATGAGCACATCGCAATTATACAGGAAAACAATTTCGCTCACAGGATTATCACTCAATATTCTATTAAAAGATTTCAGGCTTGAAAAAGCGAAAGAGCTGATGAAAAAACAACATTATAATATTGCACAAATAACATTTGACTCAGGATTCACAAGCGCTTCATACTTCACAAAATGTTTTAAAAAGAAATACGGTTTATTGCCGATGGCTTATCTCGATCTTCTGCATTGATTATTTTTTCTGCGATTTAATTTTACCATTAATTGAACGATTTGAACTATATCGTTTTTCATTTATTGAATGATTTGTTATAGGCTTAAGGCGTTTCATGATAGTAGATTTGATTATTCAAAAACATAAAACTAAAATCATGAAAAAGATTACAAAATGCCTCCTAATTATTGCCATCATGCTGTTTGCCAGTTACACATCAATGGCACAAACAACAACCGACACGTCAAAAAATAAATCAACAACAATGAAAACTTATTTGATTGAAAGAGACATCCCGGGTGCAGGTCAATTAACGCCTGAACAACTGAAAGGCATCTCACAAAAATCCTGCAGCGTATTGAAAAACATGGGACCCGGTATTGAATGGATTCAAAGCTATGTGACGGATGATAAAATCTTTTGTGTATACAAAGCAACGAGCGAAGATCTGATACGCGAACATGGAAAAGAAGGCGGATTTCCTGTAACGAAAATTACTGAAGTTGATACGCAAATAAGTCCTGCGACAGCGAAGCAGTAATTGATTTTGGAATGCTTTTATTTGAAACCCGTACTGTGCGGGTTTTTTTTGTAATGTTTAAGAGATGCTTTGCTTCTCATCTTTTTTCTTTAGTCTGGAGATTAGTTTATAATTAGTTATTAGAAAAATTTCTTTCTTCTTTTTACTATTTTTGCTGCCCGAAAATTATGTGGCTGTGGAATATTGCTGCGTATTGAGGCGAACGTATAAGAGTTTCCAATTTGCTGCTTTGACACGCAAATTGCCCAATGTACGTTTGATAGTAGCAATACAGCATGGCTCAAAAATCTTTAAAGAAATAACATGTTTAATAATCTTACGGAGCGTTTAGAATCTGCCTTTAAAAACATCAAAGGCGAGGCGCGCATCAATGAACTGAACATCGCGAATACGATAAAAGATATTCGCCGCGCGCTGATCGATGCGGATGTGAATTATAAAATTGCGAAAGAGTTTACCGATAAAGTAAAAGACAAAGCGACGGGTGAAAAAGTGATCAACGCCATTTCTCCGGGACAGTTGATGGTGAAAATTGTGAAGGATGAACTTGTGGAATTGATGGGCGGAAGTGAAGCGGAATTCAACATCACGGGAAATCCTGCGGTGATACTGATCGCGGGTTTGCAGGGTTCGGGTAAAACAACTTTCAGCGGTAAGCTGGCGAATTATTTAAAAACAAAAAAAGGTAAATCTCCGTTGCTTGTTGCGGCAGATATTTATCGTCCCGCGGCGATTGATCAGCTCGAAGTTTTGGCTTCGCAAATTGGTGTTGATGTTTATGCAGAAAGAGAAAATAAAGATGCGGTGAGCATTGTGCAGAATGCAATCAAAGAAGCGAAAAGCAAAAATAAAAATGTTGTCATCATAGATACTGCGGGTCGTTTGGCAATTGATGAAGTGATGATGACGGAAGTGAAGAATGTGAAAGATGCAGTGAAGCCAAATGAAATTTTATTTGTTGTTGATTCGATGACGGGACAGGATGCTGTGAACACTGCAAAAGCATTTAATGATAAGCTTGATTTCAGCGGCGTTGTTTTAACAAAGCTTGATGGCGATACACGCGGCGGCGCTGCACTTTCCATTAAATACACAGTTGAAAAACCGATCAAATTTGTGAGCAGCGGCGAGAAGATGGATACGCTTGATGTGTTTTATCCTGAACGTATGGCGCAAAGAATTTTGGGCATGGGCGACATCACTTCGCTGGTTGAAAAAGCGCAGGAACAATTTAATGAAGCTGAGGCAAGAAGACTGGAAAAAAAGATCCGCAAAAATCAATTTGACTTCCAGGATTTTTTGGATCAGTTGCAGCAAATAAAAAAAATGGGCAACCTGAAAGACCTGATGGGAATGATACCGGGAATGGGCAAAGCGATAAAAGATGTTGAAATAAGTGATGATGCATTCAAAGGTGTTGAGTCCATTATTCATTCAATGACGCCGTTTGAAAGAGCAAATCCTGACAGCATCAACCCAAGCCGCAAAGCACGGATAGCACAGGGTTGCGGCAAAAAAGCGGAAGATGTAAATGCGCTGATGAAACAGTTTGAACAGATGCGCGGCATGATGAAGATGATGAATAAAATGCCGATGGGAAAGCTGATGCCGGGAATGAAACGTTAATTGACAATGGAGAATTGATAATTGAGAATTTTATAGAAACTCTTCAAATTTTTTGAAGAGTTTTTTGTTTTGATATTTTTATTTTGATACCAACATTTGTATTTCATAGCATCATCGTTGCGTCGCAATCCTTTCATCTGCAGAATATAAATTGGACTATAGTTTCAGTTCAAAATTTATTATTTATTCAAATCAAAAATTTTAAAGCAAATATTTTATTGGAAGAACGGCCATTCTTTTTTTGCTTTCGCTTTAATGAAATAAACAATTGCGCCGAGTAATAAAACTGCAATTCCCCATTTCATCATTTCTTTTGTTGAATAAAATATCAGCGCCCAGATAATTATTGCAAGCAAAACAGGCAAGGGAAATAAAGGCATTTTCCATTTGAAAAAATTTCTTCCTTTTCTTTTTGATAATAAAAATAAGCCGACAGACTGCCCGATAAATTGTGCAATAATACGCATGGCAAGTATCGCAGAAATTGCATCTGCAAGCCTTACATACAAACTCAGGCAAAAAGCAACAGTTCCTAAAAATAACAAGGAGATATGCGGAATTTTTTTTGTTGGATGTTCTTTTGCAAACACTTTAAAAAATGCGCCATCCTTTGCTGCTGCGTACGGAATGCGGCTGTAGCCAAGGGTTGCAGAGAATACACTTGCAAAGGCAACCCATAAAATTAATGCGGTTGCGATCAAAGCTGCTGTTGGTCCGGCAATAGTTTTTATAAAATCGCTGACAACAAATTTGCTTGAGGTAATGGTATTAAAGGGCAACACAGAAGCAACACTGATATTCATGAGTAAATACAAAGCAGCAATGCAGATGATAGAAATGATCATGCTGCGGGGAATATTTTTTTGCGGATTAATGATGTCTCCACCAAGATGGCAAACATTATAATAACCAAGATAACTGTAAACAGTTTTCACGCTTGCAAAACCAAGTGCTGCTGCAAACGCTGAATTAAAATGCAAGCCATCGTTCATGTTTTTAATTGGTGTTAAAAAGTTGCCGTGAAATATTCCACCACCAATTATCCATGCCATTGTAATTAAAACCCCAAGCCAAAGCAGCACACTGATCTTGCCAATCGTTTCAATTTTTCTGTATAATAATATCACGATCAAAACAACAACACTGCCGCTAACAACTTTTGATGTTACGTTATTCAGCGGTACTAAATAACTGAAGTATTGTGCAAAGCCGATTGCTGCAGAAGCTATTACCAGCGGGGCTTGCAGCATTGTTTGCCAAACAAATAAAAAACTCATGAGCTTGCCCCAATTTTTTCCAAAGCCTTCTTTTAAAAAATTATAACTGCCGCCGGCAAGTGGAAATGTTGCGCCAAACTCACTCCATGTCATTGCATCAAGAATAGATAATACAGCACCTGCGATCCAGGCATATAAAAATGCTGGAGAGCCAATTGTTTGCGCCACAAAACTTAAAACAACAAATGGCCCGATGCCAACCATATCCGTCATGTTGATGGCTGTGGCCTGTAATAAATTTATTTTTCTTTCGGGTAAATTTTGTGACATGTGAACTACAATAATAGTATTTCTTTGTTGTAAGATGCACAACTTTAATTATGGATATAAATGAAAATCAGGTGAGAATAAATATTTGAAACGCATGCTTAATAGTAAAGAGAAAGATGAACGTAATGCGACGCAACGATGATTAACCGGAGTTGTAAAAGTTGGTATCAAAAAAAAATTTCAACAATGTCAACGCGCAATAAATGAGTGAAAATTTTCCGACAGTATCCTGGGCAAATGCATCAAACATCTATGAAGTAAATGTGCGGCAATACAGTATTGACGGTACTTTCAGCGCTTTTGCAAAACATCTTCGCCGACTGAAAGAAATGGGTGTAGATATTTTATGGTTGATGCCGATAACGCCGATAAGCATAAAAAAAAGGCAGGGCACACTTGGCAGTTATTATGCATGCAGCAGTTATATAAAAATAAATAGTGAGTTTGGAACGATGGACGATTTTAAAAATTTAGTGAAAGAAACACATGCGCTTGGAATGAAAATAATTATTGATTGGGTTGCCAACCATACTGGTTGCGATCATGAATGGATGGACGAGCATGATGATTTTTTTGCAAAAGATGAGAACGGAAATTATACTGAAAGAAATGGTTGGCAGGATGTTGTTGATTTAGATCATAGTAATGAAAACATGCGCATTGCAATGATAGATGCGATGAAATTTTGGATCAATGACTGTGATATAGATGGCTTTCGCTGCGACATGGCACACCTTGTGCCGCTTGACTTCTGGCATGATGCAAGAACGCAATGTGATGCAGTAAAACCATTGCTCTGGCTTGCAGAATGTGAGGTTGTGGCATATCATGAAGTATTTGATGTTACGTATGCCTGGGAATGGATGCATGTTAGTGAGCTGTTTGAAAAAAAGCAAAATACCTTGCAGCAAATGAATGATGTGCTGAATAAATATTTGAAGTATCCGCAAGGTGCACAGAAAATATTTTTTACTTCTAATCATGATGAGAATAGCTGGAATGGAACAGAATATGAAAAATATGGAAATGCTGCGAAAGCCTTTGCTGTATTGACTTGTACGTTTCCGGGAATGCCTTTGATCTATAGTGGTCAGGAGTTACCGAATTATAAAAGATTGAATTTTTTTGATAAAGATTTGATTGATTGGAATGATGAACAACCACTGCTTCAAGAGTTTTATAAAACGTTGCTGAATGCAAGGAAAAGTTGCAAAGCATTTCAACAAGGAATGGAAATATTTTTTTTGCCGACAAAATATTATGACCAGGTTTTAGTTTATTTATTGGTTAATGATAGTGACAAAGCGTTAGTGATATTGAACTTTACAGATTGGCAGGATCTGCAGTTTGAAATATCTAACGAACAATTGAATGGAAAGTTTAAAAATATTTTTTCAGGAAATGAATATTCTTTTGAAGACCCTATGCCCGTTGAGTTGCAGGCTTTTGAGTTTGCAGTCTATATAAAGCAATAAAAATGTCAGCATGAAAAATATGAATGTAATAATTGCTTCAAAAATTGGTTTTGGAAAAACTTTTGTTGCAACCTTGATTGCTTTTGCATTGCTTGAAATTATTTTTCTAGTAATAGAAACAAGAGTTGATTTTGCAAATGGTGTGATATTTTTTCTTAATACCCAGTTGAATTACCAGTTTGGTATTATGCTGATAATTATTTTTTTACTGACGGGTATTTTTGGCGGTGTTGCAGGAAAAGAAATTATGATAAGAAGGAAAAATTATGTAGGAGTTGCAATAAAATATAGCCTTGCGATCATTTTCATCGTGCTTTTGTACATTATAATAATGATAATGATTGGTGATCCAAATTTATCTGCGGAAAGCGTTCAGGCAATTGTTGCGCAAACGTTTTCCAAAACCAGTTTTGATATTATTATTCCTATAATTATTGTTTGGTTGATCGCTTGCTGGCAAATAAAATTGTTGTCAGAAAAGCTACGACTCTCTTAAAGATTATTTAATTTTTCCCATGTTTCCTTTCGTAAAATCTTTGCGGGCCCGAATTAGATATGTAATAGATTTTAACGGTTTTCTTCCATAAAACAAACACTCTTTTATTTGTCGCAACACATCTTTTTTAATTCTTGTAATACAATCTAAATTATGTTTTCGAAATTTATTTTCTAGATACAGCACATTGCGCAGTTTGTAATAGCAACGAAGTGGCGAGTAAATCTCTTTGTGTTTTTTTATGAGAAAAAAACTTTTTATTGATGCGCGATAAACCTTTTCACCCATCTCATGCTTTAAAAAAATATTAGTGAATTGAATATTCTGATAGCCGGAAATAATTGTGCGAATGCAGTAATCATGATCAATGGAATCAATAAAAAGATTTTCATCAAAGGGTCCGATTTTTTTATACAATGCAAGATTTAATAAAGTTCCTGAAGTAATAAGATCATCAGAAGCCATGCTGGCGCAGCTTTTTGGGCTCTTTTCATTTATAAAATGTTTTATTCCAAACTGTGCTGTATTATTTTTTTGGGGTAACGAATTGAAACAATCAAAGTAACTTTTTATATTTTCTTCTGTAAATTTAGAATCCTGATCCATCGTTAAAAGCCAGTCAAAGTTATTCTCAATTGCTATTTCGCAAGCTGTGTTTAATCGTTTTGCAATGCCTTCATTTTTGCCATCATGAAAATATTCAGCCTTTAAAAGCTTATTAAAAACTGATTGGAGACTTACTTTTTTTTCCGTGTTATCAAATACAAAAATTTTTTCTACATAATTATAATAGGAAGCAATATTCAAAGAAATATTTTCATTAGGATTATATAAAATAACTACAGCAGCTATCTTCATAAGATTAAAAATAATACCTTGTTATCGTAATTAATTTATTATTTATTGTGTAAAATTGGCAGCTAAAATAAATACAGAAAAAAAGTTTTCTATTATAATTCCTACATGGAATAATCTTGACTTGCTGCAATTGTGCATTGACAGTATACGTAAAAATTCAACATTTCTCCATCAAATTATTGTGCACGTAAATGAAGGCACCGATGGTACTATTGCATGGGTAAAAAATGAAAAAGATATAAGCTTTTCTTTCAGTGAAAAAAATATCGGTGTTTGTTTCGCTTTGAATGAATGCCGAAAACTTGTTGAGACAGATTATATCTTATACATTAATGACGATATGTATGTTTGTCCGAAGTGGGATGAAGTTTTATTTAATGAAATACAAAAGATCGGGCATAATAAATTTTTTCTTTCATCAACTGCAATCGAACCTAAAGCCCAAAGTATTTGCTCTATTGAAAAAGATTTTGGAACAAGTATTAAGAATTTTAATGAAGAACAGTTACTCAATCAATTTTCAGGGTTAAAAAAAGCTGATTGGCAAGGAGCAACCTGGCCGCCAAACATTGTTCATAAAGATATTTGGGACGCTGTAGGCGGCTACAGCATTGAGTTTTCGCCGGGTATGTATTCTGATCCGGATTTTTCTATGAAGCTTTGGAAGTATGGTGTGAGGTATTTTAAAGGACTTTGCACAAGCCGTGTTTATCATTTCGGCTCTGCATCTGTAAAGCGAATAAAAAAAAATAATGGATATTATATGTTCATATCAAAATGGAAAATGACATCAAGCACTTTCACAAAATATTTTTTGCAAAGAGGACAAATATTTCATGGCGAATTGAAAGAACCTCAGCTTCCTTTCTTTATTGAAATAAAAAATTTCTGGAAAAGATTTATGGCCGTTTTTCATTAAAATATCAATCAATTAAACACTTTGCATGTTTCGATTTGTATCGGTTTGGTTAAGAAAAAAGCAATTAAAAAAAAGAAAAATAAAGTTATTAGAGCAATTTGAAGCATGGAAGTTGGATCAAAAAACATTACCAGAATATCAGCTAAATAATAAAAAGTTATTGATCATCCGGCTTGATGATATTGGCGATTATTTATTGTTTAGAAACACCCTTCCATTTTATAAAACAGGGCAATGGCAAGAATATGAAATAACGCTTTTGGGAAATTTTTTTTGGAAAAATTTGTTTGATTCATTTGATAGGAATACTGTTGACGAAATAATTTGGATAGATAAAAAACAGTACGAAGAGAATAAAATTTACAGGATTGATGTTTGGAAAAATTTAAGAGAACAGGGATTTGAAGTTGTTATTTGCCCCTCAAGAACACGACCAATTTTGCTTGATGATTTATGCACGCTCGCAAGTGGAGCTAAAAACAAATTCGCCTCTGAAAATAATTTAGCATATGATGATATAAATAAATCATCAGACAGAATTTATAATCATTTATATCAGCAAAAAAATTATTACACGAACGAATTTATCTTCAATATTGAATTTGCAAATTGGTGTTGTCAAACAAATAATTTAATAACTCGTCCACAAATTCTTTCTCAATTTAAAAGCACTCATCACAAAAAATATATTGTTTGCTTTATTGGCGCTTCTGCGCAAAGTAAACGTTGGCCTGAAAAAAACTGGATGCAACTGATACAAATGCTAAGTGCAAATAATGACTATGAAATTTTTATTACTGGTGGAAAAAATGAAATAATTGCCGCATCAAAAATTGAAAAGCAAACAAAGACGAAAAATGTTGCGAACCAATTATCGCTTTTAGAAATGAGTGAGCTTGTCGCTTTTAGCACCGCGGTTATTACGAATGATTCAATGGCTTTGCATCTTGGTGTTTCATTTAACAAGCCAACAATTGTAATAGCAAATGGTGATAATGCTTACCGCTTTACTGAATATGAAAAAGCCGGCTTTTCAAATATAAAAGCACTTTATCCGCAAAGGTTTTTGAAAGAATTTATAAAAAAAGGTAATCAAGTTTTTGCAGATTATATTGCTGTAACAGCAGATATCGCCACGATTAATCCCTCTCAAGTTTTTAATGCTTTGCAAGAGGTTATAGAAAAATAAATCAAAAAATTTCTTTTTCGCCCCGCGCTAATTTTCTTATCTCCATTACGTTACTTAAAAAACTTTTTGGTCTGAAATTGCATATTTGTTTTTCGTGCTTAAGCATAAAAAAAAATAAAGGCCAAACAAAATATCCTTTCTTCTTCTTTAAAAATAACTGATAGAATTTAGCATAAAATTCTTTCTCTTTTTCCAGTGGATTGTTTTTTAATGTTTCAAGCCACAGCAATTGTTTTTGAAAATCATTGTACCTGATCGCATTTTTTCTCGCACCCGAACTTTTCTCAATAATTGTTTTTGTAATACTTGTAAAGTGTTGCCGGTAAAGGGTTAGCGGTTCATCTACATACTTTATTCCGGTCAAGCAAGTTGCCAAAACAGCGAGCCATTTATCGTACTCAACATTTTGTGGCAAAGGCAAAAAATATTTTAATAATTCTTTTTTAATAAGGATAGTATGTCCCCAGGCAACATTGTCAAGAAAAAAACCAATTGTGCTTTTTACATCACCCATTTTTCTTACATCAGACAATTTTTTTCCGATATATTCTTTGTTTTCTTTTATTAATTCACTATTACTATAAACAAGAAAATGATTAACTATTGCATGATATAAAGTTGTGATTTTTTCAGGAAGCCAAATATCATCCTGATCTGAAAATGCAATGTAATCGCCACTTGCAGAGATTGCTGCTTCATAAAAGTTTTGAGAATAGCCAATATTATTTTCTCTATAAATAATTTTAATACTTGGATAAGATTGATATCCCGAAATTATTTTTCTTGTGTTATCTGTTGAAGCATCATCTGCGATTATTATCTCAAGATTTGGATAAGTTTGTTCAATAATTGAATCAATTTGTTCTTTCAAAAATTTTTCTCCGTTGTAAGTACTTACAACGATTGAAATGAGCGGAAGATGCATTTATATTTCTTAAATAAATTATTGCGCTAAAAATGATTGCGCAATTAAATATGGGTTGATATTTTTTTGATCCTGGCTTTGCAATTTTATTTTATTAAAGATGTCTTCAAGGCTTACATCTTTCATTCTTTTCGATTGTATTATCCGATATACTTTTTCTGCAAGCAGCCAGTTTTTTTTGTCGGAAACCGCATTAGTATTGAGTTTTTTAAGTAACTCATTATACAATTCATCTACTCCTGTTCCGTTTTCTGCAATGGTTTTTATTATCGGGATATTTTTCTTGTGTATGTTTATTGAAAGCATTGATGTAAGATTTTTTTCAAAGATATCTGCACCTTGTCTGTCTGCTTTATTTATTATAAAAATATCCGCAATTTCCATCACACCGGATTTCATGGTTTGAATTTCATCGCCGCTTTCAGGCACTAATATCAACATTGTAATATCTGCCAGTCCTGCAATTTCTATTTCACTTTGTCCTATGCCAACTGTTTCTATTATTATAAAATCAATGTTTTGAAATTTTAAATATTCAGTTATTTCAATCATCATGGGACTTAAGCCACCAAGTGCTTTGCGCGATGCGAATGAGCGAATAAAAACTGATGGATGTGTGTACCATTTGTTCATGCGAATTCTATCACCAAGCAAAGCTCCCATATTAAATGGTGAAGAAGGATCGATGCATAAAACCGCAACAGTTTTATTTTGCCCAATAATATGTGATATCAATTTATCCGTTAATGTACTCTTTCCTGCGCCGGGAGTGCCCGTAATGCCAATGATGGCGGCACTTTCAGCTGAATTATTATTTTGCACCAATAACTTTTCATATCCATCAACATTATTTTCTATCAAAGAAATATTTTTTGCTATTGTTTTAAAATCTATCATCAAATCACGCTTAAATTATTTTATAATTTTTAAAATCAAATGGACGAATACCCGTGAGTTTTTCGAAACGGTATAAAAAAAAGTCTTTTGCAGAAAATTTTTTCTTTGAAATATCCAAATTCAATTCCCAATTTTTTTTTCTGATCCTTTCTTTCATCACATCAGGATGCGAGCCTGTAAATTTTTGCAAAGAATCAAAATCATTAAAGTCAACTGCACTTTGCTGCAAAAACTTTTTCCACTCTTCAGAATCTTCATTCCAAAAACGACGAACATTTTTATGTTTCTCCATCATTTGTTCCGGACTTTTTACCCAGCCATAATGATAAATGAAGGCATTTATTTTTTTTACCCTGATCTTCTTGCCATTTTTTCTAAATCCCTGCGCATCCTTATAAGCCTTTATATTTTTATCATTCCTGATAATCCTCACTTCATGTGCATACCATTTGCGGCTGTCGCCAACATAATCATACGAACCAAAAAAGTGCAGGTAATTAAACAATAATCCTTCAACTAATTTGTTGTCTTTATATTTTTTGCACGCATTTAATATCTCATCATAATATTTTTCATGCACTGTTTCATCTGCCTGAATGTAGAAAGCCCAATCGCTTTCTTTATCAATTAAGTTAAATGCTTTATTGGTTTCCACAGCTAAAACTTTTCCATCTTTTCGCAATGCATCGTCCCAAATTGAATGATGAATTTTTATTTTTTCATCCTTAATATCTCTAATTAAATTTTCAGTTTCATCTTCAGATTTGCCAACGAGCACAATCATTTCATCAACAACAGGCAATATAGATCGAATGGCTTCTACAACAGGATAATCATTCAGCAAAGCATTCCTGATAATTGTAAAACCTGAAATTTTCATTCAACAAAGAAAACAAAATTGTGGAAAGGTATTTTCAAATTAAATCTACATTCTCATAAAGTATTAATTTGCGCGTTTGATAATTTCTATGATAAATTTCATTCCCATATTTCCTTTATCTATTGTGGTGTATCCCGGTGAAGAACTGAACCTGCATATTTTTGAAGAGCGATACAAACAACTGATCAATGAATCTTTTACTGAGAAAAAATCTTTTGGCATTCCTGTTATTTTAAATGAACAGGTAAGTGAGCTGGGCACGCTGATAGAAGTAACGGAAATAGTAAAAAAATATGATGATGGCAAGATGGATATAAAAACGAAAGGAATAGCTGTTTTTAGAATTTTGGAGATTGTAAAAGATGTGCCCGATAAGCTGTACAGCGGCGCCATTGTTGATTATCCGGCAAATAATGTGGTGAAGAAACATAAGCTGATGCGGCTGATCACAGAGAATGTGCGCGAATTGCACCGCTTAATGAAAGTGGAAAAAAGTTTTAATAAACCTGACGGCGAATTGGTGAGTTATGATGTTGCGCATCATGCGGGTTTGTCCCTCAATGAAGAGTATGAACTATTGGGTTTGCTGCGCGAAGACCAAAGACTTGAATATTTGAAAAGGCATTTGCAAAAAATACTTCCGGTTATTGCGAGTACCGAATTGCTGCGGGATAAAATAAAAATGAATGGACATTTTAAAGAATTAAAAGGTTTATTTTAAATGATAACACTCTGCTTCGATTTAGGAAATACCCGTTTGAAATGTGCTGTCTTTGAAAATGCAAAGCTGAAAGAATTAATAGTGATGGACAATGATGCGGAAGCAAGTGTTTTAGAGATCATAGAAAAATATCATCCGGAAAAAAGTATTTTATCATCCGTTATCAATCATGATCTTTCCATTGAAAAAATTTTAACTGAAAAAACAAAGTTTCACAAGCTTTCGGCTGCAAACAAATTGCCCTTCAGCACACCTGTAAACAAACCCGAAACTATCGGCGCGGACAGACTTGCACTTTGTGCGGCTGCTGTAAATATTTTTCCAAATCAGCATAACCTTATTATCGGTTTGGGTTCGTGCATCACCTATAATTTTATAAATAAATCTCATGAGTTTTTAGGAGGAAGTATTTCACCTGGATTAGAAATGCGCTTGCGCGCCATGCATGAGTTTACCGCGAAGCTTCCTTTGGTAAAACCGGATAATAATTTTCCCTTGGTCGGGTATAATACCGCAACTAATTTATTAAGCGGCGCGATACTTGGAATGCGAAAAGAAATTGATGGAATGATAGATGAATATGCATTGAAATACGGCAACTTTAACGCGCTTTTAACCGGTGGTGATTTGCCCTTTATTGCTTCTCATCTCAAAAACAAGATATTTGCAAACCCTCATCTTATCTATAAAGGACTATATGCAATCAGTGAGTATAACAACTAACCGCGCGTTCATTTTTTTATGTGTTTTGTTTTTTTCAATGAGATTAACCGCACAGGAAAACTCACCTTTTTCAAGATATGGCATTGGCGATCTTTATCCTGATGAATCCATTGCTTCTCGCGCAATGGGTGGCATGACAGCAGCGTTTGCAGACGGGCAGGCGCTCAACACAAACAACCCTGCAACCTATGGAAATATTAAGTTTGCAACTTTTGACCTCGGACTTTCAATAGATGCAAGAACACTCGCAGATAAAAGCCAGCAATTAACTTATAACTCTACAAATTTTTCGCCATCCTATATTGCATTCGGTTTTCCTTTGGATAAAAAACATGGGATGGGTTTTGTTTTTGGTTTGAAACCCTTAAGCAGAATAAATTATAATGTAGAAAATTTTTCAACCGTAACATATAACGGTTTATCAGACAGTTTGCAAACAGTTTATGAAGGTTCCGGCGGTTTAAACCAGGGCTTCGCGGGTTTTGGAAAAAGATTTACGTTTGATTCAGGCAAATTTGCTTTGAGCTTAGGTTTTAATACAGGATGGAATTTTGGAAAAAAGGATATCAGCACGCTTGTGAATATAATTAATGATACAGTCGCGTATCATCAATCCAGTTCATCAACAAATACAGCGTTTTGGGCTCCATTTTTAAATGGTGGTTTGCAATTAGATTTTAGATTGAAATCAATAAAAAATCCAGTAACGAAATTTTTATCGGTTTATACACTTCGCTTAGGTGGCGATGTAGAATTGCAGCAAACATTGAAGGCAAATCAAAGCATCAATGATCAAACATTTTATTTTGATGTAAATGGTGCGATGGTAAAAATTGACAGCGTGTATGAACAGGATAATATTCTTGGCACCATCAATTTACCAACAACCTATACTGCCGGTTTCATGCTTGTAAAAACTGATGTTGTGCCCGGCATTGGAGGTGTTGATAAATGGATGTTTGGTGGGCAATATGAATCCGCTAAATGGAGCAATTATCGTTTTTATGATCAGCCGGACAGAACTGTTGATAATTGGGTTGCGAGAGTGGGTCTGCAATATGCACCCGATCCTATTTTTGGCAAAACATTATTCAGTCGCTCCACCTATCGTATCGGTTTCAATACAGGAGAAAATTATATAGATGCAGATGGCAATGGTTTAAAAGAAACTGCTATAACTTTTGGCGCGGGTTTTAATTTAAAGGTTCGTCGTTCTTACGACCAGGAATATACATTACTAAATACATCTTTTGAAATTGGCAAACGAGGCACGGGTGTAAATAATGTTACGGAAAATTACTTTAAATTTTCTGTTGGTTTAACTTTAACGGACAAAGGATGGTTTCTTAAACGCAAGTATGAATAATCTTTCTAAAAATATTTTAAAAACAGCAGCAGCCTTTTTTATCGGCTGCTTTTTTATTTCGTGTGAAAATGATATTCAGGCAGTGAAGGCATTGAGTGAAAAAAAAATTGGAGTAGAAGAAGCACATGATGTTATAAGTTATTTAAGTCTTGGGGGAAAAATGAAAGCAAAACTTACAGCACCATTGATGTTGCGAACAGAAACAGATACGCCAAAAACTGAATTTCCTAATACCTTGCATGTAGATTTTTATGATGATAGTACACAAATAGAAAGCAAGTTATTTGCGAAATATGGACGCTATTTAGAAAGCCAATCAAAAGTTTATTTGCGCGATAGCGTTGTTGTTTTTAATATGAAAAAGGATACACTTCATACAAGTGAATTGTATTGGGACCAGGATAAAGAAATTTTTTATACTGATAAAGAAGTTTTTATTAATCAACATAACCAGCAATACATTCATGGATATGGCTTAACCGCAAAGCAGGATTTCAGTTCATACACTATCACCAATCTTTTGCCCGGAAGCGGAAGTTTTATAAATGTACCTGACAGCAGCGCGCCACATTAGCATTTTAATTTACCTAAAATCAATTAGCGAAGTAACATCGTAGCGGTTATTTTTATACTGCATCATATCTACTTTTATTGTGCCTACAACGATCGGACTTTCTATGCGAAGCGGAATATGATTTGCATCATCACTTACCCAAACAGTCATTTTTTCTCCACCTTGAAAGATGGTGCCTTTTACAAGCAAGGGTTTAAATTTTATTGCATTAAATTTTCCATACCTCGTTTTTATAACTTCTTTTCCTAAATAACGGAGATAAAGATTTTCTACCTGTTTATCTAAAAACATAGAGAAGGGTATTTTATCATTAATCTTATATTTTGAAAAATTAATGTTGCGCGCATAATATACCGAACTTAAAACATCCTGTATGCAATTTGGTATTTTAAAAACGCCTGCATCTGTAATTGCTGTATTTGTTTGCTGATTAAAAGTAATATTCTCATACTTTTTGTAGCCGCCTTCGTCAACATTCCTGATGAATTTTAATGGTTGTAAATTACTGGTATCGAAATAACTTTCGTATTTATCACGCACTTTAAAAAAGAAATCATAGTTAGCGTTTGTGCGGCCTTCACCTACGACATGATATACAATTTTATTATTCAATTTTTCGAGCGATGTGGTAAAAGTTGCAGTGCCTGCGTTTAAATAAATTCCTGCAACAGAGTAAAAAATATTATAGGTAATAACTTCACCAGCTTTAAAAGCAGTATTATGAATACCACAAAAATCATCGCCTGCCGAAAGATTATTCCAAATGCCAATCAATAAAAAAAGGGTTGCTAGTTTCTTCACATTAATTATTTCTAAATAATTTTATTCCTATTATAAATAAACTACCTGCTACAGCCGGGATAATTAAATTTATAAACCAAACTGATGCTGCTGTTGCAACAATGCCTAAAGTATTTGCACTTAATAAACCAAATAGCTGCAGGCTTACTTCACCGCGCAAGCCTAATTCTGCGATAGTTATTGTTGGAATTAATGCAAGCACTAAAAATAATGCACATGTAGCGCTCACAGCATCCAGCCAATATATTTCAACGCTAAAAATATGCAATAACAATAAATATTGAATCACAAATACAACGAACCTGCATGCAGATAATATCAAAATTCTTGTTAATTCCTTTTCATGAAATTCTTCTAAATTTTGTATAAAAATTCTGTACCGGTATATAAACGGAATTTTTTCTAATAAAGTTGTAATGCGTGCTATCTTATAATAGATAGAAATTAAAACTATTAACCCTGAAACAATTACATACATCAATGCATCGAGCCAAAAAGCTGATAAGCCAACTAACTGCATTTTGGGTTGAAAAATATGTGAGCGCATGTATAGCAAACCCAATAAACCTGCAGTTAATGTAATGATTAATTGGCTTATGCTTCCTGCGAAACTCAAAGGCACCGAGCGTAAACGGTTACCTTTGTTCATGTATAATATTTTGCCAATGTAATCTCCTGTTGGAATAAATAATGAAAATGAAACACCTGATAGAACCGCTCTGAACGCAGCAAAATAGGAGATTGGCTGTACAGATTTTATAAGTATTTGCCACTTGCGCGCTTCAATACCCCAATTAACGCACATAAAAAAAATCACCAAAAAAATCAGTGGTTTATTTAATTTAATTGAGGTTAAAATTAATTGCCATGAGTGCTGTAAGTTTGGTTGATTTTCAATGCGCAGATAAATGCAATACGACAGGATTAAAAAAAGCAGCGGACCAAATACATAATTAAGTAATATTTTATAACGTTGCTGAAACAGTTTTTTTTTCAAACGTACATAAAACAATCATTCCTTGTTACAGTATTAATAATTTCACAAACGAATGAGCGAGAGCCAAGAAATAATTTTAGGTATTGATCCGGGAACTATGATGATGGGTTTTGCAGTTATTGTTATCAATCAAAAAAAAATATCCGTGCTTGAAATGGATGTTTTAAAATTGATGCACAAAAAAAATATCTATGAAAGGTTAGAGATGATCCATGCAAAAGTTTGTATGCTTATTACAGAATATTCTCCGCATGCATTTGCAATTGAAGCACCATTTTTTGGAAAAAATGTGCAGAGTATTTTAAAGCTCGGGCGAGCACAAGGTGTTGCTATTGCTGCGGCTATGCAATCAAAAATAACCATTACCGAATATGCTCCAAGAAAGATCAAGCAATCAATAACAGGAAATGGAAATGCGGATAAAGAACAAGTTTGGAAAATGCTGGAACGCTTGCTATCATTGACAAAAAAGCCACATTATTATGATGCAACAGATGCGCTTGCTGTTGCGCTGTGTCATCATTATCAATCATTATCTGGTATTAATGATCATAAAAAGAGCTTCAAAAATTGGGAAGAATTCATTTTAAAGAATGCCGAAAAAGTAATAAAAAAATAATGTTTTTGTGAGAAAAATTATTACAGCTCTTTTAGAATGCGTTGCTGTATTTCTTTTAATTCTTCCGTAGTTAAATTCAATTTCCTCTTTGTAAAATTTAAGTCTTCCGCAGAATTAACAGGAAGTAAATGTATATGTGCATGTGGCACTTCAAGACCAACAACTTCAATGCCGCAACGATTGCATACAAATGCTTTTTCAATAGCTTTTGCAATTGGTTTTGCAAATAATAAAATTTTACTTAAAAAATTTTCGGGCAGATCAAAAAGGTTATCAATTTCAGTTTTAGGCACAACCAACACATGCCCTTTTACTAAAGGTGCGATATCAAGAAATGCAAAGAAATTTTCATCTTCAGCAATTTTGAATGAAGGAATTGAACCGGAAATTATCTTGGAAAATATTGTCATCATAAATATTACACGGTAATATCATTTACTTTAAATTTCATCAAACCATTTGGTGTAACTACTTCAGCAATCTCGCCTCTTTTTTTGCCAAGCAATCCTCTACCGATAGGAGAGTTTACTGAAATTTTTCCTACTTTCAGATCCGCTTCTTTTTCACCAACGATTTGATAAGTAAATGTTTTTTTTGTTGCAGTATTTGTAATAGTAACGCGTGTCAGTATCGAAACTTTACTTGTATCAATTTCACTTTCATCAACAATTCTTGCAGTGGCAAGCTGGCTCTCAAGCAATTTTATTTTTGCCTCTAAAATTCCCTGAGATTCTTTGGCAGCATCATATTCAGCATTTTCTTTTAGGTCACCTTTTTCGCGTGCTTCTGCAATTGCACGTGATGCCGCCGGACGCTCAACGGATTTCATTTGATGTAATTCTTTCTTTATTTTCTCAAAGCTTTCTTTGGATACATACATTACGTCACTCATACATTTTCGTTTGATATAAATAAAAAAAACAACGCCTCAATCTAGTGCGGCGTTGCATATATTCAAAGTTACAAACTTAACCTTTAAAAAAGCTTAAAGAATTAAAAAAAAATTTTGGTTTTTAAACAAATTTTAACCTTGAAAAATATCATTCCAAAACATAAATCAAACTTTTCTTCGTTTATATAAAAAATCCTTTATCATGAACAATGAATTTACAATGAACAACAAAAATTCTATTTCAACAATTGGCATTACTCAAACCGGTCACCATTATTGGGTTGGGCTTTGCGCAAACGGCATTGATTATTTCGCCGGACAAACTTTCAAAACAACAAAAAACGGCACGCTGAAAACAATCCGCATTTTACCTGAAGTAATTTATGGTGAAACAGATGCGTTGCTTAGTGTTTTTGAAATGGATGAAAAGCATACGTGGAAAGAAAAAAAAGGTGAATGCCATTTGATGCTTGATAAAAAAATGGAAAAGCAATGGGTTGGTTTTGAAATGAATGACGTGATCCTTGAAAACAATAAAGAGTACGGATTTAAAATAAGTTGTAATCATGGCGGAATGATGGCAATTGCAGAATGCTCCTGGAAAAACCAGGATCCATATCCTGATGGTGTGCAATGGATCGGTTCGTCAGAAAATCCGGAAGGAAATTTTCATCCGCGTTGGGACCTTGCTTTTACGGCAGATATTGAGGCTAATTAAATGCCTAATTTATCAAGAACAATTTTAGCCATTAAGTAAAAAGCTTCATGGCTATAGCCTGCTATGTGCGGTGTTATTATTACATTTTTTTGATTTTTTAAAAAATCAAATTGCTCTTGTTCCTTTTGTGTAAAGGATAAGAGCTTTTCATTTTCCAAAACATCCAAGCCGGCAGCAGCAATTTTATTATTTTGTAAAGCATCTATCAAAGCAGCTGTGTCAGTGACTTTACCGCGACATGCTGTAAGAAAATAAGGTTGTCTTTGAAGGGCATCAAAAAAAGATTTATTGGCATAATGAAATGTTTCTTCGGTTAACGGCAAATGCAAACTCACAACATCGGCATAGCGTAACACCTGTTCTAAACTTGCTTCACGAACATACTCTTTAGCAAAGCCGAATTCGTATTTGTCATGCGCCAAAACTGTCACATCAAATGGTGCAAGTAATTTTGCAAAAGCGCTGCCTGTATTGCCAAACCCAATAATACCAACAGTTTTACCGCTTAATTCTGTTCCGCGATTCGCATCGCGTACCCATTCATTTTGTTTTACTTCATCAAAGCTTGAAGATATTTTCTTCAGCAGATTCAACAACAACCCTAAACTATGTTCTGCGACTGCATTGCGGTTTCCTTCCGGACTGCTTTCGCATTTTATATTTTTTGATGTTGCATAGTCAACATCAATTAATTCCATTCCGCTTCCCAATCTTCCTATCCATTTTAAGTTGGTTGCAGTGTCAATTATATTTTTATCAATTTGCAATCTTGTGGTTACAATTAATCCATTCGCATCCGGAATTATTACTTGTAATTGCTCATAAGTAATGTTGGGTTCATAAATAACCTCATAATTATTTTGCTGCAATCTTTCAATTAAATAATCCGGAACTTTTGCGGTGATTATAGCTTTCATTTCATTTTAAAAGTTAAGGCTGCAAAATCTTCTATACTTAATTGTTCTGCGCGTTTATTAAAAATATCATTTTTTAAAATGTCTACATCAAACAAGTTTTTTACTGCATTGCGAAGCATTTTTCTTCTTTGATTAAATGCAGTTTTTACAAGTTCGAAAAAACATTTTTCATTTTTAAAAACTAATCTTTCATCTTTTAATTTTAGTTTAATTACGCCGCTCATTACTTTAGGAGGTGGTTTAAAAGATGAAGGTTGAACATCAAATAAATATTCAACAGAATAAAAAGCCTGTACAAGCACACTCAAAATTCCATAAGTTTTATTGCCCGGTTTTCCAGCAATTCGCATCGCAACTTCCTTTTGAAACATGCCGATCAAGGCCGGAACATTTTCCTTCCATTCAATAATTTTAAAAAGTATTTGAGAAGAAATGTTGTAAGGGAAATTTCCGATCACAATAAAATTTCCTTCAAAAGGCGCATCAATATTGAGAAAATCTGCATGGATGATCTTGCCTTTAATTGAGGGGAATTTATCCAAAAGATAATTTATTTTTTCTTCATCAAGTTCTACTGCTTTAAAATTTATATTTTTTAACTGTAGAATATATTTCGTAATCGCACCAGCACCGGGACCAATTTCGAGTAATTGTTGCAGTTGTGTTTCATCAAGAAGTTGTTGCAATGCATTTATAATTTTTTTACAAACATTTTCATCTTTCAAAAAATGTTGACCCAAAGATTTTTTAAGTGTGTATTGCATTAGAGCAAATGTACTGAAAGGTAAAAACGCAAACAGTTGAGCCATTCAATTCTTATTTTTACAAAAAAATAAATGAGTAACGAATTACAAAAGCCTGTTATCGGTTTTACTTGCGGAGATATTAATGGCATTGGTATAGAATTGATTTTAAAATCACTTAGCAACAACCAAATATTTGATATGTGCATTCCTGTGATTTTTGCAAATAATAAATGCCTGAATTTTTATAAAAAATCAATGCCTGAAATAAATTTTTCTTTCGTTGTTATTAAAGATTTTTCAAGGCTTAATCCAAAGCAAATAAATATTTTTAATTGCTGGGAAAATGAAGTTGTTATTACGCCTGGCATACTAAATGAAACGGGCGGCAAGTATGCCTTGCTTTCTTTGCAGGCAGCTGTGCATGCATTAAAAGACAATCACATTGATGGTTTAATTACTGCACCAATTCATAAAAAAAATATTCAATCACAAAATTTCAATTACACAGGTCACACACCTTATTTAAAAGCAATCTTCAATGTGCCTGATGTTGTAATGTTGCTTGCGGCCTCAAACCTGCGCGTAGCAGTCGTTACAGAGCATGTGCCAATTAGTGATGTAGCAAAATTCATATCAAAAGAATTAATTTTGAGTAAATTAAAAATTTTGAATTTCAGCTTGCAAAAAGATTTCGGAATTGAAAAACCAAAGATTGCTGTACTCGGTTTAAATCCGCATGCAGGCGATGAAGGACTTGTTGGCAAGGAAGAAGAAACAATTATAAAACCTGCAATAAAAGATGCGAAGCAACAAAATATTTTTTCATTTGGTCCCTATAGCGCTGATGCTTTTTTTGCGCGCGGCATGTATGAAAATTTTGATGCCGTGCTTGCAATGTATCACGATCAGGGTTTGATACCATTTAAATCACTTGCGATTGGCGAAGGAGTCAATTACACTGCAGGTTTGCCTGCGGTTCGCACGAGTCCCGATCACGGTACTGCGTTTGATATTGCAGGAAAAAATATTGCAGATCCTTCATCATTTTTAGCCGCAACTTTTGAATGCATTGATATTATTCGAAGAAGAAATTCGTATGAAGAAAATCATAAAAATCCTTTGCGAAAAATAAGCGATCGTGTTTTGGCAAATGTTGAAGATGAAAAGATTGAAGATGAGAGATAATTTTGGTTGTCGCCTTCAGAATATCCATTTCACTTTACTTGCGACGCTCCATTCATGTTTCTCTTTACTATTAAACTTTTTTTGTTTATGCTTTATAAAATAGAAAATGAAAAATTAATTGTAACCATTGCAACAAAAGGTGCAGAACTGCAAAGCCTTACGAATAAAGAAACACAGCTTGAATATTTGTGGAATGGAGATGCAAAGTTTTGGGCAAAAAGAAGTCCGGTTTTATTTCCAATTGTTGGGTCACTAAAAAATAATTCTTATGAATACAAGGGAAAAAAATATTCATTAAGCCGTCATGGTTTTGCGCGTGATATGCAATTTGAACTCGCATCTCAAACTAATGAAAGCATTAGTTTTTTTATAACTGATACAAAAGAAACATTTTCAAATTATCCTTTTCATTTCAAGTTCCTGATCAAATATTCTTTACAGCAAAATAATTTAATTGTAGAATATATTATTGAGAATATTGGCAACGAAACAATGTATTTTTCTGTCGGAGCTCATCCTGCTTTCAAAATTCCGCTTGTAAAAGAAACATCATTTGAAGATTATTTTTTAGGGTTTAATCACGTAGAGAATGCAGGCCAATACAAGCTTTCGGCGGATGGATTAACGCAGGAAAATGCTGTTTCATTTTTAGATGATACTAATAAATTAGCCCTGAAGAAATCTTTATTTTATGAAGATGCTTTGGTATTTAAAAATTTAAAATCAGATGCTGTTGCAATAAAAAGTTTGAAAACAAATCATGGACTAACGATGTATTTTTCAGGCTTCCCTTATTTTGGCATTTGGAATGCAAAAGACGCTGACTTTATTTGCCTTGAGCCTTGGTGTGGCATTACAGACAATATAAATACTTCAGGTAATTTGAAAGATAAAGAAGGAATAAATTCTCTTCAGCTTTTTGCAACTTTTAATAAAAAGTGGAAGGTGCAAGTTTATTAATTGCAATCATCTATTTATCAAACCACACTTTCGTTTTATCATTCGGACTTGCATTATAATTTATAAATAATTCTTCATCTTTTTTTATATCTCGCACAGTTTTTATAGTAATGGTATTTTCTTCAAAATCCATTTCATACTCACAATTTGCATCATAATCATGATTATACATAGACACATAACCCATGCCCAGTGCAGCTTTGCGATGATTGTTTCCCCATTCGAAAATATAATTCATAAGAATTGTCTTCTCAATTAATTGACGATCTTTTATACTCATGGCAAGTACCGGCGAAACTTCTATTACAGTTTCTGCTTTAATATTTTTATTTGCAAAAACTCCTCGTCCGCTTTTTGTGCTTTGTGCAATCCTTAAATGTTGAAATATCATTTTATTAATTAAATTTAAAAAAAAGAAAAAATACAAATCTATTGGTATGATTTGATTTTTCAACGGACTCAAATAATTAATTTGCAGCTATGAGTAATGAACTTGAAGAAATAAATTTGAAAGAATTGTTTGAGCCAATTATTGCCCGCAATGATAAGCATGAAATACGTGCTTTTTTAAATGAACAAAATATCAGTGATGTCGCAGATATTATTTACGAATTTCCTGATCATGAAGCAGATATAATCAACAGCATGGCTACGCACAGAGCTGCGAGCGTATTCAAGATTTTAGATATTGGCGTACAAAAAAATATTGTAAAAAAATTGTCTGCTCATAAAACTGCTGAACTGCTTAACGAATTACCGCCTGATGATCGAACAGATTTTCTGAAAGATCTTTCTATGAAAGCGCTACGCGATTTAATAAAATTATTAGATCCTGAAGAAAGAAAAATTACATTGTCTTCGCTTGGTTATCCGGAAGACAGCGTTGGCAGATTAATGACGCCTGATTACGTGTACGTTTATCCGCATAATACTGTTGAAGAAGCTTTTCAAATAATAAGAAAAGTTGGAAAAAATAGTGAAACGATAGATGTAATTTATGTGATTGACGAAAAAGGTGAATTACTTGATGATATACGGATAAGAGATTTGATACTGGCGAGTCCTGATAAACTGATAAAAGATATTTGTGATGGAAGATGGGTTGCGCTGAATGTTGATGATGACCAGGAACATGCAAGCCAGATTTTTAAAATGAATAATCGTGTGGCTTTGCCGGTAACAGATGACAATAATATTTTAATGGGAATTGTCACCATTGACGATATGCTTTGGGTAGCCAATGAAGAGTTCAGCGAAGACATACAAAAAATTGGTGGTACTGAAGCGCTGGATGAGCCTTATTTATTTACTCCATTTTTAAAGCTGATTCAAAAAAGGGCTGGCTGGCTGATCATTTTATTTTTAAGTGAAATGCTTACTGCTACTGCAATGGCATATTTTAATGATGAGGTGGCAAAGGCAACAGTTTTAGCCATGTTCATTCCATTAATTATGTCAAGTGGCGGAAACAGTGGTTCTCAGGCTTCATCTTTAATTATACAGGCGATGGCAGTTGGTGAAGTGAAGTTGTCTGATTGGTGGCGTGTAATGAGAAGAGAAATTTCATCAGGTTTTTTACTAGGAAGTATTTTGGGAATTATAGGCTTTTTGAGAATAACGCTTTGGCACGAACTTATGATTCATGGCGTAATCGGAGATCTGTATGGAATATACTGGATGCGCATTGCTTTTGTTATAGGTGTAGCACTGGTTGGTGTGGTGTTGTGGGGAACTTTTGCGGGATCTATGTTGCCCATTATATTAAAAAAATCAGGTGCCGATCCTGCTGCTGCTTCTGCACCTTTTGTTGCTACGTTAGTAGATGTAACGGGAATTATAATTTATTTTAGTGTTGCTTATATCTTTCTGAAAGGATATTTATTATAGCCGTTCGATTTCCGAATAATATTTAATCCAATTATTATTTGCAATAAAAGTAGTGATTGATTTCTCTCATCAAGTCAATAAAAGTTGATACAAAAAAAGCCGCTCAAATTATTTTGAACGGCTTGATATTTATAATTACGAGTTGTTATTTGCTTTTCTGCAAGTTTGGATGTGGTGCAGGAACTGTGTTCGGTCCATCTTCGGTTGTACCCTGAAGATCAACTGTATTTGCATCACCGCTTTGTCCATAAGTGAAGATCATGCGATTTTCTGAAATACCTTGTTTGCTTACAAGATAATTAATAACAGCATTTACACGATCCCAGCTTAATTGTTGAGCAGATTTGCTTGAAGCGCCATAGCCAATCACTTTTACTTTGCAGTCAGGATTTGCATTTATTTGAGAGGCAGCACTTGCAAGTAATGCCTGAGCATCTTTGCTTATTGTTACACTATTGCCTTTAAATGTTACACTTGGTAAACTTCCCAAAGAGCAAGCAGCCATTTTAGGAGCCATGTTGCGCATTGAATCGCAGCAAGGAGGTTCAGGGCATTTACCAACTCCATCCGCATCAACAGGAAAGCAATTTTGAGGAGTTAATTTTTCTTTATCTCTGCAATCAGGGACACCATCACCATCTGTATCAAGGCTTACACCGTGCGTATCAACGGCACAACCTTTTGGAGTATTTGGTTCCATATCAAATTGGTCAGTAACGCCATCTCCATCAGCATCTGGCAATACAACCGGAGGTAGCTTCATGTGCTTTGGAGCGTTAACTTCATTATACACATAATTGTTTGGATTAAGCCACCATAAAGGCAATACACGTTTTGTAGTGTTTCCTAGATTAAAATTCAATCTTACTTGACTGTTGCTTTGAATATCAGCAGAAGCGCCGCTAACAATACCATCTAAATTATCATTACCAGTTACAGTAAATCTTTGTTCAATAGCGAAATTAACTCTATCACTTAATCTGAATGCAACACCACCGCCAAAATCTAATCCATGCATTAAAAGCCAATTATCACTTACACGCCCTATAAAATATCGGCTTCCACGTTGTACAGGTGCGTTAACCCATCCTGCATTTATATTATCATAAGCAGCTTTAACTGCTTTCTGAATATCACCAGTTGTTTGGCTTAAATCAATTGTACTAAAATCAATCGCGGGTGTGCCATTAGAATTTGGATTTCTAACATCAACATCTGCACCCTGTATAGAATATCCCACCAATACATACCAGTCTGCTTTAGGATTTCCTCTATAATGGCTCATTGAGTTTAAACTAATCAGGGCATCCAAAGATAATTGATGAATTTCTGTACGATAATCAACCATGAATTGCTGAAAACTATTTGCGTAAGTTCTATATGGATCATTTCCTATTGTTGGAGGATAACCTGTTTCATAGTTTAACCCTGATCTTCTTTCATTATCAATACCATAATTAATTGATCCAAAATATGCAGCCCGTAAAGAAATTACATGACCAAGCGATTTCCTTAAAGAAATGCTTCCGCCATAACCTGCACGTGATGCTACATCTCCACCAATAATAGCCAAGCCACCGCCGAATCCAAGTTCCCACATACTACGTGGTTTAGATGGATAGGGATAAGCATTGTTCATAAACTCGTTATGCTGAGGCATACTTTTGGTTGATACCTTAGAGGAGTCCATGACCCAGGAATCACTGGCGTCATTCATTGTTGTTGTTGTTTGTGCAAATGTTGCTGTCTGAAGCAAACCTAATAAGCCTGCTATCAAAATGTACTTTTTGCTAACCATAGGTATAATTTAGATTGTTGTTTAATGTTTTGGAATTAGTAATTTATTTTTCGCAAAAATAGTTAATGCAAATGAAATACCAAACTTTAAAATTTTTTACTTTTTTAATATATATCAAAAAAGCATTGACATAAATATAAATGATAACGTTGCATAAAGAGATGTTTTATTTGAGACTATATTGCGTTTTCTTATAGTAATGGATAAAGCAAACAAATTAATTAAAGCTGAAATGGAGTCTTTTGAAAAATATTTCAGAGAAGCCATGAAAAGCAAAGTGCCATTGCTTGATCGCATTATGCAATACATTGTAAAGCGAAAAGGAAAACAGCTAAGACCAATGTTTGTGCTGCTTTGCGCAAAAATGGGTGGTGATATAAACACTTCAACTTACCGTGCAGCTTCTCTTGTTGAGTTGCTCCATACTGCAACATTAGTGCACGACGATGTGGTTGACGAATCCTTTCAAAGACGGGGATTTTTTTCTATAAATGAATTGTGGAAAAATAAAGTTGCAGTGCTTGTTGGCGATTATCTTTTATCTAAAGGTCTTCTCTTATCCATTGATAACAATGATTTTGATATACTCAAAATTTTATCAAAAGCTGTGAAGAATATGAGCGAAGGAGAATTATTGCAAATTGAAAAAACAAGAAATCTGAATTTAAAAGAAGAAACGTATTTTGAGATTATAAAAGGCAAAACAGCTTCCTTGCTTTCCTCAGCGTGCGCTGCGGGAGCATTTACCACTTTCGATGAAAAATTTTTTATTGAAAAACTTGAATTGTTTGGTGAATATGTTGGGATGGCTTTTCAAATTAAGGATGATTTGTTTGATTATGGCAACACGCTTACTGGCAAACCAACAGGAAATGACATCAAAGAAAAAAAATTGACACTTCCATTGATTTATACTTTAAATAATTGCGATGCATCTTTAAAAAAGAAAATTATTTATATAGTAAAAAATGAAAACCGGGATAAACAAAAAGTTCGCTTCGTTGCTGATGCCGTTAAGCAAAGCGGTGGCATAAATTACGCAGAAAAACAAATGTTTGATTACAGAGATCTTGCATTAAATATTTTGTATGAATTTCCTGCAAGCGAAACACGCGAAGCACTTGAAGATTTAGTACGCTATACAACAGATAGAAATTTTTAGGAAAGAAATGATGCAAAAAAGATGGAAAATATTACGTGCTGAAAATGATGTTGTAAAAAATTTATACGATGCTTTAAAAATAAATCTTACGCTGTGCAAAATTTTAGTGCAGCGAAATATAAAAACATTTGATGAGGCAAAATATTTTTTTCGTCCGCAACTTTCTCATTTGCATGATCCGTGGTTAATGAAGGATATGCGCAAAGCAGTTGACAGAATAATGCTTGCCTTTTCTCAGCAGGAAAAAATTTTAGTTTTTGGTGATTATGATGTTGATGGCACAACATCCGTTGCAGGCATGTTTCAGTTCTTAAAAAATATTTACAGAGAAGTTGATTTTTATATTCCGCATCGTTACAAAGAAGGTTATGGCATTTCAAAAATGGGAATTGATTATGCTAAAGAAAATAATTTCTCTTTAATTATTTCCCTTGATTGTGGTATCAAATCAATTGACCTTGTTGATTATGCAAATTCTTTAAACATAGATTTTATTATTTGTGATCATCATTTGCCAGATGAAAAAATTCCTGATGCTGTTGCCATTTTAAATCCTAAACAAAAAGATTGCAATTATCCTTATAAAGAACTTTGTGGCTGTGGTGTTGGCTTTAAATTAATGCAGGCATTAAGTGGTGAGATTCAATTACCCGAAGAAAGTTACCTGCGGTTTCTTGATCTTGTTGCCACAGCAATTGCTGCAGACATTGTTCCTGTTACAGGTGAAAATCGCGTGCTTGCATTTTATGGTTTAAAAAAAATAAATGAAGATCCATCCGTTGGCATCAAGGCTTTGATGAAGCTTGCCGCCATGCAAAAACATATTTATCTCACCAATCTTGTTTTTATTGTTGCGCCGCGCATTAATGCTGCGGGCAGAATGGATGATGCAAAAAAAGCTGTGCAATTATTTATCGAAAAAGATTTTGATAAAGCCCTGCAATATTCAGAAATGCTGCACAACGATAACGTTGATAGAAAAGAAGCAGACCTTACTATTACTGAAGAAGCGCTTGCTATGATTGGAGCAGATGATGTTCATGTAAAAAGAAAAACAACCGTGCTTTATCAGCAGCATTGGCATAAAGGTGTTGTTGGAATTGTTGCTTCGCGATTGATTGAAAATTATTACCGACCAACTGTTGTGCTTACAAAAAGTGGTGATGTTGTTGCAGGCAGCGCAAGGAGTGTTGCAGGTTTTAATTTGTATGAAGCGGTGCATGCATGCCGTGAACATTTGCTTGGATACGGCGGACATTTTGCTGCTGCAGGAATGACGATGCTGGAAGAAAACGTACATGCTTTCAGCAACAAATTTGAAGCGATAGTTGCAGAAACTATTGCTGAAGAATCATTATGTCCTGAAATAATTATTGATGCTGAAATAAATTTTGATGAGATCAATCAAATTTTTTTTAACATCATTCAGCAGATGGAACCATTTGGTCCTGGAAATATGCGACCCGTTTTTATTGCCAAAAAAGTTATGAATAAAGGATATTCAAAAGTTTTAAAAGAGCAGCATATTCGTTTTGTGCTGCATCAAAATAATATCACCTTCACAGGCATTGGTTTTAATATGCACGATAAATTTCATTTGCTTGAAAAAAATAATCCGCTCGATATTGTTTTTACAATTTGTGAGAACGAATGGAATGGAGAAAAACAATTGCAACTGAAAATGATAGATTTTGCGTTAGCTTCTTAGCCTTTCAATTCAACAAAACTTTCATACACTTCTTCCAGCTTTCTTATATTTTTTTTCAGGTCATGTTCGCGGATAATTAAATCTCTTGCTGCATCTCCAAGCTGTTTTGCTTTTTGGTTATCAGTCGCAATGGTGCAAAGACTTTCAATATATTCCTGCGGTGTGATGCACGCAAAACCATTCATGTTATTTTGTATCATATCGTTGTTGCCATCAACATTGCTGACAACGCAAGGCACAGCTTCGTGCATCGCTTCAAGCAATGCATACGCCAAACCTTCAAACACAGACGGAAAAAGAAATGCATTTATCTGCTGCAAAAAACTGCGGGAAGTATTAAGGTCGCCGCGCTGCAAAAGATGCACATTTTCTTCAATGCCATATTCCTTTATTTTCGCCACAACTTCATTCATCAAATGATCGTGCTCGCCAATACCGAGAAAATAAAAGTGAGCATCCGTGCCTAATTTTTTTATTACGCCATTTGCAATATCAACAAAGAGCAAAGGATTTTTTTGCGGCGTTAATCTTCCGATGGTGCCAAATTTTATGGGCGTTTCAAGTTGGTACAAACCTTTATCACGCACATCATTCAGCTCGGTAATGATAAGAGAATTCGGTATGATAAAAATATTTTCACGTTTAAAGCCAAGCTCATAAACCAACCTGTTAGATTCGGTATAAGACACCGCGAGAATTTTATACGTGAATTTTTTTCCGAATAATTCAAGCATAAAAAACAACACTCTTTTCATGCCTGAAAAAGATAAGTAGGAGAGTGCATGCGGCGTAAACAGTGACTTGTAGCCCGCAAGCTTTGTTGCTATTCTTCCTAAAAATCCACCTTTGGAACTATGCAAATGTGTGAGCGCAGGTTTTTCTTTTCTGATAATTCCGATCAATTGAAAAATAGAGATCACGTCAAGAAACGGATTGAAGCCGCGCGCCATTTTCAGCCGCCTGAAACGAACGTTATATTTTGTACAATAAGGTTCAAGATATTCTGAAATGGTACCGATAATTACGATCTCAAATTTAGTATGATCGATCGTGCTGAGCACCTGCTTGAGGTAAGTTTCCACACCACCAACTGACTGCGTGATATGTAAAACTTTTATGCGATTCATTTACAAAAATAATTTCCCGCTAATTTTTTTGAGATTTTTTTTTAATACCAACTGCAGTTTTTCATAGCAGCATCGTTGCGTCGCAATCCTTTCATCGTTCGCCATACTATTACACTTCAGATTGTATTTATATTTTTTTTATTTTTTCAACATTCACTGTGCAATAGATTTTCGAAAGAAGTTTTTATTTTTTAAAAGCAGCAAAGTCTTTGTGCTCTTTTTTATACAACTGTTCTTTGGTAATGGTTTTAAAATAAGCATAGGTTTTTTCCAACCCTTCTTTGCGGCTCACTTTTGGCTCCCAATCGAGCAGTTTTTTTGCAAGCGTAATATCCGGCTGCCGTTGTTTGGGATCATCTTTTGGCAAAGGCTCGTAAATTATTTTTTGATTTGCTCCGGTAAGTTTTAAAATTTCTTCCGCAAAATCTTTTATAGTAATTTCTCCCGGATTTCCAATGTTCACAGGACAAACATAATCGCTCAAAAGCAAGCGGTAAATTCCTTCAATCAAATCATCACAATAACAAAAACTTCTTGTCTGGCTTCCATCTCCAAAAACTGTCAGGTCTTCGCCCCGAATGGCTTGACCAATAAATGCAGGAAGAACGCGGCCGTCATTTAGTCTCATGCGCGGACCATATGTATTGAATATTCTTACAATTCTTGTTTCTACGCCATGATAAGTATGGTAAGCCATCGTGATAGCTTCCTGGTAACGTTTGGCTTCATCATACACTCCGCGCGGACCAACAGGATTTACATTACCCCAATAATCTTCTGTTTGCGGATGCACAGATGGATCTCCGTACACTTCAGAAGTAGATGCAACAAGGATCCGGGCTTTTTTTTCTTTTGCCAACCCTAATAAATTATGCGTGCCGAGGGCGCCCACTTTTAAGGTCTGAATAGGAATTTTTAAATAATCAATCGGGCTTGCGGGAGAAGCAAAGTGCATGATGTAATCAAGGTTGCCGGCAATGTGTACAAACTTGGTAACATCATGATGATAGAATTCAAAATAAGGGGAAGGAAATAAATGCTGAATGTTAAGCAGGTCGCCGGTAATAAGGTTATCCATGCCGATCACAGTATAACCTTTCTTCAAAAAATAATCACACAAATGCGATCCTAAAAAACCTGCGGCGCCGGTAATGAGCACTTTTTTTTTCATCAAATAACTAAATTAGTTTTTGTGGTTTAATCCGATACCAAAATATACAAATCCTCTTTGCTTCATATCATTTGCGTGATAAATATTGCGTCCGTCAAATATTACCGCACCTCTCATACATTTGCGAATCAGCTCCCAATCAGGCAGGCGAAATTCCGGCCATTCGGTAACAAGTACCATCGCGTCTGCACTCATTACGGCAGAGATAGCATCATTAGCATAAATTATTTTATAACCAAGCGTATGCTTTGCTTCTTCCATTGCCACCGGATCGTAAGCCTGCACATAAGCCCCTGCTTCGAGCAATGCATTTATCAAAACAAGAGATGGCGCTTCGCGCATGTCGTCTGTATTTGGTTTGAAAGAAAGACCCCAAATGCCGATTCTTTTTCCCTTTAAATTATTGCCGAAATACTCAGAGATCTTTTTAAAGATCACGGTTTTTTGATCATCATTTACAAGATCAACTGATTTTAAAATGCGCAGCTTATAGCCATAATCTTCCGCAGTTCGTATCAATGCTTTTACATCTTTTGGAAAGCAGGAACCTCCATAACCAATGCCGGGATAAATAAATTTTTTGCCTATTCTAACATCAGAGCCAATGCCTGCTCTCACTTCATTGACATTTGCGCCAACCAATTCGCAAAGATTGGCAATATCATTCATGAAAGAAATTTTTGTTGCAAGCATAGCATTTGCCGCATACTTCGTCATTTCTGCCGAAGGAATATCCATAAATAAAATAGGATGTCCGTTTAAAAGAAAGGGCTCATACAATTGGTTCAAAAGAGTCTTAGCTTTTTCAGATTCTACACCAACAACAATGCGGTCAGGCTTTAGAAAATCATCTATTGCTGCGCCTTCTTTCAAAAATTCAGGATTCGATGCTACATCAAAATCAATGTCTGCATTACGATCCTTCAATGCGTTTGCAATAGCAGCTTTTACCTTTGCTGCAGTACCAACGGGAACGGTACTTTTTGTAACCACAACAAGATAGCCGGTCATGTATTTTCCAATAGCATTTGCTACTGCCAGCACATATTGAAGATCGGCGCTGCCGTCTTCGCCGGGAGGTGTGCCTACTGCAATAAAAGCAACCTGCGCACCAACAATTGCTTCTTCGAGTTTTGTGCTGAAATGTAATCTTGCTTTTTTCGTATTGCGTTCTACCAGATCATCAAGACCCGGTTCGTAAATAGGTAAAATACCCCGATTGAGTTTATTAATTTTTTCTTCGTTGTTATCAACACAAACAACATCAGTACCTACCTCTGATAAACAAGCTCCTGTAACAAGTCCAACATATCCTGTTCCTACAACTGCAATTTTCATAATAACAATTCTGTTTTGGTTTCAATAAATATTTAAAGTTTTTTATTCGATGATCATACCTGCGGCAACAGTTTCATTTGTTGTTTCATCAATCAAAATCAACGAACCTGTTGTGCGGTTTTTTCTGTAAGCATCATATACCACAGGCTGCATGGTTCTTAATTTCATTCTTGCAATATCATTCATCTTTATATTTTTATCATCTTCCATTCTGTGAAGTGTATTGATGTTCATTTTATAAATAATTTCTTTAATTACAGACCTAACTTCACGGCTTGAATTACGAAGAAAATATTTTGCTCCCGGCTGCGGACCTTTGCCATTAAGCCAGCAGATCATAAGGTCAATATCCTGGCTTACTTCGGGCTGGTTGTTTTCTTTCACGATCATATCACCACGACTTATATCAATATCATCTTCAAGCGTAATGGAAACAGACATTGGCGCAAATGCTTCTTTTATTGCACCATCAAAAGTATCAATGGCTTTTATGGTTGATTGAAGGCCTGAAGGCAATACAGAAATTTTATCGCCCGGTCTAAAAATACCTCCCGCAATTCTGCCTGCATAACCACGATAATCATGATGTTCTGAAGAATGTGGGCGAATAATTGTTTGCACAGGAAATCTTGCATCAATATGATTATAATCACTACCAATATGTATCGTTTCCAACTCATGCAACAATGTTGCGCCATGATACCATTCTGTATGTTTGGAATGGTTTACTACATTGTCTCCATTCAGTGCGCTGATAGGAATATAACGCACATCATTTATATCAAGCTTGCTTGCAAACTCCGTGTATTCATCAACAATTTTATTATATACTTCTTCGGAGTAATCAACAAGATCCATTTTGTTTACACAAACAATAATATGCGGAATCTGCAAAAGAGAAGCTATGTATGAATGACGGCAGGTTTGCTCTACAATTCCGTTTCTTGCATCAACAAGGATCAATGCAAGGTTGGCTGTTGACGCACCTGTAACCATATTTCTTGTGTATTGAATATGACCTGGCGTATCAGCAATAATGAACTTCCTTTTTGGTGTGGCAAAGTAGCGATATGCAACATCAATGGTTATGCCTTGTTCTCTTTCAGAACGTAAGCCATCAGTTAAAAGTGAAAGATCAACATGGGATAATCCTTTGCGTTCGCTTGATTGTCTTACAGCTTCGAGCTGATCTTCAAAAATAGATTTTGAATCATATAATAATCTTCCGATCAATGTGCTCTTACCATCATCCACACTGCCTGCAGTTGTAAAGCGTAATAATTCTCTGTTATGCGCCATTTGATTTTTTTAATTATTTATTTATTAAAAATATCCTTGCTTTTTTCTGTCTTCCATCGAAGCCTCGGAGCGTTTATCATCTGCTCTGTTGCCGCGTTCTGTGCTTCGTGTAGCTGAAACTTCCATCACAATTTTTTCAAGCGTATCAGCATCAGATTCTATTCCGCCTGTAATTGTAATATCACCAAGCGTTCTGAAGCGCATCAATTTTTTTTGTAATTTTTCTCCATTTCTCAAAACAAGAAATTCTGAATTTGGAAGCCATGCATCATCTCTCCAAATTGCTTCTCTTTCATGTGCAAAATATAAAGTAGGGATAGGAATATTGTGTAAAAGAATGTAATTCCAAACATCCATTTCTGTCCAGTTGCTTATTGGAAATACGCGAAAATGTTCACCCTGATTTTTTCGTCCATTAAAAATATTCCATAATTCAGGACGTTGGTTTTTTGGATCCCATTGTCCAAATTCATCGCGATGAGAAAAAAATCTTTCTTTAGCTCTTGCCTTTTCTTCATCTCTTCTTGCACCGCCGATTGCTGCATCAATTTTATTTTTTTCAATCGTATCTAATAACGTGATTGTTTGCAAAGCATTTCTGCTTGCATTCAATCCTGATTCTTCTTTTGCGAGTCCTTTATCAATTGATTCCTGCACAGAACCTACAATTAACTGCACGCCTAATTCTTTTACCAAATTATCTCTGAACTCCATTGTTTCGGAAAAATTATGCCCGGTATCGATATGCATTAATGGTAATGGAATTTTCGCAGGCCAAAATGCTTTGCGCGCCAAATGTGTTACTACGATTGAATCTTTGCCGCCTGAAAAAAGAATAACAGGTTTTTCAAATTGCGCAATAACTTCTCTTATTACATAAATAGCTTCTGCTTCAAGTTCCTGCAAATGATCTAAATAATATTTATGCATAGTCAGTTTACTTTTTTATTTTGGGTAGAATTTTTGTAAGAATTTTTGTTACAGATTCTTCGATACTTAGTTTATCAGTTTGTACATGAATATCAGGATGAAGTGGCGCCTCAAACGGCGATGAAATTCCTGTAAAGTTGCTAATCTCGCCGCTTCTTGCTTTTTTGTATAATCCTTTTACATCGCGTTGTTCGCAAATAGTAAGTGGTGTATCAATAAAAATTTCTACAAAATTATCATTCGTTAATTTTCTCAACATTTCCCTGTCTTTAATAAATGGAGAAACGAATGCCGCAAGAACAATAATGCCGGCATCGCACATTAATTTGGCAACTTCACCCACACGACGAATATTTTCAACGCGGGCTTCTTCAGTAAAATTTAAATCTTTGTTGAGTCCTTTGCGGATATTGTCTCCATCTAAAATATATGTATAATAACCAAGGTTGAAAAGCTCCTGCTCCACTAAATTGGCAAGTGTACTTTTACCCGAACCTGAAAGTCCTGTAAACCATAAGCACAGCGGTTTGTAGCCATTTCTTTCAAAACGGGTTTTACTGTCTATTTTGTATTCATGCTCAATTATGTGTAATGTTTCTGCCATTAAAATATTTTCAATTTCTTTCTACAACAAACCAGGGATTTAATAAATTTTCTTTGTTATAATTTAATTCTTCATTGGTCTTAAAATCAAAAATTTTACAGCCTGCAAATTTTGCAACTGCATGACCTGCTGCCGTATCCCATTCCATTGTTGGCGCTAATCTCGGATACACATTTGCTTTGCCTTCTGCTACCAAACATAATTTTATGGAGCTTCCTGCATTGATCAGATTCACCTCTCCAAATTTTTCTTTTCTTTCGTTAATGAATGTTTCTGTTTCTGCCGAAAAATGTGATCTGCTTGCAACAACTGTGTAAGTTTTTGAAATATTGCAGTCAGGTAATTTTATTGCAGTTGAAATCAAATCATCAATATTTTTATTTCTATCAACATCATTTCTATAGCTGCCTTTTTCTTCAGTTCCAAAATAAATAACTCCTGTAACGGGCACATAAACCACTCCAAGAACCGGTTTACTATTTTTGATTAAAGCAATATTTACAGTAAATTCTCCATTCTTTTTTATAAACTCTTTCGTTCCATCCAGCGGATCTATCAACCAAAATTTTTTCCAATCCTTTCGGGTTGAAAATGGTATTGCTTTTCCTTCTTCGCTCAACAAAGGCAATGCAGATGCTGATAAACAATTTATAATAATATCGTGCGCTTTTCGGTCAGCTTCTGTTAGTGGCGAATTATCTTGCTTGAATTCTACAGGAAAATCCTGCTTGTAAATTTCTATTATTTTTTCACCTGCTTCTACAGCAGATGTTATTGCCATCTTCAATAAATCATTCATGCGCTATCGGTCTGCTTTCTTTTAAAATAATAGGCTGCAAGATAAAATTTAATAACTTATGAAGTGCATTTCAGGGTAAAGAATATCAATTAATAACTGATTAATTTTTATTGAGGTGTCAGGACGATGCGATCCATTTTTCATAATAGTTGCTGCCGATAAGTTTATCGAGCTGTTGAATATCTTCTTTAAAATATTCTTTCAGTTTTTGTTTTATCTCGGTTAAATTTTCTTTCTTTTCTGATGAATTTTTTTTAGCTGTTTCTTTTTTCTCATTCAATTCTCTCAGCTTTATTTTTAGTTTTATTCGTTTCGATTCGGGCAGCCAGAAAAGAAAAATATTATTGATGATCCATTTTTTTGTTGCGCTTTGTTTCCATAAAAATTTATGTAGCAATTTATTTTTCGCGCCTTCGCTCGTTACATTCTTTGCAGAAAAGTCGGGCTGAAAATTTTCATCAACTCCAATAAAAGAAAAAATTTTTTTTACCAGATTGGAAGGGTTTGAAACCAATTCATCATAATCTAAAATCAACAGTTGTTCTGGCTTAAAATATTGAAAACAATTTTTTATTTGCCGATAATAAAGGCTGTGTTCGATGTATGTAAAATCATTATTTTTTACCGAATATTCTATAGGATAATCTTTGGGCGTATAAAATAATGCCTCATCAATCGGACGCGTTTCGTCAAATCTTTTTTTAAAATAATTGTATGCTGAAATGGCGCGATCAACAGGATTGCGCAAGATCAATAGCAGTTTTGCATTTGGGCAGGCATCAGCAATTTCAGCAAGCGATTGAGGGAAAAAAATATAGCTTATTACAGAATGGAGAACAATTTTTTCATTCTTATAATCTTTGGATTCTTCCCGCAATATCTTTTCAATTTTTTCTTTTGTTTTAAAGCGATCAAATAAATTGAAGTCTTTAATGTTTGTATAAGAAAAAATTTCGGGATGCTGGTTTAGCCAATCATCTAAAGTTGTGGTCGCTGCCTTTTGTACTCCTATTAAAAGTGTATTTGGAAATCTTTCAATTTTCATTCTAACAATTAAACTGCTACCGGTTCTAGAGGACGAGGTCTTTGACGGGAATATCTTGGTAATATTCTTTGCCGTTTCTCTTCTTCTTCTGCAGGATGCACCCATAAAATGTAAACTGCCCATGTCAATATTAACCAATACCACGGAGTTAGCATCCATACCCGGCTGATAAATAATCCGGCAGTTAATGATATGACATACCCCATGCTCGGAATGGCGAGAAGAAATTCTGAATTTCGCCAGGCGTACTTGAAATTTTTCCATGCACATCGGACGACAGTAAAAAATAATACGAGGTAAAAGATAAATCCTATTGAACCATATTCCACTGCCATTTCTAAAAAAGTATCATGCATCACGTGAGGCAAAATTCCCGGCGAATAAAGAGCAACCGCATAAAGGGACGCAGACTCATCGCCACCCAAACCAAAGATGGGTTCTTTTTCAAAAGCTTTAATACCAGAGGCCCAATAATCCCATCGGTCATCAACGCCCTGTGCCGAAGACTCTTCAATAAATCTTTGTATGGCAGCAGTATTTCTAATGGCATAACCCACAATTACAAGCGTTGCCAGCGTGCCCATGATCAGGGCTATTTTTTGCACTGTTGTTAATCTTTGCATCATCAGGTATCCGCCAAATATTCCCATTAAGCCATAACATATCACACCATTTCGAGAAGCCAACTTTCCTATTACAACTAACAACGCTGCGAGGCCAAGCACTGCAATAAACTTCTTAAAAATATTATCCTTTTTTCTAAAAAGTGTAAGCACCATAAAC
The DNA here is from genome assembly GCA_963708205.1 of uncultured Chitinophagaceae bacterium. GTDB lineage: Bacteria > Bacteroidota > Bacteroidia > Chitinophagales > Chitinophagaceae > CAVYTF01. The sequence continues at coordinate 2,465,565 of OY970196.1, forward strand.
GCCCCAACTGTACAGAGATCTGCCGAATATTCTCCGTGATGTTCATCACCAAAATGATCAACGGCAATTGTGCCGGTAACATGCCCTTTGACAACTAAATATCCAAAAACAAGAAAAATTATATAGGGTGAAAGTGTGTTGAGAAATTCAAGCATATCTTTAAAAATTTCTCTGTCATAATTGATCAATCCTTTTAAAAGAACGAACATAAAAAGTAAAAGAAAAATTTTAGAGCATACTGTGAAAATAGCACTGCCTACTGATTTTGCAATTGTTTCAGAGATTTGAGGATGCAATAACCAAACGTAAAAACCCAGCACAACCAGTATTCCAAAAAACACTAACAGCATTGTTAGTTTGAATGGAACTCTGCGTTTATTTTTTATTAATAAATCAAAGCCAACTAAAATAAATGAAAGCGAAACGGCTAATACTTCAGCGATGCTTAAGCCATCATCTTCGGTAACTGCGCCCTTGATACATTCTACTGTTATAAGTAACGGTAAAATATAGGCGCGCTCAAGTATGCACAATGGAAATGCAACTGCAATAAGTGGAAGAGGGCTTGCCAAAACCAATGAAACAGCTGTTGCCGCAAGAAACAGGCAGATACCTATAAAGCTGTATATTTTATGAACATTGATCTGCATGAAAAATTTATTTTAAATTTTTAAAGTCAAACATTACCAATCAAAATTTTGGTTAGTAATTGATGACAATTTTTTATTGTGTGTTTCAAAGACTTGCCTGAGTTTTTCTTTTGTTTCTTTTTTTATTTTTCCTTTGCTTCCCTGGTTCTTCGCTTCGTAAATTATTTTATCATATTGTGGTAATCCTAAAAAATTAAAAACGTTTTTTACATGTTTTTCAGTATTCTCAAAAAAATCTTCGCTCTTAATTACTAATAGTTGATTTGTCGGAAAATATTTAAACCAATTTTCTATTTGCTCATCATAAAAGCCTCTTGTAATATAAGAATAAAGCCGGTAATCTTCTCCAAAATACAATTCATCTTTTTCCATTTTTTCCACATCATCTTTTATTCTTTCATTTTCTTTTTCCACTGCTTCTTCAAAGCTTAAAGATTCTTTGCCGTTTTTGACATTCATTTTATAATGCGAAAAAGCGCGCTCAACAGGATCTCTTAACAACAAAATTAATTTAGCTTTTGGTAAATCAGCAAAAACTCTTTTTGGAACATGCGGATGAAATATATAAAATGGTGAAGCTTCGCCCGTTAATTTTTTATTTGATGTAAAAGGAAAATGAGCTTTGTACCATGATAAGCCTTTGTGATAATTGAAATCGTAATAATGTACTTCTTTTGCAATAGACATGCTTGTTTGTGGATGCTGCTTTAAATAATCAAACAAAGAAGTTGTACCTCCTTTTTGTGTGCCGATGATTATAAAATCGGGCATGCGCCTGAAAGAAGCTGTTAATCTTCTTGTGTTGATCAAAATATCTTTTCCAATATTTTTTAAAGTGCTGTTCATTATTTAATTCAAAAAAAATTATTTTTTTTAAAGCTGATCATCTTCTTCAAAAATCTCTTCCACTTTTGCATTTTGAACTTTTGTCAAACCTTTTGTTTTAATTTTTTTCTTTTTATCAAAAACTTTCATCAACTCATTGCGCAATGCATGAATATCTTTTCCAAGCAACTCGGGTTTTTTAAAAAAGAATAAAGCAACAATGCCAATGAGTATTAGGGTTACTATAAAAAAGCAATATAATTGAGATTTGATCGCTGTGTTCAAAAGCAAGTAAACGCCATAAGCAGGCAACACATAACACACCGAAAGAAAAATGCCCTGGTAAAAAGGACGAAACATGATGGATGCTTTTTGTGTTGGAAATATTCTTCTTCTGATAACCATCAAAAGACCAAAATAATTTTGAACTGTTGTAATTAAAATACCGGAAGTAATTCCAATCAAACCCCAATGACTGCCAATATAAATTGCAATGCAAAGCAGAACGAGGTATTGAAATTTGCGCGAAACATTTTTATACAACAATCTTTTTACACGCATTAATGCATCAGAATCGCGCACTGCAACACGAAAAGGTAGACTTATAAAAAGTATCTGCATTGGAATAACTGCTTCAAGCCAGTTTTTGCCCATCACAAACAAAACAATTGGCTTTGCAAACACAGACCAAAAGATTGCAACAGGAAACAAAATAGAATTAAGCAATGACATGCCTCTTGTGTAAATGGTAAAAAGTTTATCATTGTCATCGCTATGCTTCACCATGTTTGGAATGTTGATGCGTTGCACCATTTCACCCAAATATCTTCCGGGAATAATTACCAGTCTGTCTGCACGCTCAAACACACCAAGGGTTGCAATAGTTACTAATTTTCCTACCAAAAGATTTACTCCGTAATTGATGGCATAAACATTTAGACGAACAAGTGTAAGACCAACACCATAATTGAGCAATTCCTTATAGTGTTTAATTTTTGCTCCTAATTTCACGGGCAATGGTTCCTGTATCCAAAGCATGGCAGATTTAAAGAAAAAATAAAGCAGGTATTGAAACACAAGCGCCCACACGCGCTTATCTTCAGGAAGTTTGTAGCCAAGTATAATTCCAATGATTGTTGAAAGAACAAGACTAAAGCAATCACTCATGAATGTTTTCTTGAACTTAAATTCTTTTTGCAGAAGATTGAGTGATGAGGAACCAAAAGAATTGAAAATAAAACAAAAGCCAAGCACACGCAAGGTTGGTTGTAAAATGGGTTCATGATAAACATTTGCGATCCATGGCGCAAGAAAAAAAAGAAGAAAGTAAAAAAAAATACCAACCCCAACACTAAAAAACATTGCTGCATTTTTATGTCCGGGCTCAACATGCTTTCGCTGCATCAATGCATCTCCCATACCCGCTTCAGTTACAACACTTGCGAAGTTTACAATTGCAAGCAATATCGCCATTTCACCAAATTCTTCTTTCGACACAATGCGTGCCATCACGTAGAAGAAAACTACCTGCGATGAGAAAATGATAGCAATATTCAGGATTTGCCACAAGCCGGATTTTACCAATTGCTGCTTATCGATCATAGCTAAGTTTATTTAAAGCAGCTCCGAATTTGTAGGCAAATTTATTTTTTGAATAAGCTTTTTTCCATGCTTCATCAAGTTTGATTGGTTTGTTTGAAAACCGTTCCGGTGTTCCGGCTATTGTGTGCTGGCCTGCAACTTCCAAATAACCAGGCGCATTGTAAGACTGCATTCCAAATTGATTTGTTATCAGGTTTAATTGTTCTTGCGGCGATGTGGCAAGCGCTTCATAATCGAGGGTAAATAAAATATTTTTATCAATGATCTTTGAAACCGCATAGCAGGTGCGTTTATAAAAAAAAGCGACTAATAATAATATTGAAAGAGGAAATTTTTGTTTCTTATTTTTCTCTCTCCATTTGCTTTTTGATGCAGCAATGGAACGAAGATCTTTTTTCAGCCAAATGATTTTCATATTAAAATTGCGGTTGCTTTTGTAAATGGCTGAAAGTTGGTCAGGGTCTTTGGAAGAATCTACAATAATTTTTTTTCCGGATATTTCGGAAACTGAATTATAAAGTTTGTTGAGTGTATCAATAACAAGCTTATTTTTTTTACCTCCATTCAAAAAAGAAATAAATTTATTTGTAAGAGATGGAAAGGCTGAAAATAAAATAATTGCAAAAAATTTCCCCCGCCATTTTGTTTGCGTTTGAGGGGTTGTAATGGTTTCAAAATAATTTTTGTTTCCTAAAACTGCTATCCAAAAAGGACACTTTAAAACAGGTAATCCGCAGGAGCAATTCCAATCCCATCTTTCGCCGCCGCCTTTCTTTAAAATGTGGCCATTAAGCATGGCCATTTCACCAACTGAAATTATTTCATCAGACTTAGATAAAATATTTTCCAAAAGTGTAGAACCGGAACGTCTGTCCGACATTATATAGATCACACATAACGGCTCGTTCGTATTTTGAGACATAATTATTCAAAAGGCTATGCTTATTAATTATGCGGTAAAAAATATTCTCTGTTTTATCAAACTTATTTCACTTCAGCTTCCTTCAAATCTTTTTCGTAATAACCATGGCTGTAACCATATCCGTAACCGTAACCATATTCGTAGCCGGCCACTTTTTTAATATCATTGAAAATAATATTAAGATTTTTCAATTTATTGTTTTGATACAAGTCATCAACTATCTCCAATTGTTTTTTGAAAGTATATTTCTGGCGAACAACATACATAGAAATATCACTGTATTTTCCTATTAATATTGCATCAGAAACTAAGCCAATCGGCGGAGTATCAATAACTATATAATCAAAGTTGTGTCTTATTTCAGCAAATAATTTTTCTACCTTTTCATTCAAAATTATTTCTGAAGGATTTGGTGGAATTAATCCTGAACTGATGATCCAAACATTATCATTTATTCCTGATGGTTTTATGATGTCATCTATTTTTATATCACTTACAATATAATTTGTAAATCCAACATTGTTATCCAGTCCCAGATTTGCAGATAGTTTAGGCTTTCTTAAATCCATTTCCATCAACAGAACTTTTTTGCCTGAAAAGCCAAGCGTAGTTGCAAGATTAATTGCCACAAAAGATTTTCCTTCGCCGCTCATGCTTGAGGTTACAAGGATTACTTTATCTGTGGCTTTGTTTGCTATGAACTGAAGATTGGTGCGTAACGCTCTGAACTGTTCTGAAATTGCAGTTCTTGAAGTGCTGGTAACCACGACAGGATTTTCAGATTTAGTATGGCTGATTGATGCAACCAAAGGCACATTTGTAACAGTAGTTATATCTTCAGGCACTGTGATTTTATTTCTGAGTAATTCTTTCACAAATAAAACCATTGAAGGAATCATGATACCAAAAATAAAAGCTCCAAGGAAGAATAAAATCTTATTTGGGAAATAAGGAAGCGGATCGCTTTCAGGCGCATTGATAATTCTAATCGGGTCTATATTATCAGACTTTGAAACTTCTGTTTGTTCTTTTGTTTTTAATAAATATAAATATAACTGCTGCAATACATCTTGCTGTCTTGAATAATCTAAATAGATTTTTTCCTGCGTAGGTACTTTTTGAATAGCTCCTGCAACAATACCGCTTCTGTTCGTAAGATCGTTTTTATTAACTACCAAACCATTTTCAAAACTTTGCAGCATTTTTAATAACACTCCCCGTTGCTGTTCAATTTGAATATCAAGTCCTTTGATCATTGGGTTATTTTCAGTAGAAGTAAGCAAATTATTTTGCCTTTCTATTTGCAAGGCATTATACTTTTCTAAAGAAGCAACAAATGCAGGATCCTGAATTGGTGCTGTAGTAGGCATAATACGCTGGTTATTTTTTTCATCTTCAAGATAATTTTCTAAATCTTTCACAACCTGAATCTGCACCTGTTGTTGGGCAAGCTGCGTATTTAAAGTAAGCGTATTGTCTACTAATAATTTAGCCTGGTCTGGAATGCTTGCAAGATTATTTTGTTTTTTAAATTGTTCAATAGTAGATTCAATTCCCATAAGGTCTCTGGTAACTCCTATTAAACGCTGATCTATAAATGCAATGGTGCTGTCTGCTATTTTATTGTTTTCATCAATGTCAGACTTTACATACAACTGAATAATATGATTTAAAATATCTTCTCCCTTTTTTGGTACAGGTGAAGTAAGATCCATATCAATTGTTGTAACATCTTCATTCGTTAAAATGGCTGTATATATAGCAGAATAAAGAGAATAAATATAATCGTATGTATAGATACGCATGCCGATATCATGCTTGGGATCAGTTTCAACAACGGCAGGATTATTTTCTAATACCCAGGTGCCGTACTTAAATCTTAATGTATCTCCAAACTTTGCATTAAAAACGCTGTCAGTATTCTTATCTTCAAAGTTTACGGAATCTTTGTTGATGTGCATGTAATATTCAACAGGGCTGGTGTTATCGCCAAAAAAGTTTGGTTTTACTATTGGTGCAAGGTTTAGAATTTTTATAAAGAAAGGAGAATTGGTATAAGTTTCTTCATAACGAACAGGACCTTGTCCATAATAAATAACATTCAACTGGAGATCGTGAACTGTTTTTTCCAGCAAGGTTCTGGATGAAATTATCTCTAATTCATTATTTACATTGGTAGGCGTAGAAAATAAACCGAGGCTGCTTAAGATATCTGTCTCACTTTCACCACTGGTTATGCCTTTGCTTTGATCGCCATTTACCAATACCTGCGCTGTGATATTATAATTCGGTGATACATAAATAACAAAAATAGTAGTTAATGCCAGGCATAGAACCAATGAAAGCAAAAACCAATACCAGTTGCCAAGAACTTTTCCGACAATATAGCCTAAATCTACTTCTTGTTTCTTTTTGAAAGTAGTATTATAGGGTAAATTATTCGTTTGATTTTCCATAATATAAAATAAGTATTAAATGATTTGGAGTAACTAATGAGATCTAAGGAGATCTATGTGAATAAATAACTACAATTAAAACCAGGACAGCTTCGGCTACCCTGATATATGTGTCAGTATATGAATAAGACTTCTGAACTAACGAATTTGTTGGTTCAACATATATAACATCATTGGGGCGTAAATAAAAATACTTGGACATGAGAGCACTGCTGCTATCCAGATTTATTCTCACCACTTCTTTTTTACCAAAATCGTCATCACGCATTAACAGTACATTGCTCATCTTTCCATAAATAGTAATATCGCCTGCTAAGCCAATTGCATCAAAAATCGTTGGTTTTTCGTTAGGCATTATAAATGATGCGGGATTTTTTACCTGGCCCAAAACCGTGACCCTGAAATTTGCAAACCGCACATTTACAACAGGATCTTTAAAATAGAACCCAATTCTGCGAACCAGCGTATCAGTTATTTGATCAGTAGTCATTCCCCTTACATACACAGTATCTAAATAGGGCATTTTTATGTATCCATCTTTATTCACTAAATATCCCTGGATCGCAGCCTCAACTCCATTACTGTTAGAAGCAGCACCTGCCAAAATAGGTTGATTACCTTCATTTAATAAACGATTAGACGTAGGGTCAATTGTTTCTATTGTAATATTTAAAATATCATCCGTTTTTACAGTAGGAGATGAAAAAGCATTTAAAGTAAAAATTCTTGGTGTCTTTAAAGTGTCTCGCGGAAGATCTTTAAAATATGCGATTCGAGGTGCGCAGGAGGTAAAAAAGTTTGCAATTAAAAGTAGCCAGCCTATTGTTGTAAGTAGTTTGTTTGATCCCCAGCCTTGTGTGATTTTCATGTACTATGATTGCTTTTGGTGTGCAAATGTAACGGCGGGGTATTGATACACCAAATAATTTTCCTACAATAATGTTGCATTAACCGTGTTTTAATTGTTTTATAATAAATCATTCTTTATTATTTGTGCTGTTACCTTTGCAATAGTAAAACAATGAAACAATTTAGTGTTCCCAATATCTACCGGAGCAATTTAATAAGCTCCATAAAAAATAAGCGAAAGCTCAATGATAAATTAAAGAAAGATTTCACGCCAACGCTTCTTGATTTCGGCAATCTTCAGATTTTTCTTGCACGTCATTTTGGTTTTTGTTATGGTGTTGAAAATGCTATAGACATTGCTTTCAAAACTATCCGCGAAAACCAGGGAAAGCGCATTTTTTTGTTGAGCGAAATGATTCATAATCCGCAGGTAAATGAAGACCTTCAGCAGCGCGGCGTATCTTTTTTGCAGGATACTTATGGCAGGCAGATTGTGCCTTTCGATTCTATTACTGAAAATGATATTGTCATCATCCCTGCATTCGGTACAACATTGGAGATCGGGAAGATTTTGCAGGAAAAAAACATCCATACAGAGCATTACAACACAACATGCCCTTTTGTAGAAAAAGTATGGAACCGCAGCGAGCAAATTGCATTAAAAAAATACAGCATCATTGTGCATGGCAAACCAAAGCATGAAGAAACACGCGCTACCTTTTCACACGCCTCTTCGCAAACGCCAACGGTAATTGTAAATGATATGGATGAAACAATAAACCTCGCAAAATATATCACCAAAGAAAAACCTGCAGCACAATTTTATATAGATTTTAAAGGAAGATTTTCAGAAGATTTTGATGTGGAAAAAGACCTGCAGCGCATCGGTGTGGTTAATCAAACAACACAATTGGCAAGTGATACCCAGGCAATTTCGGATTATCTGAAAAGCGTGATTAAAACGTATTATCAGTTGAATGATGAGAACATTCATTTGCATTTTGCAGACACACGTGATACACTTTGCTATGCCACCAACGACAACCAATCTGCCGTTGAAGGCATGCTGCAAACCGATGCTGATTTTGCAATTGTTGTCGGCGGGTACAACAGCAGCAACACTTCTCATCTGGTAGAATTGTGCGAGCAAAAATTACCCACTTATTTTATCAATGCTGCCAATAAAATTATTTCAGATCATGAAATTCTGCATTGCAACTGGCAAACAAAAGAAGAAAAGATTTCTTATGATTTTCTGCCGCAAAAATCCCCTGTAAAAATATTGATCACGAGCGGTGCAAGTTGTCCTGATGCAGTAGTAGAAGATGTGATAAGAAAGCTTGCAATGTTTTATAATATTGAATCCAAAGTTGATGAGATGGCAGAAATATTTTCCTGATTTTTTAGCCCATGTTATGAAAAACTTTGCTCACATCATCATCCTGTTCCAGCTTTTCAATTAGTTTGGAAACATCTTCTGCCTCCGCATCATTTACGGGAACTGTTGTTGTAGGTATCCATTCTATCTCAGCGCTTATTGGCGTTATTTTTTTATCCTCCAATGCTTTTTGCAACTTGCCGAAATCTGTAAAATTGCTTCGAAGCACAACTACATTATTGCCGTTTTCATCAGTGCTTTCGCCCATTTCTTCAAGTCCGAAATCTATCAGTTCAAATTCAAGTTCATCAATATTTAATCCTGCAGGATTTAATTTGAACACACCCATTTTTTTAAACTGAAAACTAACACTGCCGCTGTTGCCGAGTGTGCCATTATTTTTATTAAAAATACTTTTCACATTAGCAACTGTACGCACATGGTTGTCTGTCGCAGTCTCCACTAAAATAGCAACACCGTGCGGTCCATAACCTTCGTACAAAATTTCTTCATAGTTCACTAATTCCTTGCCTTGCGCACGTTTTATCGCTGCTTCCACACGGTCTTTAGGCATGCCAACGCTGCGCGCATTTTGAAAACATCTTCTCAAAGCAGCATTTGCTGCAGGGTCCGGTCCGCCTGCTTTTACGGCAATAATTATTTCTTTACCGATGCGGGTAAATTGTTTCGCCATCCTGTCCCAGCGGGCAAACATAGTGGCTTTGCGCACTTCAAAAATTCTTCCCATAAAATGTTTCTGTAGATCTTTTTAGCAATCAAAGGTTGCAAAAATAGCAGAAGAAAGTTTTCAGTAAAAATAAAAGAAGGATTGAATGCTTTTCTCATTCTCAATCCTTCATCTTAATTATTAATTCTTAATTAGATTCATGCCCATAACTAAGCACTCTTGAAATTTTCCATGTACCGTTTTCTTCTTTCCAAACCATTGCAAATCCAAATGTGCCTGTTACAACTTGACCATTTTCTTTATGGGTAAAAGTATGTTCACCAATTTCCATCGCGCCATAATTCGGACAGGGATATACCTTCAGACTTCCCGGAACCAAGGTACGGATGAGACCATTATTTTTGGAAAAAAGATCAGCGAAAGCTTTCATGTTTTGATCATAATTTTTCAGTCCGTCTTTATCATGATAAAATTCAAGATCAGTTGTAAAATAGGTTTGTAGTGTTTTAAGATTTTGATGATTGAAAGCATCAAATAAAAGACTGTCCATGTGTGCAATGGTATCGTATAATGCATTATGAAAAGTGGGATGATAATTCAAAACAATTGCATCAAATTCTTTGTTCATTTTCCAGTCATCATTCACTTTATTCCAGGTGCGTGTAAACCTTGAAACCTCCATGAGCTGTGGGTTTGCACCTGCATCCAACTCATAAAAATCCTGCATGCCTGTTTGCAAAACCGCTGTTGCACTAACGGGATAAACCCTTAATGTACCTGCTTCAATTTCACGTTTCATTTTTGGTGAAGAAGCATTTTTATCTGCTCCGCAAAAATGATCTTTGATGTAGTTGATAAATTCAATTCTGTTCTGGGAATCAGCAGGAATGTCTTCACCTTTATCCTGGTAAAAAGTAAAATCACTTCCTAAAATATTTTCAACAACATTAATGTCGCATGTGTTGAAGGCAGCATTGAACAATGCGCTGTCTTTATCTTTCAACTCATCAAACAGTTTGCTTGAAATAACATTTTCGTTTTGTGCAAATGCATGAATATTTAGGAAAGAAATAAATAAAAACAAAATGATGTATTGTCAAGAAAGTTTTCATAATTTAATTTTTTATAGCAGTTATTCCTTTCTATTTGGTCAATAATTTTTTTATTCCTTCGCCTATTGCTTCAATGCGCTGTACAGAAGCGGTGGAGTTTTCATTTTTATCAATAACAATATCTATTTTTCCGGCAGATGCGTTTACATGAAAATGTGTGCCGTCATTGAGTTTGGTATCAACATTCATATAATCGTTTGAAGATGCAAACAATCCGTTTGGTTCTATTTGCTGATTGAAATAATCCTGTACATCCCACGTTCTGTTTTCAGGATAATAAGCTTTGAATTCATACTTGTCTTCATTGTTGTGAACCTGGATAGAAATATCATGATCATTCATGTTGCACGAAATAAAAAACATAGAAATGAATGTAAAAAACACAAGAGCAAAGACTATTTTTTTCATGATAAAAAGATTTAATTTTTAATTCTCAATTCTCAATTCTTAATAGTAAAAGGGAAGTGCCTATGATTGTGAACAATGCTAAGGCACTTTTTCTCCCGACTTAAACCAACTTTACATCATAAATTTTTCGATCAGAATAGAAGATACATTCACGCGGCTGTTGCTTTCATCAATTTCTGTAACTGTCTTTTTTGGTGTTGCTTCTTTAGCAGGCTCGTAATGGTAGCGTGTGCTGTCCTGTACATTTTGCAATTGCTTATTTATTTGTTCTATGCGTCTTTGTTCAGAATCGCGCTGTCTTTCCAGCTGCTCTTTGTTTTGTTGTGCTTGCGGCAAAGTGTTTACGGTTGTATCGCTTTCTGTATTGTTTTCATTATCATTATTATCTTTATCTTTTCCGTCGGTTCTTTGCAATCCTGTTTTTGTCATCACATATTCTACATTTCTTTCCCAATTATAGTCGCCGTTATTGTAATCATTATTCCAGTCATAATCATTCATATCCCATCCAAAATCTATATGTTCATTATATTCTCCCACAGGATCATCTACCTGGATTCTTTTGCCAACAGGTACTGCAATGGTTATATATATTTTTTGGTTGCGGAATTTTTCTGCTGCGGTTATAGGAATGCCTCTGTCGAGCAAGAGCACAGTATCCTGCTGGGTAATAGTATAATTCATTTTTGACACTAAATCTTCCGCCTGGTTTTTTGAAGAGCCGTTGGAAACCTTGAGCATGGTTACTTTAAAGCTGTCGTTATTTGATTTAATGATTCTCACTTCAATATTTCTTACATAAGCTGTGTCTTCATCAATATTTGCAAAAGGTTCTAAGTGTAGCCAGGTATTATTGCCATAGTATTTCAGGTAATTATTTCCTTCTATTTCTAATTTAGCAACGGCAGGTTTCGTAAGGGGCACAACTTGTTCCTGGGGATAATTATGATATCTAAAATCATCACGCAGGGAAATGATTAGCGCAAACACGCAAAATAATCCGAGCAGCCAAAGCGCTGAAAAGCCGTATTGCATTACATTTTTATTGCTGTGTACTTTGGCAATTCTGCGGATGATCCAGACAATAATGCCAATAATTGGTATCCAGATAAACAGGATCAACACGCCCCATGCGAAAATATTTTGCCAGCCATCATTCAGAACATAATGAGTTAAGGGTAATAAGCCGATGCCTACAACACCCAGTGCAAACAGTGCCGAAACGATGGAAAAAAGTATGACGCCGACAATAAAATACACAATTATTTTTACAAAAAGCGCGATCGCATTTCCCAGTCCGCTTCTTCCTTTTTGCTGTGCAAAGTCAGAGAACTCTTTTGCTTTTTTCGGAATAGCCTGCTTTACGTCCTCTGTCATTTGCGGAATACGATCTTTAAAATCTTTAATGTCACTCACAACAGTGTTCTTGATGGAGTTCAGGTCAACCTTTTCACCTTTCATCTCTAATTTGTCTGAAGTTGTTTGTGCTTCCGGCAGCACCAGCCATAAAATGATATAGATCAAGGTTGCGCCGGGACTAAAGGAAAGATTGACAAAATGCGGGAAATTAAATGCGCCCCAGTGAGACCAGTGAAAAATGATGGATATAAATGGAATTAAAAAAAGTACGCGCGGTATCCAGACACTTACGCCAAAATAATGAGATAAGCCGCGGCAAACACCTGCAATTATTTTATCATCAGGGTCTCTGAGTAAGCGTTTTTTTGCAGAACCGATTACTTTGGTTGAGGTGCTTGGCACTGCAACCCACAATACCAGGTAGGTAATAAAGCCGAAGCCAAAGCCGAAAGCAAAGATCACAAACAGGATGCGGATGATAAGCACATCAACACCGAAATAATTGGCGATACCACTGCAAACTCCGGCTATTATCTTTCCATTCTCATCGCGGAAAAGCCGTTTAGGACCAGCGCTCGCTGTATAAGTTTCGCTTTGTGTGCTTTGCTGCTGGTTACTTTTATTTTCAAACTGGGATTTTACTTTGGTTTCATCATCATCAAAATCTTCAGGTTTGCCAATGCTTGCAATTACAGCATTCACATCTTCATCTGTAATGCAGGTGCTTCCCTTTTTCAGTGTTTCGCTGAAAAGCTCTGCAATGCGGCCTTCAATATCATTGATTATTTCATCGCGGCCTTCTTCATTCGCAAAATAATTGCGCAGGCTTTCGATGTACTGTTTTAAAATATCATAAGCAGATTCCTCTATCGGGATTATTCTGCCTTGGAAATTTATATTAATTACTTTTTTCATGATCAAAATGTTTTATTGGTTTAAGTCAGAAGTTTGTTTGTTTGTAGCTGCAGGTTTTGTTAAAGCATATACAGCGTCTGCCAGCTCTTTCCAGGTGCGTTCAAGTTCTGCATAGAACGCAAGTCCTGGTTCCGTCATGCTGAAATATTTGCGTGGAGGTCCTGACACGCTTTCCACCCAGCGGTAACTTAGTAGCCCTGCATTTTTTAGGCGGGTGAGCAAAGGGTATAACGTGCCTTCCAAAATATTGAGATTGGCAGCTTTCATTCTTTCAACAATATCACTCGGATAAACTTCTCCTTGCTGAATGATGGAAAGTATGCAAAACTCCAACACGCCTTTGCGCATCTGGCTTTGTGTGTTTTGAATATCCATATAATTTGTTTTTATTTTTTTTGAATGATTTGAAAAAGTCGCGGAGAAGAAAAATTTACATCATGTATTTTCTTATCACCCGGCTTCTTCTCATCCGCTGGATATTCCAGAGATCGGCTGCTGTAAAACTGTTTTTTGAAACACAGATGTCAACATTAGAAGCAAGAGCTTCTTTTACAAATTGATTAAGATTGTCATTTTCCTGGTTGCTAAATTGAGCAGGGAAATTTGATTGCATTTTCATAAAATTTATTTTTTTTTGTTTTAATTTTTTACTTTGATAACACAAAGGTAAGAGGATTATTCAATACTATGCAATACAAAGTACCATATTTATTTTAGTAGCTTAGGGTGGCAGATACTGTTTTGGATATAATTAATTGAAAATAAATAGCTTATGTTGATTTTGAAAATAAGCCAATTGTATGAACGGTAAAAATTAAGGGATGAAAAACAAAAAAAGTGGGAGAAAAAGAGATGACTTTCAGAATATTTATAAGAAAAGTTGGTGTTAATGTAATCCATTTTTATTTCACTTTACTGCACATAGTTTTTAACTTGCAGCCATGGCAGACGTGCATACAAAAGAACAGCGCAGCTATAATATGTCCCGCATTAAAGGTAAGAATACAAAACCTGAAATGCTTGTACGTCGTTTCTTACATGCCAATGGTTTTCGCTATAGATTACATGTAAAAGATTTACCGGGAAAACCTGATATTGTTTTAGCTAAATATAAAACTGTAATCTTTATTCATGGTTGCTTTTGGCATGGACACAAAGACTGCAAATATTTTATTTTACCTAAAACAAGAACAGCGTGGTGGCTCAATAAAATAAACGGCAATATTGCTAATGATGTACATATTATTGGTGTTTTACAAAAGCGCTTATGGAAAATTATTACACTTTGGGAATGCGACTTAAAATCTTCAACAATTGATAAAACTCTTACTTCCCTCATGAAAGAAATTACTATTTAAGCTTTCTGCACATTCTTCTTATGTGACTTAAAATACATTGTAATATAAGTCACACTCTGGTATGTTCGCTGAATGGATATTAAACAGAAAATCGGCGAACGTTTAAAAGAAATACGTACTCAAAAAAGTCTTTCGCAGGAGGCCGTTGCATACAATGCAGAGATAGAAAGATCATTCGTCACACATATAGAAAATGGTAGAAGAAATGTTTCCGTAGAAACCCTTGAGAAAATTATTTCTAATGGTTTAAAAATAAGTTTTCAGGAATTTTTTGACGATAGTCTTTTTAATGGTAAGAGGAGGGATCAAAAATGATCGTATCAAATGAGCCCTCACTTCTCAGCTCAAAAATTCATGTTGTTTCAGATAAAATATGGAAGATTGCTTTATTTGGTCCTGATAATTTCAGAGCAGCAGTTATAAGTCATTATTTAAGAACAAAAAAAAGAAGTTTAAAGAAATCGGCAATTGAGTTCGCAAGCGATCTGCTTAAAGGTTATTTAAATGGCGAATTAAATAATAAAGTAGCTGAAGAAGCTCTACAATATTTAATAAAGTTTGAAGATGATGTTTTATTCCCTAAACCAGCAAATCCGAAATTTACATTCATTGATCTTTTCGCAGGCATTGGAGGATTCAGATTAGCGATGCAAAGATTACAAGGCGAGTGTCTTTTCTCTTCTGAATGGGATGCTATGGCACAAAGAACTTACTATGCAAACTTTGGTGAGATACCTTTTGGCGATATAACGAAAGACGAAACTAAAAAATGGATACCTAAAAAGTTTGATGTTTTATGTGCAGGATTTCCGTGTCAGCCGTTTTCTATAGCGGGTGTCTCAAAAAAAAATAGTTTAGGAAGAAAGCATGGCTTTGATGATGAAAAGCAAGGCAATTTATTTTTTCACATAGCTGAAATTATTGAAAAGCACAGACCAAAGGCTTTCTTTCTTGAGAATGTAAAAAACCTTGTTTCACATGATAAAGGCAATACATTTAAAATTATCCGAGAAACATTCCTTGATTTAAAGTACAGTTTTCACTCAAAAGTTCTAAATGGAAAACATTTTGTACCGCAACACAGAGAACGGACTTTCATGGTAGGTTTTGATAAAAAAGTTTTCAATGATGAAGAAAACTTTAGATTTCCTAATCTCCCTGAACCAACAAAAAAAATAAAAGATATTCTCAATAAAAAAGTTGATCCAAAATATACGCTTACTGATCATTTATGGAAGTATTTACAGGGCTATGCAAAAAAGCATAAAGAATTAGGAAATGGGTTTGGTTTTGGTCTTGTTGATCTTAATGGTATTACCAGAACAATGAGTGCCCGTTATTATAAAGATGGTTCCGAAATATTAATACCACAAAAAAATCAAAACCCAAGAAGATTATCTGTTGAAGAAGCAGCAAGACTTCAAGGTTATCCTGAAGGTTTTATTGTTGATGCTGTTTCAATGAATCAGTCTTACAAACAATTGGGAAATTCTGTTGTAGTGCCTTTGATTGAAGCGATAGGAGAAAAAGTTATTGAAACATTTGGATAAAAAAAATGAATTTAATATACCGTATGATAAATGACATTTTACAATATGCAATTACTTCTGTTCAGGAATCGAATATTTCCTTTTGTAAATATATTACAGCTAATGATACAGGAACGACCGGAGGGCATCAGGCAGGCTATCATATTCACAAAAATTCATGGCAGCTTTTCTTTGATAAAGAGGGAACAAAAGGCTCTAATAAGGATAAATTTATTACTATAAAATGGCAAAATGATTTTGAAACTAACAGCCGCTTTATTTATTACGGAGTAGGAACAAGAAATGAATATCGATTGACGAGGTTTGGAAGAAATTTTCCATTTCTCGAAGATGAAAATATTGGAGATTTATTAGTTATCTGCAAGAAGTCAAATGCTTACTATCAAGCCTTTGTATTGCATTCTGATGAAGATATTGATGATTTCTTTACAGAACTTAATCTTTCATCAACTGATACAAATGGTATTATTCCTAAGCAATTTGAACAAAAGAGTGAAGATAAATTAACACAATGTTTTATCGCTTTTTTAAAAGCAACTGTTATTGATTTTCCCACAACTTTTGAACTCGCCAAAAATGCAAGAAGCTGCTATAATAGTTCATATGGAATTACTTCTAAAATCGTAAAAGAAAATCCTGACAGGGAAATATTAAATTGGCTTAATGCCGAATTTAAACTCTTTAAAACTATTGAGAATGATCGCTACTCAAAAAGGATTGAAACACCTTTCATAACTGTTGAGGAACTTATTGAAACCGCAAATACAATTCTAAACAGACGTAAGAGCAGAGCCGGTAAATCATTGGAACATCATTTGGCAGAAGTATTTAAAAAATTTGAGCTTAATTATGCTAATCAAGCTATAACAGAAGATAATAAAAAACCTGATTTTCTTTTTCCGAGTGTAGATGCTTATCTCAATCCAAAATTTGATAATAACAAATTAATTGTTCTTGCTGCCAAAACAACATGTAAAGATCGCTGGAGACAGGTTCTAAATGAAGCAGATCGAGTGAAAACAAAACATCTTTTTACGCTTCAGCAAGGGATATCAAAAAATCAACTTGAAGAAATGTATAAATACAATGTTTGCTTAGTTGTGCCAAAACCATATTTAACCAGCTTCCCAAAAAGCTTTCAAGAACGAATTTTATGCCTTAGTGATTTTGTAAAATATGTTCAAGCCAATCAAAGCAATATAGCCGTATACAAGTAAATAAATTTTATGGGTGACGAAAAAATAAGAGATGGATATTATAAAATAAGACCTGCGGGAAGGCATATCATTACCATTGGGAGAGATCTTATAAAAGATAAATATGCCGCGATAGTTGAATTAGTTAAAAACGCTTATGACGCTGACTCACCAACTTGTACAATTTCTCTACTTCCATTTGTAAAAGATGAAACAAAAGGAATCAAAGTTATTATTAAAGACGAAGGTCATGGAATGACATATGATACTGTTATTAATAAGTGGATGGTCCCTTCTACTAATGATAAATTAGAAAGAGTAAGAAGTCCTAAGAACCGCATCATGCAAGGCAAGAAAGGTATCGGAAGATATTCTGCTTCTATGATAGGCGACGATTTAGTTCTTCAAACTGTAGATGAGAATGGAGACTTAACTACATTATATTTAATATGGGAACATTTTGAAAGAGCTAAATATTTAGAGGATGTAGATGTATTAATAGAAAACTTTTCTACAAAATTAGAAAGTGGCACTGAGATTATAATTGTTGGAGATGAATCTCATTTAAATGAATGGAATAGTAAACAAATTCAAACTCTCAAGTTTGAACTAAAAAAATTAATACCACCAATAGATAATATAGAAAATAAAATCGAGACTGATACTGATAATTTTAAAATCAAGCTCGTTTTAGGAAATTTTCCATTTGAAGGGCTTTCAAATACGAACGAAGACATTGAACCGTATCCGTTGTTTAATCTTTTTGATTATAGAATCATTGGAACAGTGGATTATGAAGGGATAACAAAATTAAAATTTGAAAATAAACGGGTTAAAGATGCACCTGCCGAAATTATAGATTCATTTAAAATAATTCTTAATCAAAGGCAAGATAAAAATGCGAAACAGTCTTATTGTGGCGAAGTAAATATTGATTTTAGAGTATTTGACCGAGACCCGGGATCAATCGATGGATTAATTGAAAGAGGATTAAAAGATCCACTTACAGGAAATTTCGTTGGAAGGCGTGAAGCTAGAATAATCTTAGATACTTATAATGGTATTGGTGTATACAGAAATGGATTCAGATTAAGACCTTTAGGTGATGCTGGATATGACTGGTTGGAACTTGATAAAGAAAGAGTTCAAAATCCTTCTTTAAGAATAGGAAGTGATCAAGTTATTGGATTTATACATATCCAATCGGAAGAAAACTCTGGCTTAGAAGAGAAGAGTGCAAGAGATGGACTAAAGGAAACCTCGCAATATTTTGGATTGCAGGAAATATCTAAACAGATATTAACCAAACTTGAAGAAAGACGATTTATATATCGTCAAAGTGTGGGATTAGGAAGAAGTAAACGAAGGCTAAATGATAAAATTGATACCTTATATAACTTTAAAGATTTAAAAGCCAAAATTAATAAAGAGCTCGATAAACTTGGAATTGCATCAGAGAATAAAGAAAAGATCAATAAAATTATAAATGAAAAAGAGGAAAAGAACAATAGAATTGCAGATGAATTAAAAGAGGCGATAGCTATATATCAAGGACAAGCTACGGTAGGAAAGATTGTTAATGTAATATTACATGAAGGAAGAAAACCATTAAGTTACTTTAAAAATCAAATTCCGATTATTACAGAATGGACCGATGAACTTCTTGAACAATACGATGCAAATACATTTGATAAAATAATTAATCGTCTTTCAACTATCAATGAGCAATCCAATATTTTTATTAAACTTTTTGAAAAACTTGATCCCTTATCTGCTAAAAGACGTAATCAAAAAAAGGACTTTCTAATAAGAAAAGTTATTGAAGATGTAAGAGATGTTTTTCATTCAGAATTGGCTTCGCAAAGTATTAACTACAAAATTGATTGTGATATTAACGTAACCTGCTACGGATGGAAAGAAGATTTTTATGTTGTCTTTACCAACCTTGTTGATAATAGTATTTATTGGCTGCAAGATATTAATGACAGAGCAAAAGAAATAACTTTCAAAGTCTATGAGGAAAAAGACTTGATTATTGAATATCGTGATAATGGAGCAGGTATAGCAAAATACCTAATTGAAAGCGAAGTAATTTTTGAACCTGAATTTAGTAACAAAACAGGAGGAGGAACAGGATTAGGGTTAGCCATAGCTGGTGAGGCAATTGAACGAAATGATGGGGAATTAAAAGCTATTTATTCTGAACACGGTGCTTTTTTTAAAATGGAAATAAAATTACAGTAAAGAATGTCAGATATACAACTATTAATTATTGAAGATGAAAAATCTCAAATTGAAGCTTACGAAGATTCAATTTTTCAGCATAACAAAAAGCATGAAAATAAGATTATTCCAATAATAAAAAGGGATTATAAAGAAGGCGCAGCTGCACTAAAATCACCTGATTACGACGGTGCAATAATAGATTTGAAATTGTCCAATTCAGAAGAATTAGAAGGTAAGAAGTTGGTTGAAGATGTTAATAAAAAAATTCGCATACCTATAATTATTTATTCCGGAAGTATTGCTCAGGTTGAAGATATTGCCGAAAATATTTTATTAAAAAAGAAATCCAGAGACCAAGTTCTTATTAAAGATATTTTGCTAGAAATAGAAAATATTTATGATACAGGGATTACACGTTTTTTAAGATCTAATGGATTTATTGATAACATGCTTACAACAATATTTTGGAAGCATTTATCAGAAAGCTTATTTGACCTTAGAGGAAATAATACTGAAAAAGCCGTCGTAAGGTATATATCGTCACATATCCAAGAGTTTTTAGAAATGGATGGTGAAGATGGATTAGAAGATTTAAATCCTGCAGAGTTTTATATTTATCCTCCTATCAAAAAACAATTAAGTACAGGAGATGTTCTTTTGAATAACAAAAGCGGCTTATACTTCTTATTGTTAACCCCGGCATGCGATATTCTATTGAGAAATACAAAATCTGAACCACCTATCAAAGTAAGAAGTGCCAGCAAAGCTTTACTTATAAGTTTAGTTACTTGGAACTCTATTGAAAATTTTCATACATTAAAAGAAGATACTGGCACGTCAAATCAGGTAAGAAAAAATCTTGAAGGTTATATACAGAACAAAAAGAAAGAAAGGTTTCACTTCCTTCCGCCATATAAAAATTTAAAAGGGTTTTTTGCAGATTTTCAATCTCAAAATAGTCTGGATTTTGATGAACTTGGCAATACCTGCATTTATGAAAGAATTGCAACGATCAGTCAACCTTTTTTAAAAGATATTATTGCAAGGTTTTCTCAATATTATTCAAGGCAAGGGCAACCAGAACTTTTACAAGACAAAGTTTATACTGCATTGATAGCGCAAAATCCTAAATAAATTTACATAATAATTCCGCAAAGCAGAATCTTCATTGTAACGCTTAGTTGTACAGGATGCGACCCTGCATATTTGAATCGTATCTAACACTTCATAAGTCAAACCCCCTGCTCGGCATAATCTCCCAACAACGTCACAACAATTCTCATGTCTTCTATCAGTTGATGTCTCACAAAAGGAAGATTAATTTAAAATACTTCACCTTAAATCCTCTCCCCTCAAATTCTCAAACGCATCATCACATTGGTATAATTTTTTCTAACTTCATGTAAACTCATTGTATGCTTTTATTTAAAACTTTTTCCATGGCTGCGGCAGTTGCTGCGGTTACTTCATTTTCATCCTCTCCCAAATTAACTATCACAAGCGGTGCTTTTTCAAACAATGGTTATATACCCATGAAATATTCCTGCGAGGGCGAAGAAGTAAGCCCTCCGTTAACCATTGCCGATGTGCCTGACAGTGCTAAATCACTCGCGCTTATTGTGCACGATCCCGATGCACCCAGGAAAGGCGGCTTTACCCATTGGGTGGTTTGGAATATTGATGTGAATGATAAAGCGTTGCCTGAAAACTTTAAAGGAGCACAGCAGGGTTTGAATGGCGCAGGTCAGCCGGGTTATAAGGGAATGTGTCCTCCTTCAGGAACACACCATTATCATTTTATAGTGTATGCGCTTGATACCAAATTGAGCATAGATGCCAAAACAGACAAAGCAGCATTGGAAAAAAATATGCAGGGGCACATCATTGCACAGGGCGAATTGGTTGGATTATATAAAAAATCAAAGCAATAAAATTTTCTTACACAAACTTCCTTCTTCGGCGAAGGACAGGAGAATGAGGCTTCATAGTGATCCCATGTTAATGCCTTAGTAAAGCCTTACTAAAGCCGACGCAAGCCTCTTATCCACATCATATATTTGATTTTCATTATTTGTTATTGTCAATGCCAGCATACCTTCCCTTTAGAAGAACGGAGCATGAGACTTTACCTCAATCCCTTCACGAGCTTTCCAACCACAGGCAAATGGCACCAGGCTGCTGAGCCTTTTACCTGCCAGGCACTTCCAAAAAACCATAGGGCGCTTGTTTCAAAAATAAAGGTGCTGTAAACCAATATTCCTTTGGTTGGTTTGATTATAAAAGTGAATAAGGCGATCATAATGATACTGGTGGCAATACCCCATCCGCAAACTTTATAAAATATTTTCCTGCGTTTCCATTTTTTTTCTAATTCACCACTATACACACCATCAGGTTTTTGAAAAAAATAAAGACAAAAAAGAATAAAGCAGAAGAAAAGCGATCCTGCAAAAGCAAAATGTATATTCCCCCAGAGATCACTTACAGGGTTAAGCAAAAGAAGGTATTGATTGCTGCCATCCAAGGGTGGTCTGAACCCATCAAAACAGGTAGGAAAGGAAGCGATGCCAAAGGCACAAAACCCCGCAATATTTGAAACCCTGCTTTCCCAGGGATTGCCCGTTTTTTTACTTTTACCTCTGTAGGTGATAAGAAAGCCGCCCAGGACACAAAGGATACCGGTAAAGATGATATGCATTTTGCTGTAATAATAATGGCTGATGGAATGTTGCCAGGAATAGTTTCCTGCTCCCAATAAATAACAGCCCAGTACGGTTAGCACGGGAAGCAAAATACCTGTGATGCCTATAAAAGTTCGCAGCTTCTGGTAAGAGATGATTTCTTCATGTGTATCCGGGAGCAGGTTGGTATGCATTGAATAATGATTATCCGTTAAAAATAGATCATTCCGGCAAAGAATATATAGAAAAGCTGCAGCTTCATTATACTATTGAGTATTGTCTATCGACTAGGGACTACGGACTACGGACTATGGACTATCGTCTATCGACTATGGACTATCGTCTATCGACTATCGACTACGGACTACGGACTACGGACTATCGACCATGGACTACGGACTATCGACTATCGACCATGGACTATCGACTATTTTCTCTTCCCTTCCTTTCCTTTTTGTTCCTTCTGGTGCCCTTTCGTTCCCTTTAATGCCCTGCAGGGAAATGGCGCATTTTACCCTTCCTAATCTTGCAATGTGAATCTGGAAGGCAGACCACCGCGCAGAAAAAGAGATGCTGGTCACATCCCGCGCCGCCGGAAAGAGGAGCACATTAATTAACAATAAAAATTTAAAACAATGGCAAAACAATCAGGGGTGCTCAGGTTGCTGGGAACAATTGGCAACATCACCTTTCTAAAAACGCAGGATGGCTTCCTGGCAAAAGAAAAAACAAGCCTTAATGGAGAACAGATCAGCAAAGGGAAAAACTTTCAGCGTACCCGAGAAAACAATGCAGAGTTTAGCAATGCGGGCAAAGCAGGCAAATTGTTGCGGCAGGCTGCGCATAACCTCATGACCGTCGCTAAAGATAGCAAGGTTACAAGTCGGGTAGTCAAAGTAATGATACAGGCACTCAAGTTAGATACTGTTGATCCCCGCGGTGAAAGAACAGTCGCAAACGGAGATGTATCAGTGTTTGCAGGCTTTGAGTTCAATATCAACTCCACGCTTACCAGCGTATTATTGCCGCAATACACAGGCACGATAGACAGGGATGGTGGTACAATGACGGCGAATATTCCTGCCTTTACACCACTCAACGACATCGTTGCTCCTGAAGGAACTACTCATTTTATTATTGTAAGTGCAGGTATTGAAATAGACTTTGCCAATAGTGTGAGTGTAACAGGATTAAGCAATTCAGGCATCCTGCCGTATGATAATTCCGGCTTAAAGCCGCTCACGCTTACCGATACGGTAACGCCAAAAAGTACAAATAAGTTATTCTTATTGCTTGGTGTGCAATTTTACCAGCAGGTAAATGGAGTGAATTACAGTTTGCGGAATGGTGCATTTAACCCGCTCTCTGTTATCAGTGTAAGCAACAGTTAACGCTTTCAATCACGAATGTTCAATAAACCCCCGAAAGGGGGTTTATTTATGAATTCCTTCGCAACATCATGATTGTCAGGATTAAAATAAATGTTAGAAAAAAAGGTTCAGAACTTTTACTGATTGCTAAAATAATTAGTTTAAATTTACCTTCTTAATACATAACAACAGTAGCAGATAAAAATAAATAGTATGATACAGGAACAAACACACCAGGCTAAGCCATTAACAACAAAAGAACTTGCAGCATTATATGGAGTAAGCGCCAAAACACTGCGCACATGGATGAGCCCGCATAAAGAAGCAATAGGCGAGAAGATCAGCAGGTATTACACTGCCTTGCAAATAAGGATCATCTTTGAAAGATTAGGCGAACCACCTTGCTTTGAATAATATAAAATGTTTAAAGATTGCATAATAAGAAATAGAATGATCAGGAACGAATATAACTTTCCAATTCCTGTATGGTTGCTTTATGCTCCGCCAGTTCTGCTTTTATCACGTCATTAATTGATATGATGCCGCATATGGTATCATTCTCAAAAACGGGCAGGTAACGGATATTATTTTCACTCAATAAATGCATGCAGGTTTCAATAGAATTTTCCGGCGTTATGCGCGGCACATGCACAGACATGATTTCTGACACAAGTGTTTCTGAAGAAGATTTATGTTTTAAAATAACCTTTCGTGCATAATCACGTTCCGTTAGCAGTCCAACATATTTTTCATTTTCGATTACTAAAACGGAGCCGATATTTTTTTCTGCCATTAGTTGCAGCGCATCAAATACAGTGGTAGAAGGGGTTACAGAAATTATAGACGCTTTTTTATTGGATAAAATATCAGTTACTTTTTTCATGATGGAGCAAGTTTGGAAGAAAATTACGAAAAGATAAAGACATAATTTTATTTTAAGTTAAAAAAAGTTATTAGACAGTTCGAAGCTGTAAAATATTTTATTATCTTTGCCGCCGCAATAAAAGATGTAAAACAAAGATGTCAATCAAAAAAAATTAAGATGCCGTATTTATCAACTGAACAAAAATCAACCATTTTCAAAAACTTCGGCGGTAAAGCCGAAAACACAGGCTCAATTGAAGCGCAGATAGCGCTCATCACAGAGCGTATTTCTAACATTTCTCAACATCTGCAATCAAACAAAAAAGATTTCTCCACTCACCGCGGATTGATGCAATTAGTTGGTCAGCGCAAGCGTTTGCTCACTTATATGCAAAAGCATAACCTTGAAGGTTATCGTGCCTTGATCGAAAAATTAGGTTTGAGAAAATAATAAGTTCAGCAATTTTTTGTTGAAATCCTCCATCGTATTTGTTGCATATTTCTAACCACTTGTTTCTGCAATTAATTTGCATGAAACTGTAGTAAATTTTAAATTATTATGTTATCTCAACCATTGAATGTATCCTTCAAATTGCCGAATGGCGATGAAGTATTTATAGAAACAGGAAAGCTTGCCCGCCAGGCAGACGGCGCTGTAACTGTTCGCCAGGGAAATTCTATAATTCTTGCCACTGTCGTTGCAACGCGCGAACCAAAGGAAGGACAAAGTTTTTTTCCATTAAGCGTGGATTACCAGGAAAAGTTTGCTTCTGCAGGCAGAATTCCCGGCTCATTTTTTAAGCGCGAAGCAAGATTGAATGATTATGAAATACTCACCAGCCGTTTGGTGGATCGTGCGCTGCGTCCATTATTTCCCGAAGATTATTTGTGTGAAGTGCAGGTCTTGATTACCCTTATTTCAAGTGATGAAGAAGTAATGCCTGATGCAATGGCTTGTCTTGCTGCATCTGCCGCGCTCGCAGTTTCTGATATTCCGATCAAAGAAATAATTTCTGAAGTACGCATCGCACGCGTTAATGGCGAAATGCTGGTAAATCCTACCCGCAGCGAACTTGCAAAAGCAGATATGGAATTCATCATTGCTGCCACAGAAAAGAATTTAATGATGGTGGAAGGCGAAGCAAAAGAATGCAGTGAAGAAGATCTGGTAAAAGCATTGCAGCTTGCGCATGATGCTATTCGCATACAGATAAAAGCGCAGGAAGAATTGAGAAGTAAAAAAGGAATTACCACACTAAGAGAATATCCAAAGCCTGAGCAAAATGAAGAGTTGAAAGAAAAGGTTGCTGCGTTTAAAGATAAGATCTATGAACTTTCCAAAGCCGGTACTGCCAAAAGCGAAAGAAGCGAAGGTTTCAAAACATTGAGGGATGAATTGATTGCAGGTCTTGGAGAAGAAGCAGATGACAATACAAAAAAGCTTGCTAAAAAATATTACGAAGATCTGCAATGGGAAGTTGTTCGCAACATGATTTTGGATGATAGAATCCGTTTGGATGGAAGACAATTAGATGTTGTTCGTCCGCTTGCAATGGAGGTTGATGTGTTGCCAACGCCGCATGGCTCTGCACTTTTTACAAGAGGCGAAACACAATCCTTAACTACCGTAACTTTCGGAACTCCTTTAGATGAATTGTTGGTGGAAAGCGCCGCAAAATCATTCGATTCAAAATTCTTCTTACACTATAATTTTCCTCCGTTCAGCACAGGCGAAGTAAAGATGATGCGCGGTCAAAGCAGGAGAGAAGTTGGTCATGGCAACCTTGCCATGCGCAGCCTTAAGCAAATGATGCCTGGCGGCGATTATGCTTATACAGTGCGGGTTGTAAGCGATATTTTAGAATCAAACGGCTCGTCATCAATGGCTACAGTTTGCGCCGGTTCTCTTGCAATGATGGATGCGGGCGTGCCTATTCCAAAACATGTTGGCGGTGTTGCGATGGGTTTGATAACAAACGGTGATGGCAGGTATGCAATTCTCACAGATATTTTGGGTGATGAAGATCATTTGGGTGATATGGACTTCAAAGTTACCGGCACACGCGATGGTATTTGCGGCGTGCAGATGGATATAAAAGTAGATGGCTTAAGCATGGATGTTATGCGCGAAGCATTGGAGCAGGCACGCAAAGGACGTTTGCATATTTTGGATGCCATGTATGAATGCCTCCCCGCACACCGCGATGATGTAAAACCACATGCGCCAAGAGTGGTGAAGCTGATCATTGACAAAGAATTTATCGGCGCAGTGATAGGACCAGGTGGCAAAGTGATACAGGAAATTCAGAAAGAAACAGGCACAACAATCAATATAGAAGAAGTTGGCAACTTTGGTGAGGTAAGCATCTTCTCATCTAATAAAGAATCTGTTGAAAAAGCATTGGCTTGGGTAAAAAGTATCACGGCTATTCCGCAGATCGGAGATGTGTACGAAGCTACGGTAAAAAGCATTAAAGAGTTTGGCGCATTCGTAGAATTCCTGCCAAAGAAAGAAGGCTTGCTGCACATTAGTGAAATAAGCTGGAAGCGACTGGAAACAATGGAAGGTGTGTTTAAAGAAGGCGATAGAGTAAAGGTGAAATTGTTGGGAATAGACCCGCGCACCGGCAAGTTTAAACTGAGCCGCAAAGCATTGATGCCAAGACCTGAATCTGCCCAGAGAAACGAACCATCAAGGCAGGGAAATCCGCAGCAATAATTTTATTAAATATATTCTCAAAGGCTTGCAATTGCGAGCCTTTTTTATTAACAAAAAATCCTCCCCAGGAATGGAGAAGATTTTTGATGACTTGTTACAGTCATTCAACCAAAACTAACGCGCTTAATAATTTTCTTTTGTGAAGCCGCTGGTTCTTATTACATCATTATAAATGTAGTAAATATTTTTTATAACTTGGGAAGATTATCCGGAAAAAATAATCAAACCAAATCCTTCATGGAAAATTTTGTGGAAATAAGAATCTATGTTCCGGATGAAGTAACCAGGTATTTAGTAACGCAAAACCTTATGGCGGTTGATTATGAGGGTGTGGAGGAAGATGGCAATTTTTTGATTGCTTATTGCGAAGAAGAGATGTATGATGAAGACCTGCTGAAGATAATGCTCGATTACCCGGACATTACTTTTAACAAGCAGATCATTCCCGCGCAAAACTGGAATGCGCTTTGGGAAAGCAGTTTCGAGCGTGTAATTGTTGATGATTTTGTTGCGGTGCGCGCTTCATTTCATGCGTCTGTGTTGGATGCAGAGCATGAAATAATTATTACACCAAAAATGAGTTTCGGCACAGGACATCACGCTACAACTTTTATGATGATGCAGCAAATGCGAGAGCTTGATTTCACCAATAAACTTGTCGCTGACTTTGGAACGGGCACAGGTGTTTTGGCTATCCTCGCAGAAAAAATGGGCGCAAAAAAAGTTGTCGCCATAGATAATGATGAGTGGAGTATTGCCAACGCAAAAGAAAATATTGAAGCAAATAATTGCCGCAATATTTTTTTGATAAAGGATGACTCACTGCATAATGATTCACTCTATGATATAGTGCTGGCAAACATTAACAAAAATATTATCCTGGAAAATCTGCAGGCATTTGCAGCATGTTTGAATGAAAATGGGTTGTTACTTATCAGCGGCTTGCTGAAAGAAGATGAAGAAGAAATAATGAATGAAATGAAAAAGTTTTCACTGGAACATATCTTTACATTGCATCGCGGAGCGTGGATAAGTTTGCGCTTCGCACGATAAATGTTTGCAACTGAGTAGCAATGTATTTTTTGTACACAAAAGTTTTATATTTGTAATCCTCTAATCATTTTTCATGATAGAATTTCTACTTATAATTCTCGCATATCTTATTGGTTCCATTCCTACTTCCATCTGGATAAGCAAACGTTTTTTTGATATTGATATCCGTGATTATGGCAGCGGCAACGCTGGTGCTACCAACACTTTCAGGGTTTTAGGCACTAAGTGGGGAACCATTGTTATGGCAGTAGATATCTTAAAGGGAATCATCGCAACATCACTCTACATTTTCCTTCCTTTTTACACAATAAAAGACAATGATCTTGAAAGAACAAACCTGATGATCGGGCTTGGTCTTGCTGCAGTTATCGGACATATTTTTCCAATTTGGGCACAGTTTAAAGGTGGTAAAGGCGTGGCAACTTTATTTGGAATGATCATAGCCATGCAGCCAGTAGTTGCAGTTTGCTGCACAGGAGTTTTTTTATTGGTATTGTACCTTACACGTTTCGTTTCATTAAGTTCTATACTTGCAGGTGTTGCTTTTGCCATTTTAATTTTATACATTTTTGATGATCATGTAACCTTATATCGCGCCTTTTCAATTATGGTTGCGTTGATGATTATCCTCACACACCAGAAAAATATTAACCGCTTATTGAAAGGCACAGAAAGCAAAGTGCCTATTTTAAAATATCGCGATCGGCGACGCAGACGAAGAAGAGATAATTAATTTGTAAAAAATCTTCTACAAAGGCAATTTAATTCCACATAATCCATTATTTTATGTAGCTTTGCTCTCCCGGTTTTTTAATTATCTTAATAATTTAAAGGACTATGCAAAGTTTATTTGAAAAGTTGGAATTGAAAGATGAAAAAAACCTTTTGATCCAGGGTGTACCCTCCACCATAGAAAAGCAATTTGTAAAGCTTTCTTATTCTAAAAATGTAACGCCTTTACTGCACATTAAAAAAATTGATTTTGCGCTGATTTTTGTTGTAAATCAAAACCAGATGTGTGGCATTTTACGCGAAGTTTTTCCTGTATTGCATGATGAAAGTAAATTGTGGATTGCTTATCCAAAAACATCCAGTAAAATTTCCAGCGATTTGAACCGCGACTGTAATTGGCGTGTCTTAACAACCAATGGGTATGAACAGTTTTCGCAGGTTACACTCGACCATGTATGGACCGCAATACGTTTTAAGAGAGCAGAGATCGAAACGGTTTTAAAGTCTAAAAACAAATCAAAAGCTAAATTAGAAACTGTTTAAGTTTTTCATTCCAATTATTTTTAGTACGGAATGCTTTCATTTATTGGTGAAAGCATTTTTATTTTCACCATTTCTCCTTTAGAATTTCCCTTCATCACAAAGCTTGCTTTTAACATTTCTCAGCAGTAACATTTTTTAATTTCATGTCGTTTCTGTTGTAATCGCCAAAATAATTTTTGCTTCATGAAAAATACTCTTGTTGCAATACTTCTGCTTATTTCCTTTTATTCATTTTCCCAAAATGCAGTACATCGCGAGCTAAATGCAATGCGTACCAATCAAAAAATAATTATTGATGGTGATATTTCAGACAGCGCATGGAAAACCGCTGCGGTTGCAACAGATTTAATAGAATATCGTCCAAATTTTGGTAAACATGAATCTTATGCTGACAGAACAGAAATATATATTTTGTATGATGATGAAGCAATTTATGTTGGCGGCTTTTGTCATGAAGCAGCAGTAGACAGCATTTCAAAAGAATTGGTAGGTAGAGATGTTGTTGGAGTGAATGATTTTGTAGGTGTTTTGTTTGATACTTATAATGATAAAATAAATGGATTTGGATATTATGTTACACCTCTCGGAGAGCAATTTGATGCAAAATATTCAAACACCGGCGAAGATGCAAGCTGGAACAGTGTGTATGAATCGCAGGCAAAAATTGTAAAAGGCGGCTGGACTTTCGAAATGAAAATTCCTTATTCTGCCATACGTTTTGGAAAAAGCGATGTGCAAAATTGGGGCTTCGAAATAACCCGTAAAAGAAACAAAGCCGGCAAGCAATTCTTTTGGAATCCAATAGATCCAAACATTGGTGGCACTTTGTTCGCGCAGGCAGGATTATTAAAAAACATTACTGACATCAAGCCGCCCTTAAGGCTTTCACTTTCCCCTTATTTTTCTGCGTATGCAAATCATTATCCATACAATACTCCCGATGAAAAAAACTGGACGACATCTATTAATGGTGGCATGGATGTAAAATATGGGCTTAACCAATCTTTTACTTTAGATATGACGTTGCTGCCGGATTTTGGCCAAGTGCAAAGTGATAACCAGGTCTTAAATCTCACACCTTTTGAAGTAAAGTATAATGAATACAGAACTTTTTTTACAGAAGGCGCAGAATTATTCAATAAAGGAAATTTTTTTTATAGCCGTAGAATCGGTGGAACGCCATTGCATTATTATGATGTTTATAATGATGTGAATACAAATGAAATTGTTAGTGTAAATCCTGTTGATACAAAACTTATTAATGCAACAAAGATTAGTGGCCGCACGGCTGATGGATGGGGCGTTGGCGTTTTAAATGCTGTGACTGCCGCGCAGTTTGCAACTATATTGAATACAGCAACAGGCGCAACACGCGAAGTACAAACAAATCCTTTGACCAATTATAATATTGTAGTGTTTGATAAAAGTTTAAAAAATAATTCAAGTCTTTCTTTTATAAATTTAAGCACATGGCGCAGCGGTACTGATTATGATGCGGATGTTTCTTCGTTCTTATGGGATTTTTATGATAAAAAAAATGTGTGGAATTTAGCAGGAAAATATGCTGAAAGCCAGTTGTATGGTTATGGGTTAAATGGTAAAGCTGTTTATGGACACACGGACAGTATTTCAGTGATAAAACAAGGCGGACGCTTGAATTTTGAAATTGCCCAAATGGCGGCCGATAGTAACTATCAGCAAAATGATCTTGGTTATCAAACCACCAATAATTATATCTATAACGACTTTTGGATCGGTTACAAATGGATAAAACCAAAATCTTTTTACAATAACCTTTATCTGAATTTCAATACAAATTATTCTTTGCGGTATAATCAAAAAGATTATCAGTCACTTTATTTCAACACAAATCTTAACGGGCAATTAAAAAATCTTTGGCAATTTTTGATTTTAGTATTGGCAGATGCAGATGCTAATGATTTTTATGAACCGCGCGTTCCGGGTCGTGTATATAAACGTCCATACGATTATGGTGAAAATGCTGCTATCACTACAAACCAGGCGAAAAATTATTATCTTTCTTTCGAGCTTGATTATGTTCGTGTTCCCAAGATCAAAGAAAACAATTTCAATTTCATGATAACCAATCAGTATCGGTTTAATAAAAATCTCACCATCAGTCTTACAGATAATATTAATCCAATCACTAACGGCGTAGGGTTTGCAGCAGATTCAACAAATATCAACACAGGAAATATTGATGTGTATTTTGGAAAAAGAAATGTAATAACTATAGAAAATATTTTCAATATCAAGTATAATTTTTCTAATACAATGGGTTTAAGTTTCAGGGCAAGACATTATTGGAGTAATGTAACTTATAAACAATTTTATTTGCTCAACAATGATGGTACTTTGTCACCAACTACTGCAATATTTCCCAATGATAACGTGAACTTTTTTAATATTGATATGCTTTACACCTGGCAATTTGCTTTGGGTAGTTTTTTAAATATTGGTTGGAAAAACGCAATATCAACAGACGATCAATACATTGAATACAGCTATTTTAAAAACGCACAAAACGTTTTAATAGCTCCGCAAAACAATAATTTTTCTGTACAAGTTATTTATTATTTAGACTTTTTAAAGTTTCGAAAACACAAGGTTTAATAAGTTGATAAATTCATTTTTCAAAATGATTTTGTCAATTATATTGCAGTTCATTTTTGTTGATTGCAGCCTATAAATCTTAATTCTTACAAACAAAAAATATGAATTAATAAAAAACCTTTTGCACGATTTTTAAAGGGATATTAGTGATTTCAAAAATAAATGGCTGCACT
Organism: uncultured Chitinophagaceae bacterium; assembly: GCA_963708205.1. Lineage (GTDB taxonomy): Bacteria > Bacteroidota > Bacteroidia > Chitinophagales > Chitinophagaceae > CAVYTF01. The sequence continues at coordinate 2,497,828 of OY970196.1, forward strand.
TCGATAACAAAGATTGAATAAATAAAAAACAACCTTGCCAGTTTCTTAATCTGCAAAATAAAATATGTGCAGCATTTATGCCGTAAGACCTGCGAGCTGTGCGGGATTCCCGCACTTTTACGATAAAGAAAATGGTTGATTACATACATGTTCACAAACAAAATTGTTCTTATTGTCCGGCAACTTATAAGTTTGTTGAAAAGATGATAGAACACATAAATACATAAATATTTTTTTTAAATCTGCTTCTTGCTTTTCTAAAAATAAATATCTTCTATCAAAAAATATTCAACAGGTTTATTATAAAACATGCTGATGGCAACAGCATCAAATTGCACATACTTCCATTCAGGATGCAGGTATTGATATTCTTCCGCGGCATTTTTTAAATTCAACATTTTTTTTGTACTGATGCTTTCTTCAGGCTTTCCATATTTATCTGAAGTGCGTGTTTTGATTTCAAAAAAATGAAGCCGATTATTCTTACTTGCAATTATATCAACCTCTAATTGTTTATGCCTCCAGTTTCGCTCAACAATTGCAAAACCTTTTTCAATCAAAAAAATTACTGCAAGCTCTTCGCCTTTTGTTCCTGTGTTTTGGTTCCAGTGCATTTATCTTTCAGAAGTTGTATTAACAAATTTATCCGTTAATTCGTATAACAAGAATGAATACAGAAAATAAAATTTTTAAGTTAATTGGTAAAGTGCAGCATTATGATTGGGGTGGTTTTGAATTCATTCCCAACTGGCTTGGCATAGAAAACATTCATCATCTTCCTTTCGCAGAATATTGGATGGGTGCACATGCATCAGCACCATCTCATATTATTTATGATGATAAAACATATAATTTGCATGAACTCATTGATAAAAATCCCAAACATTTTCTTTCAGAAAAAATATCAAATCAATTTCAAACTCTTCCTTATTTATTTAAAATTTTGGATGTAAGAAATATGCTTTCCATCCAGGTTCATCCTTCTAAAACTGAAGCTGAGAAAGGATTTGAGCAGGAAGAAAAATTCGGCATTCACATTTCAGCTTCTCACAGAAATTATAAAGACAAAAATCATAAGCCTGAAATGATGGTTGCTTTAAGCGATTTTTATTTGCTTCATGGTTTTAAAAATAAAGAAGAATTAAAAAAGATTTTGAATGATGTAAAAGAGTTTGAAAGTTTGAAAGAAATATTTGGTGATAAAAATTATAAAGCTTTATATCAATATATTATGTTGTTGTCGCAAAATGATGTTGATAAAATTTTATTTCCTTTAATTAAAAGAGAAATAGAAAAAAAAGGAAACAATCAACTTTCTAAAATAGAACCGGGTTGGTGGGTTGCAAAATTTTTTGAAAATAAAAAGGTTGATACAAACTTTGATAGAGGTATATTTTCTATTTATTTTTTCAACCTGGTAAAGCTTAAAAAAGATGAAGGAATTTTTCAGGATGCAGGGGTGCCGCATGCTTATCTTGAAGGACAAAATATGGAACTGATGGCGAGTAGTGATAATGTGCTTCGCGGTGGATTAACAAATAAACATGTTGATATAAATGAATTGATGAAGCATATAATTTTTGAAGGCATAGCGCCAGCCATTATTTATCCTGAACAAAAAGACAATACAGAAAAGGCTTTTAATGTGAATGTTGCAGACTTCGGCATGAGTAAAATAGAATTGAAAGAATATGAATTTTATCAAAATAAAAGTAGGTCTTTAGAAATTTTTTGTTTAATAGATGGCGCGCTACAAATCAATGGCAGCAATGTTTTGCAAGCATCAAAAGGTGAAGCATTCACCATTCTTCCTAATGAAAAATATACTTTCACAACAAATAATTTTGCAACAGTTTACAAAGCTTTTGTACCCTGATAATTAAAACTTATTTTTGCGTAGATAAAGATGTTGAATATGCAAAACAAAAAATCAATCATTATTTCTCTGATACTGCTTGTATTAGTTTGCTCATTGTACCGCGTGTTTCCAAACCGTCCCTGGGGCTTTGCGCCGCAAATTGCCATGGCAATTTTTGGAGGAGCTATTTTCAGAAAAAATAAAAAGTGGGCATTTGCATTGCCTATTCTTTCCATGTTTTTGAGCGATCTTCTCTATCAATTTTTATACAGCAAAGGCTTATCAATACTGCCCGGGTTTTATCAGGGACAATGGCAAAATTATTTGCTGATTGCAGGAATTACTGTAATCGGATTTTTTATCACAAAAATAAATGTGTTCAATGTTTTTATAGCATCTCTTGTTTCTCCCACCATATTTTTTCTAATCTCCAACTTTATAGTTTGGGCCGGCATAGATGGAACGCGCGGTCTTGGACGACCTAAGACTTTTGCCGGTTTATTGCAATGCTACAATGATGGCTTACCTTTTTATCCCGGCAGCTTGACTGCAACTATTTTCTTTTCTGCAATTTTATTTGGCGGTTACTATCTTGTTCGCAAAGCAACTCTTCAGCGCCAGGCAATTTGAAATTGCAAAAGATTTTAATCCTATAGAAACAGAGACATTCATGCCTTCGTGAATCCACATGAGGTAAGGTTGTGTTTTTATTTAAATGTGAAAATTGCAAGTCTTTAACATCGTTCCAAATATTTTCTTAAAGTAATACCTCTTATTAAATCAAGTAAAAGCTTTCAAGTCTCATTCATACTTATTAATACAAATTTGAAAAACTATGAAAAAGAACTTTTTATTACTATTAAGTTGCATAGCAATTTCAGCTGCAGTTACAAGTTGTACTAAGGATCCTTTGGATCATTTAACTAATGATGAATCGAGGATATATATTACCAATTACGACTCTACAGCCAATTTTTCTTCATTCAAAACATTCAGTATCTCAGATTCTGTTGACGTTATAACCAATGGTCAGGCTACACGCGAAAGAGATACTGTTGATGCAGCATTTTTGGCAGCAGCGACAAAGTATATGCAACAGGCAGGTTACACTTTAGTTGATAAAAGCCAGTCTCCTGATTTGGCAATTAATGTGAATCGGATTTACAACACCAGTACAGGTATTTTGAGCTATGGAGATTATTACGATGATTATGGCGCTTATTGGGATCCGGGATATTGGGGCTACTTGGGTTATGGTTATTATGTGCCTTACTCTTATGCAGTTTACCAGATCACAGAAGGAGCATTTTCAATTGATATGCTTGACCTGAAAGATGCAGCAGCAAAGGGAAATATTAATATTATCTGGACAGGATTAATCAGAGGTGAAGCAATATTCGATCCCGCAACTGCAGATACGCAGGTACAAACATTATTTTTTCAATCACCTTATTTAAAAGCATCCAATTAAAAAATAAGACTATGAAAAAAATGAATAAATTTTTAGGTATCGCACTCATATTTATTATTTCATGTGGTTCATTAAGTGCACAAAAAAATGATGTGCGGGTAGACTTAAATTATAATTACAGCTTTCCGGTAAGTGGTTTTAAAAATGATATTATAAGCAACTCTTCACCACGCGGATTTACCGGAGACATTTTGTATAATATAAACAGGAATTGGTCTGTAGGATTGTACGGAGGCTTTCAGGATTATTATCAAAAATATGGGAGAGATGTTTATGACCTTGATAAGAATGAACAGATATCCGCAGTGATAAGTAATTCTGTGCAAACGACTCCTGTACTTGCTAAAGTTTTATTTATGCCATTTGGCAATAAAGCTTCCTTTATACAACCTTATATTTCCGCGGCTGCAGGTGCCAATATCATTGACTTTACACAGTATCTTGGTGAGTTCGGAAGCGAAGACAATACAGTAAATTTTGCTGCGCAGGGCGGCATTGGTTTATCTATTCCGTTTGGTAAATTCAGCGCTTCAGGTTTTCATTTTGGTGCCACATATAATTATATGCCTTATAAAGATGACGGATATGCGGATTTAAATAATGTAGGCATAGAAGCAGGTTTACATTTCAGATTGAAATAAAGATGGTTTTAGGTGGATATTTGGATTTAAAAAGCTCTCATTTTTCTGAGAGCTTTTTTATTCAGTTAAATTTTTTTGATACCAGCAGAAGCTTTTCATAGCATCGTCCCTTGCGTCGCAATCCTTTCATCTGCATCAAATAATTGAGCAGAATGTTTTTATCATTTCAATCTTTTTAGATAAGAACCATAGCCGCTTTTTTCATACATTTTAGCAAGCTCCATTAACTCATCATGATTTATAAAACCCATTCTAAATGCCACTTCTTCAATGCATCCAATTTTTTGAGCCTGCCTTTTTTCAATAACGCGAACAAACTCACAGGCATCATTCAAAGAATCAAAAGTACCTGTATCAAGCCATGCTACACCGCGATTCATTACCCCAACATTCAGTTTTTTATTGCGCAGATAAACTTTATTTACATCAGTTATTTCAAATTCTCCTCTTGGAGATGGCGCAATGTTTTTTGCAATGTTTACCACATCATTATCATAAAAATATAATCCCGGAACTGCATAATTAGATCTCGGCTGTGCAGGTTTTTCTTCAATTGAGATTGCTTTCAGATCTTCATCAAACTCAACAACACCATATCTTTCAGGGTCGTGAACTTCATAAGCGAAAATGGCTGCGCCATCAACATCATTAAATGATTGTACGAGCTTGCTGAAGCCTGCTCCGTAAAAAATATTATCTCCTAATACTAAAGCTACTTTATCATTACCAATAAATTTTTCACCTATTACAAATGCCTGTGCAAGTCCATTTGGTATTTCCTGAACTGCATAAGAAAATTTGCAGCCAACATTTTTTCCATCACCTAATAATCTTTGAAACTGTGCAGAATCTTCTGGTGTAGTAATAATTAGAATTTCATTTATTCCCGCAAGCATCAAGACAGACAATGGATAATAGATCATTGGCTTGTCGTAAATAGGCATTAGCTGTTTACTAATTCCTTTTGTGATTGGGTAAAGTCTCGTGCCTGAGCCACCTGCCAAAATAATTCCTTTCATTACAAACTATTTTTTATTTCTAACAGCGATGGATTCGCTAAATCTTTTTCCGATAATATCAATTCGTTTGGAGGTAATTTCCAATCTATATTTAGAGTTTCATCATTATATTTTATTCCGCCTTCTGCATTTTTATTATAATAATTATCGCACTTATAAAAGAAAGTTGCGGACTCGCTTAAAACAACAAAACCATGCGCAAAACCGCGTGGTATATAGAGTTGCGTGTGAGAGTCTTCTGATAATTCTATAGAAAAATGTTGACCAAAGCTTGGAGAACTTTTTCTGATATCAACTGCAACATCAAGCACTTTACCTTTTAAGACACGAACAAGTTTTGCCTGTGCATATTCACCTCGCTGAAAATGAAGTCCGCGCAAAACACCTTTCACTGATGTTGATTGATTGTCCTGTACAAAATCAATTGCCTTGCTTGTTAATTCAAAAAAAGTTTTTTGATTAAAGCTTTCAAAAAAATAGCCACGACTGTCTTGTATTATCGTATCATGAATAACAAAGCAATCTTTAAGGGCAGTAGTTTCTATTTTCATTGGCTGTTATATTGCATATCATAATATTTTTGATAATCTCCACTCGTAACATGCTGCAGCCACTCTTTGTTTTCAAGATACCAGTCAATCGTTTTGTTAAGTCCTTCTTCAAAAGTTACCGAAGGTTTCCATCCAAGTTCCTTATTAATTTTTGTGGCATCAATTGCATAACGCAAATCGTGGCCGGCCTGTCTTTCACGTAAGTTATCAATTCTTCACTCTCACCTTTCTTTCTTCCTAATTTTTGATCCATCAATGTGCACATCAGTTTTACAAGATCAATATTTTTCCATTCATTAAAACCACCAATATTATAAGTTTCATTCTTTTTTCCATTATGAAAAACAGTATCAATGGCTCTTGCGTGATCAATTACAAAAAGCCAGTCACGCGTATTTTCACCTTTGCCATAAACAGGCAAAGGTTTTTTATTGATGATATTATTAATAAAAAGAGGAATTAATTTTTCAGGAAAATGATTTGGCCCATAATTGTTTGAACAATTTGTAATGATGTAAGGCAAGTGAAATGTTTCGCCATAAGCACGAACAAAATGATCTGATGAAGCTTTGCTTGCAGAGTAAGGTGAGTTAGGAGAATAGGGAGTTTTTTCTGTAAATAATCCTTCAGAGCCAAGCGTGCCGTACACTTCATCTGTGGAGATGTGATAAAAAAGATGATCATTCAAATCATTTTTCCAACAATCTTTTGCAGTCGTTAAAAGATTTACTGTGCCAATGATATTTGTATAAATAAAATCCATCGGTGAAAGGATAGAACGATCAACATGCGACTCTGCGGCAAGATGAATGACATGTGTAACAACATGTTTTTCAAAAATATTTTTTAATGCCGCGGCATCTAAAATGTTGGCTTTTTCAAAAATATAATTTGATGCATGCTCAATGTCTTTCAGATTTTCAAGATTGCCTGCATATGTCAATGCATCAAGATTGATGATTTTATAATCTGGATATTTGTTTACAAATAAACGTACCACATGAGAACCTATAAAGCCTGCGCCACCTGTAATTAAAATGTTTTTTGCCATTATATTTTATAATATTCTTTATACCAAGTAATAAAACTCTTTACTCCTTCCTGTATAGTTGTATTCGGTTTATATCCTAAATCGTGCACAAGATCGGAAACGTCAGCATATGTTGCGCGTACATCGCCCGGCTGCATCGGAAGATATTCTATAAAAGCTTTTTTTCCCAATTCATTTTCTACTGCTTGTACATAATCCATTAAGTTAACAGGAGCATTATTTCCAATGTTATAGATTTTATACGGAGCGCTTGACTGCGATGCATCAGAAATGCTGCAATGCCATGCTGGATTGGGTTTTGGTGGATGTGCCATTACCCGAACAACACCTTCAACTATATCATCAATATATGTAAAATCGCGTAACATATCACCATTATTAAAAACCTGAATGGGTGTATTTTCTATAATATTTTTTGTAAAAATAAACAAAGCCATATCAGGTCTGCCCCATGTTCCATAAGCTGTGAAAAAACGCAGTCCTGTTGTTGGTAATTTAAATAAATGACTATAAACATGCGCTAATAATTCATTGCTTTTTTTACTCGCAGCATATAAAGAAATAGGATGATCTACGTTTTGCGAGGTTGCAAAAGGAATCTCTTCATTCAACCCATACACACTCGAGCTGCTTGCATAAACAAGATGCTTTATATTATTATGGCGGCAACATTCAAGAATATTTACAAAACCAACAATGTTACTGTTTACATAAGCATCAGTATTTATTAAGCTGTAACGCACACCTGCCTGTGCTGCAAGATTAATAACTACATCAAAATTTTCCTGGTTGAATAAAACTTCCAGCGCTTTTTTATCTTCTAATTTTATTTGAAGAAATGAAGAGTTATTAAAGTTCGCACTCTCTATTTTTTTATTATAAACTATTTCTTCTCTCTTGAAACCCATTGTTTCCAGTCGAGCAAATTTTAAATTAACATCATAATAATCATTAATGCTGTCTAAGCCCACAATTGTATGACCATCTTTTATTAAACGGTTAGCAATATGAAATCCAATAAATCCAGCGATTCCGGTAACTAAAATTTTCATGCGATTTTCCTGGTCTTAGCAGTTGCTGTATAAAGTTTTAAAAGTATCAATTTCTTTTTGTTTTGAAAAACGGCTTGTTGCAAATGAAATAGCTTGGGAACTCATTTGTTGCCTTAAAAGTTTATCATCGATTAACTTTTGTAATTTTTTTACAAATTCGTTTTCATTATCAGGGCTTATGAGAAACCCCGTTTCATCATTAATAAAAGTATCTTTTACGCCGCCTACATCTGTTGCTACCACTGGCTTTCCGAAAAGTTGTGCTTCAATAATAGACATTGGCGTTCCCTCATTGTGCGACGTTAGTATAATAATATCAACACCTGAAATTGCCTTCGAAATATCAGAGATCCATGAAGTAAAAATAACTTCAGCATTTTCTTTTAAAAACATATCGCACCATGAAATATTTTTTTTGTCTAATTCTTTTTGAAGTGATGATTTTAATTGCCCATCTCCAACAACCAAAAATTTAATATCGTTTTTATTGTCAGTTAGAATTTGCTGAGCCACATTTATAAAAAGCGTATAATTTTTAACCGGAACTATTCTTCCAATGATCGCGATCGCAATGGTTTTCTCTTCCAATTGATACTGCTGTCTGAACGTAATTCTGTTATTGATATTATTATGCAATAAAAAATTTTCATCCACGCCAAGATAAATAACCATTACTTTTTTTTCGGGAACAATTTTATAACGCAAAACTAATTCATCTTTTTGCGTATCACTGATCGCTACTATTTTGTTTGTTAATTTTCCCAACGCACGCTCAAGAGAAATAATAAAGTTTGATACAGTTTTATTATAATAAGAGTGAAATAAATGCCCGTGAAAAGTGTGAATAATACAAGGCACGCGACATATTTTCGCAGCAATTCTTCCTATTAACCCAGATTTAAAACCATGCGTATGTACAATTGTACTCTTGAATTTTTTTATTTGAATATATATCGAAAAAAAAGCTATCAAATCATTGAGAGGATTTATGCTTCGCCTGAAAAACTTTATTTGCATAGCATTAATTCCCGGGTATTGCTGCAATAAAAAAAGTGCATCTTCCTCGTCTTTTTCTTTTTGACCGTATAAGACTAAAATATCAAACTCTTCTTTCAAATGATAAATCAATGGAATAGTGTCCAATGCCTGACCTCCAATTACCAAGCGATTCAGGATAAATAAAACTTTGGGTTTATTCATTTATGGTAGGACAAATGGCAATTAAATATTGCTATTTATTTTTAAAATAGTTTCTTTATTAAACTCATCTCTTTCTTTATCAAAAAACCAACCCCATTTATTAAAATATTTTATGGCCGAATTAATGTGATATTTAAGGATTGTAGGGTTAGAATAAGACGCTTTCTCGTACCCGTGATAAATACTTACATGCGGGTAAAATAATGTTTTTGATATTTTGTGTATTCTTCTTGTAAGGTCCAAATCTTCCATGTACATAAAATACCTTGTATCAAAACCACCAGTTTTTTTCAAAATTTCGCTTCGCAAAAACATAAAGCAGCCTGATAAATTAGGAAGATTCAGGCAACGATCGTAATTAAAATTTTCAAGTTGATAATTATCATTTATTTTTTTTGACCATTTATTTTTTGGAAAAAAACGCCTTCCAATTAAGTTGAATGGTGTTGGTAAGATTTTACATAATTTTTGAATGCTGCCATCTTTGTATAATACTTGGGGCAGAAGCTGCCCGACATCATTATGTTTCAGCATGAAATCATAGATTTCTTCAAGAACATTGTTAGAGAATTCGATGTCAGGATTTAAGACTAAATGGAAAGCCGATTGATCAATACTTTTATTTATTGCAATATTGTGGGCTGCGCCAAAACCAATATTTTTATTATTGAATAAATATTCAACGCGCTCATCATATAAATATTCTTTTAAATCATTCTGTAATTTATTTGTGGAAGAATTATCAATTAGATAAACAAATAAATTCAATTTACTTTGCAATACAGAGTTCAAGACTTGAGAAATGACTTGTATATCAGTATTATACAAAACTATAGAACAGGTTAGTTGATACATTATATCTTAGAAATGAATTCTGTTTACTTCTTAAAATTTTCAATTACCCGCATTATGTTACTTGCCATATTTCCCCAGCTATATTTATTAATTAATTGAGGAAATTTACTTTTATATAATTCAGCATCGAAGTCAGAAGAAGTCACTGATAAAAGCGCTTCTTCTACATCCTGCAAATTTTCGGGATTAACATAAACTACAGAATTGCCATATATTTCCGGTAAAACACTTTTGTTAGAAACGATAGAAATTTTGTCGTTCATAGCGGCTTCCAGAGGCGTAGAACCAAAACCTTCATAGGAGCTTATATAAATATTCGCAACACATTTTTTATAAAGGAATTTTAAAAAACTGTCAGAAACATAATTTAAAAAGATTATGTTTCTATATTTTTTATGTGCTGTTGATACTTTAAGATTATTATAATATTTTCTATTTGGGCCGGTAACGATCAACAAATAATCTGGCAAAATCTGCATAGCCTCAATTATTTTATCAACATTTTTATGCGCGTAGGAAGCACCGACAGTTATAAAAAAAGGTTTCCCTAAGGTCAATTCAATTACTTTTTTTTCAAAAGCTTCTTCCGAAGAAAATTTCAAATTATTCAAATGGTCATGACCACAATAAATAACCTCCAACTTTGAAGAGCTTACATGATATCGTTTCATTACATCGTTTTTTGTAAACTCAGAAATCACAATTATTTTTTTACAGGATTTAATAATATGCGGTAAAATAAATTTGAAATATAGATACTGAAATCTATTTTGATCAGGAAATTTAAAACAAATTAAATCATGTATTGTTATTATTTGATTCTTAATAAAAGGGCTCCCGTGGCTTGTGAATGAGTAAACGAGATCAAACTTTCTTGCAATCATCGGTAAATAAAAAATATTCCAAACCAAGCGATGAAAAGAAACAAATTTTTTTAAAAAAAATTCAATAATCAAAGGCAATTTTATTATAGTAATATTTTGTTGACATTTCAGATCTTTCTTTGAGTAAGTATAGCATTTAAACTCAATGTTCTTTTCAATCAACCTTCCTGTAAGTGCATTATAAGCCTCTCTCGTATTAACGCCTACGCCTGGCGGGTTTTCCGAATACATGCAGGCATTAAATAAAATTTTTCCTGCTCTCATTTAAAGTTTGATTGAATTCTTTTTAAGCAAAATAAGGGTTAGGTAAAATAGCAATGTTTGATTGAATGTTTGTCTGCGAATTCCGTTTTTTATATTACGGATCAGCAGCGGCAAACTTTTTTCTCGTGAAAGCTGAATGAAATCATCTATTGCTTTTTTATTAGATTCTGAAAGGCGGGAATAATAAATGTTTTTAAATATCAATGCCATCTTCAACTTGTTTTTAACATCGTCAAAATTACTTTGATCAATTACATTTCTTTTAAATCGGTTTAATAATGAATTGTAATTGAATTGTGTGGAAAGATTTTGTCCTGTTTGTCTGTACAAAACAGTTCTTTTATTTAGATAAAAAATTTTGCCAAAAGCACTGGCTACCATGGCTAACCAATAATCATGATTTTCTGCTTCAACCGGAATTGTTTGTGTGACTTCTGCAAGCTTTTGATTGATCATCATTGTGCAACCATACACTGAATTTTGGCAAAGAACATTGGGAAAAATTGGCTTCACAATTTTAGTTGCCTGGAAATTTTTTTTTGATTCAATGATATTAAGAAGTGAATCTACATATAAAAAATTTGTATGAAGAAGTAGAGGAGTTTCTGTGCCATATTTTTGTTCAAGACGAATCATTTCTTTTAAAGTATCAGCAATTTTATCCGGAAGCCAAACATCATCCTGGTCGCAAAACATTATGAATGCTGCATTTTTTGCATATTGCAATAAGGCATTAAAATTTTGTACGCTTCCAAGGTTACCCAAAGTGTCTTCAATTAAAAAAAATTTATCAGTATTTTTTTCCTTGTATTTCAATAAAATATTAATTGTATTATCTGTTGATTTATCATCACGAATCAATAATTGCCAGTTTGTGTAGGTTTGCCTGAGAAGGCTTTCAAGTTGTTGTGCAATATATTTTTCACCATTGTACGTGGCAAGGAGAATTAAAATTTTTTCTTCAGTCATACCAACTAAACTTTTATTCCCTGTCCTCTTAAAATTGAAAATAATAAGGGAAAAATTAATTGCATGCTTGTGGGAGAAAACGAAATGGGATTATGAAAAATTGAAAGAATTAGTGCATTGCAAATTAATGCAATGCCGGTAACTGCAAACCTTTGTGACTTTCGAAAAAGAAAATAAATGATGTTTAAATATAAGATGAAATAAAGTGCCATAAAAATCATTCCCGCCCAGCGTTTGTAAGAAAAGCTATACACAAAAACAGTTCCTACATTTAAAAAATCATTTATTTGATAAAAAGGCACATCGTCTGAACGGGTTACTGTATTTGCCCATGTCGGAAAAAATTTTGTAAGCGACTCCGGCAAACATTCTAAGCGAAAAAGTTTGCTCCAGCTTGCTTCAGAATACTTAACATGATTGATATTATTTTGAAGATTAGCCATAGGCGATGCAGCGTAAAGATATGTCCAATAATATTCCTTAGGAATACTGCTTTCTATGAATTTATCTGTTGCTTCAGTGCCTTCAGGCAAAGACAATGAATCGCTAGCCGAAGATCTTAAATTGCCAAAATAGCCAAAAGCCCATAATACAATCAAAATGGCACAGGTGATTTTTAAAATTGTGGCTTTAGATATATTTTTCCTCGATAAAAAATATATAAAAACCGAGCTGCCAAAAATCAAGATAATATAAGAACGGGCTGCTAATAATATAAATGCTACAAGCAATACAATATAATATAATAAAAGAATTTTCTTTTTTGTTGATAAATATTGATGAAATAAATACACGCAATAAAAAATGTTAAACGACACAACAAGTGTGTGCAAAACAGGAATACCAAAAAGATATTCACCATAGTCAAATGTGCCTTGCATCATTTGAATGAATGGCAATTGTCGCGAATAAAGAACTTCAATTCCATAAAAAAAATAAATTAGAATTACAATAATTAAATTATAATTACTGATTGATATGGAATTGTATTCAAGCGGAGCCACTTTTTGAGTGATGATACCTAACACAAGACAGAAAGCAAAAACAGCTGCAAAAAAAATAAGTAACGAGTTAGAAAGAGGTGGATAAAGCGTTGACCATTGTAATGCATAAACCCCGAAAGCAATGCTAAATACTATTACAAAAAGATAATTAGGATTTGAAAACCATTTTTTCATTATTAAAGTTTTAATTTAATGAATGAAGCTTATCTTATAATTTAAAACTTTGAAAAAATAAAATGACAAACCAATGGTGATAAAAGTTTCAGTAAACATTACCGAAAGCATGGCACCAAAATCTCCATACAAATTATCTAAGATCAAATTGGTAATTACATTGAATGCACAGCCTGAAATTAAAATAACTCCATATTTTTTTTTCTCATTCAATGCCAATAATGTTTGAAAGGGAGGCGTATTAAATGCATTTATAACCGGCACAATGCAGAATATTCTTATCAAAAGAATTACTTCTGAATTTGCATTTTTTAAAAAATAAATAGAAATTTCTTTTGCAAATAAGGCAACCATTATACAAGCAAGAGAAATAAAAAGAACGTAGGGTGTGAAAATTTTTTGATAAAAATTTTTCAAAGCAGCAGCAGATTCTTTAGCCAATATGCACACACGCGGAAATATAACTTGCGAGAATACCATGTCAAATTGTTTGAGCGCCAAATAAACTTTTTCCGCAATGCTATAGTATCCTACAATGATTGGTGAGGCAAAAATGCCTAAAATAAATACGTTGGAATTAACATAAATATTCACTGCAAGAGATGATAAAAATAGCATCCAGCCATCTTTAATTTCATGTTGTATATCTTTTATTTTGATTGAAACAAATTGATTTTTAAAAACTTTAAAAATAATTGCATAGCAAATTAACGCAGCAACTATGCCACTTAATCCCTGAAGAAAATTCACTAAAAAATAATCAGCGGGTTTTTTTATCAACCAAAATATAAAACCAACAAATAAAATCTTCGAGATAGTATTAAAAATGGCGAGGTACTTCATATTTTCTAATCCCTGGAAGAACCAAACAGGCATTAAAACCTGTGCGAATACAAGCGTAAATGCTGCAAAGTGCAATAGATAATTTACTCTGAAAAAAGGTATAAAAAGTAGTGCAGAAAATAAAATAAAGGCAATAAAAAAAAACATCAGCTTGCTCAATATAACCGTAGTAAGAATTTTATTTATTTTTTCTTTGTCTGCTCTGTTTACAGAAATATTTTTTGTAGCAGAAAGATTAAAACCATAATCAGTAAGCACATTAAAATAATTGACAAAGGCATAAGAAAATGCAATAAGACCAAACCGTTCTATTCCCACTATTTTTATGACGTAAGGAATAATTATTAAAGGAACTAAGAAATTTATTCCCTGGTATATTGATAAGAAAACATAGTTTTTAAACAGAGTTGATTGATGAATTTTTTTAGGCCAAAATCTTATTAGATTCATTTCATTTTTTTGAAATAATTATTTGCTTAAGGCATCTTTATAGATTTTAACAAACAGCAATACAAACACAATAAAAACGCCGCCTAAGAATCCTCCAATTATTAGTCCCATCAATCTTCCCAACTTTTTATTCTTTAAAGGCAACTGAGGTGTATCAATAATTTGATAAAGCGGTGTTGATTTTTGCAAAGTAATTTTCGCTATCTCTAAATTCTTTACCACTTCTCCATAAGCGTCTGCTAAAACGGTGGTTTTAAATTGCCCTTCCTGCGCAGAAGAACGCTGCACTTGAAATGCAGGATTCAAATTAAAAGTTCTGTCTGATTCGGCAGCTGTCGATGAAATAGAGGAGCCTAATAAGTTTCTTAAACTGTCAGCTTCATATTGAAGCATCGCAAGATTTTGTTTTGCAGTTTTTGTTTTTGTATCAATATAAAATTTCGATGCAGCATTTACCAAAGCATTGGTAAAAAGTACAGAAACCTCTTGATCCGGTGTTGTGACACTGACTTTATAATAGCTTAATTTTTTATCAATTTTATCAATAACCAAATAATCATTTACAATTGCATCATGTAATTCTCTTATTAAACTGTCCTGTACTGGTTGTAAATTATTAGGATCGCATGGAAATGGGAGCATACTTTTTAAATATTTATTTCCTTGCCAGCTTTTTAAAATTTTAGTTTTATTAATAAACGAATTAAGAAGGCATCCATCTTTTCCCGGCACTTTTGTAAATAGTGCAGCCTCTATCATTTTTTCTGATTCTAATAATTGAATAATATTATCTCCGGAAAATGCGCCGTCATTATTACCACCAACATCAAAACCAAACTGACCTGCAAGACTTGCCAAGCTGCTAACATCATCATCTGATGATAAAACAAATGTGAGATCTGCAGTATATTTTGGGTCTGAATAATAGACATATAAACAGCCGATAACGCTACAAACGACAACAGCAATAAGAATTATTATCCATTTAGATAAAAGATATTTTATCCAATTCTGAACAAATAATATTAAACCTTTTATGGTAATTTCTTTTGAATCTGTTGCCATACTTATTTTGTTATTTCCAATACAGCAATTACTACTCCTGCAAGTGAAGCTAAGGCACTTGCAATACCGATTGCTTCTCCCGTTGTTAAGTGTGTTCTTCTTAATGATTTTGCAGGCACAATTATTTCTGAGCCTGGTTTTATAGTTGGATAAGATTTAAAAAATAAAAAATTTCTTGTTGCTCTTGCTTCTCCATTTGCATACAAAACATAAATTTTATTTGCTTTGCCATTTTCTGCAATGCCGCCTGCTGCTGAAATATAAGTATTTAAACGGGTAGAATTATAAGGTACTTGTGTGGGAAATAATACGCTGCCACTTATTCTTACTTCTGCATTATATTTAGGAACAAATAATTCATCTCTTGATTGTAAAACGATGTCTTCCGGGGAACCTGGATTTTTAAGTATTTTTTGCACATCAAGCGGAATTTGATCAAAGTCTCTTTCAATATCGTTCGTAACATTATCAGCAGAATCATTTAAACCGCCTTGTATTTTTGCAATCCTTAATTTATTTAACTGCCGCCGATCTTCATCAATATTATATCTTTTTATATAAGCGCCTTCAACGTATGCTTCTGGTGTAAATCCGCCGGCACGTTTTATTAAATTACTTACGCGTTCTTCACGCTCTGATAAAACATACGGTCCGGGATATTGAAATTGGCCTGAAACTGTTACAGACTGCAATCCAACATATCCAGGTTTTTTGCGAACAGTTATTACATCAAATGGTTTTAGTGTTACATTTTTATCTTCTGATGATAAGTCTGTGAAGTTATTTATATCAATAATTTCACTGGCTCTAATATCTTGATGAGTTAAAGTATCTCTTCTAATTAATCTGGCAATTTCAATTTTTTGCGGATTTGCTGCATCAGTTAAACCTCCTGATTGCAAAATCACATCCTTTACACTCAGGTTATCACTAAATTTATAATAACCAGGCGTTCTCACTTCACCCTGAATAAAAACATAATATTCATCTCTTAAATCAAAAATAGATTTGATAATTATTGAGTCTTCTCTTTGTAAAAGAATATTCTGATTATTGTTTAAAATGTCTTCGACGTTAAAAGCAATTAATTCTTTGGTTAAATCAGGTTTTAAACGAATAATTTGCCCTCTGCCTGTATAGGCATCTTGAGTAAGTCCATCAGCTTTTTCAATAAGATCTTTCAAGGTCATGTTTGTATCTAATTCATAATCGCCAGGTCTGTAAACCGCACCTGTGATGTGAATGCGATTTTCAAAGCGATTTAAAATTTTATTGACTTCAAATTTATCTCCTGGTTGTGGTTGATATTGTGCATACTCATTTGCATCAATATCTTTTACCCGAAATTCTTTTGCAGTAAATTGAATAACTTTTACGGAAGCTTTGTAAGCGCTGTCTGAAAATCCGGATGCATATTTAAGCAAATCACTGAAAGTTTCTCCGGGTAAAACTTCAAAAATTCCAGGGCGTTTCACAAAGCCAATTATTTCTGCACGCGTTTTATAAGTTGGTATTCTTATTACATCATTATCTTTCAATCCTAAATTATCAGATTGATCGCCATTTACTAAGAATTTGTATAAATCAATGGTGCGATAAACCTGATTGTTCCTTATTAATTGTATTTCTCTGAAACTTCCATTTTCACTGGGTCCGCCGGCAATAAATAGTGCATTAAAAACTGTTGATAAAGATGAAATAGTAAAATTGCCTGGTCGGTTTGCTCCAATAATTGTTACTTTAATGCTTCGTATATTTCCAAGATTTATTGAAAGATGTGAGGTGCCATTTTGTATGGAAGGATACGCAGTTCTTGCCATTAAATCCTGGATGCGATTGGTTGCTTGTTCTATTGATAAACCTGCAACTTGAATTTGACCGACATTCGGAATGAAAATATTTCCTTCAGGAGAAATTGTAAGATTATGCGTTACTTCCTGAACGCCGTAAACCTGGATATTAATTTGATCATCAGGACCTAAAATATAATTTACAGGAATTGCAAGGTGCTGGTTAGGTTCGAAAGTAAGTGAAGCATTGTTGAATATTTCAGAGCCAAAAATTCTTGGATCAATAAGAGGTTTTAATTTTTTTAGAGTATCTGTTTCGTTGTTGTATTGTATTCTTCCGGAAGTATCATTTCTTGTTTGGTTTGGAGAAGGTTTATTTGTTGTTAGCAAAACGAGACGTTGTTTTAGTTTTGCAAGTTCTGATAAAGGCATTCCTCTTGCGATAGCTATTTCTTCTGCCTGGTTCTCTGTTAGGCCTGATGCATTTAATTGTTGTTGAAATTTTAATATATCCGCATCGCTCAATTCATCAATTTTAATTTGGCTTAAATTAGAATTTTTTAAAAGATCCTGAGCTGCTGCCTGACTATAAATAAAAAAAAATAGGGATAAAAAAACTAAAATTTTAAAAAAATTCATAGTGCTTACGTTAGTAATTATAAAGCTTCGCCATTCTAGTTACATTGGTAAAAATATTCTTCACCAGCAAATTCAATTCAATCCAATTTTAATACAATTGATCAATTGAAACAGGCGCAAATATAGGTATTTTTATAAGCGAGACTAACGTACATTGATATAGATTGTCTTAATATCACTCATTCTTTTTCTGCAAAGCAGCTTCATAAATTCTTTCAATAATATCTATCACTTTCATGCCTTCCAAAACATTTACAGTAATGCTGCTGCCATTTAAAATTACATTTACCACGTTATCAAAAATATAATGATGGTTTGCCGCAGACCCTTGGTACACGCCATAATTATTACCTTCGTTGGTTCGTGTTAATTGCGGCATTGCATAATTTTTAATGTGGCAGTATTCGATAGTATTCATGTATTGTCCGCCAATTTTTAAACTGCCGTTTTCCGCAATAACGGTGAGGCTGCTTTCCATATTTTTATCCCAAACTGCTGTAGAAAAATTTAAGCTTCCAAGACCTCCATTTATAAATTCAAATTGGGCAATGCCGCTGTCTTCAAATTCTACATGAGCTAATTTCTTAAAATTTTCTATTCTGGCGTAGACGTTTTTTATGTCGCCGAAAAGCCAAAACATAATATCTATAAAATGAGAAAATTGTGTAAATAAAATTCCGCCATCTATTGCTTTTGTGCCATGCCAGCTTCCTTCCGTATAATATCTTTCATCACGATTCCAATAACAATTTAGTTGCACCAAATAAATTTTACCAAGAGTATTATTTTTTATTAATTCTTTCAACCAAATTGATGGGGGTGAATAACGATTTTGTTTCACTACAAAAACATCTCGTTGCATTTCCATTGATTTCGCTACAATGCTTTCTGCATCTGCTTTTGAGAGAGTCATAGGTTTTTCCAACACTATATGTTTTTTTGCATCAAGAGCTTGCAAAGCCATTGGCGCATGCAATCCGTTTGGCGTAGCAATGCAAACTACATCAATCGAATTTGCAATTTCATCGCTGAGCAATGAATCCAATGAATTGAAATATTTTACTTCCTGCAAATCATTTTCCTGCATATTTTTTTGCCTGATGTCTGCAACTGCAATTAATTCAGCAAAAGGATTTTGTTGAATCATAGCAACATGCCTCATTCCAATATGTCCGCAACCAATAACTGCAAAATTCACTTTAGACTTTTCACTTTCCATCAAACTTTTTTAACTGTATTATTATTCAAATCATATTGTTCGTTTGTTGCATCGCAAAAAGCTTTTCCATTTTTATCAAAATGCAAACGTTGTCCATGTTCACTTATCCAACCAATTTGTTTTGCAGGGTTGCCAACCACAAGTGCATAAGCCAAAACGTTTTTTGTGATAACGGAGCCGGCGCCAACAAATGCATATTCTCCAATTTCATTTCCGCAAATAATTGTTGCATTCGCGCCAATGGTTGCGCCTTTACGAACAATGGTTTTCTTAAATTCCTTTTTTCTGATAATTGCGCTGCGAGGGTTGATAACATTGGTAAAAACCATTGCAGGTCCGAGAAAAACATCATCCTCACAAATGACTCCTTCATAAATGGAAACATTATTTTGCACCTTTACATTTTTGCCCAAAACAACATGTGGACTCACCACAACATTTTGCCCAATGTTGCAATTGTCTCCAATAATACAATTAGCCATGATGTGAGAAAAATGCCAGATTTTTACTCCCTTTCCAATCGTGCAAGGCTCATCAACAAAAGAAGAAGCGTGTACAAAATAATCGCTCATTAAAAAATTGCTTGTTAAACTAAGTGGCCAAATTTAGGAGAATATCAATAATAGTTTTATAATGGTTTTGTTATTTGTGATAAGAAATACAATCATTATTATTTCATTATGTAAAAATAATTGCTCTAATTTTATTTAATTGAAAACAATAAAAGAAAGATATTATTCACTTGATATTTTCCGCGGTGCAACAGTTTGTTTTATGATCATGGTTAATAATCAGGGTGGTCCGCCTTACACGCCGCTCGATCATGCGCCATGGAATGGTTGCACGCCAACTGATTTGATATTTCCATTTTTTTTATTCGCTATTGGCAATGCCATGTCGTTTGTAATGCCGCGCCTTGAAGCTGCGGGTACGAAAGTCTTTTTACAAAAAATAATTAGACGCACATTGCTGATTTTTTTTATCGGACTTTTTTTAAACTGGTGCCCTTTTGCAAGATGGGATGGCGATCATTTGGTTTTTAAAAGTTTTTCATGGATTGCAAGCGATGGCACACTCGCAGGCGTTCGTGTGATGGGCGTGTTGCAGCGCATTGCATTGTGTTATTTTTTCTCTTCAATGATCATTTATTTTTTTAAAACAAGAGGCGCTTTTTTTATAAGTGTAATCTTATTGTTTGGATATTGGATATTGTGCGCAACCCTTGGCAGCAAAGGCGATCCGTATAGTTTATCAGGTTATTTCGGAACGCATGTTGATATGGCTGTATTCGGCGCAGCACACATGTATCATGGTGAAGGAGTTGCTTTTGATCCGGAGGGTTTGATGAGTACAATACCTGCAATCACGCAAATAATTTTTGGATTTTTTGTAGGTCAATACATTCAGCAGAAAGGCAAAAATTTTGAGATGCTTTCTAATCTTTTTGTTATAGCTGTGATACTTTTATTTGCCGGTTATTGTTGGGATATGTTGTTCCCATTCAATAAAAAGATATGGACGAGCAGTTATGTAGTTTATACAACAGGACTTGCCATAATAATTTTGTGCTTGTTGATTTTTATAATTGAATTTAAAAATAAACGCGGTACATGGAGTAAGTTTTTTGATGTTTTCGGAAAAAATCCGTTGTTCATTTTTGTGCTTGCAGGTTTTCTGCCGCGTGTTTTATTTCTCATCCGCATTCCGAATGGTGTTGATCCAACAGGTCATACTGCTTACTTAAATCCTTTGACATGGTTTTATGAATTTGTTTGCAAACCCGTTTCTGCTGATGAAAGAAATGGCTCGTTGCTGTATGCCGTTATCATCATAATTGTTTATTGGTTTGTTGCTTATTTACTTGATAAGAAAAAAATCTATGTAAAGGTTTAATGAATTTTTTATATAAACATCTCTTCTGCTTTTAATATATTTTCAGGTTTGCCCACATCAATAAACTTTGATTGAGAATGATCGAAGCCCTTGATAATATTGGCTTTTATCAAATCAAGATACACATCCACGACTGAAAATTTGCCTTCATTTTTCATCAGGGAAAACATTTTTGTGTTGATAATATGAATGCCGCTAAAAGCTTTTTGGATCAAACTTTTATTTTCAACACATATTTTTTTATCTCCTGTTTTTACATTTTCCCAACCACACAGATCTGAATTTTCATCAAATAAAAAAAATCTTGAAGACTTTCTATCAGTTACTGCAAGTGTCGAAAGTGGTTTTTCTTTCTCATGAAAAGAAATTATTTCTTTCAAATTGAGATCGGTTAAAACGTCAACATTCATTAAAATAAAATTGCTTTCGTTTTCAAAAAACCATGCTGCACGTTTTAATCCTCCACCGGTTTCCAGCACTGCATCGGATTCATCTGAAATATTGATGTTGCTATTCCATCCATTATTTTTTTTTATTTCTTCAACTATTTGCTCCGCAAAATGATGCACATTAATGATGACATCTTTTATTCCAAATCTTTGCAGGTATTCTATATTTCTTTGCAATAAAGTTTTGCCATTTATAACAGCCAAAGCTTTAGGATGCTTGTCAGTAAAGGGTTTGAGCCTTGTTCCTAAACCTGCTGCTAATAACATTGCTTTCATAATAAATTATAATTATGAATTAGCTGACCCAATTTTCTTCATTATAATGTTTTAATTCAATCTTCACTTTGTATTTGTTTTTTAAATGTCTTGCAGTTTGTTCGGCTGCATAAACACTTCGATGCTGACCACCGGTGCATCCAAAATTTATCATTAAGTTTTCAAAGTTTCTTTCGAGGTAATCTTCTACTGAAATGTCTATTATGTTGAAAGCGCTGTTTAAAAATTCATTCATTTTTGTTTGTTGTTCAAGGAAATCAATAACTATTTTGTCTTTGCCTGATGCCTTTTTGAATTCTTCAAATCTTCCGGGATTTAAAATGCCGCGACAATCAAAAACAAAGCCTCCACCATTTGTGCTTTCATCAACGGGAATATTTTTTTTATAAGAAAAGCTATTCACTTTTACGATAAGTTTTGTTTGCTCATTTGCCTGCGGCGATTGAAAGTTTGCTATTATTTTATCTTCAACAATTATTTTTAAAACTCGCTGAAACTCAGGCAACATAAAGTTTAAAGGATGGTTTTCGCAAAATAATTTTAGATTTTTTAAAGCTAATGGAATGCTTGTTAAAAAATGCGCTTTCCTTTCAAACAAGCCACGAAAACCATAAGCTCCAAGCACCTGTAACAACCGAATTAATACATAACCATTATATTGATTAATGAAATTTTTTCGGTCACCTTTTTCGTTTAATAAGTTTTCAACTTCATCAATATAATAATTAAGCAATTCATTTTTCCACTCATTACTTAGTTCGGCTTTGGCTTGCCAAAGCAAGCTTGCAACATCATATTGCAAAGCGCCTGACATGCCTCCCTGGTAATCTATAAAATGAATTTCATTTTTTTCATCAACTAAAATATTCCTGCTTTGAAAATCGCGAAACATAAAATACTTGTGCTCAGTTTCGGAAAGATAATTACTCAGCGATTCAAAGTCGTCGAGCATTGCCTGCTTATCATAAGGCAATTTTAAAGTGTCTAAAAAATAATATTTGAAATAAAGCAAATCACTGAATATGGCTTGTTTGCCAAATTGTTTCGCAGTTAAAAAATATTCATTATTCAAATTCTCATTTCCAAGGATTTGCAGATGTGCCAAGGCTTTCAGACTTTTTTTAAACAAAATAAGTATCGCATCAGTTTGACCAACCTCTTCTAATTTATCCAGCAATGAATAGTTCCCAAAATCTTGCTGCAGATAAACTGTTTTATCATTATTTACTTCGAATATTTTTGGAACAGGTAAATTTTTTTCGTAGAAATGATTGGTTAAATAAATAAAGGTTTCGTTTTCTTTTATGTTCAAATTATAAGTTGCAATAAAAGTTTCATCTTTAAAATAAATTCTAAAATAAATTCTGTCACTTCCACTTTGCGGAAGTTTTTCAATTCTGTCGGGGTTATCATTTTTATAATTGAAAAAAAGTTGCTGTATATTTTCTGTAACATTATTCATTGTGCGTAAAAATAGAATTTTATGAAATGTTTGCCGGTTTATTGTTTGTAAAATTCAATTCATTGTTGAATGGCAATATTAATAGCAGATTGTTTTTGTTAATAAAATCTCTTTAAGAAAAAGAAATCCTTAAACAAAAAAATATCGTAATTCTTATAAACCTTATCGGAATTATGAACGAGATTAATATGTTTTCTATAAAAGATATTGAGAATTTATCGGGCATTAAGGCGCACACAATAAGAATTTGGGAACAGCGGTATTCCTTTTTAAAACCGCAACGTACCAACACCAATATTCGATATTATACCAACACAGAACTGAAAATTATTTTAAATATTTCTTTGCTGAATAAATACGGTTATAAGATATCGCATATCAACCGGATGCAGCCATCTGCTATTGAAGAAAAAGTTCTATCTCTTACACAATCTGCGGCTTCGCAGGAAAGATTGATAAATGAACTCATTCAAAACATGATCGATCTTTATATTGATGGTTTTGAAAAAACAATTGATAATTATATTCACTCTAAAGGAATTGAAAAAACGATTTTACATATTATTTTTCCTTTTCTTGAAAGAATTGGCGTGTTATGGACAACAAACCATATTAATCCCGGACAAGAACATTTGGTGAGTAATATAATAAGACAAAAAATAATTATTGGAATTGAAAACGCTAAAAGTTATGTGCGTGTAGATAAGAAAATTTTGCTCTTTTTACCTGAGAATGAATACCATGAATTGTCACTTTTATTTGTACATTATCTTTTAAAAAGTCATGGTACAAAAGTTATTTATGCAGGTGCCGGCGTGCCTTTGAAAGATTTAGAATTTTTATGTATGAAAATAAATCCTGATTTTATTTACACTCATCTTACTTCTGTTACAAATAATTTTAACATTGAAAAACTATTTGCTTTTAAACACAGATCAATCAAAGCACCGTTGATAATTTCAGGAAGAATTGCAAGTACTTATAAAAAAAGTTTGCCAGAGGCAATTGTTTTGAAAAAAAGTTTTGGAGAAATCATTGAGTTTATAAACTCTTTATAAAAATTAAACATCAGTAAAAACGCGTCTTAGCGGAATGCCAGGCATCGGCGAAACAATCAGCGGAAATTTCTCGACTGTTATAAAACCAGGATCCAGCCCGAAACCTCTTTCTTCGCTCAGGCTGATTTCTTTCAACCAGAAATATAGTTTCATAATTACTTTTTCAGTGAAAGGCAATTCATTATCGCTCGATAAATATTTTTCCATCACTATTACCTGAAAATCGCCAACAATATTATTTCGTTCAAGACTTTCATATCGACTGGTGATATTCACTTCTTTATTATTCACCAATTCTTCCACGACTTTTCGCAACATTAAATTTAATTTTTGCTCAACCCGAAAACCAAGCCTGAATTCAACACGAATAATATCATTCGGAATAATATGATCGACAATATATTCACATGTGTAAGGATCGTCCAGAATATCCACGTGCAAAAGCCAATAAATATCGGCGCGTTTTGGTTTTTTGTTTAAGATGGAATAAATGATTTTATGCTCAATTTCTTTCGGGTTATTTGCGCTTGTTAAGTACACTAAATGCGTCGCAAACTTAGGCACAGACTTATCTGTACTCAATTCCTGAATCATTGGTATGTAATGATCGAGACGAACAAATTCAACATACCTGTTTTTAATTTTGCGACTTCTAAACCAAACATACATTACACCAAAAAGACATCCTCCCACAAGTAAAGTAACATAACCGCCATGCGGAAATTTTTGGAGATTAGCTATTAAAAAAGATAATTCAATGGTTAAATAAACAGTAAGGTATAAATAGATCCAGACAGATGCTGTTCGACGGTTAATGAGAAAATTTGCAAATAGAATTGAAGTAGCCAACATGCAGAGCGTAATGGCTAAACCATAAGCTGCTGCCATGTTTGTTGAATTTTGAAAAAATAAAACAATACCGCAACAGCCTAAAAAAAGTACCAGGTTTATGCCACCGATATAAAGCTGGCCTTTTGCTTCTGTCGGATAATTGATCTTCATTTTTGGCCACAAATTCAGGCGCATACTTTCACTTATCAAAGTAAAAGAACCACTGATCAAAGCCTGGCTTGCAATAATTGCCGCAGCAGTTGCAATGATTATTCCTATCAACCTGAACCAATCAGGCATGATGGTGAACAGCACTTTGAATGTATCAGTGTCAAAAACTTTTCCATCAAAATGTTTTAATAGAAAAGCGCCTTGTCCCAGATAATTTAATATCAAACAGGTCTTAACAAATATCCATGAATAACGGATGTTTGCGCGGCCGCAATGGCCTAAATCTGAATACAATGCTTCTGCACCTGTAGTGCACAAAAAAACGGAGCCGAGAATCCAAAAACCTCTGGGATATTTAGTTAATAATTCTATTGCATAATGTGGACTTAATGCTTTAAAAATAAATATATAATCCACCAAATGCACGGAGCCTAAAACTGCCAACATGCTGAACCAAGTAAACATTATTGGCCCAAATAATTTGCCGATTGATGCCGTGCCGAATTGCTGTAAAAAAAATAATGCGGCAAGAATTGCTATTACAATAATGACAATTGTATTTTGTTGAATATCTCTAAAAAAAGGAATTTTATCAAGCTGGCGCAACCCTTCAATTGCTGAGGTAACAGAAATTGGCGGTGTTATCATTCCATCTGCAAGCAATGCTGCGCCGCCAATCATAGCGGGCAATACAAGCCATTTGCCGCGCCGGCGAACTAAGGCATACAAAGAAAAAATACCACCTTCGCCACGATTGTCTGCCTTTAAAGTAAGAATAACATATTTTACCGTGGTTTGTAATGTCAGCGTCCAGATAATGCATGATAAACTTCCAATGATAAGCTCCGGGTTTATTATTTTTCCTTTAACTATTTCGTCAAAAACATACAAAGGTGATGTGCCAATATCTCCATAGATTATTCCTAAAGCTACAATTAGACCAGCTAAAGAAACTTTATTAATATGCTTGCTCACAGATATAAATTAAGCTTCTAAAAAATTTCACAAATGTAAAGTGAAAATTACTTCAATATTGAATACAATTCTTATCAACGCTTTAACTGATTATCATTCGCGCGTGTTTTAATTTTATCTTTAATAAATAAATGTGCTATATGACTTCCAGATTTGTTGGGCTTTTGAATGTTATATTGTTTTTTTCAACGACCATTTTTTCTCAAAAAATTACTTTTTCACAACCGGACAGAGAAGATGCGCGTACGATAAATTTTGATATTGTTGGCAAAATGGATGGCAACACACTTGTGTATAAATCTTACGGAACTAACTATTTTATTTGTGTGTTTGATGATGATATGAAGCAGATCGCAAAAAACAGCATGTCTTTTTTGCCGGGTAAAATAATCAACTCAGATATTCTTGCCTACAAAAATTTTTTTTACTTTATTTATCAATATCAAAAAAGAAATATTGTTTACTGCATGGCGGCAAAAATGAATGAGCAAGGCATAATTGAAGGTCAGCCAAAGCAACTTGATACTACTGCAATTAGTTTTTTTGCCACAAATAAAATTTACTCAGTTATTAATAGTGAAAATAAAACAAGGATCGATGTTTTAAAAATAAACAGCAACGATCCTGATAATTATTTTGTTACGAATGCCTTGTTTGATGCAGATTTAAATTTATTAAGTAAAACAAGAAGTGGCATACCGATGCCGCAGCGAAATGAATATTTAAATGAATTTCAAATTGACAATGATGGCAATGTTATTTTTCTTCGTGGTTCAGGCACATCGCAAAATAGCAATGTCAACCAGCTTACTTTGATCATCAAGAATTTTAATGACAGCACTGTTTCTTTTTATGATATTAATAATTTAAAAGAATTTCTTGATGCTTCAAAAATTAAAATTGATAACCACAACAAACATTATCTCATTGCATCTTTTTATAGTAAAACACGAAGAGGAAACATTGATGGAATGTATTTGAATGTCTGGAGCCCGATAAAAAATTCTTCTATTTCTTCAAAGTATATCACATTCAGCGAAGACTTACGCGCGCAGGCAAAAAGCAAAGACGATAACAGTAAAATGGCGTTTGATGATAATTTTATTCAAAGCATTATTATGCGCAAAGATGGCGGTTTTATTATAGTTTCAGAGTCAGCCACAAGCACCACGCACGGCAACCCTTTTAATCATTGGGATTATTTGTATGGCGATCCTTTTGCGATGCCCGGAGATTATTACTATTATAATTATAGTCCATATTCATATTATTATCCATGGTATCTCAACTCTCCTAATTATTTAAATAATGCCACCCGATATTTTGCCGATAACATTACTGTTTTCTCTTTCGATTCTTCTATAAATTCTGAATGGAGCACAGTAGTACATAAATCTCAGTTTGATGATAACACGGATAATTTTCTTGGATTTACCATCTTAAATACCGGACAAGAATTGCATTTTTTATTTAATCAATTATTGAAGAGACAAAATTTATTAACTGATCAAAGTGTTACGCCTGATGGTCAATTGCATTTAATGCCAACACTTCACAACCTTGATAATGGTTTTGAATTTATGCCTCGTTTTGCCAAACAAACAGATGCACAGGAAGTAGTTTTTCCATGTAATTATAGAAACAGTATTTGTTTTGCCAAAGTTGATTTTTGATTCAAAATAATAAATAATTTCAGAATAATGTCTTTAAAAAACCTATCGAAATGTATAGTTATTGCATGCACTATTTTGATATTACTTGTAAAATTTTATATTCGGCCATACGTGCATATTGCCGCTAACATGCAACTGTTCATTGATGTTGCGCCAAATCTTGGAGGCACTTTTTTATTGCCCTTCGCCGCATGCTGGTTATTAAAAAAGTATTTCCCAATGAAAAATAATTTTGATGTGAAAGTTATCTGCTTCATCGGTTTGGCATTGGTAATTATTGATGAATACCTGCAACTCATTCCTTTCTTCGGCAGAACGTTTGATTACTTTGATATTATTGCATCTTTTATCGGAACCTTTATTGGTTATAAAGTATTCACTCATTTATTAAGTAAATCTTTTGTGCGCAAACCTTTATGAATAAAATTAAACATTCGATTTTCTTACCTTTCGATAAAGATATTTTTTCCTTATTTTGATTTTTATGGATCATGTTGTGCATTTGCAAAAAGATAAAAGAATGGCAACCATTCTTTCCAAAGAACCGCATACTTTGCAAAAAAGAAATAATCTCGCCCATTATCTTATTGCCAGCATTATGAGCCAGCAATTGAATACTAAGGTTGCGAAAGTTATTCACACACGCTTTTTAAATTTATATAATTCAAAAAATCCTTCGTTAAAAGAAATAATAGCAACTCCTCCAGAAACCTTGCGCAGCGTAGGTTTGAGCAATGCCAAAGTAAATTATGTGCACAATGTGGCTACATTTTTTTTAGAGAATAAATTAACTGATAAAAAATTGCACGCAATGGATAATGATGAAGTGATGAAGTTGCTTACTCAAATAAAAGGTGTGGGAAAATGGACCGTTGAAATGTTGTTGATGTTTGCACTTAAGCGTGAAGATATTGTTGCAGTTGATGATCTGGGTTTGCAAAATGCAATGTTGAAATTGTATAAAATAAAGATAACCGATAAAAAATTATTGAAAGAAAAATTACTAAAGCTGTCTGCAAAATGGAGTCCATATAGAACCTATGCATGTTTGTATTTGTGGCGTTGGAAAGATAATAAGCCTGAAATAAAAGCAAAATAAAATTCCTGCGAATGCACTCGCAGGAATTAAAAGTTTTGAATAAAATAAAAATTATTTTGTTTTTGTAACAGTAACTTCTGCAGTAACTTTTGCCGAAGTGTTGATCTTAAATGACTGTTGAAAATTAGCATCAGCACCTTTGATGATAAAAGTAACTAACGCACCATCTTCAGGAATTTGATTGATCAAAATTTCCTTGCGAAAATCTTTTCCGCTGTATTTATGCGAATAAATAACATCACCAATTTCATTTTTGATGGTGAGGTTGAAATCGGAGCCACTTGCATTTATATATTTTACATTAAATGCTGCGTTTTCATTTACTGCGCCGACATATTCTACGGCAGAATTATTTTCCTTTATTTCATCTGCATGTGCATTACTGATTGCACCAATGCTTAAAGCTGCAATGATTGCGGCTGCTGTAATAAATTTTTTACTTGCTGTTTTTACGAATGTAAGTTTCATAATTTGTGTTTTTTAAATGTTTAAAAAATCTTCGCAGGCATGCAAAGCGCAAGTGGATAGTAATCGTCAAGGAAAGCAATCAGAGTTCGCAATTGTAAATTCAGCGGGAGCTGAAGAACTTTTATGAATGTGTAAAATATACACTTTGCAAATTTATACTTAAAACATTAAAAGGTAACCTTGCATCTTGTTAAAAAATTTTTAGAGAATAAATCAATGATGAATTTACTATACCACACCAACAAATTGATTCAAAAATCTTATATCATTTTGTGAATAAAGTCGCAGATCGTTAACGCGATATTTTAATTGACAGATTCTTTCAACACCCATCCCAAAAGCAAAGCCGGTATATTTATCTGCATCAATCTTAAAATTTTCAAGCACTTTAGGATGAACCATTCCGCTGCCTAAAATCTCGACCCAACCTGTATGCTTACAAACATTACAACCAATACCGCCACAGATCAAACAACTGATATCCATTTCTGCACTTGGCTCTGTGAAAGGAAAATAACTTGGCCTAAAACGAACCTTCACATCTTTACCAAACATTTCCTGCACAAAAAAATATAAGGTTTGTTTTAAATCAGCGAAGCTTACATTTTCATTAATATACAAGCCTTCTACCTGGTGAAAAAAACAGTGCGCCCTTGCACTAATCGTTTCATTTCGATAAACACGTCCCGGACAAATAACGCGGATAGGAGGTTTTTGTTTTTCCATCACGCGCGCCTGCACACTGCTGGTGTGTGTGCGCAAAACCCAATCGGGATTTTGATTGATATAAAACGTATCCTGCATGTCCCGCGCAGGGTGGTTTTCAGGCATGTTCATAGCTCCGAAATTGTGCCAGTCGTCTTCTATTTCCGGACCTTCTGCAACAGCAAAACCAAGCCTTTTAAAAATAGTAATAATTTGATTTCTAACAAGGCTTAATGGATGCCTTGAGCCTACCGGCATTGGGTTTCCTGGCAATGAGTAATCAATTGTTTCATCAGATGATTGCGCATTCACAACAGTCAATTCTTTTATTGCATTATATTTATTTTCAACGAAAATTTTGAATTCATTCAACAATAATCCGGCTTGTTTTTTTTGTTCTGCAGTTACGTTTTTCATTTCACTCATAATCATTTTCACAATACCTTTTGTGCCAAGATATTTTATACGAAAAGCCTCCACCTCATCCGAATTTTTTACTTCATAATTTTCTATTTCTGCTTTATAATTTTCTATTTTTTTCAATAAATTTTCCATGTAGCGAAGATAAAAGAGTTGTGTTTAAAATTGATTAGAAACAAAAATCAATTTTATTAAGATGAAAATCATTCAGCAAAAATAATTTGCTTTTGCTCTTTTTTTGAGATGCGAAACATCTGTAATAGCACTGCGAAAATTATTAATGCAAAGCCAATATAGAATGTGAAATTGAAATATTTATTTTCATGATAAATTAAAAACGCAAGTATTATTCCATACACAGGTTCTAAAGTAAGTGTGAGATTGATTGTAAAAGCGCTCAACTTTTTTAATGCTGAAATATATAATCTAAAAGTAAAAATAGTGCAGCCCCAGCTTAAAAGTATTAGCCAAA
The DNA here is from genome assembly GCA_963708205.1 of uncultured Chitinophagaceae bacterium. Lineage (GTDB taxonomy): Bacteria > Bacteroidota > Bacteroidia > Chitinophagales > Chitinophagaceae > CAVYTF01. Next base: position 2,528,779 of record OY970196.1, read on the forward strand.
GCCAATCAAGCTTCTGCGGAAAAATTTCTCGAGCAGGAAATATATAATTATAAAAAGGCATGAGTAATGATAAGCCAATAAAGCCGCCTGTTAATTGATATAATGTGATTGTTTGTGGCTGATAATTGCCCACCATTTTTTTATTCATCACAGAAACAAGCACTGTAAAAATCGCGGCAAACAACCCGATGATAATACCAATTGAAAATTGAAGATTCGAGAAATAGATCAAACCAATTCCGAGCAAAGCAAATAAGCCTAAAATAATTTCAGCAATATTTATTTTTCGTTTAAAAAAAATTGGTTCTACCACAGCTGCTAAAAGACCTGTTGTAGAAAGACAGGTTAATGCAATTGATATGTTTGAATATTTGATGCTTCCATAAAAGCAAAGCCAATGTAGTGCAAGCACGCTGCCGATAAATGCGATTTTCAAAAAATCTTTAAATGAAATTTTTGTTATTTGCTTTTGCAAAAAAAATAAGGTCCACAATGAAATAACAGTGATCAGCAATCGCCACCAAACCAACCAACCTTCATTTAGAGAAATTGTTTTTCCGAGCACGCCTGTGAAGCCCCACAAAAAAACAGCAAGATGCATGCGAAGAATTGCTGACTTCATAAGCGACAAAGAAAAGCAATAAAGCTGTGATTATTTTGTTTGTGTCAACGACTCATTTCTAGCATAAAAAGTATTCTCTATGGGAGGAGTAATAAGGCTTTTGCGATATTTTTTGAACATGCTTTGCCATTGAATTTTAAGCACGCCAAAAACACCTTCTTTTAAAATGCCTTTGCTCATTTTACTGATGCCGATTTTTCTATCACGAAATGTGATGGGCACTTCAACAATATGAAAGCCAAGTTTCCATGCAGCAAATTTCATTTCGATCTGAAAAGCGTATCCAACAAAATTTATTGAATCAAAATTTATAGTTTCAAGCACGCGTTTTTTGTAGCAAACAAAACCCGCAGTCGGATCGTTCACAGGCATTCTTGTAAGCAATTTTGTGTAGAGCGCACCGCCTTTGGAATAAAGTTTTCTATCCAAAGGCCAATTTTCTGTTTTGCCACCGGGGACATAACGGCTTCCGATAGCAACATCAGCACCATTGTCGCATGCATTGTACAAACGCATTAAATCTTTTGGATCGTGAGAGAAATCTGCATCCATTTCAAAAATAAATTCATACTCTTTTTCTATTGCCCATTTAAATCCATGAATATAAGCTGTACCCAAGCCCAGCTTGCCTTTGCGCTCTTCTAAAAATAATTGATTGGAATAAATATTGAAAAGGCTTCTGATAATTTCAGCAGTTCCATCAGGAGAATTATCATCAATTACCAACACATGAAAATCTTCATCTAAAGAAAAAATTGCATCAATAATTGAAGCAATATTTTCCTTTTCATTGAAAGTAGGTATGATAACAAGCTTTCTCAAAAATTGGAGTGTTAGACAAATTTAAAGGAAAGAAAAGTTATAGAATTGATAGTTTTTTTAAAGGAATTATTTTTTTACGAGCGTCCGGTTCAAAATTTCTGTAAGCTTTTGTTTGGTGTGCAATGAAAAATCTCCTTTCATCATCCAATCATAATATTGCGGCTCTATTCTTAAAACTTCTGTTACAGCTTTTCCTTTATGCTTTCCAAAATTAAAAATTTCTATACCATCCTGCTTTATAAATCTTCTGCTAAAATCTACAAAATCTTCTTCACCAATAAATTTAATAATGGTTTCAATGGTTGAGCCAATATTTTCATAACGCTCAACTTGTGCCTCTAAAATTTCCCAGGTGGCAAGCGCATCTTTTTCGGCGCTGTGTGCGCCATCATGTGTTTTTTGACAATAAAATTTATATGCTGCAGTAAGTGTTCGTTGCTCCATTAAATGAAAAACTCTTTGTACATCAATCATTTTTATTCCATCGGTACTAAACTCAAGACCTGCGCGCAAAAATTCTTCTACCAACATCGGAATATCAAACCTGTTGCTGTTGTACCCTGCGAGATCGCAATTTTCTAGAAATTGTTTTATTTCATTTGCAACTTGTTTGAAGCTTGGCGCATCTTTCACCATTTCATTTGTTATGCCGTGTACTTCGCTGGATGCAGCAGGAATAGACATTAGCGGGTTGATAACTTTTCTTTTTATATGCTGCTCGCCGTTGGGTGAAATTTTTATGATAGCAATTTCTACTATCCTGTCAATACTTATATTAATGCCTGTAGTTTCTAAATCTATAAAAGCAAGTGGACGTGTAAGTTGCAATTTCATTAGTATACAAAAAATTATTGCCTGCGAATGTAACGCAGATTTTTATTTTTTTTGATTTGATTTATTTAATGATTTGCTTTAATAATATTTTCTATCAAACTATCTATTGCCAAGCCGTCATAATTGCCACTGCTCATCAACACAAGCGTAGCATTTTTAAAATCATGTTGCAACAACCATTTTTCTAAATCTTTTTTATCATTCATCACGATCAAATTTTTTTTATCAAATCCGGTTTGAACAACTTCTTTTGAAAGATCCGGCATTCTTTTTAATTCCAAAGCATGTTTCGAAAAAAATACAATTGCTTCATCAGCTTTATCCATTGAATTTTTATATTCATTCATAAAAGCTTCATTCAAGCTGCTAAATGTATGCAACTCGAAAACTGCAATTAATTTTCTGTAAGGAAATTGTAGCTTAAGTGCGTCAATAGTGGCTTTCAGCTTGCTCGGTGCATGCGCAAAGTCTCTGTAAATATTTGTCTGATCATTTGAAAATAATAGTTCCAATCTTTTTGTTGCGCCTGAAAATGAAGCAATGGCTTTAGTAAAAGATTTTGAGTTTATGCCTAATTCTTTGCAGACGAAAAACGCAGCATACAGGTTGAGTAAATTGTGATTACCAAAAACCTTTAACTCAGTTTTTTCTCCATCAATTTCTATAAAAGTTTTTCCTTCTATAATAACATGTTCAGGAATATTGTAAGGTTGATATCTTATATCTGAACGCAAATTTTCTTTTACCAATTGATTTAAGGTTTTATCTGTTTCATTAAAAATCAATAAGCCATTTGGTTCAATTTTTTGAATGAATATTTTGAATTGATCGAGATACATTTCAAATTTTGGAAACACATTGATATGATCCCATGCAATGCCGGTAATAATAGCAATATGCGGAAATAAGAAATGAAATTTTGGCCGCTTTTCTAGAGTACTTGCAGGATATTCATCGCCCTCGCAAATTATTAATGGCGCGTTCGTAATATTTACGCTTTGTTCAAAGCCTTCAAACTTTGCTCCAACTAAATAATCAAAGTCTTTTTTATTGTGTTTTAGCACATGCATTATCATGCTGGTCGTTGTGGTTTTGCCATGACTTCCTCCAACAACAACACGGATCTTATTAATACTTTCTTTAAAGATATATTCAGGAAAAGAATAAATCTTTAAACCAATTTGCTTGGCTTTTATCAGTTCGGGATTATCTTCCTTTGCATGCATGCCAAGTAACACAGCATCAATGTCTGGTTGAATATTTTCTTCATGCCAACCAATGTCTTTTGGTAAAATATTTTCCTGCGCAAGATTAGTTATCGCTGGTTCAAATATTTCATCATCACTTCCCGAAACATCATAACCCATTTTTTTTAATGCAATTGCAAGTTGATGCATTACGCTGCCGCCAATTGCGATAAAGTGAATTTTCATTTTAATATAAAATTAATCTTACAAATCAAAATAAAATGGAGCAACAGTCGTTTAATGATTTTGGCAGAATCAATTTATTAATTAAAATTTGTTTATGAGAAAACTGTTACTTTATTCTTTATTTGCAGTGGTTGTTATTGGTTTTTCATCTTGCATAGCCTCACAAAATGGATATGGTGGTTGCCCAAGCCACGATAAAAACTTTTTCAGAAAGAATTAGCATCCAAAATATCCTTCATAGTAAAAATTCCTTTTTTATTTTGAATAAATTCGGCTGCCGCAACTGCACCTTGCGCAAAACCTTTTCTATTGTGAGCTGTGTGAATTATTTCAATATCATCAATGTCTGATTGATATTTTATTTTATGTGTTCCTGCAATTTCATCAATTCTTTTACTGATAATTTCAAGCTCTTCAGGTTGCTGATTTTTTTCATTTACCCATTTTTTCTTTGATGAATTTCTTTGCAATATTTGTTCCGCCAGAGTAATAGCAGTTCCGCTTGGCGCATCTTTTTTTTGTGTGTGATGAATTTCTTCAAGCAATACATTATACTCTTTGTGAGAATTCAAAAGTGTTGCTACATATTTATTTATTTCAAAAAATAAATTCACGCCAATACTAAAATTACTCGCGTACAAAAAAGTTCCTTTTTTTTTAGCGCAATAATTTTCTGTTTCAGAATAATGCTGCAACCAACCTGTTGTGCCGGTAACAACGGGAATATTAGCATCAAAACATAATTTTAGATTTTGCAAAACATTCAATGCATTTGTAAATTCTATCGCAACATCAGCCGTTTGCAGATTTGATATTGTCAGCTCCGATGTATTATTTGATGAAATTTTCAAGACAATCTCATGATGCTTCTTTAAAGCAATCTCTTCAATTGCTTTACCCATTTTGCCATAACCTATAATTGCGATTTTCATGAGCTAATTAGCATAAATGAGAGAAACTTCGTCAAGATTATCTATCTAAATTAATTATTTTTTTCTCTGGCCATTTAAAATTGAACACCAATCCAAGACCTGCAGTTTTTGAAACAGGATCATATTTTGGATTAACATTCATGCTTATATTATCACTTACATCAAAACCTTTCAAGTTGCCGAAAACAGTTGCATCCACAACATTTAAACCCCATGCAATAAAAAAATAAAGAACAGAATAATCGCGGTCTTTTCTAAATTCATTTCTATAATTCTGCAGATCAATTGCATCATCTGCTAAAGCAAATTGCTTCAGTTGCGGATAAATGTTTTGAAAATTTGCTGTATCATTTGCAACAATAACTGTGAAAGCATACGACGTTCGTTTATACCATGTATTGTTATAAAAAAAAGTTACCGCAGGAATGGCAAGAGCCGCATAAACAATAGGAATTTTCCAATATTCATGATTGTATGCTTGTCCCCAGCCGGGAATAATAAGTGAGCGAATTGTTGCCTTATGCGGATCGTGCATGAACTTGGAAACTGAATCTTTTTTTGATATAGCTCTTGAAGAATCTTTATGCGGAATTGGTTTTGTTTTGAGTAAATTTTGCGAACCTATATTTTGTTTTGCAGTATCCTGTGCATGCAAATAATTTGCAAAAAATAAACTAAAAAAAAGTATGAAAATTTTCGATCCCATGAAGTTTTTAACTCACCGGCGCATTCATTAATTCAAGCACTTTATTTAATTCATCTAATGAATAATATTCTATGCTGATGCTTCCGGAACCTTTGCTGGTGTGCGTCATTTTTACTTTTGTTCCGAAATAAGATGCTAAATTATCTTCAATTTTTTTGTATGCAGGCTGCAGGTTGTTTTTTACGCCAGATTTAACAACAGGCTTATTTTTATAAAGATTTCGAACCAGCTCTTCTGTTTGCCTGACACTTAATTTTCTTTTTTTTATTTCATTAAAAACAAATAATTGTTTATCAACTGTATCAATGTTTATCAATGCGCGCGCGTGTCCCATGCTTACTTCACCATTGCGAACTGCGAGCTGAATATCAGGTGGTAATTTTAATAATCGTATATAATTTGTAATCGTGCTGCGCTCTTTGCCCATGCGTTCTGCCACTTCTTCCTGGGTATAATTTATTTCGTCCATCATGCGCTTATAACTTAAGCCGATATCAATTGCATTAAGGTCTTCACGCTGCAAATTTTCCAATAATGCAAGCTCCAAAAGTTCATTATCATTTGCATGACGAATATAAACAGGAACATCTTTTAAGCCTGCAATTTTAGCTGCGCGAAATCTTCTTTCGCCTGCAACCAATTGGTATTTTCCGGATGCAGTTTTTGAAACAGTTAATGGTTGAATGATATCATAAGTTTTAATGGATGCAGCAAGTTCATTCAACGAAATTTCATCAAAATTTTTTCTTGGATTTTTTGGATTGATCTGAATTTGCTCGACAGGAATGCGGGCTGCAGTAGTTACTTCTTCAACAATATGTGTTTTTAAATTGCCTGAAGTTGTTTTAAGATCGGCATCAATATTTTGTAATAAAGAGCGGATACCTTTGCCAAGCGCTTCTCTATTTTGTTTGGGAACAGTCATGAATTTTTAAGGAATGTAAAAGGGTTTGAAAAAAATTTAATTGTAAATTCAATCATAATTATTCAATAATTCTTTCTTCATTGGTCATCTTAGTCATCTCATTTTTTTGTAAAACTTCTTTGGCAAGATTCAAATAATTAACAGCGCCTTTGCTGTCTGCATCATAGAGCACAACTGGTTTTCCGAAACTCGGCGCTTCACTAAGCCTTGTGTTTCTGTGAATGATTGTTGCGAAAACCATCTCATCAAAATGCCTGCGCACCTCACTTACTACTTGATTGCACAAGCGCAATCTTCCATCATACATCGTCATTAAAATTCCTTCAATTTGTAATTCTTTGTTCAATCTGTTTTGAACAATTTTTACTGTGTTTAATAATTTGCCTAAACCTTCTAAAGCAAAAAATTCGCATTGCACGGGAACAATTACGCTATGCGCGGCAGACAATGCATTTACAGTCATTAAGCCTAACGATGGCGAACAATCTATAATTATGAAATCATAATTATCCTGAACATTTTCCAAAATTGATTTCAACACATTTTCTCTGTTTGGATAATTTATCATTTCAATTTCAAAACCAACCAGATCAATGTGCGAAGGGATTAAATCAAGGTATGAAATTTCTGTTTTCAGAATTACATCTTCAGCTGCTGCATTATTTACCATGCAATCGTACAAACTGTTTGTAACATTATGCAGATCAAAACCTACACCTGTTGTGCTGTTTGCCTGCGGATCAGCATCTACAAGCAAGGTCTTAAACTCAAGCACAGCAAGGCTTGCAGCTAAATTTATTGCCGTTGTTGTTTTTCCTACGCCACCTTTTTGGTTTGCCACGCCTATAATTCTCGCCATTCTTTTTATATAAATTTTTATTAAGCCAAGCAGCAAAACTAATTTATGCCAATTTATTTTTCAATCAGCAATATTAGTTTTTTGACTGTTTTTTTAAAACTATTTTTATTAACATCATTAATTCACCAATCAATCAATCCTGTTTTAATTTGCAAAAAATTTGTATGAGAAATTTTAGCGGTTGGTGGATTGTGGTTTTAATTCTTTTGATCATTGACCTGTATGTTTTTAACGCGGTTCGCAGTCTTACACATCATAGCAATGAACGAACAAAACTCATTGTCTATTCGGCTTATTTATCGGTTTCGATTTTATGCATTTTAGTTATCATTCTTTTCCCATTCTTAACTTTTTTTCAAACACATCCTTTTTTGCGCAATTATCTTTTCGCAATAATCATCGGATTATTTTTTGCAAAAATTATTGCCTCTGTTTTTTTCCTGATTGATGATATCCGACGAGGAGCAGTTTGGTTGATGGGAAAAATTTTTCCAAACACAGGCGTAGATTTTGTGCAGGAAGACGGTCACATCAGTCGCTCTGTATTCCTTAGCTGGCTTGGCATTGGGCTTGGCGGCGGATTATTCGGAACGTTGATTTATGGTTTTTCAAATAAATATAATTACCAGGTAAAAAGAATAAAATTGTCTTTTAATAATTTACCTGCATCTTTTAAAGGATTAAAAATTTTGCAAATCAGTGACATTCACAGCGGCAGTTTTACAAATAAAAAAGCAGTTAGTCATGGGGTTGATATGATATTGAATGAGAAAGCTGATCTGATTTTATTTACCGGAGATCTGGTAAATGACAGGGCTGATGAGATGAAAAATTACAAAGATGTTTTCAGCCGCGTTACAGCGCCAATGGGCGTTTTCAGCACATTGGGCAATCATGATTATGGTGATTATACAAGTTGGCCAAGTGATGAAGCAAAGAAAGAAAATTTGGAATGGTTAAAAAAAATTCATGCAGAAATGGGTTGGCGTCTTTTAATGAACGAGCATGTTGCGCTAACAAAAAATAATGAACAAATTGCTTTGATAGGAATTGAAAATTGGAGCGCATCAAATCGTTTTCCTAAATATGGCAGAATGGATCTTGCTTATCCCGGAAGCGAAAAATATCCTTTCAAAATTTTAATGAGTCATGACCCAAGTCATTGGGATGCGCAGGTTCGTCCAAATTATCCGGATATTGATCTAACGCTAGCCGGGCACACGCACGGAATGCAATTTGGTGTGGAGCTGCCACATTTTAAATGGAGTCCGGTGCAATGGATGTACAAAGAATGGGCAGGGTTGTATGAAAAAGGAAAACAAAAATTGTATGTAAACAGAGGTTATGGATTTATCGGATATCCTGGAAGAGTTGGCATCTTGCCTGAAATAACTGTTATCGAATTATCGTGAAAATTTTTATAGCGGAGAAGTTTGAAAAATAATTTCTTAGGTTTCTTTTAACAACATAAATTAAATTCTAAACGTTTTTGCAGTCTTAAGGATGAACCTATTTTATTTTTTAAAACTAAATTAATAGCAATGAAAAAAATCTTTTTATCAACCCTTGCAATTTTTTCTTTTGTAATTTTTACCAATGCACAAAGCTTGCATTTGGGTATAAAAGGTGGTGTAAATTTTAGTAAAGTAAGTGGTGAATCTTTCAACGATGGCTTCGATGCCGGTTTCCAGGTTGGTGGTTATGCTTCTTTAAATTTTAATAAATATTGGGGCATTCAGCCTGAAATTTTATTCAGCCAAACAAACACAAAGTATGATACTTCAACAAGCGAAATAGCAACACCTTCTTCCTTTAAAAATGTGCATCTTAATTATTTGAGTGTGCCGATCTTGTTAAAAATAAATGCATCAAAAATATTTTCAATCAATGTTGGGCCGCAATACAGTATTTTAACTAACAGTCATCAAACAGTTTTGCAAAATGCCGGTGATGCAATAAAGCATGGCGATTTTGCCATGGTTGCAGGTGCGCAATTAAATTTTGGCGGAATAAATTTTTATGGAAGGTATAATATTGGTTTATCAAATTTGCATGATGTTGCAAATGAAGATACCTGGAAAAGCCAGCAAATACAATTAGGTATTGGTTTACGCCTTCTATAATAATTGAATTTTTTATGAAAAGCATTCATATTTTTTGAATGCTTTTTTTATGTCAATTTGAGATGAAAATTCGTGTTTCGCGGCTTTGGCATTTTTATTGACCTTTGAAAGGTTTTAAATTTTAGAATATTTTTTAGTTGGGAAATGACAATTTGGCTATAGAATTAAAATGCTTATGAAGAAAGAAAATTATTTTTTACGACCTGAAGACGATAGTGATTTTTTACCGATCATTCCTATAAATGAAAATGATATTGATGATAAAAATTTAGTTATTCCTGACTCACTTCCTTTGCTGCCGTTGCGTAACACTGTATTGTTTCCTGGTGTTGTGCTTCCGATAACTGTTGGCAGAGATAAAAGTATTAAAGCTGTAAACGATTCATACAAAGGCAATAAATTAATTGGCGTGCTTGCGCAAATAGATGCATCAATTGAAGAGCCTTTAATAAAAGATTTATGCAAAACAGGCACCGTTGCTAAAATAGTAAAGCTGATAAAAATGCCTGACGGCGGCACCACTGTAATTATACAAGGCAAAAAACGTTTTAGCCTGCTCGATATAATTTCAGAAGAGCCTTACTTCAAAGCAAACATTCAATTATTGCCTGAAGATATTATTCCTTCGGGAGAAAATTTTAATGCATATACTTCAACGATCAAAGATCTTGCATCGCAGATAATTCAGCTTTCTCCAAATCTTCCGACAGAAGCTTCTATCATTTTAAAAAATATTGAGCATCCTTCATTTTTAATAAATTTTGTTAGCAGCAATCTTAATAGCGATATTCCCGAAAAACAAATGTTGCTCGAGATTGATGATATAAAATTAAGGTCTGAAAAGTTGGTTGGATTGCTGCAGCGCGAATTGCAATTTGCAGAATTAAAAAATAAAGTAACCAACAAAACCCGCACTGAGCTTGATAAGCAGCAGCGCGATTATTTTTTGCAGCAACAACTCAAAAGTATAAAAGATGAACTTGGCGGCGATTCTAATGAACGGGAAATAAATGAGATGAAGAAAAAAGCTGAATCAAAAAAATGGCCGGAGGCAGCGAAAAATTTATTCAAATCAGGAGTGGAGAAATTGGAAAGAATGCATCCAAGCACGCCTGATTATTCTGTTGTTTACAATCATCTTGACTTAATGTTGGATTTGCCGTGGGAAGATTATACAACGGATAGTTATGATTTGAAAAAAGCAAAACAAGTGCTTGATGAAGATCATTATGGAATGAAAAAAATCAAAGAACGCATCTTGGAGTATCTCGCTGTTTTGAAATTAAAAGGTGATATGAAAAGTCCAATACTTTGTTTTGTTGGTCCTCCAGGAATTGGCAAAACATCCTTGGGCAGAAGTATTGCACATGCAATCGGAAGAAAATATGTTCGCGTAAGTTTAGGAGGTTTGCATGATGAAAGTGAAATTCGCGGCCACCGCAAAACCTACATTGGCGCGATGCCCGGAAGAATTTTACAAAATATACGAAAGGTAAAATCATCCAATCCTGTAATGATTTTGGATGAAATTGATAAAACAGGAAATGATTTTCGTGGCGATCCTTCATCTGCATTGCTCGAGGTGCTTGATCCCGAACAGAATCATACTTTTTATGATAATTATCTTGAGCTGGAATATAATTTAAGCAAGGTTTTATTTATTGCAACAGCAAACAATGTTCAAAATATTCAGCCCGCTTTGCGTGATCGTTTGGAGATAATTGATTTAAGCGGCTATGCAATCGAAGAAAAAGTTGAGATAGCAAAAAGACATTTAATTCCGAAGCAAAAAGATGCCCATGGATTAAAAAAAATTCCGTTTAAAATAAGTGATACGGTTCTGGAAAAAATAATTCAAAACTATACAAGGGAAAGTGGTGTGAGGGAACTGGATCGGCAACTTGCAGGCATTATGCGCCATGAAGCGAAAGAGTTTGCAATGAAAAATAAAATTAAACCAACGCTTCTGAATACTGATGTAGAAAGAATTTTGGGCAGACCAAAATATAGCAATGAAATCTACAAAACAGCAAATATGGCGGGGGTTACTGTTGGTCTTGCATGGACGTATGTTGGCGGTGATATTTTATTTATAGAAACTGTTTTAAGTGATGGAAAGGGTGAGTTGAAGCTCACCGGAAATTTAGGGAATGTTATGAAAGAAAGTGCTTCAACCGCACTAACTTATTTGCAGGCAAACGCTAAGAAAAATAATATTGATCCAAATATTTTTAATAAAAGAAACGTGCATATACATGTGCCTGAAGGCGCAGTGCCGAAAGATGGGCCGAGCGCTGGAATCACAATGCTGACGTCGCTTACAAGCGCTTTTACCGGCAGAAAAGTAAAGCCTTATTTAGCAATGACTGGTGAAATTACTTTACGCGGACAAGTATTGCCGGTGGGCGGAATTAAAGAAAAAATTCTTGCTGCAAAACGTGCAGGCTTAAAAGAAATTATTCTTTGTTCACAAAACGAAAAAGATGTGCAGGAAATTGATAACACTTTTATAAAAGGCGTCCAGTTTCACTATGTTAAAAACATGCAACAGGTGCTTGATATAGCGCTGGTTTAAAATTATTGCAATTCTTTCACAACCTTTGGTAAGAAAATTTCGTTTATATAAGCAATCAATTTCATATTGGTTGTTTTAAGGGTTAAAGTAATTCCTCCATTTTTATGGAGGAATTTTTATTAAGCATAATTAAAAATCAAACTCCTTTATCTTTTTATCATTCAATAAAGCATTTACAATTGCATTATGATTTTCAATTGATCCCTGCACTTTCCACCAACCTGTTATCTCATTTTCTTTTTTGCTTTGCGCCCCACGCAATGCTCTAAGATGAAATTGCTTAAACATCAATTCATATTTTTTCAATGTTTCATCTTCGTAAGGACAAACAATTTTATAGTTGCGAAGTTGGTTTCTTTTTTCGATCATAGCCTGCACATAAATCAACCCAATTAAAATAATCAATACAATAAATGTTGCAATAAATGCAATTTCAATATAACCCGCGCCTGTAGCCATTCCCAGCGCGGCAACTGCCCAGATAGTTGTAGCAGTAGTAATTCCCGTGACCCGATCTGTATCTTTAAAAATAACACCAGCTCCTAAAAAGCCGATGCCTGTGATAATATTTGCAGCAATGCGGTCGCCATTGTTTGGCGCACCGATTTTTAAAGATAATAAAGTAAAAATGCAGGAGCCAACACTTACGAGCATCATAGTGCGCAAGCCGGCAGATTTAGATCTGTATTCTCTTTCTGCACCAATAATTGCCCCGATCAATAATGAAAAGAGAATATGTAAGATATCTGAAGAAAGTATAAAGTTCATTCAATAAAAGTACGAAACAGAAAGTAACTGTTTGATGCAGTGAAATGAAAAATTATCAGGAATTTTGTGGTATCTCTTCGGGCGAAGGATTGTATCGAACCATTAATTTATCAATGCGATGATTATCCATATCCATTATTTCAAAATCAAAATCACGCCAGTTTAATTTATCTCCGGTTACAGGAATGCGTTGCAAATGATGTAATATAAAACCCGCAAGTGTATCATAATCCTGTTCTTCTTCACTTAACCAATCTGCTTTTTGAAAGTGAGAAAGAAAATCATAAAATGGGATTTGCGCATCAACTAAATAACTTCCATCATCGCGTTTGAAAATTTCATAACTATCTTCATCAGGCTGTGCAATATCGCCAACAATTGCTTCAAGAATATCATTCAAAGTTATCATTCCCTGAAGCGTTCCATATTCATCCACAATAAAAGCATAATGCGTTTTTGTTTCTTTAAATTTTTCAAGCAATTGGTATGCAGTATTATTTTCAGGAACATACACTGCGGGCTGCATCACATCTTTTAAAAAGGTTTCAGCATCAGCTAAAAACATATCTTTCATTAGCACAACTCCTTTTATCCCATCAATACTTCCTTCACAAACAGGATACACTGTGTGCATTTCATACTCAGATTTCACTTCATTTATTTTCGTATTTATATCAAGCCAAACAATATCGCTTCTGTGCGTCATCAGCGATGTAATGTTTCTATCACCAAGATGAAAAACTCGCTCAATAATTTGTTGTTCTGTTTCTTCAATTGTGCCATGTTCTGTCCCTTCGTTAATAATTGCTTTTATTTCATCTTCTGTTACCTGGCTTTGTTTTTTTTGTATGTCAAAAACACCAACCAACAAATTACTTGATTTTGTAAGTAACCAAATAAAAGGGTAAGTGATTTTGCTGATCACATTCATCGGAGCAGCCATTGTTTTAGCAATGCCTTCCGGATTGCTTAGACCGATCCTTTTTGGAACAAGCTCGCCGATAACAAGTGATAAATATGTAATGAAAATAACAACGATAGTCGTTGCAATGGCATTGCTGTATGCTTTAAGAAAAGAAATATCATTGATAAAATTTTCAATACTTCCTTTAATATGTTCACCGGAAAAAATACCCAATAAAATGCCGATTAATGTAATGCCGATTTGCACAGTAGAAATAAAAACGTCAGGGTGATTTGCAAGTCGTAACGCTTCTTTAGCACGTGCATCGCCTTTGGCAGCCTGGCTTTCCAGCTTTGTTTTGCGCGACGAAACCAACGCAATTTCAGACATGGCAAAAATACCGTTGAGTATAATTAAGCCAAGTATTATAAAAAATTCTCCCATAGATAAATCGCGGCAAAGCTACTCATTTGAGGATATCCGGAGAGTTTGCATTTTTTTATGGTTATCAGTGTTTTGAAGTTGCATATTTATTTTTTGTAAGAAGATATTCAAGCCACAGTATTTTATTATAAGTTGAACAATAAAAATAATAACAAATATAACTCCAGTGAAGAAAGATTTGTTTAAGCAAGGTTGGGTACGAAAAAGCTGCTCTTGCCTGAAAAAAAATAAACTTGCGCTGGTTGCTTTTTTCAAATTCAAGGCTTGAAATGTTGAGTGGTGTTGCATTTGCGCCCAGTCTTAACAAAGATGTTCGCAAAATAATTTGATCCATAATGTTGTTTGATTTATCTAACTCTTTATTGATATCTTTTATTAATTGCGGTTTGTATTTTTCTAATTCGTTTATTTTAAACGCGCCCATAAGCCGCGAAATATGATAAAGCAAAACGGAAGATTTTACATAATAAGGAGACAAAAAAACCGGCGACTTCATATACGTTCTATTTTTAATTATGTCTGCAATTAGATTTATTGTCGCACTGTCTTGCATTACCAGCGGAAGCTTTTTTGAAAACATGAAATATAAAATATTGCATTGTACACCTAAATCAAAATCAGGCGTCATTTTGTAACCAAGATAAGTGCTGTATGCAGGAATATTTTTATAGTTTGAAAATGTGCTGATAATTTTTTTTCTGCTAAGATTACTTACCTCAACCATCCTGTTTTTTAAAATTTTACAAACACTATCGTTGGCATCAGTTGCCATTAAACACATCACTGCATCGTCTGCATCTTCCCCTTCGCCAAAAACGCCTTTTAAATATTTGAAATAATAAGTGTGAGGCATAATAACAGTATGCGTTGGCCAAAAATTATAAAATGGAAATCCATCTTTATTTTTAAAAAAGGGAAAACATCTTTGCGATTTTTCAATAACTTTTTCAATTATTATTTTATCATTACCCCTCACCTCAGGTAATAAATTTTTTAGTGTAAAAATACTGATTGCTGTAAAAAAAATATTGTTATCAGGTTGATAATTATGAGGCTCTCCACCACATTCACGAAAGCCAGCAAACATTCCAGCATAATATTCACCATCGCTTGAAACCTGCTCCGCTGCTATGTTTTGAACAAGCTGGTGAATTAATAACGAATCATTTTGAGCATAAATAAAATTGACACTAATGTTTAAAAAAAATATTATCATCAACTTTTTCATGGATAGATTCAAATTAAATGTGGAAGCTTTCTGATATACGAAAACCATGCAAGCACGTTTTTTGTTTTCTCCATATCAACAATCATTTCTTTTCTTTCAAGTTTCCACCAGTCAATTTTTTTGTTTATTTTTTTTTGCAGTTTTATAAATTGATCGAGTGCAACAACGCTTCTTGCATTTATCGTATTCATTACAATGCAAAATTCCTTTTTATTTTTTTCTGCATAAGGCAAAATCATAATTGTTTGGTTTTGTACACGCACTCTATCAAGAAAATTTTTTTTAAATAATACAAAATCATTGCAGGTATTTATTAAGGTATAAATATTATCGCGCACATCCTTATAGAGATCAAAAATATCGTTTCCGATTTGGTATAGACTGCCAATAAGAAATAAAACTTCCAGCATTTGTGTGCCTGCAATTTCATCAAGACACTGATGATAAATGATAACGCTGACAGCACCTTTTGTGTACGTAATTCTTTCTAATTCTTCTTTTGAAATGTCAGGGTTTGTTTGTTTAATTGTTTCAATTTGAATTTCTAGAACGTCTTTGGATGCTTGTAAATATTCCTTTTTAAATGGCACATTTTGCAATTCATATAGTTGAATTTCCTTTGCAACATTTGATGAGAATGTAGTTGCAGCAAAGGTTTCAGGCTGGTAGGTAATTTGTTTGATGCTTTCAATATCAAGTTTATCAATATCAAAAAGATCGTCACCAACAGGCGTGAGAATGCCGAATAATGATGCGCGTTTTCTTTCTCCATCACTCAACTTTTTACCATACAATCTTTTATAACTGCTGCATAAAAATGAAGTGATAAATAAGCCGTAGTATTTTAAAATTTTAGTTTTTTGTTCTGGCTGAAAATTGCCTTTGTATTTTGTTTCTAAATTTTTTAAATATGGTTCAAGAAAATTTTTATTGAATTGTTTTTGTGTTTTTATTTCTTTATAAACTTTTCGCGCAATGCTTATATAATTGAATAGACCCATTGATAAATTGATTGTTTCAAACCTAATTAAAAAACTCTATCAAGCACTTATTGTTAAAATTATTTCGATTGATTTTTTAACTTCTTATTTCCACATTTGTGAACAATAAACATGGTAAAATAGAAATAATAAATTAAATTTGTTTGTAGATATTTTCCAATATCATTATTTCATTTTTAAAAAATTATAAAAGCATTGACTGAAACAATTATTAACCTCGACACGGTAAATCCCCTTGAATTTTTTGGAGTAAATAATAAAAAGCTTGATCTGCTGAAAAAGAAATTTCCATTGTTGAAAATATTATCACGCGGCACACAATTAAAGTTAAGCGGCTCGCGCGAACAAATTGAAAACGCTAAGGAAAAAGTGGACCTTGTAATAAAATATATGGAACGTAATGGCGACTTGAGTGAAAATTATTTCGAACAAATTCTTGGCGGAGATGACGGAGAAACTATTGACAATTTTGTTGACAAAAATCTCAACGACATTTTAGTTTTTGGCCCCAATGGAAAAACAGTTCGCGCACGCACTGCAAATCAAAAACGCCTTGTGCAGGCAACTGATAAAAATGATATAGTGTTTGCTGTTGGTCCTGCAGGAACCGGTAAAACTTATACTGCTGTTGCACTAGCGGTTCGCGCGTTAAAAAATAAAATGGTAAAAAAAATAATTCTTACAAGACCTGCAGTTGAAGCGGGAGAAAATTTAGGATTTTTACCCGGCGATCTTAAAGAAAAAATTGATCCATATTTACGTCCATTATATGATGCGCTTGATGACATGATTCCTGCTGATAAACTTGGTTATTATATGAGCACGCGAACCATAGAAATTGCGCCTTTGGCTTACATGCGCGGTCGCACACTCGACAATGCTTTTATCATTTTGGATGAAGCTCAAAACACCAACGACCTGCAATTAAAAATGTTTTTAACACGCATTGGCGCAAATGCAAAAGCAATTATCACAGGTGATCCCACACAGGTTGATCTGCCGCGAAATCAGCGAAGCGGCTTAGAAAAAGCAACGCGTATTTTATATAAAATTGATGGTATTGCGCACATACAACTTGATGAAGAAGATGTCGTTCGTCATAAACTTGTGAAGGCAATTATCAAGGCTTATGATAAAGAAAGAGAACATGAAGAACAGACCTATCACAGATAAAAATGTAAAGCAGCTTTTTTAGGCTGCTTTTTTATTGTGAGTTTTTTGGATATCAGCTTCAGTATTTCATAGCATCTCGTTGGCCAATTCGCGTGTCGAAGCAGCAAATTGGAAAATCCTTTCACCGTTTGTCTAGGAACTGAACATTTCATTTACTTTTTATAGTTCACAAATCTTTCAAACATTATAATCAAATAACTTCGCTCAAACGCTTATGAAATTATTTTTCAACATATTTATTTCTCTTGCAATTATAACATCATGCAATAACAATAATTATCCTGTTGCTGAAAATGCTTTTGATGCCGGACGAGAATTTATTGATGGCGGTTTGAAAGGAGATTTTAACAAAGCAAAATTTTATATGTTGAAGGACAGCGTCAATATCATTTTACTAAATAAGCTTGAAGCAGCATATAATGATAACAGTGCGCCGGTGCAGGAACAGTATAAAAATGCATCAATCATTATTAATGATGAAGAAGCGATTGATGCATCAACGCACATCATTTATTATAAAAATTCTTATGACAAAATTGCCCGCAAAGTGAAGATAGTAAAGGTTAACGGCGATTGGCTTGTTGATTTTAAATACAGTTTAAATGGCAATTTATAAACTATGAAACAAGTTTTACTCGTTGCATTTGGCAGTGCAATAGGTGGTGTTTTGCGTTATGCAATGCAAGTTTTTTTTGTAAAAAATGTTTCTGTTACATTTCCTTTTGGAACATTGGCAGTAAATATTTTGGGCTGTTTTTTAATAGGATTATTTTTCGCAATGTCAGAAAAAGAAGGAATAATTTCAGACGATACAAAACTTTTTTTGATGACGGGATTTTGTGGCGGCTTTACAACTTTCTCAGCTTTTTCATTAGAAAACATTATTCTTCTGCGCGATAATAATTTTTTAAGCAGCGGCTTGTATGTTATAAGCAGTGTGGTTGTAGGTATTGTTGCTGTTTATTTTGGTTCGCTTTGTATAAAATAACAATTTCATCATATCCGAATTAATTATTTAGTTTTCATTTGTGGAAATTTTTTATGAAAAGAAGGTTAACAAGAATTATTTTATTACCAATTATATTGTTTATTTCTGTGTCAGCTTTTGCATGGGGCGTTTGGGGTCACGAACATATTAATCATGCGGCTGTGTTTGCTTTGCCTGAACAAATGCGCACTTTTTTTTATAATCATATTGACTATCTCACGGAAGAATCCTCCGTGCCTGACCTAAGAAAATATACTATAAATGATAAGGCAGAGCCTGCAAGGCATTATATAGATATTGAATCTTATGATGCAGAAAACATTGATAATATTCCACGCACAATGAAAGAAGCATCAGCGAAATATGATAGTGCTTTCCTGCAAAAAAATGGCATACTTCCATGGTATATTCAGGAACATGATGGTAAAGTTGACCACAGCTTTTAAAGAAAGAAATAGGACTGCAATTTTATTTTTGGCAGGCGATCTTGCGCATTATCTTGGCGATGCTCAAATGCCTTTGCACACTGCATTAAACCATGATGGTCAACTTACAAACCAAAGAGGTATTCATGCATTTTGGGAAACTCAAATACCTGAACTTTTTGGAGACAGCTATAATTTTCACGTTGATGATGCAACTTATATTAATGATATAACCGCAGAAACCTGGAAAATAATAAAACGCTCTCATGAACTTGAAGATACTTTATTGCTGACAGAAAAAAAACTTCGTGCATCTTTTCCTGCTGATGAAGTTTATAAAAAAGACAGTGCAGGAAAAATAGTTAAGACGCCATTCGGGCAATCAGAATTTTCTTACGCTTATGCAAAAGCATACCATGAAGCATTGAACGGAATGGTTGAAAGCCAGTTGCGGCACGGCATTCAGGATGTTGCAAACTATTGGTACACTGCCTGGGTAAATGCGGGGAAGCCAGATCTGTCAACGCTTGATGCGCAATCTTTGACCGACAGAAATAAAAAAAATCTGAAGAATGATTATCGTGCATGGCAGAAAGGCAAGCTTACTGACTTTCAATCTGCAACTGAATTTTAGTGTAACTTTTGAAATAGAAACTGAAGTATAATGTTAGGAGAACGATGAAAGGATTGCGACGCAACGATGCTTAACCGGAGATGCGAAGCTGGTACCAAAATTTCAAAAATAATCATGCGTTTTGTAAAACTTGCACTTATAAGTGTAGTCATTATTTTTTTGTTGTTAACCGCAATTGGCAGTTTGTTTCCTTCGGATATTTTGGTATCGAGAGCGATAGATATTTCGCAACCTGCTGACAGCATAAAAAAATTTATAGACAACTACGACGAGTGGAATAATTGGATGGATGGCGCGATGAATAGTGATTTGAAAGTTGTTGCGAAAGACAGTGTTCATGCATATTTCGGCATAGTAATGATTACTTTAACGAATCGGAAAAATTATGTTTGGAAGCACGAATGGAAGACAAAAACCACGATTCAAAACTCAACAATACATATTATTCCGCAACAAAATAAATGCACTGTACAATGGCAATTTGTGCAACATGTAAATTGGTATCCGTGGGAAAAAATCGGAAGTTTAATGAACGATAAAATTATTGGTTCATCTCTTGAAAATAGTTTGGCGAATTTAAAAATGCTTGCAGAAAAAAATTAGTCGTTCAATATTTTTTCAATCACTTCATACACTTTATCGAGCTGCATTTTTGTGATGCAATATGGAGGCATAATATAAACTGTATTGCCAAGTGGCCGCAAATAAACACCATTATCCAATGCTTTTTTTGTAACGATTGCACTGATGTTATTCAGGTATTCATCTTTGCCTTCATCAATTTCAAAAGCGAGGATGGTTCCAAGCGTTCGTACATTTTTGATTGTTGAATTGTATTTATTGCTTTGAAGTTTATTTGCAAAGTTTTTATTTTCTTCAGCGATGAAATTTATTTTGTCATAAAAATCAGACTGCTCAATTAAATCAAGGTTTGCAAGCGCAACTGAGCAGCCAAGCGGGTTTGCAGTGAATGAGTGGCCATGAAAAAAAGTTTTTAACTTATCATCATTCACAAAAGCATTGTAAATTTTTTGATTGCAGGCAGTAACGCCAAGCGCCATTGTTCCGCCTGTTAAGCCTTTGCTTAAACAAATAATGTCAGGTTTTTCTGCCATGTATTCACTTGCAAATAGTTTTCCTGTGCGTCCAAAACCTGTCATGACTTCATCGGCAATGCAAATGATATTTTTTTGTTTAATAAAAGCAAGCAATTCGTTCATTACTGTTGCTTCATAAATTTTCATTCCACCAGCGCCCTGCATTAGTGGTTCATAAATAAATGCCGCGATTTCGCTGGAATGCTTGTCAATGTTAGTTTTCAGCTCATTAAAATTTTCACTGGTTGGTGTATCAATAAACAAAACTTCAAATAAAAGATTGTGAAAAGCAAGTGTAAAAACACTTCTATCACTTACGCTCATTGCGCCAAAAGTATCACCATGATAGGAATTGTTGAAAGCAAGAATTTTTGTTTTGCTTGATTGCTTTTTGTCCAAACCTGATTGCTTATTCCACCAGAATTGAATTGCCATTTTTAATGCAACTTCAGTAGATGTGCTGCCATTATCACTATAAAAAATTCTAGAAAAATTGCCCTGCAAAATCGCAATCAATTTTTCAGCAAGATGCACAGCAGGCTCGTGTGTGAAACCTGCAAAAATAACCTGCTCCAGCTGTAATGCTTGCCTGTAAAGCCTTTCCGCAATGTATTCATTTGCATGACCGTGAATTGTAACCCACCAACTACTAATAGCATCAATGTATTCTTTGCCATTTTCATCAATTAATAAAGTGTCTTTTGCTTTTGAAATTCCAATTGGCGGCGGCATATCTTTTTGTTGTGTAAACGGATGCCATACAAATTTTTTATCCTTTTCAATTAAAGTCATTGAATGAATTTTAAATTTCTTTGAATGCCTTTATATTTGGTTCGCTTTAAAGAAGAATCTTTAAAAATCTTTTTAAAACTTTCTTCAGACATTGCTTCCCATTCTTTTGTTGATAAATTCAAAATTTCAGGTAACGCTCTGAAAGCCTTTTCACCAGTGGGTTTGCTGAAACGATTCCATGGACAAACATCCTGGCAAACATCACATCCAAACATCCAGTTTTGAAATTTATTTTTCATTTCTGCTGGCAATAATTCGTCTTTTAGTTCAATAGTAAAATAAGAAATGCATTTACTGCCATCAATAATTTTGTCATCAAGAATTGCATTTGTCGGGCACGAGTCAATGCATTTTGTGCAGCTTCCACAATAATCTTTTGCAAAAACATCATCATAATTTAATTCAAGATCAACAATCAGAGTTGCAATAAAAAAGAAGGAACCATTTTGTTTACTAATTAAATTTCCATTTTTACCGATCCATCCCAAGCCTGTTCGTTGTGCCCAACTTCTTTCCAAAACGGGTGCAGAATCTATAAATCCACGACCATTGATATCTCCGATTTTTTCTTTCAATAAAAATAAAAATTGGTTGAGTTTTTCTTTAATTGTTTTATGATAATCATGCCCGTAAGCATACTTTGAAATTCTTGGTGCATCAGGATTTTGCTGATTTTCCGGAAAATAATTTACCATTAATGTGATCACTGATTTAGCATTTGGAACAAGTAAAGAAGGATCAATTCGCACATCGAAATAGTTTTCCATGTATTGCATTTTTCCATGCATTCCTTTATGTAGCCATGCTTCAAGTCTTCTTGCATCATCATCTAATTTTTGTGCTTTCGCAATGCCGCAAAAATCGAAGCAAAGCTGCTGTGCCGTTGATTTTATGTACGCTGTATAATTATTTTTAGTCAAAAATTAATCTGATTTCTTTGAATTGTGAAGTACAATTATTATAATTGTTACATCAAAATTACTGCTTATGCAACGAGTGTTCCTATACAAATGTTTTTGCCTTGCAATAATATTATTTACATGTTCAAAAATAATTGCACAGGGAAAAAGAGAAAGTTTAAAATTTGGTAATGTCACCGCAAAAGATTTTGCACCAACTGTTTACAGTATTGACAGCTCCGCCGACGGAATATTCTTGTATGATGCAGGCAGTACAAAATTTGTGGGAAATACAAGGGGCGCATTCAGTACATATACAACCATACATACACTCATAAGGCTGCTAACAAAAAAAAGTTTTGAAGATCTTGCTACGGTTGAGATACCAATATATGTTGGCTCTGGTGATATACAGCAAAATATTACGGGCTTTCAAGCAAATACTTACAATATTGATAATGGCAAAGTAGAAGTAACAAATGTTGATAAAAATTCTCTGTTCAAAGATAAAGAAGGCAAATTCCAGGTTGAAAAATTTACTTTCCCAAATATCAAAGAAGGAAGTATTATCGAGTATACATATACTATGATTACACCCGTAATTGAATATATACATCCATGGGATTTTCAGGGTAAATATCCAAGATTGTATAGCGAGTACGAAGTAAATATTCCGGAATTTTATGACTTCGTTTCCATCACAAATGGATACCTTCCATACTACATAGATTCAGCCACTGTTTCGAGTGATCATTATACAATTGTTTCTCAAAATGGTACAGACGCCGATGATTTTATCTCAATACAGGCAAATACTCTTTATCATCTTTGGGCAATAAAAGATGTGCCTGCTTTAAAGCCCGAAGAATATATTACCACATTAGACAATTATAAATCGAAAGTTGAATTTCAATTATCTGCAATTAGATATCCGGATGAACCTGTGAAAAAAGTAATGAATAATTGGGTAGATGAATCTGCCGATTTAATGAAGGCTGAAGATTTTGGACTTCCACTGCAAAATGAAAATGGATGGCTGAATAATGATTTAAAAGCAATAACCATCAATGATAAAGATCAACTTTCTTCGGCTGAAAAAATGTATAATTATGTAAGAGATAATTTTAGCTGCACAGATTATGATGCCACAGAATTATCTCAAACCTTGAAAAAAACCTTTGAAACAAAAAAGGGAAATATTGCAGACATTAATCTTTTGCTTTGCGCTATGCTAACGAATCGTGGGTTTGATGCGAAGCCTGTTTTATTAAGCACACGCGACAATGGAATAACATCTGAAATATATCCTTTGATGGATAAATATAATTATGTAATAACGCGCGTAATAATTAATGATAAAACATATTTGCTTGATGCTGCTAATAACTATTTGGGCTTTGGACATTTAGATGAAAGTTGTTACAATGGTTCAGGAAGATTAATTGATCCTGTTGCGCCATTTATTATTCCATTGTCTTCAGATTCTATTAAAGATAATACACTTACATCAGTATTCATAATCAATGGTGATAAGGGTTTGGAAGGAAGTTACAGTTCAGGGCTTGGTTATTTTAAATCGCAGGATCTGCGTCAGAAATTAATTAAGGAAAAGCAGGATGAATATTTTTCAAACATAAAAAAAGGATTTGTTGATGATGCCGATCTCGCTAACATGTCATTCGATTCGTTACAAAATAATGATGAAAAAATAACGGTTAAATACGACATCAATTTTAAGACAAGTGATGATGATATTATTTATTTCAATCCACTTTTATCAGAAGCAATTAAACAAAATCCATTTAAATCTATTAATCGCTTTTATCCGGTTGAAATGCCTTATTGCATTGACAATGTTTATATCTTTAATATGGAAACACCAAAGGGTTATGTTATAGATGAGCTACCAAAATCTGCGCGAGTTAATCTTAATGAAAAAGATGGCATGTTTGAATATCTTATCGGAAAAACGGACGATGGCGTACAACTCAGATGCAGATTAGTTTTAAACAAAGCCAATTTTTCTCCTGAAGATTATCAAACACTTCGTGATTTTTATAGTTTTATTGTTGAAAAAGAAGGAGAAGAAATTGTTTATAAAAAAAGTAAATAGTAAAGTATGTTAAAGAAGTTTTATTATCTTATTATTCTTTGTGTTTTACTTGCAGGCAATTCAATTGCACAAAAAGGAGATGCAAAACAGGAACTAAAAGGTATCACAGCTGAAGACCTTAATCAAAAAATATATTCAATCGACAGTAATGCAAATGCAATTGTATTAGCTGACATTGGAAATACACATTTTGTGGGAAATAAATCTGGTTGGTTTGATTATGTTTTTCAAAGAACTGTAAGAATAAAAATCTTGCAGAAGGCAGGTTACGATGCAGCAACTTTTAAAATTAATTTATATAGTGCTGATAAAAGATCAGAAACTTTGAGTGATTTAAAAGCATTGACCTATAACATTGAAGATGCAAAAATACTAACAAGTGCTCTTGATAATAAGAGCGTCTTCACAGATAATATCAATGCAAATCATATTCAAAAAAAATTCACACTTCCAGATATTAAAGAAGGTTCAATAATTGAGCTTAGTTATACTGTTACTTCTCCTTTTGATTTTGAATTGCAGCCATGGTATTTTCAAACTGATTATCCCTGCCTTTGGAGTGAGTATAAAGTTGCCATACCACAGCTTTTAAATTATTCAATTATAAAACATGGATTTGATTCTTTTTTTATTAAAAAAAATAGTCAAACTTATGAGCATTTTGCAGTTTCACAGGATCCGCTTTTGAGCTCTACGGCTACGGCAACAGGTGATAATATGTATGTTGGTACGCCCGTATCTAATTATGATTGGGCAATGAAAGATGTGCCTGCATTGAAAGCAGAGGCCTTTGTTACATCTTTACGCAACTATAATGATGAAATAGAATTTCAATTAATATCAACTTATAATGGTGAAACTGCAGATAATTTTTTTTCAGATTGGGGACAAGTTGGTAAATTTTTATTAAGATCGTCGGACTTTGGAGGAGCATTAGCGGAAAATTTAAATATTCCCGCGATTACAAAAATAGCACAAGAAAATACTGATGATTTAAGTAAAGCAAAAAGTATTTATTATTACATAAAAGAAAACTTCAATTGTATTGATCATAATGGTTTTCTTGTAAAAACATCATTGCAGGATGTCTTGAAAAAAAAGGAAGGGAATGTTGGTGAGATAAATTTGTTATTAATAAACACACTTCATAAAAACGGAATAATAGCTGATCCTGTAATTTTAAGTACGCGTGATAATGGCTTTACATTTGGTAAAATTCCTGTACTTGAAAAGTTTAATTACCTTATCTGCAGAGCCAATATCAATGGTGATATTTATTATTTAGACGCAAGCCAGCCAAATCTTGGCTTTGGCAAATTAAGTGAAGATTGCTATAACGATTCAGGAAGAGTTGTTTCAGAAATGCCGGAAGCAATTAATTTTTCTGCAAACTCATTAAAAGAAAATAACGTTACCACTGCATTTATCACTAATAGTGATGCAGGAATGACTGGGGCTTTTACTACATATCTTGGATATGAACAATCTTATGAATTAAGAAATAAATTAAGTACAATTCGTACAGAAGATTATTTCAATAATATGAAAAAAGATTTTCCCCTTACAACTGAATTTAGCAATACAACAATTGATTCCTTAGGAGCTTTAGAAAATCCGCTGATTATAAAATACAATGCACAATTTAATCTTGGTGATGATGATGTTATTTATTTTAACCCTTTATTTTCATATTTAATATCTAAAAATCCATTTCAATCTGCAGTTCGTCAATATCCTGTAGAAATGCCGTATCCTGTTGATGAAACTTATGTTATGAACATGGAAGTTCCAAAGGGCTACACGATAGATGCATTGCCAAAATCTACGCATGTAAATTTTAATGCTACTGAAGGAATGTTTGAATATATTATTGGCAAAACCGACGCGGGTATTCAACTCAGATGTAGATTGGTTTTAAACAAAGCCAATTTTTCTCCTGAAGATTATCAAACACTTCGTGATTTTTATAGTTTTATTGTAGAAAAAGAAGGCGAGCAAATTGTTTTTAAAAAAGTAAAATAATTTATGAATATTTTAGTTTTAGTTAATGAAACGTATCATAATAAATAAGCATCTGCTTTTATTAGTTTTCTTATTTTCTACTATATATACAGATGCACAGAGAATGACTATAAGTTTTGGTAATATTAATCCATCTGATTTTTCTCCTGCGGCTTATACTATAGATAGCAGCGCAGACGCTGTTTACTTATTTGATGGCGGTTATGTGCATTTAGTACAAAATTATGGATATTATTTTACCACACAATTTACACGGCATGCAAGAGTAAGGTTATTAAAACAAAAAGGTTTCGCCGACCCCACAAATGATCTTGCGACTATAAAACTTTCAACTATAGTATCACCAGACTATAAAGAACAAATAACAGATTTTCATGCTGCTGTATATAATATAGAAAATGGCAAAGTGATAAATCAAAATTTTAATAAAAGTGATTTATTGAAAGATAAAGAATTAAAAACCAGGGATGGAAGTATTGTGGAATACAAATTCACTTTTCCAAATCTAAAGGAAGGCAGCATAATTGAGTATTCTTATACAATCAATTATCCTGAAAATGAAATTTTACCAGCATGGGATTTTCAAAATGATTATCCATGTTTATGGAGTGAATATGAAGTAACATATCCTAAATTTTATTCTTACCTTATTACTTTAAAGGGTTTATTAAAATACGATTTCGATACTTCCATATCTTATTATTCTTCTTATAATTTAGCTGATTTCAATGTAGATTCTGCTAATACCATTAACAGTGTCTGGGCAATTAAAAATGTTAAGCCTCTAAAAAAAGAACCATACATTTCCAATTTATCAAATTATATTTCGCAAATCAGTTTGCGTTTATACGCTGTTAAGCGGGAAGATCGATTGATACCGGTTCTGTCAGGTACATGGAAACAAAAAGCCTACAATTTATTGCATGATGAAGATTTTGGTTTAGATCTTTCTATTCCAAATAAACCAATGGATGAAGAACTTAAAATACAAACTGCGGGCATTGCTGATTCATTAGATAAAGCAAAAAAAATTTATGAGTATGTTAGAAATAATTTTTCCGCCGCAGATGATGATGATGAGATTTATCTTTCTCAACCTTTGAGTGATGTTTTCAAAAACAAAAAAGGAAATATTGCAGATATCAATCTTTTACTAACTGCAATATATCTCAGTGAGGGCTATGATGCAAAACCAATTATATTAAGTACCAAAGAACATGGCTGGGCACCGCAAATTTATCCGCAAATGAGCAATTTTAATTATGTTATTACAAACTTAAATATTGATGGCAAAGATTATTATTTAGATGCTTCTGACAAATTATTATCATTTAATCATTTGCATGAAAACTGTTATAATGGAGGAGCAAGAATTATAGATAACAATTGTTCACTAATTTCTTTTTCTTCAGATTCATTAATCGAGACGAAAATAACCTCGGTTTTAATTTCTAATAATGACAATGGAATGATGGCAAATCTTACAGTATATCCCGGCTATTATGAAACTCACGATTTGCGGCAGCAATTGGAGCATTCAAAAGAAGATGATTATTTTTTAAGTAAGAAAAAAGAAATGCCTTTCGATGTTACGTTAACAAATACATCCTTTGATTCTTTGCAAAATTCTGATGCTCCTTTGGTCATCAAATATTCTTTCCGCTTTCAGAACGATGATGATATTTTTTATTTCAATCCATTTTTATCAGAAGCAATAAAAGAGAACCCTTTCAAATCTGCAGAAAGAATTTATCCTGTAGAAATGCCTTACAAAACAAATCAAACCTATGTTCTTAATATGGAAATACCGAAAGGTTATGTGATTGATGACCTCCCTAAATCTGCAAAGGTTGCACTTAATGATACTGAAGGGATATTTGAATACATTATTGGCAAAACCGACGCGGGTATTCAACTCAGATGCAGATTAGTTTTAAACAAAGCCAATTTTTCTCCTGAAGATTATCAAACACTTCGTGATTTTTATAGTTTTATTGTAGAAAAAGAAGGAGAGCAAATTGTTCTTAAAAAAGTAAAATAATTTATGAAGAATATTTTAAGCTTATTATGTTGTCTTTTTTCTGTAAGTCTTTATGCGCAAAATTTCAATGTCAGTTTAATACCAGATTCGCTTAAAAAAAATGCCAATGTCGTAAAGCGATTTGAAGAAATTGATTTCGAAATAAAATCGCCTGGTAAAGCAACCGTGAGAGAACATCACGCATATACAATCTTAAACGATCTCGGAGAAGAATGGGCAAATTATCACAGCGGGTATGATAAATTCACATCAATAAATTACATCGATGGTATTTTATATAATGAAGATGGAAAAGAATTAAAGCATGTAAAGAAAAAAGATATGGCTGATGAAAGCGGCAGTAATGATGAGACATTAATGAGCGATACAAGATATAAGGTAAATAATTTTTATAATTCCTCATATCCATTTACTGTTGAATATGATGAAGAGGATGATATAGATGGAATTTTAGACATTGAACCATGGATGCCTGTTGATATGCCTAACATGTCAGTTCAATTCAGCAAGTATGTAATAACCGTTCCAAAAAATTATGAGCTGAGGTACAAAGTATTTAATTTTTCTCAGAGCCCTGTTATTACCCAAACAACCGATAAAATTACTTATACATGGCAGATACAAAATGTACCAGCAATTGAAGAAGAAAAAATGGCTCCATCCTGGTCAGAAATTGTACCCAATATTTTGTTTGCGCCTTCGGATTTTGAAATTGATTCGTATAAAGGCAATATGAATACCTGGCAAAATTTTGGAAAGTTCATATTAGAATTAAATAATAGCAGAGATATACTACCTGATAATATTAAAGAATCTATTCATAATTTAACAGGTAACTTAAAGGATACGATTCAAAAAATAAATGCTGTTTATAATTTTCTTCAGCAAAATACGCGATATATAAATATTAAACTTGGTATTGGCGGTTGGCAGCCTTTTGATGCCAATTATGTTGCAACAAAAAAATATGGTGATTGCAAGGCATTATCAAATTTTACAGTTGCATTGTTAAAAGAAGCCGGAATAAAAGCAGATTATGTTTTAATTGCAGCAGGCGAAAAGGAACCTGATCTTATCACAGATTTTCCCTGTACACAATTCAATCATGCAACAGTTTGCATTCCTTTGCAAAAAGATTCAATTTGGCTCGAATGCACGAGCCAGACTGAATCGCCGGGGTTTGCCGGGGATTTTACGGGCGACAGAAAAGCTTTATTGATTGATGAAAATGGTGGCCACATAGTTTGCACACCCGTTTATACTTCGGATGATAACTCGCAAATAAGAAATGTAGATGCAACGATTGATGCGAATGGAAATCTTGATGCGAATGTTGTTACAACTTATAGCGGCATTCAGGAAGAATTGCCACATAGTCTTATTAATGATGTAACAAAAGATCAACGCGATAAGTATTTAAATTATGAATTTAATTTGCCAACTTATGAAGTTGATAAAAGTAGTTATTCAGAAACAAAAGGTATTATTCCAAAAGTGACAGAATCATTGCATCTTATTTCACCAGGTTATGCGAATATTTCGGGAAGGAGACTTTTTATAGTTGCAAACTTATTTAATAAGTCCTCTAATAAATTGTCTGAAGATTCAGTTAGAAAATTTGATATTGTATATAATTATGCTTTTAAAGATGTTGACAGCGTTCACATAAAAATACCTGATGGATATATTTTGGAAGCTTTGCCAAAGAATATAAATTTAGAAAGCAAGTTTGGAATTTATCATATCAGCTTTTCGGTTAATGAAAATAATATAAGTTGTGTACGCACGCAGATCCGCAACAGGTCTCGGTTTCCGGCTACAGATTATAAAGGTTTTGTAGAATTTACCAATGCAATTTATAAAGCTGATAGAAGTCAAATCGTTCTAATAAAAAAAGAAAGCTAATTCGTTTTATCTTCCACATGCAGGCGATGAAAAAAACGATGCACGATAGGTGCAATTAAAATACCAATGTTAGTTATGAAAGCAACGCCACTAAACAATGCATAAAATGATGAGAAGACCTTGCCCCAAAAAGTTTTAATTTCTGCAACAGGTCCCATTCCACTTAAAATCATGGAGGCATTATGCAGCGCATCAATCCAACTCATTGGTCCGCCAAAACGATAACCGACAATGCCAATCAGCAAACAAATAAAAAGTATAAATGCAGCAATAAAAGCATTTCTTCTCAGTCGGTTATAATATACTTTTCTTGTGGCAAGCGCTTGAGATTTATGTTCAAAAGCGCCAAGCAATAATGAATGATTTGGATAATGTTTCACTTCAATTTAATTTAAAAAAATCTACCTGAAATATTAACAGCAAACAATAAATTCTGCTGACGTTCATTCAGCATCTATCGTCATTTCCAGCCATATTTACTGTTTATTTTTTTAGGATTAAAGTTTGCTGTTTTAATAAAAAATGAAAGTAAAATTAAATTTTCATTTTGGAGTTTTACTTTCTTTTCAAAATTTATAATTATGAACTTAAACAATTATACGATCAAAGCTCAGGAGGTTATTCAGCAGGCACAGCAACTGGCTTATAACGCTGCTAACCCTACCATAGAAACAGAGCATCTTTTAAAAGCTTTATTAGAGCAGCAGGATTCACCGGTTGACTATTTATTAAAGAAAAATAATGTTACAATAAATTTAGTCGAAAATAAGTTGAATGAATTGCTTGATAAACTTCCAAAAACAAGCGGAGGAGAACCCGCACAAATGACTTCACGTGAGTTCAACAACGTTTTGCTTCGCGCAAATAATGTATTAAAACAATTCAATGATGAATTTGTAACGCCTGAACATTTATTACTTGCATTGGTACAAAATAATGACAGCACTGCAAAAATTTTAAAAGATGCGGGGTTAAATGATAAAGGTTTGATCACTGCAATAAAAGATTTGCGCAAAGGTGATACAGTAAAATCTCAAACGCAGGAAACACAATTTAATGCGTTGAATAAATTCGCAAAAAATCTGAATGAACTTGCCCGCAGCGGCAAGCTCGATCCTGTTATCGGCAGAGACCAGGAAATAAGAAGAACATTGCATATACTTTCTCGAAGAAGCAAAAATAATCCTATACTTGTAGGCGAACCCGGCGTTGGTAAAACCGCGATAGCAGAGGGTTTGGCGATGAGAATAATTAATGGTGATGTTCCTGAAAATTTAAAATCCAAAATTATTTATGCGCTTGATATGGGTCAATTAATTGCAGGCGCGAAATACAAAGGCGAGTTTGAAGAACGTTTAAAAAGCGTGGTGAAAGAAGTAACATCAAACGAAGGAGAGATCATTTTATTTATTGATGAGATACATACACTTGTTGGAGCCGGCGGCGGAGATGGCGCAATGGATGCAGCTAATATTTTGAAGCCTGCATTAGCACGTGGTGAACTTCGAGCGATTGGTGCAACTACTTTGAATGAGTATCAAAAATTTTTCGAAAAAGATAAAGCACTTGAAAGACGTTTTCAAAAAGTAGTGATTGATGAGCCAACTGTTGAGGATGCGATTTCTATTTTGCGTGGATTAAAAGATCGCTATGAAACATATCACCATGTTCGGATAAAAGACGAAGCCATTATTGCTGCTGTAGAATTATCCCACAGATATATTACGGATCGTTTTTTACCAGATAAAGCAATTGATTTAATTGATGAAAGTGCCGCCAAGCTTAGGCTTGAGATGAATTCAATGCCAGAAGAATTAGATAAATTAGAAAGACAAATTCGCCAATTAGAAATTGAACGCGAAGCAATCAAACGTGAGAATGATGCTACGAAATTGAAAGAGCTCAATACCGAAATTGCAAATCTTTCTGTTGAACGTGATACTTTCAAATCAAAATGGAAAGAGGAAAAAGAATTGGTTGAAAAAGTGCAAAATGCAAAAGCAGCTATCGAACAATTAAAGCAGGAAGCAGACCAGGCAGAACGAAATGGCGAATATGGAAAGGTGGCAGAAATTCGCTATGGCAAAATAAAAGAGCAGGAAAAAATAATCACAGACTTCACAAATGATCTTTCAGACTTAACTGATAAAAGATTGATGAAAGAAGAAGTTGATGCAGAAGATATTGCTGAAAATATTGCAAAAGCAACAGGCATTCCCGTTGCAAAAATGATGCAGAGTGAAAAAATAAAATTGCTATTATTAGAAGATGAATTGCACAAAAGAATAGTTGGTCAGGAAGATGCGATCACAGCTGTTGCAGATGCAATACGCAGGAGCCGTGCGGGTTTGCAGGATCCAAAAAAACCAATCGGTTCGTTTATTTTCTTAGGTTCAACAGGAGTTGGTAAAACAGAATTAGCGAAGGCGCTTGCAGATTATTTGTTTGATGATGAAACAATGATGACGCGTATTGATATGAGTGAATACCAGGAAAAGCATGCTGTTTCGCGGTTGGTGGGTGCGCCTCCGGGATATGTTGGTTATGATGAAGGTGGACAACTTACTGAAGCTGTGCGCCGCAAGCCTTACAGCGTTGTACTTTTAGATGAAATAGAAAAAGCCCATCCCGATGTTTGGAATATTTTACTGCAGGTTTTGGATGATGGAAGATTAACGGATAATAAAGGTCGGGTGGTGAATTTTAAAAATACCATTATCATAATGACGAGTAATATCGGAAGCCATTTAATTCAGGAAGCTTTTGAAAATGTAAATGAAAATAATATTGAACAGGCAGAAGCTTCTGCAAAAGCTGAAGTGATGAATTTGCTTCGCCAAACAATTCGTCCTGAATTTTTAAATCGTGTTGATGAAATAATAATGTTTCATCCATTGTCAAAAAAAGATATTGTAAATATTGTAAAAATTCAACTCGATCAATTAAAAAAACTTGTTGGGAAGAATGGAATTGATCTTGAGTTCAGCAATTATTTGGTAGATTTTTTAAGCGAACAGGGCTTTGATGCGCAGTTTGGAGCAAGACCACTGAAACGCCTGATACAAAAAGAAATAGTAAATGGCTTGAGTAAAAAAATTCTTGGAGGAACTATTGATCGTTCGCATCCTGTGCTGGTAGATGTGTTTGACAACGTGGTTGTCTTTAGAAACGAAAGTGCAGAATTAGTAAATAACTAATGCTGAGAAAAATCTCAGCCTAAAATCCCGCAGTAATGCGGGATTTTTTTTAAGGTAGAGCTTTTACTTTTACTTCGCTTAGCCTGGTCATTTCCATACCATTGAAAAGTTTGGCAAGGTTCATATCTTTTGTTTTTTTCCAGGCTTCAATATTTTTTGGATCGATAACAATGCGCCAAAAGTTTTTTGACTTTAATTCATCATAATCATTTTGTTTTAGAAACATACCGATTAAAGAAGAGCGTTGCTTAAAATCAATCTTAATATTTGTCTTTACAAGATGCCCATTTTCTATGAATTTTGCAATAGCTTCATTCGTCATTTTTAAAAATTTTTTGCGAATGTAGTTCATTTAAGTTATTTTTCTTATAGAATCTTTTATTAATTGATTAAAGAAGTAAAAAAAAATTTTACTGTTTAGCTGAAACCTAAGATGCCATTTTAAATGAAAGATGAAGTGATTGCGACGCAACGATGATGCTATGAAAATATACTGCTGGTATCTAAAAAAATAAT
Organism: uncultured Chitinophagaceae bacterium; assembly: GCA_963708205.1. Lineage (GTDB taxonomy): Bacteria > Bacteroidota > Bacteroidia > Chitinophagales > Chitinophagaceae > CAVYTF01. Next base: position 2,562,757 of record OY970196.1, read on the forward strand.
TTAATCAATAATGTTGCTGTAATTTATTGGTTGATTTTGATGTATAACTATAATTTATCAGCGCGTCAATTTTTAAAACCTTATCTTGCATCATTATTTATTTTTAATTTTAACAATGAACACAACAAAAAACACAGGAACTGTAAAGTTCTTTAATGAAGAAAAAGGGTTTGGTTTTATTAAGCATGATGATTCAAGCAAAGAAACTTTTGTACATGCAAATGGCTTGCTTGGGCAAGTTCAGGCAGATGACAAAGTTGAGTTTGAAATTCAGGAAGGCAGAAAAGGCCCGAATGCAGTGAATGTAAAACGTATTTCTTAATAATACATTTATCAAACTTTTGAATGAGGCTGTTTGCTATTGCAGGCAGCCTTTTTTTTATGTATTATTTTGAGAAAGAATTATTTTTGGAATGATGGTAAAGTTTACTGCAACAATTTTAAAGTTTGCTTCGCAGGGGGAAAAAACAGGATGGTCGTACATTGAAGTGCCCGCTGCGCTTGCATTACAGCTTAAACCAAATAATAAAAAATCTTTTCGTGTAAAAGGAACGTTGGATGATTTTGACTTTGAAGGAATTGCATTGATACCAATGGGCGAAGGTAATTTCATTATGGCACTAAAGTCAGAAATAAGAAAAAAAATAAGAAAACAAAAAGGCGCAAGAGTAAATGTGCACCTTGAATTAGACAAAAAAGATTACACCATTTCAAAAGATCTGGCGGAATGTTTGAATGATGAACCAAAAGCGCTTGCCTATTTTAATAAGCTTCCGACTTCGCATAGAAATTATTATTCAAAGTGGATTGAATCTGCAAAAACAGAACAAACACGCGCAAAGCGAATAGCGCAAACGGTTACAGCCTGTTCGCGGCAAATGCATTTTGGTGAAATGATGCGTGCGATGAAAGAGGAAAGAATGATTTGAATAAATAAAAAGAATCTGAGGTTACAGATTCTTGCTGGTTGTAACTACTCAATTAAATATTTGATTTAAGAATAGTATACTTTTTTCCTTCTTTCATTTTACTTCCATAGATAAGAAAGCGGAAGAATTCTTTTAATAGTGTTTTCACGGCTTTAGGTTTAAAATAAATTAATGTCCTAAAGATTAGTCGTTAAATAAATTGAGGAGGTAACAAAAAAGATCTAAGATTGAAATAAAGATCATCTTACATTTCTAACAAAAGATTGGTTCATATATTTTAATAAGCGAATTTCTTTATAGTTAAGCATTCTCCATTTTCCGCGTTCTACATTTTTTTTGGTAAGGTTAGCAAACATCACGCGGTCGAGATTTTTTACTTTATAACCAAGATGCTCAAACATTCGGCGAACAATTCTGTTTCTTCCGCTGTGTATTTCAATACCAATTATTGATTTATTTTTAGCGTCAGCGTAGGCAATTGCATCTGCTTTTATAAAGCCATCTTCTAAGGTTATGCCATTCAAAATCTTTTCAAAATCATCTTTCGCCAGAGATTTATCAAGCGTTACTTCATACAACTTTTTTATCTCAAATGAAGGATGGGTAAGCTTCTGAGCGAGTTCGCCGTCATTGGTTAAAAGCAAAACGCCAGTGGTATTTCTGTCTAATCTGCCAACAGGATAAATTCTTTCTTCCGTAGCATTTTTCAATAAATCGAAAATTGTTTTTCGTCCTTCAGGGTCTTTTGTTGTGGTCAAATAATCTTTGGGTTTATTCAATAAAAGATAGACAAGATTTTTTTGTAAAAAAATTTGTTTGTCTTTTACTTCCACTTTATCGTTTGCAGAAACTTTAAAGCCTGGCTCATAAACAACATCACCATTTACTTTTACTTTCCCTTCTTTTACAAGAAGTGCTGATTCTCTTCTTCCTGAAATTCCTGCATGCGCAATAAATTTATTAAGCGGCATTTGTTCATTCGTAATTTGTTTTGTGTTGTTTGTCTGCGTTACCTCTTCATAATTTTTTATAATTGGTTTGCCTTGTTTATAACGCGGTAGATGTGATAATGAAGATTGATTATTGCGAGATGAAAAATTATTCCTTTTGTCGCGGTTATGGTTTGTTTGTTGTTTGTTTTCAGCAGGATTATTTCGTATGTCATTCCTTGTTACAATACGAAATTTATCTTCATTTCTTTTTTTTATTTCTTCTCCAAATGCACGCTGCTCCTGCTTTTCCCGTTTTTTTTCCTGACGAATAATTTCTTTTTTTTTAGCGCCAACAGGTTTTTTAGTAATGAATTTTTCAAATGGCTTTTTGCTCATGTTTTCTATTTGCTGTTTTACAACAGTAAGTAATAATTTTAATTTTTGTTTGCTAATTGCCCGCAAGCTGCATCAATATCTTTGCCTCTGCTTCTGCGAAGTCTTGCATTTACGCGATTGGTTTCAAGATAATGCATAAACCTTTCTGTAGTTTCTTCATCAGGTTTTGTTAATCTAAAAGCATCAATGGAATTGTATTCGATAATGTTTATGAGATCAGCAGGAACCTGCCGATAAATTTTTATTAATTCATCCGCATCTTTTTGCGAGTCATTAAAGTTTTTGAACAAAATATATTCAAAGGTTATTTCGCTTCCTGTTTTTTTATAGAAATAATTTAATGCTTCGATCAATGATTTAATATTGTTCGTTTCGTTGATAGGCATTATCTCATTTCGTTTTTTATCATTGCCTGCATGCAGCGAAAGTGCCAGCTTAAAACGCACCTCGTCATCGCCCAATTTTTTTATCATTTTTGCAATGCCAGCCGTTGAAACCGTTATGCGGCGTGGGCTCATGAACAATCCGTCTTCTGCAGAAATGCGCTCGATGGCTTTTAAAACATTTGCATAATTCAGCAAAGGTTCGCCCATTCCCATGAAAACAATGTTGGATAATTTCTTATTAAATATTGTTTCACTCTGCTTATTTATTAAAACAACTTCATCATAAATTTCATCGTACGTCAAATTTCTTTTTCGTTCCATGTAGCCTGTTGCGCAAAATTTACAATTCAAGCTGCAACCGATCTGTGAAGAAACACAAGCCGTTTTTCTTTCATCAGTTGGTATTAAAACACCTTCAACCAAATGCCCCTCAAAAGTTTTGAAGCGTGTTTTTATTGTGCCATCCTCACTGTTTTGCGTAACATCAATTTGTAATGCAGGAAAAAAAAATTCTTCGGCAAGTTTATTTCTAAGTTCTTTGCTTAGATTGGTCATGTCATTAAAACCTTGTGCACGTTTTTGCCAAAGCCATTCGTACGCTTGCTTTGCGCGAAATTTTTTTTCACCAATCGATGTAAAATAATCTTCTAATTGCGGAAGTGTTAAGTCCCTGACATTTTTTTCACCAGTAAAAATCATGCTGCAAAGATAATCTTTTAGTTTGCGATTATTATTTTGGTACGAGCTGCAATGCGGTGGCATCTTCGTTGGGCAATTTGCGTGACGAAGCAGCAAATTGGAAAATCCTTTCATTGTTCATCTATGAATTAAGCTAAGGTTTCAAAGTTGAAAATTGCTGCGCAATGCGCTAAGCGTACAAGAGTGCGACGCAACAATGCTTAATAGAAATTCACCACTCTGGCTCAAAAAAATTACAACTTTTATACAACACGATTTCTTATAACTTTGAGGTTATCATAAAAAATTTTTTATGTCTGAAACAGTTGTGTCGGTGTCGCATGCAAATATTTACCAAGGCAATAATTTGATCTTGCAGGACGTAAGTTTCTCTGTTAAAAAAGGTGAATTTGTATATCTCGTTGGTAAAACCGGCTCCGGAAAAAGTAGTTTACTAAAAACATTATACGGCGAATTAACGCTGACGGAAGGTGATGGTTTTGTTGCCGCAGAAAACCTGCGCAGCATGAATTGGAAGAAAGTTCCGTTCCTGAGACGCAAGCTGGGCATCGTTTTTCAGGATTTTCAATTATTAACAGACAGAAATGTGCATGAAAATTTGCGGTTTGTTTTAAAGGCAACCGGATGGAAAGATGAAAAGTTGGTCGAGGATAAAATTAATGATGTGCTTGATAAAGTTGGTCTTAAAAGTAAAGGTTTTAAAATGCCTTATGAAATGAGTGGTGGCGAACAACAGCGTGTTGATATTGCGCGTGCTTTGCTGAACTCTCCAAAATTAATTCTAGCCGATGAGCCAACAGGAAATCTTGATCCTGAAACCAGCGATGAAATTTTGCAATTACTTATTTCGATTTGCAAAGAAATTGGCGCAGCAATAATAATGGCAACGCATGATTTTATTGTGATCAACCGTTATCCTTCCCGTATGCTGACAACACAAAATGGAAAAGTTTTCGACAGCACTTCTGAAGCAGTTGCAGCATCAAGACCAAATTAATTCAATCAATTTTTTTGCATTTACATCGTTATCGAAATGTGTTTCCAAAACATTTTTTCGAAGCTGAACTTCTGCTTCTGTAAATTCTTTTGAAAATAATTCTTCAACTTTCATTTTCATTTCATCGGCTGAAAGGCATATGTGGCAAAGGTTTGCGAAGTTTGTGTTTTCAATCATTGCTTCATTAACAACGCAATATCTTCCATTGAATAATGCATTGATGAGTTTTAATTTGATGCCTGTGTTGTTGAATGAAGGCAACATATTTATCTGTGCATCGGCAATTAATTGCTGCATGCTTTCTTCTGATGGATTTGAAATAAGTTGAACATTTTCAAATTGCGAAATAATTTTCTTCAAAGATTTTGATGGATTTTTTCCTGCAACTATGAAAGGAATATTTGTCTTTTTAAAAACATTTTTTATTAGCCAGGTTGCTGCTTTTTCATTTTCTGAAACAGATAAATCGCCATGATACAAACAATATTTTCCTGTGCCAAGTTTAGAATTTACTTTCCATGTAATAAATATTGGAACGTAGTGAATGTTGTTTGCATGAAGTTGTTCACGATAAATTTTTTCATCAAGTTGTGACAAAGGAATAATGGTTGCTTTCGTTTTTGCAAGCTTTGCTTCATATGATTTAAGCAATCGGCATTCGTTATAGAAAAATAATTTCTTGAAAATATTTTTTGAATGCCTTGCAAGATTTTTATAATAAATAAATTCGGCGTTAAATATTCTCAGAAGCATTTTTCGTTCGCTGAAGTCCTTATCCAGCAAAGGATAGGAGCAATGGACTCCTTCAAGCAATATTGGAAAATCATCTTTTAATAAATCAGCAGAAAGTGTTTGATTAATTCTGCTGCTGACGATATATGGAAGTGAAAAAGAAAATGTTTTTCTCCTTTTATAATACTTTACTTCAACACAATATTTGTTCAGTTCTGTTTGTTTGCCGCGACCATAATCGAAACAATGCAAATGAATTTTTATTCCTTGTTTTTGCAACGCTTCCAGTTTATAAAATACATCGTACACGCCGCCATAATTAGCAGGATAAGGCACGTTGAATGAAACGATATGTAAATGCTTTTCCTGCAGTGTTAAGATTTTAATAGTTCGAGCATCGTTTCAAAAACTGTTCGCCATCCGCGCCATTCGTGAGTTTCAGATAAATTGTTATTATGGAAGATTGGAATGAAAATGCCATTGTATTCTTTGATAGTATCAATATATTTTCTAATTTCTATTATCGCTTCTTCAGGTGATAATTTGAGTTCATGATTTAACGTTGTATCCATTATAATAAATGGAAATAATTGTAAAACTGTTGCTTCGTTTTTCATCAAATCAAAAAAGAAAAATGGATGACAAGTTCCTGCGCGAAAGCCGTTTATAAAATAATAACCCATCGTATAATCTTCGCGTATTCCATTAGAGATTAAAGTTTGATAAGTTTTTGGAAAAGATAATTTTAAGTAATGTTGACGGCTTTGTGTGATCTGTTGCTTCGTAATTTTTTCTAAAATATTTTTTTCATCTGAAAGCAAATTTTTATTTTCATTGCTTGCATACGACGGATGTAATGCTGTCTGGCAGCCACTTTCAGCAACCTGAGAAATTACTTTTTGAAAATCTTTATTTGACGATGACGGGTTTTTATCAAACCTTCCATATTTTCCCATGTTGAAAAAGAAGATCGAATTTGTATTTTTTACTTTACTTAAAATATAATGAAAAGTGTCAAACGCATCTTTTTTGAAATGAGTGATTGTGAGTAGTTGATCTTTTAAAGAATGAAAGTGTAATGACAAAATCTTCTTGATTATTCCACCAGCATTTCTAAAAAAACTTCTATTACGATATTCAAAAGCAACATCAATATCGAAGGTCAGTTGATAAGAAAATTGCTGATGCTTGAATTTTAATGAAGGAAAATTTTTTTGCAAAATTTCTTTCAGCATAGTTATCCATTCATCAACAATTGGTATTTGAAGAATGTTTTCTTTATGCAGAATGCTGTTGTGGAAATCAAAATTTCCAAACTCATCTTTTTGTGTTGGCAAATATTCCTCGTAACGCGAAAGCAAATACAATATAGCGGAGAAGATATCAAAGTTCAAAGCAGAATCTTTGTTTTCATGGATAAACAAAACTTTCGAGCCTTTATATTTTCCAATGTTGATTGCAATTTTATTTAGTGAAGTTTCATTCAATAAACCTTCATCGTAAAAAAACAAACTATCATCAATTTTGTTTTTTGCGTAACAAAATTTTGGATGATTTGGTTTGCTGAAATACCGGTCCTTATTGGTTGTCAGCTCATATTCAAGCCCGAAAATATTTTTGAAAACATGATTGAGTACATATTTCAATCTTTCACTTTCGTATGTTGAATAAATTAAGATCAATTACTTTCTTTAAAAATATTTTGATAAAATTCAATCAAAATTTTCTCTTCATTTTGCCAGTTGTATTTCTCTGCAGCTTTGAAGCAATTAGCTTTCAATCTTTCGTATAGTTCTTTATCATTCAGCAGCACATTTAGCCCATTTGCAATTTTCTTTTCTTCAACATTATCAACTAAAACGGCAACTTCAAATTGATCATTTATTTTTTTGTATTCCGGAAAGTTCATCGTCATTTGCGGAATGCCCGCTTGCATATAATCAAAGAATTTGTTTGCAAGCGAATAGATTTGGTTCAACCCAAGAGGTTCGACCAAATTAATTCCGGCGTATGCATTAATCGTTTTTTCAAATAAGTCATCAGGATTTAATTTTCCTTTCAGAAAAACTTTATCCTGCAAATTATTTTTTTCAATCAAAGCTTTTATTTCATCAAACAAATTCCCATCGCCATAAATATAAAGTAACGCATCAACATACTTTATAGCTGGAATTAAGTTTTCCAATCCACGAGCTTCATTCACAGCGCCCTGATAAATAAAGAATATTGGATATTCTTTTGACTTTTGATTTTTTACTTTCAACCTTATCGGAACATTTCTAATAACACTGAAGTGTACGCCATATCTGCATTTCAGCTCATTGCCAATATTTCCACTAACTGTATAACAATATTGAAATTTAGGGACTGCAAACTTTTCTATTCTCAGCCAAAAAGCATGAATATTTTTTCTTGTAATCACTTCTTTCATTTCTGTAAACAGTTCATGTGCATCATAAATTCTTTTTTTGTTTCGCAGCACAGAAACAAAATAATTTGGAAGAATTGTGTCAAGATCAATTGCACAAACTGCATCCATTTTTTGAAAAAGCAGAAACCAAAACAATCGAAAATTATATTCCGCATAAAACAAAAATCCTTTGTTGAAGAAACAGGAAATTCTTTTTTGCAGAAAATTTTGAGAAGAAAGCGATGCTGTTGTTTTTAATTTTCTTCCAACAAGTAAGCAGTCAAATCCAGCAGCAGCAAGGCTTGTACAAATGCGTTGCATGCGCTGGTCATAATTCAAATCGTTGGTAACAGTGAAAATTATTCGATTCAATAAAATTATTTGCGATGTAAGATTAAGCAGTTTACACAAACGGCACTTTCACAACTTTCGCTTTCACGGCATTGTTTCTTATTTCAATAAAAATTTCGCTATCGATTGATGCATCTGCAATATCAACATAACCCAAACCAATCGCTTTGTTCAATGATGGAGATTGCGTTCCGCTTGTGACTTTCCCGATCTTATTTCCTTCTGCATCTTTTATAACGTAGTCGTGGCGTGGGATGCCGCGGTCAAGCATTTCAAAACCAACAAGCTTTCTTTTAACACCTTCTTCTTTTTGTTTTATCAAAATATCTTTCGCAGTAAAAACATCTTTGTTAAGTTTTGTGATCCAGCCAAGTCCAGCTTCAAGCGGAGTTGTATCATCATCAATATCGTTGCCGTATAAATTAAAACCCATTTCCAAACGAAGCGTGTCGCGCGCTCCCAAACCGATTGGCTTCAAACCCTGCGGCGTTCCAACTTCAAAAATGGCATTCCAAATTTTTTCAGCATCATCATTTTTATCTTCAAAATAAATCTCCACACCACCTGCGCCTGTATAACCAGTCGCGCTGATCAAAACATTATCAACACCTGCAAATTGCCCTTTTACAAACGTGTAATATTTCAAATTCATAATATCCATTTCAGTCAAAGGCTGCAAAATTTTTGTTGCATTCGGACCTTGTACAGCAAGCAAACAGGTCTTCTCGCTGATGTTGTGCATGTCCGCATCTTCAGTATTATGCGAAGCGATCCATGCCCAATCTTTTTCAATATTGCTCGCGTTTACAACAAGCATGTATGTTTTATTTTCTTCAATGCAATACACCAATAAATCATCAACAATTCCTCCGTTATGATTTGTGAGGCAACTGTATTGCGCTTTTCCAGCCACCAGTTTTGAAGCATCATTGGTTGTCACACGTTGTATCAAATCCAATGCCTGTGTGCCTTTCAGCATAAATTCACCCATATGACTTACATCAAAAATTCCTGCATTGTTGCGCACAGCTGCATGTTCGTCATTGATTCCCGAATAACTTATCGGCATGTTGTAACCTGCAAACTCAGCCATCTTCGCGCCAAGTGCAATATGCTTTTTTGTAAAAGGTGTTTCTTTCATTTCAACCATTATTTTTAAACGAATTATTTTGATACAAGCTAATGAACTCCGATTTAAAATCGTTGCGTCGCAATCCTTTCATCGTTCACTTTTCCATTAAGCTTTCCTGTTTATCATTTGAAAAATCATCAAACTAAAACAAAAGTAAGCGGATTATTCTTTTCTGTTTGTTTGCAGAATTGTAATTTGCCATCGCATCGTAAATTATACTTAATGATACAGCGCATACAAACATTGTGGTTGCTTATTGCATCAGCATTTTCCTTTCTATCAATTCGATTTTCTTTTTATAATGGCAATGAATCGATAAACGGGCAAAAGGTTTTTATGCAATTAAATGCGACTGCCACCATTCCTTTGATTGTGCTAACAGTTATTGTGGCTGTGGTTTCGCTGATCACTATTTTTTTATACAAAGACCGTTCACTGCAAATAAAATTAACCACGCTTGCGCTAATAGTTTCGATAATTGATATCGTTTTATATTTTGTAGAAAAAGAGAAATTCGTACCTGCAGAAAGCAGTTTTAATTTAGCGGCAGCTTTTACATTTTTAATTCCCATCTTTTTATTTCTTGCTCTCCGCGGAATTATTAAAGACAGAAAATTGATAAAAAGTGTGGATAGGTTGAGGTAATATGAAAATAATATTTCTCACTTTGTATTGATGAATAAGGTAATTGAAAATATAAAATTCATTGCATTTCTTTTTTATCGATATTATTGTCGGCACAAATTTGAGCAAATTCCATATGCCCGAACTATTGCGAGTTTGACCATATACACTTACGTACAATTTGTGTTGCTAATATTAGCAATAGATAAATTGAATATGTTGCCTGAAAATACAAACGACCCGATGTGGAAACGTTATGCAGAGGTTGCTTTGGCTTTATTGCCAATTGCATTATTTTATTTAATAATTGCAAAAAAATCAGAATTAGAAGAAATGAGGTTCAGTGAAGCAAAAATAAAAGCAGGAAATAGATTTTTATTGGCTTACTTAATAGTGTCAGTTTTAGCATTAGTTATATTAAGTTTCGCAAGGAATGGAAAATAAATTTCAAACTTCCTATTAACTAATTATCTCATTTGCTAATTTGCTTATTGAGCTTTACCTTCGCGCTCCAAAAATTATTTTTTAAACAAACAAAAATCAGGGTAATGAGTAATTACGAATTGATGGTGATTTTTACCCCTGTGCTTTCTGAAGACGAATTTAAAGCGGCTCAGAAAAAGTACACCGACTTCGTTACTGAAAACGGTGGAAGCATAACGCACACTAATCCCTGGGGATTAAAATCACTGGCGTATCCTGTAAAGAAAAAAACCACAGGTATTTACTGGGTTTTAGAATACAGCGCGCCATCCAGCTTCAATGAGAAGTTTAAAGTGCAAATGCTGCGCGACGACAGCGTGATGCGGCACATGATCACTGTACTTGACAAATATGCAGTTGAGTACAATGACAAAAAGAAAAATGGTTTGCCAACAGGTAAAAAAATGGAGGTAAGCAATGCCTAAAGCGAATGAAATCAAGTACCTGACAGCAATTAAGCAGGACAAACAAAAAAAGAAATTCTCGCGTTTTGAAAAGTACGGTATTAAATATATCGACTACAAAGACGTAGAATTTTTAAAGAAATTCATTAATGAGCAAGGTAAAATTTTGCCACGCCGTTTAAGTGGAAATTCCTTAAAGTATCAGCGCAAAGTGAGCGATGCAATTAAAAAAGCACGCCAGATGGCGCTTTTGCCTTACGTAACAGATTTGTTAAAATAGTTGTAAGTGATGGGTGATAAGGTATAGAATAAATCACTCACATTTATAAACTCATAATTCATAACTCATAACTTGATTTATCATGCAGGTAATATTAATTCAGGATGTAGATAATCTCGGCGGTGTTGCAGAACTTGTAAACGTAAAAAACGGCTATGCAAGAAACTATCTGATCCCGCAAAAATTAGCTATTGAAGCCAATTCTTCTAACATAAAACAAATGGAAGAAAGGCAAAAAGTAAAAGCTAAAAAGGAAGCAGCCATGCTTGCCGAAGTGAACAAAGTAATCGCTGTGCTGAAAGAAACGCCGGTAAAAATTGCTGCTAAAACAGGTACCAGCGGCAAAATATTCGGCAGCGTTACTTCTTTGCAGATCACACGCGCAATCCGCGATCAGAAAGGCTACGAGATAGACCGCAAGCGTATCCACATCACAGACGATGTTAAAGAACTTGGCACTTACAAAGCAAGCATTGATTTCGGTAATGGCAACAGCACTGAAATTGAATTTGAAGTTGTCGCAGAATAAATAACTTTTTTTAATTTAATATAACCATCTGTTTATTGCAGATGGTTTTTTATTTTTAATCAACATTATTTAAAAAATATTTTAACAGGCTTCTAAAAAAACATCAGCATTTTCATCGCATCTTTGAAAAAGAAATATCTACATGATGAAAAAAATATTCTCCGCTTTAGTTTTCATTTTTGCATTTGGCTTTATTTCTCATGCGCAGGCATTTGACACTATTCCGCAGTATAAAAAAAATCCGAATCTTCCCTATTTTAAAATTATACAGGGAGACAGCACCTGGTTTTCACGCTGGGATATTCCAAAAAATAAATCTGTTGTCATCATATATTTCAGTCCCGATTGCGGGCATTGCCAGCTTACTGCCACGCGCTTTGCAGACAGCATGAATCTTTTCAAAAACACTTTCTTCGTTTGGGTCACTTATCACTCGCCCGTTGAAATAAAAGCATTTGCCACGAAATATCGTTTAGATCAATTCAATAATACACGCCTCGGCAGAGATACTTCCTACTATATTCCAAGCTTTTACCAGGTGCGTTTCACACCTTTTATGGCAGTGTACAATAAGCAGGGAAAATTTGTAAAAGCATTCGAAGGTGGCGAAATGCCAAGCACCATTGCAAAATATACAGAATAAAATTTGGGGCTGTTAAGCTTCAAAAATAACTATGAAGCTGCATATCGGGCTATACGCTGCAAGCCGTTTGCAACGGGCTTTCCGCTTCTATCCCGCAGCCATTAAGCAGTAGTTTATCTATTTAGCTTTTTATAAAAAACTATTACAGATCTTTATTTTCTTCAAAAGATTTTTTCCAGAGCTTAATGTAAAAACGCAGCAGTAAAATAATACTTGCAACAAACCAAACATAAAAAATAATATTCCCGATCGAAATATTATTTTCAGGAAAAGCAAAGCCATACATAATGCCGAAAGTGGTGTTTAACCCAAGCCAAAGCAATCCTGCAAAAACAGAATACATCACACGTTTAAAAAATTCTTTTACTTCCGGCTCCATGAATTTTATTAATCAAAATACTGAAATAATTATTTCAACAGTAACTTTTTAAAGTCTGTTGAGTCTCCGTTAAACACATCAACATCAACCTTTGGAGTTATACCATTAATATGCGCATCCTGACTGTGTTGCCAAAAAGTCCACTTGCGTATCGACACTTTTTTATCTTTATCATTCTGTGCATTTTCTATGTTGTAATGCGCCAGCCACAAAGGATATTCATCAAATACATTTTTCAAATATTCTTCATAAAAATCTGCATAACAATAAATGATCGGCTTTACATGATAAGCATTTTCAATTGTGTTTAAAAATGTTTGCAAAGCCGTTCGCATCGAGTCGGGAGATGCGCCATACAACTCTTCAATATCAACAACGGGCGGCAGATCACCAGCTTCTAATTTTACAGTATTGATAAAATTTTGCGCCTGGTGTACACCATCTTTTGTTGCGATAAAAAAATGATACGCTCCGCGTGAAATGCCCGCCAGCTTTGACATTTGCCAGTTTCTCTCAAATTGTTTATCAACACTTGAAACACCTTCTGTTGCTTTTATAAAAGCGAATTGCACACGCAGATCATTTAGATTCATTTGACTGATCAATTGCCAGTCAATCACATCCTGGTGCGTGCTAACATCAATGCCATGAATTGTATAACCAATGGGAACAGCAATGCCTAATGCAGGCGACAGTACAAATTTTTCAGGTCGGTTTTCTTTCAGCTGGTGCTCAACCATAACGGCAATGTAACACACAAGCGCAGCAATAATTATAATGATGATGAGTGGTACATTAAACCGTTTCTTCTTTTTTTTCTTTGCCAATTTTCAGAACAGTTTTTCTTTTACAAAAATCAAGGTTATTTGAATAAATAAAATGAATTTTATTTAACCTGTATACAAATAAAAATGCCGCACTATATTCAGTACGGCAGTATGTATTTATTAACCAAAACTATTTTTTTCTTCCTGAAGCAAACTGGCTGATGTAATCTATTTTGTCATTTTTATTAAAGTGCCAGTTCTCGTTCAGATAGGCAGTATCTGTTTTGCCATTTTTCAGGTTATCGTATTCAGTGCCCCAAATGCATACCCAATTTCCTTCCTTATTTTTTGGCTTAAGCACTACAAAAACTTCCACGCTGTCCACCGCGTTTTTCAAACTGCCGCGATATTTGGCAACTCTGTGCATAAAGGAATCTTTTGTACCGTTGAATGTGCTGCCATTAGCATTATCCATTGATACAGAATCGGCAAAATTATCATCCTCCGTAAACGAGTTATTGTCATAATCCTTCCAATACTTTAAAACCATTTGCGCGTACTTCGCATCACCGATCTCGAAGTTGTTTGAATAATGCGCCGTGTAAGGATAAGTGACCGTTTGTGTAGTTGCAGTGGTATCTTTTGTGTTGTCTGAAGTGATGGTTGATCCGCTGTTTTGATTGCAGGCAGCCAGCATTGCGGTAACTGCGGCAAGGAAGAAAATTTTTTTCATGTGTTTGTTTTTTTGGTTTAGAAGAAAGGGATTAAAGGTAATTTTATTTTGGAAAGAAAAGCAATTAGCCTGTAAGTGCAACTTATCGGCTTATTCAAAATTCGAGTTGGCGTATAAGTTAGACTTATAGGCGTATAAGTTGAACTTACAAGCTTACAACTTAAACTTACAAGCTTACAACTTAAACTCACAAGCTTACAACTTAAACTTACAAGCTTACTAACGGAACTGCTTCACTTAACAAGCTTTTGCTGAAACTTAACCGTATTGCCACTGATCCGTAAAAAATAAAGGCCGTGCGCGAGAGATGAAACAGGCAGATCAAAGGTTTGGTCGGCGCCGGAAAGATCATAGGAGTTGAAAAAAACTTTTTGCCCGAGGGCATTAAATAATTCCATTTGCAGTTTTGTATCAGTCGGGTTTTTTATAGAAACAATAATTTCATTTGTAAAAGGATTGGGATAAACCTGTAATAAATTTGTGGCAGCAGCAGTGCTCAGTTTTATTGCCGTATCATGCGCGCTGATAAGCCATTGCTGCGGATCAATCAAAATACTGTCTGCGCTAAAACCTATATCCAGCGTGGCTTGCTGATTATTAATAGTGTCGTTTATCACAAAACTTTTTTCCTGCGTGGCATTTTTAAATACCAATTGCAAAGGCAATTTATAAAAACTGACCGAAGGATGAGAGGTTGTTTGACTGATGTTTATCGTTGCAAAATTATTATTGTTCTCACTCCACTGCACCGTAAACATGGGATAGCCCTGACCATAAAGCCACTGTTTAAAAAAATAATCTAAATTCATCCCGCTAACTTCTTCCAAATTTCTTTGCAGGTCTGCTGTATGAGCGAAGCCATATTTTATTTTCGGGTCTTCCAGGTATTGGCGAAGGCCTTTAAAAAATAAACTATCACCCAAAGTCCATTCCAGCATGCGCACTAAAAAAGAACCTTTGCCATAAGTTAATCGGCTGTCAAAGATTCTGTCAACATTTGTTGTATCATCAACAAAAACAGAACCATCAGGCTGCGAAATAACATAAGATAGATTGCCGCTGACATAGAGCGGATAATAATAGGGACTGAAATATTTCATGTAAAGAAAATCCGCCGAATAAGATGCGAAGCCTTCATTCAGCCAAATGTCCTGCCAGCTTGCGCAGGTTACTTTATCGCCAAACCATTGGTGCGCCAGTTCATGCGCCATCAGGTCTTCGCCGGGCGCATATACAAAAGAATTTGTTTGATGTTCCTGCCCGCCGCTAAAGCCAAATTCTGTTTGCCCATATCTTTCATTCATGAATGGATACACATCATATAAGGTATTATACACCGGCAAAACCTGGTAGAGGTAATGTTTATTTTGTTGGAAGAAAGCTGAATCTTCTGGATAAATATATTGGATGATGGGTAGGTTGTTAGTTCCTAACTGCAAAGTATCTATAAACGTACTGTAGTTGGTAACAGCAATCGCAACAAGATAAGATGCAATGGGGTAGCGGTGTTTGTAATGCGTGGTAGTAAAGCCATTTGCAGTTGCAGTATCAATCAATAAACCGTTTGAAGATGCCTTATACTGTGAAGGATGTGTGATGTAAATATCAATGCTGTCGGCTTTATCATCCAGACCATTTCTGCAAGGCCACCAATCGCGGGAACCATAGGGTTCACTTAATGTCCACAAAACAGGAATATTATTGTGCAGGCTGGTAACAAAATATCCAAAGGAATTATTGGTTCCTGCAGGAACGCCATGATAAAAAATAGTAACGGAATCTTTTTGATTGACATTATGAAATGAAAAGAAATTTATTTTCACTGTTTCATCAGTGTCCTGAGAGAAATTTAATTTATTTCCGTTTGATAAAACGCTGTCAACCGTTAACTGATGCGCAAGATCGAACGTGATGGATTGTGTGGCAGCAGTGGTTATAAAATAAGAAGTTACATTTCCATCAATATAATAAATTGCCGGATCCACTTTCCATTCGCAGCGATAATAGTAAACAGTAAAATCTCCGGAAGCATTAGAATATATTCCTTTCAAAAGCCGCTTGCCTGCTGCTTTTTTTTCTGCATCAGCTATTTTAGTTATTTCTTTTACAAACAGATTTTCCTGCGCATTTAATCTTATAAAAAACAAAATTGTGAGAAGAAGAAATGAAAGTTTTTTCACCTTAAGATTTTAATAAAATATATTTCGATTAACAGAATAAAACGCTGATCAAATTTACACTTAAAATTTTGCAATTAGATTTGCAATAACAATGGCTTATTTCAATTTAAACGATACCATTAATTTATTTACAAAGCTTACGCCACGTCGTTTGTGGAATGCTACAAAAGTGATGGCAAGTTATCAATTGACAAAGCTTTTAAAGAAGCCCATTCAATGGGGTTATCCTGTTTCAATTTCATTTGAGCCAACAACATCCTGCAATCTTCGCTGCCCTGAATGCCCGAGCGGATTGAGAGAATTCACAAGACCAACAGGCATGCTGCAGAAAGATTTTTTCACACAAACCATTGACGACATTTATAAAGAATTATTGTATTTGGTTTTTTATTTCCAGGGCGAACCTTTTTTAAATCCCGATTTCTTAAAGATGGTAAAATATGCGCATGATAAAGGAATTTATACAGCCACATCAACCAACGCGCATTATTTAACGGACGAAAAAGCAAAGCAAACAGTAGAAAGCGGATTAGATAGATTAATCATTTCAATTGACGGAACTACACAAGATGTTTATAAGCAATATCGCGTAGGGGGCAGGCTGGATAAGGTTTTGGAAGGTGCAAGAAATATTGTGAAATGGAAAAAAGAATTGAACAGTAAAACACCTTTTGTGTTTTTTCAGTTTCTTGTTGTAAAGCCAAACGAGCACCAGATTGATGATATAAAACTATTGGCAAAAGAAATTGGTGTTGACCAGGTTCGTTTTAAAACTGCGCAGGTGTATGATTATGAAAAAGATCCGAATAATTTAATTCCAACTAACGAAAAATATAGCCGTTATAAAAAAGATAAGGATGGTAATTATAAAATAAAAAGCGGCCTGAAAAATCATTGCTGGCGTTTGTGGAGTGGCAATGTAATAACATGGGATGGTTTGGCTGTGCCTTGTTGTTTTGATAAAGATGCGACACATCAACTTGGGAATTTAAAAATGCAATCCTTTAAAGAAATTTGGAACAATGATAACTACAAACAGTTTCGCCGCGAACTTACTGAAAGCCGCAAGAACATTGATATCTGCGCCAATTGCAGTGAAGGTTTAAGTGTTTGGGAAGAATAAATATTTATCAAATGGCGTTTACAATTTCACAAAAGAATCGTTTAGAAACCCAGCTCGATGGTCTAGTTGACTGGCTGAATGAATTGAGTGATGCACGACTAAAAAAAGAGATCGTCGTTGGTAAATGGACTATTTGGCAAAATGCTGCACATCTTATTTCTTACCAGAATATTTTTTTAAACAGAATGAAAAAAATATTGGCAGAAAATGATCCCACCTTTGAAAGATTTGTTGCAGATTTTGATGCTGATTTTTTAGCCTATGAAAAGTTTGATAAGCAAACATTGATAGCAAAAGGTATTGAAAAACGAAACGAAATAAATCATTTTCTTTTTTCGCTCGATCAAGATCAATTGCAGAGAGCCGCACTGCATCCTGTTTTCGGAAGAAATAATATTACAGACTGGACAGAATTTTTTCTTCTGCATGAAGCGCACCATTTGTTTACAATTTTTAAGATGAAGCAAATGCCTCAATAATTTTCCAAATCATATGCTTTGCCTTAACTTATAACTGTTAAATAAAACTTCATCTTTCCTATAAAATTTTCTTTCAGTTCAGCCTATATTAAATTGCAGGATGCGAAGAAAAAGTCAAAGGTCAATTGTCAAAGGTCAATGGATTTTATTTTTTACTTTTTACTTTTTACTTTTTACTTCATCCATATTTTCTCAAACAACTTCACCCAAATATGAATTTCGCGGAGCATGGATCGCAACCATTGCAAACATAGACTGGCCAAGCAATAAAGGTCTTTCAGGCGAAGCGCAAAAAACAGAATTCATTAATATCCTCAATCGTTTGCAGCGGGATGGGATAAATGCAGTGATTGTGCAGATAAGACCAAACGCTGATGCTTTTTATGATTCGAAGATCGAGCCGTGGAGCGAATATTTAACGGGTAGGCAAGGCGTTGCACCAGAACCTTTTTATGATCCATTAAAATTTATGATTGATGAAGCTCATAAGCGAGGCATGGAGTTTCATGCGTGGATAAATCCTTATCGTGCGGTCTTCAATTTAAAAACAAATTCCATTGCGCCCGATCATGTTACAAAAATGCATCCTGATTGGTTTGTCACTTATGGCAATGCAAAATATTTTAATCCGGGTTTGCCGGAAGTGCAATTATACTTAGAAGGTGTTGTGCGCGATATTATCACGCGCTATGATATTGATGGCTTGCACATGGACGATTATTTTTATCCTTATAAAATTGATGGAAAAGAATTTGCAGACAATGCTGCGTATCTCAGGTATGGCAGAGGTTTGAGCAAAGATGAGTGGCGCAGAAGTAATTGCGACAGCATCGTAAAATATATTCATGAAATAATTATTGCTGCAAAACCAACGTGCAAATTTGGTATCAGTCCTTTTGGTGTTTGGAGAAATAAAAGCCACGATATAAATGGAAGTGATACGCGGGCAGGCACTGATGATTACGATGGCTTGTACGCAAATATTTTACTGTGGCTTAAAGAGGGATGGATTGACTATGTGGCACCGCAACTTTATTGGGAAATTGGTAATCCGTTATGTGATTTTGAAACACTTGTTAATTGGTGGGCAGATCATAGTTATGGAAAGCAGGTTTATATCGGTCATGCTGTGTATAAAGTATATGAAACAAATGTAGCAGCCTATAAAACAACAAATGAATTGCCCAATGAAATTTCTTTTCTGCGCAAAAACAATAATGTGCACGGAAGTGTTTTTTTTAGTACGAAAGATTTATTAAGAGATCCAAATGGCTGGGAAGATAGTTTGCAAAATAATTATTATAAAACGCCTGCACTTATTCCACCGATGCCGTGGATAGATACAACCACGCCGGCAAAACCGCAGCTTGTAAAAGTGAAGTTTGAAAAAGATTTTGGCAATGATATTTTTAAAATAGAAGGGAAAATAAAAGATGATAATGAACTAGAAAATATAAAAAGCTATGTTGTATATTTCTCTAAAAGTCTTGCTACGCTTGGCTCATCACCAACTGCAATAATTCCTTCCATCAATGAAAAAAGTTTTTCTTTCAATATAAATACTTCTCAGCTGCTTAATTCAGACAATCATTATTTTGTCGCCATCACGTGTGTGAACCGCACAAATAATGAAAGCGCTTTAAGCAATGTGATCCAGCTTCAACGCACCGAAAATGGTTGGGAAATAATGAAATAATTATTGTTTCACAATTCTTCAACATTCATCATTTTAATAACTCGCCGCTTTTTTGTAAATTCGTAATCTATGCAGGATGAGCAGGCAGTTGCAGAATTAGCAATACCGAAATATACACTCAATGAAGAACAGGAACGCAAAGAAATTTTGCGCCAGTATCGTGCATTGTTAAGAAGCCTTCGTACAAAATTAAAACGCGGTGATAAGGAATTAGTGCGCACAGCATTTGAGATAGCTGCTGATGCGCATAAAACAATGCGCCGCAAAAGTGGCGAGCCATACATACTTCATCCGCTTGCGGTGGCAATGATTTGTGTTGAAGAAATTGGTCTTGGTGTGCGAAGTAGTATTTGTGCTTTGCTGCATGATACTGTTGAAGACACTGATATAACGCTTGAAGATATTGAACGTGAATTTGGAAGCGAGATAGCAAGAATTGTTGACGGACTTACCAAGATATCAAATGTTATTGATGCCAACAGTAGCGCGCAGGCAGAGAATTTTAAAAAGATATTACTGACATTAACTGATGATCCGCGCGTGATATTAATAAAGCTTGCAGACAGGCTGCACAATATGCGCACGCTGGATTATATGAAGAAAGAGAAGCAATTAAAAATTGCAAGTGAAACAGTTTGGGTATATGCGCCGCTTGCGCATCGCATGGGTTTATACAATATCAAAACAGAGCTCGAAGATCTTTCAATGAAACATTTAGAGCCCGAGGCTTATAAAGAAATTGCAAAAAAGCTTGCAGAAACAAAACGCGAACGCAGCCGGTACATCAATGAATTCATCAGACCAATAAAAGAAAAATTAATAAAGGGTGGTTTTGATTTTGAAGTATATGGCAGGCCAAAAAGTATTCATTCTATTTGGAATAAAATAAAAAAGAAAGGTGTTGAGTTTGAAGAAGTATATGATCTGTTTGCCATCCGCGTTATTTTAAATTCACCTCCTGAAAAAGAAAAAGAAGATTGCTGGAAAGTTTATTCGATGATCACAGATGAATACACGCCCTCGCCCGAACGATTGCGGGATTGGTTAAGCAATCCGAAAAGCAATGGCTATGAGGCTTTGCATACAACGGTGATGGGACCATTAGGCAAATGGGTAGAAGTGCAGATACGAACAAGACGCATGAACGAGATCGCGGAAAAAGGTTTGGCAGCTCATTACAAATACAAGGAAGGCAGCAATGATGAAGATCGTTTTGATAAATGGTTTGGACAAATTCGTGAAGTGATAGCAAGCCAGGATACGGATGGTGTTGATTTTCTGCAGGATTTTAAAACAAGTTTTCTTGCAGAAGAAATTTATGTTTACACACCCAAGGGTGATGTAAAAATGTTGCCTGTAAACAGCACTGCGCTTGACTTTGCGTTTGCCATTCACTCTGTAGTTGGAACAAAATGTATCGGCGCCAAGATCAATCATAAGCTGGTGCCTATCAGTCATAAACTGCGCAGCGGAGATCAAATAGAAATCATCACAAGCAATAAACAAAAGCCTTCAGAAGACTGGCTTGGCTTTGTTGTAACTGCAAAAGCAAAAAGCAAAATAAAGGATGCGCTCAAAGAAGAAAAAAGGAAAATTGCAGATGAAGGAAAATATATTGCGCAGCGAAAAATTGAAGGTTTTGGCGCAGCATTCAATCAACATAATATTGATGAGCTCACGGTTTTTTATAAACAAATTTCACAGCTTGATCTGTTTTATAATATCGCCATAAAAAAAATTGATCTTAAAGAATTAAAAGAATTTACGCTGCTTGGCGATAAGCTCGAAGCTCCGAAACCAAAGCAGCTAACAGAAGTAAAGTACGAAGTTGATCACAAGCAAATTCCAAAAAAAGATTCTGAATTAATTATTTTCGGAGAGAGCAGCGACAAAATAATGTACTCACTTGCGAAGTGCTGCAACCCTATTCCGGGCGATGCTGTATTTGGTTTTGTCAGCACAGGAAAAGGGCTAATAATTCATCGCACAAATTGTCCGAATGCCGCCCAAATGATGGCTAATTACGGGCATCGTGTTGTAAAAACAAAGTGGGCAAAGAATAAAGAAATATCTTTTTTAACAGGCTTGAAAATTATTGGAATGGATGATGTTGGTGTAATAAATAAGATTACCAATGTTATCAGCGGCGAATTAAAAATAAATATTGCAGCATTGACAATTGAAAGTGGTGAAGGCCTTTTTAAAGGAACGATAAAAGTTTTTGTGCATGATAAAGAAGAGCTTGATGAATTAGTTGAAAGATTGAAACAACTCAACGGCATTCATACTGTTGACAGGTTTGATGCTGAAGAAGATGAACATTAACTCTTGTTTTTAGCGCATCTGATTATTTTTACCCAATAATTTATTTTATGAAGAGATTTTTTGCGGGCCTCCTAATGTTATTATTTTTCAATCAGATTTATTCGCAAAATGCAAATTCAATATTAAATACTTTCAAGAATAAAAATATTTCTAGAAATGGTGTAAGTGCTGATGATGCTGCGAATGGCTTGAAAGAAGCTTTGTCTTCAGGCGTACAAAAAGGCACGACAGAATTATCAGCCGTTAATGGTTTTTTTGACAATGCAGCTATAAAAATATTATTGCCGCCGCAAGCGCAAAAGGTAGAAAATACTTTGCGCAATATGGGTTTGCAAAAGCAAGTTGATGATGCAATACTTTCTATGAATCGTGCAGCTGAAGATGCTACTAAAAGTGCTGCTGCAATTTTTTTGGATGCAATAACAAAGATGACGATTTCAGACGCATTCAATATTTTGAGGGGCGGCGATTCTGCTGCAACACATTATCTGCGCATGAACACAACAGGTGCATTAACCGCTGCGTTTTCTCCAATTATAAAACAATCTCTTGATAAAGTAGATGCAACAAAATATTGGAATATTTTATTTGCAACTTATAACCAAGTGCCATTTGTTTCTAAAGTTAATCCTGACCTGAATGTCTATGTAACGCAAAAAGCACTGGATGGTATTTTCTATGAAATAAGTGTAGAAGAAAAAAACATCAGACAAAATCCTGCTGCAAGAACAACAGCATTATTACAAAAAGTTTTTGGTCAATAATCGTTTCTATTATTAAATAAAAAAAGAGCTACAATTTGTAGCTCTTTTTTATTGCAATATATTTTCTTTAATAGTTTCTCAACTTCATTTCCACTCTTCTGTTTTTTGCACGTCCGGCAGCAGTTTTATTGTCTGCAATAAAGTCTGTTTCACCATAACCTTTAGCCGTGATTCTATTTCCATCAATACCTTTTTTAACGAAATAATCTCTTATAGCATTTGCACGATTGTCACTTAATATTTGATTTTTATCAGGCGTACCCACATTATCAGTATATCCTGAAATATCAACATTCAATGTTTTATTATCATTCAAAATATTTACTACAAGATTTAATGAAGGGAATGATTTTGGAAGTAAAACATATTTACCTGTTTCAAAATAAATATTCTTCGCAGCAATATTTACTTTCTTTACAATGTTAGAATCAATTATAGGACATCCGAAATTTGATGCAGGTCCGGGTATTGTTGGGCATTTATCAACTTCATCATTTACACCATCGCCATCAGTATCGGGAATTGGGCAGCCTTGATATCTTGCAACGCCGGGAACGGTTGGGCATTTATCCTGTTCATCATTAATGCCATCGCCATCTGTATCAGGGATTGGGCAACCTTGATATCTTGCTACTCCGGGAACATCAGGGCATTTATCATCTTTATCAGCAATACCATCGCCATCTCTATCGGGGCAGCCTTGCAAAGAAGCTAAACCGGGCACTGTTGGGCACGCATCAATTGAATCAGGAACACCATCGCCGTCTGTATCAACTGGTTTTGGCGGCGGAGGTGGCGGCACATAAACTACCGGTTTCATCTTATGATTCAGTGCAACTAAAATTCCTAAAGTATAGGCTAAATGATCAGCGCCTTTGGTTGAAATATCTAACCTGTCTTGTGCCTGCGTTACGATATCAACATTATCACCCAAATTAAATTGGAGTCCAACTCCTAATGGAACTTCGCCACCAAAGTCTTTTCCGAAATTATAAGCACCAATGCCTGCGGTTAAAAACGGATTTACAACAGCAGGATCCTTAAACATTTTAAGATTTAGCGAAGCATCTAAGGATTGGAAATAATTTTGATTGCCCTGTGAAGACGACACATTGGTAAGGCTAAGATCTCTAACGAATGAGCCGGAATATTGTAATTCCCAATCAAGATGGGATGAAAGCCCTTTTACATATTGAACCGTAAATGATGCATTAAGATTTTGTAAGCTATGCCAATTATTTCCTTTAAAGGCATCACTGAAAGAGCCGTGTTTAAGTGCAGCAGCTGTATTAAAATCAAAAAAACCGAAATTGAAACCTAATGATCCGGGTTTTACATCACTGCTTTGAGCAAAACTGCTCATATAACTGGTGAGTAAAAACAGAGCGAATAAACTTTTTTTCATAAACTTTAATTTTAGTGTAATAATAACGAGTGTTTGCTTAAATCGTGCCAAACGATTTTCATCAAGCTGTTTGGCGGGAAGAAATTACGCTTGAAATCTATGCTTGTTGTTGATTTCTACATATCTGCAGTGGTTTCGCTTTACCGAAATTCATTTTCGGTGAACCGGCAGCCTCTATCGAGGCCTCGAAATTCATTTTCGGTGAACCGAATTTCATTTTCGCTTTACGCAATACCCATTTTGTGCCACCGAAATCCATTTTCACTTAACCGAATGCCATTTCGCTTAACCGATTTTGATTTTCGGTGAACCGAAATTCATTTCCGCTCAAGCGGAATTCGTCTGTCGTTTCCTCGAAATCGCTGCGAAGAGAAGTATTTGAGTTAATAATTTAAGGATTTAGATGTCTGTAGCTTCGCCATAAGCTACAGCAGTTGCCTCTTTAATCGCCTCACTCATTGTAGGATGCGGATGAATGGCGTTTAATATTTCATGGGCGGTGGTCTCTAATTTTCTTGCAACAGATATTTCGGCGATCATTTCAGTTACGTTGTGACCAATCATGTGCGCGCCAAGCAATTCACCATATTTAGCATCATAAATTATTTTTACAAAACCTTCTGTGGTACCTGCAGCGCTTGCTTTGCCACTTGCAATAAAAGGAAATTTTCCAACTTTAATCTCATGCCCCGCATCTTTTGCAGCTTTTTCTGTTAACCCAACACTTGCGATTTCGGGTGTGCAATAAGTACAGCCCGGAACATTTCCATAATCAATTATATCAGGAGCATGTGAAGATTTTTTTTCTGTAAAGGCAATATGTTCTGCTGCGTTGATACCTTCTTTACTTGCTTTATGCGCTAAAGCCTGGTTGGGCGTACAATCACCAATGGCATAAATGCCGGGTACATTTGTTTGCAAATATTTATCGGTGAGGATTTTTCCTTTATCCGTTTTAATTCCCAATTCTTCCAATCCAATTCCTTCTACGTTGGCAACAACACCAACGGCACTTAGTAAAATGTCAGCTTCCAAAGTAACGGTGCTTCCATCTTGTTTTTTTACTGAAGCTTTAACCCCATTGGCGGAAGTGTCTACACTTTCCACATTTGCACTTGTCATTATTTCAATTCCTTGTTTTTTTAATTGTTTTTCCAACTCTTTTGATATTTCTTCATCTTCAACTGGTACCGTTCGGGGCATAAATTCTACAATTGTAACCTTTGTTCCTAAAGAATTATAAACATATGCGAACTCAACTCCAATTGCTCCGCTGCCAACAATGATCATCGTTTTTGGTTGGTTTGGCAAAACCATTGCTTCACGATAACCAATTATTTTTTTGCCGTCTTGTTTTAAGTTGGGCAACTCGCGGCTTCGTCCACCGGTTGCAATGATTATATATTTTCCTTCAACAATTTTTTTTGAATTGTCCGAAGCAGTTACTTCTATTTGACCTTTGGCTTTTAATTTACCAAAACCCATTATTACATCAATCTTATTTTTCCGCATTAAGAAATTTACGCCTTTGCTCATTTTATCTGCCACTGCACGGCTTCGTTTTATAACTGCTGCAAAATCTGCTTTTGGGTTTGAAATATTTATTCCATAATCATTGCTGTGATTTGCATAATCCATAACGTTCGCGCTTTTTATTAAAGCCTTTGTTGGTATGCAACCCCAATTGAGGCAAATGCCGCCGAGTAATTCTTTTTCAATTATTGCTACTTTAAATCCAAGCTGTGACGCACGGATAGCTGCAGGATAACCACCTGGTCCGCTGCCTAAAACAATTACATCGTATGCCATAAATTTTATTTTGTGGAGGAATAAAAGATTTCAAAAATACTTGCTATTGCGCAAAGCAACAAAATTGAACAATGACTTTTAGAAGTTGATTGATTGAAATAAAAAAAGGTTGCTTCGTTGCAACCTTTTTTCCTAAAATTATTTTCTATTATTGCTTGCCAACAACGTCTCCATCAATTTGTAAGGTTATAGGCGCACTGTAATTTGCAAATTTTACGGTAACCGTTTTTTCAAAATGACCCACATTTGCTGCGTTGTAAGTTACTTTTATTGTGTCGGTTTTTCCCGGCAGGATTGGCGCTTTCGGATAAACCGGCGAAGTGCATCCGCAATCTGCGGTTGCTACTTCAATCACCAAAGGTTTGTTGGATTTATTTGTAAATAAGAATGATGTTGTGGCAGGTACATTTTGTTTAATGCTGCCAAAAGAATATTTCATTGTTTTGAATTCTGCCGGAGCAGTTTGTGCAAACGTACCAACGCATATAAACAAAGCGAGAGTTGCAAATAATTTTTTCATAGAATTTTTTTTAAAAATAATTAATTTGTTCCCGCTGATTTTAATTGCTGCACACCTGTATTTGCCGGAGCAGGGTTATCTGGCGCTTTGAAAGTTTCTCCATGAAAACGAATAACCTGGCTCATTCCATTTTCAAAAAAAACAGTTACCACTTTACTAAAACTACCTTCGGTATATCCATTAAAGCCAACAGTAATTTTAAAAGTTTGTCCTGCAGCATAAGGTCCGGGTTGCCATTTTGGAGTTGTGCATCCGCAACCAGCCTTTACATCTTTTATTCTTAAAGAATCATTACTCAAATTTTTCATTGCAAGATCAAATTCCACAGGTTTGCCATAAGGTATTTTACCAAAATCATGATCCAATTCCTGGAACCAAACAATTTTAGAAATATCAGGTTGTGTATTAGCAACAGGCGAAGGTGCAGGCATCGTAGATTGTGCATGCGCTGCAACAGCAAAGAACAGAGCCAAAACAAAAACAATTTTTTTCATTGTGTAATTTTTTTTCAGAAAGTAAAATTATTGATATTTTTCTATGAACGAATTTTTTATAAAGCTATTTTGCTTTTGGAAATTAATTTAAGCCTTCGTTAATAAAATGCGGCAGTTGCTGAGCTGCCTTTTTAAATTAATATTCGTTTAATAAAATCAAAACCTAAACATATTCGCCAAGTCTGCTTAGGTTTTGGGCCAACCTGCAACCTAAGACATTTCAGCCTGCGCAGGAATGATTTGCAGTGTTTAAATATTTTATTCAATCCAAAAAATAAAATCCTTCGACTGATGTAAATTAATACATTTGTTTCATGGAAAATACTTCCGCCCTTGCCACTGAAGAAAACATGCTTTCTTACGAAGGTTTTCGCAACACAGTATTGACTGATTACCGCATAGCCGTTGAAAGTCGTGAAGCAAGTTTGCTTGCACGTCGAGAAGTGCTTACAGGTAAAGCAAAATTTGGCATTTTTGGCGATGGAAAGGAAATTGCGCAAGTTGCAGTAGCAAAATTTTTTGAGCCAGGCGATTGGCGTGCAGGTTATTACCGCGACCAGACTTTTATGTTTGCAACAGGCATGGCAACCATCGAGCAATTCTTCGCGCAATTATATGCAGATCCTGATCGCACCCACGAACCTTTCAGCATGGGCAGGCAAATGGTTGGCCATTTTTCCACTGAAAATGTTGATGAGCATGGTAACTGGCTTTCTCTTGCTGATTTAAAAAATACTTCGGCAGATATTGCCCCTACTGCCGGACAAATGCCGCGTGGTTTGGGGCTTGCTTTCGCATCAAAAGTTTTTCGTTCAAACAATATTTTACAGGAGCATTATCCAAATCTTACACACAATGGTAACGAAGTTTGTTTCTGCACCATCGGTGATGCGGCAACTTCTGAAGGGCATTTTTGGGAGGCAATAAATGCTGCCGGCGTTATGCAGGTGCCGCTTGCCGTTTTTGTTTGGGATGATGGTTATGGCATTTCAGTGCCTACAAAATATCAAACAACCAAAGGCTCTGTATCTGCGGCTCTTAAAGGGTTTCAAAAGAAAGACAACAGCAATGGCATTGATATTTATCGGGTAAAAGGCTGGGATTATGCATCAATGTGCGAGGTGTTTGAACACGGAATCCAAAAGGTCCGCGAAACGCATACGCCGGCAGTTTTTCATGTTGAGGAAATTACGCAACCGCAAGGGCATTCTACTTCAGGCAGCCACGAACGGTACAAATCTGCCGAGCGACTGAGTTGGGAACGTGATTGGGATGGATTAAAAAAAATGAAGGAATGGATCATTGAAAACGGCATTGCTACACTTGGCGAATTGGAAGAGATAGATCTGAAGGCAAAAGAATTAGTTCGGGAAAATAAAAATAATGCATGGAATAATTATGTGCAGCCAATAAAAACTGAAGTTGAGAAAGCCGTAGAAATGATCAGAGAAGTTGTGGTAAATGATATGGAAACCTTTAACCAATTAAAACAATTTGCTGATAATCTTGAAAACAATAAAGAGCCTTTACGCCGCGATATAATGAACGCTTTATCAGGTGTAATTCAAATATCAAATCAATCACCTTCTTATAATGAAATAAAAGATTTTTATCAGAATTTAAAAAAACAACATAGCAAATTATACAACTCTTTTTTATACAATGAAGGTGAAAAAAGTGCGCTGAAAATCCAGGAAATAAAAGCTATTATTCCTGATGATGCTGTTAGCATAAGTGGGTATGAAATTTTAAATAAATATTTTGATCATCTTTTTGAAAACAATAAAAATGTTGTTGCCTTCGGCGAAGATGTTGGACACATCGGAGATGTAAACCAGGCTTTCGCTGGCTTACAACAAAAGCATGGGGCCAACCGTATCTTCGATACAGGTATTCGGGAGCAAACTATTATAGGACAAGCCATAGGACTCGCTTTGCGCGGATTGAGACCGATTGCAGAAATTCAATACATTGATTATTTATTGTACGCTTTGCAAACACTAAGCGATGATCTTGCAACCATACATTATAGGACCGGCGGCAAGCAAAGTTGTCCTGTTATCATTCGCACACGTGGTCATCGGCTCGAAGGTATTTGGCACAGTGGCTCACCACTTGGAATGATTATTAACAGTCTTCGCGGCTTGTATGTTTGCGTTCCACGCAATATGGTGCAGGCAGCAGGCATGTATAATACTTTATTAAAAGCGAATGATCCGGTTATTGTTGTTGAATGTTTAAATGGTTATCGTCTAAAAGAAAAATTGCCAACTAATCTCATTGAATTCACAGTGCCGCTTGGTATTCCTGAAATTATAAAAGAAGGAAATGATGTTACAATAGTTTCTTATGGTTCTGTCTTGCGCATTATTCAGGAAGCTGCTTTACGGCTTGCAACGCTTGATATTAGTTGTGAAATAATTGATGTGCAAACCTTATTGCCTTTCGATACACATCACAGTATTGTTCAATCATTAAAAAAAACCAATCGAATTGTATTTATTGATGAAGATGTGCCCGGCGGTGCATCTGCATTTATGTATAATAAAGTAATGGAAGAACAAAACGGTTATCGCTGGCTTGATGTTTCTCCGCGAACAATTACAAGCAAGGCACATAGACCAGCTTATGGAAGCGATGGAGATTATTTCAGCAAACCAAATGTTGATGAGATTGTTGAAGTGATCGTGGAACTGATGAAAGAATAATTATTTTTCGCCAATTTTTTCTTTAGCTAAATTCAATGCAATTTTTAATTGCTCTCTTGCAGTAAGGTTAGTATTGTCTAAAACAATTGCATCATTCGCTTTTCGCAGCGGACTAATTTCACGGTTACTGTCAATATAATCACGCATCTCAAGATTTGCTTTTACTTCATCCAAAGAAATGTTTTTATTTTTTTCAAACAATTCCTTAAACCTTCTTTCAACGCGCACCGCAACGTCTGCCACTAAAAATAATTTCAATTCTGCATTTGGAAAAACTGTTGTGCCAATGTCTCTTCCATCCATTACAATTCCTTTTTTTATTCCCATTTTTTGTTGCTGTGCAACTGCAAATTCGCGCACATCTTTTAAAGTTGACACTTCGCTCACATGTTCACTAACCAATAATTCACGGATTAATATTTCTACATTTTCATCATTCAAATACATATCATATTTCCCTTTATTTTCATTATAAATAAAATCGAGATGTATTTTTTGTAAGGCTTTTTTTACTTCATTATTTTTTTTTGAATCAATATGATTGCGTAAAAAATATAAAGTAATGGCACGATACATGGCCCCACTGTCAATGAAGGTATAATGTAGCTCAGCGGCCAATTCCTTTGCCAGCGTGCTTTTGCCGCAGGATGAATAACCATCAATGGCAATAATAATTTTTTTCATTAAATGTAAATTGATGAATTAATTGGCAAATAAAAAAGCCATCCTAAGATGGCTAAAAAAAATTTCATAAAAATTTATTGTGAAATAACATCAACTCCAGGATGTGCTTTTTCATCAAATACAAACTTGCTGTCAGGAATAGTAATATTTGTTTTGAGATCTGATAATGAGAAAGTAATTATGTTATCACTTTTGTCTATAACTTTTGCTTTGGTAATGATGCTTTTATTTTTATCTACAAAAATATTTACCTGTTTAAAATTTTTTCTTTTATCAGTTGGCATCATATCAATTTCATAAAAATTTCCTGAAGAAGAGGTTAGATTATAAGTAAAATCTTTATCATAAAAATCTGACAATAATTTCTGTGGAGTAAGTGTTTTTGAATCATCATCACTCACATCACCAACTGTTACTTCTTTGCTATCGCCATTATAATTCCACGTTTTATTTCCATCACAATAGATTTCTGTTGTGCCTTGTTTAATAAAATATTTTTGTCCTTTTATAAAAATTTGTCCGCTTACTGAACCTCTTTTTTTTCCTGTATGGTCTGTAGTTGTATAGGAAAAATTTGCAGAAACGCCGCTGAATGATTTTACTTTAGCGCTTACATTATCTAAAATATTTTTTGCAGTTTGTGCATTGGCAAATGAAAATAAGCAAGCAATATTTAGCAACAAGAGATATATTTTTTTCATCTTAAAGTTTTATTGTTATCAAAATTGTTTATTTGATTATATAATTAAAAGATTGTTTAAATCATATACAAAGATGAATTTAAAATTATGCCGAATTTCTTTTTAAGCTATTTATGTAAATATTAACTCGCAAAAATAACCGTAAGAAAACGATATGTATATTTTGCCGTATAAATATTAACTTTGCACACTTTTATGAAATTTGCATTAAGGATTTTTACAATAGTTCTTTTATTTTCTTCCTGTTCCTCAAAAATGGGTAAGATATTAAAAAGCAAAGACAAGGAATATAAATATAAAATGGCTGAACAGTTTTATGCAAATAAAAAGTATGCACAGGCGCAGGAAATTTTCGATGATATATATCCTTATTTCAAAGGCACAGACAAGTTTGAAGACTTAAGTTATAAGTATGCATATTGTGCTTATTACCAAAAGGATTATGAGAATGCAGAAAACCTTTTTAAGAATTATGTAGAAAGTTTTCCGTCATCTTCAAGAGCAGAAGAATGTGAATATATGCGCGCTTATTCAGTTTACAAGCAATCGCCAAAAGTAGAGCTTGATCAAACAAACACTTCAAAAGCAATGGCATTAATGCAGGCATTTATTAATACACATCCTGATTCTCCGCGTGATAAAGATGCAACGGATATTATTGATCAATGTCATGATAAACTTGAATTGAAAGATTTAAAAAGCGCCCAATTATATTACAATCTTGGATTTTATAAAGCTGCTGCAATAAGTTACAGCACATTAATGGATGATTATCCTGAATCTGATAAAAGCGATGATTATAAGTTAGCTGAAATTCAAGCCTATTTTAAATATGCGCAGCAAAGCATTCCTGAAGTGCAATTGGAAAGATTTGAAAAAGTGGTAACGGAATGCACAGATTTTACAGATCGTTTTTCAACAAGTATTCATAAAAACGATGTTGAAAATTATAAACAACTTTCTCTCAACGCAATAAACAAAATAAAAAATGAGCAAACTAAGGAAACAAACGGGCGCTAACACAAGCAATGTGGTAGAGACAAAAAACCTGATTGAAGTAAAAGCAAAAACAGGAAATTTGTATGAGTCAATTGCCATCATTGCAAAGCGCGCAAATCAAATAAATATTTCAATGAAGGAAGAATTGCACAACAAGCTTGAAGAATTTGCAAGTCACACAGATAGTTTGGAAGAAATTCATGAAAACAAAGAACAAATTGAAATTTCAAAGGCTTATGAAAAAATGCCAAACGCTGCAATCCTTGCTACACAAGAGTTTATGGACAATAAAGTTTACTTCCGCAAAAACGAAGACGATCTTTTCAGATAATAATGTGGCTTAAAGAAATCTTAAACGGCAGTTTCATACTGTCGTTTTTTATTACTTTACATCGGTATTTATAATATGCTTTCAGGAAAAAAAATATTAGTAGGAATAACTGGCAGCATTGCTGCTTATAAATCGTTATTCCTGATAAGAATTTTGGTGAAAGAAGGCGTGGAAGTAAAAGTAATAATGACACCTGCGGCAAAAGATTTTGTTTCGCCGTTGGTATTAACAACTTTCTCAAAAAATAAAGTGCTGATTGATTTGTTTGAAGAAGATATCTGGGCAAATCATGTAATGCTTGGAAGATGGGCAGATGCAATGTTGATCGCACCATTGAGTTGTAACACACTTGCAAAGATGGCTGCGGGACAATGTGATAATTTATTACTTGCAACTTATTTATCTGCAAGTTGCCCGGTTATTGTTGCGCCTGCAATGGATGAAGATATGTGGCATCATGCTGCAACAAAACAAAATTTGCAGTTATTAAAAAGTTTCGGTCATCATATTATTGATGTAGAAAATGGTGAACTTGCGAGTGGTTTGGTTGGTGAAGGAAGAATGGCAGAGCCGGAAAAAATTGTTGAATATCTTGAAAATTTTTTCAAGCAAAATAATTCTTTTAAAAATAAAAAAGTATTAATAACTGCAGGTCCAACGCAGGAAGCCATTGATCCTGTTCGTTATATTGCTAATCATTCTTCAGGCAAAATGGGCTTTGCTTTGGCCGAATCTTTTTATAAAAAAGGTGCAGATGTTGTTTTAATAAAAGGACAGACTTTTGAAAAAACATCTTTCAATAAAATAAAAGTTATCAATGTTATTACTGCTGAAGAAATGTTTGAAGCATGTATAAAAGAATTTCATACAAGTGATATTGCAGTGCTTGCAGCAGCAGTTGCAGATTATAAGCCTGTTGTAGTTTCAAATCAAAAAATAAAAAAATCTGATAGTGATGAATTGACTTTGCAATTAACCAGGACAAAAGATATTTTAAAAGAGCTTGGTAAAATAAAAAAACAAGATCAATTACTTATTGGCTTTGCTTTGGAAACAGAAAATGAAAAACAAAATGCATTGCATAAGTTAAAAAATAAAAATGCAGATTTCATCGTACTTAATTCTATGAACGATGCAAATGCAACATTTGGTCATGATACAAATAAAGTAACAATCTTTGGTAAAGATGGAAGTGAACATGCATCTTCTCTTCAATCAAAAAAAGAAATTGCAGATTTTATTTCAGAAATTATAAGTCAAGAAATTCTATGATTAAATATTTTTTCATTCTAATATTTTGTATTGCCATTTTAGCTGAGGCATGCGCCGGGCAAGAGATACAGGCAAAGGTTACTGTTGTTGCTCAACAAATTGGAACCAATGTTGACAGAACAATTTTCAACACGTTGCAAACACAATTGACCAACTTGATAAACAATCGCAAATGGACAAGCGAAACGTACCAGCCGCAGGAAAAAATTCAATGTAATTTTTTATTAAATGTAACAAGTGTTGTCGCCGATAATGAATATAAAGCAACGCTTACGGTACAAGCTGCGCGCCCCGTTTATAATTCTATTTATCAATCTGCGTTAATAAATTACCAGGATCCTGAAGTTACTTTTAGTTATACTGCTTACCAACCTATTGATTTCAATGAAAATAATGTGCAGGGAACTGATCCTTTAATGGCCAATCTTTCTGCAACAATTGCTTATTATGTTTATATGATTCTCGGATTTGAGCATGATTCTTTTGCACCAAAAGGTGGCGACGCATATTTTCAACAGGCAGAAAATATTGTTACAAATGCGCCCGATCAAAAAGATATTTCAGGATGGAAATCTTTTGATGGTTTGCGAAACCGTTATTGGCTTGCAGAAAATATGACTAATGCTAAGTATAATGTTTTGCATGATGTGTTATATAAATATTATCGCTCCGGACTCGACAGTATGTACGATGAACAAAATACTGCACAACAAAATGTGCTGGAAGCATTGTCAACATTGGTAGATTTTAATCATGAGAATGCAAACACAATGGCTTTGCAATTTTTTATCCAGGGAAAATCGGATGAATTGATTGGTGTATTCCAGCCGGCTTCACCAATGCTAAAAACAAGAGCGCTTCAATTTCTTACGCAGCTCGATGTTTCAAACATTACTAAATATCAAAGCGCCTTACATTGATGCGTAATTTTTTATCAATATTTTTTATCAGCTTATTTTTCTTTTCATGTTTAGGTAAAGACAAAATTCCAAAAGAAATATTACCGATTGATAAAATGAAAAATGTAATATGGGATTTAGTAAAAGCAGGCGAGCTTGCTGCTTATGACACAACCATAAAAAAAAATATTTCTTTGAAAGACAGCGCAGAAATTTTTTTTAATAGAGTTTTCACATTGCATCATATCAATAAAAATATTTTTTACTCAAGCTATAATTTTTATCTTCAAAATCCGCAGTGGGGAAGCGTTTTAATGGATTCTGTTGATCAGGTTGCAAACCGCGAACGCGTTCTTCAATATATGCATCCGCCAAAAATTCCACAAAAAGTAAATCAACAATTCAACAAAATATTTCTTCAAAATATGAGAAGAAATGCATTAAAAAAAAATATTCCAAAAGCTGATTCTACCTTAAAAAAAATTCAATATTGATGAACAAAGTTTTTGATAATGCTGAAAATGCGATGCATGATATTGCACATGGATGCACGATAATGCTTGGTGGTTTTGGCTTATGTGGCATTCCTGAAAATTGCATCAATGCATTGGTAAAAAAAAATGTAAAGAACTTAACTTGTATATCAAATAATGCAGGTGTTGATGGTTTTGGTTTGGGAATGCTTTTAGAAACGCGCCAGATAAAAAAAATGATCAGCAGTTATGTTGGTGAAAATGCAGAGTTTGAAAGACAATTACTTTCCGGTGAACTTGAAGTTGATCTGGTGCCGCAAGGCACGTTGGCAACAAGAATTCAAATGGCAGGTATGGGTATTCCTGCTTTTTATACGCCTGCCGGTTATGGAACTGAAATTGCGCAAGGCAAAGAAGTGCGTGTGTTTAATAATAAAAATTATTTGATGGAACTTGCGCTGCACGCGGATTTTGCTTTGGTGAAAGCATGGAAAGGTGATGCGCTTGGTAATTTGGTTTTTAGAAAAACAACGCGCAATTTTTCTACTTCAATGGCAAAGGCTGGTAATATAACAATTGCAGAAGTGGAACATCTTGTGCAACCCGGTGAAATAGATCCAGATGATGTGCATGTTGCAGGCGTTTATGTCCACAGAATTTTTGAAGGAAAGAATTATGAAAAAAGAATTGAGCGTAGAACAGTTCGAATGAAATGATCAAGCAGTCTTAAATTTTATTTTTATCTTCCAAGATCTGTAAGGTTTTTGTATCTTTTTTTCCAACGAAAAATTTTTGGAGTATCAAATCAAAAATTGGGTTTGAATTGGGCAAAGAAGAAAATAAAGTCATGGAAGATTTTAATTTCAGATCATCAGGTCTTCCAAAAATTGCATGCGCATTATTACTTTCAAGCTTAAGTAATTCATTGCAAATCTCAATCAATCTTTTTCCTAAAATTGGATGTTGCGAATATTCAATTGCTTCATGAATGTTTTTGATAGCATAATATTTTGACGTTTCACTAAAACCTAAACCATCAATCTGCGGAAAAATATACCACATCCAATGGCTTTGTTTTTTGCCGTTTTTTATTTCTGATAATGCTGCGAAATAATTTCTTTCCTGCGCATCGACAAATTGCTGAAGATTATTTTGTTTCATAAACTTCTTTTCATCAAAATTAATTGATGAGATATTTTTTTCTTTTTTTTTCAATAACGAATTTTAAACAGTAATAAAATTTAGTTTGATAATTTTGAATGAATTTGTACAATGGAAAATTTTACGATTGCAATTCACGGTGGCGCAGGAACTATTTTGAAAGAAGATATGACAGCCGATCTCGAAGCCGCTTATATGAAAGGCCTGAAAGACGCACTGGATGCGGGTTTTGCTGTGCTTGAAGAAGATGGGTCATCTATAAATGCTGTAAAAGCAGCACTTGTTATTTTAGAAGATAACATGCTTTTTAATGCTGGTCGGGGTGCAGTTTTCACAAAAAAAGGAGTACAGGAAATGGACGCAGCCATCATGGATGGAAGCACTTTAAATGCTGGCGCAGTAAGTGGTGTAAGAAATGTGCGTAATCCGATTGAACTTGCAACTGAAGTAATGCGAAACAGTAATCATATTTTTTTAAGCGGAAAAGGAGCAAATGATTTTGCAATAAAACAGGGAATAAAGTTAGAGCCGGATGAATATTTTTTCTCGCAATTTCGATATGATCAATGGAAAGAAATTCGTGACAGTGATAATTATTTTCTTGACCACACGCACCAGCGTTTGGAAGAAATGATGAAGGATAAAAAGTTTGGAACTGTTGGAGCTGTTGCCTGTGATAAAAGCGGAAACATAGCTGCAGCAACATCTACAGGTGGAATGACTAATAAAAAATATGGCAGAATTGGCGACAGTCCTATGATTGGTTGTGGCACTTATGCAAACAATAATACCTGTGCAATAAGTTGTACCGGGCATGGAGAAATGTTTATTCGCACTGTTGCAGCTTATGATGTAAGTTGTTTAATGGAATATAAAAATTACTCTTTGGAGGAAGCGATGAATATAGTTGTGCATGATAAATTAATAAAGATTGGTGGCGAAGGTGGAATGATCGGTGTTGACGCCAAAGGCAACGCTGCTATGATTTTCAACAGTGCGGGCATGTATCGCGCAGCAAAGAACAATTCCGATTTATACGAAATTGCAATTTATAAATAAGCATTTATAATTAATAAAATCCCGTGTTTCTTAAAGATAATTTTGTGTATCAATTACACAATATTTATTTTCGCTGCCTACAAAACAATAGAATTTTTTTAGATTACTTCAATAAAATTCAACTTGGCAACCAGAAAAGATAAAATAGAGAACCCAATTATAGATAGTCCATTAATTATAAAGAGAGCCTCAAATGCTGATAATGGCAATGCTGCTGATTTTAATAAACAAACTAAAGCAATGGAAAAAGATATAGCAGCTATTGAAAAGATAATGCATGCTTCGGAAATTTTGGCCAAAAAATCAGGACAGCAAAAAAAAGCCAAGCCAAATAAAAAAGAAACATCTTCAAAAAAAATTGTTGCCAAAAAATCTGGTCAAAAAAAAGAAGTAAAAAGTAAAGACAATCCATCAAAAAAAAGCAAAACTAAAACCGAGCAGCAACTAAAATCTGATAAAGAAACTGTAGTAAAAAAAGTAGCATCTCAAAAGATTTTAATGCCTGGAAATATTCAGAAGAAATCAGCAGAACTCACGCTGAGCTTGCGTTTTCACACAGAACCAGGTCAATCATTATTTATAACAGGAAGCCATCCTTTGTTCGGAAATAATATTATTGAAGATGCATTGCCAATGCAATATGTTGATAATTCAAACTGGAAAGCAGAGATAAGTTTTAAAAATATTGCACTGCCTGAAGAAAAAATTATTTACAATTATATTTTAAAAAATGCTGACGATTCAATAAGTTATGATTGGGGAAATGATAAAATTATTGACTTTAAAAGTATTGATAAAACATTCATCATAGATTCATGGAATCATGCAGGTTATTTTGAAAATGTATTTTATACAGAGCCTTTTAAAAATGTTTTAATAAGATCAACAAATAATTTTTCGCAAAGCATTTTTGAAAAAAATTTCACTCATTTATTTAAAGTAAAAGCGCCTTTACTGCAAAAAAATCAGGTTGTGTGTTTGCTTGGGAACGATAAAATTTTTGGTGAATGGAATCCCGCAAATGCAGTGTTGATGGGCAAAGTAGCGGATGAAGATTATTTTACATTAAAAGTTGATCTTTCAAAAGTTACTTATCCTTTTGTTTATAAATATGGCATTTATAATGTTGAAACAAAAAATTTTGAGGGCTTCGAAAACAGAGATAACCGTGTTTTAAATAATATTTCTAAAGAAGTAAACCAGGTAATTGTGAATGACGGTTTTGCAGTTTTTCCCAACAACACATGGAAAGGCGCAGGAGTTGCCATTCCTGTTTTCAGTTTAAAAAGCAACCAAAGTTTTGGAGTTGGGGAATTCGATGATCTCAAACTTTTTGTGGACTGGGCAAACAGAACAGGTTTGAAATTAATACAAATACTTCCGGTAAACGATACAACTGCAACCCATACCTGGCTTGATTCTTATCCATACGCTGCAATTTCTGCGTTTGCATTGCATCCGATGTTTTTGCATTTAAATGATATAGTTGAACAAGAAAATAAATCTATTTTAAAAGAAATAATTGAAGAAGGGAAAAAATTAAATGCGCTTGATAAAGTTGATTACGAAAAGGTAAATACTGCAAAATGGAATTTTATAAAACGTATTTATCCTTCACAAAAAGAAAAAATTTTTTCATCAATATCATTTAAAACTTTTTTCGAGGAAAATGAACATTGGCTTAAACCGTACGCTGCATTTTGTTTTTTAAGAGATAAATATAATACTGCAGATTTCAATTTTTGGCGAAATTATAAAACATATAATCAAACTGAAATTTATAATCTATTAAATGCAGAAGCCAATAAGGACGCGGTTTCCATTCATTATTTTGTGCAATATCATTTGCATTTGCAATTGAAAGAAGCAACTGCTTATGCGCATGAAAATAATATTGTTATTAAAGGCGATATTCCAATTGGCATTTATAGATACGGTGTTGATGCATGGCAACAACAAGAGTTATTTCACATGGATGAACAGGCCGGCGCGCCACCGGACGACTTTGCAGTAACGGGACAGAATTGGGGTTTCCCAACTTATAACTGGAGTAAAATGCGTGAAGATGGTTTTGCATGGTGGAAGCAAAGGTTTCAACAAATGAGTTATTATTTTGATGCCTTTCGTATTGACCATATTCTTGGGTTTTTCAGAATTTGGAGTATTCCTATATCTGCAACGCAGGGAATTATGGGTCACTTCAATCCCGCGATACCAGTGCATATCAGCGAATTTCATCAAAGAAATATTTGGTTCGATCATGGGCGTTATTGCAATCCTTACATCACCGAAAATAGTTTAAATGAGTTGTTTGGAAAAAGAAAAGATGAGGTGAAAAGAATTTTTTTTGAAGATAATAACGGACAATATTTTTTTAAAAATGATTTCAACACACAGCAAAAGATTGAAGATTATTTTGAAAATCTTCGTGATGAAAATCAACGCGATTTTAAAACAGCATTGCTTGATTTATTATCCAATGTTATTTTGTTTGAAGCAGAAAATACAAATGGACAATATTTTCATTTTCGCTTTGCGATGAATGGAACAACTTCTTTCAAACAGCTGGAATACATTACGCAACAGCAATTGCAAGATTTGTATATAGATTATTTTTTTAGAAGGCAGGATAATTTTTGGCAAAAAGAAGCAATGCAAAAATTGCCTGCATTAAAACGCGTAACCAACATGCTTGTTTGCGGAGAAGACCTTGGGTTGGTTCCCGCTTGCGTCCCAGAAGTAATGAAGCAATTAGGCATATTAAGTTTAGAAATTCAAAGAATGCCAAAGGATGCATCAAAGGAATTTTTTCATCCCGCAGATGCGCCTTATCTCAGCGTTGTTACGCCTTCAACGCATGATATGAGCACCATTCGTGCATGGTGGGAAGAAGATCGAATAAAGACACAGCGATTTTATAATAATGAACTTGGTCAATTGGGTGATGCACCTTATTTCTGTGAAGACTGGATAAACAAATTGATCGTTGTGCAACATTTATTTTCTCCTGCAATGTGGAGCATTTTTCAACTGCAGGATATTTTAGGAATAAATAAAAATATAAGAAGATTAATACCGCATGAAGAAAGAATAAATCTTCCATCAAATCCAAAAAATTATTGGCAATATCGGATGCATTTATTTTTAGAGGATCTGATTAATGAAAATAATTTTAATGATGAGTTGAAAGAAATTATTGAAGCAAGTGGTAGATAATAATAATCAGAAGCACACTAATTTTTTAAGAAAATACTTCCTTCACTTTATCAAAAAAGCTCTTGTCACTTTTTATGGGTTGTGGTTTAAAGTTGGGACTGTTTCCTAATTTTTCCAAAATATTTTTTTCCTCCGAAGTAAGATTTTGCGGCGTCCATAAGCTTACATATATCAATTGATCGCCCCGATTATAGCCATTCACTTCAGGAAAACCTTTATTTTTTAATCTGAATACTTTGCCGCTTTGTGTGCCAGCTGGCACTTTTATTTTGGCCTTGCCATCAATGGTTGGCACTTCTACCTGGGTGCCGAAAGCCGCATCAGTAAAGGAAAGATGCAATTCATAAGCAACATTCATTCCATCGCGATGAAGATCTTTGTGTTGTTCTTCTTCTATTAAAATCAACAAATCTCCGGGAGCTCCGCCGCGCTCTCCCGCATTTCCTTTTCCACTTAAACTCAGTTGCATTCCTTCCTGCACGCCTGCGGGAATATCAACGTTTACTGTTTCTTCACCATACACTCTTCCTTCGCCTTTGCAGTTACCGCATTTTGCTGTTACCGTTGTTCCTTCACCATTGCAGGTTGGGCATGTTGTGACTGTTTGCATTTGCCCTAAAAAAGTATTTGTTACTTTTCTTACCTGACCGCTTCCACCACATGTATTGCAGGTTTGCACACTTCCCTTATCTTTTGCACCTGAGCCGCTGCAAACATTGCAGGTAACATATTTTTTTACTTTAATATTTTTGGTAACACCTTTTGAAATTTCTTCGAAATTCAGTTTCAGTTTTATTCTCAAATTGCTGCCGCGAGTTCCTCGTGAGCGCCCGCCGCCACTGCTTCTACGGCTACCACCTCCTCCAAAAAAACTTCCGAAAATATTATCATCTCCAAAAATATCTCCAAAGTGCGAAAAAATATCTTCTGTGTTAGCATTGTGAAAACCACCTGTGCCGGGACCAAAAGCCTGGTGCCCGAAACGATCATATTTTGCACGCTTATCATTATCGCTTAATACTTCGTAAGCTTCTGCAGCTTCTTTAAAATTTTCCTCAGCGGCTTTATCACCGGGATTTCTATCGGGGTGAAACTGCATGGCTGTTTTTCTGTAAGCTTTTTTTATCTCATCTGCAGTGGCATTTTTTTGAACGCCTAATATTTCGTAATAATCCCTTTTGCTCATTTTGTAAATTATTTTCCTACTACCACCTTTGCGAAGCGAATTAATTTATCATTCAAATAATATCCTTTCTGAACTTCATCCAAAACCTTTCCTTTCATTTTATCTTTTGGAGCTTCAATTTCAGTAATCGCTTCATGTTTTTCCACATCAAAATCTTTTTGCAGGCTATCCATTGCTTTCAAACCTTTTTGCTGTAATGTATTTCTTAATTTATTAAAAACTAATTGCACACCTTCTTTTTGTTTTTCAATATCATCGGAGTTTTGCAATTGTTTTTCTGCGCGCTCTGCATCATCCAAAACATCAAGCAAAGAAAGAATTACATCTTTTGCAGCAGTTTGTCTTAGCTCAAGATTTTCTTTTGCTGTTCTGCGGCGAAAATTATCAAACTCTGCCATCAATCTTAAATATTTATCTTTTTGTTCCTGCAACTCTTCTTTTAATTTTTCAACCTCACTTTCATCTTCCAAAGGTTCGTTCAAATAACTTGTTCCTGCTGCATTTTCGTCAGCATTGAAAGATCGGTCAGCCGTTTCAGCATCTGTATTGCCATCATTCTGGTATAAATCTTTTTCGTCCATACTTTATTGATTGATTGTTTATAATGTTCAAATTTTTTGCCACGAAAATAAAGGGAAAATTTGGCAGGTGAATAATTGAGATTGATAATGAAGATTAAAAATTCTATTTGAAAAAATATTTACTATTTAAGCATTAAGTTCAAAGCTTCATGGTAAGGCGAACGATGAACGGAGCGTCGCAAGCAAAGCTCAACCGGAGTTACAAATGTCTGACACCAAAATTTCTTTCTTAAATCGCAACTTATAAACGACCATCCAAAATTTGTTGAACTAAATTTGTCCTCCAAAAAATAAAATAATATGACACAGACAAAGGCTTATGCAGCACAGGATAAAACAACGCCGCTGACTCCCTGGAGTTTTGAACGTCGTGAAGTAGGACCACATGATGTTAAGATTGAAATATTGTATTGCGGCGTTTGCCACAGCGATATTCACCAGGTTCGTGATGAATGGGGAGGATCAATTTACCCGATGGTTCCGGGACATGAAATTGTTGGACGTGTTACAGAAATTGGAGAACACGTAAAAGATTTTAAAGTAGGTGAACTTGCCGGTGTTGGTTGTTTGGTTGATAGTTGCCGGGAATGCGAAAGCTGTCTTGATAATGAAGAACAGTGTTGTGAAAAAGGTTCTGTGGGAACGTATAATGCCAAGGACAAAGAAGGCAATCCAACTTATGGTGGCTACTCCACTCAGATTGTTGTAGATGAAAAATTTACGCTGCATGTTTCAGACAAGCTTGACCTGAAAGCCGTAGCACCATTGCTTTGTGCAGGGATCACTACTTATTCTCCGTTGCGTCACTGGAAGGTTGGCAAAGGAACAAAAGTTGCTGTGGTTGGTCTTGGTGGCTTGGGTCATATGGGTGTAAAATTTGCTGCTGCTTTTGGTGCTGAAGTTAC
Source organism: uncultured Chitinophagaceae bacterium (assembly GCA_963708205.1). GTDB lineage: Bacteria > Bacteroidota > Bacteroidia > Chitinophagales > Chitinophagaceae > CAVYTF01. Next base: position 2,605,533 of record OY970196.1, read on the forward strand.
CGTGTTGAGCACTTCTCCAAACAAAGAAGAAGATGCAAAAAAATTAGGCGCACATCATTTTTTGGTAACAAAAGATGCAGAGCAAATGAAAGCTGCGAAGAATAGCTTTGATTTTATTTTAAACACAATTTCTGCGCAGCATGATTACAATCAATATCTTTCTTTATTGAAGAGAAATGGGACGATGACGGTTGTTGGTGTTCCTCCGCAACCGCAGCCAGTGCATGCTTTCAGCCTCATTGGCGGCAGAAAATCTTTAGCTGGCTCACCAATTGGCGGCATTAAAGAAACTCAGGAAATGCTTGATTTTTGTGCAGAAAATAATATTGTTTGTGATATTGAAATGATCAACATTGATAAGATCAACGAAGCATATGAAAGAATGATAAAGAATGATGTTCATTATCGTTTTGTGATTGATATTGCTTCGCTGAAAAATTGATGAATGACTTACGCAGAAACACTTGATTATCTTTTTGAAAAGCTGCCGATGTTCAGCAGAATTGGCGCGGCAGCTTATAAAAAAGATCTTACAAATACCATTAAACTTTGTGAAGCGCTTGATAATCCCCAACAAAAATTCAGGAGCATTCATATCGCCGGAACGAATGGAAAAGGCTCTGTAAGCCACATGATTGCTGCTGTTTTGCAATCTTCAAATTATAAGGTTGGACTTTATACCTCACCACATCTGAAAGATTTTAGAGAGCGCATTAAAGTGAATGGTAAAATGTGTGATGAAATTTTTGTGATTGATTTTGTTGAAAAAATAAAACCACTTATTGAAGAAATCAAGCCATCATTTTTTGAGATAACTGTTGCAATGGCTTTTGAATATTTTGCGTTAAATCAAGTTGATATTGCAGTTGTTGAAGTTGGTCTTGGGGGAAGATTAGACAGCACAAATATCATCACGCCTGAAGTTTCTGTGATCACAAATATTGGATGGGATCACATGAATATGCTTGGCAATAATTTGGAAGAAATTGCTTTTGAAAAAGCAGGCATCATCAAAGAAAGCATTCCTGTCGTTGTTGGTGAATTTTTGAATGAAACAAAACCTGTTTTTGAAAAAATCGCAAGTGAAAAAAATGCGCCTATTATTTTCGCGCAGCAAAAAATATATGTGAGTGATTTCAATTACTCACATCATCAGTTGAATGTTACTGTTGCTGATTTAAAAACTGATGAAAGGGAAAATTACAAACTTGATCTGACAGGAATTTATCAAACAAAAAATATCATCACTACGCTGGAAACCTTGCAGCAACTGTATTTGAAAGGATGGCATATTGAAGAAAAAAATACCGAGCACGGATTATCTCATGTAAAAAGATTAACGGGTTTGCATGGAAGATGGGAATTGATTGAAGAAAATCCTGCAGTGATTTTAGATGTTGCACATAATGTTGATGGCATGAAGCAGGTTGCAGAGCAGCTTGAATTGATGACTTATGGTGAGTTGCACATCATCATTGGAATGGTAAAAGATAAAGAAACAAAAAGCATTTTATCATTGCTTCCAAAAAGTGCGAATTATTATTTTACCAAAGCTCAAATTCCGCGCGCAATGGATGAAAATGAATTAGCTGAAGCTGCTGCGGATATTGGTTTGCAGGGAAAAAAATTTTCTGAAGTAAATGAAGCGCTTGCTGCTGCAAAAGAACATGCGGGCAAGAATGATTTGATATTAATTTGCGGAAGTGTGTTTCTTGTGGGTGAAGTAAATTATTGATACTTTATTTTATCAAGATATCTTAATGCATAAAAAATTGTACTTAAATGCATCGCTTGCACAATTCTTTTTTGTTCAACAAGCTCAAATAATTCTTCCATAGTTACTTCAAAAACTTCTATTTGCTCGTTCGCATCAAGCTTTTGTTCCTGCACTTTTTTACCACCGGTTGCAATAAACATGTGCATTAAATTATTGTTCGTTGAAGGATTCGCAGAAACACTTCCCAAATTGTGAACTGCTTCAAAAGCATAACCCGTTTCTTCTAAAAGCTCACGCCTGATTGCATCTTCGAAGTCTGCATCAGTTTTATCAACACAGCCGCCAGGTAGTTCTATACATACTTCGCCAAGAGCTTGCCTCCATTGTTTTACTAAAATTATTTTTCCTTCTTCAGTAATCGCCAATGCAGTTGCCCATTCAGGAAATTCAAAAACGTAATAATTCTTTACAATATTTCCATCAGGTTTTTCGCAAGTATCTTTTCTTACCGTGAACCAATTTTCTTTAAATAAATAATCTGAAGAAATAGTTTTCCATTTGAGTTGTTCATCATTCATATTTCACCAATTATTTCTTTCTTTCAATGCAACGATATGTTGTACATGATGTTTGCAATGCCACGCATACATTCCCAATAAAAACCATAATGTCAATTCTTTTTTATGGTCAGGATGAAAGACTGTTCGCTGCCATTCTTCATCACTCAAATTTTCTATTGCAGCAATCCATCTTCTATGCAGTGCATGCAACAAAGTGAGTGAAACATTGATAGGCACAGCGTTTACATCATTTAGGTTTGCCCAATCTTTTTCTTCATATGGTTTTATTGGAGGATTTATTTCAGTTAATCCAAGTTTAAAACGAATGTATGCATTCATGTGACTGTCCGCAACATGATGCACAAGTTGCTGAACGGTCCAACCACCTTCACGATATGGTGTTTGCAATTGCGAAGCATCAAGATTTTGAACTTCAACTTCTAAAATTGAAGGCAACAATTCAATGTCTTTCAGCCATTCTTTTTTTTGCTTTTCAGAAAATTCTTTCGGCTCATACTTGCCGATTGGATAACGCAAATCTTCATTCATACATTCAACTTTTTTATTGATTTAATTGTGATTGAAATTAGTTGAATGATTTGAATTTGAAAACACAGCTTCATAGAATTAATGGACGATGAACGGATTGCGACGCAACGATGATGCTATGAAATACTGAAGCCGGTATTGAAAAAAAATTATTTCAAACTAAATAAACTATCAACAAATTCATGTTTGTCAAAAATAATCAGGTCATCAATTTTTTCTCCGACACCAATAAATTTTACCGGTATTTTCAGCTGGCTTGAAATTGCTAATACTACACCACCTTTTGCTGTGCCATCCAATTTTGTGATTGCAATTGCTGAAACATCCGTTGCTGTTGTAAATTGTTTTGCCTGCTCCAAGGCATTCTGTCCGGTTGATCCGTCAAGCACTAACAATACTTCATGCGGTGCATCGGGAATTACTTTTTTTAACACGCGTTTTATCTTGCTCAATTCTTCCATCAAATGTATTTTATTATGCAACCTTCCTGCAGTGTCAATGATAACAACATCTATTTTTTTTGCTACAGCAGTTTTTACAGAATCAAATGCAACTGATGCGGGATCTGCGCCCATACCGTGTTGTATAATTGGCACGCCAACACGTTCGCTCCAAATTGTTAACTGGCTAACTGCGGCTGCGCGAAAAGTGTCTGCAGCGCCCATCAACACTGTGTTTCCGGCTTTTATATAATTATGCGCGAGCTTGCCGATTGTTGTTGTTTTACCAACGCCATTTACACCAACAACTAAAATGACATAAGGTTTTTTTCCCTCAGGAATTGTAAAGTTTTTATGTGATTCATCTTCATCATCAATGAGGATGGCTTCAATTTCCTGTTGCATTATTTTGTTGAGTTCGGCTGTACCAATATATTTATCTTTTGCAACGCGCGCTTCTATTCTTTTTATTATTTCAATGGTTGTGTCAATGCCAACATCCGCGCTTACAAGTGCAGTTTCCAAATTATCGAGCACTTCTTCATCAACAACACTTTTCCCGGCTATTGCTTTACTTATTTTTGAAAGAAATCCTTCCTTGGTTTTTTGCAAACCTTCGTCGAGACTTTCTTTTTCTTTTTTACCAAATATTTTTCCTAAAAAACTCATGAGTTGATAATTAAAAAGTCAAAAGTAAAAAGTATACATTCTTAATCGCAGTCTTTTTTGATTTTGAATTTTGCTTTTTAATTTAAAAGAAAAAAGCCTTCACTGTTTGTGAAAGCTTCCAATATTTATGCTTCGCATGTAATTATTTTGATGCTAAAAAATCTTTCACTTTATCCTTGTGCACAATTGCTTCTTTGAAAGTGTATGCGCCGGATTTAGGACTGCGAATTGCTTTTATAACTTTCGTCCAGTTTTTTGCTTCGGCTGCCGCTTTTTGGTCTTTGGTTTTTATTGCGGTTTTTGCTGCTTTTGCCATATAGAAAATTTATGCTGAATTAATATTTGCAAGAAAATAAAAGTTACGATGTTTATTTTATCTCTTTATGAAGCGTTACTTTTTTAAGAATAGGGTTGAATTTTTTTAATTCAATTCTTTCAGGTGTATTCTTTTTATTTTTTTTGGTAATGTACCGGCTTGTGCCCGGAAGGCCGCTTGCTTTGTGTTCGGTGCATTCTAAAATAACCTGCACTCTGTTTCCTTTTTTTGCCATTGTGAAAAATTTATACTTAGCTGAAATTAAATTTTTGTTCCGTCAGTACGCATTTGTTTTATAATTGCAGACAGACCATTTTTATTGATCGTACGCAATGCATCTGTAGATACTTTCAATGTTATCCAACGTTCTTCTTCCGCAAAATAAAAACGCTTTGTTTGCAAATTTGGTAAAAACCGGCGTTTGGTTTTAATATTGGAATGAGAAACCGTGTGCCCAACGATTGGTTTTTTACCTGTAACCTGACATACTCGTGCCATAACTCAAAATTTTCGGACGGCGAAGGTAAGAAGAAATAATTAACAATGAAAAATTAAGAATTAAAAATTTGGATTTTCATTCATTATTTTTGTGTTCTGATGAAACCTTCTTTTCTCAAATATAATCTCGACTTTCTCGATCATCCCTTTTTCTGATTTGATTTTCGGTTTAAGATTCACGTTTCTAAAAGGTATTCTATTAATTTCATTCTTAATTTTTAATTACAATTTCTTAATTAACCAAACATGCTTATTCACACTTTGCCTGCTGCAACGCAGCACTATATTGATTTGGAAGAAAAATTCGGGGCACACAATTATCATCCTTTGCCGGTTGTTTTAGAACGCGGCGAAGGCGTTTTTGTTTGGGATGTTGAAGGGAAAAAATATTATGATTTTCTCAGCGGATATTCTGCTGTTAACCAAGGTCATTGCCATCCGCGCATCATTAATAAATTGATTGAGCAATCAAAAAAACTCACACTTACTTCACGCGCTTTTTATAATAATTTATTAGGAGATTATGAAAAATATATTACAGAATATTTTGGTTATGATAAGGTTTTGCCGATGAATACAGGTGTTGAAGGTGGTGAAACTGCAGTAAAACTTGCGCGACGCTGGGCTTATGATAAAAAAGGGGTTAGGGAAAACAATGCTAAAATTGTTTTTGCAGAAGGTAATTTTTGGGGAAGAACTTTGGCGGCTATTTCATCTTCAACAGACCCGAGCAGTTATAAAGGTTTTGGTCCGTTTATGCCGGGCTTCGAAATTGTTCCTTATAATGATTTAATTGCTTTGGAAAAAGCTTTCCAGGATAAAAACGTTGCAGCATTTATGGTTGAACCAATTCAAGGCGAAGCTGGTGTTCTGGTTCCTTTCAATGGATATTTAAAAGGTATTCGCGCGCTTTGTGATGAATATAATGTGTTGTTTATTGCTGATGAAATTCAAACAGGTTTGGCACGTACTGGAAAGATGCTTGCGTGTGATCACGAAAAAGTGAAGGCTGATATTTTGATCTTGGGTAAAGCTTTAAGCGGCGGCACTTTGCCGGTTTCTGCTGTGCTTGCAAATGATGATGTGATGATGAATATCAAGCCGGGCGAGCATGGCTCAACTTACGGCGGAAATCCTTTGGCATGTGCAGTTGCGATGGAATCCCTGCAGGTTTTAAAAGATGAAAAGATGGCCGAGAATGCAGCAATTATGGGTGAACTTTTTCGTAGTGAATTATCAAAAATAAAATCTACATTGATAAAAACAATTCGCGGCAAAGGCTTGCTGAATGCAATTGTAATTAATCATTCAAATAATGAAGCAGCATGGAATTTTTGTCTTGAATTAAAAGAAAACGGATTGCTTGCAAAACCAACACACGGCGATAAAATTCGGTTTGCTCCGCCGCTTATTATCAATGAAAAACAAATGTTGGAATGTGTGGATATTATCAGAAAATCTTTAAAGGTTTTGGAATAAAATAAATTCCATTCAAGAGTTTATTTTTATTGAATAATTTTCTGCATGAAAGAAAAACATTTACATCATGAATTTCACTTAAACAGTTCAGATCTTTTAAAAGATATTGTTATTGGAATGAGTGATGGATTAACCGTGCCATTCGCGCTGGCTGCGGGTTTGAGCGGAGCTGTAACAAACAATGATGTCATTATTATTGCAGGCATTGCAGAAATTGCAGCAGGTTCTATCGCAATGGGTTTAGGCGGATATCTTGCAGGCAAAACCGAAAGCGATCATTACAACAGCGAACTAAAAAGAGAATATTACGAAGTGGAAAATATGGCTGAGGAAGAAAAGAACGAAGTACGCAAAGTTTTTGCTGCATGGGGTTTGAGCGCATCCTTGCAGGAAAATGCGGTAGAAGAAATAATAAAAAATAAAGATGTTTGGGTAGATTTTATGATGAAGCATGAACTTGATCTTAATAAACCAGACCCTGATCGCGCGCGTAAAAGCGCTTTTAATATCGGAGTATCTTATATCGTTGGCGGACTCATTCCTTTGAGTCCTTATTTCTTTTTATCAAGCCCGATAGATGGATTAAAATTTTCAGTTATTATTACTTTGATTTGTCTTTTTGTTTTTGGGTTTTTTAAAAGCAAATTGACCGGAGTGAATGGATGGAGTGGTGGTTTAAAAGTTATGTTCATTGGCGCTGCAGCAGCAACAGCGGCTTTTGGAATTGCAAAATTGATACAGGTGAAATAACTTTAGGTAAGAATATTTTCAATCTGAAGAAATGTCTTTTTCTCAACCAAAATTTTAAACGCTTATCTTGCAATCTTCAAATTTTTACATGAAAAATGTACCATTAAATAATAAGCTTTTTGTAGAAAATAGAAAACGTTTTATTAAGGAGATGAAGCCAAACAGCATTGCAATATTTAATAGCAATGATGAAGTGCCAAGCAATGCAGATTCTCTCTACAAATTTCAGCAAAACAGCGATCTGTATTGGCTTTCAGGCATTGAGCAGGAAGATACAATGGTTATTTTTTTTCCGGATAATGTTGATAAAAAATACCGCGAAGTATTGGTGTTGATTCGACCAAATGAAATGAAAGAAAAATGGGATGGCAAACGACTGCGTGCAGAAGAAGCAACAGGAATTTCCGGCATTCAAACGATCGTTTGGCTTGATAATTTAGAGGCTTTATTACAGCCATGGATTCACGCAGCAGAAACAATTTATCTCAATACAAATGAGAATGACCGCAAAAGTGTTTTACTTGAAACCCGCGACTACCGCTACATTCAGCAGATTAAACAGCATTATCCTTTGCATAAATATGAACGAAGTGCAAAGATTCTTGGAAAGCTTCGTGCAATAAAAACAAAAGCAGAAATTGATGTAGTGCAGACTGCTGTTGACATTACAGAAAAAGCTTTTCGCCGCCTGTTAGGCTTTATAAAACCCGGTGTGATGGAGTACGAAATAGAAGCAGAGATCTTGCACGAATTTTTGCGCCACCGGGCGCGTGGTGAGGCTTACAGCAGCATTATTGCAAGCGGTGACAGAGCAAGAACATTGCATTATATTTTTAATAATAATGAGTGTAAAGATGGTGAATTGATATTGATGGATTTTGGTGCAAACTATGCAGGATATGCTGCAGATCTTACACGAACGATTCCTGTAAATGGTAAATTTACAAGAAGACAAAAAACAGTTTATAATGCATGTTTGCATTTGCATAATTATGCTAAAAGCCTACTGAAACCGGGCATTTCACTTGTTGAATACACAGAAAAAGTAGGAGATGAGGCGACAATGATTTTTCAGAAAATCGGGTTGCTGAAAAAGTCGGATATTAAAAATGAAGACAAAGAAAACAGGGCTTACAGAAAATATTTATATCATGGGATTTCACACCATCTCGGTGTTGATGTGCATGATCTTGGAACCAAAACAGGACCGTTAGAAGCGGGCATGTTATTAACCGTTGAACCCGGAATTTATATAGAGCAGGAACAAATGGGCGTGCGCATTGAGAATAATGTTTGGCTTACAAAAAATGGTAATATTGATCTGATGAAAAATATTCCGATTGAAGTTGAAGAGATTGAAATGTTGATGAAAAAATAAGTACATAGATTAATGAAACAAATCCCAAACCTTTTCACTTTACTCAATCTTGTCTTTGGCTGCTTTGCAATTGTTTGTATTTTACAGGCAGGATTAAGTTTTACGGTTGATGAAAATACAGGGCAAAATTTAATTGTCGTTCCTGAAAAAATTTATTGGGCTTCTGTTTTTATTGGATGTGCAGCATTGATCGATTTCTTTGATGGATTTGTTGCAAGACTTTTGAAAGCATCTTCTGAAATGGGCAAGCAGCTTGATTCTTTGGCTGATGTTGTAAGTTTTGGTGTTGCGCCTGGATTAATAATTTACGAGTTTTTACGCATGAGCTATGCACAACAAATTAATGGACTGGATGTAAATCTTATTTGGTTGTTGCCTGCATTTTTAATTCCATGCGCAGGCGCATATCGTCTTGCAAGATTTAATCTTGATTCCTCGCAAAGCCACCGCTTTAAAGGAGTTCCGGTTCCTGCTATTGGTTTGCTTGTTGCATCTTTTCCTTTGATTTATTGGTACACGGATAAAAATTGGGTGATACAAATAATGATAAATAAATGGTTTTGGTATGCAGTTATTTTTATCATCAGTTATTTAATGATTTCAAAATTACCTATGCTGGCATTGAAGTTTAGCGGAATGAATTTTAAAAAATTACTTCCTTTTATTATTATATTTTTCACCATAATTATTTCAGCAATCTTATTTCAATGGCTTGCTGTGCCAATTGCTTTTATCTCTTATGTAATTTTATCTTTGCTTTTCAAACCAAAATTTCATGAACAATTATAACATTCAAATAAAAATAATGCCTTTAAAAGATTTGCTTGATCCGCAGGGAAAAGCAGTTCTCGGAGGTTTGAAAAGTCTTGGAATTGACACGGTTGAAGATGTGCGCGTTGGTAAACACATCACTTTGCAAATGCAGGCTGCATCTGAATTTGAAGCAAAACAAATAGCTGATGATGCATGTAAAAAACTGCTTGCAAATCCTGTCATGGAATTTTATGAAATAGAAACAATAAACTAATGTGCAGATGTGCGGATGTGCAAATATGAAATGAAAAAATTCGCACATTCGCATATTCGATAATCTGCACATCATGTTGTATCTCGTTCCCACACCTTTAGGAAATTTAAAAGACATTACACTTCGTGCTTTAGAAATATTAAATGAAGTTGATTTAATTCTTTGCGAAGACACCAGAACATCTTCAAAATTATTGCAGCATTACAATATTCAAAAACCACTTTCACCTTATCATCAACATAACGAACATAAGGTTCTGATGCATTTAACTGAACAATTATTATCAGGAAAAAAAATGGCACTCATCACAGATGCAGGCACACCCGGCATTTCAGACCCTGCATTTTTATTGGTGCGCGAATGCATAAAGCAAAACATAAAAGTAGACTGCCTGCCTGGCGCAACAGCTTTTGTTCCGGCATTGGTTAACAGCGGCATTCCGTGCAACAGGTTTTTGTTCGAAGGTTTTTTGCCGATAAAAAAAGGCAGGCATTCTTTATTAACCAAACTTGCTGAAGAAGATCGCACAATTATTTTTTATGAAAGTCCTGTTCGTCTTGTTAAAACTTTGGAAGAACTGATAACGTATTTTGGTGCTGAAAGGCAATGCAGTGTTAGCCGGGAACTGACAAAAATGTTTGAAGAAAATAAAAGAGGAACGTTGCACGATGTTTGCTTATACTTTAAAGAAAAAAATGTGAAGGGTGAAATTGTGATAGTTGTTGCAGGTAAGTCGTAATTATTAACCATTAATATTTATTATGAAAAAAGTTTTTTTAGCAGCCATTTTTATCGCATCAGCATTTATCTCAAATGCGCAAATAAGAAAAATACCATCTGAAGTTACTGATGCGTTCAAAACAAAATATCCTAATGCACAAACCGTTTCCTGGAAAGATAAAGTAACATCTTTTGAAGCAAGTTTTATTGATAATAAAATAAACGTTGATGCCTATTTTGACAGCAAAGGCAATTGGATAGAAACCGATAAAACATGGAGTTACGAAACCATTCCTGATGCGGTGAAAGATGGATTTAATAAAAGCAAATACAAAGATGATTGGGATGTGAAAGATGTGGTGGAAATAGAAAGACCGGACATGCATCAATTCAGGTTAACGGTTAAAAAAAATGATGTGCAATTAAAATATCTTTATTTTGAAACTGATGGCAAACTGGCAAGAGAAGCGCTGACTTTATAAGTTTTATATAATTATAACAAGCCTGCAACAGCTTTAAAACTTTGCAGGTTTTTTTATTAAATAATTTCGCTTAGCTAAAAAGAAAGGAGAAAGATGAACGGAGCGTCGCAAGTAAAGCATCATTTAAAAACTACAGTTGGTCAACAAAAATTCTTAAAAAATTATTTGCATGAAAAAGATATTGTGGGTTTTTGTTTTAATTTTTTGCGCGGGTAAAATAACTTTTGCTCAACCGGACAGATGGCAACAAAAAATAAAATATGTGATAGACGTGAACATGAATGTAATGAGCAATCAATTTACAGGAACAGAAAAAATTGATTACTGGAATAATTCGCCGGACACTTTGCACAGACTTTTTTTTCATCTCTATTGGAATGCATTTCAGCCAAACAGCATGATGGATATTCGCAGCCGCGAGCTCGGAAAAGTTATTGATGGTACTGATAAAAATGGCAAGGAAGTTTATGATTGGGATCCACGTGTGCGAGATAGAATAAGCAAGCTTCAGCCAAATGAAATTGGTTATGACAGTGTGAGTGTTTTAAAGGTTAATGGCATTGCGCAAAAACTTATTTATCATGAAACAATTTTAGAAGTTCAACTTTTGTCGCCGATAATGCCACACTCCAAAGCCTCGCTGGACGTGGCTTTCAGTGCGCAGGTTCCTGTTCAGATCCGCAGAAGCGGAAGAGATAATGCTGAAGGTGTACGTTACAGCATGAGCCAATGGTATCCAAAACTTGCAGAATATGATTATGAAGGCTGGCATGCAGATCCATATATCGCAAGAGAGTTTTATGGTGTGTGGGGAGATTATGATGTGAACATTACCATTGATAAAGCTTACATGCTTGCGGCAACAGGAACCTTACAAAATGCAAATGAAACCGGTTTTGGATATGAAACGCAACCATCAAATATTAACCATCAATCATCAACCTTAACATGGAAATTTTCTGCGCAAACTGTGCATGATTTTGTGTGGGCTGCAGATCCCACTTTTATTATGCAGAAAAGACAAATTAAAAATGAACCTCTGTTTTATTTTGTTTATAAAAAAGTAGATTCAATGCAGGCGAAATGGACAGTACTTGCAGACACAATTGTAAAGGCATATCCTTACATTGAAAAAACTTTCGGCGCTTATCCTTATAAAAATTATTCTTTCATTCAAGGCGGTGATGGCGGTATGGAATATCCGATGGCAACGTTGATAAACAAGCCAAGTGAAGGAGATGCTGTGCACGAGTTTATGCATAGCTGGTATTATGGTATGATGGCGAATAATGAAAGTTTGTATCCGTGGATGGATGAAGGATTTACAACATATTCAGAGTTGCGTGTAAGCGCGTGGCTGCGCGGTGATTCTTCGTTTCCATTTACCCGCGCATATAATTCTTACATACGCATCACTAAGACTAATCTGGAAGAACCTTTAAGCACGCACGCTGATCATTATAACACAAACCTTGCTTATGAACAAGCTGCTTATTCCAAAGGATGTATTTTTCTTGCGCAGCTTGGATACATAGTCGGTGATAAAATACGGGATAAAATTTTATTGGAATATTATAATGAATGGCGCTTCAAGCATCCCAATCCCAACGATTTTATAAGAGTAGCTGAGAAGGTGAGTGGCATTGAATTGCAGTGGTATAAAGAATACTGGATTAATTCAACCAAAACAATTGATTATGGTTTGGGCAATGTCAGCGATTCTGATGGCAAGGCAGCCATCACTTTAAAACGTATTGGTTATATGCCCATGCCCATTGATGTGCTTATAACCTATAAAGATGGCAGCAAAGAAATGCACAATATTCCAATGGACCTGATGTATGGCAGCAAAGCCGCTGAAGATAACAGCATTCCTTTTATTGTGCACAAAGAATGGAATTGGGTAAACCCTGAATATACCTTGTTTCTTGATAAACCTGTCGCAAACATTAAGCAAGTAGAAATCGATCCAAGTATGCGAATGGCAGACATCAATCGCATTAATAATAAAATAGTTGTTCCTGATGTGAAATAAATAGTGGCATAGTGGTTGTGTTTTTTAATAAAATACTTGTATGATACGTAAATTAAAATCCGGCGAATACCGTTTGTATTCACGAAAGAAAGATGCGAAAACTAATAAGCGCAAAAACCTTGGCACCTTCAACTCTTTAGAAGCTGCAAAAAAGCACGAGCAGGAGATACAATATTTTAAACGGCATTAAGAATGATGATTTGATGCCTCTCCACTTGCGGAGTGTAGGCGAAACCCAAGTTTTTTATCTCTTGACTGGGGATGAGCGTAGGTTTTGGTACAAAATAACGCAATTGTAACAATTACCTTAGGTTTTGTTACAATAGGTAACGCGGTAGTAACAATTGCCTTAGGTTTTGTTACAATAGGTAAAGTGATTGTAACACTTTCTTTAGGTTCTGTCACAATCTGTAAGCAGATTGTGAGAGTTTCCTTGCGTTCTGTCAGAATCTGTAAGCAGATTGTGAATGTTTCTTTAGGTTTCGTCACAATCTGTAAGGTGATTCTAACATTTGCCGAAGGCAAAGCATTTTTTTCTTTCAGAATGGTTTTTCCCTCATCGCACAAAACTCTTCCCATACTTCTTTCACAATATCGGCCGCGGATTGTATGTCGTTTATCAAAATGCTTGACTGTCCTATTTCGAGTTCGCCTTCATCCAAATTTCCTTCCAGCATGCCGCGTTTGGCTCGTCCATGCCCGAGCAAGTTTTTTATTTCCTCTTCGTTTGCTCCGCGCATCTCGGCGGCTTTTATTTCCTCAAAAAAATGATTCTTCAATAAGCGCACGGGCATTAATTTTTTCATGCTTAAAAATGTGTCGCCTTCCTGCGCGGTTACTACCGCGTTTTTAAAATTTATATGAGATGATGCTTCCGTGCTGCACACAAACCTGCTGCCCATTTGCACGCCGTCTGCCCCAAGCGCCATCGCTGCAAACATTTGTCTTCCTGTAGCAATGCCCCCTGCTGCAATCACAGGAATGGTTACTGCTTCACGAACGGCGGGTATCAAAACAAATGTGGTGGTTTCTTCGCGGCCATTATGCCCGCCTGCTTCAAATCCTTCTGCTACAACTGCATCGCAACTTGCATCTTCAGTTTTTTGCGCAAACCTGCTGCTGCTAACAACATGCACTACGATAGCGCCATTATCTTTTAAAATTTTTGTCCATGTTTTGGGATTGCCTGCGCTTGTAAAAACGATCTTTATTTTTTCCTGTAGAATGATTTCGATATGCTTCTCAACATCAGGATATATCAACGGCAGATTTACGCCAAAAGGTTTATTGGTTGCTTCTTTGCATTTTTGAATGTGCTCGCGCAAAATATTTGGATACATGCTGCCGCTGCCGATCAATCCTAAAGCGCCTGCATTGCTAACAGCACTCGCAAGTTTCCATCCGCTGTTCCAAACCATGCCGGCTTGAATGATTGGATAAGTGATGTTGAATAGTTTGGTGATTGAATTGCTGAAATGCATGAAAGTAAAATTAGCAATTCACGAATAAGTTTATGATATAAAATGAAAAGAAAGTTCAATAATGTTAGGAACGATGAAAGGATTGCGACGCAACGATGATGCTATGAAAAACTGAAGCTGGTATGCAAAAAAACCATCATCCAAAATCAATCTCAGTGTTATCGCCGATGTTCAGGCTGCGGCTCAAACCCTTTACTGACGCGTCGCTTCCAATGAGCGAGTTGTCAACAACGACTTCGAATAAATTTGTGTAAGAGCCAATAATGCTGTCGCGAACAATTGAAAAAGTGATGTTGGTATTTGCACCAACTGCAACGTGCGGACCGATGATAGAATTTTTTAAAACGCAGCCCGCACCAATGCTTACGGGTGGAATGATGATGGTATTTTCCTGCTCGACACTTTCGTGAATCTTGCCGCCAAATTTTTTCAGGAGCGTGGCATTGCTTTCGATCAGCGTTTCTTTTTTGCCGCAATCGAACCAGTTTTTAACTTTGAAAGATTTGAATTTTGCACCGCGTTTTATCATGCAGTCGAGTGCATCGGTAAGATTATATTCACCCAAAGTTTTTATATCCTGCATAAAAATATGTTGCAGGCATTCAAACAAGAAATTTGTCTCTTTTATTTTATAAAGACCAACAAGTGCCATGTTGCTTTTAGGAATTGCCGGCTTTTCTACAACATGATCTATAAAGGTTTCTGCATCAATTTCAGCAACACCAAATTTGCGCGGATCATCAACTTTTTTTACACCCAGCATACTGTACGGACTTTCTAAAACTTCCTTTACATCATAATCGCAAATGGTATCGCCGAGTGTTACGAACACTTCATCGTCACCAACAATGTTGCGGGTAAGTTCTATTGCATGCCCGGTTCCCTGCCGCTCATTTTGATATACGAAATGGCAAATAAGATCTGGATAGCATTGCTTTACATAGTCCTGAATTTTTTCTCCGAGATAACCAACGATAAAAATAAATTCATTGATACCTGCTTCGTGCAACTGGTCAACAATAAAACTTAAAATAGTTTTACCTGCAATGGGAATAAGCGCTTTTGGTTGTGTATATGTATGCGGCCGAAGCTTTGCGCCTGCGCCCGCTACTGGGATTATTGCTTTCATCAATACGTTTTTTTCATCTCGATCAACACATATTCTTGCTTCTGCTGAAAGTGTGAAAGTAATAAAAATTTATAAACGAGCAGAGCAAAATGATTGCAAAGAGATACTAAATTTTATAAAGGATGTTTTATACTTTCACTTATGGCTGTTATTATTTTGCTTGCATCAATTGTTTTATTATTGCTGCTCATCACTGTTTTAAAATTTCCTGCATTCATTGCTTTGATCATCGCTTCATTGTTTGCAGGCATTGCAGACGGAATGAATTTACAAACAATCATTTCATCAATCATTAACGGAATGGGCAGCACTCTTGGTTCTGTTATTTTATTACTTGGACTTGGTGTAATGTTTGGTTCATTGCTAACTGAAACGGGCGCCATTCAAAGAATCAGCGCTACACTAATAAAATATTTTGGAGAAAAAAAAGTAAAGATCGCAATGATAATAACAGGCTTTGTTGTGGGCATTGCTATGTTTTACAATGCAGGTTTTTTGATATTAATTCCGCTTGTTTTTTCTGTGGCATCTTACACAAAACAATCTGTTGTTTATATCACGATTGCAATGGCCAGTGCACTTTCTGTAACGCATGGCTTTCTTCCGCCGCATCCTGCGCCAACTGCAATTGCAGTAATTTTTAAAGCAGATATCACCAAAGTTTTATTGTATGGTTTTATGGTTGCTGTTCCTGCTATTTTTATCGCAGGTTTTTTATTTCCTGAATTTATTAAGAAGATAAAAGCTAATCCGCCGCAGGCTTTTATTTCGTCAAGTCAATTTGAAGCAAATGAATTGCCATCGTTTGCACTAAGTTTTTTTATTGCGCTGATTCCGTTTTTATTAATGGCAATATCAGCGATTACCTCATTATGCTCTTCACAAAATAATTCACTGATCAATTTTACATCTTTCATTGGCGAACCAAACATTGCTATGCTTATCGCAGTTTTATGTGCACTAATTTTTCTTGGATTGATGTATAAAAGGAAAATGAAAATGCTGATTGACAAAGCATCAACATCTTTGAATGCGGTTACAATGCTTATCCTCATAATCGCTGCCGGCGGGGCTTTCAAGCAAATTTTGGTTGACAGCGGTACAGCAACAACCATTGCAAATTATTTTCAGCATTCAACTTTGTCGCCGCTTTTTTTGGGTTGGCTTGTCGCAACTGTTTTAAGAATATCAGTTGGCTCGGCGACAGTTGCAGGTTTAACGGCAGCAGGGATTGTAGCGCCTTTGATCTTAGTGTCTCACGTGAATCCGGCGCTTATGGTTTTGTCAGTTGGTGCAGGAAGTTTGATGTGTTCACACGTGAATGATACAGGTTTTTGGATGTTCAAAGAATACCTCGGATTGAGTGTTGGCGATACTTTCAGAACATGGAGTGTAATGGAAACGATCATTGGCATTGTTGGCTTGATCGGTGTTTTGATCTTGCATTTATTTGTTTGAATTTATAAGTATGAATTATTATCTCGGCATTGATATTGGAACCACATCAGTGAAAGCAGTTTCCTTTTCAGCAGAAGGAAAGATCATTTCTGAGCAAGCAAATTTTTATTCTATACTTCATCCGCAGCCGAATTTTACTGAACAAAATCCTGAAGAAATTTTCAAAGCAACGATTGATGTTATAAATAAGGTTATTGCTAAAATGGAAAATATTTCACCACTATTTATTTCATTCAGCGCAGCAATGCACAGCATTATTGCAATTGATAAGAACGCTGAAACGCTTATCAATGCTATTATTTGGGCTGATAACCGGGCAACAGAAATTGCAGTAAAATTAAAGCAAAGCAAAGAAGGGAAAATATTTTATGAAAGTTCAGGTGTTCCAATTCATGCAATGTCACCGCTTTGCAAATTGCTTTGGTTGAAAGAAAATGAAAAGAAAATTTTTGAAACAGCTTATAAATTCATTTGCATAAAAGAATATATTTTTTATAAACTGTTTGATGAATTTGTTGTTGACAAAGCCATTGCTTCTGCAACAGGCTTATTAAATATTTATTCATTGAACAATTGGGATGAAAACATTTTAAAATTTATTGGAATTAAAAAAGAAAAACTTTCAGAAGTTGTTGATGAGAAAAAAGTTTTTTATTTAAAAGCAAACAATAAACAAGGTTTAAACATTTCTTCTGAAACAGCTTTTGTTATTGGCAGCAGTGATGGAGCGCTTGCAAACATTGGCTCTTTCGTAAAAAATGAAAATGACATCTGCATTTCAATCGGCACCAGTGTTGCGGTTCGTACACTTTCAAATGAAATTATTATTGACGAAGCTATGCGCACTTTTTGCTATCATGCAAAAGATGATTTGTTTATTGTTGGTGGTGCAGAAAATAATGGTGGCGTTGTTCTGCAATGGCTGAAAGAAAGTTTTTTTCAAACCACAGAAAGTTATGATGAGCTTTTATTGCAAACAAAAAACATAAAAGCAGGAAGTGATGAGTTGTTATTTCTCCCATATATTCTTGGAGAACGTGCCCCAATTTGGAATGCAAATGCGAAAGGAGTTTTTTATGGATTAATGATCAATCATACAAAAGCACATTTGATAAAAGCTGCAATTGAAGGAATTGCTTTTTCAATTTATAGTATAGCAAAAATTTTATTGAAGGATAGTGAACATGCTGAAATCATTGCCAGCGGCGGCTTTGCAAAGAATGAAACTTTTATGCAAATACTTGCGGATGTCTTCAATAAAAGAATAATTGTTTCAGATAATGTTGAAGCTTCTGCAACAGGCGCTGTAATTCTTGGAATTGAAGCCCTTGGTTTGAAGCAATTTGAAGTTGAAGAAAATAAAATTGTTTTTATTTCGAATGAAGAAAATTATTTGATTTATAAAAAGCAATTTGAAAAGTTCGAAAGAATTTATGAATTGCTGAAAGAAGAATTTTAGTAAAATAGTTATGATGATGGAATGAGTTGCTAAATAAAATATCCATTGCTGAATGGCTGCGGGATTGAAGCGGAAATACTTTTGTGAGGAACGAATAAAAGATTGCAGCGTAAAGCCCGAAATGCTGATGAATAAAGCGTTTCAGCCGATAGCCTAAAAATTATTTCTCCATCTGATCAATCACAGCTTGCGTAACGCCGGTGAAACTAAAGCCGCCATCATGAAATAAATTTTGCATGGTTACATACTTTGTCATATCGCAAAACATGGTGACGCAATAGTTGGCACAGTCGTCTGCAGTTGCATTTCCGAGCGGACTCATTTTTTCAGCATAAGCCATAAAACCATCAAAGCCTTTTACGCCGCTGCCTGCAGTTGTGCGCGTTGGGGATTGAGAAATTGTGTTGATACGCACATGTTTTTTTATGCCATAATGATAACCAAAACTGCGCGCAATACTTTCGAGATATGCTTTATTATCAGCCATGTCATTGTAATCTGGAAACACACGCTGCGAAGCGATATAAGTCAATGCCAGCACGGATCCCCAGTCATTGATGGCATCCATTTTCATGGCAGTTTGTAAAATTCTGTGAAGACTTAAAGCAGATATGTCGAGGCCTTTATGGGTGAAATCATAATTGTTTTCTGTATAGCTAATTGCTTTGCGCACATTGATGCTCATGCCGATAGAATGCAAAATAAAATCTATGCCGCCATTGAAATGTTTCATGCTTTCTTCAAACAACTTTTTAAGATCGTCCATATTAACAACATCAGCGCCAATAACAGGTGCAGCAACGGTTTCAGCCAGTTTGTTTATTTCTCCCATGCGCAAAGCAACGGGCGCATTTGACAATACCAACTGTGCGCCTTCTTCATGACAACGCAAAGCAGTTTTCCATGCGATTGATCTTTCATCGAGCGCTCCGAAGATGATTCCTTTTTTTCCTTTCAGTAAATTGTATGGCATAAGAAAATTTTAGTGATATGCGAATGTGCAAATATGCAAATGAATTTTTGAAATAAGCACTGCACTTTCTCAGACTTTCAATTTTAATTCATGACCATTTCTCTCGCATTCTGTAATGCAGCAGCAGTAGGCTTTTCGCCGCTGAGCATTTGTGCGATCGTTGTGATACGTTCTTCCTGCGAAAGTAATCTGATGTTTGTTTTGATAGAATTATTTTTAATTTCTTTATACACAAAAAAATGTGCATCTGCTTTTCCTGCAATTTGCGCCTGGTGTGTAATAGAAATAACCTGTCGTTTTGCTGCAAGATTTTTCATGATGATACCCACTTGTTTTGCTGCTTCGCCGGAAATACCCGAATCAATTTCATCAAAAATCATGGTTGGTAAATTAATAGAATCTGCGACCAAAGATTTGATGCAAAGCATTAGCCTGCTTAGTTCTCCGCCGCTTGCAACTTTTCGCAAAGGCTCAAAGCGATTGCTCTTATTGGCATCAAATAAAAACTCAATTGCATCAAGGCCAAAATAATTTGGAGCAATTTCTTTAATATCAACTTTCAATTTTGCATTTGGCATTCCAACTTGCGCGAGTAACGTATTTACATTTTTTTCAAACGATGGAATTTGTTTTTTTCTTGCTTCTGAAATTTGCAAAGCAAATTTTTCTGACTGTGATTTAAAAATATTTACTTCTTTTTGTTTTGAAATAATTGCTTCATCAATATTTAAAACCGCAAGTAATTTTTGTGCGAGTGAAGACTGAATTGCTAATAATTCATTCGTTGTTTTTACGCCGTGTTTCTTCAATAATTTATATCCTACGCTTAATTTTTCATTGATAAATTCAATTCTTTTTTCATCATAATTTACTTCATCATTTATGTTTTCAACTTCTGCTGCAATGTCAGCCAATTCTATGTTTGCGCTTTGCAAGCGCTCAATGAGCGACGGAATAGTTTTTTGAAAAGAGGAGTATGGTTGCAATTCATTGATGAGTTGCTTTATAGTTTGCACAATTGGCTTTTCATTTTCTTGTAATTCAAAAAAAACTTTTGTCAAACTTGTCTTGATATTTTCTGCATTGCTCAAAGTTTTCAATTCATTTTCTACATCTTCAAGTTCATTTTCTTTCAGATTCATTTCATTTAATTCATCAAATAAAAATTGATTATAATCAAGTTCTTTATTAAAATTTTTTTTCTGTATTTGTAAATTTTCAAGTTCACTTTTTGTTTTTTGAAGTATAGAAAAACTGTGTTGATATAGTTTAAGTTTCTCCTCATTTTTTGCAAGGGCATCGAGTGCTTCCCGCTGAAAGTCCGCATCGTTCAATTCAAGTGTATCAAATTGTTGATGAAGATCAACAAGCAAAGAAGCGAGTGTTTTCAACTGTTGCAGCGTTGTTGGCGTGTCATTAATGAATGCCCGTGATTTTCCGTTTGATGCAATTTCTCTGCGCAAAATCAATTCATCTTCATTATCTAATTCATTTTCTTTTAGAAAAGATTTTACTCTTTCATTTTCTTTTGTAAGAAAAAATCCTTCAATGAAACATTTTTTATCATTATTCATCAATATGGAAATGTCTGCACGTTCGCCGAGAATGAGGCTAAGTGCACCCACTAAAATACTTTTACCTGCGCCGGTTTCACCTGTTATAATATTTAATTTATTTGAAAAATCTATTTCTATATCATTAATGATCGCATAATTCTGTATGTGTAGTTTTTTTAGCATGAAATAAAATTAATAAAAATTGAAAATGATGTATTAGTTAAATTAATGCATGCATAGTGCCCGATAAATTTTTCAAAACATTTTTAAAGTTGTAAAATATGCTTAATAGGTAAGAGAAAGATGAATGGAGGGTTGCAAAAAAGCTTAATAATAGTTACTGAAGATGGCCACCAAATTTTTAATTGCCTTTGCATCTTTCAATTCCTGCTTTTGCTTTTTGATCCATGGAATTTTTATATTGATGATTCTGCATGCTTAAACACTTCTGATAAAATGCTATTGCAAGAGGTTTTTTACCTTGCTGTTCATAAATATTTCCTATTTGTAAAGCAGCCCGGGATGCATAATACTCTGTGCGATTTTGACCAAGCTTAATCGCTGTAAGGTAAGCCTGTATTGCGTTTGAGGTATCTCCAAGATCATCATAAACGCGTGCAAGCCGATAAGCAAATTCAAGTTTATCTGCCTCGTTAGAAAAATCATTTGTGCTTTTGCCATTGAGCAATGCAAAGGCTTCGCGGTTGTAACCACCGTCATTTAATAATCGCACTTTCAGTAATAATGTATTTGGCCAAATGCCTGATTTTGCATCTTCCAACGCTTGTTTATCCGCATCAGTTTCGGTATTTCCTTTTATAAGCACCTGTTGCATCGTACTTTTTGCAGCGGGAATATTGTTTTGTAAATAATAGCACCAAGCAAGTTTTTCATAAGTGTCTTTCAAATAAAATTTTCCTTTAAAATTTTTGAGAAATGATTGAAAATATTTTGCAGCATCATCAATTTCAAGATGATGAATTTTTACAAATGCCATTTCGTAATCCCACACCGGAGTGTACATATATTCGGGCGAAGGATTTTTACGAAGCAATATATTTTTAGCGTAGTTTGTTTGCTTATCATTAATGGCAAGGTTTGCAGCCATGTAAGCAAATAAATGATTGTTTACAACATCCAATTTTTTTTCATTAAAAAGTTTAAAAACTTCATCAGGTTTATTTTGGATATAAAAAATCAAATAGCAATAATAAAATACTGCTTCATTAAAAAATAATTTAGCTGAAGGATCATTATTGTTTACAAAGTTCTCCATTCTTTGTATGCCATCTTTTACTGATCCTTTCAAACCCATGATAGACGCAAACGATTTATAACCATCAGGAATCACATCAACAATAACTTCCATCGGTGCGTACACGAGATCATTCGGAAGAAACTGCGGGAAATTTTTTCTGTTTTCTTTTATAAGACTGAATGCTTTTTTAAAATCCCATACGGCGTGCCATTCCTCGCTGAATTTTATCTCAACTGTTGCTTTTTGAAGATATGCTACGGCTCTGCAATAGTTATAATAAGGAGATGATTGCGGACCATCTTCTAAACGGCTGACACGTATGTCGAAATTGGGTTTGCGGAGTTTATATTCCTGCGGATCTTCGTTAAAAAATAAAATAAAAAAATCTATATAACCATCCAGTAAATCGGGAATTAAATTGTCGGGGTTTTGTTGGCGTGCCTGTTTGATCAATTGCTCACCTGCATTAATTTTTAGAGCGGTAATATCATTGTATGCCTGCTGACATATTGGATTAAAATCATAAACTTTTTGCGCATGTATCTTCTGTATAAAAAATATAACACACAAAAAAATTATAATAGGTTTCTTCATCAGCCCGAAAATAAAACAAGAAGATTTTAAAAATTATTTTATTTTAATTAAGAAATAAGTTTAACAACTTTCTTTTTTATAAAAAAATCCCAATGAAAATATCATCGGGATTTAAAAAAATATTTGAGAAGTAATTATTCAAATTTCAAATCCAAGCCCAATCCTCTTAACTCATGCACCAACACGTTGAATGATTCAGGAATACCAGCTTTAGGAATATTATCGCCTTTCACTATTGCTTCATAAGTTTTTGCACGTCCGATAATATCATCTGATTTCAATGTTAGTAACTCCTGCAAAATGTTTGAGGCACCATAAGCTTCGAGCGCCCATACTTCCATTTCTCCAAAACGCTGACCACCGAATTGTGCTTTACCACCCAATGGTTGTTGTGTGATCAAACTGTATGGTCCGATAGAGCGCGCGTGCATTTTATCATCAACCATGTGGTGTAATTTTATTACATAGATAATACCCACAGTTGCTTTCTGATGAAAGCGTTCGCCGGTTTCGCCATCATATAAATAGGTATGACCCATAGATGGAATGCCAGCCTTTTCGCAGTATTCAGCAATCTCATCAACTGTTGCGCCATCAAAAATTGGTGTTGAAAATTTCAATCCTAATTTTTTACCTGTCCATCCAAGAATGGTTTCATAGATCTGTCCAAGATTCATACGTGACGGCACACCCAATGGATTAAGAACAATATCAACAGGTGTTCCGTCTTCCATAAAAGGCATATCCTCTGCGCGAACGATCTTAGCTACGATGCCTTTATTTCCATGACGTCCTGCCATTTTATCTCCGACTTTCAACTTACGTTTTACAGCAAGGTAAACTTTTGCAAGTTTCAAAACGCCTGCAGGCAATTCATCACCAATTGAGATGTTGAATTTTTCACGTTTATATCTTCCAAGTTCTTCGTTGTATTTGATGCTGTAATTGTGAAGCAACACATTTATTTGATCATCAATTACAGGATCGCCTGTCCAACCAAGTGGATTAACATTTAAATAATCAACAGCGCTTAAAGTTTTTACATTAAACTTAGCTGTTTTGCCAATGATCATTTCACCAAAATTATTGCTTACACCTGCGGAAGTTTTATCTCTCAGTAATGTTTGCAATTTGCTAAGCAAAACTTCTTTTATATCCTCGGCATTTTTTTCGTGAACCTTTTCAATTTTTTCTAACTGGGCTTTTTCACGAAGCTTGCCATTCTTATCTTTTTTCGCGCGTTGAAATAATTTTTTGTCAATAACAACACCTTCAGTTCCGTTTGGAGCTTTTAATGATGCATCTTTTGCGTCACCTGCTTTATCGCCGAATATTGCACGCAATAATTTTTCTTCAGGTGTAGGATCGCTTTCACCTTTCGGTGTAATTTTCCCGATCAGAATATCACCTTCGCGCACCTGAGCACCAATTCTGATGATTCCATTTTCATCGAGATCTTTTGTTGCTTCTTCAGAAATATTTGGAATGTCTGAAGTTAATTCTTCTTCACCCAATTTTGTATCGCGCACTTCCAATTCATATTCATCAATATGAACTGAAGTGAACCAATCTTCACGCACAACTTTTTCATTTATAACAATTGCATCCTCAAAATTGTAACCTTTCCATGGCATGAATGCGACTTGCAAATTTCTGCCGAGAGCCAATTCACCATCTTTAGTTGCATAACCTTCTGTAAGAAAATCACCTTCTTTCACATGCTGTCCTTTTTTAACAGCAGGACGAAGATTGATACATGTTGACTGATTTGTTTTAATGAATTTTGTAAGTTTATAAACTTGCAGATCTTCATCAAAACTTACTAATCTATCTGTATCGTTTCTATCATAACGAACATGAATTTCTTTTGCATCAACAAATTCTACAACACCATTTCCTTCGGCATGAATTTGTATTCTTGCATCTCTTGCAGCTTTTGCTTCAAGACCTGTACCTACAATTGGATTTTGTGGTAAAATCAATGGAACTGCCTGCCGCTGCATGTTTGAGCCCATTAGCGCACGGTTAGCATCGTCATGTTCAAGGAAAGGAATTAAGGAAGCACTTAAACCAACAATTTGGTTTGGAGCAACATCCATATATTCAACTTCATTCTTTTCAAGAATAGGAAAATCACCCGTTTGTCTTGAAATAATTCTGTCTTCTACAAAGTTTCCTTTATCATCAAGCGCTACATTATTCTGTGCAATTTTTGCAGGATCTTCTTCTTCAGCGCTTAAAAATTTTAAATGTTTCAGATCGACTTTTCCTTCATGTACTTTATGATATGGCGTTTCGATAAAACCCATATCATTAATTTTTGCATGAACGCAAAGTGTAGATATCAAACCAATATTTGGTCCTTCTGGAGTTTCAATCGTACACAATCTTCCGTAGTGAGAATAATGTACGTCACGCACTTCAAAGCCTGCACGTTCACGACTTAATCCTCCAGGTCCGAGTGCAGAAATACGACGCTTGTGTGTAATTTCTGATAAAGGATTTGTCTGATCAAGAAATTGAGATAATTGTGATGTTCCGAAAAATGAATTGATAACGGAAGAAAGTGTTCTTGCATTAATCAAATCAACAGGAGTAAAAACTTCATTATCACGAACATTCATTCGCTCGCGGATTGTTCTTGCCATTCTTGCTAAACCAACACCAAACTGTGCATATAATTGTTCACCAACTGTACGAACACGACGATTGCTCAAATGATCAATATCATCAATTTCTGCCTTTGCATTTGTAAGACGAACGAGATATTTGATAATCTCAATAATATCTTCCTTCGTTAAAACTTTATTCTGCAATTTTTGATTTACACCAAGTTTGCGATTTATTTTATACCGACCAACTTCACCTAAATCATATCTTTTATCGCTAAAAAATAATTTGTCAATAATGCCGCGCGCAGTTTCGTTATCGGGTGCATCTGCGCCACGCAATTGCCGATAAATATGTTGAACAGCTTCCAGTTCGCTGTTTGATGTATCCTTATTTAATGTATTATAAATGATCGCATAATCTCCGCCCACATCTTCGCGTTGTATGAAAACACTTTTTGTATCAAGTCCGGCAATTGTTGCGATTGCTTCTTCATCAAGAATAGTGTCGCGTTCCATCACGATTTCATTTCTTTCGATTGAAACAACTTCACCGGTATCTTCATCAACAAAATCTTCAACCCAGGTTCTTAGAACGCGGGCTGCTAATTTTTTACCAATATGTTTCGTCAAAGATTTTTTATCGGTAGGAACTTCAGTTGCCATTCCGAAAAGTTCAAGAATATCTTTATCTGTTTCAAAGCCGATAGAACGCAATAAAGTTGTAACAGGAAATTTTTTCTTACGGTCAATGTATGCATACATTACATTGTTGATATCTGTTGCAAATTCCATCCACGCACCTTTAAAAGGAATCACTCTTGCAGAGTAAATTTTGGTACCGTTTGGATGAACTGATTGACCGAAGAAAACACCTGGGGAACGATGCAATTGAGAAACAACAACACGTTCAGCACCATTTACTACAAAAGTTCCGCGTGGTGTCATGTAAGGAATGTTTCCTAAAAAAACATCCTGCACAATTGTTTGAAAATCGACGTGCTCTTCATCGTTACAACTCAATCGCAGCTTAGCTTTTAGAGGAACAGCATAGGTTAAACCGCGTTCCATACATTCTTCAATTGTATAGCGTGGTGGATCTATAAAATAATCAAGAAATTCAAGCATGAAAATATTACGCGTATCTGTAATCGGAAAATTTTCCTTAAACACGCGAAACAAACCTTCATTATTTCTTTTGTCAGGTGTTGTTTCTAACTGAAAAAATTCTCTGAAAGATTCAAGTTGAATGTCTAATAAATCAGGAGTTTCCGCAAGGTGTTTTGTTTTACCAAAACTAACCCTGGATTGCACTTTAGTTGATGACATAGATAATTTTAACCGGTTTACTTGTAAATTTTGGGTAAGAAAATGGGAAAATGGCCAGTTCCGCGATTGTTCTTTTTATGCTTTCCAAAATAAGGATTGCAAAGTTACACATAAAAAATTAAATTATAGAGAAGAAATTTGGTATTAATTTTTTTGTGAAAAGTTTTTTAACAAAATTCTACCTACTTTTTTTAAAACATTTTTAAACTACTGCAAATTCATTTAATCTATTCGATAAAATAATTTTTTTTATGACGAAGAAATTTTTATCAATCACAGTGGTGTTGTTAATGTTAGCAGCAACCGCAGTAAAAGCACAAGTAATTATTGGTGGAGGTGGTTATTACAGACCTTATTATAGACCTTATCCCTGGAGACCGCGCAGACCTTATGTTGAGCAACAGCAGCCTCCAAGAAGAAAAATTCCGCCATTTCAACCTTCTGTGAATATTAATGTTGCATACGGATTTCCTAATCTTGATAAAAATCAATTAGCTGAATTTGATAATTATTATAAAGGCACAGTTACAAACCAAACCGGACCTTTTATAGGATCGATCGATTATCAATTCAGCCGCTTTACAAGTATTGGTGTTCTTGGTACTTATGGTAAGGTAGAAGTTCCGTATTACAATTACAGTGAGCAATCTTCCAATCCGGATTTTACTGGCAGATATGAAAGTTGGAGTTTGATGTTTAACCTCGTGAATTATATACCAACATATGATGATCATGTAACGCCTTATCTCAGAACTGCCATTGGTATAAATAATACCATTAGTCAAAGTTATCAGGATGCTACCGGTACAAATTACGACTATACCGATAATACGAGTCAACTTGCTTACCAGGTATCATTGGGATTAAGAATTAAATTATCTCCCGGTGCAGGGCTTTTCCTTGAAGGCGGTTATGGAAAATATATAGGAGCAGCGGGTTTAACATTTAAGTTTTAAGAATTTTGTGGTTGAATAAATACAAATCACATTGCAATGCAATGTGATTTTTTTTAGGTAAAAATATTTTGCAAATAAAAAACCTCATCAAAATTTTTGATGAGGTTTAATTTTTTGAAGAAAGAAAATTATTTAATTTCTACTTCAGCTCCGGCTTCTTTCAGTTTCGCTGCAAGCTCATCAGCTTCAGCTTTTGCCACGCCTTCTTTAATTGGTTTTGGAGCGCCATCAACTAAATCTTTAGCTTCTTTCAAACCTAAGCCTGTCAAATCTTTTACAATTTTTACAACCTGAAGTTTATTAGCGCCTGCACCTTTTAAAATAACATCAAAGGCTGATTTTTCTTCAGCAGCGGGAGCCGCAGCTGCAGCACCACCTCCACCTGATACAGCAACAGCTGCAGCAGCCGGTTCGATGCCATATTCATCTTTTAAAATTTTTGCTAATTCGTTAACTTCTTTTACTGTTAAGTTAACCAATTGTTCTGCGAATGATTTTAAGTCTGCCATTTTGTTTGAATTTTTTCCGCCTTCACAGTTTTACTCCGGCGGAGAGTTTAAAAAAATTTGCCTTAACTTTTGCTCTAAGGCTTGAGCATTATTTTAATTAATTTAATCTTTGTTCCAAAGCCTTTACAAGATTTGCAAGTTTGTTACCTGCATTCAAACCACTGATAACATTCTTTGCAGGAGATTGCAATAAGCCAATGATTTCACCGATAAGATCATTCTTACTCTTAAGCGTTTTCAATGCTTCAAGCTGATCATTTCCAACAAATACATCACTATCAATATATGCTGCTTTCAGCACAGGTTTTTCTGTTTTCGAATCTGTGCGAAAAGAACTAATAATTAAAGCTGGCTCTTTTGCATTTTCGCTGAAAAGCAGTGCCGTTACACCATTCAGGCTTTCATACACACCTTCATATTTTTTTGAATCGATCTGTTCCAACGCTTTTTTGATAAGCGTATTTTTTGCAACCTTCATTTCAACATTTTTGTCGAAACAAATTCTGCGAAGCTTCCCCACCTGTGCAACAGTTAAAGCTTCAGTATTGGTAACGTAGAAATTATTATATTGATTGAACTTCTCTTTGAGAACTTCTATCACTTCATTTTTTTGATCTTTATTCATATTATTCATAACTTTAGTTGATAATTTTTCAGTGAATGAAAAATTAATTCTGAATAGATTTTGTGTCAATTGAAATGCCGGGACTCATAGTGCTTGCAAGGCTAATGCCTTTAACATAAATTCCTTTTGCAGTAGAAGGCTTTAATTTAATGATTGCGTTAATTAACTCCTGACTATTGTCTGCAAGTTTATCCGGCGCAAAAGAAACGCGGCCAATTGATGCATGAACGATGCCTGCTTTATCAACTTTAAAAGCAATCTTTCCGCCTTTCACTTCATTCACAGCAGCAGCGACATCATTCGTTACAGTTCCTGTTTTTGGATTCGGCATTAAGTTACGTGGACCTAATACTTTACCAAGTTTACCGATCTTGGGCATAACAGAAGGTGTTGCAATGATTACATCAACGTCAACCCATCCTGCTTCAATTTTTTGAACAAATTCATCAAGCCCAACATAATCTGCACCTGCATTCTTTGCATCATTTTCTTTATCAGGAGTGCATAAAACCAGTACACGTTTTGTCCTGCCTGTTCCATGTGGAAGTGTCACCGTGCCGCGGACCTGCTGGTCTGCTTTTTTAGGATCAACCCCGAGACGGATATGCAGATCAACCGAACTATCGAATTTTGTAGTATTAATTTCTTTTACAAGCGAAGAAGCATCTTTTAAAGAATAAGTTTTGTTTTTATCAATTTTTGCTTCCGCTGCTTTTCTTTTTTTATTAAGAGTTGCCATTGCAATATTTTTTAGGTTCTTAAATTAGTTATTCCATGGTGCAGTACCATCTACAGTTATTCCCAAACTGCGCGCTGTGCCTGCAACCATTTTCATTGCACTTTCTACAGTAAAGCAGTTGAGATCGGGCATTTTGTCTTTAGCAATTGCTTCAACTTGTGCCCATGTTACTTTACCAACTTTGTTTCGATTACTTTCTTTAGAACCTTTTTGCAATTTCGCAGCTTCCAATAATTGAATGGAAGCCGGAGCAGTTTTAATAACAAATTCAAATGACTTGTCTGAATACACGGTGATTAAAACAGGAACAACTTTTCCTATTTTATCTTGTGTGCGTGCATTGAATTGTTTGCAAAACTCCATGATGTTTACACCTTTGGAGCCGAGTGCAGGACCTACGGGAGGCGCGGGATTGGCCTGACCACCTTTCACCTGCAGCTTTACAAAGCCTGAGATTTCTTTAGCCATACATTTAATTTTTTGGTTATAACGTTATACTTTTTAGCATAACTCCCAAACAAATAATTCTTCAAAAGAACTTTTGGGGCGGCAAAGGTAAGGGAATCATTTGGAAAAATAAATATTTTTTGTAAAAAGATCGTTATCAATCTTCAGCTAAAATTAGAATGATTTATTCTATATGAATATCAAAAAGATGACTTGTTGCTAATCTTTATCTTTGCACAAATTTTTGCATGAACCGTAAAGGGAAAGTTTTAGTGGCGATGAGTGGTGGAATAGACAGCACCGTTGTGGCTTTGATGCTTCATAACGAAGGTTATGAAGTTATCGGCATCACCATGAAAACATGGGATTATGCTTCGAGTGGCAGCGGTCATAAAGAAACAGGCTGTTGCAATATTGATAGTTTTAACGATGCACGCCAGGCTGCTGTGCATCACGGTTTTCCGCATTTCATTTTAGACATAAGAGAGGAGTTTGGAGATTTTGTAATTGAAAATTTTGTTGAAGAATATCTTGCAGGTCGCACACCAAACCCTTGCGTGATGTGCAACACGCACATCAAATGGAAAGCTTTATTGAAGCGCGCAAATGCTTTGAATTGCGATTTTATTGCGACAGGTCATTATGCAAATGTTTATCAGCATTCAAATGGCAGATATGTTATCAGCAAAGGTGTTGATGAAACAAAAGACCAGAGTTATGTTTTGTGGGGGCTTGACCAGGAATTGTTGAGCAGAACAATGTTGCCTTTGGGAAAATATCGTAAAACTGAAATAAGACAAAAGGCGCTTGACTTCGGTTATCCTGAACTGGCAAAAAAAAGTGAGAGTTACGAAATATGTTTTGTTCCAGATAATGATTATCGGGGCTTTTTAAAAAGGCGTGTTGATGGTTTGGAAGAACAGGTTGCAGACGGTTGGTTTGTTGATGTGTATGGAAAAAAATTAGGTCTCCATAAAGGTTATCCATTTTATACCATTGGTCAACGCAAAGGTCTCGATATTGCTTTGGGGAAGCCTGCATTCGTTACAGCCATTGATCCTGAAACAAACACTGTTGTTTTGGGTGATGAAAAAGATCTGGAAAAAAGTGAAATGATCGTGAGCAAACTTAACTGGCTGAAATACGACGGCATTTCCGAAAGCATGGAAGCGTTTACAAAAATCCGTTATAAAGATAAGGGCGCATTAAGCAATTTATATGTTGATGAAAATGGTGTTCGTGTAAAGTTTTATGAAAATGTAAAAAGCATTGCGCCGGGACAAAGCGCTGTTTTTTATGAAGGCGATGAAGTAATCGGCGGTGGAATTATTCAGAGAGGATTTTAACCGGAATAAAAATTACTTATCAATTTTTAAAAAATTCCAGAGAAATTTTTTCTTCTTTTTCTCAGCATAAAAAAAGTAATTGCTGCAAGAATAACACAGGCAACAATTATCCACCAAAAACTTTCTTTGGCCGCTGAAAGCTTTAACGGCTCTGCATTTCCGGCGAGAACCATGTTTGCCCAATAATAAGGTAACATTTTATCACTGCTGTTATTTTGAATGAAATATAACTTCGCTTTTTGCAAAGCCACATCTTTTGGCATTCCTTCAGAAAGATACTCATGAAATTTTTCAGAGATCGCATAAATTGTTTGATCATCTGCTTTCCATAACGTTGCAGCAACACATGGAATTCCAGCTGCAGCAAAACCACGCGCTAAACTGTAAATACCTTCGCCGGTTGCGTTTTTTCCAACACTGGTTTGGCACGCACTCAACACAACTAATTGTGTGGCGGGATTGGTTAATAATTGAAGATCTGATAAATGAATAACGGCATCCTGCATGTAAAGCAACGGTTCATTCGAGCTGTCTGCATGAGCATGAGAAAAAACATTTACAACAGAAAAATCAGAAACAAAATGCATGAAATTTTTTTGCGAAGCATCTTCATGCAATAATAATTTACTGCTGTTATAATGTGCTGCACATTTTTGCAAAGCATCATCTCCATGCAACAAACTCGGCAACTTCAGGCTTTCATTAAAAGTAACAGGCGCAAAGCCAAGAAAATTTTCTTTAGGGTTTGAATTTGAAATTGTCTTAATTAAATATCGCACCGAATAAACATAACTGAAAGCAAAATCATTCAGTAAAAATTGACTTCCATTTTTATCTGTACATATTGCTTCAAAAGGAATTAAAAAATTATCAGGACAAATAATTACTCTTCCTTTTTCAATATTTAATGGCTGAAATAATAATTGATATAATTGATTAGATGTTTTTGCAAACGAATCATAGTTGTTATTGAGCGTTTCTTTGTCTGAACATAGCTGCAAAAATTCACTTAATTTTTTACTGTTGAATTCTTTTGATGAAAGCTTTATAAATTTTGTATTTGTTTTTGAAATAGCAAGTGCATATGCAACAGAATCATTCATAAAATAATAAATGAGACTTTGGTTGTGCTTGCCAAGATAATTTTGCAGCTCTTTAAGCGAAGGAACTTTATCTGCATATTTATATTGATAATAAACAGGATATTTTTGTTCGAGTGATTTTGTGTAATCTTCGAATTCATCTTTCGTTTTCAGCCATTTTATTTGTTGCGCATTGTATGCTGGCGAATTTTCCGGAAGTGCAGCAAGTGATTGTTCCTGCTGAATAATATTTGCATGAAGATTTTCTTCCTTTGCAATTTCATTTTTAGGAAGATAAGCAGCAGCGCCAAGTTCATTCAACTTATCATTAAGTAAAACGGCTCTGCTTTTTTCCATGAAATAAAAAGCCATTGAATCATTTTTTGCGAGGTAAGAAGCTTCGATGGCATTTTCAAAAAAATCTCTCGTGTTATTACGCCAAAAAAGTTTACTCTCTTCTCCGATCTGTTCATGACGTGTTTGTGTAATCACAGAATCCGTTACCTGTGCGGCTTTGAGGCAAGCAAACAGATAAGTAGAAAAATGATTTGCCTCGTATTGCTTTAAAAGCAACTCGGTTTTATCATTCATCAATACAATTATTAATTCTTTGAAACTGATGCTGTTTAGATCTTGCGCTAAAGGACTTATTAAATCATTTTTATCAATATTTATTTTCAATAACCTGAATGCCTGATCATAATATTTTTCAGCATCATTAAATTTTTTCTGTTGAAAAAATACTTCACCAAGATCGATAGCTGTAGAAGCAATAGTTACTTTGTTTTTATCTTTTGATGCATATTCAATGGCTTTTAAATAGCATGCTTTAGCATTTATATAATTATGCAAACTGTCCAAATAAAAATTCCCAAAAGCAATATAATCTTTTGCTATTTGTGTATTATTTCCTGATTGTATCCGCGCTTGAATTGCCTGTGAAAATAAATTTTCAGCTATCTGAAATTTTTTTTCTATTTCAAAATTTCTTGCTTCTGTTTTTAATGCAGTGGCGTAATTATATTTATCCAACATTTTATCAGCAGTTAAAATCGTCTTTAAAACAGCAAGCGATTCCGCTAATTTATTTTCATAAGAAAGTGCTTCTGCTTTTTTATTCAATATTTCAAAAAGCAGCGAAGAATCTTTTTTGGCAAGAGAATAATTAATGTCATTCATACATTCCTCAACGCTTTTTTCATAATCACCATTATCAAAAAAAATATTCGCCTTTGCTAATCTTGCATAAATAACTCTAAAGGAAAGATCGGGAAACTTAATTGCATATACAATTGTACTATCATAAGCGAAAGCCGCATTTTCTAACAATCCAATTATTTCAAGGGTATATGCAAGATGAATATAATTCGCAACGAGAAAATATTCAGAACCTCGTTTTGAGGTGCTATTGATTTTTATCGCCTGGTTTAAATATTGAATTCCTGCCTTATAATTTTGAAATGTCAGCACTTCAGTGTATCCTATTTTATCAAGTAATTCGGCATAGACAGAATCAGAAATTGATTGTGCAGTTTCTAATTTTTTTTTTACGTTATAATAATCAATCAATTTTTCTTTTGGAGATGTTCCCTTGTTATTTTCAATGAGGTCTATAGTTTGAAGAAAATTTTTATCCTGTTGTGCTATGCACGAAAAACAGAAAGCATAAGTTGGTACACTTATGCTTAAATAAATGAGAATTCTTCGATAATGTTTCAAAACATTTTTTTTACATTATCAAATAATCATTTTCTTTTTTTGGCAGCTGCTTTCGGTGGACCGCCATGTCCGGTGTCGCCATCAACCGTAGGTGTAGGAAGTTTGTGTTTTTTGGGTTTTGCATCTGGCGGCTTTTTTTGACCTGTGTCGCCTCCGGTAGTTTTGGCATCCATACGTTTAAGTCTCTCATTAGTGTCTATTGAAACCTCAAGAATTCGTTTCAATAAAGCTGTTTTTGTTTCCATAAAAATTGTTTTGATTATGAAGAATTATTGTTTCCGAAATTTAAAATTTATTCAACCAATCATTTGCCTCTTTGCTTCCTTCAAGATGTTGATCTCTCACCTTTGTCAACAGTTGTTTGGCTGTCTCTTTGTCGCCTGCTTTATTGCGACGTAATAAAGTTATTGCTTTATAAAAAGTTCCGGGATTGCTGAAAAGTTTTTTATTTTCCAGTTCGGTGAATGCCTGCAAAGCACTGTCGTAATTTTTTGTTACAAGATAAGTCTTTCCTTCATCTTCAAGCGCATCATTATTATCAGGATGATTTTTGTATATCGCTTTAAAAATTGGCAATGCTTGTGCATATTGCTTGTTATTATATTTATCCAATGCATTTTGCATGCTATCGCGGCTGCCGTCCATCGTTATATCTAATTGAGTGAAATTATTTTTTATGTAATTATCGGCGAGGCTTTGAGTTGCTGATGGCCGTTCAAAAAAGTAAGTTCCAAAAGCCAGCAGGATGCAGGCTGCAACTGCATAAATCCATTTATTGTCGGCTATCCTTCTAAACGGTTTTATAAAAAACACATCTTCCCGTTTTTGCGTTTCTTCTGTATTCCAAAGTTTTTCTTTCTGTGCTTTTAATTCATTTTTTAAACCCTGCCTTGCGGTTATATAAAATGCCACTTCTTCGGCAAAGGCTTTATCGTTGTTGCATCGCGATTCAAATTCTTCTTTTTCAGTTTCGGTAAGTGTTTGCTGAAAATAAGCGTCTATGTAATCAAGTATTTCCATTCTATATTTCTTTAGTGATATTTATTTTAAATAGATTTTTTTTAAATTGATTTTAAAACAGACTGCATGTTTTGTTTAAGCTTTTCAAGACATCGCAATCTTGTGATCTTGGCAACTTCGGCGCTGTTATATTTTAATTCTGCGGCAATTTTTTTATCGGAAAAACCATCTTCAAACATCAATAAAATAGTTTTGCATTTTTCACCGATTGTTTCAATATATTTTTTCACGGCATTTTGTTTTTCTTCTGTCATCATTATTTCTACTGCATTTCTCGCAACTTCCGGCATTTGTAAAAGCAGATCAGTGTCCGCCACGTTAAAATGCACCTGCTCTTTATTTGTCGTATTTCTTCGAATAAAGTCAACACATTTATTTGAAAATATTTGAAACAGATATGTTTTTAGGCTTGAGTGACCATCAAATTTTTCTGAAACAACATTACGTATAACAGATAAAACCGCATCTGTATATGCATTGAAGCTATCTTCCTGCGAAATTTTTTTCGCGCGGCATCCTTCTCTTATAAAATAATAGTATTGCTGGTAAAGATTTTTTTCCTGGACAATTCTTTCCTGGTAGTTGGCTTTTAAACCATTGATAATGGCAAAATCCTGATCAGTCAAAAGGGAAAGTATTTAGTCAAATATAATTATTATACAACGATTTTTTGAAGTCTACTTTTTAAATAAAAAAATTTTTTAAAAAATGTTGTTACCCTTTTTAAAGAGTTAACGATTAAATATACAGGTACTTTAAATTTTGGTACCAATTTTTCAAAACCTAAAAACAAAAAAAATGAAGAACACCATCCTGGCTTTAACAGCCATCGCTTTTGCAGCATTAGTTAATGTTGCAAATGCACAAAACCCGGTAACTGCGGGTAATTACAATCAGTTGGCCGTTGCAACTAACCAAACACTTGTTTCAGCAGGTGAAAATGAAAGCTCAGCCACTGCTGCAACAGCAATGATCAGCAGCCGAGCATTAAAAGATTTTAAAAGATCTTTTGCTGCTGCACCAAATGCAGAATGGGAAAGAGCTGCAGACGGAGGATTTGTTGCTGCTTTCTCTGCCGATGAAAAAAAGGCTTTGGTTGCTTACAACCAAAAAGGTGATTGGCAGCACACAATTTATTTCTACGGTGCAGAAAAATTGCCCGAAGATATTAAAACACGTGTGCTTGATGCTTACGGAGATTTTAAAATAACTCAGGTAAATGAAGTACATGTTACTAATGCGCCGGTTATTTATCTCGTGCACCTTGAAAACACCGCAACATTGCGCACAGTAAGAATCTGCGAAGACGACATGAATGAAATTGAAACTATTTACAAGCAATAATTTATTCAGTACAACAAGCAGGCAATCCGACCTCTGATTCTTCAGAGGTTTTTTTGTGTTTTATACGTTTTAGAACAACATCTTCGTTATACTTTTATAGTAAATTTTTATTTGATAATGTCTAAAAAAAATTTCGCTTATATTTTTCTCATAAGTATTTTTTTCTTCTTTTATAGTTGTAAAAAAATAGAATCGCCGCCTTACATTTCCATAAATGCATATTATCCTTTACAAGCCGGAAGTTCTTATACGTATCGCTTGGATTCCACTGTTCTCGCACCTTTTGGCTCTGCACTTGTTGTACACAGTTATCTTTTAAAAGATAGTATTGAATCAAATTTTTATGATAATTCCGGCAGGCTTTCTTATCGAGTTTATCGTTTCATTACAGATACATTGCAGTCGCAGCCATGGCAATATCTTTCTACTTATTACATCACGCCAACTTCAACAACGATAGAAGTAATGGATGATAATAATTATCGTTTTATAAAATTAGCAGATCCGGTTGTTAATGGTTTTTCATGGCAGGGAAATACTTATATTGATACAAAATCAGCTGAATCTACAGTGCAATTTATGGATGGATGGAATTATACTTATGAAAATGTAAATGAATCTTATACTGTGCCGATGGGAACGCTTGATAGCACCATAACAATTTTGCAGGATACATCTGATGTTCCGGATGTGCCGTTTTCTCAATCGCTTGATTTTTATGAGCATGTTTCAGCCACAGAAGTTTATGCAAAAAATATCGGATTAATTTATAAAGAATTTACACATTGGACCTGGCAAATAAATCCTGAGGCAGCTTACCAGGATGGCAGTTATGGTATTAAACTTAGTTTAATAAATTATCAATAATATTAATTAATTTAGTTTAAAATAATTCAATGCCTAAAACAATAAACCAAAAAATAATTTTCAAGGCAACTTCTGCAAAAGATTTATACAATCTTTATGTAAATGCAAAATTGCATTCAACCGTTACAGGCTCATCTGCAAAGATCACAGAAAAAGAAGGTGATTCTTTTTCTTCTTACGATGGATATATTACAGGAAAAAATCTTCAGCTTATAAAAGATAGATTGATTGTGCAAAGTTGGAGAGGTTCTGACTGGAATACGTCAGATGTCGATTCCACTTTAATTATGTATTTCGAAACGATAAATGAAGATGTAACGCTTCACGTCACTCACGCAAATGTTCCAGATAATCTTGCGGAAGATATTAATACCGGTTGGCATGAGTTTTTTTGGAAGCCATGGAAAAAATATTTTGTAAGTAAAACCAGGCCCAACGCCTTACAGATTTATAAATAACGCTGCAAACATAGTATCAGCCTTCATTTCATAACCTTTGAATACTTCTTCCTTTATTAATTTCAATGAAAAGTTTTGTTGAATAAAATCGGTTACGCCTTGATTTTCTTTTTTGAAAACTGAACAGGTAATGTATAAAAAATAACCACCTCTTTTTAAGTTTAAAATTGATCTGCTCACAATTTTCTTTTGCAAATTTTCATACTCTTCAATTTTATTTTCTGCGAAAAAAAATAACTGTTCCGGCGTTCTTAACCAGGTGCCGCTTCCTGTGCATGGTGCATCGCAAATAATTAAATCGTATTTGTTATTCAATAAATTTTTATCAGTAGTTAAATCCAGTAAAAAAGATTTATAATTTTTAATGCCTGCATCTTCAAATCTTTTTTTAAGATTTTGTAAAATAGATATACGTACATCCGAAACAGTTAAGAAAATATTTTTTAAAATATCAAAAGCCAATATCGATTTTCCACCACTGCCTGCGCAGCAATCCCAAACTTTAAGCAGGTGATCATTAGGTATTAATTGTAAAATCTCAGCAACTCTTTGAGATGAATAATCCTGCACTACAACTTCTTTATTCATCCTAAAAATGTTTTCAACTTTTATTCCGTTGGAAATTTCTAAGCAATTTTTTATCTTTTTGAATTCAATTTTGTTTTCCGTTAATTTTTTTATTACCTCCTGTTCATCATCATTTCGTATTCGTAAAAATAAATTTGGCTGAAGAAGATGAGAATTTGCAAACTCAATGCTATCAATACTTTCACTCAATTCTTTGCCAAATGGAAATATATTTTCGATGGAAAAAAAGGGATAAATTTCCTTGATAAATTGTATTCTGTCATCTATATTTTCATCCCAGTTTTTTATCCATGAATCATTAAATAAAAAAGTAAATTCTTCTCGCTTTTTATGGCATAAAAAAATTGCAGCTTTCAATTTTTCTTCTACAGACAAATCATTCAATGCAAAACCGGTTCTGTAAAAAGAATAAATAAAATGTGTGATGATCTTTCTGTCTCTTGAACCATGCTTTTTATTTTTTGAAAAATATTCTTTAAGAAAATAATGCAAGGGAACTTTTCCGTCGTATGCGGAAATTATTTTTAGTGACGTATTAAAATAAGAATGAACACGCATAAATATCTTGACAACAAGAGTAAAGTAAATAAAAAAAGTCGCCATAGATATGACAACTTTTTACAGAATTTTTTTATTTTTTAAACACTTGCCTCTTCGGCTTTTTTGCCAAGCTCAAAAGTAATTTTATTGTTTTCTTTATCCAATCCTGCGATTAAAAGGTCTCCATTTTTTATATGAAGATTTAATATTTCTTCCGCAAGTGGATCTTCCAAATATTTCTGAATTGCTCTGTGTAAAGGACGTGCACCGAATTGAACATCATAACCTTTATCAGCAATAAAATCTTTTGCTTCTTGCGTTAATTGCAGCGTGAAACCCAGTGTATTCAGGCGTTTCAGCACACCTTTCATTAAAATATCTATGATCACATAAATATTTTCTTTAGTAAGCGAATTGAATACAACCACATCATCAACTCTGTTTAAAAATTCAGGAGAGAATGTGCGTTTTAGCGCTTTTTCTATAACAGCTTTGTTATTATCTTCCTGGTTTTGAGTGCGCGCTGCTGTTGCAAAACCAACACCGTCACCGAAATCTTTCAATTGCCTTGCGCCAATATTAGATGTCATGATGATCAATGTATTTTTAAAATCAATTTTTCTTCCAAGACCATCCGTTAAAATACCATCATCCAAAACCTGCAATAAAATATTATAAATATCTGGATGTGCTTTTTCTATTTCATCCAATAAAATAACACTGTAAGGTTTGCGACGAACTTTCTCAGTTAACTGTCCGCCTTCTTCATAACCAACATAACCAGGAGGCGCGCCAACCAACCTGCTAACTGTAAATTTTTCCATGTATTCGCTCATGTCAATTCTTATTAAAGAATCTGCAGAGTCAAACATGTATCTTGCTAAAGCCCTCGCTAGCTCTGTCTTTCCAACGCCTGTTGGTCCGAGAAAAATAAATGAACCAACTGGTTTTCTTGGATCCTTTAAGCCGACTCTGTTTCTTTGAATTGCTTTTACAACTTTGCTTATAGCATCTTCCTGCCCAACGACCATTTGCTGCATATCATCACCCATTTTACGCAACTTTTCTGTTTCTTCCTGTACCATTCTCTTAACCGGAATACCCGTCATCATGCTTACTACTTCAGCAATTGCTTCTTCATCAATCGGATAACGGCGATGCTTGCTTTCTTCTTCCCAAAAATTTTTCGCTTTTTCTAATTCTTCTCCCAAACGTTTTTCAGTATCGCGCAAAGCTGCAGCTTCTTCAAATCTTTGGCTTTTTACTACTTTATTTTTTTCGATCTTAATTGCTTCAATTTGCTTTTCAAGATCCAAAATATTTTGAGGAACATTAATATTTTTTAAGTGAACACGTGCGCCAACTTCATCCAAAACATCAATCGCTTTATCAGGAAGTAAACGATCAGTCATATATCTGTCACTTAATTTTACGCATGCGTGAATGGCATCATCGCTATAAATAACGTTGTGATAATCTTCGTATTTAGATTTTATGTTTTCAAGAATTTGAATGGTTTCATCAACACTTGGCGGATCAACCATTACCTTTTGAAAACGTCTGTCGAGCGCGCCATCTTTTTCAATATATTGACGATACTCATCTAATGTAGAAGCGCCAATGCATTGTAGTTCGCCGCGTGCTAAAGCCGGTTTAAAAATATTACTTGCATCGAGCGAACCGCTTGCCCCGCCTGCACCAACAATCGTATGAATTTCATCGATGAACAAAATAACATCACGATTTTTTTCAAGTTCATTCATGATCGCTTTCATTCGTTCTTCAAATTGTCCGCGATATTTTGTGCCCGCAACCAAAGCAGCCAAATCAAGACTGATGACTCTTTTATCAAATAAAACTCGGCTCACTTTTCTTTGAACAATTCGAAGTGCCAAGCCTTCAACAATTGCAGTTTTTCCAACGCCGGGTTCACCGATTAAAATTGGATTATTTTTTTTCCTTCTTGATAAAATTTGAGATACACGCTCAATTTCCAACTCGCGGCCAACAATGGGATCGAGTGTATTATTTTCGGCCAAGCGTGTAATGTCTCTCCCGAAATTATCAAGAACGGGCGTCTTACTTTTTACTGTTGCTGCCTGTTTGCTTTTTTGCTGTGAAGAAAAACCGGCCTTTTTTTCTTCATCAAAATCATCATCATTATCTTCCGTGTATTCGCTTTTCGGATCGCTTCTTACCATACCTGTTTCGTTTCTGAAAATATCATAATCAACATCAAATTGTCCTAAGATTTGTGTTGCAATATTTTCTTTGTTTTTCAAAATTGATAACATCAAATGTTCTGTTTCCACAAGCGGGCTTTTCAATGCCTTCGCTTCTAAAACCGTTACCCTTATTACTTTTTCTGCTTGTTTGGTTAACGGTAAACTATTGATGTTTGCAATATTTTTTCCTGTTTTATCTTTTACTGCCAGCTCTACCTCTTTGCGCAATTCATATAGATCTACATTGAGTTGTTTCAAAACTTTTATCGCAGTATTTTCTCCTTCGCGAATCAAACCCAGAAGCAAGTGTTCTGTGCCGATAAAATCATTTCCTAATCTTAAAGCTTCTTCTCTGCTAAACGAAATGATCTCTTTTACTTGTGCTGAAAAGTTATTATCCATTATTTGTGTTTGTACAATTATAAGAAATATTTTTGACGAAAACTATTGAGCAGTTATACACAATTGTTATCATTATTAAATACGTAATTTATTTTTATGAAGTTCAAAATTGATACCAGAGAGAAATTTAGTGTAATAACGCCGAATTTAGAAATTTTGTATGTCAATATAACAGAAGAGTTAATAAACGCTTTAACAACTTGCCGTGAAAGCGAAAGTAAAAACGTGATTCTGAATTTAAAACATGTGAATGAAATTGAAACTTCAGCAGCAGAATCTATCGTAAAGTTACAACAGGAATTTTATGAAAACAATACTTCGTTTGTTATTTGCGAAATGAAAAAATCTGTAGAAGATAAGTTTAATGAAATGGGATTACTTGATTTAATAAATTGTACACCAACAGAAAGCGAAGCTTATGATATTGTACAAATGGAAGAAATAGAACGCGAGTTATTTGACACAGATGATGTTGAACTTAACCAATGATTTTTGAAAATTATGCAACATGCAAGCCGCATTCTTTTTTTGAGCTTTCCCACCACCAGCGACCTGCACGAATATCTTCGCCTGCTTTTATAGCGCGTGTGCAAGGTGCACAGCCAATACTTATAAAACCTTCATCATGCAATTTATTGTAAGGCACATGATATTCTTTTATGTAGTCAATGATTTCATCATAGCTCCAGTGCAGCAAAGGATTGAATTTGTATAAATTTTTTGCGGCATTCCATTCTACCAAAGGCATTTGTTTTCTATTGTCTGATTGATCAGCACGCAAGCCGGTCACCCAAACACGTGCGCCATTCAATGCTCTGTTTAAAGGCTCAACCTTTCTTATATCGCAGCATGATTTTCTGTTTTCAGTAGAATGATAAAAACCGTTTATACCGTTTTCATTAATAAATTCTTCCACAGCTTTTGCTTCAGGAAAATATACTTTCATTTTTATTTGATAACGATATTCTGTTTGTTCAATCAGTTTATATGTTTCATTAAATAATCTTCCAGTATCAATTGTAAAAATTTCAACATCTAGTTTGTTTCTAAAAATCATGTCAGTTAAAACCTGGTCTTCTTGTCCAAGTGAAGATGAAAATTTAACACCTCCGTCGGGAAAAAGATTTGTCAAATATTTTAATGAGCTTGCGATATCATGGGAAGAAACATATTCCTCAATAAAAGGTAAGTGAAGCATAACATTTTAATTTACATTAAAACAATATTCTATTGCAGTTATAGACTAATATTTTTTTATTGAACGATAAAATTTCACTTTCAAAAATATTAATCAACATTCGGTTGTGGTGTATATCGTAAATATGGTTTTACAATCTTTACACCTTTTGGAAATTTCTTTATTGCATCTTCTGTACTAACTGCCGGAACAACGATCACATCTTCACCATGCTTCCAATCTGCAGGCGTTGCTACGCTATAATTTGCAGTTAATTGCAAAGAATCAATCACACGCAAAACCTCTACAAAATTTCTTCCTGTAGATGCAGGATAAGTGATAATTAGTTTAACTAATTTATCAGGTCCGATTATAAACAATGAGCGCACAGTTGCAGTGGCAGAAGCATTTGGATGAATCATGTCGTACAAATCTGCAACCTGTCTGTCTTCATCGGCTATCAACGGGAAATCGACCAAAACATTTTGTGTTTCGTTAATATCTTTTACCCAACCTTCGTGTTTATTCATTGGATCAACGCTTACGGCAAGCACCTTTACATTGCGTTTTGCAAACTCATCTTTTAGCGATGCGGTTTTGCCAAGCTCTGTGGTACAAACAGGCGTATAATCTGCGGGATGCGAAAATAAAACGCCCCAGCCATTGCCTAGGTATTCATAAAAATCAATTTCGCCGGTGGTTGTACTTGCCTGAAAATTTGGTGAAACATCTCCTAAACGTAAGCTCATGTTTTTTGATTTTAGAAATCAAAGATATACATTCCCTACAAAAAAAGTGGACTAATAAAATAAAAAAATATTATCCTTCTTTTTTTTGCTTGATGGCTCGCCCTTTTTGCAATGAATAATTACCAAATTTATCTTTCACTTCATCAATTGCTTTGTATAAATTTTTTTTCTTTTCTCCTGAATCAAATAAATTTCCCTGCATAACATGATCCGTAAGATCGCTTAAGCGAACACCCAACAATCGAACAGGATTTTCTTTACGATATAATTTTTTAAATAAATCCATAGCAGCGGGAATTAATTCATCATCTTTAAATGTAGCATTTATGGTTGTTTGTCGCGTGGTTGTTTCAAAATTTGGGTAACGGATTTTCACTGCGATGCACTTTGCAAG
The DNA here is from genome assembly GCA_963708205.1 of uncultured Chitinophagaceae bacterium. GTDB lineage: Bacteria > Bacteroidota > Bacteroidia > Chitinophagales > Chitinophagaceae > CAVYTF01. The sequence continues at coordinate 2,649,186 of OY970196.1, forward strand.
CTTTTGATCCTGCCTTAATTCATAAGCTACTTTTTCTGTCATTCTCACCAATTCACTTAATAAAAAAGTCATTTCATTTGTATTTTCCTGGAAAGTATTTTCTGTGGAAATTGATTTTGCACCGTGATAAGGAATAACTTTTCCTGCATGTTTCCCTTGAGCTTTGTGCCAAAGTTCTGAGCCAATTTTTCCTAATTTATTTTCAAGTGCTTCTTCAGAATAATTAAGAATATCTTTTATGAAAAAAATATTCATTGCCTTTAATGATGCGAATGTTTGTTTGCCAACTCCGGGAAATTTATTTACCGGAAGCGGCGCTAAAAAATTCTGTTCAAACCCTGGCTGCACAAAAAGAAAACCATTTGGCTTTGCTTCATCCGTTGCAATTTTTGCGATCATTTTATTTGATGCAAGTCCAAATGAAATAGGCAAATTCGTTTGTTGAATAATTTCATTTCGCAGATCAATTGTCCATTGATACACATCAAAATATTTATCCATTCCTGTAAGGTCAATGTAAAATTCATCAATGCTTGCTTTTTGAAACAGTGGCGCTTTCGATGCAATAATATCAGTAACTATTTTTGAATATTTTGAATACTCTGCATATGTGCCTTTAACCAAAATTGCGTCGGGACAAAACATCAGCGCTTTTTTCATAGGCATCGCGCTGTGTACACCAAATGCACGTGCTGCATAGCTGCAAGCCGCTACCACGCCGCGTTCCCGGCTTCCACCAACAATTACAGGCTTATCTTTTAAAGACGGATTATTTAAAACTTCAACACTTACAAAAAAAGAATCAAGATCAAAATGAGCAATATATCGCTGTTCAGACATGCATTGCTAAGTTAAATAAAATAGCATTTTTTAATTTGTAAATATTTATTGATGACAAAAAAATAATGGGATATGCCTGATGAAAATAATTTTAGTAAAAAAATTTACCAGCTTTTTTCAACATCCCAATTTTCAAATTCTTTGGAAATTGAGGTAAGGAAAGATGCGCCCATACTGCCATCAATAATTCTATGATCATAGCTCAGCGAAAGATACATCATGTGTCGTATGCCAATTGTATCTCCGTGTTTTGTTTCTATCACAACGGGTCGTTTTTTTATTGCGCCAACAGCAAGTATAGCAACTTGTGGTTGGTTGATAATTGGCGTGCCCATAAGACTTCCGAAAGTTCCAACATTGGTTAAAGTAAAAGTACCGCCTTGTGTATCATCAGGTCGTAGCTTATTATTTCTCGCGTTGTTCGCGAGCGTGTTTACCTGTTTGCTCAAGCCAACTAAATTTAAATAATCTGCATTTTTAATGACAGGCACAATCAGGTTTCCATTTGGCATTGCAGTAGCCATTCCAATATTTATATCTTTTTTTATGATGATTTTTTCACCATCAACAGAACTGTTTATCATTGGGTAACGCTTCATAACCCGCACCAAACAATCAATAAAAATTGGAGTGAAAGTTATTTTTGTGTTCTCACGTTTTTCAAATTCATGTTTTATTTTTTCTCTCCATAAAACAATATTTGTAACATCGGCTTCTGCAAAAGATGTAACATGTGCGCTGGTATGCTTGCTGTCAACCATGTGCTTCGCAATAAGTTTGCGCATTCTGTCCATTTCAATTATCTCAACATTTCCTTCGTAGGTGGGTGATGGTTGTTCTTTGATAATTAATTCTTGCGGAATATCGGATAATGATTGTTCAGATTTCTGTTGTACAATTTGTGAAGCTTGAATGCTTTCTTCTTTTTGATCTTTGACTGTTGATTTTTTATTTTCTACATACTGTAAAATATCTTTTTTAGTTACACGCCCTTCGTTGCCTGTTCCAGGAATTTTTTCAAGTTCACTTAATTGAATGCCTTCACTATTTGCAATATTTAAAACGAGAGGAGAATAAAAACTTGCGCCCTCAATTTTTTGTGTTGCTTCCGCTTTAATCGCAGACGGAACATAAGGAACGCTGTTTTCTGCTTCCATATCATTTTGCTGAAGAGCTGATTGCTGTTGGGTTTCAGGTTGTTTTGCCAGACCGTTGGCAGATGTTTGAATGCGTGCTATGCTTGTGCCGATCGGTACAACATCATTTTCTTTAAATAATATTTCTGTAATTATTCCTGCATCTGTTGATGGCACTTCGCTGTCTACTTTATCAGTAGCAATATCCAAAACAGTTTCATCCTGTTTTACAGAATCGCCTGGTTTTTTATGCCATTTTAAAATCGTGGCTTCCATAATACTTTCGCCAAGCTTAGGCATAATTAAATCAACAATCGCCATACATATTTTTTTGTTTAGGAATAATTCAACATCAAAATTAAGATTAAAAATTGCATGATAGCTTAAGGAATTTACTTTAAGATTTATAAATGATAATTAAGAAATCTTAATTTTTCGACACAAATGATCTTAAAAAATTGAGTGCATTTATTGCAGTTAATTCGATGTTTCTTTTTCTGTCAAACCGAAAATGAAATTTCTTTGCTTCCGTTTTTTCTTTGCTGCCAACTGCTATCCAAACAGTGCCAACGGGCTTTTCATCATTTCCGCCATCAGGTCCCATAATTCCTGAAACTGCAATTGCATAATCGCTTTTAATTTTTTGTAAAACTCCTGCAACCATTGCCAGCACTGTTTCTTCACTTACGGCGCCATGAGTTATTATCAGTCTCTCATCAACCGATAAAATATTTTCTTTCACTTCATTTGCATAACTCACAATGCTTCCTAAAAAACATTTAGATGCTCCTGCGACTGAGGTTAACAAATGCGCAATGTAGCCACCAGTGCAGCTTTCAGCCGTTGAGATGGTTTTATTTTTTTCCTGTAAAAGTTTGCAGATGTACGCTTCAATTGGTATGTCTTCATCAACCACTAAATATTCTGCGACTAATTTTTTTAATTGATTGAATTGATTATTTAACTGTTCTTTCAGTTCATTTTTACTATAACCTGTTGCTGTAAGCCGCAGGCGCACCATGCCATAATTTGGCAAATATGCAAGCTTAATATTTTGCGGCAAATTGTTTTCCAGTTCTTTGATATGTTCTGCCAAAAATGATTCGCCAATGCCGGCAGTGAGTAAAGTTTTATGTAAAATAAATGGTGCTGAAAAATGTTTTGGCAATTCTTTTAAAACATAATTATGCATCATGCCTTTCATTTCATGCGGCACACCGGGCATGCTTATAAAAATTTTTCCATTTTTTTCAAACCACATTCCAGGTGCAGTTCCAAGTGAGTTTTGTATAACGTTGCAAACATCAGGAACTTCAGCCTGCTTTATATTTACATCAAGCAAAGGGCGGTTTAAATATTTTGAGAAAATGTTTTTGACGTTTTCTAATGCCTGCTCATCAACGATTAATTTTCCATGAAAGAATTCATTCAAAACTCCTTTGGTAATATCATCTTTGGTTGGTCCCAAACCACCTGTGAGAAGAATAATATCAGAGCGCAGGCCTTCATTTTCCAAAGCTGAAAGAATATCTTTTTTAACATCTCCAACTGCAATCCGATATTGAACCCATACTCCGATTTTATTTAATTCCTGCGCCATCCATGCGCTGTTGGTATCTATAACTTGTCCTATTAATAATTCATCTCCGATAGTTATTATTGATGCGGTAATTTTCTTCATTTTTTTAAAATAGATCAATCAAAGTACTTAGCCAGCTTATGTTTCAGCGTTTCAGGCATAGTTGTTCGCTTTCTTGTTTTTTCATTTAAAAAATACAACAACACTTTGCCTGCCGTAAGTAATTTTCCTTCTTCATTATATACTTCCTGGAAAAATTCTATGCGATGATCATGAGGCATGTCGCGGACAATTGTTTTCACTGTTAACAGATCATCATAAGTTGCGGGGCGCAAATATCTTACATTCAATTCTACCACAGGCATTATTACGCCTTCGGCTTCCATATCTTTATAAGTATAGCCAAGTTGCCTGATGCTTTCTACACGACCAACCTCAAAATATTGTGCGTAATTGCCATAATAAACAACATTCATCTGATCGGTTTCTGCATAGCGAACACGCATTTGCGTTGTTGATTCATACATGCGTGCGAAGGTAAAATAAACTTGTTAGAAGAATAATTTGGAAGGATGCAGATGATCTAAATATTTTTTTGCCAATTGTTTTTATAAGCAAGTTGTATGATCTGCGCTTTTGAAGTAACGTGCAATTTTTGATAAATGTTTGCGATGTGTTTTCTTACTGTGTGAACGCTTATGTCCAGTTCCGCACCAATTCTTTTAGCATCCCAGCCATAAGTTGTATAATGCAAAATTTCTTTTTCGCGCGTTGATAACACTTCATCACTTATTTCATTTTGCTCATTATTATTTGGAAATGTAACCTGTGCATTTACCAGTAAATTAAAGGCTTTGCGTGCGATTCCCGGACTCATTGGTGCACCGCCAAATTGCAAAATATTTTGGATGGCATCTTCAATAGACGTGGCACTTTCATCTTTTAGCAGGTAGCCGTTTGCGCCGGCTTTTATTGCTTCAAAAATTTTATCATCATCATCAAAAACGGTAAGCACAACGCATTTTATATTCGGATACAATGCTTTGGAAATGCCAATAGTTTGTATGCCGCCCATTTCGGGCATTTCAAGATCTATAAAAGCAATGTCAGGAAACTGGCTGTGCGGCATTCCTTTTAATTGATTCAAATAATCGTTGCCATTGCAAGCCATAATTACAATCTGTGCATCTTTCAACATTTTTATTTTGTGAACGAAAGATTGCCTGTTAATGGCCTTATCATCAACATACCCAATTTTAATACTCATCAGGCAAATATGCTTTTAATGGTACATCAAAACAATAATTAATTTTAATTATTGCTGCAATACTCTTCCCGTTAATTTTACACAACAACCCGGAAATTTATTTTCCAAAATAAGTTTCCATTTAATTTCATCGGCCCGCAATTTCATATTTTTTATTCCCTCGCCGCTGCCTAACATTTCGGAAATACCAACACCATTATCAATTATTTCTATGGTAATAATTTCGTCTGATGAAATAATTATTTTGATATTATTACAGCCACTGTGTTTGATGGAATTATGTATCGCCTCTTGTATTATTCTAAGCAAATGAAGTGCATTGATGGAAGACAGCAATGTGTTTTGTGAAATTTTTTCCTGCACATCAAAAAGAATATTGCTATAAAATGGCTGCAGTTTTTGAACATAATTTTTTATTCTGTCACCAAGCATTTCTACTGTTTGATTTTCTTTGTTCAATGCCCAGATCGAGTCTCTTAAATGCACGATGATATCTCTCGCAGACTCCTTTAAACGCTGCATCGCAGGGTTATTTTTATCTTTAGAACGAAATATTATTTCGTCAACATTGGCACTTATTGCCGTTGCATAAGCGCCGATATTATCGTGCAGATCTCTGCTTATTCTTTCCCGTTCGGTGAAGATTTGTTGCTGCACTAAAAGCGCCTGCACTTTTGATTTATATTTTTTTTGATAGATCGCTCTGAATGAAAGAAATGCTAATAAAAATAATAAAGCCGCCATCAAAATATAGAACCACCATGTCTTCCAAAAAGGTGGTTTTATAGTTATGAAAACAGTTGTAGCAACATTATTCATTTCTTTTAATCTTGCTTCAAATTGATAATCGCCCGGCGGCAAATTGTAAGAAATGTTCACTGCATTATTTGTTGCTATCCAGTATTTATCATAGCCATTCATTTTGTATTCGTAAGAATAGCTTGATGCATTTTGCTGACCAATTGTAGTAATAGAAAAATTAATTTTATTTTGATCATAAGGCAATGTGTATATTTTTTTTGCAGCTACTGAAGAGTCAGTTTTTATTTTTTCATCATTCACATCAAGCTCATAAATCTTTATAGATGGAACATCGTCCTGCGAAAATATTTCTGATGGAAGAAATGCTGTGATGCCATTTATTCCTCCAAAATAAAATCTACCGGACAAACTTTTTATTGAACATTGCGTGTTGAATTCATTGGCTTGCAAACCTGTTTCTTTAGTAAAATTTTTAATAACACCATTAAGATTTACATAAGATATTCCAAGATTGGAGCCTGCATATACAGCACTTTTTTTATCATCGGGTAATAAAGAATAAATGCAATCATTAAGTAAACCGGAAGCAATTGTTATTGACTTTAATAGTCTTCCGTTTTCGTTATAAACAAATAAACCTTTGTCAGTTCCAACCCATATATTATTGTTTATATCTTTTGTCATCGAGCGGATGGAATAATTTTCAGGCGCATGAAGAATTTTTATGTTGCCATTTACACCAACGCAATAAATTATACCTCCTATCGAGCCGATCCATAAACTTTTATCGGCAGTAAAGCAAAAAACACCTAGAGGATTTTGATTGATCCAGTGAAAAATAATTTTATAATTGCTGAGTGTATCGTTCTGCAAATGAAATTCAACAACATTATCAAAAGTTGACAAAATAAAACTGCTGTCGTCTAGCTGTTGCAGATCATTGCTAAAAAGTATATTATGTGTATGAATGATGTTTTCATTTTCTTTTTTAATAAAAACAGGAACTATCTTTTTTGATGAAAGCGTTAAATAATACAATCCTTCATACATCGAAGCGATCAAATAATGATCGTTATTAATCTTTTCAATGCCAATAATATTTTTTACATCTTTTGTTTGCAAAGGACTTTCCCATAAAGGATTATTTGAACTATCATACAATTGTAAACCTCCATTAAAACATCCTGCAAGCAGTTGCTTTTTATCTTCATCAAAAAAGATGGTTCTTATAAAATTATTGGGGGCATTTTCATAAATATAATGCTGAAAAGGAATTTTTAAATTTTGAATAAGTTTAATGTCATCGTTTGTTATAAGCCAGATTCTATTGAACTTATCGGGATAAATAAAATTTATAAAGCCGGAAGAAATAATTGGATTATCATTTAAAGTTGTTAACTCTTTTATTTGTGTAAATGCTGAATCTGTTTGTAAAACATGATGGTTTACAGAAAAAAGCAGCCCATATTTTTTTGAGTTGATTATAGTGCCGATAAAATTTTCGTTTTCAGAAAAAGCTTCTAAAGAAAGCTGATGTTTTTCTGAAGTATTTTGAATATTTATAGCAGTTAAACCATCTTCTGAAAGCCTGAACAATGTTGATTCGGAGCACGTAATATCTAAAGTTTGATCCTGAAAAGATAAGATCGTATACTGGCTGGTATTTTTATTAAACTGTAAAATTTTTTCACTTGTAATAGTGATAAAAATATAGTTTGAATTGCCTGCAATTCTTATTCTGCCATCAATATTCATTTGCTGAATAAGATCATTATCCAATGCAATTTTTTTTATCAACTTTCCATTAAGATCATACAATACCAATCCCGCATTTTGCTGCAAACACCAAATGCCTTCATCATTTTCCTGCAAAGGTTTTATGGGAGAAAATAAGTTGGGAAAGGAAGGAATTGAAATAAGCCTGCGAAATTTATTGAGGTATGGATTGTATATAAGTATGCCATTTTTATAGGTAAGCAACAGCATATTATTTTTTGTCTTAAAAAGAAAAGTACCATAATTAAGATCAATTATTTTTTTCTCAATTATCGGGTCAATGTTTTCAAGACGATAACCGTTGTAGCGCTGTAAACCCGTTTTGGTAGCGATCCAGGTAAAGCCAAATGTGTCTGTAACAATATCATTGATGCTGTTGTTCAGCAAACCATCTTCTATGTTGATTGTTTTAACCAAGCATCTTGTGCGCTTATAATTTATTGGTTGGGTAAAAGAAAGGGAATGAAGAATTACACTGAAAAAAATAAAAAATATGAAATGAGTTTTGTTCATCTAATAAATAACAGACAATTTAATTTTTCTTTTCAGTAATAAAAAATCAGCTTAATTAAAATCTTATTTCAAATAAAAATGCCCGCAATATTTGCAGGCATTCATTTTATTTATTGCATTTATTTTTTGTCTGTAGCCGGCTGCCTGTCTCTGTCCATCTTTTGCATAGCCATCATTTGCTGCATTGTTTTCTGCATGCCTTCATTGCTGCCGTCAAGAAAGATGACATTACCTCTACCTACTTCTGCAAAGTTCTTAATTGCTTCCGTCCACATACTGAAGAGAATAACATTGGTATCAAGATTTGCCTGCTTCATTTCTGCAGCTGCCTGGCTCATACCACGTGCAACTTCTTCGCGGAATAAAGCAACACCCTGACCGCGCAAACGTGCAGCTTCTTTCTCTGCTTCCGCAGAAATTTTTATTGCATTACCTTCTGCTTCTGCTGCTTTTGTTTTGGTAATAAGCAAAGCCTGTCCTTCATTTTCTGCGGCTGCCTTTAAATTATTACTTGCCACCACGCGGCTCATGCTATCCATGATTACCTGGTCGAAAGTGATGTCGTTTATCTGCAGGTCCTGCAAATGATAACCCCATTCTTCCAGCGAATGATCGATCTGTTCTTTTACAAATTCCACAATATCGCGTCTTAATAAAAGTATTTCAGCCTGCCTTTTTGTAGCAACGAAGGCGCGGATAGATCCTTCAATAGTTCTTACCAAAGCCTGCATCAGATCTTTATCGTTAATGAATTTAAAAGCAACTTTTTTTATCGTTTCTTCATCGGCATTTTGTACGGCATATAATAACATGGCTTTGAAATAAACATTTGCCTGGTCAAGCGTTACTGCCTGAAACTCCAGCTCCACCGAACGGTTTTGAATGCTAACTCTTTTATATACCTGCTCTATCAGCGGCACTTTAAAATTTAAACCCGGACCCATGATTCTTCTATATTTGCCAAACGCGGTAATCACAGAAATATATCCTTGCTGCACAGTAACCAACCCACTGAAAAAAATAATGAGGAGAACAATTATCCACCAATAAGAAACAAAATCTGGCATAGTTTAAAGTTTCGGGAAAGGTAGGGAGAATTAATAATTCACAATTAATAATTAATAATTAAGAATGAGGAATGCCGTCTTTGCGAGCATAGCGACGCAATCTGTATTTAATTTCTTATGTTGGCAACACATACTAATGCATCGCCACACCCATAACCACTGCAAAAATAATTACCAGTACATAAAAGGAGAGAAGCACAATGGTAAATATGCCCATGAATTTGAAGCAGGACTTTATATTTTTGAAAGACTCATCTAATATATCCTGATCGCGGATCCTTAACGCTGCCTGCATTTTAGAAGCAAAATTGAAAAGATATAAACAGGGGAAAAAGTAGATCAACCCCAGTACAATATATATCGCTGCAATGCCAACACCGCCTAATGCGCCGAAAGCCGAAAACCTGCTGTCTGCCATACTGCCTGAAAAAATAGTTCCTGCAAAAAAAGCAACGATGATGATGATGCCGCAGAAAATAAAGCCCATGATGGCAAGAAATTTAGCCCATTTAGCAGTTTCAGAAAGATAAGCTGTAGTCGGAAGACTTATTTTAAGTTCTTCTGGTTCGGTTTGGTCAAGCTGTTCCATACGTTAAGTTTTGTTATTACAAAGCAAAGGTTTTTTTATTACTTGTAAAAAATTATCTCATTCACTTTATAGGCACTTATTGTTGGCAGTAGTTGTTTATTTATGATCAATCTCATAAGCAATAGTAATGTTTTCGTTTAATTCCAGATCAACAACTTGAAAATTATTAAACGAAGTTTCCGTTTCTACTTCTTCATCTTTCACAATTTTTGGAATTGTGTACATTTTATCTTGGTCAACAACTTGATCATTCCAGCCAATTGCATATTTAGAAACCTCTGAAACCCCTACAATTTTTAAATTAAGTGTGTTAGCAATATTGTCAGCATTAGAAGCCCGCCGGCTTTGAGGCAATTTACTGTTCATTTCTTTTGCCTTGATGCAAATGAAACGAACCAAAGAAAAGATCAAGAACAAATGATGTACGCCCATTTGTTCTGCGGTTTGATGTTGCTGTGGTGCTACTGTAACCCTCTGCTTTGTATTTCTATTGTGAGTTCTCCGACTGATTTGGAATTGATGAAAGTTATTAAATAAAATTTCCACCAGTTTCTGCAAAAGCCACATGTAGGTATTCCGGTTGCGATGAGACATCGCAATTTGAACTTGCGATAGCTTGTTCAAAAGGAATAACTGTAGTGGCGTTGCAGAAACGAAGCCCGCCGGCTTTGAGGCAATATACTGTTCATTTCTTTTGCCTTGATGCAAATGAAACGAACCAAAGAAAAAATCAAGAACAAATGATGTATGCCCATTTGTTCTGCGGTTTGATGTTGCTGTTGTGATACTGTAACCCTGTGCTTCAGTATTTCTATTGTGAGTTCCCCGACTAATTTGGAATTATTGAAAGTTAATAAATATAATTTCTACCAGTTTCTGCAAAAGCCACATGTAGGTATTCCGGTTGCGATGATAGTCGCAATTTGAACTTGCGATAGCTTGTTCAAAAGGAATAACTGTAGTGGCGTTGCGGAAACGAAGCCCGCCGGCTTTGAGGCAATATTTCTTTTGCCTTGATGCAAAAGAAACGAACCAAAGAAAAAATCAAGAACAAATGATGTATGCCCATTTGTTCTGCGGTTTGATGTTGCTGTTATGCTACTGTAACCCTCTGCTTTGTATTTCTATTGTGAGTTTCCTGACTAATTTGGAAGTAATGAAAGTTATTAAATAAAATTTCTACCAGTTTCTGCAAAAGCCACATGTAGGTATTCCGTCGCCCCCTGCTATTGCAAATACTTTTATTGGCGGCAGGCTTTTTATGTCAATACTTTATAACTTAATAATTTATTGCTTGCTGTTCTTTGAATTTCTACGATTTGTCCAACAATAAACTCGTCAAAATACCGGTCTGCGTTTTTAATTTTTAATTTTCGCCCATAGTTGAGATGAACAATTTTAAGATAACCGAGATTTAAAATCTTAGTCACTTTAAAATTGCCAATTTTTTTGTAACCAGCACGATTGTAAAAATGTGCTCGCAAATATTCGTAAAACGAATTCAAAATAATAATTGCTAACATGATGAGAAAAAAATAGTAATCTATTTGAAAAACTTTATTAGTGTAATCACTAAAAGTCGCAGGCGCTTTTCCACCTAATCCATATGTTGGATGAGGAACAAATGGAACTGTAAAGCTTAATATGAAAGCCAAAATTATTATCGGAAGTACGCTACCAAAATTTCGAAGAAAAAGTAAACGAAGGGAATATTCAATCTGAATATTGAATTTGTCTAAGTTTTCTTTACGATAATTTTTGTCAACTGATATTACCATTAGGCTGTGTCAATTTAAGCTTGCATCCAACGCGAAGATTGCTGTTATTACATGCAATCCCAAATATACTCTTCATTTCTTTTGCCTTGATGCAAATGCAACGAACCAAAGAAAAAATCAAGAACAAATGATGTACGCCCATTTGTTCTGCGGTTTGATGTTGCTGTTGTGCTACTGTAACCCTCTACTTAGTATTTCTATTGTGAGTTCCCCGACTGATTGGAATTGATGAAAGTTATTAAATAAAATTTCTACCAGTTTCTGCAAAAGCCACATGTAGGTATTCCGGTTGCGACGTAGTCGCAATTTGAACTTGCAAAGCTTGTTCAAAAGGAATAACTGTAGTGGCATTGCGGAAACGAAGCCTGCCGGCTTTGAGGCAATATACTGTTCATTTCTTTTGCCTTGATGCAAATGAAACGAACCAAAGAAAAAATCAAGAACAAATGATGTACGCCCATTTGTTCTGCGGTTGGATTTAGCTGTTATGCTAATGTAACCCTCTGCTTCAGTATTTCTATTGTGAGTTCCCCGACTAATTTGGAATTATTGAAGTTAATAAATATAAATTTCTACCAGTTTCTGCAAAAGCCACATGTAGGTATTCCGGTTGCGACGTAGTCGCAATTTGAACTTGCGATAGCTTGTTCAAAAGGAATAACTGTAGTGGTGTTGCGGAAACGAAGCCCGCCGGCGTTGAGGCAATATACTGTTCATTTCTTTCGCCTTGATGCAAATGAAACGAACCAAAGAAAAAATCAAGAACAAATGATGTACGCCCATTTGTTCTGCGGTTTGATGTTGCTGTTGTGCTACTGTAACCCTCTACTTAGTATTTCTATTGTGAGTTCCCCGACTAATTTGGAATTATTGAAAGTTAATAAATATAAATTTCCACCAGTTTCTGCAAAAGCCACATGTAGGTATTCCGGTTGCGACGAAGTTGTAATTTGAACTTGCGATAGCTTGTTCAAAAGGAATAACTGTAGTGGCGTTGCGGAAACGAAGCCCTGCCGGCTTTGAGGCAATATTTCTTTTGCCTTGATAAAATAGATGCGGTGAAGGTTGTATTTAGTTGTTAGTCAGGCGACCAACAACGGCTGAAGTTGTGGCAATTGAAAAACGTCAGTTTCAATTAACGACAAAAGCAAAATAGCGATTTTAAGCCGAATGCTTAACGTCCCGCCACAATTTTATAAACACACTGTTGGTGGCAGTGCTTGTGCGTCCACGTAAGCCTGTTGCCATTATCTAAACTCCTTTGTAATTTCAATTTGTCCAACAATGTTGTTATTAAATTCGTCCAGTTCTTCAGCTGGCACCCATAATTCATTATGTATTTCTCCGCCAACATTTTGAATTTCGAATTTACCTGCATAATCTGTCCTAACAGCAAATTTTGTCACAAACCCAGAACCTGATGCAGGAACATTCCAGTCTCTTGCAATTTGAATTGCATATTCTTCATTCATTACAGGATAAAAAATAGGTTGTTCAGGAAGTCTTGGTGGAAACTTTTTCCAACCTGATTGTTCAATTAAAGCGAGTTCTTCGGGTCCAACTGGTCTATAAAGGATAGTCAATTCGTTTGTCTCCATTATTTTCTAAAAAGTCTTTTTGAAATTTCTTGTCGTCTGCTTGTTGCTTTTGTCCTTTCTAAATATGTTGATTGTCCAGAAATTTTCATTAGCACCAAAAACGTTTTTTTTCGCATTGCCACCAACTCATAAATATACGACACTCCCCACATCTCCTCCAAAAAATTCTTTATTGATTTTCAATCTTTTACTCTTCGCCTTTTTATATCTGCCGACGGCAGACAGGTTGTTATTGCGCCAATGACATTTATTGTTTTTCATAATATATAATTATTCTTCCGCCCAAACCATCCTTCTTCCCTTCAATCCGGGATTTTTTCACTGTTAATAAACCTCCATGCACGACGTAAATCACCTCATGCACGACGTAAATCACCTCATGCACGACATAAATCACCTCATGCACGACATAAATCAGCCCATGCACGTCGTAAATCACCTCATGCACGACATAAATCAGCCCATGCACGACATAAATCACCTCATGCACGACATAAATCAGCCCATGCACGTCGTACATGACCCAATGCACGACATAAATCAGCCCATGCACGTCGTACATGACCCAATGCACGTCGTACATGACCCCGTGCACGTCGTACAGGAGCCAGTGCAAGTGCGATCTTTTTTCTTTTAATCTTTATTTAATCGCCTTGCGGCAATAGCTTAATTAAATCCTCGTTTTCATGCAGTAATAAATTTTATTTTTTTAAATTTAAATTTCCAATTCACATGAAAATTCCGCAAAATGCTTCTAAAGCATTTAAAAGAAAAAAACCGGACGCCAAAGTATTATTTGGTCAAACGGTGATTGACAGTATTTCTGCCAATCCGAAACAATTTCCAAACCTTCCCATTTCAACTGATGAGCTGCAAGCTGCTAATGATGCGCTGAAAGATGGCATAGTTGCCGCTAACTCAGGCAACCATTCGGCTGTTGATGCATTGCCCGGGCTTATAGAAGCATGGGACGAGGCTTTTGAAAAAACTGCTACTTACGTAAGCGGTGTAGCAAATGGCGATGCTTCTCTTATTCGCCTGGCTGGTTTTGTGCCTACCAAAGGAGAAACTTCTCCTGCGCAGTTGCCAATTGGGCCGGTAGATTATTCTGCCACTATCAATGGTAAGAAGGGTGCTATTATTGCCAATAGCAAAAACTCAATACCAGGCGCAAAGGCTTACGCAGTTTGCGCAGTGCCTACAGGTGTTGACGTAGTTTTTAACGACAATGTAGTGGAGATAACGGTTGATGGCAAAACAATTTATTTTGCTGTTGATACGCGCAAGAAAATAGAAATTTACGACCTTCCGAGTGGTGTGTCGTATGATATAAGCATGTATGCAGTAAACACAGCAGGCAGTGGCCCTGCAGCCACCCAAACAGTGATACCGCAATAATTTAGTTTTTGGTTTTTATGTAAGGATTTTATTTAGCCGGTTCTTTTCTAAGAATCGGCTTTTTTGTTTGTGGGAGGAAGGAGTTATAAGTTATGAGTGATGAGTTGTAAGAAAACGTCTTCCCGCGGCTTGTGCGCCTGAGGCGGAAGGCGGGAAACTGGTGATTGAAAGAATTAAGAACTAAAAATAATGAGGAATGCCGTCTTTGCGAGCGAAGCGTTAGTAACTAAAGGTAATAAAGGCGAGGGAAAGTGGTTGTAACTTATAACTCATACCTTATAACTCATTGTTTTGCCATTTTGGTTATTTCGTCTTTTATTTCCTGTATGTCTTTTCTTAATTTTTCCAATTCATCCAACTCGGCTCTGCCATCAATTTCTACTTCTAATTTCTTCTCCAGATCATCCAATTCATTTTTCAAATGTTCCAGATTTTTTTCCATAGATAAGTTTACAAAAAAAATCTCAAAAATTGTACAAAATTTTTACCTTAGTATTGCTTTCGATTTATGTAGATAAACATACCCCTTATGTTGACCAAAGAAGATAAAAACAAATTAAAAGATCTTAACCTTATGCTGCAGGAATTGACGGAAGATTATAAAAATGGAGAAATTTTGGAAATAGAATACAGGAAGCTGCGCGAGATTTTTAGGAAAATAAATATGGTGAAGTATAAGATCGAGGAGATCGAGAGAAGAATTTTGAGTTAATTGAGTCCGCGCTTTGCAATTTCTTCTATTTTATTTTTCAAGCCTTCAATTTTTATAAAAATAATTTTCATTTTTTCATATTCCAATTGGTCAATCGCGCCCTGGTAGAGGTCTTCTTCTAATTGGCGTAATCTTTCCTGCAGGTTATTAATATCTTCCGCGCACATAATAATTGTTGTGGTAAATAAAATTATAGAGAATGTAAGGTAGTATGTTTTCTTATATTATCTTTAATTTTTGGTGTTGCGATCGTTTCTTAAAACTAAAATATTATAAAAATGAGTGGTCTTGATGAAAAATATCTTGAAGAATTAAAATTACAGATGAAAGAACTTGAAAATAAATTTAATTTTCATGCGAAGCACAACGCCACGTTCGATGAATTGAAATCTATTCTCACTTTGATGAGGGAAATAAAAGAACAGATAAAAGAAATAGAAAAAAGAACGAACTGAGTTATCCTATAATAGTTTACTCCTTTCCATACTTCAGCTTAAAAAATAAAATAATACCGGAGAGTACCAGCGTTACTAAGTTGGCAATAAGCACGGGTTTATCGTTTACCATTATTCCGTAAGCAAGCCAAAGCGCGGTGCCGATAAAAAATATCAGGAACATGCCGAGCGAAAGATCTTTGGCTGATTTTGTTTGCCATGTTTTTATTACCTGCGGAAGAAAAGAAATGGTGGTGCCGATGGCTGCCATATATCCGATATATGTTGAAAGCATTGTTTGTTTTTTTTGTTGATGAGTTTGCGCAAAAATATCTTTAATCAGGCATTTTTACTATTTCGTTTTGCGCGGCACGAAATGTGTCTTTATCATCCTTTATAAATCATAAAACAAATAAGATGAAAGGTTTTATCCTTGCGTTTGCATTTTTAATTTCCATGGTTAATGTTTACGCGTTTACAAAAGATTCTTCTGAAGCAAAATTAAATGCTGTAAAGCCCGATGCTGATAATGCAGGTTTAAAATTGCCACAGGGTTTCGGTGCGCTTGTTGTTGCCACAGGCTTCGGAAAGGCACGCCACATTGCAGTTACAGCGCAGGGAGATATTTATGTAAAGCTTGATAATTTGTATAAGAATGGCGGCATTGTATTTCTGCATGATAATAATGGTGATGGAAAAGCGGATGTACAAAATGTGTTTGGAAAGTATACCGGCACAGGCATGTTTATAAAGAATGGTTACTTGTATGCCACATCAAACACGGAAGTTTTTCGATATAGATTAGATTCCAACGGGCATGTTATAAATACTGCACAACCTGAAAGAATAATTACCGGTTTAATAGCCCGCAACGAACACGAAGCGAAAGCTATAACACTCGATAATGATGGAAATATTTATGTAGTTGTTGGCGCTTATTCAAACGCTTGCCAGGTAAAAGATAGAACAGAAGGTTCGCCGGGAATGAAGCCTTGCCCGATATTAGATTCTGCCGGTGGCATCTGGAAGTTTAGAACGGATAAATTAAATCAAACGTATGGCAATGGCATCCGCTATGCAACAGGCTTGCGCAATGTTGTTGGCCTTGCATGGAATAATGATGTGAATGCATTGTTTGCTATGCAACATGGAAGAGATGAGTTGCATGGATTGTTTCCAAAATATTATAATGAAAATGAAGGCAATGAACTTCCTGCGGAATGTTTATATCGTTTGAAACAAGGTGATGATGCAGGCTGGCCTTATATTTATTATGATGAACTGCAAAATAAAAAAATGGTAATGCCTGAATACGGCGGCGATGGAAAAAGAACTGGTGGTGAGAATGCGATTAATCCTGTTGTAGCTTTTACAGGTCACATGGCGCCTGATGGTTTATTGTTTTACACAGGAAATATGTTTCCTGAAAGATACAGGCATGGCGCATTCATAGCATTTCATGGCTCATGGAATAGAACTCCTGTGCAGCAAGGATATTGTGTAATGTTTGTGCCCATGCGCGATGGTAGGCCAAGCGGCAAGCCGGAAATATTTGCTAATGATTTTGCAGGTTCTGATGTTGTAAGAAGTCCCGGAGATGCAAGGCATCGTCCCTGCGGATTGGCGCAAGGTCCTGATGGTTCGCTGTATGTAACTGATGATAGTAAAGGAACTATTTATCGGATTATTTATATGGGAAAGTAAACTGCATAATTTTTTTTATTGTTTCAATTTTCTGTTTCATATTTGCAATGTAATGAAAGGAATTAAAAATATAAATTGGTGGTGGCATTTAAACTCTTCGCGGGGCTTATGATGTCATTGCTGTTTTAAATAACCAGAGCCTCGACGAATAGTTGAGGCTTTTTTTTGTTGGTCATTGATGCATAGAATACAAATTAACAGGTGATAAATGAAAAAGATCGAAATAAAAACAACGTATAAAAAAATGCTGAGCGATGTATATACGCCTGTTGGAATTTACCTGCGTTTGCGTGATCGCTTTCGTGATACCATTCTGCTGGAAAGTGCCGACAGCAAAGCATCTGAGAATAGTTTCTCCATCTTAGGAATTAATGCAGTAGCAGGAATTGAAATAAGTAATTATGCTTCGCTTGAACTGAAATATCCCAATCAAAACCGTGAGAAAAAAAGTTTGCAAAAAGACAGCAACGTTCCTGAAATGATCTGGAGTTTTATGAATTTTTTTAATGTTGCTGAAGTGGAAGAAAAAGCTGTACGCATTGCTCAAAGCTTGTTTGGATATACTACTTATGATGCTGTGCAATTTTTTGATACCATCAAATTATCATCAAAAGAAAAAGCTGCACCCATTCCTTTGATGCGATATAGGTTGTATCAATATGTTATTATCATCAATCATTTCAAAGATGAAATGTTTGTTTGTGAAAATGAAATAGAAGGTTTGGAAAGTGAAATAAATGTAGTGGAAGCTTTGATAAAAAGCAATGATGTGCCAACATATCCTTTCAAAGCAATGCAAAATGAAACAAGCAATCTGAGCGATGAAGCTTATATAGCAATGGTAAAAAAAGGAGTGCAGAGTTGCTATCGCGGAGATGTTTTCCAGATAGTTTTAAGCAGAAGATTTCAGCAAAATTTTATGGGTGATGAGTTTAATATTTATCGTGCATTGCGCAGCATCAATCCATCGCCTTATCTTTTTTATTTTGATTACGGAGATTATAAATTGATCGGCAGCAGTCCTGAATCGCAGCTCATCATTCAGAACGGAAAAGCGATCGTACACCCGATCGCAGGAACTTTTAAAAGAACTGGAGATGATGAAAAAGATACTGCGCTTGCCGAAGTTTTATTACAGGACGAAAAAGAAAATGCAGAACATACAATGCTTGTAGATCTTGCAAGAAATGATTTAAGCAGAGCTTGCACGAATGTTCATGTTAGCAGTTACAGGCAGGTGCAATATTATTCTCATGTCATTCATTTGGTAAGTGAGGTAACAGGTAATGTTGAAAAAAAAACAAATCCTTTTCATTTGATGGCGGCAACATTTCCTGCAGGCACTTTAAGTGGTGCGCCAAAATTTAAAGCCATGCAATTGATTGATGAGAATGAACCAACAGCAAGAAGTTATTATGGCGGCTGTATTGGTTCCATCGGTTTCAATGGAGATTGTAACCAGGCAATTATGATACGCACTTTTTTAAGTAAAGACAACACGTTGATTTACCAGGCAGGTGCAGGTATTGTGGCTGCATCTCAGGCTGAGAGTGAGTTACGTGAAGTAAATAATAAATTGGGAGCGCTGAAAAAAGCGATTGAAATGGCAACTCAGTTATAAGTTATAAATTATGAGTTATGAATGGAGATAAGATTATTAAACAAAAGAGTTTTGATTTTGCAATTCGTATTGTTAAGCTTTATAAATATTTAACTGAAAAGAAAAAAGAATTTATTTTAAGTAAACAACTTCTGCGAAGTGGAACATCAATTGGAGCATTGGTTCGCGAAGCTCAAAATGGAGAAAGTAAAGCTGATTTTATACATAAGCTCAGCATAGCTCAAAAAGAATCTGATGAAGTTTTATATTGGTTGGAATTATTAAATCAAACCGAATATCTAACAACGAAAGAGTTTGAAAGTATTTATAAAGAAGCGTTTGAATTGTTGAAAATGTTGCGAAGTGCAATCATTACTACAAAAAAAACGATTAAATAACTTATAATTTATAACTCATAACTTATAATGAAAATTTTAATTTTAGATAACTACGATTCTTTCACTTATAATCTTGTTCATTTGGTTGAAAAGATAACGCATGAAAAAGTTGATGTGTTTCGCAATGATAAAATTGCCTTGGAAAAAGTAAATGAATATGACAGAATAATTTTATCGCCTGGTCCCGGCATTCCTGAAGAAGCAGGATTATTATTGCCATTGATAAAAGAATATGCTTCAAGCAAACCTATACTGGGCGTGTGTTTGGGACATCAGGCGATTGGCGAAGCATTTGGTGGAAAGCTTACAAATTTGTCAACAGTGTTTCATGGAGTGGCCACACAGATTGAAGTGAAAGATAATAAGTCAAAAATAAAAAATGATTTGTTTGAAGGATTACCAACGCATTTTAAAGTTGGACGTTATCATAGTTGGATTGTGAGTAAAGAAAATTTTCCAAATGATTTAGAGATAACTGCAGAAGATGAAAATGGCTTTATCATGGCATTACAACATAAAACATTTGATGTGCAGGGCGTGCAGTTTCATCCGGAAAGTGTGCTCACACCAAGCGGAGAAAGGATTATGAGAAATTGGTTGAAGATGCAAATTGAAACTGAAGTTTAATAGATAGGCGAACGATGAAAGGATTGCGACCTGCCTGCGGCAGGCAGGCGCACGAAGATGCTATGAAAAGTAAAGTTGGTATCAAAAAATTATCATGAAAAAAATCTTACAATATTTATTGGAATACAAAACCCTTTCGAAAGAACAGGCAAAAGAAGTGCTTATAAACATTTCGAAAGGCATGTATAACGAAAGTGAAATTGCTGCTTTTATCACTATTTATTTGATGCGCAGTATTACGATCGAAGAATTGCAGGGCTTTAGAGATGCATTGCTTGAATTGTGTGTGAAGGTTGATCTTAAAAACGCTGAAACCATTGATATTGTTGGTACCGGCGGGGATGGCAAGAATACATTTAATATCTCAACACTTGCTTGTTTTATTGTTGCAGGTTCCGGGCAAAAAGTTGCGAAGCATGGAAATTATGGCGCAACTTCTGTTAGCGGTTCATCGAATGTGATGGAACAAATGGGATATAAATTTAAAAGTGATAATGATAAACTGATCAAAGAAATTGATGAGGCAAATATTTGTTTTTTACATGCGCCGATATTTCATCCTGCATTAAAAGTTGTAGGGACAATAAGAAAAAATTTAGGCGTGCGTACATTTTTTAATATGCTCGGACCGATGGTAAACCCTGCTGCGCCTGCGTTTCAGCTTGTTGGTGTTTATAATTTGGAGATGGCAAGGATCTATAATTATCTCCTGCAGCAAACAGGAAAATCATTTACTATCATTCATAACCTTGATGGGTATGACGAAATTACTTTGACGAATGATACAAAAGTGATAACAAAAAATGGAGAAAAAATTTATTCGGCAGAGCAACTTGGAAAGCGATTGGTTGAGCCGCAAGATATTTATGGAGGCAATAATGCAGAAGATGCCGCTAAGATTTTTTTAAAGATAATTAAAGGCGAAGGAAGCTGGTCGCAAAATGCTGTTGTGCTAGCAAATGCAGCAATGGCGCTGGTTTGCACAGAAAAATATTCAGATTATGATAATGCTTACAATGCTGCTGTTGAAAGTTTGGAAAGTGGCAAAGCATATCAATCATTACAAAAATTAATTGCTTTGCAATGAATATTTTGGAAGAAATAATTGCGCATAAAAGAAAAGAAGTTGAACTTAAGAAGCAATTATTTCCTGTTGATGTTTGGAAAACATTTCCGCATTACAAAAAAGAAAGATTGTCTTTGAAAAATTCTTTACTTGAGAAAAATTCTTGCGGCATCATTGCAGAGTTTAAAAGAAGGTCACCATCGAAAGGAATGATAAATGTAACTGCAAGGGTTGAAGATGTTGTATCAGCCTACGATGTAGGCGCAGCGGGCATTTCAGTCTTAACAGATGAAAAATATTTTGGCGGAACGAATGATGATCTGATGCTTGCAAGAGAAACTGTTTCAACGCCTTTGCTACGCAAAGATTTTATTATTGATGATAACCAGATTGAAGAAGCAAAAGGAATTGGCGCTGATGTTATTTTATTAATCGCTGCATGTTTATCAAAAGAAGAAGTGAAAAGATTGACGCAAAAAGCAAAATCATTGTCGCTTGAAGTATTGCTTGAAATCCATGATGAGAGCGAGCTTGAGCATATCTGCGATGAGGCAGATTTAATAGGAATCAATAATAGAAATCTAAAAAATTTTGAAGTAAGCATTGAAACTTCCATCAAGTTGTTTGGACAAATTCCTGACAATAAAATTGTGATTGCAGAAAGCGGTATTCAAAATATTGAAACAATAATAACTTTACGCAACGCGGGTTTCAAAGGATTTTTGATGGGTGAATTTTTTATGAAACAGCCCGACCCAACGATTGCTTTTGCTGAATTTATTGAAGCACTCAAAGCAGCATCAGCATGAGAATAAAAGTTTGCGGTATCACGAAAGCCGCACAGGCAAAGGAATTGAACGAAATGCAAATTGATTTTGCAGGATTTATTTTTTATCCAAAATCCCCACGCTTTGTTTTTAAAAGTATGCCTGCGGAAGAAATTAAAAAGATTAAAGGCATCAATAAAGTTGGTGTTTTTGTAAATGAAAATCCTGAAGAATTGTTGCGCATCGTTGATGCTTGCGGTTTGTATCTTGTGCAATTGCATGGAGATGAAACGCCGCGTTATTGTGAAAAGATTTCAAATTATATCAGTGTTATCAAGGCTTTCAGAATAAATGACGATGACAATATTGAATGGAAAATAAAAGATTATGTGGATGTGGTTGATATGTTTATGTTCGATACGGGAAGCGAATCTTACGGGGGAAGCGGACAAAAATTTGACTGGCAAAAGTTGAAAAATTTAAACATTCACCAACCATTTTTTCTCAGTGGTGGCATTGATTCGAATGATGTAGATGTGTTGAAAGAATTTGCAACTTATCCTGTCGCTAAAGATCTGTTTGCGGTTGATATCAACAGTAAATTTGAAATTGTGCCGGGGATAAAGGATATGAGTTTGATAAAGAAATTTGCTGAGCTATTGAATAATTAATATCCTGTTCAATGATTACAATTCGAAATGCCATAACACAAGATCTGCAGCAGTTGCTTGATATTTATAATGAAATAATTGCAAACACAACTGCGGTTTATCAATATGATCCGCATACTTTGGAGATGCGGCTTGAATGGTTTGAAACCAAGCAACAGCAAGGCTTGCCGGTGTTTGTGGCTGAAGAAGGAGATGTGATCGTTGGCTTCAGTACGTTTGGTCCGTTCAGGAATTGGCAGGCATATAAATACACCGTCGAGAATTCTGTTTATGTACATGCGGCTTATCGGGGAAGAGGCATCAGCAAGTTATTAATGCAGCCTTTGATCGATGAGGCACAGAAGATGAAACTGCATGCAATTGTTGCGGGCATTGATGCCACAAATGATATCAGCATTGAACTTCATAAAAAATTTGGCTTTGTTGAAGTGGCGCATTTTAAAGAGGTTGGTTATAAGTTCGACCGATGGCTGGATTTGATCTTTATGGAGAAAATTCTATGATTTGATTATTCGGTTGCCTTAAATTGGAGCGGGATGGAAGTAAATTGAAGCGGGATGAAGGTAAATTGAAGCGGGATGAAGCTAAAATGAAGCGGGATGGAAGTAAATTGAAGCGGGATGAAAGTAAATTGGAGCGGGATGGAAATAAATTGAAGTGGGATGAAAGTAAATTGGAGCGGGATGAAAGTAAATTGTAGATCGTGGATTTGATTTTATGGAGAAGATTATCTGAAAGGACTAAACTTATTGCTCAATTCATGCAATCATTTCAACGGTGCCAACGCCGCTGAAGCTTAATAGCAGCAATCAGTTTGGCTCATAAAAATAAAACCGAATAAACAACGTGTGATGATAAACATTACGACTTCAAATAATAAAGGCACTTATAAACAGCCCAATATTTTTGGTTATTACGGAAACTTCGGCGGGGCGTACATTCCGGAGATGCTGCATAGAAATGTGGAAGAGCTGCGCGAAAAATATTTGCAGATAATGTATGAAGAAAATTTTGTGAAAGAATATCATGCGCTGCTGAAAGATTATGTGGGAAGACCAACGCCGCTGTTCTTTGCGGAGCGTTTGAGTGCGAAGTATAACACGAAGATCTTTTTGAAGCGCGAAGACTTAAATCATACCGGTGCGCATAAAATTAATAACGCAATTGGCCAGGTTTTGCTGGCGCAAAGATTGGGTAAAACCCGCATCATTGCTGAGACTGGCGCCGGTCAGCATGGCGTGGCAACTGCAACTGTTTGCGCATTGAAAGGCATTGAATGCATCGTGTACATGGGCGTGAAAGATATTGAACGGCAGGCGCCGAATGTTGCGCGCATGAAGATGCTCGGGGCAAAAGTTGTTCCTGCAAAAAGCGGAAGTCAGACTTTAAAAGACGCTACGAATGAAGCTATCCGCGACTGGATAAATAATCCGAACGACACGCATTATGTTATCGGAAGTGTGGTTGGTCCGCATCCTTATCCTGATATGGTGGCGCGTTTTCAAAGCATTATCAGTGAAGAAATAAAGTGGCAATTGAAAGAAAAAATCGGAAGTGAATTTCCGAATTATGTGATGGCTTGTGTTGGCGGCGGAAGCAATGCGGCGGGCGCTTTCTATCATTTTTTGGATGATGCAAATGTGCAGTTAATTGCTGTTGAAGCTGCAGGACTTGGTGTAAAAAGTGGTCACAGTGCAGCCACAACACAGCTTGGAAAAAGCGGGGTGCTGCATGGAAGTAAAAGCCTCGTGATGCAAACTGAAGATGGCCAGGTTGTAGAGCCACACAGTATTTCAGCGGGGTTGGATTATCCGGGCATTGGTCCGATGCATGCGCATTTGCATGAAAGCGGTCGCGCAAAATTTTTGAGTGCAACTGATGATGAAGCATTGCAGGCGGCGTTTGAATTAACAAAACTTGAAGGCATAATTCCTGCGCTGGAAAGTGCGCACGCGCTGTCTGCAATTAAGCAAATGAAGTTCAAACAAAATGATATTGTAGTAGTATGTTTGAGCGGGAGAGGAGATAAGGATCTGGCGACTTACATGAAACAATTATGAATTGAATTAAAAAATTAGGAATTAAGAATGAAAGATTTTGATACCAGCTTTGTTTTTATAGAATCCTCGTGCGCGTGCCTGCCGCAGGCAGGTCGCAATGCTTATCGGTTGGTAATCTGTGGAGCTTTAGTTTCATTTTAGAAATAGACTTTTTTTAATGAGCAGGATAAAAAAATTATTTGAAAACAAGAAAGAACAAGTGCTGAATATTTATTGCACTGCCGGTTTCCCCAAACTTGACAACACAATAAAAGTAATGAATGCTTTGCAAAAAAGCGGCGCAGATTTGATTGAGCTCGGTATGCCATACAGCGATCCGCTTGCAGACGGTGAAGTGATACAACTCAGCGGCAGTAAGGCTTTGAGCAATGGCATGACAATAAAAATTTTATTTGAACAATTAAAAAATTTCAGAAATGAAATTTCTGTTCCTGTTATTTTGATGGGTTACATGAATCCTGTTTTGCAATATGGCTTTGAAAGATTTTGTGCTGCTGCTGCTGAAGTTGGCATTGACGGATTGATACTTCCTGACTTGCCTGAACATGAATTTGAAAATGAATACGGAGCTATCATAAGAAAACATAGATTGGATTTTATCTTTCTTATTACCCCAGAAACCTCTGAAGCAAGGATAAAAAAATTAGATGAATTAAGTTCAGGATTTTTGTATGCAGTTTCATCTTCATCAACAACAGGAAATGAAAAAGATTTTAATGCAGTGGGAAAATATTTGCAAAGACTTTTCAACATGCATTTAAAAAATCCTGTGCTTGTTGGCTTTGGAATAAAAGACAAAGCAACATTTGAAAGCGCCTGCAAGTATGTAAACGGTGCAATCATTGGAAGCGCTTATATAAAAGCAATTGAGCATGCGAATGATATTGAAGAAGCAACAGAAAAATTTTTATCCTCCATCTTACGTTAATAGTTTTTAATAATTTGCGAAATGAGTTTATCAAAAAATATACAAGGGAGTTTTGTTTTGTTTGCAATGATGTTTTCACTTTCAGTGCATGCTCAAACTAAGGCTGCGATTGCATCTGAAGGTTTTGTTATTGACGCACAGATTAGAAACTTACCTGAAAATACTTTCGTTTATATGACCGGTTTTTCTGAAACTGATACGATCGCAAAAGCAAAAGTTGTGAATGGAAAATTTATCCTTAAAGGAAAAGTAAAAGAAGTTGATTCACGCGTTATTAATTTTCCTTCGCTGAATAAACGGCTTGTTTTATTTATGGGAAATGATCATGTTTTTATCACAGGGAATAATGATGATTTCTCTGATATAAAAATTACCGGTTCTGAAACGAATTATGATTACGAAGAGTTTTTGTACCACATTAAACCTTTATTTGATTATGTAGATTATTATCAGAAAGAGCTACAAGCCTCGTCAACACAAGGATCACACGATTCTATCGTTATCATGCTTAATACTGCTTATAATATTTATCAAACAAGCATAGATCAATTTCTTGCAAGAAAAAAAACATCTCCTGTCGCGGCTTTAGTGCTTGCCTATTCTTATGATGTTGATCCAAACAAAGATGTATTGTTGCTTGAAAAAAGATATAATCTTTTATCGGGTGATGGATTACAAAATCAATTTGCAAGAAATTTAAAAGAAGTTATTGCCGATGCAAAAGTAGGCGCAGTGGGCACTCCGGCGATTGAGTTCGTTCAAAAAGATACTTCGGGAAAAAATATTTCTCTATCAGAATTCAAAGGAAAATATGTGTTGGTTGATTTTTGGGCAAGCTGGTGCAAGCCATGCAGAATGGAAAATCCGAATGTGGTGGCTGCATATAATGAATTCAAAAATAAAAATTTTACTATTCTTGGTGTATCGCTTGATCAGGAAAGAAATGGCTGGGTGAATGCAATTAATGCTGATAAATTAACCTGGACTGAAGTGAGTGATTTGAAATATTGGGGCAATGAAGCTGCGCAGGCTTATCATATAAAATCAATTCCACAAAATATTTTAATTGATCCAAATGGAATAATCATTGCAAAAAATCTGCGCGGAGAACAATTAATTGAAAAGCTAAATGAAGTGTTGAAATAATTTAGTTTATACATTTTATTATACCAAAAAAAATCGCCCCGCAGATGCAGGGCGATTAAATTAAAACCCCAACAATTTTTATTTCATCATAAACTGGCTGTTGAGTTTGGTTGTTTCTCCGGTAATTATAATTTTATATATGCCTGCAGTTATTTGCGGCAATGATATAGTTATAAGATTCGTTCCTTTTACTGCCTGAATTTCTTTTTCCAAAATTTTCGTTCCGGCTAATGAAATTATTTTTATACTTAAATTTTTATCCTCATTATTATTTAACCGGATATTCAATTTATTAGTAGTAACCGGATTTGGATAAATAGACAGATTAATCGTTGTTGATTTTGCTGTTATAATTTGCATTACATCTTCCAATGATTCATTTTTATGAGATACTCCTGTATTTCCCGGAAGATTATAAACCGCAAAATATCCATAAGATTTTCCATTGATAATTGTAAAATTTCCACCTGTCAGTAAAACACCATTAGCCGCATAATCACTCAACAATGTATTATTTGGTAACGCGGAAAAGTTTATTATTGACGTGCCCGCTGAACCTGCAATGCCTGCTACGTATTGATTTGAGGCGCCATTCAATTGTGTGAAACTTCCGCCTGCATATATTGTATCCTGCTCTGCAGAAAGTGCTGAGATAACATTATTTGCATTTGGATTCCAGGAATTTAATGCACTTGTATTCATATTATACGATGCAAGATAATTTCTTGTTGTACCTCCTGCAGTTGAAAAATATCCACCAACATATAAGTTATTACCATTGGTAGTTAATGCATTTACAAGACTGTTCATGTTTGGATTAAAGGATGTTGCAGTGCCGGAAGCATTATCAACCGATGCCAAATA
The DNA here is from genome assembly GCA_963708205.1 of uncultured Chitinophagaceae bacterium. Lineage (GTDB taxonomy): Bacteria > Bacteroidota > Bacteroidia > Chitinophagales > Chitinophagaceae > CAVYTF01. Next base: position 2,676,466 of record OY970196.1, read on the forward strand.
ATTACGGGTTGTTCCATTTAATGTTGTAAAATTTCCACCTAAAAAAATCGTAGAACCATTTATTGCAATTGCTTTTATTGCCGCATTTGCATTAGGATCCCAGTTTTGTAAACTTCCTGTGCCACTTGTTGAAAGGGCAGCCGCAAAGTTTCTTGTCGTTGTTTTTACTGAGTTAAAACTTCCGCCAACATACAGTATTCCGGAACCATCAAATGCAAGTGAATAAACGGTTCCGGTAGAACCATTGTACTGAACTACAGGATCGAAATTGGTTGCTACTGCTGTGCTTGCATTTACTGCACCAAGCGCTGTTCTTGTGAGGCCTGCAAGTTGTGAGAAATTTCCTCCGAGATAAATATTACTTCCATTTTGCGTGATGGCATAAACAGTAGAATTGGGCGCGGGATTCCACGATGTTATTAAGCCGGTTGCAGAATCTATTTGTGCAACATATTGCCTGGCGCCTCCTTTGCAAAAATTAAAATCTCCGCCAATTAAAATATTATTTCCATTTTCTGCAATACTGCGAACAAGTGCGTTTGTTGAAGGATTCCAGGATTGTAATGTTGCATTTGATGTTGATACAGCAGCAACAAAATTTCTTGCAGTTGTACCAACCATATCAAAGTTGCCGCCAAGATAAACATTGTTTGAATCTGCAGCTACAGCGTATAGATCTGCGCTTGTTGCAGAACCGCTTCTTGATAATTGCGGGTTCCATGAAAGTAATGCGCCGGTATTAAGATTGAATGCTGCTGCGCCATCATGTGCTATTGATGCAACATTATCAAACAAACCAACAGCAAATATTCTATTGTAATTTGTGGCAATGCCATACACATAAGAATCCGGATTCGGATTCCAACTGTTTATCAAACCTTTCGAAATGCTCAATGCAGACAAATAGTTTCTTACCTGATACTGAGCAAAAGTGAAGTTTCCACCAATAGTTACATCATCATTATTAAGTGCAATTGTATTTGGATAAGAATTTAGTTGTGGGTTCCAGCTTAATAAATTCGCATTATTTGCATCAAACTTTGCAATATAATTTCTTGTGGTGCTTCCTGACTTATCAAAATTTCCACCAACATATACATCACTATCGTTTGCTGCAATGGAGTAGCAATCTGCGGACGAAGGATTGCCATTTAAACTAAGACTGGCTGACCATGAATTTAAAGTTCCATTTGATATTTTAAAAGATGCTACTCCTTGTTTCGGAATACTGCCGATATTATCAAAAATACCAGCGGCATAAATATTTTTGGAGTTTAATGCAAGATCATAAACATAAGAATCGGGGGCAGGATTCCATGAGCCTGTGATACCAGATTTATTTTCAAATAAAGCAAGATAATTTCTATTTTGATATTGAGAATAATTAAAAGAACCTCCATACATAACTGAAGAACCATTTATAATAATTGCATTCACAATACCATCAGGCGAAGGATCTGTTTTTGTAATGGCATTTGATTTAATTGTAAGACCTGCAAAGTCGTTTCTTGTTTTGCCATTGCCTTCATCAAAGTTTCCACCAACATAAATTGTTTTTGAATTTGCAAACACGCTTGTAACATAAGCGGATGAAGGTGAACCTCCTTTAGACAAATTAAAATTCAGCGAATTTAGCGAGCCGTTATTCAAATTAAAAGCCGCAAATCCATCTCTTTCGGTAGCGTTTATGTTATGAAAACTTCCACCAATTAAAATGTCAGATCCATTAGTAGTGATTGAGGTTACAAGGTTATCTATCGTTGGCGACCATGAAGTTGAAGCGCCTGTTGAATACCTGATAATATTTGCATAAGAATGCGGCGTTTCATCAAGAGCAGAAAAATTTCCTCCTACAATTATATTTTGTGAAGGATCAACCATTAATGCGTACACTGAATTGTTAGCCGTCGGATTCCAGGATTGCAAATTACCTGAGGAAACATTGGTTGCAGCAAGATAATTTCTTGATATACCATTTACATTTGTAAATTGACCGCCATAGTATAAAATATTTCCACTTTCTGCTAAACAATAAACACTGCTGTTAGGGTTTGGATTGAAAGATGTTACCGCTCCCGATGAAGTTGAAACGCTGCCTAAATAATTTCTTCCCGAACCCCCCAATGTTGTAAAAGAGCCACCAATATAGCAGGTTGTTCCATCGAGCAGTAAAGAATAAACTGTACTGTTTGTGGTTGCCCATGAAGATGCTGCGCCTGTTGTGTTATTTAATTTTGTAAGATAATTTACGGTTGAAGTGCCTATTGTTGTAAAAGAACCTCCTGCAAAAATGTTGCTTCCTGAAACTATAAGCGTTTGTCCTGTGCTGTTTGCGTTTGGATCCCACGAAGCATCCAAATTTCCATTTGCATCAAATTTTGCAAAACGATTTCTTGTTGTTGTTCCATTCACTTGCGTAAAGTAGCCGCAAGCGTAAATATTTGTTCCATCAGTTGCAATGGAATTAACCGTGCTGTTCAAATTTGAATTGAAAGTTTTATTGGCTCCCGGATTTGCCGTTCCTATTGCTCCGATATATTGATGCGTTACACCATTATTAACGGTAAAAGTTCCTGCGATATAAAGTGTATTGCCGGAGAGGCACATGGAATACACACTGCCATTTACGGCTGGCGCCCAGGATGTAATAAGTTGGTATGATGAATTAAGCTTGGCGAGATATGACTGAGAAATTCCGCCAATTGTCGTGAAATCTCCGCCAACATAATAGTTGCCGCTTCCATCAGGTATGATTGTTCGTATCAATCCATTAGTTACCGGAAAATTATTGTCAGGAATAACTGACGAAGTAGAAATTTTAGCAGAATAAGGACTATAATAACCTGATTGAGTAAAGTAACCACCGGCTAAAAGCGAATCTCCTGTTACACTCACACTTTCTACGGTAGAGTTATATCCCATAAACCCTGACACCGGGTTACCCGAAGACTTACTGATAACTGCAAACCTATATGCGTTTTTACCTGCAATGGTTGAAAAAGCGCCACCGGCAATAATTGTTGTATCAGTTTGAGAGAGAGAAAAAACAACATTATTTGCTTGCGGATTCCAGCTTTGTAAAGCGCCCGTATTTGCATTTACACAAGCCAGATAATTTCTTGTAGTACCGACAATGGTAGTAAAATATCCCCCGATATATAATTTACTTCCATCTTTAACCATCGAAAATATTGTGCTGTTGCTCTGAACATCAAAAGAAGCATCTACAGTTTTGTTTGAAAGAATGTGAGCGATATAATTTTTAGAAATACCACCAATTAAAGTAAAGCTTCCTGAAATATACCAACCATTATTTCCATCTGAAATAATGCAATTAATTGCTCCGTTAGCATTTGGAAATGTTTGATCAGGAATATTTTTATTTGTTTTGATCGATGCCAAATAATCAGTTCTAAAACCAACTTTATTAAATGCACCTCCAACAAAAACAGTATCGCCATAAGTTTTTAATCTATACACGGCATTATTTGCGTTTACAATGCCATCAACAACATTGCCATTGCTGTTATTTACACGAACTAAATAGCTTCGCAATAATGTATTATTAACTAAGGTAAAATTGCCTCCGATTAATATACTTGAGTCTACAGTTCCAATTGAATTTACTATATTATTAAAAGATGGATTCCATGATTGCACCACACCTGTATTTGCATTTACTTCCGCTGCATAATTTCTTCCAATGCCATTTACCGTAGTAAAATATCCACCAATATAAAGTTTACTTCCGACCTTTAAAATTGTGTTCACTGTTGAATTGCAATCCGCTACAAAGCCGGCGTCTATTGACTTTGATGAACTGATGTGTGCCAAATAATTTTTTGCAACACCACCAATTTGTGTAAAGCTGCCCCCTACATACCAGCCGCCACTTCCATCGGGAATAATAGATTTGATCTGACCATTTGCATACGGAAAATCTGTATCAGGAATATCTATTGTATCTTTTAATGAAGCAATATAATTTGTTTGAAATCCTGTTTGAGAAAATGCACCGCCAAGTAATAAAGTATCTCCGCTATTGGCAATGGAATATACTGCATTGCTTACTGTAACAAAACCATTTACTGCGTTGCCGCTTGTTTTATTAAGTACCGCAAAATAGGGTTTGTATTTACCACCGATTGTAGTGAAAGAGCCGCCCGCATACACATTATTGTTATCTGCGAACAAAGCAAAAACACTGCTGTTTGCATTCGCATCAAAAGATTGTAAAGCACCAGTCGAAGCATTTAATGCTGCAATATAATTTCGCGTGATAGAACCTATTGAAGTAAAAGCTCCACCAACATATAAAATATTTCCCTTTTTGTATAATGCATACACGCCACTGTTAAATGTCTGTGGTGCAAAAGATGCATCAATAGTTTTGTTGCCAAGTACATGCACTAAAGAGTTCGAAGCTATCCCATCATACTGCGTAAAAAAACCGCCGATATACCATCCATTGCTTCCGTCGGAGATAATGGCTCTGACGGAATAATTAAATCCCGGAAAAGTCATGTCAGGATAGTCTTTGTTTGCTGTTGTTAATGCAGCAGCTCCTGTCATTAAACCGACATAACTAAAATTTCCTCCAACATAATATTTGCTTCCATTTTTGTAAACTGCATACACAGTTCCATTTGTGGAGCTCATATTTTTTACAGGTGTTTGGGCAATAATTTGTGAAGAGAAAAATAAGCAGCCAATAAAAAGCAAGCATGTAAATTTTGATTTCATCGAAATTTTTTTAGCGTTAGTTAATAATAAAGCAGCATTGTAAAAATGCTTTCTTCAAGTTGTATTTGCAGGATTGTATTCTGCAGCTTAGGTATTTAAGGCGATAAAATTAATCGTAAATAAAGAATTTATTGTAACAGCCAAATGAAATAATCATTAAAATAATAGCTGGGAAGAAATAGTAAATTGCTTAGATGAAAGAATGTGTTGATCACTTGGGAAGAAAAATTTGGATTGAAGATCATCCAAGGCGTATTATTTCACTCGTGCCTTCTCAAACCGAATTATTATTTTCTCTTGGGTTGAATGATGAAGTAATTGGCATCACAAAGTTTTGTGTACATCCTCAAAAATGGTTTGAAACAAAAATAAAAATTGGCGGAACAAAAAATCTTAACATTGAAAAAATAAGATCACTTTCACCTGATTTAATAATTGCCAATAAAGAAGAAAATGAGCAGGCACAAATTGAAGAACTCGGAAAATATTTTCCTGTTTATGTGAGCAATGTAAATACTTTGAATGATGCTTTGCAAATGATAGAAAATGTTGGAAGCATGACAAACAAACATCAAAATTCAAAAGTTATCATTCGAAAAATCAAAGAAACATTCTCACAACTCCAAACCATAAATTGCAAACCTAAAACCATTTACCTCATTTGGAAAAACCCATACATGACTGTAGGCGGCGATACATTCATCGCTGAAATGCTGCGCTGCTGCGGCTTTCAGAATGTTTATGAAAATGAAAAACGTTATCCTGAAATTTCTATTGAAAAACTTGCAACACTTAATTGCGGGCTTGTTTTATTATCATCCGAACCATATCCTTTTAAACAAAAACATATTGACGAAGTGAAAGCTGTTCTGCCAAATGCAAAAGTTATATTGGTTGATGGTGAAATGTTTAGCTGGTACGGCAGCAGGTTGGTATCAGCCGCATCCTATTTTGAGAAACTCATTCATGGATTAACATAATAACTTAGTTTTTATTCATCTCCTTTCATTATAGAATTATTTTACATTTAGTTTTGGAATCTTGTTTTATTTTTTACTAAAAATATATCATGACACAAAAAACAAAAAATATAATCGGTTGGATAATTACAATTTTAGTAGCACTGGTTTTTGCTTTGAGTGCTTACATGAAATTTACTACAAATGATGAAACTATAAAAGCAGCAGCAACATTCGGAATTTCAATGCCAACTTTGCAATTTTTTGGTGCACTTGAGTTAGCAGCAGTTATTTTATTCATGATAAACAGAACCGGTATTTTGGGTACCTTATTAGTTGCATCCTATCTTGGCGGTGCCATCGCAACACATGTAGAACATGGACTTCCGGTTTATATGCCTATTATTATTGAATGTCTTGTTTGGATAGCTGCTGTTTTACGTTTTCCTGAATTAACCAGAAGATTAATGAATAATGAAGTGATTGCATAAAAACATTGAAAGTCTGAATTGATTTACTTATTTCTCCCAATGCAGTTAAGATCGTTGAAGGCTTCTTCCAAACGTTTTACAAAATTGTCTTCACCTTTGCGCAGCCATACGCGCGGATCATAATATTTTTTATTCGGTTTATCATGTCCGCCGGGATTGCCAAGCTGCGTTTGCAGGTACTGTTTATTTTTTTCATAATAATGCAAAATGCCTTCCCAAAAAGCCCATTGCATGTCAGTATCAATATTCATTTTTATTACGCCATAATCAAGCGTTTCATTTATCTGGTTCTTCGGAGAGCCGCTGCCACCGTGGAATACAAAGCTTACAGGCTTATCATCTTCACTCAATCCTAATTTTTGTGCAACATATTTCTGGCTATTTTTTAGAATATCCGGGCGCAACTCTACATTGCCTGGGGAGTAAACGCCATGCACATTTCCAAACGCTGCGGCAATGGTAAAGCGGCTGCCAACTTTGCTAAGCGCTTCATAAGTTTGAAACACTTCTTCGGGCTGCGTGTACAGCTTTGCATTTTCTACACCACTGTTATCAACGCCGTCTTCTTCGCCGCCGGTAACGCCAAGTTCCACTTCTATGCTCATGCCAAGCTTTTCCATCCGCTTAAAAAACTCAACAGATGTTTCAATGTTTTCATGCAGAGGTTCTTCACTAAGATCGAGCATGTGAGAGCTGTATAATGGTGTGCCGTTTTTTTCTTTATAAGCCTCGCCTGCTTTTATCAATCCATCAATCCATGGCAGCCATTTTTTTGCAGCGTGATCTGTATGCAGCACAACAGGAACGCCATAATATTGCGCTACATTATGTATGTGTAATGCACCGCTGACAGCGCCTGAAATGTTGGCCTGCAGCTTATCATTGGGCATTCCTTTGCCCGCAAAGAATTGCGCGCCGCCATTGCTGAACTGGATGATAACTGGAGAATTTACCTTTGCCGCAGTTTCCAGAACGGCATTCACAGAATCGGTGCCTATAACATTTACCGCAGGCATCGCAAATTTATTTTCTTTGGCATCGTTATATAAAGCAGAAAGCTCATCGCCAAATAAAACGCCGGCTTTGTAGGTAGCCATAAAAATTATTTTTTTAGTTAAATGAAATGCAGCGGCGAAGATATATTTCATCTATGAATTTTATTATAGAATATTTCTTCTGCTATCTTCGAAAATTATTTCATGAAAAAAATTCTTCGCTTTGTTCAATATATCTATTGCGTCTATGCGTTGCTTGTTTTTATTCTGCTGATGTTTATCGCCTTCTTTTTTGTGTTGTTTTTTTTATTGTTTGGTAAAATAAAAGGCGGCAATCTTATTTACCGTATTTGTAATATCTGGACACGCATCTGGTATGGAATGGTTGGCATACATCATGAAGAAATTTATGAAGCCGTGCATGATAAAACGCGGCAATATATTTTTGTTGCCAACCATATTTCTTATATGGATATTCCTGCGGCAGTACGCTCAATGCACCAGCCAGTAAGGCTTTTAGGGAAATATGAAATGGTGAAATATCCTGTTTTCGGCTTTATTTATCGCACAGCAGTAATTGTTGTTGATCGTAAAAATGCAGAGACAAGATCACGCAGCGTGCGGGGTTTGAAGGCTGCATTGCGCAAAGGAATTTCTATTTTTATTTTTCCTGAAGGAACATTTAATATTACACTGGAACCATTAAAAGATTTGTTCGATGGCGCTTTTCGCATAGCGATAGAAACGCAGACACCTATTAAACCATTGTTGTTTTTGGATACGCATGAAAGAATGCACTATCGTAGTTTATTTGAGTTAACGCCCGGAAAAAGCCGTGTTGTTTTTATGGATGAGATTGAGGTGAGTAATTTTACGATCAGAGATATAGCTTTATTAAAACAAAAAGTATTTGATATAATGAAAGATGGATTGATGCGATATAAATAATGGAACAGGAAGAAAATTATATAACTGAATTTAAGCAATCACCGCAGGCAATGTTTTCGGAAATAATCATTCCGCTTGCGCTGCCGCAAAACTATACTTGGTCAATTCCTTCGCCTCTTCAGCATAACGTTCAGCCGGGAATAAGGGTGGAAGTTGAGTTGCGTAGTAAAAAATATTCGGGCATCATAAAAAGAATTTTTAGTGATAAGCCTCCTGCATTCAACCCGAAAGAAATTTTAAATATCCTTGATGCAGAACCGTTGCTTCATGTGCAGCAAATGCAGTTGTGGCAATGGATTGCGCAATATTATATGTGCAGCGAAGGCGAAGTGATGCAGGCAGCTATTCCTGCTAATTTAAAGCTTTCGGGAGAAAGCATTTTAATTTGGAATGATGAATACGGAGAAGATTTTTCTGCCCTTGATAATGATGAATATGTAATTGCAGAAGCATTGCATATAAAAAAAGAATTGCGCATGAGCGAGGTCCAGCAACTGCTTGATGTCAACAATGTTTATCCTGTTATCAAAAGATTGATTGAAAAAAAAATTTGTTTTGTATGGGAGCAATTGAAAGAAAAGTTCAAACCCAAAACAGAAACATATATTCATCTCAATTCATTCTATCATGATGAGGATAAACTGTCAAAGTTGTTGAATGATTGGGGAAAAACAAAAGCGCCCAAGCAACTGGAATTGCTGCTTTCTTTTCTTCACTTAATAAAATCAGAAGGCGAAGTAACGCAGTTATCTTTATTAAAAAAAGCTAACGCAACTTCTTCACAGCTAAAGAGTCTCATCGATAAAAATATTCTGCTTGCACAGAAACGCGAGATCAATCGTATTGGTTCTTTGCCAAAGAATATTTCTGTAAGCTTTACTTTATCTGCTGCCCAGCAAAGATCATTGGAAGAAATAAATGAAGCTTTTAAAACAAAAGATGTTTGCCTCCTGCATGGTGTTATTTCAAGCGGAAAAACAAATGTATATATCAAGCTGATCGAGCAATACATCAAAGAAGGAAAGCAGGTGTTGTATATGCTCCCTGAAATAGCTCTGACTTCACAAATTATAAGAAGATTGCAGGCGCAATTTGGCGGAAACATTGCAGTATATCATTCAAAATTTAACGCAAATGAGCGCGTGGAGATCTGGAATAAAATCAAAACAGGCGAGACAAAAGTCTTGCTGGGCGCACGTTCTGCGTTGTTTCTTCCTTTCAAAGAACTTGGATTAATTATTTGTGATGAAGAGCATGATGCTTCTTACAAGCAACAGGATCCGGCGCCAAGATATCATGCACGCGACACAGCAATTTATTATGCATCTTTATTTCATGCCAAGGTTTTGTTGGGAAGTGCCACACCATCCATTGAAACCTTTTATAATGCACAAACTAAAAAATATGCATTCGTAACATTGTCCGAAAGATATGGTGAAACAGGCATGCCTGAAATAACCTTGATTGACCTTAAAGCAATTGCCAAAACTAAAAAAGATAAGATTGCGATAACGCCGCAAATGAAAGAGGCAATTGATAAATCTCTTGCGGAAGGAAAGCAGATTATTTTATTCCAAAATCGTCGTGGCTATTCACCTTACGTTATTTGCGGTGTTTGCGGTTGGATACCGCAATGCGTGAATTGTAATGTGACGCTTACTTTTCATAAAGCAAAAAATAAATTGCTTTGTCACTATTGCGGCAGCGAATATCCTTTGATGCAAACCTGTGCTGCGTGCGGCTCTCACAACTTTTTTCAAAAGAATTTCGGTACAGAAAAGATCGAAGAAATTTTGGTGGAACAATTGCCTTCCGCAAAAATAGCGCGCATGGATTATGATAGTGTGAAGGGGAAATATGATCATGATAATTTGATAAAACAATTTGAGCAAAGACGCATTGATATTTTAGCAGGAACACAAATGGTAGTGAAAGGATTGGATTTTGAACATGTAAATCTTGTAGGAATTTTAGATGCTGATGCATTGCTAAGCTACTCAGATTTTCGTGTTAATGAAAGAGCATTTCAATTAATGGAACAGGTAAGCGGGAGAGCAGGAAGAAAAAATGAAACAGGTAAAGTATTTATACAGGTTAGCAACACACAACATCCTGTTTTAAATTTTTTAATAGAACATAATTATCAACATTTATATGATTTTGAAATTGAAAACAGGCGCAACTTTTTTTATCCGCCTTTTTCAAGATTGATTAAAATTATCTTCAAGCACAAAGAAAATAATCGTGCTGAAGAGGTTGCTGGCTTTGCATTCCAGGGATTGAACGTGAATTATAAAAAGTATATCAGCGGTCCGGCGCAGCCGGTTATTAATCGTGTGCGCAATCAATTTATTTGGGAAATTTTATTAAAGCTTCCGAAAGATTCGCAGATAATTCAGCGATGCAAAATGGAAATAGCACAGCAAATAATTATTGTGCAAACAAATAAACGATACCGAAGCGTGCAGGTAATTGTTGATGTGGATTGTGTTTAATTTTACTAAAATGCAGATTCAGCAAAACATTTCTTTAAAGCCATTTCACACTTTTGGTATTGATGTTTTAGCGAAATATTTCGCCGCATTTTCTACGCTGGAAGAACTGCAGGAAGTAATGGAACATTTCAAGTCATTTGAAAAACCGAAATTAATTCTTGGCGGTGGAAGCAATATTTTATTCATTAAGAATTTTGATGGAGTGGTTTTAAAAAATGAGCTTAATGGAATAGAATTAATAAAACAAGATGAGAATTATTATTATGTGAAAGCAGCTGCAGGTGAGAACTGGCATGGCTTTGTGCAATATTGCATCCAAAATAATTATGCAGGAATAGAGAATTTAAGTTTGATTCCAGGCTGTGTCGGTGCAAGTCCTATGCAGAACATCGGCGCGTATGGAATAGAAATAAAAGATGTGTTTGAAGAACTGTCAGCGTATCATTTGCATGACAAAAAAATAGTCAACTTTAGTTTAAGCGATTGTGATTTTGGTTATCGTGAAAGTATTTTTAAAAAAAAATATAAGAATGAATTTGTGATTTTAAATGTCACATTCCGGTTGAATAAAAAACCTGTTTATAATATTTCTTATGGAGCAATTGAAGATGAATTAAAAAAAATGAACGTGAAAGAATTATCCATACAGGCAATTTCTCGGGCAGTAATAAATATCCGCAGAAGCAAACTTCCGGATCCAAAAATTGTTGGTAATGCAGGAAGCTTTTTTAAAAATCCAACTGTAATTGCTGAAGATGTCAACAGTTTGAAAAAAGTATTTCCTGCTATGCCAACTTATAAATTGGCGAGTGCGCAATACTTAAAAATTGCTGCAGGCTGGCTGATAGAACAATGCGGATGGAAAGGTTTCCGGGATGGTGATGCAGGTTGCAGCCCAACGCAGGCACTGGTTTTAGTGAATTATGGTAATGCAGCAGGCGAAGAAATTTTTACTTTAAGTGAAAAAATTATTGATAGTGTACAGGCAAAATTTGGTATAACATTAGAGAGAGAAGTAAATATTATTTAACCATCTCCATCATAATTGCTAAATAGAAATACTGAACGATGAAAGGATTGCGACGCAACGATGATTAACCGGAGTTACTATTGCTGGTATCAAAAAATTTTCTTAATTAAAATCATCCTCATTTAATTCTTCGCCATAGTTGATGGTGCCCATATTCATCATGCTGCCCATAAGATCTTTGAATTCAATTTTGCCTTCAATAACTTTTTTGCTGATCATAGAATGCGCCGAAAGACCATGCAGTACAAACTCCATCAGCAGGGCATTTTCTTTTTCATTAGCATGCGGAAAATATTTTTTTACGAAGCCATACAAGCCATCCACTTTATAGAGCAAATTAATTTTTTCCGCATCTTTCATATCAATAAATAGATCGAGATGGTTACCTGCATCGAACCAACGCGTGATAGTTTTATATGGATTATCTTCTTCTTTTTGTTGCTGAGAAGGCTTGCCTGTTGGCTTTCTTTTTTTAAGGGTTTCAGGGTTAGGAAAATAATTGACGAACTGTGAACGAATAGCTTTGTCTAATAAATTCAACGCGACCTGGTAAGGACCTTCCTGCTCGCCTTCATAAACCAATTCTATCTTGCCGGTGATCGATGGAATGATGCCTGCGAGATCACTGATCCATATTTGCGTGTTCTTCTCTTGCTGAATGATGGCGCGCCTTTCAGCACTGCTCACTGCATTTTCATACGCAGAAATTGTGAGCCTTGCACTAACGCCGCTTTTCTTATCAACGTATTCATTGGTGCGCGCTTCAAAAGCAATTTGCTCGATCAATCTCTTTACAAAATCACTTACATTAACTTTCAATTTTTGTTCTTCAATTATATCAGCTTCCTGCTCAGTAATAGCCAAAGAATTTTCAATTGTTTTGGGATAATGCGTAAGAATTTGGCTTTGAATCCTATCCTTTAACGGTGTGACGATGCTGCCGCGATTTGTATAATCTTCCGGGTTTGCAGTGAAGACAAATAAAATATCAAGCGGCATGCGAAGCTTGAATCCGCGGATTTGTATATCACCTTCTTCCAAAATATTAAACAATGAAACCTGTATGCGCGCCTGCAGATCCGGTATTTCATTTATCACAAAAATGCCGCGATTGCTGCGCGGAATAATGCCGTAATGAATTACTTTTTCATCCGAAAAACTTAAGCGCATATTAGCAGCTTTTATTGGGTCTATGTCGCCGATCAAATCGGCAACACTTACATCTGGCGTTGCTAATTTTTCTCCATAACGTTCACTTTTATGCAGCCAAGTAATAGGCGTTTTATCACCTTCCTGCGCTATCAGATCTTTGGCATATTTGCTTAAAGGTTTCAGTGGATCATCATTTACTTCACTGCCGGCAACCACAGGAATATATTCATCCATTAACTCCGTCATTTGGCGCGCCATGCGGGTTTTAGCCTGGCCGCGCAAACCAAGAAATAAAATATTATGACGTGAAAGCAATGCTCTTTCCGTATCGGGAATCACGCTGTCTTCATAACCAATTATGCCGGTGAAAGGATTTTCTTTGTTCCGTATTTTGCTGATTAAATTTTTTCTTATTTCATCTTTTACAGCAATAGATTTGTAACCGCTTTTCCTTAATTCACCTAAAGTTTTTATCTTCTCAATATTCATTATTCATTAAATTTTTTTATATAAAATATCCACAGAGCAAGTATCGCAAAAAATAATCGTTTGCAGTTTATAAAGATAACAACGGAATATTTGGAAATACTGTTGAAGAAAGAAATTTTTTGAATATTAATTTTATAAAAAATTTATTCAGGTATCTTTTTTTGCTTCATGTTTTTTTCCGATTGCTGGTTCAGTTTATTTTCATCAGAGTTGCCGTTATCATCTTTTAAAGGATCAGGCATGGGAAATTGTCCGTTCTCTAATTTTTGTGTGAACACTTTATTTACATACATCCATTTTCCATTTTCCCATTTAAAGGCTTCATAATCCCCATCTGGAATTAATGTAAATTTTTCCGCAGCATTATTACTCTGACTGATGAGATGTTCAAACACTATCATGTCCATATCAGCATCATAATTCATGTGTGCCTGTGCATCTTTTTTATACTCAAGACAGAAGCGGTACGCGGGTTGCGGCGGTTTTATAGAATCTTCAGGATAGGAAAAATATTGTCCGCCAAATTGTGGTTTGCCATTATCAAACGTTAAAACTTCGAGCCATTTTTTCGTGCTTGCAAAATCATTATCATCATAGCCGAGCAAAGTATAATATTTTTTTCCGTGAAAAGTTTTCATCACAATCCCATAATAAATTGCACCGATCCAGTTAAGATTTGTGCGAATAGAATCGGTGGGATTTTCAGTAAAATCTGAAGCATCTATTAAAGGAAATAATTTCAGTAAACCATCTTTAGTATTCATTTGAATGGCACCATACTGACGAAAATAACTTTCATCTTTTTCCATTTCCCAGGTAAAAATTCTAAAGGAAGTATCGGGCGCATAAATAATGGAAACTGTTTGCAGCGAATCAAATGGATACTCAAATGAAAAAGGAACTTCCAGCGCGCGCACAAGCATGGGCGTGAACTTTGCTAAAGCCTCAAACCTTTGCGGAGCAAGGGCTTGAAAGATCATGTCATGTGAATACTGCTGCAAAGTATCTTCCATTAAACGAAGATTTTTATAATTGCCTTTGGCTAAATGTTGCGCCTGCGAAGAAAAAGGAATGACTATAAAAATGGAAGCAATAACTGCAAATATTTTTTTCATTAAAACTAAAATTACACTTGATTTACGAAGGCGGTTTATGAAAATTGCTTTAGAAAAAAATTTAAGATTTTATTAGCCCTTTAATGCATTCGCAAATTCGCAGAGATCGTTAAAACGATAATCTATTAATTCATGAGGAAAAGCTATTTCAGGATTTGTTGTAGAAAGAAAAACCGTATGCATATTTTTAGCGCGACCGAATTGCATATCACTTAATTTATTTCCAACCATGATACTTTTTTCAAAATCAATCTGCGGAAAATCTTTCTTTGCCTGCAAAGCCATGCCTGCATTGGGTTTACGATTAATGGCTTCATTTTCCAGATCAGGCGAAAAATATATTTTTATCAATTCGTCCGCCATATTTTTTTATTTCTGCAATCATATAATCGCTGATTGTATGAAAATCATTTTCGGTCATTAATTTTTTCCCAATACCTTTTTGATTTGTAACCATAATTATCAATCCAAATGTTTCGTGCAATTTTTTTACGGCATGTAAAACATCATCAAAAAAAATAAATTCATCAACTTTTAAAATATAACCATCCTTTTTTTCATGGTTAAAAACGCCATCCCTGTCTATAAAAAGCGTCCATGAATTATTGATGACTGAGAAATCTAACATTTTATTTTTTTTGAGCCGGAACCATTGCTACTATTGAGCTTTACTTGCGTCGCACTCTTGTACGCCTTTTTCACTATTGAGCATTAACGCCTAATTCGCGATTTGCTTTTTCATAATCTTCCGGAATACCAATGTCTATAAAATATGCATCCTGCGCTACACCAAACATTTTTCTTTTGGTATAAAAATTTTCCAAATAATCTTTTTCAAAAGAAAATTTTTCAGGTAAATTCTCTTGTAAAAATGTTTGAACATTCAGTGCGTACAATCCTCCATTTATATTTCCTTCAGCGTAATAATTTTTTTCTTTGAATAACTGAACTGAATAATCATTTGAAATTTCAACCACACCATAGCGATCAAAATTTTTCATAAATTTTAAACTTAATGTACAGTCAGCATTATTCTGCAAATGAAAACCGCAGAGGATGCCTATATTTATTTTGAATAAGGTATCACCATTTGTGACCAAGACATTTTCTTTGAAAGCCTTGCTGCAAGAGAGTTTTACAGCGCCTCCAGTTCCGAGCTGTTCTTTCTCAATGGACAATTGATATTTATCAGCAGGCAATCTTGAAGCAAGAAAATCTTCAAACATTTCACTTTTATAACCCAATGCAAAAATGAAATTTTCAATTCCCTGCGATTGAAAATATTCTATAACATAAGTGATAAAAGGTTTGCCATTTATAGGTGCCATGCATTTTGGCAAATCAGGAACAGTATCTTTTAATCTTGTGCCCAAACCACCTGCAAGAATAATTACCTGGTCAATGCTGTTCATCAGCAAATAATTTTTCTTCGACCAATTCGCAAATGATATGTCCAATCAAAATATGACTTTCCTGTATGCGCGGTGTGATCGCTGATGGCACATTAAATAAATAATCACTCGCTATTTTCATTTTGCCTCCGCTTTCTCCCGTAAAGCCAATTGTAATTATATTTTTTTTCTTTGCTTCTTCAAATGCCTTTACAATATTTCCCGAATTTCCTGAAGTGCTCAGACCAATTAAAACATCACCTGCATTGCCCGTGCCTTCTATAATTCTTGCATAAATAACATCATAGCTATAATCATTTGCGACTGCTGTTAAGTAAGATGTGTTGCAGTGCAAAGCCTCTGCCGGCAAGGCTTTGCGGTCTTTATAAAATCTGCCGGAAAATTCTGCAGCTAAATGTTGGGCATCTGCGGCACTTCCGCCGTTACCACAAAACATTACTTTATTTCCATTTTCAAAAGCGGTTGCAAGAATATTTACAGCTTCAGAAATTTTATTGTGAAAAGTCGTATCGTCCAGTATTTTTTGTTTTACCAAAAGTGATTCGGAGATTATATTTTTTATTTTTTCTTTCATAAAATTATTGAGCCGTCCATGTCGTTAAGCCCTGTTTGGTAAAACGATAATGTTTTATTTCGCCGCCAAAATTATTTAATGTTTCTATCACTTTATATCTTGAGTTGCCTGGGCAATAAAACGTCATAAATCCGCCGCCACCTGCGCCACTTATCTTTCCGCCGGAAGCGCCACTTTTTTTTGCTGCATCATAAATTTCTTCAATGCTGCTGTTTGAAATATTATGCGCCATAATTTTTTTTTGAATGAAGCCATAGTCAAGAATTTCACCTATTTCATTCAATTTTCCTTTTAGCAATGCTTCTTTCATCATGCGTGCCTGCTCTTTCAATTGATGCATCGCCTCTATTGATTTTTCATTTTTTTGCGTCACGTTTTTTTGTTGCTCTTTTATAATTGTGGCACTCTCCCGACTTGTAGATGTGAAATATAAAACCAAATTATTTTCAAGTTCATTCAAATATTCTTGCTTAATACGCAACGGGTTTACAATTACTTTATCATTGCCATAAAACTCCATAAAATTTACGCCACCAAAAGTTGCAGCATACTGATCTTGCTTGCCACCAGCGAGTTTCAGGTCATTGCGTTCGATCTCATAAGCGTAATGCGCAATGTCATATTCACCCAAAGGCAACTTCAGCATTTCAGCAAAAGCACCAATAATTGCTACAACTAAAGTTGATGAGGTTCCAAGCCCGCTGCCTGCAGGTGCATCAACAAAAGTACTCAAACAAAAATTCGATAACGGTAACTTATAATCTTTTTGAATGCGGTTATAAACACCTTTCAAGAGATCGAGCGTGCCATCAATCGGCAAAGAATTATTCAGTTCAAAACGCTGTTCTTCTTTTCTGTCGAGCGCCTGCAAAACAATCCCGTTTTCTTTTAAAGGTTCAATGCTGGCTTGTGCATAATGAGAGATTGTTGCATTAAGAATTGCGCCGCCAAACTCATCACTGTAAGGACTAACATCTGTGCCGCCACCTGCCAAACCAATTCGTAAAGGTGCTCTGCTTCTATAAATCATATTTGCATTATTCTAAAAAATAAATTATTTTTTTTGATAAACACGTACATAATCAACATACATTTTTGCCGGCAATTTAGAGTCATCAATTGTTTGCCTTGGCCAGTCGCCCCCAAGTGCAAAGTTTAATATTATAAAAAATGGATGATGAAATTCTTCTGTACTGTTAATATTCTTTGCAATATTTTCTATGTGATAAATACTGTCATCAACAAACCATTTTATTGAAGATGCATCCCATTCAACTGCATAAATATGATAGCTGGAAGGCGACGATGACATGTGCTTTCCGCTTTGAACATGACCATTATTATCCCAATGCATGCTGCCGTAAATAATGCTGTCTTTATTGATATGTTCCATAATATCAATTTCGCCACACTCAGGCCAAGGAGTTGAATTTATATTAGCGCCAAGTAGCCAGAAAGCAGGCCAGAAGCCTTGCGCAACGGGTATTTTTATACGCGCTTCTATTCTTCCATATAAAAATTCATGCTTGTTTTTTGTAGTCATTCTTGATGAAGTATAATGCCCAGTTTGCAAATTTTCTTTTTTGGCTGTAATAATTAAATTACCATTTTCAACAGTTGCATTTTGTGGTTGATAAAACTCCTGTTCATGATTTCCCCAGCCACTATTTCCGGTTTCGAAATTCCAGGCTGAAGTATCAATTGTAGTTTCATTAAATTCATCTGACCATATCAAATGATAACTTGGATTTAGAGTATCATTTAAAAAACAATTTTTTGCATGGATGCGGTTTATAATTGTAAAAAAGCAAATAAAAATCAGCAAATTTGATTTAAGCATGAGACAGTTTTTTGATTGTTTCAACCAAAATATTCCAACTGTATTTTTTTTTCTCTTCGCGAAGATGAAGCAAAAAATAATCTTCACCGAATTGATACAATTTCAAAATATGCGTTGCTATATCCATTGCATTTGGCTCGCAAACCAAGCCTGATTTTTCAACTAAATCAGGCAAACCGCCTACATTCGTTACCAGCATTGGTTTTTCAAAGTGATAAGCGAGTGGCGTAACACCACTTTGTGTAGCATTTTTATAAGGTTGAATTACAAAATCAGGAGCACTTAAATAATATTTTACTTCGCTGTCAGGAATAAAATCTGTTCTTAAAATCAACATATCATTTATATCAAGTTTTTCAATTAATTGCTCATAAGTTTTTTTGTCTTCATAAAATTCTCCCGCAATTAATAATTTAAGATCTTGAATTTCAGGCTCAGGAAAGTCTCTTAAAATTTTCATCGCCTCGAGCAAAAGATCAAGCCCTTTATATTTTCTTATGAAACCAAAAAATAAAATGATGTGTTCATTTTCATTCAAACCTAATTTTTTTCTTGCTTCTTTTTTTTCTATGATGCCACCAAAATTATCATACAAAGGATGCACAATTTGTTTAGCAGGTTTTTGAGTAAAAGTTTTTAAATCATTCATCACTTCTTCACTCATCGTTATAAATGCATCAACAGGTTTTATAAAATATTTGGTGAACATTTTATCTCCAAATCTTTTTTCATGCGGAGAGATATTATCTGCAATACAAATGATTTTTGTGTGTTTATTTTTTTTTACAATTCTTAAAATTGTTCCTAAACATGGTCCCATAAACGGCAACCAATAACGAACAACAATGAAATCGGCTTTTAATTTTTTTAATTCATTGCCAACTTTTATCCAGTTAAAGGGATTAATAGAATTAATACAAACTTTTATTTTGATATCTTTTGGCGCAGCTTCAGAGGAATATTGCGAAGAACCTGGAAACAAAAAATTGGGATATTGCAAAGAGAAAGTATAGATAGTTGCATCATCTCCATTTTCGCTGAAAGCCTTTGCCAGCCTTTCGTTGAACGAAGCCAACCCTCCGCGCAAAGGATAGGCAGGACCAATGATGACAACTTTTTGCATCTGCAAATATCAGCGTTACAAACCTATTTTATTATCAATAAAATAAGTGTTACGTTCAGGTGAGCTGCGCGCAAATAATTCTGAAACAAAACCCGCAAGAAATAATTGCATACCAATAACCATCGCAGTTAATGCAATATAAAAAACGGGACGATTTGTTATAGCAATATCAGAAGTGAGCTTGGCAACAATAAGATAAATGCTTCCGATAAAGCCAATTGCGAAGCAAAGTGTGCCCCACAAACCAAAAAAATGCATGGGTTTTTTTGCAAATCTTCCAACAAAAGTTATGGTTGTCAGATCAAGAAAGCCATTGATGAATCTGCTCCATCCAAATTTTGTAACACCGTATTTTCTTGGACGATGTTCAACAACTTTTTCGCCGATTTTTTTAAAGCCAGCCCACTTTGCAAGTACAGGAACATAGCGGTGCATTTCACCATAAACTTCCACGCATTTCACCACCCTGTTTTTATAAGCTTTCAAGCCGCAATTAAAATCGTGCAACTTTATTCGTGAAGTTTTTCTTGCAGCAGCATTAAAGATTTTGGAAGGTAAATTCTTCGTGAAAGTATTGTCGTACCTCACTTTTTTCCATCCGCTAACAAGATCATAACCATCTTCAATGATCATTTTTCGCAGCGCGGGAATTTCATCCGGCGAGTCCTGCATATCAGCGTCCATTGTTATCACAACATCACCTTTTGCAGCTTTAAAACCTTCATTTAAAGCAGCAGATTTTCCATAATTTCTTTGAAAGCGAATTGCTTTTACGCAATTATTTTGTGCAGCCAAATCTTCAATCACTTTCCAACTATTATCGGTGCTGCCATCATCCACAAAAATTATTTCATAAGACAAATTATTTTCATTTACAACGCGCACAATCCATGCATAAAGCTCCGGCAGCGATTCATCTTCATTCAATAAAGGAATAACGATTGATACATCCATCAAGTCAAAAGTATTATAAATTTTTTTGTGGGGTTAAGCTGCATTGCTGCTATAAGGCTGCAGTGGCGTTGGCACCGTTGAAATTTTGAATATCCATTAAGCAATTATTACATCAGCGGTTGATCAAAAGGTGTTACAGGATTTTTCTTTGCAACAGCAGCGCCAATAAGCGCGGCAATCGTTCCAACAATTAAATTTCCAAAAAGCGAACCACCTAAAATACTGATCATAAAAAATTTATCAACCATTGATAAAGCTTGCGTTTTTTGCTCATCACTAAGATCCGCTTTAGCATTAAACTGCGTGCGCATCATATCCATAAATTGTGCTTTGTAATCAGGAAATGTTAGAACGAAGATCAACGTAAAAACAAAAATAATAACTGTGCTCATGGCAATAGTTTTGAAACCATATCCAAAACATTGCCCGTATGTTACGTTGTTATCTTTATCATTTGCCCATTTCACAATGAAAAAAATCATCAACGCTAAAAAAATAATTGCAGGCAACCATTTTGTAAAATCATCCCGAAAAGCTAAACCCGTAAAATAATAAATTAAAAAAAGCACGATAGAAACAAGACCGATAATAACACCTGCAACAACAGAAGTAATTGGTTTTTTTTCCATAAAAATTATTTATTTAAAGTTAGTTTTCCTTTTGTAAAAATACCGATAACTTTTCCGTTCAATTCTTTATCAAAGAAAGGTGAATTGGCAGATTTGCTTTGGTTATTTTCTTTGGTTAAAATTGTCTTTTCTTTTGGATTGAAGAAAGTAAGATCGGCTTTATTACCTTCTTTTATTTCGGTATTATTCAATCCGAATATCTTTCTTGCATTCGTTGAAAGCATTGCAGTTACTGAGTTTGCTCTTAGCTCAGGCAATGTTGTTTGTAAAACTGCATAAGAAGTTTGTAAGCCGATCATTCCATTTTTTGCATACTCAAATTCACAGGTTTTTGCATCCCAGTTTTGCGGTGAATGATGCGATGCAATGCAATCAACCAAACCATTTTTTACAGCATCGCGCAAAGCCATCATATCATCTTTAGTTCTTAATGGTGGATTAACTTTTAAATTGGTATCGTATGTTTTTAAATCTTCATCACAAAAGAATAAATGATAAGGCGTAACGCTGCAAGTAATGTGCAAGCCTTCATTTTTTGCGTCATTTATTAATTGCAAAGAGGCAGCAGTTGAGATACCTGTGATGTGCAATTTGCTTTGTGTATATCTTAATAATTCAATATCGCGGCGAACAATTATTTCTTCCGCAACTGCAGGAATGCCGGGCAAACCAAGCTGCGTAGAAACAATTCCTTCATTCATCAATCCATGTTGCGCAATACTTTTTTCAACAGGTATTTGAATGATCGTTCCTTCAAAAGATTTTATGTATTGCAAAGCTTTGATCAATAAGCCTGAAGATTGCAATGGCTTGGTACCATCCGAAAACGCAATGGCGCCGCTGTTTTGCATGTCGTACATTTCAGCCAATTCTTTGCCTTCAATATTTTTTGATAGTGCGCCGAGGGGAAAAATATTTACAGAAAGATCTTTTGATTTTTGAAGAATATATTCAACCTGCGATTTATTTTGAACAGCAGGATTTGTATTTGGTAAAACAAACACATTTGTGAAACCGCCTGCTGCTGCTGTATTTGCGCCACTTTCCAATGTTTCTCTATATTCAAAACCGGGATCAGCAAAATCTGAAAATATATCAACCCAACCGGCAGATGCAACACAATTTTTCAGATCATAATTTTCATCTGCAGAAATATTTTCTTCAGTGATTTTTTCAATAATATTATTGTGAATTAAAATATTTTTTACTGAACCGTTGTGCGGAGAGTTAGCATCACAAATTTGAACCTGCTTCAGTAAAATCTTCATGTAAAGGCTTGAAAATTTTGTGCAAGATAAGCGGATTTTACTTAAAGAGTTTACATTTGCGTCCATTCAAAAAATTCGGGATGTAGCGCAGCCCGGTAGCGCACACGTCTGGGGGGCGTGGGGTCGCAAGTTCAAATCTTGTCATCCCGACTTTAAACTCTTAACTATAAAAAGTTGAGAGTTTTTTATTTTAATTCAAAAAAGATTTATTGATTTTTAAAAGATTGAAAAATTTGAAAATTTTAATAAGGATTAAATACATCAAACAATGATTTAACAATTTTATTTTTCTGTTTCCTTTTACCTTCAAACTTTTAAAACTCTGTGCAAAATGAGGAACTTTTTAATTGCACTCAATGCAATTTTATTTATAGCAGTTGCAATTTTATATTACCTGTATTTTGATTATACAAGTACGGATTTGCATAAAATAAAACAGGCAAATGCAGAAGTGGCCAACTCTTTCAAGATCGCATATTTTGATCTTGATACCTTACAGACAAAATACGATGATTATAAAAAAGTGCGTGACGATCTTCGCGCAAAAGATTCTGAGATGACTGCTGAGCTTAATCAGTTGCGGGTAAATTATATGGATAAAGTAAAAGAATACCAGCAAAAAGGCAATACGATGAGCCCTGCAGAGCAAAATGATGCACAGCAAGAGCTTGCAAAAATGCAGGACGAATACCAACAAAGACAACAGGAGATGAGCCAGGAAATGAATACTATTTCCATGCAGAAATTGCAGGAAGTGAAATTGAAAATTCAAAATTTTCTGAAAGATTATTGCCGCGAAAAAGGGTATGCGTATGTGTTTGCCTCAAGCAACGACGATTATTTATATTATAAAGACACGATCCGCAACATCACTAATGATATTGTAAAGCTGCTGAACGCAGAGCAACCTGCTGAGGCAAAATAATTCATCTTACATATTGTATTAACTTCCGTCCCGTTTATAAACGGGATTTTTATTTTTAATAAAATATTTTTATGGAAGAAAATATTTCTTCATTCAAACCTGCGCTGGGATTGGTTGATGCAACGATGATAGTTGCCGGTAGCATGATTGGTTCAGGTATTTTTATTGTCAGCGCAGACATTATGCGCAATGTCGGAAGTGCGGGATGGCTTATTGTTGTTTGGCTTCTTACAGGTTTTATGACACTCACTGCAGCTTTAAGTTATGGAGAACTTAGTGCCATGTTTCCAAAAGCTGGTGGTCAGTATGTTTATCTTAAAGAATCTTACAATGAGCTTATTGCTTTTTTATATGGCTGGAGTTTTTTTGCTGTGATACAAACAGGTACAATTGCCGCTGTTGGCGTGGCTTTTAGCAAATTTGCAGCTTATATTTTTCCGGCGCTTAGCGAAAAAAATATAATTGCTGATCTTGGCTTTATAAAAATTTCTGCTGCGCAAATTGTTTCCATTCTTCTTATAATTCTACTAACTTTTATTAATACAAAAGGAATTAAAACCGGAAAAATTATTCAAACGATTTTTACTTCTACAAAATTATTATCGCTGCTTGGTTTAATACTTTTCGGGTTCATTTTAGTCAATCACAATTACTGGATAGAGAACTGGCAACATGCTTTTCAGTCAAGATCAATTCCTTCAACAGGCAATTCAAACACAGACTGGATGCCCATTGCAGGCGCAGCATTTCTCGGCGCAATTGCTGCTTCAATGATCGGTTCCATTTTCAGCAGCGATGCATGGAACAATGTTACTTTTATTGCCGGTGAAATAAAAAATCCTAAAAAAAATATTGGGTTAAGTTTATTTCTCGGCACCTTGATCGTTACTATAATTTATGTCAGTGCAAATTTGATGTACTTAAATGCGTTGCCATTAAACGGAATTGCATTCGCAGAAAATGATCGTGTCGCTGTTGCAGCATCAAATAATATTTTTGGAAATGGCGGCACAATTGTAATTGCAATCATGATCATGATTTCAACATTCGGTTGCAACAATGGTTTGATACTTGCCGGCGCGCGCGTTTATTATACCATGGCAAAAGACAAATTATTTTTTGCAAAAGCAGGAACATTAAATAAAAACGCAGTGCCGCAATGGGCTTTGTGGGCGCAGTGTATAGTGGCGTCTGCATTGTGTTTGAGCGGAAAGTATGGCGATCTCTTAAACATGGTTTCTTTCGTTGTGGTTATTTTTTATGTGCTCACTATTTATGGTATTTTCATTTTAAGAAAAAAGCGCCCGGATGCAGAAAGACCTTACAAAGCTTTTGGTTATCCGTTACTTCCTGCTATTTATATTTTTATGGGAATTGCGTTTTGCATTTTGCTCATCATTTATAAACCAAATTATACTTGGCCAGGATTCATCATTGTTTTGCTTGGCATTCCTTTATATTATATTGCACTCGCAAATAAAAAAGAAAAAGATTTTTGAGCTAAACTTTAGGAACCAGTATTAAGCTTTGCTTGCGTCCGCCTGAGGCGGATAATGTTTCTCTTTTCTATTAAACAATAATTTAATTCGAAAAAAATCAAAAATAATTTTCCTTAAAATTTTCAATTCATGGATTTTGATAAATTATTTTCAAAGTTTCATTCATTAAAAGTTGCAGTCGTCGGCGATGTAATGCTGGACACTTATTGGTGGGGAAAAGTGGATCGCGTTTCGCCTGAAGCGCCCGTTCCTATTGTGGCTTTAAACAAAAAAGAACAACGCATTGGCGGTGCAGGAAACGTTGCTCTTAACACAACATCACTCGGTGCAGAAACAACTTTATTTTCTATTGTTGGCGATGATGATGACGCAGAAATTTTGCTGGATCTTTTGCAGCAGCAGCATATCGGCACAAAATATATTATAAAAAGCGCTGAAAGAATTACAACAAATAAAATTCGCATTATGGGGCGAAACCAGCAAATGATGCGGCTTGACGCAGAAGTTACCAACGAAATTTCTGATGACGATGAAGAGTTGCTTTTAAAAAATTTTATGTCTTTTGCCAAACGCTATCAACCTGCTGTTGTTATTTTTGAAGACTATAACAAAGGAGTTTTAAAAGAAAGTTTGATAGAAAAAATAATTGCTTTTTGCAAAGAAAATAATATCGTTACCACAGTAGATCCAAAACGAAAAAATTTTTTATCTTATAAAAATGTAGATATTTTCAAACCCAATTTAAAAGAAGTAAAGGACGGGTTGAACATTTTATCAGATAAAACAAATGAAGCAACTTTAAAAGATATTCATACACAGCTTCATGAAGTTTTAAAACATAAAATTTCCTTGATAACACTTTCAGAAAAAGGCATTTTTTTTCAGAAAAATAATTACACAAAAATAATTCCTTCGCACATTCGCAACATTGCAGATGTAAGCGGGGCGGGCGATACGGTGATTGCTGTTGCATCTTTGGTCTATGCTGCAGAAAAAGATATTGCACTTGCGGCAGAGATCGCAAACATTGCCGGCGGTTTGGTTTGCGAAGAAGTTGGAACGGCTGCAATTAATGAAAAAAAGTTGCTGGAAGAATGTAAAGAATTAATAAAAGATTGATCTTTTTTCAAACAAAATAAATGGCATTAGATAAATTCGGTATTGCAAAAAGAATCGCGCAGGAATTGCGTGATGGTATGTATGTGAATCTTGGCATCGGCATTCCAACGCTCGTTGCAAATTATATTCCTGAAGGCATTACAGTGATTTTGCAAAGCGAAAATGGTATTCTCGGAATGGGCGCTTATCCTGATGAAAATGATATTGATCCAGACCTGATAAATGCAGGAAAAGAAACGGTAACTGTAATTCCCGGCGCTGCTTTTTTTGACAGTGCGGAAAGCTTTGGAATGATACGTGCCGGCAAAATTGATTTGACTGTTTTAGGTGCAATGGAAGTGAGTGAAAAAGGAGATATTGCCAACTGGAAAATTCCAGGTAAAATGGTAAAAGGAATGGGAGGGGCAATGGATCTTGTGGCAAGTGCAAAAAATATTATTGTAGCTATGCAACACACAAATCCGAAAGGCGAAAGTAAGCTGTTACCCGCATGTACGTTGCCTTTGACGGGTGTTCGCTGTATTAAAAAAATAGTAACAGAACTGGCTGTGATTGATGTTACTGAAGACGGTTTTGTTTTAAAAGAAAGAGCGCCAGGAGTAAGTATTGACGAAATAAAATCTAAAACACTTGGAAGACTTTTTGTTCCTGAAAATGTTCATGAAATGCACATATAAACAAAAAGCACTTCGATGAAGAAATGCTTTTTTGTTGTTGGGATCTGGCTAATTATTTTCTTAAAGGAATAGTAGTATAAATCGAAATATTGCTCCAATATAACGAAGGTTGTACAGGTTGTTTTGCAAAACTTGTAATGCTGTGTTGTATCTGCAAACCAATGATTTTATTTTTAGGAAGTGTTACAACAAAATCTCCATGCCAATTCACGATCATATCATTTGTAAGTGCATTGCTGTAATAAAATTTATTGTAACGACCGTCTGGAATCAGCCATTTATTATCAAACATGTGTGCAACTGAAACGCCTGTTCTCACTTCAAACTTTATATGTTTAGCTGATGGATTTATCTTATAACCAATGCCCACAGGCATTTCGAGCCAACTTGCATGATTTGTATTTAAGGCACTTGTGCCATCAGGATAATGATAATCTATTTTAGTATAACTGTGAGAAGCAGCAGCAAGCGAAGTGTCGTATGTTGTGGCAATTTCTGATTCCTGTATAACTTTTGGTCCAGTGCGTTGATGGTTCAGCAGAAAGCTATATTGCAAGCCTGTGTACATTGTCCATCTTGGATTTAACGCAAGACTGTATTGTATTCCAACCGTTGCATGAAACCCTGTATAAGCTGCGCGCATTGATTTTGCAGTATCAGTTGTACCGCGACTTGTGGTATAAATTGATTCATTTTTTTTGCTGAATAAAAAATTGGAAGATGTTGTATTCGTAGTTCCACCTGCGAATAAAAATGACCAAACGGATTTAGATTTTTTTTGTTTGTTTTCCTTTGATATTGCAACGTTTACTGAAGAAAACTTTTGAGCGTTTGGTTCAATATTATTGAATGTAAAATTTTTATGCAAATTATTTTCTTGATTTAATGTTTGAGAATTATTGGAAGTAATATTCTGTTGAAAATTATTTTGCGTGATCAAATCATTGCTTGATGATGAAGCAAATAACTTATCATCAAAATTAATTTGACTTGATTGTTTATTCTTTGAAGGCGAAGCAAAGGATTGATTTGCATTCGAAAGATTTAATTGAGCTGATTGCTTTGAGTTAATTATTTGATTTGTTATAATTGCTGCATTTGGAGAAATTACTTTTGCATTATTATTTGAACCATTTTCTTTTAAAGCGGTTACATTTTGTTTGGTAACGAAATTATTATCAAGCAGCCAAACGCCTCCGCTAACAATAAAAGCTGCTGCTAAAAACAACCATGCGAATGAAATTCTTCTTTTTCTTTTAGGTGTTTTTAAAGCTACTGCAATATCTTTCCAAACGTGAGCTGATGGCTCAAGATGATAATCATGCAATTTCTCCTGCACTTGTTTTTCAAAATCCTGTTGCATAATTTTTAGTTTCGTTCACAAAATCATTTTTCTTTAAAAAGCTTATCAGCATTGAGCGAGCGCGGCTGTATTTGCTGCGTACGGTATTCTCATTTATATTTAAGAGATGCGATATTTCTATTAAACTGTAACCTTCTATTGCCACGAGATTGAATATTGCCTGGTAACCTGCAGGCAATGTTCTTATCAATTCAACCAATTCTTTTACTTCAATATTCAGTTCAGATTTTAAATCACTTACGGGGTGAAGTGTGATCATATCAAGTTGCATTTCTCTTTTGTAGCGATTGTGTTTATTGAGATAAGAAATGGATGTATTTACCATTATTCTTCTTATCCATGCACTGAGATCGGCTTCATTTTTTAATTGGTGGAGTTTTGTAAAAACTTTTATAAATCCTTCCTGCAGCACATCTTCAGCATCTGCGGCACTTTTGGTGTAACGATAACAAATGCCCATCATAACACCTGCATATTCATTATACAGAATTTCCTGTGCAACACTTTTTCCTTCAAGGCAACTTTTAATTAATTCTTTTGTCGTCATCATACTTCAACAGTATTGACTTGCAATCAGGTTGTTTCATTGCAATGGTTGATAAACTTTTTCTGGTGATGCTTTGAAAATTTTGTTCAATATAGATAATACAGACCTTAAAAATTGATTAATAAATTAAAGTTAATTGCTTTTTAAGTTGCTTTTGAAAATATATAAAGCATAGTTGTATATTTTTACTTACATAATTGCACTGCATTTTTAAGCAATTATTTTTATCCAATATCCAAATATCCTGAGTTTGAAAAACCTGTCTTTCAGCATCGTTGCATTTTGCCTTTTATGTGTGGCACCATCAATAAAAATTATTGCACAAACTCCGCATGCGGCGTTCACAGCTAATTTTACAAAAGGCTGCACACCGCTTGTTATACAGTTTACAGATCAATCTACAAATAACCCAACACAATGGTCATGGAATTTAGGAAATGGTACTACATCTACAGAGCAAAATCCTTCAACAGTTTTTATCACGCCGGGCACTTATGAGGTTACACTTACTGCATCGAATGCACAGGGAAGTAATACCGTTGTTAAAGCAGCATACATTACTGTGTATGCGAAGCCGGTTGTGGCTTTCAGCAGTTCTGTTACATCCGGTTGTTTGCCATTGGCAGTACAGTTTACAGATAACAGCACAGCAGGATCGGGAACTATTTCGCAGGAATTATGGGATTTTGGTGATGGGTTTACTGGGAACGGAAGCAATCCTTTACATACATATACTTTATCAAATTCATTCAGTGTTGCTTTAACGGTTACAAATTCTTTTGGATGTGCAACAACTTTACAGAAGCCTTCTTATATAAATATTGCTCCTGCAGTAAACGCAGATTTTGATTATACTTATGTAAACGCTTGCCAACCTCCGACACAAGTTACTTTTCATAATCTTTCTTCGTCATTAAGTACTCTGACTTATCAATGGCTTTTTGGTGATGGTCGAAATTCAACCAATACAAATCCTGTTTATACATACAATCAAAACGGTAATTACAACATACAATTGATTGCCAAAAGCGATCAGGGTTGTGTTGATACTGTTTCAAAATCAATATCTATTGGAAGTGTTATTCCAAACTTTATTGTGCCGCAAGGAATATGTGTAAATGAAGGTGCAGACTTTACTAACAGTTCTACGCCTGCACCGCAATCTGCAACCTGGGATTTTGGTGATGGAAATACTGCCAGCACGATCAATGCTGCAAATACTTATACAAAAGCAGGAACTTATCCTGTGAAAATGACTGCAGATTTTGGTAGTTGCAATGCATCAGTTACAAAAAACATTACTGTTACTGATAAACCCAAAGCATCTTTCAAAGTGGGCAATATTTCTTCCTCAGGTTGTGGTATTCCTACAACTGTTACTTTTATTAATACATCAAACGGAGCGGTAACTTATAAATGGTTTTTTGGAGATGGTGGAAATTCAACCGATGGTAATCCAACATACATTTATACAAAAGGAGGTTTTTTTTCAGTAACATTAATTGCATTTAATTCAAATGGATGCAGTGATACAGTAACTGTAAACGATCTCATTAAATTAGGTCCACCACAAATTACAAATTTCGAAGGCTTGCCTTTTCAGGGATGCGCACCTGTAACAATTAATTTTAAAGCAGATATTATTACGTGGGATTCAATCGCATCTTATGTTTGGACGTTTGGCGATGGCACAAAATCAAACCAGGCACAACCTTCTCATACCTATACCCAAGCTGGTTCATACAACGTAAAATTAGTTGTAACAACTGTTAACGGTTGTGTTGATAGCCTTGCAATGCAGGATGCAGTTAAGGTTGGTCTAAAACCTAATGCAGGCTTTAAAGCAGTTCCAAATCCTGTTTGCGGAAACACGCTTGTACAATTTACTGATACAACGAGTGGTGTAGTTACCAACTGGCAATGGTACATAGGTAATGTAGAATTTTCAACGCAGCAAAATCCAGTTCATCAGTTTGATGATACTGGATATGTTCCTATTACTTTAATTGTTGCTGATAATGGTTGTTATGATACTTTAACCATACCAAATTGTCTTTACATTTTTCCACCTGTTGCGAGGTATAATGTAATAATGAATTGTAGTCAACCTTTTGTCAGAACTTTTAAAGATTCATCTATTGCTCCTAAAAGTTGGCTATGGGATTTTGGTGACGGCACAACATCTACCATTCAAAATCCTACACATACTTTTGGTGCAACAGGAATGTATGCAGTTACATTAACCGTAAAAGACAGCTCGTGTCAAGCTTCTAAGTCATACAATATTTATATAGTTGATGAGCATCCTTCCTTTACTTACACGCCAACAGATACAGCATTTTGCAGAAACACGGCTGTAACATTTAAAGCAATAAATTATACGCCTGCATATATTTCTGCATTTGACTGGAACTTCGGAGATGGCGTAAACACAGGCTTTGCACCGCAATATGATTCTCTTTCGCACTCCTTTGCAAAAGCTGGTAGATTTTCGCCGGCATTGATAACAAGAGATATTAATAACTGTTTCGATACGATTATAAAACCAATTTATTTTAATATTTATGGTCCAACTGCAGCTTTTACAAATCCACCGGGAATATGTTTGAATGGAACAGAAGTTTTTACTGATCATTCGGTCAGCGATGGTATTCATGGAATAAAAAAATGGATATGGAATTATGGCGATAGCACCAGTGGATCATATTCTTCTCCGCCATTTCAACATACTTACAATACTGCCGGGACTTACAATGTAATACTTACAGTTATTGATACGTATGGCTGCGAAGATTCTTTATTACTTCGGAATGATGTTCAAGTAACGCATCCTGTTGCAGCTTTTTCCCTTTCAGATTCTATCCGTTGTGCGCAAACAAATGTTAGCTTTCAAAATCAATCCACTGGAAATACATTAGAATATATTTGGTATTCCGGCGATGGCAGAACTTTTACAACTCTAAATCCTACTATATCTTATCCTAATCAAGGGGTTTATACTGTGTCACTTGCTGTGGTTGATAAATTTGGTTGTACGGATAGTATTGCAAAACCAAATATCATTACCAT
Source organism: uncultured Chitinophagaceae bacterium (assembly GCA_963708205.1). Classification (GTDB taxonomy): domain Bacteria; phylum Bacteroidota; class Bacteroidia; order Chitinophagales; family Chitinophagaceae; genus CAVYTF01. Next base: position 2,707,882 of record OY970196.1, read on the forward strand.
ATCAAACCCTCATGCTTCATTTAATTTGCTTGATACTTTTGCAACATGTCCGCCACTTGTAATAGCGCCGCAAAATATTTCTACCGACGTTACTTCGCAGGCCTGGAACTTTGGTGATAATAATATTAGTGTAAGCCAGGATCCTTCCCACACGTATACTGAATCCGGTACATATCAACTAAAACTTGTTGTGCAGGGTTACGGAAATTGTTATGATTCTGCATTTAAAACAATTGTGTTGAAAGGACCGTCAGGAACTTTGCATTACAATCCATTAACAGAGTGTGCTCCCGCTAAAATAAATTTTTCTGCTACTACAACAAATGCAGCTGCATACACCTGGGACTTAAATAATGGTGTAACAAAAAATACTACTGACACAAGCCTTGTTTATACTTACAATGCTTATGGAAATTATTTGCCTAAATTAATTTTATATGATACATCCGGTTGCAAGGTCAGTGTTGAAAATACAGACACGATAAAAGTTGCGGATGTAAAAGCAGCACTTAAGTTTACGCCTGCGCCCGCTTGCGATTCCTCCTTAACCACTTTTACTAATTCATCTGTTGCTTACAATGATTCTTTAAAATCTTATACCTGGCATTTTGGTGATGGCACAACATCAATTTCAAAAAATCCAACACATTACTACAAAACAACAGGAACTTATGATGTGTATTTAACTGCTGTAACAAATCAGGGTTGTACAAACACAGATACTATTCCGGCATATATTCAGGTTAATAAAAGTCCTGTAATTTCTTTTCAGTTAGCCGATTCGACCTGCGTTAATAATCCTGTTCAGTTTACAGCAACTGATAAAACAAAAGATACTGCTGACCTGCAATGGCAATGGAATCTTGGTAATGGAATTATCTTAAATACGCAAGCCGCACAATCTGCTTATACAAGTCCGGGAAATTATTTTGTTTATTTAAAAGCAATTGATGCAAATGGTTGTCATGATTCTGCTGCGCAAAATATTACAATTGTTGGCGCACCCAATGTTGATGCAGGTTTGGACACTACAATTTGCCAGGGCAGTTCTTATACATTAAATCCATCCGGTGCAAATGGTTATACGTGGATGAACAATCCTACATTAAGTTGTACAACATGCAGCAATCCGATTGCGCAACCTGACAGCACAACAACTTATTATGTAAAGGGAACCATCAATCTCGGTTGCTCTGCTAAAGATTCTGTAATTGTGCAGGTGAAGCGACCCTTCGTTTTATCTGCATCTGCATTAGATACTTTATGCAATGGCGAAAGCACTGCATTACAAGCTTCGGGTGCAGAAGTTTATCAATGGTCACCTGCTGAATTTTTGAACAATCCAAATATTCAAAATCCGGTGTTTCATGCCACAGCTGATACATCAATCACTTATACAGTTATTGGTCGTGATAATAAAAATTGTTTTGCAGATACAGGTTTTGTTAAAGTAAAAGTTTATCCTGTACCGCAGGTTCAGCTAACGCAAAAAGCGGTTACCATTAATGTCGGAGAATTTGTTCAGTTAAATGCTAACAGCTCACCTGATGTTACTCAATGGAGATGGTCGCCTCCTGATGGTCTCAGCAATTCTGAAATTGCAAATCCTATTGCTACGCCAAATCAAACCGTTACTTATACTGTTGTGGCTGCAAATCAAGGTGCTTGCATAGCGCGCGATCAGGTAGTGATAACAGTGCTTTGCAATGGTTCAAACATTTTTGTTCCAAATACTTTTTCTCCGAATAATGATGGAATGAATGATGTTTTTTATCCGCGCGGAAAAGGATTGTTCAGCATAAAATCATTACTAATATTTAATCGCTGGGGACAGGTAGTTTTTCAGAAAAATAATTTTAGTGCGAATGATGCTTCTGCAGGATGGGATGGAACTTTTAACGGGCAAAAGGCACCATCTGATGTTTATGTATATATCATGCAAGTTGTTTGTGGGAATAGTATTATCGTGCCCGTGAAAGGAAATGTTGCGCTTTTGAGATAAAGAATTATTGGCTGCTGCTGAAGAGAATTTATTAAACAGAACATTGATTTTTTATTATCTAAATATCCTATTATGAAAAAATATTTTTACACAATATTCTTTTCGGCGTTTTTCATTTCCATAAATGCGCGTGCACAAGACCCACATTTTTCTCAATTTTTTCAGGCGCCTTTGCTGCGCAACCCTTCACTGGCGGGCATCTTTGCAGGAGATGTTCGTGTACAAGGTGTTTTCAGGAGCCAGTGGGGCGCTGTCACAGTACCTTACCAAACCGGTTCATTTAATGTTGAATATAAACAACCGGTTGGTAGGGGAAATGATTTCTTAACGTTAGGCATGCAAATATTGTATGATAAGGCGGGTACAGTGAATTTGACAACAACCAATGTACTACCTGCAGTTAATTATCATAAATCGCTGAACAGCGAAAAAAACAAATATTTATCATTGGGTTTTATGGGTGGATGGGTGAGCAGAAGTGTTGATATGTCTAAGATTACAACGAACAACCAGTTTGATGGAAGTGTTTATAATCCCTCTTTATCCAATGGGGAAAAGTTTGTGAATCCAAATTATAATTATCTCGACGGAAGTGTCGGCATGTCTTTTAATTCTGCCATTGCAGGCAGCGACGACGGCATGTATTTTATTGGTTTGGCATATCATCATTTTAATTTACCAAAAAATACTTTTTATTCAAACCCGATTCAGATAGATCCTAAATGGGTTGCTTCTGTTGGAGTAAAATTTGATGCGGGCGAAGTTTCTTATTTAACCTTGGAAGGTGATTATACAAAACAGGGTGCAAGCAATGAATTGGTTTTTGGCGGATTATATTCTTACAAAATCGGAACGACAGATGATGATGATGATAAAAGCAAAAACGCGGTAAGCTTTGGTGGATTTTTACGGTGGAAAGATGCTTTTATTCCAGTGATAGAATTAGAAATGAGTCCATACACTTTTGCATTAAGTTATGATGTGAATGTTTCGCAGCTTGCCACTGTTAGTGAGGCAAGAGGAGGCGCAGAAATATCTATTACTTATTCAGGTTTTTTAGACAGGAACAACTCTACTAAAAATGCTGTTTTATGTCCGAAATTTTAAACGCGCACATTGGGGGTTCTTTGTGGAATAACACTGAAAAAAACTTCCTCATTTTTTGTGGGGAAGTTATTTCGGTGTATCTTTATGTCAAATTCTATAGGTATTGAATGATGAAAACTGTACGCAACATTTTTATTCATTTTAAGAAAAAAACACTGCTCTATTTTATAGCAATTGCAGGTTTTTGTGCGTTGTCTTCATTCACGTATGAAAGCGGGAATACGCAAATAAAAATCATTAAATGTTATCCAAATCCTGCGACCTCAATAATTAATTTTGAATTCGACAAAAGTCTGGCAAATACTGCAACCACAACACTTCAGATATATAGTTTCAGCGGAAAAAAAATGAATGAAACGCCTGTTTCAGAAGGCAAAGTTTCTTTTCAATTGACCAATTATTATCGCGGCATTTATGTTTACCAGCTTCGCGATAAAGATGGGAAAATTATTGAAAGCGGAAAATTCCAGGTGGTAAAATAGTTTTCTAATTCTTCTATTTATTTCTTACTTCCACAATTAAAAATTTCAGGTAATTTGTATTTTCAATGCCATGAATAATAGGATGGTCGGCTGATTGTGCATTGAATAATACCTGCCTTATTTTTTTATGTGCATCCTTTGCAGCAGCTTCAATTGTTTGTAAAAACACTTCAGGCGTTACAAGATTTGTGCAGCTTGATGTTACTAAAAATCCTCCGTTGTTTATCAGCTTCATTCCTCTTAAATTAATTTCTTTATAACCTGAAATTGCTTTGCTGATGTTCTCCCGAGTTTTTGTAAACGCAGGCGGATCAAGCATTACAACGTCGTATTCTTTTTTTTCATTAGCCCAAATTTTTAATGCATCAAAAGCGTTTGCAACTTCAAACCTGCAAACATTTTGCAGATTATTCAATGCTGCGTTTTTGCTTGCCTGCGCTACTGCATTTTCTGAAATATCAATTCCAAAAACACTTCTTGCGCCATAATGCGCTGCATGAATTTCAAAGGCGCCAGTGTAAGAAAATGCGCCTAAAACGTCTGCATCCCTTACAATATTTTTTATCGCTTTCCTGTTATCGTGCTGATCTAAAAAGAAGCCTGTCTTTTGTCCATTCTCAATATCAACATGAAACTTCAAATCATTTTCGTTGATGATGATATTGGTATCGAATGGCGCAGAAAGAAAATCTTTTTGTTGCGGCAAGCCTTCGAGCGTGCGAACAGGTACATCATTTCTTTCATAAATTCCTTTGGGATTGAAAATGTTCTTCAAAGCCTTTACTATTGCGACTTTCCAAAGATCAATTCCTGCGGATAATGTTTGTATAACGAAATAATCATTGAACTTATCAATGATCAGTGCGGGCAATTCGTCTGCTTCGCCAAATACGAGACGGCAGTTTTCTGTGTAGCCGATCTTCTGGCGATATTGCCATGCCTGCAATATTTTTTTATAAAAAAAAGCATCATTTATTTCTTCCTTTTTTCGCGTTAATAAGCGGACAGTAATTTGTGATTGCGGATTAATATATCCTCGCCCGCAAAATTTTTCTCCTGCATAAAACACCTCCACGATTTCTCCGGGTTTTACTTCGGCAGAAATTGATTCTATTTCATTTCCATAGATCCATGGATGCCCGTTTGCAATGCGCGAAGAAATTTTTTTGCGAAGAAAAACTTTTGTCATACTGCGCAAAGATAATTGCTGAATGTTCTGAACTATATGGAGATGCTGCGTATTGAGCTAAACGTACAAGAGTGCGACGCAAGTAAAGCGTAATGGATATTCTGTTGTTTGTTACCCAAAAGAATAAATCAAACAAGCACCGTGTAATATTTATTTGTGCATCATTGCATCAACACTTATTCTGCCTGGTCCGCAAAAAAGTAAGGTGAGAAACGCGCACAGAAAAACAACAGATAATTCGGAGCCCTGCGTATCTAAGAAAGGTGTACTTGCATTTGCGCCAAAAATAATTACCAAAAACATGATGATGATGGGCACCAATGTTAACCGCGTAAAGAGACCGATGATAACAAAGAGGCTGCAAAATACTTCTGCAAAAATGGAGAGTATCAAAGACGTTTTGCTGCCGATGCCGAGTAAATTATAAAAGCTGCCCTGCATCATAGTGAAGTTTTGCAGCTTGAGCATGCCATGTTTAAAAAGTAATATTCCACCGAAGCAAACACGCAAAAGCAACATGGAAATATTAAAAGCCGCAGCGCTGTAATTGGTTGATGAAAATCTTTTCATTGCAAGCGTTTGTGCAAAAGTAATTTTTTATTTGACTTTATCCACAAACTGAAAAACAATGTTTATGCTCTTTTGTTGATTGTTACCTTTAGCGTGATTTTGCGTTTTATTAAGAAAGCATTTCAAATATTTGAATAATAAAACCGTTGAAACCAACGTATGATGAAATACCTACGAATTATTTTTTTCGCGTCAGCAATATTTACTTCTACAAAAAATTTGCAGGCGCAGGCAACCAAAGAAAATGATGACCCTGATGCTGATTTTAAACTGGCAAAAGAATTGTATCAAAAAGAAGATTTCAGTTTAGCTTACCCGCTTTTTAAAATGTTGTATTATGGTGAAAGCCGCCCGCAAAGCAGCTTTCCGGTGAGTATAAAATTGGAAGCGAAATATTATTCTATTGTTTGCGGCTTGCGACTAAACGATTCAACTGCTGCAATTGATGCTGTTGAATTTATAAATTTAGAACATAACACACCGCGCATAGAAATGCTTTGTTATCAACTCGGGGAATATTATTACAGGCAGAAAGATTTTGTTGACGCAGCAGATTATTATGAAAAAGGCGGCGTGGCAAATTTGAGTAATGCCGAGATTGCGCAGCAGAAATTTCATGAGGCTTACAGTTATTTTACCATGCAGCGCTTTAATGATGCAAACCCTTTGTTTGATGCGATAAGACAAATTCCTTCAGACCCAAATTATATTGATGCAAATTATTATTATGGCTTCATTGCTTTTTATGGAAAGAATTATGAAGATGCACTTGCAAGTTTTAATATAGTTGCAGACAAGCCGAACTATCAAAACATTGTTCCTTATTATCTCGCAGAGATCTATTATTTCCGCGGTGAAAAAGATAAGTCAATCAGCTATGCAGAAGCCGCATTGCAAACAGGCAACCAATACTATGATCTTCAATTGCGCGAGTTGCTAGGTCATTTATATTTTGAAAAAAAACAGTTTACAAAAGCACTACCGTATTTAGAAAAATATGTTATCAATACACCGAAAGTCAGCCGTGAAGATCTGTACGAATTATCTTTTTGTTATTATGAAACAAAGCAATGGGCGAAGGCAATTGATGGCTTTAAAGAACTTGGTGGTCAGCAGGATTCGCTTGCACAAAACAGCATGTATTTGCTGGCAGATGCATATCTGAAAACAGGACAAAAACCCAGTGCGAGAAGCGCATTTTTATTTTGTGAATTGAATAGCAGCAATGCTGCGCAAAAGGGAATTTCGCAATTTAATTATGGAAAATTATCTTATGAGTTAGGTTATCTCGATGCTGCATTGAATGAGCTCAAAGCCTTTGTGGTAAAGTATCCTGGCTCAGCTTACAATGCTGAAGCAAAAGAATTGTTGGTAAGTGTTTTGGCTAATACAAATAATTACAAAGAAGCATTGAGCATGTATGAAAATATACATTCTCAAAGTGATTTAGTGCTCCGTGCGTATCCAAAAATTTTATATGGAAGAGCAGTTGAACTGATCAATGATCAGCAGCTTGACGAAGCTGATACTTTGCTTAATGAAATTTTTGCTGCGCAATATAATGAAGCAGAAATTCAGCCTGCATATTTTTGGAAAGGTGAAATTGCTTACCGAAATAATGAACCAGATTCTGCCATTGACCATCTTACTTATTACATGCAAAATCCAGTGTCTTATGGTGAAGTAAATATCACTGATGCGCGATACACATTGGGTTACAGCTATATTAAAGTGCAGGATTATGCAAGCGCGCTGAGAAATTTTGAAGCCATTGCGACAACTGTTTCTTTATCTTCTTCACCAATAAATCAAGATGCATATTTAAGAAGCGCAGATTGCTATTTCATGGAGAAAAAATATCCGAAAGCATTGCAAATGTATCAGACTGTTATCGTTGATAATTTGCCTTCGGCTGATTATGCATTTTATCAAACAGCAATAATTGCAGGCGCTTATAATCAAAATTCAAACAAAATAAATTTGTTGAAATCATTTGCTTTGCGTTATCAATCTTCACCTTTGGTTGGCGATGCTGAAATGGAAACTGCAAACACTTATATGGCAAGTGAAGATTTTAAAAATGCCATTTCTCCATTAAATAGTATTCTTGTAAATAAAAAAACAGAATCGCTGAAACCTGCAGCGTACCTGAACTTGGGCGTTTGTTATTTTAATTTGAATGATAATGATAATGCCCTTAAAAATTTTCAACAATTAATATCTGCTTATCCGAATTCTGCAGAAAGTGATGAAGCTGTCGAGTATGTTCAAAACATTTTTATTAATCGTCAGCAGCCGCAACAGTTTATAGATTTCATGAAGCAAAATGGAAAAGCGGTAAGTTATTCCCAGGAAGATTCGCTCACTTATATTTCTTCCGCAGCTCGCTACAATCAAAAAGATTATACAAATGCATTGAATGGTTTTAATGATTATCTCACAAAATTTCCTGACGGAAAATATTCAATCAATGCAAATTATTTAAGCGCAGAAATTTATAATGATAGAAAAGATTTTAAAGATGCATTGCTTCATTACGATGCAGTTGCTGCAAAGGCTCCGAATGATTATGCTGAAAATGCAGTGCTGCAAGCCGCGCGCATAAATTATTTTGAATTACAGGATTATGCAACAGCAGAAAAGTATTATGCACAATTAAAAACTATTGCAACAACTGCTGACAACAAACTTGAAAGCATGCGCGGATTATTGCGTTGCCAATATAAATTATCACAATTCACTGATGCTTTGCAAAATGCACAGGATCTTTTGCAACAAAAGGGAATTGCGACTGATGATAAAATGATGGCTAATATGGTCATAGCAAAAAATGATCAATTAAACAATCAATTGGATGAAGCAAGTGCTGCTTATGAATCAGTAATTGCTTTCGGAAAATCAGAATATGCGGCTGAAGCAAGATATCATATTGCCGAAATTTTATTAGCGCAAAACAACCTGAAAGCTGCGGAGAAAGCGGGTTTTGACGTGATCAATAAAGCAGGTTCCTACGATTACTGGATTACAAAAGCATATATTTTACTCGGCGATGTTTATTACCAGGAGAAAGATTTTTTTAATGCTGAAGCCACATTAAAAAGCGTTGTTCAAAATGCAACGGATGCTTCTTTAAAAGCTGAAGCGCAACAAAAATTAGATGCAGTAACGGCTGACGAAAATCAAAACAGCAAGGTTCAACAATAGAAAAATCAAGCATGAAGAAAATATTATTTTTCATTTTTTGCCTCAGCATTTTTGCGCAGTTTGCAAATGCACAAAAAAGAAGGCAACTAAAAAAAACAAACAGCTCATCTTCTGTTATCACAACAAACGCTGATACAACTGCTCCAAAAACTGTTGTTGTAACATCAGCATTTAAGCCTGTTTTGCGTGAACCTGTTAAAATAAATTTCAGTGCAGCTTCGCCGCCTCCTGATTCTGTAAGACCCACATTACAATATAATGTTCCGGAACAGAATTTATTTTTTGTGTATCAGCCTGCAACATTAAAACCACTTGCGGCTTATATAGATTCAGGCATTCATTGGGAAAATAAAAACTATATAAAAGCAGGTTATGGCAATTATACATCACCATATTTGCAGGCAGGAATTTCTTTGGGTGATGGACAAACCTCTGTCATAAATATTCATGTAAAACATGTTTCATCAAATGGAGAAGATTTGTCTGAACAATATTCAAAAACCGATGCTGAAGTGCTGGGCGTTTTCAATCCAAATGAAAATATTGAATGGGGTGGTAAAATATTTTTTTATAATAATAATCAATACCAGTACGGCTTTCTGCCTGATACACTTAAATTCAACAGTGATGATCTTCGCCAGGAATTTACTGCATTTGGCGGAACTGTTGGTTTAAGAAATAAAAAGCCAAACGACTTTGGCATCTCTTACAATCCAAGTCTTTCAATAGATGAATTTGGAGATAACAGAAGTGGAAAAGAAACGAATTTTATTTTCAACGCACCGCTTTCAAAAACCTTCGGAGATATTTTTGCTTTCAATCTTGCACTGAATGCAAACCTTACAAATTATGTAAGTGATACAGCCGGCACTATTAATAATGTGCTATACACTTTGTCTCCCGCGCTTCAATTTAAAACCCCGAATGTAAAAATTATTGCAGGTATCATTCCGTCATGGGATAACCAGGTTTTTAATTTGTTACCGAATTTTTCTGCCGAAGCAAAAATGAAAGATGAACGATTTATTTTACAGGCAGGATGGATAGGTTATTATAATAAAACAACTTACGAATCACTCGCTGCAATTAATCCGTGGTTACAAGAACCTACATTTCTTCGTGATACAAGAATATACGAAGCTTATGCAGGTTTCAAAGGTTCTGCCGGCGACCATTTTACTTACAATGCAAAAATTTCTTTTCTTCAAATACACAATCAGCCATTATTTGTAAACGATACGAGTACAGGTCGAACCTTTCAGATAGTGAACGAAGAAGATATGAAAGATGTGCGTGTGCATGGTGAAATTGGTTATACATTCCAGGAAAAATTTTCTTTGTTGGCAGGCGCAACATTCAATCAGTATACGGATCTTACTGATAATGCTGAACCCTGGGGATTGTTGCCCGCAGAAATAAATGGCTCTTTGAGATGGAAAATTTTTAAAGATGTTTTAATAAAAAGTGATTTGTTTTTTTGGGATGGAGCAGATTATCGTTCCAAAACTTTAACTGCTGAAAAACTCCCTGCAGCCTTTGATTTGAATGCCGGCATTGAATTTCCGATCTTACCTAAATTTAATTTCTGGCTTCAGTGTAATAATATTTTGAATGATAAATATCAGCGTTGGAGTCAATATCATGTTCTTGGCTTCAACGTTCTCGCAGGATTTGTATATTCGTTTTCGCAAAATAATATTGCGGCAAAATAATGCTAAATAGTAAAGAGAAATTTTAAACGGAGCGTCGCAAGGATGTTTAATCTATGCGATGAAGCTCGTAACCAAATTGCTTTTCATGTTTGAAAAATTGTTTCAATATTTTGTGATGAATGATAAAGCAAATCTTCCCGGCGTTGGTACTTTCTCGATCGAACATTTGCCTGCGCGGCTTGATTTTACAAATAAAAGTTTATATGCTCCCTTGCCTGTAATCCGCTTCCAGAGTGGCTTTGCGGAGCCTGATAAAAATTTTTACAACTATCTTACGAATGACTGGCAAAGCGATGAAGTTGCAGCAATGAGACAATTTAATGATTTTGTTTTTGATATAAAGCATAGATTATCTTACGATTCGGAAACGATTTTGCCGCACTTTGGTGTATTGAAAAAAGATGCTGCTGACAATTATATTTTTGAACAGGATTTTACTATTAAAGAATTTTTTCCGGTTGTTGCTGCAGATCGTATCATACGCAGCGGTGCAACACATGTAGTAAAAACGGGTGATACTGAGCACACAAATACAGAGATGAAAGAATTACTTTCAAAACAAAAAACTGTAAAAGATAATTGGTGGGTTTATGCTGTAATACTTGCTGTTGCCGGATTAGCGGCGTTGGTGTATTATAACTTAACTAATTAATTTATCATTTATTTTGCGGTTGCGGCGGATCAAAAACCATTGCGCCACCTTTGCCAAACATTCTTAATGCAAGCTCTGCTCCAACATCATCACTGCTTGAAAAAATCATTTTTTCATTATTCACAACTTGTTTGCCATTTGCACTTGTTACATTTATAGTTGCTTCGTACTTGGTATCTTTTTTCTCAAAGTTAATAGAGGCTGTGGCTGCACTTTCATCATCTTTTACAAATTGTATATCGCAATCTTTTAAATCATCTACAACATCTTTTGTTGTTGCATCTTCAATGCCGGAAGTAGCTAATTTCATTTTTATTTCAATGCCTGAAAATGGCACCAGTTGCGAATACTCTTCTAAAAGCAATGTGCTGTGAATATTATAATTATACTTATCGTCTGATGCATCATAAGCCTTCGACATGGCTTCATATAATCTTCCAAGAAATAATTTTTCATTTGCAGTATCGAGAAAAGTTGTTCTTTCAATATCCTCAAGATCTTTTTTTGCATCATTTTTTTCACCATTCTCCCATTTAAATTTTGCGGCAAACAATTTAAAATATCGCTGAATGTTTTCACGCTTGTCAGTTTTTTGATATTGCTCATATTTTTTCTCAAAAAATGAGGGACTAAAATCTTCTAATAAATACCAGGCTTCATCAAATGTTGTTGTTGACTCCGAACAAAACAAATCATATACGAGCCTGTCTCTTTCAGGATTAAAAACCATTTCATTCACCACAACATATTCGGCCAATATCTTTTGCATTTTATAACATGCGATATTATACAATGCTGTGGGTGAATACCACCATCCTTTATTTTGAAATTTTATCTGCTCTGTTTTTTTATCATACAATTCTACTTTTAATAAATTAATAGTAAAATCATATTGCTGTTGCGTAAGTGTTGTGCCGATGTGCAGCTCCTTAAAGTTGGAAGCTTTGTCTAAAGAAAATGCACAACTATCTAATTGACCATCGTATAAATAAGCGCGCGCCAATGCAATGTTGTACCAGCCAAAACCAGGCGTAGAGCCACTTTCAGCGATTATTTGCTGTGCCATATTTATAGCATCTTTTGTTTTGCCGGCAAACGTTTTCAACTCGGGTAAATAATAATATGGTTCCTGCAGCATGTGCTCATCATTGCGGTCGCGATCCATATTGTAATATTTTTGCGCGTTGGCAAAATTTCCAATTTCGCCCTGCATGCCTCCATAATTATTCCATGAGATGCCGCCATCTTCTTTTAATTTATCGTAATAATATTCACTGCTGTCATAATTTTTATTGTAGCAATGAAGCAAAGCAAGATCATGGTATAATGGAATTTCATCCTGCTCGCTTTGCATATTTCCAAAGAGAGCATCGTTCGCAGTTTTATTTTGTATGATGCAGGCAAAACCTTTATAGCACCACTGAAAGGCAAGTTTTTCATTATCGGCAACAGTATTTTGTAAGAAGGAATATTTGGCTGAAGTAAAAAATCTTGCACGATGACATATCCACGAACGATGATAATACAAATGAAAAAAATCGCGCTGAAAATGATAACTGTCAATGCGATCCATTAAATCCATTGCTGCGTCAGGCATTTCGATATTTTCATAACATTCATCAAGTGCGGAAAAAATCATGTACAGATCATCAAGTCTTCTAATATTTTGTTGAATATTTTCGGGAGATGAAAGAAGATTGCGCATATTGATGCTGTAATCTTTATCAAATAATTGAAATGCTTTTTCTAAAGATGGAATGGCATTTTTATAACCAAGGTAATCTGCACTGCGATTGTATTTATACATTCCTTCATACATCCAGCCAACATAATAAGTGCTGTCAAGCCTAATGAATTCGCGGCTTCGCGGCAATGCATCTTTATCAACGGGGCTTACGCCGATACGCTTTGCATCTATTTCGTAACGTGCCTGCTGAAGATTTTGCGGAAGAAAAGATTGGGCTGAAGAAAAGTAAAAAGTAAAAATTAAAAAGTAAAAAGTAAAAAATGATTTTGATTTGAAATTGCTGAATAGACTTACAGAACGTACAAGAGTGCGACGCAACGGATGTTTAATCGTTGTTCTTAAGTTTGGTTCATAAAAGAAATCTTCTATCATCAATGTGTCATATTTAATCAGAAATATTAATTCTTAATTACTAATTTTTAATTTACTCATTCTATCCATTTCTTTATCTAAAATAGTTGCAAGCGCTTTTTGTTTTGCTTCTTTGTTGCGATAAATTAATCTGTGATCAAGCACTGCGTGTGTTATTTGCTGCACATCATCTTCTGTTACGAAAGTTCTGCCATTCACGAGGGCAAAGGCTTTCAGGCATTTTAAAAAAGTGATTCCGCTTCGTGTTGATGCGCCAAGTGTGATGTCGTTGTGCTTACGCGTGTTCCAGATTATGTTGCGGACGGCCGCAATAATTTCATCGTGTATGAAAACTTTTTCTGTTTCATTTTGAAGAAATAAAATTTCATCCATGCTCAACACTTGCTGAATGTGTGAAAGGTTATTTTGTATGCCCAGATAATCTTTATAAATATTCAATTCAGTTTCTTCATCAACATATCCAAAAATTATTTTGATATAAAAACGATCGAGTTGGGCAGCCGGCAAAGGATATGTGCCTTCCATCTCAATCGGATTTTGTGTTGCGATTGTGAAGAACAAATTTTCCAGAGGATAAGTTGTTTCGCCCATCGTGATCTGGTTTTCAGCCATGCATTCAAGCAAAGCAGATTGCACTTTTGGAGAGGCGCGATTGATCTCATCTGCCAACAACACATTGCAAAACAGAGGACCTTTTTTAAAGATGAATTCCTTCTTCACATCATCAAAAATGTGAGAACCAATTAGGTCCATTGGTAAAAGATCAGGCGTGAATTGTATGCGCTTAAAATTTACGCCATTATTTTCTCCATGCCCTGAAATGCTTTGTGCGAGCGTCTTTGCCATTACTGTCTTTCCCGTGCCTGGATTATCTTCCATCAAAATATGACCTTTTGCAAGCAACGCAGTGAGGATAAATTTTATCTGCATTTGCTTGCCACGAATTACCGTTTCAATATTATTAATGAGCTTTTGAATGTTGCTTAAAGCTTGTTCAATTTCTATCTGTTGCTCCATACTAATTTATTTTAGGTTGAGTGAAATAATGAATGGTATTATAAATATTTAAAAATCTGCTGAATCTTGTTTTTAACGGAATTTGGGTTTGAATTTGTTTGATGAAATATTTATAAAATTCATCAACAATTTGTTTTTCTTTTTCTGTTAATGGAACAGAACTATATTTAATTTTTTGGTAAGCATTCGTAAATGCATTGAAATTTGTTTTGAATTGTTCATCTATAAATAAAGCAAATTGTTGCGGACTTTGTTGTGAACGCATAAAGCCAAGTTGGTTAAGATAATAAATTGATGCCCGGTATTTATTGTAAGTTGATATTTGATAATTGTTGATTGATTGTTTTGCTTTAGAATTGAAGGATAACCAAATGATCAAAGGAGCTGAGAACAATAACAAAACAAGTCCAAGAATTATAAAAAGTATATCTCTTAAAACGCTTATCCAGTCTATGTTGGAAGCTGTTTGTGTTTCTTGATTTTTCCTTTCCTTTTTTGCCGCTTCTTCTGAAATAATTTTTATTTCATCAACTGGAACGGGATTCGGAATCTTCAAAAAGATGGATGAAAGACTGTCGCTATTACCTGCATTTATATTTTTCAAAGTATCTGCAAATGATGCAGCAGTAATGTGATTTCCTTTTCTCACTGCACTCAAACTTACTGTTCCTGTATCATTTGAAACTGATGCAACAGACACATCGAGTATTGTATGATGCGCATGATTTGTTTCATAAGTTTTATCGTGATACATCAAATTTGTAACATCCATTTCTACACGTTTCTTTATTGTATCAACATCAGTCACAATTCCGTCAGCAACAAGAAATGCCTGCTGCATATCCATCGGCGGAGTTTGATCAGGCTGCGGCGATTGTTGTACATTAAAATCAGGAACCGTAGTATCAAAATCTATCCAGCCATAATCGGGAAAATAAACCTGTGTCCATGCATGTGCCTGGTCTTCGTAAAACCAATACCAGCCTGGGTTTTTGCTGCTTCTGTCCACTGTTAAAAAACCTGCAGCAACGCGTGAAGGAATTCCAAGTGAGCGCAGCATAAACAACGTTGCTCCTGCAAAATATGCGCAGTAACCTTTACGATTTTGCAGTAAAAAATAAGTTAGTTTATTAGCGCTTGGCAACCCCGGAATTCCTGGATTATCGGAATATTTAAACAATGGCTGACCATATTCATCTTTGCTTAAAAAATAATCTCGGATAGCGATCATTTTATCAATTGGTGTTTTTGCATTTGCAGTAATTTGTTTTGCAAGCGCAGTTATTTTTTCATACTCAGCATCGCGTGGCATGAAGGTGTAATAATCCATAAACTTTTTATCAACACCCTGAAAGTCAGTCACAGTGCGCAATACATCAAATCGCTGTTGTTGAAACTTTTCAAGTTCTTTATTGCCTGCAGGGTTGTAAACAAAGTATGCGCTGTTGAGTGCGCTCACCCACATCTTTGCATGATAAGCGCTTTTATAAACATCCTTATATTCTTTATCTACAGAAATTGGCTGGCAATAAAATGCTGTGCTTGGCGCAATAAATTCATTCGGTGATAAAAGTGTTTTATACACTTCAGCATCAACAACTTTTCTATCAACAGTTGCATGGGTATTTTTGATAACATCAGTATCAATCTTTGCGAAGTACAAAGGAATTTTTGAAGGATCTGGTTTAAACAAATCATTTGAAGGCATTAAACTATCTGTTTCAAATGTTTGTGTTGTTGTGTCGAATTTTGAATAATAGCATGAAGTAAAATAAAGTGGGTTTGGTGTTTTGCCATCAGGAAAAAAATTATCAAGCTTTGCAACAAAAGCCAATCGTTTGTCTTTGCTTAATGAACCCGTTAATTGTAATTGATCTTTATTGGTAAAGGAGCCATCTTTATTTTCCTTCGTCATACTTTCTTTATTGCCATTCTTGTCATAGTTCGCCTGCCAACCACCCCATTCTTTTTCAATAGCTTTAAAGTCTTGCTGAAAAAAACTAAAGATGCAAAGCAATAATACAAGTATCACGAAACCGAATCCCAGCAAGCGTTTGATAAGAAACCATGCGAAACGGTTTTCATCTTCATTCATATTTCTTATCAACTCTCCGGTATAAATAATATAAAATGCATACACTAAAACAGGCGCAAAAGCCGCTATCAAAGCATTTGCAGTAATGGTGGAAGTTTTGCTGACAACAACAATTTGAATTGCTAATAAAAACACACTCCAGAAAACCGTAAAGTATCTTGATCTTGAAAAGCCAAATCCGGCAATCCATCCAAGAGAAAATAAAATTGCAAAAATTAAAAATTGTACAGACGCAAAAAAAGCATCAAACTCGCCAACTGAAATACTTGCAATAATTTTATACGCAATAAAATAAATTAAAAATAAAACTGCAGCTGTTGTAAGAAAACGAAAACGATAACCATAAAAAATAGTTGATATAACTATTCCTGCCGCAAAATAAGTTCCCTGTTTCAGCCAGTCATTTTCAAGAATTGCATAAAACCTGTTTACATTCCACAACACGTAGAATGCAAGCGCAGCCGTAGGTACAGCGAGTAATAATATTTGTGCAATAATTTTTTTAAAGCTATGTGTTCTTCCGATTTTCATTTTTTAGGCAACAACAGATTTTGAATATTGGGTAATAATTTTTTTTAATTTTTTCTCATTCTGCAAAATCTTTGGTCTTAACAAAGACAAACTCCAGTTTGTTTTATACATTGCTACATCATCTTTTTCCTGTTGCACAAAAATCCATTGCAGCCAATCAATCATATTTTGACTTTTAAAACTGTTTGATAATTCTGCAAATAGCACAAGAACATCATTTCCATAATTGCTTAATAGTTCGTTCACTTCATCTGCATTACTCAATGATGAAACAATTACCATTGAAGCATCTTTTGTTTTTACAAACGATTTCAAATCTTTTTCTGTTTGCCATTCACTCACACTTATTGCATACTTCACCAATTCATTTGCATCAGAAAAATTATGTTGCGGAATATTTTGATCTGAAATAAAGCGCACTTCAAATCCCTGCTTTTGCAATTGCTGAAACGCTGACCAGCAAAGGGTTTTATAATAATTCAGAAAAGGTATTTCTATCACTTCATTTCCTTGAATGTTGAATGAAGTAAAAAATGAAGCATATAAATATATGTGCGAAGCATACGGATCGAGTACTTCAGGAATGCGCACAACAAGTTCTTTATTTTTTGCATAAATCTTCCAAACGATTCTTCTTACATCATCATTTGTTTCAAAGTTTTTGTAGTTTAAAAATTCACCTTCGACTTTTTTCAATTCTTCAATACGTGTGTTAGTATCTTCTGTTTTTCGTGGTGATATTTTTATTTCTTTTTCAGTTTTCTCAAAAGGTTTTGTATAAAATCTATTGTTTGTTTTTATTGGAATTGCAAATGAAAAAAATTGAAAGAAATCTTCGAAGTAAATAATGCAATTTTCAATTTTATATTCTCTTATTTCAGGAAGTTGCCAGTTAAAATTGCCGTCAATCGCAGTGTTGATAAGCTTTTTACCAGATCTTTCAACCAAAGAAAATTTACCGGAAAAGTACTCATCATCATATAATAATCTTATTTTAATAAAACCAAGAAAGGGTTTTAAAACAGGATGTAAATGAAGATGAATGCTTTGTTTTGAAACGTTTTGCTTTTGATCTGTGTCAATGCTAAAAACAATTTTATTTTTTCTTTTATTCCATAAAAAAAATAAAAAAGAAGTAAGTACGGAAATAAAAGCAAGCAATAAAATTGCTGCGCAAAACCAAATAGTCACTTTTATAAGTAAAGGAAAAATATCGCTGTATGCAGAATCAGGAATTTTAGGTTTGTCAACGAGCCATATATAGCTGAGATAAAAAGCAACAGAAAAAAGAAAAAAATACCAGGTGAACGGCACAAAAAACCCGACAACCTGAACTGTTTTTTTTATTAAACTTTTTTGTATGCGCATGATTCGCAGATAAAAGTATGAAAGAACTTTGTGGCATTGCCATTAAGCATTTTTTAAATACATTTTTAACTGAAACTTTACTTTCTTTGATCGTTTATGAGCGATAGAATAAATTATAATCAATGTCCGGGCTGCAAGAGTATTAATATTCTAGAAATATTTGAAGCCGAGGATTTTACTGTGAGCCACGAATTTTTTCCGATCTATCAATGCAATTATTGCACACTTCGGTTTACACAGAACGTTCCACCAGAAAATGAAATTGCTAAATATTATCAATCTCAAAACTATGTTTCTCACACAGATACAAATAAGGGTTTTGTTAATCGCTTATATCATATTGCGCGAGGATATACCTTAAAATCTAAAAAAAATTTAATTGAAAATGCAAGCAATCTACAAAGTGGAAATTTGCTTGATATTGGCGCAGGTACCGGTGCTTTTGCAAACGCTATGATGCAAGCGGGCTGGGATGTTACAGGGCTTGAGCCAAATGAAACTGCCAGAAAAACTGCACTTGAAAAATATAATATCACCTTGCAGGAATTGATTTTTTTATCGTCTATTGAGGAAAATCATTTTGATGTAATAACTATGTGGCATGTGCTTGAGCATGTGCATGCATTGCATGATTATTTAAATAATTTTCAGAGAATTTTAAAACCTGGCGGTTTGCTTTTTATTGCCGTTCCGAATTATACAAGTTTAGAATCTAAATATTATAAACAAAATTGGGCAGCTTATGATGTGCCAAGACATCTTTATCATTTTTCACCGTCAAGCATGGAAGAATTAATGCGGCAACACCAATTTGAAATTAAAAATACGAAGCCAATGTGGTTTGATAGTTTTTATGTAAGTATGTTGAGTGAAAAAAATATTTCAGGAAAAAATCATTTTATCAAAGCAATGTGGAATGGATTTGAATCGAATCTAAAAGCGCTTGCAGATGTAAAAAAATGCAGCTCGATTATTTATGTTATTAAGAAATCAATTTAATTTTATTTCAAAAAGTGCAGGCCAATCTTTTCCTGTAACATACAAACTTTTTTTTGTTGAATCATAAGCAATTCCGTTCAGTACAAGTCCATCATCAGGCATTGAAGAATCAGGCGCAACGCCACTTTTTTCTCTTATTCCTGTAAGATCCATTTTTCCTACAACTCTTCCGGTTGTTGTATCAATCTTTATAATTGTGTTGCTTAAATAAATATTTGCGTATAAAAATCCGTCGATCAATTCCAACTCATTCACTGAATCAATGGGTCCTAAATTATCTGAAACTGTTATTGTTTTTACTACATTAAAAGTTTCAGGATCTCTGAAGTAAATGTGGTTGGATCCATCATCCATTATTATTTCTTTTCCATTATTTGTCATTCCCCAACCTTCCCCATCGTAATGTAATTGTTTTAACAGCTTAAATGTTTTTGCATCATATACAAAGCAAACTCCTTCTTTGTAAGTCATTTGATAAATTTTCCCATTTAGCAATGTTATTCCTTCACCAAAATATTTCTTGTCAAGATTTAATTGCTTAATTGGTTTGCCTGTTTGAAGATCTGTTTTTACCAATTTACTTTCACCGTAATTGCCGCCACTTTCAAGCAGATAATTATCATGAAATTCCAATCCTTCTGTATAAGTTGTTGTATCGTGAGGATAAACTTTTACAACATTATAATTGATCGTCGCCGGCCCAGGATTTACATTTTCGGCTGTATTATTTTCAGTGGAAGTATTGTTATTGCAAGCTGCTATGAGAATTGAACCTGCAATAGCAATATATTTTTTCATAAAATTCTTTAGCGACAAATGTATGTAGTGAAATGAAAAATTTAAATAAAAATATTTTTAAAATTATTTCATTTAATAAAGACCGAAATTCTATAAATGATGAAAAGTTTTCCAATCAAACTTTTGGAACATTCTTCTTTCAAAAAACTTTCATTCCCTTACCTTTGCCGCAAATTTAAAAAACCTGCTTTTATTGTATGGCTAATAAAGGAAAAATCAAACAAATTATCGGAGCTGTAGTGGATGTTTATTTTGGAGATGGAATATTGCCCGAAATATATAATGCACTCGAATTGAAAAGAGATAACGGAGATAAACTTGTGCTTGAAGTGCAGCAGCATTTGGGTGAAGATAGCGTGCGCACAATCGCGATGGATGGAACAGAAGGTCTTGTTCGCGGCCTTGAAGTTGTTGATACGGGAATTGCAATTGCAATGCCCACAGGACCATTAATTAACGGACGTTTATTTAATGTTACCGGCGATGCTATTGATGGTTTGCCGCAAGTGAGTAAAGAACACGGAAGACCAATTCACGCAATGCCGCCCATGTTTGAAAATCTTAGTACGGCCTCAGAAATATTGTTTACAGGCATTAAAGTAATTGACTTAATTGAACCTTATGCAAAAGGCGGAAAGATCGGTTTGTTTGGCGGGGCAGGTGTTGGCAAAACAGTTTTAATCCAGGAACTTATTAATAATATAGCGAAAGGTTATGGTGGTTTATCAGTGTTTGCAGGTGTCGGTGAAAGAACGCGTGAAGGAAATGATCTGCTGCGCGAAATGATTGAAGCTGGCATTATGAATTATGGGGAAGCTTTTAAACACAGCATGGAAGAAGGCGGATGGGATTTGAGCAAAGTAGATATGGAAGGTTTGAAAGAGAGTAAAGCAACTTTCGTTTTCGGGCAAATGAATGAACCGCCCGGAGCCCGTGCCCGCGTGGCTTTGAGCGGATTAACAGTTGCAGAATATTTTCGTGATGGTGATGGTACAGGAAAGGGAAGAGACATTTTATTTTTC
The DNA here is from genome assembly GCA_963708205.1 of uncultured Chitinophagaceae bacterium. GTDB lineage: Bacteria > Bacteroidota > Bacteroidia > Chitinophagales > Chitinophagaceae > CAVYTF01. Next base: position 2,728,749 of record OY970196.1, read on the forward strand.
GTAGATAATATATTTCGTTTTACACAGGCAGGTTCAGAAGTATCTGCGTTACTTGGTCGTATGCCTTCTGCGGTTGGTTATCAGCCGACGCTTGCAACAGAAATGGGATTAATGCAGGAAAGAATTACTTCTACAAAAAATGGTTCTATTACTTCAGTGCAGGCTGTGTATGTACCTGCGGATGACTTGACTGATCCTGCGCCCGCAACAACTTTTGCGCATTTGGATGCAACAACAGTTTTAAGCAGAAAGATAGCAGACTTAGGTATTTATCCTGCCGTTGATCCTTTGGATTCTACTTCTCGAATTCTTACTCCTGCGATTGTTGGCGATGCCCATTACGATTGTGCAAATAGGGTGAAATTAATTTTACAACGTTATAAAGAATTGCAGGATATCATTGCAATTCTTGGTATGGACGAATTGAGCGATGAAGATAAAATGACTGTGCAACGTGCAAGAAAAGTGCAGCGTTTTTTATCGCAGCCATTTTTTGTTGCAGAACAATTTACAGGATTGAAAGGCGTGTTTGTTGATATTAATGATACTATTCGTGCATTCAATTCTATCATGGATGGTGAGGTTGATGAATATCCTGAAGCTGCTTTCAATCTTGTTGGTTCTTTGGAAGATGCCATTGAAAAAGGAAAAAAACTAATGGCGCAGGCACAAGGATAAAGGAATTTATTTTATGATATTAGAAATTTTAACTCCAGAAAAAAAATTGTACACCGGTGAAGTTTACGGTGTGCAGCTTCCGGGCATTGATGGTTTATTTGAAGTATTGGATAAACATGCTCCGCTCGTAAGCGCTTTGGGAAAAGGAAAAATGAAAGTGCTTAAAAGCAAAACAAGTTTTGAAAACTTTTCTATATCAAGTGGCTTTGTAGAAGTGCTGAACAACAAAGCAACGGTTTTGGTGGAAGGCGCAACTGCATTGGATTAACCTCATTGAAAAATTACTTATCAAAACCTGAAGCTGCAGCTTTGGGTTTTTTGTTTGAAAGAAAAAGAATAACATGAAATTTAAAATGATAGTTTAAAACTCATTCTCAAATTTCAATTCATCGGATTATCAAATTAATTTTGTCTCATGCATTATGTTTCTGCGGAAGGACTTACAAAAAGTTTTGGAATTACTCCCTTATTCAACAATATTTCTTTTCATATAAATGAAGGCGACAAGGTTGCCATCATTGCGCGTAACGGGGTAGGAAAGTCAACGCTGCTGCGCATTTTAGCCGGTAAAGAAAAACAGGATGATGGAAAATTATGGATACACAAAGATGTAACGGTTGCGTTGTTTGAACAGGATCCACAGTTTGAAGAAAATAAAACAGTGATAGAAAATATTTTCAATCTCTCGCATCCTGTGATGAATGCCATTCAAAAATATGAAGCTGCAGAAGAAAGCGGTGACGGTGATGCAATGATTGAAGCGATGTCTGAAATGGATGAATTAAATGCATGGACATTTGAAGTAAAGGTGAAGGAAATTTTAACCAAGCTCAACATTCATCATTTAAAAGATACGGTAAATAATCTCAGCGGCGGTCAAAGAAAAAGAGTTGCACTCGCTAAAACGCTTATCGACATTGGCTTTGACCACAAACATACTTTGTTGATGATGGACGAGCCAACCAATCATCTTGATGTTGAAATGATTGAATGGCTTGAACATTATCTTAACCAGGAAAATGTTACGCTGCTTCTTGTAACACACGATCGTTATTTTCTCGATGCTGTTTGCGAAGAAATATGGGAGCTTGAAAGAAGCAATATGTATGTCTATCACGGAAATTATGAAAACTATGTTGAAAAGAAAGCTGCGCGAATAGAAAGCGAAATGGCAAGCATAAGCAAAGCAAAAAATGAATATCGCAAAGAGCTTGAATGGATGCGCAAACAACCGAAAGCACGAACAACAAAAAGCAAAAGCAGGCAGGATAATTTTTATGAAGTGGAAGCAAGAGCAAAACAAAAAATTGTTGATGCACAACTGCAGCTTGAAGTAAAAATGAGCAGGCTTGGCGGAAAGATTTTGGAGTTAAAAAAAGTTTATAAAAGTTTTGGCGATCTGAAAATTCTCAAAGGCTTCGATCATAGTTTTAATAAAGGTGAACGCGTTGGAATTATCGGAAAAAATGGAGTTGGCAAATCAACTTTTTTAAATATTCTTCAACTTCTTGAACCTGCTGACAGTGGTAAAATAAACATTGGTGAAACAGTTGTGTTTGGAAATTTCTCTCAGCAAGGTTTGGTGATAAAAGAAAACATGCGCGTGATAGAATATGTGAAAACCTTTGCTGAAAATTTTCCCTTGGCAAAAGGCGGAAGTCTAAGTGCAGCGCAGTTTTTAGAGCTGTTTCTCTTTTCGCCTGAAAAGCAATACACATATTTGAATTCCTTAAGCGGTGGTGAAAGAAAGCGTTTGCAATTGCTGACTATTCTTTTCACCAATCCAAATTTTTTAATTCTTGATGAACCAACAAATGATCTTGATCTGCCAACACTTGCCGTGCTTGAAAATTTCTTAAGTGAATACCAGGGCTGTGTTTTAATTGTTTCGCACGATAGATATTTTATGGATCGTTTGGTCGATCATTTATTTGTGTTTGAAGGTGATGGCGAAGTGCGTGATTTTCCCGGAAATTATTCGCAATACAGAATCTGGTTGAAAGAAAATGAAAAGAAAATTGATAAGTGGAATGAACTTGAAGCAAGCAAACGAAAAGGAAATTCACTCGAAGAAATAAATAAGCCAACATCAGACATTAATCAAAAAACATCAACTAAAAAGAAACCATCTTTTAAAGACAAAAGAGAATTTGAATTGATCGAAAAAGATATTGCTTCATTAGAAAATCAAAAAAATATTTTGACTGAAAATATGAGCAGCGGCAATGTTTCTTTTGATGAATTGAATACGATAAGTGAAAGAATGATTGAAGTAACAAAACAACTTGAAGAAAAAGAAATCCGCTGGCTTGAGTTGAGTGAAGTTGTGCAATAAAAAATGCTTCGCAGAGCGAAGCATTAATATTTTCAAGGCATTTATAAATGTGCCTGTATCTTCTTCTCAAGCACAGATTTTGGAACTGCGCCAATTTGTTTGTCAACTACTTTGCCACCCTTTATAAAAAGTATAGCAGGTATAGAAGTAATGCCATAATTAACACTGACATTTGGATTGTTATCAACATTTAATTTGCCAACATTTATCTTGCCCGTGTATTGTTTTGCAAGTTCTTCTATTACTGGTCCGATAGCGCGGCAAGGTCCACACCATTCTGCCCAAAAATCTACCACATTTAATTTATCACTTTCCAAAACTGTTGTTTGAAAATTTGAATCGGTTAATTCTAATGCCATGATGTTATTTTTATTTTGAGAATAATTTTTAATTTAACTCTCAAATTTAACTCCAAACTTTTATTTGAGATATTTTGACTTATTAACGTCAAGGTATAAAAATTTAATTAAACACAACTGACAGAGGGACAGAATAATTAGGATAAAAGATTTTGCCTTGCAAGAAATTCCAGTTTTTCATTTGCTTCCATGAGCTTTTTGGTAAGCTCGATATTTGCTTTGCGCAGGGCATATAATTCATAAGCTTTATCAATAAAGATCTTTACTTCACTATCATTCCACGGCTTGGTTAAATATTTATAAACCTGACCACGGTTAATGGCATCAACCACTGCATTTATATCAGTGTAACCTGTTATTAAAATGCGTATTGGATCAGGAAAAATTTTTATAATTGATTCGAAAAATTCAATGCCGGTCATCTTTGGCATTCGCTGATCACTCAATATTACATGTATCGGCTGTGTTTCTAAAACGTGTCTTCCTTCATCTGCAGATTCGGCCAGATAGATATTAAAATCGCGACGAAAGGATGCCTTGAAAGCTGTTAAATTATGCGGCTCATCATCAATATATAAAACTTGAATATTGTTAGTCATTTTTGGTTAAATTCAACAAATGGAAATGCTTGTAAAGATAGTAAATGAACTTATTTGAAAATTGTACACATAGCGTTTATAAAAGTTTTGGATAATTTCTTTAAATTGTCTATACATTCACGAACATTAAAATAACAATTAATTTAAAGTACTCCTTTAATGTATGGTCAGTGATATAAGGATAAGGGCTTTCAGAGCAACTGAAGATGTAGAAACTTGCGAAAAATATGTAGAAGGGCATAAAAAGATTTTAGAAAATCACGGCATTTTTAATATTTCATCTTCAAATTATTTCTGGACCAAATTAGATTCTGTTTTTGTAATTGTTGTAGAAAGTCTTGACGGAAGCAAATTATTTGGCGGAGCAAGATTGCATTTATCGGATGGTAAAAATAAATTTCCGATTGAAGATGCTGTTGCAGATCTGGATAATAAAATTTTAGATTTTGTAAAATATTATTCAAGAGTTGGCGCTGCTGAATTAGCAGGAGTTTGGAATTCGGTGGAAGTTGCTGGATATGGAATTGGAAGTTTTTTGCCGGCACTTGTTGCAGTGGTTTTATTGGATCAGTTGCAAATTCCGGTTTTGTTTTCGCTTTGTTCTCCAACAACGGTGCGGTTTAAAGATTGGATCGGTGCAACAGAATTAATAAGTGTTGGCAACCGCGGCACATTTTATTATCCTAAAATAGATTTGCTTGCAACCGTTTTATATTGTGATGATTCTATCAATATGCCTTTTACATTTCCACGCCAAAAACAAAAAATATTATTTTTAAGAAATCATCTACATTATGTAGAAAAAGAAAAAACACCTTTTAAAAATATAACTATAAATGTTCATTACGATCTTGAACTTAAGAATATAAATCCTGATGAATATAAAATTCCGCTTACAGCAAAACCTTCGTTGCAGCATGCGTAATATTTTATGCATCATCTTACTTTTTATTTTGCCTACAGTTTTTTATGGGCAAAATACAATGTTATTTAAAAACATTAATAGCAATGGACTTTACAATGTAAATAATTTTGTTGTTGTTGATAAAAGTTTACCTCAATCTCCACCGAAAATAGTTGCTGCAAACAACATTATAAGATTAGATAAATACAACTCATCTTACGACATCACTTTTACTATTCAAAACAATAGCAGCTTTAATAACATTGTTCTTTTTTCAAATTATGTTATCACCAAACAAATAATTCTTTATAAAAAAGAGAACAATAATTTCATCAGGGTGCAGGAAAATACTGATGAAAAATTTTCAACTACTTCTGTAATTATTAATCCTGATATTGTTTATCCTTTGTCATTTTCAGGAACTAAGGCTAACAGTTATTTGCTGCATGTTGAAACCATAAGTCCAATAAGCTTAAACTTGAAATTTGGCACTGTTGACACTTATGTGCAGGAGCTTAATTTGAAAAATTTATTAGTAGGAATTTATGTTGGTATTTTATTAGGCACTTTCTTTTACAATCTTTTTATCTATTTTTCTTTACGTGATAAAAGCTATTTATTTTATTGTTTGTACATCATATTTTTAGCAGCTGCCCAAATATGTTCGTTAGGATATTTTAATGTTTTCTTTCCCGGCTTAGCTAACCTTAGCAGGTTTATTTTGCCAACAGTAACCAGCCTTGCTTTTATTGCAGGATTAATGTTTGCAAAAAATTTTTTATACTTAAAAGATTATTTACCCAAAACTATTCTCTTAATCAATGCAGTTATAATAAGCTATTTGCTAGTTATAGTTTGTGATTTTTTTGAATTGCCGCAAGTATATTATAATCTATTAAACTTCAATGCAATTGTCGGTAGTTTTTCTGTGCTTATTTTTTCTGCCATTGTAGTTAGAAAAGGACACAAGCCTGCAATTTTTTATCTTATTGCATGGTCAATTTTATTAGCGGGACTGATTATTTATGTATTGAAAAATTTGGGAATCATCCAACAGAATTTCCTTACAAATTATATCATATTAATTGGGTCAGCGCTTGAAAGTGTTTTATTATCAATTGCATTGGCAAACAGAATTAATGTACTACAAAAAGAAAAAAATATTTCCCAGGCAAATGCACTTGCTATTTCACAGGAAAATGAAAAATTAATAAAGCAACAGAATATTGTATTGGAAGAAAAAGTAACTGAAAGAACAAACGAGTTGCAGATTACAAATAATTATTTAAACAACACATTAACTGAATTGAAAGATGCGCAAATGCAATTGGTTGAAGCAGAAAAAATGGCATCACTCGGGCAACTTACAGCAGGTATTGCACATGAAATAAACAATCCTATTAATTTCGTGAAATCAAATATTATTCCACTGAAACTTGATGTAAAAGATATTTTTAGCGTGATAGATCAATATGATGATTTGCATGAAGATGATAAAGACACAGTGACCACAAAGCTGCGCTCTATCTCATCTTACAAAAAAGAAATAGATATAGATCTTGTAAAAAAAGAAATAGAAAATCTTATAAAAGGCATTGAAGAAGGAGCGGAAAGAACAGCCGAAATTGTAAGAGGTTTACGCACCTTTAGCCGTGTTGATGAAAGCGAATTAAAAACGGCAAACCTGCATGAAGGCATTGATTCTACGCTTGTACTTTTAAGAAACAGCATGCCGCCTTATATAAAAATTGAAAGAAATTACGAAGCAAACGGTGAGGTAGAATGTTATCCAGGAAAAATCAACCAGGTGTTCATGAATATTTTGAATAATGCAGTGCAGGCTATTTGTTCAAAACAAGTTATCAATGAAGAAGAGTTTATTTATATTACTACAAAAGATATAAAAGACAATCAAATAATGATAACGATAAAAGATACAGGCCCCGGAATGAGCGATGAAGTAAAACAAAAAATTTATGAACCTTTTTTTACAACAAAACCTGTAGGTGAAGGCACAGGATTGGGGATGGCAATTGTTTTTAAAATTATAGAAAAGCATTTGGGAAAAATAAATATTGTTTCATCTGTTGGAAACGGAGCAGAATTTACTTTAATTTTACCATATCTGCATCCCTTATCCTGACAAAAGCAGCCGACTTATGAGCTTGAATGAGAAAAAAATTAAAGTCCTTTATATAGATGATGAGCCTAATAATCTTCAGGCTTTTCAAGCATCTTTTCGCAGAAAATATCAAATTTTTACAGCATCCTCTGCCGCTGCAGGAATGGAAATATTAAGCGAGCATGAAGTGCATGTTATTGTTGCAGATCAAAGAATGCCGCAATCAACAGGCGTTGAGTTTTTTCACATCGTAAGAAAATCTCATCCCAATCCAATACGTATTTTATTGACGGGTTATGCAGATGTGCAGGCATTTATTGATGCTATTAATAAAGGTGAAATTTATCGTTATGTAAAAAAACCATGGGATGAGTTTGAGCTGCGCAATGCAATACAAAATGCTTATGATATTTATATAACTCGTGAACAGTTGCAAAATAAAATCGGCGAGCTTGAAAAAATAAATGATGAGCTGAACCGTTTTGTTTACAGCACTTCCCACGATTTGCGTTCTCCACTTGCATCCATTATGGGTATTTTGCATTTGGCTAAAATGGAAGATTCGGTTAATGATCCGAATAATTATATGGGAATGATTGAGACCTGTGTAAATCGTATGGATATATTCATTCAAAAAATCATAGAATATTATAAAAGTATTCGTTACGAAGAAGAAAATGAGCCAATTGATTTCACGCAGTTGATTGATGAAAGTGTGGAAATATGTAAAATGCAAAATCCATTTATCACATTTACAAGTCAAATAAATCAGAAAGTAGATTTCAAAGGCGACCTTTTCAGGCTTTCTGTTATTTTAAATAATTTAATTTCAAATGCTGTAAAATATCAAAAACCTTCTGAGCAAAATCCGATGGTAAAATTGTCTGTTGATGTGGATGAAACTCTTGCCACGATTATAATTGAAGATAATGGTATCGGAATTTTAGAACAGCATGTAAATGATATTTTTAAAATGTTTTTCCGCAGCAATAATAATATTACCGGACTTGGCATTGGTCTTTATATTGTGAAAGAAGCGCTTACACGCATCGGCGGAGAAATACATGTAGAATCTACTTTCGGCATTGGCACAAAATTTAAATTAACTCTACCAAACAACAAAGAGGTAGTTAAGATCAGTAGTTAACTCCTAACAATTTATCACAGGCAAGCAACTTTTTTTTGTTACTGCTTTCAAAGGCAAGCTCAATCAATCTTATCGTATTATATCCGTGTTCAGGTTTTTCTTTTAACGGAGAATCATTTACAATTGTCTCAAATATATTTTGATAAAATAAACCAAAGTTGCCTTGAAGAGATGTATATTTTTCATGCAAATCTTCAGTAACAAGTAAACCATAATTTTTTTTATCTTCTTTGCCCCAATCTTCTGAAACCGGCAGTGAGCCTGCTTTCAGCATGTCTTCCTGTATATCTTCGCCATATTTTATAAATGAACCTTTCGTTCCGTGAATTAAATATTTCGGACCGGGTTGCATCACTAACATTCCTGATTTCAATGTTACTTTTAAAAAAATATAATCAAGTTGTATTTCAAAATAATCATCAACCACAGCAAAGCTTCTTTGTTTTTTTATGTCTGCAAAAATGTTTTGCGGTAAACCAAAAAGACACAAAGCCTGGTCTATTAAATGCGAACCTAAATCATACGTTATGCCGCTGCCGGGAATATTTTGTTCCCTCCAAGCCTTACCAGCTTTTGGTTCCGGACGATAACGATCGAAATGTGCTTCGTAGGTATGAACGTCTCCCAAAACTTTTTTAGTCGATAATTTTTTTATAGTTAAAAAATCGGAAGAATATCTTCTGTTTTGAAAAACGCTGAGTATTTTATTTTCTCCATTGGCAATTTTTATTAGTTCAAGCGCGTCTTCACTTTTAATTGTAAAAGGTTTTTCTAACACAACATGCTTTCCTGAAAGCAAGCTTTTTTTTGCATATTCAAAATGTGTATCATTTGGTGTGGTAATAACAACGAGATCCACATTGGTTTGCAAAAGATCATCCAAAGTTTTTACAACAACTGCATCACGAAATATTTTTTTAGAGTCGTCTTTATTTCGCTCAAAAATACTTATCACCTCAAAATTTTTATTGGTAAGAAGGAAAGGTGCATGCATAATTTTGGCAGCATTTCCAAAACCTGCTAATCCAACTTTTATTTTTTTCATTCTTATATTTTAAAATATTTTTTATGCAACTTTTGTTTAAAAAATCATTCATCAACTTTCAATGTTTGTTCCAACAGCATTAGTTTTACTTTTTGTATTGCTGCAACTGACATTGCATCTGTTATCAAATTATTTTTCACCATTTGATATGCTTCTTCAAAAGGAATCTTTTTTACAACAATTTCCTCTGTCTCTTCAGGACTTGGTTTGTGTTGTGATAAGCCTGTAGCAATATATATAACGCTGAATTCATCGCATACAGAATTTGATAAATGCATTTCTAAAATCTTTTGCCAACGAGATGCTTTTAAACCCGTTTCTTCAAGCAATTCTCTTTGCGCTGCTGCAAGAAATTCTTCATTTAAGGGACAACCACCTTCAGGAATTTCCCAACTATATTGATTCAAAACAAAACGATATTGCCCGACAATGTAGGTGTTCATTTCATCGTCTAATGCTACGATGCCGATTGCTACATTTTTAAAATGCACTTTTCCGTAAATTCCTTTATTGCCAGAAGGATTGATAACATTGAAGTGTGTGAGACTTATCCATTGATTGTCATATTTTTCCTGTCGCGAAAGTATAGTCCATGGATTGCGTTGTTCATTCATTTAATGAAGTTATAATAGAAAAATTCGTGAACAATTTTTGAGAAACATTTTTTTGAAATGAATGAAACTACTTCTTCTAAAAAATAAATAACGAAGATTGGTATTGGAAAACTTATTTAGTGAAAGGCAAAATCAAATAAAAGTAAAAGTCAATTAAGCACCTTTTAATTTTTTTTAAAATTTTTATTTTAAAACTTTGCAATTACATGCAGAAATAAAGTGCAACGAAGTTTGGTATCTGGCAAATATCAGTTAGAAAGCCAAAAATGATAGTGAGAAATTTGTACTTTTCTACCTTCATTCTTTATTTCTGCTCCTTTAAAATTCTATATTTTTATATAAAAAAAAGAGCGTTGTGAAAACGCTCTTGTGAAATTAAAATTTTGTGTTATTATTTTAATTGCGCCTTAATATAATCGGCGATCTCGGCTCCTTTGGCTTTTGAAATCTTATCTAAATTCATTTTGAAAATTGGATCGGTTAAAAGTTTATATTGTTCAGGCAATTCATTTCTTGTTTCAATAACCAGGTCAATTCCTTTTTTTATTTTAACCGGATCATTTATTTTTGAAAGATAAGTGCAAAACGCAGGTGTTGCTGTCGAAATTTTTTCTCTGGAAAGTGGTTCATTTTTATAATTATCAGCAATAAAATCAAAATCATTTTCACTGCCATTATTTGTCATTATCTCATACGAAACATCTGCTAAATCTCCCTTAGCATCAATGCTATATTTCTTTGCAAGCTCGTAGCCGTTCGTCGGATCCAGATTACTTAAGCCTTTCAGGGCTGCACCTGCGATACTGTAAGAAGAATCACCTGCATATTTTACAAACCATGCTTTATACTTTTCATTTTTTTGAGCAGCTAATATTGTCAACGCTTTTGCCTGTGTTCTTTTATCAGGGTCTGATGTTGCTATTTTTTCAATTGACGACAAAACATCCGCAGTTATTAAATTCTGCTTTGCTTTATATTTATCTAACGTAAAAGAACGAATACCATAATATTTATCCACTAATCCAAGTGCGAGTTCGTTCATATTTTTTTTTGCAAAATACTCCAATGCTTCTCTTCGATCAACATATAAAGGTGCATATTTTATTTGCGCAATAAAGTTTTCAGGCGTTTTATTATCCGTTTTTGCACACACTAAAATTTTGTCCGCATCAACATTAATTAAATCAGGATGTGTTGTATAATTAAATGTAAAGCTATCAACTTTATTTTGCAGCCAAACTTTATATCTTATTTTATTTGCGCCATTATAAACATCAATGGCAATAGGCAACTTGAATGTTTTATCAGGTTGTGTTTGTTCAACAATTACTGTTGCTTTTCCTGCAGCATCATCATAATTATAATTGATATTCAAAACAGGATTGCCGCTTCCATAATACCATTGATTCCAAAACCAATTCATATCCTGCCCTGTTACTGCTTCAAAAGCCAAACGCAATTGTTGTGCTTCGCCTGTTTTAAATTTATTGGTTGTTAAATACAGATTTAATGATTTGAAAAAAGCGCTATCACCAACATAATTGCGCAGCATATTTAAAATACGTCCGCCTTTTTCATAGCTTACTGCATCAAATACATCTTCTTTATCCTGATAATAAAAACGAACAAGATCTTTATTATAACTTCCGCTTTGAAGATATTTTTGCAATCCTTCATATGCATGCTCATCTCCGCGATCTTTTCCCCATTTATGTTCAAACCAAAGTTGCTCGCTAAAGTCTGCAAAACTTTCGTTCATGGTAATGTTGCTCCAGCTTTCAGTTGTTACCAAATCTCCAAACCATTGATGAAATAATTCATGCGCTATGTAATCTTCATAATGGTTTTCATCAACAAGTTGTCTTGCATTTTGTTCCAATTCAAATCTGTGAAGTGTAGCAGTTGTGTTTTCCATTGCGCCGCTTACATATTCTCTTCCAACCATTTGATCATACTTTGGCCATGGATAATCTACACCCAGTACTTTGGAATAAAAAGCGATCATTTCCGGCGTCAACCCAAATATTTTTCTTGCAACAGAAGCCCAGGGTTTTTCTACATAATAAGCAACTTCTTTCCCTTCGTAACTATCTTTCACAATGGTAAAATCACCAACTCCCATAAAGAATAAATATGGTGCATGTGGCAAATCCATTCTCCATGTATCGGTTCTTGTGCCGTCATTACTTTTCTTTTGATTGATGAGCAAGCCGTTTGATAACGTTACATATTTATCAGGCACTGTCATAGTTATTTCTTCTGTACTTTTTTGATTTGGCTTGTCAATAGTTGGCATCCAGACACTGTTGCTTTCTGTTTCGCCCTGTGTCCATATTTCTGTGGGTTCATCTTTATTTTCGCCTTTTGGATTTATAAAATATAATCCTTTATCATCACTGATAGCAAGGCTTCCACCAGCGTGATAAGTTGCATTTTCATACTCGTTAGGTTTTGAAACATAATCTATATATACGACATAGTTTTCTCCACCTTTATAAATTTGATCTAAAGTAATGTGAAGCTGCAGACTGTCATAAGAATATTGTAAGGGAATATTTTTTCCATTCTTTACAATTTCAATTTTATTGATCTGCATTCCTTTTGCATCCAGCGTTAGCGAATCTGTAGGATAAAAATGCGGATGCAGCGTTATCCATGCTTTGCCATACATCCACGATTTTGTATAATCAAATTTTACATCAAGCTTGGTATTAACAAGATCATTTATTTTGGTTGCTTCAGCGCGATAAATATGCTTCCATGCAGTATCATTTTTTTCATCATCATTCATTTGTGCATGTGATGCCAAACTCAGTAAAACAAGCAAAGGGAGAAATATTTTTTTCATTAATGTATTTTTTTTATGTCCGCAAAAATATAAATTATTGTTCCTGTCAAATAGTATTTTGTATGAAAGGTATCTAATGATAAAAGTTGTTGTTTTATTAAATTCATAATAATGTACAGAGGTTGACAAGCGGCATAATTCTGCTAAAAAGTTTTGCCATATTTTTGGTACTCAAATAAATTTCATGAACAGGAGAGTGTATAAAATTCTTTGCTTTATTTTTCTGCTAAATTTTATTTTTTGTGTAAAAACTAATGCACAAGACACACATTTTATTTTCATACAATCTGACAATTCGCAAGTATTTAATGCAGAGATTAATGGTAAAGATTATACCTCATCTTCCATTGGATATTTAATTATTTCAAATTTGCAGGATGGTCCTTATCAAATGATAATCACCTTTCCGCAGAATGTTTTTCCAAAACAAAATTTCAATTTTACTATTAATAAAAAAGATATCGGCTTTCAATTAAAAGATTTTGGAAGCAAAGGATGGGGATTATTTAATACACAATCTTTAGAAGTAATTATGCCTGGTTCAGCACAGCAAAATGTAACCGATACTTCAAAATCTTCAGTAAAAAATACAAATGCTTTTGGAGAAATGCTTGGAGATGTGGTTAATGATTCTACTTTAAATAAACCAAACATTAATGAGCCAACGACTGTAACCAATAACACTCTGAATAATCTTCAGCCACAAACAACAACTCCTTCAAATGTAGATGCAGCAAGCGTTTTAGCAAGTACAGACTTAAACAATCTTAATGCAAATACATCATCCACAAATACAAAAGGAATTATAAAAGCTTCGCAAACCACAACAGATGAAGGCACAAATGTTATGTTCATAGATTTTGATAATGATAAAGATAATGATAAAAATGATACGATAAATATTTTTATCCCTGCCATTTCAGAGGTTTCATCAAATCTGGTTTCTCAAACAACTCAATCCACAGACACGCAAAACAACGTAAGCAATGTAAGCAATGTAAGCAACAATGATATAAATAATCCCTTTTATAAAAGTTCTCAACCTGCCGCAACGGTTGTTAATAATAATGTTTTAATAAAAGTTGATTGCCTCAAAATGGCTACTGACGCTGATCTTGAGAAGGCCAGAAAAAAAATGATAAAAGAAACAGGTGCTAATGAAATGGTGCTTGATGCAAAAAAAATATTGTCCGGAAAATGTGTAACAACCGCCCAGGTAAAAACGATGGGCAATTTATTTTTGTCTGATGATGCGCGTTATAATTTTTATGAAGCCATGTACAACTTCACTTATGATTACGGAAATTATCCTTCACTCGAAAATCAGTTGATTGATGAGTATTATAAAAAACGCTTTCGCGCGTTACTGCATTAATCAACAGCGATGCCTAAATATTTTTTAGAAGTTGCATATAAAGGCACTGCATACAGCGGTTTTCAAAAACAGAAAAATGCCAACAGTATTCAGCAGGAAGTAGAAAAAGCGTTGCTTGTTTTGTTCAAACAAAATATTCAATTGACATGTTCTTCGCGCACAGACGCTGGTGTTCATGCAATGCAAAATTTTTTTCATTTTGATAGTGATAAAGTTTTAGATAAAAGTAAAATCTATAATCTCAATGCCATTTTACCACATGATATTCTTATAAAAAAATTGTATGGTGTAAAGCCAGAAGCACATTGCAGGTTCGATGCAATTTCACGTGAGTACAAATATTTTATTTACCATAAAAAAAATCCTTTCTTATTTGATACTGCATTTTATTACCCATTTAAAATAGATATTAATTTGATGAATGAAGCTGCAGAAATACTTGTGCATTGCACTGATTTTACAAGTTTTTCAAAAAAGAAAACACAAGTAAAATCTTTCGATTGCAAGATTATCAAGTCACTATGGTTCATAGAAAATGATTGTATTGTTTATAATGTTATTGCCAATCGTTTTCTGCGCGGAATGGTTAAAGGCTTTGTTGGAACAATGCTTAAAGTTGGACGAAAAATTATTTCATTGAATGATTTTAAAGAAATAATAGAAAGCCATGATTGTAGAAACGCAGATTTTTCGCCAGCATCAAAAGGATTGTTTTTAATTTCAGTAGTATATCCGCGGGATATTTTTATAAATGAAATGATGTAGTTTAAAAACTAAAACTTGATGCCGCCATTATAAAATGAGAATCTGTGAATGGATTAAAATAATAAAAATCAAAAGTAAAATTTCCTAAACTATATTCTGTATAAACACCTCGCTGAATGTCGAATTTGGTGTGAAACCATCGCAGGCTTTGCGCTAAAACTCCGGCTTTAAGGTTTTTATAAACTACAGTATTAAATTCAGTCCAGGAGTAAAAAAAATATTTTTGCCGGCCTTTAAAATCAAGCATATATTCATTTTCTGAATAAAGATTCAAACATTTATAATCGATATTAAATTCCAGACCCGGTAACAAGCCGTTTGTACGACCAACGGCAATGCCAGCCATTGGTGTTACTGAAACTTTCAGGGTTCCATCTTTCTCCCAATTATAACCTGCAAACAAAGAAAAAGTATTTGCATCTTCATAATCAAATCTTCCTTCAATATGCAAATTTTTATGGTCAACATATCCGGTAATAGTTGGTTGGATATTTTCTTCCGGAATAAAATAATAATAACCAGACACTAAACCTGACCAATCATTTTCAGTACTATCTTTTGTTGATTGCCCATAAGAAAAAATAGGTAGAAAAAGAAAAATAAGCAGGTAATGTTTTATCATCATAAGCAAAACCAGATTTGGCAAATGAAATCGAAAGAGTAACGATGTGATTTTATTTTTATTTCTGTTTCATAAAGTCATAATGTTTTTTTAATCTCCAGAAATTTTTTCAGAATGTTTTTTTAAAAGTTAAAAATTATAATCTTTAGAATAAAGTTTTGTAATAAAAATTTTACTTGTATCTTTGCAATCCTTTTGGAAAAAAAGGGAGATCTTTCAAGAAAAATTTCATCAAAAAATTTAAAAATAATTGTAGAAATTTTTGGTAGAATAAAAATCGCGGTTACCTTTGCAACCCCAAACAAAAAAAAGGTTTAATAAGTTTTATAGTTCTTAACAAAAAGATGCAGCACGAGGCTTAAAGATTCAAAATCTTATCATCTTCATATCAATTTTTTTAAAAAGATTATTGATAGAGTTCTTTGAAAGAATGGAACAACAGTACGTAAATTTCAAAAGTTTACGGTAAGGTTTTAAAAACGTACACAAACATTAAATATCCGACGTTAATTCAATTTATAAGAGAGTTAATAGTCAGATCAAACAACATTTACAATGGAGAGTTTGATCCTGGCTCAGGATGAACGCTAGCGGCAGGCTTAATACATGCAAGTCGTGGGGCAGCAGGAGTAGCAATACTCGCTGGCGACCGGCAAACGGGTGCGTAACACGTACACAACTTTCCTTTAAGTGGGGAATAGCCCGGGGAAACCCGGATTAATACCCCGTAACATTATGAAATGGCATCATTTTATAATTAAAGCTTCGGCGCTTAATGATGGGTGTGCGGCTGATTAGGTAGTTGGCGGGGTAACGGCCCACCAAGCCTTCGATCAGTA
>OY970196.1:2747500-3244924 GCA_963708205.1 uncultured Chitinophagaceae bacterium
AGGAACAGCCTCGGATATAGAAGTATGATAGAGGTAGAGCTACTGATTGGGCTAGGGGGCTTCACCGCCTGCCAAACCCTGACAAACTCCGAATGCTATCATATATCTCCGGGAGTGAGGCTGTGGGCGCTAAGGTCCATGGCCGAGAGGGAAATAACCCAGATTAGCAACTAAGGTCCCTAATACGTAGTTAAGTTGATCAAACGCGGTGGAATTTCTATAACAGCCAGGATGTTTGCTTGGAAGCAGCAATTCATTCAAAGAGTGCGTAACAGCTCACTGGTCGAGAGATTCTGCACGGAAAATAATCGGGCATCAAATTACGAACCGAAGTTCTAAACTTGTACTTGTACAAGTGGTAGGGGAGCATTGAAACAACAGTAAAGCTGATGGGCGACCATTGGTGGAGTAGTTTCAAAAGAAAATGTAGGCATAAGTAACGATAATTAAAGTGAAAAACTTTAACGCCAAAAGTCTAAGGGTTCCTGATCAACGTTAATCGGATCAGGGTTAGTCTGGTCCTTAGGAAAACCCGAAAGGGGCATCTGATGGAAAGAGGGTTAATATTCCTTCACCTGCTATATATTAAAAGTGACGCAGAGTCGTGGTGGCTACGTACTGACGGAATAGTGCGTTCAGCTAAACCTTCGGGGGAGGCGAAGTCATAAAAATTCTGCCGAGAAAAGCGAGTATAGCAGCCAGTACCGCAAACCGACACAGGTAGACGGGATGAGTATTCTAAGGCGCTCGGGTGAGCCGTGGAGAAGGAACTAGGCAAATTAACGCTGTAACTTCGGGATAAAGCGTACCGCAGCAATGCGGTCTCAGTAAATAGGTTCAACCAACTGTTTAACAAAAACACAGGGCCCTGCAAAATCGTAAGATGACGTATAGAGCCTGATACCTGCCCGGTGCTGGAAGGTTAAGGAAGGATGTTCGGCGCAAGCCAAAGCTTCTGACTGAAGCCCCAGTAAACGGCGGCCGTAACTATAACGGTCCTAAGGTAGCGAAATTCCTTGTCGGGTAAGTTCCGACCTGCACGAATGGTCTAATGAGTTGAACACTGTCTCCTCCACGAGCCCGGTGAAATTGTAGTATCGGTGAAGATGCCGGTTACCCGCCACGGGACGGAAAGACCCCGTGAACCTTCACTACAACTTTGCATTGATTTTGAGCAACAAATGTGTAGGATAGTTGGGAGACTTTGAAGCAGTGTCGCTAGGCATTGTGGAGTCAACGTTGAAATACCAACCTTTTGTTGCTTAGAACCTAACCCCCCGCGGGGGACATTGCATGGTGGGTAGTTTGACTGGGGTGGTCGCCTCCTAAAAAGTAACGGAGGCTTGCAAAGGTACCCTCAATACGGTTGGTAATCGTGTATAGAGCGCATTAGTAAAAGGGTGCTTGACTGTGAGACAGACGCGTCGAGCAGGAGCGAAAGCTGGCTAAAGTGATCCGGTGGTTCTGCATGGAAGGGCCATCGCTCAAAGGATAAAAGGTACTCCGGGGATAACAGGCTGATCTTACCCAAGAGCTCATATCGACGGTAAGGTTTGGCACCTCGATGTCGGTTCGTCACATCCTGGGGCTGGAGAAGGTCCCAAGGGTTCGGCTGTTCGCCGATTAAAGTGGCACGTGAACTGGGTTCAGAACGTCGCAAGACAGTTCGGTCCCTATCTGTGGTGGGCGCTAGAAAATTGAGAGGACATGACCTTAGTACGAGAGGACCGGGTCGTACGTTCCGCTGGTGTATCGGTTGTGCCGCCAGGTGCAATGCCGAGTAGCTACGAACGGCAAGGATAAACGCTGAAAGCATCTAAGCGTGAAACCTTCCTCAAGATGAATTTTCTTTTAAGGGTCGTCAAAGACTATGACGTTGATAGGCTACAGGTGTACATCTAGTAATAGAAAAGCCAAGTAGTACTAATTGCCCGTAAGCTTTAATTTTATTTTTTGGTTTTTCCGATAAACTTTGTAAGAAAGCAATCCCAATATGTATTTTATTTAATTGAAGTATATCTTCAATTTTACTTTTTTATGGTGGTTTTGCCGAGGGTGTTCACCTCTTCCCATACCGAACAGAGAAGTTAAGCCCCTCATGGCCAATGGTACTTGGGCCTTGTCCCTGGAAGAGTAGGTAGCTGCCATATTTATTATAGCCTCGCATTTTTGCGGGGCTTTTTTATTATCTCAATTTTTTAAAAAAATGTTATTAAATCTTTTAATTAACCTACAAATGGCATGATGCTTGATAGCTTCGGCCTCTTATAAGCTTAGGGATTATTTGATACTTTTTACTTCTTTTCATTAATCATTATTAAATAAAAAAAATCTATCTCAAAAGATGAAAAATCTCTTGGCGTTATCAATTATTGCCCTATTAGTAAGCTGCTCATCGAACGAAAAAGAATTGGTTCAACCTCAACAATTGCCAGAACAACCTTTGGCTTTAAAGGCTCCGCCTATTAAAGGTAAACGTATTTATCTTGCAAAAGGAAGTGACAATGGTATTTACATTAACGGTAATTCTTATCATTATCATCCCGGAGATACTCTTGTTTTAAAAGCATGTAATAATCCTTATTCTTATTTTTCTCTTGAAGGTTTTCATGGTCTTAATAATGGGCCAGTTGTGATAATTAACGAAGGTGGTCAGGTAAATTTATCAGACGGTTTTTCCTTTTCTGATTGCACCAATTTGCATCTTGCCGGCAATGGTGCTGCTGCTGTTAAATATGGTTTTTATATACAAGATCCTAACTCGCAGGGTGTGGCAATTGATGTATATGGACGTTCTTCTGATGTTGAAGTGAACAATGTGCAAATTCATAATAAAACATATGGATTTTGGGTAAAAGAAGATCCTAATTGTGCTGATTCTTTGCAATATCCAAACTGGATTATCAATCATATTACTTTGCATGATAATTATATTTCCAATACCAATCAGGAAGGAATGTATCTTGGTTGCACAGATCCAAATGGCATTATTGGTGCAACCTGCAATGGCGTTACTATTTATCCTAAACCATTACGCCTCGGCACTATTAAAGTGTATAATAATTTTATTGACAGCACAAATCGTTCGGGCATACAACTCTCCGGAGCAGATCATGGTGCAAATGAAATTTATAACAATACCATTACTTATTGTGGATTTGAGCTAAATGCCAATCAGGGAAATGGCATTTCACTTGGCGGATATACGCATGCGTACGTGCACGATAACAATATCAGTAATACTTATACAATGGGCATTTTTTCGCTCGGTGCCGGATTTTCTAAGATTGAAAATAAT
Source organism: uncultured Chitinophagaceae bacterium (assembly GCA_963708205.1). Lineage (GTDB taxonomy): Bacteria > Bacteroidota > Bacteroidia > Chitinophagales > Chitinophagaceae > CAVYTF01. The sequence goes on from OY970196.1 coordinate 2,750,799, forward strand.
ACAATTACCAATAGTGGGCATTTAGGCAGCCAAACGATTAACGGTATGTCAAATATCATGGTTGATACGCGCTATACAAACCCCGCAGATAGTACAAAAATTTGGGTCCTGAATAATAAATTAAGCGTCGCAACTGATGCAAACATTCGTGTGTATGAAACATTTCCAACCTTTACAAGTGGAAATGCATTTGCAGGAAATTCAGGTACTATGAATATTGTGAATACTGTAAATTATACCACTCAAATGCCAAAATAATTCAGAGGTTTTTGTAGTATTAAAGCAAAATGACGAAGTTTAAATTTATTTTAAGCAAGCAACTTTTAGGGAACATCTTCTCCGGTGGAGGCAGTGTATAATTTAAACCAATCTTCTCTGTTCAGTGTAATATTGTTGGCTTCTTTTGCCTGAAGCAAACGCTCGATTTTTGTTGTACCTAATACTGGTACAATTTGAGAAGGATGTGCTAATAAAAATGCGACTAATATTTGGTTGATGCCCGTTTTATATTTTTCCGCAAGCAGCGCAGCCGCAGATGCAATGCTGCGATAACGAGGATGCGCGTCTTCATTTAAAATCCCTCCGCCAAGAGGTGCCCATGCCAGCGGTATTATTTTATGCTGTTCGCAATGATCTAACATGCCATTGATAAATGGAGAAAGATGGAGTATAGAAATCTCTATTTGATTGTATGTTATTTCCACATAATTTTTCAAAGCATCTGTTTGATGTTGTAAGAAATTAGAAACTCCGAAGTACAAAATTTTACCTTGTTGTTTTAATAGTTGCACAGCTTCTGCAACTTCTTCAGGATTTAGTAAAGGATCAGGGCGATGAATTAAGAACACATCTATATGATCTGTATGAAAATTTTTTAAAGAATTTTCTGCTGATTGAATAATATGCTCTTTGCTGGTATCATAAGATTTTATGTGATGATGCGGTCTGTTTTCAGAAAGCATTTTAATACCACATTTTGTGATCAATTGTATTTGATTTCTCAATGATGCAGCGGCTTTCAGGGCATTTCCAAAATCTGCTTCAGTAGTATAATTCCCATAAATATCAGCATGATCAAAAGTGGTGATGCCATGATTAATGCAAGCTTCAATAATAGAAAGATAATCTTCAGTTGAAAAATTGGCGCCCCATTTTCCCCATCGCATGCAGCCGGCAACTGGCGAGTGTATTAATTTCATTCAATAAAAATAAATTTTTTATCGTTCATTTCATTATAAAAAAGGAAGGTGATTTTACTTTTACACATGTGTTAATAGGTTTGCTTAACCTTTTTTTTATTTATTAATTTACAGTGTTTTATTTTTTAATCAACCCTATAAATATGCAGCCCAAAAGCATGAGGCCTTTAGTGATTTGTTATGGCGAATTGTTGTGGGATGTGTATAAGGATATCGAGCAACCAGGCGGCACGCCACTGAATATTATTTATCATTTGCAAAAGCTCAAAAAAAAGGCCTGCTTATTTCACGCATTGGCAATGATGATTCAGGAAAAAAATTAGTATCTGCATTAAAGCAAAAAAAAATTCCGATGGATTTTTGCCAGGTTGATGGAAAATATATTACAGGTGTAGCAACTGTTTTGTACAACGAAGGGCTTGATCCGGATTTTAAATTAATTTATCCTTCCGCGTGGGATTTTATTGAGTTAAATAATGAAGTGGTAAATAAAATTGCTGAGGCAGATTATTTTGTGTTTGATAGTGTTGCAGCCCGCAATTCAATCTCAAGAAAAACTTTGTTTGCATTACTGAAACATGCGAAAACAAAGGTGTTCAGCGTAAACCTTCGCGCACCGCACTATGAAAAAAATGTAGTTGAAGATTTACTATTTAATAGTGATATTGTAAAGATGAATGCAAAAGAGTTAGAAGCAATTGTTCAATGGCAAAATGATTATTTTGACGAATTATCTGCTATGAATTTTTTAAAAACAACTTATAATATCCAAACGCTGATTGTTACAAAAGGTGAAGAAGGAGTGCTTTTAAATATTGGTAATAAATTTTATCATCATCAACCTTATACAATACAAAAGCAACATGGCGTTGATGCATCAGATGCATTTCTTGCAGCATTTTTAAGCAAAATATCGGATGGTGCTTTGCCTTCAGAAATATTAGATTTTTGCTGCGCTACAGAATCAGTTGTTGCTTCGCTCGAGGATGAGCAACGTGATTATAAACTGAAAGAAATATTTGAATTGATTGGCGTTAACTAACCGTAGAATAATGCTTGTTCAATTCTTCCTGTAATTGTTTTGATGCAATAATAACAGAATTATCAATTGTTTCAATCTTATTTGCGACCTCTTCTAATTCTTGTTTTTGCGCAGCGTATTCTTCAACAAATTTTATATCATTCTTTAAGCTATGAATGCCCATGGTGTTGATACTTGATTTTACTTTGTGGGCAAGTTTGCTTACACTTTGCCAGTCTCCGTTTTTAGCTGCATGCATCATTTCTTTCGTAGCAGGCGGAACTGTGCGAATAAATATTTCAATTAATTTATTTACAAGATCAGTACTGCTTCCCTGAATGCCACGCAGATAAGACAGATCATACAATTTTTCTGAAGTTTGCTCTGTTGTTTTTTCTTTTGTATTAACTTCAGTTGATTCCGGCGCAATTTCTTTTTCAGATTCTGTTTGTGCTACAATATCATTTTTAAGATGCTCTTTTCTTTGTTTCAAAATTTTTGATATTGCATCATACAATTCTTTTTCTTTAAATGGTTTTGTAAGACACGCATCCATTCCTGCTTCGTAATATTTTTTTTCTTCTCCGCGAATTGAAAAGGCAGTTAAAGCAATAATGGGCGTGTGCTTTTTTATAGGATCGCTTAATTCTCTTATTTCTTTTGTTACTTCAATACCACTTTTATGCGGCATTTGAATATCCATAAGAATGATGTCGAAATTTTCTTTTTCAAGAGCCGGCAAAACTTCTTCACCATTAGAAACTGTTTTGCAACTGAACCCCCATTGTTTTAATATATTTTTTGCAAGAACCTGGTTAATATCATTGTCTTCTGCCAGCAAAACATATAGATTTCCGAGCGTGCTTAATGCAGGTATTTCGGGCTTAGGCTCAACATCCTGGGGCGCTTCAGTTTGTTCAGTAATATTTTCTGATGCTACCTCAGGCATTAATTCATCATTATTATTTGAAGTTGATTCTTCTGAAGCATCTTGTTCAGAATGTGGAATAATTCCATTGGAACTTTCCTGAATTTGATTGATGCTGTTCAAAAGTTTTTGCGCACTTTCTTCTATAATATTAAGATAAAATTTTTGTTCTCCTGTAAGAATAGTTTTTTGCAAAAGAGAGCTGATGCCAATAATGCCATTCATCGGCGTTCTAATTTCGTGGCTCATGGTTGCAAGAAATCGTTCTTTCGATTTTATTATTTCTTCTGTTTGTTTTTGTGCTTCTTTTAATTTTTTTTCTACTAATATTCTTTGTGTAATATCTTGCGCAAAGCCAACCACGTAGGGTAGTTGATCACTATCTTCTACTGTATAATTTTGGTAGAGTAAATAAATTTCTTCCCCGCTCTTGCGTAATATTTTAAACAATCCTTCAGACCTTTTGTTGGTGTTTATTTCTTTCAGATATACATTCTCAAAAGTTTCTCTTTCATTTTCAGGCAAACAGTCTGCTATATTTTTTCCGATTATTTCTTTATCTGTGTAGCCAAGTAAATTGCATAATGCAGGATTTGCAGAAAGTAAAATTCCACTCATATCATGTGTGCAAATAATAGCTTGCGTATAAGTAAAAAGGTCCCGAAATTTTTTCTCACTTTGTTGCAGTTGCGCTTCTGTATCCTTTTGTTTATTGATGTTTTTAGAGATGCTAATTATCATTTTTATTTTACCACTATCATCATAAACCGGAATATAATTTCTTAAAAAGCTATTTTTTTCTGTGTTGCTTTCACCAAAAGATTCTTCCCATTCTGTTGGTATGTTTTCTTCCAGTGTTTTCTTAAAATAATAATCTCTTTTTTCTGCAGCTATCTTTTCTTTATTTGTTTGAGAGAAATATTGCAGATCGTTTTTACCGATCATCCATTTTCTCATCTCTCCATTTTCTTCTTCAGCTTTATTAACATATAAATATGGTCCCGTTGGAGAAAGCACAGAAATACCTGATGAAACATTATTCAAAATATCTTCAAAAAAATATTTTTCTTCTTTTGTTTTTTTTATTGATTGTGCTGCTTCGGATTCATCGCAATATATCCAGCAATGGCCGATGAAATTATTTTCAATTAATAATGGCTGATAAAAAGCATGAATAACTTTATCGTTGTTTAATTTTATTTCCTGTTTCTGCGAAGTCTTTTTGTCAGCGGCTTCATTTGCTTTGTATGATAAAGCATCAGTATTAGTAAGAGATTTATCAACAGCGGCAAAAACTTCCATAATCGTTTTATCAATAAAAAAATCCGGCTGTTCCTTTATTTGAAAGAGTTTGCAAAATTGTTCATTAATGAAAGTAACACGCATTTCTTCATTAGAAAGTAAAATGCTTTCCTCCATATTTATTGAAAATACATGAAGCCAAAGACTTTGTTTTATAGTGAGTGAACCTGCTATTGTAGACTGTAAGGCAGAAAATTGATCTGTCATATTATTTCAAATTTTTGACTGAAATCGCGATAAGTTTTATAAATCTTTTGAACATTTGAGACTTGTCTTAGTTTCAATCTTCAGCCAAGTTTTCATTTTAAACGGGTATCTATCAAAAGTATTGAATGATTGGTTACGGAAGTGAAATAAGTCAGTTTTCGGGAGCGTTTTTATGCAATTTTAATTCGCCCAAATTTATCATGCGATAAATAGTTGATTTTCCAACATCTAAAATTCGGGCAACTTTTAAAACATCGTAATCATTTTTATCAAGATGATGTTGTAAAAGCTGAAGAGTGTATTGGTGCAAAGTATGTTGTTCTGAAATATTTCGGGGAGTACTGTTTTGATTGTTTTGAATTTGAATATGCTCCGGTAAAATTTCTTCGCCATCAGCTAAAACGCAGGCCAGTTCTATAATTGACTTTAGTTCGCGAATATTTCCTGGATAATGATGCTGCAATAAAATTTTTTTTGCATCGATCGAAATATTTTTTTTCGGTAATTGATTTTCTTTGCAAAAGACATCAATAAAATTTCTTGCTATTAATAATATATCATTTTCTCTTTCACGCAGTGGTGGCAATTGTATGGTAAGTCCTAAAAGACGATAGTAAAGATCTTCGCGAAATTTTCCTTTGCTCACTAACTCTTGAAGGTTACGGTTTGTCGCAGCAATTATTCTTACATCAATCGGAATTATTTTATTACTGCCAACACGTGTTATTTCTTTTTCCTGCAATACACGCAAAAGTTTTGCCTGCAATGCAATATCCATTTCACCAATTTCATCCAAAAAAATGGTGCCTTTATCTGCTTCTTCAAACTTGCCGATGCGTTGAGAAATTGCGCCCGTGAATGAACCTTTTTCATGACCAAATAATTCGCTTTCCAAAAGCTCTGAGGGTATTGCTGCAACATTTACAGGAACAAAAGATTTATTTTTTCTTGATGAATTAAAATGAATTGATTTTGCGACTAACTCTTTGCCGGTGCCGGTTTCGCCCGTTATAGAAACCGTTATGTTAGTAAGAAAAGCCTTCTCCATTAAAGCAAAAATATTTTTTATTGCGTGGCTGTTGCCGATGATTGCTTTTTGAAAAAGATATTTTTTAGAAACTTCCTGCTGCAAACTCTCCAGCTCTTTTTTCAGCTCAATATTCTCCAATAATTTTTGCATCGAAAGCCAAAGCCTGTCTTGCGTTTCTTCATCTTTTACAATGTAATCGTGCGCACCTTTTTTTAATAATTCAATTGCAATTTTTATATTATCCTGTCCTGAAACAATAATGATTTTACTGTCAGGACTTACTTCTTTTATTTGAACAATTAATTCATCGCCTTTGGCATCAGGCAAAGTATAATCAAGCGTAATAACATCAGGTTTTTCATGCAGCGCTTTTAAAAAATCTTTTCCCGTATAAAAATTTTTCACTTTATAATTAGGATTAAGACTGAGATAATGTGCCAGCATTGCGCTGTACATCAAATCATCTTCCACCATAAAAATAGAAATGATCAGTTGCTTCATTTAAGTAATTCTTCGTGTAAAGATTGAATTTAATTTTCAAAATTAAAAAGTTGTCTGATAAACATGTTTGTCAATGAAAAATTGCCGTTGCTATAATTTTTCTGTGGAAACGCATTTTGTTTATATTATTTTTGTTTTCAATGGAAGTAACAATTGAATTGATAGAAAGGCTCGCAAACCTTTCCAGGCTTGCATTTACAGACGATGAGAAGAATGCATTGAAAAAAGATTTGCAGCGCATGATCTCTTTTGTAGAAAAATTAAATGAAGTTGATACGGCAGGAGTAGAGCCATTATTGCACATGTCTAATGAAACAAATGTGTTTCGTGATGATGAAGTTAAAGATCAGTTAACGCGTGAACAAGGTTTGCTGAATGCCGAAAATAAAGATGAACAATTTTTTAAAGTTCCAAAAGTGATTTGGAAATAAAAATTAAAAAAATAGTAATGGCTACTTCTGTTCAATCAATCATACATCTCAATAAAATAGAAAAAAGTTATTTCATGGGAAGCCAGGCACTGCCGGTGCTTAAAGGTATATCGCTTGATATTTTTAAAAATGAATACGTCGCTTTAATGGGTCCTTCCGGCAGTGGAAAAAGCACATTGATGAATATTCTCGGATGCCTTGATACACCAACTTCAGGCACTTATGTTTTGAATGGAAATGATGTAAGTAAAATGGCCGATGATCAACTTGCAGAAGTGCGTAACAATGAGATTGGTTTTGTGTTTCAGCAATTTAATTTATTACCGCGTTTGTCTGCTGCAGAAAATGTGGCGCTGCCTTTGGTCTATGCGGGCATTGGAAAAAAAGAACGAGCCGAACGTGCTTTAGAAGCTTTGAAAAAAGTAGGACTTGCAGACCGAAGCCATCATAAGCCAAATGAAATGAGTGGTGGTCAAATTCAGCGCGTAGCAATTGCAAGAGCACTTGTAAACAATCCTTCCCTGTTGCTTGCAGACGAGCCAACAGGAAATCTTGATTCAAAAACTTCTGCAGAAGTTATGGAAATATTTGGGCACATACAAGCTGCGGGAAATACGGTTGTTTTAGTAACGCATGAAGAAGATATTGCGCATTACGCAAAGCGTGTGATCAGGTTGCGTGACGGATTAATAGAAACAGACAACATGAAGGAATTAGAAATGTCAGCTCATTAATTTTGGTTGATTTTTTTTAAATAATTTTTATGGCTTTAAAAATATATACTAAAACTGGTGATGCCGGACAAACATCTTTGATAGGCGGCACAAAAGTTTTTAAGAATAATATTCAAATAGAAAGTTATGGCACAGTGGATGAATTAAATTCTCATATTGGCTTAGTTAATGATTATTTAGATGATGGAAAAATCAAACTTTTTTTGAAAGAAATTCAAGACCATTTGTTTATTATTGGTTCATCTCTTGCGCGGGATAATGAAAAAAAAACTGGCTTGCAAATTCCTGAGTTAAAAGAAAGTGATGTAGCACAATTAGAAAATGAAATAGATAAAATGAATGATGTGCTCCCTGTTATGAAAAATTTTATTTTGCCCGGCGGAAGCCTTGCTGCGTCTGCAACACACGTTGCCCGCTGTGTTTGCAGAAGAGCTGAACGCAAGTGTGTAAACATGCAACAAAACAATATTTTTGTTGATGGGTTGGTTATAAAATATTTAAATCGTTTGAGTGATTATTTATTTATGCTTGCAAGATATATAGCACACAATGCAGGCATTCCCGAAATTATCTGGAAACCAAAATCATAACGATTTGATTAATGAATTAACAGGAGATTTTCTATAATTTTTTTTGGATCTGTAATGATATCTCAAACTTCATTTTAAAAATTTTACATGAGATATTTTTTTATAATTTTTCTGTGCGAAACTTTGTTATTGAATATTCATCATGATAGTTTTTTTTTGCACTTGAAAAATTTTTAGCAAACATGTCTTCATCAAACAAACCAGCCATTTTACTTTTAGCAGATGGCAATTTTTTTTACGGGAAAGCTTTTGGAAAAATCGGAACAACAACTGGTGAAATATGCTTCAATACAGGAATGACGGGCTATCAGGAGGTTTTTACTGACCCAAGTTATTATGGACAAATTCTAATAATGAACAATGTTCATACAGGAAATTATGGTGTAAAAAGTGCGGATACAGAAAGCGATTCTGTAAAAATTAATGGTTTAATAGGAAGAAATTTAGAAGAGAGATTTTCACGCTACCAGGCAGAAGCATCGCTAAATGATTTTCTAAAAGACAATAATATTGTTTCGATAGAAAACATTGATACGCGTGCACTCGTTGCCCACATACGCACAAAAGGCGCAATGAATTGTATTATTTCTTCAGAAATTTTAGATGTTGAAGAATTAAAAAAAATGTTAGAAAAAGTTCCTGACATGGCAGGGCTTGAGCTTGCAAGCTTTGTAAGCACACAAGAAATTTATGAAAGGGGTGATAAAGATGCTTCGCTAAAAGTTGCGGTGATTGATTATGGCATCAAAAAAAATATTCTCAATTGCTTCGCAGAGCGGGATGTGCAGCTTCGTGTGTTTCCTGCAAAAACATCTTTAAGTAAAATAAAAGAATATAATCCCGATGGATATTTTATTTCAAATGGTCCAGGCGATCCTGCGGCAATGAATTATGCAGTGCAAACTGTAAAAGAAATTTTGAAAGAAGATAAACCAGTTTTTGGAATTTGTCTTGGTCATCAACTACTTGCTCTGGCTAATGATATTCCTACATTTAAAATGCATCACGGGCATCGCGGATTAAATCATCCTGTAAAAAATATTATAACCGGTCAATGCGAGATAACTACACAAAATCATGGCTTTGGTGTTGATCCGCAAGCTGTGAAAAATAACAAGGAAATAGAAATAACACATGTGAATTTAAATGATGAAAGTATTGAAGGGATTCGCATGAAAAGCAAGCCTGCATTGAGTGTGCAATATCACCCTGAAAGCACGCCGGGACCTTTTGATTCAAGATATTTGTTCGATGAATTTATTAGTTTAATGAAAGCTTGATAAGATTTTATGGTTTAACTTTCATATAATCATTCAACTTATTCAACTCAACAATTGTAGTATTTTTATCAGCGCTTTCGCGATACATCGGAACAAATTTTACATTGAATTTTATTTCATCAAAAACATAAGAAGTGCGCTGCAGCACTACGTTTGAATATACATCATCAAATCCACGAACCAAAACGTAAAGCTCAAGATCAGCATTTTTCATGTCGTCAAAATTCATATGATTGATTGGGCTGTTTTCATCAATAGGATGCACAACCGTAAAATTCATCGGAAGATTATCTGCGCGTTCTCTTTCTAATGCAAGGGTATAAAATTTATAAGTTGGTTTTTTATTTTCCATCTCCTGCATTCCTAAAGTCACTTTTACTGAAACGTCAGTGAGGTTATGATTTTGTTTATACGAAGCAAATCGAAACATAAGCGCAGTCTTATCTTGGTAAGGCGCAACAACTGCGTGCTCGCTGAAGACCAAATTAGCACGAGGTTTAGAAAATCTTCCATACAACAAACCTGTTGCTAATGCAAAAGATAAAAAACCTGTTACGGCTTCTAAAGATGCGATAATATTTGCGGCTTCGCCAACAGGATTTACGCGACCATAACCAACTGTTGTGAAGGTTTCTGTACTAAAAAAATAAACTTCTTTAAATTTCTCCCATTGCGTTTGTGCAATAATTCCCTGCAATTCATTTACACCAAAAAATAAATATAAAATGGTAAAAACTAAATTCATGGAAAAATAAAAAATAATAATCAGTGCAATAAATTTCCAGCGAGGCATGTTAAGCATTGCATGATAAATGCTTAATTTATTTGAGAACGTTACACCTTCTTTTACAACATTAAACGAGCCATCTTTATTTATAAATCTACCTCCAACACTTGATGCGCTTGTACCAAAACCTGTATCGTTATTGCTTTTCAGCAAAGGATTGATAGTTTTATGTAATGCCATTTTTTGTGCTTTAATTTACTTTGCAGATTAGTTTTTACAAAAAATCTTAAAGAGAGATTTTGCGCTAAAATAAAAAATTATTAATGGGTAGAATGCGGATAAATAAAGATAATAATTCAGAAAATATCTGAGAGTATAAAATACTGAAATCTTATTGTTGCATTTCTAATTTGCGATTGTATTTAATTACATGCCAATACTCTTTGCCATAACTTACTAATATTTCTTCGCCCGGCTCAATATTTCTCACAGCTTCAACAAACACCTTTCCATTATCTTCAACATATTTTGTGTTGTTTACTATGCCTTTTTTTTTCGATATTCCTGTGGCATCATTAATGTATCTCGCCAATGATTTTACGTAAGTTTTGGCATCAATAACATGATTAGGTTTTATATAATAGACATAAGCATTAAAAACATTTGTTTTCAAAACATTTTTCCAGGTTGTTATTCGGCCTTTGTACTCAGCAATACGCGTTCCCTTGGCAATAAATATTTTTGTGAATAAGCCTTTTCCTGCGGCGGGTAATGTTGACCGTTTTATGATTAAATGTTTTTCAGGCAGCATAAGAAAATCAAATATAGCAAAGCTATACCTGCTATGCTATTTAATTATTCTTTTGTAATTTTTTTTCCTTCGGCACTTGTGAAATATGCAATTAAAGCATACACTGCAAAAATAAAAATGAAATTGAAAGCAAAATTTATAAGGGTATCGCTAACAGAGTGTGATCTGCTATCAATATCTCTGAAAGTATAAACTGTAAAAGCAAGTACGGCAATAGAAATTATCCAGCCGATTACTGAGGTAGGAATAAAAAGTATGCCCGTTCTTTTAAACCATGGTAAATGCATTTCTTAAAATTAAGTAAATAATTATAAAAGTCACTATTGACAGAGCACCATTAAAACACTAAACCATGGTTACCGTAAAAATTTACTGTCTCGCGATTGCCTGAAAGTAGATATATTTTTAAGTTTAAAATATTAAATTATAATAAAAATAAACGGGCATCATTACAAAGCAAAACAAAGACAACATTTCTTATTGGTTTTTAATTAACTGAATGGTGGAATACATGAATACTTTCAAGAAGCAATCAATTTTATAAATCAATAAAAAACCCCGCAATTTTTTTACGGGGTTTTAGAAATTATTCCCTTTGAAATTAAATATTTATCGGCTCAGATGAAACCTGCGGTATTGCTGAGACAGGAGTGCTGATAACTGTAGGTTGTTCATTGATGTGATCTTGAATTTCCTTTGTTACATTATCTTTTGCATCCTTAAATTCACGAATACCTTTGCCTAAACCGCGCATAAGTTCAGGAATTTTTTTGCCTCCAAACATAAGTACCACAATTAATCCGATAAGTAAAATATGTGGTCCGCTAAATAAATCTCCCATGATTATTTTTTTAAATTAAAATGATAAATAAATCCAATCGTAATAATGCATTTCGAAGAAATAAAAACCTCACAAATTAAATGTTGCAAGGTTTTATTTAATTGTTACGCAACATTTATGATACAATGAATGCTGAAGCAATGTTCAGAACTTCCTGCATTGTCAAAGGTTCATCAAATGCTTCTGTTGCCCTGTTGAATGAAATACTTTGTCCGTTGATGTTTACAATATTTACACCTGCCTGCGTTGTTTGCGATTCGCCTCTGTAATTTGCTTTTACTGCAGTGCCGATGCCGCCACTTTCATCACCGGTGATCCATGGACGAATTGCTATATCACCCAAAAATTCACTGCGTGTTTTTCTCAGATATGATGCGTGTCTTGCCTCAACTGCATGAATACTTACTGCAGCAGTTAAGATAGCATTATTGGTCATTAAATTAGTTACCTGACCTTTATAAGCTCTTACGCCGGTGTCTTCTAAAACCTGTGCAACTGCAAGGAATAATGCAAATTTATCAAATACTCCTTTGAAAGGTCCTTCACCAGAACCCATACCACCGGTAAAATCAAACGTTGGTTTATTAACCGGCGTTGATCCTAAAGAATGAATTGCCTGTTTCAAAAAAGTTACATGTTCTAATTCATGATCTCTGATAATAGTTATGCCTTGCATGATCATTCCCGCAGGAATAAGATTAGGTTTTTTCACTGCGTGAACATAAAATTCTGATTCAAGATATTCGAGAGTTAAAGCAAAATTCAATACATCTGTAATAGTAGTCTTTGTATTGCTTTGTCCATAAGCTTTATTCAACATACCTCCGAATAATGCAGGTACGGCAGCCAAAGCTATTTTACCACCAATGTTTGCAAACTGGCGCATAGCAGCTCTTCTTGTATCGAGCCTGTCTGTAATTTCAGGATCAACTTTTTCTATTTCTGAAATAATATTTTGTAAGTTCATGATTAATAGTTTTAAATTATTTTAAGAAGTAGGTAAATTATTTCCGCAAATTTTTGTTGTTAAATACATGTTTGCAATATCTATAACTGCTGCCGGCGTGTTTACCATGTTAAGTCCGTTTGAATCAACAACGGTGTTGTCTGCAAAAGAATTTGGTGATAATAATTCGCGGATGTAAGCAGCATGTCTTGCTTCAACAGAAACAATCTTTGCAGCCAGCGTTAAATAAAGTGGCGTGGTAATTAATTGCGCTGCACCATCATAAGCAGTAACGCCTGTGTCTTCAAACGCTTTGGCAGCGCCTAATACACTTGCACGGCTTGTGAAATCAATCGAGCTAAAGTCAGGTGTTAAAGCCTGGATAGCTGATGAACCTAATGCAGTTTTGAAGAATTCTCGGTGTGCAATTTCATGATCCCTGATCTGGCTTAGCAATTCTTTTTCCCAAGCAGTGCCACCTGAATAAAAGCTGGCGAAAACCTGGGTATAAAATGCAGCTTCAAGCTGCTCTAATGCATAAGCATAATTAAGAATGCCTATGTCTCCGCTGCCTAAATCAATACCTTGGCAATCGCCTGATATCTTTTTAGTAGCGCCAGCTAATGCTCCGGGATTTTGAGAAGAGCTTGTTGCAGAACTTTCTTTTTTGCAAGCTGCAAGGCCAATCGTAAGTGCTGATGCTCCCAACCCCAGGTAACTCATAAATTTCCGGCGGTGTACAATACCACTGGACAATAAATTTTCTTGAACTTCATCAAGTTCAAAAGACTTTTGTTCTGACATGATAATTTTTTTAAGGTGAAGGAATTTTTATAACTAACGTAGAATATTTTTAAAAGGATTTTTATTTCTAACAATTAATTATATCAACAAATTCATAAAAATAGTGCCATCACCATTTTGTTTAAGGGATAAGATTTTTATAAAAAAAACTTTAAACATTTGTGTAATTAATGAAAGGAGAAATTTTATTTTTTTAATTATAGAGAATTTTTTTTCTCTAAAAAATCCACATTCTATAAGGATTCGAGAAGATGTATAAATACAAAAGCCTATAACAAAAATGTTATAGGCTTATATCCAATTAGAGTCGGGAAGACAGGAATAACACCTTTGGTATTTTGCTGTTTTTATAAAAAGTCATATTTAGCTGAAAGCCTTACTGAATAAGGGTTTAACTAAATAGCCTTAAAATCGACTTAACTTAACTATCACAAAAATTGCTACCTAATTTGCTACCTCTTATCTTTGAGGTAGCAAATTATAAAATAGCAATTATGGCAACAATCCGCTTATGGCTTCGCACTGATAAGACCGATAAAAACGGTTTTGCACCCATTCATTTAATCTATCAACTTCACGGTCAAAGAAAGTATCACAATACCTCAATTAAGGTACGTCCAGCCAACTGGGATGCCGAAAATCAACAGGCAATTTTTTTAGATAAAAAAAGCGCTAAGCAATTATTGCCTGCAATAGATTTTGATTTGATGCCATCCGCAAAAGCCATTGAAGCAATCAATGATGACTTAACTATAATTAAGAAAGAATTTGGCGAACAGGAAGCAGATTTTAAGCGCAAAAAAATTACTTATAGTGCTGAAATGATTTCAACCACAGTTAAAGAACAAAAGCATCCTACAACAAAGAAAGAAATTAAAACGAGCGTTTGCGATTTTATCGGACAGTATGCGAATGATGCAATTAATTCAAGAAGGATTGGCAGTATTAAAGAATATAAAACTGTTGCAAATCATTTGAAAGAATTTGAAAATATTGGCAAAAAACAAATAACTTTTGAAACCATTGATACAACGATCTTAAAACAATTTAGAAATTTTTTGATCGAAGTAAAAAAGATGAACAATACAACAGTGGCAAAACAATTAAGCACCTTAAAAACCCTGCTTAACTATGCAAGAACTGAGTACAAAATAAATGTGAATCAAGATTACAGAGATTTTAAAGTAAGTCGCAAAGACGCAAATCATGAAGTAATAGTTTTAACGAACGAAGAATTTCAAGCCATCATTAAACTTGACCTTTCAGAAAATAAAAGGTTAGACAAAGTGCGGGATATTTTCATTTTTTCTTGTGCTACGGGTCTGCGTTTGTCTGATTTACAGGATTTGAAAAGAGAACATATACGGAATGGCTCAATAAGGAAAACAGCCGTAAAAACGAATCAACCGCTTGATATACCTCTAACTCCAATTAGCGAAAACATTTTAGAGAAATACAAAGAACAACACAAACCGTTGCCTCTTATCAGCGGCCAAAAACTGAATGAATATTTAAAAGAAGTGGGTGAAAAGGCCGGCATTGATACACCTATTGAAAAGGTCAGAGAATATGGTACACAAACAAGATCGAAGACATTTAAGAAGTATGAATTAATAAGCATACACATGGGCAGGCGTACATTTGCAACCTTATCATTAGAGCTTGGTATTGCTTCACAGGATGTAATGGCAATGACAGGCCACACCACTCACGCAAGTTTTAAACGTTATGTGCACGTCAGTAGCGAAAGGAAAAAAACTGTAATGGCAAAGGCATGGGGCGCACCTAAAAATAAATTGAAAGCGGTATAACATTGTAGAAACAAAAAGAAAAGTAAGTCCATCAATTGAATTTAAAATGCAGACACTTCAAATTATACAAAACAATTTGCTTAAAGACTTTGACAAAAAAGTAAAAGCATCTGTAAAAAATTGTTTTCAGGAATTGACAGAAAAGGATTTCACTGTTCAGGATTTTAAAAACTATATGATTGCCGGTGCGGTTGCGTCTTCACAGATCGAAGGCAGCACTTTAGACCTTAACAGTTTTTATCAGAGCAAACAAAACAAAACAAACACCAAAGAAGTTGTTGAAATAGAAAATCTTTTAAAAGCCTATCAATACGCCAAGCGATATGATATTTCCCAAAAAGGCTTGCTAAAATGCCATGAAACATTGGCTGCCACGTTTACCAATATCACTAAAAAACAAATGGGCAGATACAGGAAAACAATGGTAGGCATAAGAGGCTGGGAGGGATTAGTTTATTTGGCAATAGAGCCACAATTTGTTCAAAGGGAAATGGACAAACTTTTTACCGACATAGAAACTTTATTCAGTGAAAGCCTTAACCTGAAACAAACATTATACTATGCAGCTTACATACATTTTATGTTTGCCAAAATACATCCTTTTGCAGATGGCAATGGCAGAGCCGCAAGACTTTTGGAAAAATGGTTTTTAGCAGAAAAATTAGGTTCAGCCGTTTGGGGAATACCAACAGAAAAATTTTATTACGATAACAGACAGGCATATTACACAGGCTTAAATGTTGGTGTGAATTATTATGAAACATTAGAGCGTTTAGATCAGACGTTGCCTTTTTTAATGTTATTACCACAGGCAGTTTGTTATAAGCCGATTGATTGAGAATAAAATGGAATAAAAGAATTTGCCAAAAAATTTCTTTTAGTTTTTGCTTTATATAATTTAAAAAACTTTATGGAAGAATATGAGATAGACCCATTCCAAGGTTTAAATGAGATATTTATTAAACACAAAGAGTTTGAAGATAATATTCAGAAGCAACTTAATCGAAGCGGCTTGCGGGAAGATATTTTGATAGAAGATAGAACTAATGCAAAAAAGAGTTTTATGCAACAAAGAATAGATGCGCTAAATTTAATTCATCCTAAGGCATTAAAAGCAGCTATTTCTGAATATTTTCTATTAGCAAAACCAAAAGAAGTACAGATTGATGATGAAATTAAATTTTTTGAAAATGAGGGCGAAACCAAGATTGTTGAAAGATTACAAACATTAAAAAATGAAGGAAAAACTACTACTCCAATAGTTGCCTTTGACCAGCAAAATCCTGAACATTTCCCATATGTATATAGAAATAAGTTAGATAAATATTTACGTACAACTGAGTTTTCAATTGAAAAAGATTTTATTGAGGATTCTATTATACAGTGTGAGGCATGGAGTGAAAAAGTTCCTGAAAACAAGTTGCTTAAACGCTGGATTGAATTCCTAAAAGAACGACTATCTGAACAGAAAGATTTGCAAACAAATATTTCTAAAAAAGCAGAAGATCAAATGAGTAGATTACGATTTAATAAGCCAATTGATAAAAGAGCTTACCTCACATTGTATGCAGAAGATAAAGAAAAGATGTTGTTTTATGAAGCATGTTTAAAGAATGTAAATCCCGCACTTTCCTTAAATACAGGCTTAACAGAATTACCTAAAATTTTTTCAGTTATTGAAAAATGGGATAGTATAATGAGTGAAAGGTTAAAGGTGGCTCCTTCAAAAAATTTAGCAACTGAATTATTTAAAAAGGAATTATTAGACAGTATTGAGTATGATGACAATGCGGGAATAAATGCTGAAATAAATAAGGAAAAATATTGGAACAGGTTTAGAAAAGTAGCTTACGAATACTATGCTAAAGGTCAAAATGTAACCTTACAAGGATTAGGCTATTTGATACTTGCAAATCTTTGTACGAATGAAGATGGCTTTGATGTAATATTAAAACTTACAGCCGTACATGATGTAGAAGGGATCTTAGAATCTTTGGCAGAAGGTGCAGCATTAGCTGAATATTTACATTCTGAAAAGAAAGCACCAACAACCAATTCATTGCAACGATTGCCCAATGATCTCATAACTAAATATTTAAAAGCAATTGTGGCGAATACTTTTTTTGAAACAGAACAAAAATTATTTATTGATAATTCGATTGATGAAAACAGGAAATGGCTCACAAGTAAATCAAATCTTGCCGGCTTTATAAATTTTATTGAGAAATATAAAAAATCCGATGTTTCACGTACACAGTTAAGAAAATTTATTGAAGCAAGATTTCAAAGTGAATGTTTTAAAGAATTTCAGCTTAACCGTTTAAAAGACAACAATGCTAAAACAATCCAATATGAAGCTATTGTAGTTAAAACATCCTAATACCATTTTAGCACAAAAACATACCATTTTTTATACCACTATATACCACTTTTTGTTTTCAATTTCCATGCAAACCTTTGGTGATAATAGTTTCAGCTTAATACTATTTTTTTTATAACAATACCACTTTTCTTACTCTTTTCTTTATGAAGTCATTTTGTATTGCAATCGTATTGATTGCACACAATGTGTTTTAAGGTCTGGCAAGTTGCAAACTGCAAGACGCAAAAATATAAAATGGCAACTCTTGAACAAATGCCTGCAGCAGTAGAACAGATGCAGGCTACAATAAACAAGCTGTGCGATGAAGTACAGCAAATGCGGCAACAGCAAACAGTTAATGAGCCGCCTATTGACAGCAAAGAATTAATGAAACGTTTAGCGATCAGTGAGCCGACACTGATACGGATGCGGAAAAGAAACGCAATACCATTTTTGGAGGTATGCGGTCATTATCGCTATGTATGGCAAGATGTAATTAAGGCTTTGCAACAAAAAAGAAAGGGAGGAGGAGCATGAATAATTCTGTACCTAACGGGAAAGTTTTTTTTAATGACATTAGCACAAACCGAGACAATCATTCTGAAATAAAAGGAGTACGAATACAAGGGAAAGGGTCAGATTTGGGTAATAGCAAGGCTTTGGAAGGGCGCACAAAAAGAAAAGGAATTACACAAACGATTATCCTGCCGCTGATTGATATTGCTGGAAAAAGAAAAGCTGATGAAAGAAAAAAATCTTACTGGAATACCTACCATTGTCAAAATAGCATCACTGTTGTTGATGGGAGAATACACGGAATATATTGTAAGAATAGGTTTTGTACTTTATGCCAAAGCATTCGAAAGGCAGTAATAATAAATCAATACTTTCCTGTTATGCAAGGGTGGGAGGAACCGCATTTGGTAACTATAACTGCAAGATCAGTTTCTAAGGGAAATTTGCCTAAGAGAATGAGAGATATGAATAGAGGATTGAGAATCATTGTAAGCAGAAACAGGAAACGAAATCAAAGAGGCAAAGGAATTAAATTAATCGGTATAAAATAATTAGAATGTTGTTTCAATCCTAAGGCAAGGACATACAATCCACACCTGCATATAATTGTCGCAAATAAAGAGATGGCAGAAATCATTAGAACTGAATGGTTAGAACTATGTCACCACATGCCTTATGCAAGTTTTAAAGCCCAAAAAATTGATAAAGTTTACAACAAAGAAAAAGCTATGATTGAGCTTGTAAAATATGGTAGTAAGGTTTTTACAAAAATAGATCCTAACGATAAATCAAAAAAAGCTGATAGAAGGGTTTATTTAGTAGCACATGATAATATCATTGCTGCCATGAAAGGATTAAGGGTTTTTGACAGATTTGGTTTCAATCTTCCAAAACAGGAAAAAACACGACATGGTTCGAGAGTTGTAAAAGGTGTTAAAGTATATGATTTTAAACTGGAAAATTTTGCATGGTTAAATATACTTACTGATGAATTCCTTGTAGATTATATACCTGATTTTGACGTAAACGATTTGCGTGAAAACAAAATAGACATAGATTTGGAGTAATCTCTATAAGCAATAGGTTTTCTTTTTGCAACTTTGAAATATTGATTGTTGTAATTAACTATTAGGAAACCTTTTAATTTTAGACAGTAAATAAAAGAAATGCGAGATAATGTCAACTAACTTCTTTACAAATCAAGGTGAGAATACATTGTATAAAAAATTTGTGGGGGTGTTTGCGCACATGCAGAACATCGAATACTTTAAATCGGTAATCGGTTATTTTAGAGCATCGGGTTACTTCGCCATTCGCAAACATTTTCCAAATGACTTGAAAGTAAAAATCATTGCGGGAATTAATGTTGATCCATTCATTGCATTGGCTCAAAAGCAAGGGTTGCTTTTTAACCTAAACGCCAAAAACACCAAAGAAACTTTTATTGAATCAGTACAAGAAGACATTTTCGGTGCGAAATATGGAAAGGAAATTGAAGAAGGAATCCTACAACTTATAGGCGACATTGCCGAAGGTAGAATTGAAATCAGAGCCCACAACTCAAAGAAACTACACTCTAAGTTTTACATTTTCCTTTCGCCAAACTTCAACGAACACAATCCAAACGGAATGGTAATAATGGGTTCTTCAAATCTTTCAGCGCAAGGTTTAGGATTAGAAAATGTGCAGCACAATTATGAAATGAATGTTGAGCTAAGAGATTATACGAATGTCAAATTTGCAGATATAGAATTTGAAAAACTTTGGGAACAAAGCACGGCCATACTTCCGGTTGATGCGCCCGCCTTGATTCAGAAAACTTATTTGGATGCCACTCCTACTCCATTTGAATTGTTCGTAAAATTTCTGATTGAGTTTTTCGGAAAGAATATTGAATATGACCCCGACAGCATTAGCGATATTCCATTAAAGAAATTTAAAAAACTTAGTTACCAAATTGATGCAGTAAATCAAGGGTATGAATTGCTTTTGAAATACAATGGTTTCTTTTTAGCTGATGTGGTTGGAACTGGAAAAACTGTAATGGCAGCTTTGCTTGCAAAAAAATTCATTATACAAAACGGGCCAAAAACAAAAGTGTTGGTGGTTTATCCACCAACATTGGAAAAAAACTGGAAAAGCACTTTTAAAGAATTTAGAATTGATGAGAAGTGCCACTTCATTTCAAACGGAAGTTTGAATAAAATTGTGGAAGGCGACCACAATTATGCAGACAAAGAACGTTATGATTTAATTCTTGTAGATGAAGCCCACAAGTTTAGAAATCATAGAAGCCAGCAGTTTGAAAATTTACAAGTCATTTGTAAATCGGGAAGGGAAAATATTGGATCAGTTGAAGGTTATGAAAAAAAGGTAGTGTTGATTTCTGCAACTCCTTTGAACAACAAACCCGAAGATATTTACTATCTCATTTCACTTTTCCAAGACATTAGAAACAGTAATTTAGGGCAACCCAATTTGCAGCGTTATTTCTACCCTCACATTATCCGTTACAAAACTTTGATTCAGCAAACTCCTTTGGACTTAGCGGCGATTCAAGATATTTTCAACGACATCAGAGATAAAGTTGTAAAGGATATTACCATTCGCAGAACACGAACTGACTTAAAGAAAAATGAACGCTATGCAAAGGATTTGATAGCCCAGGGAATTATTTTTCCAAAAGTTGCTGATCCGATTGCGAACGAATATGAATTGCCAACCGATTTGGCAGCTTTATTTTTGGACACAGCAAACAGTTTGGTTGACGAAAACAAAATAGATTTTTTCCGCTATCAGGCAATTGCCTATTTGACCGATGAAGCAAACAACGGAGTGTATCAAAATGCTCAAACAATTTCCCGTTCATTGGCTTTCATTATGCAAACCCAATTAATTAAACGCTTGGAAAGTAGTTTTTTTGCGTTCAAAAAATCTCTGAACAAGATTACAACTTCAACCTTGCAGATGATTGAAATGTATGAGAGAGACAACATTTTTATTGCACCCGATCTTGACATTTCAGATTACTTGAACAATGGTTGGACAGATGAAGAAATTGAAATTGAAATTTTGAAAATTGATGACGAAAAGCCGAAGAACAAAAAATTCAAACAAACCGATTTCAAAAAAGGATTTATTGAAGGTTTAAGAAATGATTATGAAAACTTAAAAGCGTTAAACGATAAATGGCAAGCCGTTGACGAAGAACTTAACGATCCTAAATGGAACGTATTTATTGACTTGTTGAAGAATGAATATTTCAACAAAGACAAAAACGAATTAGGTAAATTGGTAATCTTTACCGAATCAGTTGACACTTTGAATTATCTAAGCAAACGACTTACAAACGAAACAGCTTATAAAGTTTTAAGCATTACATCTGAAAACAGAAACAAGCAGTTTGAAACCATCCGTGAAAATTTTGACGCGAATTACGAAGGCTCTTTTAGAAATGATTTTGACATCATTCTCACAACTGATGTGTTGGCAGAGGGAATAAACTTGCATAGAGCCAATGTAATTGTAAACTATGATACACCGTGGAACCCTACACGACTGATTCAACGACTTGGACGAATAAATCGTATCGGAACAAAAGCACATTTCATTTACAATTATAACTTTTATCCTTCGCAACATGGCGACATGATTATTAATTTGAAAGAACGCAGCGAAGCAAAACTGCAAAGCAGCCATACTGCTTACGGTGAGGACAGCAGAATTTATTCGTTGAGAGAAATTATTGATCAGTGGGCAATGTTTGAAGAAAAAGAAGAAGAAAAAGATTTAAGAACAGAATGGTTAGAGTGGTTGAGAAAATACAGAGAGCAAAACGAGGAGCATTTTAACACCATTCGCAAAATGCCCTTGAAAATTCGTTGCATTCGTAAGACAACCGAAGAAGAAAGCAGCATTGCATTTGTAAAAAATGGCGATTACAAAAACATTTATGTTCATACAAACGGAAAATCGTTTGCACTTACATTTGAAAAATCAGTAAAGATTTTTGAAGCTCAAAAATCAGAAGAAGGAATTTTGCCGGTGCCTGATGTGCATTACAATCAAATCAATTCAATCATTGAACAATTTGAAAGAGACATTACCACTCCTGAAATGATTGGCGGCAATCAGGACAAATTAGATGTGCGTTCAAACAAAGCATTGAATGATTTGAATAATTGGTTGGCAAATCAAATTCTTTCTTCTACCGATGCTATTGAAGCGGGAACAAATTTATTGCCCTTGCTTAAACATGGTACTTATGCAAACCTGACAAATGAAGTTTATAAATTGAGAAACGAAAACAATGCAATAAAACTGGAAATGGAGTTGATAAAACTTTCAAGTAAATATACTTCTAAAATAAAGCGACAGGCAAAAAAGGAAGTAGAGCCAATGAATGCGAAAATTATCATTTCTGAAACTTTTGTTCCCTAAACGAACTGCTTAATGACAATACCTGAAATACGAAATATATTAGAGAGCCCTTACAATAGGAAGGTTTGGAAAACTTTTATCCAAACCCAATTCACCAACAACAAACTGTATGGAAACGAACAGGTACTTTCATTGGCTGACAAAACTTTGAGCAAACAATGTTTGACATTAGGAAATTATGAAGTGGATGAATACACCAAGATTGGAATTTTTGAAGTAGAGCTGAATGAGAAAGTAAACATTACACGTAACCGTGTTGCTTTACGCAATCTCATTAAAGACATTACCAAACAAGTTTCGGGTGCAATGGTGGTGTTTGTGCAAGGCGACAAGTGGCGTTTCAGTTACATCAGCAAACGGAAAATAAAGAACAAGGACACTAACGAAATAGTAGACAAAGAAACAACACCCAAGCGTTACACTTATTTGTTTGGCAAAAATGAAAAAGCACTAACAGCTTCCATTCGCTTTGACAGATTGATACAAAAGCAGAAAGAAAATATTTTTCAGTTTCTAACGCTGAATGATTTTGAAGAAGCATTTTCCGTTGAAAAATTGAGCAAAGAGTTTTTCAAGAATTACAAAGACACTTACGAAGATTTTGTTCAATTTCTTACAGGCAAACGTTATGGTAAGAAAGGCAAGAAATATGAGGAGCAGGTAATGCACGAACCTAACTGGCAACTCACTTCGTTGTTCAGCAATGACGAAAAACAAGCTCGTGATTTTTGCAAACGGATGATGGGCAGAATTGTATTTCTCTATTTCATTCAAAAGAAAGGTTGGTTGGCAGTAGGGCAAAACAAAAATTGGGGAGAAGGAAATCCCGATTACATGTTTGACTTGTTCAACAAATCAAAACATCAGGCAGATTTTTATCACGAAGAATTAGTTCCGTTATTTTTTAAAACGCTGAACAATCCCGATTCGGAAAATGCAAAACATGCTTTTCGTTTTCCGTATTTGAATGGTGGTTTGTTTGACGATAGCCACGATAAAAAATACAACAACCTGCATTTGCCAGAAACGGTTTTCAAAAATCTTTTTGAAACATTCAACAACTTCAACTTTACCGTGTATGAAGATGCACCCGATGAACACACCGTAGCGGTTGATCCCGAAATGTTAGGACACATTTTTGAAAACTTGTTGGAAGACAACAAAGACAAAGGAGCATTTTATACACCCAAAGAAATTGTGCATTACATGTGCAAGGAAAGTTTGAATGCTTACTTGTTGGCGAATGATGATTTACAATTTGCCGAAAACGAAACGGCTAAGAAAACCATTGAGCATATTATTCAGCAACAGGAATTGAGCAGCGATGAAAAACAATATGCAGAAAAGAACGCTTACAAAATAATTGATGCTTTAGAGAAAGTAAAAATTTGCGACCCAGCAATTGGTTCAGGTGCATTCCCAATGGGTTTGTTGCAGGAAATTTTTAATGCTCAAATTTATTTGCAAGAGTTGAAAGGATTTAAAAAAGGAATTACCGATGCACAAATAAAAAAACACATCATTGAAGAAAGCATTTATGGAGTTGACATTGATGCTGGTGCGGTTGACATTGCACGACTTCGCTTTTGGTTGAGTTTAGTGGTGGACGAACAAGTGCCGCAACCATTGCCCAACCTTGACTTTAAAATTGTTTGTGCAAACACACTTATTCCGACTGGCTACGACCAGTTTGTTGAATTGGCAGAGCTGACCAAAGCCCCGACATTATTAAGAATGGACGGAGAGATTCAAAAACTTCAAAGCATACGGGACAGATATTTTGATGAAAGCGATAAGAAACTAAAAGATGATTTAAAAAAAGAATTTGTTACAACCAGAAATTATATCATATCCGAGTTTGAGAGTTTAAAAAAGTCATACAAGTTAGGCGACTTCTTAGAAAAGATAAATGAGTGGCAACCGTTTGAAGAAACATCTTGCTCTTGGTTTGATGCTTGGTGGATGTTTGGAATCAAGGATGGTTTTGATATAGTAATTGGCAATCCGCCTTACGATGTTTATGAAGGTCATAAGAAAGAAGAAATAGAAACGATTAACAAAATACCAATTTATGAAATAGCAAAAGGAGGAAAACTAAATGCCTATAAACTTTTCCTTGCAAGAACAAGTAGGTTTTTAAAAGCAAATGGGATTCTTTGTCAAATTTTTCAAAATTCCTTTTTAGCTGACAACTCCGCAACTAAATTAAGAAAGCACTTTTTAGAAAATCAACAGATATTAAAAATTGATTCATTCCCAGAAAGAGATAATTTAAGTAAAAGAGTATTTGAAAGTGCTAAAATGAGTGTCTGCATTCTTTTTAGTAAAAATAAAAAAGTTGATTACTATGAATATGACTTGTATGTATGGGAAGATAGATTCAGGACAAAGGGGAAAAATGTTTCATTCTCAAATATGGAAACACTAACTTTTGACAGCAACAATTTCACGATACTATCAATTATTGAAGGAGAGAAATCTATTTTAAATGAACTAAAGCAATTTAAAATTCTTTCCGATTTTGGATTTTGCTTTCAAGGCGAAATTAATTTGACCGTTCACAAAGAGTTATTGCATAAGACATCAGAAGGCAACTCTCCTATGATTAAAGGTGCTGCAATTCAGAAGTGGCATTTAAAAGAAAAAATGAGTCAAGGCGAAATTGAATATTTAGATTCTGTTGCCTATTTAAAAGACAATAAAGGCAAAAGGTCTCAACACCATAAAGCAAGAAGAGTAGTTACACAAGGAATAACTGGTGTTGATGAAAGAAATAGAATAAAAGCTACAATACTACACTCAGGTATTTTTTGTGCACATTCAGTAAACTACATAATACTAAACAAAGGTGATTTAGAATATGAGTATTTACTTGCTTTACTAAATTCAGATATTTTAAACTGGTATTTTAAAATCTTCAGCACTAATAGTAATGTAAATGGTTACGAAGTAAATAGTTTGCCAGTCACCGTTGTAGCCAAACATAGGATTGCAGTGAAATCAATTGTAGAATATCTTCTTGTTTTAAATAATGAAAAGACCAAGCCATTAACGACTCAAATTGATAATGATAGAATATCATCTCACCTTGAAGAAGTGCTCAACATGATGGTGTATGAATTGTATTTTGAAAAGCACATGAAAGAAAACGGTATTGATGTGTTACAGTTTATCAATCCAAAACCCATTGCAGATTTTAAAGACACAGCAGCAAAAGCAGAAGTAATCAAAGATTTTTATTTGTGGTATCAGAAACCCGAAAACCCTGTTAGGCAACGAATGCTTTTAGTAGAAACACGGAGCAAAGACAAAATTGCTTTAATCAATAAAAGCATTCAGCAATGAGCCGTATAAAATCCATACACATAAACAACTTCAAATTTTTTGAAGAGCAGCCAGCCATTGAGTTGGGTGAAACAGGAAAGCATCTTTTGCTGTTTGGTGAAAATGGCAGCGGAAAAAGTTCAGTGTATTGGGCTTTATACACTTTGTTTGAGTGTGCCGTTAAGTATGACAAAACAGAGATTGAAAAGTATTTCAAACATGCTGATGACCACAATGAATCGCTAATAAATATCTATTCAACCGAAATTCCGCAGGCAGGCAATACACCAAAGCATTACAACTCTTTTATTAAAGTTGAAACTACCGATGCTACGCCAATTACTTATGAAGTTTCATTACTCAACACTAACATAAGTGGCAACCCTGATGCAGTAGAAATAAATCAAGCATCAGATTTTATAAACTACAAAGTGCTTTTCAAGTTTCAGGATTTTTGGAACGGACAACCGATTGACTTAGCCAAAATTTTTGAAGGATATGTGTTGCCTTATGTTCGGTTTACAGAATTCAGTTTGTGGAGAGATGGAACATTGCAGCTAAGAACCAGTGCCTTAGAAATGTGGGAAGAAATACAAACGGGACCAGGCACTTTCACCAAACCAAACAATGAAGTAATTCAGGTTTACAAAAACAGCAAGGAGAACAAGCAGTTTGAAAAATTTGCTGAGCATTTTGATAACCGTTTTAAAGATTTGATTGAGTTTATTAATGCTAATGCACCAGCTATGTTAAAGAAGTTGGGCTATGATATTGACTTTGAATTAAAATATCACGATCACACTCACAAAAAAGGCGATAGCAAATATGAGTGGGGTATGTTCAAAATTGATTTGGAAATTACTTCTTACTTAGGCAAACCTGTTAATATTTATCGTCCACAATCATTTTTAAATGAAGCAAAAATTACAGCTATTGCGATAGCCATTCGGCTTACTATTTTAAAGAAGCGAATCAACGAACAAGCCCCCGATGTTTTAAAGTTTATTGTGTTTGACGATGTAATGATAAGTTTAGACATGAACAACCGTGATAAATTCATGGACTTTATTTTAAATAAAGAAAACAAATTCACAGAAGATTATCAGTTGATATTTCTTACCCATGACAAAAACTTTTTTGACTTTGTAACGAATAAAATAAGGCAATGGAATAAGCTGGATAATTGGGTGTTCAAAGAAATGTATGCTGGAAAAGATGTCGCTGCAAAAAAAGAATTTCCGATTGTAATTGATAGCGAACTAAACCTGATTGACAAAGCAAAAAAATATTGTGATGCAAAGGACTATACAGCAAGTTCAATTTATTTAAGAAAGGAATTAGAGAGAATTGTTGTTGAACGATTACCCGTTGAATTGAAATCAAAAGTGAGTGAGAAATTTATTCCGCTTGAAACCCTTTGGGATAGAATGGTAGAACGGTATGCAACTTTAGGAAATGAAATTTCAGCAGATATTAAGCAAGCATTTAAAGAATCAAAACTTCATATTCTCAATCCACAAGCACATTTTCAATCACTTTCGCTGCCGGTGTATAAAAACGAATTGGATAAAGTTTTTAACCTGATAAGCGATATTGAAGCTACTTACCTGATTCCAAATAAGACATTGCTGATAAACAAAGAAACGACACTTCTTTTTTCTTTTATAAATGGAACTCACAACTACAAAATAAAATTTGAATTACTTACTGATTTCTATTTTGATGAATTATCTGGGAATGTTCAAATTCGTTATCCTAAATGCAAGGTATTAACATGGATATACAATGGTCAAGAGTTTTGGGATTTCCACAAAAATCAAATTGTAGTTCCATCAGGGCCAATGGAATTTAATAAAATTCAGAAGCTAATAAGTTTAATTGAAATGCAGCCATTGGGCATTACAAAAGAGGATTTCATTAACATGACAATAATTGAAAATAATATTTGGACTTTAAAAGATGTATTGGATAAGGCAAACATTACACTATAAATACCTCATCATAAGGTGATGCTGAAATATTAGACAACAAAAATCCTATTCCCGAAAACCATTCGCAAATTTTTGTACGGTTCAAAATTAAACCCCTCACTTTTTCTGACTGTGATTTCAGAAGGAATAACTTTATTTTCGGCTTTATCAATTTTAAGAGTAAATATTAAAATGCTTTGTTCTCGATTATATACAAGTGAATATTTTGAAGTAAAAATGTCTCCCGTAATAGGAGTTTTTAAATCGCGATCAAATCTTGGAACCACCATTATATATCCTTTATATTTTCGATTATCTTCAATACGAAATGGCTCTCTTTTATGAAAGAGATATGGACGATAATTTATTTTGCCCCAAACTTGCGATAGACTTTGAATTACAGGGTGGCTCTGCAATTGACCAAGCACTTCTTCATTATAACTTTCAGCATATTGCATCTCTGCCTTAAAATACCCATTTGAATCAATAGTGCGGATATTCATTATCAACCCAGCATAAAGTTGGTGATTCTTTGGAATAGTAGCATTACTGAATGGTGTTTGAAAGTCTGCATATACTCCGACAATTTCATTGAATAAATTTTTTCGGGCTTGGATAAAATGAGAAATACAAAACCATATCAGAAGAAAAATTGGGGTAAGTATTTCTAAGATTTCCGACCATGTTGAAAGAGTTGATTCTGTACACATTTGATAAAAGTAAAGAATCTTATTCTGAAATTATTTCAGAAATATCTTCATAAAAATACTTGCCTGTTCCATCGTATATGAGGATGAATCCACATTGCATGAATGTTTCTGATCTTGGCAATTTTTATAATAAAAATCTAAGAGAAGTAAATAATACCATTTGTTATGCAAAAAAATACTTGTTATAACTTTATAATGAACAATTTTAGAATATGGCAGGTTTAAATAAAAACTTTTATAAAGGAAATTTATCAGAATTATTAGCAGATTATTTGCTGTCGTTCATTGGTGTTGTTGTTCCCGTTAGAAGGCAGTTTGATATTGGGATTGATTTTTATTGCGCTTTAATCAATAATGAATCATCGGATTATTTAACTTTTGATAATCCCTTTACAATTCAAATAAAAAGTTTTTCTAAAAGAAAGGTGGAGTTTGGTAATAGTAATTCGGAGAAGTGGCGCAGTGAACATATTGGCCATTTATTTAAAAATGAGATCCCTTTTTTTATTGGAATCGTTAATAAAAAAACCAACTCACTTTGCATTTATGATACATCGGGTCTTTGGCAATTATATCGCAATACGGAAAGGAATTGCAGTAGAATAATGTTACGACCAGATGCAAAAGAAAAATATGAATGGAGAGAAAATCATAGTAAAAAGCAAATACCAAATTGGAATAATTTTTTAGCAGATGGCTTTGAATATACAATTGATATGGGCACTCCAATTATTGATCTTAATGAAAAAGATTTGCATGATAAAAAAGTCCTTCAACAAAAAAGAGAAACATTAAGAGAAGTAATCAATATTGAACGTGAAAATATTATGAGGAGAAATTTAGGTGTCAATTGTTTCAAAGAAATTAAGCGAAATAGAAAAAATGAAAAACAAGGATTAGAATGGGGAATGGAAATTCGCAGTTTTGAAAAACCACAAATTGATAAATTATATAATTCAATGAGAACGCCTTTAATTTCTTTATTGGTTAACCTGGGAAAGGAAAATGTTAACGAAATAGCTGCTATCAAAACCATCTTAAAATTTTTGCCAAAAGAGGATTATTATAGACAATTATATGATAATAATCCAGAATTTTTTGAATGGTTAAGCGAAGAGAAAAATGACGAGACGTAACTAATAAAATAGTGTAAGAAGCTCTGTTCTATCTTTAAAAGCAGAAATATTGCAAATTACATTTAAACCATTTTGAAAAAATTTAATAAGAAAATTTGCTACCTTTTTTGCTACCTATTCAAAAAAATAAACGGTAAATGATTTATTATCAATCACTTACCGTTTTAAGTTGTCGGGAAGACAGGATTCGAACCTGCAACCCCCTGGTCCCAAACCAGGTGCGCTACCGGCCTGCGCTACTTCCCGATTTTTTATGAGCTGCAAAAGTAAGCTGTTGTTGTTTATCACCCAATTTTAAAAACTTATTTAATGCGCTGCATAATCTTCAAGATAATTGAAGTGTGCAGTAAGTTTTCCATTTTTTAAGATTGTTGCTCTTTCAATCATTTTACTTCCTCCATTTATAAAATCATTCAACACAAATTTTATTAACTGCTCTCCAAAATACCTGCTTGCATCACGCGGCAATTCATTTGGCAAATTGCCAACTGCCATTACATCAACACTTCCTTGCTGATAAGGTTTTGTTTTTTTTAAACTTATTTTATCTACGCCATAAACAGGTTCGGCAATGGTGCCATCTCCTAAATTACAGGGCACACTTCCTTCCGCATCGTCGGTAATATCTGCAATAGTTTGTATTTTGAAATCTTTGCTGCGTATGGTTTCGCGATTAAATAAGCGCGGCATGTTTTTATCCCAGTAAATGCCATTCATTAAAATATCTGTGTGTGCACACAATGGTTCAAACACACAATTATAATTTTGGGGATGGTTGTGAAAATCTTCGCGATTATATTTTTTTGAAATTTTATGTTGATATAAATCACTTCCTTTCAAATGCACATAAACAGGATATTTATATTCGCGAGATATATATTCTTCCGCTTCAACTTCCTGCACATCCATCAGGTTCATCACTTCAAGAATGCCATGTGCCACACGTCCGCTTCCTGTCACAGCAATTTTAACAGCAGGTAATTTTAATCCGAAGTAAGTATGTATGAGTGCGCGATAATCTTTTACTTTATACACTCTTTCAAGATCAAACATTTTTGTGCGCTTGCCGAAAGCCATCATACCATTATGCGAACCCACAATGCCTGCAAAAAAACCAAACCCGATAATCCGTTGCCCATCTTCATGCTCTAAACATTCATAATCTATCAATGTTATTTTTTTATCGATCAATGCATGCATCAAAGCTTTATTATAAGGTTGTTTTTTTTTAGTGTGTGAAAAGAAGAGATAGGTTTTATTTTCAATCAAATTATTAACCGGCACTTCTTTTATTCCAAATAATAATGTGCATTCACTAAGATCATTTTTAATTTGCACACCTGCGTTTTGATATTCAATATCGCTGAAACACCTGCTGTTGCTGGGTTGCAGCGTAATGCTGCATCCATCCACATTTTTTAAAAGCCATTTACATTGTGCTGGTGTTAATGCAACTCTGTTGTCCGAAGGAACTTTTCCTTCTTTAATAAGTCCTATCGCAAGCATTCATTTTAACTTTGTGGCGCAAGATAATTTTTTTATTTAGCTAAGATTGATCTTCATTGTTTTTGAATTGAATTTTCACAATGAATTATTTTGAATTGTTTGATATTCCTGTTTCAATGCAACCTGATGAGAAAATCGTGCAGCAAAAATTTTATGAACTCAGCAGAAAATACCATCCTGATTTTTTTTCTAATAGCTCTGATGAAGAGAAAAATGATGTGCTTGAAAAATCTTCTTTGATAAACAAAGCTTATAAAACATTTCGCAATAAAGACGCAACAATAAAATATGTGCTGCAGCAAAAAGGCTTGCTTGCGGAAGAAGAAAAATACCAATTGCCGCAGGATTTTTTAATGGAAATGCTTGAACTAAATGAAGAATTGATGGATGCGAAAATGGAGGATGATACAGAAAAAATTGCAGCAATAAGATTGCAATTATCACAAATAGAAAAACAAATTTATGCGCCTGTTAAAGAAGTTATTGAGAATTATGAGGAGGATATTTCTTCCGAAAAAGAGTTGTTGCAAGTAAAAGAATATTACTTCAAGAAAAAATATCTAAGCCGTATTTTCGAAGGATTAAATTGATGTTACTTTTTAAATAAAGTGGTATATAAAAAATCTGCCGCAAACTGACCTGCCTGCATCCACCTGAGTTTTGTTCCTTCATTTACAAAAATAGGATTGAAATGTTTTTGCAATTCATGAGAATATCCATCAAATATTTTAAGACTGTTTTTAATGCCTAATGAATCGGCTTCTTCATGAATAGCAAGACTGCCATAAAAAGATTTATTAGTATGATCGATGGGAACGATTCTATCATTTCTTCCGCAAACGCTAACGATTGGAGTAGCGGCATTTTTTAAAAGATCCGGACTAAATATTGATCCCCAAAAATTTATAATTGCTGCAATATGTTGATGGCGTAAATATGTTTCGTTCAAGTCTTGATTCGCTGAAATACTTGCTGAATCTATGTTTCTGTCATAAGCAGCCTGCAAAGCAATGATAGCTCCTGCAGAATTGCCGGCAAGTATTATATGGTTGGTATCTATTTTAAATCGTACATAATTTTCTTTAAAAAATTGCATTGCTGCCTGCACGTCTTCAACTGCATCCGAACAACTTTTCTTAAATTCTTCAACATTGGTAAGCGGGTTTTTTTTGCTGAGACGATAATTAATTGCTGCACATACATAACCTCTTTGTGCAAATGTTTTACACCAAATTTGTATGCCTTGTGCGTTTTTAGAACCAAATTTAAAGCCGCCTCCATGCATCCATATTATCAAGGGTCTTTCAGTAGAAGTGTTTCCTTCAGGCTGGTAAAGATCAAATAAATAATATTTCTTTTTTTTGTCAGTATTGATATTGTCGTTGTAGTATAAATTTTTTTGTGTTGTTATTTCTGAAAATAAAAGGTCTTTATATTTTATAGGTTGCATTGATTGGGAATAGCTGCTTAAAACTAAAGCGTTGCAAAAAACAAAAGCTAAAAGGATTAAAGTTTTATTCATCTATAAAATACGCAATATTCAAGTTGAAGGATGTGATGGAAAACAATTTTTTAAACAAGTAAAATTGTGCCACAGAAAAAAATTACATTCAAAAAGCTATTTTCGGTATTTTTTAAAAACTGCTTTCGGGGGCAAGTAAGCAATATAACGATTTCCAAAAATGAATTTTTAATCACAAAATAAAGTGTGCACATTCACTTAAAGCCATATTTTTG
Organism: uncultured Chitinophagaceae bacterium; assembly: GCA_963708205.1. GTDB lineage: Bacteria > Bacteroidota > Bacteroidia > Chitinophagales > Chitinophagaceae > CAVYTF01. The sequence goes on from OY970196.1 coordinate 2,783,663, forward strand.
ATTCCCTTTTTATATGATAGCTTTTGTAAGAGGTAATTTTGTTCGCAAGTCGCCGGCGCAAGTGATAGTTGATGTAAATGGCATAGGCTACGAATTGCAAATAAGCCTCAATACATATACTGCCATTAGTGAGAAGGAAAGCGGTCAGTTGCATACTTATCTGCACATAACAGAAAATGCGCAAACGCTTTTTGGTTTTTTTGATTTGGGTGAAAGAGAATTATTTCTGCAGCTTATCAGTGTTTCGGGCGTAGGTGCATCCACCGCAAGAGTGATGCTGAGCGGCATGAAGCCAAACGAAATAGTCCGCGCCATAATAAATGGCAATGCGAAGTTGCTCGAAAGCATAAAAGGCATTGGCAAAAAAACAGCGGAAAGGCTAATCGTAGAGTTAAGAGATAAATTTGGAAAACAAGCAATGGAAATTTTGCCTTCATCGCAATCTTTTCACAATACAAAAGAGATGGATGCGTTAAATGCTTTGGTAAGTCTCGGTATAGCAAGACCAATGGCAGAAGCAGCGTTGAAGAAGGTTTCGCAATCTGATAAAGATACTGCCCCTCTTGAAAACATAATAAAGATCGCACTAAAAAACTTATAGCTTATAGGAGAATTTATACTTAAACAGGCTCAGAGAAATTGACTTTTACTAAAGCTATTTTACGGTATTGCGTTTTTGCAGTTTGCGTGCTTATAAGCTATTCTTCATTCGGGCAGCAAACGCGCGATTCGCTGCATTATCCACTCGAAGATCGTTGGGGAGATCCACTTTCCTGGCCGCAGAACAATCCATTTTATTTAACGGACACTTCTTTCATCAAACAGGATATTGAGTACGATCCGCTAACGAATGAATATTATATTAATGAAAAAATCGGTGATACTTATTACCGAAAGCCAACATACCTAACCTTTGATGAGTTCTGGGCTTTGGAAGGCGAGAAACAGGAAACAGATTATTTTAATGAGCGCTCTGAAACCCTTGATATGCTTAACCGAAGGGTAAGCCGTCCTCCGATGCAGGTATATCCAACTTTGTTCGACAGGATATTTGGTGTAAGTCCAAACGGACTGAAAGTGCAGATAAAACCACAGGGAACTGTTGATATAACGATGGGTTATCAAGGTCAGAATATCGACAACCCGACCTTGCCTGAAAATGCAAGAAAAACAGGTGGTTTTGATTTTAATGAAAATGCCGATCTGAATGTAATTGCCAATATTGGTGATAAATTAAAATTGCCGATCAGCTACAACACACTCGCAAATTTTGATTTTCAAAATCAACTGAAATTAGATTATGAAGGAAAGAATGACGAGATAATAAAATCTATACAGGCAGGCAATATTTCTTTTCAAACGCCAAGTACTTTAATGCCGAGCGTTCAAAGTTTATTTGGTCTTTCCACACAACTTCAATTCGGGAAATTATATGTCACAGCAGCATTGGCGGAGCAGCGTTCGCAAACGCAATCGCTTACTTTACAAGGTGGCGGCGTAACACAAAGCATCAATTTAAAAATGGATAGTTATGATGAGAACAGGGACTTTTTGTTGGGTCAGTATTTTGTAAAAAATTACGATACTACGATGCGCAATCTTCCTATTGTAAGCACACAGGTGCAGATTTTACGTATGGAAGTTTGGGTAACTAACAGAACCGGGGTAACAACTAATGCAAGAGAAATAACAGGCTTTATGGATCTTGGTGAAAGCCAGCCTTACAATCCGGTAAATATTCCATTAAACAATACAAATTCATTACCCGATAATTCTGCCAATACCTTATATTCCTTTCTTGCAAATGACCAAAACAACCGCAACCCAGCGTTGGTAAACAGTTTGATGCTCGCCAAGGGATTGACGCCCGTAAATGATTACGAAATTACTTACGCCCGCAAATTAGACAGTACAGAATATTATCTAAATCCACAGGTTGGTTTTATTTGTTTAAATCAGCAGCTTCAGCCAAATGATGTGCTGGCAGTTGCATATCAATATACTTACAACGGCAGAGTGTACCAGGTTGGTGAATTTTCTGAGGATGTTGCCTTGGATACCGCAACAGGTTACCAGGGCATTCAAAAAGTTTTATTCCTGAAATTACTGAAAGCAACGTCTGCAAGAGTAAATCTTCCTATCTGGCAATTGATGATGAAGAACGTGTATTCATTGAACGTTACCGGCTTGCAATCTGCGAATTTCAATCTGAATATTTTTTACCAGCAGCCAGCTGGTGGTCAGGATATTTATTTGCCTGTTACAGCGCCTAATGTTTCAGGCAAAACATTGCTTTCTATTTTAAATCTTGACAGGTTAAACAATCAGAACGATCCGCAGCCTGATGGTCTGTGGGATTTTGTAGATGGCTTTACTGTTTTATCACAACAGGGAAAAATAATCTTTCCCGTTTTGCAGCCGTTTGGTCGAGACCTTGATTCACTCGCATTTGCTGGTGAGCCGCAAGCGATAAAACAACAATATATTTATTATCCTTTGTATGATTCTATCCAGGCCATTGCACAAACTTATGCCAACCTTGATCGCTTTGTAGTAGAAGGAACGGTAAAAGGATCATCAACAAGTGAAATATCTCTTGGCGCGTTTAATATTCCGCAGGGTTCGGTTACAGTAAGTGCAGGCGGGCAGCCCCTTACAGAAAATGTAGATTATGTAGTAGATTATAATTTGGGAACGATAAAAATATTGAACCAGGCCATTTTAAATTCGGGCGTTCCGGTAAATGTGCAGTTTGAAAATAATGCAACGTATGGTGTGCAACAAAGAAGTTTTTTAGGCTTGCGTCTTAATTATCTTGCATCAAAAAAACTCAGTGTTGGCGCCACCTTGGAACGATTGAAAGAACTTCCATTTTTTACCAAAGTAAATTATGGAGAAGATCCGATTGATAATACAATGTATGGCGTTGATATAAGTTATAACTCTGATGAACCTGCCATTACAAGATTATTAAATAAACTTCCTTTTTATAATACCACCGCGCCGAGCCATTTAACAGCATATGGCGAAGGTGCAGTTTTAAAACCAGGCCATCCGCCGCAAATTGGTTCAGGCGCTGAAGGTTTAGTGTACATTGATGATTTTGAAGGATCAACGACAGACCTTGATCTTCGTTTTCCTTTTGTTTCATGGGCTTTGGCATCCACGCCAAGTGGAAACGGTTTATTTCCTGAAGCAAACCTCAATAATAATTTGGCCTATGGATACAACCGTGCAAAATTTGCATGGTATAATATTGAACCTACTTTGCAAGACCCTTCAAATTCGGATAATCCTTTGCGAAGCAATTTGACAGAATTAAGCGACCCTCGCGTTCGCGCTGTTTATACCAATGAATTATTTCCGCAGGAAACTACTGACATCACAGATGCATTGCTAACCACTTTTGATCTTGCTTATTATCCAACAGATCGTGGTCCGTACAATTATGTTTCAGGAACTGGTGATGTTACTTCTGCAGGCAAGCTAACCAATCCTGCGCAACGTTGGGGTGGTATTATGCGAAGTCTTGATGAGACTGATTTTGAAACAGATAATGTACAATATTTAGAGTTTTGGGTGCAGGATCCTTTTATAAAAAATCCTTTGAGTGCAGGCGGAAAATTATATATCGATTTGGGGGATGTAAGTGAAGATATTTTGAAAGATGGAAGAAGGTTTTATGAAAATGGATTGAATGCGCCTGACCAGCCGAGTGCAGTTGATAGCACCAGCAGTGTTTGGGGAACTGTTCCTGTAAACCCTATTCAAATAACAAATGCTTTTAGTAATGATCCCGGCGACAGACCTTACCAGGATGTGGGTTTTGATGGTATGAATGATCCAAGCGAACGCACGAAACAAAGCGCTTACCTTAATAGCATTGCAACAAATTTCGGTGCTGCATCTCCGGTTTATCAAAGAGCTTTTCAGGATCCGTCAAATGACGATTATGTTTGGTATCGCGATCCTTCCTATGATGCAGCAGGCACGGGCATTTTAGGACGATATAAAAATATAGATAACCCTGAAGGCAATTCGCCTGTGGCATCCACTTCTTCTATTTATTCATCAGCAGAAACTTTATATCCTGATAATGAAGACCTTGATCATGACAATACATTAAATCAAACAGAACAATATTATGAATATGAAGTTGATCTGAAACCGGGAATGAATGTTGGCACATCCCGTTATATCGTTCAAACACAAATCGTTCATCCTAAACTTGTTGATGGTGCGCAAACATCAGAAACCTGGTATCTATTCAGAGTGCCGATAACTGAGTATACTGCAAACATTGGCAATGTGCCCGACTTTAAATCAATCCGGTTTATGAGAATGTATATGACCGGTTTTGAAGATTCGGTAGTAATGCGTTTTGCAACATTAAATTTAGTAAGAAATGCATGGCGCACTTTTACTTACGAAGTAGACACCACCGGTTCTTATACACCAATTTCTCCTGCAAGTAATACTACCTTAAATGTTTCAGCAGTAAATGTTGAAGAGAATAGCGGACGTTTGCCAATACCTTATGTAATTCCGCCGGGCATTGAGCGCGTGCAGTTTTTAAGTAATAATGGAGTGAATTTATTGCAGAATGAACAATCAATGAGTTTGAAAATAAATAATCTCGCGGGGCAGGATGCGCGTGCAGTTTTCAAAACATTTAATCTTGATCTGAGACAATATGGAAGTTTATCAATGTTTATTCATGCGGAAGGTGCGGCTTCCACACCAAGCATTCCTGATGGTCAGTTGGTTGCTGTTATAAGATTAGGGCAAGACTTTTTGAGTAACTATTACGAAATAAGAATTCCTTTGACGATGACTGCCTTCAACCCCGCAGCAACCGCAGATGAAATTTGGCCAACTGCAAATAATCTTGATTTTGAATTAAGCCAGTTAGTTTCATTAAAACTGCAAAGAAACGCAGCGGGTGCTTCATTAAGCAGTATTTATCGCCAAATTATCGGCAATAAAACTTTCTCGGTTTTGGGAAATCCAAATCTTGCGCAAGTGCAGGGAATTTTAATTGCCATAGAAAATTCAAATCCAACAAATACAGTTCCGTTAAACACAGAAGTATGGTTAGATGAATTGCGATTATCTCAATTAAATGAACAAGGTGGTTATGCCGCGCTCGGAAGAGTTGATATACAATTAGCTGATCTTGGTTCATTGTCTGTTTCTGCTAATACTTATACCTATGGTTTTGGATCAATCGATCAAAGTGTAAATGAACGAGCTAAAAATGATCTTGCTCAATTTGATGTAGCCGCTACTATTGATGCAGGTAAATTATTTCCGAAAGGAACACATTTCAGCATTCCTGTTTATGCAAGTATTAACCGTACTGTGCTTACGCCGCATTACGATCCGTACGATCAGGACGTTTTATATTCTTATAAATTAGCGACAGCGCCTTCGGCTGCGGCCAAAGATTCCATTATAAATACTGCGCTCGATCAAACAACAATTAAAACAATAAATTTTACCAATGTAAAATTTGCAGCACCATCTGCTAAACCCAAACTATGGAGTCTCAGCAATTTTGATTTCAGTTATTCCTACACACAAATCGAACAATCGAATCCGCAAGTCATTGAAAATAATATTAAAAAATATACAGGAGGTTTTGGATATACTTTTAATGGAAATGAAAAATACCGCGAGCCTTTTAAGAAATTATTGATACGAAGAAAAAGTCATTGGCTTGATTTGGTAAAAGATTTCAATTTTAATTTCACACCTGCGCTGATTGGTTTTAGAACAGTGATAAACAGGCAACTTGGAATTTACATTCCGCGCATCGTTGACACTTATAATAATAAGGTTGAAACTGTTGATACCACTTACGATAAATATTTTACGTTCGATCGTTATTATAATTTAAGATGGGATTTTACACGAAGCCTTAATCTTGATTTTACCGCAACAAATTCATCTCGCATTGACGAGCCTTATGGTTTGTTGAACACGGCAGCAAAAAAAGACACCGTACTTGATAATTTTATTAAAGGTGGCAGAAATACTTTATACCAGCAACAGGCAACGATAAGTTACAATGCACCTTTAAGCAAATTGCCTTTGACAGACTGGATAAACGCAAGATATAATTACACCACAACTTATACATGGATAGGTGCAAGTTTGTTGGCATTAAACTTTGGTAATACCATTGAAAACAGCCAGCAAAACGGATTAACAGGCGAGTTTGATTTTACAAAATTATATTCAAAATCCAAATTTTTAAATGCTGTAAATACGCCGCAAGCTGCACCAGAATTAACAGGCGGAGCAGCAGACAGTTTAAAAAACTTACCTTCAAAAAGCGAATTGATTCAAGGCTTAAAAGGAGCTGCAAAAACTGACTCGATAAGAAAATGGAGATTGGAAAAAAGAGATCTGCGAATTGCTGCGCAAAAAGAAAATATCAATCAGCCAACTTCAATGAATGGTTTGGAAAGAGTAGGTGGTCAACTGCTGACAATGGTAAAAAGAGCGTCCGTAAACTATAGTTCTACTTACAACAGCCGCATTCCCGGTTATATGGACAGCACTTCTTATTTGGGTGAAGATTTTAACAGCATGGAACCCGGACTTGATTATGTTTTTGGAAGGCAACCTGATACTTCCTGGCTGAATGAAAAAGCTGCAAAAGGATTGATAACGCGCGATTCAACATTCAATTTATTTTATGAACAAAATCTCACTCAGCAGCTAACATTGAGTGCCCAATTAGTGCCAATAAAAGATTTTACAATTGATGTAAACCTGATGAAATCTTTTTCGAAAGATTACACTGAAGAATTTAAAGACACAACTGGAACAGGTAATTTTTTCGGGCATCTTAGTCCGCTTGCGAGTGGAGGTTTTAGTGTTTCGTATATTAGTTTTCAAACACTTTTTGAAAAATATAATCCGAACATTGTTTCTCAAACATTCGATAAATTTCAGGACAATCGTATTATTATCGCAAACAGGTTGGCTCAGTCAAACCCTTACTGGCAGGGACTTCCGCCAGGTGAGAAATATGGATCAGATGGTTTTCCAACAGGTTATGGCCGTTATGCACAGGATGTTTTGATCCCTGCATTTATAGCAGCATACACCAACAAGAATCCTAATACTATTTCCTTGATAAACGAAACGAATCCAAACATCAATTCCAATCCTTTCAGCGGCATAAAACCTTTGCCAAACTGGAAAATTACTTATACAGGATTAACCGGTATCCCATTTTTAGCATCTGCATTTTCAAGCATTACAATTACGCATGGTTATGATGCTACATTGAGCATGAACAGTTTTACCAGCAACTTACTTTACCGCGATCCGCTGCACCTTGCAACGCCCGGATTTATTGATCCGACATCAGGAAATTTTGTTCCATATTATCTTGTTCCAAACCTTACGATACAGGAAGAGTTTGCACCTTTATTTGGTATTGATGTTACAACCACTAATCAAACAAATCTTCAATTCTCTTATAAAAAAAGCAGGCAATTAAGTTTGAGTTTATTGACCTATCAATTGAGTGAAGTGAACAGCACCGGATGGATGTTTGGCGGAAGTATCCGCAAGAAAGGAGTGAACCTGCCTTTTAAAATTCCTGGCTTTAAAAAAGTTGATCCAAAAGGAAATGATCTGAATATTGGATTGAACTTTGGTGTACAAAATGATACGCAAAATAACAGCAACCTTGACCAGGCAAATGCATACAGTACTGGCGGACAAAAAGTAATAACCATTCAACCAAACATAGATTATGTTTTGAACAAGAGTGTTGATTTAAAGCTCTATTACAACGAACAAAAAATTATCCCATACATTTCAACATCAGCACCTGTAACCAATGTTACAGCGGGTTTGGAGATCAGAATATCTTTGGGACAATAAGAAAAAAATCATTTACGCGGATACTCATTTAACCATTGAGTTGAGTTACTTCTTACAACAGACATTGTCATTTTATAAAGTTCGTCCGTTAATTTCTCAAGGGATTTTTCGCTGACATTAAGTGAAGAAACCTTTGTTGAATAACCAAAGATTTGAAATCCCGGCTGCCACAATATTTCAGGACCTTCCGGTTTAAATTTTTGAAATGTAAAAACATAGCCGGCTTTATTATCTCCTTTACTTTTTATGTAATTCAAATACAAAATAAAATCTGCCTGCTCAGCTGAATTTACTAATTCTATGTTTTGATTTTTTTTCAGCATATTTTGTAATGGATCAACTAAAAAAGATGGCATCGGAAGAAATATAAAAAAAGGCATTCTCTTTGGTGGGTTTAAATATTTATTTTCTGATGCTGAAATATTATTACAAAAAAAAGTATTCACTCCGTTTAAGTTTGTCCATTTTTCAAAATCAGCATAATTAGAATCTTTAACCAGCGGTGCAATTTTACTTTTAAAAAAAACATTGAAACTTGCTGCATCTATGTTACTGCCTTTGATATAAATTTTTATAAGCGGAGATGAAATTGTATAAGTATCTTTTAGCGTAAATATATCTGCGGGTTTTACTGAATTTTGATTGCCATTTTTAATTTTACATTCCGCACTGTCTTTGCCAACGTTAATGATGGTAAGCGTTACGGCGTTTTGATGCGATGCACTTTTAAAAACATTTCCATTTGCAAGTCCTGTATTTTGACCATTGTTGATGGTAACAAATGTTTTGTTTACAGCGATGCATTGCGCTGTGATTGGTTTATTAAAATCAGGCTCAGTAAGTCCTATTAAATTTTTTTTAAGCCGAACACTATCAAAATGAAATGTCGGAGATTGATCATACATCTGCTCTTTAATTGTTGATTTTATTCTGTCCATTATTTCCGATGCATGCATTGCAGATGAATTATTATCAAAAACTGCAAGCAAGGCTTTTGTAAACGCTCCATGAAAGTTCCCTGCCTCATCTTTTATTTCCATTCCTTTTTCATATTCATCAGTTGCAGACAATGAAAAGAACATAGAATTTTTTCTTTCTGATGGTCTTGGTATTCTTTCAGAATCATTTATTTTAATTGCATCTTTCAAATTGAATGAGCGCATATTATCAACAGCTTCTGGAGTATTTTTTAATGCGGAAGAAAGATTGTTATTGACTGTATCTGCTGCATTCAATTCATTAAAACTTTGTTCGCCATCTTCTGAAAATGAAGATGGTATTTCCATAACGTCCATTGATTTTTCTGTATAATTCTGCGGCGGATAAGAATAAGTTCCGGGTCCGTTAAGAACATCCATTGGCAGTTCGCCGCTATAGCAACAATCAAAGAATGAAGTAAGGATAACTTGCTTATCGATGAATTTGTTGAATAATTTTTTTATGTTATTATCCGTTAAAAGACATCCATAGTTTTGCTCATACAGATCACTTAATACCATTGCCTGGTTCATTCCTTTTTTTACAGGATCGGATATTGCAAGGCTAAATGAATTACCCATCCACACACCATGACCTGAAAAATAAAATACGACAGCATCACCTGGTTTGCAAACATTCAATATGCTCAGCAAAGCATTGACAACATTGGGTTTTGTTGCCTGCGCATCAAGCAGGGTGGTAATATTTTTTTCATTAAAATCAAAGCGATCAATCAACAAAGTCTTCATTGCATTTGCATCATTCACACAACCTTGCAATATGCTTGAATGCAAAATACCCGGTGCATCATAATAGCGATTGATACCTATAAGCAATGCATATTTTTGTTGTGCAAGTGTTGTGAATGTGATGCTGAAAAAGAATAAGGCAATAATAAGTTTTTGAAGTAAACGCATAAGTGCAGAATTATTTGTTTTAGTTTTAGATGAATATCTGCAGGTGATAAAACGAATTTAAAAAATGAAAGTATTAAGCTGCCTTTCAATCATTTTATTATGTAGCCTTTCATCATTCGGACAACACAATTTAATTGATAATTTTCGTGCACAATTAAAAAAAGAAAAAACAGACACCGGCAAAGCGATTATACTTTACAATCTTAGTTCAGCATATCAAATCTTTAAACCAGACTCTGCTTTGCTGCTTGCGCAGGAAGCTTATTCACTTTCAACCAAACATAAATTTCTTAAAGGCGAGTCGTGGGCGCTTAACCAAATGGCAGGTGCGTTTAATCGTGTCGGCAATTATACGCAAGCGCTTAAATATTATATTCAACAGCTTAAGATCGAGGAGCAGCGTGGCTTTGCAGATAATGCAGCAACTGTGTATATGAACATAGCGCTTGTTTACAACAGCGAAAAAGATGCAGACAATGCATTGTTTTATATGTTGAAAGCAGACTCAATTATCAGGAAAAATAATTTCTCAGACCTGCTTGTTTACAGCTTATTGAATCTTGGAGATATTTCTGAAAAGGCAAATAAACTCCCCGAAGCATTGGCTTATACAAAGCAGTGTTATGATCTTTCTGTAAAAAATAATGACAGCATTATCACTGGCACAGCGCTGAATAATCTTGGTAACATTTATTCAAAAATGAATGATGTGCAGCAAGCCGTTAACAGCTACGAAGCAGGCATACCATATCTAACTTCAGCCGATGATAACAACAATCTTTCAGAATGCATCTTGGGACTTGCCAAAGAATTTGAGAAGGAAGGTCTGCATGATTCTGCATTGCATTATGCAATAAAAGCTTACAATGTTTCTGATAAAAACGGATTTTTATATCATGCCCTTGATGCAGGAATATTTCTTTCACAATTATATAAAAACAAAAATAAAATTGACAGTGCGTATGCTTACCAGCAAATCAGTTCTGCCATAAAAGATTCTATACAAAGCATTGAAAAAGTGCGGCAGCTTGAAAGTATCACAATAGAAGAGGAGCTAAGACAAAAACAAATTGCAGAACAATTAGAACAGGATAAAAAAGATCGTCGCGAAAAACTGCAACTGCTTGCCATCGGCATATTTATTCCTGTTTTCTTTTTATTAAGTATTTATATCAGCAGAAAAAAAGTGCATTCAAGGATCATCGAGTTTTCCGGAATTGTTTCATTGCTTTTGTTGTTTGAATACATCACTTTATTAATACATCCTTTTGTTGCAGAAAAAACAAATCATTCTCCTGTACTTGAAATAATAATTTTTGTTGCTATTGCAGCACTCATTACACCAACGCATCACAGAACACAAAAATGGTTGCTGGCAAGGCTTAGCAAAATACATGAAGCACATAGAAAACCGCATCCGCTGCCGGTGGCAGAAGTTGTGGCTGATGAAGAAAATGTTTCGACGGAACCTTCGCCCGAAACAACAGATCAATGAGGTCTTGGTGGTGGATTTTGATCTCCTTTACCTGTATCAATAACAGGATGTGAAGTATCTGCAGATATACTGTCTGTGCGCATCTTCGTTGTATCCTGCGTGGTTGTAGTTGTTGAGTCAGTTGTTTTTACATCACTGTTATTATTGTTGCATCCATTGCAACTGTAAATAACCAGCATGCATGATACTAAAGTACATGCTGCCAATTTGCTAACGATGTTCCGGTTGTTTAAAGGCATAAGAATTTTTTTTAAATGTAAATAAAATACTTTCTCTGAAAGAAATTATTTCTTCAACATCAACCTTTATAAGTGTAATAAGAATTTGCCTGCGCGACACAGGTAATAATTAATTCATTAATGCAAACATGCGCGGGAAGATTGGCGCAGTAAAAAACTGCTTCAGCAACATCATCGGCGCTCAAAGGTGTATAACCTTCATACACTTTCTTTGCTTTGTTTTCATCGCCTTTAAAACGCACGAGAGAAAATTCTGTTTCCGCAGCGCCGGGATGTATGGCAGTCACTTTAATCTTATGCTGCAGCAGATCTATGCGCTGCGCTTTGGAGATGGCGTCCACAGCGTGTTTGCTGGCGCAATACACATTTCCATTTTCATACACTTCTTTCGCAGCGGTTGAGCCAATGTTGATGATATGTCCATTTTTATTTTTGATGAAATAAGGAATAATGGCTTTCGACACATACAGTAAACCTTTTACATTCGTATCAATCATCGCTTCCCAATCTTCAATGGAAGCATTTTCAAAACTGTCTCTGCCCGCAGCAAGTCCCGCATTATTTACCAGCACATCAATGCTTTTCCATTCTTCAGGAAGATCATTTAATGAATTGAATACTGCGTCTTTGTTTTGCACATCAAAAACCAAAGGCAATACTTTTATTTGATGAGAAGCAGTAAGTGATTGTGCAAGTTCATCAAGGCGATCTTTGCGCCTGCCCGTGATAATGCAGTTCCATTTGTGCGAAGCAAATTTCTCCGCAATAGCTTTTCCAAAACCGGAAGTAGCGCCGGTAACAAGTATCGTTTTATTCATACATTAAAAATAAGGAATGTTGCAAGTTAAAAGTTATAGTTATGTGAGAACGTCATTCCCGCGCAGGCAATCTGCTCTTACATAATTATTATTCATTTCTTTTGCCTTGGTGAAAAGAAACGAACCAAAGAAAAGATCAAGAACAAATGATGTACGCCCATTAGTTCGGCGGTTTGATTTAGCTGTGGTGCTACTGTAAACCTGTGCCTTGTATTTATTGTGAGTTCCCTGAATGATTTGGAATTGATGAAAGTTATTAAATATAAATTTCCACCAGTTTCTGCAAAGCCACATGAAGGTATTCCGGTTGCGATAGTACATCGCAATTTGAATTTCCAAAGCTTGTTCAAAAGGAATAACTGTAGTGGCGTTGCGGGAACGAAGCCCTGCCGGCTTTGAGGTAATATTTCTTTTGACTTTGATAAAATAGATGCGGAAGGTGGAAGCTGAGACGAGTTTGGGACTATTTTATTAAGTTTACACAAATCATCTAAATTATGAAAACTATTATATTCATGATCATAGTTTCTATATTAACTTTCTCAGCAGAATGTCAAAAAGAGGATTTAATAAAAGATATAAGCAATTGTGTAGGTCTAATTACATATACTGATACGAAAGGTGGTTTTCATTCAGGTACAGGCACATTTATGTACAAAAGAATGTCAGATACTACAATAAAAATATTTATAGTTACTTGTAAACACGTATTGCCAGAAAAATTAGAAAGTCGTTATATTGAATTTAGTATCAAAGACTTTTCAGTACAACCCTCTAAAATTAAAACGATTGCTATAGAAGTTTATCAAAAAAATGGAGATACTGCTTTTAATATAAAAAGTGATCCAAATGGGAATGATGTATCTGTTATTGATATGACAGAATTTTTCCAATCATTTGGGTTTTCTTATTTAAGAAAAACCCTTTTACCTTATGATTTATTACAGATAAAAGATTCTTTAGATTTAGAAGATATTAAAATGGGAAGTGAAGTATATTTTATCGGCTTCCCAAGTTTATTATATGATAAGAGAAATATTGCTCCTTTATTAAGAATAGGGATTGTATCAACCGATCCTTTTTCTGATTACTATTTTAATGACACATTAAGAAACCTATATTTGAATGAATATAAAGAAACATTACCTGAAAGATTTAATGGATTTTTTATTGATGCTAATGCCACTGCGGGATCAAGTGGAAGTTTAGTTTTTTCCAAACCAATATATCAGAGAATTGAAGATGGGCAACTTTATTACAATCCACAAGGCAGCGCTCCATATATTTTAGGCATTTTAGATTTAAGTTTTATAGACGCAGATATTCGCTCTGCCTATCAAAAAATAAATATTGGTGCAGTCTTATCTTCTAACGCAATAAAAAATACAATTGATTTATTTAAATAAATTCTTCACACCTTCCCTTCAATCCCAAAACAATTACCTACAATCTTTCTCTTTTCTTGTACAAAGAATCTCAAACTATGTACAAGGTTACTGCTACTATTCGCAATAGAAGCTCATCTATTCGCAATAGAAGCTCATCTATTCACAATAGAAGCCCTTCTATTCGCAATAGAAGCTCAACTATTCGCAATAGAAGCTCAGCTATTCACAATAGAAGCCCTTCTATTCGCAATGGAAGATCAACTATTCACAATAGAAGCTCATTTATTGTGATTGGAAGCCCTTCTATTCGCAATAAAACCTGATCTATTCACAATAAAACGTCTCTTTTTGAACCATCGACCATTTCTTTTTAAGATAAAGATTTCCTTACAATGCTATTAAGCTGAGTTTTAAAAGGTAACTTATTATCTTTAATTAATGAGCAGAATTATTTGCATTGATTATGGAAAAAAAAGAACAGGACTTGCGGTGACCGACCCGCTGAAAATGATCGCAACTGCATTAACAACTGTTGATACACATGAACTGATTACTTTTCTAAAAAAATATTTTGCTGCAGAAGATGTTGAAATGATATTGATCGGCGAACCTAAAAACCTGGATGATTCTGATACCCATGCTACGCCGTTGGTGGCTGCATTCATCAAACAATTAAAAAAAAATTTCCCAACTATTTCCATCAAAACAATTGATGAAAGATATTCTTCAAAACTGGCATCGCAGGCAATGGTAGAAATGGGCATGAAGAAAAAAGACAGGCGCATAAAAGGCAACACAGACAAGATCGCTGCAACGATGCTGCTGCAGGAATATTTACAAAATGCTTCTAACTACTGAAAGAAAAATTTAAACTGTTTCCACTTACTTTTGCTGTCTAAAAAAACATCCTTTTAGGCACTATGATCTTACCAATTGTTGCATACGGCTCTATTATTTTACGAAAGAAAGCAGTTGATATTTCTGCAGATTATCCAGCCTTTGAAAAACTTCTGGCAGATATGTGGGAAACGATGTATGCCAGCAATGGCGTGGGTTTGGCTGCGCCGCAGGTAAATAAAAATATCCGCGTTTTTATTATGGACAGCCAGCAGATATTTGCAAATCAACACGAAGAAGATAAAGGTAAATACAATGATGAGCCCGGCATAAAGCGCGTGTTTATTAATGCACACGCAAAGGAACTTGCAGGTGAAGAATGGTGCTACAATGAAGGTTGTTTGAGCATACCAAAAATAAGGGAAGATGTTTTTCGTCCTGAAGAAATAACGCTTGAATATGTGGATGAAAATTTTCAGCCGCACACAGAAACTTTTACCGGGCTTTCTGCACGCATCATTCAGCATGAATACGATCACATCGAAGGAAAATTATTTATAGATTATTTAAAGCCATTAAAGAGAAAAATACTGAAAGGCAAACTTACAGACATAAGCAAAGGCAATATAAAAACGGATTATAAAATGGTTTTTCCTAAATGAGAAATTCACTTGCTATCATTTTTCTTCTCACCACACATTTTTGTTTTGCCCAGGACACTACCATAATTTATGAAAACAGCAAAGTTGTTTTGCCCGAAGTGATCGTGCGAAACAATATGAATTACAAAAGTATTCTTGCGAGAATTAAAGCCGATACTACTTTTTATAAAGCATTCAGAAACCTGCATGTTATTGAATATTCTTCTTACAACAACATTATCATGCGCAATAAAAACGACGCGCAACAGGCAACTTATTACAGCAAAACAAAACAACACCGAAGCGCCGGATGCCGCACCACTGAAGTGCTTGAGCAAAAAGCAACCGGAGATTTTTTTAAACCAAACGGGGCATATAATTATATAACGGCAGAAATGTATGCCTCACTTTTTTTTGCAAATGGTAAAGTTTGCGGAGAAGATAATATTGTGGCAGGACATGAGTTTAATGCTGATAATAAATCAGGAATGGAGAAACATAAAGAGCAATTGAAGATGCTTTTTTTTGATCCGGGTAAAAAGATTCCGGGCATTCCTTTGATTGGCAATAAGCTTGATCTGTATGATGATCATGCGCATAAACTGTATGATTACAGGCTTGATTATGTTGATTACAAAGGCATAGAAGCTTATGAATTCACAGTTTCAAAAAAAGATGATCAAAGCAATGATGTTGTGGTAGATGAAATGACAACATGGTTTAATATAAAAAACATGGAAGTGCTCGCAAGAAATTATTCACTAAGCTATAAAGCCGGTGTATATGATTTTGATGTAAGTATGGAAGTGGAAATGACGCACGTTGATGATCTGCTGGTGCCGCAAACACTGCGATACAAAGGAAATTTTGCTGTTGTGTTCAAGAAGCGTGAGCGCGGAGAATTCACAGCGACTTTGTTTGATTTTAAAAAATAAGTTTCTATTTTTCTTAAATTATTATTCGATGAAATTTAAGAGCAAATTATTTATTGGGCGAATTGCAGTGTTGTGCAATTTATTTTTTTTGATCTGTGTAATACTTCGTTATGTAGATATACAGTTGCCGCAATTTGTTGTTGGGTTTTTATTGATCGCAGGATGGATAATGTCTATTTTATTTAATATTATTTTTTTCCTGTTAATTGTAGTTTCTATTTTAAAAAGAAATTCAGACACAATCCCCTTGTGGATGAAGACGATAAATATTTTCTTTTTTTTCTTCCAGGTATTTTACTTCGTTCTTTTATTAAATTAATTTTTTAAAAATAATAACCATTCTTTCACAATAAAGAGTTTGTCTTTTGCATTGTTGTATAGTCTGAAAAATTTATGAGTCAATATCTCTTGCTAAGAAACAATAAAGAAACTGGTCCTTACTCTGCCGAACAGTTAATTGAAATGGGTTTAAAACCTTTTGATCTTATCTGGGAAAATGGAAGAAGCGCTGCCTGGCGGTATCCTTCTGAAGTTCCTGCGTTTAAAGCGTTTGCGCCTGAAGCGGAAGTAGGATCTCTTAATAAGAAGATAACTGCTGAACCCCGGGTTGCACCGCAGATTCCTGCAGAATTAAAAAAACCAAAACCACGCATCAAAATAAAAGCGGATTTGAGAAAGATCGAACAACCTGTTTTTCCAGAAGAAAAAAATCAGGTATATCAGAATAGTTTTCCTATTCAATCATCACAAAATGTTGTTGATAAACCTTCATGGAAAGATGCCTGGTTAGATTGGGAAGAAGAAAAAAAATCTGTTTCATCAGGTAAAAAGTTAGAACCAAAAAAGGAACCAATAATTCCAAGAAATGATGTGCCGATTGAAACAAAATTTTCTCAATCATTAGATGATATAAAAAGCCAGTATGTAGAAAAAGTTTTAAATAAAAAGAAAAATGGTAAAGGCAGTAAGGTCTTTCAAATTTTTGTTGGATTATTACTTATTGCATTAGTTGGTTATGGAACGTATGTCGCCTTTATAATGAAAGATTCTGATAATAAAACGGCATCACCAACTTCAGATGTTGCTCCTGCAAAGCCACCTGTTGTTACGGTTCCGAAAGATTTAAGCAGTGATGATAATGCTTTACAAACTGATATGTCAACTCCTGAAAATAATTCGGATAACACTCCTAATACTAATAACGCTTCTGTTGCAGATAATACATCTGGTACAAAAAATATTTCAGAAAAAAATAAAAACAATTTACTTGCACCAGTAGACAACAAAAAAATTGTTGCTTCTATTCCTCCCATAAAAGGCAAAGCAAAAAGCAGCACTAAGAATCTTCAAAATAATAATCTTATTGCAAAACAAAATGAATCGCCGCTTTCTAATAAAACTACGTTGCCACAGGAGAAAAAAATTGCTGTTACTAAACCTTCAAATTCAACGCAAAAAATAAACCCATCATTGTTATTGCAACAGGCTGGTCATTCTGCTGTGGTGCAACAAAGCGATGGACAATATGTGCGAACTGTTGCAAGAAGACCAGATAACAATATAGAAACAAATAATGATGCGCCTGTAAAGACTGAGATGCCCAAAACTATTGCTGCATCAGGATTCCCGCGAATGAATACACGAAAAAATATTTCTGATTTTGTAACCGTCAGCGCTTCAAATTATAGCAGGAATAATGTTCAGGATATACATTTATCTGTGCAAAATGTAACTGATTTTCCGATAGATCTTGCAGTTGTTGACATTCAATATTTCGATACAAATAATCATTTTCAAAAAGGTGAAACCGTTTATGTCAACAATATTCCTGCAAATGATAATGTAGATATAAGAGTGCCCGACAGTAGAAATTCTTCTCACATCAATTATAAAGTATCCCTCGTAAGTGCTGCTCAAAAATCATTATATATGGTTGCAGATTGAGCAACTTTCTTTAATTGAAAGACATCCAGCTTCTACATCAAACAAATATTTTTTAAATAATAAAAAATAAATGGCTGCTATCTTAGCAGCATGAAAACGATTGTTTTATTTGGTGCAGGAAAATCAGCAACGGTTTTGATTGATTATCTTGAAACCCTTGCTGTTGCTAGGTTTTGCCATGTTATAATTGCAGACAATAACATGGAGGCGATACAATCAAAGCTTGACATAAATACTTCTGTTCAAGCCGTTCAGCTTGATATTTTAAATGAAACAGAAAGAAAAAAAATAGTTTCAAAAGCAGATATTGTTATATCGCTTATGCCGCCCGATTTACATTATCTGATTGCTGTTGATTGTGTTGAAAACGGTAAACATTTGCTTACGGCATCTTATATAAGTGATGAATTAAAAGCGTTACAAAAACAAGTTGAAACAAAGAAGATTTTGTTTCTCTGCGAAATGGGACTTGATCCGGGAATTGATCACATGAGTGCGATGCAATTGATACATTCTATTCAAAATAAAAATGGAAAAATTACTTCATTTAAATCTCATTGCGGCGGTTTGGTTGCACCAGAAAGCGATGATAATCCATGGCATTATAAAATAAGCTGGAACCCGCGAAACATAGTAATGGCGGGCAAAGCAGGAGCTGTTTATAAAGAAAATAATAAATCAAAAACAAAAAATTACGACGAGCTTTTTATAGATAATGCTTTAGTGAATATTCCAACATTGGGCACACTTGCTTATTATCCAAACAGGGATTCATTGGGTTATATTCCGTTATATAAATTAGAAGAATGCGAAACATTTTTGCGGACAACATTAAGGCATCCTGACTTTTGTTTTGGATGGAAATATATAGTTGATTTTAAACTAACAGATGAAGAAAAATATTACGAAACAACAGAACTGAGCATTGCAGAATTTTTTAAAAAGTATTTAAGTAAGGATGATTTATTAGTTATAAAAAATTCAGCTTTATTGTATCAACAATTTTTATTCCTTGGCTTAAATGATACTGAAGCCTCTATGAACAAAGGGCTTTGCAGTGTTGCAGATATTTTTCAATTCATTCTTGAAAAAAAATTAGCTCTTCAAAAAGATGATAAAGACATGATCGTTATGATGCATGAAATTGAATATGAAATTGAAAATCAAAAGTCAGAGATTAAGAGTTGGTTGATTGTAAAAGGAGAAGACAATGTAAGAACAGCAATGGCAAAAACTGTTGGCTTGCCATTAGGCATAGCAGCAAAACTTTTGCTCGAAAATAAAATTGTTGAAACAGGTTTGCACATTCCAATCATTAAATCAATTTATGAACCTGTTTTAAATGAATTGAAACAACATAATATAATTTTTCATGAAGAAAATATTAGGCATGAAAAATAAAATTTCTTTGGAAGAAGCTGCTTTTCAGTTGTCAAAAAAAGTGAATCAAAAATTTACTTTGCTGATGCAGCATGGCACAATGAGTGTTGAATATTATGCGCCTGAAAAAGTTGATCAGCAAATGCCGCATGTGCAGGATGAAATTTACGTAATAGCCAGTGGCAGCGGCAGTTTCACAAGAGATGAAGAACAAATGGATTTTAAAACGGGCGATATTTTATTTGTGCCTGCAGGCATGGAACACAGGTTCATTAATTTCACAGAAGACTTTGCAACGTGGGTAATTTTTTATGGACCAAACGGTGGAGAAAAATAGAAATTAAACTGCACCAATTATTTCAAGAGAAGCCTTTATTTTTTCAAATGTTTCATCATCACGTAAATCTTGCGGAATAAATCTTTCACCTGTTACTTTTTCATACAATTCAATATATCGTTGTGAAATTGTGTTCGTCCATTCATCGCTCATTGCAGGCACCGTTTGTCCTTCTTTACCCATAAAATTATTTTCAATCAACCATTCGCGTACAAATTCTTTGCTCAGTTGTTTTTGTCTTTCATTTTTCGATTGTCTTTCTTCAAAGCCATCAGCATAAAAATATCTTGATGAATCCGGTGTATGAATTTCATCCATCAAAATAATTTCACCATTCAATTTTCCGAACTCATATTTTGTATCAACCAATATCAATCCTTTTTGCGCAGCCAATTGTTTTCCTCTTTCAAAAAGCGCGAGTGTATATTTTTCCAAAATATTCCACTCGTCTTTTGTTGCCAAACCTCTTGCAACAATTTCTTCTTTTGAAATATCTTCATCGTGACCTTCATTTGCTTTTGTGGAAGGAGTGATAATTGGGTTTGAAAAAAAATCATTTTCTTTCATTCCGTCTGGCATTCCTTCTCCGCACAAAATTCTTTTGCCGCTATTATATGTTCGCCATGCATGACCTGTAAGATTGCCGCGCACAACCATCTCTATTTTAAACGGCTCACATTTTTTTCCAACCGCGGCATTTGGCGCAGGCACATCAACAAGCCATACCGGGCAAATATCTTTTACTTTATCAAGCATGTAGGCAGCAAGCTGGTTAAGCACTTGGCCTTTATAAGGAATTGGTTTTGGAAGAATAACATCAAATGCTGAAATGCGGTCGCTGGCAATCATTACAAGCCATTGATCACCGATTGTATAAACATCTCTTACTTTTCCTTTGTAAAAAAAAGTCTGTTTTGGAAATGAAAATTCTTTCATTAAAAAATTAATTCCAACAAAAATAAATTTGATGCATGGATCTTAATAATATTCTTCTCACACATGTGAAGAAATATTCCTTTCACAAAAGACTAACAACTATTATTTTGCGTTATTGTTAAAAATATGTTTATGATAAAAAAATTTACGCAGATAAGTTTGCTTATTTTTATTTTAATTTTTACTATAAATATTTTTGCGCAAGCGCAAACGGTTGTTACCGGAACAATTACAAATAAATCTTCCAAAGAAAATCTTGATGCTGTTTCAGTAACTGTAAAAAATGGAACTGCCGGAACATATACCGATGAAAAAGGTAAGTTCAAACTTACTACAAATCAAAAGCCGCCATTCAATATCGTTATAAGTTCGGTTGGATATGCTGATATGGAAATGCAGGTTACGGGAAATGATCAATCTTTTGCGATAGCGCTTGAGCCATCTTATGTTTTGGGGCAGGATATTGTTGTTGCTGCATCACGCGTGCCTGAACGCATTTTAGAATCTCCCGTTTCCATTGAAAGAGTTGGCTCTGCAATGATCGTGAATGCACCAACAAACTCTTATTATAATATTCTTCAAAACTTAACCGGAGTTGATTTCACTACATCGAGCTTAACCTTTCAAACGCCCAGCACACGCGGCTTTAATGGCAGTGGCAATGTGCGATTAAATCAAATTGTTGATGGAATGGATAACCAGGCACCCGGATTAAATTTTTCTGTTGGCAGTGTGATCGGGCCAACTGATATTGATGTTGATAATATGGAATTATTGGAAGGTGCCTCATCTGCATTATATGGTCCTGGTGGCATGAACGGCACACTTATTATTAATAGTAAAGACCCTTTCAAATACCAGGGTGTTAGCTTCCAGGTAAAAGAAGGAGTGATGAATGTAAGCAGTCCTGTAAGAAGCGCATCGCCTTACCAGGATTATGCTTTCAGGTGGGCAGAAAAGCTGAGTGATAAATTTGCTTTCAAGATTTCTGCACAATATATTGAAGCAAAAGATTGGGTTGCATTTGACAGCAGTAATTATGATGCTTTAAGCGGGCAAAAAATTCCAGGAACAAGAACATCAGATCCAAATTATAACGGAGTAAATGTGTATGGTGATGAAACTTCAGAAAATTTAGCATCACTAAATACTACAATTCTTGCCCAAATTAAACAAGAGGTTGGCAGCACGAATTACAATAATATATATGCCGCATCTCAACAATATTTAACTCAAAATCCAAATGCTACTTTGCAGGATTACAATAGTTTTTTGACTTTTATAGGTGCAGGTGCTCTTGTGCAAGCTGGTGGTTCTACTTTTTTGTATGGGAATTTTCGAAATTATTTTACGGGTGTAAATGTCAGCAGAACGGGCTATAAAGAACAGGATGTTGCTGACCCAATTACAAGAAATATAAGAGTTTCGGGAGAGTTGGCTTACAACATATCAGATGCGCTTACACTTTCTTTAAGCGGAAATTATGGAACAGGAAACACGATCTATACAGGTTCTGACCGTTATGTTTTAAAAAACCTGCAAATGGGTCAATATAAAATTGAGTTGAAAAGCAAGAACTGGTTTATAAGAGCATATACAACGCAGGAAAATTCAGGAGATGCTTATAATGCCACCGTTAATACACAGCTTATAAATGAATCATGGGGCGGTGGAAGTCAGGTTTGGTATCCAACCTTCATGAGTTATTATACGAATTATAGAAATGCAGGTTATGATGAAGTTGCAGCAGCAAATGCTGCACGTGCGCAGGTAGATGCAAATAGGCCTGCACCTGGTTCACCAGAGTTTAATCATCTTGCAGATTCTATTGCTAAACTTCCTATTCCGCAAGGAGGACATTTTCTTGACAGAACAGATTTATATGTTGGTGAGGCACAATACAATCTTACAGATGCATTGGGTTTAAAGAAAGGAACTGATGTTTTGGTTGGTGGAGATGTAAAACAATATGAATTGAATTCTCAGGGCACTTTGTTTGCAGACACCACAGGTAAAATAGGAATCAACGAATTTGGATTGTATGCGCAGGTATCTCAGAAATTTTTCAAAGATGTTTTGAAGCTTTCTGTTTCCGGCAGGTATGATAAGAACCAAAATTTTGAAGGAAGATTTACTCCGAGAGCAAGTGCTGTTATTACCGTTGCAAAAAATCAAAACATTCGTTTGTCTTACCAAGAAGCTTACCGGTTTCCCACAACACAAAATCAATGGATCAACTTAAATACAGGTGAAGGAATATTGATCGGCGGCTTGCCACAATTGAGAGATTTTTACAATTTAAATCCCGGGGATAAAAATTATAATCCAGGCTTTACACAGGCAAGTGTGCTTGCAGGAAACCCACAAATTGCAACCTTTGGAAAATACACTCCTGAAACTGCTAACTCTTTTGAACTAGGATATAAAGGTCTTGTGGCTGATGATAAATTATTAATAGATGTTTATGGATATTTTGCTCAATATAAAAATTTATTAACTAGGGTAAATGTTTTGCAGCTTCCTGAATATCCAGATCCCAATGCTGCTATGGATTTTGAACAAGGTAATTATCAGGGTATTTCCATTTCAGTAAACAGTCCCACTAAAGTAAATACAGATGGCTTTGGTGTCTCGCTGGAATACTTATTGAGACATAACTTTTTTATCACAGCAAATTTTTCATCTGATGATATAAATAAGAAAGATTCTGTTTATAGTCCGGGTGCAACATTCAAATCTTATTTCAATACACCGAAATACCGCTCAAATGTTGGCTTTGGAAACAGTGGATTTGGTTACCAGAAAAGAATGGGCTTTAATCTTGTTTGGCATTGGCAGGATGAATTTTACGTGCAGAGCGATTTTATAAACGGATATGTAAATGCCTTCAGCACCCTTGATGCTGACATCAGTTATAAATTTCCTGCAATAAAATCATTGCTTAAGATAGGCGCGACAAATCTTATCAATCATTATTATCTCAATGCCCCTGGTAATCCTTCAATCGGCGGTTTGTACTATATCAGTTTTGGGTATAATGTTTTTTAAATCTTAGTGTAAATCATGAACGAAATCCCTTGTAAAAGGGATTTTTTTATTTTCTAAACTTAGAAATTCTATTCTAAATTTTTGGTTTGTTTATCAAATTGTGGTATTGGGAGTTTTACAGTGCGCGCCGAAGAGTTTACAGTGCGTACCGAAGAGTTTACAGTGGGAACCGAAGAGTTTACAGTGCGAACCGAAGAGTCTACAGTGCGTACCGAAGAGTTTACAGTGCGTACCGAAGAGTTTATAGTGCGAACCAAAGAGCTTACAGTGTGAACCAAAGAGCTTACAGTGTGAACCAAAGAGTTTACAGTGTGAACCAAAGAGCTTATAGTGCGTACCGAAGACCTTACAGGGTAAACCAAGAATTGATAGTTGCATATTGCCTGCCGAGGGTGCAGTATTGGGAGGTCTTGCTTTTCTATTTGTTTTTATTATTATCTACTTTCTTTTTATTACACATTATCTTTTATTTTTGCGCAGCTTTTAAATAAAATATTATGCGACAAATTGCATTCAGGGAAGCACTTCGGGAGGCAATGAATGAAGAAATGAGAAGAGATGAAACTGTCTTTTTAATGGGGGAAGAAGTGGCTGAATATAATGGCGCTTACAAAGTGAGCCAGGGAATGCTAGCTGAATTTGGACCGAAGCGTGTGATAGATACACCGATCTCTGAACTCGGTTTTACTGCTTTAGCAGTTGGCGCTGCACAAAACGGTTTGCGGCCAATTGTTGAATACATGACGTGGAATTTTGCTTCGCTTGCATTGGATCAAATATTAAATACAGCTTCTAAAATGCTTGCGATGAGTGGCGGCCAGATCGGTTGCCCAATCGTTTTTCGCGGACCAAACGGCAGCGCGGGACAGCTTGGTGCGCAACACTCTACAGCATTTGAAAGTTTGTATGCAAATATTCCGGGTTTAAAGGTTGTGTCTGTTTCAAACGGATATGATGCAAAAGGATTGCTTAAACAGGCTATCCGTTACGAAGAAGATCCTATTATTTTTATGGAGGCCGAAGTTGCATATGGCGATAAATCTGAAGTGCCGGAAGAAGAATATTATATTCCATTAGGAAAGGCTGATGTAAAAAAGCAAGGCACTGATGTTACCATAGTTTCTTTTAATAAAATGATGAAAGTAGCTTTGGGTGCTGCTGCCGAACTTGAGAAAGAAAATATAAGCGCAGAAGTAATTGACTTAAGAACTATTCGCCCCCTCGATTGGCAAACGATATTGGAAAGCGTGAAAAAAACAAACCGTCTTGTAATAATAGAAGAGCAATGGCCATTTGCATCTATCAGTTCTGAAATTAGTTATCGCATACAAAAAGAAGGCTTTGATTATCTTGATGCGCCGATAAGAAGAATAACGAGTGCTGATGCGCCTATGCATTACGCGCAAAATCTTGTAAACCTTTATTTGCCTGATATTGCGCGCACTGTAAAGCTTGTAAAAGAAGTGATGTATCTTCAGAAATAGTTTTCACTTTGCTAAATTAATCGGATTTTTGTTTTCACTAACTAAGAGTTTTATGATGAAAAGATATCTATTTCTTTTCCCTGCTTTTTTTTATTTTTCTGTATCGGCTCAAGTTTCAGACACACTTCAGCAAAAATCTGACTCCGCGTCTTTTCTAAAAAATGTAACGGTAAGTGCTTACGCTAATACGATCGTGAAATTGAAAAATGTGCCTGCTGCTGTTGCTGTACTTAATAAGGCTGATTTGCAGCGCTTTGATGAAAATTCTCTTTCATCATTGAACACAGTTCCCGGCGTGGATTTGCAGGAACGATCACCTGGAAGCATTCGGCTTACAATGCGTGGAAGTGCTTTACGCTCACCATTTGGTGTGCGTGATGTAAAAATTTATTGGGATGATTTTCCGTTTACTGATGCTTCAGGAAATTCTTATCTAAATTTAATTGATCCTGATTTTCTGCATTCAATAGAATTAATTAAAGGTCCACCGGGAAGCTTGTATGGCGAAGGCACACAAGGTGCTGTAATACTTCATTCGCCTGTTAGAAACGACAATAATAAGATCAATGATTTTAGTGCAGCATTATCAGGCGGCACTTATGGAAAGTTTGTAGAAGAAACAGGATGGAATACGCAACATGAAGATTTTTTTTCAAGTCTTCAGCAATCGCATTATCAAAGTAATGGTTACCGCGCACAAACTGAATTAAGGAAGGATGTGGTAAAATGGAATACTGTTTGGAACATCAACTCAAAAGAAACTTTTTCTGCGCTTGCTTTTTACACAGATCTATATTACAAAACGCCAGGTGGTATAACTTTAAAACAACTTAGCCAGGATCCTTCGCAGGCGCGAAGTTCTAATGTATTGAATGATGCCTATGTGAGAAATAAAACGCCTTTTGTAGGGCTAAGTTTAAAATCTCAAATCAGTACAAATTTCATCAATACAACTTCTGTAGTGCTTGATCACACAGCTTTTACAAATCCTACTGTAAGTAATTTTGAGCAAAGAAGTGAGTGGAATGAAAGTGCAAGAACCGTTTTTTCTTTCAGTAAAAGCAAACCACATTTTGGATACGAAATACTTGCCGGCGGAGAGATACAAAATAATAATTCAAACATTGATGATTATGGTAATAGTGCAGGCACACCTGATACTGTGCAATCTTTGAACAAAGCAGCAATTTTGCAATATTTTGGATTTGCACAATTGAATTTAAATTTTGGTAAAAGATGGATAACCCAAACCGGCATGAGTTTGAATAAGATTGATTATAAGTATGATGATATCGTTGACAATGTACCTCCCATCAATAAAAATATTGGGTTTATCTCAGCGCCGCGTTTCAGCGTCTTATATGAATTGAACAATAATCTTTCTTTATTTGCTACGGTTGATAAAGGCTTTTCGGCGCCCACACTTGCTGAGATATTACCTTCCACTGGAATTTTTTATGTAAATCTTCAACCCGAATATGGATGGAATTATGAAACCGGAATAAAAGGTTCAGTGCTAAAAAACAGACTTGATATCAGCGCTTCGGTTTATTATTTTAAATTGGTAAATGCAATAGTTCGCAGAAGCGATATCAACGGCTCAGATTATTTTGTAAACTCTGGAAGCAGCATTGAGAAAGGAGTTGAAGTATGGGGCAAGGCTTATGTAATCAGAAAAAAAACCAAATATTTTACAAGCTTAGATGTGTTCAACAGTCTTGCTTATCAGCCTTATCGTTTCAACCAATATATTTATGATAGCAGCAATTATTCAGGCAATGAAGTTACCGGCGTGCCCCGTTTTGTAAATGTTACAGGCATAGATATGTACTTTCAAAAAAATTATTTTTCTACCCTTACGCTTAATTGCACTTCAGCTATTCCGCTTAACGATTCCAATTCAATTTTTGCAAAGCCTTACCAACTTTTGCAGATAAAAGTTGGTAAAGTATTTTACTTTAAAAAGTTTACACCACAAATTTATATTGCTGTAGATAATGTTTTGGATGAAACATATAGTTTGGGCGATGACATAAACTCTGCAGGCGGCCGATATTTTAATCCTGCGCCAAAAATAAATTTCACTATCGGAGGTAAAGTAAATTTTTAAAGTTTTCTTTTCATCTTGCCATAATTATATTTTTATTTTCGCTTTGCAATTTCAATTTTATTAAAAAAATGTAATGTCAGATATTCTTATAATTGATGATGAAAAAGCCATTCGCAAAACGCTAACTGAAATTCTCAATTACGAAGGTTTTAAAATTGACGAAGCTGCTGATGGAGAAGAAGGCTGGAAAATGTTTTCAGAAAAAAATTACGATGCAGTTCTTTGCGATATTAAAATGCCAAAGCTTGATGGACTGGAATTTTTAGTAAAAGCAACAGAAAAAAATGCTGATGTTCCAGTGATTATGATCAGCGGCCATGGCAACATTGAAACTGCTGTTGAGGCTGTAAAAAAAGGTGCGTACGATTACGTTTCCAAGCCTCCCGATCTCAATCGTTTGCTCATTACCATTCGCAATGCGATGGATAAAAATAAAATGAGCAAAGAAACAAAAGTGCTGAAAAAGAAAGTAAGTGGCGTGCAGGAAATGATTGGTGAAAGCGATTCAATGCACAGGATAAAACAAACAATTGATAAAGTTGCGCCGATTGATGCGCGTGTGTTAATTACTGGTGAAAATGGTGTTGGTAAAGAATTAGTAGCACGCTGGATTCACGAAAAAAGCAGTCGTGTTGCGGGACAGTTGGTGGAAGTAAATTGCGCAGCAATTCCATCAGAGCTAATAGAAAGTGAATTGTTCGGGCATGAAAAAGGTTCGTTTACTTCTGCCATAAAACAACGCATTGGAAAGTTTGAACAGGCAAATGGAGGCACTTTATTTTTAGATGAAGTTGGCGATATGAGTTTGAGCGCACAGGCAAAAGTATTGCGCGCATTGCAGGAAGGTAAGATAATGCGAGTTGGCGGTGAAAAAGAAATTTCTGTTGATGTTCGTGTGATTGCTGCAACAAATAAAAATTTATTAAAGGAGGTTGAAGAAAAAAATTTCAGGCTCGATTTATATCATCGCCTGAGTGTGATATTAATTCATGTGCCTTCCTTGAATGAAAGAAAAGAAGATATTCCATTGCTAATAGAAAGATTTCTTACAACGATCGCAGAAGAATATGGTCAGGCAAAAAAAAATATTGATAGCGCAGCAATGGATGCTTTGTGCAAACACAACTGGACGGGAAATATCCGCGAGCTGCACAATATTGTAGAAAGGCTCGTTATTCTTTCAGGAAAAAATATTACGCTGGAAGATGTTACCAATTTTGTTTTACCAAAATAATTTTTTTATTATTGATAATGATGAAAAATAAAACTGTCATCATTATTACAGGTCCAACTGCTTCGGGCAAAACTGCAATTTCATTGGAACTTGCAAATCATTTTAATACTTCAATTATTTCAGCAGATTCGAGACAATGTTTTAAAGAATTAAATATTGGTGTTGCAAAGCCAACTAATGAAGAGCTTGCATCAATAAAACATTATTTCATTAATTCTCATTCGATAAATGATGAAATGAATGCAGGCATTTTTGAAATGTATGCTTTAAAAAAAGCAGCAGAAATTTTTGAAAAAAATGACATTGCAATAATGGTTGGCGGCACAGGTTTATACATCAAAGCTTTTTGCGAAGGCATTGATGTGATACCTGAAATTCCAAAAAAAATAAGACAAAATATTATTAAAAGATATGAAGTTGAAGGAATTGATTTTTTGCAAAAAGAATTGCAGCAAAAAGATACTGAGTATTACAAAAATGCAGAGCAGCAAAATCCGCAAAGATTGATGCGGGCATTGGAAGTTTTTGAAGCAACAGGAAAATCAATTTTAAGTTTTCACTCATCAAAAAAAAAGAAAAGAGATTTTGCTATTAAAAAATTTGGTGTTGATATTTCTAAAGAAATTTTGCACGAGAATATTAATAATAGAGTTGATAAAATGATAAGTGATGGTTTGATTGATGAAGTAAAAAATCTTTTATCGCAACGACACCTGAATGCCTTGCAAACCGTTGGCTACAAAGAGGTATTTGATTTTTTTGATAAGAAAATTTCTTTAGAAGAAGCTATTAAACAAATAAAAACAAACACGAAACATTATGCAAAAAGACAATTAACATGGTTTAAAAAAGACAAAAGCATTAGCTGGTTAAAATATCAAAATTTCATCGAAAAATTTTCAAAAATTCATTCGTGAAAATCTCTTTTTAATTTTCTCCGTTGCCGTTGGCTAAATTTCTTTACCTTTGCAGCCTCAAAAAATCATGCCGTAACATGAAATTAAGCCAATTCAGATTCGATCTTCCTTTAAATTTAATTGCTCAAAATCCTACCAAACGTCGTGAAGACAGCAGGTTACTTGTTGTAGACAGGCATACAGGAAAAATGGAAAACAGGCACTTCAGAGACATCCTCGATTACTTTGAAGATAAAGATGTATTTGTAGTGAATAACACGAAAGTTTTTCCTGCGCGCATGTATGGGCGTAAAGAAAAAACGGGTGCAAAAATTGAAGTGTTTTTATTGCGCGAATTAAATAAACCAAATCGTTTGTGGGATGTTATTGTTGATCCTGCAAGAAAAATTCGCGTTGGTAATAAACTATATTTTGGCGATAATGATGAGCTTGTTGCCGAAGTAATTGACAATACTACAAGCCGCGGAAGAACCATTCGTTTTTTGTGGGAAGGTGATGAACCAAGCTTTAAAAAAATGCTTGAATTTTTAGGAGAAACTCCTTTGCCGAAGTATATAAAACGTAAACCCGATGAAGAAGATCGGCAAAGATTTCAAACAGTTTATGCAAAACATGAAGGTGCAGTTGCAGCACCAACTGCAGGATTGCATTTCAGTGAAGAGCTGATAAAAAGATGTGAGATAAAAGGTATTCGTTTTGCAGAGCTCACGCTGCATACGGGTTTGGGAACTTTTCGTCCGATTGAAGTGGAAGACCTTAGTAAACATAAAATGGATGCTGAATATTATAAGATCGATGAAGAATGTTGCAAAATTGTAAACAAGGCTAAAGAGACAGGACATCGTGTTTGCTCAATTGGCACAACAACTATGCGTGCGATGGAAACAAGTTTTACTGCACAAAAATTTTTAAAACCAAGCGAAGGATGGACAAATATTTTTATTCATCCGCCCTATAAATTCAATGTTGCCGACAGTCTCGTTACAAATTTACACATGCCAAAAACAGGTTTGCTTATTATGACAAGTGCATTCGCAGGATATGATCTTGCAAACGAGGCATATAAAAAAGCTATTAAAGACAAGTATCGTTTTTTTACTTATGGAGATGCGATGCTGGTGATATAATTCGCTTTAATTTAAATTATAAGAAAGCTTCGTAAGAAGCTTTCTTATTTAAAGAACTCGATATTTTTTCTATAATAATACTGTTTGAAAATAAAACGAAACACGAAAAACTGAAACTAAAGTTTAATAGAAAGGAGAAAGATGAACGGAGCGTCGCAACGAAGTTTAATTTAAGTTCGTTAGCTGATCACCAAAATATTTTAAGAAATTATTGCATGTTTTAAATAAAAAACGGTTGACAAAATTACTTCTGTCAACCGTTATCTATCAATTAAAAATTATTAATAACGATAATGTTCTGCTTTGTACGGACCATTTTTTGAGATGCCGAGATAGGAAGATTGTGCATCAGAAAGTTCATCAAGCTCAACGCTGATTTTTGCAAGATGCAGGCGTGCTACCTTTTCATCTAAATGTTTTGGAAGCACATAAACCTTGTTTTCATATTTACTGTGATTGACCCACAACTCAATCTGGGCAAGCACTTGATTGGTAAATGAATTACTCATTACAAAACTTGGATGCCCCGTTGCGCAACCTAAATTAACCAAACGACCTTCCGCTAAAATGATAATATCTTTTCCATTGATGTTGTATAAATCAACCTGCGGCTTGATAGTATCTTTTGTATTTCCATAATTTTTATTGAGCCAGTTCATATCAATTTCAATATCGAAATGTCCAATGTTGCAAACGATCGCTTTATCTTTCATTTCATAAAAATGTTTTTCTGTAATTAAATCGCGGCAACCACTTGCTGTAACAATAATGTCAGCTTCTTTTACAGCATCAATCATTTTCTTTACTTCGAAGCCATCCATTGCAGCCTGCAATGCGCAAATCGGATCTATCTCTGTAACAGTTACACGACATCCTGCACCTTTTAACGAAGCTGCTGAGCCTTTGCCAACATCGCCGTAGCCCCCAACCACAGCGACTTTGCCCGCAAGCATAATATCAGTTGCGCGGCGAATTGCATCAACCAAAGATTCTTTGCAACCATATTTATTATCAAACTTAGATTTGGTTACGCTGTCGTTTACATTGATTGCAGGAATTGGTAAAGTGCCTTTTGCCATGCGTTCGTATAAACGATGAACGCCTGTTGTTGTTTCTTCACTTAATCCTTTTACATGTTGTATCAATTCAGGATATTTATCAAACACCATGTTAGTTAAATCACCGCCGTCATCTAGAATCATGTTCAACGGTTTGTCTGCTGCGCCAAAAAATAAAGTCTGTTCAATGCACCAATCAGACTCTTCATTTGTTTGTCCTTTCCATGCAAACACGCCAATGCCCTTTGCCGCAATTGCAGCAGCAGCGTGGTCTTGCGTAGAAAAGATATTGCATGAACTCCATTTTACTTCTGCACCAAGTGCAATTAAAGTCTCAATTAAAACTGCAGTTTGAATAGTCATGTGCAAGCAACCCGCGATGCGCGCGCCTTTTAATGGTTGTGCTGCGCCATATTCTTCGCGAAGAGACATTAAGCCAGGCATTTCAGCTTCGGCTAATTTAATTTCTTTACGTCCCCATTCTGCAAGGCTCATGTCTTTGATCTTGTAGGCAAGTTTAAAATCTATGCTTTTTTCAACAGTTGTCATTTGATTAATATTTTGTTTTTAAAAAGCAAAAATACTAAATAGAATAAAAGATTAGTATTTTTTTAAAAATCAGGAGAAAGTTATAATTTTGTTGTTTATTTTAGAATAAACGTTCAAATACACTTGACAAAATCATTAAAAAAAGCAGAAACACCTCCAATTGATGTTTCACTTGATGAAAAAGATATTTCCATTCTTCGCTTACTTCAAAAAAATGCAAGGGCAACTGTAAAAGAAATCGGTGAAAAAATTCATTTAAGCACAACACCTGTTCACGAGCGCATTAAACGAATGGAAGAAACTGGCGTGATAAAACAGTATGCAACTTTAGTTGATAATACTAAAGTAAAAAAGGGATTGATGGTAATTTGTTATGTTTCATTGAAGCAGCATGATAAAAACGCGGGAGCAAAATTTATAAAAACCATTCATGCGCTGAATGAGGTGGTTGAGTGTTATAATATTTCGGGCGAGTTTGATTTTATGCTGAAGGTTGTTGCTGAAAGCATGGATTCTTATTATAATTTCCATGTAAATAAATTAAGTCAGAGTGAAAATATTGGTCACGTGCAAAGTGTGTTTGTAATGGGAATTATTAAAGAAACAACAGTTGCGATTTAATTTATTTGATTGAGAAGAATTATTTTATTGTAATTTTTTTTCCATGATAAAATCATTCATAAAATATCCATTTCCAATATCAATATCTTCTTCAGCGATAACAGAAAAGCCAAGATGCTCGTAAAAACTTTTTGCTTTATTGTGCCTGTTTACATTCAACTGAAGGGAAGTTGCGTGAAGTTTTTTTATTTCCTCAATAATATAATTGATCAATAATTTTCCTAATCCTTTGCCTTGCTGATTTGGCAAAGTATATATTTTGTGAAGTTTAAAAACACTTTTGCTTATTGCACTGAACGCGGCAAACCCAATATCCGCGCCACTTTCAGAAGCTATAATAAATTGCTGGTGTTCTTGATTGATTTGTCTTTGCAAAGATGAAGTGCTGTAAATTAATTCCAGCATGTACATCAATTGCTTCGCTGAAAGAATATTTTTATATGCATCAGGCCAGGTTTCATAAGTAATTTTTTGAATGATTGGTATTGATTCTGTTGAAACTTTTCTTATAACAATATTGCCTTCATCCTTCATTTACTGAATCAGTTTTGCAATTTGTGCAAGTGGCAAACTGTTTGCAAATGCAAGCACCTGCGTATCTGTAGTATTATTAATTGTAAAAGTTATCAGCGCAGTATTTAGCGGTATTTGCAATGTGTAATTTGATGTGCCTGCAACGCTGCCTGCACCATCCGTATTAAGCCTTCCTTTATATCCCTGCACCTTTTCCATTTTCGATGTGCTGCTGTTCATCATTCCTCCAAAAGGCATGTTTAAAAAAGCATTCAGAGTAGTAATGAGGGGCGAATTATCAATGATGTCGAGGTTAGCAGTTTGCGTTCCTTGTCCCCACGTGCGATGTATGGTTGCACCCACAAAACCAACATTCGAAAATACATTATCATCTTTTGTATTTGCATTCATCGTTCCGAGTTGAGATGGTAATAATTTCAGCACTTGTTTGCCTGTGATAATGTCAATTTCCGACAAAGCTTGCTGCAATGCAAAGTGTGCATCTTCTAATTTATTGGCTGTGTAAGATGTTCTTGCAGTTGCTATTTCTTTGTTGAAATCCTGTGCTTCTGCTGCATTTGCGCAGTATGCAACTATTATAAGTATAATTATTTTTTTCATAATTTTTTAATTGAATTATTGTACACCCATTAATTTTTTAATGCCATTTATATCAAACGAATTTGCTGCATTCAATACTTCATCTTCCGTTGCGAAATTTACACAAGCCCAAACGATCATGCCTGATTGACCCAATTGCAAGATCAAACTATAACCCTGGCTTTTATCAAAAGTTATATAAGCTTTGTCTCCTTTCACCTGCACCTGCTGAATATTATTTTGATTTTCAGAATTATTATTCGCTTGCGCATACATTGCGGAATTTGCATACATGCTAATGATGCCTGCATACAAAGGCATATCACCTATCATCACGGTCATTTGTTTGTCTTTGCCATCACTGTAAACTGTTTGAATCGTGGTGTTACTCCATCCAAATTGAGTGCTCATCACAATGTTTTTTGAAGTGTCTTTTGCCAGGCCATCAATGCTGTTTGGAAGAGATGCAAGAATTTGTTTTCCCAGTTTTATTTCTACACCCATAATTGCCTGTTGCAATGCATAACGCGATTGACTAAGATTGCTGTCTTTCATTGCTGATTGCGCATTATCAATGTTGGTCATAACATCCGGCGGCGGAGTGTTTGTTAAGCCCGCGCCTGTTGTGTTTGAGGGACTTCCGTTGGTTGATGTTGTTGTAGAATTTGTTTGTGAATTGTTGCCTTTCATAGCGTTCACTTTATCCTTCATTTTTTGTAAGAAACTTTGTGCGTCAGCTTGCTGATGCAGGAAGAAAACTGAAAATAAAATGCAACAATAAAGTCTAATTTTTTTCATTATACAGAGTTGAAAATTTGAGAAATATTTCAGGTTAAAATAAGCAATCTTTCAAAAATGAAATTAATAAGTTTTTCAAAAGAAAGTATGCATTGAAAGAAATTTTTTAATGAAGTATTTACAAATTTGCCAAACTTTCTTCAATAGTTTTTATTCTTGCTTCTGCATCGGCTTGTTTTTTTCTTTCAAGCGCAATGACTTCCGGCTTTGCATTTTGCACAAACTTTTCGTTTGATAGCTTTTTCAAAACAGACTGAAGAAAGTTTTGCTGATGAGAAAGATCTTTAAGCAGATCATCTTTCAAAATAACTTTGTCAATTTTATTTTCTGTTTCAATAAAAAATTTATCTTTCTCAACAGCTACAACTATTGTGTTTGCAGGACTTTCGCTTGTTTGTGAAATCGAAGAAGCATTTAATTGCTTTATTAAAATGTTTTGAATGTTTTCGTATGTTTCAAAATTATTTGTCTGAATAAAAAGTTTTATTTCTTCTTTTGGTTTGATTTGATTTTTTGCTTTTGCTTCGCGTATTGATGTAATAATTTTTTTCAGCAGTTCTGCCTGCAATAAAATTTCTGACTTTTTATTTTCAATTTTCGTTAACTGTTTCACACACATATCATCTTCTCTTTCTTTCAGAGTATGATAAATTTCTTCGGTCACAAACGGCATAAACGGATGAAGCAACTCCATTAATTCATCAAAGAAAAAAATAGTTTTATCAAAAATATTTTTATCAATTGCCTCTTCAAATTCGGGTTTTATCCATTCGAGATACCAACTGCAGAAATCGTCCCAGATCAATGAATATAATACTTTCAGTGCTTCGCTAAGTTTGAATTGTTTGATAAGATTATCAATCTCAATTTTGGTTTCATTCAGTTTTGCTTCAAACCAGTGCAAAGCAAAGTTGTGATTTTGATCTTCATTAATTGACCGACGGTGTTCCCAAATCTTCACTAGTTTCAATGCATTCCAAAGCTTGTTATTAAAATTTCTTCCCTGTTCCAAAGCAGCTTCATCAAATAAAATATCATTGCCTGCGGGAGAAGAAATCATGATGCCAAAGCGAACTGCATCTGCACCATATTTATCAATCAATTCCAAAAGATCAGGAGAATTGCCAAGACTTTTGCTCATCTTTCTTCCAAGTTTATCACGGACAATTCCTGTGTAATAAACATCGCTGAAAGGTTTTTTGCCTGCATATTCAAAACCCGACATGATCATTCTTGCAACCCAGAAGAACATGATCTCAGGCGCAGTTACCAAAACAGAAGTTGGATAATAATAATTGAATTCTTCATTGTTTGGCTCAGTAATTCCTTTGAAAACTTCCATTGGCCAAAGCCATGAAGAAAACCATGTGTCCAGAACATCTTCATCTTGTCGAAAGCTCTGATTTTTTACTTTTAAATTTTTACTTTCATACAATGCAACAGCTTCCTCTTCTGTCTCTGCAACAAACAAATTTCCATCTTCATCATACCATGCAGGTATTTGTTGTCCCCACCAAAGCTGGCGGCTGATACACCAGTCTTTTACATTTTCCATCCAGTATTTATATGTGGCAATAAATTTTTCTTCAGGATAAAATTTTATTTCTCCATCCAGCACAACTTTCAGTGCAGGCGCAGCAAGCTCTTTCATTTTTACAAACCATTGTGTGGAAATTTTTGGCTCAATAACTGCATTTGTTCTTTGCGAATAACCAAGTCTTGTTGTGTATTCTTCTTCTTTTACTAATAAGTTTTCTTCGCGCAATTGTTCAACAACTTTTTTTCTTGCATCAAATCTATCCATGCCAATAAATACTTCAGCAGCTTCGCTCAAAGTGCCGTCATCATTTAGTGTATTGATGATCTCGAGATTGTGTTTCAAGCCAATGTTATAATCATTGATATCATGTGCAGGAGTAATTTTTAACGCACCAGTTCCAAAAGATGGATCAACATATTCATCAAAAATTACCGGCACTTCTCTTTTTACCAAAGGCACAATTAATTTTTTTCCAGCAAAATTTTTATAACGCTCATCATTTGGATTTACACAAACTGCTGTGTCTCCCATAATTGTTTCAGGTCGTTGTGTGGCGATGACAATAAAATCTTCACCATCAACTACTTTATATTTCACATAATAAAGCTTTCCAACCACATCTTTATATTCCACTTCTTCATCGCTCAAAGCTGTTTTTGCAGCAGGATCCCAATGGATCATTCTTGCGCCTCGATAGATCAAACCTTTATTATAGAGATCAACAAAAACTTTTATGACTGCTTTATAATATTGATCATCCATTGTGAACGTAACCCGCTCCCAGTCAACACTGCAGCCTAATTTTTCAATTTGATTATAAATAATATTGCCATATTTTTCTTTCCATTCAAAAGCATATTTCAAAAATTCTTCTCTTGATAAATCATTTTTATCAATGCCTTTTTCTTTCAGCATCTGCACCACTTTTGCTTCAGTAGCAATTGATGCATGATCGCTTCCCGGAACCCAGCAGGCATTGAAACCATTCATGCGCGCACGACGCACAAGAATGTCCTGCACAGTTTCATTCAACGTATGTCCCATGTGCAAAACGCCTGTAACATTTGGCGGAGGAATTACAACTGTAAAGGGTTTTCTATCATCAGGCTTGCTGGAAAAATATTTTTTATCAAGCCAATGCTGGTACCATTTTTTTTCTGCAGAATTGAAATCAAAATTTTTGCTTAGCTCCATTAAAGTGTAATGCTTTTATTAAGAGTTGCAAAAATAAGTAAATGAGTTGGCAGCAATTTCATTAAACATGTCAATAAAAAAATAGCTAAATCTTTGGCGCAAACGCACAATCATAATTTGCTTTAATCCTTGCGCTTATCTTTGAAAATATTTTCTCATGAAAAAACTTGACTGGTATATTCTCAAAAAATTTCTCGTTACTTTTTTCTTTGCTATATTTTTATTCACTATCATTTCTGTTGTGATTGATATTGGTGAAAAAACTGATGACTTTGTGAAAAGCGGCTGGACGGTTACACAGATCTTCATGAATTATTACATCGCTTTTATCCCGCATATCATTGCTTTATTATTTCCCTTGTTTGTTTTTATTTCTGTTATTTTTTTCAGTTCCAAAATGGCGGGGCGAAGCGAGTTTATTGCCATACTTGCAAGTGGTATTTCATTCAACAGAATTCTTCGCCCGTATCTTGTTGGCGGCATTGCGCTTGGCGCTTTGCTTTGGTACGCTAATCAATATGTAATTCCACCGGCGGAATATAAGCGCACAAATTTTGAAACCAATTATGTAAATGCAAATTCAACCTACAATCCCTTGTTGCCGCATCCAACAAGTTATTATTTTAGGGTAGATTCTTTTACTTATGCCGGCGTGCATTCTTATGACACAGGCTCAAAAGCCGGCGGACCTTTTTTTATGAATAAGTTAAATGGAAACCAGGAGGTGTATAATTTACGTGCAACAACCATAAGATGGGATACTTCGAAACACAAATGGCAGCTCACCAATGTTTTTGAAAGAACAATAAATGGCTTGCATGAAACTATAACGCTGTCGGCTACAAAGCTCGTCAGCCTTACGTTTCAGCCCACTGATCTTTTCCAGGATGAGTTTACAAAAGATAAACTTACAACCCCTCAATTAAAGCGTTTGATACAATTGGATGAACTGCGGGGCGCAGAAGGATTGAATGATCTTAAGGTGGAAGAATACCGCAGGGATGCTACATCTATCACCGTGATTTTACTTACAATAATTGGTGCTGTTGTGGCAATAAGAAAAGTAAGAGGCGGAAGTGGCGCCCACCTTGCAATAGGTTTTGTAACAGCAGCATTGTTTATTTTAACGGATCGGTTTTCTACTATCTTTTCTACCAAAGGCAGCTTGCCGCCAATGCTTGCCGCATGGTTACCCAATATCATTTTTTCGTTAGTTGCTTATTATATGTACCGCAAAGCGCCCAAATAGTTTAAGTTAAGCGTTATTTTCTACAAACTTTCTTCTTCCTCAATAGTTATTTTTATCTTTACAAATAATTTTGTACAATGCTTTATTCACAGGCATTTTCATCACTTACCGCTTGCAAAAAATAAATACTCATGGGCATTATCAAAGATAGATTTAAGCAAAAAGCAGATGCTTCTTTTCTTGAAATAAAAGAATTAGTAAAAGAACATGGCAATAAAAAAATTGGCGAAGTAACGCTCGCGCAAATCTACCAGGGCATGCGTGGCATCACCGGTTTGGTTACAGAAACAAGTTTGCTCGATGCGCAGGATGGCATTCGTTTCAGAGGATATTCTATTCCTGAATTGCAGCAAAAATTACCAAAAGCAGAAGGCGGCGGCGAGCCTTTGCCCGAAGGTTTATTTATTTTAATGTTGTTAGGAGAGTTGCCAAGCGAAGAGGATGTACATCACATGTCCAGCGTTTGGCAGCGAAGAAGTCATGTACCAAATCATGTGTTCGCAACTATTGATGCGTTGCCTTTAACGGCGCATCCGATGACGATGTTTGTTGCAGGAGTGATGGCTTTGCAAACCGAAAGCAATTTTGCAAAAGAATATGCAAAGGGAATAAATAAAAAAGATTATTGGAATCCAATGTATGATGATGTGATGGATCTCATCGCACGTCTTCCGAGAATTGCCGCTTACGTTTATCGCAGAAAATATAAAAAGAATAACCACATCAATCCAAACGGCTTGCTCGATTGGGCAGGCAATCTTGCGCACATGATGGGTTTCGAAGATGAAAGTTTTAAAGAGTTAATGCGTTTATACATGACCATTCATGCCGATCACGAAGGCGGAAATGTATCTGCACACACCACGCATTTAGTTGGCAGTGCATTAAGTGATCCATATTTAAGTTATGCTGCAGGAATGAACGGTCTTGCCGGTCCTTTGCATGGTCTCGCAAATCAGGAAGTGATAAAATGGATATTTGAAATGCAGGAAGAACTTGGCACGGATGATCCCTCCAAAGAACAGATAGCAGAGTATGTTCAAAAAACATTAACCGGAGGTAAAGTCGTTCCTGGGTATGGACATGCAGTGCTGCGCAAAACTGATCCGCGCTTTACCGCACAAATGGAATTCGGTAAAAAACACATGCCTGATGATAAACTTGTGAATACTGTATGGAAAATATATGAAACTGTTCCGCCAATTTTAAAATCGCTTGGAAAGATAAAAAATCCCTGGCCAAATGTTGATGCGCATAGTGGTTCTTTATTGGTGCATTATGGTTTGGTTGAGTATGAATTTTATACTGTACTTTTCGCAGTAAGCCGTTCACTCGGTGTACTCGCAAGTCTTTGCTGGGACAGAGCTTTAGGCTTTCCGCTTGAAAGACCTAAGAGCGTGACAACAGAATCTGTGAAGCGCTGGATTGAAGGCAAAGATGAGATTTGGGAATAGTGATTGATAAAGACATCAACTGTAATAAAAGAAAAAGGTTTCAACATCAGCTGAAACCTTTTCTTATTAAAACAACCTAAATTGATTATCTATTCAAAACAACTTGCTTCACTTCTTTTTGTCCTTTGCTGTTTACTACCTGTACCACATATAATCCATTAACTAAGGAAGGCGGCAGATTAATTGCCTCTTCATTATACCCTGTACCAACTATCGTTGTCTTATAAACAATCTGACCTGTATTATTGATAACCGTAACATCAAGCTCATTATTATCAGCTAACTGTTTTGTTACTTTAATGAATAATTGTCCTTTTGTTGGATTAGGATAAATATCAATTATGCTATGATAAAAACTAACTACCTGCACAGACGAATATTTAAATGAACCATCAGGCATTGTTTTTCTGATTCGGTAATAATTAGTTCCTTCTTCAGGATTATAATCATCAAAAGAATATTCAGCAGAAGGATCTGATGTGACTGTTTTTACCGGTAAAAAATTGGTGATTGTTGTGCTGCGTTCTATTGTAAAATTACCTGCATTTAAATCTTTACCGGCCTGCCACTGCAAATGTGTATGGGTATTATCAACATTTTGTGCAGTAAAATTAAGAGTGCCTATATCGGTGCCGCTTGTAATAGACAGATGATCAACTACAGCATTCCCTGTTTTTAAATTTGTATGTGCTGTGTATGCAATGCCTGCATACGGGAAAGTTCCCAGGGCTACAGTAACAGAATCAACCGGTGTCCAGTTAAGGCTGTCTTCAGAGGCATAACCAACATATTCATTTCCATTCATGGTTACTTTTATCCAAACAGGAAAAGTATATGCATTTCCTGTCGTACTTGTCGTGCTATCATTTTGCAAGATCCTGCTTTGAAAAATGGTGTTTCTATAGCCGTTAAAACCCATGAACACATTTGGTGAACCCGGATCTAAGTTAGCCCGTATATTGATCCCGCATTTTGCATAGGAACTGGTAGTGGAAGAAATAGAATCAAGCCGCACAGTTATCGGTGCTGCATTGGAAGTAATTGGTTGATATAAGTAATGAAATGCGTCACCGTTTTGATACATGTCTGCCCCTGAACTTGTAATAGTAAATACCCCATTATTTTCACAAACGTCACCGGGATAAACATCAAAGCCTATATCTGCACTATGCCATGGAGATTGCAATGTATTGCTGCAGGCAGAAGCGGGCGGCGGATTCATTCCATATACAACAATATAATCCGAAAAGGAAGACATATATACCTTGCCATTGGCAACAGTTGGCGGTACATACTTGGCATAAAGACCTATAGAATCCCGTTGACCTTCCCAGTTGCTGTTCCAAAGTTCATGGCTAACATCACTTGCATCAAATGCCTGCAAAATCCCTTTCTGGCTTTGTTCTGAGTTGTCTTTTCCTTCACTGATGTGATGAGATTCCCAGAGAACAGCCGTAGTTGCATCATTTCCATTGGACGAAATAGTAGGAATGCCACCGGGCATGCCTACTCCTAAAGCTGTAGGACCAACTTTAATGTTTAATGTATCAAATCGCTTTGTCGCTCTGTTGAAAGGGATCTGTTTTAAAAGTCCTTCCTCAGCCCAAGCGTATATATATTCATTCTTGTTCTTATCTTTAAAATAAACCGGTAATCCGTGCAAATGCCTGTCTTTACCAGGGTTTTCAGCATTAATATCTATTGATTCTAATACATCCTTATTATCTCGTCTTATACCTCCCATGAACATATCATTCACTAGGTATAAATAACTTGCTTTGCTGCCTGATAAAGAAAATTGGGTATTCGGAAAAAGCATCACCCCGTCAACCCCATAATCTAAATCCTGATCATTCAAGTATCTCCAATTGTATGGAGTGAAATAATCAACCACATGCAAATTGCCGGTTGCAGTAGAAAGTTTAAGAACGCTTTCGCCTGTGTTTGAGGTATCGTTTTGATTACCCGGACTGCCAACAGAACCATTGCCAACGCTAACATATATATAACCGTTATTATCCACAGCAGGTGCAGCACCGCTCATCCAGATACCGCCTCTGCCGCCTGTTGGGGTTGTGCAATAAATATATTTTCGTTGCAAGCTTGTAGCATCAAAACCCATTACCCAGCCATGATAAGGATCATGATCACATTGGGATGACCAGCAAACATAAATGGTGTTATTATAAAGACAAAGTCCGGGCCTTTGCAATTCTCTGAGCGGATCAAAAGAAACAACGCCATTTACACTTCCATCACCGGTGCCGGGAACTGAACCCTGAATTAAGGAAGGACTGCCAAATTTATCAGCACCCGTTTTTAAGTCAATTGCATGAAGATGATAATAAAAAGATTGTCCATCAACCGAAGCGCTTCTTGCCACTGCATAAATGGTGTTGGTAGCTGTATCTATTACTGG
The DNA here is from genome assembly GCA_963708205.1 of uncultured Chitinophagaceae bacterium. GTDB lineage: Bacteria > Bacteroidota > Bacteroidia > Chitinophagales > Chitinophagaceae > CAVYTF01. The sequence continues at coordinate 2,826,328 of OY970196.1, forward strand.
TGTACCAACGATGCCTATTTTTGTTGTAAAGTTTACATAGATACCATCTCCGCCGCAGGGAATGTCCGTATTTTTTACAGGACGATAATAAGCTGCAGAATCATCGTTATGGTGAAAGGTTAGGTTAACTTTCCAAAATGGCGTTGCCAATGTATCTGCATTATAAGCATAGATCGTATTATTGACCGTTGCAATAATTGCCACATTATGCCGTCCGCCATTTATAGTATAATGACCAACGATCAAAGGTTGTGCATATACCTGGTCATCAGTTGGCAGCTCAAATATTTTTCCAAAGTTGCCGCTGCTTACATTGGCTTGGGTAAGTGTTTTTTCATTATTGTTCCAGCCGATCCTGCCTAAATTGCCTGATCTTGTAAGCCAGCTTGTTTGTGCATCAATCTTACACAGGGATAATACCAATAAAATAATTGGGAAATAGATTTTTTTCATAAAGTTTCGTGATATTAATTTTTAACCAAACAAAAGTAAATTAAAAAAGTTCAGTTCAATATTTTGTGCAGGTGAAATTATAGCATCATGGTTTAAATTTTCATTAAAAGTTATTTACAAAAACCATGTTGGAATACAGCCCTGCCGTTGCTTAGTATTTTCTATCTATTTCTTTCCTTTCGGAAAACCGGAAGCCACTCCCGAAGATTCAGACATCGTTTCAGAAAATTCCGAATAAGGTGCTGAACGTTCAGGATGCCTTTCGGAAAAACAGGAAGCCACTGCTGAAGCTTCAGACATTGTTTCGGTAAATTCCGAATAAGCCGCTGAACATTCCCGATGCCTTTCGGAAAAAACGGAATGCATTGCCGAAAAAAAATATCTTTCAACCCATCTTCATCTTTTTAAATAAACCTTGTATGCTTTCTTTCGCCGTTGTTGGCGTTCTTTAAAAAAAAATGAATCTAAGATATTGGTGATAAATTTGTGTAAAAATCAAAAGCAAGTAAATTGAGGTCATGACGAAATGGTTACCTGTTCTTATACTGTTGCTTTTCGTTTTTTGTTCAAAATCATTCTCTCAATCAAAATCCTCAGGTACTTTAAACGGCACTGTTTTTTCTACAGATGGCATGCCTGCATCATTTGTTACAATCAGGCTGCGAAGGCTGCAATTACAAACTTCTGCTGATGTTAACGGTAACTTTTCTTTCAAACAATTACCTTCTGCTAATGATACGCTCGTTATCATTGGTATCGGTTTTAAGTCTTATAAAAAACCGGTTTTACTAAAAGCTTCGCAAACAGTTTCATTAGGTATTATTCAACTTGAATATACCATATCGCAGTTGGAAGATATAGAAGTAACAGGCCGCATTGCCCATTCTTATAAAAGCGATTATTCTTTTTTTGGAGATAAAACTGAAACGCCGTTGATTGATATTCCCCAATCTATTTCTACCGTTACAAAAGAAATGATCCAGGATAAAATGGAACTTACGGTAAAAGATGCAGTAGCACAGGTTGCCGGTGTAAATGAATATTCGGGTTTTGATGAATATACAATAAGGGGCTTTCGCGCAGAGAATGCGCGTGATATAAACGGACTGCGCGGATACAATACAACCTATACCAGCAGCATGCTTGTGAATATAGAAAGAGTTGAAGTAATAAAAGGACCTACAGCAACTTTATACGGAAACTGCGATCCCGGTGGCACCATTAATCTTGTAACAAAAAAACCTTTGGAATATAATGAATCAAGCATTGATATTTATGCAGGAAGCTGGGATCATTCAAGGTTTGAAGGAGATGTTACAGGACCGTTGAATAAAAGCAAAACTTTGTTGTACAGGTTTAATGCAGGCTATGATAACACCAATTCTTTTCGCGATAATTACTATGCAAGATCCTATGAGCTTGCGCCTTCCCTTACTTTTAAACCAAGTGATGATTTTCATGTTAATATTGATCTTTCAGTTTCACATATCAATACTGTTTTAGACAGAGGTCAGCCGGGATTTGAAGGCGACTCTACTTTAAAATCAACACCCATCAGTCTTTCCTTATCGCAGCCCGGCGATTGTCTGCATGAAACAGATTTTGCATCTGTTGTTTCTGCATCATATAAGATCAGTCCGCGGCTTACATTCAACACCGGTTATTTAAATTATATTACACAACAAAATGTGGCAGAACATGGTTTTAATAATTACATCACACCGGATTCAGTGAGCCTTTATTACAGCACATGGAATTATAATACCACAACAAATACCATCACCAATTATTTTACTTATAAATGCAATAGCGGAAAAGTTTCTCATCAATTGCTTTTGGGATATGATTTTGTAAAAAGCAAAGTTGATCTTAACCAGCAATACTATGAATTGCCTGATCAGTTTGGGGAAGGCAGCGGCATTGTTGGCACATTCAGTTTACAACATCCGCAATATATAAACAGACCTGTGAGCAGCTATCAATTATCGGATTATGATAATGATGCAAGCGATATTAATGATGATATTTATCACACGCAGGGAGTGTATGTGCAGGATGATATCAGTGCAGGGAAATGGAAGCTGCTGTTGAGTTTGCGTGAAGAATTTTATAAAGGTGGTGAAGACGACAGCGCAGATAATTTAACTGAAAAAGTATTTTTGCCAAGAGCGGGATTAGTGTATGAATTGAAACCGAATATCACTTCATATGTCACTTACAACAAAGGCTTCGATCCCTTTGAAGCATCAACTGAACTGGAGATTTTTAATGAGCCTTTTAAACCTGTTATCAGCGAATTAATTGAAGGGGGCATTAAAGCTAATTTTTTTAAAAATAATTTTTCTACTTCGCTTGCATTGTATCAGTTAACTGTAGAAAATGTTGCGGTTAATGCTAACATTCCTTCTAATCCCAATCTTTTTGTACAACAGGGTCAGGATAGATCACGTGGTATAGAATTGGAAGGCACAGGAAATATAATGAGTAATTTAAGTGTTGCTGTTTCTTATGCTCACAACATTGCTAAAGTTACTGAAAGTAAAGTGCCTTCTGATGTTGGAACAATTTTAGAGAATGCACCAAAAGATGCGAGCAACAGTTTCTTTAAATATACAATTGTGAGCGGCAGTTTAAAAGGACTGGGATTTATTATTGGTCATTCACAGGTTGGTATGCGCAACACACTCGATCAGCAAATAAAATTACCGGGATACTGCATATTTAACGCAGGTTTGGTGTATGGCTATAAACATGCAACCATCGCATTTAATGTTAATAATCTTACAGACAGAGCATACTGGGAAGCAGCTTATAATAATATAAGTAAATGGCCAGGTGCACCACGCAATTTTATGATCAGGGTTGGGTATCAATTTTAGCTTTTGCTATCACGTTGCAAAAGTTATTAAGATTAATAAGATGAATTGCATAAAATTTGTAAAGAAGAAAGTTTAATTTTTTTATTGAGCAATTTGTTTTGTGCTTCATTTTACAATTATAAAATAAAACCCTTAAACCTTCATTCAAAAAATTTATCCATCCCTATATATTCCTTAAAATAAAACAATGAAAAAATTATTTATTATTCTTTCTTTCTTCAGCATTCTTAATTATGCAAATGCACAAAGAAATAATCCATTTGGTATTTTGCCAAATCATACACCGGTCGAGGCAGAGATAAAAACCGCAGAAGGCTTAGGCGTGCAGTATTTGCGCACGCATGTTATTTTATCAGCGTATAACGGCACCATTGATGGTTATGATGACATGGTTAGGGCAGGATTTAAAATAATATTGAATGTAAACTTTGGCGAAGTAAACCAGGGAGGCACAAAAGTGCCGGTACCATTTCCTACAGATCTGGCAAGTTATAGAAGTAAATTAAATAGCCTTTTAGATAAATATCATCCTGCATTACTTGTTGTAGAAAACGAAGAAACAAATGATGAATATCATTCAGGTCCTCCTCAGGATTATATCAATGAGTTAAAAATGGCCATCAATGTTGCACATGCACATGGGATTAAAGTTACTAATGGTGCGCTTACAACAAAATCACTCGTGTTACTTGTTTACCAGGATTATATAAACAGAGGCATGACAGCGCAAGCAAATGACTTTGCAAACCGTGCTATCGGTGGCAATATTGTTTCTGATCTTCCGGATCTTTCAAGACATGCTCCTTTAAAAAAGAAAGAAGAAATGGGACAGGAATTTGTAAATGCCTATAAATCTCTTGATCTTGATTATGTAAATTTTCATTGGTACGAACCTGTGATGGAACGTGTTGCCGGTGCCAGAAAATTTACTCAACCAAGCAATCCGGATAATGTTGATCTAAGAGCTTTGGAAGAAGTTGTTGAATATCTGAAAAGAACAACCGGCAAACCTGTTATTACAAATGAGATAGGAGAATTAAATCCATCGCCAACCATTGTTACCACTATGTTACAGAAGTTGTATGATATGAAATTACCTATCGTTGTTTGGTATAGCGGAGATCATACAGAAGTTGGAAAATCAGTGTCTCTGCATGATGTGGCAACAGGAGATTTAAAACCAAATGGTTTGGCATTTGCAGATTTCATTAAAGCACATTACAGATAATTTTTTGGAGTTTTATAAAAGAGTTTTGATAAAATTCCCAATAGTATTGCCTGCAATTACAGCATCTACTTTTACAGTGTTTATAGCATGTTTGGGCATATAGTCTATCTCAGCAGTTTCAGGTTGTTGTACGATTGTATAACCACCGTGATCTGAAATTTTTTGCAAACCCTGAGAACCATCTGCACTTGCACCTGATAATAAAAGGCCAATTAGTTTTGATTGAAAAATTTGTGCAGCAGACTCAAAAGTTACATCAATGCTTGGTCTGCTGAAATTTATTTTTTCAGACACATCGAGTGAAAAAGTATTTTCATCTTCCAATAACAAATGATAACCGGCCGGTGCTATATAAATGCCACGATTTTCTATATTTTCTTTGTCTTCAACCTCCTTTACCGGTCTTTTTGTTTTTGATGATATAAGATCTTTAAGAAAAGAAGTGGTTGTATTATTTCTATGCACAATTATTATCATCACAACATCAAATTCTTCTAAACTGCCAATAATTTTAAGCAATGTTTCAAGGCTTCCTGCAGAACCTCCGATTGCAATAACAGTATATTTTCTCACATCATTTTTCTCCATATTTTTTCTTTACTATCAACTTGTTTAAACTTACCGGAGATTGCAGAAAAGACAATATTTTCTTTTGAACCTAAAAATAAAAACCCCAATTTTTCTAAACTTTCATCAAACAATGTAAGTACCTTATCCTGCAAATCTTTATTAAAATAAATGAGCACATTACGGCAAACGATCAAACTAAATTCATTGAAAGATCTGTCAGAAACAAGGTTATGCGTGCCAAGAATAATTTTTGTTTTCAGATGATCATTAAATTTTACATAATCATAATGCGCAGTATAATATGCAGAAAAATCTTTTGTACCTCCTGACAAAATATAGTTGGTTGAATACTGTTTTATTTTGCTGATAGGAAAAATTCCTTCCCTGATATTTTCTATCAATGAAGCATTGATGTCGGTTGCATATATCAAAGACTTGTGTAATAAATTTGCTTCATGTAATAGTATTGCCATTGAATAAACTTCTTCGCCGGTTGAGCAGCCGGCATGCCAAATACGAATGAACGGATAAGTGCCAAGTATCGGTAAGATTTTTTCTCTCAGGTATTTAAAAGTGAGAGGATCGCGAAACATTTCTGTAACACTAATCGTTAGCTCCCGAACAAGAAATTTTATATATCCCACTTCATATCTCACGCGATAAAGCAGCTCGGCAAAGTTTGAAAAATGATCAATGATAAATAAACGGTTTATCCTTCTTTTTAAAGCGGCTTTTGCATAATTAGTAAAATCATAACCATATATCCGATAAATTTCATTTAATAATAAATCAAATTCTTCTTCACTCACATAATTTGCTGCCTCGGCTTTCATAAGATTTTTTGTGACGATTTTTAATTGTCATACAACCAAACTCTTAATAAAGAAATAAGTTGATCAACATCAACAGGCTTGGTAATATAGTCTGAAGCTCCGGCACTAATACATTTCTCGCGATCGCCTGTCATTGCTTTTGCAGTGATGGCAAGTATTGGCAGATCTTTATATTTTAAATTTTCGCGTATGCGTTTTATAGCATCGTAACCATCCATTTCGGGCATCATCATATCCATTAAGATCAAATTTATTTTTGCATTTTCTTCCAATTGTTTTAGCGCGTCTTTACCGTCGGTTGCAGAAATTATTTTCATTCCGTACATCTCCAAAGATTTGGTAATGGAAAATATATTGCGCACATCATCATCTGCTATCAAAACAGTTTTTCCCTGCAGCACTTCATTGTACTCAGTATTTTTTTTATTTGTTGCTCCTGATCCTTTTGTTTTTTCTTCCACGCGATGCAAAAACAAAGACACTTCATCCAGTATTCTTTGATAAGAATGTGCTGTTTTTATAACAATAGAATCAGCATATTTTTTTATCTGGAATTCTTCCGGCTGAGATAAATTTTTGCCGGTGAAAATTATAATAGGAAGATTCTCTAAACCTTCCGTTTGCTTTACTTCTGCCAAAGTATCGTAAGTTGTTTTTTCAGGATATCCTAAATTTACAATTACACAGTTTACTTCGTTTTGCTTTAATGCTTTGATGCTTTCCTGAATATTGTTTTTTATTTCAGAATGTATGTTGTGATTTTCAAGAAAATAAGAAAGGGCCTGCGCATGTTTTATATTCTCCTCAACTATTAAAACTTTTTTAGGAGTATGCGTAAGTGCGTCTTCTATTTTTTGAAATACTTCATTCAATTTTTCAACTGACACAGGCTTGTTAATAAAATCAACAACTGTTTTTGAAAAGCTTTTTGTTTTTATATCATGCGCAGACATGATGTGCAAAGGAATATTTTTAGTTGAAAGATTTGTTTTCAATTCATCTATTATTTCCCAGCCACTTTTTATGGGCAATTGCATATCGAGCAGAATGCCGGTTGGAATAAATTGCTTTGCAAGTTGTACGCCTTCATCACCGCGAACAGCTACAATTCCTTTGTATTTTTTTTGTCTTGCATAATCGAGTAAAAGATTAGCAAAGTCAGTATCATCTTCAATGATCAATATTATTTTATCATCAGCAAGTATTTCATTTCTATCGTCCGGGATGGATGAGGGAATGGTATTCGTTATAAATTTTTCTTTAGAAATATTGTCTTTTAATTTCTCAAATTCATCAACATTAATTTTAGAATAATTCGATGATTTTTTTTGTTGTTGTTGCTCATTTTTCTCAAGCGGTAATGTTAATGTGAATGCGCTGCCTTTATTTTCTTCGCTGTATAATGTAATTTCTCCGCCTAAAAATTTTGCAAGCTGGCTGCTGATTGAAAGTCCTAATCCTGTGCCGCCATATTTTCTGCGTGTTGATCCGTCTGCCTGCTGAAACGCTTCAAAAACGAGTTGCTGTTTATCCGTTGGTATACCAATGCCTGTGTCTGTTACCGTAAAATTTATTGCATTTGCTTCTTTAAATATTTTCATTATAACAGAACCATGTGCTGTAAATTTTAATGCGTTTGAAATTAAGTTGCGCAAAATTTGTTCAAGTCTTAACCTGTCTGTTTGTATTTTTTTTGGTAAATTTTTATCTATGTCAATAACAAAATCAATTCCTTTATCTTTTGCCATTGGATTGAATAAAGCTTTTAGTTCGTTGCACACTTCTGCAATTGATACATCCTTTATTTCCAGTTTCATTTTGCCTGCTTCAATTTTAGAAAGATCTAAAATCTCATCAATTAAACTTAATAATCCATCACCGGATTTTTTAATAACGCTTGCATATTCTACCTGCTCATTTGATAAATTTCCTGTTTGATTTTCAGTCAATAAACGGGAGAGCAATAAAATAGAATTAAGTGGCGTTCGCAATTCGTGGGACATGTTTGCCAAAAACTCAGATTTATATTTTGCACTTTGCGCAAGCTCTTCTGCTTTAGCCTGAATATCAAGATTACGTTCCAAGATCAATTCATTTTTTTCTTCCAATAATCTGCTTCGTTCCTGTAATTCAGCATTGGTTTCAAGTAATTCTTCCTGTTGCACGCGCAGTTCTTCTTCTGAGGTTTGTAATTTTGCTGACTGCGCTTCCAATTCAGAATTATTATTTTCTAATTCAATTTGCTGCGATTGCAATTCTTCAGACTGGGCTTGCGTTTCAGATAATAATTCCTGTAAATTTTGATGATCGCGCGCACTGTTTACAGCCATACCAATATTAAAAATTGCTGCACGTAAAAATTCATAAATGGCATTTGAATATGGTTGAATTGATGCAATTTCAATAACGCCTTTTAAATTTTTTTCGTAGAAAACAGGTATCGCAATAATGGATGTTGGTTTGATGCTTCCGGCAGAATAATTTATTACAAATGCATCGTCAGAAATATCTTCAAGCATCATTTTTTTTTGTGATAATGCGCATTGTCCTGCTAAGCCTTCTCCAATTGCTACTTCTTTTTTTATTTTATTTTTGTTGAGGCCAATACTTGCATAAAGGCTTAAAGTATTCTCATCTTTCAAAAGATAAAAAGCACCTAATTGAGATTCGGTATATTTTGTAATGAAATCAATAATATTATAAACAAGCACTTCCATATTTTTTTCACCGATCATCTTTTCATTTAATATTGCAATGCCTGTTTGAAGCCACTTTTTTTCTGATAAATTTGTAAATGAATAATCCAATGACTCTGCCATTTTATTCAATGAAAATGCAAGAGAGCCCAGCACATCTTTTCCTTTATCATCAACGCGGATTTTATAATTGCCTGAAGAAATTTTATCTGCTATGTTTTGTATAATATTTATGCGGGTTGTAACTTCTTCATCCTTTTGCTGTAATTGTTTTTGAAGCTTTATTCTTTTATCAAAATCACTGTTTACTTTAAAAAAAGATATTAGTGTTATGATGAAAGAAAGCAATGATACAACCACTATTAATGTTGGTGTTGATGAAGCAAATTTGTTCAGGTTTTCAGTGCGCGCAATCAATAAAATCTGTTCCCTGTTTTCCATTTGCTGCACCAAACTTCGTGCTTCATTCATGTAATCATTTCCCTGTTTTATTTGTTCGGTTGTGGCGTTTATTCCTAATCTTTTAGTATCAATAAGTTTTTGTAAAATGTCAAATCTTTCTTCTGTAATATTTCTCAATGCTGCAATTGGTTGCTTTTGTGCGGGGTTATCTTTTGTTAAAACACTTACTTCTTCAATAGTGTTCAGGGCTTTGGCTTCAGCGCCATTGTATGCCGTTAAAAAGTCTGGATTGCCCGTAAGTAAAAATCCTCTTTGTCCTGATTCCGCATCTTTTAAAACAGAGATAATACTCTCAAGTTTATAAATGACAACATTGGTATGATTAACCCATTTTTGGCTGAACAATAAATTGTCAATGCTGATGTAAGATGCGATAGAACTGACGATGAGTAAAAAAAGTGAGACACTGTAACCAATTATTAAATTTCTTTTAAGAGCTGAATTCATAACTGTTATTTATTGTGCTTCTTGTTATTTCAGTTGTTGCTGTTTTGCTTCAAGGGCAATAAGATTATGAAAGTGGTGCCTTTACCTTCAGTGCTTTCGGCAGTGATAAGGCCATTGTGTTTCTCAATTATTTTTTTTACAATTGCAAGTCCAATACCTGTGCCGTGATATTCTCCTTTGCCATGTAATCTTTGAAACATGTTGAATATTTTATCAAGATACATTTCATTAAATCCGATGCCATTATCACTTACATAAATGCGGCAATATTCTCCATCTGCTGAAGCATTGGTGTCAAAAAATTTTTCCTTCACTTTTTCACTCCATATTTTTATAACAGGCTTTTCATCTTTCTTGGAAAATTTTAATGCATTGCTTATAAGATTTTGAAACAACTGTCTTATTTGATTTGGGATTAATTCTATAAAAGGAAAATCTTTGATTATGATTTTTGCTTGTTTTTCTTTAATGGAAACTTCAAGATCTGTAAGCGTTTCACGGATTATTTTTTTTATATCATAACTATAAAATGCATTGTCGATAGAAAGGTTGGAATAATTTAAAAGATCATTAATAAGATTTCGCATTCGTTCAGACGCGGAAATTATTTTTTCCATGTAAGAAGATGCATTGGGTTGATTTAAAAATTGCTCCGATACCAAATAACTGTAAGTGATAATTTTTCTTAACGGTTCCTGCAAATCGTGCGAAGCGATAAAAGCATATTGCTGCAATTCTGCATTGCTTATTTCAAGTTCTTTATTGGCTTCCATTAACTCACTTGTTCTTTCAACAACCTTTTGTTCTAAAGTTTCTTTTATATCATTTAGCTCTTTTGTTTGTCTGTAAAGGCGTAAAAAACTTTTTACTTTGAGTAATAAAATGTCGGGATCAAAAGGCTTCGTTACATAATCAACTCCGCCGGATTCATAACCTTTTGTAATAAATCGTTTATCAATATTAACCGCAGAAAGAAAGATGATCGGGATATTTTTTGATCGGCTGTAATTGGCCATTGTTTCTGCCACTTCATAGCCATCCATGCCCGGCATTTGCACATCTAAAATAATGAGTTCGAAATCTTTTTTTAAAATTTTTTTTAAGGCTTCTTCACCGGAAATGGCTGTATCAACTTCAAAAAGATTTAGCTTAAGAAAAGCCTCTAATGCATATAGATTTTCCTGCTTATCATCTACAATAAGGATCATATAAAAGCAAAAGTAATATTGGTTTTGCTTTTATTATCATTCTGTTTTGCGGATTATTCTACTATTGTCAGCAAACGATAAACGTAGATGCGGTATCACTTAAGGTTTGTAATGCTTTTTGAAGATTATCGTGAACGTGAGTTGAAATATGAGAGAGAATATATTTGAGTTCGTTAACGTTCGATGGTTTGGTGATAAAACAAACGGCGCCTTTCAGCATCGTGTCTTCAATATCTTTGGAGTGTGAAGATGTTGTGTACATGATAACAGGAATATCTTTTAACTCATCATCACTTTTTATTTCTGCTAAACATTCTTTGCCATCCATTAAAGGCATATTAAGATCGAGGAAAATAGCATCCGGCAAAATCTCTTCAGATCGTAAAATATCTAAAGCTTCCTTGCCATTATACGCGTTTTGCAAACTTACTGAAGGAGATGCTTCGTGAAGAATATTTTTGAATAAAGCTGAGTCATCAATATCATCATCTACTAACAAAAACTTGGTAGATTTTTGCATAAAAAAGAGCAATTAATTTTTTAAAGCTTATTTATATTATTTGTAAAATTAAATGTTTACCCAGGTGATTAATTCTTAGTTGGATTTATTTAACAGGATAAAATTATAAATTTTTATTTTAAAAAACGGTGGTAAGGTTAAAAATTTATAGCTCCTCTTTTTTTATTGCACTTATTTCGCCATTTCTTTCGATATAAACTCTGTCAATTTTTTCCATTGCATCAGTTAATGCACTCTTTCGTACACTTTCCAAAATATCTTCTTTGCAAACAAGTCCTTTATCCATATTTTTTTTGATGAATTTATTTTTTTCAAATAAAATTATTTTATTTCCTTCAACAAGCTTTGCAATAAATTCACTGTGAACGACACAGTAAGCCATAATTCTATGCAATAAAACAATAAATACTGTGCACGCAATTGTTGGAATAAACGGAGATGCACCAACAACAGCGCGGCTTAACACAGCGCCAAGTAATATTACGATAATGTTATCAAAAGGAGTGCGCAATCCAAAAGATCGGCGGCCGGCGATTCTTATTAAGATTAATGCTATAAAAAAAATTACAAAACCTCTGCAACTCATTTGCAAAACGTTCAGATCTTTCCCGTCGCCAAATATGGAAATTAATAATTTCATAATATTAATTTAAATAAAAATAGCAAGATTTTGTGTATGAATAGAACTTACAAAAATTAGTTTTTCTTTAATCATTACCTTTCTTTTTTTAATTTTTTTATGATTAGTAAAAAAACAAACAAAGAAATTAAAATAAAATACACTGACAAATCAAAAGATCAGCCAGAACTTATTCCTGTTTTTAATGCAATAAAAGATTTACTTGTTTCTTATAAAAAAGGCTCGCTTGAATTGCATGGTGGTGAAGATGGAAAAATAATGCTCATCAGTAAAAAGCCAGTTGAAATTGGAGAAAAAAAATATGATGATATTTGGTTTGCATCTGCACTTATTCAAAAAGGTTATGTGGGATTTTATTACATGCCTATTTATATGATTAAAGAAATAAAAGATGCTCTGCCCGCAGAGTTGCTGAAATGTTTAAAAGGCAAATCCTGCTTTCATATAAAAAGATATGATGAAAATATTTTTTCTCAAATTGATCAAGCATTATTGCTAGGTTTTAATGCCTTTATAAAAAAAGGTTGGATTTGAAATTTTAAAATAGTCGGGTGATATAAATTAAAAAGCCCGCACATTGAAAGCACGGGCCAATTAATTTTTAAAAAAATTTTAATGAATTTGGTACTTGTGAAAATTGTGAATATCCTGTAAAGAAAAAGGAATTAATTTCCTTGGATGCATTTGGCTACGTTTATTAAAAAGGAGCCAAAAAGGATAAGACACAATGCTGCAAATAATTGCAATAAAAATAGAAGCAATTACTACTAGATAAAAAATTGCAGCAAGAAATAATCTAATTATATAAAGAAACATTTTCTTAAGGTTTAAAATTTCATTATTAGTATTCATAACAATTTGTTTGACTAACTTTTATAACGCAAGGATTAGACTAAATTAAGGAGATTTTAATTATTTAACATCCTTTTTTAGTTAAAGGAAATATTTGGGGGTTAAATTCTTTTTCCCCTATTTTTATGCCTTTGCACAAAGTGTGAATAAATATTAAATTTTGTATTAATCAGAATTTAATCTTTGCTGCACATAACAACTGGTATTTTCATTAATAATTTTTTTCTTACAAAACAACTCAAGCATTTATTTATGACAAAAAGGTTACTCGTTTTTGGATTTTTTATTTTCCTGTCATTGTCTCTTTTTGCACAGGTGTCAACAGAGACAATGAAAGAAATACAATTGCTTTTAAATGAAAAAGCAAGCAGAACACCCGCACAGCTTAAAATTGACTCGCGTCTTTTGCAGGCAGTAAGGGAAAATCGCGGGCAGAAAATGGCGCCCGGCGTTGATCTGGAACCTGCAAATGTTGATGCGGATATTACCGGGCATTTAAAGGTTGATATAGATGGAAATATTACCGATGCATTGCTTTCAAAGCTTACTTTGTTAGGCGCAAAGATTGTTTTTCCTTCAGCGCTGTTTCATACTGTGCGGGCAATTATACATTTACAGGATGTTGAAAAGATCGCTTCATTTCCTGAAGTGAAATTTATTCAGCCTGCTGTTAAATCAATGGTTGTAGATGAAAATAATAATAAACTTTTTGGAAGACAAAACAAGGATCAGCGCATTGCAAACTTTCGTACGCAGTTAGAAAACCTGCTGAAGACTGAAAGTCCGCTGATTGGCAAAATAACTTCCCAGGGCGACGCTGACCATCGCGCTGCGGATGTAAGAACTACTTTCGGTTATCTTGGTGCAGGCATCAAGATTGGCGTGCTGTCAGACAGTTATAATGCTACCGGCGGAGCCTCTGCAGATGTCACCAGCGGCGATTTACCCGGAACGGGCAATCCTGATGGATATACCACTCCGGTTACCGTTGTGCAGGATTATTCCGGCGGTGATGATGAAGGTAGAGCCATGCTGCAGGTAATACATGACCTGGCGCCTGCTGCGCAATTATATTTTGCCACTGCGGATGTTAGTGAAGCAGGTTTTGCTTCCAATATTTTGTCGCTGCGCAATAATTATGGATGTAATATTATATGTGATGATGTCGCTTATTTTGATGAACCTGCTTTTCAGGATGGAACAGTAGCACAGGCTGTGAATACAGTAACTGCTGCCGGCGCTTTATACTTTTCTTCCGCAGGTAATTCCGGTGCTTTGGCAAAAGGAACATCCGGTGTTTTTGAAGGAGATTTCAATGATGCCGGGTCTGCCGCTTTTTCTGGTTCTTCCAAAGGCGGAACTATTCATAATTTCGGCACGACTTCTTCTCCTGTTAACGGAGATATCGTTAAAACTCTTGGCGAAGGAGTTTATAATTTAATTTGGAGCGATCCATGGGGTGCTTCTACCAATGATTACGATCTTTTCTTAGTTAGTTCTGCAGGAAAGGTGAAAAGTTCTTCTACTACTTCACAAACAGGCAGTCAAAATCCATATGAAGCCATTAGCGCTTCTTCTTTATCTTCCGGCGATAGGCTTGTAGTGTTTAAAACCACTGCCGCAGCCGTAAGAGCATTTCATTTAAATACTAATCGCGGCACTTTAACCGTTGCAACGAACGGTCAAACCACAGGGCACGCGTGCGCAGTCGCAGCATTTTGCATGGCAGCAACGCCTGCCGCAGCCGCATTCGAATCCGGCTACCCGAGCGGTCCTTATCCCAACGCTTTCAATTCATCAAACGTTGTAGAACCCTTTTCTTCTGACGGTCCAAGAAAGATGTTTTATAATGCAAATGGTACAGCTATCACTGCCGGCAGTGTTACCTTTGCTTCAGGCGGTGGAACTACACTTTCCAAACCTGATCTGACAGCCGCAGATGGTGTTTCTACTACTTTCGGCTCAAGCACTGGACTAAATCCATTTTTTGGTACATCCTGCGCTGCTCCGCACGCAGGCGCAATCGCAGCGTTGATCTGGTCTGCCAATCCTTCTATGACCGCAGCCCAAATAAGAACCATTCTTACTTCAACTGCTTTGGATATTGAAGGTTCAGGCTATGATGTAAATAGTGGCTACGGAATTATACAAGCTTACCAGGCAGCGCAGCAGGTAACAACCTCTTGCGGAGTGCCTTCAGGTTTGTCTGTTTCAGCAATTACTTCCATCAGTGCCACAACTGCCTGGACTGCAGTTGGCGGAGCTAATAGTTACGATGTTGCTTACGGCACCTCCCAAGCTTCTTTAACCACCGTAACAGGAATTACAACTAATTCTTATGGTCTAAGTTCTCTTGCTGCTTCTACAAAATATTATTTTAAAGTAGCTACTGTGTGCGCAAGCGGAACAAGTGCTTACAGTACGGTTGATTCTTTCACTACATCTGCTTCTGCCACTTGCGGAGTGCCCACAGGCTTGACTGTTTCATCAATAAATGCAAGCAGTGCTACAACGGGCTGGACTGCAGTATCAGGAGCCAATAGTTATAATGTCGCTTACGGAACCTCGTTGTCTTCATTGACAACTGTAACAGGCATTACTACTAATTCTTATGCTTTAAGCTCTTTGGCATCTTCTACTAAATATTATTTCGAAGTAGCCACTGTTTGTACAAGCGGAACAAGCGACTACAGTACGGTTGATTCCTTCACCACAGCTGCTTCTGCCACTTGCGGAGTGCCTGCAGGCTTGACTGCTTCGTCAATTACTACAAGCAGCGCCACTACTGGCTGGGCTGCAGTATCTGGCGCCAACAGTTATAATGTTGCTTATGGCACTTCAAAGGCTTCTTTAACAACCGTAACAGGCATTACAACTAATTCATATGCTTTAAGCTCTTTGGCATCTTCTACTAAATATTATTTCGAAGTAGCAACTGTTTGTACAAGCGGAACAAGTGCTTACAGTGCCGTTGATTCCTTCACTACATCCGGCGCAACTGTTAGTTACTGTACATCAAGCGGCTCTACCACGTATGAGTATATTAAAACGGTAGTGTTAGGTTCAATAAACCATATAAGTACCAATGACGGAGGTTATAGTAATCTTACGGCATACAGCACTGCGCTTACAGCAGGTTCTACTTATACCATTACTTTAACTCCGGGCTTTACCAGTACGAAGTACGCTGAAGACTGGACGGTATATATTGACTATAACCAGGATGGAACTTTGAATGGAAAAGGAGAAACTGCGTTGAAGATCGCTTCAACGAAATCCGGTTCTGCTTCCGGTTCCTTTAAAGTTCCTGCGACCGCTAAGAACGGCACAACGCGTTTGCGTATTCAAATGCATTATGGCTCTTACAGTACTAATCCATGCGGTGTGCTTGATTATGGTGATGTGCAGGATTATTCTGTAAACATCAGCGGGGGCTCAGGTTCTGTAATTACCGAAAATCTGATCACGCAAGCTGATAATAAAGCTTCGCTGAATTTGCTTTCCATTGTGCCGAATCCTGTTAGCGGGTCTGCAAGTGCAAAGGCATTTTATAAATTGTCAAATGCTGGAAATGCAATATTAAAAGTTGTAAGTCTTGATGGTAAAACTGTCGCTGTGCAAAATCTTGGATTACAAACTCCGGGTGAGCATAATTTTACACTGACAAATATTACCAGCAAACTGCACGCAGGTTATTATATAATTGTTATTGAGCAAAACAATGAAGTGATTGCACGCAATCGGTTTATTGTAGCTAAATAAAATCTCTATTTTTGATAAAAGGCCATCACAATTTTTGTGGTGGCTTTTTGTTGACTGAATTTTTGATGATGGGAAGGAAATGTAATTACTTGCGCAATCATTAAGAATGGTTGGATAGAAAGTGTATAAAAAACAACTGCTATTTTATACAGAAATCTAGCTACATAGTAAAGCGAACGATGAAAGGATTGCGACGCAACGATGCTCAACCGGAGTTAATGATGCCGGTACCAAAGCGCTTTTTCAAAAAAATATCAGCGTAACTTGCGGTGCATGAAAACGGCTTATATAATTGATGCAGTGCGCACGCCAATTGGAAGATACGGAGGCAAACTAAGTTCTATTCGTCCTGATGATTTGCTGGCGTATGTGATAAAAACTTTATTGCATCGGAATGAAACGATTGATGTAAACATGATAGAGGATGTTATTGCGGGAGATGCAAACCAGGCTGGAGAAGACAACAGGAATATTGCACGAATGTCTGCACTGCTGGCGGGTTTACCGACATGTGTTCCAGGTAATACCGTAAACCGTTTGTGTGCTTCGGGTTTGCAGGCAATCATGGATGCTAGCCGCGCAGTTATATGTAATGAAGGCTTGCTCTACATCGCTGGAGGTGTTGAAAGTATGACACGCGCACCTTTTGTAACCGCGAAAAGTGAAGGCGCATTCAGCAGAAAGAATGAAACATTTGATACAACGATAGGATGGAGGTTTGTAAATAAAAAACTCGCCGAAATGTATTATCCATATTCAATGGGAGAGACGGCAGAGAATGTTGCGAAGCAATGGAATATATCGCGGGAAATGCAGGACAACTTTGCCTTTCAATCACAACAAAAATATGCGCAGGCATTGCACGAAGGAAAATGGGAAGATGAAATCGCAGCGATAGAAATGATCAATGATAAAATGATAACATGGTTTGCGCAGGATGAACATCCCCGTGAGACGACGCTTGAAAAGCTTGCGGCGCTGAAACCTGCTTTCGCAAAAGACGGAACAGTAACTGCAGGAAATTCATCAGGCATTAATGATGGCGCAGCGGCAGTATTAATTGCAAGTGAAGAAGCAGTGAAAGAATTTAAATTGGAACCGATGGCAAGAGTTGTGAGCATGGCTGTGGCGGGAGTTGATCCTTCCATAATGGGAATCGGTCCTGTGCCTGCAACACGCAAAGCCTTGCAGCGTGCGGGTTTGAGCGCAGAGAATTTAGATCTGATAGAATTGAATGAAGCTTTTGCATCCCAAAGTATTGCGTGTATGATAGAATTGAAACTTGATGAAAAAAAAGTAAATGTAAATGGCGGAGCCATTGCAATCGGTCATCCACTGGGCTGCAGCGGCGCGCGCATTTCTACAACACTTATTCATGAAATGCGCAGGAAGAAATTAAAATATGGATTAGCTACTATGTGCGTAGGAGTAGGGCAGGGTGCAGCAATTATTTATGAAGGATTGAGTTAATTATAATAAGTCTCATCAAGATAAAAATATCCATTTCCTTTTTTCCAATACCAGAATTTAGTTTTATAAACATAATAAGTCCCGCGATTACTTTTCTTTGTTAAAGCTGCCGGAACATATAAAATTTTGGGTGGAATATATTTAAAACGATAAGCTAAATTCTTAGTTTGCTCAGGCGTGTAACCGCGTGCATTGCTTTCATTTAAAATACTTTTATCAGCTGTGGGAGGTAAATCTTTTGGGCTTGCAACAATATTTCCATGTGCGTCAACAATTACAATTGGTTTATCGGAAACGCTTGTAGGCGTTGAGTTTGAGCTTGACGTGTTATTTGAGTTTTCGGGAACTGTATGCCTGTGACAACTCGTAAGAGTTATAAATAAAACTAACCCAACAAACAAAATATTCTTCATTGAAAAGTTTGAGCAAACAATTCTAATATCGTGCCAAAAGGATTTTGAAAATGATCTATCCTTTTTTTAAATTTATTGACTTGTTATTTTTGAATTCAAAAATTCATACAAATCATTTTGCAAAATATTTTCCTGTTCTCCTGTTTTCAAATTCTTTATCGTGCAGCTGTTTTCCTCCATTTCTTTGCTGCCGATAATTGCAATGAAAGGTATATTTTTTTTCTCCCCATATTTGAATTGCTTATCAAACTTTGATGTCTCATGAAACAGTTCGCATTTAATGTTGTTGCTGCGCAATGTTTGCATTAAATTAAAAGCAACTTTACTTTCATTTTCACCAAGATTAAAAAACAAAATCTGAGTCCCGGTTTGCAATTGTTCAGGAAATAATTTCAACTCCTCCATCACATCATAAATTCTGTCAACACCAAGGCTAATGCCGACTCCGGAGATATTTGGAACACCAAATAAACCTGTGAGATCATCATATCTTCCGCCGCCGCCAATGCTTCCTATCTGTACATTTTTTGCTTTCACTTCGAAAATAATTCCTGTATAATAATTCAATCCGCGGGCAAGCTTGAAATCAATTTTAAGTTTGTTTGATGTTTGATAATTAATAATAAATTCAAGTTCTTCTATTCCTTTTTTGCCAATTTTATTTTCGCCAAAAAGTTCTTTCGCTGCTTTTAATTTTTCTTCATTGTTTCCATCAATTGATATATATTTTTCAATAATTGCAATTTGATTTCCTTCTAAATTATTTGCGCGTAATTCTTCTTTCACTTTTTCAATTCCAATCTTATCGAGTTTGTCAATTGCAATTGTTATATTCATCATTTTATCAGCGCCATCGCAGGTTTCAGCGAGAGCTGTTAAAATTTTTCTGCTGTTGATTTTTATTTCAACATCAATTTTTAATTTCTCAAAAACAGTTTCATAAATGTTTGCGAGTTCAACTTCATTCAACAATGAATTACTTCCTACAACATCTGCATCGCATTGATAAAATTCCCTGTAACGCCCGCGCTGCGGGCGATCTGCGCGCCACACAGGTTGAATTTGATAACGCTTAAAAGGAAATGTTAGCTGACCAAAATTCATGGCAACATATCGCGCAAATGGAATAGTGAGATCGTATCTTAAAGCTCGTTCTGTAATGGTTGCGGTATTTTTTCCTTCTAAAATTTTTTCGAATTCTTCTTTTATTTTTTGTTTTTTTGAAGGATTATCCAAACCATTATTTAAAATTTTGAAGATCAATTTATCACCTTCATCTCCATATTTTCCCATCAAGGTTTCAAGGTTTTCCATTGCAGGTGTTTCCAATGGTTGAAAGCCGTACAACTCAAACACAGCGCGGATTGTATCGAAAATATAATTTCGCTTGCGGATTGTTTCTGCATTAAAATCTCTTGTGCCTTGCGGAATAGTTGGTTTCATTTATTGAAGTAAAAATTCAAAAGTAAAAATTAAAAAAATAAGAAGTGATTGAATAATCAGTATTAACCATTTTGGCTTTTCACTTTTGACTTTTGAATTATTTTACCGCACACTTCATCCAGCATTTCATACACTTTTTCAAAGTCTTCTTCGCCGCCGTACCATGGATCAGGAACAATACGATTTTCATTTGGATACAATTCATTCATGATCATTTCAACTTTATTTTCATTCCACAATTCTTTGCTCATTCGCTTTACATCATTATAATTTTCGGCATCCATCACATAAATTTTATCAAACAAAACCATATCAGTTTTTGCAAATTGTCTTGCGCGCAAATCGCTGATGTCAATGTTATGAAGGCGTGCTACTTTTTGAGCTAAAATATGCGGCGGCTCACCAATGTGATAAGTGCCTGTTCCCGCGCTGTCGGTTTTCCAGTCAAGATTTTCTTTTTTTATTTTATCTCTTAAAATGCCTTCTGCCAAAGGACTTCGGCAAATATTGCCAAGGCAAACCATTAAAATTTTCATTGGCGCAAAGATAGAAGGAACGGAGAACTAATTTTAAGTTGAAAAATTTTACAAAATAATAAACAGGAAAAAATTATGGAAATGTTTTAGAAATTCATCTAAATAAAAAAGTAAAAATAATTTTCATTTTCTTAAAAATAAAAATGATTAATTTGGCTATTTCAATTTTCAAATTTTTCTTGAATGGAAAACGAGCAGCGGGAAAAGCAGCGCAAGAGTTATGTTTCCATGCGCATGATTTATGATATCGGTATGGGCTCATTTATTTTGTTGATAGGTTTGATGATGTTGTTTGGTGATAAAATAAATATCAACGGTTTAAGCGTTATGATTGCGGACATGGACCCGAACCTGCGATATATTTTTGGTGGCTTGTGTTTGCTTTACGCAGGCTTTAGATTGTATCGCGGCATTAAGCATGAATATTAGAGAAGATGAAAGGATTTTTTTTAAAAGCTTTGATCATATTTTTTTTAACCGGTACCTTATCTTGCAGCAACAACAAGCCTTTGCAGCAATATGATACGCCGTTGAAAGGAACAATTAACATTAGTGTGGATGAAAGTTTTAAACCCATAATTGATGAAGAAATCAAAGAATATGAATTAACTTATCCTGATGCGCATATCATTGCAGATTATAAATCAGAAGCAGATTGTTTTAGAGATCTGCAAAAAGACAGTACAAGATTAATAATAGTAGCAAGAGGTTTAACGGATGCTGAAGATAAATATTTTAGAGTGAAATTAGGATTTAGATTGAATTGGGATTTGATAGCATACGATGCAATAAGCACGATAATAAATATGAAAGCAACAGATAGCATGTTTACCATTGCGCAGATTAAAAAACTGCTTACAGATTCTGTAAATAAAAATGAAGCTGTGGTTGATGGTAATCATGCAACAAGCACCGTAAGGTTTTTATTAGATTCATTTTTACATGCAAAAGATTTTGGTGCAAACGTGCATGCTGCAAATGGCAGCAAAGCAGTGCTGGACTATGTTTCAGCGCATGTGAATGCTGTTGGCTTTGTTGGTTCAGGTTGGGTTGGCAATGATGAAGATCCTGAACAAAAAGCTTATGATAATAAAATAAGATTGGCATCATTGCAATGCAAACCGTGTGGAAACAATATATTCGCAAAACCTGCGCAGGAAACGATAGCGTATGAGCAGTACCCTTTGGTACGTCCTTTGTATTATATCGTCAAAGAAAATTACGCAGGTCTTGGTACAGGTTTTACAGGCTTCTTAGGATTGGAAAGAGGTCAGTTAATTTTTAAGAGAGCAAATCTTGTTCCCGCAAAAATGGATTTCAATATTCGCAGAAGCAGTATCGATAAAAATTAAAAAACAAATTTTAAAAAGACAAAAAGTATCTATGAAGAAGTTTTTTTTAGTAGCCTCGGCATTATTATTTGTTTTCGCATATAGCTATGCACAAAGTGTTGAGGATGGTATAAGATTATTGTATTATGAAAAAAATACGAGTGCACAAGCATCGTTACAAAAAACCGTTGCAGCAAATCCAAAAGATGCAAGAGCAATTTATTGGTTAGGTCAGGCAGACCTTGCAAAAGATGATATTCCAGGGGCAAAAGCTTTGTATCAAAAGGCATTGAGTGATGGTATTAATGATCCCTGGATATGGGTAGGAATGGGTCATGTGCAATTGCTCGATGGCAAAGGTGATATCCCTGCTGCCAAACAAAATTTTGAACAGGCAATCACTTCAACCAAAACAAAAAAGGGAGAGAATCCTGATATTTTAAATGCTGTTGGCCGCGCAAATGCAGATGGCTCAAGCCAGCAAGGCGATGCTGCTTATGGAGTTGATGTTTTAAAAAGAGCTGCAGCAATTGATACTAAAAATCCTGACATTGATGTAAACCTTGGTATCTGCTATTTGAAACTTGGAAGCGACCAAGGTGGTAATGCAGTGCTTGCTTTTCAGGATGCAATTGCACGCGATCCTAAATATGCAAAAGCGTATACCAAAATTGGAAAAGTATATGAAAGCCAGGATAACAAAGAGTTTATGACAGAATGGTTTGATAAAGCAATTGCGGCTGATCCCTCGTATGGACCGGTTTATCTTGAGTATTTTGTTTATTATGAAGAAAGAGATGTAAACCAGGCAAAAGTTTACTTGGATAAATGGGTTGCAAACTCAGACCAGGATTGCCAATCGGCTTACTTTGTTGCTGATTATTATTTCCGCGCAGGTCAGCCACAGGAATCTTTGAACCGCACAAAAGCAATGGATAATGGTGAATGCAAAACATATCCTTATTTAAATCTTTTGTATGCTGTAAACTATGATAAACTTGGAGATTCTATTCAAGCAAAATCTTATTTAGATAAATTTTTTGTAACAGCTCCCGTTGATAAAATAACAAGCAATATTTATGTAGATGCCGCAAGAATATATTCAAAGATTCCTGGCAATGAAAGCCTCGCATCAACTTACTTGCAAAAAGCAATTGATGAAGACACAGTTGTTGCTCATAAGATAAATTATGCAAACACTGCTGTCTCAATAATGTCAACCACAGGCAATCTTAGAGATGAGTTGGCATGGATGAGTAAATTAGCCGTTTACAGAGGTGGCAGCATCAGCGAAGCAGATTATTATAAATTAAGTACAGCAGCTCAAAAAGCAGTGCTGTCAAGCGATTCGGCTTATATGCAAACGCATGATACAACAATGCTGATGCAAAATTATTTGCTTGCAGATTCTATAAACAAAGCTTACATAAATGCCTTTCCAACAAAACCGCAAGGTTATGCATTTAGAGTAAAAGCAGCAAAGGTTGCAGATTACGATACCACGAAAGGTTTAGCTCTTGATGCCATTGCCCAGCAAAATGATTATCTTTCAAAAGACACTTCAGCGTATGCAAAAAAGAATATGTATTTGAATGATTATTATTTGCTCATTTATTATGCGCAGTATGCAAAAGATATTCCTAAAATAGATGCATATAAAAAAGCAATTGATATTGCTTCGCAAATGATTTTATTATATCCTGATCCTGCTGATGAAAACAATCAGTTTGCAGTAAAAACAAAAAAACAGTTGGAAGATGTAGTTGAAAAATATCAAAGAAGCAGTACGCCGTCCAAGTCCGGAACTAAAAGTCCCGGCAAATAAATAATGAAATCATAATATGGAAAACTTCTCAAAAGAGAGGTTTTTCTTTTTTATTTCTGCCTTACTTTTGTGCAAATAATTTCTTTCATGAATTTATTTCATTCCATTTTAGATATTTCAAACACCGCTTCTTCCGCTGATTATTTTCCTGTTGGTTTACAAATAATATTTGCTGCCGGTTTTGTTGCAACCATGATTGGCGTTTCAGCATTGATTGGTCCATCAAGAAAAACAGCAGATAAATTACAAGGCTTTGCAAGTGGTATAGAAAGCCATGGCAATGCACGCCAGCCAATGGCTATAAAATATTTTTTGGTTGCCATTTTATTTGTTTTGTTTGATGTGGAAGTAATTTTCTTTTATCCTTATGCCGTAAATTTCAAAGCACTTGGATGGAACGGTTTTGGTGAAGTATTGATGTTTGTTGCATTTTTTTTAATAGGTTTTTTTTACATTTTAAAAAAAGGTGCATTAAAGTGGGAAGACTAATAATAGTTTGTAATTAAAAATTAGAATTAATAGTTGTGATGATAAAAATGAAACCAATTATTAAATTCTTAATTATCAATTCTTAATTAATTTATGCGTCCAGTACGATTTAATATACATGCCAAGAAGGCGAATATTTATAACAATGTTGCTATCGCTGAAATGCCTGAAGGCTCGATGGGTGAAGGATATTTTGCAACTAACCTCGAAAAAATTGTGGCACTTGGCAGAAAGAATTCTATCTGGCCTTTGCCATTTGCAACATCTTGCTGCGGCATAGAATTTATGTCCACAATGGCATCCCATTATGACCTTGCACGTTTCGGTGCTGAGCGTCTCGGCTTTACACCAAGACAATGTGATCTGCTGATGGTAATGGGAACGATCGCAAAAAAAATGGGTCCGGTTTTAAGACAGGTTTATCTTCAAATGGCAGAGCCACGCTGGGTTGTAGCCGTTGGAGCATGTGCTTCTTCAGGCGGCATTTTTGATACTTATTCTGTTTTGCAGGGCATTGATCAAATTATTCCGGTTGATGTTTATGTGCCCGGTTGTCCGCCAAGACCAGAAGCAATTTTAGATGGCTTTATGCGCATTCAGGATTTGGTTGGTCATGAAAGTTTGCGCAGAAGAAACAGCGAACATTATAAAAAATTATTGGGAACGTACGGAATAGAATAAATGAATGTTTTTATTTTTTACTTTTCAAAATGGCTTTAACAAACGAAATAATCAAACAAAAACTTACTGAAAAATTTGCTGATGCAGTTTTCAATTTTCATGAGCCTTATGGCATGTTAACTTTCGAAGCTGCAAAAGAAAATAATTTGAAAGTGATGCAATTTTTATTTGATGATGCTGAATTAAAATTTCAGTTTCTTACAGATTTATGCGCAGTGCATTATCCTGAAAAAAAGGGAAGTGAAATTGCCGTAGTTTATCATTTGCATAATTTGGTTGATAACGTTCGCATTCGTTTCAAAGTTTACACAGATATACATTCGCCGGATGTTTTTACTGCGACAAATTTATTTTCTGCAGCGAACTGGCTCGAGAGAGAAACGTTTGATTTCTATGGAGTGAATTTTATCGGTCACCCAAATTTGAAACGCATTTTGAATGTTGATGAAATGGCATATTTTCCGTTGAGAAAAGAATATCCATTAGAAGATCAAACAAGAACAGATAAAGATGATGAAATGTTCGGACGTGGCGGCCAGCTTGGGTTTGGTGATGAGCGCGGAGTTATGAGTGGAACAATTGCAGAAGATGAAAAGTAATTTATCATCTAGAATTTGACATTGACAAGATTAAAAAAGTTGAGTTGCTCAATAGAATTACAAAGCGTACAAGAGTGCGACGCAACGCAAGTTTAATAGTAATTCAAAAGCTTAGTACATAAAAAAATTTTAGAATAACAACGAGTGATTTTGATAAAAGCTGATTGATTTATGCAAGACATTTTAGATCCAAAAGCGCATCATATAAAATTGCCTGAAGGCTCGATTGAAAAGCAAACAACAACGCTTAATCTTGGACCAACGCATCCTGCAACGCACGGCGTTTTTCAAAATATTTTAGAACTCGATGGTGAAAGAATTGTTTCTTCAGAACAAACTGTCGGCTATATCCATCGTGCATTTGAGAAGATTGCAGAGCGCAGACCATTGTATCAAATAACGCCGCTCACAGACCGTTTGAATTATTGTTCATCGCCAATTAACAACATGGGGTGGCATTTGACCTGCGAAAAATTATTGAAAGTAAAAACACCGAAGCGTGTTGATTATATGCGCATCATCATTATGGAGCTTGCAAGAATTTCGGATCATTTGGTTTGCAATTCTGTTGTTGCTGTTGATGCCGGCGGCTTCACACCGTTTTTGTATGTGATGCAATACCGCGAACTGATCTATGAAATTTATGAAGAAATTTGCGGCTCGAGATTAACAACAAATATTGGAAGAATCGGGGGCTTTGAAAGAAATTTTACAGCTACTGCATGGGATAAATTAGAAAAGTTTTTGAATGAATATCCAAAGGTTTTGCAGGAGTTTGAAAACCTTTTGACACGTAACAGAATTTTTATAGAACGTACAAGTGGCGCAGGTCCTATCAGTGCCGAGCGTGCTTTGAATTATGGATTTACAGGACCAAATCTTCGTGCTGCAGGCGTTGATTATGATGTTCGGGTTCATTCGCCTTACAGTAGTTATGAAGATTTTGAATTTGAAATTCCTGTTGGCACAACAGGTGATTGCTATGATAGATTTTTGGTGCGCAACCAGGAAATGTGGCAATCATTAAAACTGATAAATGAAGCATATAAAAAAGTGCAGGAGTTTAAAGGTGCTGATGCAGAAGTTTATCATGCAGATATTCCTGAATATTATTTGCCTGATAAAAAAGATGTTTATACAAAAATGGAAGCATTGATCTGGCACTTCAAAATTATCATGGGAGAAATTGATATGCCCGAAGGCGAAGTATATAACAGTGTTGAAGGCGCGAATGGCGAGCTTGGATTTTATTTTATCAGCGATGGCGGAAGAAGCCCATACAGACTGCATTTCAGAAGACCTTGCTTTATTTATTACCAGGCATTTTCAGAATTAACACAAGGTGCTATGCTAAGTGATGCAGTGATAACAATGAGCAGTTTGAATTTGATTGCAGGAGAAATGGATGCGTGAAAAATTTAAAATTTAATTTAGAATGAGTGTTCAATTTTCACCGGAAAAATTATTACAAATTCAGGAATTGGTTGCTCATTATCCTGAAGGAAAACAAAAGAGTGCAATACTTCCGGTGTTGCATTTGGCGCAGGAAAATTTTGGCAACTGGCTTGATGTTCCGGTGATGGATTATGTTGCAGAATTGTTGAAGTTAGAACCGATTGAAGTGTATGAAGTTGCTACATTTTACAGCATGTATAATTTAAAACCTGTTGGAAAATTTATGTTTGAAATATGCCAGACAGGACCATGCATGTTGAATGGCAGCGATGAAATTATTAAATATATTGGCGATAAACTTGGTATAAAACCCGGCGAAACAACAGCAGATAAAATGTTTACTTTAAAAACTGTTGAATGCCTTGGTGCGTGCGGGTATGCGCCAATGATGCAACTTGGAAAAACTTATCGCGAACATCTTACAAAAGAAAAAGTTGACAATATTATAAATGAATGCAGGGCAAATGCTGCTGCAAATAATTAATCACTTTTAAAACTTAAATTTTTTATGAAGCTCGTTCCTTATTTACTTTTTGGCGGCAATGCAGAGGAAGCATTAAAATTTTATGAAGAAATTTTTGACGGCGAAATAACACAGCTTAGCAGATTTGGCGAAAGCCCGATGCCTTGTGAAGAACCAGAAAAAAATAAGATCATGCATGCAAGACTTGTTTTTGACGGAAACCTTTTAATGATCTCTGATGGAATGAAAGAATATGAAGTTGTGGCAAGTAAAATGATACAATTATCACTGGATCTTGATAGTGTTGAACGTCTTGAAAAAGTTTTTAATAAAATGGCTGAAGGAGGCAACGTAACAATGCCATTGACAGATCAATTTTGGGGCGCAAGATTTGGAATGCTGAAAGATAAATTTGGGATAAGCTGGATGTTTAATTGCGAGATAAAAAAATAATGACAAAAAAATTAT
Source organism: uncultured Chitinophagaceae bacterium (assembly GCA_963708205.1). GTDB lineage: Bacteria > Bacteroidota > Bacteroidia > Chitinophagales > Chitinophagaceae > CAVYTF01. Next base: position 2,854,051 of record OY970196.1, read on the forward strand.
TACTCGAAAAAGATCATGTAGAAGGCATCAAAACTTTTGATGTGTATCGTCGTGAAGGCGGTTATCAATCTTTAGAAAAAGCTTTGAAAATGTCGCCTGAAGCGATCGTTGAAGAAGTAAAGAAAAGTGGTTTGCGTGGTCGTGGTGGTGCAGGTTTTCCTTGCGGTATGAAATGGAGTTTTATTGCAAAGCCCGAAGGCATCCGACGCCACCTTGTTTGCAACGCAGATGAAAGTGAACCGGGCACTTTTAAAGACAGGTATTTAATGGAGTTCCTTCCGCATTTATTAATTGAAGGTCTAATCATTTCATCATTTGCACTCGGCTCAAACGTAACATACATCTACATTCGCGGAGAATATGCCTGGATAGTTGATATACTTGAACAGGCAATCAGCGAAGCAAAAAATAAAGGATTTTTAGGTAAAAATATTTTAAGCAGCGGCTTTGATTGCGAAATTTATGTGCACAAAGGTGCAGGTGCTTATATCTGCGGAGAAGAAACCGCTTTGCTGGAATCACTTGAAGGCAAGCGTGGACTTCCGCGTATTAAGCCTCCGTTTCCTGCGGTGAAAGGTGCCTGGGATAGACCAACTGTTGTGAACAATGTTGAAACAATTGCTGCGGTTGTTCCGATAATTAATATGGGTGGAGAAGCGTATGCAAAAATTGGTGTTGGAAGAAGTACCGGAACGAAACTGATTTCAGCATGCGGCAATATAAATAAACCAGGTGTGTATGAAATTGATATGACAATTTCGGTTGAAGAATTTATTTATAGTGATGAATATTGCGGAGGCATTCCAAACGGAAAAAGATTAAAAGCATGTATTCCCGGAGGTTCATCTGTTCCAATTCTTCCCGCAAATCTTTTATTAAAAACTGCAAAAGGCGAAACAAGATACATGAACTATGAAAGCCTTGCTGATGGCGGTTTTCAAACCGGCAGCATGATGGGCAGCGGTGGATTTATTGTGTTGGATGAAGATCAATGTGTAGTAAAGCATACTTATACCTTAGCAAGATTTTATCGCCATGAAAGCTGTGGACAATGTTCGCCTTGCCGGGAAGGAACAGGCTGGATGGAAAAATTATTGTTGCGTTTAGAAAAAGGACATGGAAAAATAAGCGACATAGATTTGTTGTGGGATATTCAGCGGAAAATTGAAGGAAATACGATTTGCCCTCTTGGTGATGCCGCAGCTTGGCCTGTTGCAGCAGCAATCAGGCATTTCAGAGATGAGTTTGAATGGCACGTTTTATATCCTGAAGAATCGCAGCAAAGAAATTATGGATTGGCACATTATGCGGATGCATTGCAAACTGCACACGCATAATCAGACTAAAAAAATTCATCAGAATGGCAGATCAAACATTATTTAAAATAACTATCGATAATATCTCAATTGATGTTCCCGCGGGAACAACTATTTTGGAAGCTGCACGAAAAATTGGTGGCGAAGTTGCTCCGCCTGCGATGTGTTTTTACAGCAAGCTGAAAGGCAGTGGTGGCAAGTGTCGCACTTGTTTGGTTGAAGTGAGCAAAGGTTCTGAAAAAGATCCGCGCCCGATGCCAAAGCTTGTTGCAAGTTGCCGCACAACTGTGATGGATGGCATGGAAGTAAAAAATATTACCAGCGAAAAAGTTCTTGATGCACGCACAGGTGTTGTTGAATTTTTATTGATCAATCATCCGTTGGATTGTCCTATCTGCGACCAGGCTGGCGAATGCGATTTGCAAGACTTGAGTTATAAGCATGGCAAGGAAGGAACTCGTTACGAATTTCAAAGAAGAACATTTCCAAAGCATAGTTTGGGGGAATATATTCAACTGCACATGACACGCTGCATCCTTTGCTACCGTTGCGTTTACACGGCAGATCAATTAACCAATAAACGTTATCATGGCATTCTGGACAGAGGAGATCATTCTGAAATTGCAACTTACATTGAGAAGAGTTTAGACAATGATTTTATTGGAAATATAATTGATGTTTGTCCGGTTGGCGCATTGACGGATAGAACATTTCGATTCAAAAATCGTGTTTGGTTTTTGAACCCAATGGATGCGCATAGGGATTGTCCAAAATGCAAAGGCAAAGTGACTTTGTGGAATCGTGGTGATGAAGTATTTCGGGTAACTGCAAGAAAAGATGAGTGGGGCGAAGTTGAAGACTGGATCTGCAATGAATGCCGGTTTGAAAAAAAGAAGACAAGTGATTGGGTGATTGAAGGTCCACGCAAAATAGTAAGAGGTTCTGTTATTAGTGGAAATCATTATGAAGTATTAAAAAAACCACCGGAATTTTTGCCTGAATTAATGGGCGGAAGAAACCCGAGATTATTTTTGGATATTCATGATGTGAGTGAAGTGAATAAAGATGATATTCATTTAAGTAAAATTGAAGGACCTGCGCACTCAGATAATTTTGATACTATTAAAAAAGATCAGTAACATATGTTTCATTTGCTTGCCATAAATATTGACTGGGGTTTATTTTTTGAGAAATTAATTCTGATCGCTGTTGTTGTTTTTGCAAGCCTTGGCATTGCATTGTATAGTACTTATGCAGAAAGAAAAATTGCCGGCGTTATGCAAGATAGACATGGCCCAAATCGTGCCGGACCATTTGGTATTTTACAACCTTTTGCAGACGGAATAAAATTAATGTTCAAAGAAGAAATTATTCCAAATTCATCCAATAAGTTTTTATTCATACTTGGTCCGGGATTGGCTATGACAGCGGCTTTGCTGACAAGCGCCGTTATCCCATGGGCAGGCAAAGTGGAATTATTTGGAAGAACATTCGACCTTCAAATCACAGATATTAATATTGGTATCTTATACATTTTTGCGATTGTGAGTTTAGGAGTTTATGGTGTGATGATCGGTGGTTGGGCAAGCAACAATAAATTTTCTTTAATGGCTGCTATGCGCGGCGCATCGCAGGCAATAAGTTATGAATTGGCAATGGGCATTTCTTTGATCGCCTTGCTGATGATGACTGGTTCTTTAAGTTTAAAAACAATTGTGTTGCAGCAAATGCAGCCCGGACATTTATGGAATGTTTGTTATCAACCTGTGGCATTTATTATTTTTTTAATCTGCGCTTTTGCCGAATGTAACCGCACGCCTTTTGATTTATCAGAAGCAGATAACGAATTGAATATGGGTTTTCACCAGGAATATTCTTCCATGAAACTTGGCTTTTATTTATTTTCCGAATATGTAAATATGTTTATCAGCGGTGCAGTAATGTCAACATTATTTTTTGGTGGTTATGATATTCCTTTTGTAAATGAAAGTTTGCTCTCACCCAATGTGGCTGCGCTTCTTGGTGTGCTTTGCTTAATGATAAAAACAAGTTTTTTTATTTTTTTATTTATGTGGGTAAGATGGACGATACCAAGATTTCGTTATGATCAATTGATGAATTTGGGTTGGAAAAGATTATTGCCTTTGGCAATTTTGAATATGTTGATCACAGCAGTTGTTCTGTTATGGTTGAATAAGTAAAAAGTTAGAAGTGAGTCATGAGCTGTAAAATAGAATACAAATTTTGAATGGTGCCAACGCCACAAAAGTTTAATAGAAGTGATTCAGTTGGGCTCAAAAAAAATATGGAGAAAAATCTTGAAAGTGTTAGAATAAATTGGGTTCTATAAATTATAAAAATATTTTTGCAAACCTTTTATAAAGAGCAGTTTAATAAAATGCAGGCACTTACAAATAGAAAAAAACAGGTTGATCGCAAGCCAATGAACTGGCTTGAAAAGTTATATCTCTGGAATATTTTAAAAGGAATGATCATTACTTTCGGTCACATTTTTAAAAAGAAAGCGACCATAAATTATCCTGAGCAAACAAGAACTTTCAGTCCGGTGTTTCGCGGATTGCAGGTGTTGAACAGAGATGAAGAAGGTCGTGAAAGGTGCACTGCGTGCGGGTTGTGCGCTGTTGCATGTCCGGCGGAAGCGATCACGATGGAAGCTGCAGAGCGTTTACCCGGTGAAGAAAATTTATATCGCGAAGAAAAATATGCTGCGCGATATGAGATCAATATGCTGCGTTGTATTTTCTGTGGTTATTGCGAAGAAGCCTGTCCGAAAGATGCAATTTATTTAAGTGAAACGGTGACACCAGCTGATTTTGCGAGGAAAGGATTTATTTATGGTAAAGAAAGTTTGCTTATTCCAAATCCTTTGACGGATCCTGAAGGATATGCAAAAGCGAAAGGCGAGAGAAGTAAAAATTAAAAAGTAAAAATTCAAAAATTAAAATGCTATTTATGACTTTTAACTTTTGACTTTTTTAATTTAAAAGAATGGATGTAACAACTATACTTTTTTGGTTTTTAAGTTTGCTTGCAATAGTTGCTGCCATAATGGTTGTCGTTAGCAAGAACCCCATCCACAGTGTGTTGTGGCTTATTGTAGTTTTTTTTGCTATCTCCGGACATTATATTTTATTGAATGCCCAATTTCTCGCAATTGTAAATTTAATCGTGTATGCAGGAGCGATCATGGTGTTGTTTTTATTTGTGATAATGTTAATGAATTTGAATGCCGAAGCAGAACCGCAAAAAAATACCTGGTTTAAATTAACAGGAGTTTTGTCTGGCGGATTGTTGTTGTGGATATTGATTTCCGTGGTGCGTTCATCAACTGAATTAACGACGCGCACTTCGGAAATGGGCACGGGAGATATTGGCTTAATTAATAATTTAGGAATTGAATTGTTTAAAAATTATGCAGTGCCTTTTGAAATAAGCAGTGTGTTATTTTTAAGCGCAATGGTTGGCGCAGTAGTAATTGGGAAGAAAGAATAAATAGAATTTATGCCCATTCAATATTATATAGTTTTAGCGTCTTTGTTGTTTTGTATTGGTGTTGTTGGCGTGCTTGTGCGTCGCAATGCAATCATTGTTTTTATGTGCATTGAATTAATGCTGAACTCTGTAAACCTCTTGCTGGTGGCATTTTCGAAGATGCATTATGCTTTGGCTATGGCGCAAAATAAAGTTTCAGGCGCACAAATAACCAGTGGCACGGATGGGCAGATCTTTGTTTTTTTTATAATGGTTGTTGCAGCGGCAGAAGTAAGTGTTGGCTTGGCAATTATTGTAATGATGTACAGAAATGTACATTCTGTTGATATAAATTTTTTAAATAGGTTGAAGAATTAAAAAGTCAAAGTAAAAAGTCTAATATTTACTTTTTTAATTTTTAATTTTTAATTACTTGCTATGGCTTACCTGATACCGCTTTTTCCTTTGCTTGGTTTTTTGATCAATGGATTATTCAGAAATTCATTGAGCAAAATGATGACAGGCATTATTGGCAGCGGAACAATTCTTGTCTCTTTCATTCTCAGCATTCTTGTTTTTTTTGATGTAAAAAATAATGGAGCATCTGTTATTTCTTATTTCGATTTTATCAATACAGATAGTTTTAAAATTTCATTTGCATTTCAAATCGATCAGCTTTCATCTATCTTTTTATTGATCATTACAGGCATTGGTTTTCTCATTCATGTTTATTCCACTTCATATATGCATGATGAAAAGCCGGAGCATTTCGCAAGATATTTTTCATACCTGAATTTATTTGTTTTTTCCATGCTGCTGCTGGTTTTGGGAGCAAATTATGTGATCATGTTTATCGGTTGGGAAGGGGTTGGTTTATGTTCTTATTTGCTAATTGGTTTTTGGTTTAAAAATGATAATTATAATTACGCAGCTAAGAAAGCTTTTATAATGAATCGCATTGGCGACCTTGGATTTTTGCTCGCCATTTTTTGGATTCTCGCAAGATTAGGAACCGTAAATTTTAATGATGTTTTTGCTAACACAAGCAAATTATCTTCTGTTGATCTTACATGGATAACCATGTTATTATTTATTGGAGCAACAGGCAAGAGCGCGCAAATCCCTTTGTACACTTGGCTTCCGGATGCAATGGCTGGTCCAACTCCGGTATCTGCATTGATACATGCGGCAACAATGGTCACTGCAGGAATTTATATGATCGCGCGAAGTAATATTTTATATACGCTTGCACCGATAACTGATAATGTTATTGCTGTTATTGGTTTGGCAACGGCTATACTTGCTGCAACAATTGCACTAAAACAAAATGATATAAAAAAAGTATTGGCCTATTCAACAGTAAGCCAGCTTGGATACATGTTTCTTGGACTTGGTGTTGGCGCATATACAGCTTCTGTTTTTCATGTGATGACGCATGCTTTTTTTAAAGCTTTATTATTTCTTGGGGCAGGCTCAGTTATTCATGCAATGGGTGGTGAACAGGATATGCGTAAAATGGGTGGTTTGAAAAAAAATATGTCTGTTACACATTTCACTTTTTTAATAGGATGCATTGCAATCGCGGGCATTCCGCCATTCTCGGGATTCTTTTCAAAAGATGAAATATTAACTGCAGCACTTGCAAAAAATCCTATACTTTATTATGTTGGTGTTTTTGGTGCTGTGCTTACTGCTTTTTATATGTTTCGTTTATATGCAATGACTTTTTTAGGAAGCTTCAGAGGCACAAGTGAGCAGGAATATCATTTACATGAAAGCCCTGCTGCTATTACGTTTCCATTGATTGTACTTGCAATACTTTCCTTTGCAGGAGGGTTTATAAATATTCCGGATGTATTTGCAAGGAATGCTGATTTTTTAGAAAAATTTCTTGCACCAATCTTTGTGCAATCAAATATTATTCAACAAAAAATTTCAATAGGATCTTCTAATGAAATTTTATACATGGCAATTACAACTGTACTTTATTTGATCGCTATTTTCTTTGCTGTGAACAGATACAAAAAATATCAAGCCATACATAAAGAAGAAAACGGACTTGAAAAGCTGCTGGAAAATAAATGGTATGTTGATGAAATTTATGATACGATAATTGTAAGACCAATAAATTCTTTCGCATTATTTCTTAAAAATGGTTTTGAAAAATCAGGAATTGACGGCATCGTAAATGGTGTGGGAAGATTTATTCAATATTCATCGAGACAATTGCGATTGCTGCAAAGTGGACAAGTTGGCAATTATATTTTGTTTATGGTAATGAGTATTGTTGTGTTGTTTTTAATTTTTTGGAACCAGGAAATTATTGCGAATTTTTTTGTAAAAACATTTTAATAATCATTGTAAAAAAGTGCAGGCATTACTTCTTATATTAATTCCTTTTCTTGGTGGTTTAATTTCTTTTTTTATAAAAGAAAATAAAGCTGCGAAAAATTGGTCGTTGCTTGTAACCCTTGCTCTGCTTGGTATTTCGTTGGCTACTTTGTATAATAACAATAAAATATTTTACAATGCTGAATGGCTGCCAATGATTGGAAGCAGCTTCAGCTTAATGATGGATGGCTTGAGTAAAATATTATGTTTGCTTACAGCCATTTCATTTCCTATCGTGTTTGTTTCAACCTATAAAAATAATTATAGCAAACCGTGGAATTTTTATGCATTAATGTTGTTAATGCAAGCCGGATTGATGGGAGTTTTTTTATCATCAGATGCCTTGGTATTTTATTTTTTCTGGGAGCTTGCATTAGTGCCTGCTTATTTTCTTTGCTCACAATGGGGTGGTCCAAAAAGAATACAAGTCACATTTAAATTTTTCATTTATACATTCACAGGTTCGTTGTTAATGTTGATTGGAATTTTATTTATTTATTTTAAAAATCCGCAACATTCATTTGCACTTCAATCTTTATCGCTCGTAAAACTTAGTACCAGTAATGGTTTGCTTGCATTCTTTTTAGTCTTCATTGCATTTGCAATCAAGTGTCCAATATTTCCTTTTCATACCTGGCAACCCGATACCTACGAACAATCGCCAACCGCAGTAACAATGGTTCTCAGCGCAGTTATGGCAAAAATGGGTTTATATGGTTTGATAAGATGGCTGCTTCCTTTGTTTCCAAAAGCTGCAATGCACTGCAGTCACATCATTATTTTATTGAGTGTAATCGGCATGTTATACGCATCATTAATTGCGATAAAACAAGACGATATAAAACGCCTGATTGCATATTCATCCATTGCACATATTGGTTTGATGTGTGCCGCAATTTTTACAAGACAACAGGCCGGGATGAGTGGCGTGATGATACAATTATTTAATCATGGCATTATTGTTATTGGATTATGGATCGTTGCTGATGCAATAGAGCAACAGCTTGGAACCCGCAAATTCAGTGAGCTTGGAGGCATGGCACAAAAGGCACCAGCGTTGGCAATTTTATTTATGGTACTTGCATTGGCAAATATTGCATTGCCATTGACCAGTTCTTTTATCGGCGAATTTTTAATGTTCAGCGCATTATTTAAATATAATTTTTGGATGGCAGCCGTTGCTTTAATAAGTGTAGTACTTGCGGCAGTTTATACATTGAATGCGATGCAAAAAATATTTTATGGAAATATAAATGTTCGGGTTGAGAACAGTGTAGATGCCAATGTGTATATAAAATTTGGTTTGATCATTTTGGTTGCTTTTATAATTGTGATTGGAGTGTACCCGCAGCCTTTATTAAATTTAACACATGATAGCGCAAAAGCAGTGGTGGCGGCACTTTCAAGATAGAGTTGATTTTTTTTGATGAAATGTTTTAAAGGAATTTATTAAAAGATGAATGCAATATTACTTTCGGCAATTTTAGGAGTTGTGATGATGATTTGCAGTGTTGTGGTGCAAAATAAATCCGCATTCAAATATATTGCTGCTGCAGGTTTATTTATTCTTTTAGTTGCAAATATTTTAAGTATTTATGGTGTTGATATGTTTGTTATTGACACAAAAAATATGTTGAACTTTAACCGCTTTGGCTTATTCTTCAACAGCATTATAATTGCTTCAACATTCATCTATATTTTATTATCTGGAAAACAAATTGAGCGCACGGGAAATTATGTTTCAGAATATTTCGCACTTATATTTTTTGTGTTATGCGGCGTTTGCATTCTTACTTCTTACACTAATTTATTAATGCTTTTTATCGGAATAGAAATACTTTCAATTCCTTTATATATTTTAACAGGAAGCGATAAAAAAAATCTAAAAGGCAATGAAGCAGCGTTGAAATATTTTTTGATGGGGGCATTTTCAACAGGATTAATGTTGATGGGAATTGCACTCATTTATGGTGCTTCTGCAACATTTGATCTTGAATCAATTCATAAAATTTTTGATTCCCAAAGTGGCGCATCTTTTTTAGAAATAATGGGCTTGCTTTTAATACTTGTGAGCATGTGCTTCAAAGTATCAGCAGCACCATTTCATTTTTGGGCACCTGATGTGTATGATGGGGCGCCTGCAGTGTTTACTTCTTTCATGGCTACCATCGTGAAAGCCGCAGCCTTCTTCGCTTTCATTAAATTATTCGATGCAAGAATGATGCGGTTTAACCCTGCTTTAAATTGGGTTGACTGGCGCATGCTGCTTGCATTTATCATCATCGCAACATTATTTTTTGGGAATATTACAGCCATCTTTCAGCAAAGTGTAAAACGCATGCTTGCTTATTCAAGTATTGCGCAGGCAGGTTTTATGTTGTTTGCTGTTTTTTGCGAAAGTGATGTTTCTGTCGAAGGCATTTTATTATATACTGTCGCGTATAGTTTGGCAACAATTGGTATATTTTCGATTTTAATAAAAATGAAAGATTACACTTTTGAAGGTTATAATGGATTGGCTAAAACTCAGCCCCAGCTTGCCTTTGCGAATACAGTTTTTTTATTATCATTATCAGGCATTCCTTTAACGCTTGGTTTTTTCGCTAAGTTTTATATGCTTGCTGCTGTCGTAAAAACAGGCAATTATATGTGGCTTGTAATTATTGCAGTTTTGTTTGCAGCAATAAGTGTTTACTATTATTTTAGGTTGATACAGGCAATGTATTTTAAAGAAGGCACACCTGAAACAGAAGAGATTTTACCTTCTTTTAAAGCTGGTGTTTTATTACTGGCAGCTTTGATTATTTTATTCGGAATTTTCCCACAGATAATTTTAAACTGGTTTTATTTTTAACCATTCAACACCAAAACTTTTCCATCCTTCGATATTTTTTAGTTGGTGCTTTTAAAGGCTTTATCTTTAAAAATAATTTAGTGTAAATATTTTTCATGACACTTGCTGATTCATTTTCACTTGCATACAGAACTGTTCGCGGCAATAAACTTCGCACAGGTATAACCGTTGCTATAATTGCGTTTGGCATCATGGCCTTGATTGGTATCATCACTGCAATTGATGCAATGAATGGAAGTTTGCGCAGCAGTTTCTCCACGATGGGCGCGAATGGTTTTACCATTGCATATAAAGAACGTTTTCGTTTTGGAAATGATAACCAGACCACAAAAGAAAAAACAGGACAGAAGCAAAAGAAATCAAATCTTGATAAAGTAATTACACTTCAGCAGGCGGAATTATTCAAAGCAACTTTTAAATATCCGGCAATTGTCAGCCTTTCGTTAGGTGGTTCCGGAGACAATGAAATTCATTATAAAAATAAAAAAACAAATCCCAATGTGCGCATCACCGGCGGCGATGAAAATTACCTGCAGGTAAATGGTTTCAGCGTAGCGGAAGGAAGAAATTTTAATCAGCTTGATGTGCAAACGGGAAGAAATGTTTGCCTTTTAGGAAGTGATGTGGCTACAAAATTATTTGGCGATTACGCAGATAAAGCTGTTGATCAAATGATATCAGTTGGCGGCATTCCTTATCGTGTGATCGGTGTTTTAAAAAGTAAAGGTTCAAGCCCAATGCTTCGTGCAGACAACGTTATTCTTACGACTTATAACAATGTAAGAAAATTAAAAAATGCTTCTAATTCTTTTGTGATTGGTGTTATGGCTAATGATGTGCAGGATCTTGATGGCGCTATAAGTGAATCCACTGCTACGTTTCGCGCCATTCGCGGTTTAGCGCCAACCGATGCAGATAATTTTATTATTGATAAAAGTGATAAGCTCGCAGAAACATTTATAGGCTTACTTGGCAGTGTGCAAGGCGCAGCGGCAGCAATAGGTTTAATAACATTAATAGGGGCAGCCATTGGGTTGATGAATATCATGCTGGTGTCTGTAAACGAACGTACCCGTGAGATTGGTTTGATAAAAGCGATTGGCGGAAAAAAGAAAAATATACGCCAGCAATTTTTATTTGAATCTACAATTATCTCTTTACTCGGTGCCATTTTCGGAATAATTTTAGGTGTTTTAGTGGGAAATCTTTTCGCACTTTTTTTAGATACAGGTTTTGTAATACCGTGGGGTTGGGTAATTACAGGTATTATAATTTGCTCTGCAGTTGGCTTGCTTGCAGGTTTATGGCCGGCTATAAAAGCTTCCAAACTCAATCCCATCAATGCTTTGCGGTACGAATAATTTTTTTTGTTTCAATTAATTTTTTTCTTTACAAAAAAATATTTTATAAAGAATATTGTTTCAATTAAAATTTTTTTAAAAGAAAATAAATAATTGTTGGTGCTATAATTGTATAAATGTATAAATTGTGCATCCAGAAAAATATTTTTAAAAAATAAAATTGCTTGTTTAATAAAAAATATTTTTAGTAGAATTGCTTATTATTTAATCGAAAACCTTTCTTTAAAAATCTAAAAAATTCATCATGGCTGAAATTAAACCAACTTCAACTACAACAAGAAGCGTTACTTCTGTACAGACGAAAAAGAAAAGCAATGCCGTATCATGGCTTGCGCCCGTTTGCTGTATCATTCTCGGTTACATTATCTGGCGTTTTTGGATAGGCGATCCAAGTAATTTCGATCATCCTGATCCTGATTCAAGTCATTGGTTTTGGCCTGATCACCAGGGAGCAAAAGGTAATTTTCCAAGAATGTATTTGGGCGGCATTATCGTGCCATTGCTTATCGGTTGTTTATTAACCGTAATAACATTTGTTGTTGAAAGATTTTTGACAATTTCAAAAGCAGCAGGTGCCGGAAGCATTGCAGATTTTATTCGCAATGTGCAATATAGTCTTGCCAATAAAGATGTTGATAAAGCGATTGTGCTCTGTGATAAACAAAAAGGTTCTGTTGGAAATGTAATGAAAGCAGGTCTTAGAAAATACAAAGAAATGATTGGCAATGCAGAACTTGATACAGATCAAAAAGTATTGAACATACAAAAAGAAGTGGAAGAAGCAACAGCGCTTGAATTGCCAATGCTTGAAAAAAACCTGGTGTTTCTTTCAACAATTGCTTCTGTTGCAACTTTGATGGGTTTGTTAGGAACGGTAATGGGAATGATCCGTTCGTTTGCATCTCTTGGTGAAGCAGGCGGCTCGGAAGCTGCACAAAGATTGTCTCAAGGTATTTCTGAAGCTTTGTATAATACCGCACTTGGTATCGGCACGTCAGCAATATCTATTATTATGTATAATGTGTTTACCACAAAAATTGATTCCATAACTTATGGCATTGATGAATCTGGTTTTACACTTACACAAAGTTTTGCAGCAAATTATAAATAAAGGGAAAATTTTTTTGTGGAATTTATTAAAAAATGAATCTCATTATTTTGGTTTAAAAATTAAACAATGTCAAGACCGAAAATTGCGCGAAAAAGTACAGCAGTAGATATGACGGCGATGTGCGATGTGGCTTTTCTTTTACTATCATTTTTTATTTTAACTGCAAAGCCCAAGCCTTCAGAAGCCGTATCAGTTGTAACTCCCAGCTCCGTTGCTTCTAAAATTATGCCCGATAAAAATGTTGTGATGGTAACCATAACAAAAGATGGAAAAGCGTTTTTATCTTTTGGTGATAACTCCGCAGATAAGGATATTAAAAAGTCAGTATTGACTGATATTAATACTTCAAAATCTCTCGGGCTTTCTCCAGCAGAAATACAAAATTTGGTAAATGCTTCTTTTATTGGTGTAGGTTTTTCTGGACTTAAGCAACAGGCAGATATGCCTGCAGATCAAATGACTGGCGCAACACTTCCGGGAATACCTTGTCAGGATACTGCGAATAATCAAATGACAGAATGGATAAGAGCAGTGATGACGGCATACGCCGGTAATACTCAACCAAATATTTTGTTGAAAGGAGATAATTCAGCCAAATATCCAACTTTCAGAAATGTGTTGACAGCTTTTAAAAAGAATGATCAATTTCATTTTCAAATGGTAACAAGTCCTTTGAGTGTTCCTGCGGGCACAGCATTGTATCAACAAAATATGGCTGGTGTAAAACCGGTAGAAGAATAATTTTATACATCATTAAAAATAAATTTTTATGGCAGAAATAGATACCTCGGGTGGGGGTGGACATAAAAAAGGGCCTGGCGTAAAAAAAGCAAAAAAACTCTCTACAAGAGTTGATCTTACGCCAATGGTTGATTTAGGTTTTTTGTTAATTACGTTTTTTATATTTACTACCACCATGAGTCAGCCTACAGCAATGCGGCTTAACATGCCTGATGACAGAGACACAACAAAAACGAATATTAAACAATCAGGTGCATTAACAATTTTGTTGGGTAAAGATGATAATGTATTTTATTATGAAGGTGAACTTGCACCTGATGCTTCAAATTTTAAATCATCAAATTTTAAAGACATCAGGAATGAGATCATTAGTAAAAAACAAAGTTCCAACGACGTAGATTTTTTTGTTACAATTAAACCTTCAAATGAATGTACGTATAAAGATGTAGTTGATATGTTGGATGAAATGACGATTAATGTGGTAAAAAGATATGCCTTGGTTGATGTTGCAGATGTAGAAATGCAGTTGATACAAAAGACTGAAGGTGAGCCTGTGACACCAACTGCCGCAGCTGCTTCTGCGCCTGCAAAAAAATAATTTTAAATTATTTTAATTAAATCTTATGGACTCAAATAAAATTTTAAATGCTGATATCCTTGATATAATTTTCGAAGGGCGCAATAAGGAATATGGAGCATATGATTTACGCAAGACCTATAACAATCGTATGCGGTTTGCTATAATTGTAATGGTTGCATTATGTTTGGTTATATTTTTAAGCGCATTTTTGGTAAATCATGTTGGCAATACCGCTGCTCCCCAAATGGTCATACACGATGTGAATCTTGAAAATGTCAATGAGAATAAAAAACCACCACCACCACCACCACCGCCGCCGCCGAAGCCACCACCACCAAAAGTGGAGATCACAAAATTTACTCCTCCTAAAATTGTGAAGGATGTGGAAGTAAAAGAACCACCACCTGAACAAGAAAAACTAGAGGATACAAAGATTGGAACTATTAACCAGGAAGGTGAAAAAACTGATGTGGTTGCACCTCCTGTTGAACAAGGAACGGGTGTTGTGGCAGCTCCGAAAGATGATGAAGATTATGATAAGGAATTTAAGACAGTTCAGATTGAAGCACAATTTAATGGAGACTGGAGTAAATATCTTCAAAGAAATCTTAATGCAGACGTACCTACAGAAAATGGTGCGCCGCCCGGTGATTATACAGTTGTAGTTTCTTTTTTGGTAAACAAGGACGGAACTATTTCTGAAGTACAGGCATTGAATGATCCTGGATATGGAACTGCTGCAGAAGCTGTTCGTGTTATTCAACGTGGTCCACCATGGAAGCCTGCAATTCAAAACGGAAGAAATGTAATTTATCGTCAAAAGCAGAAAATTACTTTCCAGGTACAAGAGCAATAATTTTATTAATAAGTTTATTTTAAAGTTCCTGATTTTTCAGGAACTTTTTATTTACATATATCTTAGATAAAGTTTACTTTATTTTCTAATAGTATGTCTTCAAATTTTTTACATTGGGATGATACAATAACTGCGCTTGCAACGCCACAAGGCATTGGCGCCATTGGCGTAATTCGCATCAGCGGAAAAAAAGCTTTCGAAATTGTAAATAATATTTTTCCTTCAAAAAATATTTTATTAGAAAATTCTCACACTTTGCATGTTGGCTTTTTGAAGTATGAAAATGAAATAATTGATGAAGTTGTCGTTTCGATTTTTAAATCCCCACATTCATATACCGGCGAAGATGTGATTGAAATTTCGTGCCATGGTTCTCAATTTATTCAGCAAAAGATTTTACAAATAATAACTTCTTTGGGTGCAAGAAATGCAAAACCGGGAGAGTTTACTCAACGCGCTTTCTTAAATGGAAAAATTGATTTGACGCAAGCAGAAGCAGTGGCAGATTTAATAGCGTCAGATACAGAAGCTGCACGTAAAACTGCACTAAATAATATGCGCGGAAGATTCTCAGATGAGTTGAAAAATATACGCGAACAATTGATAAAGTTTTCTGCTTTAATAGAATTAGAATTGGATTTTGCGCAGGAAGATGTTGAGTTTGCAGATCGAAATGCATTGATGATTTTATTACAAAATATTGCACTGAAAGTGCAGGATTTACTTAATTCTTTTCAACTTGGAAATGTAATTAAAAATGGTGTGCAGGTGGCAATTATAGGAAAGCCTAATGCCGGCAAATCTACGTTGCTAAACACTTTGCTTAACGAAGATCGCGCAATTGTAAGTGAAATCGCAGGCACAACGAGGGACACCATTGAAGAACTTATAAATATCAATGGCATACTCTTTAAACTGATTGATACCGCTGGTATTCGCGAACATTCAACGGATGAAATAGAAAGCATTGGCGTAAATAAAAGTTTTGAAAAAATGCACCAGGCAGACCTGGTTATTTATTTATTTGATGTAAATAATGTAAGCATTGAAGAGCTAACTGAACAGGCAAACTTTTTTGCAACAACTAAAATAAAATTCTTATTTGTCGGCAATAAAGATGATGTTTCAGATCAGGAAAAAAAAGAAAAAATATTTCATTTCAATCATCCAATAATTTTTATATCAGCTAAAGAGAATAAAAATATTGAAGCATTACAAAAAGCTTTGTACGATATGGTTTGGGATGAAAAATTATTTGCAAATAATATTATTGTAACGAATGCAAGACATATTGAAATGCTTAAAAAAATTCTTATTTCACTTAACGACATTATTGCCGGATTAAACACAAAACTTTCAGGCGATCTACTTGCATCTGATATCAATGCCTGTCTTCATTATATTGGAGAAATTACCGGACAAGTAAATACTGAAGAAAAGTTAGACTACATTTTTAGTAAATTTTGTATTGGGAAATAGATCCTTAATTACACTTGAATTCTTATTATTCATCTTTGTTTAAGTTGATTGCATAAGTATTTAAAATAGCTTAAACTATTCTACTTATGTTTGACAAACAAACTTTCGTTTTATTATTGTAAAAATTCAATATCATGCCCTCACGCAAAGTGTGTAAATCGCCGTTGCTTTCGGTATTGCAAAAAGCATTTTCTTTATCATCTCAACCTTCAACATCAAAGATTTGCCTTGATGAATTGAATGAAAAAAATGCCGCTTTTTCAGCGCAAAGAAGAAAATTTATAGGTACTGCATTCAAGGCTGGCATCGTTGTAGGTGCAGGTTCTTTGTTAAATAGTTGCACAAAAATGATTGGATCAACTCCTGTGCAGCCGCAATCAAACAGTCCAAAAATAGTTATTATCGGTGCAGGCATAGCAGGTTTAAATTGTGCTTATCATTTATCTAAGGCAGGATACAAGGCTGAAATTTATGAAGGTTCAAATCGTATAAGCGGAAGAATTTTTAGTAAAAATAATTTTGTAGCTGATGGTATAACGAGTGAACTCGGGGGTGAATTTATTGATTCCGTTCACAAGGATATGATAACGCTGTGTAATGAGTTTAGCCTTAACTTAATTGATACCAGAACTCCGGAGCAAGCATCATTCGTACGTGATAGTTTTTATATTGACGGCCAATTTTATTCAGAATCACAAGTGATCAATGCTTTTTTGCCCTATGCTGATCAAATAAAAAAAGATATAAGTGATCTTCCTTTTTTAATGACTTATGAGCATCATACAAATAAGTCAGAATATTTAGACAATCTTACTATCACAGAATATTTGGATTCAATTGGAATGACTGGTTTTTTGCGTAAAGGAATTGACGTTGCTTACCTTACTGAATATGGTTCGGAATTGGATGAGCAATCATCAATCAATTTTCTTTATTTATTTTCACCAGACACCTCAGATGGATTTAAAATTTTTGGCTCAAGTGATGAA
Source organism: uncultured Chitinophagaceae bacterium (assembly GCA_963708205.1). Lineage (GTDB taxonomy): Bacteria > Bacteroidota > Bacteroidia > Chitinophagales > Chitinophagaceae > CAVYTF01. The sequence continues at coordinate 2,871,221 of OY970196.1, forward strand.
AGATATAAAATAGAAGGTGGTAATGAATCTCTAACACAAGCTCTTTATAAAACTCTAAAGAGCCAGGTAACACTTGAACATACACTCGTAAAAATAAAACAACAACCGGTTGGCTATACTTTATTTTTTTCAAATCAAAATAAATCTGTTGTACAGGTTCATGCAGATATAATTGTTTCCGCAATACCGTTTACATTACTTCGTGCAGTGGAGTTGGATGTTGAATTGCCGGATTGGAAAACAAACGCAATTCAAAATCTCGGATATGGCACAAATGCGAAATTATTCTTAGGATTTAAAGACAGAATTTGGAGAAAATACATGAATAGCGGATATGTTTTTACGAACGGACCATTACAAAACGGATGGGATGGAAGTTGGTTACAACCCGGCACTAATGGCGCCTACACTGTATTCCAGGGCGGTAAAGAAGGCATTGCATTAGGCATTGGTTCACCACAATCACAAGCACATAAATTTGTTACTGAAATAGAGAAAATGTGGCCAGGTTGCGGTGCAGAGTTTAATGGAAATGTTGAAAGAATGCAATGGCCTAGCTATGAATTTACAAAAGCGAGTTATGCATCATATAAGCCGGGACAGTACACGTCAATAAGAGGAGCTGAGATACAAAATGTAGGAAACTTTTTCTTTGCAGGTGAACACTGCAGTTTAAATTTTCAGGGATATATGAATGGAGGAGCAGCAACAGGCAGAGTGGCCGCAGAATCTATTTTGCAGGCGTTTAATAAATAACAACATTAATGGCTGCCTAAAATTTTACGCCTTTATTATTCTACAATAGTCCCACAAGCCTTGCATACGTAACCAGGCCTGATGTATCTACGCAATTTGTTTTTTTCAATAAATTTCGGCGGTGTGTGTCTATCGTATGAGAACTCAGAAAGAGTTCTTCAGCCATTTGTTTGCTGTTTTTGCCTTGTGCTAATTGTTTGAGTATAATTTTTTCCTGTGGGGAAATGGATTGCACATGCTCTAAACACGAAGTATTAAAATTATAGTTCCAGATTTTTATTTCGGTGGGCCCGGTAATGATAAAGTTGCTGCTTCTTTCTTTTTTAAAATAACTAATATCACGAATATAGAGCAGAAAAAGAAGCGTGTTTCCCTCGCTATCGGTTTCTATTGAGGTTGTTTGCTGCAAAAAATGAAAATATTCACCATTGCTTTTTTTATACAATCCATCATAGTTGGCAAATAATTTTTTTTGCTGTTCTTTTTGCGAGCTGAAATATTCAAATCCTTTTTCCTGCATTAAAAGCACTGATGAAATATAATCCGGATGAAAATTCGAAATGGAAAATTCCATTCCATTTTCATTAAGGTATGAAGCCATGGAATGCCCTACTACTTTTTTTTCATCAATTGCAATAATGAAACGAAAGCGCACCACATCCCATAACAGTACGAGTAGTGAATTCTGAAAAGATACCTGCTTAAAAAAAGGCAGAAGCTGTTCCACCTTTTTTTCATAAGACACATCATCTGTTCTTTCTTCATTAAACTTATCCCAAAGTTTTTTTATAATATTAAAATGGTCATGGATATAATTAGAAGGGTAAGATTTTTCTTCCATTGACGTCTGCTTGTAATTACTTAAAAATACTCAATTTGAGTATAGGAAAGGCTTTTTAATGCGTTTATTTTTATTGCTGTATAAACTAAAAGCGATATGGTTTGTGGGAATAAAAAATTATCCGTAATAGCATTAATCTAAATTAATAAATATTTACCCTATGCGTATCATGAAAACTTTTATGGTTTGGCTATTGCTGATGACCGTTTATTTGAGCGGTGGTATTGCTCTTTTTGTGTGGAAAGGGCATTCTATTATGGTTCTGCTGCTGCTATCCTTAATGTGCGCAGTTATCGTAGGCAAAAGCATCAGAGAGATGAATAAAGATAAATAAGAAATGTTGTTTAGAACGAAAAATCCGAACAAATAGAATTCAGTAACCTAAATAAAAGATAAAACCGGAGTTAGCCGAAAATCCTCTTAAGAGTAGGCAAAAACAAAATAAAATGAAAGCCTTAAAACAACAAACCATTCTGATGATTGCAGCAACAGCGCTGCTGCTTTCATCATGCCAAAAAACAACAGAAGTAGCAAAGAGCAATCCGCAAACAGCAACAGTAAACGATTTGGCTGCAACACAATTCTTTATTTGCAATCAATGCGCGGTTACTCAAACAGAAGATGATCTGTTTGGCGATGTGATTGATTTTTATTACAACAAAAAAGGCAATCCAGATTCTTTGAGCTATGATGGCACACCAATTACTCTTAAGTACGATAAGTATGATAGGCTGAAAAGAATAAATTTTGGTACTTATGCGTACTTTGATTTTAAATATAGAGACTTCTTTCCTTTGCCGGTTGCTTATGATTATTATTATCCAAGCCTGGGAGGAATAATAGCAATCGATAGTTTCAGATACAATTTATTCGGCAAAATAACAGACAGATTCGGCACAAACATTAATAATCCCGAATATAATTATGACGAACAATACACCTACGATTGGCAAGGAAATATGGTAAAAACCTTTGTAACTGTACACAATGGAGGCACTGTTTATGCTCCCGGCTTTTTAGAATTTACTGCATCGAAGTTTGATCAGAAACCAAACTTTTTAGGCGGAAATATCTGGCTGCATTATCTTTTCTTTTATAGCGATTGGGATGCATCGCCTTATTATTACAACCTGTTCAGTAGAAACAATGCTAAGAATTATAAATGGTATTACGACCTTTCCGGGGATTCATACACTGTCAAATCAACCTTTACATACGACCAACAGGGCTTTGCCACAGAAGATGATATGGATTTTTATGATAATACTGCACAGGCAGACCTTGGCATATTTTCACGCTTTTCTACTTCTTCCTGCGATGTTACAGGAAAAAGTTTGTTGACCAAACCCTGTATAAAACCGGCTTTCCTGAAAAATAAAGTTTTAGGATTGGGTGGATTGCCTTCGCCAGTAAGTCATAAATAAGTTGTTTAAAAATATTCAGCTAAATAAAACCCTGTATTAAAACTATAGGGTTTTATTTTTACCATTATTCATTCTTCCCATTTTAAATTTACCTGGTATTAACCTGCCAAAAATCCCGCGGATATAAACGAAACAATTTCGTATCCTTATTTTCTACAGACTTTAGGTAAGCTTCATAAGCGACCATTTGCTTTTCAGGACCAATTACAAAATAATTTGCTCCCGATACTTCTGCAGAAGGAATGCCATAACCCGGTAAAATTCTTTCATACACATCATCTTTATAACTGTAAATTTTATAAATAACTCCGGGTTCATTTCGAAGTTTTAAAATAGCAAGCCTGAATTTTTTTATCACGTCGGGAGATAAACCATCCGTTAAATCATTTGCCATTCCTTCTCCGCGTTCTTCATAATCAGATGCAGCACGCGAACTTCTTACGGCTAATGAAATAACATAATCAAGTAAAGATGTATCTACCGGAGAATGTTTTATTTCATCGATCACAAATTTTAATGTTTGCGGAAGCACCGGCGTTCTTTCTGCATAGTATTCAAAATTGCCAGTTGAAAGATTTACATGCACACCTGTGCTATATGATAAACCGGCGCTGATAGTTTTTGTATAAACACTTTGCTTGCCGCCGCCGCCATACAATTCGCCGGATAAAAATTGTAAAAGTTTTGTTGTGTCTGTATCTCTGTAACCCGCCAGTGGCGCGGTGTTTATGAAGACACCTGTTGGCGAATTAGGATTTATCAATCCCACAAAAACAGGTGGTTCAGTTGTGTGTAATCTTTGCTGAACTCTTTCCGTGATTATTTTTTCAGATGAATATGTTTGCACCTGTAAAAGATTGTTGCTGAAAGCAGAAAGCATTTTGTTTATTGCCGGAATAATTTTTTGTTGCGTGCTTTCTGAGCTGATGATGAAAAGCCTTGCGTTATTTTTATTCAGCAAACTTTTTCTGAGTGTGTTTAATTCAGCCAATGTTTTTTCAGGTGTTTGTTCAATGCCTTTCTTTATGCATGTACACAAATATTTAAAATCCATTTGCAAAGAAGTATCAGGAATATTTTCTATTGTTTGCTCGAGATCCTGGATGCCGTCTTTTGCTATTGCTTTTGCAGAAGGGGATAAATTATTAAAAGCTTCTTCATATTTTTTATTCTGAATGATTGTGTCTTTACTTTGAGTTGAATCAGCATTTAAATTTGATAATAATCTTTTCAGTTGTTCGGGGCTTGTATTGAGATTATATAACAGAGAAAAAAAACTCTGTATTGAATTGCTATCCGTATTATTTTTTGGTTCTTTCAACATCCATTTCAATAAAAAAATATTATGTTCTCTCGTTAAAAATGAACTGGTTGAAAGTAAAAGCGGTTTATCCTGGCAACGATATGCAGTTGCGGGATCTTGTACCCATGATTCTTCAGAACCTTGCATAACATTCCTAATGTTGGTTAAATCCTGCTGCACCAGATCTTCTATGCGCGGAAGATTTTTCATCATCCAGTCAGGCTGTTGCAAAACATCGTTCATCCATTCAATTGCTTTCAAAGATTCTGAATCATTATTTCCCGCACCTTTAATTACCAATTCTGCGCGTCCGTTAGTTTCATTGGTGCTGTAATAACTTTGAAGACTTAAAATTTGTTTTTGCAATAGCTGGCTCATAGTTTCATAAGGAATTTCTTTGCCATTTTTTATAATGCCTGTTGCTGTAATAAGATCCGGCAGTATAGCGAGATATACTAAATCGTTTGCAGGTACTGTATGAAGGTTAAGCGCAATGCCTGTGGTGGAAGTGGTGATGTTATTAAATATTGAAGCAGTTAAAGGTATAATTGATGAAAGTTTGAGTTGCCTGTAATGAAGATTATCATCAAGAGTTAGCGGAGGATCAGCTATGAATTTTATTGTTTGTTGATCCTGTAGTTTTTGCAGTGCTGCAGTTGTAGAATCATATAAAGATTTATAATGCATGATCGTTTGCTGATCATCAGTTGTATGATATAAATTTTTTAAACGTGCAACTTCATTTGCTGCACGAACCAACCTTGCGCTGTCAGCCTGTTTTATAAGTGAGGGATCAGATTTAGAAATTACAACGTATGGCAAAGCTGAAGTAAGGTTCCATTTATCAAGATAATTTTTCCAGATGTTTGTACCTCCCGACAATAATTTTTCTATCTCATTTATTTGGGGTTTCAGCACAACAGATTTTTTAAAACTGCTTATTTTATTAAGCTCCAATAACTGGTCGTACCATGCGTCGCCGGTATTTCTGAAACCAAATTTCGGCGGAGTGTTTACAAATTTGCTGTAATATCTTGCTGTGCTGATAAGGCTGTTCTCAAAGCGGTCATTAAATTCTTTTAGCTCGGGAGAATGATCTTTGAATGCTGCTATTTTTTTTAATTCATCCATAATTGTTTGCCGAACCAGTGCCGCTTTATCTGTAGTTAAATTTTCTGCACTTATTCCTCCTAATCCAAAAAATATTGGCTCGCCTTGTTTGCTATCGTTATAACTATACACGTATTGTGCATCAATGCCAGGAATTTTTGTTTTACTGTTTATAAACAACTTATATAAATTGGTTGAAGCATCTCCTGCAAAAACTGAAACGAAATTTGCAAGCATTACATCCTCTGTGGCATTAAGATTTAAGGATGCGGGATAAGCCAGCAACATATTGCCGGGTTCTTCCGCATTTTCCGAAGGATATTTCGAGATCACTATTTTCCCTACTTCAACAGGTTTTGGAGAAGGCAGCGTAGCAGCAACATGAGAAGTATTGGCAGAAGATTTTTCAAGCATGGTTAAAATATTATTCATGCTGTCAAGCACATCATTCAATTTCATATTTTCCGGCAATGAAGTGATAGCGCCCATATTGCCGAGATAATAATTGGCACTATGAAATCTTAAGATCTCGGAGTCATTTAATTCTCTTATCCCCGAAGGCAATCCACCTGCGTTGTAAGATAATGGATGCGCATTGCCATAGAGCATTCTTCCAATAGTATCATAGATTAAAGCGTAAGGATTATTCATGGTTGTTGACATCTCATTATAAACCGTACCTTTTTCCTGTATGCTAAGTGTTTTATCAACGTTTTCCGTTACGCCCCAGTTTCTCACTTCTCTTTTTACTTCCTCATTTGTATAATCAGGATATAACAAAGCATCCAGAAACTTTTCAAACAAAATATAAAAGACATTACTTCCTGCATTTGTATTAAAATCGTATGTTGTATGAAGCTGGTCTGTGAAAGCATTTGATTGTGCAAGCGACATGCCTTCCCGCGTGTTGAGCGCGCGACCCTTATTGCCTTTGGTGATAAGCAAATGCTCTTGTGTATGCGGCTCGCCCCGGTCTGATACCGGAAAAGTATTTACCCAGATAAATGCCTGCGGAACAGATTCTATTTGCAGCAGATCGAGTGTAAAGCCTGTTTTGATATGCACAAAACGGGCGCCCATGGGTTTATCAGCATCATTCAGATAAACTGCGGTTGCCCTGAAACCATGCAATGTATCACCGTATGATAAGGTATTTAAGGATGGTGTTTGAGCTGATATATATTGAAAACAGCAAACGAAAAAAATATAGATAAGGAAGGATGATAAGCAAATTCGTTTCATATTTTTATTTGCAACCAAATTAATTAAAGTTTTGAATATTGTGCATAACAAAGCATTGCAATATCACAGTTTCACATTAACCAAATAAAAATTCATCCCTTAACTTTTTATAATGAAATAATTTTCCATAACTTCCTTTCCAATTTCAAACTAACTTTTTTATGAAAAAAATCTTTCGTGTAATTGCTATACTGGTTGCTATAATTGTTGTTATCGGAATTATTATTGTTGGATATGTTTGCATTGCCTTACCAAATGTTGGTAAACCTGCTGACATAAAAATTACGGCTGACAGTGTACGAATTGTACGCGGGAAGTATTTAGCAGAACATGTTTGCGGCTGCATCGCATGTCATTCCCAAAGAGATTTTAATTTGCTGAATGCACCTGTTATTCCCGGCACGTATGGCATGGGGGGAGAAGCATTTTTAAACGATCATTATTTTGCAAGAAACATTACGCCCTATCATCTCGCCAACTGGTCTGATGGAGAAATACTTCGTGCAGTAACGGAAGGTGTTAGTAAAGATGGCTCTCCATTATTTCCGCTGATGCCATATTTAAATTTTGCGCAGGCAGATAGTTCGGATATTTATTCCATCGTTGCTTACATACGAACCTTACAGCCGATAAAAAATGATCCGCCTGCCAGCCATTCAGATTTTCCGATGAATATTATTGTTCACACCATACCACAAAAAGTTGTATGGCACTCAGCGCCGCAAACAAGCGACACCATTAACTATGGCAAATATCTTGTCACCATTGCTAATTGTGCCGATTGTCATACACCAAAAGATAAAGGAAAAGATATACCGGGACTTTCTTTTGCAGGAGGAATGGAATTCCCAATGCCTTACGGTGGCGTTGCAACTTCAGCGAATATAACGCCGGATAAAGAAACAGGAATTGGTAACTGGAGCAGAGAGAAATTTATTCAAACATTTAAAATGTATGACAGCAGTAAAAATAGTACGCCGGTAAAAAAAGGAGAATATAATACCATGATGCCGTGGAATAGTTTTGCAGGAATGAAAACAGAAGACCTGAGTGCGATCTATTCTTATTTAAGAACCTTGACGCCAATAAAACATAGTGTTGTTTATTTCAAAAAATCTTAGATGAAATTATATATCTAATTTTTCCAAACATTTTTTCAGATCAATTCCTTTTTCTAAAACGGGAGAGAAGATATCACCAATTTTCTCAAGCCTTTTATGAATTGTTTGCATGGTAAATTGCGATGGATGCAAACCTGCTTTCACTTCTTTCCAATCCAACGGTGTTGAAACAGTTGCTCCTGGTTTTGGCCGCAAACTATAGGCGCATGCAAGTGTTTGCCCTCTTCTGTTTTGCAAATAATCAACATAAATTTTATTGCTTGCACGTTTCGATAGAGAGCGTACAAGAGTAGTGGTATCAGGCAATTGATCACTTGTTAATGTTGCAATTAACTGCGCAAAACTTTTCCCCTGGTCATAAGAATATTTGTTTCCCATTGGCACGTAAACATGTAGGCCGCTTGCCCCTGAGGTTTTGCAAAAAGCAGGAACGTTTGCTTTATCAAGTACACATTTTACAACCAGCGCAGTTTCTATAACTTCATCAAAAGTATTTTTTTCTGATGGGTCAATATCAATGACCATGTATGTTGGATTCTCAATCTTTAAAGAAGTAGAAAACCATGGATTCATTTCGATGCAGCCAAGATTTGCTACATAAATTAATGAGGGCGCATCATTCACCATGATGTAATGAATGGTCTTATCATTTGATTCGGAATGAACATTTATTTTCTTTATCCAGGACGGCGCTTTTTCTCCCGCATCTTTATGAAAAAATCCTTCATCAGTTATTCCATTTGGATTTCTTCTTAATGATAATGGACGATTTTTTAAATAAGGTAAAATGTAAGGCGCAATGGTTTTGTAATATTCTATCATATCACCTTTTGTAAATCCTTCCTGTGGCCAATATATTTTTGATGGATTACTGAGCGGCACTTTTATTTTACCAATGGTTACTTCTTTTTCTGTTTCCATTTTTGTTTCTTCTTTTACAGTTTCAACTTCCTGCGGTTGTTCGTTTTCTTTTTTTTACTTCATTCATTTTTTTGTCGGTCCGCAATCCGAGATAAACAGGATGCCGTAATAAACCATCTTCAGTAATTTCAGTAAAGCTTAACTGGCAAACAAGTTTAGGACTTATCCATGTCACAGGCATGTTTACTTTTACCTTTTGTTTAAAAGGAGATTTATTGGTAATAAGCGGTTGCATTTTATCCCATAATTCTTTCAAACCTTTTTCGTCAAACCCTGTTCCTGTGTGTCCCATGTAGATTAATTCTTTACCTGCGAATTGTCCCAAAACCAATGCCCCAAAGTATTTGCGGCTGTTTCGCGGAGCTGTATATCCAACAATAATTCCCTCTCTGGAATTTTGATGTTTTATTTTTAACCATTCTTTACTGCGAGCACCAAGCGTATACTCACTGTCTATTTTTTTTGCTATGATGCCTTCAAGATTTTTTTCAACAGCAGCCTTAAACATTTCTTTTCCGCGTTCTTCAATATGATCGCAATATCTTACAACATCATTTTTATTTTCTTCAAGCAAATCTTTTAATAATTCTTTGCGCTGCAGTAAAGGCAAGTGGCGTATATCTTTTTTATCAAGAAAAAGCAGATCAAAAACATAATAAACAATCGGAAGATCATGATTGTCTTCATAATGCTGCAGTTTTTGAAAACTTGGATTCCCATTTTCATCGAGCACTACTATTTCGCCATCAAGCACAACATCGTGTTTGATGGTTTGCACAGCTTCTGCAATAACAGAAAATTTTTCTGCAAACGATAAACCGTTCCTTGAATAGAGTTTTAATTTTTTGTTTTGCCAGTCAGCAATGGCACGATATCCATCCCATTTTATTTCGAAAATATATTCTTTGCTGTCGAAAGCTTTATCCACAAGCGTTGCCAGCATTGGCTTATAAAAATCGGTATATTTTTGAGATGATTTTGGAAAACGAATATTAACTCTTGTTGGTTTTGCTGTTGCTGTTTTCACTGAACGGTCTTTTTTTTTAAACCTGCATCTTTATCTTTTTGCGAAACAAAATCTTCGCTATTGTATTCATCTTTTGAAAATTCATCTTTGTGTTTTATCAGCAACCAGCTGTTATCATTTCGTGTATCGCTGTGTAAATGCACAAGTACAAATTCTTCTTTTATTTTTTTTCCGTTCAGAGAAAATTTTAATTCGCCTTTCTGTAATGCAGCAAGCGCCTGGCTTTCAGAGATAGGTTCATGTTTTTCATTTACAGGAATAAAACTTCCTTTATCCCAAACGATCACAGTTCCTGCTCCATAATTTCCTTCCGGGATTTTTCCTTCAAAATGTATATAGCTCACAGGATGGTCTTCAACCATCATTGCCAATCTTTTATCTTTTGGGTTTAATGACGGACCTTTCGGTACAGCCCAACTTTTTAAAACGCCGCCAAGTTCTAACCGAAAATCGTAGTGTAAATGAGATGCGTGATGCCTTTGCACGACAAAACGAAACGCAGCTTTTTTTTCGACCTTGCCTTCAGGCTCAGAAGTAATTTTAAAATTTCTTTTCTCGTTATATTTTGTAAGTCCCATAATTTTTTAAGAAGCTTTTCTTTGAGTATTTCCAAGACTTGCTTTTAACTGAGACATAAGATCTTTTGTGTTGGAATGTACCACACGCATTTGTGGTGTTGTAATTTTTTTGCCTTTAGCTTTTGCGTTTATCAACTTCATCAATTCATCTGTGTAGGTGTCTTTGTATTTTGAAATATCAAATTTTCCGGTAAGCTGATTTATTAGTTCCATTGCCATTTTTAATTCTGCAGGCTTGCTCGATGATTCAGGAACATTTAAAGATTCTGTTTTTCTTATTTCCTGCGCAAAACGAATTTTATTTACAACCAAAACATCTTTCATTGGTTTTATAAGACACAAACTTTCTTTGCTGCGCATTACGAAAGTACCGAGTCCTGCTTTTTTTGTTTTGTCAAGTGCATCTCGTAAGAGCGCATAAGCTTTGGCACCGGACTTGTCAGGCTCAACGTAGTAAGGCGTTTCAAAGAAAACCGTATCAACTTCATCAATATTTACAAACTCGGCAATCTCAATTACTTTGCTTTTTTCAGGACTTGCTTTTGCAAAATCTTCATCAGTTAAGATCACATATTTTTCATCAATCTTATATCCTTTTACAATATTATCCCACGCTACTTCTTTGCCTGTATTTTCATTTACTCTTTTAAACTTAATATTTGCATGATCTTTTTTATCAAGCATGTCGAGATCCAGAGAACTTGATTCGGTGGCGCTATACATTTTAATAGGAATATTTACCAAGCCAAAACCAATTGCTCCGGTCCATATTGCTTTCATAAATTGTTTTTTATATTAATTAAAAACATTGTGCCAAATAAAAGTTGAAGGTCTCTACTATTTTATATTTTAATTATGTAGGCGCAGTTTTTGTTTTTAAATTTCAAATTAATCATTTAAAAAATAATTTATGGAAAACTTGCAAGGAAAAAAAGTAGCCATTATTACTGAAAATGGTTTTGAAGAAGTAGAATTAACCAGTCCTAAAAAAGCGCTTGAAGAAGCTGGAGCAACTGTGCATATAGTTTCTCCGCAGGAAAAAAAGGTGAAAGCCTGGGACCAGGATCATTGGTCAATAGAGCTGGATGTTGATGTAAATATTAAAGAAGCTGATGCTGAAAATTATGATGCACTTGTTATTCCTGGCGGCGTTATCAATCCTGATAAAATGCGCGTTAATAAAGATTGTGTAGATTTTGTGCAACAATTTATCGAAGATGGAAAACCTATCGCAGCAATTTGCCATGGTCCGCAATTATTGATTGAAACCGGTTATGTAAAAGGTAAAGACATGACTTCATTTCCTTCCTTAAAAACTGATTTAGAAAATGCCGGAGCAACATGGCATGATAAAGAAGTGGTGGTTGATAATGGTCTTATAACAAGCCGCAGCCCAAAAGATCTTGAAGCTTTCAACAAAAAATTGATTGAAGAAATTAAAGAAGGAATTCACGAACACAACTGGAATTAAACTTTTTTAAACAAAACAGAAACCACCTTTCGAGGTGGTTTTTTATTAAAATTTATTTTATAAAAATCAGTATTATGCCTGAAGGTCCAAGCATTGTAATTTTAGCCGAAGCAGTGAAGCAATTTGAAGGAAAAAAGATTTTGCATGTTGAAGGTAATGCAAAAATTGATATGAATTTAATGCAGGATCAAGCAGTCATTGCCTTTAAAAGTTGGGGGAAACATTTTCTTATTTGTTTTAAAAATTTTACTGTTCGCGTACATTTTTTAATGTTTGGAAGTTATACAATTAATGAAAAGAAAGATCGCAAGCCCAGACTGTCATTGCAATTTAGCAATGGTGAATTAAATATTTATACTGCAGCAGTAAAACTTTTTGAAGAAAATGCAGATGATATTTATGACTGGAGCGCTGATGTAATGAATGAAAATTGGAATGCTAAAAAAGCAAAAATAAAATTAAAAGAAAACAACAACTTACTTGTGTGTGATGCATTGCTCGATCAGCAAATATTTTCTGGCGTAGGAAATATAATTAAGAATGAAGTGTTGTTCAGAATAAAACTTCATCCTGAAAATATTGTAAAAAATTTGACTGCAAAAAAGTTGAATGAAATGATAAAAGAAGCCCGTGATTATAGTTTTGATTTTCTTAAATGGAAGAAAAATTTTGAGTTGAGAAAACACTGGCTTGCCTATAATAAAAAAATTTGCCCAAGATGCAATATTCCTTTTCAGAAACGTAACTTGGGCAAAACAAACCGGCGCACTTTTTATTGTGAAAACTGCCAGGTTTTATATTGAGTAAATGTTTTAAACTTTAATTGATCCTTCAACGCCATCATCCATCACCTTGCCTGAAACCATTGCTGCGCCTATCTTTAAGAGCGATACCATCTTGCCATGTTTTGTATCCCAATAATAAACTTCTTGCGGAATAACTTTTATTAAAGAAACATTTGGATCATCTTTTCCTTCAGGAAACCAGGCTTTTGCAATATTATCCCACAGCTCATCAATTTTATATTTATCGGTAACGATTTGTGCGCTTCCGGTGACAGTTAAGAAATGCGCATCGCTCGGCTTGGAATACACAAGTTGCACTTTAATGTTTTCTTTTATCTCTATATTTTTTTCACTCAGCTTACTGCTGATAAACCAAATATTTCCTTCTTCATCAACAGAGTTTGTGCTCATTGGTCTTGTTTCAATTGGCAGGTTGTCGAGTTGAGTGCAAAACATACATATGTCAATATCTTTTGCAAGCTTTTGCAATTTTTCAATTGCTTCACGATCGGTTAGATTTTTAATATCTCCCATAATTTTTTTGCTAATAATTAATAAAAAACTATGCCATAAAATGGGAAGTATATTTTTTTTAAATTGATAATTATTTTTCAAAATATTATTATCAAAAACCTAAAGCTGCTATTCGTTAGCTTACTTTTGTCTAATAAATATTTATGGATTTTGATTTCACAGAAGAGCAATTAATGATTCAACAAGCGGCGCGGGATTTTGCAATATCTGAATGTTTACCCGGCGTTATTGAAAGGGACGAACAACAAAAATTTCCTAAAGAACAGGTCCTAAAACTTGCTGATCTTGGTTTTATGGGTATGATGATTTCTCCGGAATATGGGGGCAGTGGGCTTGATACCGTGAGTTATGTTTTAGCGATGGAAGAAATTAGTAAGATTGATGCAAGTACAAGCGTTTGCATGAGTGTAAATAATAGTTTAGTGAGTTGGGGTTTGAATGCTTATGGCACTGAAGAACAAAAGCAAAAGTATCTCGTGCCTGTTGCACAAGGTAAAAAAAATGGCGAATTATATATCGGCGCTTTTTTGCTAAGCGAGCCGGAAGCTGGTAGTGACGCCACTTCGCAGAAAACTACTGCAGTCGATAAGGGTGATTATTATTTATTGAATGGCACAAAAAATTGGATCACTAACGGCTCTACCGCAAGCGTTTATTTGGTAATGGCGCAAACAGATGCAAGCAAAGGCAGCCGTGGCATTAATACATTAATCGTTGAAAAAAACTGGGAAGGTGTGAGTGTTGGTGCAAAAGAAAATAAACTTGGCATTCGCGGAAGCGACACAACGGCTGTAATGTTTAATGATGTAAAAGTGCCAAAAGAAAATCGAATTCGCGAAGATGGTTTTGGTTTTACTTTCGCAATGAAGACATTAGCCGGAGGACGCATTGGCATTGCTTCGCAGGCATTGGGAATTGCCTCGGGCGCATATGATTTATCGCTCAAATATTCCAAAGAAAGAAAAGCTTTTGGCAAAGAAATAATGCATCACCAGGCGATACAATTCAAGCTTGCAGATATGGCAACACGCATTGATGCTTCGCGCCTGCTTTGTTTAAGAGCTGCTTGGGAAAAAGATCGAGACCTCGATTATACCATGAGCTCATCAATGGCAAAAGTTTTTGCCAGCGAAACTGCTATGTGGGTTGCAACCGAAGCAGTGCAAATTCACGGTGGCTATGGGTTTGTGAAGGAATATCATGTTGAAAGATTAATGCGCGATGCAAAAATTACGCAGATATATGAAGGCACAAGCGAGGTACAACGAATTGTAATTGGAAGAAGTATTTTAAAATAAGTGCATTGTTTACTCTTGTCCTTTATCATTGTTTTCAGCATGAATAAATTCTTCAAACATTTTATTCTATTTCTTTTTTTATTGTTTATTTTATCTGTTTCTTATTCGCAGGATAGTTTGCTGACGCATTATTTGCTGGAAAGAATTGCAGCACAACAAATCAAACAAGATAATTTTTTTATTAAAGGAATTTTTCCATCTTATATTTCAAATACAGAACGTTTTAATGACCATCAAAAAGATAATAATATTTTTTACACGGCATTAATTGATTTCACTTTAAAAAATATTCAACCTAAACTTTCTTCTGAAAATAAATTATTAGTTGATTCAATTGTAGAAAGATCAGCGCATGCTTTTAATCATTTTAAAAATAAAAATGGCAGGAACACTTACAATTTTTGGCGCACTGATTCTGCATTTATATTTCCTTACACCAAATGGATTCGTTATATAAAAAAGTCAGCTGAATTGCCAGATGATATGGATGATACAGTGCTTTCTTTATTTGCTTTGAGTGCTGACGATTCTGATGCACAGGCAGTTCATCAACTCATGCAAAATTTTATTAATTCTGATAAAGAGAAAGTAAGAATTAATGGCGATGCTTATGAAAATTTTCAGGCTTATTCAACTTGGTTTGGAAAAAATTTTCCTGTTGTGTTTGATGTTTGTGTTATGTGCAATGTACTAAGTTTTGTGCAGCTTCATAATCTTTTATGGAGGAAAGCAGATAGCGCAAGTCTGAATTTTATTATTGCTGTTTTAAAAAATAAAGATGCAATAAATAATGCAATTAAAGTATCTCCTTATTATGGAAGAACGTCTATTATTTTATATCATCTTGCAAGGTTAATGAGCATTAAACAAATCCCTGAATTGGAAGAAATGAAACCTGCGTTAATTTCAGATGCCGTGCAAATATTTCAATCAACTAACAATATTTTAGAAAAAATAATTTTAAGCTCCGCAATTATTAAGTTGGGCTACAATCCACCACCAATAAGCATTGCAGAAGAAAATAATATTAAAGATTTGATCGAGAAAAATGACATGCCATTTTTTATAGGTAATATTCCATCGTATTTAAATGATAGTGAAAGAAAATTTTTGATGATGAATAAGCTCGGATTATTTTATCATTATTGCCCTGCATATAATGATGCGTTGATGCTTGAATATCTTGTTTTAAAAAATGAGAAATAAAAAAAGCAAGCTGCATTTACAACTTGCTTCTTGCTAATTATTTTTCAAGAATTTTACCAAACTTTTATTCGCTGGTCTTCCGGTTTATACATTTTATCACCAGGCTTTACATCAAACGCAGCATACCATGCATCAATGTTTGTTACAGGTCCATTGCAGCGCCATTCACCGGGAGAATGTGGATCAACCATAATTGCCTGCGCAGCCGCCTCCGGTAAAATATTCGTGCGCCAAACCTGCGCCCAGCTTAAGAAAAATCTTTGGTCAGGAGTGAAGCCATCAATCTTTTTATTACTCTTTCCTTCGGGTGTCTTTTTGAAAGCTTCATAAGCAATATTTAAACCGCCGAGATCGGCAAGATTTTCTCCTAGCGTTAAATTTCCATTTACATGAATGCTGTCATTAATTGTATATGAATTAAATTGTGCTACAACTTTATTTGTTCGTTCTGTAAAGTTCGCAGCATCTTTATCACTCCACCAATTTTTCAAATTACCATCAGCACCATATTGTCTTCCCTGGTCATCAAAACCATGCGTTAATTCATGCCCGATAACAGCTGCAATGCCACCATAATTTACAGCATCATCTGCTTTAAAATCAAAGAAAGGAAATTGTAAAATTCCCGCAGGAAAAACAATTTCATTATTTGAAGGATTGTAATAAGCGTTGATTGTTGGCGGCGTCATTCCCCATTCAGTTTTATCAACAGGTTGGCCCATGTGATTTACCATTTTATTGTAGCGCCAATTATTTATGCTTTGAAGATTGCCTATCAAATCATTTTTATTTATTACAACACCAGGATAAGTCTCCCATTTATTCGGGAAGCCAATTTTATTTACGATGGCATGCAGTTTTTCTATAGCTCTTTGTTTGGTAGAATCACTCATCCAATCAACACGATTTATTCTGTCAGCAAATGTTGATTGAATATTATTTACTAAAGCAAGCATTCTTTGTTTCGCAGAATCATTGAAATATTTTTCGACATATAATTGTCCTAATAATTCTCCCAGACTTCCATCAACCAAGCCACTCATTCTTTGCCAGCGCGGAGCGATCTGTTTTTGTCCGGATAAAACCTGGTTAAATTTAAACTGGCGGTTTACAAAATCGCTGCTCAAATATCCCGCAGTTGATCTTATTACAGCCCATTGCAAATATGCTTTCCATGTGTCAACAGGAACTGATTTGTATAATGAATCTGCAATTTTGAAAAAGGATGGATTATCCACCAATAAACTATCTGCGGTTGGCACTTTCATTTCAGTCATCAACATTTTCCAATTGAGGTCTGGAGTTGTTACAGAAAAGTCTGCAAGGGAATATTTGTTATAAGTTTTAATAGGATCACGCATTGCAACACGGCTCCATTGCGCATTTGCCAAAGCAGTTTCAAGACTTAATATTTCTGAGGCTTTTTGTTTTGCAACAACAGAATCATCACCAACTAACTTAAACATATCCGTTATGTAGTTTATATAAGCTGCACGGATCATTTGATAATGCGGATCTGTTTTTAAATAATAATCTCTATCCGGCAAAGAAGTGCCGCCCTGCCCAACGCCAGGAATATATTCATTCACATTTCTATCATCTTGTCCAACGCCAAACGAAAATAAAAGACCTCCAATACCTTTGGATCGTTCAGTTGCAATCTCATGCAGCACTTGTTCCTTTGTTGTTAAAGAAGCGAGTCTTTGCAACTCAGGCTGAATAGGAGATGCGCCCAACTTTTCAATTCTTTCACTATCCATTGCACTCGTATATAAATCTCCAACGCGTTGATAGATGGAATTTTTTGTATCGTTTGCTGCTGCTTCTTCACATAGTGCTTTTAGTCTTTGCGAATTTTCTTCAATCAAAACATTAAAACTTCCCCACCTTGTTTTTGATGGCGGAACAGGATTATTTTTTAGCCAGGTGCCATTAGCATACTCAAAAAAATTATCGCCTGGTTTTACAGATAGATCCATGTTTGCAGGATCAATAAATTTTGTTACAGTTTGCGCGTATATATTTTTGGCAAACAAACAAGTGCCCAACAAAAGGGCAACCAATATTAATTTCTTCATTGGGAAAAATTATTAAGTTTCAAAAATAAGGATTGTTAGTTTGTGCGCCGCAATCGAATAAATCTATAATTGTTTTGGAATGATGAGCGGTAATTTTAGGGGTTGAATTTGAAAAACAAAATTTAAACCTTACCTTCGCGCTCCAAAAAAAGATTGAACGATAATATTCATTCAATCAAAAACATTACCCAAATGGCTCAACAAGTGTTCGCCCGTGCGAAACGCCAGCAGGGTGTAATCTTTCAAAAAAAGATTATTAAATGCCCAAAGTAAAAACAAACTCAAGCGCTAAGAAACGCTTTAAGGTAACCGCAACAGGCGAGATTACTTATCAAAAATCTTTCAAACGTCACATCCTAACAAAAAAATCTAAAAAGCGCAAACGTGAGCTTGGTAAAAAAGGAATTGTAGGCGCGCCAAACAAAGATTTTGTGATGCGTTTATTAAGATTGAAATAGTAAATCAAAAAAAATTATTAATTATTTTAGAAAGAAAAATTCTAAGATTAAAATATTAAAATATGCCACGTTCAAAAAATGCAGTTGCATCAAGAGCAAGAAGAAAAAATATTTTAAATAAAGCCAAAGGGTTTTATGGTAAACGCAAAAACGTTTACACAGTTGCCAAAAATATTGTTGAAAAAGGAATGACCTATAGTTATGTAGGTCGCAAAATAAAAAAGCGCGAATACCGTACTTTATGGATCGCGCGTATTAATGCAGCTGTACGCGAAGAAGGAATTACTTATAGTGAATTTATTGACAAGCTCAATAAAAAAGGACTTGACTTAAATCGCAAAGTACTTGCTGATCTTGCGATGAATGAACCCGCGAGTTTCAAAGCGCTTGTTGCTTCTATAAAGTAAAACAAAAAATTGAAAGGATTTGGGGAATGAAACTTCATTCCCTTTTTTTATTTATATATCACTCAAAAAACTATTTTTGCACAAAAAAATTGCTTCCTAATTTAAACTTACTAACCGGAAGATGAATAATACTTACACCGATCTGGTGAAACAAACTTTCCATTTTCCGCAGGAAGGTTTTATAACTACTGATGAAGGTTACCTCGAATTTAATGGCTTAGATCTAAAATCGCTGATAGCGAAATACGGCACGCCGATGAAGCTGACCTTTCTTCCCAAGATTGGCATGCAGATAAATAAGGCAAAAAAAATGTTTGCAAATGCATATAAAAAACATAAGTACGAAGGCAAATATTTTTATTGTTACTGCACAAAAAGTTCCCAGTTTTCCTATGTTGTAGAAGAAGCTTTGAAGAATGATATTCATTTAGAAACTTCTTATGCTTATGATATTGACATTATAAATAAATTGTACGAACGTAGAAAGATAAACAAAGATATTTATGTTATCTGCAATGGTTTTAAGCAACAAAAATATATCTCGCGTATTGCAAAACTTATCAATACCGGGTTTAAAAATATTATCCCGATCCTTGATAATAAAGAAGAATTAAAAGCCTACCGAAAAACTGTTAAAGAGCCTTTCAAATTAGGTATTCGTGTGGCTGCGGAAGAAGAACCAAGTTTTCCTTTTTATACTTCAAGACTTGGCATCAGGGCTAAAGATATTTTAGAATTTTATGTAGATGAAATTGAAGGATATGAAGATAAGTTTCAATTAAAAATGCTGCATATTTTTTTAAATAAAGGCATTAAAGATGATGTGTATTATTGGAGTGAATTAAATAAAATAATCAATCTTTATTGTCAACTAAAAAAAATATGTCCTGAACTTGATTCAATAAATATTGGTGGTGGTTTTCCAATAAAACATTCTCTTGGCTTTGAATATGATTACCAATTCATGATCAATGAAATAGTATTGAATATAAAACGAGCTTGCAAACGAACAAAAGTACCAATGCCGAATATTTATACAGAATTTGGAAGCTATACAGTTGGCGAAAGCATGGCACATATTTACAGCGTAATATCACAAAAGATTCAGAACGATAGAGAGTGTTGGTATATGATAGATTCTTCTTTCATCACAACACTACCTGATACATGGGGCATCGGGGAAAAATTTTTAATGTTGCCGATTAATAAATGGGATAATGAATATCAACGCGTGGTTCTTGGTGGTATCACCTGCGATAGCCATGATTATTACGATTCTGAGGAACATATTAATGAAGTTTTTCTGCCTAAGCTAACCTTCAACGGCAACGGCTCAGATCCAAAAATAAAAGAAGAGCCTTTATATGTTGGATTTTTTCATACAGGTGCATACCAGGATCAAATTAGCGGATATGGCGGCATAAAACATTGTCTTATTCCTTCTCCAAAACATGTGATTGTGGAATATGATAAAAATGGAAAATTAATCGATTGGCTTTTTGCAAAAGAACAAACAGCCCACAGTATGATGAAAATATTGGGCTATGAACGTTGATTAAAACAAGCTCAATTTTTGTCGTCCTGAATAACTGAATGGAACATTAATAAAAACACCTGCTTTTCCCAAACGCGAAGTTCCCTTCACATCGAGTTGTATTTCCTGCGCAAAAAAAGCATTGAGCGAATTTTTGAAAAGATTACGCATATCAACCTGCATTTTTGAAGGCAAAGTAAATTCTGACCTTTTTGCAATATGCATTAAAGTATCGAGCTGATATTTTCCTAAATAGTTATTATTGATATAAACATCGCAATCGACATGTTTTAATTCCACGCCAAAAGCATTTGGATTAAAATAAATCAGATCCAGCGAAACGGTGGACTGCTGGAAACCAATGCTATCAATTTTAAAATTATTCAAACCGCGATATTCAAAACCCTGTGGTTTTTGACAAGCTGCCAAACAAATAATTATTGCAAGAAAAAGAATTTTGTTCAAGAGTCTTTTTAAATGCAAAGTAGGAGCAATGATTTTGGTTTCCTCTTTTTTTTCAATAAAAAAAAATAAAAATTTTTTGCGCCTCAATTTTTAATGCTATTTTATTTAGTAATAAAGAGATGGAGTTCTATAAAATTATTTTAAAATGATTACTATCTATTTTAGTTTTATCAATTTTACAATTATGATTGATATTTAATTAGTTACAATGATTTAAAAAATAAAAAAATTATTTATTCACCTTATATAAAGTATCTGAAAAGAACCAAATTCTTTTTAAATAAACAATCTTAAAAAAATGGACTAATTAACATTTAATAGATTGATTATAAAAAGATTACCATTTTTTTAGAACAAAAAAAATCAAGTATTTTTTCATAGGATAATTTTTCTTTATAATTAAATCACTTATAAAGTAATTAATTGAACTTTATTTGCGTTAAGGACTTTTTAATCATTGATAAAAAATGAATCAAGTTTCTATAATTATCTTGTGGTGGTTTTATCCGTAAAAAATGAAAGCGATATTTTTACTTGCTGTTTTTTTTGTTTCTTTTTTCGCACAGGCACAACAACGTCCTATTTATACCCAGTATATTTTGAATAACTACATTATTAATCCTGCGGTTGCGGGTATTGAAAATTATTGGGATGTTAAAGCGAGCCACAGGCAGCAATGGGTTGGATTGAACGGCGCTCCAACTACGACCTATCTTACCATTCAGGGACCTTTGCATAAAAGTATTTTCGACACGAGGCAAGATCCAAATTCGTCTCACATGGAAGGAGAAAATCCGCGCGGTCATGCATATTGGGAAGATTATAGTGCAACAGATCCGCATGCAGGAATTGGGTTAACAATTGTAAATGATGAAACCGGTCCTATCAGCCGTATTTCAGTTGCCGGAACTTTTGCTTACCATATTCCACTTAGTGGAATTACAAGCATAAGCGGTGGAATTTCTGTAGGCATGCAGGAAATAAAATTAAATACAGATAAATTAGATTTTGGCACTGATTATCCTGTTGATCCAGCAGTATATGGAAGTGGGTATCTGAACAAATTAGAACCAGACATCAGCGCGGGTATTTGGTTGTATTCTCGTAATTATTTTCTAGGAGTATCTGCACAAAATATAGTGCCTTCTACACTTGATTTTTCGAATGATACATTTAAAGTGCAAAATGGAAAATTGATTCCTCACTTATTTTTATTGGCGGGATATAGGCTTTTAATAACAGAAGATATTAATTTTTTGCCTTCAATAATGTTGCGTTATGTAAACCCTTTGCCAGCCGGATTTGACCTTAATGGAAAAGTTTTATACCGGGATTTTTTATGGGCAGGCGCGTCCTATCGTTTCCAGGATGGGTTTGCAGCGATGGTTGGTTTAAATATAAGCGGCACAGTAAATATTGGTTATTCTTATGATTACACAACATCACCCTTGAACCAGGTTTCTTATGGAACACATGAAATCGTCGTTGGATTTTTAATTGGAAACCACTACGGAGACTGGTGTCCAAGGCATTTATGGTAAGCGATTAATATCTTCTATTAAAATTCCCTCTGTCATTCCGGTTATTTTTTGGTTTTTCTTCTGCTTCCTGCACAGATATTTTTTTGCCTTTTATTGCCACACCATTTAATGTATCAATTGTTTGCATGGCTTCTATTTTATTTGGCATATCTACAAAACCAAAACCTTTGCTCTTGCCGGTTGCCCTGTCTACGATTAGTCTTGCAGATAAAACTTCGCCATAAAGCTCAAACATTTCTTTAAGATCAACATCATCAAAATCATTTGGAAAGCCCGCAACAAAAAGATTCATGGTATTATATTTCAGGTAAAATTAAATATATGTAATCAACTGGGGCTTTATTTATTTTGAAGGATTTAATATTTAATCCTATTTCAATTTCTCAGAGAGTTTAGGTCGCAATCTCGATTTTGATTTGTTGAAAATATTTTGCCCTTTATCTATTCCTTTACGCAGTTCTTTTTGCCGCTCAACGGGTTCATGTAAGGTTTCCTTGCATTCAATGCTGCAGCAGCTTTCAAATTTTTCTGCGCATTCTTTGCATTGAATAAAAAGTAAATGGCAACCATTGTTTTTACAATTTACATGTATATCGCATGGCTTACCACACTGATGGCAAACCGCAATTACATCTTCAGTAATTCGCTCGCCAAGTCTTTCATCAAAAACAAAATTCTTTCCAATGAATTTAGTTTCTAAAATTTTATCCTTTATTTCTTTTGCGTAATTAATAATTCCGCCTTCAAGATGGAAAACATTTATAAAACCTTTGTGCAACATGTATGCACTTGCTTTTTCACATCTGATGCCACCTGTGCAATACATAATAATGTTGTTATCCTCTTTTCCCTTTAACATATCAACAGCCATTGGCAATTGATCACGAAAAGTATCTGAAGGAATTTCCACTGCATTTTCAAAATGACCGACCTCATATTCATAATGGTTGCGCATGTCAACAACGATCGTCCTGTTATCTTTTAAAAGTTCATTCATCTTTTCTGCATTAACATATTTCCCCTTTTTATTCATGTTGAATGAAATGTCATTAATGCCATCTGCAACAATTTTTTCACGCACTTTTATTTTCAAAACCCAAAAAGATTTTCCATCGTTGTCAACTGCGATATTTAGCAGCACATTGTTTAATGGCTCAATAGAAAATAAAAAATCTTTGAACGATTGGAAAATATTTCGCGGAATACTCAACTGCGCATTGATGCCTTCTTTGGCAACATAGATTCTGCCAAAAACATTTAAATTATATAAGTGCTTATATAAATTATCCCGAAATTCCTGGGGATTTTCAATTGTAAAATACTTGTAAAAGCTAAGTGTAGTGCGCGGTTCCTTCTCTGCCAGCATTTTTTGCTTCAACTCTTCGCTGGAAATGCGGTTGTGTAATACTGCCATAAGTTTTAAATTTCTAACATCGGCATTGCCAATGTTCCATTAATAAATGGGCTCATATTTAAGATGAGTAAAATTTGCTGGGCAAAGATAAGGTTGATTTTTTTTAGAATTAATGAGGTATGATTTTGAAATAGCTCAATAGAAAAGTGAACGACGGGATTTTCTAATTTGCTGCTTCGACACGCAGATTGCCCAACGATGATACTACGAAAAACCGCTGCTGATATAAAAAAAATATTCTTAATTATCTCTTGGACCATCGAGCAAACCATTGACTGAAATACGCACGCCGCTTGTATACATGCCAGGCGATAAATATGCCTGAATAAAATCTATGCGCCCGATCTTGAAAATATTTTCTATAGAAAAATAACCTTCATAATAATATTGCGAATTGCTGATGTTTAAAGTGTTTGCACCAACAACGAAGAACCAATTTTCTTTGCGGAATAAAGGAATTTTGTTTGATAATAATCCATTAAGATGATATTCTGCATGCCCTGAAACATAGAGTGGCGCTGTGTTACTGAACTGATAATAAAACATGAGCAAGTACGTATTAAGATAATCTGATGCGAAAGTTCCGCGATTGCCAAGGTATTGATTGTAATCTGGAATGTATGTTTTGTGCGCATTAAAAAAACCACCGAAAGTAACATGATAATCAAACTTGCCGGCGAGTTTTAAATTAATGGTATCTATGACGCCGAGCGACCATTTTGTATAATCAACATCACTGCTGAAAACTCCATAAATTCCTTGTGTGATATTTGCAGTAATGGTTGGATATTTTGAGCCGATATACATTTTTTTATTTGGAAATTCTATATACTTTGCGCCGGGAATCCATTCAATATTCAAGGAAGAAACTAATGCCTGGTGATGCGGAATATTCATATCTGTTAACTCAACAGGATAGTTTGGTGTGAAGTGATGATTGCCAATGTTGAAAAAACTATAATCTGTTGTATTTTCAAGAGGCATTCTATCTTGGTATTCGGCTGTAACCGTTGCTGTTACTCCATTTCCGAAGCCTTTGGTATAAGCAAGCCTGCCGTAAGCAGCCTGGTAAATCTTCAAATAATTTTGATGATATACTAAAGAAACAATTGTGTTTGAACGAATGGAAACAGGCTGATCATTATTAAACTGAAATACATTTCTTCCTCCCGAAAAAAATAATGAATTGGTATTTTTTGTATTAAAATCATAGATGCCTGTTATGTGTGAATTGAAGTGATGATTGCTGAATCCATAACGCACATTTGTAAGAAGCGAGAGATGATCTTTGTCTTTAAAAGTTTTATCAAAAATCGGAGAGTAGCTTACAACCCAACCTTCAACTGTGTTGTAGTTGATGATGTTAATTATAGCAGGTTCAAAGAATGAAAAATGATCTTTTGTTTTGTAAAATGTTTCTCCTGTTATAAAAATATTTCCAAAGCGGATCTTGCTTTTTATTCTGTCTAATGAATCAAGATAATGTGGATTTTTACGTGCAATTTCTAAAGAGTCTTTCTTTTGATAATCACTTATTTCTTCTTGTCGCAAAGGAATTGGCCGAATACTGTCCCAATATGTTGTCGGCTTTTTGTTGGCACTGTCTTGATATTTTAAAACTGTGTTATTAAAAAAGTTTTGTGGAAAATTTGGGTTCAGATCAAACTTATTATACACCTGCACAAAATTTCCGTATCCATCAAAACCAAGCAACTTAAAAGATGGATAAATGACCTGTTGTTTTATTACCCATGTATTATTTATAGGCACATAAGTTTGTTCAATTTTTAGTGTGTCTAAAAACTGCATTTGATTTTCTTTGAGAATAAAAAGTTGCAAACTATAAATGCGCCACGACTCTTCAATAATATTTATATAACCATTAAATAAAGGTTCAAATTTTCTTATGGGGGTTACAACAATGCGGTCAATAATTTTACCATTATCATAAAAACTTCCTGTGAATTTATAATGATAATATTGCAATGCATTATCTGCAATAGGAGAGATAAAGCCCCGCTGGTTAAGGTTCTTGCCGATCTGCACATTGCTGTTATAAAACGAAATTATTTGAGGCATACTAAAACCAAAGCCATCGCTGTTGCCGCTAACCCTTGTAGAAATAACTTCAGTTTTTGTGTTTGGCTGATCCACAAAGTACTTTGCCAATGTCTCTGATAAAAAGATCATTTTCTTTTTGCTCGTGTCGCCATCTTCAAAATCAACGGGGTTGCCTAGAAATTTCTTTGGATAATTACGCAACTGCAATTGACCTTTAATATATACTTCACACTGAAATTTTTGTTGTTCTTTTTCATATTCAGCACGCTTTTTAATTGCATTGCGAATAATTTCATAAGCAGGATCTTCCTGACCGGATTTTACTTTTACATCTTTTAAATAATAAGTTATTACCTCAAGCTGAAAGTTAACAACAGCGGCGCTTTCAGAGATCGTTATTTTTTTTTCTGCAGTGGTATAACCAACGTGAGCGCATTGCAAAATATAAGTTCCGGGTTGTAATGACATTGAAAATTTACCACTATCATTAGCTGAAACGCCGATGGACGTGCCTTTAACAATAATTGATGCAAAGCTTAGTGGCTCATCAAAGTATCCTGTAACGGTCCCTGAAATTTTTTGTGCAATTAATATTTGTGTAAAGAATAAAGTAACTGATAAGGCAAAGAGCAATTTTCTCATAAAGGAATTTCAATGTAAAATATCAACCAAAATAAAAGGAAGTTTTAATAAGCACCTGCAGAATTTTTTTTGACATGATTTACTAAATTGTTATCAAACCATTTATCTTGCCAAAAAAAATAGGATGAGAAAATATTTTACCATGATTGCCTTCGTCGGCATTTTTTTTATGTTTGGTTGTAATAAAACATCACAAACTAATGAAGTTTCAATTAACAGCAACGATACTTCGCAACTTTTAACAACACAACAAATTAATAATATCATTCGCCACCAGCTTGCACAAAATAAAAGTTTCGACTGGAAAGATGTTTCTGATAAAGTAATCTGGAGTGCTTTGCAGCAAAGCGATCATATACTTTCAATAGGATATAAACCTGCAAATGAAATAAATGTTGATGATGAGCTTACTAAAATAAATATTAAAGAAAGCAAATGGCAAACTGCCAAACAGCAAGTGCTTGATCTTATTTATAATTCAGAAAAAAATAGCCAGCCTTCTTTAAAACCAACGCAGCTCGAGGTTTGGAAAGAAAATGTTTTACCTGTAATAGATGTTTATGTAAAAGATATAAAAACAATTACGCTTTTACGTGCTAGTAATTTAGTGAGATATGCAGAGCCGATGGGTTATGATCCCGGAACGTATGAAAAGAATTTGGCCAACAAAAAACTGAAACAAGCATCATCAGCGGCAGTGGTTGCGGAGGCTATGATGGCAATACAGGTTTAGTAAATGGTGTTGATTATACAGTAGTTGCTCCAGATGCGGAAGTCTCATGGAATTATGCATATCATAATATTCAAAATGCATGGACAAAATCAACCGGCTCAGGAATTACTGTTATGATTATTGATACAGGTGTTAGTCCTGATCAGGATAATCTTGGATCAAATTTTAACCAGGGTTTATCTTCCGGAAGAACGATTCAAAAAATGGTCACACTTCCCGGCGGCACCATTGATGATGTGTGCGGACATGGCACAGCTATGGCAGGCGAATGCGCGGCACCCCGCGGCACCGTTGGTTCTTCATGCGGTGTTGCTTATAATTGCAATCTTATAACTTGCCATGCAGCAGAAGATGTTTACCTGGATGAAAGCAAAGAAGTGAAAGGTGTGAGTGA
Source organism: uncultured Chitinophagaceae bacterium (assembly GCA_963708205.1). GTDB lineage: Bacteria > Bacteroidota > Bacteroidia > Chitinophagales > Chitinophagaceae > CAVYTF01. Next base: position 2,898,565 of record OY970196.1, read on the forward strand.
TGCTTTTACTTATGCAGGGAATAATGATACAGTAAAAATTATTAGCATGAGCATGGGAAGAATTACCAATAGTTCTCAAATTGCTGATGCAATAAAATATGCTTATGGAAAAGGCAAACTTATCTTTTGCGCAGGCGGCACTTCATTCAGTTGGGATGCGAGTTGGTTCGGTGTAATTTTTCCTGCAACAATGAAACAGGTTGAAGCAATGACCGGTGTAAAAGATAATATTACAACATTGGATAATTGTGATGATTGCCACCAGGGAAGCCAGATAGATTTTGTGATTGTAATGGAAAGAACAAGTGACGGACAACATCCGATAACACTTGCAATGACAGGCGATGTGCCAACAACAGTTGGCGGCTCATCTGTCTCAACCTCAACAGCAGCAGGCATTGCAGCGCTTGTATGGAGTAAATATCCAACATGGACAAGAGACCAGGTTTTAGAAAGATTAGAGCAAAGTTCCAGCCGCTATCCAAAGCATGGTGGAGATTTTGGTTATGGAATAATCAATGCAGATCTCGCGACGAATTAGTATTGAATCAAAAAAATTCTATAACTAATCAGCGTTGATAAAAATATTTTTAGATTATTCTATTTAAAATTATTTTAGTATCTCATTAAACTTAAAACCAACTAACATGAAAAAATATCTCGTTGAATTTATTGGCACTTTCTTTTTAGTGCTTGCTGTTTGCATGGCAGGCAGCAAAGGCGGCACGCTTGCGCCAATAGCAATCGGTTCTACATTAATGGTAATGATTTATGCAGGCGGTTATATTTCGGGTGCGCATTATAATCCTGCTGTTTCACTGGCAGTTTACATTCGTGGAAAGCTTTTGTTGAAAGACATGTTTATTTACTGGATGGTTCAAATTGCAGGAGCTGTTGTCGCAGTTATGGTTGCTATTCATGTGTTCGGTTATGCCGGTAAACTTGCTTCAAATGATTTTCCGCGACGAACTTTTGTTGCTGAAATGATTGGCACTTTTGCATTGGCTTATGTTGTTTTAAATGTTGCAACTTCTGCAAAGACTGCAGGCAACAGTTACTATGGACTTGCAATAGGCTTTACTGTTTTGTCAATGGCTTATGTTCTTGGCCCTGTTTCAGGCGGTGCGTTCAATCCAGCTGTAGCCATTGGTGCGTCTGTGTTTGGCGTTTTTGGCTGGCATATCATCTGGATATATTTATTGGGAACATTGGTTGGCGGTGCAATTGCAGGTATTGTATTTCGTATAATAAATCCTGATGCAGAGCAAAAATTATGATAGGATAACTTTTGCCTTTTGTTTCAAATTATTATTGCCAGATAGATTTTATTTTCAAAATTGTTCCAAATGGAAAAACGCAATTTCCATTTTTACTGAACAATACTATTCCGTTGTCATTTGCATTCGGAAAAATTTGAGCTGTCATTACTTTCTCGCCATTGTTAGCAAACACTTCAATGATACTATTATCATAAAATATTTTTAGTTTAATAAAATTATTTTGTGGTTGCAGTTGTGTTTCGAAGTAATTCATCTTTTCAAAATTGGCATTAAAGTTTTGATTAGCACAATGGCTTCTGTCAAGGTATAAAATATTTCGCGCAGCATCATAACCGATTTCAGCGAAATGATTTTCTCCAACAGCAATTTTTATTCCTGCAATAGCTTTTGATGAAGGCTGTAAGACAATATCAGCTTCAAATTGCGAACTTTTGATATTAAGCTGTGTTTCTTTATTGGTAAGGCTTTCTTGGCCTAAAATATAAAAATCACTATCTAGAGAATCTATTTTTTCAATCGGCTGTTGCAATAGAATGAAATCATTATCATATTTCTTGAAAGTAATATATCGTGGCAAACTCATTGCACCTTTCCAAGGACTTGTTGGAATATCATTAGCATAACTCCAATTATTTACCCAGCCCATCATTACAGGCATTTGTGTTGCAGGAATATTGTTATAAGAAATTGCTGCATAATAATCTGGTCCATAATCAAGACGAAAAATTTTCTTTGGATCATTTTCATTTTTAAATTTTATGCCATCAAAGCTTCCAACAAAATATTGCATTGAACCATTAACACTCATGGTTAAAGTCCATTTGTGATAAGTATTTGTTCTATCAAAAACCTTAAAAAGATCCGGGCACTCCCAAACGCCGCTTGTGTCTCCGGCAGGACCAAATTCACTTAAAAATTTCCAGTTCAATAAATTTTTTGATCTATAAAATTGCACTTTATGTTCTGTGGAAAGCATTAAAATCATTACCCAATATTTCTTTTCATCACACCAAAAAACTTTTGGGTCACGAAAATCTTTTTTATGCAAATCGAGAATCGGATTGCTTTTATATTTAGTCCACGTAATGCCATCATCTAAACTGTAAGCAATATTTTGTGTTTGTAAACTATCGGTGCTTCCTGTATAAATTGCCACAAGCGGCACTTTGCCATTTGCTCCGAAACCACTGCTGTTATTGACATCGGCAACACATGTTCCCGAAAAGATCATAACACCATTTTCTTCTTTTATGGCAATGGGCAAAGGTTTCCAGTGAATGAGATCGTTGCTTATTGCATGCGACCAACTCATGTGTCCCCAAACATTTGCAAATGGATTTGATTGATAAAAAAGATGATATTGATTGTTGTAAAATAATAATCCGTTCGGATCATTTGTCCAGTTTTTGGCAGGAGAGAAGTGAAACTGCGGGCGATAAGTTTCTTTATAAATACTTGTTTGATCTTGTGAGAATGACCAATCAGCAATAAAAAAGAATGCAGCTAAATAAATTATTTTAAAAATATTCATGCATACATTTATTGATACATCTTTCCTGTAAAACTTCCGGTTAATGCTGCGAAGCCTGAAATAATTCCGCCGATAAAAGCAGTGATAACAAGCAACAAAACATAAGATCCATTCAGCGGAAACAGTTCCGCTATTTTTGTTGATAAGAGATGATGATTATTATTGTCTAAGATAAAAGCATACAAACCCCAAAAAATAAAAAGCGCCAAAAAGCCTGATACGAAAGACTTCCAGCCTTTTTGCTGTATGGTAAGTGCCACTATAAAAGATGTGATTGCAAAACTCCACCACGGCAGAAACAGGCAAATAACGTATGCTAAGAATGCTGTTAGTAAAAGTGAAACAATGAATTTCATAAATAGTTTTAGCTTTTACTGAAGGTTATTTTGCCTTTTAAATTCTTTTGCTGTGATATATTTTCCTTAGATAAAATTACAAGACGATAATATTTTCCATCAACCCATTTATCCACAAAGCTGTCGTAGTATGTGCTTCCGGGATTGCCGCTTTGTCCGCCGGGATAAATGCCATAAGCTACTGTTTCATCAGTTAGTTGTACGATCATTCGCCAGCTTGGTCCATTGTATTTTTTATAAGCATCAATAATATTATCGCCGCCTCCTGCAAACAAATGAAACCTGCTGAATGCAGGAATGCTCAACAAATTTTTTATACCGCTGTCTTTAAATTTACCCCAAACAAGTATTTTATCTTTCTCTGCTTTTTGCAAAACAGGAATTATTTTTTTGAATGCCAGGGTAATAATATCACGCATCGTTTCTTTTTGCGGCGTATTAATATTATCTGCAAATTCATACGCAGAATCTTTAAGGGCAGCAAGCATTACAGAAGATTCTATTGGCGGCATGGGCAAATTTGTTTGAGACATTTCATCATGATACATGCAATATTTCAAACTATCCCACCAGGGAGTAAATATAGTTGGACCAATTTCATTTGCATCATTTCTTAAATTCCATTCTTTAAAAATATCGAGATATTTTTTTTCATTTTCATCCAAACTTTTCTCATCAATATATTTTAATAAAAAAGGCTTCGCCATTTCAGCGAGTAAATTGTAATTATCAGTCTGCATTTTTTGCATGTCTTCAACAGAGATATTTTGCATGGATGATAAATAGCGATTGATAATTTTTCCCCTGAAATATTGATAGCGGTCTCTGCCTAAATAATAAGGATATGATGTATCATACGGTTGCTGGTTTGCACTGCTTACAAAGCCACGCGATGGATTGTGTAAAATAATATTTTCACTGTCTGGAATTATCTTCCATGCATAGCTGCTATCGAAGCCGGGCATTACGAAATCGCCCTGTCCACGCCACTTTGCAGCAAATCCGCCCTGTTGTTTTATTGCGATATCTCCATTCTTGCAGGCAAAGATCATATTCTGCCCGGGACAATAAAATGTAGTGATCGCTGTAACATAATCATTATAAGTTTTTGCTTTATTAAGCAGTAAAAAAGTTTTCAGTTCATTGTGCCCGTCATGCGCTGTCCATCGCACAGCATAAGATTTATTATCGTTTAATTTATCACTATAATTTTTATCATACATCACAGGACCCCAAACCGTCATCGCGATATGTTCTGTATCATCAACACCATTTTTTACTTTAATAATTTCATTACGAAAAACAGTTTGCTTCCATTCATTGTTATAGAGATATTCCTGCATCGTGCTGTCTCTGAATTTTATTTCATAATAATCTTTTACATCTCTTTCTGCATTCGTTTCACCAAAAGCACAGTTATCATTAAAGCCAATAATAATTCCCGGAGCGCCGGGCAAACTAGCACCATAAGCATTGTAAGATGGTGTGGATATTTGCACTTCATACCAAAGTGAAGGAAGGTTAAGATCAAGATGTGGATCATTGCATAAAATTGGTCTGCCGCTTTGTGTTTTCGATCCCGAAACTGCCCAGTTATTACTTCCATTATTTTTATCAGGGACAATTGGTCTTGCAGGAAAATGAATCGTGTCTTTATAATTAAAATACAGCGAGTCCGCGCCGGCAGGCACTTTCAGCGAAATCGATGGCTTTGAAAATACTGTACCTTTTGGTATGATTGTTTCAACAGAATCTTCATAGTAAGGAAATAATTTTTCAAACTGGTGCTTTGTTAAAACAGTTTTTGCATTGGTCATTTCAAAATCATTATCATAACTGCTCAGATCATATCGCATGTATTGAAGAAACAAACAGGTCTTTAAGTTTGTCCATTGCTCAGGCTTGTAATCAAGCAGTTTATATTCTATCGGATAATCCTGTTCGTGCAGTGAATTTATGTACGCATTCACGCCGGCAGTGTAAGCATCCATTGCATTTTTAGTATCATCATCTACCTGTGCAGTTTGCAATGCATTTTCAGCGCCATATACCATTCCAAGCCTTCTGAAATATTTATCAATGTTTAAAAAATTTGTGCCATTGCTTTGCGCGCCCATTATTTCACTAAGCCTTCCTGCTGCTGCATAGGTTTGAAATTCCATTTGCCACAAACGAAATTTTGCATGAATATATCCCTGTACAAAAAATGCGTCATCTTCATTATCAGCATAAATATGCGGCACCAATCTTTCATCAAGATACACGTCTGCATTGCCTTTCAGCCCCGGGAGTTTTAAGTTGCCGTTAAAAGAAATATCAGCACGCTCTGCATTTTGCCAGAAACCTTTTTGGGGAGAAAGAAAATAACCGAGCCTCGGAGTCTTGCCTCCGTTTGCAGGTAATTGAATATTTAAAACACAGATCAGCGCGATGGTAATAAGTAAGGAAAGCAAACAACCAGCAATTTTCATAGTAAGTTTTGTAGCAATGAAATTAGGAAATTTTGTTCAGGTTGATGGAACATTAACCTGCAAGTCAATATCAATTTGCCGTCATTGCCAACCTGATTAGGAATTTGCTTTTACACATTTATGATGATACAACAACAGCAGATTCCCGCCTTCGAGGGAATGACGTGTATTTCTTTTGCCTTGATAAAATAGACGCGGCGAAGGTGTATGTTAGTTGTTGGTGAAGAACAAGGGCAGAACAAATCTAAGATTTGCTAACTCGATGACGTAGTCTGGAGACTACGCCAAACAGGGTAATATACTAAACACGAAATCTGTTCCGCAAGTATTTTTATATTCCGCTTCAGTGGACGCCTCGATTCGGATTCCTTTCAATCTGCCGATCATCGATTTATTAACTGTAAAAGAAAAAGTATTCGTGTGACTTGTCAGAGTAATATCTCCGCATTCAATCTTATATGTTATATCTCTTCCTTTGGGATCATAAGCTTCAATCAGAAATTCAATAGTATCTCCAACACGTAAAGTATTATCAGTTATCATTCCAAGCCTCAATCCATTGCCATCCCAAACATTCCCTAAACTGTCAGATATTTTTAACAGTTTGATAAAATAATCATCTGAATTCATATTTTTATTATGATGTATAACTAATTTTGTTTTTAAATCACCAACTATTCCTTCCAGAAGATGTTGTTGATATGGTAAAAGTTGGCGACCATGGGATATTGTATTTCGAAAAGTTTCAATTTCCGAAAATAAAATATCAAACCTTTTTTTATCGTTAAAAATCGGTTGAAATCTTTCCCAATTCTTAGAAATTATAATACTTAAATCATAAAAGTCTGAATAATATAAAATCCTGGGTTCTAGTAGAATACCGTCAAACTTTTTCTTTTCAATCTCTCTCTTTTCTTTCCATTTATCTATTCTTTCAGAAGTAACCTTAAAATCTGTTTCATCTACTGAACCTAAAACATTTGTTATGATAGTGCGTAATAAGTTTTCGTATTCTTGAATCATAAGGTATTATTATTAAGTACACCACAAATTTCCCTCTTCTTCCCCTCAATCCCAAATAACTATTTTCTCCAAAAATGGTATACACCTATAAACAAATCAGCAGATTCCCGCCTTTCTCCTCAGGCGGACAAGTCGCGGGAAAGACTTGTAGAGTTTTGTTTTTCCCGCAACACCTCTCTTGCTTGGCCTAAATCGCTTCATGCACGACATAAATCACCTCATGCACGACGTAAATCACCTCCATGCACGACATAAATCACCTCATGCACGACGTAAATCACCTCATGCACGACGTAAATCACCTCATGCACGACGTAAATCACCTCATGCACGACGTAAATCACCTCATGCACGACATAAATCACCTCATGCACGACATAAATCAGCCCATGCACGTCGTACATGACCCAATGCACGACATAAATCACCCCATGCACGTCGTACATGACCCCATGCACGTCGTACATGACCCCATGCACGTCGTGCAGGAGCCAGTGCAAGTGCGATCTTTTTTGTAGAGAGTTGGAGGATGGAAGACGTCTTTCCGCTGCAGGCGGGAGCTCACAAATTGCAATCGCTTTCGTTTAGAAAATTACCTGCCTTCGCAGGTATGTCGATGAATTCTCAGCAATGACTAAAGCAGATGCCCGATCGGTGTCGGGCATGACTGCAAGAAATTGTCTGGCACTCGCCAGGTTGTACAATAATTTTACTTCGTTGTTTTGGCACCCATTTGTTTTCCTAATTTTTCGTAGGCTACATCGTTCGGTTGCCATAACTCTACTTTGTTACCTTCCACATCAAGTATATGCACAAACTTACCATAGTCAACAGTTTCTATTGAGTCCACAATGGTTACGCCATTCTTTTTTAATTCGGTAACAAGCGCGTCTAAATTTTCAACGCGGTAGTTGATCATAAAATCTTTTGTAGAAGGGTCGAAGTATTTTGTTGTCTCTTTAAAGGGAGTCCAGTTGGTAAAACCTTTCTTGGTGCTGTCTGCTCCCTGGTACCATTCAAAAACTGCTCCGTATGCGTTGGTATTTAATCCAAGATTTGCTTTATACCAATCTCTCATTTTCTTAGGATCATTACACTTAAAAAAGATACCGCCAATGCCGGTTACTTTTTTCATTTGTTCGTCATCAGATTGTTTTGTTATTACTGTTTTAAATGCAAAACCAAAACAGAATGATGTGGCGATCGCTGTGATTAGTAAGACTGTCTTTTTCATGCTGGATGAGGTTTTATTCTTTAGCAATGTTCCTTAACTAAAGAAAGATTTATTTTAAAATAACTCAAATTTATGCACATAAGAAATATATTAATGCAATTGCTGCAGCAGTCATTAATAATAAAGTAATGAATCCGAGAACATTTGAAATGGCAGAGTTTGTATGTGTCTTCATTATCTTTTTATTATTACCAATGTGCAGTATGATGGCAATTAAAACAGGTGCAGTAAGTCCATAAGCTATGGCTGTATAAAGCAATGCTTTTATTGGGCTGACATTTAAAAAATCAAGAGACAAACCGACTAACAAGGAAATAATTATAGAGATATAAAATGATCTTGCCTGCGGAAATTTTTTATCCAGTCCTGCTTTCCATCCGAAGGTTTCTGCAAGCATGTAAGATTGCGAACCTGCGAGTACAGGAATGGCTAAAAGTCCTGTTCCCATTACACCCAGAGCAAAAATTATATAAGCGAATTTACCTGTTAAAGGTTCCAGTGCTTTTGCAGCTTCATCAACTGTATTTATGTGTGTGATGCCTGCGGGAAACAATACACTGCCTGCTGTGAGAATGATAAAAAACATCACCACATTAGATAAAAGCATTCCGGTATTTACATCATCCTTCATGTTTTCAAGAACCCGCTTATTCACCATAACTTTTCTTTTGCTGTGTGCAATATCTTCAGCTTCCATCGTTGCCTGCCAAAAGAATAAATAAGGTGAAATAGTAGTACCAAGTATGGCAACCAATATTGAAATAAAATCTTTATTGAACTTAATAGTCGGTATAAAAGTATTTCTTGCGATCAAGGTCCAATTTTGTTTCACCATAAATGGAACGATCATATAAAGCAATAATGAAAGGCAAAGCCATTTTAAGATCATCGCTATTTTTTGATAAGGATATCGTATGATGATAAACAACAACACTGCAGTGAACGCTATACAAAAAGCAAACACAGGTACGGCAGGAAAGATCATGTGCGCAACGGCACCCATGCCTTGTATGTCTGCACCAATGTTTAGTGTAATTGCAGGAAAACTAAAGAGTAACATTGTATAGAGCAAAGGCTTTGAATAATGTTGCCTTAGTGTTACAGTTAAGCCTTGTGAAGTTACCAAACCTATTCTTGCACACATGCCTTGTATGGCTGCCATTAAAGGAAAGGTGAGCAGCGCCGTCCATAAAGTTGCAAGTCCAAACTGTGCGCCTGCCTGCGAATAAGTAGCAATGCCTGAAGGATCATCATCACTGGCACCTGTTATTATGCCCGGTCCTAAAACCTTGAGAAAGCTTTTAATTTTGGCTGAATATGTTTTGGTTTTGGGCATTTGTTATATACCTGCTTCTTTTGGATAGGCATGTAAATATAACAAGGTTAATTATTGAAATGGTATTATAATATCGTAATCTTTTTTCTCTTCATTTTACCAACAGCTTTTATTTCTTCATCAGTTTATATCGCAGGTGTGTTGTTGAGTCTGATGGTATTACTTCTGCAATCTGAAGGTCATATATGTCTTTGTCAATGCCGTCAAACAATCTGATACCGCTTCCTAAAAAAACGGGAGCAATGTGAAGAAAACATTCTTCCACAAGTCCTGCGTTTATATATTGTTGAATAGTATTCGCGCCGCCTTGTATCCTTATATCTTTTCCTTTGGCTGATTGTTTTGCTTTGTCTAATGCGCTGTATATTCCATCATTCATAAAGTAAAAAGTTGTTGTACCTTTTTGCACCCATGGCTCGCGTTTTTCATGAGTGAGAACATACACATCTTCTTTGAATAGATCTTCCGGCCAAACAGCTTCGCCTTCTTCAAACATTCGCTTTCCCATAATGTACGCACCTGTTCTGGCAAACACATCATCAATCAATTTACTGTCTGCACCATATTCTTCACCGTCTTCCATATTCAGGTGTTTCCAAAATGCTTTTTGTTTAAACATCCATTGGTGAATTTTTTGTGAAACACCGCCCATTGGGTTCTCCGGACTTCTGTTATCACCCGCGAAAAAGCCATCCAATGATATTCCGCAGTCTATAATTATTTTGCTCATGATCTTTATTCCTTATTGTTCGCCAAAGATAATTTTCACCTTGTAATGTTCTTACCTGGGCGATGAGTTTATTTCTTTTCACCCAATAATATTTTAAACTTCTCAATTTGCCTTCTATGCCTCATAACATGTACGATGGCATGTTCAGTTAATTGTTCTATGTCATAAACCTGACCCCAATAAGTCTTTATTTTTTTGTCAGAGTCAAACTGCTCAAGATCCATATCATGGATATTTTTAAACATATCAATAATGTATAGAAATAATTCGTCGAGGTCTTTTTTATAAAAAAAGAATGATATTGAAATTCATCAGTTTAACTGAAGCTAAGTTAAGTAAAAGTTGATTATTTTTTTGAGTGTTATTAATTAACTTGTTGACGGAAATTTAGTTGGCACAAAGCAAATGATACTGGTTAAATAAGTTCTTTAATTACACAATATTCTTTAAAGCGCTTTCAATGGAAGGGCGCTTTTTTTATAAATTCTTCTACTCAAAAATTTCCCGTTAATATTTAAGCAGTTCGGATTACGATTTTTATTATTTTCAATTTCAAAAATCATAACATGAAAAATGTAGTTAATTGGTTTGAAATTTATACTTCAGATTTTGACCGTGCAAAAAAATTTTATACAGAAGTATTCAAATGCGAGCTTACGGATCTGCCTATGAATAATCCCAACCATGTGGAAATGAAATATGCTACTTTTCCTGCTGATCAAAACGGTTTTGGCACAAGCGGCGCATTGGTAAAGATAGATATGGTGAAACCCGGAATGGGTGGCACAATGGTTTATTTCAGTACAGAAGAAATTGATGCAGAATTAGGTCGTGTAGAAGCAGCAGGCGGCAAAATAGTGCGTGAAAAAATGGGCATAGGTGATTATGGTTTTATTGCGCTGGCAGAAGATACCGAAGGCAACATGATCGGCCTGCATTCGATGAAATAAAAAAATGTTAGCAATAAATGGCAACAAAAAAATCAGGCATCAATATTAGCCAGGATAAGCTTGATGTTTATAAAAAAATTGTTGATACCAATCCTAAAATTGAATTAAAAGGTGCAACAGTTCCCTACACTTCTTTTAACGGGCACATGTTTTCTTATTTTGAAAAGGACGGCACATTCGGGCTTCGGCTTCCTGAAAAAGAAAGGGAAGAATTTTTGAAAAAATACAAAACAACTTTATTTGTATCTTATGGCAGGGTGAAGAAAGAATTTGTGTTGGTGCCGGAAAAGGTTTTCTTCAGTATGAAAGAATTTAAACTCTGGTTCGATAGAAGCTTTGAATATGTATCCTCGCTGAAAGCAAAATAATTATAAATTCACATTATCTGATTAAATGCGCGAAAAAAAGTTTTTAAGTTTTCTTCTACATTCCAATCAAATCACAGTTAGAAAAATCAAAAAATAATTGCGCAGCAAATTTTTCTTATAAAAAATTCGCATGCATTGCTAATATTTTATCGCGCGATAGCTCGCATATTTTTGGTTGATGCGCAACAATTTTTGATTGGTAATATAATTTACTTCCAAAGAGTAAGGAGAGGAACCACCTCCGATAAAATAATCATCACCTTCTTTTTTTACAGAACCTGCAAATTGAATAAAATCATCAGGAACATTAAAAAAACTGAAGCGTGTAATTACTTTATTCACTTCATCCAAATGAAATTCAAGTATGCGGCTGTAAGGGCGTAAGGTGATGTCTCCATTATCAACAAATATCAGCGTTTGACTGTTTTCAATTAATCTTGGATAATGCTGGTGAAGAAAAAGTTCATCAGGTGTTTGATAAAAATCGCTGTTGTGTCCGCCAAGACGCCAAATTATCGCACCGGTTGTACGGTTTAGTTTTACGATCTCATTGCAATTTCTAAAAGATACTATCAGGTTATTATCTGCTGAATCAATTGCTATAGAATTCATGTGCATATAATCCAGCACATCAACACTGTCGCTGAAGTTATTATTCTGTACGCTGCTTGCATATAATTCAGGGTATTGCGTTCCATCCCATTGAAAAATTACCTGCCCATTGTTTACTTCCTGGATAATGCACGCATCAACTTTTACTTTAGGTGAAGGATGTAAACTATCAGGAATATTCGATGGATTTTCTACATAATACGCCTCTGAGATATAATGATTATCGCCTAATAAAATAAATTCATGTTCGTCAAGTTCATCACTGACAGAGCTATCAATATTTCCATAAGATAAAAGTCGCACCGTACTAAGCACATTAAAATTTGAATCGCAAATATTCTCATAACCCCAACCCGGCGTCACTAGCGTTGTATAAAAATAAGTGTATCGTGTTTGCCCATTAATAACCCATTTCTGAAGATTTTGAACATTAACAGGCAATGGCTTTTCTTTGATAACATATCCATTTTGATTTAGGATAAGCAGCATGCCATTTGTTGGTGCATTTTCTGTAAGAAATATTTCACCGGTTGGCAAAGAATCTGAAAGACCTGAAACAGTATAATAATTTTGATCAACTGTGTGAGCAGTGTCAGTATTTATAGGAGGTGTTACTTCAACTGAAACTTTTTTACAACCAAATAAAAAAAACAATAAAGCAAAAGCAGGAAAAAAAATTTTACAAAGATTGAATTTCATTTTTAAAAGTGTTTGATATTTATTATGATTTTATTTTATCATAATGCAGGCAGAATCAAAACTTTTATTGAAATTTTTAAAGGATGATAAATTTGAATTGTAATTATTTTTTTATGGAGCGAGTTTTACATTAACAGCATTTGGTCCCTTGTGACCCATTTCAATTTCAAAAATAACTTTGCTGTTTTCTTTTACGGCATCTTTTAATCCATTGACATGTACAAAAATACTTTCCTGGCTTTGCGCATCTTTTATAAAACCATATCCTTTGGATTCATTAAAAAAAGTAATTGTTCCTTTTCTTATCAAATCAGCAGGATCAACTTCTTTTTGTTTTGGCACACCAATTTCAATATTCTCTAATTTTATTTTTCTGGCTTTTCTTGGATCAGGCGGAGTTGCAGACAAGTTTCCATCTTCATCAACATAGGCAAGCATATCATCAAAACTTTTTGGTTTTGCATTTTCTTTTCTTTCTTGTTTTTTTTCGGCTTTTGCATTTCTTTCCTGCTGCTTTTTCTTTTCTCTTTCTTTTTTATTCCATGTTTCTGCCATAAATGTTTTTGATTTTATCGAAGGTAATCTTTTATATTAATTGTGTTGATGTTCATCAATAAATATTTATGCCAAACAATTCTTTTTCTTCTTGATTTATCTTTATAAAAAGGAATAACCATAATGGTTAAAAATATTTCTTCTTTTATAAAAAATAAAACTGCGCTTACTGTTGGTTTTTTATTTTCTGTTTCAAGTTTATTATTCGGAACATGGGTTGCAAGCATTCCCGGCATCAAACACAGGCTTGGCTTTTCTGATGGAAGCCTCGGTTTGTCTTTATTGCTATCGCCGCTCGGCGCAATTACAGGTGTGTTGCTTTCAACAAAAATTTTTAGTAAAATAACTATCGGTAAATGGATGGCGAATGGTTATATTATTCTTTGCTGCATTATGATTTTGCAAATAAATTCTGTGAACCGAATCATGTTTTGGATCTGTTTGTACTGCTTTGGAATGATGAGTTTTCTTAATAGCATGTCTGCAAATGCTACAGTTAATCTGCTTGAAAAAAAACATAATAAACTTATGATGAGCACTTGTCATGGCATGTACAGTCTTGGTGGTGCAACGAGCGCAGGCCTTGCTGCGCTTATGTTTTCAGTAAACATTGGTTCGGGTTTGCAAATAGTTTTTATCGCACTCATCATAATAATAATTATTTTATCCAGGAAAAAAAATTTACTAACGCATCGCGATATTATTCATTCCGGCTCGGGCATTAAATTGCCTTCATTAACCATTCTTGGTATTTCTTTTATTTGCATGGTTAGTTTTATGGCTGAAGGTTGCGTAGCAGATTGGAGTGCTATTTATTTTAAAGAAATACTCATTGCACCAAAACCTTTAATAAGTTTGGGTTATGCCGGCTTTTCAATTGCAATGACATTTGGTAGATTTAATGGTGATGATTTGATCTCAAGAATAGGCAGCAAAAAAATTGTTGTTGCAGGATGTTTGCTTGCTGCTGCAGGTTTTGCTACTGTTGTAGTAGCACCGATAATTGCTGTTGCAGTTGCAGGCTATATAATGATCGGTTTTGGTTGTTGCTGCATAGTTCCCGTACTTTTTAGAACTTCTGCAAACATTCCAGGCACAACAACTGTTGAAGGATATGCAATGGTTACAACCGGTGGACTGATTGGTTTTCTCACCGGTCCTTCAATCATTGGTTTTATCGCAGAGAAATTTAATTTATCAATAGCATTGGCATTATTAATTATCATGGAATTGCTTGCGGCTTTCACGGCATGGAGAAATAAATTTATTACAAATAAAAACTTAGTTAATGAGCCTGTACATGATGAGCAGCTATATTAATAAAATATTTTTCGCACTGTATAAAAAGTGGTACTATACTTGTAAAGTTTTGTAATAAAAGCTATGCCTAAGAAAGTATCAAGACCGAAAAAAGCTGTTGCTAAAAAATCTTCTCCAAAGAAAGCAGCAAAAAAATCTTCTCCAAGAAAATGGTCAAAGAAAGTTAATGAAACCAGCGATGCGCTTGATCTTGATTCAAAAATATTTAAAAGTAAAGATCCGCATAAAATTGCTTTATCATTAAAACGTTCTGCAGAAAAGAGTAACCGAAAAAAAACAACGCCATTTCAATCAGCTATGTCAATGCTTAATTTTTATATTAATCGCGGAGGCAAAAATTTATCCGCAGATGATAAAAAAGTTTTGGAAAAATCAAAGGAGGAATTGCGGGTAGTATTTAACAGAGAAAAAGAAAAATAGTACAATGTTTTTTATTCATTGTGTTATTCGTATTCAACCGCTTGCAAAAGTTTTTTTGTATAAACCGATTGTGGGGATTTCCAAATTTTTTCTGCATCATCCATTTCTTCAATTTTTCCTTCATTCATTACAATAATTTTATCACAGAGATAATGCACTGCCGAAAGATCATGGGAAATAAAAAGTATGGTAAGGTTAAAATCTTTTTTTAAATCATTAAGTAAATTAAGCACTTGTGCCTGCACGCTAACATCAAGCGCAGAAATACATTCATCACAAATTAAAAAAGATGGTTTTAGTGCAAGTGCGCGCGCAATAACAATCCGTTGTCGTTGACCACCGCTAAATTCATGCGGATAACGATGATAAGCAAAAGGAGGAAGATTTACTTTTTCAAGCAAATCAAGAACTTCTTTCTGTCGTTTTTTTTCATCATCATACATTTGATGTACATACATCGGTTCTGCAATTGCCTCGCCAATTTTTTGTCTTGGATTTAATGATGAATACGGATCCTGAAAAATGATTTGTACATCTTTGCGAAAAGCGAGCGTCTCATTCTTATTAAATCTTGAAATATCTTTTTGTTTGAAAAATATTTTGCCTGATGTTGGTTCTATTAACCGCAAAATTGTTCTTCCTAAAGTTGTTTTGCCACAGCCTGAACCGCCTACTAATCCTACAGTTTCGCTTTTTTCAATATTAAAACTTACATCATCAACAGCTTTGTTATAACTAATAGGTTTGCCAAAAAAATTATTTTTTGATGGAAACCAAACCTGTATATTTTCTACTTTTAAAATGTTGGAAGGATCTTTAATAACAGGCACGTTATTTTTTTCCGTTATGATTTTTATTTGTTCCTTTTTGTCTTCTTTTTTATTATCTATAAAATCACTCACAACAGGTAATCTTTCATTTTTATTATGAACAATTGGTTTACATAAAAGCAATGCTTTGGTGTAAGCATGTTGTGGATTTAAAAAAATAGTTTCAGCATCATTTGTTTCTACAATTTTTCCTTTATACAATACCATTATTTTATCTGCAATGTTTTTCACCACGCCAAGATCATGAGAAATAAACAACAAGCTGATGTTTTTTTCCTTCTGCAATTTTTTCAGGATCAGTAAAATATTTTTCTGAGTAAGCACGTCAAGTGCCGTCGTAGGTTCATCGCAAATCAATATTTGCGGCGAACAACTTAGTGCCATCGCAATCATTACGCGTTGCTTTTGGCCGCCGCTTAACTGATGCGGAAAACGGTAAAAAACTTGATTAGGGTTTGGCAATTCTACCTCACGAAATAAATCAATTGTTTTTTCTTTTGCCTGAAGTGAGGAAATGTTTTGGTGAGTTCTTAAAACCTCTGAAACCTGCTCTCCGCAAGTGATCACAGGATTTAAAGATGTCATCGGTTCCTGATAGATCATTGCTATTTTATTTCCGCGTATGCTTTTTAGCATATCATTATTACATTTTAAAAGATCGGTACAAATGTTTTCATTAAAATGAATTTCTCCGCTTTTTATTTTGGAAATATTCGTTGGTAGCAATCCTAAAATCGACAATGCAGTAACTGATTTACCAGAGCCGGATTCGCCTACTATTGCAACAACTTCAGCTTTGTTTATTGTGAAAGAAATGTTTTCAATTGCATGAAAGATTAGATTGTGTTTTACAAAATCTATACATAGATCTTTTACTTCAAGAAGCGACTTCATTAGTCAAAGTTAATTTTTTATAAAGGTTTGCGTCAGCACGTTCTTATTGTTTTGTTGATTATATTTTTTAATTTTCGGGAATGTTTCCGGTGAAATTTCCTGAATATGATTTTAAAATAAAAAAAGAAAATGCTCAACATTTTATTTTTGATGAAGTGCGAAAAAAATGGGTGCGCCTTACGCCGGAAGAATGGGTTCGGCAAAATTTTTTGCAATATTTGATTCAAACAAAAAAATATCCTCCGGCATTGATGGCTGTGGAAAAAGAATTTATTTTAAACGATCTTAAAAAGCGGTGCGATATTGTTGTGTATAAAAACGCAATGCCGTGGATGATCGTAGAGTGCAAAGAGACAACCGTGCTTCTGGAAGATAAAGTGCTTGAACAGATTCTGCGTTACAATATGGCTTTGCCTTCTGAATATTTAATTATTACAAATGGACATTATTCTCATGGCTGGCAAAGGGCAAATAATACAATAAAAAAATTAGAGGAAATGCCAAATTGGCTGTAGATATTAAGCTAATGAATGCAGCACAGCAAACAGAACTTTGTGAGCTGGTACAAAATGCTTAATTGAAAACTAAAGTTGAAGATAAATTTAATTAATTTGAGGAAGCTTTGTGCCTGTCGAAATGGTCAATATTTTTATTGAACTGTTCATCATATTCCTGCTTATATTTTTGCAGTTGCTCTTTTGTTTCTTTTATTTTGGCTTTCAAACTTTGCAGCTGTTCGTTGTTTGCAAAAGCTTCATCATACTTTTTTTGTTCGGCTATTAATTTTTGTTGTAACAGTTCAATTGTTTGTCCAAGTTGTTGAAGTTGCATAAATATTTTTAGAACTATATTTTCTAAAAACATACCAGATTTTCTTAAAAGCATTATAAGCCTTGTTTTTATTTTGAATAAAATCTTAAAAAATAATTTTTCCTTTTGTCCTGTTTTTTTCTTTTCAATTGTTATGAAAGCAGAAAACAAATTCAAATAACAATTAAAAATTAAAGATTATGAAAGAGTTCTTATTAGTATTCCGGCGCGATTTTACGTCAACTGCAGATCAGCCATCACCCGAACAATTACAGGCAATGATGAAGCCGTGGCAAGATTGGATGGGAAGCCTTGCTGCACAAAATGTTTTAGCTAACAGCGGCAACAGGCTTGCATCTGAGGGCAAAGTAGTAAAGCCAAATAAAGTTATAACTGATGGACCTTATGTAGAAATGAAAGAAGCGATCGGTGGCTATATCATCGTAAAAGCAAACACTTTGCAGGAAGCTGCAGAACTTTCAAAAGGCTGTCCCGTATTGATGGTTGGCGGCAATGTAGAAGTGCGGCAGATCGTGCCAATGGACGATAATAGTTAAAACAAAAACTTAAACGCCTCTGTACATTTGCAGAGGCGTTTTTTATGCAGCAACAGGAATTAATACCACATTTGTTCCGAACAGAATACACAAAAATCGTTTCGGTTCTCTCTGCAATCTTTGGTTTTGCTGAAATAGAAATTGCTGAAGATATAGCAAGCGATACTTTTTTAACAGCTTCTGAAACATGGGGCTTAAAAGGTTTGCCAAAAAATCCAACTGCGTGGTTGTATAGCGTTGCGAAAAATAAAGCTAAAAATTATTTGCAGCGAAGCGCAGTTTTTCAAAATAAAATCTCTTCTCAATTAAAAAATAATCTGCAAGAAATTAATGAACCTGATATTGATCTTTCTGTAAAAAATATTAACGACAGTCAATTGCAAATGATGTTTGCAATTTGTCATCCATCTATTTCGAAAGAAGCACAAATTGGTTTGTCACTTCGTTTTCTTTGCGGTTTTGGCATTGAAGAAATTGCTGATGCATTTCTTACACATAAAGAAACAATCAACAAAAGATTATTCAGAGCGAAAGAAAAATTAAGGGAAGAAAAAATAAAAATTGAAATGCCCTGTGAAAAAGAAATTGAAGAGAGGCTGGAAGTTGTATTAACTACTTTATATCTTTTATTCAGTGAAGGATATTATTCAACAAGTCAGAACACAACATTAAGAAAAGACCTTTGTTTAGAAGCGATACGTTTGTGTTTTATGCTTGTTGAAAACAACAGCACGAATAAGCCAACGACAAACGCCTTGTTATCATTAATGTGTTTTCATGCATCAAGGTTTGAAGCGCGGACAAATGAAAAAGGAGAGTTGATTTTATATGAAGATCAGGATACAAAACTCTGGAATGATGAACTGATAAGTAAAGGAAAATATTTTCTTAATAGTGCGGCAAGCGGAAATAAAATTTCTAAATATCATTTAGAAGCAACCATTGCTTACTGGCATACACATAAAGAAAACACGAAAGAAAAATGGGAAAATATTTTACAACTTTACAACAGGTTATTGCAAATAGAATACTCACCGATTGCAGCGCTTAACAGAACATACGCGCTTTCTAAAGCAAATGGAAAAGCAGCAGCTATTAATGAAGCAGAGAAATTAAATTTGAAAGACAATCATTTTTATTTTGCGTTGCTCGGCGAATTATACACAGATGTATCAAATGAAAAAGCAAA
Source organism: uncultured Chitinophagaceae bacterium (assembly GCA_963708205.1). Lineage (GTDB taxonomy): Bacteria > Bacteroidota > Bacteroidia > Chitinophagales > Chitinophagaceae > CAVYTF01. The sequence goes on from OY970196.1 coordinate 2,917,730, forward strand.
GCAAAATTTTGATAAAGCATATGCGCTTGCAAAAACACAAACCGATAAACAAACTCTACAAAACAAAATAAATAAGCTCAAAGCAATATCTATGATAGAATAAAAATATTCCACATGCCCAAAGAAGATATTAAAGGACCTATTAAATTTTTAAAAGCATTTCCTGAATCTGTGAAAGCTTTAACTTTTTGGTTAAGAGATTTTGTCTGGAATTTATATCCGCAATGCAATGAACTTATTTATGACAACTACAATGCTTTGGCAGTTGGTTTTTCACCAACAGCAAAAGCAGGCGATGCTTTTTGCAGCATTGCTGTTTTCAGCAATCATATAAACTTTGGTTTTAATCGCGGTTCTGAAATTAATGATCCGGATAAAATATTAATTGGCAAAGGAAATTTATACAGATATATAACATTGACCAACGAAAAAGAACTGCCTAAAACTTATATGAAAAAACTTTTGAAAGAAGCTTATGCAAATGCAATAGCAAGATTGAAAGATGAAAACCAAATTGTAAAAGGAAAGACAATAACAAAATCAATATCGCCTGTAAAAAGACGACCCGTTTCATAAGATTTTATCATTACAATAATCAGGAATTGCTGTCGAGTTCCTTCAACAGATCTTCGAGATCAAGTGCATTGGTTGCCATCACAAGCGAACCATCTGCATTATATTTCCAAAGTTCTTTTGGTCTGTCCCAATATAATTCTACACCGTTTCCATCAGGATCATCCAAATACAAAGCTTCTGAAACCAAATGGTCCGCAGCACCTGATAATGGATAATATACTCTGCGCAAACGATCATAAATTATTGCAAGGTCTTTGCGCTCCGGATATAAAATTGCCGTATGATATAAGCCAACACTGTTAACAGGCGCAGGTGGTAAACCCTTGCTGTGCCAGGTGTTTAAGCCAATATGATGATGATATCCACCTGCAGAAATAAATGCGGCTTGGGTGCCGTAAGTAGTAGTTATCTGAAAGCCCAGCAGTTCACAATAAAATTCAAGGGAGCGTTTTAGATCACTTACTTTTAAATGCACATGACCTATGCGCGTTTGCGCAGGAATGATGTATTCTTTTTCCATAAAAAGTATTTTGTTTTATGAAGTTATGGTAAAATAAAATTTTAATTTTTTGCAAAATTCAATACAGCAAAGGGTTTTGGAATAAAAAGGTAACAGGTTAATTTTTCTACATTTCAAAAAAACATTTTCTACAAAAGTTTTTGGTCTTATATAAAAATGAAAATGCTTTGTTTATACATTTTACACAAAAAATTGAAACCTAAAACTTTGCAAGGCTGAGCTATAAAAAAAACATTTTTTATCACTTTTTGGCAAAATAATTTCAGCATATTAGGTAACATCAATTTTAGTAACAATTAAAAACTGTAGTTATGCCTAACAATGAAAAACAAGGAAACAACAATTCCAAGAGAGGGTTTGCATCAATGGATGAAGAAAAACAAAAAGAAATCTCCAGCAAAGGAGGAAAAGCTTCTCATGAATCTGGTAACGCGCATGAATTCAATTCAGAAGAAGCAAGCGAAGCCGGACGTAAAGGTGGTGAAGCAAGCCACGGAGGTGGCCGTGGAAGCAATCAAGGCGGCGGCGGAAGATAATCTCGTTTCCTTCAATAAAAAGTGCCTTAAATAAGGCACTTTTTTTATGTCTAAAAATAGCTAACGGAACAAGGGTTGTTACATCTTCTCATTCAACACAACCTGTAAAACCATTATAATGAAAATGAAAAGAACATCAAACAATTAATTCTGAAATTTCCCGTAGAAAAAATAATCTATTTTGTTTGAAGTAAACCAGGAGGGTTCGCTGTTTAAATGAGTATTCTTGCTTAATAAGATTCTGAAAATATAAAAAAAGGCGAAGAATATTCTTCTCCGCTTTGTATTTAAAAGTTAGTGATTGGTTTAGCTATTTGCAATAATCACTTTATGAATAAAAATAGATCAACCTGCTTTATTATCTGAAGCATATAGGTTATTGATTAAAAATAGTCAACCAGAAAATTTTTAAGAAATTTTAATACAAAAGCAATAATGATTTGTATTAGTGAGATTAATTTTTGATAAAGTTTTTGCAGCAAATTTATTCTACTTAATCCTCTTCAACTTCAAATCAACAGCATCTTTTTTGTAAATTCCATTCATGTTGAGCAAACTATCATTAATAAACTGGTAATGAAAAAGGGTTGAATCTGTAATGTTATCTCCTGTATAAAAACTTACAAAAACAGTATGCTGTTTTTCGTTCACCTTATAATCAATATATAGATCTTTATCTTCAATTTTGTTGGCATTGTAGCGAAACAATCCTCCGTAGCGCCATTCAAAATATATCTTGTTCCAAATGCTGTCTTCACAGTCATTCGGCACGAGTACTGCATTGTTTTTTGTGTAAGATGTAACCTGCCATTCACCATTAAGTTTTGTTTTCGGTTCAAAGCTTTGTTTTAAAAAATAGACGTTTAAAAATGCAGCCAGAATTACTGCAACTCTTGCAATATTAAGCAAGCCTGCCTGCAACCTAAGCGGCATAGTGCCTTTGTAGGAGAAAACAGTTTTCAACTTATCGTAATCAAGAAATAATAAAAACAAGAGGATAAAAGTATAATGCGCAGAATTAAAATAGGCAAGCGGCGAGATGGCATAAAAATGATTTACCAGATCAATGTTCACCATTACAGGCAGCAATAAAAAAATAGCGGCTAATCTTGTTTTCCTGAACATCAATAAAATACTACCGCCTATCTGCATACTGCCTAAAATATTAACCAGCGTTTGAGAATGACCGTAATACACCCACGTTAGCCAAAAACCATTCAGATCACCAACCGGTGTTTCCAATACATTTTGCGGAGGTTGAAACTGCGTCTTTAAAATTTTCGCAAAGCCATACGTGGAGATGTAGTAAGCAACATAAAAAATAATAATGCCCTGAAACCATTTATGCAGGTAATTGCCTTTATTAGTTTTTTGCCAAGCCAAAGCAATAATAAAACTGATAATGATCATTGTGGCAATGGCAAGTAGAACGGTTGTTGGGTTTGAGGCTAAACCATATTCCATTGTTGCACCAGCATCCGTCATGCCGAAAATGCCGACAACCACAAGCATTAAACAAAGCACCTCAAAATATTTTAACCAGAAGCTGCGTGTTTTCATTGCTGATTAGTTTTGACTAAAGCAGAATTTATTATTTAAAAGTAAAAATAAATATTTTCATCTTGTCTGTCGCTGAGGCTTTTATTTTATTGTGATAAATAGACCAGGGGACCCAGACTTGACTTCTTTGAAATATATTTACTCAGACTCAATTACTATTTATACAACTCGATTAATTAACCAATAAAAAGATTTGGTTCACACTGTAAATTCTATGGTGCGCACTATAAATTCTTTGGTTCACACTGTAAGTTCTATGGTTCACACTGTAAGTTCTATGGTACGCACTATAGGTTCTATGGTACGCACTGTAAACGCTTATTGCAGCATTATTTTGCGTATGCAGTTGTTGTTGAGATCTGCTACATACAAGTTTCCGGCAGCATCAATTGCTATACCTGTGGGATAATTAAATTCAGCTGTTGCGCCCGTTCCATCTTCAAAACCTAAAATGCCGTTTCCTGCAATGGTAGTTACAACTCCCGCGGGGGTTATTTTTCTTATCCGCGCATTATATTCATCTGCTACATAAATATTTCCCACCGCATCTACGGCTAACCCTGCAGGAGCAGCAAACTGCGCAGCAGCTCCCGTGCCGTCAGCATAACCAAAAGTTCCTGAACCGGCAAGTGTAGAAACTGCACCGTCAGAAGTGATTTTTCTTATAACATTATTTCCGGCATCAGATACATATAGATTACCGGATTGATCTATGGCGATTCCTTCAGGTGAATTAAATTGCGCACCCGCACCAGTGCCTTGTTTGTATCCTTCGGAAGCAGAGCCTGCAAAAGTGGTGACCATACCTTGCGGCGAAATTTTGCGGATGCAATTATTGCCTTCATCCGCTACGTATACATTTCCTGCTGCGTCAGTAACCAAACTCTCTGGCAAATTAAATTCGGCGATGGTATCATCTCCGTCTTTCAAAGCCGCGGAGCCGGTGCCTGCAAAAGTTGCGACAGTGTCAATGGAGTTTATTATTCTGATAACATTATTTCCCTGGTCTGCAATAAATACATTGCCGCTGTTATCGAACGCAAGGCCTGTGGGAAAGCTAAACTGCGCAGCTAAATCGGGCGCATTAAAATATCCTTTGCTCCCAGGCGTGCCTGCAAAAGTAGACACCAAACCTGCCGAAGTATCAATTTCACGGATGCAGTTATTTACTTCATCTGCAACAAAAAGATGACCGGCATTATCAAAACAAAGCGAGAAAGGGGTATTGAATTGTGCAGAGAGTAATGGACCATCGGCATAACCGCCTGTACTTCCGGCGATGGTGATCACTATATTTTGTCCGCCGGTTGTGTCTATACCGCCGGGACCACCAGGAGTAGTAACTCCTTTTTTAAGACAGGAAGAAAGTAAAATAACCGATAAACAAAAAAGACATGCCCTTTTCATAAATAATATTTGCTGCCGCAGAAGGGAATTTAAAAAACGAAGCGAAGATAAAGTTTATGCGTAAAAATGAGGAACTTTAAAAATGATTACTTTGTTGCAAAATGAAATAAAGCTGTGCAACTGGTGCTTGTTCAGATGAGAGGTTAAGCAAAACATTAAACTTATGAAGAGCAACATAAAAGCCATGCGTGTATGAAAACAGGTTACATTCCATCATTCTACTGTATTAACCTGTATGAAAAACGGATTATTAATTGACATGGATGGCGTTATTTACAGCGGCGAAAATATGATACAGGGCGCTGACCAGTTCATCAATCACCTGATTAAAAATGATATTCCTTTTGCGTTTATGACCAACAACAGCCAGCGCACCAGCCTTGAAGTAGTGCGCAAACTGAAGCGTCTGGGCATTATTGTGGAAGACCGCCATATTTATACCAGCGCAATGGCAACCGGAAAGTTTTTGGGAGATCAAAGTCCTAACGGCACTGCTTACGTACTTGGTGAAGGCGGCTTGCTTACCAGCTTGCATGAAAACGGCATCACGCTGGTTGATACAGATCCTGAATTTGTAGTGTTGGGAGAAGGCAGAAATTTTACATTAGAAATGGTGCAGCGCGCTGTAGACATGATATTAGCCGGTGCAAAATTTATAACAACCAACAGAGATCCTTCCCCAAAAAAACCGGGATGGAATAATTTAGGCATCGCTGCAACTACTGCTATGATAGAAGAAGCCTCCGGCAGGAAAGCCTTTGTTACAGGTAAGCCAAGCCCGATCATGATGCGTTCTGCAAGAAAATTTCTTGGTTTGGAAACTGCAGAAACAACAGTTGTCGGCGATACGATGGAAACTGATATACAGGGTGGCGTGCAAATGGGTTATAAAACAATATTGGTGCTTTCAGGCATCGCAGAAAAAGAGCGCCTCAGTCATTATGCGTTCAAGCCTGACCTTGTAGTTAGTTCTGTTGATAAAATAAAATTTCCGCTTAAATGGTGGCAGTAAGTAACATAAATTAAGTTGATGTGCGATGATTTTTTCTCCATATAAAAAGCAATTTCAAAATATAATTCCTTTTCTTTGAACATCTCGAAAAATAAAATCATTTCATAAAAATTAAATTGAGATTAAAATGAAATAACGTTTAAAAAGATTTAGTTTCATCCGTATATTGCATTTCAATTTTTAATCAAATAAAATAACTACTTTATGAAAAAATTCTTATTCTTCGCTTTTGCCATTTCAATGATTGGTTGCTCAAAAGATGTTTCAAATGATAAAACATCAACACAAAATTTAAGTGGTGCACCTCTTTCCAAAGCTTCAACTTATTTACCGTTAACAAAGGGCACTGAATGGAAGTATACCACAACATCAGATACCGGATCAACAATAAAATCTACCGATCTGGTAACTAAAGACAAAAAAAATATCAACGGCCAATCATATACGCTGACACTTGTAACATCAGGTTCAAGAGTAGACTCTGATTACTATTCACAGCAGGGAATCAATTATTATCAGTATTATAATTTCCACTATAGTTCTAATCAACAAACAGCGCTTAATGTATTGTTCTTAAAAGATACGACACAAGGAGCAGTATGGGATAATAATGCAGGAACTTTCGAGGGATATCCGGTGATTAGCCAGGGTCAATTAATCAAGCGGGATTATAAAATGTCAATAAAAGATTCGACTTATAAAAATGTTATTCATACACAAGTAACTCTAATTGTTGAAACGCCTTTTGGAGGCTTGCAGGCTGGTACGATCGATTATTATACATCGGAAAATATAGGCATCATAAAAACTGTTGAGGACTTCCAGTATCCGGAATCTTTTACAGCTACAATCACCCTGAATTCATATAAGATAAAATAAAAAATAAAATAAATAATAAAGTGCCGCTTTTTACAGCGGCATTTTTATTTAGTGAAATAGATATTGAAAGGAATTTCATTTACACTGGTAAAAGTGAATGCGCGAAGTTTACAACTTCGCCGAGTATGAGCTATATTACTCATTCCATTTTGTGAGGGTTAATTGATGTGCGCCTTGCTTCCAGATTTGTTCTCCTAATTCTGCTAATTTTTTGCTGTCTTCATCAGTAACTTTTGCAAAAATACTGGCTGCATCAAGTCCTTTTCCCTCGCCATAATAAATGCCGAAACAATTTGCTGTTTTTGTTCGTGCAGGTTTCATTAGTCCAAAAACTGCTTCTCCCGGTTGCGTAAAAACAGAAGCATTTTCCTGGATGATATCAAGCTTAGGAACATCATCAATCCATATTTCCTGTCCTGATATTTTTGCGTGATAAAACATTCTTGTAAAAGGCAATAGTGCATCAAATGCGCGGCATGTAACAGGTGCATCATCGAGGTAATAATGAAATTTTATTTCATTGCCGTCATGATATGTTATTTTAAAACCTTTCATTGTTGTATAATTATTTTAATCAAAATGCTTGTTTCAACATCATTGCAAGCGCAGCAAAGCGATCTCTGCAATAAAGATAATTATAGATTATTGGTTAGCGCCTGACAACGGCACAAACGCCGTGAACCGGTCACAACAATTTATTTAAAGTTTGCAGGTTGTTGTAAGCATCGCCCATTGTATTATTGAAATAGAAATAAACTGTTTTCTTTTTCTTTATCCAGTCTTTAATGTGATCTGCATATTGCTGTAAAAATGCATCACTATAACTGCCTCCATAACGATTATTTGTACCATGAAATCGAACATACATAAAATCGGCGGCGGAAGTTATTAAAGGTGGCGCAGAAGCAGGCAGATCGTGTATTACAAGGCAGGCTTTATATTGATCAAGCAGTTTATATAATGCTTCATCATACCACGTGCGGTTGCGAAATTCTACTGCTAATTTCCATTCATTTTTTTTATCAGCAATACGAATTGTACTTAGTAGTTTTTTCAATTGAAGGATTTTTTCAATCTTCAATTTTGGCGGAAGCTGCAGCAACAGACATCCTTTTTTATTGCCTGCATAAGAGATTGTCTGGATAAAATTTAAAACGTCTTTACGCTTAAAACGCAGTTCAGCAACATGTGTTATTTCTTTAGATAATTTGAAAGTAAATTTAAAATTATCCGGAACACTTTCAACCCATTTACTTACTGTTGCCGGCATGGGTATTTTATAAAATGAACTGTTGACCTCAAGGCTGTTAAAAATAGACGCATAATAAGTTAAGCGGCTTTTGCTCTGAAACGCAGCAGGGTATGAGATTTGCGGAATGGGCACCACTAATCCGCTGGTGCCTGAATAGAATTTGCTCATAATTGTCTTCATTTATTGCTATTGTGAGAAAAGCAATTTGCCGCTACATTAAAAATCCAGATTGATTCATTGTTCTTCCTCGCAATGACGCAGCTGAAATAGAGCAGGTTCATGAAAGTAAAGTTATAAAAATCTAAATCTGTTCTTAATCAAAGTTTCACGCCTTGTATATAACAATAATAAACATCAGATTGCCGCCTGCGCGGAATGACGAAGTAAGACTTCATGGAAATAGCACTAACATCATCAATGCAGCAGCTAACATCATCAATGTAGCAGCTAACATTACAATGTAGCAGCTAACATCATCAATGCAGCAGCTATCTACTTGTAGATAGTAGTTAAAAGTGTGAAATAGGACAGATCTGCGCCTTAAATGAAAATTAATGGAAAATCATTCCCGCAGAACACCCATTTGTGGTTTATAGCCTGCGCGAAAAGTTTGTACAACAGACCTCGGCGTTAATACAGTTGCCGGTTTTAGTTTCGGCAGCTTTTGTGCTTTGTTATAACCAAAAGCCGTCCACGCATATAAAGCATTATTTGCAATGAGGTAAGGTTGTTGATCAAAGAGGATAAAACTTCCGTCAGGCAAATTATCGCAATCATTCTGGTAAGTTATTTTTTCTCCTTTTGCACTTACTCTTTCTTTGTGAAAGATGGCATCAATTTGCTGAATGGATGTATTTTCATCAAAACCATATTGGCTGTTTCCTTTGAGCCAGCATGATTTGAAAAGATCATAATCTTTTCGCCGACACTCAAAACAGGGACGATGGCCCGCTGCAAAAGCAGTAGCTTCATCCAGAAAAAATAATTCTGTATATCTGTTTGGTGCCATAATCTGTCGCTTTTTTCCTTTAAATTCAAGCAGGCAAATCAGCCAGGCTTTTAATTTAAAACTGCGCAATAGTTGTTGATGTTCATCATGCAGTTGCCCGCGATTGCCCATCCACAAGCCTCTTGCGCCAGTCTTAATAATATTTCCCTGCGGATCAACCCGGTTTTGCAACATAAAAAATTAAATTTAACCCAAAGATTTCAAAATTAAATTTCAATATAAATAACAAAAGAAGAGAATGTTTTCCTTATTTTCATGCTGCATTCTTATTCGGAACCCTTTAATTTTCATGTATGAGATTTTTTTACGCAATAGCTCTTACATTTCTTTTTTGTGCAGTAAAGGCTCCGGCTCAAATTGTTCTAAAAGATATTTTCAAGCGCAATCTTGCCAACCAAACTATTATTCTTACTGACTGGGAAGGTTATATGGCGAATCCTGCAACAAGGCTTACAGTGTCTGCGCCTGCTAATGCCACATTTCCCTTAACAGTTAATCTAACCGCTAATGGTGCTTTGCTTTATTTTGATATGCCTTCAACGGCTGCTGCTTCGGGACCATCTAAAACCATCACACTGAATGATAATAAATTTGTAAGTTTTTACCTTTCTGATTTTCCTGACAGAGACAGTATCAGCGAGAAATATACTTTAACCATATCAACCAGCCAATATGGAAACCAAAACTTTGCAGTTAAAGTAATTGATCAGGACCTTCCATCTTATGAAAGCAAATTTAAAATTACCGTAGATTTTTCGCAAGATACATCTTATCATTTCTTTAATTCTGCAGCAAGAAGAAATATTTTACAAACTGTTTGTGATGACTGGGCTTATTTTATCAACGATCATAATTTTGATGCTGTTGATGCAGGGGCACAAAGCGTGTATATATGGGGCGATAATTATCATAGCACCGGCCACTTTGCATACAATTCAAAAAAATATAAAGGCTATTATCTTTTCGCATATGGTTTAATGGTTGACCCGAATATTGCAGGCGGCAGCCCATCAACAGATAACTTTCAAACTATTAAAGGGAATGCAACGGGTTTAAGAAGAGCAGGTGGTTTTAATGTTGACCCCAGAGGCAACTACAACAGTCTCGGATGGTCAATCACTTATACAGACAACACGTGGTTTCTTGCCACAAATCTTGGTGAGGATACCAACGACCTCTATTCGATAGCCCATCATGAAATAGGACACGCGTTGTGTTTCAATCCCGGCTATACTGTATTCAATACTTACAAACAACAGGGTTATATTAATGACTCCGCATTTTTAAGTTATACAAAAACGCCGGTATATATCAATCAATATGATCATCTTGTTGATTCATCGGGCAACTTGCTTGCAGATCGCATCAGCAAAAAAGGTGTTTTCGGAAGCGAGTATGCCAATGATGTTCCTTTTGGAAGGTGGCTGATAACAAAAACAGATTTGCTGGTATTGAAACTTATTGGCTATGATATAAAGAATACTTCTGCGTTTTCTGTTCCGGCTATTACCACAAAAAATTTGCCTGATGGGGCAAAAGGCAGTGCATATACTGCTTCTGTTATTGCAACAGGCGGCATTCCTTTTTATAATTATAGCATTTCATCAGGCACGCTTCCGCAGGGCCTTAACATCAATGCTTTTTCGGGTGTTATCAGCGGTACGCCGACCCAATCAGGTAATTATACTTTTAAAGTTCAGGTAATGGATTATGATAGTGTGAATGATGTAAAGAAACTAACAATAAATGTTGGCGCATCATTAAATTTTATTGCTGCTGCTCCATCATTAAGAAGCGATGAAATAAATCTATTGCAAAAGGATGATGGAGATATAAAAAAATATTAGCGCTAAATGTTGCGCGGTTGTTGTCATTTTTATTTCTTTTGGTATTCTTCATTCGTTACTTTCTCCATCCAATCAACAACTTTACCATTTAGCTGTTCCTGCGTTGCAATATGCGTCATACCTGTTGTTGCGGTTGCACCATGCCAGTGTTTTTCATTTGGTGCGAACCAAATTATATCTCCCGGATGAATTTCTTCTGTCTCACCACCTTCACGCTGTGCCCAGCCACAACCGGAAGTAACGATGAGTGTTTGTCCTAACGGATGCGTATGCCATACTGTTCTTGCGCCGGGCTCAAAAGTAACACTTGCTGCTGCTGCGCGCCTTGCATCATTCGGCTGAAACAAATTATCTATGCGCACATCACCTGTGAACCAATCTTCCGGGCCTTTAACAGATGCCTGTGTACCGATTCTTGTTATTTCCATATAATTATTTTTATTGATTGAAATTTTATAATTCCTGTTTTGTAGGTCTGTATAATATTTCGTTGATGTCCACATTATCAGGTTGACAGATAGCAAAGGCAACAACTCTTCCAAATGAGTCGGCAGGAATAGCCACATCCTGGTAAAACTGTTTAATATTTTTTGCCGTGTCTTCTTCAGTAATGGTATTCGGCAATTCAGTATCAACAGCGCCCGGAGAAATGATCGTTGTGCGGATATTGTATGGTTTTACTTCCATGCGCAAGCCTTCTGAAATAACTCTTACAGCATGCTTTGTTGCAGAATAAACAGCACCGCCTGCACGCACTTTATGACCGGCAACAGAAGATACATTAATAATATGACCTGCCTTCTGTTCTTTCATATAAGGCAATGCTGCTGCAATACCATACAACACACCTTTAATATTTACATCGATCATGCGGTCCCATTCATCAATCTTCAAACGCTCCAATAGTGATTGAGGCATTAAGCCTGCATTGTTGATGATGACATCAATGCGACCGTATTCTTTAACGGCTGCATCAACCAATGCTTTTACCTGTTGATGGCTTGTAACATCTGTTTCAATTGCCAATGCTTTGCCGCCGGCGGCTGTTATTTCTTTTGCCAATGATTGAATGCGCTCAATGCGTCTTGCACCCAGTACCACAACTGCGCCCTGTTCTGAAAGATGCTTCGCAGCCGCTTCGCCAAGCCCGCTGCTTGCGCCTGTTATTACAATTACTTTTCCTTCGACGTTGTTCATAGTTTTGTTTGATTTGTATAAGGATTTCCAAATTAAAGTCCTGTTGCCTTTTCTAAATGTTCAGGATATCTTGCGCCTTCTATTTTAATATGAGAAGATGCTTCTTCAATCTCACGCAGATCATCGGAAGTGAGTTGAAGAGAATCAGCTCCTATGTTTTCTTCCAAACGGTGCAGTTTTCTTGTGCCTGGTATTGGTGCGATCCATGGCTTTTGTGCAAGCAGCCAAGCCAGTGCGATCTGTGCAGGCGTTGCATTCTTTCCTTCTGCAAATTTTTCGAGCAGATCAATCAATACCTGGTTAGCTTTTCGTGCTTCCGGAGAAAAGCGCGGAATGGAATTGCGAAGATCAACACTCTCAAACTTTGTTTCTTCAGTAATTTTTCCTGTAAGAAAACCTTTACCTAAAGGACTAAAAGGAACCAAGCCAATTCCCAATTCTTCAAGTATTGGAATAATTTCTTTTTCGGGTTCTCTATACCACAAAGAATACTCACTTTGCAAAGCCGAAACAGGCTGCACAGCATTTGCTTTGCGAATAGTTTGTGCGCCAGCTTCACTCAAACCAAAATATTTTACCTTACCTTCTTTAATTAAATCTTTTACAGCACCTGCCACATCTTCGATCGGGACATTCGGATCAACACGATGCTGATACAGCAAGTCTATTACTTCTACATTTAATCTTTTCAGTGAACCTTCCACCGCTTGCTTAATATGTTCAGGCTTGCTGTTTACACCAGTACTTTTTCCATCCTGGTAATTAAAACCAAACTTTGTAGCGATCATTACTTCATTGCGTAAAGGCGCCAATGCCTCACCAACCAATTCTTCGTTTGTAAAAGGTCCATATACTTCAGCAGTATCAAAAAAAGTAATTCCTTTTTCAACAGCAGAACGAATCAATGAGATCATTTCACTTTTCGGCGGAAAGGGCGCATAGGAATGATTCATGCCCATGCAGCCAAGCCCGAGTGCAGATACTTCAAGACCATTGTTTCCTAATTTTCTTTTTTGCATTATTATATAAGCTATCACAAAGTAGAATCCATAATTAACACCTACTATTTTTTGTAAAAACTATTTTATAAGCGCATATTGCTGCGGCGATGTTCCCTCTATTCTTTTAATTATTTTATGCGCTTCAAGATCGAGCTTCACCCATTCCAAATGCCAGAGTACAGCACCTTCAAAGGGTGTTTTATTTTTCTTAAAATTTTCGATAACAGCTTTACCGATTTCTTTGTGTGTTGCGGTTCCTTTTTTCTTTAAAAAATTTATCAACGCGTCCTTTAACGGTTCATATTTCGCAATGGGCATGCTCACTGCTTTTTTGCCAAGCGGATGAATCAATTGTATTCTTTCCATCACAATCATTTTACAATAATAAAATTACAGGTAAAAATTTATCAGCACCAGTTGAGGAATTATTTGAGGATTTAATGAAACAATTAGTTACAGTAAAAGTTATGGCAACTGCTTTTTTGAAAGGTATGTAATTTGTAACAACTTTTATAACCTAGATAAACATTAAATAATCCCTTTTAAAAATTTTTTATGGATGAGAAGAACACTATCTCGCGCCGCGAAGTTATAACCGGTCTCGGCGTAGGCCTGGCAGCAATGGCTATAAACCCTGTATTAGCAAATCAAAAAGATCAAACAAAAAATTCAAATCAATATATGGACCTGCAAGACCCAACATCAAAATATCCCAAACCACCTTTCGATCCACAGTTTCAACCTTGGCCTGGTTTGGCAAGTAAAATGAATCCAAGACCCGATCATGGCGAAACAAGTTATAAAGGTTCCGGACGGCTGATGGGACGTAAAGCATTAATTACCGGCGGTGACAGTGGCATGGGACGTGGCGCTGCCATTGCATTTGCACGCGAAGGCGCTGATGTTGCCATTAATTATTTTCCAACAGAAGAACCCGATGCGCGCGAAGTGGTTGATCTGATAAAAGCAGAAGGCCGTAAAGCAGTTGCCATTCCGGGCGATCTGCGCGATGAAGAGTTTTGCAAGAAACTAGTGGAAGATGCAGTGAAAGGACTTGGCGGACTTGATATTATCGTAAGCAATGCAGGAAGGCAGCAATCTCATGCTTCTATTCTTGACATTACCACAGAGCAATTTGACTGGACAATGAAGACAAATATCTATGCACCTTTCTGGATCATCAAAGCTGCATTGCCCTATTTAAAACCCGGTTCGGCTATCATCGGCACTACTTCAGAGCAAGCCTACGATCCTTCACCAGATTTGTATGATTATGCGCAAACAAAAGCTGCTACCATGAATTATGTAAAATCCCTGGCAAAACAACTCGGACCAAAAGGCATTCGTGTGAATGGTGTTGCGCCCGGTCCTATCTGGACGCCTTTGCAAATAAGCGGCGGCGCTACACAGGAAAAGGTAAAAACATTTGGAAGTGACAGCGCACTTAGCAGACCTGGTCAGCCGGCAGAACTCGCTTCAATTTATGTACAGCTTGCTGCCAATGACGGAAGCTATACCACAGGTAATATTTACGGAGCTGGTGGCGGCAAAGGACAGCCATAATTTTGATCTATAAAAAACACCACGGTGCAATCTGTATTTACAGGTTGCATTTTTTTTTTGACATATGTATCGGCTATTGTAATTTCTTGCGAAGAAATTCAAACACAACGTATCCTATACCGCCGGCCAGCACTGCAATAGAGAAGTTGGTTAAGGTAAAAATATCCTGCAATGCCCAGGTGACGCTCTTGCCATTTTTTATATTGGTGCCATTGAATTCGCTCATTAATAGATTGGAATAAAATAAGAAAATGATAAAGCCAATTTCTATTAAGGCTCTGAGAATCTTTTTTAAAAAACTGTTTTTCTTGTTAATCATTTCAAGATGAGGTAATAAATTTTTCAAATTGCTTTTGAAAAGAAAGGTCTTCTCTTCGTCTACCTTTTTATTTAGAAATTAATTGACTTAATAGATAAAGGTCATGCTGGATATTATTATTGTATGCTTCAATATTAGCATCATAAGCAGTAGAATTTTCTTCTAGTTTTTTATACAATAACTGAAACGATTTTAAGCGAAGGTTACAATAATCTAAAATTACTATATCGCGTTTATGCACTTCATCAGGCAATTTTAACTTATCAATATTGTTAAGCAATATTATATTCTTATTCCAATCATTTATACCTGATAAAACAAGCATTTTTAAACTATCTAGCGGAGTATTATTGTTTGTTGCATTATAAACAAGTAAAGCATTATTTTCATTTGCAGCAAAAGTTTGCATGCCTTCATCATACTTGCCAACATCATTCGGAATGTTAGCACAAATAACAAAAGAAGTTACCAGTATGAATACTGTAAGAATACTGATTGTTATATACTGAAATCTTTTCGATACAGGTTTTCTTAATCCAGGATAATACGCATAACCGATCATTAAACCACTAAGTAATCCGCCAATATGCGCAGCATTGTCTATCCCTGATTTAAGACCATTTGCAAGATTGAACAGAACAAAAATTCCTATACTTGTCAGCAATGCTTTGCGTGCAGTTTTTTCGATTAAATTAGTAGTAAGCATTGCAAAAAATACACCATACAAACCAAAGATAGCGCCCGATGCTCCAACACTGATTGTTAGTTCGTGCCACCATATACTATTTACACTCGACGCTAATCCGGTTAAAAGATAAGCCGCTAGAAAACGTTGAGTTCCTAATCTTGGTTCTAATAATAATCCTATATACAGCAATGCATACATGTTTAATAAAAGATGCAAAATACCAACATGCACAAAACAGCTTGTAAGTAGTCTCCACCATTCTCCTTCGAGTGTTAGCGGACGGAAATTTGCACCCCATGCAATAAGTGTTTGATTATCGGGCAGCATAATATTTGCGCCAGATATTACCATTAAAATAAAAATCAAAATATTTAAATCAATCAAAACAGGGGTAATTGTGTAACCTTTTACCGGTATGAATAAAGAAAAAAAATTTCCTTTTGTTATTTCCCCTTTTTGAAAAGCTTTTTCTTTTTCTGCTTCTAGTGTGGGTTGTAGCTCCTGCCATTTGACAGCAAGTTCTTCATCTGTTATTGAGGCAAGAGAATTATTAAAAGACGTAATAAATCTTTCAACATGCTTTTTATTCACGCCCCAATCAAACATTTGACTGCCTAAACATTTGCTTTCTATGTAAGCCGTATCGCCATCTACAGAAATATCTATTTCTTCACCTGTAGATCTTACAGCTAATTTCCCATACGCAGTAAAACCATTTTCAGTAACGCGTGATATTTTCCAATTCATTTTTTTTGCAGTATCAAGTGCAAGCACAAGAAAATTATACTCAGAGATGTTATCTAACAGAAGTTCCCGCGAATATCTGGGTGTTAATCCGAAAGCCATGTATATACAATTAAGTTTTGGAAAATCAATTACATGCAGCAGTGAAAATAAAGTATTTTAGAAATGGTACAAATTTTCAGATATAAGATAATATCATTCTTCATCCTAAAACCTTTACAATGGTTACTATCACAGCAATCAACAGAACAGCAACCACTGCAAGAATTATGTAAGCCATCTTGCTAAAGTCTTTTCTTATTTTTTGAAATTCCTTTGTGTCATTAACATTAGGAAAAGGAGTTTGTGGGATTGGTTTATTAAGAAATTTACACAATGGTTCCCATCCGTCCCTGACGCTGAAGATCAATAATTTTTCCGGTGGCACTGCTGCTTTCACTTCTTCAATGTGTTGATTGTATCGGGCCATTGCAGCGGTTTTATCAGGCATTGTATTTCTTAAAGAACGTTGCCAGATGAGCTTTCTGGTCATGTCGCCAAACTTGCGGAAGTATGGAATAAATAGTTCCAATACTTTAAACTGCCAGAGATCTTCTGTAAAGTAAATAGTGTTCATCGTGCTATCGTACCAGGCTTCTGCACCGCGCGGATGCACTGTTAATAATACTTTCGCATCAGGATAAGCAATTGCAAGTTCCTGCCAAACGCAGCACCCGGGATTATCTACCATTGCAGTATATTTTTCAAAAACCATTTCCCATTGCTGTTGTGTTCCTTCAGGTTCATTGGCAACTTTCTTCCAAAAATCAATGTGTGTTTTATTTGCTTTATTTCTTATCACTTCCATCATGTGATAGCATGGATAACCCAATTCTTTTAATGCTGTGTAAGTTGATAAAGTGCCGGTTCTTCCAAATCCGGCGCCAATAATATGAAGACTCATAGCGGTAGGTTTTAATGTTTAAAAAATCAGTTTGGGGTTTTGGTAGAAGTAAATTTATTTATTGATAGAAGACTAACAAATATAATATTTTTAATTTTAGTAGTATATTCTTAAGATATAAAATGATTAGTTAGAAATAAGAAGGATATTGACAAATAATATAGGCTGATAAAACTTACTTCATACAATAAAATCAATTTGAATTTGACATGATAATTGGCGCACATTCTTTTATTTACAGCACCAACGTGCAGGCAGATGTTGCGTTTTGTAAAGACGTACTCAAATTCCCTAATGTTGATGCAGGCAGCGGATGGCTTGTATTTAAACTGCCTCCGGAGAATTGGTAATATATCCTGCAAATGAAAATAGCCTGCAGGAATTGTATTTGCTCTGTGATGATATGGAATCATTCATTAAAGAAATGTCAGAACATACTATTGCCTGCAGTGATGTAACATACCAGCATTAGGGAAATCTTACTTATAATTTCTTCAGATTTATTTTTTAATTCCTGCCAAGCTGTACTATCTATTATTTCTTGGGTCAAAGTCCACCATCCATTCAATACCATATTTGTCTCTAAACATTGCGAAATAGGAGCCCCAGGGACTGTCACCAATAGGCATTTCAACAGTTCCGCCTGCTGAGAGCCCATCGAATAATTTGTCAGCCTCTTCTTTGCTTGCTGCAGTAATAGCTATTTTAGACCTGTTCTCATTTTCATTTACCTGCCCGAGAAATGAAGGCACGTCGTTACCCATTAAAGTATTGCCGCCAATTGGCAAAGCAATGTGCATGATCTTATTTGCCTCGCTTTCTGCTAATGGATGTTCAGTGTTTGATAAATCTTTAAACCGCATAATTTTTTTGAATTCTCCGCCAAATACTGATTTGTAAAATGTGAATGCTTCCTCTGCATTTCCATTGAAGTTAATGTGTGGATTAATGTTTGCCATGATTTTATTTTTTAGATTTATATATTGGTCTTAAATTTTTTTATTTAAAACGAATGAAATTATTTTTTCGATA
This sequence comes from uncultured Chitinophagaceae bacterium, assembly GCA_963708205.1. GTDB lineage: Bacteria > Bacteroidota > Bacteroidia > Chitinophagales > Chitinophagaceae > CAVYTF01. The sequence goes on from OY970196.1 coordinate 2,935,815, forward strand.
AAGTAGCTAATAAATTTTCCAGGTTGCTCAATGACATCTTCATTCCTGTCGTGAAGCCATCAAGTATCCTTTCTAACCTTTCAAGCGATTCATTATAAATACTAATGCTCACTTTTGTTATCCCGTTTTGCTCGCTGAAAGTATGATCCCATTCAGATCCCGGCAATTGAGGATTTTCATCCTTGTCTGCAAAAGCATTATACATTTTAAAATTCGTTTTCGGAGTAATGGAAGTGTACTCCTGTATTGCCCAACTCTCAGTTCCATCAGGACTAATCATTGCATAAAATCTTTTGCCACCAACTTTAAAATCCTGGTATTTTGTTTTAGCCGTCATGGGCTTGGGCGCAATCCATTGGTCAATCAATTCCGCCTTGGTAAAAGCATCCCACACCAGCGAAAGTTCAGCATCGAATTCTCTCGTGATATATACCTTTTTAGCCGGCTTGTCAACAGTAAAATTAAATAGCAAATTATTGTTTCCCGCATTGCGGGATTTCTCTTCGTTCAACATTCTATTTGTTTTTTAAATTTTGCAATAACGTTTCCAGTTCATTTAATGTCATTGTAAATCCTCCTTCAAAGCCCATTTGAATTATTTGCTCGAGGGATGCAAGCGTTTTATGTTTTATAGCAATTTTTACTATTGTAGTATCATTCTGCTCAATAAAGTTCAAATCCCATTCTGAACTTGGAAATTCCGTATTGATTACTTCATCTTTATCTGTAAATGCATCAATGAATTTAAAACTGGTTGTCGGAGTTATCGAGGTAAAATTTTGAGTACTCCAATGTTCTTGCCCCTCAGGACTAACCATTGCATAAAACCTTTTTCCGCCAACTTTGAAATCCATGTATTTTGTTTTTGATGTCCAGGGTTTAGGTGCCCACCATTGGTCAAGAATTTCTTTTTTAGTAAATGCATCCCATACTAGCGATAGGTCCGCATCAAATTCCCTGTTTACGAAAACCGAATTATTAGTTTTGTCAACGGTAAAATCAAATAGCAAATCGGTTTTCATTTTTTCTTTTTTTTAATGGTTGATAATACTTTGTCAAGTTGGTTGAACCGGGTTTCCCAAATCTTTCGGTATTGGGCTAACCATTTGTCTATTTCTTTCAGTTTTTCAATTTGGAGCGAGTAATAAATTTCCCTGCCCTGGTGTTCCTGTTTTACAAGTTCACATTCTGTAAGAATGCGTAAATGTTTTGACACTCCTTGCCGTGTTGTATTAAAGTTTTCGGCAATGGCATTTGGTGTCATTGCCTGTAAAGCAATCAAAGCAATAATAGCCCGCCTTGTTGGGTCTGCAATTGCCTGGAAAATATCTCTCCTCATTTGTTTAAATTAATTATGAAACTAATCGGTTGCAAATATATGTGCAACTTTTCGGTTTCGCAAATTATTTTCAAAAATATTTTTATAGTTGGAAAAAAGATTGATGAGTGTGTTGATGTATGTTTCAGTAAAAAAAATTAACTACCGGCATCGGGTAGAAGTGTATTACAACAAGAGCATTTAGCTCTCCGCAATGTCTCTTTGCATTGTCTTCTGCTAAGCAAGGGCAATTGCCAATTGGTATGTACATTGCGCCATGATTTTAAATTATCGCAATGTCATTATTTGGAGTAAAAACTGAAAAGAAAGAAAAGATCGCACACTTTATTGCGGGGTTTATTATTCTGGTGCATGGCTACGAGCGGTACGATCTGCAAAAGCCTGCTTATATCTTCTTTTTTATCGCCGGCATTCTTTTTCTTTCCCTCGCCTTTTTCCACCACAGGGTAGCACATCGCTTTCCTTATATTGACGGTGTATTCTTTTTGATAGAGAGTTTTTGTTACGGAATGATAGCTGCTGATTTTTTTCACGAAGGTAAAAAAGCATTACCCTGGTGCTATGCGGTGGTTACCATTGCATATTGCATCGTGGGCATTATAAAAGCTTTCAAAGGCAAAACAAAATATGTGAAACGGGAACATGAATAATGTGTTTGTCATTTCTCTCCGCAATTGACGATTACTAATTTTTATTCTAGCTTCCGGCAATATTACTTACTGGCGCTCATTGCTGTTGAGGAGATTTGCGGCAGAAAACGCTGGATAGAAAGCTAACGTACATCCTGCATTAGCTTTTTAGATAAAGGCAGCAGCAATATAAAAAATACAGCAACGCCTATGCTTACAACCGCCAGGTCACCATATATTTTAGTAAAGTACGGCAACGAAAGAACCGGGTCGGTAATGTTAGAAGGTACTGAAGTAAGGCTTCCGATTTTACTTGCAAGATACTCACCTGCTGATGCAGCAATTCCGAGAACGCCCATCATGGTGCTTACAATTGCTCTGGGAGATAATTTATGCGTAAATGAATATACGATTGGGCCAATACAAAGTTCACTAAATTCCATTAAAACATAACCTCCGAATAAAAAATAAACAGGCACCAGTCCTGTACCACTAAATAACCTGCATCCCCACCAAAACAAACCAAAGAAACCAGCCATGAATAAAAAGCCGATAATGAATTTCATCATAGAGCCCGGTTCCATGCCATGCAGGCTTAGCTTTCGCCAGATGTATATCGCCAGCGGCATCAGTATCGCAGGTAAAAAGCCGGGTAAAAAATTGTTGATCGCCAGGCCAGGCAGCGTAACACTGCCAACCCTGAAATTCATATTGTGCAGCACAAAGAGGTTAAATGATCCGCTGCTTTGCTCATACAAAGCCAAAAACAATATCCAAACTAAAAAACCAATCAGCGCAGCAAATAGTTTAAAACGTTCAGATTTAGTAAACTGAAATGCGCGGTAGATGATATATAAGAAAGCGATGATTGTTAGCACCGGCAGGATCACATCCATTATGAAAGGGTGTGAAAATATTAAAACCACCAGGGCAATGAAAAGAACTGTAAGTAGATAAACAAGCATCTCTGCGCTGATGCCTGCAATTACTTTTTGTTTTGTTTTAGCTATATCTAAAGGCTGACCATATTTTTTATGGATACCAAAGATCATGCTTAACAATGAAAGTAAAGCGCCAAAAGCAGCTACTGCAAAACCGAGGTGCCAGTTAATTTTCTGTCCGATATATCCGCAAACTATTGCGCCAGATGCCACTCCCAAATTAAATAAACCATACCAGATAGTAAAACCTGCATCCTTACCCTTCGTATCATCGGGATGATAAAAGTCGCCCAACAAAGCTTTGGCATTGCCACCAAAAAAACCGCCTCCTGTAACATAGATGGCTAATCCAATAAAAAAAGATTGCTGATACGGCAAGGCAATGCAACTTAACCCGATAAAGTGCAGCACATTACCCCATATTAATGATCTTCTCTTTCCTAAAATTTTATCAGCGATAACACCGCCAAAAAGAGGCAAACCATAGGAGAGGGCGGCAAAGCTTCCGAATATGGCGTAGCCCTGCTTTTGTTCAAAATGCAATTGGCTAACCATATACGCTATAAGCAAGGCGATGATACCATAGTAGCCAAAGCGATCCCAGAATAAAACCAGCGAAAGCCGGTACAGTTCTTTAGGATGTTTTATTTTTTGAACCAGGGGGGCAATGGTTGTATCCATGTTTTATAAATTCTGACTGCTAACACGAAGATTGCAGTTATTATAAGCAATTCCAAATATTATTTATAGATGCGTGAAGTTGAAAAACTTCGCCGAATATGGGGATAGTTTTTGGTGAAGAACACCAACAACGGCAAAAAAATGATGTGTAGCTACAAACTTTAACTCTCAGAATCTTTGAGTTAATTTGGTCAACATGAAATCTGTGAATTGCTTTGTCTTAGCCATATTTATCAAATTAGCGCCAGAATTATTTGTTTGAAATTCATTAATTGCATTTATGAGTAAGGCAACAGAATTATCAAACTTTCCCTGATCGAATGTACTAAGATCGATTGATGCAATGTCATCCTTAGTGACCAAAGATTTATTTATAATAAACGATGTTGCTACTCTGGTTAAATGCAGTTTGAAATTTGAAAGGGTTGACTTGTGTATAGCGTCTGCAACATTTCTCAAAAGTTCTGCTGATCTCTGAGCAATTAGACAACTGGTTAAATAAACATTGTAGCTATACTCTTTATTAAATATTCTGTTATATTCAGCGTCATCTTTAATCAAAGAGGTTGGTTTTGACCTAGTGATATGTGGATTGTTGAACATAATTGCTTCAACTGCTTGAGCAGTTGTTTGAATGCCAAAAATCTTAGAAGCTGGTTTTCCTTGATTTTTGTAATAATTTTTTCGTCTATCATAATAGTAACCCAGATTCAGAAAGAAAAGTTCTATATCTCGCTGAATTTCATCTGTAGCTCTTAAAAGTGAAGGTGATACAGGATTCTGACTATTTGTTGAAGCAATTATATGATCTATAGTAGCCTTATTTTCGTTGATAATTACCTTGACCAATACGGATCTTGTATCATTATCGTTTCCAGTATGATGGAGAAAAATTGAGTATGAAGTTTGTAGACCATTAACAATTTGAACATTGTCTATAGATAATGTGGTTCCAACTAATGAAGGATTGTCTGCAATTATAGTTATTCCATTATTAAGCCACCAAAAATCTTCATCCTGCTCCGTCTGTATAGTCTTTTTTATTTTTTCATTTACATCAACAGCACCTTGAAAGTGTCGGATATTGCTTTCAAAAAGACTTTCTCTAATCGATTGATCTTCATCTGTCAGAAAACTCTTATAATTGGCTAATTTTACAGTACCTACATAACCGATTCCAAATGTTTTGAAGCTTGTTGACAAAGGGTTTTCTTTAAATATTAAAGATAGCCGTTCATTTTTTTGTAATTGATATAATCGAAGTAATTCTTCACTACTATAATTTTGATATGTAATTTTTGCTCCTATAAACTGCTTCGCTGCAAGTTCTTCTAATTGCTTCGTTTTTGCTTCAAATGTAGTGTTAACTTCAATTTTCTCAGCATAAGCACAATAGTTAAATGATACGCTTAACTGACCTCCAGCTATAGTGCATTTTTTCCACGCCGCTCTTGCGATAAGCGCTTTGTCTACTAAATCAGGATTAAAGCGCACAAGTAAAGCGTCTTCGCTTTTTTCGAGACTAAACAATTCAGGCAAACTTGTAATCAATTTATCAATTGGGCTTTCCTTAAAGGAATTTTCTTTCTTACATTGGGAAATAATTATTTGCACCTGAGATTTCCTTGAAAATTTTATTTCTTCCAAATCTTCTATAGACTCAGGAATAAAGTCATCTATTACGACTATAATCGAATCCACTCCTCCATCGTTTCCACCATCTACTATAGAGTTTTGTATATCCTCAAACGAAAAATCACTTGATTTTGTCACTTGGGACAGAGCAAACAATTCGAATACTTCGCTGTCATTGGTTGAAAGTTCATTGTCCTTTTTAAACTGCTCAATGCAGCCATTTAGAATTATTTTGTTGTTACTCATTGTGTTATTACTTTTTCTGTAAACCCAAAGATTGACTTAATTATAAGCAATTCCAAATATTTTTCATCCTCAATTAATGCAACTAACATCATTCATGTCGTTGCTATCATCATTAATGTCTGCTATCATTGTTAATGTCGTTGCTATCATTGTTAATGTTGTTGCTATCATTATTCATGTCGTTGCTATCATTGTTAATGTTGTTGCTATCATTATTAATGTCGTTGCTATCATTATTAATGTCGTTGCTATCATTATTAATGTCGTGGCTATCATTGTTAATGTCGTTGCTATCATTGTTAATGTAGTTGCTATCATTGTTAATGTAGTTGCTATCATTGTTAATGTAGTTGCTATCATTGTTAATGTAGTTGCTATCATTGTTAATGTCGTTGCTATCATTGTTAATGTCGTTACTATCATTGTTAATGTGGTTGCTATCATTGTTAATGTCGTTGCTAAAAGGATGAATAAAACAGGGGTGCAAACCTTAAATTATGATTAATGCAAAATAGTTCAGACGTAAAAAGATTAAAATTTGATTAACAAAAAATATTTTTAAAATTTTATGCAATATAATTTGAGAATCAATGTTTGCCTCGGCGGAATTTGAAAGAATCGGTAATACCTACTTTCAACATCTTAAAGTCCAATAACCAAAACCATAATTATGGCAACGGTCAAGTTAGGTTTGAGCGACAAGCGTATTTCGTACATTATTACGTATTGTTCAAACATTGTAAACATGATGACGGGCAATGTCATTTACGACACACCCAACCCATCATTGAAAGTGGTTAGCGTAGCAATAGATGCACTTAACCAGGCGTACAACGCGGCACTTCGCGGTGGTACGGATCTTAAAGCGGCGCAACGCCTGCAGCTGAAGACGCTGCTGGAGACCATGAAGCAGCTCGCTGCTTATGTGCAAAACGCCAGCGGCGGGGATAAAATGGGTATTTTATCCAGCGGCATGGAAGTGCGCGAGACTAGAGGCAGTAAAGAGCCTCCTGCTACTCCGCAGAACCTTCGTTTTAAATTGTTTAATCTTTCCGGAGAAGCGAACCTTATGTGGGGCGCTGTAAAGAGAAAAACAATTTATGTAATGGAGCAGTCTCAAACGCCTGCAATACCTTCTTCATGGGTGCAGGTGGGTTTATTAACGCGTGCTTCAATGAAAATTGAAGGGCTTTCGCTGGGACAAACCTATTCATTTCGTGTGGCGGCAAAAAACTGTTACGGTCAGAGTGACTGGAGCCAGCCTGCCAGCAAGATGATCAGTTAGTTTGGGGTTTTTTTAAAAAAATGTATACCGCAGTGGTTCTTCCCGCTGCGGTTTTTTTGTCTGCTTGCTGCGCCCATGCTGGTATTTTTCACCAACATCTTTCTGAATAATATTGAAGGGACAACACCTGCAAAGTCAACCTCAATTGCAGCCGTTTATTTAAAATGTAAAATAATTGGCAATAAAAAACCCTGTCACAATTAAGTGAAAGGGCTTTTTATTAAAAATTGAAATGCTTATTTGCTTACGCAGCAAGAAGCACCCGGCTTGCAGCAGGCGCTACCGGTGCAGCATGCATTAGCCTTTTTAGTTTGTGTATTCGCTCCTGCAAATACAACTGTACCGATTGCCATTAAAATGGCAACAATACCTATTGTTATTTTTCTCATTATATTAATTTGAATTGTTTAGAAATATTTTTAATTAAAACTAACACACTTTCGGAGGATGCCAGCAGGAAAAAGGAAATCCTTTTATAACAGGATAATTTTCAACCGAAGAAAGTATAATGATGACAGGGTGAACTGATTCATTTATACTGATAGCTTTTGGTGAAATATATTGGCAATAGCAACAGGTAAAAAAGGGGTTACAGTTATCCCCGCAATCTTTATTAGTTGCATTTCTTTTTTTTGAGCAGCAATTTTTCATTTCTTCTATATGGCTATGTGCAAAAATTGGTTGCACTAAAAAGAAAGTCATCAGAAGTAATAAAAATGCTGAAAAGAATTTCATCAGCTCAAAGATAGGTGAATTATTCTCTGTCATTATTTATATCCGTCAAATTTTTGTTTGATTTTATTTATCATTCTGTTTGTTATGCCGTCGCAGTATATAAGGTTAAACTCAAAAATATCTTCTCACGCAGATGTTAGTGTTTTCACCTACATCTTTCTGAATAATATTGAAGGTGATAAAAGTTGCAAAGGCAAATAAAGAATTTTATTGTGTAATGAATATATTTTACCAGAGGATAAATGTTGATAAAAAAAGTTGGTTGTTATTGAAACGAATTCTTATTTTACAGAGTCAATTTAATCCACTCACACTCCAATTATGAAACCGACCTATTCTGTAAAAGAGATAGAGTCTCTATTACCATCGCTTGATGAAAATGATGTAGATACTTTGCGTTTGGTAATAAAAGATGAAATAAACCGCTATTCATTCAGCAGGGCAGATCATCTATACAAGCTGATGATAAGCCACATAAAATTTCTATCAAACAATTTCTACTTTATAAAAAGACAAAGAACAGCAAATATTTCTTTGAATTAAGCTATGCAGCTTTGCATTGAACAGATGCATTAAAGCAATGATACTTATCCCTGGAAGTGCTTTAAAAAAATAAAGCGCTTTTTAATTAAATTTTTCTATGTTAAAATTATCTTAACTTTATTTTTCAAACTTTTTTCATTTTAAAACTTAAAGTATGCAAAAGAAATTTTATCTCTTCATCGCAATTTTTTTATTATCCTCAATTGCTTATTTAGCAGATGCACAGGCAACTTCCGGTGCCAGTAAATACTGGTCTTTAAAAGGTAATGCGGGTACATCTTTAACCAACAACTTCCTTGGCACAACTGACAACCAGGGTCTTGTTTTCCGCACATACGATACCGAGCGCGTGCGCATTGGTGCCGGTGGCAACGTCGGAATAGGTGTAAAATCTCCCAAAACAAAACTACAGGTGGATGGAGGAACTTACCTGTCACTTACAAGTCCGGGATATGTAATTGTAGGAAATACCAACGGTTATAACCTGGCAATAGATCCCTACGATATTCAGGCGCGGAGTAATGGCACTGCTGTCAATATAGGTATAAATTATTATGGCGGCACAACCTATGTTGGCAATGCTACCAACAGCTATTATGGACTTTACGCATATGCCAGTGAAATCGGTGTTATTGGATCTGGTGCTTATGGAATTTATGGATACGGCGGCGCTTACGGCGCTTATGGATCCGGAAGCGGTTATGGGGTGTATGGCGTAGCAGACAGTTCAGGCTATGGCGGTTATTTTTATAACCCAGACGGGATTGGTGTATATGGCAAAGATAATGGAACCGAAGATGGTCATGGAGTATATGGCTATGAAACAGGAAGCGGCGAGGGTGTTGATGGATATGCTTATGGAACTAACGGCTGGGGTGTTTATGGGTATTCTGATCAATCTATAGGCGTATATGGCAACACAGGTAATACCAGTTCATACGCAGGTTATTTTCAAGGCAATGTTTATACCACGGGTACTTATACAAGCTCTGATGCAACACTAAAACAAAACATCACTGACCTTCCTACAGGCATGAGTATTATCAACCAGCTACATCCAAAAACATATAATTTCCGGCAGGATGGCAATTATAAAACAATGAACCTTCCGCAAGGGCAGCATTATGGATTAATTGCACAGGACGTTGAAAAGGTATTACCAAACCTGGTAAAAGATTCAAAAAGTTATCTGATGAAATCTGTAGAAAAGAAAGCACCCGATCCCACTTCAACCTTAAAAAATCCTAAACCGGATATCACACAAACGATGATGGAAAAAAGTGGTGAAAGCATCAGTTTTAAAGCGCTGAATTATACAGAGCTAATTCCTATCATTATCAAAGGTATGCAGGAACAGCAGCAAACAATATCAAGTTTAAACAGTATTGTTGCACAACAGCAACAGCAGATAAATCAGTTGTTAGCATTAAATGCTGCTTCTTTAAAAACAACAGGAACAGGCACAGCATCATTAATTCAGAATGCGCCCAATCCTTTTAATAACGCAACAACTATCAGTTATACTTTGCCCCAGAAATATACTACTGCGCAGATAATCATTACCAATAACAGCGGCAATACTTTAAAGACGATCAATGTTACAGGCAATGGCAATGGAACAGTAAATGTAGATGCATCCACACTGGCAGCAGGTGCTTACAGTTATTCTTTATTGGTTGATGGAAAACTAATTAGTACAAAGCAAATGGTGCTGGCAAAATAGTTTGATAATCTCCATAATTATTCTTAAGCGCTTTCAATAGAAGGCGCTTTTTAATTTGTGCATGTAAAGAAATACTTTCTTACCTGAATATTTCAACCCAACCGCTTAGCTTCGGAAGAATACTTACTTTCAGATCAATAAGATAATAATAAGTGCCAATGGGCAAAGTTTTTCCATTAAAGGTTCCATTCCAGGGCTGATAGTTTGTTGAATGAAAAACCGTTTGTCCATAACGGTTAAATATAAAAACTTCTGCTCCCGGGTAAGTGTCAAGTTCTGTTATTTTCCATGTATCGTTAATGCCATCGCCGTTTGGTGAAAATGCGTTTGGTACCAATACTGTTTTATATACTTTTACAAACACATGGTCAGCTGCAGTGCCGCAGCCATCATTAGACACATCATACAAAGTATAAGTGGTATCATCCGGCGGATGCACTGTTGGGTTAAGGCTTAATACATTATCAATATACACATCAGGCAGCCAATAAAAAAAGCTCGTTACATTGGTGGCAATTGTTCCGTTGAGTTCCACTGATTGTCCTTCCAGGATAGTTTTATCAGCACCCGCATTCGCCATTGGCAAAGGCAAAATATTTATTGCCACGGAAACAGAGTCAATACATCCGAATTGATTTGTTACAGTTAAAGTATAAACAGTACTGTCCGCCGGTGATGCAAAAGGATTCGCAATGCTGTCTGAAGATAATCCATTAGCAGGAGACCAGCTATATTGTATGCCTCCGCTGCCATTCAAATAAACACCATTTCCTGCACATATACTTTTGCTGTTACTAGCAGATGCAACGGGATTTGGCTGAGCATTTATTATAACGGAATCTTTAGCGGAGCCGCAACCATATTTACTTGTGACTGATACAAAATAGGTTCCGCTGTTTGAGGCTGACAGATCTGTAATCGTAACACTCGAATCTGTGGAAGAAAAATTATTAGGACCGGTCCATTCATACGTTGAACCCGGCGGAACAGAAAGTGTAATAGACTTACCAACACAGGGTGGATTGCTGAAAGAAATGGAATCGCTTGCTTTGGGATGTACATTCACTTCAAGCACATTAGATAGAATGCGGCAATTGGTTACATTAATATTGCCTGCATCTGCAACAGCAAGCCTGTATTGGTAATTACCCGCAGTTGCAAACTGCTTTGTAAACGTAGTATCATTTGCGCCCGCAATATCCGTCCATCCGCTTCCATTATTTTCCTGCCATTGATATGTTGGATCTGTATAACCTGAAGAAATATTGGCATTGAAAGTAAAAGTAGAAACATTCCCTTCGCAAACATTCACTGTATCAGCCGGATTGTTATTGATATATCCGGTTACCTGCGGCCCGCACGGCCGAAAAGTGATGTCATCAAGGGCAAGATCATTACCACAGCCACCCGGCGCATTATTGGTCATTCTTATGACTACTTCAGAAACATCAGCAGGTGTTTTAAAATAAAAGCCATACTGCACCCATTGCGCAAAAGAATTGGAAGGTATACTGCCTGTATTGAAAGAGTTTAGTATTGCGCCGTTAATTGTTTCAATAGTGAAGGTAATGTTAGGTTGTTCTCCTTGCCCGTTACACGCATAAGGTACCAGAATATTCAGGATCCATGCGGCAAATTCATAAGTAGTATTTGGACAAAGTCCTTCTATTTGATCAACAAAAAAATCACTTGGCTGATAGGAAGCATTCACAAGCATAAAATACCCGTTCGGGTCTCCTGTATGATCGGATCCAAGACCAAACCATGTAAAATTAAAACAGGATGAAGTGCTGTTTCTTATTGTGTATTGTCCATCCTCCGGACAATCTGCTGCAAAATATTGATAGGCTGTTGTAGAAGCAGGCAGGGGTGGTCCCGGATTATTGCCTGCGCCAAATGTAATATCAACAACTGGGTCGCCAAGACTTCCCTGGCATAGTTGCGCCTTTGCAATAAAGCAATTGATTGCACAAATAAAAATCATCGGAAGCCTGCGTTGCAATTTTTTTAGTCTATTATAATTAAAAGGTTTTTAAAGAATTGATTGATGATTTTGTTCGATGATCACTTCAACTCAAAAGAATCCCCATCGGTAAAAAACTTCAAACAAACATTGCTAAACTTTATCAATCCTTCTTTAGTTATTTGCAATCCTTCAGGATGATAGAATTCAATAACATCACTTGCTCCTGCAACAGTTACCTTCTTATCATGCACAATTATTGCGGTTCCTTCATCAATACCAATGCATGGCAGATCTGGATGCAATGCCAGCGCGGAAAGTAAACGATTGTACCTGCTTCGTGTAATGAAATGCTGGTCAACAATGGCATCATCAATCATTCCAAGTCCTTCTTCTATTTCAACATTTTTATCACGCAACCTGTCGAATGTTGCGCTGTAAGCAGTGTCGAGCAATTGATTTCCTGTGATCATATATTTATTCATCACAGCCGCGCCAGCGCTTGTTCCGGCAATGGTTGCGCCATTATTATAAGCCGCATGTATAGCATCATACACAGGCGTATGCAGCACTGCTTTCATAAACTTGCTTTGATCTCCACCAGTGATATAAATAAGTTTTGCCCGCCGCAAAGAATCGAGCCAAACCTTGTTGTTTGTTTTATCAGGCGTGAAGTTGAAGGCAACAATTTTATTGTTTGTCGCAGGCGAAAGATCTTCTTTGATGTAATAAAAAGCAGTGTCCGGTTCTTCTGTTGCCATGGGCAAAATAGCTATGTAATCTGACGTAGAAAGTTCCGCTGTTGCTATTAATTTCTTTATTAATGCCTCAGATTTATTGCCTCCTCCGATAATAAACAAATTGCCTTTTGGTACTTGAGTTGATTGTGCAAAAGAAAAAACTATAGAAGAACAAAATAAAGTGGAGGTGACTATTTTTTTTAAATACATGATGATTGATTTAGGTAAGTAATATAGCTGCATAAAGCATTAAAGATATTTGTTTCAGCAATATTCATGGCATTATACTTGGAATATTCATCTTTCAAAAATAAATTCTAAAGTTATCAGTTTTATGGAAAAAAGAAAATTGGGTAATACAGATTTGCATGTTGCTCCGTTTGCTTTTGGAGGCAATGTTTTCGGCTGGACGATTGATGAAAAAAAATCTTTTGAATTGCTGGATGCCTTTACCGGCGAAGGTTTCAACCTTATTGATACTGCAGATGTTTATTCACGATGGAAGCCCGGAAACAAAGGCGGCGAATCTGAAACTATTATTGGTAACTGGCTCAACAAAAATAAAAAACGCAATCAGGTTATCATCGCGACAAAGGTTGGCAGTGATATGGGTGAAGGAAAAAGTCTGAAGAAAAAATATATTCTAAAGGAAGTGGATGCTTCTTTACAAAGATTGCAGACGGATTATATTGACCTGTATCAAACCCATTTTGATGATGAGCAAACACCTGTGGAAGAAACACTCGATGCATATAATGATCTTGTAAAAGCAGGCAAAATAAAATATATTGGCGCATCAAACATGAGTGCTGCAAGATTGAAAGAATCGCTGCAAGCCAGTGATAACAATGGTTTTCCGCGCTATCAAACATTTCAACCGGAATATAATTTATATGCCCGCGAACATTTTGAAAAAGAATTGCTTCCAATTTGCGAAGCAAATAATATCAGCGTTATTACTTATTATTCGTTAGCCAGTGGATTTCTTACAGGCAAGTATAGGAGGGAGGCCGACTTGCAGAAAAGCCAGCGGGGACAAGGCATCAAAAAGTTTCTGAATGAACGCGGCTTTAAAATATTAAAAGCTTTGGATGAAGTTGCTAAACGCTGCAACACAAGCCCTGCAAGCATTTCACTTGTCTGGTTAATGGCAAAGCCAACAATCGCTGCACCAATTGCCAGCGCAACAAACATTGATCAGTTAAAAGATCTAATGCATGCCGCTGAAATAAATCTCACTGAAAAAGATATGAAAGAACTTGATGAAGCAAGTGCATGGTAATGACTTGCTTTTAATCCTCATTTAAGAAAACTTTTCGGACACACATTTTGCAACGTGAGTTATAATGCTATTTTTGCTGCCATTAAATAAAAACTATGGGCTGGATAATTTTTATACTGGCAACAATAGGCTGGCACATCGGCATGTATGGCATGTTTAAGAAAGCTGGCATTGTGCCATGGAAAGCATTCATTCCATTTTATAATACCTGGCTTATTGTAAAAAAATGCAACATCAAACAATACTGGTTTTGGCTGCAATTGATACCTATTGCTGGTCAGTTTATCACGATATGGATCACCATTATTTTTGTAATGCACTTCGGTAAATTCTCTTTGCTTGATCATGCGGCTGTTGTCTTTCTTCCATTTATATATTTTCCTTATCTCGGCTTTTCACAAAAAGAAAGATGGAAGGGAAAAGAAATTATTGCCTTGTATAAAAAGTCTGCAGCGCGCGAATGGATTGATGCCGCTGTGTTTGCGATTGTTGCTGCCACACTTATCCGCACATTTGTTTTTGAAGCATATGTAATTCCCACAGGCAGCATGGAAAAAACTTTGCTGGTGAATGATTTTTTGTTTGTAAATAAAATGACCTACGGTCCCCGACTACCTGCAACACCATTAAGCTTTCCGTTCGTGCACAATACTTTGCCATTTTCTCAAACAACACCATCTTATTTAAAATGGATACAGATTCCTTATACAAGATGGCCTGGCTTTAAAAAAGTAGAAAGAAATGATGTAGTTGTATTTAATTTTCCCGCTGGTGATACCATTATCAATCTGCCGGAATATGGCTCTGCGCATCCATATTATGATGTGCTTGCAGACCGTGATTTCCAGGCATTGCAGTGGCAATCAGGAGAGAAGTTTGGTGGCGACAGAAATAAATTATTTGATTATTACAACAACCAAATTCTTGTTCATCCTTTTGATAAAACAGATAATTATATCAAGCGTTGCGTTGCTGTTGGAGGCGATACGATACAAGTGAAAAACGGAATTTTATTTGTGGATGGAAAACAAAATTATATTCCGCCTGAATCTGAAACTGATTATTTGATCAAAGTAAAAAAGCCAATTGACTTCGGCTCAATCGCACAGCAGGCAAGCTTTTCAGACGATGATGTGCAAAACTACAGCCAGCAACTAACCAAAGACAGCACGTATATTTTAACCTTGACATACACGCAGGCACAGTTTCTTTCCAAACTACCGAATGTAGAAAATGTTTCGGTTTACAATATTCCAACTTCATCTATTCCGCCAGGCATGATGTTTCCTTTCAGCGCGCAAACAGCTTCATGGACGCCTGATAATTATGGTCCGTTGTACATTCCAAAAAAAGGCGCAACTGTGCAATTAAACAAAGACGATATTGACATTTACCGCAGGCTGATAACTGTGTATGAACATCACACACTTGACGAAAGCAATAATCAATTTGTAATTGACGGCAAACCTGCGACCACCTATACTTTTAAATATAATTATTACTGGATGATGGGAGATAACCGCCACGAAAGCCAGGATAGCCGCTTCTGGGGTTTTGTTCCCGAAACTCATATTGTTGGCAGGGCTTCGATGATTTGGTTTAGCTATGATGGCGGTATCACAAGCCTGAGATGGAACAGGTTATTCAAAAGCATTAATTAAATGAATCTTCAGCAAAGTAGTTTTGAATATGAAGAATATCAATCTTCAGACGAATTGAATGATGCTGATAAATCATTGCTTGAAAAAGCAAGAGCCATTACACAATCTGCTTACGCGCCTTACTCAAATTTTAAAGTTGGCTGCGCTGCCAAATTAATTGCCGGACAAATAATTACTGCCACCAACCAGGAAAATGCAAGCTCACCTGCCGGTATTTGCGCAGAAAGAAACTTGCTTGCTGTTGCTGCATCTTTGTATGGCAATGTTGCCATTGAAGCAATTGCAATAAGTTATCAAAATGAGCGCGGCGAAAGCCTTCAACCAATATCTCCTTGTGGTATTTGCAGGCAAAGTTTGTTGGAATACGAACAACGCATGAAGCAAAACATCCGCATCATTCTCGGCGGACAATCGGGAAAAATATTTGTATTGCCTTCCTCCAAACTATTGCTGCCATTAGCTTTCAGTGCGGATGATTTGGGGTGATCGCACTTTGATTGTTTTCATCAAAATAATTTTCCAAAAACTTTTTTTATCTTTTCCCATGGCATATAATTTGAAATATTGCACAGCATGGCAGATAATAGTTGTTATACAGTTGTTAGGGCGCAGATAGAGCATATTGATAATAACCTGAGCCAGCGCATTGTCTGGCTGATCATTGCACAATCATTTTTCTTCAGCGGATATGCCATACTTATCAACGGCACGCCGCCAACGGCCAAACTTAAAGAGATACATAACGCTTTGGAAATAATTTTTCCCATCGCGTCTTTACTAGTGGTGGTTTTTACGCTGATTGATGTTATTTACTCCTTCGGGTATATGCGTGATTTGAGAACTTTTTTTGAAAAAGAAAGTGCGGCCGAAGAGGATAATGATGAGATGATTTTTCCCCCAATTCATGGAAGGGAAAATATTCGCAGGGGGATGCATTTGTCCACCATTGCAATACCTGTTTTATTTTTAATTACCTGGATCATTATTATTGCTGTGCAGTATGTATAGACTGTGTTGCACGAAGAATTTGGGTTGACAGTAAAAAGAATGACATTGACAGTGGTTGGAATGGCGTTGACAGTGATTAGAATGGCATTGACAGTGATTGGAATGGCATTGACAGTGGTTGGAATAGCATTGACAGAGATTGGAATGGCATTGACAGTAGTTGGAATGACATTGACAGTCGTTGGAATAGCATTGACAGGGATTGGAATGGCATTGACAGTGAAAAGAATGGTATTGACAGTAAAAAGAGCCCTGCGAGAGAAATCTTGCGGGTTTTTTTATTTCTTTTCCGAAATCATCCACAAACCGAGAAAAGTAAGCAATCCGTTTATGATTAATAATTCAATCCCGATCTGAAAACCATGAAGCCATGTTGCTGCATTTATGCTGATAATGTAAGAAATTACCGGTGCTGCAAAGCAAATGAAAACAAGCGCAAACCTTTTGTGCACCTGCCTTTTCGTTAAGATGCCGAAGCCAAACAAACCCAGCAGTGGACCGTACGTATAGCCTGCAAGTTTTAAAATAACATTGATGATTGATTTGTCGTTGATCATTTTAAAGATCATCACACACATAAAAAATACGAGCGCAAATATTACATGCACAAACATGCGTATTTTCTTTTTCTGTGCTTCTGTTTTTAATTCATCTTTTTTAAATCCCAAAATATCAATGCAGAAAGAAGAGGTGATGGCAGTGAGCGCGCCGTCAGCACTCGGGAACAAAGCAGAGATCAAACCGATGATAAAAATAATTCCGATAAATGGCGGCAAATAACTTAAAGCGATCGTTGGAAAAAGATCATCGCCTTTAACTGAAATGTTTTTTGTTGCAGCAAAAAGATATAATAATCCACCAAGAAAAAGAAATAAAAAATTTACCAGCAGCATGATGGTGCTGAAGGTCATCATGTTTTTTTGCGCACCTTTCAAAGTGCGTATGCTGATGTTTTTTTGCATCATCTCCTGGTCAAGTCCATTCAGTCCGATTGTAAGAAAAGCGCCGCCGGCAATGCTTTTCAGCCAGAAGCCTGCACTTTTAAAATCAGTATTAAATATGGATGTATAACTTTTTGTTTGCAATGCATGCAATGTTTCATTAAAAGAAAATCCAAGATTATTCATTATAAAAATTACACAAACAAGCAATGCGAAAAGCATGAATGTTGTTTGCAAAGTATCAGTAAATACAATCGTTCTTACGCCGCCTTTAAAAGTGTACAGTAATATCATTAACAGAATTATCAGCGCAGTTATCGCAAAAGGAATATGCAGATTATCAAGAATAAAAATCTGCAAAACATTTATCACCAAATACAATCTTGCAGTTGCGCCAACGATGCGTGAAGCGATAAAAAATATCGCGCCGGTTTTGTAAGCAGTGTTGTTAAAACGCTTTTGCAGATAAGTATAAATTGATGTGAGATGAAGTTTGTAATAAAGCGGCAGTAACACAAAGGCGACAATAATATAGCCGATAAAATTTCCGAAAACAACCTGCAGATAACCAAAATTATTAGTGCCAACAGTTCCGGGAACACTGATAAAAGTAACGCCGCTGAGCGAAGTGCCGATCATGCCAAAAGCAACTAGCATCCAGTTGCTGTTGCGGTTGCCGATGAAGAAAGAATCGTTGCCCGCATTGCGTCCTGTGCGCCATGCAACAATCAACAACACAACAAAATAAAGAATAACAAGCGAAAATAAAAGGAGAGGAGACATGTAAAAACTTATGGCACAAAATAATGGAAATGATAGATAATGCTGCTTAAAACATTTTAAAAAATAATTGCAGATTGGTTTGAATTCAAATTATCTTTGAAGATACCGCCCAACACATAAACTTTAAAACTCCCTTTATGAAAAAGATAATTCTACTTTTTGTTATTGTATTTTTTTATGCTTTCGCAAACGCACAATGGAATCCTAACACCTCGGTTAATCTTTCTGTAGCTGCAGTAAACAGCTCAGACATTGTTACCAAAGAAACAAGATCAGGAAAAACGTTTATTGCTTTTTACAGTCAGAACGGCCGAAATTATGATATGCGCGCGCAATTGCTTGACAGTGCCGGCGACCGTTTGTTTGGTGACAGTGGCTTGCTTGTGAGCAATTTAAAATCAGGCAGTGCAACGTATGTTTTTAATGCATGTGTTGACAAAGAAAATAATTTTATTATCGCTTTTCAATATCAAAAGCAAGGCAATACTGAAATCGTTGCGTATAAAATTGATTCCCTTGGAAATAATCTTTGGGGAAAAAATGGTATTTCATTAGGCCAAGGGCTTGCACCTTATGCAACTACTTTAACCGATAATGATATTATTATTGCGTGGAATAATAACGAGAACTCCATCTCATATCAACGCATCAATCCAAGAGGCAAAGTTGTTTGGGATACTCCAAAGATTTTTTCAGGAACTCATTCTGTAACTCGACCGCAAGTTGTTGCCACAACGTTAAATGGATTTTCTTTTATTTATCAAAGCGTTGCTTTTCCTCCATTCTACACAAATTTATACGAGCAAAAATTTGATAGAGATGGGAATGCTTTATGGACCAATCCTGTGCAGCTTTCAAATTATGTTACTGCCGGCTATACTTATTATTCGGTATTGGCAAATGTTGATACTACTTATGTTGGTTATTTTGCAAATCCTTCCGGCTCCAATCGTTTTGACGGCTTTATTCAGCGCATCAATCCTGATGGTTCGCTCCCCTTTGGTATAAACGGAACTGAATTCGCAACTTACGCCGGCAATAGTCAGCCATATACTATGGGAATAAATATTGCGCATGAACTTTTTGAACCATATATCTGGGCAGTTGCAACAATGAGTGATTTTAATCAAAATAATTATGGCATATCCGTGCAAAAAGTTTCTACGATTACGGGAGAAAGACTATTTGGCAACCATGCAAAAACAATTTTTCCTATTAGCGATACTTCAGACCAACAACAGGGAAGATTAACCTTAACTAACAGACAGCCATTATTTATTTATACAGATGTTACCAATGCATTGTATGCAACATCATTAGACAGTAACGGAAATTTTATATGGCCAAACAGGGTGCTTACAATTGGCGGTACACTAAATCAAAAAAATAGATTTGGACTTACCAAGGCAATTAACCAAGACGCTGTTGCTGTGTGGCAGGAAGATAGAGGTAGCGGTGATATGCCGTTTGCGCAGAATATAAGCAGCACTGGGAAAACAGGAACTTTGCCGGTAACATTTTTAAATTTTGATGGTGTATATAATAAAGGAATCTCCAATCTTACCTGGCAAACAGCAAGTGAAATAAATAATATCGGCTTTGAAGTGCAGCGCTCAACCGATGGTAATACATTTTATAAAATAGGCTTTGTGGCATCGCAGGCGACTGGTGGAAACAGCACTAAAAAATTAAGTTATGCATATAATGATGTGAAAGTTGTTGATGGAAATCTTTACTATCGTTTAAAGCAAATTGATAAGGATGGCAATTATACCTACAGTAATATTATTGTACTGCACGTTACGTTGAATAAAGCAACAACATTATATCCTAATCCTGTCGCAAATGTTTTAAACATCTATTTGAATTCTTCTCAAAATGATAAAGCAACTTTCACAGTAACGGATATGCTTGGTAAAACTGTTATGCAAATAAGTCAAAATATTTCAGCAGGAAATAACCTGATAAAAATTGATTGCACATCATTACGGCCAGGAACATATTTTGTAAAAGCCTCCGGAAGTACAGCAATGAATTTTACTTTTCAGAAATTTATAAAGCAATAAAAACTTTCAATTACCAGTCAAAATTAAAAGCAGCAACTAGCTGCTTTTTTTATTATACTTTTTTACTTTAGATTCCCTGAAATCCACAGTTGCTTAATAAGTTCATTGTCCTATATTTGCGGCTCAAATTTTTATCACTGTGCCTACACGGTTTTCAAAAGAGACATATTTGTATTGGTATGAATTGATGCAACTAATTCGCCAGTTTGAATTGAAGGCGGAAGAAATGTATAAAATGGCTGGAAAGATTCGTGGTTTTTTTCATGCTTATGTTGGGCAGGAAGCGATCGCTGCAGGCTGCATGACAGCAACAAAACCGGAAGATCCTTTCATCACTGCTTATCGCGATCATGGCCTTGCTTTGGCAAAGGGCGCTGACCCAAAAGCCTGCATGTCTGAGCTTTATGGCAAAGCAACTGGCATTGCAAAAGGCAAAGGTGGCAGCATGCATTTCTTCAGCAAACAGCATTATTTTTTCGGCGGTCATGGCATTGTGGGTGCGCAAATAGGAACAGGAGCGGGGCTTGCTTTTGCAGAACAATATCGCAATACTGATAATGCCGTTCTTTGTTTTTTTGGTGATGGCGCGGCAAGGCAGGGCATTTTGCATGAAACATTTAATCTTGCCATGCTTTGGAAATTGCCAGTAGTTTTTATTTGTGAAAATAATAATTATGCAATGGGCACATCGGTTGAAAGAACATCGAACGTAATTGATATTTATAAAATTGCGGATGCTTACGAAATGCCCGGCGATAAAGTTGATGGCATGAGCGCAGAAGCAGTGCACGAAGCGGTTTCAAGAGCTGTGAAAAGAGCGAGAGAAAAAGGCGGACCAACTTTGCTTGAAATGAAAACGTATCGCTACAAGGGACATTCAATTTCTGATCCGCAAAAATATCGCACCAAAGAAGAAGTGGATGAATACAAGCACAAAGATGCAATAACAATCGTTTCAAAAACAATCAAAGAAAATAATTTTGCTTCGGAAGAAGACTTAAAAGCGATTGATGACCGAATCGGTAAATTAATTGATGAATGTGTAAAATTTGCAGAAGAAAGTCCGCTGCCTGATGATGGTGAATTATTAAAAGATGTTTATAAAGACGAGAATTATCCTTTCATTGTTGATTAAAATTTTCACTCAAAATTTTTAAATAAAAACATGGCTGAACATATCTCTCACACAAACGATCCGATTTTAAAAGCACAAAATTTCTGGAACAAAAATCAAAAAATAATTCTTGGTGCACTTGCTGCAATTATAATAGTTTTTGGAGGATGGTATGCTTATCAAAACTGGATCATCCAGCCAAAAGAAGAGCAGGCTGAAGATGCGATCTATAAAGCGCAACAATATTTCCAGGCAGATTCTTTGAATCTTGCATTGAACGGAGATGGCGTGAATAAAGGGTTTATATACATTTCAAAAAATTATAGCGGCACAAAAACCGGCAACCTTGCAAAATATTATGCAGGTGTTTGTTACTTGCGTACCGGAAATTTTAATAAGGCAATTGATAATTTAAAAGATTTCAGCACGAGTGCAAAACAAATTCAAATGATGGATTACGGTTGCCTGGGCGATGCATATAGCGAACTGAAAAAAAATGATGATGCGATTGATTATTATAAAAAAGCTGCATCAACATTTGAAAGTGATGAAGCAAATTCTTCTGAATTTTTATTTCGCGCAGCATTGTTGAGCGAGGTAAGCGGAAAAACAAAAGATGCCGTTGATCTTTACAAACAGTTGAAAGATAAATTTCCAAAAACGCAGCGCGCGATGGAAGCAGATAAATATATTTATCGGTTGAGTATTGAGCCCAATGATTTTAGTGTAAAATAATGTCAACCAAAGGAAATAAAGTTTTAAGCAAAGGCATTCCGAATTTAAAGGATGCCTTTGTTGTTATT
Organism: uncultured Chitinophagaceae bacterium; assembly: GCA_963708205.1. Taxonomy (GTDB): domain Bacteria; phylum Bacteroidota; class Bacteroidia; order Chitinophagales; family Chitinophagaceae; genus CAVYTF01. Next base: position 2,957,933 of record OY970196.1, read on the forward strand.
GTAAAGACGGAATGGAACGCGCATATCGTTGATAAACTCGAAGAAGGTTGCAGAAATATTTTTATTGATAAAAAAATAAATTATAAAACTTTTGTTGTTCCCGGCGCTGTTGAAATTCCATTTGCCATCAAAGCTTATGCACAAAGTAATCAGCAAAAAGCTGATGCATTTATTGCACTTGCAACTGTTATCCGCGGAGATACGCCGCATTTTAAATATGTCTGCAGCTTAATAACGGCAGGCATTTCAGCGCTTAATACAAGTTTGGATGTTCCTGTAATTTTTGGTGTACTAACAGTAGATAATGAGCAGCAGGCATTAGAAAGAGTTGGCGGAAAACATGGCAATAAAGGAGAAGAAGCTGCGATTGCCGCGCTTAAAATGATTGAACTTCATAAAAGTTTAAAGAAATAATTCCCGCATATTTTATAATTTTTCATTATGAATGTTGGCATTTTTATTCCCTGTTTTATAGATCAGTTGTATCCTTCGGTTGCTTTTAATATGATCAAAGTTTTAGAAAAATGCGGGTGCACTATTCATTATAATGCAAACCAAACATGTTGCGGACAACCAGCATTCAATGCAGGTTTTTGGGATGATGCGAGAGAAGTGTGCGCCAAATTTTTGGCAGATTTTAAAGATGCAGAATACATTGTTGCACCAAGTGCAAGCTGCGTTGGATTCGTAAAAAATTATTACAAAAATTTTTTCGACAATTCATCTGTACATAATGAGGTAAAAAATTTGAGTGATAAGATCTATGAGTTTTCTTCTTTTTTAATTAATATTTTAAAAGTAGAAAATGTTGGAGCAACGCTGAATGGTAAGGCAACATATCATGATAGTTGTGCGGCTTTGCGTGAATGCAAAATTAAAACTGAGCCAAGAAAATTATTGAATAATGTAAAAGGTTTGCAGCTTACAGAAATGGCTGATGTTGAAACGTGCTGCGGCTTTGGGGGCACTTTCGCTGTGAAATTTGAAGCAATAAGTATTGCAATGGCGGATCAAAAAGTAAATCACGCAAAAGATACCGGCGCTGAATATTTAATCAGCACAGACATGAGTTGTCTCATGCATCTGGATGGATATATAAAAAATAAAGGAATGAATTTAAAATGTTTGCATATTGCAGATGTGCTTGCAGGAAATTAGAATAATTTAAAAAACTTTCTATGAAATGGTTAGTAAAATCAGAACCTTCAACATATAGCTGGCAGCAGTTATTAAAAGATAAGCAAACAACCTGGGATGGTGTGAGAAATTATGCTGCGCGAATCAATTTAAAGGCAATGAAAAAAGGTGATGAAGTTTTATTTTATCACAGCAATGAAGGAACTGAAATTGTAGGAATAGCGAAGGTCGCAAAAGAATTTTACCAGGATCCTACAACAGATGATGATCGCTGGGTGGCAATAGACTTGAAGTCTTTTAAAACTTTAAAAAAACCTGTAAGCCTTTCAGAAATCAAGGCAGACAAGCGTTTGGTAAATATGGATCTTGTTCGCCTTGGGAGATTATCTGTTCAAACAGTGAAAGACAATGAGTGGGATATTATCATGAAGATGTCAGAAACTAGCTGATTATTTTCATAAAAAATTATTCATCATCTTCTTCGTAAAAAGCATCGGTATTGTAATAAATATCCATCCATTTTTTCACAGCATCATCATCCAATAATTCCACAATATCAAAAATTTCATCAGATTTTTTATGCCATTCCATCACAGTGTCATCTTTATATTTCAGCACGTACATGCTCGTTTCGCTAACAACTTTTATTTGTAATAAAGTGAGTTTTTCATTTTCTTTTTCCTGTACCAAATAATAGCAACCCTGCTCTAACAATTCATACGAATACATAGTTCTTTGTTTTTACTTTTAAAAAAACACCGTGCGACAATTAAAGTTTTGTGGATTGATTGAGTAAGTAGGAAGAACAAAGATACTTTGCTTTTGCGAAAGTAATTTGAGTGAAAATAAATTATTTGTAAATCTTATAATTAAATGGTTTTCAAATAGTTAATTAAGCTGGAATGTAGGCATTCTATACATTTGACCATCATATAAAAATAATTCTTCGATCGAATAATCCCAATATTTATACAAAGGAGATTTTACCAAATATGCATCTACAGCATCTTTATCCTGCAAATTAAATGTGATCCAAACAGTTTGTGATTCCATACTTACGAGATAGTTGTCTATGATATTTTTGTTGATCAGATAATTTATAAATGTGCGATGAGCAGGTACTAGCTGCATAAATTTTTCTTCCATATCAAAATGAATAATTACCTGAAATTTTTTCATAATACATTTTGAAAAGTGCAACGATCAAATTTTCCAATCTACAATTTCATTCACCCATTCTTTGCGATACATAGTTGAAATACGGATATAATTATCAGTATATCCTTCCATAATCATTCCATTTTTTTCACTTGCCTCAAACAACACTTTGCGGATTTCGCCTTCATGTTTTTGGGTAAATGATTGCATCTTTTTATAACTCAAGTTGCGCAATATTTTATTTCTTTCATGGCGTGTAGCCATTGGCACGACAGGTTTTAACTCCAAAGCCTTAGTATTATTTCTTTCAGAATAAGTAAAAACGTGCAGGTAAGAAATATCAAGTGATTGAATAAACTCAAGGGTTTCTAAAAAATCATCTTTATTCTCCGAAGGAAAACCAACAATAACATCTGCGCCAATTGCGCAATGAGGCATTAATTTTTTTATTTGAAAAACTTTTTCTGCATACAGTTCTTTCTTATATCTACGACGCATTAATCCCAAAATTTTATTGCTGCCGCTTTGCAGCGGAATATGAAAATGCGGCATAAACTTTTTGCTTTGTGCAACGAATTCTATGATTTCATTTGTAAGTAAATTTGGTTCAATAGAAGAAATGCGAAAACGATTAATGCTTTCAACTTCATCCATTGCCCTGATTAAATCTAAAAAATTATTTGTCACTTTTTCATCATCACTTGTTTTAAAGTCGCCAAGATTTACACCTGTTAACACAATTTCTTTTACACCTTTTGCTGCCAATTGTTTTGCATTGTCCACAGCATTTTCAAGACTGTTGCTTCTGCTTTTGCCACGAGCCATCGGAATGGTGCAAAAGGAACAATTATAATTACATCCATCCTGTACTTTTAAAAAAGCACGTGTTCTGTCATTATAAGAAAATGAAGATTGAAAATCTTTTACATCCTCAATATCGCAACTTGAAATTTTTGCTGAATTGCCTTTAGTTAATTCTTTTAAATGGTTGCTAATATTGAATTTCTGTCCAGCTCCTAAAATCAAATCAACTCCAGGAATTGCAGCAATCGCTGCAGGTTTTAATTGGGCATAGCAACCTGTAATTACCACTAAACTTTCCGGAGATTTTCGTTGAATTCTTCTAACCAACTGCCTGCACTCTTTATCAGCATTTTCGGTAACTGAACAGGTATTCAAGACATACACATCAGCAATTTCATCAAAATCTTTTTTCTCAAAACCATCATTCTCCAACATTCTTGAAAGCGTAGAAGACTCAGCATAATTGAGTTTGCAGCCAAGCGTATGAAATGCAACTGTGCGTTTTTGCATAAGCAGGCAAAGATAATGGTCAGGAAATTATTCTTTTAATTGATAATAAAAAATCGCTCTTCATTTTGAAGAGGGATATATGAATTTGGAAGATTTATTATTGTTGTTTAGCAAGCCAAAGCGATGCATTCATAAATAATTGCGTGTGGCTATACAAAGGCCAACTTACATATAAATCATTTCCACTTGCACCTGTGCCATCATCCATTGGCGAGCTATCGGTTATTACAAACACTCGTCCAGTGCCAAAAGTAGAAGATGCACACATCACGTTTGTATTGCTCTGCGCATCGCCGCTTTCCCAGATCAAACCTTGTACAGTGCTATTGACAGTGGGTTCCAGTGTAATGGTTGCGCCATTATTAAATTCAATTTCACTAACACTTCCCTGGGATCCATTAAGAATTACATTTCCGCTGCTATTGGATAAAACATTGGTAGTTGTCTGCGAGATATTTGTAAGATCAATGCTGAAACCAAAAGGATTATTTTGAATGGTGTTATTCGTCATCAGATCATTCCAGATGGCAGGAGAATCCCAGCCATCGTTATTGCGATCTGATTGTGTATGATCTGATATCATAAATAAACCGCCGCCATGCTGAATGAAGGATAGTATGGCACTTTTTTCGGCTGCTGTAAAAACAATATTCGGTTCATCAACAACAAAAACATCGTAATTAGAAAGGTCTTGAGGATTAGATGAATTTCCATAAGTGATACTTCCTGTTGTTGGTAATGTTTCTACATAATCTCCTGCTTTTACCAAAGCAATTCCCCAGCTTGAAAGTGCGCCTGTCCAATATGTTTCTTTTGTAGAAGAAGTAATTGTAGATTGAGCGGGCGTTGGAATTCTTTGCGGCGTGCCATTATCTTCATCTATTACCCAATCTGCATTGCCTGCGGTTTCTGCTTTTGTATTATCAAACAAAAATTTCTTTATACCAGTTGTTGATTGTGATTTAATTAAAAAAGAAATTGATGATGTTGTACCTGCTGTTGTAGTAACCGTAACGCTTGCTGTGCCTGTATTTGCAATATCTGTTGCAGGTACTGAAGCTGTTAATTCTGTTGCACTCACATAGGTTGTTGATAAAGCGCTTCCATTCCAATTTATAGTTGCACCGCTTGCAAAATTTGTTCCTGTTGCAGTAATAGTAAATGCTGCTCCACCGGCAGTTGCACTGTCGGGCGAAAGTGCTGTAAGAGTTGGAGTTGAAGTTGCTCCGCCATAACTTGTAACAGTAAAATCATCAAAATTTATTCTGTTACTTCCACCATCAGTTTTTCGGATTTGAAAACGAATTTTACCCGAAACATTCACAGTAAAGCTTGCTGTTGTTAATATAGTTGAGCTTGTAGTAACCGTAGAGCCTGTTTGTGTATAAGTGCTGCCATTATTGGTGCTGTACCACAATTGCCATGTGCCGTTTGCATCAGATCCGAATAAAGCATGCTTTACGGTAACTGTAGATGCGCCGCCTGAATAATTAAACTTTGTAGTTAGTATGCCACTGTTTCGTACACGCGCAGATTGGTTGCCATCTTTAGCATCAGAGGTTGAAGTGCCGAGTAATGCATCGTTGAAAGTCCAAACGCCTGTTGCAAGCGTAACGTTTCCTGTTGTATAACTTGTTTTTGTACCTGATTCAAAGTTTTCTGTAGTTACTGTTGCCGTTTTTTTTCCCGCATCTGGCAAAGAAGATAAAGCAGGATTTTCAAAATTTTCTTTACTGCATGATGAAAAGGCAGCGAGCAATAAAAGCATTGCGCAGCTTAATCTGGATAATTTCATTAAAAATTTTTTTCAAATATATATACTTAGAGTTGACAGCAAATTAAAATTCAATAAATACTTTCATTCTGATTAATCCAAACTATTTTATTCCTAAGGAAGCAAGAAATGCTTTGTTGTTTGGTTCTCTTCCAAGAAAGTTGCGCAGCATATCCATTTCTTCCATTGTTGATGCTTTTTCCAAAATATCTTTTCTATAACGAATGCCTGTAGCAACATCCATTACACCATTTTTTTGAAAGACGCTAAACAAATCCTGCGCAAACACTCTTGACCATAAGTAGCCATAATAATTTGCACCATAACCATTTAGATGTGTAAAACTGCAAATGAAATGGCTGCCTTCAGGAAATGGAATTTGTGTCATTGTAAATAAATCTTTGGAGACATCCATAATGCTTCTGTCTTTGATGCTGTCATATTTATTTTCATAAGTAAAATCAAGGGCGCCAAGATAAAGTTGCCTGATATAATAAATACCTGCATCAACCAATTGTGTTTGTTTCATTTTTAAAAACAAAGAATAGGGAAGCGGCGCACCTGTCTTATAATTTCGCGCGAGTAATTTCAAAGGCTCATATTCCCAACACCAGTTTTCAAGAAATTGTGAAGGTGCTTCTACGAAATCAGGTTTTACATTGAATGAATTTTGCGAAGCAATTTCAGGATGCCCGTGAAGTGAATGAACAAGGTGTCCAAACTCATGAAACATTGTTATAACATCAGAATGATTCAGCAGAGATGGCTGGCTCACTGTGCTCTCCGGAAAGTTGCAGATCAATGCAGAAACAGGCAGCACTTCATTGCCATTTGCTTTTCTGTATTGACTTATTGAAACACACTCGAAATGCGTGTATTTATTGGGTCTTGGATAAAGATCAAGATAAAAACTGCCGATCTTTTTTCCGTCTTCATACATTTCATAACTTGTTACTTTTGGCGACCACACAGGCATATCATACACCTGTTTTATTTGCAGGTTAAATAATTTTTCATATACAGCAAACATACCTTTTACGGTATGGCTCATTTCAAAATATTGGCGCACCTCATCAGTGTTCAAATTATATTTTGTATCTAGTAATTTCTTTTTGTAAAAGTTTACATCCCATGCATAAATTGTATCCGGCAATTCAGGATGCAATTTGTGTTTCAGCTCGCTTAATTCTTTCAATTCTTCTGTAACATGCGGCGTTAGTTTTTCAATTAAATCATTTTCGAAGTTCCAAACATTTTGCGTGTTGGCAGCCATTTTTGTTACGAGCGCATAATCAGCATAACTTTTGAAGCCTAATAATTCAGCGAATTTTTGACGATAATAAAAAAGACTGTCAAGCACCTCGATATTTTTAGGATATGCCCGGTTGTTGTAATGGATAGAAACAATTTTTCTTGTTGCATCATTTTCTGCGTAGTTGGAAATATCAACACTGTTGGGACCGTTTATATAAACAACATATTTGTTGGCACCTCGTTTCCATGGTGCAATTGTTGCCTCAGGAATTCCTTTTAAATCATCTAAACTGAACGAAACACTGTCTTTGGATTCTGCAATATTTCTGTCAAAATCACTTCCGAGATCAATTAATTTTTCATTGATAGCTTCTAATTTTTTTCTGCCGTCGCTGTCAAGTTTCATTCCGTTAAGATCGAATGAAAGAATTGTTTCGCGCAAAAATTTTTGTTGATCTGGTTGTAATGTTTTCGTTGAAGATGATGACTGGTATTGCTTTAGCGCATCATATAAATCCTGATTTAATGTAAGGTTACTGGAATACAAACCAAGTTTTTCAGCCTCTTCTGTTGCAGTATTTCTGGTGCTGTCATCAGGAAAAGTTGATGATATTAAACCAAGTTTTATTTCGAGATCTGTGAGATCATAAAATAATTCATCGGTTGCCATTAACGTGTTTTGTAATGTGTGTGCATTTGCGGAAACAGCGGAAATATTTTTAATGCGCATATCGGATAATGCAATTATTTGTGTAGTTGCATCCCTGATAATTTGTGGGTTTATTTTATCAAATTGAATAGGTGCATTTGAATGAATAAGCAAAGGATTTGATGAAGATGTTTGTGCGTTTGCATTTATTATACAAAGTGAAAAAGCAATTGCAATAAGGATTTTACGTAAATACATAGGTGAATTATTTGCGCCAAAATATTGAATTATTATTAATTGAAAACAACAATTATATGAATGGATGACCTTGTAAACTCACATAAAAATGCTCAATAGAAAGAAAAACGTACAAGAGTGCGACGCAACGGCTGTTCAATAGTTATTGAAGCGTTGGGCTCAAAAAATCTCATTTGAAATACAAATCATTATTATTAAAAAAGCATTAAGACTTTCGTTATAGCAAAAGCATTGCAATAATATTTATTGTTATTACGATTTAGAAAGTATTAAATCATTATTCTATCAAAAACCTGTACAAAATGAAAAAGTTATTTTTTATGGCTGTAATACCAATTATTGCCATGGTGAGCTGCACTAAAACAGTTGAAAGCCCCGTTACTGCAACACAAGGTCCAACAATTGCTTTTAAAACCTTCGCGATTTTAACGCTTGGAGACTCTATTAAGAATGTCACTTTAATTCCGCCATTTACAAAACCTGCAAGCAATTATTTGAATTATCTCAACACGACGATCCAGGCTTGGCAGTGCAATATTCAATGGTCGATGATCAATGAATCAGGACAATCGGAAGTAGTCGGAAGCACTGCGCAGCTAGGTTCCAATTTGGTTTTTTCAATTCAGGAATTCGGCGCTACAAGTGGTACAATGCTGCAATTTCAAAACAAAGAGATTGATCATTATTCAGATGGTTCTTCAAAAGATGTGCTCGTTGGTCCGCAATATTATGGCATTGTAAATGTGCAGTAGAGCTATATTGTAATGCCTGGAATTGATTACAATCTTTGTTTTAATTCTGCAATTTTATTTTTATGCCACGCGTTAAATGTGCCTGCTACTATATGTTTGCGGGCTTCAGTAACAAGCGATAAATAAAATGCAAGATTTTGTATGCTGGCAATCGTTAATCCTAAAAGTTCATTCGCCATAAATAAATGCCGCAGATAAGCTTTGCTGTAAAAATTGCTCGTGTGGCAATCAATGCCATCATCAATCACAGAAAAGTCTGTTGACCATTTTTTATTTTTTATATTGATGATTCCTTTTGAAGTAAAGATCATTCCGTTTCTGCCATTGCGTGTTGGCATAACGCAATCAAACATATCAACACCTGCTGCGATGCATTCTAAAATATTCCACGGCGTACCGACACCCATTAAATAGCGTGGTTTATTTTCAGGTAAATTTTCACAGCAGAGATTGGTGAATTCATATAATTTTTCTTCTGGTTCGCCAACACTTAATCCTCCGATAGCATTGCCTGCAGCGGCTTTGGACGAAATGTATTCACAAGATTGTTTTCTCAGATCTTCAAATGTGCCTCCCTGAACTATTGGAAAAAAGTTTTGCGTGTAGTGATATTTTGCATCTGTTTCATCAAATCTTTTTATGCATCTGTCAAGCCAGCGATGTGTCAATTCCATACTTTTTTTTACATATTCATAATTGCTGTCTGCCGCAGGGCATTCATCAAAAGCCATCATAATATCAGCGCCAATGCTTCGCTGAATATCTACAACTTTTTCAGGTGTAAATAAATGTTTGCTGCCATCAATATGCGATTGAAAAACGGTTCCTTCTTCTGTTATTTTTCTATTAGTTGCGAGCGAAAAAACCTGGTATCCACCGCTGTCAGTTAATATTGGTTTTTGCCAACCGTTGAATTGATGCAAACCACCCGCAGATTCAATGGTATCAATGGTTGGGCGCAAATACAAATGATAGGTATTACCTAAAATTATCTGCGCTTTTATTTCATCAGTAAGCTGTTTTTGAGTGATGGCTTTTACACTTCCGATTGTTCCGACAGGCATAAAGATTGGAGTAGCGATTTCTCCATGATCTGTTGTGATTTTTCCCGCGCGTGCGTTAGTGCTGGTATGTTTTATATCAACTTGAAATTGCATTGCAGCCATAAAACAAAGCTAATTATGAATGTTGAAATGATCTTTATAATGCCTTTCGAATTTACAATTTGCATTAATAAATCATAACTTTCAAACCTTACTTTTGCGGCATGATGATGCCATTACTCTATGCGCAAATATTATTTTATGTCTTTTGTTTTGTAATCGCAGTCCAGGTTTTTTATTATCTTTTTTTCTTTTCAAGGCTTGCTTTTTTTAAACCAACAATAAAAAATACCTCACAGGAATATCCTGTATCAGTTATTGTTTGCGCACGTGATGAAGCGAATAATTTAGTAAAAAATTTACCCGGCATTTTAGTGCAGCAATATAAAACCACGCACGAAATAATTGTGGTTAATGATAATTCTGTTGATGAATCGAAATATGTTTTGGAAGAGTTTTATAAATCATTCAAAAACCTGCACATCATTCCGCTTTCGCAGGAAGCGAAGATGATTCCGGGCAAAAAATTTCCTTTATCAATGGGAATAAAATCCTCCAAATACGAAGTGCTTTTATTGTGCGATGCAGACTGTGTGCCTGCAAGTGAATTCTGGATACAAAAAATGCAGGAGGGCTACGATGCAGACACAGCAATAGTTTTAGGCTATGGAGCTTATTATAAAAAGAAAGGTCTGTTTAATAAAATTATCCGCTTCGAAACTTTTCACAGCGCTTTGCAATACTTAAGCTTTGCACTTGCAGGAATGCCGTATATGGGCGTTGGCAGAAATCTTTCTTATAAAAGAGAATTGTTTTTTAAGAATAAAGGCTTTTCTGCCATTAACCAAATCCCCGGTGGCGACGATGATCTTTTTGTAAATATGGTTGCCAACAAAAAAAATACTTCCGTTGTTATTGACAAAGATGCGCACACTTTAAGTGAGCCAAAGCAAACCTGGAAAGAATGGATACGTCAGAAAAGAAGGCATTACACTACATCAAAATATTATAAAGGCAAACATAAACTTTTGCTTGGCTTTTATTCATTCACTAATCTGCTTGTATATCCTTTGCTCATTGCTTGCGTTATTTTTTTTAATTGGTGGATGGCACTCTCTGTGTTTGCATTGCGGCTAATTTTGCAGGCTTTTGTTTGGTACAAAACGATGTATAAATTAAACGAAGGCGATCTCTGGAAATATTTTTTATTGTTTGATCTCTGGATGTTTTTTTATTATTTTTTATTTGCGCCAGCCTTGTGGAAACGACCGCAAAAGAATTGGAAGTAAATGCCTTTTATCTCATGGATATTATCCTCAAATATTTTTCAGAATTTACAGAAACGCAATTAAAACAATTTGCTGCGTTGGAAAATTTATTTAAAGAATGGAATGAAAAAATAAATGTTATTTCCAGAAAAGATATTGATTCGTTGTATGAAAAACATGTCCTTCATTCTTTAAGCATTGCTGCTGCTTTTGAATTTGAAAAAGGAATTGAGATCATTGATATTGGCACTGGCGGCGGTTTTCCGGGCATTCCGCTGGCAATTTTTTTTCCTGAAGTAAGATTTCATTTGGTTGATAGCATTGGAAAAAAATTGAAAGTTGTTGATGCAATTGTTAATGCAATTAATTTGAAAAATGTTACTGTTCAACAAATTCGCGCAGAAGAAATAAAGAAAACAAAATTTGATTTTGTAGTATCACGAGCTGTTGCGCCGCTCAAAGATCTGTGGAGATGGAGTAAGCCGCTTTTGAAAAATTACGAAGTAAATAAAAATTTGAAACCGGGGTTAATATGTTTAAAGGGTGGCGACTTATCCCATGAAATTTCTGAAAGTAATTTGCGGCCGCGTATGATGCCAATACATGAAATTTTTAAGGAAGAATATTTTAGGGAAAAGGTTTTATTATATGTGAAGTTGCACTAAAATTATATAAGCACTTATATAATTTTTTACAGAATCGAATTTAAGTAGTTCATAGATATTCAATTGCTGATGGGCTGCGGGGTGGAAGTGAAAAGCCCGCAACGAGGAACGAGTGAGGACTTACAGCGAACAACCGAAATACTGATGAACAGGGGTTTGAGCAGACACCCCAAATAAAAAAACCGCTCGACAAAAAGCGGTTTGATTTTGTGCCCCAGGCGGGAATTGAACCCGCACTCGCGTTTGCGGCGAACAGGATTTTAAGTCCTGCGTGTCTACCAGTTCCACCACCAGGGCAGCGAAAAAAAATCCCGCTTTCGCGGGAAAATGAGCGGAAGACCGGGCTCGAACCGGCCACCTCGACCTTGGCAAGGTCGCGCTCTACCAAATGAGCTACTTCCGCAATTTTATTAAAGAACTTTTTCGGAGTGCAAAAATAATCATCTGCACTAAACAACAAAATTTATTACGCTATTTATAAACCGGTGTGTATTGTGTGCTGCTTTGAATTTCTATATTTGGCTTGCCTAAATATCTGTGCTGGTAAAGCTCGTAACTGGCACCAAGTAAAAATGCAACTGTTGAAAATACAGTGACATAAAAAAGAAAACGGGACGACGTAACGCGGTTATAAAAAAAATCTTTCTCTTTTAATTTTTCTATTTCGTTGTCCATAACTCTGCGGATTTATTTTTGCAAAAATAAGGTTGTCATCATAACTATCATTCCTTCTTTTCAACAATTTCAGAAAAATATTTTTTCTTTTTTATAAAGTATGCTTTCACTAAAGATTTATTATAAACACCTGGTAATTCAGTCATTTTTCTTCCTGGTAAATTAATTTTATTTTTTTTAATGAATATCCATTTTACTACTGCAAAATGTGATTGAATTATTGTACCAAATATTCGTGGATTGCCTGATAGTAAAGACTTCCAGGCAAAGACTGCGTCTAATATAATTCTTAATGGAAACTTCCATATTAATTCTGACAGAGGTAAATTTTTGCAAACCATGATCAGGTTATTACGAAAATTCAGGAAAGTTTTTCTGTGACCTTTTGGTAACGTGCCGCCACCGACATGATACACTATAGATTCCGGACAACATATAATTTTATATCCCGCACGCTGCATTCGCCAACACAAATCAACTTCTTCCTGGTGTGCAAAAAAATATTCATCAAGACCTTTCATTTCATGATAAATTTTTGCTTTTACAAACATGGCAGCGCCACTCGACCAAAAAATTTCGCATACATCATCATATTGTTTTTTGTCTTCTTCCAATGTTTCAAAAATTCTTCCGCGTGCAAAAGGATAGCCTAAATAATCAATGAAACCGCCTGCTGCGCCGGCATATTCAAAAAAGTTTTTTTTATGAAATGATAATATTTTAGGCTGGCAAGCTGCAATTTTATTATCGCTCTCCATTAAGTCTATAATTGGTTCAATCCAACTTTCTACAACTTCCACATCAGAATTTAGCAGCACATAATAGTCGCTTTCAATTTCACTAAAAGCGCGATTATAACCTTCCGAAAAGCCATAATTTTTATCAAACAAAATTAATTTTACTTTCGGAAAATTTTGCTGAAGAAATAAAACAGAATCATCTGCAGAAGCATTATCAGCAACAAATATTTTTTTATTTGTGTAACTAGAAGCAATTACATAAGGCAGAAATTTTTCAAGAAATGTTTTACCATTAAAATTTAAAATAACAATTGCAACGGAAGGCTGAAGCAAGATAAAAATTTGTTTCAAAAATAGTAACTGCATTGTTAGCAGCAATATTTCTAATTTCGTTTAGTAATGCGTTCCTTTTATAAAGGATTTTTATAAAATTTATTCATTCTATAATAAACATCCAATAACTATTTTATTTTTTTAAAAATAATTGAAAACGACTATCTTATTTTTGACACCCAGTAAATAAATTGCTGCAACAAACGATACTGTTAATTTGTCTTTCAATCTATATGTTTGGTGTCACTATTTTAGGAAATAATTCAGCACTTCCCGCGCACGACAGGCATCCGTCTTCGCAGGTTGTGACGCTCAACGATCAGTTGCTGATGCTCGATTGCGGCGAAGGTTCGCAAATGCAATTATCAAAATTTAAGATCAAGCGCAGCAAAATAAACAGCATATTTATTTCTCATCTTCATGGCGATCATTATTTTGGTTTACCGGGATTAATAAACAGTCTTGGGCTGCTCGACAGGAAAACAGATTTGCATATTTATGCGCCCGCACCATTAAAACAAATCCTTGATCTTACATTGAATGTTGCAAATACTATTTTGCCTTTTCCTCTGCATTTTCATGCGCTGGAAAAAGAAGGAATTATTGTAGATGAAAAAAAATTTTCTGTTGAATGCTTTAAAGTAAATCATCGAATAGAATGTTTTGGTTTTATTATTCGTGAAAAAAAGAAACCGAGAAAAATTGATATCAGTAAAATTTCAGCATATAAAATTCCGATTTCATTTTATGAGAGTTTGAAAAACGGCGAAGATTTTATTGCGGAAAATAATGAGGTAATTAAAAACGATTTGCTCACAATTGAAAACAGTACGGCAAAAAGTTATGCTTATTGCGCAGATACTGCTTTCACGGAAAGTATAGCAGAAAAAATAAAAAATGTCACCTTAATTTATCACGAAGCAACTTACCTGAAAGACCTTGAAGCGCGCGCTGTCAGCAGGTTTCATTCAACCACCACACAGGCTGGGAAGATTGCTGCACTTGCAAATGCAGGTCAATTGATCATTGGGCATTTTAGCAGCAAATACGAAACGCTTAATAATTTTTTATCTGAAACAAAAGAAGAGTTTGCCAATGCGCATCTCGCAATTGAAGGCGTTACTTACATTATATAATTTATTGCATCAGCCAAATAAAAAATCCCGGAAAATATTTTCGCCAATACATTTCATTGTGTTGTGCTGTTGGTGAAATATATTCAGTAACTGTGCAGCAATTTTTTGCATTGATTGCTGCTTCAGCTTTTTGCATATCGCTTACCATTGTTTCACTTTCCTTTCCGCCACAATAAAAATAAAATCGCGGATGTGTGGGAAAATTTGTTTTCTTAAGCTCATCAGTCATTTGTGGCACAAGCCATAATGCAGGAGAAAAGATTCCCGCAGCGCCAAACACTTGCGGGTATTGCATTACAGCATATAGACTTATTAAGCCACCCATGCTGCTGCCTGCAACAAAAGTATGTATCGCATCTTTTTCCGTTCTGTAATGCGCATCAATAAAAGGCTTTAAAGTTTGCGCTAAAAAATCAACATATTGTTTCCCTTCACCTTTGCCATATTTCTCTTCATCATAAGGATTATATTCAGTCATTCGCTTATCACTGTTATCTATGCCTATAACAATACAGTCTTTGTGCAGCTTTGGTTCAAGCGTATCAAGACATTCATCAACTCCCCATTCACCGAAAGGTGCAGTCATTTCATTAAATAAATTTTGCCCATCCTGCATATAAAGCACAGGAAAATATTCTTTTTTATTCTGATCATAATCTTCAGGAAGGTATATCCAAATTCTTCGATAACGATTTAATTGAGGCATATAAAAAGCTGTATCTAAAATATGCACCTGCGCTGTAGCTGTGTTGTGGCGCGGCTTTACAGGAAAATCATCTTTCCATCCTGCAATAGAAATATCGATGCTCGTATCTTGTTGCAAATCTATTTCACGATTAGCAATATCATTTCCATTCGCATCCGTTTCGCACTTATCCCAGCTTCCGCGGGTGAATTTAAATTCGTAATTGCCTGCTGCAAGACTGAGAGTAATTTCTCTTCGCGTGCCTAAAGGTTTTAATTTATAAGCATTGCTGTCAGCTTTCCAATCATTAAAATTTCCGGCAACAAAAATATCATCCTGCTTTCGGGTTGAAATATTTGTAACTATGAGTTGTAAAGTATGTTGAGCAAAAATGCCGGAAGTAATTAACGTGAAATATATTGCCGCTAAAAGTTTTTTCATAGAATATTGCATTGATAGAAAATTAAGCAACAGCTTTCTTTACCAGCTCAGCAGCTTCGCTTAATAAAATGGCCGACTCAACTTTTAAGCCGCTTTCATCAATTAATTTTTTTGCTTCAATTGCATTTGTTCCCTGCAAACGAACGATAATGGGAATTTGAATATTGCCCAATTTTTTATACGCATCAATAACGCCGGAAGCAACACGATCACAACGGACAATGCCGCCAAAAATATTAATTAGAATAGCTTTTACATTTGGATCTTTCATAATGATACGGAATCCTGCTTCCACCGTTTGTGCATTTGCAGTGCCGCCAACATCAAGAAAGTTTGCAGGCTCGCCGCCGCTGAGTTTTATCATATCCATCGTTGCCATGGCAAGTCCTGCGCCATTAACCATGCAGCCAACATTTCCATCAAGCTTTACAAAATTGAGATTGAATTGGCCTGCCTCAACTTCAGTCGGATCTTCTTCAGTTATGTCGCGCATTGCAGCTAAATCAGGATGACGCATCAAAGCGTTTTCATCCAAATTCATTTTACAATCAACTGCAATTATTTTTTCATCACTTGTTTTGAACAAAGGATTTATTTCAAGCATACTGCAATCAAGACCAACATACGCATTGTATAAATTCGTAACAAATTTTACCATATTCTTAAATGCTTCTCCGCTTAATCCAAAATTAAAAGCAATTTTTCGGGCCTGAAATGCTTGTAAGCCTCCGGAAGGATGCACCCATTCTTTGTAAATTTTTTCCGGAGTTGAATGCGCAACTTCTTCAATATCCATTCCACCTTCAGTGCTGTACATCACAACATTTTGTCCTTTCGCGCGATCCAATAAAATAGATAAATAAAATTCTTTTACAGGATTTGGTCCGGGATAATAAACATCCTGTGCAACCAAAATCTTATTCACTTTTTTTCCGGCAGCACCTGTTTGAATGGTAACCAATGTATGGCCTAAAATATTTTTTGCAATGGTTGATACATCTTCCAAACCCTTTGCCACAGCCACTCCGCGCTGTTCACTGCCTTCAATTTTTCCTTTGCCTCTGCCACCTGCATGTATTTGTGCTTTGATAACTGCAAAGTTATTTCCTGTTTGATTTTTGATTTGGCGATAAGCTTCTTCAGCAGCCATTACATTGTTTACAGCAATCCCTTCCTGCACGGGAACATTGTATTTTTTTAATAATTCTTTTGCCTGGTATTCATGTAAATTCATGTGATTAAATTTGAGTGGCGAAGATAATATGAATTAAAGTTTAATAGTAAAGAGAAAGATGAACGGAGCGTCGCAACGAAGTTGCTACAGGTACAAAAGCAGGTAAACAAACTATTTCAATAAATTTTTTATCTCATTCAATTTCATCAAGGCTTCAACAGGCGTTAACCTGTTTATGTCAATCGTTTCAAGCATCTTTCTTATTTCATCGAAAGTTTCGCTGTGTGCGTCGAAAATGGAAAGTTGCATTTGCGGTGCGGAAAGTTTTTTAATTGAAGATGACAAATGTTTATTGGCAGTTGACTGCGATGGAAAGTTTTCATTGCTGTCATTTGTCATCTGTGAACTGTCACTCTTTTCTTCTAAAATCTTCAACACTTCATTTGCCCTGTCAATCAATGATGGCGGCATTCCTGCCATCTTTGCAACATGAATTCCGAAGCTGTGTGTACTACCGCCGCGTGCTAATTTTCTAAGAAAGATTATTTTATTTCCGATCTCTTTATTTGTGATGTGAAAATTTTTTACCCGCGGCAATTTGTTTTCCAACTCGTTTAATTCATGATAATGTGTTGCAAATAAAGTCTTGGGTGAGCAGGAAGATTTGTGTAAAAACTCAATGATGCTCCAGGCAATTGAAATGCCGTCGTATGTTGATGTGCCTCTTCCAATTTCATCTAATAAAACCAAACTTCTTTCAGAAATATTATTGATGATGCTCGCGGTTTCATTCATCTCAACCATGAAAGTGCTTTCGCCGCCGCTAAGATTATCACTTGCACCAACGCGCGTAAAAATTTTATCAGTGAGAGGAATTTTTGCAGAAGATGCAGGAATAAAACTTCCCATGTGCGCCATTAAAGTAATGAGTGCAGTTTGCCGAAGCACTGCACTTTTACCACTCATGTTTGGTCCGGTAAGAATGATTATTTGTTGCTCTGCATTGTTTAATAAAATATCATTGGCAATATAATTTTCACCTGCAGATAAATTTCTTTCAATCACCGGATGACGACTGTCTTTTAGCTCAAGCTCAATGCCTGCGTGCATTTCAGGCTTTTTATAATTATAATGCAAAGCATTTTCTGCAAAGCAAAGCAAGCAATCAAGCGTTGCTAAAATATTTCCGTTCACTAAAATTGGCGCGATAAAATCCTGTAATTCAGAAATTATTTTATCATACAAACTAACTTCGAGTGATAAAATTTTTTCTTCTGCGCCTGTTATTTTTTCTTCATAC
This sequence comes from uncultured Chitinophagaceae bacterium, assembly GCA_963708205.1. Classification (GTDB taxonomy): domain Bacteria; phylum Bacteroidota; class Bacteroidia; order Chitinophagales; family Chitinophagaceae; genus CAVYTF01. The sequence continues at coordinate 2,975,749 of OY970196.1, forward strand.
TCTTTCAGTTCCGGCGTGATGTACCGTTCAGCATTTGCAAGCGTTTGCTTCCGCATCCAGGCAGCAGGAACTTTGTTTTTATGAGAGTTAGTTACTTCTAAATAATATCCAAAAACATTATTGAAAGATATTTTCAAAGAGGAAATTCCTGTTGCTTCGGCTTCGCGTTGTTGTATGTTGAGTAAAAATTCTTTGCCTCCGCTTGCAATATTTCTTAAATCATCCAATTCTTTATTTATTCCTTGTTTAATCACGTTGCCTTTAGATGCAGCAACAGGCGGCGTTTCGGCAATTTCTTTTACAATTTTCTCTGCAATAAAATGACAAGGATTTAATGCATCTGCCAAACGTTGTAAATAATTATTTGAAGATTGTTGTAATGCATTCTTTATTTGAAAAGTAAAGTGCAAACCTTTCGCAACCAGCATTGTTTCACGAGGATTTATTTTCTTCGTTGGAATTTTACTTACCAATCTTTCAATGTCTCCGCATTGTTTGATATAATGTTGAAGTTGTTTTCTAAGTCCAATTTCTTTTATAAAAAACTCCACTGCATCAAGGCGTTCATTTATTTTTCCAATATCTTTCAAAGGCAATACACACCAGCGTTTCAGCAATCTTGCACCCATCGGGCTGATGGTATTATCAAGCACTTTCAGTAAATTATTTCCGCCATCAATTCCTGTGTTGAGTATCTCTAAATTTCTTATCGTGAATTTATCCATCCACAAAAAATCATCTCTTTCAATTCTTTGAATTGATGTAATGTGCTGCAGGTTTGGATGCTCTGTATCTTTCAAGTAATGCAAAGCCGCGCCGGCCGCAACTATGCCGTTGTGCATGTTTTCAATACCAAAGCCTTTGAGTGAATTTGTTTGAAATTGTTTGAGTAAAGTTTCGGTTGCAAATGCTGCTTCAAATATCCAGCTTTCTAAAGTGTAAGTATAAAACTTTACACCGAAAGTTTCTTTGAAATGTTTCTGAAAGCTGCGCTGGTAAACAACTTCAGCGGGTTTAAAACTTTGTAATAATTTATCAGCATACTCTTCATTTCCCTCCGCAACAAAAAATTCTCCCGTAGAAATATCTATAAAAGCAATACCAATTTCTTTCTCATTAAAATGAATTGCTGCTAAAAAATTATTGCTTGAATTATCTAATAATTTATCATTGGTAGCAATGCCGGGCGTTACCATTTCTGTTACGCCGCGCTTCACAACTCCTTTCGCAAGTTTTGGATCTTCCAGTTGATCGCAAATCGCAACGCGATAACCAGCCTTCACTAATTTATGCAAATAAGTATCAAGCGCATGATGCGGAAAGCCTGCAAGCTCACTGCTGGAAGCCGCGCCGTTGTTGCGTTTCGTCAAAGCAATGCCAAGCACGCGCGATGCAGTAATCGCATCTTCACCAAAGGTTTCATAAAAATCTCCCACGCGAAAAAGCAGCACGGCATCAGGATATTTTTGCTTGATCGTGCGATGCTGCTGCATCATTGGTGTATCAGAAACTGCCTTCGACATCGCGGCAAATATAGCGCAAGCTTATGCGCACGTTTATCACGAAAAGTTTTTGGGGAAAAATATTTTATTGCAAAAAAATCAAAACAAAAATTATGGGCTCTCGGCCGCAAAGCCTTGTGCAGCTTCGGTTCCGGCTATCCGCTGCAAGTACGGCACAAACCCGCGCGCAAACCTTCACCGTGCTTTTCGCTTCTATCCCGCAGCCTTTCATCTAAATAATAAAAATCATCAAAAACATTTTTTAAATCTTTATACTTTCTTCAAATCATCTTTATTAGCACGAATATTTTGCCATATCGCAAGCAATATAATTATCCATGAAACCACGGCCGCAGCCATAGCAATCTTTATACTACTATAATAAGAGGCAGGCTTAAACTCAAAACAAATAACATGATTGCCCGCAGGAATTGCCAAACCTCTTAAAGCATAATCAGTCTTTATGATGGGTGCTTCTTTATCATCTATATATGCTTTCCATCCGCGATCATAAAACACTTCGCTGAACACTGCAAACTGGTTTGTCTTTGAGCTGCTTTTATAAGTGATAACATCATTGTCATTTTTTATAAGGCTTATTTGCGCAGTGCTGTCGAATGCCAGAGTAAAAGGAATATCATTTTTATATTCATTTTCTACAATCGCCTCGTCTTTTGTATTTAATGTATTTAGCGCCTTCATGGTTGCAGCAGCACCTTCTGTGTAGATAATATTTTTCACAAACCATGCAGGTCCTAAAGCACCGGGATTTATCTCTGCAACCGGCTGGTTATTTTGTCCCGGCGTAATAATATATTTTGTATTAAGCATGTTCAGCACCTGTATATTTATCGGTTGCTTTTCAAGCTGATATCTTAATATATCGTCGTAAACACTTAGCCGCGCCGGATTGTAGCCTCCAATAGAATTATGAAAATAAGAAGTTGTAGATTCTTCACTGAATGAACCTGTAAGATTTAATACACGATAATAACCTGTATCTCTTAATATCTGCTGATCAGCAGGAGTTGGTGTAAACACTTCATCCGGATTATCTATCGGATCCTGAAAATTATCGCTGCTTAAATATCTTCTGCTTTCCGCAAGCAGATCAATTGAACTTAATAAAAGCACCGCAAACAAAGCATAAACAGGTTTTATTTTATTTTTCACCAAAAGCCATAAAGCACCGAATGCAAGACCGGCAAAAATTATGGAACGCAGCAAATCACTGCCGAATAAAGACTGGCGGTCTGCTTTCAAAGCATTGTAAAATGCATTCACATCATCCGTATTCCCTTTCGTCATTTGATTCAAAGAGGATAGCAGCGTAGCATCACCGGCACCTTTATAATCAAAGCTTGTGTACAGCAAAGCCAGCACCGCAAAGATGCCGATCATTACATAGCCTGTCTGTTTTAATTTCTTCAGAGCAAATGCCTTATCCGTATCATTAAAAATAAATTTCTGCAACGCAAGCATGCCGATGAAAGGGAATAATAACTGCGGAATTACCAGCGCCATTGTAGGCACACGAAACTTATTATACATCGGTAAATGATAAAAAAGAAAATCATTGAACGAAGAAAAGTTTTTACCCCAACTCATCAAAATGGCAAGAGCACATGCAGCCACTACCCACCATCTATCTACAGTCTTTAAATACATCAATCCAAAAACAAAAAGCAAACAAATAACGGCACCGAGATAAACAGGCGCTTCTGTAAAAGGTTGCGCGCCCCAATAAGCAGAAAAATCTCCTTGAACAAATTGATCTGCCTGGTCTTCGGGAACACCTTTATCTATTGCTACTTTTTCAACATGAGAATCCGTGCCTAACTCAGAACTCGAGGTTTTTCCACCATAAATATCCGGCACGATCAAAGAGAAAACTTCTGTTGGCGCAAAGCTCCATTGAAAAGCATAATCAATCGGCAAGCCAGGCGTTGTCGTTGCTTTGTTTGTTGTGGTGTCAATGTTTAATGTTCCATTGCGCATGGTCGCTTTGGAATAATCAAAGGTGGTGGCAATATTCACTATATCATTCGCCACGCCAAGCAATGCAGCGCCGCCCAAAATGCAGAGCGAGATGATTAAATGCTTATAATCTTTTTGCTTTATCCACAGTATGCAATACGTAAGTAAAAGGCAGGCGGTAACAATTAAAAAATAATAGGTTACCTGCGGATGGTTCATGCTTGTGAGCAGCATGATGAATATTATAGACAAAGCTGCGCCCGACCAATATTTTTTTCTTATCACCAAAAAGAAAGCGCCCAGCGCAAAAGGCATGTAGCCCATGGTGAGCACCTGCGTTTCATGACCAACAGCGATGATTGCCGCGCTGAAAGATGCAAACGCATACGCAATGCCAGCTGCAATGCCTATGCGATAATCAACCCGCAATACCTGGCTGAGAAAATAAAAGGAGATGCACAGCAAAAAGAAAAAATCAAAAGGATGCGGAAGAAACAGCGTGAACAAAAAATGCAAATTGCCAAGCGATAAAACATTCGGTGCTTCCATCGCGATCTGGTAAGCAGGCATTCCTGAGAAAGAACTGTTCGTCCACAACGGAAAGTTCCCGTGCGTTTCTTTGTACTTAAAAGATTGCTGCGCCATTCCTTTCCACTGGTTCACATCACTCTGGCTCAGCACTTTGCCCTGCAATGCAGGACTGCAATAAATAACCGTGATAAGCAAAAACACCATCACCGCAATAATGTGCGGCACTATATTTTTCCAGGTAAAGTTTTTCATGCTGATTTTTTAAGCTGCGCAAACCTACGCGAACTGTGCAAAACAACAAAAGATGCTTTGGGCAAAGCAGTTAGTTTTTTCTTAAATAAAGAATTGGGGCTTTCATCTTCGGTATGTTATTTCAGCAGCAGTACCGGCTGTACGTTCCAAGTCCTCGCGCGCTGCGGGCTTTCCACTGCCATCCGGCAGCCCGTCGGCAGAAGAATATCTCCGGCACAGCTTAATTCCACGACCACAAACCTCAAATCGGTTACCACGGAAATGAAATCTGTGACCAAAGAATTGAAATCCGTTGCTACAGATGTGCATCTTTACCCAAAGAAATGAATTTTGTAGCCACAGAAAGACTATTCCGTAAGCACGGAAATGAAATCTGTACCCACAGAAATGAAATCAGTGGACAGAGCCCCGACGTTTGTATCCACGGAAATTAAATCCGTGACCACGGAAATGGAAACCTTGATCACTTGAATGGCATCCTTACTTTGAATAATAAATTTTGATGTAATAAAAATTCAATGGCAGAAATTGCGATCTTTCAACTATTATTCTGTTTGTATCCATACTCAGCGAAGCTTGGAATTCACAATATCTAATAAGAAGTTTGTAACTTTATAGATGAAGTCTAAAATGCCTTATAAAAATAACAATAAAAATAAAAACGCGATAACCATTTTCTTATTCGCAATTGCAGCAGCTGTTATTGCATTCGTTATCTACTACTATAAAAAATAATTCCTGAATAAAAATTGTAAACAATAGTTTTTTATTCTTACTATTTTTTAGTTGTAATAATCAGCATCACACAGGAAAGATGCATAAAGCGCATTGCTTTTTCTCATCATCAATTATTGACTGGTTCCTTTTTCCAGCTCCTTTATTTTATCTTTGAGATGGCGTATTTCATCACGAATACTTTTTACTTCATTATAAGTGGCTTTGCGTTTTACTTCTTCATGAAATTTTTCTTCCAGTAAATCTATTATATTTTGCAGCTGGCTGATATAGTTTATCGTGTCTTCCATTCGGTTATCCTCATTTGTATAATTTATTTACAAATTTTATGCTTAATATTTAAACAGGTGATTCTCTTAACTTACGTAAATATTACGCCTCATCTATTATTTTTTGCGGAAAAAACTTCACCATAAAGACTATTTTTGCGCTGCGAAAACATTACCATGGGCAAAGTACAGGTTGGTTTGGTGCAAATGAGCTGCGTGGCAGACAAGCAGCAAAATCTCGATAAAGCAATTGAAAAAATAAAAGAAGCATCGCTCAAAGGCGCACAGATAGTGTGTTTACAGGAACTCTTTACCTCATTGTATTTCTGTGATGAAGAAAACTACGACAACTTTCAGCTCGCTGAAACTATTCCCGGACCATCAACCGAAGCATTAAGCAAGCTCGCAAAAGAACTCAATATCGTTATCATTGCTTCCCTGTTTGAAAAACGTGCGCAGGGTATTTATCACAACACCACTGCAGTACTGGATGCAGACGGAAATTATTTGGGAAAATACAGAAAGATGCACATTCCCGATGATCCTTCTTTTTACGAGAAATTTTATTTTACGCCGGGAGATTTGGGGTATAAAGTTTTCAAAACAAAATATGCAACATTCGGCGTGTTGATCTGCTGGGATCAATGGTATCCCGAAGCCGCAAGAATAACAGCTTTGATGGGAGCGGAGATATTATTTTATCCCACTGCTATTGGCTGGGCAACGCATCAAAATGAAGAGACGAATAAAGAACAGTTCAATGCATGGCAAACGATCCAACGCAGTCATGCAGTGGCAAATGGTGTGCATGTCGTAAGCGTGAACCGTGTTGGCTTTGAGCAGAATGGCGCAATGAAGTTTTGGGGCGGCAGCTTTGTCACAAACCCTTTCGGATCAATTTTATTCAATGCTTCGCATGATAAAGAAGAAGTTGCCGTGGTGGAAATTGATACCGCAGAAACTGATCAATACAGAACGCATTGGCCATTTCTCCGCGACAGAAGAATTGACTCTTATGAACCCATTGTGAAACGATTTATAGATGAAGAGTCCGGAGATCGAAGTCAGTAGTCGGATGAAGAGGAGAAAAGGATTTACTCTAATAAAAATAAAATGGCTTTTAAATTTGAGAAATTAATTGTTTGGCAAATGGCAGTCTCACTTAGCAGTACTGTTCATGAAGTGTCAAAGAAATTTCCGAAAGAAGAGCTTTTTATATTAGTCTCTCAAATAAAAAGAGCGGCAGATTCTGTGGCGCTTAATATTGCAGAAGGCTCAACAAGTCAGTCCAATCCTGAGTTTAATCGTTTTCTTGGTATTGCACTACGCTCAAATATTGAAGTAGTGAGTTGTATTTTTCTTGCACAAAGAAGAAATATAATAATTGAAGAAGATTTTACGACAATTTATAAAATGTGCGAAGAATTGCTGATAAAAATAACAGCGCTTCGGAATTCACTTAAATAACTTTTATTGGAGACTAATAAAACATATTCTCCTTCAGACTTCGGACACCGGACTTCCGACTTACCAAAACAATTAGGTTATTCTTTTCCTGCTGAGTTTGAAAAACATGAAGCAACATGGCTAAGCTGGCCCCATAAAGAAGCAAGCTGGCCAGGAAAAATTGATAAGATTTTTCAGCCTTATTGTTTGTTCATTAAATATCTTTCTCAAAGTGAAAAAGTAAGGATCAATATAAATGATGAAGCTATGAAAGCCTTTGCTGTAAAGCATTTGCAGAAGACGAAAGTGAATTTTCAAAACATTGAATTTTATTTCAATCGCACAAACGATGCATGGTGCAGAGATCATGGACCTGCATTTTTATTAAACAAAAAAGGAAATAAAAAAGCAATCGTCGACTGGAATTACAATGCCTGGGGAAATAAATATTCGCCGTATGATTTGGATGATGTGATTCCGACTTTAATAGCAAAAGAATTTGGGCTTCCTGTTTTTTATCCAAACATAATTATGGAAGGCGGATCTGTAGAATTCAATGGCAGCGGCAGTTTGATGACATCAACTGCATGTTTATTAAATAAAAATCGCAATCCGCATTTGTCGCAAAAACAAATTGAACAATACCTTGTCAACTATTATGGCGTAGAACAAATTCTTTGGGTTGATGAAGGAATTGTTGGTGATGATACGGATGGTCACATTGATGATACGGTTCGCTTTATAAATGAAGACACCATTATCGCCGTTGTGGAAGAAAATAAGCGTGATGAAAATTATGCGTTGCTACAAAGTAATTTGAAACAACTGAAGCAAATGCATTTATTAAATGGCAAGCAATTAAATATTGTTGAGTTGCCAATGCCTGATAAAATAGTGTATGAAAACCAACGCCTGCCTGCATCTTACGCAAACTTCTACATTTGCAACAGATATGTGATCGTTCCGATTTTTAGAAGTAAAAAAGATGCGAAAGCATTGCAGATCATTCAGGATTGTTTTAAAAATCATGAAGTTATTGGCATTGATTCTACCGATATTATTTGGGGCTTGGGCAGCTTTCATTGTCTTAGTCAGCAGGAACCTGCATTGTAGTTTTGATGTAATTTGCGCAGAAATTGCTGAATAGAAATACAAAGCGTACAAGAGTGCGACGCAAGTAAAGTGTCATAGTTATTCTTCAGCTTAGTTCATAAAAAAAATTGTTCAAATATCTTTACTGATGAGAAAAATATTCTTGGTTCTTTCTTTTTTTGTTTTGATAAAATCATTTTCGCAAACACCGCAAACCTTTACCAGCGCCGATATTTACCTGCAAATAAAAAAGCTTGATGTGCTTGGCAGCGTGCTATACATTGCTGCGCATCCTGATGATGAGAACACAAGACTGCTTGCTTATTTCTCCAAAGAAAAATTATATCGCACAGGTTATTTGAGTCTTACGCGTGGCGATGGCGGACAAAATTTATTGGGGGATGAACAGGGAATAGAGCTTGGTTTGATACGCACGCAAGAGTTGCTTGCAGCAAGAAGAATTGATGGTGCCGAACAATTTTTTTCGCGCGCTTATGATTTTGGTTTTTGTAAAACACCGGAAGAAGCTTTGCAAAAATGGGGACATGAAAAAACGCTCAGTGATGTAGTTTGGATAATAAGAAAATTTCAGCCGGATATAATAATCACGCGGTTTCCGCCAGATGCGAGAGCAGGTCATGGACATCATTCTGCTTCAGCTATTTTAGCGCACGAAGCGTTTATCGCGGCAGCGGATTCAACAAAATTTCCTGAGCAATTTAAATATGGCGTTAAGCCCTGGCAGGCAAAAAGATTGTTATGGAATACGTACAATTTCGGAAGCATTAATACAACAGATTCCACGCAATATAAAATGGATATTGGAGCATTCAACCCATTGCTCGGAAAAGGTTATGGAGAAATTGCAGCGGAAAGCAGAAGCCAACATAAAAGCCAGGGATTCGGTGTGCCTGCACAGCGCGGCGAGTCAATAGAATATTTTAGTTTAACGGCAGGCAGCGGCATAAGAAATAATTTGATGGATGGCATAAACATAGACTGGCAAAGGGTTTCAGGAGCAAAGGATATTTCAACACAAATAAAAAATATTTTATCGCAATACAATTTTGAGCATCCTGAAAACTCTGTAACTGCTTTAGTGAATTTATATAAAGCAATTAAAAATTTACCTGCTGATTATTGGCGCGATAAGAAATTAGATGAGTTGAAAAATATAATCATTGCCTCTTCAGGAATTTTTGCAGAAGATTTTTCTGATAAAGAATTTGCCGTGCAGGGAGATAGTTTGCGCGTTAATTTTTTCATGAACAAAAGAAGTGAAGGCAATGTTGTGATCAAGCAAATTCAGTTTCCAAATTTTGATTCTTCATTAAACAATAATCTTGCGACCAACAAAAATTATTATTTCTCAAAAACATTTTTTGTTCCCGCTGATCAGCCTGTTTCGCAACCATACTGGCTCGTAAAACCTTTGCAGGGCGTGAGTTTCGATGTATCTGAACAAACCCTTATTGGCAAGCCGCAGAACGATGCCGCTTTCAGCGCCACATTTATTTTCAGCATAAACGGAGAAGATTTTTCTATAAAGAAATCATTGCAATACAAATTCACAGATCCTGTAAAAGGCGAAGTGTATGAACCATTATTTGTAGTGCCGCCTGTGACTGCGCATTTTGCGCAAGCCATTTATTTATTGACTAACCAATCGGAAAAAAATATATTAGCTGAAATACTTGCACAGAAAAATGTTACTGCAAATTTTCAACTGAGCGCAACAGGAGATTGGAAAATAATCAACGGCGAGTTCAATGAACGAATAAATGACGGCAGTGTTAAAATGATGAATGCTTCTGTCACCACTTCATCGAATGCCAATGCGGCAAATATTACAGTAATAGCAAATAAAGTTGTTGATAACAAAGGCCAGCAATACTTCGGGTCTTTGCTTGATGAAAGAAAAATAAGCTATAGCCACATTCCTGATATTATTTATTTCAAGCCCTTCGAAACCAGAGTGCAAAAGCTGGATATTATCATTAAAGGAAAAAATATTGGTTACATCGAAGGCGCTGGAGATAAGGTGCCGCAGTCTTTGCAGGAAATGGGCTACACCGTACAAATGCTTTCTGAAAAAGATATTACGGATGAAAATCTAAGACAATTCGATGCAATAATTACCGGCGTTCGTGCGTATGATGTAGATGCTTTTCTGTCTTCAAAATATGATGTGCTGATGCGTTACATTTCTAACGGCGGTAATTTCATTGTTCAATACAACAGAAATACTTCGTCTGATAAAATGGCTCCGTATCCTTTTTCAATTTCTAATATTCGTGTCACAAATGAAGAGGCGGATGTGCATTTCTTACTGCCAAATTCTCCTGTTTTAAATTATCCCAATAAAATAACTTCCGCAGACTTTGAAAACTGGATACAGGAACGCAGCACTTACCAGGCGGCACAATTGGATAGTCATTACCTCGCGCCCCTCGGCATGCACGACGCGAATGAGCCGGAAACGAATGGCAGCCTCATCATCGCACCGTATGGGAAAGGGAATTTTGTGTACACAGGATTGGTTTTCTTCCGTGAATTACCCGCAGGTGTTCCAGGCGCTTATCGCTTGATGGCAAATTTGATAGCGTTGCCGCAGAATAAATAAGAACAATAACATTCTCTTCATTATTCGCTTCTCATTCCTTTTATTCTTATCATTTATTTTCTTACCTTTGCGGCTCGAAAAAAACGGCTTGTTCTTTTCTATCTAAAAATTAAATAAAACTTGGTCATGGCTGACTTAAAATTTCAAAGAAACTTCGGTATTGCAGCGCATATTGATGCCGGCAAAACCACAACTACAGAGCGTATTCTGCGCTATACAGGGATGATCCATAAAATTGGTGAAGTGCACGACGGCGCAGCAACTACAGACTGGATGGAACAAGAAAAAGAACGCGGTATCACAATCACTTCCGCTGCCGTTAGCTGTATGTGGAATTTCCCTACAGATAAAGGAAAAGTAACTCCTGATACAAAAAAATATTATTTCAATATCATTGACACTCCCGGCCACGTTGATTTTACGGTGGAAGTAGAACGCTCCATGCGTGTGCTCGATGGCTTGATCGCTTTGTTTAGCGCCGTTGATGGTGTAGAACCGCAAAGCGAAACTGTTTGGCGCCAGGCTAACCGTTATAAAGTGCCGCGTATAGGTTTTGTAAATAAAATGGATCGCGCTGGCGCAGATTTTTTAATGGTTGTTCAGCAGGTGAAAGATATGCTTGGCGCGAAGGCGGTGCCACTGCAATTGCCCATCGGCGCTGAAGATGATTTTAAAGGTGTGGTTGATCTGATAAAAATGAAAGGCGTGGTTTGGCATATGGAAACTGAAGGGATGACCTTTGATGAAGTTCCCGTTCCCCAAGATATGATGGAAGAAGCAACACATTGGAGAGGTCAGTTAATTGAAGCAGTTGCGGAATATGATGATAAATTATTAGAAAAATTCTTCGAAAACCCTGACAGCATTACTGAAGACGAAGTGCATGAAGCTATACGCAAAGCAACAATTGATCTAAGCATTGTGCCGATGATGTGCGGTTCTTCATTCAAAAATAAAGGCGTACAAACGGCGCTCGATGCGGTTTGCCGTTATTTACCATCCCCGATGGATATTGAATCAGTGAAAGGTTTAAATCCCGAAACTGGTTTGGAAGTAGAGCGCAAACCCGATGCAAAGGAACCTTTTGCAGCCTTGGCTTTCAAAATTATGACCGATCCTTTCGTAGGCCGTTTGGCGTTTTTCCGTTGCTATTCCGGTCGTTTGGATGCAGGTTCTTATGTGCTGAATGTTAGAAGCGGAAAAAAAGAACGCATCAGCCGCATCATGAAAATGTTTGCCAACAAACAAAATCCCGTTGACTTCATCGAAGCCGGAGATATTGCTGCGGCAGTTGGCTTCAAAGAAATAAAAACAGGTGATACATTGTGCGATGAAGATCATCCCATCACCTTAGAAAATATGTTCATTCCAGAACCGGTTATCTCAGTTGCCGTTGAGCCTAAAACGCAGGCAGACGTTGATAAAATGGGTATGGCTATCGCGAAATTGGTGGAAGAAGATCCTACGCTTCGCGTGAAAACCGATGAAGATACAGGGCAAACAATTCTTTCAGGAATGGGAGAGTTGCATCTTGAAATTATCGTTGACCGTATGCGCCGTGAATTCAAAGTGGAAGTAAACCAGGGTAATCCGCAGGTTGCTTATAAAGAAGCTTTTGGAAACACCATCGATCATCGCGAAGTATTGAAAAAGCAAACCGGAGGACGCGGTAAGTTTGCGGATATACAATTCTCCATCGGTCCGGCTGACAAAGATTGGCTTGAAGAAAACCCCGGCAAACATTTCCAGTTTGTAAATGATATTTTTGGAGGTTCTATTCCGCGTGAATTTATTCCCGCCATTTCCAAAGGCTTTGAAACCTCAATGGGCACCGGCGTTCTCGCAGGTTATCCAGTTGATAATATGAAGGTGCGAATTTATGACGGAAGCTTTCACCAGGTTGACTCTGACTCTATGAGCTTTGAACTTTGCGCCAAAGGCGGATTCCGCGAAGCGGGAAGAAAGGCAAAGCCAACTTTGCTCGAACCAATTATGCGTGTTGAAGTTGTTACGCCTGATCAATATATGGGTGATGTAACCGGCGACCTGAACCGCCGCCGCGGAATGATGGAAGGCATGGACAGCCGCGCAAATCTGCAGGTGATAAAAGCAAAGGTTCCTTTGAGTGAAATGTTTGGATATGTTACACAACTTCGCTCTATGAGTTCCGGACGTGCTACTTCAACAATGGAGTTTTCTCACTACAATCCAGCGCCAAATAATATCGCTGAAGAAGTGATAGCAAAGAGCAAAGGCAAAGTGAAGGTGGAAGATTAGTTGTTTAAAAAAATATATTAATCCTTGTTTATTTTAAACAGGGATTTTTTATTTGCAAAATATCACCAACTGCAGATTTATTTTAAAATGCTCATACCAATTTTTTTGCTACTTTATTTTTTATCAATTGTTTTATTGATACAAGGTGAGAGAATAAAACAAGCGGCACAATAAAAGTTGGCAGCCAGCTAAAGGGAAAATTCAAAATGGCAATATTGGGTTGATCGAAAGCGAACTGCTGAAATGGAAATGGTGCAGAGAGTACTGCATTCACCGCAATATTTATTAAAAGCGCGAGGCAGATAAAGTTCCATGTTAAAATGATGCTGCGGTTAAGCTTTCTTTTTTGCAATCCAAAGTAAGCAATAAAAGGCGCGGTGATGCCCGAGAAAATATCAAAGTTGCGTCCTTCAAAAGTCATCAGCTGCGGCACTGCTTTATTTAAGAAAAGCAGCAATAAAACAAGTTCTACAAAAATTCTTATCACACTTAAATAAGTAAGATATACAATTGAAAGATCATCAACAAACTGTCGTCCTTTCTTTGTTGCAAATAACAGGATGATGGCAATGATAGCAGGTAATATTCCCACTAAAAAAAGGCGTCCCGGCAATGATGAAGTATTCGTATTGTAGAAATTACTTAATGTGTTTTTTGCCTGCGCCATTAACCAGGCAATGCACGCAATCATAACTCTGCTTGCCATATTTCGTGTGGTTAATGAGTATGCATTATTTATTGCTAGATAAAAAAATAACAAAGCAGCAAGCGTTGTAAGACCGAAAATGATTGCAATATATGCAGGCAGATTTTCAATCATTGTTAGTGATGGTGAATGAAGTAAATAAATTTATGATGATAAAGGTAAAGAATAAAAAAACTTATTTCAAGTTGGTGGAAATGATTTTTGCGATCTTCTCATAGTAAATTATATACGCAGCTTAGAAATTGCAGAAACTATTAAAGAATAAAATATCTCTGCTTAACCTTTTCAATTTCTGGTACAATAATTTATCGTTGATGAGAAAATGATAAATTGAAAAGCAAGGCTTCTATTATTATTCCACTGATGCTGGGCACATTCATGGCAGCACTTGATAACAGCATAGTAAATGTATCGCTGCCGGTAATGCAGCGCCAGTTTAAAGTGCAGATAGATGATATACAATGGGTGATAACAGCTTACATGCTTGCCTTTTGTGTGTTTATGCCGTTGACTAACTGGCTCAAAAATAAGATCGGTCTTTATTGGATGTACCTCATCAGCATCTGCATATTTATTGCGGGCTCAGCCTTATCAGGTTTATCGCACAGCCTTACGACATTGCTTGCATCAAGAATATTGCAGGCACTCGGCGGTGGCGCACTTACACCGGTTGCGTTGGCGATGCTTTCTGCCGCTTTTGATGAAAAGGAGAGAGGAAGCATTATGGGCTGGTGGGGTCTTGGTGTTATTGTTGGGCCTGCTTTAGGCCCAACACTCGGAGGCGTCATTACACAATATCTCGGTTGGCCGTTTATATTTTTTGTGAACATTCCTTTTGGTGCGCTGGCATTAATCTTATCTGTAAGAAATTTAAAAGATGTGGGTAAAAAAACGGGCGATGCGCCGCCATTTGATCTTAGTGGCTACATCTCTTTTATCATCTTTATTATTTTATTTCAATTCAGTATTGCAAGAATTGAAAAGACAGGAATTAATTCCTGGCAATTTTATACCAGCTTTATTATTTCGCTGATCAGCTTATTTATTTTTATTAAGATTGATAAGAAGAAGAAAGACCCTGTGCTTGATCTTTCTTTGTTTTCTGAAAGAACCTTCAATGCCGGAATTATGGTAACGGCCGTTCGGTCAGTAGCATTATTCGGAGGATTGTTTTTACTGCCTTTTTTATTGGAAAAGCTGATGAATTTTACTGAGATACAAACCGGCTTATTATTGCTGCCCGCATCTGCTGTGCTGGCAATACTGATGCCGCTTGCAGGAAAGTATGCGGATAAACATGGTGCAAGAAATATTTCTGTTGCAGGGCTTATTCTTGTTGGCATCTCCACCGTTATGCTCATGTTTATTGGTAAAGGCACCAGCATTGTGCCTATAATAATATCCGTTGCTATACGCGGCGCAGGGTTGGCATTTTTATTTTCGCCGGTGTCTGCAGCAGTAATTAATTCGGTGCCAAAAGAAAAATCTGCAACAGCATCTACTTATTACAGTTTGTTTATGCAGATCGGCGGTTCTGTTGGCATTGGATTGCTTGCGGTTTTGCATCAGTATCTTTTAGGATATTTTAAAGCTGCCGGAAAAGATATGAATACGGCTTCGCAACATGCGCTTGCCGGTGGCTTTTTGTTATCGGCTATTATAATTGTTCTGGCTATTTGGCCGGCATGTAATCTGCAGAGAGAACCCGGTAAAGATGACAGGAAATGAGATGTTGCTTAATTTAATAATCGAATTAGTTGCTGCACTTCCTGTTCTGTGTTGAAGGAATGTAAAACAATCCTCAATCTTTCTAACCCTTTCGGAACTGTTGGATAAAGAATAGCACGCACATCAAGATTGTTTTTTTGTGAATTATCTGCGAGCTTTTTTACTTTTTCATTTCCTTCTACAATTACAATTTGAATAGGTGTTTGAGAAATAAATTTTTGATGATTGATGTTTGATGATTGAAAAATTTCAATAAGGTTTTGAAGATGTTTTCGTTCATCATTCATCTTTGGAAACGTTTCATAACTTGATTTTATATATGCAACTTCATGTTCAGAAAGGGAAGTTGAATAGATAAAGCTTTTTGCAAAATTTATTAAATAATCTCTCAGTTGATTTGAGCCCAAAACTGCTGCACCATGGCATCCGCAGGCTTTTCCGAAAGTATGGACGCGGCAAAAGATTTCATTTTGTAATTGTAATTGCTGCACAAGACCTTGACCTTTTTCTCCAACAATTCCTGTTGCATGCGCTTCATCAATGATGAGGTGAGCATTATATTTTTTGCATAGAGAAACAATTTCTTTCAGCGGGCAAATATCTCCGTCCATGCTGAAAACACTTTCTGTTACAACTAAAATATTTCCCGTTGATTGTTGTATTTTTTTTTCAAGGTCATTCAGATCATTATGTGCAAAGGAAAATGATTGTGCGAATGATAAACGAATGCCATCGCGAATACTCGCATGCGAAAGTGCATCATAAATAATTGTATCGCCTCGTTGCGCAATGCACGAAAGCAAGCCAATATTTGCATCGTAACCGGAATTAAAAATCAAGGCAGTTTCGCTTTGATGAAATGTTGCAATTTGTTTTTCAACTTCCTCTATTAACGGATAATTTCCTGCAAGCAAACGTGAACCGGTTGAACCTGTTTGTAGTTGCTGATCTGTGATTTGTAGTTTGTGGTGTTTTACAATTCCTAAATAATCATTGCTGCAAAAATCTATTTTACCTTCGCTGAAACGCAAACTACGAAAGGCGTTGAGTGATTTGCGCTCGTTGAGTTTTTTATTAAGAAAATCATCATCGTACATAAATCTTTAAAATTTGTTATGGCATAAATAATAATTTTGCTGCCCAAAGATATACAGATGAAAGGATTGCGACGCAAGGGACGATGCTATGAAAATATGAAGCTGGTATCATAAAAAAAATAAAATGGAATTATCACAGGACACTAAAAATATTTTGGGTTTACAATTGCCAACCGATCCGCGTTGGGTTGATTTGGCAAGTCTTTCCCTTGAAGAAATTTTAACTGATCATGCGTATTGCGAACAGAAAGCAGCAACGACTTGCATCTCGTTAATTCAGCGATATAATGATAAAGAAAAAATGGTAAATGACCTTGCGCCGATAGTGACGGAAGAGTGGGGGCATTTTCGTTTGGTGCTGCAGGAGTTGCAAAAACGAAGTTTGAAATTAGGCAAACAACGGCGCGATGAATATGTAAATAAGCTGATAGAATTTCAACGAAAGGGCGGCGCAATTGAAGATCGTTTTCTTGATCAATTGTTAACGATGGCTTTGATAGAAGCGAGGAGCTGCGAGCGTTTCAAGCGATTGAGTGAAGGGTTGAATGATAAATACCTGCGCAACTTTTATCGTCGCTTTATGGAAAGTGAAGCGGGACATTACACATTGTTCATCGAGCTTGCAGAAGAATATATTGATAAAGAAAAAGTGAGAACGCGATGGAAGGAATGGCTGGATTATGAAAAGAATGTGATTGAAAGTTTAGAAGTACGTGGAGACAGAATTCATTAGTTATGAGTTATAATTTTTGAGTTATAAGAAAGGAGATTTATAACTTATCGCTCATAACTTATAATTGAAAGCATTCAATTTCTTTTTGAAAGTTCAGGAAAGGATATTGTTGCTGCAATGTTTTTGCCTTATTAAGATTTGCTTGCAAAAATTGTTTGTGCTGATTTGATACTGCGTTGAAAGCCTTGTGCTTAGCTGCTTGTACAAGTTTTTTAATTTCTTCTGATAACTTAATTGTGCTTTCATCAAAAGAGGTTTCTGAAAATTTTTCCAACACAAATTGTGTAGCTGCATAATTTGGATGTGCAAGATCAATATCATAAAAGCGATAATCGCGCAGCACATCAATCACTAATTCATACGCAGGAAAATAATAAAGCTTGTCAAATTTATGTACCAAATGATGCACAGCTTCAATCAGTCTTGCTTTGCTTCTGTTATTCTCTACAACACCATCCCGTAAATGGCGGACAGGACTGATGGTGAAAATTATTTTCAATTTTGGATTGAAATGAAACAGCTGGAACACAGTGCTGTCAAGGCTTGTAACGATCTCTTCAATACTTAATAAATGCTTGATGAAAGTTTGCGGAGGAGCTTTGTGACAATTTGCAACAGGTTCTAAATTGTCTGCGAACTTATAAATAAAAGAAGAACCAAGTGTGATGATTAACCAATCCGCTTGCTTTAAAAATTCATGTGCTTCATTTTGCGAAGCATTTATATTTCTTAGACAATCGTGTTTATCAACATTTGAAAAGCTGCTGTGATGTTGCCAGCTATGCCACATTTCATTCAGATTAAATAAATCTTCTTCCTTGTATTGTTTGTTTTGTACGTATGATATCAAACTGCTGCAAACGCTGACAGGATTGAATAAAATGCCGTTAGGATTTTGAAGGACATTAAATTTTACATCCATCAAATAGTTGCCGATATGTTCTGTAAAACAAGAGCCGATCAACAAAATTTTATCTTCATAAGTGATAAAAGGTTGTAAAGGTTTTATGTTGATGGGAGAGAAGAACTGCATTACATAAAAATTTCATTGGCAATAATTAAAGCCTTAGCAAGCGCATCTTCATTAATGTTCAAAGAAAGATTTTGCTGTTGAAAATAATCAAGCATGAATTCTGTCGGCATATTTCCGACAAGATCATCCTGTGCCATCGGGCAGCCACCAATACCTTTCAATGCTCCATCAAATCTTCTGCAACCTGCATCAGCAGCAGCTTTCAGCTTTTCTTTTTTATTTGTTGAAGTTGAATGAAGATGCACACCAAACTCAATATCATTATATTTTGGTAGTAAGGTTTGCAAAGCAAAACTGATCTGTTCAGCAGTTGCAACACCAACAGTATCTGCAAGTGAAATTATTTTTATTTCACACATTGCCATTTCATTTGCCCAATGCAATAGAATTTCATCATTGTATTCATCACCATAAGGATTTCCAAAACCCATACTTAGATAAATGACAAGTTGCTTGTTATTTTTCAAACATAGTTCCTGGATTTCTTCAACACGAATTATACTTTCTTCCATCGTGCTGTTAGTGTTTCGCAACTGAAAAGTAGGAGAGATGGAGAAAGGAAAACCAAGAAAAGTTATTTCATTATACATCACTGCATCCTTTGCTCCGCGTGTGTTTGCGACGATTGCAAGGAGTTTGCTTTTACTATTGACAAGATCCAATTTGCTAATGACTTCTTTTGTATCTGCCATTTGAGGAATAGCTTTAGGTGAAACAAAACTTCCGAAATCAATTGTATCAAATCCAACTTTTAATAAAGCATTGATGTACTTTATTTTTTTTTCTGTTGGTATAAGATGAGTCCATCCCTGCATGGCATCGCGCGGGCATTCAATAATCTTAGGCGGCGAATCGTGAAGGGAAAATGCTGTTTCCATTAACTATTGTCTATTGAATTGACATGCGTTGTTTCATTGCTTCATACAAAATTATTCCTGTCGCAACAGATACATTCAGCGAATCAAAATCTCCTTTCATAGGAATGGTAAAATGTTCATCCGCAGCTTTACTTATAAAACTTTGCACCCCTTTTTCTTCATTACCCATTACTACACAACATGGTTCTGTAAAATTTATTTCAAACAATTTTCTATCAGCTGTCATTTCACTCGCAAAAACTTTGATGCCATTCAAGTGCAGTGTTTCTGCGGCTTTCAGCAAATTATCCACTCTGCAGATTTGAACTTTTTCCAAAGCGCCTGCACTGCTTTTCATTGCGTCTTCATTCATGGGACCCACACCTTTTTCGGGAATTATAATTGCCTGCGCACCACAGCAAACAGCATTTCGCGCGATAGCGCCAATATTTCTTACATCTGTAATTCCATCAAGCATAATAAATAAAGCAGCTTCGCCATTTGTATTAACCCAATCAATTACCTGTTGCAGATCCTGGTATTGCACTGCGGCTTTAAACGCTACAACGCCCTGGTGCTGTGTATTTGTAAGCGTGTTCAGTTTTTCTACAGGCACATATTGAACAGGAATATTTTTTTGCTTCGCAATATTTCTTATCTCATTCACTGCATCGCCTGATGCATTTTTAAACAATAATATCTTATCAATAAGCTGATCACTTTTCAATGATTCGATAACAGGATTTCTTCCTGTAACAATGTTTTTCTTTGAAAAATAATCAGGACTTTTTTTGAATGGTTCTTTTCTCAAACGCTGAATTTAAAATTGAAAGCAGCTAAATTAAAATAAAAAGTCCCGCTTATAAAGCAGGACTTCATCAACTCAAACATTATTTTTACTCCACAACAATTTTATTTGTATAAACTGTTTTTCCATTGTCCAATATTTTTACAATATACATACCAGGCAAAACATCATTCGGCAAGTTTACTGATTGCGTTTTTGCAGTGGCATCAATGTTTTTAGCAAGAATATTTTTTCCGCTGATCGTTGTGATCTCTATATTTTGTTCGCCTTTAGTAAAATTATTAAATGACAGTGTGAAGTTTTTATACTTCACAGGGTTTGGAAAAATCTCAACTGTTTTATTGATCAATAAGCTGTTCTTTTTTGCATTTGCTTCTTTTTGATATGCAAGATTTTCATTTGCAAAATCAGAAGCATTGAACACTGTATTAGTTTTATTAGAAACTGCAACAGCCTGCAAACTTGCAAGATCAAAGCGATAATAATTTGAAAAATCAATTGCGCTGCTTACAACGACAGAGCCGTCAGCATCAACAACAGCGGCATTTACAGAATAATTTTCAGGAAGATTTTTAATAGTGCCGATATAAGTTGTGATAAGAGATGATGGATCTATTTTAAAAATATTTCCTTTCACAGTTATTAATAATAAATTGCCAAAAGCATCCCCGATCATATCTCCGCCCCAATTATCATGATATTTGTGAACTGAATTATCAACATTCGCAATGGCATCTTTTAAACTGCCGAGATCAGTAATAGTTATTTGTGTGCCTGTTGTAAATTTTATCAAATGATTGCCGTTGTTGGTTAAAGCATAGCCGCAACCATCCGCAGCAAAAGTCATACGTGTAATGTTATCATCTTCGCCGGGCAATACCTGGAACGATTTCAGCGGCTGACTTTCTACATAATAAATTTTTGGCGTTGATGAATTCAAGTCAAAATAGGCAAGCTTTGTATCCTGCATGTGTGTAAAATATAAGCGGTTATTTTTTACATCATACGCAGTGGCAGCGATCATGTTTTGCAACAATCCATCTGTAGTATTTGTTGATACGGCGAGCGGCGCAATAGCATTTCCGGTTGATGCATTAAGAAACTGCGCTTTGTCTGTGGAAGGAAGATAAATGTTGCGGATCACTGATCCTGTTGATAGATCTATTTGACGGATCGTATTCCAAATAAAGTTTCCCTGCGTTTCTCCTGTCACCGCAAAGGCACGGCGCGATTGACTTTGCGCAAAATTGATAAAAGGTAAAAGAATAAAAGAAATTGCAAATGGAAGTAAAATTTTAATTTTCATAGTTGTTATTTTTTAAAATACAATTTACAGATAAAATAAATCAGTTGTTATTTTTTATTATAATTTAATATTGACTGCTGCACGTTTTTATATTTCATCAACAGTTGTTTTGCCGTTTCATAATCTGCGATGTTTAATTCTTCCATCAGCATTTTTGTTCCGCGGTCAATTAATTTATTGTTGGCAAGCTGCATGTTGATCATCTTATTATCTTTTATTTTTCCGAGTTGTATCATTACACTTGTGGAGATCATGTTCAGCACAAGTTTTTGTGCAGTGCCTGCTTTCATGCGCGTACTTCCGGTTATAAATTCAGGACCTGTAATTACTTCAACCGGATAAGTGCAATGCTTTGCCAACGGTGTTGTTGGATTGCAGGTAATGCATCCGCAAATTATATTATTCTCCTTACATTTTTTTACAGCGCCAATTACATAAGGCGTAGTGCCGCTCGCAGAAAGTGAAATAAGCACATCATTTTTATTTATAGTGTAATGCTGCAGATCAAGCCAGCCCTGTGTTTCATTGTCTTCAGAATGTTCGATCGCATTTGTAAAAGCTTTTTCACCGCCTGCAATTATTGCGATCACTGTATTTTTATCAATACCAAAAGTGGTGGAGCATTCACTGGCATCAACAACTGCCAATCTTCCGCTGGTGCCTGCGCCGATATAAAATAATCGTCCACCGGTTTGCATTTTTTCTGCAATTGCTTCCACTAGTTTTTCAATTTGCGGAATGGCTTTTTTTACTGCATCAGCAACAGTTGCATCTTCTTTATTTATGTTGATAAGCAAATCCTGCACGCTCATCCTTTCGAGGTGATGGTAATGCGACGATTGCTCGGTTATTTTTTCCACATAGTCATTTTCGATTGCAATATTAAATGATTTGGAAGGAGTGGTGTGAGATCAACTGGTTCTTATTTATTACGTTCATCGTCATTCCCAACTTGATTAGGAATCTGCTCAACCTTTTCCAGTTTGGCACAGTTTTAATTTACAAAATAATATTGGTCTGATCTTATTTATCATTATTAAAAATTACTTATGCTAGCCATGAATTACCGCGGACCTTACCGCGTAAGAGCTTCGCAAAAACCGTATCCTGAAATTGAACATCCTAATGATGCTATTGTACGTGTAACACGCTCCTGCATTTGCGGATCTGATCTTCATATTTATCATGGACTGGTTCCTGATACACGTGTCGGATCAACATTCGGCCATGAATTTATTGGCGTGGTAGAAGAGATTGGTCCGTCTGTACAAAATTTAAAAGTTGGCGATAATGTACTGGTGCCATTTAATATCGCCTGCGGGCAATGTGCTTTCTGCAAGCAGGAACTATATGGTAATTGCCATGAATCAAATTCTGAAGCGACTGCTGCCGGCGGCATTTTTGGTTATTCGCATACAGCCGGCGGTTTTGATGGCGGACAGGCTGAATATGTACGTGTGCCTTATGCAGATGTTGGTCCAACAATTATTCCGGCTGGTATGGACCCTGATAATGCAGTGTTGCTTACAGATGTTTTTCCAACAGGTTACCAGGCTGCCGAAATGGGGGGCATTAAAACGGGTGATACGGTTGTTGTTTTTGGTGCAGGACCTGTAGGATTAATGGCTGCAAGATGCGCATGGTTCTTTGGTGCAGCACGGGTTATTGTTATTGACAGAATTGAGTACAGGCTTGAATTTGCAAAGAAATTTGCTTATGCTGAAACGTATAATTTTGAATCAATCGGTGATCCTGTTTTATTCCTTAAAAAAGCTACAGATAATTTTGGTGCAGATGTATGTATTGATGCTGTTGGTTGCGAAGCTGCAGGCGCTGCTTTGCAAACTATTACAGGAAAAAAATTAATGCTCCAGGCTGGTTCTGCCACGGCATTACATTGGGCAATTAATTCTGTAAAGAAAGGCGGCATTGTTTCAATTGTTGGTGTGTATGGACCAACAGATAATCTTGTACCGATTGGCAACGTAGTTAATAAAGGCATCACCATTCGTGCAAACCAGGCATCCGTAAAACGACTGCTTCCAAGACTTATCAATCATATTCAGCAGGGGCATATCAATCCCAAAGATCTGATTACGCATCGTGTGCCTTTGGAAGAAGTATCTGATGCATATCATATTTTTTCAGCGAAGCTTGACAACTGTATTAAAACTATTTTAATTCCTCCATCTGCAAGATCTTAAAAAACATATTTATGTCAAATACAAACATTGATTATAAAAGCATTCCGGGCTGGAACATGGATGCCGATCCTGAAAATGAACCTACTTATCCTATTAAAAAGTGGACAGGCGATGATCATAAGCGTTCTAACTGGGAACGGCCGCAACAGCAGCAAGACAACGATATAGAAATTCTTCATTCCAATGAGCGTCCGAACTTAAGTGCAGTATTCGGAACACCGCAACCACCATCAGGATTGAGTGGCATGTTGCGCAGGCAGGCATTTAAGTTCAGTGAATCGGAATACGGGCATTGGCTTACTTTATTATTAGCTGACCGTGTAAATATGATTGAAGGAATTGTGGATGATTTGAAGCATGGACATGTTCCGAACATATTTGCTGAGCGTGGAATGAAAGCCGACTGGAAATATAACCGCAAAGAAGTTGTGCGCAATGTGATTATTGCAGCAGCGGTTAGCACTGCGCTTTTGATCTTTATGAATAAAAGGACTGCGAAGAGCAAGAGAATAATTCCTTAAAGTATCAAACCTTTTTGCTTTTTAATTTCCTTTCTTTAAGTTGATCTTCCCGAATTTTAGCAAGATCAATTTTAGAGCAATCAGCGATCAACTGCCGCACGATATCTAAAGGCATTTGTTCACCTGAATCAAAATTGACGCAGCCTTTTTGAAAGCTTGCATTGTTCAACAACGCCTGGTATTTTTCAAACAATGGTTTCGACATATATATTGGCAGCAGATGCAGCGACATATATTTCTTCACGCCTGCAAGTCCATATTTCATCGTGCCATTACATTTATAAATGATCATCTCCTGGCGCATCATTGGCTCAACTGCAGCAACGACGGTTTTATCTTCTGCAAGAATAATACTGTGAATGGCTGATAAGATCTCCTGCCTTTCTTCAGGCTGGGCTGAAATATAATCTGTTGGATTTTGAGGCATGGGTGAATTATTTTAGAGAGGTTTTAAAAAATAAGTCGACAGTGATTATACCATTTCTTTTAATAAATCTACTATTTGTTTTCTTTACAAAACAACGATTGCTGAACAGGCTGCGCAAAATTTTTTCAAAGAAACAGGCAAACTATTAATTGTAACCTCATTCTTTTTGTTTAGAAGAAATGCTTACTCGAATATATCAACGCAATTTATGATGAACGCTGTTTTTTATTCTCAAAGTATTAGCGGGCGCCTCTTCTAATTCCATTAATTCTATTTCTTCCCTTTCTTTTAGTACATCTTTTCGCAGGAAAGGCAAAAAAGAAAGTGCAATTATAATAGCGACAATTCCTTCAGCTAAAAAAGTATCAGGCGCACCTGCATATTGCGAGATTGTACCAACAAGTAAACCTCCAATTGGTTGCATTCCGAAGAATGCCATCGCGAAATAACTGATCACTCTTCCGCGCATTTCTGCAGAAACATTTGTTTGAATAATAGTGTTGCTGATCGTTGTCTGAGACATCATACCAAAGCCTGTTATCACAGCAAAAAGTAAGGCGATAGGCAAATTGTTGATGTGAGAAAATAAAACTAATCCTGCACCAAAAATAATGAGGTTGATGAATAATATTTTTTTAAGATTAACTCCGGCTTTGAGAGATGCTAAAAAGATTGCGCCGCCAACAGCTCCTAAACCAATGGCACTGTTGAGATAACCAAATGTTGCTGCATTTCCTTTGAAAATAACTTTAGCATAAACAGGAAGCAGCGTAATGAATGGAAGTACCAATAAACTTACGCAGGCAAGCAGTAAAACAACCAACCCTATTGAAGGTGTTGCTTTCAAATATTTCCATCCTTCCTTAAATTCTTTTATCACTTTTTTATTATGAGGTTTTGCAATGTATTTCGGAAAACGCATGAATAATAAAGAAGTGATAACAGCAAGAAAACTTAATGCATTAATAAAAAAGCAAGTGCCTGCACCAAGTTTTTCTAACACAATTCCTGAAATAGCAGGACCGATTAACCGCGCCAGATTAACCATAGAAGAGTTGAGCGCAATGGCATTGGGAAGGTCTTCTTTTTTATCAACCATATCATTTACCATAGCTTGTCTTGCAGGCACATCAAAGGCATTGATACTACCAAGCACAACGCTGAGTGCAAGAATTTCTGCAACAGTATAATGTGTAAATACAACCAGCACAGTAAGCAAAATTGCTTGTATTAAAGAAAGCGCCTGCGTTAAAAGCAACACGCGGTAACGATTGTACCTATCTGAAACAACACCTCCTAAAGGAGAAAAAACAAACGAGGGAAATTGTGTTGCAAAGACTGCAAGCCCAAGCATAAAAGCAGAATGCGTTTGCGAATAGATAACCCAATACACTGCTGTACGCTGCATCCATGTGCCGATGAGTGAAATGGATTGTCCTGAAAAATATAGCCGGTAATTGCGGCTGCCAAAGGCTTTGAAAGTTGTTATGTTCATTTTAGATCGACCAGTTTTGTTAATACGCTGATAGCTTTTACCAACACTTCTTTTTCCTTCTGCGTCATTTTTTCAGCTATTGATTTTGATAACCATTCTTCGCGCTGGTGTCTTCTTTGCTCCACGATCTTTTTACCTGCTGCGGTTATAGTTATCAGTGCTTTTCTTTTATCTGTTTTTGAAGATTTCTTTTTAATATAGCCACATTCGAGCAGCTTATTCAGGATCTGAGATATTGATTGCGCAGTTACTTTCTCCTTTGCTGCAAGCTCAGACGGCAATATCTCTGCGCATTGATATATCATCCCAAGGGTAGAACGCTCGGTAAGAGAAAGCAACTCATCATTGGGAATTTCACTTCGTAATATTTTAACCAATCGTGAAATAACTACGCGAAGATCAGCGGCAATTTCATCATCCTTTGTGTTGTTCATAAAAATAAAATAGTAAAGCTACTTTACAAAGTTACTTTATTATTTTTATTTATTTAGGGAAGAGAAATGTTAAGAACAATATTTTTAATTTAGTCGAAAATATAGTAAGCGATTTTTTGAACAATCTTATTTTTCAAGCGGTGTTGTTGGCCACCAAATATTTCCGAAAGGATCTTGTATGCCGCAGGTTCTTCCATAAGGTTGATCAGTAACCGGCATGATGGATGTTGCGCCGTTTGCCAATGCTTTTTTATAAGTTTCATCTGCATTTTCTACATAAACAAACATGCCAGCTGTGCGCGGAGAAAATTGCGGCGTAGCATCCGCAAACATAATGGTAGATTCACCGATCATTATCTCGCCATGCATTATTACACCTTCACTTCTTGCGTGGTTATGTGTTTCTTTAGCATTGAAAACCGCTTTGGTAAATTCAATAAATTGCTGCGCGCCGGTAATAATTAAATAAGGCATTACGATTTGATAATTTTCAGGCAGTTTCATGTGTGCAAGATTATTAATTGCAAAGATAAAAATGATTTTTACAATCTGCTTTCTTCGCAATCAACTTCAAGAATAATTCTGTTGTTGAGCTTTATCAAACAGCAGTGTTTACTGTATATCACATTAGCATTCTTTGTAGAAATGAAACTACAAATACCTGCAGGCTCTACAAAAAATCAATCATTCTTTTAAAAAAACATGCAGTAAACTTTCTGGCAAAGGTTTGGAGTTTAAAAAAATATATTCATTCATTTAAAAAAAACTAATCTATGAAACGCTTTTCAATTGTGGCAGTTATTGCCTCTCTGGTAATTATTTTATCCTGCTCAAAAACAACAGACAACAATTCATTAAACACCACAGATCAGAATTTTATGGTTATGGCAACTTACTCGAATTATGACGAGATAGATTTTGGAAATTTAGCGCTTTCAAAATCCGCAAATGATTCAGTAAAAATGCTTGCATCCAGAATGGTTACTGATCATACCATTGCATTAACCACATTAAAAGACACATTAGGGCCGCAATATAATCTCACGTTGCCATCAAGCATGGATTCACTGCACATGGCTATCCAGGCTCAGATAAATACTTATACAGGTGTGCAGTTTGATACTGCTTATGTACACGGGCAGGTGCGCGACCACATGGCTACAATTGCACTTTTTGAAAACGAAATAAACAACGGCAATAATGAAAACATTAAAGCATTTGCCAACAAAAACTTACCTATTCTGCAAATGCACCTGCAAATGGCGGAAAGTGTAGCTGCAACGCTGCCGTAAAGAGTATTATTTCTTACTATTATTTTTGGTTGTTCGTTTGAGTGAGAAGGGCAGAATTAAATCTCTGCCTTTCTTTATTTTGAGGTGAAATATTTTTGTCTGAATGTTTGTTGGTGAAGAACACTTTTCGCCGTCATTCTCAACTTAATTGAGAATCGGCTTTTAAGGTTACAAAAATCTATTGCGGTATTATCGGCTTGGTCATTAAGAATTATTAAATTGAAAACAATACAAAAAATCCATTTAACAAGATTGTTTTTTGATTAAATAATGATGTTTAAAGCTGAAACATGCATGTTGGAGAATGAAACCTGCATGTTGGAGAAAGAAACTTGCATGTTTGAAAATGAAACCTGCATGTTGGAGAATGAAACTTGCATGTTGGAGAATGAAACCTGCATGTTGGAGAACGAAACCTGCATGTTGGAGAATGAAACCTGCATGATGGAGAAAGAAACTTGCATGTTGGAGAATGAAACATGGAGGTTTGAAAGAAAAAAAATATTATTTGAGAAAAAAAGTTATTTGGGATTGGCTGGATTAAGATGAATATTTCTGCTGATAAGCCATTTTCCTTCATGCGATTAATCAATTTTTTATTTATCATTAGTTTACAATTAGTAATTTCTTGCAGTAATTATACAACTCATGTTACTTATAGTACATCAACAATAACTCACAATGGCATATTAGATACAAGTAAAATGGCAGAAGACACAAACAACTTACAAGTTAATAAAATAGACACGTTTAAATATTCGGGTTTAAAATTTTTGGATTCAACGATTGACGAAAAGCGTAATGCATATATAGACACATTTACGGTTGATAACTGCAACTTTAGATTTATAAATCCTGTAGCAGATAGAAATGATCTTGATATAATAATTTATCTGGAAAAACTAATTGATAACAAATGGTTTTATACAGGATTTACCGTAGGTTTTATGAATCATGTTGATGACTATCATCATAATAGAGACGTAAATGGTGATGGTTTTGTTGATATAACACAGGACGAAAGATTTGTACAAGCAGTTTATTTCTATGACCCAAAAACTAAAACATATCCTAACACTACAGACTTACATGATCCTGAGACAAATTATATAAATCCTGACTGGGAATTGATTGATACGGCAAGAAAAATATTTTGTGATTTTCAAGATTTTAAACAGTTATGCCACAACATTCATTCAATACTTTACACTTACGATGGATTTGGCAGACACAACCTTTACGATTTAGAACTTTATAATTGTACAGATACTGGTACTGGTACACACTTTATTACTAAGCTCATTTTAAGTAAAATCACTGAAAGAAAATATTACGATTTTAGAATGATGGATGGTAGAGATTCATTAATTGATTCAAAAGATATTCCACTTCAAACGCCTATCGACTTAGACAAAAATTATGATAATAATGACTATTTTGATTATGTATCGTTTTGGAAAGAAAGATATAAAAAATTGTTGGGCTACGACAAATAGTATCATATTCGTCTCAGTTAACAAACTTCCCCGCATCTATTCATGACAAAAAAAATGAATAGTATATTTGGTTTTGCATATAATAAAAGCAATCTTTGGGTTGTGTGCCTTATTCAAACCATTACTAACCAAAATCAAAAATAACAGAAATAGAAAGCCTTAAATATATTCATCAAAACAGTTTCTGATTTTTCACTAAAAGAGATTTTGCACTTTCGAAAAAGTATTGCGGTTATTCTTAATCAAATAAAAAAGAAAATATTATGGCATCCCCAAAAACAACATCAAAGACAATCGTTTTTGTACATGGATTATTTGTAAACCCGGCAAGCTGGGCAAGCTGGAAAACATATTATGAAAGCAAAGGCTATACTTGCTACATACCGGCAAACCCTTGTCACGAAGGAAGTCCCGCAGTTTTAAGAACAACCATTAATCCTAATTTACCAAACGTAGGTTTTGAAGATGTAGTAATGAACATTGTAAAACTGATTGACACTTTGCCTGAAAAGCCAATCGTAATTGGACATTCATTAGCAGGTTTGGTGGTGCAAAAATTGCTGGAAATGGACAAAGCTGCTGCTGGAATTTGTATTGACGGTGCTGTACCAAAAAATATTATACCACCTTTGCGAACTGTAAAAACAATGTTTCCGGTAATACAGCCATTTAGCGGAAACTCACCTTTTGTAGCAACAAAAAAATGGTTTCATTTTGCATTTTGCACAACCCTGACAAGAGACGAAAGCGATAAAGTTTATAATGACATTTGTGTGCCCGAAAGCAGAAGGATACCAAGACAAACGCTATATAAATCCTTTGCAAACGTTGATCTTAAAAAGCCACATAATCCTTTATTATTTATTGGTGGCGAAAAGGATAATATTATTCCGGCAACGCTAAGCAAGAAAAATGCAGAAGCCTACAAAGACAAAAATAGCATTTCGGACTTCAAAGAATTTAAAGGCAGGTGCCACTACATTTGCGGACAAGAAGGTTGGCAGGAAGTAGCTGATTATATTTTGAATTGGCTAAAATAGTGCGGATCTTTCGCCGTTGTTGCACTGCACGCGACTCAGTTTACAACTTTGCTGTAATGTAATGATATTGGGAATTGCGTTAATATAGCAATCTTAGCAAGATTTTAATACGAGCCAAAATTGCTACAGGTTGAAAATGTTGAAGAAAGCTTCATCCAAATAAAAAAAACCTGAACAAAAAGAAATCAATTTTGTTGCATCATTCTCTGCTAACCTATTTTCTCCATAAAAATAAATTTAATGGACACCTCCACTTTTTTTGATGGGTATTACAATAATGCATCAGTGAACTGTATAGTAGTTACGGATGATAAGGGTATAATCTTAAATACAAACAAGGCATTCTGCAACAACTTTGGTTATAGTCAGGATGAACTAAACGGACAGCATTTCAGAGTGCTCTTTACACTGCCGGATAGAAATGAAAAAAAACCCGAAGCGGAATTGGCAAAGGTTTTAAGCACCGGCAATTCATTTGACGAAAATTTTCTTTTGAATAAAGATGGGAAAGAAATTTGGATAACAGGGGAATCTATGCTTGTAAAAACAAAGACCGGAACGCCTTACATAATAAAGGACATAGTAAACTTACAATCGAAGAACCAACTGAGACTTTTTACTATTGAAGCTGAGGATTTAATGGAAAGAATATTTGAGGGCAATAAAGAAACATCAATGATTGTTTTAGATGGCATGGGCAAAATAATTAAAGTAAACCAGTCTTTCCTTAACCAGTTCGAAATTGCGGAGATGCCACTTACCGCCATTCGGCTAACGCAGCTCAATCATCCTTTCTGGAACAATGCAGATGTAAGAAGTGAAATAAGGAATATTATTGTGAAGAATAAATTCCCTGCAAAAACTTTCGTATTAGAAACTACGAAAGGAGAAAAAATACCCTTAAAATTCAATGTGAAAGTTCTAGGAAGAGAGGAAAGGAAGGTATATATTATAATAGAAGAAAGCGCAGAATAGATTCTCCGGCTGTTAGTGTTTTGCCAACACTATTAAAAAGAATTCATTCCTCATTTTAGATATATTACAAAAGCCCGGCATTGTGCCAGGCTTTTGTTTTTTTATAATGTGATATCAGTTTTAACGTGTAATAACCAGTTTTGCCGTTTGCCTGCTTCCATCTTCATCAGTGATGGAGATGAAGTAAGTGCCGCTGGCAAGATCAGACACATTCAGTTGCTGTGTTGCATTGCCTTGTGTTTCTATTGTTCTAAGTAATTTCCCTTGCGGAGAAGTAAGCTGGATACTTGCTTTGTGACCATATCCATTCAAATGAATAGTAACCAGTGATGATGCAGGATTAGGTGAAACAAGCATTGCTTTACTATCATCTGATGAAATACCATCCGTGAGCATACCCGTTCTGTGATCATCATTGAGGATAGTGCCTACTGCTACACTGTCTTTAAGCGTTGCATTAACCGCATCGCTGAGCTTTACCTTGAAAGTTTCATCCGGTTCAACCTGCTTATCACCATTGATGAGTACAGTGATGTACTGGTGTTTATCTCCTTTGTTGAAGGTAAGCGTGCCGCTTGATGCTTCATAATCGCTCGGAGCTGTGGCTGTATTATTAACCGTTCTGTAGTTAACTGTTATTGTACGGTAAGCAGAATCGCTTAACGTAACTTTGAATTTCATTTGCTTTTCACCTTTGTTGCCTTCTTTAATGGAAGCATCATATATTTTAAATTTCGGAACCGGACATCCTTCGTCAACCTGTCCGTTACAATTGTTGTCCTTGCCATCGCATAATTCCGGTGCACCGGGATGAATGGTGGCATCACTGTCATCACAATCCAGGTTGTTCCTTACATATCCTGCAGGGGGTGTGCAGCTAATGGAAATAGAGTTATTCGGATCTCCGTAACTATCACCATCCACATCTTTATAGAAGGTTTTAGGATTGTTGCAGGCTACTACTGTAAAGGAGCCATATTCGGGATAACCACCACTATTATAATTAAGGTCTTTGATCTTCTGGAAGTTATCTGAAACTGCCAGCGGATCATAAGAGTAAACCACTCCTGAGTCAAAAGCGCCTCCTTCGTATGCCAAACCATAGAGTTTGCCGTCCTGTGCCTGGCCTAAGCCACCAAAGGGATACTCTCCGTTGGTATAATCGAAATCATGCAGATCAGTGTACCCATTGCTTGCAGCAGCGGGATCAAAAGAGAAGATAACCCCATCAAGATTAGCACCTCCTTCTTCCATTGTTCCATAGAGTTTCCCATCCGATGCCTGTATCAGATTATCAAGAGGTTCGCTGCCGGTACTGTAATCGCAATCATGTAAATCAGAATAGCCATTGCTTACAGCACTTGGATCGAAGGAGAAGATAACACCATAACTATTAGCGCCACCTTCGAAGGTAGTTCCGTATAGCTTACCATCCTGAGCCAGTAATAAACTGTTATAAGGATACTGTCCGGTGCTTCCATCATGGTCATGCACGTCAGTATAAGTATTGGTTGCAGGGTCAAAAGAGAAGATAACACCTACGTTATTAGCACCTCCAGCATAGGCATTTCCATAAAATTTTCCATCTGCAGTATCTAGTACCAAACTGCCTACCGGGTAAGCGCCATTGGTACCATCAAACTTATAGAGGATAGTATATACAGAATCGGTAAGATCATAAGAGTAGAGTGCACCGTAATTATTAGTACCACCTTCATCCAGTAAGCCATAAAGTTTACCATTTGATGCCTGTACCGGAGGACCATAGCTGTAATATCCACTATCAGAATTAAAATCTACCAGCTTTACCAGTGAGTCTGTTAAAGGGTTGTATGAGAAGAGGGTACCTTCATCATATTTTCCCTGTCCGTAGGTAGTGCCATATAGATTGCCATCTGATGCCTTGTACAAACCTGAGAGAAGATAAGCACCTTCGTAGTTGGTGTTAAAGCTTCTGATCAGGTTAAAGGAAGAGGCAGATATATTGTAAGAAAACAAGACCCCGTCGTATGCCGTACCGCCATCATAAGTAGTACCATAGAGTGTACCATCGGGCATTTGCAGTAAACTGCCGTAAGGAAACTCGCCATCACTATCATCAAAATCATGCAGGTCGGTATACGTGTTGCCTGCAGGATCAAAGGAGAAGACAACACCCTCGTTATTGGCACCTCCGTCGTAGGTCATCCCATACAGCTTACTATCCTGGGCCTGTATCAGGTCATTCCCATCAGGATACGAGCCGTCCGTACCGGCAAAGTCATGCAGGTCATTATAAGCATTTGTAGCAGCAGCAGGGTCAAAGGAGAAGATAACACCCTCGTTATTGGCACCACCTTCATAAGCCATGCCATATAGTTTGTTGTCCTGAGCCAGTGTTAAACTGCCATAAGGATAAGCTCCATTGTTATTGGAATTATCAAAATCATACAGGTCAGTATAGGTGTTAACAGAGGGATCGAAGGAGAAGATAACACCCTCACTGTTGGCTCCTCCCACAACCGTCATACCGTAGAGTTTACCATTTAATGAATCCGGCGTCAGGCTGCCATATGGCTCTGCTCCATTGGTCTGATCAAAATCCAGTAGCTTGCTATACCCATTGGTAACAGGATCAAAAGAGAAGATCACACCGTCATTATCAGCACCACCTGCGTAAGTCATACCATACAGCTTGCCATTTTGTGCCTGTACCAGGTTATTGCCATAAGGATATGCCCCATCGGTATAATCAAAATCATGCACATCGGTAACAGCAGCAGTAGAAGGATCGAAGGAGAAAATAGTTCCATATTCGTTATTGCCACCTTCGTAGGTCATGCCATACAGTTTGCCATCAGACGCCTGGAAGAGGCTGCCGTAAGGATAGCCACCAACAGTATAATAGTCGAAGCTGTACAAAGTAGTATAGTTGCCGCTGGCAGGATCATAGGAAAAAATAGTTCCATAATCAAAGGCACCGCCGTCGGCAGCCGTCCCATACAGCTTGCCATTTGAAGCGCGGATTAAATTTTGGTCGGGATCTTCGCCATCCACAGAAAAAGATTTTGTAACATTATAGGTGCTGATAGAACGCTCGTAGCTGTTAATGACACCTCCGCCGTATTTGCCGCCATCATAGGTAGTGCCATACAATACCTGTGCATGGCTGGTGATAGTAATAAGACACAACGATAGTATTAAAGTAATTATTTGTTTCATAAAGCGTAGTATTGATGGATGATTTAATTAATGGAATTAATCGAAGAAAGATGTAATTGTGCTTCAGCATTGAAAGGAACTGTAGCAGGAAAATGGCTGGTCTTTGTATACTGGGCAATAGACCATTTTGCTACTTTGTACACATCGTCTTTCTTATAAAGAGGTCTTCCCATCACTACATTCTGAAACCGGTGCACTATCAGCTTATGATCTTTAAAAACATCGTACCCCAAGCCGCCGCCCGGTGCAGGGATAGGATGAATGGTGTAACCCTGGTACTCCATCTTATCCTTTAGAGGATCGATATGATCATGGTGAGGATGTATGGCAACAGACTTTTGCTGCACCGCCGGTAATTGTGCATTTGTATAGCAGGAGATACAAACAATGCATAAGACCAGCATCGCGGCTTTGTACACTTGCCGGTTGACAAAGCAACCGGTTCTAACTTCTTTTTTGAGAGAGGAAAATTTAATTTGCATAGTGTGTAGTATTTAATGTTAAAGGATGTGTATAGATAAAAATTATTTTAATGATGCAGTGTTCATAATTTATTGATTACTCAGATCAATAAATAAAACTTGATTGCATAAACCTTTGTTGAAAGCTTGCGAAAATATTTCCTGTTCAAAGCTTTTGGATAGTTTCGAAATGTTCAGCAGTTAATTAAAAATTCCGTGGAAATAATGGTCATGTTTTTAGGTACGGAATGTTTTAGTCAATGTGTTCTGCATGCAATCAATTGCAATATCCCAAAAATTTTTTAAATAAAAAAATTTCAGAAAAGTATTTTTATTTTTTATCAAATTTTAAGGTAACAACAGATTTATTGTAAAGGAACATCATCCGGTAAAATCTTTCATTCGCCTGTTTCAGCCTTACCTTTGCTTCGCTAAACCATTTTCATGAAAATAATTATTGTTGGCGGTGGCTTTGCGGGGTTGCAGTTGGCAAAAAGACTGAATAATAAAAAAGGCGTTGAACTGTTGCTGATCGATCAATATAATTACCACCAATTCCAGCCATTGTTTTACCAGGTTGCCACGGCCGGTCTTGATGCAAGCAATATTTCTTTTCCACTCAGAAAAATATTTCAGGAAAGTAAAAACCTGCATATTCGTCTTGCACAATTGCAGGAAATTAAAGCAAATGACAACATAATCATTACTTCGATCGGTAATTTTAATTATGATGTATTGGTGCTCGCAACAGGCGCTGAAACCAACTTTTTTAATAATGAACATATTAGGGAATTTGCGTTTCCGATGAAAAGTACTTCTGAAGCTTTGCAGATAAGGCATTCTTTAATTCAAAATTTTGAAGATGCATTAAGCGAAAAAGATGCAAACAAATTGCAGCAGAGAATGAACCTCGTAATTGTTGGTGGCGGACCAACAGGAGTGGAGGTTAGCGGCGCGCTCGCAGAGATGCGCAATAATATTTTACCAAAAGATTATCCCGAACTGGATTTCTCCAAAATGAATATTTTTCTGCTTGAAGGAAGCCCGAAAACACTTGGAGTGATGAGTGAAAAAAGCAGCGAACAAAGTTGCAATTACCTGCATAAACTTGGCGTGCAGGTAAGAACGGATACGCATGTGAAAGATTATGATGGTGAAAATATCATGCTCAGTAACGGAGAAAATATTCCTGCTAAAATAGTGATCTGGGCTGCGGGAATAAAAGGAAATGTGCCTGCCGGAATCAGTGCAGATGTTGTCGTAAAAGGCAACCGCATAAAGGTTGACAGGTTTAATAAAGTACTTGGTACACAAAATATTTATGCCATCGGGGATATTGCAAATATGGAAACGCCGAAGTATCCTACTGGTCATCCACAGTTGGCGAATGTGGCGATACACCAGGCAAAGAATCTGGCAAAAAATTTCATCACACAATTTAATCATCCTGAAAAAAAATTAACTGAATTTGAATACCATGATAAAGGCACGATGGCAACGGTGGGACGAAATTTAGCAGTGGTTGATATTCCTAAACCAAGACTTCATTTTGGCGGATGGATCGCGTGGATGATGTGGATGGTGTTGCATTTATTGTTGATACTTGGTGTTAAAAACCGATTGCAAATATTAATCAATTGGGTGTATAAATATTTTACTTACGATCAGAGTTTAAGATTGCTTTTTACAAACTTTAATAGAATTCCTGAAAAGGAAAATACAGATCCTGTCATAAAATGAAAAACAAGCCATTTTAAATTGTTGTCTTAATTTTATTGTCAAACAATAACGATAATGCTTTCTCTTTTTTTGCCAAGACAACATGATGATAGCTGCAATAATATTAAAGTAATAGCAGGTGATATTGGCGGCACCAAAACAAATCTTGGCTTATTTGAAAGCAGAGATGGCAAGATGGTATTGTTGCATTCGAGTACGTATCATTCCAATAAATTTCCATCTTTCACAGGCATTGTCAACCAGTTTTTATTAGAAACAGAAAATGAAAAACCAGACAGGATATCCATTGGTATTGCAGGACCTGTTTTAAACGGCAGAGTGCAGGCAACCAATTTGCCATGGATCATTGAAGCAACTACTTTGCAGGCAGAAACACAAACCAAAGAAGTTGCCTTATTGAATGATCTTGAAGCAAACGCTTACGGGCTCGCAGGTTTGAATGAAACTGATATAGAGGTTTTGCACAATCCCATTCAAAATCCTCAGGGAAATATTGCTTTGCTGGCTCCTGGCACAGGCTTGGGAGAAGCGATTTTATTTTGGGATAAAATAAATTATCATCCTTTCGCAACAGAAGGAGGGCATTGCAATTTTGCACAACAATCAGAGTTTGATGTTTCTCTTTTTAAATACCTTAACCGGAAAACAAAATTTGTTAGCTGGGAACATTTGGTAAGCGGACCGGCTATTTATAATATCTATAAGTTTCTGCGTGATAAGAAAAAAATGGAAGAACCGCATTGGCTTGAAGTAAGGCTGGCAGCAGACGACCCATCGGCGGTTATCAGCAATACTGCATTGGAAGGCATCAGCGAAATTTGTGATGAAGTGATGAAAGTTTTTGCACGTTACATTGCGCGGGAATCTTACAATCTTGCGTTGAAAGCAAAAGCAACCGGTGGCTTGTATCTTGGTGGTGGTATTCCTCCTAAAATAAAAAAATATCTTGCGTCAAAAACTTTTTACGATGCTTTTTTAGAGACAGATAAAATGGAAGATCTGTTAAGTAAAATATCTATTAATTTAATAACAAATACAAACACTGCTTTGATCGGAGCTGCTTATTATGGTGCCTTCGGCGAACAGCAAATAAGTTAACTGCATAAAAAAGTTGCCTTAGATAAGGCAACCTCTTTCACAAAAAAACACAATTAAGAAATCTGAATTTGTCTCGGTGGTTTTTGTTTTGCTTCTTCTTTTTTAGGGATCATAAGATGCAATAAACCGTTTTCGTATTTCGCCTGAATCTTATCAATATCCACAACATCTTTTTGTAAATTAAATGTTCTTTGGAAAGATTGATAACTAAATTCTTTGCGGCTGTATTTTTCATCATACCTGTTTTCACTTTCGCGTTTCATTTCAGAGCTGATGGTTAATGCATTGCCGTCAAGTTCGATCCTAAAATCTTTTTTTGTCATGCCTGGCGCAGCAACTTCAACTTCATAGTTTTCTGCAGTTTCCTTAATGTTCACCGCAGGAATTGTTGTGTTGGTTTCTGAGTAATTTGAATTGTTCCAGTCAAATAAATCACGATTAAAAAAATCATCAAACAATACAGGCCATGAGTTTAAATAACTGCCGTTTCTTTTTGTGAGTGACATATTAAACCTCCATTTTAAAATTGTTTAAAAATTATTTTAGAAATAATTTTCAAAGGATATGCCACTGCAATTTAAAAGGAGAAATAAGGAAAATTTGTCTTTGGAATATAAAAAAGTGACAGAAAAAAAGTCAAAATTTCTGTTTACATGACATTGTCTTGATAAAAAATAAAGCAATATGCGGTTCATGTTTGATATTTTGCATTCGATAGATGTAAAACAATATAAAAAATCCATAACAATTCTTTTGTTGTTTTTAAAAATATATGGCAAGAATTTTTCGTAAGTACTATATAAACTAAATCTATGGAAAGCATCATCTTAAATAATCAAAGAGATATTATAATTGCTGAAGTGTTATTACAGGAAGTTTTGAGTTAACAATAAGGCTACAACTTACCAATAAATAAAACATTCAAAAATGCCTATAATTTACATTATGTTAAACGGCGCACGTAGTCGCAAAGCACTTCTTTCTTTTTTTGCCAGCGCTCCTTATAACTTAGAGAGTGGTTATTAAAATCTAAGTGGTGCACACCAATGGCACAACCTACTCAATCTCAAATTGAGACATGCAATGAACTATTAGACAAAGTTCAAAAGATGTTTGGCACAGAACAAAGTAAAATTGATTTACTTAAAATTCATCTTCCTCAAATTCAGGCGGAATTTGGCGATTTAGCTCCTGTAAAAGTTCTTCAGGTGTTAGAGCCGAAAGTTGCGGAATTTCGGTTGAAAACCTTACTTGCATCATTTCAATAAGTCCCTTATAACGCAAGATTGTATTTTTATCAATTTCGGTATCTAATTCTTTAGATAACTTTTCTATTGTGAGTTTAGCTTCGCTAAATTTTACATTATCAACTTGTGCTGATAATTCAAGAACAAATTTTTTCAGAATTTGATTTTGACTTAATGATTGAGTAATTAAGAAAAGTAAAAATTGTTCGTATTTCTTCATGATAATTTTTAAATGAAGATAACAAAATGCTTTGCATTTTAAAGAGAGGCTCCGCCGCTTCAAAAAAAGAAAAGAAGTGTTGCTCCCTGCCAGCAACGGCGGAATTTTTACCATGTAAAAATAAAATTCCGCCTTCACAGAGGGCACACCGAGTAACATAATGTAGAGTTATATGCGAAATGGTATGAGGCAGTTAAGTGTGCGGCTTGAAAGCCGCGAGGGATAGGCTTATTGCGATTTTTTAAGAATAAATACTTTATTTTTGTAAAAATAAAATTCTTAAAAAATCGCAATAAGCCTATCTTTGAAATACCATTTACATATAACTGATCTTTATGTTAAATGGCGCACAACGCAGTTGTCTTCTTTTTTGGCTCACGCCGCCTGGATTATAATGGTGGCTTAAATTCTTTCTTAGCTTAACTATCGGTTTCGGAACAATTCTACTATTAACGTGGCTAATGTTCGAAATACGCCACCTACAGCGGCTATTGAAATCGCGAATAAAATTGGATGCTTCTGTGTCCAATCTTTTTTATTCACTTCTCTTATTATTTCTCCAAGCATTATAAAATTTTTTTTCTGTAAATCTTCTATTGATTGCATTCCTCCAAAATCAATTTTGTTCAGCATCTTAGGAGTTGTATCGATTTCTATTTCATGCAAATAAGAGCTGTATAAATCAGAAAGTCGGTAGATGGCTGTATGTCCTTATAGTGTTCCTTGCATTTTAAAGATGCGCTCATCATGCATCAAACAAGAAAAAATTAGTGATTAAAATTTGCTTATAAAGTTGTTAGTTTAAAATAAATTATCTCAAATTTGGGTTTATGAAAATAGGCTTATGAGTTTAATTTAGGTTAATTAAATTCTCAGGGCGGTAGTCTTATCTATCGCTCTTTTTTATTATTAAATTGTCAACTAATCCCCTCTTCGCCTCTGCCACCTTAAAAAAACCTTAGAATAATTTTTCGTCGTAATAATTTCAATTCTCAGCCGTTTCATTCACTGACGTAGTTTTTTAAGTTAAGATAAGCGGCGGTAGTTTCTACTATCGCTTTTTTATTTAGCTAAAATCTCTTTTTATTAAGAATAGGAATTATCAATAATTTTCTTTTTTTTTGCAAAAAAAATTTATGAAAAAGACAATCCTGTTACTTGCATTGTTTGCATGCACATCCGTTATGTATGCGCAACAACATCCGATGGTTCGTTTTTCTGTAATTATTGGTCAGGACAGACCAACGGCAACAGAAACCAGAATTTTAAAAGGTGAAGAGTCTAAGCACCCTGCGATTGTTTCGGCGATCAATCAATTAAACAGTGCCATTTCAAGTTTAAGAAATGCACCGGACGATTTTGGCGGTCATAAACAAGATGCAATTGATGCTGCGCAAAAAGCTGTTGTTTCTTTAAGAAAAGCTTTGTATTATCATGTGTATGCTGAAGGAAAATAATTTTTAAACCACTTATTATAAAACCCGGAGTAATTGCTTCGGGTTTTTTTATGATTAAATATTTCTCAATTATCCGCAACTATGTGGATTACTATTTTTTAATCTTTATTTAAAAAGAAATTAGCTTTATCTTTCTTAAAATAAGGGTACGGATTAAATTTAAAAAAGCGATAGTTTCTACTATTGCTTTTTGCATTTTACGCATATTCAAAGTTCTTGAAAAGTTTTTTCTTGGCATAATAAATGCAATTCAGTTCTAAAATTTAGTTTAAAAATATAAATTATTTAGCCATGAAAAAGATCCTTTTTATTACAGCTCTTACTATTTGTACGGGCTCGCTTTTTGCTCAAACAAGCAGCAGTTCTACGTCCGGTTCTTCATCAAGCACGAGTTCAAAATCTTCATCATCAAACTGCTATTACATGAGTAATGGCTCCATGATGGAAATGATGAATGGAGAAAACATGACCATGAGCAAAGACGCCAAATTAAAAAATGGTGCAACGGTTATGACTGATGGCACTATCAAAATGTCTAACGGTACTACAAAAACTTTGAAAGATGGCCAGTGCGTGGATATGAATGGAAAAATCTCTACGATGAAAATGCCTATGAACGGAAGCAATTCAGGAACAATGAATGGAAATTCTAACGGCAGTGGTGGCACAATGAACAATAACAATGGATCAATGAACAACGCTGGGGGCACAATGAATACCGGGAAAAATAAAAGTGACTCAACAAAGTAGAATGTAATTTAAATTAAAATAAAAGAGCTGCAACTTGCAGCTCTTTTATTTTATCAAAAGTGGTGAGAATTCAAGGTTTATATTTATCGTGCTCAGCATCAAACTGTTTAAACAATGCATCGTATTTATCAACGTCACCAGGATTAACGCCGCGACTTTTATCACGTTTCCAGGAATAAATATTTGCCAGAAAATCAACCGTTCTGTTCAAAGAATTACTTTCAACTTTCGTTCTGTCCGTTTTTGCTTTTAAAATATTATAAGCTTGCGTGAGCCAATAAGCAGCAGAATCAGCTAATGGCATTTCTTGTTTTTCTACAATAGTTCTTTGTTCTTTTAAACCCGCGGTTTCTCCCCTGAGCTGAAAAAAACGTTCGTCATAAACACTGTAAATATTATAATACATAATGCCTGCGTTAAAGGCATATAAACCGTTTTGCTGCATTGCAAAAGCTTTTTTGTAGGCATCTGCTGCAAGGTATTTTATATCAACCTGTTTAGCGCTGTCAATTTTGCTTAATTGATCTTTTGTAAGTCCTGCAAATGATTCTCCATACCCTATATATTGGTCTGCTGTTGTTATTTTACCTGCTGCATCTTCCTGTTTATATTTTGCAACTATATCGTCAATGCTGCTGTTGTTATTAAGATCCTGCATTTCATATTCATTCCACAAAGTCATATCTGCAGGATAATATTCTTTTGCTGCTGCGAGCGCATTTTTAAAATCAGCATTGTCATTTTTTGTAGAATAATAATTTACCAGGAACTGGTATATTTCTTTATAATCCGGCCCCGTTACTTTGTAATTAGCTAATATCTGGTAATATTTTGCAGCGCTGTCAAGTTGTTTGTTATTTTGGTAAGCATAACCCGCATAAGCTGTTGAAGCCGTATCAAAAGCACCAGGAGCTGCTTTGGTCCATTTTCGTTTAAAAAGATATTCACTATAAAATTCAGCCATACTAAAATATAGTGCAGCAGAATCATACTCTTTCAATTTATACGTTCTGCTTCCTTCATCAAAAGATGTAGAATAAATATCAAAAAAAGGTTGTGGACCTGCGGGATATTTTAATGTCATGCTGAACGATGTGTCTGCATGAATATATTTTCTAAGAGCAGCATCAGCAAGAAATCCTGAGTTTGGATATTTTGCCCGCAATGCCGGATTTGCAAAAATCCCTGCATACACTGCGCCTGTATAAAAATAGGTCTCGGGTTTGTTCGCCACTTTTGGGTCAGCAACAACTTTATCGAGTGCTACCTTAGCGGCTTCAGGTTGTTTTAAAATCATTGCTTTATTAACATCTGTAAAGTCCTGGCTTAATGCAAATGAACTGATAATTGCAAAACCTACCGGCAGAAAAATCTTCTTCATAGAGGGTTTATTTTGATGTTTTTAATTAAGAGAAATATCTGTATTGTTTTCTAAAGAATCGTTAGATTTAATTGTTTCTGAGATACCATTTGTTTCGGGCAATGTGATTTCTGAAATAGCAGTTGTTTCTTCGATTTTTGAAATGGCTGCAATTTCATCATTGCCATCAAGCCTTATCAATGTTACACCTTGTGTTGCCCTGCCAGCCTGTTTTATATTGGCAACTGGCGTTCGAAGTGTGATGCCTGATTTGCAAGTGATGATCAAATCTTCCGTTTCCATCACATCTAAAATACCAACCAATCTGCCTGTTTTTTCGGTAACGTTTATTGTTTTTACACCTTTGCCTCCGCGATTGGTGATACGATAAACAGCTTCTCCATCTGCATCAATTAAAGGAGTTCTTTTGCCGAAGCCTTTCTCACTTACAACAAGTACCGTTTTTGATTTGTCGTGAATATCTACACATATCATACCAATCACCTCATCATTTTTTTCATCTACCTCAATTCCGGCAACACCAATAGCACCGCGGCCTGTAGGGCGAACTCTATCTTCAGGAAAGCGAATCGCGCGGCCACTTTTTACCGCAAGCATTATTTCATTTGTACCATTGGTCATTTTTGCTTCTATCAATTCATCGCCTTCATTAATGGTAATTGCATTTACTCCATTTGCACGCGGACGACTAAAATCTTCCAGCGAAGTTTTTTTGATAATTCCTCTTTTTGTGCAAAGAACAATGAAATGGCTCGTAACATAATCTTTGTCTTCTAACTTTTTTACGTCAATAATAGCACGCACTTTATCATCTGATGGCATTTGAATTAAATTCTGCATCGCACGTCCTTTGCTTTGTTTTTCACCTTCGGGAATCTCATAAACTTTCATCCAGTAACATCTTCCTTTTTCTGTGAAGAACATCATAGTATCATGCGTTGATGCAACAAATAAATGTTCAACAAAATCTTCTTCACGCGTTTTGCTGCCAATCGCTCCTCTTCCGCCGCGACGCTGCTGACGGTAATCAGTTGCTGTGGTGCGTTTGATATAACCCAAATGTGAAATGGTAATAACAACATCTTCTTCTTTAATGAAATCAAGCATATTCATTTCATCGGCGAGATATTGTATTTCACTTTTGCGGGCATTGCCGAATTTTTCTTTTATTTCAATCAATTCTTTTTTAATTAAATCATATCGCAAAGATTCACTTCCAAGCAATTCATTCAGTCTTGAAATAGTATTGATCAATTCATTGAATTCATCAATAATTTTATCACGCTCCATTCCTGTCAATCGCTGCAAACGCAACTCCAATATAGCTTTTGCCTGTGCCTCTGATAAGCCTTCAGCCTGTTTATAAAATTCGCCTGCCGCATTGGTGAATAAAGCCTGGTTGAGAAACCATTTTTCTTCTTTGCTTTTATTTATTAAAACTTCTTTGGCTTCATCAGGTGTTCTGCTGGCGCGAATTAATTTTATCACTTCGTCTAAATGATCAAGCGCCTTTAAATATCCTTCTAAAATATGCGCACGTTCTTCTGCTTTTTTTAATTCAAAGTTTGTTCTTCTTATCACCACTTCCATTCTGAATTCTATGAACTCGCTGATGAGTTCTTTTAAATTCAAAATTTTAGGACGGCCTTTTGCGAGTGCTACGTTATTAATACCGTAGCTTGTTTGCAACTCAGTATATTTATATAATTGGTTGATGACTACATTCGCAACTGCATCACGTTTCAAATCAACAACAATGCGGTTTCCTTCGCGCTCGTTGCTTTCATTATTAACATGCGCAATTCCTTCAACTACTTTTTCATTCACCAATTGTCCTATCCTGTCTGTTAATCCATCCAGACTTACCTGGTAAGGAACTTCAGTAATAACAATTTGTTCTCTTCCGCTTTGCTTAACATCAACCCGGCATTTACCACGAACCACTACCCTGCCGCGACCGGTAAGTAATGCCTGCTTTACGCCGCCTTCCATTCCATAAATTACACCACCTGTGGGAAAGTCGGGAGCCTTAACATACGTGATCAATTCTTCACAGGAAATTTCTTTGTTATCAATATAAGCAACGCATCCATCAACCACTTCACCAAGATTGTGCGGCATCATGTTAGTAGCCATACCAACGGCAATGCCGCTGGAACCATTGATCAATAA
Organism: uncultured Chitinophagaceae bacterium; assembly: GCA_963708205.1. Lineage (GTDB taxonomy): Bacteria > Bacteroidota > Bacteroidia > Chitinophagales > Chitinophagaceae > CAVYTF01. Next base: position 3,020,332 of record OY970196.1, read on the forward strand.
TTGCGGAATGCGTGTGGGTAATACAACCGGCTCATTAAGCGAATCATCAAAGTTTAACTGGAAATCAACCGTATCTTTTTCTATATCCTCCAGCATTGCTTCAGCCAATTTCTCCAAACGAATTTCTGTATATCGCATTGCTGCCGGAGGGTCGCCGTCCTGTGTGCCGAAATTTCCCTGACCATCTACCAAAGTATGCCGCATGGTAAATGGTTGAGCCATGCGCACGACAGTATCATAAATTGATGCATCTCCATGCGGATGATATTTGCCCATAACCTCACCAACTATTCGCGCGGATTTTTTGTAAGGACGATTGCTCGCATTTCCCAATTCATGCATTGCATATAAAACACGGCGGTGTACAGGTTTAAAGCCATCGCGCACATCCGGCAGCGCACGCCCGACAATGACACTCATTGAATAATCAATGTAAGATGTCTTCATCTGCTCTTCAATATTTACCTGTATTATTCTGTCGTTGTCGCTGGTTGCTTCGGGTATCAAATTTTCTTCCATAAAAGCGCTTTCCTTATTATTTTGGGTGTTGCCAAAGGTAAAGGATTTGAGATGTAAAGCTGCGTGCGAAAGAAGATTTTATAGTTTTTTTTGAATTGAACAGCAGATTTATTTCAGGATAATTTTCATGGTAAAACCTAAAAATCCATTTGGCTGCTCCCGACTTGACGATAGAGATAAAAAGGCCTCCTTTGCTTGCTCCCGACTTGGCGATAGACATAAAAAGGCCTCATTTGCCTGCTCCCGACTTGGCGATAGAGATAAAAAGACCTCATTTGCTTGCTCCCGGCTTGGCGATAGAGATAAAAAGGCCTCGTTTGGCTGCTCCCGACTTGGCGATAGAGATAAAAAGGCCTCATTTGCCTGCTCCCGACTTGGCGAGAGACATAAAATAGCTTTTCAGCCTGTTTATAGATTTTCATCAATCTAAAACTTCTATTTTTACTGCGTTGAATTCTTAATTTTAATTTTTACTTTTTATTTTTTTAATGGGCATCGTAAGAAAACAATCCATTCAATCTTCTATTCTTATCTACATTGGTTTTGCTTTTGGCGCTTTTAATACGCTATATTTTTTCCCTCACTTTTTTACAACCGAACAATTTGGTTTAACAAGATTGTTGCTCGATGTTTCCATGTTGTTTGCAACATTCTGCACGCTTGGAAGCACGCCTGCAACGCTAAAATTCAATCCATTTTACCGTTCTTATTTATCGCCGCAAAAAAATGATCTGCCTTTTCTCACCATCGCAGCCAGCATTGTTGGCTGCATTTTATTGATGATAATTATTCCGGCGAATAAAGATTTAATTATAAGAAAATTCGGTCAACGCTCGCCTTTGTTCGTTCAATATTTTTCTTTGATCTATCCTTTGACAATTGCGTATACTTTCTGGACTTTATTTGAAGCACACTCCTGGAGTTTGCAAAATACAGTGATCACAAATTTTTTGAAAGAAGTTGGCTTTAGAGTGATGACGGCTTTATTTATTTTATTGTTTATTTTTCATTTTGTTGATTTTAATACATTCATTCATCTCTATTCTTTTTTGTATGTCGTTCCTGTTGCGATATTGCTTTGTTATTTATTTAGCACAAAACAATTCAAAATAAATTTCACTATAAGTTCGGTTACAAAAAGATTGGGAAAGCAAATTGTACTTTTTAGCCTGTTTGTTTTCTCAGGGCAATTTTTAAATATTGTTGCGCGAACAGCAGATGCCATCATCATTTCAAGTCAGTCAATTGGCGGTCTTGCAGACACGGCGGTTTTCACGATCGCAAGTTATATGGTTACGTTGATGGACGTGCCAATGCGCGGTATCACTGGCATTGCATCGTCTGTAGTGGCTTATGCATGGAAGGAAAAAGATCTGAAAAAGATAGATGAGATTTATAAAAAAACTGCACTTAATTTGATTATTATCGGTTTGGGAATTTGGGGTTTATTAATTCTAAATGCGCATAATGCGGTTGGATATTTTGGGGTAAAATATATAACACTTCCCACCCTTTTACTCTTGCTTGGCATTGCAAAATTAATTGATTTAGGAACTGGATTGAATGCACAAATTCTTCTTTCATCAAAATATTGGAGAGTAGATTTTATTACAAGTATGTGCTTCGTTTTAATATCAATTCCATTGAATATTTTTTTGGTGAAAAAATATAATTTGCTCGGCGCTGCTTATGGAAATTTGATTGCGATTTGTTTTTATAATCTTGCGCGATATATTTTTATCTGGAAACTTTTTAAACTGCAGCCTTTTGATAAAAGAAATTTATATGCTTTGTTAATTGGAGCCATTGCTTTTAGCATTGCTTTTTTTATTCCGGTACAAAGAAACTTTTATGTTGATGCAGTAGTTAGAAGTGTTGTGTTTAGTGCATTGTATGTCGTTCCAATTTTTTATTTTAAAATATCTGCTGATCTTTCTGCATTACAAAAGGTTGGTTTGGATAAATTAAAAAGAAAAAAATAATTTAATTCCTAAAAATATGGGTTGATTTTTTTTGATGGTTGAAAACAAAATAAAACTCTGCAATCTTTTTATATCTTCAATTTAAAACCAAAATTCTTTATAACTGATGGAACGTTTTCAAGGATTGATAGGCATAGCACTCATTTTAGGAATAGCTTTTCTTTTCTCCAATAATAAAAAAAAGATCAATTACCGCTTAGTTATCAGTGGCATTTCTTTGCAGGTGATCATTGGTTTGCTTGTTTTTAAAGTATCAATCGTGAGTGTTTTTTTTCAAAAACTTGGGCATGTTATGGCTAATATTGAAGGTTATGCACGGCAAGGTGCAGCCTTTGTATATGGCGGTATTGCTGTAATACAGCCGAATGGCACTCCTACAAATTTTCTTAATAACGGATTTGTTTTTGCGTTTAATGTTACTGCAGCCATCATTCTTATTTGTGCACTTGCTGCAATTTTTTATCATTATGGCATCATGCAAAAAGTTGTTGCAGTAATTGCAAAGGCAATGAATTTTATTATGCGTGTAAGCGGCGCCGAAGCTTTGAGTAATGTCGCGAGCGCATTTGTTGGACAGATAGAAGCGCAGGTTTTGATACGTCCTTATCTCGCAGGAATGACGAACAGTGAATTGCTTGCAAGCATGAGCGGAAGCCTGGCTTGCATTGCCGGAGGAATATTGATTGTATATGCAAATATGGGTGCGCAAGCAGGTATTGATCTTGCGCCAAAGCTAATAACAGCAAGCCTTATGGCTGCACCTGGCGCTTTGGTTATTTCTAAAATTGTTTTTCCTGAAACGCAGCAAAGTGAAACGATGGGCAAAGTAAAATTGCAGGTAAAAAGTCCTTATACAAATGTTATTGATGCAATCTCGCATGGTGCTGGCGATGGTTTTAAAATCTCCATGAATGTTATTGCGATGCTCATTGGTTTTATTGCTGTTATTGCTTTATTGAATGATGTGTTGCTTTGGATTGGACATATTTTTAATCCAAATTTTAATTTAAGTATTAATTTAATTTTTAGTAAAATATTTTATCCTTTTGCATGGGCAATGGGCGTTCCAAAAGTTGATATTGCAAACGCAGCCACCTTACTTGGTCAAAAAATAACGTTGAATGAATTTGTTGCTTTTACAAATCTTACAAATAAATCCGTACCTGTTTTTACTGAAAAAGGTTTACTAATAATAAGCATTGCCATTTGTGGATTTGCAAATTTCAGCAGTGTTGGGATGCAGATCGGCGGCATTGGAGCTTTAGCTCCTGAACGAAGGACTGATCTTGCCCGTCTAGGCATGAAAGCCTTACTGTGCGGCACTTTGGCTTCTTATCTCTCTGCTACAATTGCGGGTATTTTAATGTAAAATTTTTAGAAATTTCTGCAACGAGGTTTTAAAAAGAATTTTTATTTTTCTTTAAACCTTAATTTTTTGCGCTTGTCTTAAACCACAAATGACGCAAATGTCCTTTTAACCTTATTGATCTTTTTCTTATGCAGCAGGGTTAAAACAGGGTGTCTCGCAGCGCGGGATGCCCTTATTTTTTTTCATCTTTTTAATCACTATATTTTCTTTTCTTCTTTTTCTTACGTCCTTCAAGTTCGTTTATCAAAGCTTCCGGTGTTGGATTTTTTGTAACCTGAATTGCAATTTGAAATAAACCCATAACTAAAATCAATGAAAAAATTAATTCCTGCCATTTTATCCAATAACCCCAAACACTGTACAGCGCTGCGTTTCTGGGATTTTGATTATCATAAATTATTTCAACCTTCTCTCCTTCTGAAAAATTTCTAAATAAATAATTTGCATCAATGAAGTAATTATTTTTATCAACTATAAAACTTGCTGTTGGAATATTCTTATTAGCCACTTTTATAAAATGAATGGTGGCAATTGTATGTTCACCATCAAAAAAATCTGGTTGCCTGCTGAATAAAATGTATAAACTAAAAACAATTATGTAGAGAAGAATTACAACTTTGGTCAAAATAAAATTTTAAGAAGCAAAAGTATTTCAATCATTCAATGTTAATTTTTATTTCATTTATTTTATCAGTTTTATCGCATGATAATTACATAAAATCTCTTCTGCGTATATTGCGACATCTATGGCAAAAGCAAAAAAAGTAAAGACAAAAAAACCTGTTATTTTAATTACGAATGATGATGGCATTTCTTCGCCCGGCATAAAAGCTTTGGTAGAATGTGTAAGCGATTTAGGAAAGGTAATTGTTGTAGCACCGGACAGATCGCAAAGCGGCATGGGGCATGCGATAACCATTGGTGAGCCATTGCGATTGCATAAGGTGCAATTATTTAAAAATGCTGAAGCATGGGAATGCAGCGGCACACCTGTTGATTGTGTGAAACTAGCTGTGGATAAGGTTTTGCATCGCAAGCCTGATATTTGTTTAAGCGGAATAAATCATGGTGCCAACCACTCGATCAACATCATTTATTCCGGCACAATGAGTGCTGCACTTGAAGCTGCTATTGAAAGCATTCCAAGTATTGGTTTTAGTTTATTGGACTATAGTTTGGAAGCAGATTTTTCAGGTGCACAGAAATATGGGAGAATATTGGTGAAACAAATTTTAGGTAAAAAAATTGACAAGCATTTATGCCTGAATGTAAACATTCCAATTTCGCCTGCAAATCTTTTGAAAGGATTAAAAATTTGCAAACAGGCTTATGCGAAATATGAAGAAAAATTTGATGAGCGAAAAGATCCGTCAGGAAAAAATTATTATTGGCTCACTGGTGAATTTGTAAATTTTGATAAAGGGAAAGATACTGATGTTTGGGCGCTTGAAAATAATTTTGTAAGTGTTGTGCCTGTGCAATTTGATCTTACGAACTATGAATTAAAAACGAAGCTCGAAAAAATTATTACAGATAATGTTTAAAAAAGATAAGCTGGGCTTGGGTTTGCTGCTTGGATTTCTTGCACCGATTTTTGGCTTGACCATTTATTATTTTTTTGAATTTTTTCCAACCTTTTCTGTCAAAAGTTTTTTTGAGGCATTGCGTGAACAACCTTCTCTTATTACGTCTATTGCAAGCCTGTCAATGTTTGTGAATGTTGTGCTGCTAACTTTTTTCCTCAACAAACGTCATGATAAAACTGCGATTGGCGTTTTTGTTGCAACATTGATTTATGGCATTGCAGCGCTAATATTAAAAGCATTATTATAAAATCTTTTTACACAAAACTGTTGCATAAACTTCCTTGTTAACTAATTGTAATTTGCAATCATTATTCATTCCAGGTAACTCTTTTTTATGAAGTATTACATTATTGCAGGCGAAGCAAGTGGTGATTTGCATGGCAGTAATCTTATTAAAGAAATAAAAAAACTTGACGCAAATACAACCATCCAGGCATGGGGTGGTAATATGATGCAATCTTCAGGAGCCATGCTGGTAAAGCATTACAGCGAATTGGCGTTTATGGGATTTGCAGAAGTGATAATGAATTTAAAAACCATTTTTAGAAACTTAAAATTTTGCAAAGAAGATATTTTACAATTTCATCCTGATGTTTTAGTGTTGATAGATTATCCTGGTTTTAATTTAAGAATTGCAAAATGGGCTAAGCAAAAAAAGTTAAAAGTTGTCTTTTATATTTCGCCGCAGGTGTGGGCATGGAAAGAAAGCCGTGTGCCGAAAATGAAAAAAAATATTGATAAAATGATTGTCATTCTTCCATTTGAAAAAGATTACTATAAAACAAAATGGAACTGGAATGTTGAATATGTCGGTCATCCTTTGGTAAAAGTTATAGAAGATTTTAAGTCGTCAGAAAATCAATCTGCATCAGAAAATAAAAACGTAATTGCATTGCTTCCCGGCAGCCGTAAACAGGAGATCTTAAAAAAACTTCCCGTCATGCTTGAAGTAAGCAAATCATTTCCTGAAGAGCAATTTGTTGTTGCAAAAGCACCTTCTTTGGATGATGATTTTTATCAGCCCTTAATTAAAAATTACGCGAATGTTTCTACTGTAAAAAATAAAACCTATCATTTATTAAATCATTCAAAAGCCGCGCTGGTAACGAGCGGAACTGCAACACTCGAAACTGCTTTGTTTGAAGTTCCGGAAATTGTTTGTTATAAAACAAGCAATATCAGTTATCAAATCGGCAAGCGCTTAATAAAAATTAAATTCATCTCGCTTGTTAATCTTATCATGAATAAATTAGTAGTAAAAGAGCTTATTCAAGATACTTTAACTGTTGACAATTTAAAAAAAGAATTAAGTGATTTATTGTATAATACTCAACGACAGCAACAACTTAAGCGTGATTATCAAACCTTAAAAAATATTTTATCTGCAGATGAAAATGCTTCTGCAAAAGCTGCAAAAATTGTTTATGAATTTGCTTCGGCACAAAAAAAATTAGTTTAACAAAACCTACACTCCTTCTTTTTCGTTATTACTTTATAAAAATTTTTATGAAAAAGATAATCGCAATCATAACATCAATTTGCTCATTTGCTTTCATTTCTCATGCGCAACAATTTGCCGTTACAAAAACAGATGCCGAATGGAAAAAAATGCTTTCTGCAGAATCTTATGAAGTCACTCGGCATGGAGGCACTGAAACGTCCTATCAAAATGCATATTGGAATAATCATGCAAGCGGAACATATTATTGCATTTGCTGTGGAAGAAAATTATTTTCAAGCGATACAAAATTTGATAGTCACACAGGTTGGCCAAGTTTTTGGTCGCCCGTAAACAAAGATGCCGTTGCCGTAAGAAGCGACAATAGTTTGGGCATGGAACGCGATGAAGTATATTGTCCCAATTGTGGCGCGCATCTCGGTCACGTTTTCGATGACGGTCCTAAACCAACAGGGCTGCGGTATTGCATGAATTCGGCCGCTTTAAAATTTGTAGCTGCAAAATAATTTTTATTATTTTTTTTGGTGACCATCTGTAGAATATGCATTGAGCACCGCTTGCGACGCTCCGTTCAAATCCAGAATACAATTAAGCTTTTTTTGAGAAGAAAATTTTAGTATAAATTTACTGCGATGAAAAAAGTTGTTCGCAAACATCCGCTTGCAATAAGATGGTTTCACTGGATAAATTTTCCAATTCTAACAATAATGATTTGGAGCGGTTTGCTTATTTATTGGGCAAACGATAAGTACAAGATCAATCTTTTTGGCAAAGATATTTTTCATTTTTTCCCTGACGGTTTATACAAGGCTTTAAATGTTCCTTTTCATTTGGCCGAAGGCATGAGTTTTCATTTTGTGTTTATGTGGGTCTTTATTTTCAACGGGTTGCTCTATGTTTTATACACTGCTTTTTCAGGCGAATGGCGTTATCTTTTACCAAACAAAAAAAGTTTTAAAGAAGCGTGGCAGGTCCTGCTTTTCGATTTACATATTAGTAAATACAATCCGCCGCAAACCAAGTACAATGCCGCTCAGCGTGTTGCTTACACAGCAATTATATTTATGGGAGTTGGTTCTTTAATAAGCGGTTTGGCAATTTATAAACCGGTACAATTCAATTGGCTTTGCTGGCTTTGCGGCGGTTATGAAGCGGCACGCGTAGAGCATTTTATTTTAACCATCGGTTACGTTTTATTTTTTCTTATTCATATTATACAAGTCATCATCGCGGGATGGAATAATTTTCAGGCAATGATAACAGGCATTGAAGTTATTAAACCACAACTTTCAAATTTACAAACACCTGCGTCAGCAAATGAAGAACAATCCTGATTATTTTGATCGCTCTGAAACAGTAAGCAATAATTCATTCAGAAAAAAATCAATTATCGCTTTTGCTATTTTTTTTGTGCTGTGTATCGGTGCATATTTATGTTGGCAATGGCTCAACAATCAACCGCCGGAAGCAGGCGCATTAAAGCCTTTGCGCAAAGGATTGACCGCAAATGAAAACATTTTCAGTGCTTATTTTAGCAAAAACCGACTTGCTGCAAAATATTCAGAAAAAGATGCAGTAAAAAATGTTCGTGTTAACGGAGATGTAGGAATGCCGGATTCAATTAATATTAATACATGGCGCTTAACTGTTATCCGGGCACCGGGTGATACTTTAAAAATATCATACAACGACATAAAAAAATTACCAAAAGAAGATGTGATCTTCGATTTTAAATGTATCGAAGGATGGAGCCAGGTAACGCATTGGGCTGGTGTGCCGATGAAAGATTTTATGGCATTTTACCATTTGAATGCGCAGGAAAAAATGAAGTATGCAGGATTAGAAACACCCGATAAAAAATATTATGTTGGCATTGATATGGAAAGTTTTTTACAACCACAAACTATACTTTGTTATGAAATGAATGGCAAACCTTTGCCAATGAATCAGGGATATCCCGTACGATTAATTATTCCTGTAAAATATGGCATCAAACACCTGAAATGTATTGGTACCATGTATTTCAGCGATGCAAAGCCACCGGATTATTGGGCAGAAAGAGGTTATGATTATTATGCAGGATTATAATTATTTCTGAAAAAAAGGAATAATCACAAGTTTAATTATCATTAAAATAACGGCAACTAAAAACATTAATAATGAAATGCGGTTCATGCCGTGCATGTATTTGATCCATTGCGTGCGTGGTGCATTTGGATCGCGCTTTTTTATAAAAAGATATTCTGCAAATTGTCTCCAGATTCCCATCAAAAAAATATTTTCTCAAAATTACAAATAATCGTTTGAGAAATATTTATGAAAAAAGTTGACTGGAGTTTGTAAGACTATTGGTTAAGTATTTCTGCTAAATCATTACTTTTTATTTTTTCAAAAAGGTCTGTTTCATAAAAATATCTTTCCAAAGCATCATCAATTGCAGGTAATTTTATTCCTTTTTCACTTTCTAAAACGCTGTACAAAGGTCTTTTTGCAATAAGCTGCATTTCTAATAAAGATTGTGGAATAATCAATTCTTTATTCAACCTTAATCTATTTGCAATTTTATATGCAAGCTGCGTCCAGGTTAGCCCTTCATTGTTGGCAATATGCCAGATACCTTTTTCTTTATCGAGTAAAAGATCGAGCGTTAAATTACACAAATCAGGCAAATAAGTTGGCGAAATGGTTACATCTTTTAAGGTATAAAAAGGCTTATTTTCTTTTAAACTTTTTATTAAAAGATTAATAAAATTATATTCATCCCAGGGACCAAAAAAAGCACTTGTTCTTATTAGCAATGCTTCAGGAAAAATATTCAAAATGTTTTCGCTCTGTGCTTTACTTTGTCCATAAATATTTAATGGAAAAAGATTATCGCTTTCAACATAAGGCGCATTTTTTTCTCCATTAAAAACTAAATCGGAAGAAAATGTAACTAACTGAACATTATATTTTTTGCAGCATTGCGCAATGTTTGCAACGCCTTTGCTGTTAATTGCAAAACAATTTTCAATATCATTTTCTGCATCATCAACCCTTACATAACCTGTTGCATTTATAACAGCCCATGGTTTTAATTCACCAATAATTTTTTCAATCATTTCAGGGTTACAAATATCTGCTTCTGCTCTGCCTAAAACTTTATAGGTGATATTCCTATGATCACAAACTTTTGCAAATGCTTTGCCCAGCGTTCCTGTTTTTCCAAATATTAATAATGGTTGATGGTTGACATTAGTTTCTTTTTTATTATCACTTGGTATGAAGTTGCAACTATATAATATTCGGGTGTTTCTTTGCCACCAACCTTTCTGCTGTAACACAGGATGATCATATGTTTTGTCGTTTGCAATTTCTTTCAACATTGCAGCCAAAGCAAGCGGTCTTAATTTTCCTGAACGTATATCAAAAGCGCCGGGTTCGTAATCTCCGTTAGCGGTTTTTAATAAATTATTCCATCCGAAAGAACCAAGCAAAGCCCATGATGTAACCGCTTTTATATTTACATTTTCTGCTCGTAATTTTTTTGCTGTTTGCCACATTTCATTAAACCATCGCAACTGTTCATCGCGGTGGCAATGTAAATGCACTTCTGTAATTGCAATAGGTAATTTAAATCTTTGCGATGTTTCAAGAATCAATGCATAAGCACCTTCATATCCTGGCTCTCCTACCCGTATGGCTTCTAAATCTGCGTACTCGTGATGAAAATTTTTGCCATGGGTATGACGCGGATAACATTCTAATCTTTCATCCAAAAATCTTTCAGAAGTGATGTAATAATTCAAACCCAAAATATCCGGTGTGCAATTATTCTGAAGGAAAAAAAACAAATCACTCTCATCAATTCCTGCATCAATTAAATATTCCCACATTGGATGATCTGGCGTTATGCTTCCACAAAGTAAATCCATAGCAAGCCATCTCCGATCGTTCTCAAAGTCTGCCTGGTACTGCATTGTAGCGGTGCCATGAATTTTCCCAAGGTCTTCCGTTTGAATAAGCTTTGCATTGGGATTGATCTTACGAATTGCCTGCATTGCCAATACTGTTGCTTTGCATTCGCTGATAACAATTTTTGAGAAACTGTAATCATCCTTTTTATGAGGATACCAGTGACCGTATAATCCGCAAAATCTTGCTGTTGTTAAAGGTTCATTTACCGGCGTGTAATATTCGATCCATGGAAATTTTTTAGCTATCTCCGCTGCATATTTTGCTAAGCCATTTTCAAAACTTCCATCAAAAAAATTTACAAACTTTGGTCCGCTGCCATGATGCACCAAACCAATAATGGGTTTTATATTTTTGCTGCGCAATTTATTAAGGTCCCGGTCCGCGATTTCCCAATTTATTTTTGAGGTGATTTTTGGTTGATGTTTTTCCCACAAAACAGGATAACGCAACGCCTTAATATTAAGGTCAATTATTCTATCAATATCATCATCGCGATCATAAAAACCAGCAAAATCTAATTGATCAAAATAATTATTTTTTACTCTATTTATTGTACATTCTATACCACCCCATAGTTCTATTTTTTCAAATGCCATTTCAAGATTTTTAATGATTGGTTCAAGCTTAGCAACTTGTTTAATTCTATTAAATAAACATGCCAAAGCTTGAAAAAAGTTTAACTGTGTTTTCTCATCTATTAATATTTCTACTATCAAATAATAAAACACAAAAATGATTATCGAGGATTAATCTTTTGTTGAAGTATATCTACATTCGTTATTCTGTCATTACATTTGAAAATTATTTTTTATCTTAATTCATCCTGTGCGTTTTTACGAAAAAATATATAGTTACAGCCCGTTAATACTTCAAAATGCTATGGTTTCTTTTTATGGGTATAATTGGAGGAAACGCAGAATGGGTGGCACGTTTAGCCAATTGTACATGCATGCAAAAGATCGGGAAAATTTTTCTTATGAGCAATGGAATCATTATCAGAATAATGCTTTGCAAAAAATATTGCTGCATGCTTATGATACTGTTCCTTACTATAAGGATACTTTTTTAAAACACGAGTTTTCTATTGATTCTTTAAAAAAAATTACAACAAAATCTATATCTCAACTTCCGGTTCTTTGCAAAGAAGATCTTCGTGTTTACGGCTCAACTACACTCCTTTCAAACAAAAAAGAAAATCATGGAAAATTTTTTGCAAGTAGTGGCAGCACCGGCACACCCACACAAATTTTATTTTCGCAGGCAATGCACCAACGCTGGTATGCCATCTTTGAAGCGCGAGTGCGCAATTGGGCAGGCGTTGATAGTTTTACACCACGTGGCATGATTGGCGGCCGCAGAGTTGTGCCTTCATCAAAAAATAACACACCATTTTATCGTTATAATTATTTTGAAAAGCAGGTATATTTTTCTGCTTATCACATCAATAAAAAAAATGCTGTAAATTATTTAAAGGGAATAAAAAAATATGGTGTACAATACATGACCGGTTATGCGATGAGCAATTTTTTTCTTGCAAGATTTTTCAAAGAATTAAGTTTTGATGTTCCAAAAATGAAATGTGTAATTACTTCCAGTGAAAAATTAACTGATGAGATGCGCGGAGTTTTTAAAGATGTTTATAATTGTAAAACATATGATGGATGGAGTGGCGTGGAAGCTTGCGGATTGATAAGCGAGTGTGAACATGGAAGCCTGCACATCAGTCCAGATGCGGGTTTAATAGAAGTGCTTGATAAAAATTTGCAGCCTGTTGCTCTTGGAAAACAAGGGAAAGTTTATTGCACAGGTTTTCTCAATTTTGATCAGCCCCTGATACGTTATGATATTGGCGATGAAATTATGTTGTCTGATAAAAAATGCTCATGTGGAAGAAATGTGCCTGTTGTAAAAGAAATTATTGGTCGTGTAGAAGACGTTATAATTGGCAAGGATGGCCGTGAAATGGTGCGTTTTCATAGCATATTTAATGGATTGCATTCTATAAAAAAAGCACAAGTGATTCAGGAAAACTTTAATGAAATAAAAATAAAAATAGTTCCTGCAACACATATAAATATCAATGAAGAAAAAATGATTCATCAAAGAATAGAAAGTCAGTTGGGAGAAATAAATATTTTAATTGAAGAAGTAGATGAAATTCCTTTGAACAAAAATGGAAAATACCAGGCAGTTATTTCTAAAATAAAAAGATAAATGAGAATTGTAACAATCGTTGGTGCTCGTCCTCAATTTATAAAAGCTGCTGTTGTTTCGCGGGCTTTAGCTAGTAAAAAAAACATAGAAGAAATTATCATTCACACCGGTCAGCATTATGACGATAACATGTCTGCTATTTTTTTTGATGAAATGAAAATTCAAAAACCAATTTACAATTTAGCGATAAAAGAATCACTGCATGGCGCAATGACGGCAAAGATGATTGAAGGAATTGAACAGATTTTGATTGACCTAAAATCAGTGTTAGTATTGGTTTACGGCGATACAAATAGTACGCTTGCTGCTTCACTTGCTGCATCAAAACTTAATATAAATATCGCTCACATTGAAGCTGGCTTAAGAAGTTTTAACATGCAAATGCCTGAAGAAATAAATAGAATTATTGCTGATCGTTTAAGCAAATTTCTTTTTTGTCCGACTCAAAACGCAATAATTAATTTAGAAAAAGAAGGGTTTCTGAATTTTGATTGTTCTATTTTTTTGACGGGTGATGTTATGCTCGATGCAGCAAAATTTTATTTTAAAAATTCAACTTCGGATATTATTCAAAAATTAAAATTAGAAAAAGAAAAATATTTTTTATGCACGATTCACCGCGCAGAAAATACAAATGATAATAATAAACTAAAATCAATTGTTGAGGCTTTAAATGTTTTAAACAAACACTACAAAGTAATTGTCCCACTTCATCCGAGAACAGTTAAATATTTGGCTGAATACCACATCCAGACTGACTTTCAGAGCATACAACCTGTTGGATATTTTGATATGTTGCAATTAATTTCAAATTGTAAAATCATATTAACTGACAGTGGCGGACTTCAAAAGGAAGCTTTCTTTTTTCAAAAATTTTGCGTGACGTTACGTAATGAAACAGAGTGGACAGAACTTGTTGAACATGATTGCAATAAAGTTGTTGGCTCAAACAAAGAAAATATAATAGAAGCTGTAAACTATTTTCTTACGAGCACATTTAATGATAACTTAACGCTTTATGGTGATGGAAAAGCAGGCGAAAAAATTGCAGATCTAATAGAATCAAGCATATTTGCAGCTTCGTGAAAATACTTTTTCTTACACAATACTATCCGCCGGAAACAGGCGCTCCTCAAAATCGTTTATCAAGTCTTGCATTTCATTTAAAGTCGTTTGGTAATCATGTGGAAGTTTTGACTGCATTGCCAAATTATCCCATCTATGAAATTTTTAATGATTACAAAAACAAGAAAAAATTTTCAGAAATAATTGATGGTATTAAAGTATATCGAAGTAAAATTTATGTATCAAAAAAGAAAGCAATTCATCACCGACTTCTGAATTATTTTTCTTTTGCTTTTAATGCTTATTTTACTGCAAAAAAAAATATTACCAAGCCGGATATAATTATATGCGAATCTCCACCTTTGTTTTTAGGCATTACAGCGTTGCGTTTGAAGAAAAAGTGGAAGTGCAAATTAGTGTTTAATGTTTCTGATCTCTGGCCTGAAAGTGCAGAGAAGATGGGGCTGGTAAAAAATAAATTCGTACTGAAACAATCTTATAAACTGGCAAATAAAATTTATAAAAATGCAGATCTAATTTCAGGTCAGACACAAGGAATTATTGACGTGATAAGGAAACACCATCCTGCAAAAAAAATGTTTTGGTTACCTAATGGTATTGAGGAAAGAAAGTTTACTTTTTTGAAAAATGAAGAAACGAAATCGGACAATAAATTTAATCTTTTATATGCCGGAATTATTGGACACGCACAAGGATTGGAAGTGATTTTACATGCGGCAAAAATATTAAAGACTCAAAACGATATTCATTTTTATATTATCGGTGACGGACCTGTGAAAGATGATTTAATTGCAATTCAAAAAGAAAATGATCTCTCAAATGTTAGTTTTCTTCCAAACCAAACTTTAGAAAAAATAGCTATTTGGTTACAAAAGTGCAGTGCTTATATTATTCCATTGCGCAAATTAGATTTGTTCAAAGGTGCAATACCGTCAAAAATTTTTGAGCCGCTATTTTTTGCTAATCCAATATTACTTGGTGTGGAAGGTGAAGCAAAAAAATTATTTATTGATGATGCAAATAGTGGTTTATTTTTTGAACCTGAAAATGCAGATGAACTTGCTAAAGCGATACTAACCTTATATCACGATCCAATACTGGCAAAACTTTTAGGAAATAATGGAAAAAATTATGTGATAAAGAATTTTCAAAGAAAAAAAATAGCAGATAGGTTTTGGAATGAATTGCAACGATTATAATATTTTAAAATTGAATTTATTCAATTTAATTTTATAACCTTAACAAGGGGAATTAGCTCAGTTGGCTAGAGCGCTTGCATGGCATGCAAGAGGTCGTCGGTTCGAATCCGATATTCTCCACAAATATTTGCCACTTCTCTATTAATTGATTGCTTCTATTTCCAAAATTTTTTAACTCTAAGTAAATTATTTCCACTTATTGCGTATAAAGTATGTTTATCTTCAAAGTAAGATGTATAAGGCAGATTTACAAACTTATAAAAATTAGGAAGTGTATTTTGTGTATGAATTATTATCGTTCCATCACTTAATTGCTGCGAATAAATAATGGAATTTTTTTTATAAGAAAAATTTTGCTGCAATTGTTTTGTTGTAAGATTTAATTTATAAATCCGATCGTTTGCAACGCCAATTAAAAAATTTTGATCAGTATAAATTTTACCATAGTCTGCAAATCCTAGATCAACACTATCTATCATTTTATTAGCGGTACTACTATAAAAATAAAGTTTTGCAATGCCACCATAAAAGTTGTTTGTTGAAAAAATTATAAAGTTTTTCCATGCAGCGAGTCCTGAAGATGCCAAGCCCTTTATTTTATTAAAATCATAACCATATATTGAATCTTTTAGCGGATTATAAACACCGATGCTGCATGTATTTCCAATTCTTATAACATCACCTGCGCATACAATATTGCCTTTAAAATCTCTGATCATCAATGACAAATGATGAAAGCCTGCCGGCGTTTCACTTTTAAAATATCCAATTAAATGCGGATTGGAATTTCTGCCTGGCAAAACAATTGTATTGTTTATGAATTTATTTAAAGTCCATGGCAAATTGCGATTCCATTTTAGCAATGCGCCAGAAGGATAATTACCAAAATAAATAGTGCTGTCTGTATCTTTCAAAACAGAATAAATATTGAAAGTTGTATTTCCTAAAAGCGTCGAGACATTTTCAGAAACATTGTATTTATAATAATTTCCATAATAATCTCCGGCATAATAAATATTAGTATCATTCTGCTGAAACCCAAATACAGCGCGGATATTTGTATTTATTTTGCCTGAATTGATTGATATATTTTGGTAAAAAGATTTATTGATTGAATAAAATAATTTTGTTTGAACAGCATCAAAATTTGAAATAACAGTCGGTGGAAAGTTCGGATTATTTATTTCAAAATATCTTATATCATTTCCTGTTTTACCATTGCATGCAACTGCATTTCCATCTACCATTTTCCAATTGCCTTTTAAGGTATCGCAATGAAAAGAAACAAATATTCCATCCGTTGTTGTTGACATATTCATGCGCGTATTATTTGGAATTTTAAAGAGCAAATGTTTTGTGCTGTCAGATTTTTTCATTGCCCAAAGTTGTATTGAATTTCTTTGACCCGTTTGAGCATAAATAAAATTTGTATCTCCCGCAATAGTTAAAACATAATCATTGGCTTCATCAATAGAGGGATATTCAATGATTTTATTTTTGTATGGATTGTATTCGCTTACATAAGGGTCGCCGCTACTGCCTCCAAAATACATGTTTCCATTACAGCCCAAAGACATCGAATAAGCAAGTGTACTGCCATTTTTGAAGCCATTGCCTAAGTTTTTATAATCAATACTGTCTTTCAAATTGAAGCGAAAAATTTTTCGGTTCAGCGAATTAAGACCTAAATAAAATGTGCCGGTACTATCGAAGGCAGATGCCCATAAAATAGAAGAAGAGGAACGTGTTCCTTCTATTGATTTGTTTAAAACTGATTTTGAAGTAAGATCAATTCTCACAAGTGTTATTGGCAAAGGCGTGCCGGTTGTTGAATAATTATTAATGATGCCGCAAGTATAGATATGGCCATTAGAAGTTTTACCAAAAATAGAAATTGGTATAAAACTATTTGTGTAAGATTTTGCATTTACAAGCGTATCGATCTCATAAGACTGTGCAACTAATTTTGAGAACGATAAAATAAATAGTACAAAAAATATCTTCTTCATATTTTTTGAGATGGAAAAGAAAATTTTTAGTTTAATCAAATTCCTCTTCATTAAATATCAATAAAAAAAACAGGAAGTTTTTGCTTCCTGTTTTCTATTTTCATTTCATGAAAAAATTTATTCTTCTTCATCAAAACTCATTGCTTCACGAGTTGTGGAAAGCAATTCGTACTCTTCTTTATTACCAACAATAATACTTTCAAATTCGCGTAATCCTGTGCCTGCCGGTATTGCATGTCCCGTAATTACGTTTTCTTTCAATCCAAGCATGTCATCTGTTTTTCCCTGAATTGCCGCGGAGCTAAGCACTTTGGTTGTTTCCTGGAATGATGCTGCGGATATCCAGCTTTGCACTCCAAGTGATGCTTTGGTAATACCGAGCAATACAGGTTGTGCAGTTGCAGGACTTGCATCTCTTACGTCAATCAATTTTTTATCATTGCGGCGAAGTATAGAATTCTCTTCTCTCAATTCTCGCACCGAAACAATTTGACCGCTTTTAAACTTTGTACTATCTCCATGTTCTACCACAACTTTCTTATCAAAAATGCGATTGTTTTCTTCATTAAAATCGTAACGATCTTCCAAATCTTCTTCTAAAAACCTTGTATCACCTGCGTCAACTATTTCTACTTTTTTCATCATTTGCCGAACGATTACTTCAATGTGTTTATCATTGATGCGCACACCTTGCAAACGATATACTTCCTGAATTTCATTCACTACATATTCCTGAACCGCAAATGGTCCCTTGATGCTCAGTATGTCAATTGGCGCTGTTTGCCCGTCAGACATTGGTGTTCCTGCTTTTACGAAATCACCATCCTGAACAAGAATTTGACGGGTGAGAGGAACAAGATATTTTTTGATGATGCCATCTTTTGCTTCAACTATTATTTCACGATTTCCGCGTTTTACATTACCGAAAGTTACAACACCATCAATTTCGCAAACAATGGCAGGATTGCTTGGATTACGCGCTTCGAATAATTCTGTTACGCGTGGCAAACCTCCTGTGATATCACCGCTTTTGCGAAGTGTACGTGGAATTTTTACAATTACCTGACCTGCTTTAACTTTATCGCCTTCTTCCATTACAAGACGACTTCCAATCGGTAAATTATAATTTTTTGTTTCTTTTCCTTCAACAAAAATAGAAGGTATTTTAGTTTTATCTTTTGTTTCAATAACCACTTTATCGCGATGACCTGTTTGTTCATCAGACTCTTCGCGGAATGTGATGCCTTCAATAATATTTTCGAATTTAATTTCTCCTGCAATTTCTGCAACCACAACATTATTAAACGGATCCCATGTACAAATAATATCTCCTTTCTTAACTTGCTGTCCATCTTTTACATTAAGTGTCGCGCCATAAGGAATGTTATTGGTGATCATTAAACGATCATTTTTTACATCCATAATACGCACTTCACCTGTACGTCCAATAACAATATTTACTTTATTACCTTCATTATTTTCGGTGCTTACAGTTCTTAAACCATCAAACTGAATAGTGCCGTCAAACTTGGCAGCCAATGTAGATTCAACCGAAGCAGAACCTGCGACGCCACCCACGTGGAATGTGCGTAATGTAAGCTGTGTGCCTGGCTCGCCAATTGATTGCGCAGCAATGATGCCAACAGCATCTCCGCGTTGTGCAAGATATCCTGTTGCTAAGTTTTTACCATAGCATTTCACACACACACCACGCTTACTTTCGCAAGTAAGAACGGAACGAATTTCAACAGTTTCAATGCCACAATCTTCAATTAGTTTTGCGTGATCATGCATTATTTCCTGTCCTGCTTTTATGATCAACTCATCTGTAAGCGGATTGAAGATATCATGCAAAGAAGTGCGTCCTTCAATTCTGTCACTCAGTGGTTCTATTACATCTTCATTATCTTTTAATGCAGAAGTTGCGTTGCCTCTTAGTGTGCCACAGTCTTCTTCAGTAATTACAACATCCTGCGCCACGTCAACTAAACGACGTGTCAAATAACCGGCATCAGCAGTCTTCAAAGCCGTATCTGCCAAGCCTTTGCGCGCACCGTGCGTTGAAATAAAATAATCCAATACATTCAATCCACCTTTGAAATTTGAAAGAATTGGGTTTTCAATAATTTCAGAACCGGTGCTTCCGCTCTTTCTTGGTTTTGCCATTAAACCTCTAATTCCTGCAAGCTGTTTTACCTGTTGCTTAGAACCGCGCGCACCTGAATCGAGCATCATATAAACAGAATTAAAACCCTGTTTATCATTTTGCATTTCACGAATCAACGTTTCTGTAATGCGGGTATCAACACGGCTCCAAATATCAATTACCTGGTTGTAGCGTTCGTTGTTTGTTATCAAACCCATGTTATAACTATCCCAAACTTCATCCACTTCAGATTTTGCCTGATCGAGTAATTCTGTTTTTAATTGTGGTATGATAAGATCATTAATGCTGAATGATAAACCACCTCTGAATGCCATGCGAAACCCAAGTTGTTTGATATCATCTAAAAACTTTGCTGTTTTTTGAACGTCAGTTATTTTAATGATGTCACCAATAATTTCGCGAAGACTTTTTTTGGTTAAAAGAGCATTTATGTAACCAACTTCTTTTGGCACATGTTGATTAAATAAAACACGTCCGACAGTTGTCTCAATAAGCTTAGATTTCAATTCACCATTTTCGCGAACATTTGTTTTCAATTTAATGTTTGCGTGCAGGTCAATTTTTTCTTCGTTATATGCGATGATTACTTCTTCCTGGCTATAAAATGCCTTGCCTTCACCTTTTACTATTTCTTTATCAGTAGATTTTTTCCCTTTTGTAATATAATATAAACCCAACACCATGTCTTGCGACGGAAGTGTAATTGGTGTGCCGTTTTGGGGATTTAAAATGTTGTGCGAAGACAGCATTAATAATTGCGCTTCTAAGATTGCAGCGCTGCTTAACGGAACATGCACAGCCATTTGATCACCGTCAAAGTCTGCGTTAAAAGCAGCCGTTACCAAAGGATGCAATTGTATTGCTTTTCCTTCAACTAACTTTGGCTGAAAAGCCTGTATTGAAAGGCGATGCAGTGTTGGTGCACGATTAAGCATTACAGGATGTCCTTTCAAAATATTTTCTAGTATATCCCAAACAATCGCTTCTTTTTTATCGACTAATTTCTTTGCAGATTTTACAGTTTTTACAATACCTCTTTCAATAAGTTTGCGAATGATAAATGGCTTAAATAATTCTGCAGCCATATCTTTTGGCAAACCACATTCGTGCATTTTTAATTCTGGTCCAACTACAATTACTGAACGACCTGAATAGTCAACACGTTTTCCTAAAAGGTTTTGACGGAATCGTCCCTGCTTACCTTTTAATACATCACTTAAAGATTTTAACGCACGTCCACCTTCTGCTTTTACAGCATTCGATTTGCGTGAATTATCAAATAAAGAATCAATGGATTCCTGCAGCATGCGTTTTTCATTACGCAAAATCACTTCCGGCGCTTTGATCTCCAATAATCTTTTCAAACGGTTATTACGAATAATTACGCGTCTGTATAAATCATTTAAATCTGAAGACGCAAATCGTCCGCCATCCAATGGTACCAAAGGTCTTAGCTCTGGGGGAATAACAGGAATATATTGCATTACCATCCATTCAGGACGATTGGTAATACGCAAAGCGGCATCGCGAAAAGATTCTACAACACTTAATCTTTTTAAAGCATCAGCTTTGCGCTGCTGCGAAGTTTCGTTTGCTGCTGCATTTCTTAAACTAAAACTCAATTCATCCAGATCAATTCTTGCCAATAAATCGTGCACAGCTTCAGCGCCCATTTTTGCAATAAATTTCTGTGGATCATCATCAGATAAATACTGGTTATCTTTTGGAAGATTATCCAATATTTCAAGATATTCTTCTTCACTTAAAAGATCAGCCGGTTTTAAACCTTTGTCTTCTCGAATGCCAGCCTGAATAACAACATATCTTTCGTAATAAACAATGCTTTCAAGCTTTTTAGAACTTACGCCAAGCAAATAACCAATCTTATTTGGCAAACTTTTGAAATACCAAATATGCACAACCGGAACAACCAATTTAATATGTCCCATGCGTTCCCGGCGAACTTTTTTTTCTGTAACTTCAACTCCGCAACGGTCGCACACAATACCTTTATAACGTATGCGTTTGTATTTGCCACAAGCGCATTCGTAATCTTTTACGGGACCAAAAATGCGTTCGCAAAACAAACCATCGCGTTCAGGTTTGTATGTGCGATAATTAATAGTTTCGGGTTTTAATACTTCACCAAAACTGCGTTCTAAAATACTGTCGGGACTTGCAAGTCCAATAGTAATTTTAGAAAAAGCCGGTCTGGTACGATTTTCTTTTTTAATAGGCATATTTTAAAATTGCAATTTTTAACTTTTAAACTTCTACAATTCAAAAATCTTTCCTTTGCTTCACTACAATATCATTATCAAAATTTCTTTTAAAATTCTGATTTAAAAATCTTTCTCAAAAAGAAGACTTTACCGGTTTTGAATGATTATTATTGTTGGAAAATTGCAAAGAATAAGCTACTTCAAATTGCATAGGGCGGCAAAGTTACGTATAAATAAATTAATTGAAAAAACAAAATTTTTATTTTATCATTAATTTTTATGCGTTTTGCAATTCTTTCAGAATTTTCTCTTGTTGCACGATTGCGTTGTAAATTAATTTCAATTGATCGCTAATGGTTTTTAACGGCAGCAATTGCTTTCTTGCGGCTGTGCTTTCATTTATTTTATTTGCTGCGATTTCATCTTTTCTTTGTGCCAAAAGTTCTTGTATTCTCAATTCTAACGGATCAATTTTTATTAAATTTTTCTCTATATTTTCACTTGAGTTGTAAAAATTTTCAACACTTATAAATGCAGTGTCTATTTTTTTAATAATAGATAAAAACTCTTCCGTCGGAAATTGATCTCTAAACTTTTCCGAATAATATGAAAGCGAAGCAATATAAGAAGTCAGCAAATGACTGGTTGCAACAAACTTGTGATAATCCTGTGCTTTGATCCTTTTTCTTTTTGGTTCAGACATCATACGTTGAAAATTATCACTAAGATTACTTAACGAAACGAATGCATTTTTGCGTGCAAGTTTGAATTCATTTACATTATAATCTCCTTTTAAAAACAATCGGGCAACTTGCAAAAAATATATGTGATTTGCCTGAAGCGCATGCTCCATATATTCTTTTATTTTTTCATGCTCCCATGTTGGCAATAAATTGATTGAAACAACAAAAGCAATAAAAGAACCAATTGCAGTATCAATAATTCTGTCTGTAAAAACGGCATGCAAACTTGCGGGATTCAGAAAATAAAAACTTAAAATAACATACACGGTTATGGCTGCCGAACTGAGCAAATATTTTATGCGGATAAAAGTATAAGCGATAATCATTGCTAATAATAAAGCAATGAAAAGTATAATTTTTTCATTCGTTAAATATAATAATCCGAAGCTGAAAGCCGCGCCCAGCAATGTTCCTACAAGCCTGTGAAAATTTCTCTGTTTTGTAATACTGTATGCGGGTTTTATAATTGCTACAACTGTAAGCAATATCCAATAATCATGGCCAAACGGAAAAAAGAAAGAAACAAAATAACCGATCAGCATTGCCGTCGTAAGCCTTACAGCATGTCTGAAGTTAGCAGATTGTAAAGTAAAATTTTCAATAAATAAACGGGGATTTATTTCAGTATGTGAAATAAAATTTTCGAAACTCACTTCACTTTTGAATGTATGAATTGTTTTTTTCTGATAAGCCGTAAAACTTTGCAGTTGTTTTATTCTTTCACCCAGATCTTCAATGCTGTCAAGAATATTTCGCAGTTTAATAAATGCTTCAACATTTTGTTCATTCAGTTTTTCGCTGCGCAATAATGTATAAGATTGTTGAAGTTGAGATATTGCTTTGTCAATTTTATCATCATCATTAAAAGCTGTTTCTTTTTGAATATTAATTCCGGTTTCTTTCAAAGTTTCTGACAAAGCAAAAATGCAGGAATGATATTCATTTAAAATATTTTCATCATCAAAATCAGTGTGTAATAATTGATAATCCTGCTGAGCGGTAATTATTCTTTCAAACAAATCAACATTGTTTAAAAAAATAAATAAAAGCGTTCTTCCTTTTACAGTAGATTCATTTACAACTTCACGTGTTCTGAAAATTAATTCCCGTAAATTTTCATGCTGTTGGTCAATAAACACCTGGCTTTTTATCAAATCTTTATACAATTCGTTTTCATCATTATTTTTTAAATAAAACAAAGATTTTATTCTTAGGTAGTTTGCTGTTTCAATAATATTTTCTCCAAGCAATTGTTGTATCAAACGAAAAGGCCGCAATTTTTGTAAGACAATTGCAAACAAGATGTACCACAAGCTGCCTAGCGAAAACCAAAGTGCATTGTATAAAATGTTTATTCCTTTTATATTAATATCAATATTGAAAATAAACACAAACAATGCAATGCTTCCGATGGAACTAATGCGATTTCCATAAACTGTTATCAGAGAAAAAAACATTCCGAAGACAATAATTTCTGTAACAATTGCTATTTTATAAGAATGCAGGTAACCTGAAATTATCGCAACAAAAAAATTAAATATCAAACTTGCAACGAGAGTGTTTTTTCTATGGTCATATGGTCCAGGAGAATCGGTTAAGCCAACGCAAACGGTGCCAAAGGGAATGGAAAAAAGTGCGCCAAGCAAACTGTATTGATATAAAACAAAAGCAGGTATAAGTACAGCTGCAGTTAATCTTATACCGGCATTGAAATGTTGCGTATGAATAATTTTTCTCGAGTTAATTGAAAAGCGCATTGAATGAAATTTTTAAACAATCTCTGCCATTAAAATTGTTAATCAAATGTGCATTAACGATTGCTTTAATTGAAGTTAACAATGTCTATTGCAACTTTGTATTGTCAAATAAAATATGAAAATAGAATTAATATTGCCGGTAAAAAATCATTCATTTAGTAAGAATGATATTGAATTTGAAAGATTATTTTCTCAAAGAGTTTTACCCAAACTTGAGTGCCTTATCTCTTTTTTGGAAACTCATGATATTATGGATACACAAAATCGTGTGTATGTAAAAAACCTGGGCTCGGTTGGTCGTGCTTATACCAAATCTGAAACGGAACCGTTTCAATTTATCATTTGCAAAAATTAATCAACAGCTTTTCTTTTTCTACCTGCTAAAAATCTCTTTCGCCTTACTTCCTGCACAGGTATTTTTTTTATTTTGCTTTCAAGCCATGCATTAATATCCAGATACATGAAGGAACGGGTTTCTAGCGTATCACCTTCAAGCTTTTCCAATTTTTGTTTTAATGTTTTAAACGCTTCTAAAATTTTGTTTGGTGAAAGCGAAAAAGCTTTTCTGAGAAAACGAAATATTTCTTCTTCAACAGTGCTGAGATTTTTCATTTTTGCCATAAAACGATAAACGGATTTAATGAGATATTCCAGCAATTGATCATTACCTAATTCATAATGCGCGATCAAATGCAACAGGCGAGCATAACATTGCAGATCGGTTCTTAATTCAAATTTCCAGTTAATGATTTTATTTAAATATTCAATTGTATTTTCATTATCTCCGCTTCCAAAATATAAGCATGCGATCTTGTAATAAAAAACAAGAATGCGGTGTTTATCAAGATGCAATTTGTATTCTTCTAATTTTTGTTCGATATAAGGAACAAGCTCCAAACCCTTTGTGAACGTGCCTTCCAGGAAATGTAGATTGATTTTTGCAATATGCAGATATACAAATGTCTGGATGCGCACGTTGGCATTTATGTTGCCTTCTTCCGAGCATGCAAAAGCTTCAAACTGTTTTAAAACTTCATCAAATTTTTCATAATTATTTAAATCGAGATGCGCACTTAGTAAATTATGCATTGCCTTAATATATTGACCGGTTTCAATTTTTATCATGGCAGGTTCTGCTAAAAAAAGCGTTACCCATTTTTGCGCATAACGATAATACAAAAGCAGGTCCTGTAAAATAAAATTGTACCAACAATAAGATTGATACAAATACATTTTTTCATAAAAGGATAATGTATTTATATTAACCAGAGGAAGGTTTGAATGAAAAAACATTTTTATCGCATTCACATCTTTTTCATCTCTTGCATGTCCTGATTTTATATACCAGCTATATAGTTGCAGCGAAAGATTTGAAAGCTTGCTGACAAGATTTAAATGCTCATTCACTTTTTCAACTTCCTGCGATATTTCTTCAGCCCTGTTTTGAATGCTGCCCGTAATATGCAGTGCCTCAATTTTCTTTTCAAAAAATAGAGCCTGCATCTGAAACGTAAGCTGGTGGCTCGTTTCAGCAAGTTGCTTTATTTTTCCAAGAATTTTTAAAGATTGATTATAAAGACCTTTATTATATAAAATTCTAGCATTCGCCATTTGTTCGTTAAGCAACAAATCAATATTATCATCATCTTTTGTGTGCCTTATGCTGGCAAGAATTTGTTTGAAAAGATTGGCTTTTAGATTTGAGAGCTGTTGTTTATTTATCGTTTTATTTTTTTTCAATAAGGTCTCTTCATCATATTCATGCATCTTATCAAGCGCATCAAATAAAGTGATCATCTTTAAGTCTTCATTTCCGCCATTTCTTCTTACAAATAATTTAAAATTCTTTTTTTCGCTTTTTTCAAGCGATTTTACTAATTGAAAAAGTTCATCTGTTGTGCGATTGTACATTGTAAATATTAAATAATAAAATCCTTATTCAGTAAAGCTTTCAGCGAATTTAAAGCGATTTAGGCAGTGTAACTATGATGATACTTTAATTTTATTATATCAATTTGGAAAAATATTTTTACCAGTCTAAAATTTACCAATAGTAATTATTGTCTTTTAATTGTGTCATTTTAATTTCTTGTTATGAACAAAAAGAAGATTGATATTTTTGATACAACACTTCGTGATGGCGAACAGGTTCCGGGATGCAAATTAAATACAAAAGAAAAAGTAGAACTTGCTTTAGTACTCGAAGATTTGGGCGTTGATATTCTTGAAGCAGGCTTTCCTATTTCAAGCCCGGGCGATTTTTATTCGGTAACAGAAATTTCTAAAGTAATTAAAAATACGTCAGTTTGCGGTCTCACACGAGCTGTTTTAAAAGATATTGAAGTTGCTGCAGAAGCATTAAAAAATGCAGCAAAACCTCGCATTCACACCGGAATCGGCACTTCTGATTTTCATATCAAATCAAAATTCAATTCTACGCGTGAAGATATTTTGCAACGCGCCATTCAATGTGTAAAGTGGGCAAAAAATTTTGTAGATGATGTTGAATTTTATGCAGAAGATGCAGGCAGAACAGACAATGATTATCTCGTAAAAGTTATAGAAGCAGTGATCAAAGCGGGCGCAACAGTTGTAAATATTCCTGATACAACCGGCTATTGTTTGCCTGATCAATACCGAGATAAAATTGCTTATCTTATCAACAATGTTCCGAATATTGATAAAGCAACGATCTCTTGTCATTGTCACAACGATTTAGGTCTTGCAACCGCAAACTCAATCGCAGGCGTTGTTGCAGGCGCCGGACAAATTGAATGCACTATAAATGGTTTGGGCGAAAGAGCTGGTAATACATCTCTTGAAGAATGTGTAATGATCATGAAGCAACATCATTCACTCGGCTTTTATACAAACATCAAAACAGAAAAATTAAATCCCGTCAGTCGGCTTGTTTCCGAAACAATGCGTATGCCTGTTCAGCCAAATAAAGCCATTGTTGGAAGCAATGCATTTGCGCATTCCAGCGGCATTCACCAGGATGGATTTTTGAAAGATAAACTCACATATGAAAGTATCAATCCTGAAAGTGTTGGTGCTGATGGAAGCAAGATAGTGTTAACAGCCAGAAGCGGCAGAAGTGCCTTGGCACATAGGTTTCAGAAGATTGGATATAGTTTTAACAGAAACGACATTGATGTTTTATACGATCAGTTTGTAACGGTTGCAGACAAGAAAAAAGAAGTGAGAGATGAAGATTTGCATGAGCTTGCGAAAGCATATCATGCCATTGAAATAGGTATTTAATTTTATCAACTTAGCTGCAGAATATTTATTAAACTTCGTTGCGCAATTTGCGTGTCGAAGCAGCAAATTGGAAACTCTTTGTACGTTCTGTTCGCTTCGCAGCAATCAATTTTAAATGGATGTCAAAAACATTATTTGAAAAAATTTGGGAAAAGCATGTTGTAAAAAACATTGAAGGCGGACCTTCTGTTTTTTATATTGACAAGCATTTCATTCATGAGGTTACCAGCCCGCAAGCCTTTGCTGGCTTGGAAAAGCGCGGTTTAAAAGTATTTCGTCCAAAGCAGGTTGTGGCAACGACAGATCATAATGTGCCAACGCAAAATCAACACTTACCGATAAAAGAAGAATTATCAAGAATACAGGTTCAAACACTCGAAGAAAATTGCAGAAAATTCGGTATAGAATTATATGGACTTGGTCATCCTTTTCAAGGCATCGTTCACATCATTGGTCCTGAACTTGGCATTACTCAACCAGGCATGACAATCGTTTGCGGTGATAGTCATACATCAACTCACGGAGCCTTTGGTAACATTGCATTTGGCATCGGCACCAGCGAGGTTGAAATGGTTTTGGCAACCCAATGTTTAATGCAAACGAAGCCAAAGCTTATGCGCATAAATATTGATGGCAACTTAAATAAAGGCGTTGTTTCCAAAGACATCATTTTATACATCATTTCAAAAATTTCATCAAGCGGCGCAACAGGTTATGCAGTTGAATATGCGGGAGGCGCAATAAGAAATTTAAGTATGGAAGCACGTATGACCATCTGCAATATGAGCATTGAAATGGGTGCACGTTGTGGATTGATTGCACCTGATGAAACAACTTTTAATTACATCAAAGGAAAGAAGTTAGCGCCCTCAAACGCAGACTGGCAAATGAAAGTAGAAGAATGGAAAAAATTATTTTCTGATGAAGATGCCAAGTTTGATGTAGAAATAAACATTGATGCTGCAGACATTGAGCCAATGATAACTTACGGCACAAATCCGGGAATGGGCATCGGAATTTCAAAAAATATTCCTTCACTAAATATAGTTGATGATAAAGAAAAATCCTCTTTCAAAAAATCACTTCAATACATGGGTTTGCATGAAGGAGAAAATATTTTAGGTAAAAAAGTTGACTATGTTTTTATAGGAAGTTGCACCAATGCACGCATCGAAGATCTGCGCATGGTTGCATCTTTTGTAAAGGGAAAACATAAAGCTGATAACGTTGAAGTTTGGGTTGTTCCAGGAAGTAAACAGGTAGAGCAGCAGGCAATAAATGAGGGCATAAATAAAATATTTGAAGATGCAGGATTTATTCTTCGGCAGCCGGGATGCAGTGCCTGTTTGGGAATGAACGAAGATAAAATTCCTGCGGGAAAATATTGCATTTCTACAAGCAACAGGAACTTTGAAGGAAGACAGGGACCGAATGCACGTACGATGCTTGCAAGTCCGTTAACAGCAGCAGCAGCAGCCATTACAGGAGAAGTAGCAGATGTAAGGGAATTGATTTTATAAAAAAATTTTAAGTAAAATGCCTGAGATAAAATGGAACGCAGATTTGTATAACACGAAGCACCATTTCGTTTATAAATATGGCGAAGATGTTGTAAAATGGTTTGATCCAAAAGAAGATGAAAGTATTCTTGATGTTGGTTGTGGTACCGGTCAATTAACAAATGAAATAAAAAAATTTGGAACAGTTGTTACCGGTATTGATGCTTCATTTGAAATGATTGAAAAGGCAAAACAAAACTTTCCCGATATAAACTTTTTAGTGGTAGATGCAACTGATTTTTCATTCATTGAAAAGTTTGATGCAGTTTTCTCAAACGCAACGCTGCATTGGATAAACGAGCAGCAGAAAGCAATTGATTGCATTTATAAAAATTTAAAACCTGGAGGCAGATTTGTTTTTGAAATGGGTGGAAAACATAACATCGAAAGTATTCATAACGCTATTAAAATTGCTTTTATTAATGAAGGTTTAGAAAACAAAATATCAACTGTATCTAATTATTTCCCTTCTGTTGCAGAACAAAGTAAAGTATTGGAGAATGCAGGTTTTACAATAACGAAGGTTGCTTATTTTAAACGACCGACAGAGTTGAATGGTGAAGATGGAATGAGAAATTGGATTGTACAATTTTGCGATTTCTTTTTTAAACAAACTGATATTTCAACAAAAGAAAAAATTATAAATAATGCAGTTGAACAATTAAAAACTACAAATTATAAAAGCGGAATTTGGTATGCTGATTATGTTCGGTTGCGAATAAAAGCTATTAAAGAATAAACATGAGTAAGCAAATAAATATTGTTACTTCAACAATGGTTCCGATTAATATTGAAAATATTGATACGGATCAAATAATTCCCGCCCGTTTTCTGAAAGCCACGAGCAGAGAGGGCTTTGGAAAGAATCTATTTCGTGATTGGCGTTATGAAAACGATAATGAAGCAACGCCGAAAAGAGACTTTATTTTAAACAATCCTATTTACAAAGGAAAGATTTTAGTTGCCGCAAAAAATTTTGGATGCGGTTCTTCGCGCGAACATGCAGCCTGGGCAATAAAAGATTATGGTTTCGATGTTGTGATCAGCAGTTTTTTTGCAGATATTTTTAAGAATAATGCATTGAATAATTTTTTGCTGCCCGTAACTGTTAGCGATGATTTTTTACAAAAGATTTTTGGTTCTGTTGAACAAAATTCTAATAATGAAATCGAAGTAAATCTTGAAAAACAAATTGTAAAAATATTATCAACAAACGAACAGGAAATCTTCGATATCAATACTTATAAAAAAACATGTTTATTAAATGGCTATGATGATATTGATTATTTATTAAGCATGAACAATGAGATTGAAGAATTTGAAAAGATGTTAAGTATTTAAATGTTTTTGCCTTTTATTATGAAGAAAAATATTACAGTAATTCCCGGAGATGGGATTGGTCCTGAAGTAACAGCGCAGTCAATTAAAGTATTGAATGCAGTTGCAGAAAGGTTCAATCATGAATTTAATTTTACTTATTGTTTAATGGGCGCCGATGCAATTGACAAGACCGGAAATCCTTTGCCTGATGAAACAATTGAAAGTTGTTTGAACAGTGATGCTATTTTGTTTGGCGCCATAGGACATCCAAAATATGACAATGATCCAACTGCGAAAGTCAGGCCGGAACAGGGTTTGCTGAAGCTTCGCAAGACCTTGCAGTTGTTTGCAAATATTCGTCCTGTTAAAACATATTCCTCGCTCTCGCATCTCTCACCTTTAAAAAGCAAACTTTTGGAAGATGTTGATTTTATAATTTTCCGCGAACTAACAGGTGGCATTTATTTTGGCAAAAAAGAATTGACAGAAGAAGGTAATAAAGCAAGCGATGAATGCATTTATACAAAGTCCGAAATAGAACGGGTGGCACATCTTGCTTTTCATTTTGCACAAAAAAAAGAACGCAAACAAAAGTTGACGCTTGTTGATAAAGCAAATGTTTTGGAAACATCAAGGCTTTGGAGAAAAACTGTTCAGGAAATTTCAAAGCAATATGAAAGTGTCGAAGTTGATTACATGTTTGTTGATAATGCGGCAATGCAAATAATTCTCAATCCAAAACAATTTGATGTTATTCTTACTGAAAATATGTTTGGTGATATTATCAGCGATGAAGCAAGTGTTTTAAGCGGTTCATTGGGCCTTGCTCCTTCTGCTTCGGTTGGTTCAGGCTCTGCTTTATTCGAGCCGATTCATGGGTCTTATCCGCAAGCCGCAGGCAAAGATATTGCGAATCCTGTTGGCTCGATTTTATCAACTGCAATGATGCTTGACTATCTCAGCATGACTGAAGAAGCAATGCTGGTAAGGGTTGCAGTCGATTGGACGTTGAAAAATAATTTTGTTACAAAGGATATAGACAACATAAATTTTTATTTCACTTCCACGATCGGCGACTTGGTTGCTGATTTTGTAAGCAATAAAATTTCAGGAGAAATAAATAA
Organism: uncultured Chitinophagaceae bacterium; assembly: GCA_963708205.1. Taxonomy (GTDB): domain Bacteria; phylum Bacteroidota; class Bacteroidia; order Chitinophagales; family Chitinophagaceae; genus CAVYTF01. The sequence continues at coordinate 3,051,868 of OY970196.1, forward strand.
GGGAAATATAGAATTGAGAAAATCAACAATTATATAACCGCTTATATAATTTAAACAAAAAGATTTAATGTCAGAACTTAATAAATATTCTAAAACACTTACGCAGGACGAAACGCAACCTGGCGCGCAGGCGATGTATTATGCCATAGGCTTTAAAGATGAAGATTTTTACAAGGCACAAGTTGGTGTCGTGAGCATGGGCTGGGATGGCAATCCCTGCAATATGCATTTGAATGACCTTGCGACAAGTGTGAGAAAAAGTATTGATGACGTAGAAGGCTTGCTGGGACTGCGTTTCTACACGATCGGGGTAAGCGATGGCATCAGCATGGGAACAGATGGAATGCGTTTTAGTTTGGTGAGCCGTGATGTGATCGCTGATAGTATTGAGACGAATGCGAGTGCACAATATTATGATGCATTGATTGCAATTCCGGGATGTGATAAGAACATGCCTGGATGCATTATGGCAATAGGAAGATTGAATCGCCCCTCAATTATGTTGTATGGTGGCACGATTGCTCCGGGACATTATAAAGGTGAAGATTTGAATCTTGTTTCTGCGTTTGAAGCGCTTGGACAAAAGATCGCAGGCAATTTGGATGAGCAGGAATTTAAAGGAATTATTCGCAATGCATGTCCTGGTGCTGGCGCTTGCGGCGGTATGTACACTGCAAACACAATGGCTTCAGCGATTGAAGCGTTGGGTATGAGTTTGCCTTATTCATCTTCCAATCCTGCTTTGAGTGAAGACAAACAAAAAGAATGTGCAGCAATTGGTGAAGCAATAAAAATATTATTAGAAAAAGATATCAAACCAAAAGATATCATGACGCGTGAAGCATTTGAAAATGCTATTACCGTTATTATGGTGCTTGGAGGAAGCACAAATGCAGTGTTGCATTTGATCGCAATGGCAAAGAGTGTTGGCGTGAAATTGACACAGGATGATTTTCAAACCATCAGTAATAAAATTCCTGTTCTTGCAGATTTTAAACCAAGCGGAAAATATTTGATGGAAGATTTGCACAAACATGGCGGCATTCCTGCAGTGATGAAATACTTACTGGGCAAAGGTTTGCTGCATGGTGACTGTTTAACTGTTACTGGAAAAACTATTGCAGAAAATTTGAAGAATGCACCAGATTTAGATTTTCAAAAGCAAAACATTATTCATCCTTTAGAAAATCCCTTGAAAAAAACAGGGCACTTGCAAATCTTATATGGCAATCTTGCTGAAGGCGGAAGCGTTGCAAAAATTTCTGGTAAAGAAGGTGAACGTTTTGAAGGAACTGCACGTGTGTTTGAAGGTGAAAAGCATTTGATTGAAGGACTGCAAAGTGGCCGCGTGCATGCAGGTGATGTTGTTGTAATTAGATACATCGGACCAAAAGGTGCGCCTGGTATGCCCGAAATGTTGAAACCTACAGGAGCCATTATTGGCGCGGGTTTGGGCAAATCAGTTGCATTAATTACAGATGGAAGATTTAGTGGAGGCACACATGGATTTGTTGTTGGTCACATTACGCCTGAGGCTTATGAAGGTGGCTTGATCGCATTAGTTGAAGACAATGATATAATTGAAATAGATGCAGTAAAAAATACATTGACTTTGAAAGTAAGTGAAGAAGAAATTGCACAACGCAAAGCAAGTTGGAAGCAGCCTGCATTAAAAGCAACGAACGGAATTTTATATAAATATGCGAAGTATGTGAAGAATGCAGCTGAAGGTTGTGTAACAGATGAAGATTAAAATAAAACAATGACGAAAGCTTATTATAAAGAGTTATTCGAGTATCATGTTTGGGCTAATGAAACAATGTGTTCCTGGCTTAACAAAATTGATGATGCACAATGGAAACAAAACATTGTAAGCAGTTTCAACAGTATTGAATCAACGGTTTTGCACGTTGCATCTGCGGAAAAATTATGGCTTGAAAGATTTGAAAATAAACCATCTAATGATCTGCTCATTAATTCTTTCAAGGGCTCAAAAGCAGAGCTGGCAAGCGTTTGGCTTGAAATATCAAACAGCTTAAAAATACTAATCGAAAATTTTGATGAAGAAAGATTGAAAGAAAATTTGACGTATAAGAATATAAAAGGAATAGAATTTACAATACCATATTACTGGTTGTTTACACATGTGGTGAATCATTCAACATATCATCGGGGGCAGTTGGTAACAATGTTAAGACAGGTTGGCTTTACTGATGTTCATTCAATTGATATGAGTACATTTTTTACAACAAATACGAAACAATTATAGAACGCATGTTACAGATATTGCTGCATGGAATGACGAACGTACAAGAGTGCGACGCAACGACAGCTTAATAGTAGCATTGCAGCTTAGTTCATAAAATTAAAACTGAATTATGGAAACGCTCGAACTAAAAGAAAAAAAAATATCAGCCAAAAAACTTCCAAACATAACAGGAAGTGAAGCAGTTTTGGATGCCTTGATCGCTGAAAATGTGGAAACGATTTTCGGTTATCCCGGAGGCGCAATCATGCCAATTTACGATGCGTTGTATGATTATAATGACAGGCTCGAACATATTCTCGTCCGTCATGAACAGGGCGCAATCCACGCTGCGCAAGGCTTTGCGAGGACCTCGGGAAAAACCGGCGTTGTGTTTGCAACGAGCGGACCAGGCGCCACGAATCTCGTAACAGGGTTGGCTGATGCAATGATTGACAGCACGCCTGTTGTTTGTATTACAGGACAAGTATTCGCACATCTTCTTGGCACTGATGCGTTTCAAGAGACAGATGTCATAAATATTACGACACCTGTCACAAAGTGGAATTACCAGGTAACGGATGCCACGGAAATTCCTGCGGCAATAGCCAAGGCTTTTTATATTGCAGGAAGTGGCAGACCCGGACCTGTTTTAATTGATATTACAAAAAATGCGCAGCTTCAAAAATTTGATTATCCGGGTTATAAAAAATGTAATCACATCCGCAGTTACAGACCAAAACCAATCGTTAGAAAAAAATATATTGAAGAAGCTGCAAGGCTTATCAATGAAGCAAAAAAACCTTTTGTAATTTTTGGGCAAGGTGTAATTCTTGGTAAAGCAGAAACTGAATTCAAAGCTTTTATTGAAAAAGGAAATCTTCCCGCAGCGTGGACCATATTAGGTTTGAGCGCTTTGCCTACTGATCATTATTTGAATGTCGGCATGTTGGGAATGCATGGAAATTATGGACCAAATGTTTTGACAAATGAATGCGATGTGCTGATAGCAATTGGTATGCGCTTCGATGATCGTGTTACCGGAAGGCTGGATAAATATGCTCGACAGGCAAAAATTATTCATCTAGATATTGACCCTTCTGAGATTGATAAAAATATAAAAACTGCAGTGCCCGTTTGGGGAGATTGTAAAGAAACATTACCCTTGTTAACTGCGTTGATCGAAAAGAAAGAACATACCGATTGGCTGCAGAAATTTAAACAGTTTACAAAAGAAGAAATAGAAATTGTTATTGATAAAGAAATGCATCCATCTGTTGATGAGATGAGCATGGCTGAAGTTATTGATACATTAAATGAACTTACAAAAGGCAACGCTATAATTGTTACTGATGTTGGTCAGCACCAAATGGTGGCTTGCCGTTATGCAAAGTTCAATCAATCAAAAAGCAATGTCACTTCAGGTGGTTTGGGCACAATGGGTTTTGCATTGCCCGCGGCGATCGGCGCAAAATATGGTGCGCCCGAAAGAACAGTTGTTGCGATTATTGGTGATGGAGGTTTTCAAATGACTTTGCAGGAACTTGGAACGATTATGCAATTTGATATTGACGTAAAAATCATCATTCTCAACAACAGATTTCTCGGCATGGTTCGTCAGTGGCAGGAGCTTTTCAATTCAAAAAGATATTCTTTCGTAGATATTCAAAGTCCGGATTTTGTTGCGCTTGCAAAGGCATATAAAATTGAAGGAAAGAAAGTTGACGAAAGAAAAAATTTAAAATCATCATTGGCTGAAATGCTTGCTCACAATGGCTCTTACCTTCTTGAGATAATGGTAGGAAAAGAAAATAATGTTTTTCCAATGGTTCCTCAGGGATGCAGTGTTAGTGAAATAAGATTGAAGTAATGATGACAGAAGTTGCTGTTTTAAATATTAAGAAAGGAGAAAGTAAATTGTTTGAAACGGCATTTGATGAAGCCCAACTTATTATTAGTTCAATGAAAGGTTATATAGAACATGAGTTATTAAAATGTTTGGAAAAAGATGATAAATATTTATTGATTGTGCGATGGCAAACATTGGAAGACCATACAAAAGGCTTTAGAAACAGCAATCAATATAATGAATGGAAAAAATTGTTACATCATTTTTATGAGCCATTTCCAAACGTCGAGCATTATCAAAAAATATTTAAAGATTAGTTATGAAACAGGAATATACAATAACAGTCTATACAGAAAACCAGGTTGGTTTACTAAATCGGATTGCGATAATTTTTACAAGAAGAAAAATAAATATTGATAGTTTGAACACATCTCCAACGGAAGTGGAAAGTGTGCATCGTTTTACAATAGTTGTTAACGAAACCGAAGATGTGATTAGAAAACTTTGCAGGCAAATTGAAAAGCAGGTTGAAGTGTTGAAAGCATATTATAACACAAACGATGAAATTGTTTGGCAGGAAGTTGCTTTATATAAAGTGCCGACTGAAGTGATTGCTGAAAAAGTAAAAGTTGAAAGATTGCTTCGCGAATATGGCGCACGTGCAGTTGCGATAAGAAAAGATTACATCGTTTTTGAAACAAGCGGACATCGCGAAGAGATTGAAGCTTTGATAAAAGCATTGGAACCTTTTGGTTTGATTGAATTTGTACGCAGTGCGAGAATCGCTATAATCAAAGACAGCAAAGGCTTTCATGAAAAACTGAAAGAGTTTGAACAGCATCAACCGGGCGAAAGTGTTATTGAAAATGAATTTTTAAATCAACAGGGAGAAGTGTTTAGCATGTAAATAATTTGTATGATGGTTGAAAAAGTTATTCCAATGCTTCGCATCTTCGACTACAACAAAGCTGTTGAGTTTTATATTGACTGGCTTGGGTTTAAAATAAATTTTGAACATACATTTCATGAAGGTGCACCTGTTTATATTGAAGTTGAAAAAGATGGAATTGTTTTTCATTTAAGTGAACATCACGGCGATGGAACACCGGGCTCGCATGTTTTTATTTGGTGTACCGGCGTGAAGGAATATCATGAAGAACTGATCAATAAAAAATATAAATATAACAGGCCGGGAATTGAAGAAACTTTTTATGGCTCATTGACATTTATAGTGAATGATCCATTTAACAATAAAATTTCTTTTAATCAAAAGCTTTAAAAGTCTCGCCATGATTGAATTTTAGTGGATTTTATCACAGCTCAATAATGTACAAAGCGTACAAGAGCCTGCCTGTCGGCAGACAGGTGCGACGCAAGTAAAGCTTAATAGATAGATTAAACTATGGCTCAAAAAAATAAAAATCACTTTTCTAAAATTAAAATTTATAAATTAAAACAATGGCAAAATTAAATTTCGGTGGCGTAGAAGAAAACGTTGTAACACGCGAAGAATTTCCGCTTAGCAAAGCACAGGAAGTTTTAAAAAATGAAACGGTAGCAATTATTGGTTATGGCGTGCAAGGTCCAGGACAGGCTTTGAACCAAAAAGATAATGGCATTAATGTAATTGTTGGTCAAAGAAAAAATTCTAAAACATGGGACAAAGCTGTGAAAGATGGTTTTGTTGAAGGTGAAACTTTATTTGAAATTGACGAAGCTTTGAAGCGCGGAACGATCATCTGTTATTTATTAAGTGATGCTGCGCAAATCGAGCTGTGGCCAACAGTTCAGAAGTATTTAACCGCAGGCAAAGCCTTATATTTTTCGCATGGATTTGGAATAACTTTTAATGAACAGACACGAATTATTCCGCCAAAAGATGTAGATGTTTTTTTAGTCGCTCCAAAGGGTTCAGGCACTTCTTTGCGTCGCATGTTTTTGCAGGGTCGTGGGCTGAATAGTTCTTATGCGATCTTCCAGGATGCAACAGGCAAAGCCTTTGACAGAGTTATTGCACTTGGCATTGCTGTTGGAAGTGGTTATCTTTTTGAAACAGATTTTAGAAAAGAAGTGTTCAGCGATCTTACCGGCGAACGCGGAACATTGATGGGCGCAATCCAGGGAATTTTTGCTGCGCAATATGAAGTTCTTCGCGAAAAAGGGCACTCTCCCAGCGAAGCATTTAATGAAACAGTTGAAGAGCTTACACAATCATTGATGCCGCTCGTTGCAGAGAACGGAATGGACTGGATGTATGCAAACTGTTCAACCACCGCGCAGCGTGGCGCGCTTGATTGGTGGAAAAGATTCAAAGACGTTACAAAGCCCGTGTTTACTGAATTGTACGACAGTGTAGCCACAGGAAAAGAAAGCCAGCGTTCCATAGATTCGAACAGTCAGAAAGATTATCGTGAAAAATTAAATGAAGAATTAAAGGAGCTCCGCGAAAGCGAATTGTGGCAGGCCGGCAAAACCGTGAGAAGTTTAAGACCCGAAAATCAAAAATAAATTATGATACCGGCAGTTGTTTTTCATGGCAGCATCGTTGCGTCGCAATCCTTTCATCGTCTGTCTATAAATTTGGCAATCAAAATCGAATGAATTCAACAATTAATCACAAACTCAATTTTGAAGAAGCAGCAAAGCGTTTAAAAAAAATTGTAACAAAAACGCCTTTGCAGCTTAATCAAAATCTATCACGCAGATATAATGCGAATGTTTATTTAAAAAGAGAAGATCTGCAAATCGTTCGCTCTTATAAATTGCGTGGCGCTTACAACATGATGAGTTCTTTAAGCAAAGAAGCTCTTGAAAATGGCGTCACCACTGCATCTGCGGGCAATCATGCACAGGGCTTTGCATACAGTTGCAGGAAATTAAATGTAAAAGGCATAATCTTTATGCCGGTCATAACACCAAAACAAAAGATCAATCAAACTAAATTTTTTGGAGAAGAAAACATAGAGATAAAATTGATTGGCGACACATTTGATGATTGTGCGGCAGCCGCAAAAAAATTCACACAGGAAAATGAAATGACTTTCATCCCTCCTTTTGATGATTATAAAATTATTGAAGGACAGGCAACCGTAGGTTTTGAAATTTTAGAAGAGTTATCAAACATTGATTACATTTTCGTTCCGGTGGGTGGTGGCGGATTGGCTTCAGGTGTTGGCAGTTATTTTAAAACATTTTCTCCTCAAACAAAAGTAATCGGTATCGAACCTGAAGGTGCGCCAAGTATGCTGAAAGCCTTTGAGGCCGGGCATCCTGTTACTTTAGAGCACATTGATAAATTCGTTGATGGCGCTGCTGTAAAAAGAACGGGCGACTTAACTTTTTCAATTTGTAAAAATGTTTTGGATGATCTGCACCTTGTTCCAGAAGGTAAAATTTGTTCTACAATTTTAAAGTTGTACAATGAAGATGCAATTGTTGCAGAACCTGCAGGTGCAATGAGTATTGCATCACTTGATGATTATGCAAATGAAATAAAAGGCAAAACAATTGTGTGCATAGTAAGTGGCAGCAATAATGATATTGAAAGAATGCCTGAGATAAAAGAACGCGCTTTGCAATATGAAGGATTGAAACATTATTTTCTTGTTCGCTTTATACAACGACCCGGAGCTTTAAGAGAATTTTTAAATCATGTACTTGGTCCGAATGATGATATTACGAGATTTGAATACATGCAAAAGACAAATAAAGAAATTGGTCCGGCGCTTGTAGGCATTGAGTTACAGAGCAAGCATGATTATGAAAAGCTGCTCGCTAAAATGCGCAGATACAATATTGATTTCACTGAGTTGAACAAAGATGATACGCTGTTCGGTTATTTAGTTTAATTAAAAACTGAGACTAACGCTTGTTGTAATTGCTTCTCTATTTATCTTCGAAATCTTAATGCATCAATCATTTAGACATACTAATTTTTTGTTTGCAATAATCACAACAACTGCAATTATCACAACGCTGTAAAGCGTTGTACTTATCCATATCAAAACATTGGGCTTCGAAGCTGCTTCAAAAAATAAAATCAGCTTTTCACATAAGGTGCTAAATAGAATTCAAAAATTTGAACGGTGCCAACGCCACTGAAGCTCAATTATAATTATAGAGTTTGGCTCATAAAAAAATCTTAGAACATACAACCAGTGATATAATATGAAGGTCTTAAAATTTGGAGGTTCATCAGTTGCAAATGCAGCGAACATACAAAAAGTTGCGGCAATTATTTCAAAAACAAAATCATCCCAAATCATTGTGTTGTCTGCATTTGGCGGCGTTACCGATGCTTTGATCAATGTGGGAATGCTTGCTGAAAAAACTGATGAAACATATAAAGATATTTTGAAAGAATTGGAAACAAAACATCTCGATGCAGCTCGTTTGTTGTTGCCTGTTGCACATCAAAGCGGTTGTTTGAGCATGGTGAAACAGCACTTTAATTTGCTAGATGAAATTTGTGACAGCGTTTTTTATTTGGAAGAATTATCGCTTCGCACGAGAGACAGAATTTTAAGTTTTGGTGAATTACTTTCATCCAAAATTATAAGTGAATATTTCAATTCTATCAACATAGAAAATGATTGGCTTGATTGCAGAGCACTGATAAAAACCAACAGCAATTTTGGTTTTGCGCAAGTGAAATTTAATGAAACAAACAAATTAATCAATGAAGCAATTGCTTCTTCAAGCAAAAAAATATTTCTTGCGCCGGGATTTATTGCAAGCGATGAAAGTGGCAACACTACTACACTTGGGCGCGGAGGCTCTGATTTTACAGCAGCAATTTTTGCGGCTGCTGCTGATGCAACATCCCTGGAAATTTGGACGGATGTTTCTGGTATGATGACCGCAGACCCGCGCTGCGTGCAGAATGCAAAAACTATTCCGCGTATCTCATACCAGGAAGCAATGGAGCTTTCGCATTTTGGTGCGAAGGTTATTTATCCGCCAACTATTCAGCCTGTGATGGAGAAAAAAATTCCGATATGGATCAAAAATACTTTTGAAGCTGAAGCTCGCGGAACAGTGATTGAAGATTTATTAAATTCCTCTTCAATAGTTGCGGGAGAAATCATCAGCGGCATCTCAAGCATGAATAATATTTCGTTGTTAAGCCTTGAAGGAAGTGGCATGATCGGCATTCCGGGTTTCTCAAAAAGATTGTTTGAAGCGTTGGCAAATGAAAAGATCAACGTCATATTAATAACACAAAGTTCTTCTGAACATTCTATTTGTGTTGCTATAAACCAAGCAAATGTAAATGCTGCAAAACTCGCTGTGGACAAGGCCTTCGAAGTAGAAACATCACAGGGAAAAGTTGAACCGCTAAAGATCGAAACAGGCTTATCGATCATTGCTTTGGTTGGTGATAAAATGAAAAGTCATCCCGGCATTAGCGGAAAAATGTTCAGCGCGCTTGGAAGGAACGGCATCAACATTCGGGCGATCGCGCAAGGTTCATCAGAAAGAAATATTTCTGCAGTTATTTCTTCAAACGATGTAAAAAAAGCAGTGAATGTTTTGCATGAAGCTTTTTTTGAAACAACCTATAAGCAACTGAATGTTTTTATTGTAGGCACAGGAAATGTTGGCGCAAGATTATTGTCGCAAATTCAACAGCAGCAAGCTTTCCTGCTCGAACATTTGAATTTGCAACTTCGCGTAACAGGCATTGCAAACAGTAAAAAAATGTTGTTTTCAGAAAATGGAAATGAGCTTGATCTGAGCAAATGGAAAGAATTATTGAAAGAAGGCAAAGATGAAAATTTAGATGAATTTGTTGAAACAATTATGTCAAAAAATTTGCGAAACTCAGTGTTTGCAGATGTTACAGCAGATGAAAAAGTTTCGAATGTTTATTCAAGACTTTTGTCAAAAGCGATCGCTGTTGTTGCGTGTAATAAAATTGCAGCTTCGTCATCTTATAAAAATTACCATCAACTCAAATCTTTATCACGAGAATACAATTCACCATTTCTTTTCGAAACCAATGTTGGCGCAGGTTTACCTGTTATCGGCACTTTAAATGATCTTAGAAGAAGCGGCGATAAAGTGAATAAAATTGAAGCAGTTTTATCAGGCACACTGAATTTTGTTTTTAATAATTATAATGGGAAAATTCTCTTTGCCGATGTTGTAAAACAGGCACAGGATGAAGGTTACACAGAACCTGATCCGCGACTTGATCTCGGCGGAACTGATGTGATGCGCAAGATCATAATTCTCGCACGTGAAGCAGGTGCACAGATTGAAATGAATGATGTTTTAAACAATTCATTTTTACCGCAAAGTTGTTTCGACGGAAGTGTTGATGATTTTTATAATGAAATGAAAAAACATGAAGCACATTTTAAAAAACTCTACGAAGAAGCAGCTTCAAAAAATTGTAAACTAAAATTCGTCGCGAGCTTTGAAAACAACAAGGCTTCTGTTGGTTTGAAACACATTCCTGCGAATTCAGATTTTTATCATTTATACGGAAAAGATAATATTGTATTGTTTTATACGCAGCGATATCCTGAACAGCCTTTAGTTGTGAAAGGCGCAGGCGCAGGCGGAGATGTAACAGCGAGTGGGGTTTTCGCAGATATCATAAGAGTGATGTAGCAGAAGCCCCAGCCCTAAAGGGAGTTATTTAAACAACTTCAAGTATGAATGAGGACACAATGCATTATGGAGCGCATCCATTGATTTTTAAAAAAGCTGAAGAACTTAGAAATAAGATGACTGACGCTGAAGAAATCTTATGGAATTATTTGAAGACAAATCAATGGAATCTAAAATTCAGAAGGCAACATCCGCTTTCTATTTATGTTGCAGATTTTTATTGTCATCAACTTAAACTTGTTATCGAAATTGATGGAAGTGTTCATGCAATTGAAGAAGTAAAAAAGAATGATGCGATAAGAGAAAAAAATTTACAAGATATGGGACTTAATGTCATTCGATTTAAAAACGAAGATGTACTAAAACAACCTGAAATTATATTTAAGATAATAGAAGAAAAACTTACTGCCAAAAATAACTCCCCTTTAGGGGTCGGGGGCATCACTGTTTACAGTCCCGCAACTGTTGCAAACATTGTTTGCGGTTTTGATGTTCTGGGCTTTGCATTGAACGAACCAAATGATGAATTCACACTTGAATTAAGTAATGAAAAAGGAATTCGGATTATCAATAATGATGATTACAATTTACCAGGTGATGCAGAAAAAAATGTCAGCGGTGCAGCATTGCTTGCGTTGCTTGATGAAGCAAAAGATGTAAAAGGTTTTACATTAACCTCAACAAAAAAAATCATGCCCGGGAGCGGCATCGGCTCGAGCGCTGCGAGTGCAGCCGGAGTTGTCGTTGCCGCGAATCACTTGCTGGGCTTGCGTTTCAGCAAAGAAGATTTAATTCGTTTTGCAATGTTCGGAGAAAAAGTTGCTAGCGGCGTAAAGCATGCAGACAACATCGCGCCCTGCATTTACGGCGGCGTCACGCTCATTCGTTCCATTCATCCGCTTGATATTATTTCGCTTGATGCACCGTCTTTGCATGTTACAATCGTTCATCCGCAAATTGAAGTACGCACTTCAGACGCGCGCCAAATTTTAAAACAACAGGTGCAGTTAAAAGATGCAATAAAGCAATGGGGAAATATTGCCGGACTTGTTGCAGGTTTTTTAAAACATGATTATGATTTGATTGGTCGCTCGCTTGAAGATGTGATCATCGAGCCGATCCGCAGCATTTTAATTCCCGGTTTTGATGAAGTTAAAAAAGCCTGCAAAGAAGCAGGCGCACTCGGCGGTGGCATCAGTGGAAGTGGTCCTTCCATTTTTATGCTAAGCCGTAATGCAGACACAGCAAGACTTGTAGAAGATGTGATGAAAAATATTTACAACCGGATCGGCATTGCATATCACACGCACGTCACTACAATCAATCATCACGGCGTCAAAATTTTAAGCGAATAATTTTATGAGCCGGAGTTTTGTACTACTATTAAACATCCGTTGCGTCGCACTCTTGTACGATTTGTAATTCTATTCAGCAATGACCAACAATCAATAAAATCTTTCATGAAATATTTTAGTTTAAATCAAAAATCTCCACGCGTTTCATTTGAAGAAGCAGCATTAAAAGGACAGGCACCTGACAAAGGTTTATACTTTCCGGAACAAGTTCCTTTGCTTCAAAAAGATTTCATTCACAACATAAAAAATTATTCGAAAGAAGAAATTAGTGTTGAAGTGATGAAACCTTATGTCTCTGAAAGGATTGACAACATTGCATTACAGCAGATCATTAGTGAAACTGTGAACTTTGATTTTCCTTTGGTCAAAGTCAATGAAAATATTTTTTCACTTGAATTATTTCACGGACCAACACTTGCATTCAAAGATGTCGGTGCAAGATTCATGAGTCGGTGTCTCTCCTACTTCAACCGGAACAAAGATCATCATACAACAGTTTTGGTTGCCACTTCCGGCGACACAGGTGGTGCAGTTGCAAATGGTTTTTTAAATGTCAAAGGTGTGAATGTGATCATTCTTTATCCTTCAAAAAAAATTAGCGCAATACAGGAATTGCAATTAACAACACTTGGCTCAAACATAACAGCCATCGAAGTTGAAGGCAACTTTGATGATTGCCAGGCAATCGTTAAGCAGGCATTTATGGATGGTGATTTGAATAAAAAATATTCACTTACTTCCGCCAACTCTATTAATGTTGCAAGGTGGCTTCCGCAGCAATTGTATTATTTTTTTGCATTGCAGCAATGGAATGAAAATGAACTTCCTGTCATCTCTGTTCCAAGCGGAAATTTTGGAAATATCTGTGCAGGTTTGCTTGCTTATAAAAGTGGTTTGCCGGTAAAACATTTTATTGCAGCGTGCAATGAAAATGATGTTGTTCCGAATTATTTAACCACAGGTGAATATTCGCCAAAGCCTGCAATAGCAACGGCTTCCAATGCAATGGATGTTGGCGACCCAAGCAACTTTGTTAGAATGATGCAGTTGTTCGACCAACAATTTTCCGATTTAAAAAAAATTGTAACAAGCTACAGCATCAGTGATAATGCAACCAAGGCCACGATCAAAGAAGTCTTTAAACAATACAACTATATTTTAGATCCGCATGGTGCAGTTGGTTATTATGCGCTGAAAGAATATTTAGGCGATGGAAATGAGAAAGGAATTTTTTTAGAAACTGCACATCCTGTAAAATTTCCTGAAGTTGTTGAAGAAGCAACAAACACAAAAATCGATATTCCGCAAAGTGTACAATATCTTTTATCAAAACAAAAGAAAAGTATTTTGATGAAACCGGATTTTGAAAACTTTAAAGAATGGATGATTGATATATAACAATCCTTTCTTTTTCATTTTTTTTAGCGCTCATCGTCCATTATATTTTTCATGCAGCATGTTTATTCAAATGTTTTTCTACCATCTGCAGCAATTCTTTTGTTTTAAATGGCTTCTCCAAAAAATCATCAGCGCCTGCATCTTTTGCCTGCAGTTGCATGTGCGGGCTTGCAGAAAATATAATTACCGGAGTTTCTGCATTGGCTGCGCGATGTTTTAAAAAGCGGCATACATCCAGTCCATCTATGCCGCTAAGCTGCCTGTCAAGTATAAAGATGTCCGGCTCTTTAAATGCATTATCCAATATTTGCCTGCCATTGTTATATATTGTTATTTCATATCCTGCCCTTTCTAATACAATTTTAAAAATATCAAGTATGCCAACATCATCATCAACCATTAAAATACTTTTCATTTTTTTACAGTTTGCATTAATGCAGGTCAGCAGAATAATATCACCTGTTCGCGTGTACCCGCAATTCTTGTTTAGTAATGGGGTTGAAATATTAAAACATTCAATACGTATGCCGAATATTTAAAAAAAAAGAATGGGGTAAAAAAAAATTTAATCCTCTATTGCCGGATTAATTACTTTTATTTCTTACTTAAAAGGTTTGGTACCTGCAACAGGCGGCGGCAATATTTTTTTATGCGCCTGCGGCTTGAATTTGCCCGGCGTCGAAATAAAAAATGAGATAACCGGGTAAAAAATGCAGATGCAATGCATACATAAAAGGCGCAGGTATTTCTTATCCCTCCTGCGGCAAATCAGGAATAGAAAAATAAAACACAGAGCCCTCACCCGGCTTGCTGGTTACCCAAATATTTCCGCTATGGCACCTGATAATATTAGCAGTAATATACAAACCAAGGCCCATGCCCGGGTAGTTTTGCATCTGATCCGTTTGTATACGGAAAAAACGGTCGAACACCTTCCGTTGAGCATGTTCTGAAATGCCAATACCTTCATCCTTTACACTTACTTCTGTTTTATTGTTTTCCTGTTTGCACCCGATGGTTATGGTGCCGCCGTTGGGTGAGTATTTTACCGCGTTGGAAATAAAATTGGTAATCACCTGCCCTATTCGCTCACGGTCTGCGGTTATAAATATTTCTTCTTTTTCGGGTAAAATAAAACGATGAATAAAAGATATTTCTTCCATATCTTTTACCCGCTCTTTCAGCAATGTATTCAGATCAAATTTTTCCTTGTTTAATATCATAGAACCCTGGGAAATTTTTGAAGTATCAAGCAATGCATGTATCAGGTCTATCAGCCTGTCCACCTGCCCATTTAATTTTTGCAAAAGACCTGCAGATGATGCATCTTCCAGCTCATTAAAAATATCGAGCAGCAATTCTGAGTAAGCTTTAATGCTGGTTACGGGCGTTTTTAATTCATGGCTGGCAATGCTTATAAAATCTTCCCGCTCCTGCTCCAGCAATTTTTCCTTTGTTCTTTCCCTGGATACCTTTACATAACCTTTTAATTCAGGGTCGTAGATAGGGCGCATTGTACCGCTCATATAAAGCTTTATGCCATCTTTGCCGTTGTGCCATCTATCGTCCACAGCTATTCCTTTGCTGCGTGCTGTTTCCATTTCTTTTTCCGGAATGCCGGCTGCAATATCTTCGGGTGTAAAAATGATGCTTGCCGGTTTGCCGATCATTTGTTCGCGGCAGTATCCGAAGGTGTGTTCCGCACCTTTGCTCCATGCTATGACCACGCCGTTTTTGTTAGTGGTAATAATGGCATAATCCACTGCAGCATCCATGGTTATTTGCAGGCGCTCTTCACTTTCGCGCAAAGCTATTTGTGCTTCTTTAGCACTGGTAATGTTTTTGGTAACGCCGACAAAAACTTGCGGCCCACCTTCTGTTTGCTGCATCATTTTGCCTTCGGCTTTCAGCCAGATTATGTCACCGGTTTCAGGATGGATGATGCGGTGTTCAACTTCCAGCGGGGCTTCTCCCCTCATTGCTTTATTAACCGCCTGCAAAACAAAAATTTTGTCGTCGGGATGAATCTGATTGAAATTGTGCGGTGCGTTTAAGGCTGCTTCAAAGCCAAGCACTTCATTATAATTTTCTGAATAGCTGGTATTGCCGGTTTGCGGATCAATTACCCATGTAAAGCTGTTAGCGGCTTTAAGGGCCGTCTGCAGCTGTTCGTCGCTTTTGCGCAATTCTTCTTTTGAAAGAACCGCATCTTCCATAATATTCAGGGCAGCGCGGCGTGCTTCACGCAGTTGCTGGTTTGCCTGTTTTAATTCAGCAACGATAGTTTCAACATTTTGCGGGTGCACTGCATAGGCTGCATCAAAATTATTTCCGTTATCTATATAAGATGTTGGCATTATTCAGGTGTTGTTCTCATTTTCAAAATTAAGCGGGTAAGGCAGCGTTTCATTCAGCCGGGCTGACAGATCGTTTACTTGTTTTTTTAATTCTATCATTCTCGTTTCTCTTCTTACCATAGTGCTGTTGAAGCGGATCAATTCATCTATATTATCCTTCAATTGTTGTTCCGCAATTTTTCTTGCACTAATATCAACAAATGTTATTACCACGCCTTTAATGCGGTCTTCATTAGTGCGGTAAGGTGTTATGCGCATTAAATAAATTTTATCATCATTTGTTCGCACTTCCTTTTCTACAGTATTTAATTTTTCCAATACTGCTTCTGCATCGTTTAATAAGCCCTTATATTCAAGCCGGCTGGTAATATCAGAAAGAGGGCGGTCAAAATCTGCAGGTATCAAATTAAAAATATTGCCTGCTGCGGGCGTAAATAACCCAACCCTGAAACTGCGGTCGAGGAAAATAGTGCCGATGTTGGTTGAATTGATAAGGTTGCGCAGGTTGTTGCTGGCAAGGCTGGTTTCTTCGATCTTCACTTTTAATTCCTGGTTTACAGTCCTTAATTCTTCGTTTATTGATTGCAGTTCTTCCCTGCTGGTTTCCAGTTCTTCGGCTGCGGAGCGCAGCTCTTCATTCATTGCCTGCAACTCTTCATTGCTGGCTTTCATTTCTTCAGCCTGAAAATCGTGCTGTTCGTTTGCGGCGCGCAACTGCGTCTTCAGTTTCACCAACTCTTCTTCCAACTGCTTTGCCAATGGCTCATCTGGTGATAATAGTATTTCGCTGTTTGGCCCCTCCGTTGCGGGCTCAAATAATATAAGTATAAAACCTTTTGCCATATCACCGGAGCGCAGTATGGGTCTTACATGCACATTAATGGTTTCTGTTTTATCAGCAATATTTACTTTCAATCCCGCCGCTTCCACAGAAGACTGTCGCTGCATTGCCTGGAACAATGCAGACCGCAATTCTAATCTTAGCTCAGGCTTTATCAGCTTCAATAAATTTTGAGAAAGCTCGCCGCCGCCTATTTGCAAATATTTTCCGGCCTTTTCGGTTAAATGCAAAATTTCATATTCTTCATTCACCACAAGAGAAGGCGATGCATATTCTTCCAGCAGTTGCTGGTGCAGATCGCCAAACGAAATGCGTTCCAGTATTTTATTTTCATTTTCCTGCGAGACACGTTCTTTCTTAAACGGGGAGAAATTTAAAGATGGTGTTGATTCAGGTATGGGGTAAGCTTTTGGCTTTACCTGCCTGCTCTGAAAAATATGATTTTCGCGATTGTATGCTGCATATAAATCGCTTGCGCCATCAACAGATTCTGAGGTGCCGAGAAAAAGATAGCCTCCGGGGTTTAAGGCAAAATGAAATGTTTCTATAATTCTTTCCTGCGCTATTTGGTTCAGGTAAATCATTACATTGCGGCAGCTAATCATATCAAGATGCGAGAAAGGTGGATCTTTTAAAAAATTATGTGTTGCAAATAATATTGTTTCCCTTATTTCTTTGCGTACGCGGTAACTATCTCCTTCTTTGTTAAAAAAGCGGCGTATCCTTTCGGGCGAAACATCTGCTGTATCATTTAGTGTATATAAACCTTCTCTTGCGTGTGCAATTGCAGACTCATCAATATCTGTGGCAAATATCTGTACCTTGGGTGCATCAATAGCGCCCATTGCTTTTTCCATACAAAGCATGGCAACAGAGTACGCTTCTTCACCGGTAGCACAACCGGCTACCCATATTCTCACCTGATCTTCACTGGTTTTGCCTTTGAAAACAAAAGGCAATACATCTTGCTCAATCGTTTCAAAAGGCTTGCTGTCCCTAAAAAAATTGGTAACAGAAATGAGTAAATCTTTTAGCAGGGCTATAGATTCATCAACATTATCCTGTAAAAATTTAGCGTAGGCCGGCAGATCGGGCAAGTTGCGGATGTTGATGCGTCTTTCAATCCGGCGCAGCAAAGTCGGGTACTTGTAGTTGGAGAAATCATGCCCGGTTCGCAACCTTAATTGTGTAAATATCTCACGCAAAGCATGCTGCTGGTCTTCAGGGCGCTTTTCAACTTCTACGGTAATTTCAACTTTGCCCAAACTTGTTTTGTAAGAAATAATTTTTGCAGGAATATCCTTTACCAATAATACTTCATCTACCAGTTCGGTGGCAATGGCATTGCGGGGCATTTCATTAAATTCTGCTTCGCGGGGACTTTGTACAAAACAGGCTCCGCCTCTTTCTTTTACCCGCTTCAACCCCATTGAACCATTAGCGCCAGTGCCGGATAAGATAATGGCAATGGCTCTTGGTCCGTGTTCATCGCCCAATGTGCGGAAGAATATATCTACAGGTGCACGACGTTCTTCCATTAATAAATTGATTGATACAGCAATGAAACCATCTTCCATGGTCAGGTGTTGATTTGGAGGCACTACATAAATATGATTGGGTTGTATGTGTACTCTTTTTGTAACCTGCGTTACAGGTATTTTGGTTTCTCTTTGCAGTACTGAAGCTAACTGACTATCATGGTCTGGCGAAAGATGCAATATTACAACATATGCCATGTCAGAATCTTTTGGCACATTACGAAAAAATTCCTGCAGCGCCTGTATGCCACCGGCTGATGCTCCGATTCCCACAATTAAAAATTCATCTTTGCCGGGTTTCTCCTGCAATTGTTCTACTGGATCGTGTTTATTTTCGGCATTTTGATTTGACATATTTTGTTTTTAGCATGCATTAAAGGTAGCGAATTAGACTTCACACTAACTTCTTTAAAGCAAATGAACAGAAACTGTTTTTTGGCAATAAATTTTAGGTATTAAGAATTAAAAATCTTTTCCGGAGAGAATTTGGGAGATGTCTTCTTCGGCTTCCTGCAACAATTTATCCTTGCTTAACTGCTCGTGACTAAATATTGTTTTACGAATTACAGTGGCACGCTTTTCAGCTTCCTTTGCTTTATTAAAATATAAAGCCGCAAGTTTGGGTTGATTAGCTTCGGCAAAGTGATCCCCGATATGATTCAGTAACAGCATGCTTTCTTCAATTCCGCGAATAGCATTATATAAACTCTCCTCTACCTTTTCAGTAACAGCAGCCATTAATACATCGGCAGAAAAAGCATGACCTGTATGACATCGAAAACGGGAAATATTTCCATCCATAATTTTCGATAATACACCATGACATTCGGGACAGGTAAACATTGACAACTCACCAATATCAAGCGCACCTTTATCCAAAGCATTTTTTTCTGCAGCAATCTCAATCTCAATTTTTGTTTTTTCATCTTTCAGAGGCATGGCATTTTCTTTTATTTTTTCATTTGATAACTTAACAAGAAGCCCGGCTATATCAGTAACCGGAACACAATAATCAACCTTCACTTCACGCAGGGCATTCTGAGGCATAGAAGGCACTTCAGCATCTTTGGGATCCTGCACAATGGTAATGCCACCACTGTATTTTATACGCCATAAACCTGCTGTTCCGTCATCCAAAGCGCCGGATAATATTACGCCAATTACACGGTTTCCATAGGCATAAGCAGCTGAGCGAAACAATGGGTCAATTGCAGGACGAAAACGATTTTCTTTTGGTCCATGTGTTACACGCACTCTACCCTCTTCTATTAATAAATGGTGATCGGGCGGTGCAATATAAATGCGGTTAGGTTGAATTGATTCCTCATTATAAGCATGCGCAGTATAAATACTGTTTTGCTTATTAAGCACTGTTGGCAATACGCCACGAATATCAGGGCTCATGTGCCATACAATAAATATGGAAGCATTAAAATCAGGCGGCAGATTTTTTACAATAGTTTTAAAAGCTTCAAAACCTCCGGCAGAAGCGCCGATCACAATAATGCGGCGGTAATTTTCAGTAACATCAAGGTGCTCTGTATTTTTATTTTCCTGAACCATTTTATTATCTTCAGACATTATTTTAATTTAATGTTATTTATTCTTCACTGCTTAATAAATCAATTTAATTTATGTTAGATGGGAATGAAAAAAATCTTTAATTATATGGAAAATTGCTCCTCAACTTCTGCAACGCTGCGCTTTAACTCTTGACTTCAAGATACATTTTGTTTACTTCTTCAAAATATTTTATTTTAAGTATTGTTTAAAACATCTTCTTTATATTTTACTGTAGCAATAATTATCTGTTGTTTTTGTAAGTTAGTATTATACATTAATTATTCAAGTGTATTAAAACAATAGATTGTGGATAAAAAGTGGAATTATAAAATCGGTTAAGTAAAAAAACAAAGGCTTCATTTTTTAATGAAACCTTCATGAGATTCAGTGGGAGCACACGGGTTCGAACCGCGGACCCTCTGCTTGTAAGGCAGATGCTCTAAACCAGCCCTCTCCTTTCAAAATCAATACCATAGCGGCTTTGAAAAATAAAGATACAACAAAAAAACATGTTTGTTACGATTGTGAGTAACTTTTTGGGTAACTTAATTTAATTCTTATAATCCTTTAAAAAGATCACTCAGATTTGTACCCAACGCCTTGGCAACTTTATCAATCGTTGTGACCTGTGAATCATGTGACCCATTCAAAACACGATGCACTTGTGTTAGTTCCATGTCTGCCTCAAAAGATAATTCTTCAAGTGTTAGCCCTTTATCCTGCCGCAACTTTTGAAGTCGAAGTGCGATTGCTTTCGCTAAACTTATATCCTTTGCCTTCTTTGCCATGAAGAGCGAAAGGTGAGCGAAACCAAAAAATAATCCTTTCACAAATTTGTGAAATTCTTACATTTGGCGCAGAAATACTTTTATATGGATGCACTAAATGCTACAGTCGCTAAAATGTTTGAAGGATGTACTGTGAACCAAAAATGCTCAATATTTCAATTGCTATTTTTCGCAGCTGTTTGCGATGAAAGCAATTCACCAAAAGAAGTGAGCATCCTTAATAGTTACTTGGAAATTTTGGGGCTTTCGCAAAAACAACCCCTACTATATTTCGAACAAAATGGGAAAGACGTAATGGAAAATGATATCAAATCTTTGCCTCAGTCCGTTAAAGAATTTTTAGTTTTCGCAGCATACGAATTATGTTGCGCTGATGGACCATGTAACAACAAAGAGATCCTCTATTTTGATTACATATTTCCAAAAATGGGTTTATCAGAAAATGAAGTTGTGGATATTATCCAAAAAGGATTAGCTTTATACAATAAATTTCGATGAACATGAAATAAGAAAAAAGTCAATGGTTAATTACAAAAGCCCCTTCAATCCGTTGATAAATTATCTAACGCAAAACTTGATATTCGTTTCTATCAAAAACATGCCATGATGAAGACCAACAGAGCAGCTCACGATAAGAGCAACAGGCTTTGGTATTCAAAAGATGCAGCATCTTAAATCGCTTTATTAGTCTTATCTTCCGCTCATGAATGCTGAAGAACCAGTTTTTCACAAACCGCAAAGTTTCCTTACCGCACGTCGCCTATTTTATGCAAATTTCTTTGTCATCGGCCTTACCTATGCGATTCAAAATATTTTTATTGGCCCTGATAAACATCCAGTCACAGTCTTGTTTATATTACTAGTCTGGATTGCAATAATATTGTCATTGATTAGCCAAATGAATTTATGTAAAAAATGGGCGCGCACAGCTATAACAGTACTTTATTCATTAGCAGCCATGGGATATGCATTTAATGTGGTACAGCTTTTCAAAAGGAACGCTTTTTTAGGTGCACTTTCAGTCATTAATACTTCTTTGTATTTTCTTGCATTTGTCTTCCTGTTCCAAAAAGACAGCAACGACTGGTTTAACAGCCACCACACAAAGGATGCATTACCCTAAAGCGCATCTTCAGGCCATGTTTCTTCTATATCCGTACGATCACTTTCATCAATATGTTCGTAGTTCGGATCAAAGTATGCAGTTCTTATCTTCTGCTTTCCGTCTATCACAGGATATTGCCAAAGTATTGGAATCTCCCGTGGTTTCGGCTCATTATCTTCAAACCAATCAGGCACTGTTTTAGCTCCCGTAACTTCTTTTAAAAGCTTCGCCCAATCTTCTGCAACAACATCGTCAAGGTTTTTTATTGCGTCTTCTTTGGTTTGCATTTCGATCTTCAGTCCGGGCTTCTTTCCAACAATCTCCGTAAGCATATCCTCCATTTTTGCACGCACTATTTCAAGATGTTTCTCTTGTGTCGCGATGCTATCGTGAATCGTAAGCATTGGCATTGCAGGCTCATCAGAGGCCAATTCAGCGCATATCTTTTCAAGGATGATCGTTGCCTCAACGCTTTGTAAGATCTTCGGAAATAAGCTGCTGCCGCCTGTTTTTATATCATCCATCAAACGCGTTTCTTTTGGAAAAACTTGTCTGAATGCTTTGTAGTAAGCAGGCTTTTTCTTTTCAAAGTTGTCATACAGCAAAATCATTATGATCTCTTTTGTTGACGCACGATCTGCGAAATATGGGCTATTCTGATATTTCCTGATCTGCTTTACTTTATTACTTAGTTGTGTGTAAAAGTCATTTTCCCAAATGATATTCTCAAAGCCATTGTCCTGAAAGCCTCTATCAGTGCGGTTTTTTTCATAAAGGGGCAGCATAATAGAAGAGTATAACGTAGTTATGGAGTTATACAGATTGGTGTTGATGTTATACAGATTAAACTTTTTCTTTTTCTCATTCCAGAATTCTTCTTTCAGAAGTAGTTGGAAGAGATAAGGCTGCGATGCCTTGATGTCGACACTTCCTACAGGCTCACCCTTTAGAGTAAGAAACGCACGCAATTCTTTCTTCAAGGCTGTTACCGGCGTGTATAATCTTCCTGCGCTGTCTCTCCGGGGCTGATACTTTCCTTCGTTGATGATCTTTACCAATCGGCGCTGATAATCCACGCGGTTATTCATGCGAAGAATAGCTTCATTCTTTGCCTTTACAGAAGAGAAATCGGTTACTTCCAGCTTCTTCTTCATTTTGATATAATAACCTTCGACGTAGTTATGGGCTTGTTGCAGGTCTATATTCAGCACTTCCTGCGTTAACCACTTCGTAAGATACTTCAAGCCTTTCAACCGCTCTTTTTGTATTGCTTCGCGCCCTTTCTCAAACGCTTCATACCGGGAGCAAATGTGTTTATACGTTATAAGAACAGTCTTCACTTTGCCTGTATACGCTGGCGTTAACCGGTAACCTCTGCTTTGTTTGCCTACAGTGTACCTTTTATCGACGAGAATTACTTTTCCTTTACAAAGCAAATCAATAACGGTCGCATAAGCCTTCCCAATTATGTTCCTCAAAGTGTTAGCGTGAAGTGTAATGTAGCCTCGTTGTTCCAACTGTTCCTGCGCCCGTTTATCTAACGCATCAGGTATAAGAAGGTTGAGAAAATAGTACATACCATCGCGAAGATTGGCTCTGCGGTCGCTTCTTACCTCTTTAGGGATGAAATAGTCTGCGTTGAAGTTTTCGGGTATGCTTACTTCGAAAGTTGCCATCGTGGCAAAAGTAATATCACAAAACCTAATGACAGAATTCGCATTTCTTCTGCCGATCTTTGCAATAAAAGACAGTAATGGAAATAGGAATAGACAGTTTTGCCGCTGCAAATGGAAAAACATATAACACGATTGATAATGCTAAATCTTTAGCCGAACTGCTGGAAAGAATAGAGTTTGCAGATAAATCCGGACTGGATGTTTTTGGAATCGGAGAACATCATCGGAAGGAATTTCTTGATTCGGCACCAACAATGATTTTAGCAGCAGCTGCCTCAAGAACAATAAGAATAAAGCTGACAAGTGCAGTAACTGTTTTAAGTGCTGCTGATCCTGTTCGCGTTTTTCAAAACTTTGCAACACTTGATCTTATAAGCAATGGTCGTGCTGAGATTGTTGCAGGTCGTGGTTCTTTCATAGAAGCATTCCCTTTGTTTGGTCTCAATTTAGAAGATTACGATGAACTTTACTCTGAAAAATTAGAGCTGCTCCTTCGCATTCGTGATAACGAATTGATTACATGGAAAGGAAAATTTCGTTCTGCATTGAATAAGCAATCGGTTTATCCCAGACCACTTCAAAATCCTTTGCCTGTATGGGTCGGCGTTGGTGGAACTCCTGAATCTTTTGTGCGAGCAGGTACTTTAGGATTACCTTTAATGGTTGCTGTGATAGGTGGAGAAACGCATCGGTTTCGTCCTTTGATTGATTTATATAAAGAAGCCGGAAGAAAAGCAGGACATAATCCTGAAAAGTTGAAAGTTGGGTTACATTCTTTAGGGTATGTTGCGCAAACACGTGAAGAAGCAATCAAAGATTTCTTTCCCGGATATGCTGAAACTTTTACTAACATTGGAAGAGAAAGAGGATGGGCACCCGTGACGCGCGCACACTTTGATGCACAAAATGGAAAGCAGGGTGCGTTGATAGTTGGCGGACCTGAAGATGTTGCGGAAAAAATAATGCATCACAGTGAAGCACTTGGAGGAATTTCCAGGCTTACGTTGCAAATGGACAGTGCCATGTTAACGCATGAACAACTTAAAAGTGCAATTAAATTAATTGGAGAAAAGGTAAAGCCGTTGATCAAATGAGTATTTATTTCGAATAATCCCCCGTGGTGACAAGAATCGTAATTAGCTGTGATAAAAATGTAAAACGCTTTTCCATTTATTAATTATATTCGTTGATAATCACCTAAAATAACCCTATGCTTGCTTTATATTTAGCCATTGCTATTGCGGTTGGTTTTCTTTTAGGATTTCTTATAGCAAGGAAAAAAATTCCAGCAATAGATATTGAGATCATAAAAAGAAATACGGCTATCGAAACCGAAAGAAATCTTATACAGCAAGACAATAATATGTTGCAGTCACAAATAGATAAATTACATCAACAAATTCGAATCATCAGTAATGACGCTGCCTCTAAAGATGCAAAGATTGATGCAGAAGAAAGAAATGCAAACATATTTCGGGAACAATTTCAAAAGCTTGAACATCGCTTTAATGAAGCAACTAATACAATCAGCAACTTGGATAAACAAAAAAGTTATTTAGATGCTGAACTAAAATATAAAAATGAACAGCTTAATACCCAAAAAGAAGAAATTGAAAACATAGGAAAAAAGTATGAGTCAGAGTTTAAGGTACTTGCTCAAAATATATTGAATGAAAAAACAAAAACATTTAATGAGAACCAGGAAAAATCTTTGAACGATGTTCTTAAGCCATTAAAAGATAATATCGAAACATTCAAAAAAGAAATCGGTGAGAGGTATGATGTTGAAACACGCGACCGCATCAGCTTAAAAGAACAAATAAAATATATTACAGAAACGAATAAACAATTATCAGAACAAGCAGCAAACCTTACCAATGCTTTGTTGGGTCAAGTCAAGCAACAGGGTGATTGGGGCGAAATGATTTTAGAAAGTATTTTAGAAAATTCAGGATTAACCAAAGAGTTGCACTATACTGTTCAGGAACGGGTGACTGATGAGAACGGTCAAGTTTATTTACCAGACATATTGGTGAAGTATCCTGATGGTAGAACAATTGTTATTGATTCAAAAGTTTCTTTAGTTCCCTATTATGAATATTGCAATTGCCAACAGGTTGATCACCAGGAAAAATGTTTGAAGCAATTAATTCATTCAATCTATTCACACATAAATAACTTGAGTGGCAAAGATTATCAGCAGAAGACAAGAGCGCTTGATTTTGTAATGTTGTTCATACCTGTTGAAGGAGCTTACATAACAGCCATGCAAAATGATACTGATATGTGGCGCAAAGCTTATAACAAAAAAGTTGTCATAATTAGCCCTACAAATCTTATTCCTGCCATGAAATTAGTGTATGATTTATGGAAGAAAGATGACATCAATAAAGATGCTCAGGTGATTGCCGATAAAGCTGTAAAAATTTATGAGAAGCTTGCTGCATTTGTTGAAGATTTTGGAAAAGTTGGTATGCAAATTCAAAAAGCTGCTTCTGTTTTTAATGATGCAGAAAAAAAATTATATACAGGTAAAGGAAATTTATTAGCTCAGGCAAGCCAAATGAAAACTAAGCTTAAGCACAATAAACCAACTCGCGAATTACCCACTGCGTTAACTGAACAGGCTATAGTAGAGGACGAAATGCCAGCGGAATTTAATAACCAGGAATCACATATCAATTAAATGTATTTAGCAGAGACAGAATTTGTTTTCATGCCCGTGATAAATTTTGCTATGCAGCAAAATCATGTGCCGGTTATAAAAAATTTCAGCACAAAAAATATAAGTGATAAAGACTTGGAAAATGTGACCCTTTTAATTCAGTCAAACCCCGATTTTGCTTTGGATTATGATCAAAATCTGGACATTATCAGGAAAGATGAATCAATTGAACTTACATCTTTCAATTTTAAGCTATCAGCAAAATATTTGGCAGAATTAACGGAGCGCATTTCTGGAAATATAACAATAACCCTTGCTTCAGGAAGCGAAAAAATTTTCACTGAAAATTATACAATTGATTTACTAGCTTACGACCAATGGAGCGGTATTGCGATTTTGCCTGAATTGCTGTGCACTTTTGTTACCCCTAATCACCCGCAATTGCCAAAGATTATAAAACGTGCTTCTGAAATTTTAGGAAATTGGACAGGGAATCCATCATTTGATGCATATCAAAGCCGCAATCCAGACCGTGTTAAAAAACAAATGGCAGCCATTTATGCAGCTATTGCTGAAGTAAAAATTGTATACTGTACAGTTCCTGCAAGTTTTGAGGAAACTGGTCAACGTATTCGTATGTGCGATACAATTTTTTCGACACAGATGGGCAATTGTCTTGATTTATCGCTATTGTATGCAGCGTGTCTGGAGGCAGTTGGAATTAATCCATTGATAGTTATTATTAAAGGTCACGCTTTTTCAGGAGGTTGGCTTATTGAAGAATCTTTTGCTGATGCAGTAAATGATGATGCGTCACTTATTACAAAAAGAACTGCAGAAGGCATTAATGAGATATTACTTATTGAATCAACATGCATGAATGCAGGTAAAAATGCGTCTTTCGATGCATCTGTTTCTTCAGCTAATTTTAAAATGATCAATGAAGAAGAATTTTTATTGTTTATTGATGTAAAGCGATCAAGATTCAGTGGTATAAGACCTTTACCCTTACGTATTAAAAGAGAAGATGGATGGCAGATTATAGAAGAAAAAATTTATGCAAGAAATAATGATTTACCTGAAGAAATAATACCAGGTGTAAAGTTTAAAGATGTCAAAAGAATTGATGTTACTAAACAAACTATTTGGGAAAGAAAGCTGCTTGACCTTACCTTAAGAAATAACTTGCTTAACCTGCATATAAGAAAAAATACTGTTCAATTTATTGGACTAAATCTTCCAGATTTTGAAGATGCTTTGGCGAAAGGATTTGAACTCGAAATTCTTTCACGACCTACTGATTGGGATAACACATTGAGAAGTGCCGGCGTTTATCAATCTCTTAACCAAAGTGACCCAGTGTTGGATTTAGTTAAACATGAGTTTACGCAAAAAAGATTAAGAGCTTATTTGCCCGAAAACGAATTGGCTTCGTCTATAATTTCCTTGTACCGTTCTTCAAGATTATCAATTGAGGAAAATGGTGCCAATACTTTATACGTTGCTTTAGGTTTGTTAAAATGGTATGAAACGAATACAAGTGAGAAGCCACGTTACGCACCGCTGCTTTTAATTCCAGTTGAAATAATTAAGAAGTCTGCACAGAAAGGTTATGTTATTCGAAGCCGTGAAGAAGAAACAATGATGAACATAACGTTACTTGAAATGTTACGACAGGATTTTGGAATCAATATCGGTGGTCTTGAAAATTTGCCAAAAGATGATTTTGGTATTGATGTAAAACTTGTCTTCAATATTATTCGTCAAGCAGTAATGTCAAAGAAAGGATGGGATGTGGAAGAGCAGAGTTTTCTTGCCACGTTTTCGTTCAGCAAGTTTATTTTATGGAATGATATACATTACAATTCAAAAAATCTATTTAGAAATAAAGTTGTTCGCAGTCTTGTTTCAGGTAAATTGGAATGGCAACCAAAATGTGACAACTATAATGTTGATTTAGACAATTCAATTCATCCCGCCGAAATTTCTCTGCCGGTAAGTTCAGATGCGTCTCAACTTCAGGCGATATTAACTTCAGCTAATGATGAAAGTTTTGTATTACATGGTCCGCCCGGAACCGGTAAATCGCAAACTATTACTAATATTATTGCCAATGCATTATATCAGGGCAAGAAAGTGTTATTTGTGTCTGCAAAGAAAGCTGCGCTTGATGTAGTACATAGCAGGTTGCAATCTATTGGCATTGGTGCATTTTGTTTAGAGTTGCATTCCAATAAATCAAAGAAATCTTCTGTGCTTGAGCAGTTGAAAAAATCAACTGAAGCAATTAAAAATAATCCCCCTATAAATTATAAAACAGAGGCAGAACGATTATATAATGTACGTACAGAATTGAATGAATATGTAAATGCTTTACATAAAAAATACGCTTTCGGGTTCTCATTATCTGAACTTTTTAATAAGTACAGTGAATTAGAATCGAAGCCATGCAAAGTATTTTTTACTTCAAGTGATATAAGCAATTTAATTATTGATAAGGTCACTACATGGAATGATATTGCAGAAGAAATTGCTATTGTAGTAAATGTTTGCGAAAACATTCCTACCCATCCTTTAAAAGAAATCCAGACAACAGAATACACAATTCAAATAAAAAATAATGCGCAGCAATTACTATCAGACTATGCAAGTTTGCTTTCTGATTTCACTAATATAAGTTCTAAAATAACAAGTGCATTAAAAATTGAAACAGTTATTGAAACGAAAGAGCAAATTGAAGCTTTAACAGCATTGAATAAGTTGTTATTGAACATGCCCGATGTGCCTTCACTACTATTCGGCATTGAACATGCAGAACAGAATTTATCACAAATTATTAATGTTGCACAGCACGGTTTGAAGCGGAATGAGTTGCGCAACGATTTGCTTCAACGCTTCAATAAAAATATTCTTTCCGTTGATGCGAGTAAACTTTTAAGTGAATGGCAAATAGCAGAACAAAAATGGTTTTTGTTAAAGCTGTTGAAACAAAATGCAATCATTAAAACACTTAAGCCAAACTCACTTAGCAATAAAGTTGATAAAGCAGAAGTAATAGTATTGTTAGAAAGGGTTCATAGTTATCAGGCAGAACAAAGCATAATCGATAAAGCGATAGATTTCCCCCAAATACTTCAGTTTTTATGGAAGAATGGAGATTGTAACTGGAACGAATTAATAAAAATTTGTAATAGCATTATTAATATAAACAGGCAATCATTTAAGCTTAATAATCCCGCCAATGCTGCAAAATGGAGAAGCAAGCTTGCAGATTATTTTTATGACGGCAGCAAACTTTATATTGATGCACAAAGAAGTTCTTTTGAAAAATTTGAAAATCTTACATTAAAAATAACGGATAAAGAAAACAGGCTGATAGATTTGCTGAACATCAACTTTAATTCTCTTGAGAACATTGCAACAAACTGGATTACCACTTCATTCAATTACACAAAAAAATGGCTGAACAATATTGATGTATTAAAAAACTGGATAAGCTGGAATCAAGTACGATCAAAAGCTGTAAAACATGGTCTTAATTCTTTGATACAAGCTTATGAAAATGGTGACGTAAACAATGAAGAAATTATTACAGAATATAAAAGGGGATTATATAAGAGTTGCGCAGATTACATTATTGGCAGCAATTCCGTACTATCTTCTTTCAATGGAAAATTGTTTGACGAAAAAATCAGGAAATTTAAAGAGATAACAAAATTATTTGAAAAGCTTACAAAGGAAGAACTGTATGCAAGATTGGCCGCTAACATTCCTGACTTTACAAAGGAAACTGCACAAAGTTCAGAACCAGGATTACTACAAAAGGCAATCAAGCAAATTAGAGGTGGTATGACAATAAGAAAGCTTTTTGATGCTATTCCAAATCTTTTGCCACGGCTTACGCCTTGCATGTTAATGAGTCCAATTTCTGTTGCGCAATATTTTGACACGAAGAGTGAAAAATTTGATTTGCTTGTTTTTGATGAAGCTTCGCAAATGCCAACCTGCGAAGCTGTTGGTGCAGTTGCAAGAGCCAAAAATGTAATAGTTGTTGGCGACCCGAAACAAATGCCACCTACTAACTTTTTCAATACAAATAATTTTGATGAAGAGAATGTTGAAAAAGAAGATTTGGAAAGTATATTGGATGATTGTCTTGCATTATCAGTTCCGTCACAACATTTGCTATGGCATTATCGTAGCAAGCATGAAAGTTTGATTGCTTTTAGCAATGCTAACTATTACGATAATAAATTGCTCACATTTCCTTCTACAGATGACATCATATCAAAAGTTACTTACATTAATGTTGAAGGTTTTTACGATAAAGGCAAAACCCGGCAGAACACTTTTGAAGCTAAAGCAATTGTTGATGAAGTTATAAGAAGATTAGATGATGAAGAGTTGCGTAAACGCAGTATAGGCATTGTAACATTTAGTGTAGTACAACAATTTTTAATTGAAAATTTGTTAGATGAAGTTTATAAATCAAGACCTGATTTGGAGAAGATTGCAACAGGTGGTGAAGAACCTTTATTCATTAAAAATCTTGAAAATGTTCAAGGTGATGAAAGAGATGTAATATTATTTTCAGTTGGATATGGTCCTAATAAAGATGGAAAAGTGAGTTTGAATTTTGGACCAATTAACAGAGACGGTGGCTGGAGAAGATTGAATGTAGCTGTATCAAGAGCAAGATATGAAATGAAAGTTTTCTCAACCCTTAAAGCAGACCAAATTGACTTGAACAGAACGGGCTCAAAAGGCGTTGCAGGCTTAAAAGCCTTTTTATCATTCGCAGAAAAAGGTAAATCAGCTTTATCAATTAAAACAATAAAAAAAATTGAAAGTACTACTTCATTCGCTCAACTGATTGCAGAGAAAATAAATCAGCATGGTTATAATGTGCATACAAACATTGGTTGTTCAACTTACAGAATAGATATTGGTGTTATTAATCCTTCAAACACAAATGAATATTTACTTGGAGTTTTATGCGATGGCGATAATTATTTTAAATCCAACACAACCAGAGACAGGGAAATTACACAACCGCAAGTGCTTGAAAGTTTAGGATGGAATATCTATAAAGTTTGGTCAGCAGACTGGTGGGAAAACTCTGACAAAACAATCACTGACATCATTGAAGCCATTAAGCATTTGCAACAAAACGGAAACAAAAAGCCAATGCCGGTTGATGAACCTACGGAAACAATAAAGCCAAGTGAAGCAGCTGCATTACAAATGGAATCAACTGTTCTGAACAAATCTTTCAATACAGAATTTAAATACGAAGTCTGTTACCTTGAACCTGTTAGCACAAATTCTTCAGATGAATTTTTATATCCATTTAACAGAAGTAAAATAAAAGAACAGATTAATAAAGTGCTTGAAACAGAAGCGCCGATTAGTAAAGACCTTTTAAGCAAACGGATTCTAAATGCGTGGAATATTAGCAGGAATGGTACAAGATTATACAGTCATTTCGAAAATCTGTTTTCAGAAATCAAGATTAGGCAAACTCAATACGGCGATAATATTTTCTTTTGGCGTGAAGAACAACATCCATCTGTTTATTCGATTTATCGTTCCGCAAAAAATGATTTTGAAAAAAGAGAAGCTGATGATTTGCCACCAGAAGAAATCGCCAATGCTGTGAAGAATGTTTTGAAAGAACAAATCAGTTTATCGCAGGAAGATTTAATACGAGAAACAGCAAAACTTTTTGGATTTAGTAAAGTTGGAAGTAATGTTAATGTTGCAATGAGGCGAGGTATTTCAAAGGCAATAGAGCGAGGTTACGCAAAAACTGATAACGAAAGGATAACTATAAATTAGATAAAACCCAAGCACTTTCGCACTTGGGCTTTCTTTACATCAAACCTTCATCCGCAAAGGACTTGTAATCATCTCGCGTTATCACAAGGTGATCATGCACTTTTATATCCATCAAGGCACCTGCTTCTTTGATCTTTTTCGTGAGTGTAAGATCATCATTTGAAGGCTGCAAGTTCCCTGAAGGATGGTTGTGGCAAAGGATAATCGAAGTCGCTGCTACCTTTAAAGCAACAACAAGTATCAACCTTATATCAGCTATCGTTCCTGTCATGCCGCCCTTTGATACATTGTATACTCCAAGCATCCTGTTGCATCTGTTCAAATACATCACCGAGAATTGCTCTTGTAAACAAATAGTCTCACCTGCAAAAAAACCTTTAAATACCCAATGCGCATCTGCTGAAGTTTTTATGATCGGCTTATCCTTTAATGAAGGATTATAGCTCACTTTTATTTCTGCTACCTGTTCCATACTTATCATGATTAAAAACCCCGCGGCTGTTAACTGCGGGGCTTAGTGAATAAAAATTATTTAGTTCAAAAACCAGTTTTCGTGCTTATCATCGAGTGCCATCTTTAAGGCATACACAAATGAAAAAGCATTCACATTGCGGTCAAGAAAATTATCAATGTAACTGCTCTTATTAGCTCCTGTAAAAAGGTTATACAAGCGCCACAGGTTTATGTTACCATCTGCCTGTTTACAAAAGCTTTCATCACGGTAATAATCTTTCGCAATTGTGCCGATCTGCGTATCGTTGAAAAGCATTTGAGGAATATCACGCTGGATCTCACGCGGCAAAAACTGATACATTCTGCATCTGCCTATAAGAAGAGCAAACTGCCGCTCTGTTATGGAAAGATTTGATAATTGTTCAAGCGCATCAAGCTGATAGCCTGCGTTGTAATTATCCAGTACAGTTCTTACTATTGCACCGAGCTGATCAATGCTCTGAACACGCACCGCATTTTGATAACCCTCTGTTGAGATGCAAAGGTTCGTGCAAACTTTATTTTGAAACCCAATGAAGAGTTTAAAATGCTGGTCTGCTCCTATTCTGTTATACAGGTGATCAAGGTTGTAAGCCTTTACACCACCTATACAGAGAGAAAGCAGGCATCCATCTACAATCTTCATTATTGAAGGCACTTCGATCACAAAAGCCATGCGTTCATAGTACAACGTTTTTTCATGTTCGCACAGATCATTCGCAGGCTTGTTACGCGCTTCAGGTATTCTTCCTTTAATAGGATGTGATAGTCTTATAGAAGGTTGTAAAATGCGCTCGCCGCTATAAACATCGCAAATTTTCTTTTGCACTAAGCGGATAAAATCTGCATGACTTATTACAGGTTCGTTATCCTTCAGAAATACAGGAATGATATGCTTTTCCTCGATCTCCTGCAACGAACATTCAACTGTATTTGCTTCAATGAAAGGCTTGACAGTACTGGCTTCAACACGCAGTGAATCTTCATACTCGCGCTGATAGATTCCCTTTATAATCGCTTCATGTTCCGCTATCTCATTATCAACATCTGCAGGAACTATCTGCAAGTTGTTTTCAGGCTTTGCTAAAAGTTCCATTTTGCTTTATTTTGATGTTAGATAATGTGGTTGCTACTCCGAGCTCTTTCTTCCTTTTACTAAAGGCATTGATGATGTTCTTGTCCTCAGTAGGATTAGCGTAATAAAGCTTCAACAGTTCATCAACAGATTTACATTCGTTAATGCGCTGGTTTAAAATCTTTATCTGATCAGGAACACCCTGGTTGCACCAATCCAGTATTTTCTTTCCTGTTTCGCTGGTGATTACTTCTTCACCTTTGCCCATGAAAAGAGAAGTTCTGTCTTTGGTTACTGTGGCGCAGTTCTTCATGTTAAGTTCAAACACGATCGTAAGATCATAGTCCATGCCTTCCCTTGTAACGCCTTTCAACCCTACTTTCTCAGGCACTTGTTTTCCATTCTTTTCATTCAGTACATAATCCTGCTTTGAGCGGATAGTACCGATGATGTGTGCAGGACTTTGAAGGATGTGTTGCACGAAATCATTGTGGCGCGGTGTAAGCTTTGACCAGTTAGTGTAACTGTTACCTGTCATTAAGCTGTGTGCTTCAAGGATGCCGCCGGAAGATTGCCATTCGTGGCTGATGCTGTCAATGATGATAACTTCCATTCCTGCTTTCTCGCAGGTTTTGATAGCTTCAACATAACGCTCAGGACTGAATGGCGCTTCAAGATGTAATACCTTGAATTTGCCTAAATGAGAATAAAGCTCTGAGGAATGGTTTTCTGTATCGATGACTGCGATCTTGTTCCAGTCATTACAAAGACCCAGAGCGAGTAAAAGTGCGCTGTATGTTTTACCGGCGCCTGATGGACCCTGCAAGCCCATCTTGATTTTTGCATGCTTTCTGCTTGCTGTTTGCAATTGCATAAAAGTGTATTTAATGTTTATCTCCACGCTATCCTTTGGAGAATAATTATAAGTGGATAGCCGCCCTAAAACAGGGGTTTAGTATGCAAATAAGAAGTGAGTTGTGATGCGGAAAAGCTAAGCGACATCAACTTACAATTACTTTTCCTTGCCTTGATGGCTTAGAATGAAATGACGATAGCTCGTGAAGCAATTTGGAGTAAAAGAGTGGTTTAAAAACAGGAGAAAAAAGGATATATGCAATGATATAAATGATCAAATCAGCTATCCTACCGTATCTATTATGATTCCACTTTTTCGCTGAAAGCCACTGAAATCAATGGCTTCAGGATTTCTTTTCTGACTGAAACTTTTTTTTGAACCTTCGGTGGTGCAACAAATCGGAGGATATAAAAGGGCGGGGGGTATCCGAAGATAACTTTCAATGCCGGGGTCTTTTGTGAGGTTACTGGTGTTCTTGATAAATACTTAATAACGGTTCAATAAGTTGATTAGGTAAAATAGTTCACTGTATCTCTTAGGCTTTATTTTAAACTTTTTTTAAGTTACAAAACATTTTGTAAGCTCTCTTCTAACTAATTTTCCATATTTATAGTTCACATGAAATATACCCTGCTTATTTTCTGTTTAATTGTAATCTCTTCACTCGCATTTTCCCAAAGAATAATGGTTACAGGCATTTCACCAAATACTGGTAGTGTCGGTACAATAGTAAAAATTACAGGACGCAATTTTACAGATTCCACCTTCATTACGATGGGCAAAATTCAGGAGTTAATCGTTTCACGAAATACTACAAGTCTTCAGTTTATGGTAATGCCAGGATCAATTACTAATTCAGTGCATGTGATAAATAAACAAAAAATTGATAGTAGTGCAAAATTGATAATACAGGTTGTTGATCCACCCACAGACCAAATTGAAAAATTAATTGGTACTGGAAATGTTAGTGACGCTCAAATAGGTTTAAGCGTGGCTATAAGTGCTGATAATAAAACAATCGCTCTTGGTGGTGCATCAGATAATCAAAACTACGGTGCGGTATGGATTTTTGATAAAACAAAAAATAACAAATGGGTCCAATATGGTAAGAAAATATTTCCTAAGGATGCAATTGGTTCACCGCAATTCGGGCAGAAGCTGTCCATAAGTGCAGATGGAAAAACACTTATTGCGGGTGGATTTACGGATCATAAAGAAAGAGGTGCGGTATGGATTTTTGCCAAGGATACTTCCGGAAATTGGGTTGAACAAGCTAAATTAGTGGGTTCAAATGCTAAAGGGTATGCCCGTCAGGGGTTCTCTGTTGCTATCAGTGCGGATGGTAATACGGCAATTGAAGGAGGTTATGCAGATGGTTCCACAGAAACCACTGAGGGAAAAGGAGCTGTTTGGGTATTTCACAGAGATTCTACTAATGCATGGAAGCAACAGGGTAAGTTGGTGGGAAATGGCGCTATTGGAAATGCGGCACAGGGTACCGCTGTAGCAATAAGTGCAAACGGCAATACAATTTTATCTGGTGGTGAAGCAGACAGCAATGCTAAAGGAGCAGTTTGGGTTTTTATAAAACATTCTGATAGTACTTGGATCCAGGATGCAAAGTTGACTATTCCAGATCAAGGTTATCCTGTTGGTTTTGGTTTTTCTCTTGCAGTTAATGCAAATGGAAATGCCGCTATTATTGGATCTGATGATGAGTATAGTTTAGCCGGCGGCGCATGGATATTTGTTCGTGACTCGATTTCCGGCAACTGGTTTCAACAAGGTAACAAATTGGTAGGTACTGACACTACTGAAAATTCTGGACGGATGCTTCAAGGTTGGAGCGTATCTATTAGTGCAGAGGGAAATACTGCGCTTAGCGGCGGTTATGAAAGTGACAATTATCAGGGGGCTGCCTGGCTTTTCAGGAGAGAAAATAACACTTGGTCGCAATATGGAAAAAAGTTAGTTGGTGCTGGAACAGTCAATGCTTTCGAGCAGCAGGGCTATTCGGTATGCTTGAATAGCGAAGGAAGTCTTGCCTTACTTGGTGCCCCGGTTGATAATGAAAGTATTGGAGCAGGTTGGTTATTTGGTGATTCAC
This sequence comes from uncultured Chitinophagaceae bacterium, assembly GCA_963708205.1. Taxonomy (GTDB): domain Bacteria; phylum Bacteroidota; class Bacteroidia; order Chitinophagales; family Chitinophagaceae; genus CAVYTF01. The sequence continues at coordinate 3,088,234 of OY970196.1, forward strand.
TTTTTTTGTCACTGAAAAAAGGCGAGGATTTTTTAAATTCGACTTCACACGTTAATGTTCTATCTGAAACCTCTGTGGATGTATTCCCAAATCCTACTTCTACCGGATCGTTCTCAGTTGATCTGACACAATCACCTTTCGGTTCATACAGTATTAATGTTTACAACAATGAGGGCGCTGTGGTTTATAAAAGCATTTACAACCATTCGAATGAAGCGGGTATCTGTCCAATAAATTTACGAAATATTGCAGCAGGTGTTTATTATGTTAATTTAATTAGTGCGCATTTCAGTTGTACAAAAAGAATTGTATTAAAGTAAAAGTATGCTTTTAATTTAAGATGACATCACGAGCTCATTGTTCTGGAAAGTTTAATAAATCTGTCACAGAAGCTAACTCAGGATATTCAAATTCCTCTTTCGGATTTGCTATCTGTTGAAAGTCTTTAGGAATTGTATATGCATTCAATTCATCTGATGAAATTTGATGGATTGCAATTTGACTGATCCTTTCTTCTGATAAATTTTCCTGTAACCATTCATGTGCAAGTTCTTTTGTAAGCATTGTAGGCATTCTTTCTTTAGAATTATGCACCTTAGCCATCAGTTCAGTGGCTTTGGTGGTAAGTATCGCAAATGTTGCTGTATAAAATGGTACAATTTCTCCGGTTTCCTTATCAACTTCATAATGCTTCCATGCATTCCAAATACCTGCCATTAGTATAGGTGGTTTCTTATCTTTTAGATGTATGTGATAAGGTCGTTTTATTGGTGTTTTTAAAACCTTCCCATTTTTGCCTAAAGGGTATATATGTTGCCATTCATACATACCATCACATGTTAATATACAACGTCTGTTTAAAGCAGCATCACGCCACATTTTATTGAATGATAATATTTCTTCACCGATTGCATTGAGTGTGATTAACCCTTTATGATATTTCCCTTGTTCATCTGTATATCCATTCCAGAATTTCTCTGCCTCTGCATAGCTTTTAATTCCACTGGGCAGGTATCCCCAAACCATTTTTGCAAGATGTAGTTTATTATCTTTTCTTCCACGAAGTATAACAGGTACAGAAGGATGGTCAAAGCCATTCAGGTAGCTTGTTACAGGAAAATCTACATCAAGTTGATTGTCTATTATAAGGTCAGGAAAGTAATCGAGAATAGTTTCTAAATTAACCTGAAAAGAAATATGATAGCACATAATGCAAAATTATTAAGCATTTTCAATATCAGAAAGTTTCACCTTCAAAGTTTGACTTCCAAATCGTATGCTTACACATAATTCTCCAAACACCAGTTCAGCTTTCGGATATATGGTTTGGTCTCTTCCAATGCGCCAATTAGTATTTGTTTCCAAATAGCGTTTTACTTTATAGCTAAGCGTTTTATTTAACGCTTCTTCCATCATTTTTGGATTAACAATTAGTGATGAGTATAACACATACTTTGATTCAGGGCTTAACATGGAAATTAATTTTTCTCTGTGTTTCTCATTTTCCAAATCAAGTAATGCTGCATACTTATCACCTGAGAGCGCATTAAAATGAATTTGAGCTGATCCTTTATCATCATAATGCGTAAGGAATAAATAGTCTTTGCCTTCTTTTTTAAATAAATTATCCTCCCGAGTAAAAGTTTGAGAAACCAAGTACAATTTCTTTGCTTTTATAAAAGCCTCAATAAACCGCTTTTCAAATTTTGTAAATGGGTTTAGCATACATCAGATTTTTATTGTGAGTACATCATTAATATCAGTAGTGTATTTTTTAGAAAGATATTCCTGCCTCATTTTGTAAGGCTTCTCAAAGCCCTGCCTTACCAGTTTTACAACATCTTTACCCATGCAATAGTTTATCTTATCCATTGCCTTCATAATTTTCTTTCTATCAGGTCTGTTAACACTATCAAACATGCTTGACTGTATTTTATTTTCAGGTATCAACTCTAACACCATTACTCCGCACTTCATGTAGTTATATTTTTTTTTGAAGATGATGTCTAACCCTTTCAAAGCATACTTTACAATTTCTGTTGAATCATTAGAAGCAACATCAAGTTGCATAGTAATAGAGCGCATATATTGTTCATCCTGTTTTCTGAATTGATTTGTTTGTATAAACACATGTACTTTTTTAGCGCAGGTTTTTTCCCTTCTTAATTTTAAAGCGCAGGCAGCAGCATAGTTAGCAACAGCTTGTTGCATGATTTTTTCATCAGTAACTAAAGTGCCAAAAGAACGTGAAGTGCAAATATTCTTTTTGATCTTCGGTACAAACTCCCATTCAATTGCCTGTACACCTTTCAATTCATTTAATAATCTTTGACCTACTACTGTCATATTTTTTCTTATCCATTCTTCCGGTGCATTAATCAAATCAAGTGCTGTATGAAATCCATTTTTATTTAAGAATGTTGCATACTGTCTTCCAACTCCCCATATATCTCCAACCTCAGTAAAAGCAAGCATTTCATCTGTCAGTTTTTTATTGGCTGCCCAGAATACACCAACATCTTTATACTTTTTCTTAGCATATCTGTTTGCCATTTTAGCAAGTGTTTTTGTTGGTGCAATACCAACAGTAACAGGAATGCCTATATTTTGTGTAACAGTTCTTCTTATTTTTAATCCAAGTTTTAAAAGGTCTTCATAAACTAAGTCACGCATATCTAAAAATGCTTCATCAATAGAGTATAATTCTAATCGCGGAACAAAGGTTGTAAGGGTTCGCATTACCCTATCACTTAAATCGCCGTACAGGGTATAATTACTGCTGAATACTGCTACATTGTGTTCTTTTAATTGTTCTCTTATCATAAACTCTGGTGTACCCATTACTATACCTATTTCTTTTGCTTCATCACTTCTTGCAATAGCGCAACCATCATTATTACTAAGCACTACAACAGGTCTGCCTTTTAACTTAGGGTTGAAAAGCCTTTCACAACTACAATAAAAATTATTACAATCAACTAAGGCTATCATACCTATTTATTTTGCATCAATAATAATTTTTGTAACTACTCCCCAAACTTCAAACTGCATATCTTCTGTTATTTCAATCGGTTTAAATAAAGCATTTTCTGGCTGAAGCATCCATGTTTTTGCTGTTTTGACAAGTCTCTTAACTGTAAACTCTCCATTAACTATAGCCACAATAATAGAACGGTGAACGGCTTTTAATGACTTGTCAACTACAAGTAATGCTTTATCGGGAATGCATGCATCTTTCATTGATTCACCATCCACACGAATAAGAAATGTTGATAGAGGATGTTTGATAAGCAATTCATCCATGCTTATTCTTTCTTCCAGATAATCTAAAGCAGGAGAAGGAAACCCGGCATGTACACACGAATTATAGAACGATAAGGGCATGATACAATATTTAGCAACAAGACGCTAAATTAATTAGCATAATTGAACTTAACAAATTTTAATTGTTCTATGATGACAATCTCCCATAACCTTTTATTCACGTACTAAATAAGCAATGATAATAATCGGTATATTGCTTTAAATCAACAGAATTAATGAGTAAAAAACTTCTTTCAAAAACTATTTGTTTTTTATTATTCACTTTTATTTTATCATTTAGAGTTCATGCACAATTAGATTCGTTGAAAATAAACAACGCAAAAAATGCTTTGCTTGCATCAGCTTGTTCATGCGTCACAAACATTGATACATCTTTAATAAAATCAGGTCCAGATGCAGGAGTAGCAGTGGCGAAGTGTTTGTATGCAGATAGTTCAGACTTTTTTAACTATATCAGGCTTAATGGATTTACTGATTTTAAAAAAGATGATCCAAGGGCAGTTAAAATAGGTATGGATTTACTGTTAGAAGTTTTTTCTAAATGTCCTGCGGTGATGTCCTTGATGCAAGAATTATTATTAAAGAAACCTTAGCATTTTAATCATCCATTATAATGTTAGCTAACTCACCGTATAAATTTTTATCCGCATCATGGCATCTTGTATATTATATTTCTACTCATAAATCATACGATGCTACAACAGAAAAGCTATTAGCATTTAAAGAAAATAATAAAGACTATTTAGAAGAGTGGATAAAATGGACATGTAATGAACTTTCAAAACTTGATATACATTTTGATTACATCATACGGGCATTAAGCAATGATGAATTAAAAGCATCAGGAAAAGAAAGTCTTGATATGTTAGGTAGGTCGTTGGCTCAAAAGTTACATTCGATTTATATTCCTTCACTTTTAGCAAAGACTTCAGCAACCCAGCAATTAAGATATATAAATGAAAAATCAGAAAGAAAAAAAGCAATAGAAAATGTATACTATGTAGCCACACCACTTGTAGATTGCAATTATAAAAACATACTGATTCTCGATGATGTCGTAACATTTGGTACTACCATTGAAGAAATAGTAAGAGCAATGATAACAACATATCCTACTGCAAAATATTATGCTTTCACTTTAGCTAAAGCATCAGATAATGTAACTGCAAATGATAATATTACAGCAACATACTTTCAAGGATAACACTATACATTTGAAAAAAAAATAAACAATGAGAAAGTTATTGTTCACGCTAACATCTTTAATCATTACATCAATTTGTTTTTCGCAGCCGGTGGTAAAAATTGATAGCGTTAAAAATCATGTTGATGAAATAGTAAAAGTCTGCACTAAAATATATGGAGGTAAATATTTACAGAATTCTAAAAGTGCACCAACGTTTCTTGATGCAGGAGACAATTATCCAAATCAGCCATTAACTTTCTACAAATAAAAGCAGTGTAAAAACTGGAGCAATGAAAAAGTGTAATCGTGTTTTCATAATAAAAGTGTTTTGATGATTGAAATTAATAATACCGCAAAAAGAAATGAGAAGTAAAAGTAATTAACGGCTTTGAGAAATAATATGATTACTGACTTATTTAGCCAGCACCATTTGCTTCGTAATGATTATTTTCCCATCAATCACTAAAGAATAGCTATAAGCTCCTGATGAAAGTGTAGATGCATCTACATTCAATGTTCCTTTGTCATTGCCTGATACAGTTATTGCTTTTAATGTTTTACCTAAATTATCCCTGATAATTATTTGTGCTGAATTGTATGTTTGAGGTAGTATGTAACTAATTGTAGTTGTTCCTTTAAATGGATTGGGTATGTTTTGAGACAGTGAGGCGGATGAAAGAATTGTTTGTGATGTAGTTACATTCGGCTTGTTCGCGAGCACTTGCTGCATCATTGCTTTCAATTCATTGATTTGTGCTTGCAAGGATATATTTTGAGATTGAAGTGTAGAATTGGTTTGCATTAATGAATCATTTAATTCCTGCACAGCTTTAACCAGAGGAACAACAAATTCTGCATATCTTAATCCATATAAATCTTTACTGTTTTTAGCTGCATCAACACCACTAAAATCATAGTTTACACTTTTTGCTGCTGTTTCAACATCTTGAGCAATGAAGCCTGTATAAGATATTTGTTCTTTTGCTTTGCGCGCAGTAAGGTCTAACTGTGTTGGTTGTATTAATTTTCCTTTAGCATCTTTATGAACAGGTGACTGTATTATCTTATCAATTGCATCAAGGTTAAGATTATAAGTAATGGGTTGTAGTTTATTGACAAATGCAAGTCCCGGCACATTTTGTTTGATATTTTGCTTTACCCTGCCGTCACTTATATTACTCCAGCCCACATAGCCGCCAATGCTTGTAACATTGCTATTACCAACACGTACTTGGTTGCTGGCTGTTGCCGTTGCCTCATTCCCTACAGCGGTTGCATTATTTAAATTGCCTGCATTAACATCTGCTTCAAAACCTATTGCTGTATTATCCGAACCTGTTGTGTTTGTGCCAAGTGCAGCAGACCCAACAGCTGTATTGAAGAATCCTGTTGTGTTATTGTTAAGCGTTTCATCTCCAATTGCCGTATTAGCAGACCCTGAAGTATTAGAAGGGAGGGATAAGTGACCATCCGCAGTATTATAAACCCCTGTGATATTGTGATACAGCGCATATATTCCATTTGCTGTATTATCCGTGCCCTCAGTATTGTAAAAAAGCGCACTTGCTCCACTTGCTGTATTTTGAGTACCCTTAGTATTGGAATAAAGCGCCTGATATCCGTTGGCAGTATTGCTTTGTCCTTGTTGATTCGAACCGGGAGAATTTAGTGATCCTCCTCCTCCAATCCAAATATTGTAATTTACTGAATCATATTGAAATGCACTAGACCCTGCTACCCTCATTATACTGCCATAACTTTGATTAATATCTCCGTTCACATCTAATTTGTATAAAGGTGACGAAGTACCAATACCTACATTACCTGAGTTGTAATAAATGTTTGACCCGTTTGTTATCCATTGGCTTTGAGTAATGTTTGAAGAAATTATATTGCCTGAAACGTTGATACCTGTTCCGGCTGTGTAGGGTATAAATGCAGTTGTTTGCGTGGTAGCATCAGCAAAAACAATATTATCGCTGTTGATATTTTTCCATCTGAATCCTTTGCTTCCAAGACTTAATGAATCAGGAATGCCGGGCTGTAAGGTAATATTCACTGCTGTTGGCTTTGCAAGGTTTGATAAAGTAAGATTTGCAGCAGCAGTTGTATCATGAAGTGCTTTCCATGTACTGCCATCATAATAATAAAAGCCGGGTATATCGTTGGTTTGATAGATAAGCAACCCTTTTGCTGCGCTTGACACCAATACTCCATCTCTTTGTTTTTTCGTCATGCGGGGTATTAATAATCCTTTAGATGTGGATTTCATTTCAAGCGCTGCCGATGCAAATGGTGAAGTGGTTCCAATACCTGCATTGCCTGTTGATGGAAAAGTGTTTGTTTGTGCCTGCAAGGTTTCTACAAATAAAAGCAGTGTAAAAACTGGAGCAATGAAAAAGTGTAATCGTGTTTTCATAATAAAAGTGTTTTGATGATTGAAATTAATAATACCGCAAAAAGAAATGAGAAGTAAAAGTAATTAACGGCTTTGAGAAATAATATGATTACTGACTTATTTAGCCAGCACCATTTGTTTTGTGCCAACCAATTTTCCATCAATCAATAAAGAATAACTATATGCGCCTGATGAAAGTGTGGATGCATCTACATTTAGTGTTCCTTTGCCATTGCCTGAAACATTCATTGTCTTTAATGTATGCCCGCTGTTGTCGGTAATGATGATCTGTGCTGAACTGTATTGCTGCGGCAAAGTGTAACTAATAGTTGTTGTTCCTTTAAAAGGGTTGGGTATGTTTTGTTCTATGGAAGCAGATGATAATGTTACATTGGTTGAAGGAAGTGTGATACCACTTTTACTTGCAAGTTGTTGAACTATTGTTTTTAATTCATTGACCGTTTGTTGTAAATCATTTATCTCTGTCTGTTGACTGTTATTTACACTTGTCAGCGAATCATTTTGCACAGACAATTCCTGCACTGCTTTTACTAATGGCACGACAAAATCGCTGTAGCGGAGGCTGTAGAGGTCGTTGTCATTCCTAGGCTTTACCACACCGCTGAAATCATAATGAACGGCTTCTGCTGCAGCTTCTACATCCTGGGCAAGAAAGCCGGTCATCTGCTTTTGTTCAAGATCGTACTTGCCTGCAAAGTCAACATCACTTTCTTTTTTGCCATTAATGGTTTTACCGGCATACATCATGTCGTTTTCTTTATGGATGTCAAGTTTGTACGTTACAGGTGTCAGTTTTGTGATGAAAGCTAAACCCGGCACATTCTGCCGGATGTTATTCTTGATCCGCTTATCGCTATAAGTGCTGAAATTAACTTCACCGCGAATAACGCTGACACTGGTGTTGCCAATTTCCACTTCATTACTTGTGCTGGCGTCTCCCCCAACAGCATAGCCAATGCCTGTATAATTACTGACCGTGCCATCAGAAGGGTAAACACTAACACCCACTGCCGTATTCGCACTTCCTGTGGTGTTAGTCTCAAGAGCATACAATCCATCCGCTGTATTATCGCCTCCGGTGGTGTTGCTGACAAGAGCTGACACGCCGATCGCTGTATTATCACTTCCGGTTGTGTTGCTGACAAGAGCATCCACTCCGTTCGCCGTATTCGCACTTCCTGTGGTGTTAATGTAAAGAGCAGCAATTCCGGTCGCTGTATTATAACTTCCGGTAGTGTTTGCATAAAGAGCCTGGTAGCCAAATGCTGAATTGCCTGTGATGTTTCCACCTCCCCGTCCTACCGTTAGCCCGTTGATATGCGCATCACCGTTTACGTCCAGCTTTGCCTGCGGTGTAGTGGTACCGATGCCTACATTACCACTATTATAATAAATGTTACTGCCGCTGGTTGTCCATTGAGAACCTGTAACGCTTGATGAAATGGTCGTGCCACTGATACTGATGCCTGTGCCTGCTGTGTATGGTGTAAATGCAGTTGTTTGTGTGGTTGCATCAGCGAAAACTATATCGTCAGTGTTTAAGTTCTTCCATCTAAAGCTTTTACTTCCAAGGCTTAATGAATCAGCAATGCCGGGTTGTAAAGTAATGTTTACCGCTGTTGGCTTTGCCAGGTTTGATAATGTGAGATTGGCAGCAGCTGCAGTTGTATCATGCAATGCTTTCCAGGTGGTGTCAAAATAATAAAATCCTTCTCCGTTGTTTGTTTGATAAATCAATAAACTTTGTGCGGGAGACTTTATTTTATTGCGTTGTGTATAAGTCATTCTCGGAATAAGCAAGCCTGCATTTGTTGATTTGATTTCAAGCAAGGCAGATTTATCCGGTGTTGTTGTACCAATACCTGCTGCACCATTATTAGGAAAGGTGTTCGTTTGTGCATGCAAGGTTCCTGCAAATAAAAGCAGTGAAAACATTGATGCAATGAATAAGTGTTTAATTGTTTTCATAATTAAAGTTTTTTGAGTTGAATAATTAAAGTCGGTTTATTTATTCTTCACATGCACCAATTAAAAAGCGCTTCCATTGTGAAAGTGCTTTAAAGAAATATGGGTGATTATAATTTATTTCGCCAGCACCATTTGTTTTGTATCAATCAGTTTATTATCAACAAGCAATGAATATTTGTAAGCACCTGCTGATAATACTGATGCATCGAGTGTTACACTGCCATTACCGCTTCCTGAAACATTGATCTGCTTTAATGTTTTTCCATTATTATCCATCACTATAATATATGCATTGGAATACTTTTGAGGCAATGTATATTTTATGTTAGTTGTACTTCCGAAGGGATTTGGAATGTTTTGTTCAAGCGAAGCTCCGTCTGTAATAACTGCATAATTCTGAGTTGATAAAGCTTGAGAAGTTTGACTGCATGGACTGCATTGCTGCATTGATACGACCATTGCTTTCAAATCACTCAATTGCTGCTGCAAGTTTGTATTTATCTGTTGCTGTTGTGTATTTGCATTTTTTAATGAATCGTTCTGTACACTTAATTCCTGCACTGCTTTTACAAGGGGAACAACAAACCTCCCATAATCCAAAGCATAATTATCATTTTCGTTTTGTGGAGTATAAACCCCTGTAAAAGTGTAATTATTATCATGTACTGTTTTATCTACCTCTTGCGCTATAAAACCTAATTCTCTTTTTTTTGCCTTTTCCACCAGTTGGCTTTGATATTCTTTATCGTTTTTTACTGCGCTGTCATTTTTTGTATCCTTTCTGGCAAAATCATCAAACTTTTTATAATTAAAGTTATAAGTAACCGGTCTTAGCTTATTTATGAATGCAAGCCCGGGAACATCGTTATCTTTTATTTGTTCTTTAAACCTGCCATCGCTAACTATAGTGTAGCCATTGGATGTAGCAAGAACAGTTGTTGATGAACCCAGTTGCATTTTACTACTTGCATTAACTGTTGCATCATTGCCTATAGCTGTTGCAGAATTCAAATCTCCCTCAGATACATCGGCATAGTGGCCGATAGCTGTGTTACCGGTGCCAGTTGTATTGGAAGTGAGCGCATATTCACCTAAAGCTGCATTATAGCTTCCGGATGTATTATTAAAAAGTGCATTGTAACCATTTGCAGTATTGTTAGAACCGTTTACGTTTTCATAAAGCACTCCATAACCTAATCCTGTATTGTTAGAACCAGAGGAGTTAAAATAAAGTGCAGTCATGCCAATGGCAGTATTCAAGTCGCCAGTACCATTTGAATAGAGAGCATAATCGCCCAAAGCGCTATTAAAAGAACCTGTGTTTCCGTAAAGAGTATAGTTGCCGACTGCGGTATTGTCTATACCCGTGTTGTTAAAATAAAGTGATTGGGCGCCTACAGCAGTATTTGCGTAGCCAGATGTATTGGAAAAAAGCGATTTTGTACCTACTGCTGTATTGATAACGGGCGTTGAACCTAATCCACTTGCAGAAATGGTGCCTACATTTTGATTATACAAAGCTGAATCTCCAATAGCGACTAAATTATGACCATCTATGTTACTAAACAAAGCATGTGTCCCTATAGCTATATTACTATAACCGGTTGTATTAGAAAAAAGTGCAGTGGCACCGTTTGCCGTATTATTACTGCCAGTTGTATTTAAGTTTAAAGTTTCATAACCATTTGCTGTATTGTAAGATGCACTTGTATTTGCATTTAAAGCGGCATAACCAGTTGCTGTATTATTCGAGCCTGTTAGGTCATGAGTAAGAGAAATATCCCCGGTAGCTGTATTATATGAACCGGTGGAATCATTAAGAAGGGTTCTGTCTCCATCTGCGGTGTTTGATATACCTGCATTATTTTTAAGTGCCTCATAACCAGTGGCCGTATTATAAGACTCATTTGTATTGGAATAAAGCGCCTCAAATCCGTTTGCTGTGTTGTTACTTCCGTTTTGGTTGAGACCAAGCGCATAATAGCCATCTGCAGTATTGTTACTTCCTGTAGAGTTATCGTCAAGCGCCAAATTACCGTTTGCTGTATTATAAGAACCGGTTGTATTGGTATAAAGCGCATAGTTACCGTTTGCTGTATTATAAGAACCGGTTGTATTGGAATAAAGAGATTGACCGCCATTTGCTGTATTACCATTGCCGGTTGTATTGGAATTAAGTGCAGTATAACCGTTTGCTGTATTAAAATAGCCACCAGTTAATGCTTGGAGTGCTTGTGTGCCCAATGCAGTATTATACATTCCTGTGAGAGTGGAATTACCTGCATTTCTGCCAACAAAAAAATTAAATCCTACAGGAGAATATAGTGCGAGTGTTTTTCCTAAATATATTCCGGATGATACATATAATGAATTCCAATTTAACGTTTTGCTTCCCAATGAATAAACACTATCACTTGCCGGTACAAGCGATTGATTGACTGCTGTGGAAGTAAGATTAGAGAGGCTTTTATTTGCCTGCCCAAAAGTTTTGAAGTTTGATGTTAAAAGAAGCGCCAGGCCAAAGGCCATGTAAATTTTTGTTTTCATATATTTGTTTTTTGTTTTTGAATGAAGAATAAATCTTTATATTTCGAGTTTAATAAAATAGTTTCTAAAGGAGGCGATATCATAATAGGCATACGGAAATTCATTTAAACTGTAATTAATGTTTAAGATTTGGGCTATTATTTTTTATTATGACGTTTCTTGTGAAATAACCAGCTTATAATTTCTTTCCAGAAAATGCCAAGTAATATTGCTGCAAGCAACATAAGCACAGCCAGAAAGAAATCCATTATTAAAAGTATGATTGGGAAATTAGTTCTTATGTCCTATTGAGTGAAGGAAGTAGTTAAAGCTTTGAAATGCCTGTTTTATTTATTAAATCAATCAAAACAGATGTTGTTTCTCCTTTTAATATGTACTATTACCTGTGTGCCAGTGGGAACTTTTTTATCGTCATATAAATCAAAATACTTTATTGGTGAAATCAAGTCGTCTTCATTAAAATCAATTAACCTTTTGCGTGTTATATCGATTGCTTTTGACTCATGTAACACTGCAGATTGCTTTTTTATTTCTTCTGCTTTTATTCTGCCAATGCCATTATCTGTTATAACACAAAGTAGCCATTCATCTTGTATGCTAATTGTAATTATTATCTCTTTTAAACCATCCTTTTGGCTTAGCCCATGCCATAAAGCATTTTCAACAAAAGGTTGTAAAAGAAGCGGGGGAATCTTTTCAAATTCGGTAACAACATCGTCAGCAATATGTTTCTTATATTGTAATTCCATATTTAATCTAAGCGACTCAAGTTGAATATATAAACCTATTGTTTCAAGTTCTTTGTCCAGGCTTATCACATTATTTTCTGAATTATTCAACACCTGTCGCAACAATCTTGAAAAAGAACCAATATAATGTATGCCTTCATCCCTCTTATTATCAGCAACCAATGCCTGAATTGAATTAAGCGCATTGTAAATAAAGTGCGGATTCATTTGCGCTTTAAGCGCTTTCATTTCCAACTCTTTTAACTGGTTTTGAATAAATGCCTCGTGCCTGATTTTTTTTATTCTTGTTTTAAAAATAGTTATAATAATCAGCGCTGCAATTGCAATAACTGTTAAGCGAAACCACCAACTATCCCAGAAAGGAGCTTCAATGGTAAAGCGAAAAACGGCAGGTTCGCTCCAGCCGGAAGCGCGGTCTTTTGCTCTTACAATAAATGTATATTTATTTGGAGGCAACTGTGCAAATGAAACGGATTTTGTTTTAGATGCAATGCTCCAACTTGTATCGAGCGGCAATAATTTATACGAATATTCAGGATTAGAATTTAAAGTCGATAAATCAACTGAATTATAAAAAATACCGAGCGAATTTTGATTATAATTTAAAACAGGGTTATAAGGCAACTGAAAATAACTGTATAAAGAATCAGATAATTTGCTCCAATCTGTTTCTTTAAATGAAAGCAAAACTCTTTCGATAATAATGCGTGGTGTTTCTTTTTGAAGCTTTATATTTTCAGGATTAAATTTTATTATTTTATTGGGTGAAGAAAGCCATACATTGCGTGCAGCATCGGTTACAAGTCTTTCATAGTCGCTTCTGTTTAAAGTAAGTTCATCAGCCTTTGCATAATTAAACACTTCCCAATTGCCAGCTTTATTTTTTTGTAAAATATCTACTCCTGTGCTTGTTTCAACCCAAATCCTGTTTTGCCGGTCGCTTGTAATGCTTTGCACATCGTTACCTTGCAAACCATCTTTAATGGTAAAATGATTTTTTAAAAAAGGTATTTTATTTGTAAAGCCATACTCATACAAACCTAACCCCGGAAAGCCAATCCAAAAATTATTATCTGCATCTTCATAAAACCGAACATCTAATTCAATTCCTTTTTTACTGCCATCAATACCGGTTTCCTTAATGAGTGAAATAAAATTATTTGCCTTATCTATACAATAAACTCCATGCCCGTCAATATACAAAATCAGCAAGCCATTTTGCATTTCAAGTAGGCGTGTGGGTTTAATTATGGGAGTGCCTGTATTATGCGGTATGAAGACGGAAAGTTTTGTAGAATCGCCATATAATAAAGTTGAATCGGCACAAATAAAAAATTTATTTCTGCTTTTAATATAATTCAAATTATAAATATTCTCAGTTGTTTTAAGATGTAAAATATTTGAAAAATCCAGTAGGGTTTCACCATTAAAATGTAAAAATCTTTTGAAGCGGGTTAACATCCACAAACTGTTATTTGCATCAAATGTGTAGTAGTCAACAGGGTCTCTGTAAAAATTTTCATTGCCGGGTGCATGCGGCGGCATTATTTGTTTACAACTGCTATCAGCATACATAAGCATACCATTTTTTTTACCGGGCGACAGTATAAACCTGTTATCAGGAAGCGGAATAATATTGTAAATTTCTTCAACCGGAGCGTTGTTAATTTTGTCTATTATGGTGAAAGAAAAATCTTTTGCTTTTAATAAACCAGCTGTAGTTCCCAGCCAGATATTATGATTTGAATCTTCATGAAAACTGCCAGCATACACATTTTCATTAGTTATTGAAACAGGAAAATGTTGCCAATCATTGGGGTTTGAAACTTTCAGCATATTTATACCACCAATCCAAAGACGTTTTTTTGAATCTACGAGATAAGAAAAAATGTTTTGGTTGAATTCACTCTTTTTAAATACAGAAACAAGCTGATGATTGCGGATGATATAAAGATTACTTAATGTGTTTACCCAAATTTCGTTATTATGCACAGACATTACATTAAATAAATCGCCGTAATCCTTAGCAGAGGCAATGTGCAGCCATTCTCCTTTTTTGGTTTTACAAAAAATATTATCACGGTAATTAGCATACAGCTCATCATTTGTTTGTACAATATCTCTGCATTTTTCATTTTCAGAAACATTGTAAAGATTTATTTTTTTCCAAACAGTATCTTCAAACTCATAGATACCTTTTCCGGTGAGCGCCCATATTTTATGATTTTTTGTTTCAAAAAAATCACTTACATACATATTGTTCGGGTTATCGCTAACCGGATATGTGATAAACTTATTATTTTTAAATTGCGCCATTCCTGCAGCCGTACCTATCCAAAGACGTTCTCTGCTATCCTGAAAAACGTAAGTAGTTTTTAAAGATGGTAAACCGTCCGCAAGACTGTAGTTTACAAATTGCCTTCCATCAAAACGGCTAAGCCCAAGTGGACAAACTATCCATAAATAATTATTTTTATCCTGGTAGGCGCCATAAATTGAGGTAGTGGGTAATCCATCATTTACAGTATATAGTTTAAAACTGAAAGGCTGTGAATAAAGATTGAAAGTGAATAACAATATTGTGTATAAAAAGAAAATATGAGAAAGCAAAATTTTCACTGCCGTATATTTAAAAGACGCATAAATTTATCTTTATGTGTGCGTGAAAGTTCTATTTCGTGCCCGTTGTTCATGATAATTTCTCCTCCTTCTCCTTTACGATACATTTTTACATGGTTCATATTTATGAGATATGAACGGTGTGCACGAAAAAAAGATTGAGTGGTTAACAATTCATCATATTGTTTTAATGTATAGCTTGATACAATACATTTTTTATCAGCAAGATGAAATTCAGTGTAGTTGCTGCTTGCATGACAATATACGATTTCATTTACAGGGATTATAACAAAACCTTCAGATGTTGGCACTGCAATTTTATCATGAATTTTTCCAGGCTTTTGTATATCCTTTTTTAATTGTTGAACTTGCTCTTTAGAAGCAGCTTGTGCCGGAATTATTCTTTGCTTTACTTTATTTACGGCTTCTATTAATTCTTCTGTTAAAATCGGTTTCAGCAAATAATCAATTGCATTAAAACGAAATGCCTTAATTGCATATTGGTCGAATGCGGTTGTAAAAATGAAATTAAAATTAATTTCTGGTAAGCGATTTAGGAGATCAAATCCTGTTTCGCCTTTCATTTGAATATCAAGAAAGACAATAGTCGGGTTATGTTGCTTAATTCCATTGATTGCTTCTTCAACAGTCGAAGCTTCACTCACTATAGAAATTTCAGGGAAATATTGCTCCAGCATTTTATTTAGTAAATTTCTGCTTTGCAATTCATCATCTACTATTATTGCCTTTATTGGTTGCATAATTTGCGCACAAGCGAATTAAGTATAGTAAGACTTTCGAAAGTAAGTTAATTACTAATTTCTGAATCTTTGTAATAAAACATTTCAGAGCCATCGAGCGAAAGATTTGCTTTTATATTTTTGTCATTCATCGCCATAAGCATGAAGCCAACCCTCCCGAACTATAAACGACGCATCCTATTTTTGCTGAGTCAATATTTGATAAAGTTTTCAAATATTGCTTTGCCAAAATGCCGTCTTTTACTTGTTCAATCAAATCTTCTGACTTCGTAGTCATATTTCCGGGATAACGACCAATTGAGGTTATACAGGCAACTACCAACCCATTGCTTGCAAGCTGCTCAAAAAAGGGAATATTTTCATAGCTCATTCCATTGTACGAACATTGGTATATAATTAAAGGAAAATGTTTATCTACTGCTGCTGCATTTTTGTAGCTATTTGTTTTTAGCTGAAGCAGTTTTGATGTGTCGCGGATTTGAAGATTTACGTTTATGTATTGTAACAATTCTGAAGTAAGATTGTTATAAACCGTATCATTCTGAAACCTATTAGAACGTTCCTGTAGCAGCATTACAAAGTCAACATACTTCATTGGAACCTCATCAGCATTTTGGAAGTAGCCGGATACCAAACGTCCATTTCAAACGGTCTGAAATGAAGTGAACCTGTTGTTGATGTATTAGGCTTATAAATTCTAGATGAATCTATTAAGAATTGTTTTTATAACCGGCTGTGTAAACCTGTGCAGTCTCGACGTTTTGGTAAAAAACATTAATCGTTTGAAAAAGAAAACCAATAAAATAATATTTCATAAGCATTTGAAATGTCTAAAATATATTTTATGCAATCTGTTTTTTTTTAATGTGAAGTCTTTAAACTAGTGCTTGTGTAAGAAGTTAACCTTTTTATAAGTCTCAAACAAAACGGCTTAAAGTTTAACGGGCTGAATAAAATGACGCCCAACCTTCAAGCATTTGTGAAGGCATGGCAATAGTGATTGGTCAGCCAGAACAAATGCTTAATTGAAAAACTCATGTTATCCGCAAAGTATGGCATGAGCCGGGATGTAATCAACAAATGGGTAATGATTCCCCAGGGTATTCATAACTTGCCGCTCACAAAAAAGCAACAGCAATATTCTGTTTACAGCATGAGCAATAAATACAATAAATTAAACACAGAACAACACGAGTCAGCAGAAGTTTTACAGCAAAAGATAGCTGTACTGGAAAAGCAATTAGAATGGGAAAAGCTTCGAACAGAAGCACTCAATACCATGATTGATATTGCTGAAAAAGATTTAAACCATTTTTCAAACAATATAACATTAGCATGGGCAGGGATAAATTCTTTGATCTGTTGAAGAGAAACAAATTGTTAGTGCGCAAAACCAAACGCAATGTTTATACTACTATGAGTAAGCATCATTATTATCGCTATCCCAACCTGGCAAAGGGCTTTAGCCCGGAGAAGGCGCATGAGCTTTGGGTATCAGACATTACTTATATACCCTTAAAAGAAAGGTTTGCATACCTGTTTTTAATCACAGATGCCTACTCAAGAAAGATCGTAGGGTATCATGTAAGTGATGATATGAAAGTAAGTTCGGCTGCAGTTGCTTTAAAACAGGCACTGGCACAAAAGCCAACAGAAACAATTGTTATCCACCACTCAGATCGGGTCATACAATATTGCAGCAATGAGTATGTAAGTTTATTGAAGGAACACAATGTGATGATCAGCATGACAGAGAGTGGAGACCCGTTAGAAAATGCTATAGCAGAAAGAGTAAACGGCATACTGAAAACAGAACTCATCAGTAGTAATTATATTGATATACATGCAGCATCTATACACATCTCCAGATGTATAACTATCTACAACCACAGAAGAAGGCATTCGAGTTTAAACTGGCAGATACCGGCTGTTGTGCATGAACAAAAAGGGCCGCAGATAAGAAGATGGAAAAACTATTATTACACATCAAAACTAAAGGAGGCAACTATGCAGGAAACTTAAGCAAGCCAGCGCACACAAATATTTGCTTTAGCTGTTGAGAGCAACCGCAAATATTTTGCAAACGCACGGGCAAACATTAAAAAAGTAAACCGTATTCAGGATGTATTATCTTCATCAACCAATAACAGGATTATTATTAAAAATCACTCAACTTTTTTCAGGACGGGTCATATTTTTAATCAGGCATTTTGAACCGGCGGGACGTCCAATAAATGCCCTGCCATCGCAAATACCTGAAACGTTGGCTGTAAGCTTTGCAAACTTTAAACTATGAACAGTTTTTTCCATAGATTATACAAATACAAGCAATGTGAATCAATAAATCAAAAAGAAAATTTCCTAACAGAAATACTATCATACTCTTTGACAGCAGACAAAGCATTTCGAAAGCATTTTTTAAAAAAGATTGGTTATAATGACATAGTTAAAACTTTTACTTGCGAAACCCAGTATATAAAAAATAAATTCGGAAGGCCTGATATTTTTATCAGTATTAATAATGATACCGTTATTATCATTGAATGCAAAATCGATTCTACCCAACAAAAGTCGCAGCTTAATAGATATTGCGATTTATTACAAAAAAATCCAGCTAAGAGAAAGTATTTAATCTACTTAACAAAATATTTTGAAGAAACCAGCAAATTTCCTGTAAGTTTTAAACATATAAGATGGTATGAAATTTACAATCTTCTAAATAATTGCGCTAATCATATCTCCATAGAATTTGCTAATTTTTTAATTCAAGAAAAGATGAGTACAATAATTTCATTTAACCTGTCAGACAAAAATGCTTTGAAAAATATAAAAGAGAAAATTTCAAAAATGGATGAGTTTTTAGCAAGAATAAAAGATTCGCTAATATCTAATACGGGATTAAAAAGCGGTCCATGTAAATTATTAAATTTCGGATTCTACGGAATCGAAAGTAAATTTCAGGGCGGAGCACTGGTAATTGGGTTTTGGGAACAAGAAGACGATAACCAAATGCAACTTGGGCTCTCCATTGAAAATATAAATCACAAACACAAGTCTTTTAAAGTTATTAAAAAGGAACTTAAAGTACTTAAATGGGAGTATTATGAAAATGAAGGAAAAGGCAACTGGCAAATATCAAATGACTTTTCTCTTTTTTTTACAAATGGAAAATTTGATTCAAATCAAGCGAGTGATTTTATAGCACAAGAAATCTTGAAAATAAAGAAGTGGTTCTAAGCCAGCCTACAGCCAACATGAACAGTGTAAAAAAACAAATAAAAGTTGATCTTTTTTAAGGTTTTGGTGAACAATAATTCGGTTGATACAAACTGTTGTTTTTTACCACTGCAAATACCTGTTTTAATAATTTATTGCATACTGCTATCAGTGCCTGTTTTCCGGTCTTTCCATTTGCTCTTAACCTTTCATAAAGAGCCTTGCACGCCGGATTGGTTTTCATAGCATTCATGCTGCACATGTACAGCACATCACGCAAGTTTTTTCCACCCCGTTTGTATATCCTGGACTTGCCTTCTATGCTGCTGCCACTGCTATACTGCGTGGGTGCTAAACCGGCAAAGCTTATCAACTGGCGATGATTTTTGGTATACTTAAATCCTTGTGTAAATACGATCAGCATTGCCGCAGCTCTTTTGCCAATACCCTTTATGCTGCTTACATTTTTTAATTGTTCCGGCTGCCATTGCTGTAGCAATAACTGCAGTTTTTGTTCAAGCTGTTTGATCTCTTTTCAGATATAAAAGTTGCCAGCAGTTTTCAAATAGATAACTTATTTTTTTCCTAATTTCTTTTCAACCTTGTTCCTTGAATTACCTTCGGACTTTACCGCTTTCTTTACTTCTTCAGCAGATGAATTGGTTTTTTTGGCTTCATAGTTTACTTCATATTCCTGACCACCTGCAACCTTTTCACGGTCTTGTGAAAGACCTGTTGATGTTTTTGCCATAATAGTGTTTTATAAACAGAAATAAAAGTCATGCCATAAATATGGGATCGTGCTTGACATATTTTAATCAAAAAGCAATGAAAGACATTGATCTAACCACACCTTTAGCTCCTAAGATCATTAGTACTTTACACGACATATTATGTTTTACCGAAGGGTCAGATATAGTATTAATTGGAGATATAGCTTCATGGACTAACTCACTTCCTGATGAGGATGTTTTTCATGATATTAAATATTGGATTGAAACTATTTCAGAATCAAAAAATCAAAGCAATATACTTGAAAGAGTAAAAACTATTGAATTTGACGCGCAATTTCCTAATCAGTCTATATTACAGTTGGTCATTATTGTTTTTGACCTTCCGTATTCTGTTTTATAAGTTTTTGATTCAAAATGTTTGACCAAAGATCTCCTTTTCTGCTGATTCTTTCGAAGATAGTTCCGCTTAAGGGCAACGTTACAGGGTTAAGCGTTATATCATTTCATCTTTCTCAATAATCTACCAACAACATTTACAATTTCTCCAGTCTCAAATTTCACAAGCATATTTCCGTTTTTTCCGCGAATGCATTTACCATTGCTTCTCATGACTGCTGAGCAGTTTGCACCTTTATATTTTTTATCGGTTAACCTATCCCCGAGATATTTATATTTCCTCAACGATGATTCCATAACTCTTTCATCAATCTTTTTTCTGGCGGTATATCTGTGTTTAAAAACGCTTTATATCATCAACCAAGTTGTTGCGCCCGCTAGCTAGGACATTAATGGAGATGTTATTTTATATCTCGCAGCGTTGGAATAAAGAAATAGATGCTTTAGCAATTATCCATCTATTTCGCCAGCACCATCTGTTTGGTGCCATCTAAATTTCCATCCACCAGCATTGAATAACTGTATATTCCCGCTGAAAGACTTGTTGCATCTATGTTTACAGAACCTTTGCCATTACCTGACAGGGCTATTGCTTTCAAGGTTTTGCCCGTTTTATCAGTGATGATAAGCTGCGCCTTCGAATAATTCTGAGGAAGCGTATATGCTATTGTTGTTGAGCTTTCAAAAGGATTAGGTACATTTTGTTCAAGCGATGCTGATGATAACTTGACGCTGTTTATACTTTGATTTAAACGGCTTGCAAGCTGTGTAACCATTGCTTTTAGTTGAGCAATCTCAGCCCTTAAGGAATCATTTTGTGCAGATAGTTCTTGTTCACCCTTTACTAAAGGAACAACGAAATCAGAATAACGCAGTCCATACAAATCTTTGTTGTTCTTTGCTGCATCTACGCCGCTGAAATCATAATTCAATGATTGTGCTGCGGTCTCCACATCCTGAGCGATGAAGCCCGTGTATATTATCTTCTCCTTCGTTTGGCGAGCTGCTAATTCATCCTGTGAAGGCTGAATGATCTTGCCTGTTGCATCTTTCAACTGCGGACGTTGAATAATCTTATCCGCAGCATCAAGATCAAGGTTGTATGTGATTGGTTGAAGTTTATTGATGAAAGCAAGTCCTGGCACATTTTCTTTTATGTTTTTCTTCACGCGTCCGTCTGAGATATTAGTCCAATCTGCGTAACCGCCAATACTTGTGACACTACTGTTGCCTATACGGACTTGATTTGACGCAGCTATTAATGATTGACTGCCGAGTGCTGTGCCGTTTGAAAAGCCAACAGAATCGCTCACATCCGCCATATAACCTAATGCAGTATTGTTTTGACCAGCCTGAAGAGATGAAAGAGATCCGTAACCTATAGCAGTGGAATAATCTCCATACATAAGCTTCGGAAGTGTGTTGTAACCAACAGCGGTAGCACCAGTCAATCCATTCGCTCCAGAAGTTATCATAGCATTTGCACCGATAGCAGTATTATCAATTCCATCCGTTAATCCACCTAATGCGCTCGCACCAAATGCTGAATTTGCTGTTCCGGCCTGCGGTGCATACATTGCTTCAGTCCCAACTGCTGTATTGTTATTACTTACATAGTCCAAGGACGCCATTGTAAACGATCCTATAGCGACGTTGCCACTGCCGGATTCATTCAAAAAAAGTGCATCGTTTCCAAGAGTGATGTTGTCATGCGTTGAAGGCTGCAAATCATGGCCGGCGTTCTGCCCCAAGATGAGATTGCTTCCAAAGCGATACTGGAAAAGAGGAACACCACCAATGCAATAACCTGAATCAGCGTCCGTGTTTATATAGCCTTTTACATCAAGCTTGAAAGCAGGTTTGTCGTTGTTAATACCAACCTTTCCGTTTGATAACACGCGGATACGGTCGCTGTTGTTTGTGCGGATCGTAAAAGCGGTCTTATCCGTTGTTCCAATGAAATTGTTGTTTGCGTTAGTCCCGGCATTGCCGGTAAGGCTCCAGCTTTGTGCATTTATGGAAGATGAAAAAAGAATGATGCAGCAGGCTGTGAGAAGTTGAATAGCTTGTTTCATGTCTGTACGGTTTTGTTTTCTTAAAGGTAAGCTTTGCAACGAGAGAGAAAGAAGAATTTCTTAATATATCAATATTATCAACCAACTTTCTTAGTACTTATTCTTCATTATGATTCCTCTTTTAGCGATAAAAAGCTGATAATCAAAGTTTTAGTTGGACTAAAAAACTTAACTTTGGAATGATTTGCTAACCTTATACCAATCGCGAATTATACTCCCGATTGATGAACCTAAAACAAGGAAAAATAGCTATTACTATGATGGTTACACAAGCAAAAAGGCGAGCTCAACACTCGCCTATATTTTCTATTGCGGAAACTCCCTTATCTTTAAGTTGTCAGGGAACTCATCAATATTTCCTCCAACCCTATCAGTGAGTTTAAGTTCTTTATAAAGGTATGTTCCAAGTTGTTTGACAAAAACAGGAATATTGTGCGCTTTGCATTGCAATACAATTTTTTCAAACCATTCAAGCTTGCATTCACGGTAACGAAATTTTCCTGTTTCATTTCCACTTTCGCCGCCTAAAATCACCCAATCCAATTCCGCGAATTCTCCTTCTGTTAGCTCCGCTTCTAAATCAAGCGGTCCTATTGCCGGTTCATACGATATAAAAGTTTTCCACTTTCGTGTCCTTGTGCTTAATTGAAAAAGTTCTACTGCTCTGTCGATATAATCTTGGTTTTCAACGCTTACCCCCAGCCATACGTTCGCATACCCTTCTTCTCCCCAATCTGAAGGCAAGCACTCCTTAATTCGTTCGGGGCGCTTTGTAAGAATTTGCCAATGAAGATCAGGTCGGCTTCGTATTATATCCCAAGCCTCCTGTCTCCAGGCATCTGCCTCTTCGAGAAAAAAATCTGACCAGGAACAAGTAAAGATCATGTCTCCTGCTTTTGCATCTTTCAGGATTTTATCGATTGTTTTTTTGCTGACCTGAACAACTTTAGCGGGATTATTCCCGTAGCGTGTTTGATCTCTATACATGTAACAATTCCGACAGCCAGGGCTCAATTTGATGCATCCTATCCAAAAGTTAATAGTATGATCTGTCCACTGAATTTTGCTATTTATACTCATGTTTGATTGTTTTTTAGTTTCAAAAAAGGGGAATGATTATGATCCAGACATCGGCGCCATTCCCAAACACCAGTGCGATAATCATAGGTTGCAACATGGTAAGAGAAATTGTTAAGAATTCTTCTTAGGCTTGCGTTGTAAAAGTTCAGACAGCCATTCCAAATATTCTTCATTAAGGTAGATATCAACGTTTTCATGCTTTAATTGCTTGATACTGTTTAATCCCTGAATCGCCCTAAAGTGATAATACACCTTTAATTCCTGCACGTATTCAATTTTAGGAATATTCAAATTGTTTAGAATTCCTTTATTACGGAGTGCTTCCAACAATCTTCGTGTATTCCATTTTTCCATTCCCATGTGCCCGAGAGCCACGTATATGTCATACGTGGACATCCATTTTATTTCTTTGTTGTTGATTACGGTTGAAAACATGATAGTTGCTTGTTAAGTGGTAAAGAAATATAATACACTACTTTTTTTTGGGGAGGCTTTTCCTTATGGTCAGTCCATTCGCGCTTTTCTGCATACTTTTTAATCCGGTTGATAATGAACTGGATGCCTTTACGAGTCGCATACAATTTATTGTGCCTAATTTTTTCTCGCCTGCCGATAGGAACTATCCTGTCATAAGTTCTGAAATACCCTTTTTTATCATAAGGTGGTAGCGGATAATTTTCCGTCATATGAATAATTTTGAGCTCTTTTAGCAGAGCGAATAGCTTACGGGGTCCAATTAGCATATAAATCTCATCTAAGTCCTGTATAATTAGAGCAACATAAGGCATTGAAAAAAAGTGTCTTTTGCCTGCAATTATCTCATCATTTGCCTTGATCTTTTGATATACATAGACACGTCGTTTAATTTTTATCTTTTGCATGAGTTTATAATTAATTATTGTATTCAGGAAATAGAGCAATTAAAGGGCTTATATCATTGATCATGAAAGGAATACCATACTCATCATCAAAAATCATTTCCTTCAGATACAGTTCATCGATTTTGTTTTGCGATTGGTTGATTGTTGCTGAATACTCACTACTAAAAATAAACGCGGCTTTACATTCCTTGGGAACTTTATAATCTGTGAAAAATGCAGATAAGTCTGCTGTTAGCTTGACGAAGTGGACTTCATTCTTCAAAACATCAAATAATATTTTTTTCAAAAATCTTGCAGCTGGTTCATAATGTCTCAAATTTTCTTGGTCATCAAAAATGACGATATAACCTTCGGTAAACTGCTGCGGTTGAGGCGTGCGAATTTCTTTTATCATATTTGCCGCCTTTATTGCCCGTTCAATTTTTACATCTATTGGCGGGATGTAACCGTTGAAAACTTCACTCATGTTTTTAAGTTTAAATGGATAATTCAGCCAAGTTACAAGGCACCAATACAAACAATCACCTAGCTAAAGAGGCAAAACAGAAGACTACAGAACTTCTTATAACAAACTCAATTGGGACGTGAAGTCATTTTTTGTCGGACGACAGGAATTCAATAATTGTAGCAGAAGAAATTACTTTTTTGGCGCAAAAAGTTGTAAGATGCTTTCTAGTTTTTCACGCTTTTCTTTGTCTTTATTTTTTGGTTGTTTAGAGCTTCCAATATTTTTGTATTGATAACCAAACTTGTTAACGAATGAAGCTGTTGCGGCTTCTACAAAATCTTCCGACCTTATGATGAGATTGCGGTCAGCTAACCCTTTTGAGAAATAATGGAGTAAATTAGTAGTTTCCAACCATTTAATTTTTCCGCCATTTGGGCCGAAGCCTATAGAAAGATGAGAAAAAAATAAATCCCGTTCATTACTATCAAGAAATTTATCTTTAACTAAAGCATTAAAAAACATCGCTTTTTTTATTTGGATTTGAGGCAAAGGAAGAGCGATGGGTTTCAGCTTAATACCTATCTCATATATCTGCCCTATTGTAAACGTTTCAAATTCATCCGTTTTGGCATCAGCTTTTAAACTGTCTAAAAGATTTTTTATTAATGGATAAAGAAATACAAAATATAGGTTGTACTCTGATTCTTTGAAATCGTCAACAATTTTTTTTAATGCCTTTCTATTAGCAGCAAGCGCATGATTAAGTTTGCGCAGGTTCCAATTATCAGTTTTATAAATATCAACTTTTGCTATTGCGCGTTGAATAATTGATTCTACTGTACAATAAACAACATCTTTGAAATATCTGCGTTCTTCTTGCCATACGTCGTTCTTTGTCAATGAATAGTGGGATTCGATTACGTAACCACGATCTTCATTTTTTGAAATAAAATTTACCTGGCCCGCGCTTAATTCAAAGATGCTATTTTCATAAGGATGTAAACGGAAAAATTCATTATATGAAACACCAATACCTTTTGTTAAATAGCTTCTTAATTCACTAAGAATTGAATTGCCATCAGTGTTCGGGTTATTGACCGAAGAAGTATCTTTAATGATATTTTCATTCAGAAATTTAATTGGTTGTCTTTTCAACCTATCAGGATTTTCACAAAAGTAGGAAATCGAGCTGCAGATAGTTTTGATTTAATCTAAAATTTATTATCAACCTTTTTAAGCCGGTCTAAATTTCTTTCGATTTCGCCAGTCGCATAATTCATAGTCATTTTCTTTGTTGAATGCCCTGCCATTTTTTGAGCTTGGTCTATTCCTATTCGTGCAGAGATTTCATCTAAATTAGAATGCTTTAAACTGTAAAAATCTGCTGTTACAGATAGTTTCTTTTTAACTTTTGTTCGCCATCGCTTTGTGATTTGGGCTCGATTGATTGAAGTGTTCCCTGGTAATAAACCAACACTGAAAAGAAACTGATCAGGTAATGCCTGCATAACTATTTCCTGCCACAAATGAAGAACGGAATCTTTTATTATCCGAAATTCTTCACGATATGCTTTGCCTTTTTGCACAGTAACCTTAAAGCGTTGGTTCTTCAAATCCACATCTTTGTACCTCACTTTTAAAAGTTCAGTCATTCTTGCACCACTGTGAAAGAAAATTTGTGTAAATTTCCAAAATCGTTGGTCATGCTGGCTTAAGTAATTAGCTACTTTCTTGCGTTCATCAGATGTAAGTGTTTCGCGAATTCTTGTTATTGTTTTTTGTTTATGAACATCGCGTAAAATGTTTGTCTCCACAATATCTTCTTCAACTAATATTTTATACAAGATTGAAAGATGCTTTTTGTAAACATTATAACTATTGGCGCTCCAATATGACTTTAGTTTGCTGCATGTTTCCAACAGATTTTTTATGTGTTTTCTTTTAATATCCGTAATAGTGAGCGAGTGATACTCCAAATTATCAGATGCCATTGTAACATATTTCAAACACGTTTTCAAATCCCGCATTGTTTGATCAACAACTTTTACTTTACCTAATGCGTATTGCAATGCAGTTATAAAAGATGAAGACGAAGTAATTTCTACTTTGCTATCCGTAACACGTTTGTTTTGAATTTTGTTATTGCCGCAAAATAGTTCTTGGGTTTCTCGTTTTAACCAAGCTTCAATCAAAGATTGCTTTTCATGTAATGAGCTTACATTATTGAAAGCTTTGCAAACAATTTTCTTTCTTTCATGTAAGGTATCATCATAAAACCAGTAAGAAATCTTCCATTTGAGTGAAGCGTTCGCTTTTGCTGATTTCCAGTTTGAAGGAAAAACTGTAAAGTTTCCTGCTCTGCAATTTTTTGGGAGTATAATCATATCGGCATTTTTGGGTAACTATTTGGGTAACCTCAATGCCGCATGATGAATGTATGAAAATAAAAAACCCTCGTTGCGAGGGGCTTTTGTGGGAGCACACGGGTTCGAACCGCGGACCCTCTGCTTGTAAGGCAGATGCTCTAAACCAGCTGAGCTATGCTCCCTTTTGGGAGTGCAAATATAGGTGCTGAAAAACTTTATACAAATTTTTATTAACCATTAAATTTTCATCTTTAGGTTCCCATAATTCTATTTTATTTCCTCAGCATCCATTATACACGTGAACTTTAAAATATTTGTTTTTCATAAAAAGAAAATACTTGCGCTTCCATTGTTGGTGTTTGGATCTTTGCTTTAATGAAATGCAGCCAATAACCGTTAACTTTTTTTGCATAATTTTTTTTGAAGTTTAATTATTTTTCAATTATTATTCAATAAAATTTATTCGAAAAATAAAATAATTTTGATGCATGAATAAAGTGAAGAATGATATGGCAAAGCCTTTTAAAGTGTCTGAAAGTGATGTATTATCAGATGTGCAGTTTCCTTTTAGTTTGATAGTTTGGAATGATGATATAAACACTTTTGAATGGGTAATTGAAACGCTGGTAGAAGTTTGTGCACACACGCCGGAGCAGGCTGAACAATGCGCTATGTTTATTCATACAAAGGGAAAATATGCTGTGAAAAATGGAGAGTATACTACTTTAAAATCTATGTGTGATGAAATTACGGGACGGAATATTAGCGCGACAGTTGAAAAGATAAAAGTATAATTTGATAAAATAATTTTCCGCAATAACAATATATTACATCTTCATCACTCATAAATTTTCTTCGTGCCGCTTCACATCTTAACCGAAAAATTAATTTTTCCACCGGTTGAAGATACACTTGAAGATGGCTTGCTTGCCGCAGGCGGCGATCTTTCTGAACAACGATTATTGCTTGCATATAAAAAGGGAATTTTTCCATGGTATGAAGGAAATATTCCGTTGTGGTGGTGTCCGAATCCACGCTTTGTTTTATTCCCTGAAGAATTAAAAGTGAGCAAAAGCATGAAACAGTTGATGAAGAAGAATACTTTCAACTTCACTGTTGACAAGGCTTTCAAAGAAGTAATACATAATTGCAAAGCCACTGAAAGAGTTGAACAAATGGGCACATGGATAACTGATGAAATAGAAAAAGCTTTTATTAATTTACATCTCAAAGGTTTTGCGCATAGTGCTGAAACATGGATGAATGATACTTTAGTTGGCGGTTTGTACGGTGTTAGTTTAGGTAAAATATTTTTTGGCGAAAGCATGTTCAGCACAAAAAATAATGCAAGCAAATTTGCATTCATTAATTATGTGCAGCAATTGCAAAATGAGAATTTTGCATTAATTGATTGCCAGGTTTATACAAAGCATCTTGAAAGCCTTGGCGCAAGAATGATTGCGCGAAAAGATTTTATTGCCTTAATTAGAAAATACATTTCATAAAAACTGGGAGAAAATTTGCTTCTTTTAAAACCTTATTACTGCACAATAATATCGTGAGTTTTTTGCTCGATTAGCTTTTATCCAAGGCCTGTTTTATATCATTAATTATATCATCAACATATTCCAGACCCACTGAGATACGAATTAATCCGGGCGTAATTCCTACAGATAATCTTTCTGCTTCACTAAGTTTAGAATGTGTTGTACTTGCTGGATGTGAAGCAATACTTTTTGTATCACCGAGATTTGCAGTAACTGAAAGCATTTGCAAATTGTTTAAGAATTTTTTGCCGCTTTCAAGTCCGCCATTTATTTCAAAACAAACAATACCTCCGCCTGATGTCATTTGTTTTTTTGCAATTTCATATTGCGGATGACTTGGTAAAAAAGGGTATTTTATAAAAGATATTTTTGGATAATTCTCCAATGCCTGTGCCACTTTCAGAGCATTCTCGCAATGCCTTTGCATACGCACATCTAGGGTTTCAAGGCTCTTACTAAGTATCCATGCATTGAAAGCAGAAAGCGTTGGACCTGTGTTTCTGCAGAATAAATAAATTTCATGCACCAATTCTTTTTTCCCAACAATTATTCCTCCTAAAACTCTTCCCTGACCATCGATCCATTTTGTTGCAGAATGAACAACAAGATGTGCACCATAATCAATTGGTCTTTGCAATAAAGGTGTGGCAAAACAATTATCTACATTCAAAATAATGTTGTGCTTTGTGGCAAAATCACTTGCCCATTGCAAGTCAATAATTTCAAGTTGAGGATTTGTTGGCGTTTCTATGTAAATCATTTTTGTATTCGCCCTTACTGCTTGTTCCCATTCGCCTTTATCACTCGCATTAACCAAAGTATGCTCGATTCCATAGCGCGAAAGATATTTTGTAACGATGGTAAATGTGCTGCCAAAAACCGAACTGCAACAAATTAAGTGATCGCGGTTTTTAAGCAGAGCAAAGATGGAAGCAAAAACAGCAGCCATGCCAGATGCAGTGGCAAAGCCACTTTCAGCGTTTTCGAGTACACACATTTTAGCAATGAACTCATCAACATTTGGATTGCTGAAACGGCTATAAATATTTGCATCACTCTCATCTGCAAATGCCGCGCGCATTTCTTCAGCATCATTAAAAGTAAAACTGCTTGATAAAAATAATGGTGTGGAATGTTCCATCGCATTCGTTTTCTCAGCTCGTATGCGCACTGCTTTACTTAAAGGATGCAAATTTTTTTGCATTATTTTTTGTTTATGATTGTAATGAAATATTTATGCTGCATCAATAAAAACTTTCCATTGAATTGTTGCACCAGCCGCTTTTAAAGTTGCTGCAACCGAACAATATTTATTAATAGAAAGTTCTGCTGAACGGTTAGCTTTATCTTCATCCACATCTCCGTAAATATAAAATTCAATAAAAATATTTCTCCATAAGGAAGGTTCTTTTCCTGCTTCGCGCTCGCCGTTTATTTTTACTTTATAATCTTTTACATCTTGTTTTTGCTTTTTCAAAATGCTTATAACGTCAATGCTGGTGCAGCTTCCAAGCGCCATCAATAATAATTGCATGGGTCTTACACCAAAATTTTTACCACCGCTTTCAGGACTTGTATCTGTTTTTATTACATGACCGAACGCATCTTTAACTTCAAAACCATAATCATTTTGCTCACGTGAAAGTTCTATTGTTGTCATCAGTTGCTCAATTTTTACAAAATTATTCTTTTACAAAAATTAATAATTACGAAAAGAGAAGATAGAATTATGGTTGAAGATTTTTGACTACAGTTTCTGCTCTGAAATTTTTCTGTAATGCATGTATGCGGGAAGAAAATAATTCTGCTTCTTTCTGTTGATCTTTTATAAAAGAATTCTCATCCATTTTTCCAAGCACTTTATTCATTTCTTCTTCAGAATCATACACCATTTTTCTAAAAGGATTAGTGTAATCTTTTTTTCGTGAATTATAAATTTCCTCGATCATCCAATTTTTAATTTCCATTAATTTATCAAGCAAAGCATTTATTTTTTTTGAAGAAATTGTCTTTAAGGAAATCCCTTCAATTTCTTCCAGTGAAGCAATTGCATGTTTGAATCTTTGTTCGGAATATTCTTCACCCTGCTTTTTATAAATATTGTGTAATGCAACCCACGACTGTATTTCACCACTTTTTATTTTTGTTTTGATAGTGTCAATTTCTTCTGAACGGAATAATTGTCCGCCAACATTCAACCAATTTTCACGAGTATAATTTTCATTCAATACTTTTTGGAGATCATTTAATGATGTAAAATTTTTTTGTTCAATAAATTTTACAACTTCACACATGCCATAAAAAAAGATCATTTGCTTAAACATTGAGTAAGCCTTTCTCACTTTCAACAAAACAGTTTTTCGTTTTGAATTTTCAAAACCTTCTGCAATAATTTCAAGTTCATCAACAATGTTGTCATTTTTTTCCAACAGATCTTTACCAATTTTTTGATATGAATTTTGAAGAGCAGATTTATTATGCTGTTTACTAAAAGCCTTTCCTGTAAAGGTTTCCAGTAAATGCAATGCATCAAACATTTCGTTTATAGTATCAGGTGCGAGATAATCATATTCAAGGTTTTGAATTTTTTCAAAGCGCTTATCACGGTCTTTATATTTCCAAGCATTACGCGCAAGCGCATACATATTATACATGAACCAATAAGCAGGCATAAGGGATAAACAATCTTTTGCTTCATCAATACTTATGAGTGAAAAAGGAATGGGAATATTTAATTCATACGCATAATCACCTTTGGCAAGCATAATGAAACATGCAAACTTCGAATTGTGTTTCAGGCTAACACATAAGCCCGGCCAAAAGCCACGCTGCGCAATTATTTCACCATCTGCGGCTCTTGAATTATGATTGCTTCCAATGGTTGCGCCTGCGGGAATATTGCTTTGACCCATAACTAATGCGGCGCATAAAAATGAATTATTATGATGTTGCTCATGCGCCGGAAATATCAATGAATTCAATACTTCGCAGCATGAAATGGTTGCATTGTTTCCAAGATATGAATTGATCAAACGAGCACCGTATTTTAATTGTGAGTTTGAAGCCATTACAAAACGCACAGCTTTTACACCATAAAAAATCCGGCAGCCGTAACCAATAATTCCGTTCACTAATTCACAACCTTCACCAATTTGTGTTTTGCCTTCTTTGCCTGAATTGATGGTAATATTTTTAATTTTATTAGCGCCTTTTATATAGGCATCGCTTCCTATCCATACATCCTTTATAATAGCCGAATTTTTTATGATCGTTCGTTCTCCGATCTTTCCATAATAACCACGTTTCTCGTCAAATTCTTTTTTGGTAAACTCTTTAAAACATTCCATCAACTCTGCATCATCGCGATATTTGCTCCACAAAAATGCATCGCCGGGCTGCATACCATTAAATGGCAACACGCTGCGACCCGCATTCTCATTGCATATTTCCATCCATATACGCACACTTTCGTTTTCGCCTTCTTTTAAAATTCCATTACCAAATTTTGAATGATTGGTTGTTGCTATCTCATTCACATTTACTATTATTACTTCATTGCAAAGTATATAATGCGATAAATAATTTACATTATCAACAACAACGTTATCACCCAAATCGCAACTTATAATGGTGGAATTATATAAACCGACCATATATTTCATATCGCTGAACTCGAGAAAAAAGGGTTCTAATTTTCCTATTCTTATCAGTCCGTAAAACTTACAATTCTTTATAAGAGATAGATTGAAAACTTCTGATACAAAAATATTGTTCCAATTATCACTGGTATTTCCATTTGCACATAATGTCTCTATCTCTAAAGCAGTAAGTGCGCGATAATCAATGCCAGTATTGTTTTGAAGGTTGCGTAAATAATATTCATCATTGCCGAGCGGCAGAAATCTGGACGGGATAAAATCGTATCCTAATTTCGCAACAGGCACTTTTTTAATATTATTCATCATGCAAAATAAATATTTGTGCACGATAAATAATGATCATATAAAATTGATAGCCAATCGTTGTAATCATTTTTTTTTGATTTACACCATCTGCCTTTTTATTTCATTACAATTTGCTCCATTCTTCTACATTAATCACGTCTGCCTGTCGCAAAAAAACTTTTGTAGTAAGTACACGGTGCACTTCTTCATCTGCATCAGCACAGCAATCGGCTATTACAGTAATGCGGTAATCTTTGTCTGCAGCTTCTCTCAATGTTGATAGCACAACTCCGCTGGTAGCAATGCCTGTAAGCACCAAATGGCTGATGTGTTGGGCTCTTAATATTACTTCTAGATCGCTGCCAGTAAATGCAGAAAAACGGCGTTTTGTAACGATTACCTCATCGTCATTTGGCTTCAGGTCTTCGTGAATTTTCATAAACTCTTCCATATTTACCTTTGTAAATCTTTCTCTGCTGTTCGCAAAATTTTTATTATCTAAACTTATTTCAGGTGTGCCTTTTCTAAAACCAACTACTACATAAATAACAGGAATTTTATTATTGCGTGCACTTGCAATAGCTTTAGCTACATTGTTAAGCAAAGGCTTTGCATTTGGGAGATTGCCAAGAATTCCCATTTCCATATCCATTACAAGCAGCGCTGTATTTTGTGTATTCTGTTCCATTTTTTTATTTTTTTGACGTTTGTTGATGAAGATTTATATTTTCTGTTTAAAAATTATTATAAATAATTTCATCAGATTATTTTACTAAATTTCATTTGCAAAGATGAGATAAACCTTTACGCTGTTGTGTTACAAACTTTAAAAATCTTAATCAAATTTGTTCCTCGATTTTCTTTCTGTAAATTATAAACTGATGTGTATAAAAAAATTTAGTAAAAAGTTTTCGTGAAAATTTCTACGTATATTTTTGTTGATTTTGGTAAGATTAATTTTTGAGTATATTTTTAATACTGCAGTGTTACATATCATGACCTTAGCAAGTTTTATGTTGGAAAAAACAAGTTGATGTACAAATTGCACAGCTAAACCTTATGGATAAATTTTTTAATTTTTCATTTCATAATCCATCGGGTTTTTTAGTTGCTTTTATTCCTGCATTGATTAACTTATGTGTTATTGTTTACATTATTTTAAGGTTGCCAAAAAACAGGATCGTTAATTTATTTGGCTTATTCGTTTTATCACTAACTCTTTGGCAAATCAGCGACGTTCTAAGCAGGTTAAGTATTACAGAAAAGACCGCTGATCTCTGGGAAAATATTTTAAGTCCTTCATGGATCTTTGTGGGTGCGATATGTTTGAATTTTACACTGCTGTATATTGGCGAGTTCAGAATTGCATATTCGCGTGCTTTATACTTTATCTTATACATGCCTGCAATTGTTTTTGTAGAATTATACATGGTTAATTTTTACCCGCATAATTTTACATATTCAACATTTTGGGGCTGGGTAAATTATCACAATACCTCTGCGCTTGATCAAATACAAATCTATTGGATAGCCTGTGAAGTTATTACAGCAACTATACTTCTTTTCAGGCATGTTTTTAAATTGCGAAATACAAAAAATATTGTTTACAAGCAAGCTTTAATAATTGCTTTAGGCATAGCAATACCAGCATTAGCAGGCATTGTAAGCCAATTGATTTTGCCACTTGTCTTTCACCAGGCTGCTATTCCCATCACATCTTTATTCATGAGTTTTTTCTCCCTGGCTACTGTTATCAGTTTAAGTAAATACAAATTATTCACGCTTTCTGAATTAATAAATCCTGATCAGCTTTTAGAAAATATGCCGGTGATGGTGATAAGCATTTCTCCGCAATTGGAGATAACTTATATTAATAAAAACAGTGCTGCTGAACTTGAGATAGAATCAATTGATAAAAAAGACTTTAAATGGAAAGATCTTTTTATTGGTGTTGATGATATGAATAAAAAAAATTTTATTGATTCAGTAAAAAAAGCATTGAACGGCGAAAGAATAATCAACGTAGAATTCATGCTTTCTACCAGCTTAAAAAAACAATTGGATTTTATATCATCCTTCTTGCCAATTTATAATAACAATAATATACAGGGAGTTTTAATGGTTGCAAGAAATATTAGCGACTTAAAAAAATCGTATGCGCTGGTAAGTCAATCACAGCAACTACTTGCAGAAGCGCAACAGATCTCGCGTATAGGAAGTTGGGATTGGGATATTACTTCAAACACTGTAAGATGGTCGGATGAATTGTACAGAATTTTTGGGTACACTCCCGCTGCCTTTGAACCTTCTTATGAAAAATTCATGGAAGTTGTGCATCCATTGGATCGCCAAATGTCTTCAGATATTGTTACTTCAACGCTTAGTAATAATCAACCTTTCGATTTTTATCATCGCTGCATTCGTCCTGATGGAAAAATAGTTATTGTTAATTCAAAAGGCAAGACAACCCTGGATAAGAACAATAACGCAATAAGATTGAGCGGTACAGGACAAGATGTTACCGAAAAAATAAAACAGGAAGAGTTACTCAAAGCCCAGAATGAAGAATTGAAAAAAACCAATGCAGAGTTAGACCGCTTTGTTTACAGTGCATCACACGACATGCGTGCTCCACTTACTTCTTTGTTCGGATTGATTCTTATTGCTGAAGAGAATGCAGAAAATGCTAATGCAACACTGAAGGAATGTTTGAAAATGATGCAGGCAACAGTAACAAAACTGGACAATTTCATAAGAGACATTCTATACTATTCACGCAATGCCCGCGCAGAAGTTGAGCATGATACGATAGACTTTGAAGCATTGATAAAAAATAGCTGCGGACAAATGAAATATATGGAAAACGTTTTATCATATAAGACGAATGTGCATATACATCAAACAGGCAAATTTATTTCGGATGAAAAAAGGCTCAGTATCGTTTTCGATAATTTAATATCGAATGCCATTAAATATCGAGATGTATTGAAAGAAAATCCATGCGTTGATATTGATGTTGAAACTGATCAAACACATGCAAGAATTATTGTAGAAGATAATGGCATTGGAATAGCATCTTAATATCATGATAAAATTTTTGAGATGTTTTATCGCGGAGCGAAAGCATCAACCGGATCGGGCATTGGCATGTATATAACTAAAGAAACAATCACCACACTTGGCGGCACTATTGAAATACAATCAGAATTGAAACAGGGAACAAAGTTTACTATTTCAATTCCAAACATGATGAAAGCATAGCATAAATTATGAAGCTGAAACAAATATTATTAATTGATGATAATACTATTGATAATTATATCAGTAAAAATGTACTTACAAAATCTAAGTTGGCAGAATCAATCACAGCAATGATTTCAGCAATTGATGCTTTGGAATTTTTAGAAACAATTAAAGCAACTCCTGAAAAAGTCCCGGAACTAATTTTACTTGATATAAGAATGCCCATTATGGATGGCTTTGAATTTTTAGAAGTATTCAATAATCTTCCTGAAAAAATAAAAAGCAACTGTAATATTTTTATGCTCACATCATCTCAAAATCCACGAGATGTTGAAAGAACTAATCAATATCCTTTTGTAAAAGGATATTTAAATAAACCTCTTATCCTGGAAAAGGTAAATGACATTATTCAAAAAATATCCTGATCCAATTTCATCTTTCCCAAATCTTTCTTAAAAGATGCAGCACTTAAAATTTATTAACACGCACGCCGTTCTTTTACATTAACAACCTACTTTAGCAAAAACCTAAAATAAAAAGAATGGGAATTTTTTTGCAGGTGCCCGATACAACTACCAAAATAATTAATGCAGCAGCATCGCAAGCAGATGCGGGCAAAATAAGTTTGTGGGATCTTTTAAATAAAGGCGGCGCGTTAATGTATCCGCTGTATCTTTTATTCGCTGCTGCAATTTTTGTTTTTTTTGAAAGATTGATCGCAATAAAAAAAGCATCCAAGATCGAACCCACTTTCATGAATATTATCCGTGATAATATTACAACAGGCAATGTTACAGGTGCAAGAAATTTAGCGCGAAATACAAACAATCCTGTTGCAAGAATGATCGACAAAGGAGTGCAACGAATAGGAAAACCAATTGATAATATTGAAAAAAGTATGGAAAATGTTGGCAAGCTTGAGATGTATAAAATGGAGCGCAACCTCAACATACTTTCACTCATCGCAGGTATTGCGCCGATGTTTGGTTTTCTCGGAACCATCTTTGGAATGATACAATTATTTTATGAAATAAACAGCACAGGAAATTTTGAATTAAGTGTAATTGCCGGAGGCATTTATGTAAAAATGGTTACCTCTGCAAGCGGCTTGATAATTGGTCTGATGGCTTATGTCGGCTTCAATTATTTATCAACGCAAATTGATAAAACAGCAAATAAAATGGAAGCTGCAAGTGCTGATTTCATTGACATTTTGCAGGAACCGACTAGATAATGAGAATTTTTTGGTGACGGGCAACATAATACAAATTGAACATTCTTGCGACGCTCCGTTCATCTTTCTCTTACGCATTTGGCATATGTGTTTCTTTAAATTTTGATTTTTAAATTTTAAAATGAACATAAGAAAAAGATTTCGCTCACATCCTGAATTGCACACAGGTGCGCTGAATGATATTTTGTTCATACTTCTTTTATTCTTTTTAATCGTCTCAACACTTGCCAATCCAAATGTTATTAAAGTGAACAATCCAAAAGGAACGAAAGACACCAAAGTGAAACAGAATATTGTTGTGTCAATTGATAAAGATCAAAAAATTTATATTGGCCAAAACCAGATACAGGAAAATCAACTTGATTCAGTTTTAAAATTTCAGGTAACTAAAATGCGTGCATTGGTTGATACGCCTTCCGTGGTTATAAATGCAGATACAAGTTCTTATTACGGACAGGTTTTTAAGATCATGCAATCCGCAAAACGTGCAGGAGCAAGAGTTGTAGCAAATGTGAAGTGAGGAAAAGTTGATAGACTATTGTCTATCGTTTATAAACAATAAACTGCTTTTATCATTCTATCTTTTCCCTGAAGATCTTTTTTTAATTCAATATTTTTATAACCAACTTCTTCAAGCAAATCACAAACATTTTTGCCATGCTGCTCATTGATTTCAAAAAATAATTTTCCTTTTTTATTAAAATGATACAAACCAAATGCAGCAATTTTTTTATAAAATAGCAGCGCGTCATCATCAGCTACAAACAAAGCCTGGTGCGGTTCGTAGCTTAAAACATTTTTACTCATCCCAAACTTTTCGCTTTGTTTTATATATGGCGGATTGCTAACTATAACATCAAACTTCCCCAAATTTTTCCAATTATTTTCATTTAAAATATCCAATAAAAAAAACTTAATTTCTGCATTATTGAATTCTGCGTTTTGCTTTGCTATAGCTAAAGCATTTTCAGAAATATCTACCGCCGTAATTTTTGCATCATCTATTTTTTTCTTTAATGAAATTGCTATGCAGCCACTTCCCGTTCCAATATCTAAGACACTAATTATTGCTTCTTGAAAGCTTTCCTTTATCCATTCAACCAATTCTTCGGTTTCCGGTCTTGGTATCAAAACATTTTTATCTACATAAAATTTCATTCCTGCAAACCATGCTTCATTCAAAACATATTGTACAGGTTTATGTTTCAATAGGTCAATCTGGTAAGAAGTGAGCGAATTTTGTTGTTCTGCTGTGAGCAAAAAGTTTTTATTCAACACACGATCACTTGCTCTGAAGCCAGTAATATTTTCAATTACTAAATCAGTAATAGTGGCTGCTTCGCGATGATCATAAATTTGTTTTAACCGATATAAACATTGCTGATATGCTTCGCCAATACTCATTTGCAATGCTACTTTATTTTTAAATATTTTTACACTAAATGAAAGATGAGGAAATAAAAATCGATGAAGTGTTTATGCAGCGATGCTTACAGTTAGCCAAACTTGGTAAAGGCAATGTGGCGCCAAACCCTTTGGTTGGAGCAGTTTTGGTCTATAACAATAAAATTATTGGAGAAGGTTTTCATCAAAAATATGGTGAAGCGCATGCCGAGGTTAA
Organism: uncultured Chitinophagaceae bacterium; assembly: GCA_963708205.1. Classification (GTDB taxonomy): domain Bacteria; phylum Bacteroidota; class Bacteroidia; order Chitinophagales; family Chitinophagaceae; genus CAVYTF01. The sequence goes on from OY970196.1 coordinate 3,126,592, forward strand.
TTGTATAGAAAGTGTTGCAGAAACAGATAAAAAATATATTTCATCATCGGTTTTATATGTTTCGCTTGAGCCTTGTGTGCATTTTGGCAAAACGCCACCGTGCACAGATCTGATCATCAAACATAAAATTCCTGTAGTTGTTGTTGGTTGCAAAGATGTTTTCACAGAGGTTGATGGCAAAGGAATTAAAAAATTAATAACCGGTGGAATCACAGTTATAATCAGTAAATTAGAAAAAAAATGTTGGCAATTAAATAAACGGTTTTTTACTTTTCACGAAAAAAAACGACCTTATATAATTCTAAAATGGGCTGAAACTTTTAATGGAAAAATTGCAGGAACAAAAGCAAGTGAAAGATTATTGATTTCAAATGAGTTTACAAACAGATTGGTGCATAAATGGCGAAGTGAAGAAACTGCTATTTTAATTGGCACAAATACTGCGATGTTTGATAATCCACATCTCACAAATCGTTTGTGGTCTGGAAAAAGTCCGATAAGGTTAATTATAGACAGGAATTTACGATTAGATAGATCGCTGAACATTTTTAAAGGAGATTCTCAAATAATTGTTTTTAATTATTTGAACAATGAGCATGATAAAAATGTTTTATTTTATAAGGTTGAAAAAAATGAAAACCTTATTCAGCAAATTTTGAAAGCATGCTATGGTTTGAATATTCAAAGTATTTTGATTGAAGGTGGAGCAGCTCTATTGCAATCTTTTATTGATGAAAATGCGTGGGATGAAATAAGAAAAATAGTAAACGAAGAATTAAGCATAAACGAAGGTGTAAAAGCTCCTGAAATCAGGCTTTTAAAAATATCAGGAACAGTTAAGATTCTATCGGATAGAATTACATATTTCAAAGCTGAATAAACACCTCTTTTGACAGGATATTTGATTTTTTCTTACTCTGCTATAAAAATTCTCTCTAAAATTGAATAATTCCCAGGTACTATAAATGATTAAAAGTTTGCATTCACAAGAAAAAAATACTATTTTACAAAAAAGGTAAAATCCATTTATAAATGTCACAATACCTTTATTATATACAAAGTCTTGAATAAAATACTTATGAATAAAAATCTATCTATCCTTATTATTTTATTTTTCCTTGCAACAGGCAATATCCTTGGGCAATCTGTATTAAATCCAGCAGATACACTGGTTAATTATAATGGTTCAAACGAGCCCACAAAGCCACCATCAAACCAGATTGGTAAATGGATGAGAACTAAAAGTTTAAGCTGGAATACGGATTCTTTTAAAGCGTATATATATAATGGATGCGCATTTAGGTTGAGATTTCCGAAATCTTATGTTCCCGGTGTGAATGATGGCAAGCTATATCCCATGATCATTGTTTTTCATGGTGGCGGTGAATCCGGACCTATAACAGATAATGAAACTCAATTATTTAATGGTGCGCCACTATTAAGTGCGGATGCAGATAATGGTTCTTACGATGGGTATTTATTATTTATGCAAAGCCCGGGAAAGTGGGGCGGAAATCAATATACATACCTAACACAAATTGCCGATTATATGGTTACCAATAATAAATTGGATCCATTTAGAATAAGTGTTTCAGGTTTATCTTCGGGCGGACAGGCAGCATGGGAAATGGCATTATTCAATACAAATTATGTTGCATCCAGTACGCCGATGTCTTATGTTTCTATAGGGTATCAGGATACAAGTGTTGTAAACCAGGTGAAATTCATGCCAGTTTGGAACTTCCAGGGAGGTTTAGATGGCTCACCTGCACCTTACACAGCACAGCAGGTAAGAAATGCTATGTTAGCGGCAGGGGGAAATTATACTTATACAGAATATCCAACACTAGCACATGGTGTTTGGAATGCTGCATTTACTGATCCTAATTTTTTACCCTTTGTTTTAAATGCCTATCAATCAAATCCATGGACATTATTCGGAAGAACCGGCTTTTGTCCGGGAACCTCTATAAATGTTACTATTGGTTTATCGCGTGGTTTTAATGGATATCAATGGCGAAAAAATGGAGTTTTATTAAGCAATACAACAAACACAATCAATGTCACAGATACAGGTACTTATGATGCAAGGGTTCTTCGTGGAACCAGATGGTCAGATTGGTCTCATGTTCCTGCAGTCATCCATATTCAGGGTCCTACAATTACTCCTCCGATAACTGTATCAGGATTAATGAGTGATGTTATTCCCGCAGCAGATGGAAAAAATTATGTCAATCTTCAAATCCCAAATAATAACTATACTTCTTATACATGGAAAAAAGTGGGCAGTGATAGTGTAATTGGCACTCAGCAAATTCTGCAGGTTAATCAGCCGGGAAGTTATATAGTTTCCGCGACAGAGAAATATGGTTGTTCATCAATTTATTCACCGCCTTTTGGAGTATATAATGCTAATGGAAATGCACCTCCAAGCCCTGCCGCAAATTTGGTTGCGACTACATTATCAAATAGTTCTATAGAACTTGATTGGTCTCAAAATCCTAAACCAAATTATCAGGAAACCGGTTTTGAAATTTATCGCGGCACAACTTCCGGCGGACCGTATACTTTTGCAGGATTAGTACCGGCAGATACAGTTATTTTTAAAGATAATAATTTATCGCCTAATGTAACTTATTATTATAAAGTTCGCACGGTAAATAATAATGGTGCCGCAGCTTTATCAAACGAAACAAGTGCTACCACACAATCTGATAAAACACCTCCCAGTGCGCCACCTAATTTAATACTCAATTTTACTACAGAATCTTCCATTAGCGTTAGCTGGGATTCTGCCTCAGATAATGTTGGCGTTGTCGCTTATGATATTTTTGCAAATGGAATTAAAGTCACATCTACAACTCAAACATCAGCAATTATTAATGGAGTACAACCTAAGCAGCAATACATTATTGTAGTCAAAGCTAGAGATGCAGCAGGCAATTCTTCTCCTCAAAGCAATCAGGTTGTGGCCATAACTACATTCCAAGGATTATTATATAAATATTATGAAGGCTCATGGAACCAGCTTCCGGATTTTACTTTGCTTACACCTGTTGCGAGTGGCATTTCTTCTAATACAAGTCTTTCTGTTAAGTTAAGATCTTTTCAATATGGAATTCTTTGGCAGGGATATATTAAAATTCCCGTTACTGGTACTTATACTTTTGGTACCACATCTGATGATGGCAGTAAATTGTGGCTTAGCACTTATCAGCCACAAACTACCCCACTTGTTAATAATGATGGTATTCATTTAGCGAATTATAAAAATGGCACACCTATAAAATTAAATGCAGGTATCTATCCTATTAGTATTGCTTATTTTCAAAATAGTGCACAAGCGGCTATGAATGTTTTTTGGAAATGTAAAAATTTATTTGGTGATGGGAATAAACACCCAATTGATAATCAATATTTTTCTACAGATTCAAGTTTTGGCGTAGGCAACGTACCTACACAACCAGGAACAGTAACATTAACACCTGTTTCTTTTGATAAAATAAATATTTCTTGGGTTGATAGCAGTAATAATGAAACAGGCTTTGCAATTTACCGATCTAATTTAGGTGTTGGGCCTTTTAATATTATTTATACTACAGGTCCCAATGTTACTTCATATACTGATTCAGGATTAACTGCTTCAACAAGATATTTTTATAAAATCTATGCGTTCAATAATTCCGGTAATTCAGATACAACTTTAAAAATATCTGCCGTTACAAAGGTGGTACCACAGCCACCTGCGGCTGCTACTAATTTGAATGCAATCGCAACTTCATCTTCTACAATAAGTTTGTCATGGCAGGATAACGGAGTTAACGAAACAGGATATAAAGTTTATAGGTCAGAAAATGATACTACCCACTTCAGAATTATCGGAAGCATTCCGGCTTACAGTAATTCATATATGGACAGTTCTCTGTTTGCGAATTTGAAATATTATTATAAAGTAATGGTAACAGGTTCAGGAGGAAGTTTTAAATATTCTTTCATTGCATCTACAACTACCAAAGATAATGCTCCAATAATAACTAAAATAACAACGCTGGCTGTACCTTATGGTGTTTCTACTACCATACCAATTACAGCAAGTGATGTTGATGGTGATTCTTTATATTTTCAATCAAGTAATCTTCGTGCATTTGCTTCATTGGTTGATAACCATAATAAAACTGCATCGCTCATTTTAAATCCTGCTTCAACAGATCAGGGTAATTATTCTTCTAATGAAATATATGTATATGATGGTTATGGCGGAGTGGATTCAACCATTTTTCAAATAACTGTAAATAATAATTATATTCCTACAATAGATTCTATTGCTAATTATACCATGTATGAAAATGACAATATTTCCATCAATTTATCAGCCCATGATCAAAATAGCACAGATACTTTAACTTGGTCAGTTTCTAACTTGCCAAATAACTATACACTAATTCCGGGTGCTAATGGGTTTGCTACATTAAAATTACATCCTAATTATGCAGCTGCAGGTACCTATATCATTTCCGTAACGGTTTCAGATGGACATGGCGGCGTATGTACAAGGAAATTTAATCTTACTGTTAATGATAAAAACCCAAGTCCAATTGTATACATACGTTTTCAGGATCAGGATGCAATTGGCGCACCTTGGAATGGCATAGCACACGATACTACAAACAATCTTACTGATAACTCGGGTGTAAACACAGGCATTGGACTAGATCTTGAAACTTCCTGGTGGGCAACTTATCATCAAGGGCCAAATACAGGCAATAACTCAGGCGTTTATCCTGATGCAGTTTTGAAAGACTATTATTATTTCGGCATCTTTGGTGGTCCGAACACAGTTACTGCAAAGCTTACGGGTTTAGATACGTCTACATTATATAGTTTTAATTTTTATGCAGGCAGTTTATATTCCGGAGTTTCTGATAATGGCAATACAACTTACACTATTGGCAATCAAACCGTTTCTTTATACGTACAGAATAATATCAACAATACTGTATCAATAGATAGCATAAAGCCTGCATCAGATGGAACGATTTCATTTACGATGGCAAAAGCTGCAAATGCTTCAGTTGGTTATATAAATGCACTCGTGGTAACAGCGGCTTATAATGATGGCAGCATTCCATTGGCACCACAGTCTCTAACTGCTCAGGCGGTTCCGGCTGGTATCGCACTTTCTTGGAAGGATGTGGCTTATAATGAAACAGGATATGCAGTTTATCGCTCTACTTCTGCTACTGGAACATTTAGTTTGATAAAAACAATTCCTGTTCCTAATACAACATCTTTTACGGATAGTTCTATTAATGGAACAACAACTTATTATTATGAAGTGCAGGCACTAAGTACTCAGGGAAATTCAGCTTTTAGTAATATAGCAAGTGCAACAACATTAGATAGAATTCCAAAAGTAAATCCGATAGCAAATGTTGTGATAAGAAATAATCAATCATTACAAGTTCAGGTATCAGCTGTTGATGACAGTACAGATCATCTTACATTAGTAGCAACTAATTTACCAACCTTTGTAACATTTACAGACAATGGAAATGGAACGGGACTATTGAATATTAATCCTGTAAATGGAATGATTGGCGGATTTTCCGGCATTACAATAACAGCAACTGATAACAGCAATGCAAGTAATTCAACTTCATTTGATATAACTGTTATTGATAGTGCAAGCGCTTCGGTTTATTTGAATTTTACCACAAATATTTTAGCAGATAAACCCTGGAATAATCTTGCGGGAACACCCAGTACCGGAATAACTTTTAATAATTTGGTTGATGACAGTAATAATCCAACAACATTAAGCGTAAGTATGCCTGATGGTTTTCAGGGAGTATCAGCAAGTGGTATGATCCAGGGAAATGGAAAAGGTATTTACTCTGATTCTGTAATGGAAGCCGGAGAATACGAAGGTTCAAATAATGCAAGAAGAATTGTTGTAACAGGATTAGCCAATACGAAGCAATACAATTTTGTATTCTTCAGTAGTCATAATGATGGTACAAATTGTTTAACACATTTCACCATAAATAATCAAACAGTTTCTCTTAACGCTACTTACAATATTAATAAAACAGTTCAGATAAATGGCATAAGCCCTGATAGTACCGGCACTGTTACTATCAGTGTACAAAAAGATAGTACTGCATCCGATGCTATTATCAGCGCGCTTGTTATTCAAAGCTATGATTCCACAGCATTCTTGAGTCCCGCAGATCTTCGTGTTACAGCTTCCACAACATCATCTATTTCTTTGCAATGGGAAGACAGGGATGTTAATGAAGGTGGCTTCCAGATTTGGAGAGCAAGTGATACAAGCAGTACATATAGTTTAATTAAAACGGTTCCTGCTAACAGCACTTCATTTATAGATTCCAATTTATTATCAAATCATACTTATTATTATGTGGTAAGAGCAGCGTATAAAGGAAATTTCTCTTCTTACAGCAATGTTGCTGCGGGACATACTTACAGTTATGCTGTCTATGTTAATTTTACAAATGATAATGACTCGCCAACGCCATGGAATAATACAAATCAATTGCCGCAATATGGTTTGGTGTTGAATAATTTTTATGATGCGACAGGATTTCCAACAGGAATGGGATTGAATGTTACAGGGCTTTTTGATGGACTTTATACAGCCGGAATGAGCACAGGAAACAATTCAGGTGTTGTGCCTGATAAAGTAATGGCTGATAGTTATGGTTTATTTACAGGAAATACTTCTTCTATTAAAATTACCGGATTAAACTATAATTTAAAATACGATTTTACTTTCTTCGCGAGTGCAAACTCTCCTGGAGATGTAAATAGTATTTATACTATTGGTAATAAAACAGCTATCATAAATGCATCTTATAACACCAGCGGCACTGTAACTATTTATGATGTAGTGCCCGACAGCACAGGTTCTGTTAATATTACTATTGCACCGGATGGTTACAATTCTCAGTTTGGATTGATTGGTGCTTTAATTGTTCAGGGATACACACCAACTAATTCACAGGCACCGGCTTTGCCAATTACTTCTCCAAAAAAATCGAAGGAGAAGGATAATTTGATGGCACCGAAAGAGAACGCGCCTATTGCAGAAACGCACACAGAGCCTTTAAGAGCAATTGGTGCTTATCCAAATCCGTTTAAAAATAATTTTACTTTGACAATTCCTGCTAAAATAAATGATGATGCTGCGGTTATTATTTATAATGCTGCCGGCAAACTTTGTTATCAAAATACATTCGAAAATTTGAATGAAGGAGATAATACTATTAAGATTGAAGCGAATGGAAATTTTGATGCATCAGGAATTTATTTTGTAAAAGTGTTTTACAAAAAAAGTCAGCAAACGCAGACAATAGAAGTTATAAAAATGAAATAAGTATTGAGATAAGAAAATGTGAGTGAATTATTTTTTAAATCTTTCACTCACATTTAATTCTTTACTTCCGGATGGATAAGTATAAAATCCTTCACCGCTTTTCACACCAAGCTTTCCAGCCGAAACCATATTAATAAGCAAAGGACAAGGTGCATATTTAGCATTGCCAAATCCATCGTGCAAAACAATTAAAATGCTCAGGCAAACATCAAGGCCAATAAAATCTGCAAGCTGCAATGGACCCATCGGATGCGCCATCCCAAGTTTCATGATTGTATCAATCTCTTCAACGCCTGCAACACTTTCATGCAAACTATAAATTGCTTCATTGATCATCGGCATAAGAATTCTGTTTGCAATAAATCCCGGATAATCATTAACAACACAAGGCACTTTGCCCAGTTGTTTACTTAACGAAACTATTTTTTCGGTTACTTCTTTTTTAGTAGAATATCCATTGATGATCTCAACCAACTTCATCACCGGAACAGGATTCATAAAATGCATTCCTATTACCATTTCAGGTCTTTTAGTGGCTGAAGCAATTTTTGTGATGGAGATGGATGATGTATTTGATGCAATTATTGTTTTCGCAGGTGTAGTCTCATCAAGCTGAGAAAATATTTTCAGTTTTAAATCCGTATTTTCTGTTGCTGCTTCAACAATCAGATCTGCATTGCTTACACCTTCTGCAATGTTGCTGAATGTTTTTATGTTTGATAAAGCCTCTTGTTTTTGTTGCTCTGAAACTGTGCCTTTTGAAATTTGTCTGTCGAAATTTTTTGTAATAGATTGAATTGCTTTTTCTAATTGCGCAGCATTTACATCAATTAAATTTACTGTAAAACCATTCTGCGCAAACACATGCGCAATGCCGTTTCCCATTGTTCCCGCGCCGATCACTGAAATATTTTTCATGAGCATTGTTAGATTTTAAACGCAAGTTGTTAGAAAATTATCAAGCTGCCAAAAAGATAAAACGAAAGTTTAATGGTAAAGAGAAAGATGAAAGGATTGCGACGCAACGATGCTTAATGCATATTCTTTGCCGGTACAAAAAAATTAATCTCCGTTATTGTTGTTATTATTTTTGAAATCGCCACGCTTCCAAGCCTGAATAAAATCTGCCCACGCCGCAGGATTAAATAAATTGATTGGTGGCTGCTGACCCATGTAATAATATTTCGCAGCATCCTGGCGCATCTTTGTGCTCACAGCTTCCTGCCCATCTGCAGGCAAAGTGGCAAGCAAAATTCTGCGCTTTTCTGCACTTACATTTTGTCGCGCAATTTCATATTGATCGTCCGGAACATTTGTATTTACAAAATCTCTTTCAAACTGAGCGCGTGTTGGTCTTGGACGAATAATTGTGGCGGGCAAATACGCAGTATCAGTAACCATTAATTGTATTACGCTAAATTGATTTCCTTTCAAATTTGTTGGAATAACTACTTCGTGATCTTTAAAGCCAACGCAGGAAAATTTTACTTTATCTCCTTTTAAAACAACAATGGAAAAAACACCTTCATCATTTGTAATGGTGCCGCGGCCTTTGCCTGTAACGATAACACTTGCAGATGGTATGGCTTGCAAGCTATCTGCTGTCATTACAACGCCATATAATTGCACAACAGAATCTCTGTTTGCTGTTTGCGCAAAAATTCTTGGACATAAAAAAATAAAGAACAATAAAGTGGTATGTTGTAAAAGTTTCTTCATTTAAAAAATCAAAATTAAATAAATGTAGAATGTTTCTTAATTAGTAAGCCATTCTTTTCTGTTAAAAAAAAAGAAAGCATGTGATAGTTTAATTTTGCAACATAGAATTTAATAAAATTATGAGTGATGAATGAAGCTGATGTAATAAAAGCGCTTAGCAATGTGCAGGAACCTGATCTTGGCAAAGACATCGTGACGCTGAACATGGTGAAAGATATTTTGATTGATGGCAACAATGTTTCATTCACTGTGATCCTTACCACGCCTGCATGTCCGCTTAAAGAAATGATTCAGAATGCATGCATTAATGCAATAAAACTATTGGTGAATAAAGAAGCTGTTGTGAAAGTTAATTTCACTTCGCATACTACGAGCAATCGCAAGGACAACAAATTATTATTGCCGCAGGTAAGAAATATTATTGCAGTTGTTAGCGGCAAAGGTGGCGTAGGCAAAAGTACAGTGGCAGCAAATCTTGCTTTGGCATTTGCACAAGGTGGTGCGAAGGTTGGATTGATGGATGCTGATATTTACGGACCAAGTGTACCAATTATGTTTGGCGTTCGTGGCGAAAGACCAATGATGCGCGAAGTCAATGGCAAAGGAATGATCGTACCTCTAAAAAGATTTGGAATTGAACTAATGAGTATTGGTTTATTGGTTGATGAAAAGAGCGCAGTGGTTTGGCGCGGACCAATGGTAAGCAGTGCAATCAGACAATTTGTAACCGATGTTGATTGGGGAGAATTGGATTATTTGGTTATTGATATGCCGCCAGGAACCGGCGATATTCATTTAACATTGATACAAACAGTTCCTGTTACAGGTGCAATAATTGTAACAACGCCGCAGGCTGTTGCACTTGCAGATGCAAAGAAAGGAATAGCAATGTTTGCGCAGGCACAAGTGAATGTTCCAATAATTGGTTTGGTTGAAAACATGGCTTATTTCACGCCCGAAGAATTGCCGGAGAATAAATACTATATCTTCGGAAAAGAAGGTGGCAAGCGACTTGCAGAAGAATATGATATTCCTTTTCTTGGTCAAATTCCTTTGGTACAAAGCATTCGTGAAGGTGGAGATATTGGAGTGCCTTTAATGATAAGTGATGATGAAATAACAAAAAAATCTTTTGAAGAATTTGCTGCAGTTACAGCAAGAAATATTTCCATTCGAAATGCACATTTACCAAAGACAGAAATGGTTGAAGCTGACTAACCAGTTATGAATGATAAGTTATGAGTTATAATTTTCCAGCTTTCATAACTTTATCAATTATAACTCATAAATCATAACTTATAACCCGAAATGTATAGTTTACCACACTTCAAAGCGAACAATCAAAAAGAAGTCATTGACTTCATGCACGCGCATCCGTTCGTTGTGTTGTGCGGCTGTGATGAAGCAGGCAAGCCAGTTGCAACACATGTTCCTGTTTTATTTGAAGAAAGAGAAGGCAAATTGTTTTTGCTTGCACATATTATGCGCAAGCAGGATCATACAATTGCTTTTGAACAAAATCAACATGTGCTTGCGATCTTTCACAGCGCACATAGTTATGTAAGTGCAAGTTGGTACGAACAAAAAAATATCGGCAGCACATGGAATTACCAGGCTGTTCATGCAAGAGGAATTTTGAAATTCCTGGATGATGTTGCTTTGCACAAACTGCTGACAAAACTGACTGAAACATTTGAGAACAATCCACATTCACCATCGCTTGTAAAACATCTTGATGAAAGTTACGTAACTGATATGATGAAAGCAATTGTTGCATTTGAAATTGAAATAACATCAATTGAACATGTATTTAAGCTGAGTCAAAACAGAGATGAAAAAAGTTATGAGAATATAATTGAACATCTGAATGAAAAAGATGATGGTGCAAAATACATTTCCCAAAAAATGATAAAAAATAAAGAAAAAGTTTTTAGAAAATGAAACTGAAGTTTAATAGATAGACAAACGATGAACGTAGTGCGACGCCGCAAAAGCTTAACCGGAGTTACAAAGTTTGACACCAAATTTTATATACATTCTTACTCAACAACAACTTCCAGATTCGCATCTTTCAATCCTTCAGAACTCGCATTAATTTTAATTAAACCGGCTTGCTCTTTCGATTGAACAACAAGCAAAGCCAAGCCGTTAAATGCTTTGTGATGATCGCTTTTAAATGATTCAAGATCGGTTTCGCTTCCGTTATCAACGCCAGCTATAGTGCCATCTCCGCTCACTTTAAATTTGATTTCATTGTTCGCATCAGGAACAACATTTCCATCTTTATCTTCAACGCGAACTGTTATAAATGAAAGATCATTTCCATCAGATTTGATTGAATCTCTGTCTGCTTGTAAAATAATCTTTGCAGGTGCACCTGCTGTTTTAATTTCTTTTGTCATTACAACATTTCCACCTTTTTTTGAAACTGCTTTCAATGTGCCTGGTACATATTTTACACACCACATTACATGCATGTCATCACCGCTTTTCTTTCTTATTCCAAGTGATTGATCATTCAGAAAAAGTTCCACTTCATCTGCATGATTATAATAAGCCCAAACATCAATGCTGTCGCCGGTTTTCCAGTTCCAGTGCGGAAAAATGTGTAATACATTTTTATCAGTAAAAAGACTTTGATGTAAATAATAAACATCTTTCGGAAAGCCTGCGAGATCTACAATTCCGAAGTAAGAACTTCTTGCCGGCCATGGATAAGGTGTTGGCTCACCTATATAATCAAAACCGGTCCAGATAAACATGCCACTGCAATAATCGTATTTCAATAATTCCTTTAAAGTTTCTTCATGTGTTGAGCCCCATGGCGCTGAACAATTATCGTATGCTGAGCAGGTGAGATCTGCATTTGCACCTGTTAATGGTTTATCCCATTGTTCCGGCCAGCGGCGAATACTGTCCGAAGGCATATCATAATGCCCGCGCGTTTGCAAGGCTGAGACTGTTTCTGTTCCAATAAATTTTTGACCGGGAAAATTTGTAGGAAAATTTTTATATTCCTGGTGATGATAATTAAAACCTACCAGATCCAAAGCGTCGCTTTTATAAATATAATTTTGTGGAAAAGGTTTATCTAATGCGGAAGTTATCGGTCGTGTTGTATCAAGTGACCGAACAATGCTGCGCAATTCTTTTCCAATCTTTAACGCAGAAGCATCGCCCTGTTCAGGAATTTCATTGCCAATACTCCAAATAAAAACACAAGGATGATTTCTGTCCCGCAAAATTTGATCACGCAAATCTTTTTCATGCCATTGATCCCAATATAAATGATAATCGTATTTTACTTTAGGTTCTTTCCACATATCAAATGCTTCATCCATCACAATGAAACCCATTTTATCGCAGAGGTCAAGAAGCTCAGGTGCAGGCGGATTATGCGATGTGCGGATGCCGTTAACGCCCATGCCTTTTAGTATTTCAAGCTGGCGCTGCAATGCGCGAGTATTAATGGCTGTGCCAAGACAACCAAGATCATGATGATCGCAAACACCAATAATTTTCACAGGTTTTCCATTTAAAAAAAATCCTTTATCACTATCAAAATGGAAATAGCGGATGCCAAATGTTGTATTGTATTCATCAACCACTTTTCCATCAACATTTAATCTTGTAACAGCTTTGTATAAATATGGATTTTCTATTGACCAAAGATTTGGATGGTTAATGGTAAAATTTTGCTGCGAAAAAATTTCTCTCGTTTGATTTGATAAACTTGTTCTTTCACTTGCAACTTCTTTACCATCGCTATCAAAAATTATTGTTGTAGTTGTTATTTTTTGTTTTTGATTGATGTGAATATTGATGTCAAGGTCAACAGTTGCAGACTGTTTGCTAACCTTCGGCGTAGTAATGTAAGTGCCCCAATGTTCGATATAATTTTTATTGACAGTAACCAGCCAGACATTTCTGTAAATGCCTGAACCGCTGTACCAGCGCAGGTTTGGCTGTTTTGAATTATCTACTTTTACAGCAATTACATTTTTTTCTGAACCGAATTTTATATAAGGTGTTAGATCATACCTGAAAGAAATAAAACCGTTTGGGCGAAGACCTAAAAAATGACCATTGATATAAACAGAGCTGTTCATATACACGCCATCAAAATCAATAAAAATATTTTTGCCTGCTGCTGAAGAACGCAGTGTAAAAGTTTTTCTGTACCAACCAATGCTACCGCGAAGAGCGCCACCACTTGTTCCCGTCGGACTTGTTGAATCAAATGGCAATTCTATACTCCAGTCATGCGGAAGATTTAATGTTCGCCATGAAGCATCATTAAAAGAAACTTTTGAAGCACTGCTGTCATCGCCGAGAAAAAATTTCCAGTCTTTTGTAAAGAGATTTGTTGTGCGTGTTTCGCTTTGAGAAAATAATGATTGGTTGAAAGCAAATGAAATTATGATGATTAAAAAAGAAGACATTAATTTTTTCATAGACGAATTTTAAAATACAAAAGTGATAACGAATGTAGCGATAGATATAAATGTAAATGAAGAAGAGAAATATAATTTTTAAAAAATCATCAATCAGTTTTAAAATTTTAATTTCGCTAAATTATTTTGATGACACGCTCTGAACTTATCTCTCAAATCAAACAAACCAAATCTTATCTCTGTGTTGGTCTTGATACAGATGTTGAAAGAATTCCTGATCATCTGAAAGCTAAGCCTGATGGGGCTTTCGAGTTCAACAAGCAAATCATTGATGCAACAAAAAATTATTGCGTTGCATACAAAATCAACACTGCTTTTTATGAAGTGCAAGGTTTGAAAGGTTGGGAAGCAATGGAAAAAACGGTGAATTATATTCCTTCAACACACTTTAAAATTGCTGACGCAAAACGCGGCGACATTGGCAATACATCTTCACAATATGCAAAAGCTTTTTTTGAAACAATGAATTTTGATGCAGTAACAGTTGCACCATACATGGGCGAAGACAGCATTAAACCTTTTTTAGAATATGAAAATAAGTTTGCGATTGTGCTTGGATTAACATCAAACAACGGGGCACAGGATTTTGAAATGAAAAAAATCGGTGATGATTTTTTGTATGAAAAAGTTTTAAGAACAGTTTCAAAATGGGGAACGCCGGATAATTTAATGTTTGTTGTTGGCGCAACTAAGGCAAGTGAATTAATCAATATTCGAAAAATAATTTCTGATAACTTTTTACTTGTTCCGGGCATTGGCACACAAGGCGGAAGCTTGAAAGATGTAAGTAAATATGGATTGAATAAAGATTGCGGATTGCTCGTAAACGCAAGCAGGGCAATCATCTTCGCGGGTGATAAAGAAAATTTTGCCGAAGAAGCATCACGTGTTGCGAAAGAATATGCAGATGAAATGAATGAATATCTTTCAAATAATTTTTAGAAATTATCTTTCAATATTGCGTAAAATTTAAACACATCTTCAAACGAACAGTACAAAGCTGTTGGCGCAATTCGGATAACGCCAGGTTCACGATAATCAACAATAATTCCATGTTCGTTCATTTTATTGTGAATGGCTTTTCCATTTTCATTAAAGAATAAACTCAACTGTGCACCTCTTCTATTTACATCATTTGCTGTGATAATTTCAAACGGAATATTTTTTAAATCTTTCAATAAAAATTCAAGATAAGCAGTCAGCATTTTACTTTTTTCAATGAGGTTTTTTATACCTGCTGCATCAAATATTTCAAGCGAAGCTTTTAAACAAACCATGTTGAAAACCTGCGCTGTACTTATATTCCAGCCGCTTGCATTATTTTTTGGAATGAAGCCTTTTTCCATTTTGAATCTTGTTTGCTCATCATTTCCCCACCAACCTGCAAGTCTTTCTGTTGAACTATTTGATGAAAATTTTTCATGAACAAAAATGCCACCCGCAGCACCGGGACCTGCATTTAAATACTTATAGCTGCACCATGCAGCAAAGTCAACATTCCATTCATGTAGTTTTAAAATTACATTTCCTGCAGCATGCGCTAAGTCCCAGCCTGCAATGGCACCAGCTTCATGTGCGGCTTTTGTGATGGCTTCAATATCAAACAACTGACCTGTATAATAATTGATGCCGCTGAATAAAACCAATGCTAATTCATTTTTATGTACATCAATTGCAGCAATAATATCTTCCTCATGCAAAGTCTTCTCTCCTTCGCGTGGGTGAATTTCTAGTACGCCGTCTTCATAATCATAGCCATGAAGTTTTAACTGCGTTTCAACAGCGTATTGATCTGATGGAAACGCACCTGCTTCCATCATAATTTTATAGCGCTTATTTGTTGGCTTATAAAAACTCAGCATCAGCAAATGAAGATTAACGGTCAATGCGTTCATTACTGTCACTTCATTTTCTTTAGCACCAACAATTTTTGCAAGCGAAGGCTTCATATATTCCTGGTAATAAAGCCAGGGATTTTTTCCTTCAAAATATCCATCAATTGCAAATTCTTTCCAAGCCTGTAACTCAATGTTCACAGCAGCTTCAGCGTTTTTTGGTTGCAAGCCTAAAGAATTTCCGCAGAAATAAATTACCTCTTCACCGTTATGTTTTGGAAAATAAAACTGTTGTTTAAAATCTTTCAGTGAATCATTTTTATCAAGCTGCTTTGCAAAGGCAATCGTGTTTTCAAATTGATAAAGCATCAAAAATATTTGAACAAAAATAATTTAGAATATAAGAGCCGTTTGAAAAGATTTTCGAAGTTGAACTTCCGAGACTAAAGAAAACTTTAAACTTTTGTCACTATGAGTTGCAAAAAATTAAATGATTGTTCTGCAAATAATGATTGAATTGGAAAGCATTGTTCGGGATAATAAAATCAATTCGCAAATAAAACTGCTAATCTTGCAAGCTGTTCTTTTAAATTTTTTCTGTTGATAATAAAATCTAAAAAGCCATGTTCAAGTAAAAATTCGCTGCGCTGAAAACCTTCGGGCAGATCTTTTTTAATGGTTTCTTTTATCACACGCGGACCCGCAAACCCAATAAGCGCGCTTGGTTCAGCAATATTTAAATCTCCCAACATACCGAAACTTGCAGAGATGCCGCCAAAAGTTGGATCGGTTAATAAAGAAATATATGGCAATTTTGCATCGCTTAATTGCGAAAGTTTGCCGCTTGTTTTTGCGAGCTGCATCAGGCTGAATGCACTTTCCATCATTCGGGCGCCACCGCTTTTGCTGATGACCAAATAAGGCAATCTGTGTTCAATACAATAATCGACAGCGCGGCTAAACTTCTCTCCCATAACGCTGCCAAGTGAGCCACCGATAAACTCAAAATCCATACATGCAATTACAAAATCATTTCCTTTTACCATGCCTGTTGCTACACGCATACTATCTTTCAAATCAGTTTTTGCATGTATCTCTTCAAGCCTTTTTGCATAAGATTTTAAATCGGTAAAGCCGAGAAAATCTTTGCTGGAAATATTATCAAACAACTCTTTGTACTCTCCGTTATCAAACAAAAAATCATAATATTCCTGGCTTCCGATACGATGATGATAATTACATTTCGGGCAAACAAATAAATTTTCTTTCAGCTCCGTAGTTGTGCAGATATAATTGCATTCCGGACACTTATTCCAAAGACCTTCGGGCGTTTCTTTTTTATCAACAGTGGCTGTGGTAATTCCTTTTCTAAAACGCTTGTACCACTTTTGCCGCCGCGCCGCGGGAGAATTGCTGTCACTCTCATCTCCGGACAAATCATCATCAAAATCCTCTTCGTTTTTTGTAGTCATAAGGGATTATTGCAGACGGCAAAAATAAGAAGTTTGCACATTGATAATCATTTATTACTGATGGATAAATATTTGATTTCTTTTTTTGTACCTTGTAAAAGAATTTAAACAAAGCTGTAATAATGAAAAAAATTCTAATCGCAGATGATGATGAGGCTTTTTTATATCAATACAAAACACTGCTTTCTGATAAAGGATTTAAGATAGAAACAGTAATTGACGCGATGGAAATTTTTGAGAAAGTTGAAACATTTAAACCTGACATTATTGTTCTTGATACTTTTTTCAAAGAATATGATGGAAGAACAATCGGTAAAATGCTGAAGCTAACCGAAAGCACAAAACACATTCCTGTAATTTTATGCTCAATAGACAGTACTGTTGGCAATAATGCTTATCACCAATATGCTAACTTATTTTTAAGCAAACCATTTGAAACAGAAGAATTACTGAACGCAATTAATGAACTTACAAAATCATAAATAATTTAGAAAGTTTTATTCAAACAGATCCTTCCATACTTAATTCTCCAATCGAATATTTAAAAGGTGTAGGACCATTGCGCGGAGATATGTTGCGAAAAGAATTAAGCATATTTACTTTCAGAGATTTGCTGGAATATTTTCCCTTCAGGCATGTTGATAAAATGAAAATAAACCTGATAAAAGATATAACCTTTCAATCAGAATATATACAGATTGTTGGTGTAATAAATGATATAGAAATTTTAGGTGAAAGAAATGCGAAACGCCTGATAGCAACAATTAATGATGGAAGCGGAGAATTAGAATTGGTATGGTTTCGCGGCATTAAGTGGATTGAAAAAATATTGCAATCCGGTAAAAAATATATTGTGTTTGGAAGGCTTGGTTTTTTCAATAATAAACCACAAATTTCTCATCCGGAAGTTGAAGAATTTTCAGAAATTAAAATAACGGGAAAATCTTTTCTCGAACCGGTTTATAACACAACAGAAAAGCTTAAATCAAAGGGGTTAAATGCAAGGCAAATTGGCAAACTAACTTCAGCGTTGCTGGCACAGATTTCACAAAGAGATATTCCCGAAAATCTTCCTGAAAAAATTATTGATTCATTACAGTTTATAAGCCGTTTCAAAGCTTTGAATGCCATTCATTTTCCTGCATCTTTCGAAGAATATAATGAAGCTTTGAAAAGATTGAAGTTTGAAGAATTGTTTTTAACGCAAGTAAGATTGAATATTACAAAAGTAAAAAGACATAATGCAAGTCATGGAGTTGTGTTTGGTAAAGTTGGTGACCTATTCAATAAATTTTATAGCAATTATCTCCCTTTTGAATTAACGGCTGCGCAAAAAAAAGTAATAAAAGAAATAAGAAATGATACTGCACATGGAAAACAAATGAATCGTTTATTACAAGGCGATGTCGGAAGTGGAAAGACAATTGTCGCATTGCTTTGTATGCTCATTGCCGCAGACAATGGATATCAGAGTTGTATCATGGCGCCAACGGAGATCCTTGCACAGCAACACTTTGCGGGTATTAAAGAATTACTAAAAGAATTGCCGTTAAAAGTTACTCTACTTACAGGAAACGTTAAAGGAAAAGAACGGCGCATTGTTTTAGAACAAATAAAAAATGGTGAAATATCAATTTCGATCGGCACACATGCCTTGATAGAAGATACCGTTGAATTTAAAAATTTAGGCTTTGCAGTTGTTGATGAACAACATCGCTTTGGTGTTGCACAGCGTGCTTCTTTATGGAACAAAGCTGTTATTCCGCCGCATATTTTAGTGATGACAGCTACACCAATTCCACGCACACTTGCGATGACTGCTTATGGAGATTTGGATTATAGTGTTATTGATGAGTTGCCTCCGGGAAGAATTCCTATTACAACGGTGCATCGCTATGAAACGCATCGCTCAAAAGTGATGGATTTCATTAAAACAGAAATTGAAAAAGGAAGACAAGCGTATATTATTTATCCATTAATTGAAGAAAGCGAAAAGATGAGTTATGAAGATTTAATGCAGGGTTATGAGCAAGTGAAATCTTATTTTCCTGAACCAAAATATTTTATCAGCATGGTTCATGGAAGAATGAATGCTGCGCAAAAAGAAATGAACATGCAGCGCTTTGTGCAACACGATACCTCCATTATGGTTGGCACAACAGTTATAGAAGTTGGCGTGAATGTACCGAATGCAAGTGTTATGGTTGTGGAAAGTGCTGAGAAATTTGGCCTATCACAATTGCACCAGCTTCGCGGAAGGGTTGGACGCGGAAGCGAGAAAAGCTATTGTGTACTTTTGACTTCTGTAAAATTAAGCCGCGAAGCAAAAGAGCGTATAAAAATATTGTGTACAACAAATAATGGTTTCATAATTGCAGAAAAAGATATGGAGCTGCGCGGACCCGGAGAAATTGAAGGAACAAAACAAAGTGGTGTGTTAAACTTTAAGCTGGCAAGTATTGTCATTGATAAGGAATTGCTTGAGCTTGCTAAAACTTTTGCAGAAAAAATTGTTGAAGAAGATGTCGACTTGGTTTCGGAAAAGAATTTGCCATTAAAAAATTTCATATTATCGCAAAAAGGAAAAACTTTGTGGAGCAAAATTTCGTGAAGCAACATTTGCACATCATTCCTCGTTTTTATATAAAAAAAATCAGTTGAAAAATTTTCTTCTTTCACTTATAGTTATTTTATCAACGATCACTTACACGGCAGTCTTTGCACAAAATGCTGAGTTTATTGAAAATAAGGGTCAATGGGATAGTCATGTAAAATTTGCTGCACAAATGACAATGGGCGGAATATTTCTTCAATCCAAAGGGTATAAAGTTTTATTGAATAACACAAGAGATCTTCAAACAATTGCTTCGTATTTGCATGGTGAAAAAAATAATATCGCAGGCAAATCTTTACACGACACATCTTCAAACAAACTCATTCTTCATTCGCATGCATACGAGGTAACTTTTAATGGCGCTTCTGAAAATGCCGCAATAATTCCGGAGAAAGTTTTAAACACTTATAATAATTATTTTACCGGGAAAGATCCATCAAAATGGGCTGCTCATTGCAAAATCTATAACGTAATAACTTATAAAAATATCTATCCAAATATTGATGCGCGATATTACACAGATAAGGGTTCGTTAAAGTATGATCTTGTTGTAAATCCCGGCGGCGATGTTTCAAAAATCGCTTTGCAATATGATGGTGTTGATGGATTAAGTATAAAAAAAGGAAATCTTGTAATAAAAAATTCTGTGAATGATGTTACTGAATTGGCACCTGCATCTTATCAAATAAATGAAACCGGAAAAGCAACTGTTGATGCTGAATATATCATGACAGGAAATATTGTCCGCTTCAAAATAAATAATTACGAAAAAAATAAAATACTTGTTATAGACCCTACCGAAGTCTTTTGCAGTTTCACCGGCAGCCATGCAGATAATTGGGGCTACACAGCAACTTTTGATGGACAAGGAAATTTTTACGCGGGTGGAATAGTATTCAACAATGGTTTTATTTATCCTCCTTATAATGGCGCTTTTCAAACGAATTTTGCAGGCGGCGATAATGCCGAAGGAGTTGGGCCAATTGACATTGGGATAATGAAGTTTAGTGCAGATGGCAAGCAACGTTTATACGCAACTTATCTTGGCGGTTCAGGTAGCGAACAACCACATAGCATGATCGTTGATCATGCAGGAAATTTAATTGTTGTAGGAAGAACAACATCTCCCGATTTTCCATTATATCCATCTTCAACAAATACTCTTGGCAAAGGTGGCGGCTTTGATATTTTTATTTCAAAACTCAGTTTTGATGGAACTACTTTATTAGGCTCTATAAAAATAGGAGGCTCAGGAAATGATGGCGTAAATATTCAACCAAAAGAAGTACAAAGTGGAGCAGAAAGCATACGTAGAAATTACGGTGATGATGCACGAAGTGAAGTAATGGTTGATGCTGCTAATAATATCTACCTTGCCTCATGTACACAATCAACAGATTTTCCTGTTACACCAAATGCCTTTCAAACAATCAACGGCGGAATGCAGGATGGAGTTATCATAAAAATGAATGCAGATCTTTTAAACAGTCATGTAATATTAAGCTCTTATTTAGGAGGTCGTGGTGATGATGCTTCTTTTGTAATTGATTTAAGCCCTGCAACAAATAATATTTATATCGGTGGCTCTACAACAAGTTTAAATATTCCCGGTGCAGGCATTGGTGGAAGCGTTATCAGTCAAGGCTTTCAGGGTGGTGTTTGCGATGGCTTTGTTACTGAAATTACAAACGGTCCGACTTATAATTTAGTAAATTCAACCTATATTGGAACAACTGGTGATGATATGCTCTATGGATTAAAATTTGATAATGAAGGAAACCCTTATGTGATGGGAACTACAACCGGTGCATGGCCCATTAAAAATGCAATGTGGTCAACTGCCGGCGGCAAACAATTTATTGCTAAGCTATATCCTGATCTGCATGACTATCAATATTCAACTGTATTCGGCAGTGTTCCGGCTGTACCTTTTCCAAATATTTCGCCTATAGCTTTTCTTGTTGACCGTTGTGAAAATGTGTATGTTTCCGGCTGGGGTGGTTCATTTAATTCACAGTCTGGATATCCTAACTCAGGTACTGCAAAGCTTCGTGTAACTCCCGGTAATGGGCTTTTACCTTCAACCGATAATAATGATTTTTACTTTTTTGTTTTAGAAAAGGATGCCGCAAGCCAACTTTATGGAGGATGGTTTGGACAAAATGGTGGCTTTACTGATCATGTTGACGGTGGCACAAGCCGTTATGATAAAAACGGAGTTATCTACCAGGGAATATGCGCTAATTGTGAAAATGATGGCAGCCAGTTTCCGCCAGTTATTTTTCCTACAACGCCTGGTGTATGGAGTCCTTCAAATGGCGCTACGCCTGTAAGATCAGGAGCAGAATGCAATATGGCAGCAATTAAAATAGCCTTTGAACTAGCAGGAGTTGGTTCAGGCGTGCAGGCAAGTATAAATGGAATTCCGGACGATACTTCCGGTTGTGCTGCTTTGAAAGTTGATTTTACAGACACACTTAATCAGGGAAAAATTTATGTATGGGATTTTGGTGACGGATCTAAAAGAGATACCACTTTTACACCAAACAATAAAGACAGTCACACTTATACAAATATTGGAACTTATCATGTTACTTTAATTTCTATCGATTCAAGTAAATGCAATATTTCTGATACTTCTTATACAAACATTAGGGTAGGAAATAATAAAGCGCCGGTTTCTTTTATTTATCATAAACTTCCGCCCTGCAATTCATTAACTTATCAATTTATTAATACCTCAACAGCACCGCCGGGTTTTCCTTTTACAGCAAATTCTTTTACATGGGATTTTGGTGATGGAACTATCATTGCTCCAGGCCCTGATACTGTTGTTCATAGCTTTGCTTCTTCAGGAACTTATTTTGTAAAACTAAATTTAATTGATACTATTTATTGCAATGCTCCCGATCAGGTAATTGATACATTACGCATTGCTGCAAATGTAAAAGCACAGTTTCAAACACCACCTTTCGGTTGCGCGCCATACGATGCAGTCTTTACAAATACATCGCTTGCAGGTCAGCAATTTTATTGGGATTTTGGTGATGGCACCATTGATTCTACGACTGATAGTCCAACGCATTTATATACTGATCCGGGAACTTATACAATAAAATTAGTTGCTGTGGATACATCTACCTGCAACAGAATTGATAGTACTTCTTTTACAATAACTGTAAGTCCCAAACCTACGGCAGCCTTTACTTTCAGTCCAGTTCCTCCAATTGCAGACTCACCCATAAATTTTGTAAATATATCTTCAGGAGGCACGCACTATTTATGGCAATTTGGAGATGGAGATACCCTAAGAACACAACAGCTTGATACATTGGTCACGCATATTTATAATCAAACAGGTACGTTTTCTGCATGTTTAACTGCGTATAATGATTATGGCTGTACAGATACATTGTGCCAGCAGGTGCAATCAATTACAGTGCCTTTGCTTGATGTGCCAAATGCTTTTTCACCTAACGGTGATGGCGTTAATGATGAAGTGCATGTAAAAGGATATGGATTTGATAAATTTGACTGGCGAATTTATAACAGATGGGGCTTAATGGTTTTTCATTCTACCAGTGCTGATATCGGATGGGACGGTAGATACAAAGGAGTTTTACAACCGCAAGAAGTTTATACTTACATCCTGAATGTACAATATACCGATGGAACCATTTATAGAAAAACAGGTGACATTACTTTGTTGAGATAAAGAGAAGATTATGAAATTGAGGTGTAAATTATTTTTGATATTGAATGTTTTTTTTATTGCAAATACTTTTGCGCAAGACCTTCATTTTTCACAGTATTTTAATGAGCCACTTCTTGTAAATCCCGCCAATACTGGCTTTGAGCCTGATGTAGATTGGAGAGTAGGTCTTAATTACCGCGATCAATGGTCAAGTATTTTAAGCAATCCTTACAAAACTTTCAGTGCCTGGGGAGATGCACAATTATTCAATAACAGATTTGATAATAGCTGGGTTGGCATTGGCGGTGCTTTGCTAAAAGATGAAGCGGGAAGCGGCGACCTGTCTACCACACGCGCCTTTGCTTCAATTGCTTATCATCAATTATTGGGCGACGCAAGTTTGCTTAGCGGTGGTTTCAATATTGGTTATGTAGATAAGCAAATTGATTTTTCAAAACTCACTTTCGATAATCAATGGAACGGTAAATTTTTTGATGTAACCATTCCTTCCGGTGAAACATTTGCCACAAACAATGTTGGTTATTTCGATTTGCAGGCAGGAATGAATTATGCTTATTTTCCAAGCTCCAAAACCTATTTGAATGTTGGCTTTAGTGCAGAACATATTAATCAACCTAATGAAAGTTTTTTTTCAAGCAGTACAGCAGACACCAGGATTGACGTGCGTTATACAACATTTATAAACGGATCTTTTAAGCTTGATGATCAATGGATACTCAATCCAAATATGTACGTAAGCAAAATGGGAAATGCATACGAAACAGTTATTGGAATGAATGCAAATTATAATCTTAGCGGCGATGGAACGCTTCAATTAATTGGTGGTTTATACGACCGTTTAAATGATGCTATTGTGCCAATGATCGGCTTTCAATTGCATGATTACAAACTCACGATTAGTTATGACAAGGCAAGCTCATCAATAAGCACCAACGATCAAACTGTTGGTGCTTATGAATTGTCTGTTGTTAAATCAGGTGTATTCGGCAAAACAGGCAAAGTAATGAAATGCCCAAATTTTAAACCTCTCTTTTAATAAATTATTAATTATCGTTTTCTTCTTCATCATCGTTTTCGCCGTCTTTATTTATTGAGAAATTATTTTTGCCATTGTAATATTTTTTATACTTCTCGGTGATCTCTTTTGACTGCTGTTTGCTATTTATAAAAAGCACACCATCTTTTAATTGTACGGTGTAAGGTTTTGTTTTATCAATCAATCCATCTTTTTCCAAAGCATTTGAAAGGTCTTGCCATTGCTGCATTTCAGCCTTTTCATGCTCCATTGATTGTTCAGCATTCTGCATAGCTTTTTGTATTTTTTCCTGGTCAATATATTGCTTTGCGAAATCTTTGCTGGCTAATTGTTGCTGCATTTCATCAAGCTTTTGTTTTATTTCTTCTTTATTAATTTTTGCGATGCCTTCCTGTGCCTGCTTGATTGAGGCATTTATAGTTTGCTGCATTTTACTCCAATCAATATTCGCAATTGCATCCTGCGTTTCTTTTTCAATTTTTAAATAATCAATTGCTTTCATTTGCTCACTCAAATTTTTCAATTTTTCATCAAGGTCTTTCATAGTTTTTTCGATTACTTTAGATTCATCTATATTTCCGAGGTTATCATTAATCCCGGGTTTACTGGTATCGGCATATCTTGCTGCAACTGTTTGCTGCACTGCGTTTGCGCTTTTTTTGTTTTGTGGTAATTGCCACGAAGCGGATACAATAAGTATACAAAACAAAGCACCAATAAAAGTTTTTTTTGATGTTGGAAATACATTTTGCATGGTTTTGAGTTTTTGATAATTAAATTTATACGAATTATTTCGTATCAAATATACGATCGATTTCGTATTATCTTGTTCTGTTTATATCATTTAGAAAAATTTAACAGGCAATAGATAGCTGCTCAAACCAATCTTTACTTTCACAATAATATTTTTTAAAATTATTTTTACCTTTTACAAATAACAACTCATGGGAAATATTAATTCTGAAGTGATAGAAGATTTTAAAAAAATCATTGGTGCGCAATATGTTTTTATTGATGATGAAAGTCTCGACCTTTTTTCTCATGATGAAACTGAAAAATTAAAATACCTGCCTGATGTTGTTTTAAAACCAGGAACTGCACAAGAGATAAGCGCCATTATGAAAATTTGTAACACTAAAAAAATAAATGTTACACCACGTGGTGGTGGCACAGGACTCAGTGGTGGCGCGCTTCCGCACTTAGGCGGCGTAATTTTGTTAACAAATAGGTTGAATAAAATTATAGAAATTGACGAACGCAATTTGCAGGTAATAACAGAACCTGGTGTAATAACTGAAGTGCTGCAAAATGCAGTGAAAGAAAAAAATCTTTTTTATCCACCGGATCCAAGCAGTCGTGGATCTTGCTTTATAGGCGGCAACATTGCAGAAAACAGCGGCGGACCAAAAGCTGTGAAATATGGCGTTGTAAAAGATTATGTTTTGAATCTTCAAATGGTTTTGCCATCAGGAGAAATTATTTGGACAGGCGCTAATGTTTTAAAAAATTCCACCGGTTATAATCTTACACAACTTATGGTAGGCAGCGAAGGAACGCTTGGTATTGTTACAAAAATTGTGTTGCGTTTAATTCCGCTTCCGAAATTTGATCTGCTGATGCTTGTTCCGTTTCAATCATTGGAAAAAGCAAGCGAAGCTGTGAGTGCCATATTCCGCGCGGGTTTTACGCCAAGCGCAATGGAGTTTGTTGAGATTGATGCTTTGCAGATTGTAAGTAAAATGGTTGACAGTGTTGCCTTTCCTGTGCACGATGATATTGCTGCACATTTGATAATTGAAGTGGATGGAAATAAATTAGAAACGCTGATGGATGAAATGGAATCTATCGCAACATTGCTGCTGCAGTTTGATGCGGGCGATATTTTTTTTGCAGAAGATGCACAACAAAAAGAAGAATTGTGGAAGCTGCGCAGAAGAACTGCGGAAGCTGTGAAGTTAGCAGGATTTACAATTGAAGAAGATACTGTTGTACCGCGCGCGGAACTTCCTAAACTAATTCATGGAGTAAAAGCGCTTGGATTAAAACATGATTTTAAAGCAGTTTGTTATGGACATGCAGGTGATGGCAACATGCACATCCGTATAAAAAAAGAAGGCATCCCGAATAGTTTTGGTAATGAAGAAATGAATAAAATTTTGCGTGAATTATTTGAGTTAGTAAAAAGTTTGGGAGGCATCATCAGCGGAGAACATGGAATTGGTTTGATACAGAAAAGCTTTATGGATATTGTGTTTCAGCCTGCGAACCTGCGTTTGATGCGCGAAATAAAAAAAGCGTTCGATCCTAACAATATTTTAAATGCCGGAAAAATTTTTGATTTGGAGTAAGCAGTAGGTTTGTAAAAATTATTATAATGAAAGAGTTTCAAAAAGCAAATAATCTGAAAAGCTGCAAAGAAAAAAGAACGATGAAAGGATTGCGACGCAACGATGATGCTATGAAAAACAGAAGCTGGTATCAAAATAAAATTTTTATTTTTTCAATCGCTTTGCTTTTTTGCATCAATAGTTTTGGCCAATACAATGCAACGCCTCCGCCAACATATACAAGCAATGCCAATGCACAACCGAAAGGTTATCACCAGGAAAATGTTTTCATCGGTGGAAGTTTGCAGCTTGGTTATGCTGACAATACTTTTAGCATTGGTGGAAATCCTGAGATCGGTTACAGTTTTGCCCAGTGGCTTGATGGAGGTATTTCTTTCAACCTGAATTATTCATCGCAGGCAGCGGATCCAAATTATTTTTATAATGATGATGAAAGAACGAGGCAATTTAATTATGGGGCAGGAATTTTTGCGCGTGTATATCCTGTCCGATTTTTATTCTTTCAATTGCAGCCTGAAATAAACTGGATACATCAAAGCATTACTGACTACAGCACCGGCGAACCAATTGGTGAAAGCGGAACTTTTCAATCTACGAGTTTGATCGCTGGTATTGGATATACACAAAGAATAGTTGGACGCGGAAGTTTTTTTACAATGATCGGTTTAGATATTTTGGATAATCCAAACTCACCTTATCGCGAATATAATGTTGACGGAAGCACAAGTCCAATACCAATTATCCGCGCGGGTTTTGATTTTTATTTGCACCCTCCAAGAAAATAACTTCAGGACTGTTGACCACTACAAAAGATGTATGTACATCTTTATACAAAAAACCTTGCTCCTGCATAACATTCATGTGCTGTAGTAAAACATCATAATATCCTGCTGTATTCAGAAGAAATATTTTTTTGTTGTGAATGCTCAGGCTGTTCCATGTAATCACTTCGAATAATTCATCCATTGTGCCAAACCCTCCGGGAAGAATAATTGCGGCATCGCACAAGTCATACATTTTCTTTTTGCGCATGTGCATATCTTCCACGATAGGCAATTGCGTAAGATGGGTATGTTGATTTTCTTTTTTATTTAAAATTTCAGGCATCACTCCTATTACTTCTCCATTATTTTCCAACACTGAATTGGCTACAATGCCCATCAGTCCAAGGTTTCCGGCGCCGTATATAAGTGTGATGTTGTTTGCTGCAAGTAATTTACCAAGTGTTGCCGCTTGCTCGGCAAAGATTAGATTATTGCCTTTTTTTGATCCGCAAAAAACTGCTGCTGATGTAAACATTCATTTTGTTTAAT
Organism: uncultured Chitinophagaceae bacterium; assembly: GCA_963708205.1. Lineage (GTDB taxonomy): Bacteria > Bacteroidota > Bacteroidia > Chitinophagales > Chitinophagaceae > CAVYTF01. The sequence goes on from OY970196.1 coordinate 3,154,494, forward strand.
GCAATATTATTGTAGGGAGATGAATTGAATGTAAAGAATAAGTCTTTCTTTTTTCAACTCTTCATATTTATAAACTGCAGCGGAATATTCAAACTTGAATTTTTAAGCAAGGCAATTACACCTTGCAGATCATCAATTTTTTTTGCAGTTACGCGTACAATATCATCCATTATTTGTGCTTGCACTTTCATGCCGCTATCTTTGATCAGCTTTACAATTTTTTTTGCATCTTCCTGTTTCAAGCCATTTGTTACAGATACTTCTTTCTTAATTATTTTTCCGCTCGGGTAAGCATCTTTCTCAAAATTAAAAGCACTTGCCTCAATACCCTGCTTCATTGCGCGGCTGATTATCACATCAATTATCTGTTTCATTTTCATATCACTTTCCACTTCTATTGTTACTACATAATCTTTTTTATTCAGTTCAATATTTACAGGAGAATTTTTAAAATCAAAACGGTTGCTGATCTCTTTTTTTACAAGGTTCATTGCATTGTCAAGAGTTTGCACATCTACTTTGCTGGCAATATCGAAAGAAGGCATAGGATAAAATTTAAATGTAGAAAAAGATTTTTATTCATTCATTACATCATGCTTCGTTACATAAGGCAATACAAAAACTGTAACAATGCCGAGAATAATGATTATGCATGTATGCAGCTCTCTGAATAATTTTGTGTCGTGAGGTCCTTCTTTAAGGTTGGCATTAAACCCTACTAATACAAATACGATAGTTAAAATAATAAACAATATTTGATAGATCAGCTTGCCTTGTTTTACAAATTTGGTAAGCATAAAATAAATTATTCCTGCTATCACGCAAACCAATATCGGCGCAAAGATCAGGGTTTGCACATTGATCATTTCCGAAGGTTCATAATCAGTAATGTACCTGAAAATAACATTAAATATTTGGGCAGCACCGCAGGCAATTAATCCGGCAAACAAGCCACCGAATATGGCTTTCGATAAATTGGTTTGTTTATAATTATAATCCATCTTTAGGTGTTTTTATAAATATAAAATTAAGACTTTTGTTTTTATGTGGGTTGCACAAGTAGATTCTTCGACTTCATCCTAATAATTACAAATGTGCAAATAATTATAAAGAATATTCCTACAGCGCCTTCTGCTATAAGCATTAATTTACTATTGGTCTTGTCATGAAACCATCCATCAAAAGCAGTCATAGCGACAACAGGAATATTTCCTAAGGATGATAACAAAGAATATTTTGTAGATGCATTTTTCTTTCCGATAGCAAACAATATTACGGAAGAAAAAATTCCATAGCACATGCCTGAACCAAACGCGTAAGCCAGCACTCCTGATACATAAATGTAAGGCTGCATTGGCATTACAGCCATGATAATAGTAATGATTGCAGTTAACAAACCTGCAACCATGTAACTACCAAAATTTCCCCATCGGTCTGCCATAAACCCTCCGGCAATACAACCAATTGCGCTAGCCAATCCACTTAAAATACCTGTAGCCAATGCGACAGTATCTGCATTTGTTTTCCAGTCACCCGCAATGGATGACCAAACATTCGACATTGCACCCGACCCAATCGGCAAACAAACCAATATTATTACAAACAACACCACAGGCACTTTCACCATCCCAAGAAGATCTTTACCCATCACTCCTAATTCTACCACAAAACTTTTTTCTTTATTATGCTGCACATCTTTTATCAGCATTACCACCAAAGCAAACACAATGGAAGCCGCAGCGAGCACCACTCCTGCTATCTGCACGCTATAATGTGTGGCAAGCCATAAACCTGCGCCGCCACCTAATCCTGTGCCGCCTAAATTGCCTGCCTGGAACCATCCGCCTGCGCTGCCTTTTTTATTTTCGGGTATTCTGTTTGCCATAAAACCTCCCACAGGCAATAAGATAAATGTTGCCGCCACCTGCGAGATAAACACAATTACAGTAAGCAATACAGCGCCTTTGGGTGTAAGAGGAAGAAAGCACAATGCCGCAAGCAAAACAGATGAAACAAGTACACCAACCCAAAACCATTTACGCAACGTGAGTGTAAGGTCAGCAATTGGTCCCCAGATAAAACGCCAAAGATTAGCGCCCAAACCAATTGCTACAATGCCTGCTGTCTCTGCAACAGAAAAACCGTTTTTAGTAAGTAAATATGGAAGCGCAACCGTAACAAACCCATTACTTATACCTTCCGGCAATACAAGAAAGAAAATATAAAATGGCTTTGCAAAAGATTGTTCCCGGAGTGTTGGCATGATCAGCCGACAAATTAATACTTTCTTTTGTTATTCCAACATTCATAGTTTGAATGAAAAAGAATATTGTTTGAAGGAAAAAAAAATTTCTTGAAGCAGAAATAATATTGTCTATAAAAATCTTATACTTAATAACACTTTTTTTATCCGTTGGTAGAAAATCCGGGATAGAGCGTCATGCCGCCGTCAACAAAAACGGAAGCGCCCGTCATGTAATCGCTGTCATCGCTCGCGAGCCACACCGCTGTGTTTCCGATGTCTTCCGGCTGACCGATGCGACCATAAGGAATCAGCGTGAGCAAAGAATTTAATGCATCAGGCGTTGCCCATGCGCTCCGGTTGATCGGCGTTTGTATCGCGCCGGGACAAATGCTGTTCACGCGAATCTTCTTTGGCGCAAGTTCCTGCGCAATGCTTTTCATCATCATCATAATTCCGCCCTTACTTGCTGCATAGTTCACATGACCGCCCCATGGTATCACTTCATGCACACTGCTCATGCAAATAATTTTTCCTGCCGCCTTAGAACGCTGTTCTACCACGCCGCGTCTTATAAATTCCCGAACCGCTTCTCTCGCGCAGAGAAATTGTCCTGTTAAATTTACACTGATCACATAATTCCATTCTTCTAAGGTCATGTTTTCAAAAGCGGAATCTCTCTGCAGGCCTGCGTTGTTTATCAATATATCAACTGTGCCATAAGTCTTCACCACGGCGGCAAACATTTGCTGCACTTCGCTTTCCTTGCTCACGTCGCATTGATACGTTATGCCGTTGCCACCATCATCGGTTATCTCTTTCAGCACTGCGTCGGCAGCATCTTTAGTTGCCGCAACAGGATGATTAACGATAACGGTTGCACCTGCTGCTGACAGCGATTTAGCAACGCCTGCGCCAATGCCACTGCTTGCGCCCGTAACAATAGCCACCTGGTCCTGTAATTTTTTTTCCATGATGAGTAAATTTTTTTTGTAAATGTATTAAGAGAAAGCTCATGGTAAGAAATGAGAAAGATAATACTGCGTGAAATAAAGTAATTAGAAATTAATAATTAAGCATTAAGAATGATGAGGTGGAAATATTTTGAAATGATAATGAAATGATGCATGAGAATAAAGTAATGAAGAATTAATAATTAATAATTAAGAATGATGAGAAGGAAATATTTTGAAATGATAATGAAATGATGCGCGGGAAGAAACTATTTTTTTGAAATGATAAAATAATGATGCATCAGAAGAAAGTAATTTTTTATGCTGATAAACTAATGATGTGTGCTGATAGCTTTCGCCGTAAAAAGATAAATAGCAATCCTACTGCTTAATGGCTGCGGGATGGAAGCGTAAAGCCCGCAGCGAGGCACGAGCGAGGACTTGCAGCGTACAGCCCGATCAATTGATGAAGTATAAGAGAACGATGACAGCCCTAAATAAAATTGATAATTGACAATGGTTAATTTAAAATTATTTATCCATTGTCAATCGTCAATTATCAATTACTTGCTGTGCAGTTTCTTTATCTCTTCCGTCAGTTTGGGTACGATCTCAAACACATCGCCGACAATGCCGTAATCAGCGGCTTTGAAGAAAGGCGCTTCGGCATCTTTGTTTATCACAACAATATGCTTGCTGCGATTGACGCCGGCAAGATGCTGGATGGCGCCGGAAATGCCCAGCGCGATGTATAAATTCGGCGCAATTTGCACGCCCGTTTGCCCAACGTGTTCATGATGCGGCCGCCAACCTGCATCCGCAACGGGACGACTGCATGCTGTTGCCGCATGAAGCTCGTGCGCGAGGTCTTCAACGATCTTCCAATTCTCCGGGCCTTTTAAACCACGTCCGCCACTGACAACAATTTCAGCTTCGGTCAAAGGCACTTCGCCGCTTACTTTGTTCGTTGCGGTAATTTTTACTTTCGGCGCATCAACAGCAATATCGTGCTGCACCACTTCTGCATTGCTGCCGGTATCAACGATCTTATAACTGTTCGGATTGGGAGAAATTATTTTTATGGAAGAATTGATGCTGACGTTTGCAAAAGCCTTTCCGCTGAAAACAGTTTTCTTCACCACAAATCCATTGGAAGTTTCGGGCAGAGCGATAACGCCGGAAACCAATCCTGCCTTCAGTCTCGCACTTACGCGCGGCGCAACTGCCTTGCCTGTTTGAGTGTTTGAAAAGATGATAATATTTGCACTAATTAAGTTGATCACATCAGCAATTACTTTTGCATAAGTCTGCGAATCAAGATCATTCAATGCATTGTTATTTACCTGGTGCACCTTGCTAACGCCGTATTTGCCAAGAGAAGCTACATCATCAGTAATGTTGCCTAAGAGCAGCGCTTCTGCGTTTACATTTAATTGTTTGGCAACATCCGCGCCGTACGTCATTGCTTCGAGCGATGCTTTTTTTACATGCCCGTCAGCATGATCAAGAAAAATTAATACCATAATGATTTAGAATGTGCAAATGTGCATGCGTGCAAATTTGCAGATGAAGAAAATTATTTATCGTTATTTCAAATACAGATGTTTTTATTTGCACATCTGCACATTTTCTAATTTGCATCATATCGCTTTGGCTTCTTCATGCAGCAGTCTTACCAACTCAGCCACATTATCTGCGGCGATCATCTTCACTCCTGCTTTCGCCGGCGGCATTTGGTAAGAAGTTATGCTAGTTAAAGCTTCCACAGCAACGGGTTCAACTACCTTCAGCGGTTTTGTACGCGCCGACATGATGCCGCGCATGTTCGGAATGCGCTGTTCGGCTACACCTTTTGCACAGCTAACCACAACAGGCAAACTTACTTCATCAATTTCTTCGCCGCCTTCAACATCGCGCGTAATGATGGCGACATTGCCGTTCAGCGCAAACTTCGATGCCAGCGCGATGTAAGATGCATCGATCATTTCAGCGATCATTCCTGCCACTACGCCGCTGTTAAAATCAATTGTTTCTTTGCCTGTAAAAATGAGGTCATAATTATTTTGTTTGATGATGTTCGCGATTTGCGCAGCAACAAAATAGCTGTCATCACTCGTAGCATTTATGCGAATTGCTTCATCACCGCCAAGCGCCAAAGCCTTGCGCATGATGGGTTCTGTTTCCGCGCCGCCAACGATGATCAAATGCAAAACAATGGAAGCATCTTTTTCTTTCAGTTCTATCGCGCGAACAAGCGCGTACCACTCATCATACGGATTAATGATCCATTGCACGCCATTTTCATCAAACTTTGTATTATTTTCTTTAAAAGCGATCTTCGAGGTTGTATCCGGTGTTCTCGAGATGCAAACAAGTATCTTCATGAGCAAATAATTATTAGTTGTTTATGCAACTATCGGCAAATATAAAAAGTAATTTTGAGCGGCAAAGATGTAAAGAAAATAAATAAGAAGATTTGGTTGCCGGCTGCAGAATAAAAATGAAGCTTTACTTGCGACGCTCCGTTCAGGTTTCTCTTTACTATTGATCATTAAGAAATATATCTTTGAAAGATGGATCACATTGCAAAGCTGAAAGACTTTTTGAAAACAAATGATAAGGATAATTTCATTCGTCATGCCCTTGCGTTGGAATATATAAAAGTCGGCAATGATAAAGAAGCTCAAATGTTGTTTGAGGATATTTTAAATGAAAGTCCGGAGTACATCGGTTCTTATTATCATCTTGCAAAATTGTTAGAGAAGAACGGTGAAACGAAGGCTGCCATTGATTGGTACGAAAAGGGAATGATGGCTGCAAAAGCTGCGAATGATAATCATACATACAACGAATTGCAGGCAGCTTACGAAGATCTTATTTACTGAATGAATAAAGTAAGCGATTAATTTTTATGTATAATTTCAATTAATTTGCTAGTAAACATCATGCGGAAATAGCTCAGTTGGCAGAGCATCAGTTTCCCAAACTGAAGGCCGCGGGTTCGAATCCCGTTTTCCGCTCATCGTATCAATACACTTGTTCCTTTCAGGAAAACTTTTTTACCTGTGTCTCCATCGGTGTAAGTTAAGATCCAAACATACGTGCCGCTTGGCTGCGGGTTGCCATTAATTTTTCCATCCCATTTTATTTGCCAGTCATGTGTTTGAAAAACCAACTGACCGTAACGATTATAAACTGTGAATTGAAGATTCTGTGCTTTGTATGCATTTAGCGGGTACAAATAATCATTCAATCCATCACCATTTGGCGTAAATGCACTTGGAACAGCGATGTAACAATTATACAGCACTTTTACAAAATTTACAGATGTATCAAAGCAGTTTATATTATTTTCAACAACAAGCTCCACAGGATAATTAATATCTTCACGGGTTGATGTTGGCGGATAAGATTGCGGCGGCGGATCCTGTAAGTTGCTGGTAACGCCATCACCAAAACTCCAGTACCAGTTTTGTATCTGCCCGATGCTGCTGTCTTTGAAAGTGCCCAAATCGTTTGGACATAAATAAGACGGACCATCAAATAAAGATTTCAAATAATTATCTAATGAAATATTTGCTGAAGCAGTGTCTGAACATACTCCATTCGATACAAGCAGTTGTGCATTCTTATTTCCAAACACAGAATAAATCTTCAAAGGATTTTGCCGGTAACTTGTATCAACGCCATCAAACACCCATGTCCATTGGTTTACATTATTTCTGCCATCATGATTAAACTGAATGCTATCATTTTTACAACCCAATAAAACTGTGTAAGCAAACGTCGCGGACACTGTATCATACGCAGGGAAATTTATAAATTCTCCCGCAGGAGTTTCCTCACCACATTCATCAAGAATTGTATTTCTATCATTGCCTTTTTGTAAGGTGATTGTATAATTTCCGCCGTTAAGTATTGGTGCAGAAAGAACAACATCAATAGTATTACTTAGATTATTAACACAACCATTTCCCGATGCACTTTTTACTGAAATTGGGAATGAACCTGTAACAACAAAATCACTTCCATCAGCATCTACAGAACTGCATTGAATATTTTTTTGAAAGACAAGCTGCAATGTATCGGGCGAACATTTTACAGGCGTGATACTATCCATTGGCGTTGGCGTTAAAGGCAAAATGCTTAACGGAATACTATCATTCAAATCAACAGGTCTATTGCAATTATCTAATATTGTATTTGAATCACTTCCATTTTTACTAACCACCTGGTAATTTCCCGGTGGTAAAGGTTGGCTAAGTGTTACAATCACTGAATCCATATCAAAACCCGAACTGCATCCAACTCCAGCAGCGCCAATAATACTAATACCCGGCACTGAAGGTAGAATTGAGAAGTCAGAGCCATTTGAAGCAACACTATTGCACTGCATAGGTTTATTTAACGACACTGTTATTTGGTTGCCCATGCAATTAGCAATTGCTTTGCTTAAACGCGGTAACGTAGTATCAGTAATACTTGCAGTGCCGCCGCCAAAACTTAAACCATAACCACTTTGCCCGCTTCCTGAAAAATGACTTACCATCAATAAATAAGTATGTCCCTGAATTATTGTTGGCATGCCGCTAAAAGTACTTGCATTATCAAAAGGAGGATCTGAAGCGCACTCCCAAAGCTGCTGGTTTCCCATTGTTCCTGTTACGCCTGTATAACCAGGATCTGCGCCTGTATTTCCAGACCAGTTGGAAGCAACAAATATTGCTTCTGCAACTGCTAATTGTGTTGTATAAACATCATTTGAATTTCGCCCGGTAATATCAAATAATTCCCAGTCATAATCGTCGGTTAATACATTTGGCGTAATAAGAAAACCGAGCGAACCTGTTTTAAAACAAGTGAATTTATACCAGTAAGGATTTACATCCTGGTAAGTAACGCCATCGTTACAGTGATAATTATATATATTTCCATTTGAGCACGTAGGCACTGAGCTTTGATGAAAAGTATCAAGACCGCAAACAGGAAAAGCGGTGCCGGGCGTTTGACCAAGCGTTGTGCATTGCTGAGAAAATATTTTTACTGAAAAAAAAACAAGGCAACTGAGTATGACAGATATTTTTGAATTCATAACTGGTTGAAAGATTGAATTGCCTTATTGCAGTGTATGGTTTTGACTCTAACGTTTTTTATGCGCTGATATTTTACAGCGCTAATAAACGTTGAAATTATAGTAATCCAACTTTTATTAAAAATTATTTTTCTATAACCGCATCGGCTTCAATTTCTACTAAAAGATCTTCGTTTACCAAAGCATTTACTTCCACTAAAGTTGCAGCGGGTCTTATATTTTCAAAAACTTCTCCCTGCGCTTTAGCCACTTCTTCCCATGTTGAAATATCTGTAACGAATGTTCTGATGCGTACCACATCTTTTAATTCTGCACCTGCTTCGTGCAATGCTTTTTCTATTTTTTTATAAATAAAAACCGCTTGTTTATACACATCATTTTTGCCAACGATCTCATTATTTTCATCCACAGCAGTTGTGCCTGCAACAAAAATCAGGTTGCCAACTTTTACTGCACGACTGTAACCAAATTTTTTCTCCCAAACAGTTCCCGATGAAATGAGTTGATGTGCCATGATGGAAAATTACAGGTTAATTTTGATAAAAATAAAATGAATGGATAAAGAGAATTTTGAATTGATATCAAATGAATTAAAAGAAAAAAATGTTGCACTTGTTGCTGTCAGCAAAACCAAGCCTGCAAAGGTTTTGATGGAGTTGTATCAACGTGGGCAAAAAGATTTTGGTGAAAATTTTGTGCAGGAATTATTGCAAAAAGAAAAAGAATTACCAAAAGATATTCGCTGGCATTTCATTGGTCATTTGCAAACAAATAAAGTAAAACAAATTGCTCCGTTCATTCATTTAATTCATAGTGTTGACAGCTTTAAATTATTAACTGAAATAAATAAACAAGCTGAAAAAAATGATAGTGTTATTGATTGTCTTTTGCAAATTTACATTGCAACAGAAGAAACAAAATTTGGATTGAATGAAGAAGAACTCAATTCAATTATTCAACAATTTGATAATTCGCAAATGAAAAATGTTCGCATTGTTGGCTTGATGGGTATGGCTTCTTTTACTGATGATGAAAATAAAATCAGGAAGGAATTTAAACATTTAAAATCTTTGTTCGATAAATTCTCAATTGTCAATTCTCAATTCTCAATTCTCTCTATGGGCATGAGCAGTGATTATAAAATTGCAATCGAAGAAGGCAGCACAATGGTGCGGATCGGGAGTTTGCTGTTTGGAAAAAGATAAGAAACGGTGTAAAAGATAAAAAATTCACTCAACCTCTTTTTATCCAATACCTTTAATAGTCATTATTTCAATTCAAAATTTAAATCTTATTTTTTATGCCAGTCATCATTCACCAAATCACTGCTGTGCTCGATATGCCGGACGAGTATTTAGCGCAAGGGCAACATGCCAGCGACGTTATCACTGCAAGTACGGCAAGTACATACGTAACCGTGCCGCCTGCAAATCTCAACATCGCAACCAAGTCGCTCGCTATTTTTCAAAGTGCCACCACATCTGCCGAGCGCAATGCTGCGTTGCGCCCACTTCGGCAAGCGCTGCAATCGGTGATGAGCTTTTTTCAAAGCACCGCAAATGGCGATCCGGCAAATGCGGAAGTGATCATCGAAAGCGGTGGATTTAAAGTGAAAAAAATTGTTCCGCGGCAGAAGCAGGATTTTGAACTCAGCAACGGAATAAACTCAGGCACCATCAATCTCGATGCTGCAGGCGCCGGACCGCATACCTGTCACAACTGGATGTATTCGCCCGATGGCGTCACCTTTACGCGCATGATGCCAACTATAAACGCACATACACACATGGATGCACTTACGCCGGGACAGTACGCGTACTTTACCCATGAGGTTGTAAACAAAGAGGGCGGACAAGGTGAGAGCCAGGTAGAAAAAATTATGGTGAAATAAATATTAAAGAAAAAGTAAGCCTTGCTGGCAAAGGGTTTTATCCAGGCTGCCAGCAGATTGGGCCATTATGTTTGCAGAATGGCCTATTACCTAAACAGATTGGGCCATTACCTTTACAGAATGGCCTACAACCTAAGCAGAATGGGCCATTACCTTTACAGAATGGCCTATTACCTAAGCAGATTGGGCCATTACCTTTAGAGAATGGCCTACAACCTAAGCAGATTGGGCCATTACCTTTAGAGAATGGCCTACAACCTAAGCAGATTGGGCCATTACCTTTAGAGAATGGCGCAATCCGGTTAGATTTTGATTAAAGAAGGAAGTTGGTTGAATGCTTAGCATTAACAACTAGTACGAAAGAAAGTGCGGTTGTATTTATTGCTCAAGAACTTTTAAATCTATAGTATCTCTTTTTATTTTATTTCTAATTCTATCTATAAAAATGATTAGAAACAAAGCAACAAAATTGAAGTTTACAAATGAGGTAGTTGCATCTTCATTGATTGTTATTCGCCATGCTGAAATACCCAAATTAAATTGGAAAATTATCGACTTTGTCAAATCTAACCCTATTGAGAGATATACGCCAGCTATGTATTGAAAACCATAACCGGCAATTGAAAAATTGATTAATTGCAAAAATTGATTTATTAAAGAATAGGTAAGTGCTGATTTTTTATTTTTTGATAAAATCACACCGCAAAAAATGGAGAAAGAATAAAGAGCGATTGCAAATAGAAGAATTAAGAGTATAATTCCTGTAATGGTTCCCAATCTACTTATGATCACAACTGTTAAACCTAATCCTAAAATACCTCCGGCAATTTGATAAATAGCTAAAGCTTTTAATTGTTGTTCTGGGTTTTGCGTAAAGTTCATTGACATAAAAATAGATGCGAATTATTCTAAACTTTCCCAACCTTTTTTTTATGATTTAAGGATATAAAAGCTCATTTAAAATTTATCCTTCAACATTTAAAATAATTTTTTCCTCCATCCATTTATTTCTTCCATAACCTGCAATAACATGCTTTTCGCTGTGATAAGATGAACGAACAAGCGGTCCGCTTTCTACATAGTCAAAGCCAAGCTCGTAGCCAATTTCACGCAGTTCAGCAAACTCATCAGGATGCACAAATCTATTAACATGCAAATGTTTTTGAGTGGGCTGCAAATATTGACCAAGCGTTAAAACATCAAGCTTTACCTCTGCAAGATGCTGCATGGTTTCAATCAATTCTTCTTTCGTTTCGCCAAGACCAAGCATGATGCCTGACTTTGTTCTCATGCCCATTTCTTTCAATGTTTTCAATACTTCCAGGCTTCTTCTGTATTTTGCCTGGATGCGCACTTGCTTTGTTAAGCGCTCTACTGTTTCCATGTTGTGACTAACCACTTCGGGCGCTGCGTCAGCGATTCTCTGAATGTCTTCCCGCTTTGCTTTAAAATCAGGAATCAATGTTTCAAGCGTTGTATCAGGATTTAAATTTTTTATTGCATGAATCGTGTTTTGCCAAACGATAGAACCGCCGTCAGGCAACTCATCTCTGTCAACACTTGTAACAACTGCATGTTTTATTTTCATTAAATAAATTGCTTCAGCCACACGCTGCGGTTCATCCCAATCAACAGCTTCGGGACGACCTGTTGCAACTGCACAAAAGCCGCAGCTTCGTGTGCAGATATTTCCAAGTATCATAAATGTTGCAGTGCCTGCACCCCAGCATTCGCCCATGTTTGGGCAGTTTCCGCTTTCGCAGATCGTGTGCAGTTTATGTGTATCAACGAGACTGCGAACATGCTTATAATTTTCACCGATTGGTAACTTTACGCGAAGCCAGTTTGGTTTTTTTATTTTTTGTGAAATGAGCTCTTCCTGCGATATTATTGGCAATTCGGTCATAATAAAATTTTAAATTCTAAGAATTCGTCCAGTCTTCTATTTGTATATTTTTAATTCTTTTAAAATGGTCTATATTTCCGGTGACCATGATCATTTCATGAATTATTGCAGTTGTCCGATTAATAGGTCAAAATCGTCAAGAGGTATACCGTTTTTGCGAAGCCTCGCTTTTTCTTTTGCATACAAATCCAAACAGGGAAATATTGGCAGAATGCTTATGCCGCTTAAAAAATTTTGAAGTACCTTTTTATTTTTGGTGATGTGTTCACTGTTTTCAACTCCAAATTTCAATTCAGCTAAAGTAATTTCTGAAATAAAAAATTCTCCCTTTGAGTCATCAAATTTTCTGTCAAGATCAAACTTGCCTTTCATAAAATAGATAGCAATGTTTGTATCAATTAAATATTTTTTCAAAAAGATTCTGTTTCCCTGTTAAAGAGTCTGCTATTTTTTATTTCGACTATTATTTGATCTGCAGACTTTTTTGTTTCAAAGGCACCGAAAGATTTTTTAAAAGATGATTTTTTTTTCACAAGATCTGTCTTCACAGACTTTGTAAGTCGTGAAATAATATCCAGCTTAGCGTTTGGACTAAGGTTATCCAAAAGTTCAACATAACCATCAATAATTGAAGTATGAATATCGGCTGTTTTCATGAAAAAATTATTTGTAAAATTAAATCACTTTCGCGAACCAAACTCAAGCGCAACGTATCCGCTGAAAAAGAAATTTCTATCAGGACCATCAAACATAATCTGCATTTTTTTGGTATAATATTCTGCGTTTACACCAACTTCAATAGCAGACACGATTTGATTGTATCTTCCGTAATCGAAGCGCAGCGCGGTTTTTGCATGAACAGCGGGAACAATTGTCATTTCGTTCAATCCTTTTTGAAAACCGGAAGCGCCATTGATATAATCTGTAAAACCAAGAAATTCGTTTACATTATCTCCGGTATATTTTATATCAGTTGTTACTGTTTGCGTGCTGTCTGTAACATTTAAATAATATGGTTTAAGCAAGCCGACACCAACGCCGCCGCCATAAAGAAACGAAACAGCAACACCGTTTTGACTGCCTTTGCCGCCGATCAATAATTGTTGTCCGATGCCCAATTTTACAAAATAAAAATTATTAATTTTTCCATATTTAAAAGGATCTCCGTAAGCAAAACCAAATTGATCTGTCAACGTTTGTTTATCTTCTTTCGGTGAGTGGCGTTCGCCAATATCTATCCACCACAAACTTGTTTTATTAATGGTTTTATATTTCCCATGTTCATAAATAAAACCAAGTCCGTCAGTATTTAGCTTCACGCCAAAAATATTTTGCTTCTGATAAATAAGCGCACCTTCTTCCGACTGTTTTATCAACTCATTAATGTGTTCGCGCCGTTTTTCCCTTTCCTGTTCATGTGCACTTAAAGTGGTGGATGATGTTGTTGTGGATTGACTGAAACTTATAAATGATGCTGCGCAGAGTAAAATAATTAATAAAAATTTCCTGGCCATGAATTAAATTGTTGCGTGTAAATTTATGTAAAAATAGAGCAATGCTTTCACAAATAAAATATAAAGGAAACCTGCGAACGGAAGCAAAACATTTGCAAAGCGGCACTGTTATTGAAACCGATGCGCCCACCGATAACAATGGTAAAGGAGAACGATTTTCTCCCTCAGATATTGTGGCAACTGCGCTCGGAAGCTGCATGTTAACCATTATGGGAATAAAAGCGCAAGGCATGAATGTTGATTTAAAAGACACCACAGTTGACATAACAAAAATCATGGCAGCAGAGCCGCGCAGAATTGCCGAGGTGCAAATCAATTTTCATTTTCCTGAAAATTTTAAAGCTGATGAAAAGCAAAAAAAAATTCTTGAAAATGCTGCACGCACTTGTCCTGTTGCAAAAAGTATTCATCCTGATATAAAAGTGGACATAACTTTTGACTGGTAATTTTTTTATTTGGAGTAAAAGAAATCCACTGCTGATTCTTGCGCTTTGCTGGATAATAATGCAGGGATCGATTTTTTATCTTACCGGAATTATTTCAAATGGCGAAGCGCTGAAGTATATTGGTCAGTCTTATCATATCGTGCATGACCATCGCATTGAGGAGGCGCGATATGTGTTTTATATTATTCCAATTTTTTTGCTTTCATTGTTAAGGCTGTTACATTTACCCTTATCAATTTATATTTTCATTCAACTTTTTTTGAATGCAATATCAATCGTTGCTTTTTTTAAAACTGCAAAATTTTTATTCCAAAATAATTTCTTTGCTTTTATTGCAACCTTTATCTTCATCACATTCATTCCATACCAATACTGGAATTTTTTTATCTACACTGATTCTTTGTTTTACAGTTTATCACTTTTATTTTTTTATGCTATAATTATTTTAGATGATAGAAAAAGAAGTACACATTTTATCCGCCTGCTTTTATTATTGCTATTAATTTTTACAAGACCACTCGGCATGTTATATATTCCTGCAGTTGGTGTTTTTTATATTTTTAAAAAAAGAGTAAAGTTTTGGTGAAAGTATTTCTCTTATTATGCAGCTTTGTAATTATGTTTTTTTGCATAAATCTTTTATTCAATGGCGGTGGAGATATTAACATTTTAATTCCGCAAGTTGAAGGATATATTATTTGTTTCCAGCATTCATTTATTGCGCCAAACACAATAACAACAGTTGTTTCAGGAAATTCATTCAAAGATATTCTTTTATATATTTTACAAAATCCTTTGCGATTTTTAGAGCTGGCATTGTTGCGGTTATTTGCATTTTTTAATTTAACTCGTCCTTATTATTCATTTTTACACAATTTATATTTAGCTGCAATCATGTTGGCATTTTATTTTTCTGCGATCAGTTCTATGTTTCGTTTTTCATTATTCAAAACAAATAATTCGAAAAATTTTTTCTTAATGTTATTCCTTGCATTTGTTGCAAGTGTAATGCTGCAATGCGATGATTTTAACAGTCGTTTCATTATGCCTTTTTTCCCAATAATTATTTTATTAGCAGTAAATTTTTGGAATAATATTTTAAAGAAGAAAAAACTTAACTGATTATTCTAAAAGCAGTTTGTAATTTTGAAACACATTATTTTTTATGATAGGAAATCGTTTTATAAAATATGATCCGAATGCAAATGGCAAAAGCCGTTTTGAGCAATTGCTTGACCTTTTTATGCAAATGCTCACATACACAAGCGGCGATGTTGCTGAAGCTTTGCAATGGTTGAATGAGTTGGATAAACAATATCAGCTGACCGATGATGAATATGGTATGGGTGATTTTATTGAAGATCTAAAATCACAAGGTTATATAAAAGACAATAATGAAAATGGTAAAATAGAAATTACTGCAAAGAGCGAGCAAAGCATTCGCAAACGCAGCCTGGAAGAGATCTTTGGCAAATTGAAAAAAAGTAAACAGGGAGATCACAACACAAAAAAACCAGGACAAGGCGATGAAATAAGTCCAGATTACCGACCTTTTCAATTTGGAGATATGCTTGAGCAAATTGATTTCACAGAAAGCATCCGCAATGCACAGATCAATCATGGCGTAGAAAGTTTTAACATGCAGGAAGATGATCTGCAAATTCGCGAAACAGATTTCAAAGCCCAGACATCAACGGTTTTGATGATAGATATTTCTCATTCAATGATATTGTATGGAGAAGACAGAATAACACCGGCGAAAAAAGTTGCAATGGCATTGAGCGAACTTATCACCACAAAATATGTAAAGGATACATTGGATATTGTTGTGTTTGGTAATGATGCGTGGCCTGTAGAAATAAAAGATTTGCCTTATTTGCAGGTTGGTCCATATCATACAAACACAGTTGCGGGCTTAGAGTTAGCAATGGATATTTTAAGAAGAAGAAGAAACCCGAATAAGCAAATTTTTATGATTACAGATGGCAAACCAACCTGCTTAAAAATTGGCGGCAGATATTATAAAAATGCTTTTGGTCTTGATAGAAAAATTACCAACCGTTGTCTTAATCTTGCTGCACAATGCAAGAAATTAAAAATACCCATCACTACTTTTATGATCGCTTCAGATCCTTACCTGCAAAAGTTTGTAGCAGAATTCACAGAAACAAATAACGGCAAAGCTTTCTTTGCAAGCCTTGATAAACTTGGCGCTTTTATCTTCAAAGATTTTGAAAGCGGTAAAAGAAAAACGGTGTATTGATTTATAATTTATAAGGCGCATATTTCGGCGGCGCAACCTTTCGTAAACGCACAGCCGCATTTTTTATATAATCGCTTTCATAAGAAATTTCGTACCGGTGTGTTTTGTCTGTAATGATCATCAGTCCTGAGTTTGGCGGTATCTGCCCCAGATTTTCTGCAAACATTATCAGGTCATTATTTTCTTCCAAAGAATCTATTTTCACTTTAAAAGTTATTGGCGTTTTTATCTGCAGCAATTGTTTTGAAACAACGACCTGGTTATTGAAAAAAACAGAAACTGTATCATAATCAAGAATGCCATTATCATACATATCAACCTGCACAGAATCATCCGTAAAGTCAAGAATTTTTATAATATCTTTTCTGCGCATTTGCACTTGCTTCAGTGCTATCTCATTTGCTTTTTGTTCAGGAGTTTCGGGTTGCACAGCAATTTTTTCATCAATGATTTCTTTAAGTGTCGGCTCATCTTTTGTTTGTTTTATGAAATGAATTCTTATTGCGGGTGAAGTAAATTGATGAAATTCATCACTGAGAAAATTTCCACTCAATGCTGTTTCAATTTGCGATGCAGTAAGCTTGAAACTACCGCCCATCCTGCAATCTACGCCGGTGCCCGGATTTGTTGTTTGATAATATAAAATAGGAATGGAATTAATTTGAAGCTGGTGTGTTTTGTTATCAAATGTTCCGCTGATGTAATTTGTAATGTATGCATCGCGAAAAAAATAATTAAAATATCCTGTTACTTTATTTCCTTTCTGCACAAGAATCAATTCACATAAATAACTGTTTGTTGTGTTTGAAATATCAACATAACCGATGCCATACCATTTTCCATTAACATCCTGCGCAGTTAATTCATGAGAAAAAAATAACAAGAAAAAAATAATTTTAAAACTAATGACAAGCTTATACTTCATTAAAAAATTTGTGGTGAAACTTACAACAATTGTGCTATAAACTATTTTAAAAATCTTTTTATTTCACGGTCGGTATCACGTTGTTTTATACTCTCGCGTTTATCATGCGTTTTCTTTCCTTTTGCCAAACCAACTTCTACTTTCACAAGATTATTTTCGTTGAAGAAAATTTTTAAAGGCACGATCGTTAAGCCCTTTTCTTTTATTGCAGTTTGCAATTTTTTTAACTCACGTTTCTGCAATAATAATTTTCTGTCATGCACAGCAATATGGTTATTGCTTGTGCCCAATTTATACTCGGCAATGTATAATCCACGCAACCACAATTCGTTTTTATCGAACAAACAAAAGCTATCGTTGAAACTTACTTTGCCTTCGCGAATTGATTTTACTTCGGTGCCAAGCAAAGCAATGCCCGCAACATATTTATCTTCTATTGCATAATTAAAATAAGCCTGCCTGTTGCTGAAATTTTCGGACATGCTGCAAATATAGAAAATGCAAATGGTGATAAATAGTGAGAAGAACGATGAAAGAATTGCGACGCAACGATGATTCATCGGAGTGCCTACTGCAGGTACCAAAAAATTATACTTCAAATCGTTTGTTAGTTAAATGGCTATGTTACTTTTGCCGAAATTAATAACATGGCTGCCAGAACTGATCTTTTTCAATCTCCTGACTATTATTTGGTGGATGATTTGCTGACGGAAGAACATAAACTTATCCGTGAAACTGTGCGGAATTATGTGAAGAAAGAAATCTCGCCGATGATTGAAGATTATGCGCAGCGCGCAGAATTTCCTGAACAGATCGTGAAGCAAATGGGTGAACTGGGTTGCTTTGGCCCGACCATTCCGCATGAATATGGCGGCGGCGGACTCGATTATATTTCTTACGGTTTGATGATGCAGGAACTCGAGCGTGGAGACAGCGGCGTGCGCTCAACCGCAAGCGTACAGGGCAGTTTGGTGATGTTTCCGATCTATCAATACGGCAGCGAAGAGCAAAGAAAAAAATATTTGCCAAAGCTTGCAAGCGGTGAATGGCTGGGTTGTTTTGGATTGACAGAACCAAACTTTGGAAGCGATCCTTCGAGCATGTTAAGCAACTTTAAAGATGCGGGAGATCATGTTATTTTGAACGGCGCCAAGATGTGGATCAGCAATGCACCATTCTCGCAGGTTGCAGTTGTATGGGCAAAAAACGAAGCGGGTGAAATCGAGGGATTGATCGTAGAGCGCGGTATGGAAGGTTTCTCCACTCCTACAACGCACGGCAAATGGAGCCTTCGCGCAAGTGCAACAGGCGAACTTGTTTTTGATAATGTAAAAGTGCCGAAAGAAAATATTTTTCCCAATATCAAAGGATTGAAAGGTCCGCTTGGATGTTTAACGAAAGCACGTTATGGCATTGCATGGGGCGCACTCGGCGCGGCAATGGATTGTTATGATACGGCTTTAAGATATAGCAAAGAAAGAATTCAGTTTGATAAGCCAATTGCGGGCTTTCAATTACAACAAAAAAAATTGGCAGAGATGATAACGGAAATTACGAAAGCACAATTATTGGTTTGGAGACTTGGAACATTGATGAATAAAGGCAAAGCCACACCTCAGCAAGTAAGCATGGCAAAAAGAAACAGTTGCGAAATAGCGGCGAACATTGCACGCGATGCCCGCCAAATGCTTGGCGGCATGGGCATTACAGGCGAATACAGCATTATGCGCCACATGATGAATATAGAAAGCGTGATCACTTATGAAGGCACACATGACGTGCATTTATTAATTACAGGAATGGATGTAACGGGTTTGAATGCGTTTAAGTGAACGCTATTAGTAGGCTTTTAAGTTATAAAAATGAAAATCTTTCTTCTCGGCATGATGGGCTCAGGCAAAAGCTTTTGGGCGCAAAAAATCTCATCAAAATATAAAATTGACTGGATGGACCTTGATGCAGAAATAGAGAAAGAAACGATGTTGTCTATCAATGAAATTTTTGAAATAGAAGGTGAAGATTTTTTTCGGGAGAAAGAAATGAAAGCACTTCACAATTTAGCGCACAGAAAAAATATCATCATCGCTACAGGCGGCGGTACGCCTTGCTTTCACGATAATATGCAATGGATGAATGAACATGGCATTACTGTTTGGATTGATGAGCCGATAGAGATTTTAATAGAAAGATTAAGGCTTGAAAAGAACAATCGTCCTCTGATAAAAAACTTATCTGATGAAGAAATGAAAACTTTTTTAGCAGGTAAACTAAAAGAACGCACAGATATTTATTCTCAATCAACCTATCATTTACAGGGAAAAAATATTTCTAAAAAATCTTTCGAAGAAATCTTCAATCATGTATAAACCATTTCTTACAACTGCAGCAATATTTGGCGCTGTAAGTGTTTTGCTTGGCGCATTTGGTGCGCATAGTTTAAAACAGAAACTAAGTGAAGAAGCATTACAAATATTTGAAACTTCTGTACGTTATCAATTTTATCATGTGTTTGCTTTGCTTGCAGCAGGCATTTTATTTCAATCATTTCCAAATAAAAAAATTCTCTGGAGCGGACGACTTTTTATAGCAGGAATTATTTTATTCTGCGGCTCATTGTATGCACTCACTTATATTGAAGCAATTGGAAACTCAAGCCTGCTATGGATTGGAGCGATCACACCTATTGGTGGCTTGTGTTTTATTTTAGGATGGATAATGTTAGCGATTGGCGTTTTGAAGAAGTGATCAGAAGTTAATTATCAGAAAAAGAATTTCAAAATTAATAGCTCGTCAGCATAACTTATAACTCCAACAGGGTTTTCACCGGATCCTTTCCAAATAATAATAACTCAGGATTTTCAAGCAATTCTTTTACACGAACTAAGAAGCTCACACTTTCTTTTCCGTCCACAATTCTGTGATCATAACTTAACGCGAGATACATCATTGGTCTTATCACAACCTGCCCGTTTATTGCCATCGGTCGTTCCTGAATTTTATGCATTCCGAGAATTGCACTCTGCGGAAGATTAATAATTGGTGTGCTCATCAGGCTACCAAAAACGCCGCCGTTTGTTATCGTAAATGTTCCGCCGGTCAATTCTTCCATCGTTAATTTATTATCTCTCGCTTTGGCAGCAAGCTCAACAACTTTCTTCTCAATGTCAGCCATACTAAGGCTTTCAACGTTTCTTATCACAGGCACAGTTAAGCCGCGCGGCGTGCTTACTGCAATGCTTATGTCAGCATAATCATGATAAATTAATTCATCATTATCAATGTATGCATTCACAGATTTCCATTCACTCAATGCAATTGCACAGGCTTTTGCAAAGAAACTCATGAAGCCTAGATTAACGCCATGTGCTTCTTTAAATTTATCCTTATGAAGTTTTCTTATTTCCATAATGCGCGTCATATCCACTTCATTAAAAGTGGTGAGCATCGCAGTTGTGTTCTTCGATTCAACCAATCTTCTTGAAATCGTTTTTCGAAGATTACTCATCTTTTCATTGCGCACATTTCGTGTCATCAATTCATTATCGCCAAAACTTTTTTTCCCGGGATTTTGCAATGCATCCAGCACATCATGTTTCATAATGCGACCGTTCGATCCAGAAGCATGTATTGTTGAAGGATTTACGTTTTTATCTGCAATAATTGCAGCAGCAACAGGCGTTGCTTTTATTTCAGCCTGTTCATTTGTACTTACTTGATTGAATGTTGCTTCAGGTTTTGGTTGTTGTGCCACAACATTTGCGGCTTTTATTTTTTCAGGTTCCTGCTTTTTTTCTTCCTGATTTGCCGGCTTGCTTATTGGCTGACTTGCTTCGGGCGCTTTTGCATTTTCATCAAGGTTTGCAAGCACTGAGCCGATTTGCAGCGTATCATTTTCCTGTGCAATAATTTTCAAAACACCACTCTGTTCTGCATTCACTTCAAAAGTTGCCTTCTCACTTTCTAACTCAGCAATCACTTCGTCACGATCAACATATTCACCATCTTTTTTTAGCCACTTCAAAAGTGTCACTTCATTAATTGATTCACCAACCGATGGAACTTTTATTTCAATCATTACTGTTTATTTTAAAATTTCCTTTCTTAATTTATTTTTTCTAATGATCAACATTAAAAGCATCAATGCAAATCCTGCAAGACCAACAGAAGCAAAAATTATTCTCCAGGTTTCACCTTTGCCAATCGAGTATATAAAAATAATAAACGCAATTAAAGTAAGGATTGAAATATTTACAATTGCAACATTTATTTTTTTCATTTCAATTTTTATAAGAGTGTTTTTATGAGCCAAGCTACATCAAGTCTATTAAACTTCAGTGGCGTTGGCACCGTTCAAATTTTGTAATTCTGATAAACAACCTAAATCGAAAATGCAGTTGAAATAATTTCTTCCTGCTCTGCTTTATGCACTTTCATATATCCTGAAGCTGTTGCTGCGCTTGAGTTTCGGCTTATCACGCCATGATTTAAACTCTTTAAATTCATCTGCAAAAAAGAAGCTGCGCCCATATTCAGCGGCTCTTCCTGCACCCAAAACCAAACAGCTTTGTTATACTTTTTATACAACTCAAGCAATTGTTTTTCAGGCAAAGGATAAATCTGTTCAAGACGAATTATTGCAACATCTTTTTTATTTTCTTTTTGTTGTCTTTCTGCAAGATCAAAATAAATTTTTCCGCTGCAGAATAAGACTTTTGTTACACTTGATGCTTCAGCAAAATTATCATCCATCACTTCTTTAAAATTTCCTGCAGTAAATTCATTCATGTGAGAATAACTTGCAGGCAAACGCAAATTTGCTTTCGGTGAAAAATTGATCAATGGCTTTCTGAAATGCCATACCAATTGTCTTCTAAATGCATGAAATAAATTTGCCGAAGTTGTGATGTTTGTTATCACTAAGTTCAATTCAGCACATATTTGTAAAAACCTTTCCATTCTTGCGCTGCTGTGTTCGGGACCCTGGCCTTCATAACCATGCGGAAGCAATAAAGTAATGCCGTTCATGCGATTCCATTTTTGCTCACCTGCAGCAATGAACTGATCAATCATTGTTTGTGCGCCATTTGCAAAATCTCCAAATTGTGCTTCCCAAATTACAAGTGCATCAGGATTTGCAAGTGCATAACCATATTCAAAACCAAGCACACCATATTCACTCAACAAAGAATTATAAATTCTGAATTTTCCTTTCGCGCCTTCAATTCTGCTTAAGCGATTATAAGGCTTGTCTGTTTTCTCATCGCGAAGTACAGCATGACGATGCGAGAATGTTCCGCGTTGCACATCTTGACCACTCATCCGCACATCATTGCCATCAAGCAACAGGCTTCCATAAGCCATTAGCTCTCCCGTTGCCCAATCAACTTTATTTTCATTCTGAAATAATTTTATTTTTTCCTGCAAGATTTTTTCCACTTTTTTTATTGGTGTAAAATCTGCAGGCCATTGCATCATCGCGTTAAATATTTTTTTAAAATTAGTTTCGCTTATTGCTGTTGGTGGTGATTTATCAAAGTCTTCGTTGGTTGCTTTTCTCAAACTTTTCCATGCAAGTTCAGGTTGTTGATAAGTGTATGGCAACGGATGCTGCTTCACTTCATCAAGCCTTTCCTGCAAGCCACTCCAAAATTCTTTTTCCATTTTTATTGCAAGATCTTTCGCATCTTCTTCTCCATTCTTTAGCAAATAGTTTGTGTAAACTTCGCGCGGATTTGGATGCTTATCAATTAATGAATATAAAAGAGGCTGCGTAAATTTTGGATCATCGCCTTCGTTATGTCCATGCCTGCGATAGCAAACCATATCAATAAAAATATCTGTATTAAATTCCTGGCGATAACGTGTTGCAATCTCAACACATTTCACAACTGTTTCAGGATCGTCGCCATTCACATGCAGCACCGGCGCCTGAATTGCAGATGCAAGTGAAGTGCAGTAATCTGAGCTTCGTGCATCATCAAAATCTGTTGTAAAACCAATTTGATTGTTGATAACAAAATGAATTGTTCCGCCTGTAAAATATCCTTTCAAATCACTCATCTGTACAACTTCATATACAATTCCCTGACCTGCAACTGAAGCATCTCCATGAATTAATATAGGAAGAATTTTATCGTAATCACTTTCATATAACACATCAGCTTTAGCACGCGCAAAGCCAACAACCACGGGATCTACAGCTTCGAGATGTGAAGGATTCGGCATCAGTTTCAAATGCATTGTTTTGGCACCGGTTGTTATTACTTCACTTCCGTAACCCATGTGATATTTTACATCGCCGCTGCCCATTGTCTGGTCAAGTTTTGCGGTGCCTTCGAACTCACTAAATATTTGCTCATACGTTTTTCCCATGATGTTTGCAAGAATATTCAGCCTTCCGCGATGCGCCATTCCTATCACAACTTCCTGCACATTATTTTCTGCAGCAACATTAATTATTTCATCCAAAGCTGCAATGGTTGTTTCTCCGCCTTCAAGAGAAAATCTTTTTTGACCAACATATTTTGTGTGAAGAAATTTTTCAAACATTACGCCTTCATTCAGTTTTTGAAGAATGCGTTTTTTCTTTTCGATTGAAATGGGATTGGTGAATTTTCTTTCCATTTCATTTGTGATCCAATCTATTTTTTTTTGATCGCTGATGTATTTAAATTCGATGCCGACATGCGATGCATAGCAAGCCTGCAAATGATTGAGAATATTGCGAAGCGTTGTTGCGCCAAGACCAATTAAATTTCCGGCTTCAAAAGTTTTATCAAGATCACTTTCATTCAATCCAAAAAAACCAAGATCAAGATTTGCGCCGCGATCTTTGCGCGGACGGATAGGATTTGTTTTTGCAATGAGGTGACCTTTGTTTCGATAACCCAGTATCAAACGATAAATACGTATCTCACGCATCCAGTCAAACGTTTGATCAGCAGTTTTTGCAGATGTTGAAACTGCGCCGTTTGTTGCACCATTTTTTGAAGTACCATTTGCAACAGCAAAATCAAATCCTTCAAAAAACTTTTTCATTTCAGGATCAACACTTGCCGGATCTTTGACAAAATCGTGATATAAATTTTCAATGTAAGATGGATGAGAATTCGTGATGTAAGAAAAATCGTTCATGGCAAAACCTAAATTTTTTCGATGTGCAAATATCGGTTTTTCTCAGGTGGAAATAATACAATATAAATTATAAGAAAGACAAAAAATAAAATACGTGGTTAAAATAAGTTTTGCAAAGATTTTCAATATCCTTAGTTTTGTACTCCGAAAAAATATTTATGGCAAATCATTCAGCTACCAAAAAAGATTCTCGTCAGGCAGAAAAACGCAGAGAAAGAAACCGTTATTATGGAAAAACAACCCGCAATAACATTCGTGATCTGAAAGAACTGAAAGATCAAAAATCTTACACTGAAAAACTTCCGGCAACAATTTCTATGATAGATAAATTAGCAAAGCGCGGCATCATTCATAAAAATAAAGCAGCTAATTTAAAAAGCAAATTATCTAAAGCCAAAGCTTTACCAAAAGCATAACATCATTTTATTTTATTCTAAAACCATTCTAAATACAGGATGGTTTTTTTATTTTTCATTTTCAAACGTAACAGTAAACCTATTAGTATCTTCATTAAAAATGCTGTAAACAACTGTGCCTTTGTGCAAAGAAATTATTCGTTTCACAATGGACAAACCAAGACCAAAACCTTTTTTGTGTGCAGAATTTATGCTTCTAAAAAAGGGAATAAAAAGTTGTGGTTGTTCTTTTTCACTCACTAATTTTCCGTTGTTATCAAAGTGAATATTGATTGATTTTTCACCAAGGCTAATAATGATTCGCACGTTTCTATCATCAGAATATTGGTATCCGTTTTTTATAAGATTGCGAAAAGCCGAACGCAATAAAATTTCATTTCCGTGAATTGATAAATTCAATTCATCTTCAGGAAGTTCATCAAACTCGATAGAAATATTTACATTTTTAATTCCTCTTTTTATAATTTCAATTGTGTCGTACAACACTTCATCAAGTCGCACGAGCGGCCACTCCGATCCTGTTGATTGCTCATATTGTGATAGCAACAGCAATGAATTGGTAAGATCAATCATTTCTTGCTGGTCTTCTTTCAATGAAAGCAAAACCTTTCGCGCATCTTCAGATGTAAGCTCTTTGCGCAATGCAGATTCAGTTTGTGCAAGCATTACTGCCAATGGTGTTCGCAGCTCGTGCGAGGCGTGATGCACAAAGTTTTTTTGCATATCAAATGCCTTCGTTAAGCGTTCGAGCATGCCGTTGAAATTATTCGCAATCATCGCTAACTCATCATTTCTGGAAGTGTTCTTTTCAAGATCAAATCTTTCTTTAAAATTGTTCTCATTGAGATGCCTCATTTGCAGACTTAGCTTTACCAGAGGCTTCGTGATGTAGAAAACATAGAAACATGAAAACACTGCCATAACAATGATGGCAATAATTGTTGCAATTAAGATCAACATGCCTAATTTATCAAGCTTCGCGAGACCATATTTATCATACGATACAGCAATGACGTAACCTTTTACTGATTTGTTTTGATAATATATGCCCGCGCATTCATCATCACCCATCCTGAAAAAGTATTTTCGTTTCGCTTTGATCTTCTGAAGCAACAGAACACTGTTCGGAGTGGTATTTATAAAGGACTTTTTAAAAATTAACCTTAAAGAATCATCATAAATAAATAACGACGGCTCCGGAAGATTTACCGGAAAGTAAGAAGACATGCCGCCTGAAGAATTTTTATCTAAAGTATCAATGTGATGGTAAGAAAAGAAATTACTGTAAGCATAAGCACTTAGCCGGTTATCAAAATCTCTCTTAATGTTGTTGGAATAAATAACATAAATACTTGCCATGGCGGCAAGTAAAATAGTTGCAACTACAAGCGTATGAAAAATTATAAACCGTAACCTGTACTTCATGTTAAGGGCGCTTCCCTGATATAATAGCCGAAGCCCGCTTTG
Organism: uncultured Chitinophagaceae bacterium; assembly: GCA_963708205.1. Taxonomy (GTDB): domain Bacteria; phylum Bacteroidota; class Bacteroidia; order Chitinophagales; family Chitinophagaceae; genus CAVYTF01. The sequence goes on from OY970196.1 coordinate 3,180,743, forward strand.
GTGTGTATCAGCTTAGGTTCGTATAATTTATCTATCTTGTTTCTCAGGAAGCTTATATATACTTCAATGGTGTTCGTTCCGGTATCAAAGCTAAGCTCCCAAACTTTTTCCAGGATCTCGTGCTTCGGCAACACTTTATCCTGGTTGCGCAGCAACAACACAAGCAGCGCAAATTCTTTGGCCGTAAGGGTAATTATCTTTCCCTGGCGGCTCACTGTTTTGCTGTCCATATCCACGTAAAGATCTGCGAGCAACAATTTTTCTCCCGGCCTGTGTTCTATTTCGGCACGTTTGATAAATACTTTTATTCGCGCCAGCAATTCATCAAAATGAAATGGTTTTGTAATGTAATCATCAGCGCCTAAGCGAAAAGCGTCTATCTTATCCTGCAACTCACCGAGCGCAGTAACCATAATGATCGGCACTTTGCTGTTATGTTCTCTGAATTCTTTACAAAGAGCCATCCCGCTTTTGCCCGGTAGATTAATATCAAGCAAAACAAGCGCATATTTATTTTGCCTGAACAACTTTTCTGCGGCATAACCATCATGCGCAACATCAACGATGTAACCGGCAACGGAAAGTTCTTCCTGCACTACCTGGGCAAGCTTCAGTTCATCTTCAGCTAGTAAGATTTTGTATACAGATTCCATGGGGGGAAAGTTTTAAAAAACTTTTATTTAATTTAATTGGGGCATCAAGTTGATACTTTTTATCCAGAACAGCTTATTCTGTTATCAACATGCGTTAATAATATTTTTTTCTTTTATCATTCAGGGCAATTGCTTTATCGTGCCGGTGCCGGCAACATTCTGTGTGATGTTTGGCGTGCCATGATAATATACATCACCCGTTCCGGCAATCTCTACGTTTAAAGATGCAGATGCAAAGACTTTCGCATTGCCGCTGCCTGCAATATGTATGTCGGCGTTCTCTGCTTTCAGGTCCTCTGCTTTATAATCTCCAATGCCATCAATCTCTACACGGCTGTCTTTCGTTTCACCCGATAAATTTATATCTCCTGTACCGGCAATGCTGCTGGAAATTGTTGGCGTATTAACCTGCAGCGTGATATTTCCCGTGCCCTCAATACTAAGATCTATTTTATCGCTGCCGCTGAAAAGCCCATCTCCCACTACATCTCCGCTGCCGGCAACATCAATGCTTTCAAGCTTATCAGTGGTAATATAAACTTTGATCTTGTTATCTGAAGAGAGGTTCACTTTATCTTTCGTCCGAAGGTTTAAAGCATTGTCTTTGTATTCTGTAATGATGTAAGGCATCAGGTTTTCATCAGCATCAATCTTTACAGATGCAGGTGTGCCCTGAACGATCTCCACATCAAAATTACCGCTGGAATGTAAGTTGCGTGCATCAGTAACATTGCGTGTTTCAGTTGTCATTTTACCATCGCCATGTATCGTTTTGTTCCAGATATTTATGCAGGATGAATGAAGTAAAGAAATGGTGATGATACAAATGATCATACAATTTTTCATGCAATTAATTTCGTCATAAAAATATAAAAACTATTGAGAGTTGAATAAATATTTATTTTTTATTTGTATTGATTGAAAATAATTTCATCATCAACAAAACAGAAAATAAAAAACCCTGCAATTTTTAATTACAGGGTTTGCATGTGCAGAAAAATTATGGATTACTAAGCTGCTTTTTCCACGGGTACCGTTTTCTTAGAGCTACGGCTTTTGTATTCTGTTTTCTTTTTTAAACCAAGCGCCTGAATTTCGTTGCTGCTATCGCCGTATTGTGCTATTACCTGCGATTTTACGCCCAAAATATAATTGTGAAAATTCCACTCTGCCGCAACAGCATTGTCGCGTGCACTCTTTAATGCAATCACTGCCTGCTGTTCAGCTTTCAGAAGATCCTGCATATTTTCCTGTGCTTTGTTACCAATGTCTAATGTGAAATTTTGGTTTGCAGGAGCATAATCAGTTATGTCTTCCAGCGCAAGTAAAGAATCATTGTCTTCAAGCAACTGCTTTGGTGCAATGCGAACCGTTTGGTTTTTTGCCATGATAAAAGATTTTTGTTTGAATGAAAACAACATTTGCTTTGTGTTTATTATGCTGATGTTTTGTTTTAATGTCAATTTAATAATGAAGAAAATTTTGATGAGGAAGGAAAGATTTTTTTAAAAAAATATTTTGTTCTGATAAAGAAGAAGAAAGAAATGGTCTGAAAGAAAATATTTCTGATGCAATCAAAAAAAATATTTAATTGAAATGATGCACTTGTTATTATTTCAAAGCATCATTATTCAAAAAAATCATCTCATCATTTTCACCTCTTCATACTTCCTCCTTTCAATTATCTTCGCGGCAGTTTTATGACAGAAAAAATTATCGTTCTTGATTTCGGAAGTCAATACACACAGCTTATTGCGCGCGCCGTTCGCGAAGCAAATGTGTTCTGCGAAATTCTTCCGTACAACAAATCCTTTATCATTGATGCATCGGTAAAAGGCATTATTCTCAGCGGCTCGCCTTTCAGCGTTAATGAAGCCAACGCGCCTGTTGTTGATGTGCAAAGTTTTATACATGATGTGCCTGTGCTCGGTGTTTGTTACGGCGCGCAGCTAACCGCGAAAGTCTTTGGCGGCAAGGTTGATAAAAGTAATAAGCGTGAGTTTGGACGCGCGAATCTGCATATTGAAAAAGAAAATATTTTACTGCAAAATGTTGCCGATGATTCGCAAGTGTGGATGAGCCACAGCGACTCGATCACGCAGTTGCCTGAAGGTTTTGAATTGTTGGCAACAACGGCAAGCATTCCCGTTGCTGCGTTTAAAAAGATAGAGAGTAATTGCGCTTTGTATGGTATACAATTTCATCCGGAGGTTTATCATTCTACTGAAGGGAAAAAAATAATAAAAAATTTTTTGGTTGATGTTTGTGGCTGCACACAAAATTTTACGCCGGCATCTTTCATTCACGAAACGGTAGAACAACTGAAGGCAAAGATCGGCGACGCACATGTGATCATGGCTTTAAGCGGCGGCGTTGACAGCACAGTTGCTGCGACTTTAATTAGTAAAGCGATCGGCGATAGACTTCACGGCATATTTGTAGATAACGGTTTGCTTCGCAAAGATGAATTTGCGCAGGTTTTATCAACCTACAAAACAATTGGCTTGAACGTGACCGGCGTTGATGCGAAAAATATTTTTTATGATGCTTTAAAAAATAAAACGGAGCCAGAAGCGAAGCGCAAGGCAATAGGAAAATCTTTTATTGATGTTTTTCATGATGAAGCGTTAAAGATAAAGGAAGCAAAGTATTTAGGCCAGGGCACAATTTATCCTGACGTGATAGAAAGTGTAAGTGTTCATGGACCATCGCAGACAATAAAATCGCATCACAACGTTGGCGGTTTGCCGGAGATAATGCATCTTGATCTTGTGGAGCCTTTACGTTTTTTATTTAAAGATGAAGTGCGCAAAGTAGGGCTGGAATTAGGCATCCCGACAACATCTATTCGGCGACATCCTTTTCCCGGACCAGGATTAGCAATAAGAATCTTGGGCGAAGTAACTGCTGAGAAGGTAAAACTTTTACAGGACGCGGACTGTGTTTATATAAATGCACTGCGACAGCATAATTTGTATGATGAAGTTTGGCAGGCAGGTGCAATATTACTTCCTGTGCAAAGCGTAGGTGTTATGGGTGATGAACGAACGTATGAGTTTACGATTGCATTGCGTGCGGTCACTTCCGTAGATGGAATGACGGCAGATTGGGCGCATCTTCCTTATGAATTTCTTGCACAGGTTTCAAGTGATATTATAAATAATGTGCGTGGCATTAACCGCGTTGTGTATGATATCAGCAGCAAGCCACCGGCAACCATCGAATGGGAATAGTTTTATGTAAATTAATATAAGTAGATTTTAAGAAAGAGATATGAGATGCAACTTTTATAATCTTACTTTTGAAAATCCATTATCAACTATCTCATTTATTCTTACAACTTCATCATGAAAATAAATGCAACCTTAACAACGCTTATTGTTTTAATAATTTTTGCAACGCAAAGTTTTTCGCAAAATGTTTTTACACAACATAACAATAATAGCCGCACCGGATGGAATAATAATGAAAAAAAATTAAACATTTCCAATGTCACCGCGGGCTCGTTCGGTAAACTTTTTACGCTTGCAGTTGACGACCAGATATATGCTCAACCTTTGACAATAAATCATGTAACAATTTCCGGAAAAGGAAAAAGAAATGTGGTGTATGTTGCAACAGTCAACAACAGTGTGTATGCATTTGATGCTGATTCTTCCAACAATGGCACACCTTACTGGCAAATAAATCTTACACTGCCTCACGGCCGCGCTCCGAAGAATACAGATATGACGGGCGCTTGCGGGGGCGGCTATCGTGATTTTTCAGGAAATATGGGAATTGTTGGTACGCCGGTAATTGACACTGCTACCAATACAATGTACCTCGTTGCAAGAACTATTGATAGCACCAGCAGTCATTTTTACCAATACCTGCACGCAATTGATATAACAACAGGCAAAGAGAAGACGAACAGTCCTGTATTAATTACTGCGCATGTAAATGGCACAGGTGATGGAAGTATAAATGGTGTTATCAGTTTTGATCCACAAAGAAATAACCAGCGTCCTGCACTTTTATTGTTGAACGGAACAGTTTATATCGGATGGTCTTCGCATTGCGATTGGCGTCCATATCATGGTTGGGTGATGGGTTATGATGAAACTACCTTAAAAGAAAAAAGAATTTACAACACTACACCCGCAGGATATGAAGGTGGCATTTGGATGAGTGGTGAAGGATTATCTGCGGATAGTTTGGGTAATATTTATCTTGGAGTTGGCAATGGCTCTGTTGGCGTTAGTAACAATCCTTCAGATCTTACTAATCGTTCTGAAAGCGCTTTAAAATTAACTCCTACAGATACAAGTTTTACGATTGCGAGTTTTTTTTCACCAAATAATATTTCTGAATTAGAAGCCTCTGATCTTGATTTTGGTGTGACACAAATGCTATTAATTCCAAACACAAATGATGTAATTGTTGGCTGCAAAGATGGGCATCTTTATCTCATGAATAAAGACACACTTGGAGGTTATGATGGAAATACAAATCATGTGAAACAGTCGATTGATTTAGGCACAAATGCGAGTCTTCGTTCTTCACTTACCTATTATAATGGTGCAACGAATGCGTATGTTTATTCATGGTCTGAGAATACTTTATTAAAACAGTTTGCTGTTGTAAAAAATGCCGATACGCTTAATACAGGCAATGTTACACAAAGTGGTGTGCAAGGTCCTGTTGGAAATAATGGTGCACAGTTAGCAGTATCATCAAACGGGTCTGATGATAACACTGCAATTCTGTGGGCTTACTTTGCTGCCAACGGAGATGCAAATCAATCTGTAAGACCGGGAATTCTTCATGCTTTTGCTGCTTCAAATGTTACGCATGAATTATGGAATTCTTCCATGGTTTCAACTGATAATCCCGGAAATTATGCTAAGTTTAATCCTCCAACAATTTGTAACGGCAAAGTTTATTTGCCAACTTTTTCAAACCAATTGGTTGTTTATGGATTAACCGGAAAAGTAGTAGACACCTGCAATACGCCAAACATTGCATTAAACAAAACAGCAACTGCATCTTCATCCAAAAATAATTTTCCTGTCTCAAATGCATTTGATGGAAATGCAACTACTTTTTGGAAAAGCAATGCTGCAGATACTCAATTTGTGAATGTGGATTTAGGAACAAGTTTTAATATTTGCCAGGTAGTTTTGAAATGGAATAAAGAGATCGGTAAAAATTTTAAAATTCAATTATCGAATGACACATTGCAATGGAAAAACATCTCTACTGTAAAAAACAATTCATCCATCACTAATACCATTGATGTAAAAGGAAGCGGAAGATATGTACGGTTATATCTGACTGTGCCATCAAACAAAAATGGTTACTCACTTAGTGAGTTTGAGGTTTATGGAAATCAATCAGGAACAAACTGCACGCAGCCAACTTCTTTATCTGTTAGTGATGTGTATGAAAACACGGCAGTGCTGCATTGGCAAAGCACAGGAACAGGAAATTATAATGTGCAATACAAAGCAGTTACTTCTGGTGACTGGATAACAATTTCGGCTGATACAAATTTTGTAGCGTTAAAAGGTTTGGCATGCGGCTCAGATTATTTATATCGCGTGCAGGGTGTATGCAGCAGCACATCAGTTAGTAATTATTCTGTGCAAAGTGCGTTCTCCACTTTATCATGTAATGCCAATTGCGGACCGCTTCCTACACGATGGTCAACTGCGGATATTGGTAATGTTGGTATTGCCGGCTCTGCATGCTATAGTGATTCCGTTTATACTTTGCAAGGTTCGGGAGATGATATTTGGAATAATGCAGACGCTTTTCGCTTTGCGTATAAAACCTTGGTTGGTGATGAAACGATTACTGCAAGAGTAACGTCTATTGATAATACAGATGTCTGGAATAAAATAGGTATTATGATTCGTGAAGACCTTACTGCAGGCTCACGCAATGCTTTCATTGCATTTACAAGCGGCAACGGCATAACATATCAATATAGAAATACGCCTGACGGTTCTTCGTCAAACTCCGCAACTGGTTCTTCTCTTTCAACTCCTTATTGGATAAGGCTTGTAAAGGCTGGTTCACTATACAGTGGCTTTTATTCAAAAAATGGAAATAACTGGACAGCTTTGGGCAGCTCCATCAATGTTGGCTTTGGTGATAGTACAGCCGTTTATGCAGGCTTTGCAATTACAAGCCACAACGATAATGAGCTTTCCACAGGCACGATAGATAATTATTCACTTTCAGGAGCTTCATCACTTCAGCTATTAAGTTTTACGGCAGATCTTACGACCAATCAAACAGTATCCATTCAATGGATAAGTAATATTGAAGTTGGATTGAAAAAATTTATTCTGCAACGCAGTATTGATGATGTAAATTTTGCAACAATTGATTCTGCTGATGCAGAGAATGATGGAGAATACACAGTCACTTATAATAAGACAGACCTGCATCCTGCACAGGGATTAAATTATTATCGCCTGCAAATTTTAAATGATGATGGCACATATAATTATTCTCCTTTAGCTACAGTCTTTTTTACCAATAGCATCGCGCCAGTGATATATCCCAATCCTGCAAAATATTCGATTAATATTGCGCAGGGAACTGACCAGATAAAAATGATAAACATCTATGACATTACGGGAAGAGTTATGATAAATAATTCATTGCAGAGTGGTGCCACAAACCCTGTTATTATTTCAACAGCAAATCTTGCTTCGGGAATTTATTTTGTGGAAATAAGAACCACCACAAGCGTATACCGGAATAAGATCTTTGTAAAACAATAGCTGTTCTTATTCAATCATTCATCAACCTTAAATAAAAAAACTGCGGCTTTATAAGGTCGCAGTCATTCAATTTTTATTCTATAAAAATTAATTATTTCTCTTTCTCTATTTTCTTCTTCTGACTTTTGGGGGCAAACATAGCCAGCATTCTTTTGCCTTCCATTTTCGGCATACTTTCCAATGCGCCGATCTCTGTAAGCTTGTCGGCAAATTTTAAAAGCAGCAATTGCCCGCGTTCCTGAAACATGATGGCTCTTCCTTTAAACTGCACATAGGCTTTTACTTTGTTGCCATCTTTCAAAAAGTTGATCGCGTGTTTTACTTTGAAGTCAAAATCATGATCGTCAGTGCCCGGCGTAAAACGAATTTCTTTCACTTCGCTTTGCTTGGCATTGGCTTTCATTTCTTTTTCCTTGCGCTTTTTCTCGTAAAGAAATTTTTTGTAGTCAATTACTTTGCAGACCGGCGGGTCGGCGTTTGGGGATATTTCTACAAGGTCAAGCTCTTGCTGGTTAGCAATTTTGCGGGCTTCTTCAGTGGGGTAAATGCCAACGGTTACATTGTCTCCGACAAGCCTTACTTGCGGTACCCGAATTCTTTCGTTGATACGATGTTCAGGCTCGGGCTGCCTGTTAAACCTGGGGTTAAATCTTCCTCCGCTCCGGGGTGGTAATGCCATTAATTGTTGTTTAGTTAAAAAAATATTTTAGTTTAAAAATTATGATACCAGCATTTGTTTTTCATAGCAGCATCGTTGCGTCGCAATCCTTTCATCGTTTGTTCATCTATTAAGCTTTTGTCACAAATTCTGAATGCCTAACAAATAAAGACTTCCGTAAAAATAATAAACTATCCTTTTCTTTCTTTAATTTCTTCAATTATCATTTTCATAAATTCTTTTGTATCCTGCATTCCTGCGTCACCCTTCCCTTGTCTTCTTACAGAAATTTTATTTTCATTCATTTCTTTTTCACCAACAACCAACATATACGGCACTCTGTTTAATTCAGCTTCGCGGATTTTCTTTCCTATTTTTTCATTGCGATCATCAACTTCCACGCGTATATTTTCTTTCAATAAAGTTGTTTTCAATTCTTCAGCATAAGACAAAAACTTATCGCTGATCGGAAGAATTTTTACCTGCAATGGAGACAGCCAAACAGGAAATTTTCCTGCATAATGTTCTAACAAAAATCCGATGAAACGTTCATGCGTTCCAAGTGGCGCGCGGTGAATGATCAATGGAATTTCAGGTTCATTATTTTTATTTGTAAAAGATAATTTAAAACTTCTCGGCTGCGCAAAATCCACCTGGTTTGTTGCAAGTGTAAATTCTCTTCCGATAACACTGTATATCTGCACATCTATTTTCGGGCCGTAAAATGCGGCTTCATCAGCCACCTCAACAAAAGGGATTTTTGCTTCGATCAAAACTTTTCTTACAAGTTCTTCCGTCTCTAACCAAAGTGCAGGTTCATTCACATATTTCTGACCAAGCTTTGCAGGATCATGCAGGCTCAATCGCATCACGTATTTATCAATTCCAAAAATTTGAAAGTATTTTAAATACATATCATTCACTGCTTTGAACTCTTGCGCAAACTGTTCCTGGCTGCAATAAATATGAGCATCATTCATGTGCAAACAACGCACGCGCATCAAGCCAAACAACTCACCACTTTGTTCGTAACGATAGCAGGTTCCATACTCAGCCAAACGGTATGGCATGTCACGATAACTCTTTGGTTCGGCATCGAATATTTTATGATGATGCGGACAGTTCATCGCTTTCAAATAATATTTTTCGCCATCCATTTCCATCGGCGGAAACATGCTGTCAGCATAATATGGAAGATGTCCGCTTGTGAGATACAAATTTTCTTTTGCAATATGAGGTGTTACAACTCTTTTGTATCCTGCGGCAAGCTCAGTTTCTTTTGCAAGTTTTTCAAGTTCGTCAATAATGATTGCTCCATTGGGCATCCAAAGAATTAAACCAGGGCCAACATCATCATCCATTGTATAAATGCCGAGTTCTTTGCCAAGTTTGCGATGGTCGCGCTTCTTTGCTTCTTCGATCATCAATAAATATTCATCGAGTTCTTTTTGATTTGGAAATGTGATGCCGTAAACACGTGTGAGCATTTTATTTTTTTCATCACCTTTCCAATAAGCGCCGGCAATGTTTGTAAGCTTGATCGCTTTAATAAATCCTGTGTTTGGAATATGTGGACCACGACATAAGTCTGTAAAATTTCCCTGCGTGTAAAAAGTTATTTCACCATCATTCAAGCCTTTTAATAAATCGAGTTTATATTCATCGCCTTTGTCTTCAAAATATTTTACGGCATCTGCTTTGGAGATTTCTTTTCTTGTATAAATATTATTTTGCTTTGCAAGCTCATTCATCTTTTTTTCAAGCGCAAGTAAATCTTCTTCACTTAATTTTTTATCACCCAAATCCATATCATAATAAAATCCATTTTCGAGTGGTGGACCAACCCAAAATTTCACACCGGGAAATTTATCTTCAACAGCTTCAGCCATCAAATGCGCAGAGGAATGCCAGAAAGTATTTTTACCATCAGCATCATTCCACGTTAATAAATTTAAAGTTGCATCTTCATTTATTGGTCTTGTCGCATCCCAAACTTTTCCATTCACTTTTGCAGCAAGCACTTTGCGCGCAAGCCCTTCACTGATTGATTTTGCGATGTCTAATGCAGTTACACCTTTTTCATATTCACGAACTGCGCCATCAGGAAACGTAATATTTATCATCAAATCTTATGATTAATTTTTGGAGTGCGAAGGTAATAAATGAATGTGGTGAGTAAACATAAATTCATTATATTACAAATATCAATCATCGTTCTTTTTTTAAAATTATATCGTGATTAATAATTGAATATAATTTATCAAAAAAATCTTTAACTCCAAAATACTGTTCTTTTAAAAAAATCGGATTATTAATTTCAAACGTATTTCTAACAACAATCTCACTTCCAGATGAAAAGAATTCAGATTCAAAAAATATAGAAGTATCCTCAGTTCTGATTGTTATTTCTTTGGGCATTTCTTCAATGGAGAAATTTGCAGGTAATTGTATATGAATATTTGTTGTATATTTTTGATTGCAGCCAAAATCTATGTCGCTTCTTCTTATTGAATCGGTAAATGGATTTTTACGAAAAGCTGAAAACAAAAAAGGATTAATAAAAAAGGTGTTATCTGTTGAAGATAAGTTTGAATGAAACTTAATTTTATTAATTAAAGGTTTGGTATCATCATCTTTATTTACATAAGTACTTGAATCGACAATAAGAAGCGCATCATTCTGCTGAAGCATATCTTTTTCACGCTGTTCCCTTTTTATACTACTCTCATTTTCTTCTTCTATTCTTTCTGCCTTTGAATAATCATAAAAAATTCCTTCTGCATTGCCATTTAATATTCCATTTGAATCTACTTCAGCATTCACATTAAAGCTACTATTCATCAGAAAATCATTATCAATTATATTAACCCATCCATAATTAGAATTAGATACTTTGAAACCAAGTCTGTTAAGAACATTAAATGCAGGGACAGTATAATTAGTATTTTTTTGCGTTGCATCAATAAAATAATTTTTCAGAGAATCTTTCAGAAAAACATCTATGCCGTTGAATTGACCAAGGTTGGCAAATCCCTGATCAGTTAATCCATTATCTCGGGTGCTGATAAGAAGAGGATAACATGGAATGCCCGCCCGCCTCAAAAAATTAATCATCAACAAATTTATATCAGCACTGTTTCCTGATTTGTTTTTCCAACATGCATTAATATCATCAGGATATAACGTTTGAATATTATTCCACTTAACATTTGATTTTACAAGATTAAAAACTGCACCAATTTTTTCGGATGAAAGAGATATTTTTTTAATTGAATCAAGGAGACTTTGAGTACTGTCTATAACTTCAAATAGCTGCTGACCAAATTTGGGATGATGTAAAAGAATATAATTTATAAAAGTCCATTTTGAATCAGCAGTATTAAATATAAAAGAACTGCCGGAAGTAGGTAAAACTGAAAATTCCAAATGTTGTAAATTATCCCGTAAAGAAGTCATAAAAGGCTCTGCGCGAAAAGAAGGAACATCATACATTGTCAAGCGCGAGGTGACATACTTATCTTTTGGTAAAGGAATAGAATCTTTTATTAATGTTTGCGTAGCTATTGCGTGAATGTTTAATTGAAAGCCTGCGGGAGCAATGAGCGTGCACATAGATGTAATAACCGGGATCTGCGCCTGGAAAAACCATGGTTCAATCTGAAGAGTGTTCTTGTCAATTTTTGTATACTGATATTCTATTACAGATCCCTGTTGTAAATGAGGAAATGTAAATCGAATAGTATTTAGTGATTCTTTATTTTTAGATTTATCCTTAAAAATATCAGATTTACTTACATCTTCAGTAGTAACTTTTCCTTGGTCATCAATATTATAAATTATTGCCTGAATGTCTGTAACCTTTGATGTATTTGAGCCTTCAAAATATGGGATAACAATATTTGCAAAAGCAAAACCATTTTCATTAAATATTTTAATACGCATATGACGCTGTGTTCTTACTTTGATAGCTCCATCATAAGTATCCATGAAAAATTCTACCTGTTCTTCATCTAATAATTTTACTGCAGAAGCATTTTTATCAAATTCACAATTCTGCATTTTCAATTCTGAAATATCAGCTTTACCAAATTCAGGTAATTTATTCTGCGCGATTGCAAGATTTAAAAATGAAAAACTTAATAAGACGAATAAAAATTTTGACATTTGATTGGATAGAATGATCTTATTATTAACAATATTAAATTGTTTTCTTTTCTCTATAAAAAAACAATAAACCTATCACACCGAATGTCACACACATATCGGCAACATTAAAAATACCCGTTCGCAAACTACCGATACCTGCATTCATAAAATCGGTGACATGACGATCAAAAATTATGCGGTCAATAACATTTCCTATGCCGCCGGCAAAAATTAAAGCCAAGCAAATAAGCTTTTGAATACTCATTTTTTCGGCGTGTATAATGGCATAAACAAACAAGCCAAAAAGTACAATCAAAGGTGCAATACTTAGTAGCCAAAAGCTAACAGCTATCGGAAGCGTATCTCCCAAACTCATTGCTGCGCCTGTGTTTTCAACATACTCAAACCGAAACGTATCATGGAAATATGATTGTGGTTCTTTGTTCATCAAATCTTCTTTTGCAATGTTTTTTGTTATCCTGTCGCAACCAATAAAAACTAATGATGACAAACAGAATAAAAATATTTTTACTGATTTTCTCATACTTCTTTTATCAAACAAATAAATGTTTTTTCAAACAACATTCTACGCACTTAAAAATTCTAATTTTTAAAACCTTTAATTTTATTTTTTAAAATTGAAATTAAATATCACTTACTAAACGCTGCTAAATATTTTTTCATGAAACATTTTTTCACCTCTTTTTTTTTATTGTTTTTCGTTTTTACTTTTTCTCAAAAAAAAATTTACATAAACAAAGGTGATGATAATGGCAAATACATCAACGGCAATTCATTCGGATACAAACCCGGCGATACACTCGTGTTGCGCGCACAGCAAAATCCGTTTTCTTATTTTTCTTTAGAAAGCTTCCACGGCACAAAAGACAAGCCCGTTGTAATTATTAACGAAGGTGGCATGGTGAATTTGATCAATGGTTTTTCATTAAACAATTGCACCAATATAAAATTAACCGGAACAGGAAGCAGTAATAAATATGGATTTAAAATAGAAGATAAATCTTTTAACGGCGTTGGCATAGACATCTTCGGAAGGTCTGCAAACATTGAGGTTTGCAACATTTATATTCACAGTAAAACGTATGGTTTTTGGGTGAAGCAGGAAGGCAGCTGCGCAGATTCTTTGCAGTTTCCAAATTGGGTTATCAGCAATATTTCTATTCATGATAATTTGATTGTGAAGATGGGTCAGGAAGGAATGTATCTTGGCTCAACAGATCCGAACGGGCAAAGACAAGTGAATTGCAATGGTAATATTATCACTCCAATTCCATTGCGTTTGGGTGATATAAAAGTGTATAAAAATATTGTTGACAGCACCGGCCGTTCAGGCATACAACTTTCAGGAGCAGCATTTGGCAACAGTGAAATTTATAAAAATATCGTGATGGATGCCGGCTTTGAATTTAATGATAACCAGGGAAATGGTATAAGTCTCGGCGGTTATTCGCATGCGCATGTGTACGATAACATTATTAAAAATACTTTTGCGCTTGGCATTTTAATTTTAGGAACAGGCTTCACAAAAGTGGAACATAATCACATTGACAGCAGCGGATATCTTGCCGGAAAAGTTGCCAATGGCATGGCTGGAATAATGGTTGATACAAGACCAACTTCTCCACCGGAATATTCGCAGGTAGAAATAATAAATAATATTATCGGTGTAAATACTGATTACAGTGTACGGTTTTATAACACGCAGCCAACTTATAAAAAGGGAAATATTATCGCAAATAATTCAGGCAATGTAAAAGTTGCTCCGGGCATTGACTGGAGTAATAAGTAAATTCCTAACGCAAATAGTACAATCACCTTAGCTTTTGTACTAAAAGGTAAAGCAAATGGTACAATCACCTTAGCTTTTGTACTATTCCGTAAAGCGAATAGTAGAATGTGGTTAAAGGAGGATATAATTGCAACAATTAAACAATAAAACGCTAAAACAACCGGGAAAAAATAAATCAATTCTTAATTTTCTTCAACATCTTTTAAATTTCAACTCTTTACATTAGGTTTGCGACACTTTTAAAAAAACCAAAACCGGTTGATTGCTACCGGCATTTACCTTTAAAAAAATAAAATTTTTGAAATGAACTTTAAACGTGCCAATAACATTACAGGGTGGATTATATGTCTCATTGCTTGTACTGTTTATATTCTTACAACTGAGGCTGGCGGCAGTCTTTGGGATTGTGGTGAGTTTGTGAGCAGTTGCTTTAAAGTGCAGATTCCGCATCCGCCAGGCGCGCCGTTGTATATTTTATTGGGAAGAATTGCTATTATTCTTTCAGGTAATAATGGATTAACCGCAGCCAAAACTGTAAATATAATGAATGGTTTTGCCGGAGGTTTTACCATATTATTTTTATTCTGGACCATTACACATTTTGCACGGAAGATCGTGCACACCGATGTAACAAAAGAATTGACAAGTCCTCAGATCTGGAGCATTCTTGCAGCAGGTGTTGTTGGTGCGCTGGCATTTACTTTTTGCGATTCATCATGGTACAGCGAAGTGGAAGGTGAAGTATATGCAATGAGCGGCTTCTTTACTGCGCTTGTATTTTGGTGTATTTTAAAATGGGAAAATAGAGCTGATGAGCCCGGCGCAGACCGATGGATCGTTTTAATATTTTTCTTAATCGGCTTATCTATTGGCGTGCATTTGTTGTGCTTGTTAACAACGCCGGCAATTGCAATGGTGTATTATTTCCGTCGCCGTCCGCAGTTTGATTATACCCTTATACGCAAATATTTTATTCGCATATTGATCATCGGAGGTGCAGTTGGTTTTATCGGAGCATTGGTAATGGCTGAAGGACAGGTAAATCCCGACAAAGGCATTCCGTTTGACGGAACGATGGCAGGGTTGGTAGTAACGGCTGTAATACTTTCCATTGTTGTTCTTATTGCCATAGAACGTTTTGTTCCAAAAGAAAAAAAAGAATTTTATGCAGGCGCTTATATATTTTGTTTTATTGGTGTGGCGCTTGAAGGCATTATACAAATTGTAGTAATACAGGATTCAATAAAATACGCAGGTGATTTTGATATTTTCTTTGTGAATTCTCTTCACATGCCTTATTTCACCGGCTTTGCGGTTTTCTTCATTTTGCTCATAATTGCTATTCGTTATGGATTGCGCTTTGCAAACAAAAAAGGCTGGTCCTATTTACGTCTTGCTTTGTGGAGTTTTGCTTTTATGCTTATCGGTTACAGTTCTTATTTAACTACAATGATCCGCAGCAATGCAGATCCTGCTATTGACATGTATAATGTTGATAATCCCATAAGCCTTGTCGGATATCTTGGAAGGCAGCAATATGGAGATTGGCCAATTGTTTATGGACAAAAATTTACCGCACAACCACTCGATCAGCAAGAACAATATGATTATGAAAAAACAAAACATGGCTATCTTAAAACAGTGGTTGGATATGCATCTATTTATTCACCCGACGATATGATGGTTTTCCCAAGAATGTGGGATGCAAGCAACGATCAAAATCACGCAGATTATTATGCCATGTTCATGGGCATCGGTAAAAATAAAGATGGCACCTATGAGCGAGCACCTGATTTTGGTGATAATATGAAATTCTTTGTCAGCTATCAAACATACTTCATGTTCTTCCGCTACTTCATGTGGAATTTCAGCGGAAAACAAAATGATATTGAAGGATTATACACCGGAAATACAGACAACGGCAACTGGATCACAGGCATACCTTTTATAGATAATGCGATGTATGGTGATCAAAGCCTGTTGCCGCAAACAATCAAAGACAATAAATCGCACAACATCATGTTTGCGCTGCCATTTATACTTGGCATCATTGGTTTATTTTATCATTTTAAAAGAAGAGGCGATGATGCTTTTGTTGTGTTTCTTTTATTTTTTTATACAGGTTTTGGTATAATAATTTACCTCAACCAGGCGGGCTTTCAGCCCCGTGAACGTGACTATGCATATACGGGATGTATGTATGCGTTTACTATATGGATAGGCTTGTCTGTGCTTTATTTTATTGATATGGCATTGAAGTGGGATAAAAAATTATTGGTGAATAATATGCTTATACCCTGCGGCGTAATCTCATTATTTTTCCTGGCTGCAGGCTCTATGATGGGCGCCGGATTAGCTGTGGGCCTTGGTTTTGCGGCTTTATTCTTTGTAGTCGGTGTTGGTGTACCTTATGTTTTAAAGTATGTTCCAGGCACAAAAATGATCGTTATAACAGCATCGCTTATTTGTTTGTGTGTACCCTTATTAATGGGGCAACAGGAATGGGACGATCATGATCGTCATCACAAACAACTTGCACGCGATATTGCCAAAGATTATCTTGAAAGCTGTGCGCCGAATGCCATTCTTTTTACATTCGGAGACAATGATACTTATCCTTTATGGTATGCGCAGGAAGTGGAAGGCATTCGTCCCGATATCCGTGTTATCAATACAAGTTTGCTTGGTATTGATTGGTACATTAATCAATTCAGATATAAAATAAATCAGAGCGCACCTATTGATGTAGTGTGGACACCCGAACAAATTGAAGGTGGCAAACGCGATGCAGTTGTGTACAAACCGGTTCCTAATATTCCTGATGATAGGTATTATAATTTATTAGACATGATGAAGAATTATGTCGGCAGCGACGATCCTGCAAAGATGCTGGATAATGGCAGCGGCACAACTTATAATACTTTCCCTGTTCGTAAAGTTTCTGTTCCTGTTGATGTAAACTTGGTACGTGCAAACGGAACTGTAAATGCTGATGACAGTGTCGTAAGCGCCATGAATTTTGAATTACCTAGCAAGCAGGCTTTGTACAAAGGTGACCTTGCTATGCTGAATATTATCGCAGCAAATAACTGGAACCGGCCTATTTATTTCACCATGGATTATGGTGATCTTGGCTTTGGAAATTTTGTTCGCCGCGATGGATTAAGTTATCGTTTAGTGCCTGCTGCAAATCCTAATCCGGGAGGCAATTGGGTGAATACGAACTGGATGTATAATGTGGTGATGAATAAATTTGGCTTTGCAAATGCACAGATTCCGGGAGTATATTATGATGAAGAAAACCGCCGCCATTTATTGGATATAAGACAGGCAGATGCAACGCTGGCATTGGATCTATGCGACAAAGGCAGGAAACAGGATGCACGCAATGTTTTAGAAAAAACGGATAAGATGATGTTGCAGCAAAACTTTCCTTATGGGTTGTTATCACGCGGCAATGATCATGATAGAATATCCATGATGTTCCTCGAAGCATGTTACCGTGCTGATGATAGTGCTCTTGCAGTAAAGGTTTTGCATGCAGTTAAAACAGATTTTCAGCAACAGATGAATTATTACAATTCACTCACAGGTACAATGGCTGATAACATGAGTAATGATAAACAAAACACGCAGCAACTGCAGCAATACCTGGATAAAATGGTACAGGCTTATGCAACGCCGCAGCCAACACCCATAACAGTTGATTCGAGTGCTTTAAAAACTCCGTATGTTAACAATCCTAAAATTGATAACACGAAACCAAAGAAGAAAAAATAAGTTTTTTAGATTGAATTGAAGAAAGCCATTCTGTAAAAGGAGTGGCTTTTTTAATTACAAATTTTGGTTTGTTTAAAAGTTATTTACTCAAATAATTATTGAGTGCATCCCAATAATGTTGCTGCCATCCTTCAGACAAATGTTCTTTTAAACCTTCAGGAAAACCTGTATGGACAAATGATAAATGTGTTCCCGAACCCTGCGGTGTAAGCTCAAAGCTTGCAATGGAATATTTACCGGCAGGCCAATCTACAACGCGCCATGCTTCTACGATCCGTTGATTGGGAACTAATTCTAAAATTCTGCCAATGATGTGCCCGTCAAATAATGAGAAAGCACCTCCAACTGTCGCATCAATGGCAGCGGACGTTTCACTGAAAGCATTAAAGGATTTTTTAGTGCTTGCGCTAAATTCTTTTGAACTAAGCAAGGCATCATAAACTTTCTGTGGACTTACAGTAAAATTTACTTCCTGGTGAATGGTTATTTCTTTTGATGAATCCTTTACAGCTTTGCTCATTACATCCGGCTTCGCTTGAGAAAAGACGGATGGCTGCATAAGAAAAAGGAAAATAAAAACTAACGAAACCCTTACAATATTTTTTTTTATGAAAAGATACTTTCTTTTTAGGGAGATTATTTTTGGTGACATATTTTTAGTTTAATGGTTATATTTTTCAAATTTTTTACCAGAGGCTTGTAGCATCATTGTACTTCATTCGATTGCCATTGCATCATCTTCTAATGTCATTGTATCATCTCGATTTCCATTGTACTCCATGCCAGCGTTATTATATTTCATTCCATTGCCATACATTCTCTTCCAACATAAAAAAAGCTTCTGCAAACAATGCTGCAGAAGCTTTTACACAAAACCAATAAGCAGTCAATTACATTTTCGCCTTTTGCTGGTGAGATGAAAACCAAACAATTTTGCCATCTTTTACCCTGTTATCATCTTCATAATACATAGAGTCAACCTTGTTGCCTTTCTTGAAGGTATCCGTTTCTTCGTACCAAACATTTACCCAGTCCTGGTTTTTATCAACGCTGTGGTTAGATGTCCATGCAATGATATTAAGTTTCACATTAGATAGGCTGTCTCTAAATTTTGATGCTGCACTCATAAAGCTGTCAAGTGCGCTGTTGAAATGAAATCCATTTGAAAAATATCCTTCTACACTGTCTCCATAAGTACCTTTCATGGCATTCATGTCACCGGTTTCCCAGTCTTTGTAGCTGTTGAGAACCGCGAGCACATCGCTTTGTTTGCCCGCAACAAAGTTGGAAGAATAAGATGCTGTGTAAGGCATGTTAACTGTTGCCTGCTGTGTGGATGTAGTTGCTGAGCTGTCAGTAGTAGTTGCAGTAGTGCCGCCGTTACTACCGCCGGAACATGCAGCAAATAGTACAGGCATTAGAAAAAGAAAAAATGCTTTTTTCATTGTAGTTGATTTTAGTTGTTTATAAAAGAATAAAAAGTTAACCCTGTTTTTTAAGCAGCTTTGGTTTATATTAGATAAATATTATCAATTTAATTATAACGAAGTATGCGCTAAGATGTATGAACTTGTTTGGCTGCAATAAATGAATGTTCAAGCAAATATAATTTTTTCAGGAAATAATGAAAATGTTTTTTAAGTAATTTATTTGCCTGATTGAAAAGATGTGTTTGAATGGTGCCAACGCCACTGCAGCAAAATAGTAGCAAGGAAGTTCGGCTCAAAAAAAATCTTTCTACTTAATTAAAAAGGAATGCCGAGGTTGATGTAGGGTAATAATTTTTTTGATTGTGCGCAATACATGGCGCTTATTTCCAGTGGACCAAGAATAAAATTATAACCAAGCGTCGCGCTTACTCCGGTTAAATAATTCGCATGAAAAGGATTTTTATCACTTCCCACAAAGTCATAATACAAGCCATTTATTTTACCAATGGCGTATAAATTATTATACAATTCATAACGCAGACCAACGAGCAAAGCCGCGACACTGCTGGCATGTACAGTTCCTTCATCAAGTCCTGCGAAGGTTATTTGATTACGGAAATTATAATTTAATCCGCCGATATAATAATCATTCAAAATACTTTCCTTCTGGTTAAAATTAATACCAGCCTGCAGTTGCGTAAAGAAAACTGTGTGCGCGGAAAGAGAAGAATATTGTTCGAAATTTAATTTTGTGCGAACGAACGGATGAAAACTATAACCGAGTGAATCGAGATTGATGATGGCACTTCCGTTTTTAAAATAAGTAAGATTTGGATTTTGATCATACACATAACCCGCTTCTGCATCAATGCGCGTACCGTTTCTTGGATAGATGGCGTTGCTTAATGTGTTTAATTTTAAAGATAAAAATGAATTTAAAAGATTAGAATTTCCCTGCAGCTCAAACACAGAAGTTATTTGCGGTACAAAATGAAAATCTTCGAAGCGAGTGCCTATCCCGAAAGAATATTTTTTCATTAATGCCCAGCGTGCAGTTATATCACCCATAAAATATCCCTGCCGGTACAAACCATCCTGTTCAAAGTTTTTATAAGTAGTGTATTGCAATGATTCTGCCTGTATGGAAGTGCCGAGACTTAATGTTTTGAACTTACCGAAAAATTGCAGGTGCTCTGCTTTCAGCCGCATGTTCTCGCCAATGCTTACCGTAACAAGGCTGCGCGAATAAGATGTAAAAAAATTGCGCGTGGTAAGGTTGGCAATAAGCCCTATGCCGATAAAACTATTGTAATTAATACCAAGCTTTGCAAATGTCAAAGGGTTTTCTTCAACTGTATAAATGATCTTGCAAGTGCCGTCCGGCAAAGGTTTCAGGGCATACACAATTTTATTATAATAACGTGTACCAAATGCATCACGCACCTGCGCAGATAATTGTGCAGCTGTGTACCATTTATTATTTACGAATTGCAGGCGATGCAAAAAGAACTCTTCATTTGTTTGCACAAGCCCGTTCACTTCATACGCAGTAATTTTTACAGAATCTATTTTGGGCAAAGTATTTACTGCAAAATGCTGCGGACCATAAATGTTATTTAAAGAATCATGAATGAATTTTAAATGCGGATAAATAGAATCTCCTTTTATCATTCCTTCCTGCATAATATCTTTTGCAGAAGAAAAGCTGCCCATATTGAAATTATCAAGGTTGTGCGGAATGTAGATGTTGCAAAGCTTTCGCTCATTTTTTGCATCCTCATCATTCCTGAAAAAAGCGATCTGAAGCAGCACCTGGAAAACATTGTTTATCTTTTCTTTCGACATTAATCTTCCCGCAACATTACTTCCTATCAAAAAATCAGCGCCTAAATTTTTTGCATCTCTTACAGGAAAATTTCTTACAACTCCTCCATCCACTAATTTTTTTCCATTATAATTTACTGCAGTAAACACGGAAGGTATCGCCATGCTTGCGCGCAATGCAGGTACTATCTCACCCGAATCAAGCAACACACCATCTCCTGTTGACAGGTCTGTGGCAACACATTCAAATCCTTTTGAAAGATGAAGAAAGTTTTTTGTTTTATAAACGGGGAAAAAAAGTTCGCTCAATTTCAACCATAATTCTTCTGATTCCAAAACGCCGCTTGGCAATTTAAAACCATTGTTCACCCAGGGCAATTCAATGGCATATTTTCCATACTCATCTTTTTCGTCAATGCTTAAAGAACGCAGCGATGCAGTGTTGCTAAGCAGCAGATCCCAGTTTATAGTTCTTGCTAATTTTTCAATAGAATCTCCTGAATAGCCGGCAGCGTACATTGCGCCGATAATAGCGCCCATGCTGGTTCCTGTGATGTAATCAACTTTTATTCCTGCAGAATCGATTGCTTTCAAAACACCAATATGCGCCAGGCCTTTTGCGCCGCCGCCGCTAAGGGTTAGGCCTATTTCGGCCGAACATTATTTTGCGCAGCTAAAATTTGAAAAGAAAAAATAAGAATAATGGTGATGATAAAAATGCGCATATCGGACATTAAAAATACGGCTTAAAATAAGGTGAAAATAAATAATGAAGCTGCTAATGGTTTTGTAATATTGTTTATGGCTGAAACAATCATTACTAATATTAAGCAGCTCGTGAATGTTCGTGAGAAAAATATATTGCTGCGTGGCGAAATGCTTTCGCAACTACCAATAATCAAAGATGCTTTTTTAATTATTGAAAATGGTTTGATAAAAGATTATGGCCGGATGTCGGATGTCAGAAGTCAGCGGTTAGAAGATAGTGATCGGTCATCATTGGACACCGGACTTCAGACAACCACCATCAATGCAAACAACGCAACAGTTTTGCCAACATGGTGTGATAGTCATACCCACCTTTTATTTGCGGCGAGCCGTGAAGAAGAGTTCATTGACAAAATAAAAGGGTTAAGCTACGCTGATATTGCAGCAAAAGGCGGTGGTATTTTAAACTCTGCAAAAAAAATTAGAGAAATTTCTGAAGAGGAATTATATGAAAAATCTTTCCAAAGATTAGTTGAATTAATACAACTCGGAACGGGAGCAATAGAAATAAAAAGTGGATATGGTTTAAGTGTTGAAGGTGAATTGAAAATGCTGCGCGTAATAAAGAAGCTGAAAGAAAATTCACCGATCCCAATCAAAGCAACCTTTCTTGGTGCACACAGTTTTCCAACAGAATTTAAAAATGATCATGAAGAATATATGCGTTTGATCATTGATGAAATGCTGCCAATAATTGCAGACGAAAATCTTGCAGATTTCATTGATGTTTTTTGTGAAAAAGGTTTTTTTAATGTTGATGAAACAATAAGAATTTGTGAAGCAGGAAAAAGATATGGATTGAAAACAAAGCTGCATGTGAATCAACTCAACAGTATCGGAGGAATTGAAGCAGGAATAAAATTGAATGCCCTCTCACTTGATCATTTAGAAGTAATAAATAAAGACGAAATAGAAATGCTTGCAGGCTCAAACTCAATAGCCACGCTGCTTCCAACTGCTGCTTACTTTTTGCGACTGCCTTTTTCTCCTGCAAGAAAATTAATTGATGCAGGCGCAGCAATTGCATTAGCAAGTGATTTTAATCCCGGCACGTCACCAAGCGGAAATATGAACGTTGTTGTTTCAATGAGTTGCATTCAAATGAAAATGTTGCCCGAAGAAGCTATCAATGCGGCAACCATTAATGGTGCATTTGCAATGGAAGTTGAAGATGAAGTTGGAAGCATAATGATTGGTAAAAAAGCAAATCTTATTTTCACAAAACCAATTCCTTCCATCGCATATTTGCCTTATGCTTTCGGAAATAATTTAATTGATAAAGTAATGATTGAAGGAAGGATAATTAAGAATTAAAAATTAATAAGTGCTAAGTATTTTTGACTTTTGACTTCTAACATTTGAATTCTATATATGCAACAACTAATCGAATGTGTTCCAAATTTTAGTGAAGGAAATGATCTCAATATCATCAAACAAATAACAGATGAAATTGAAAAAAAGGAAGGCGTAAAATTATTAAATGTTGATCCCGGAAAAGCAACGAACAGAACTGTTGTAACTTTTGTTGGTGAGCCGAAACCTGTTATTGACGCGGCTTTCAGCGCAATAAAAAAAGCAGGTGAGTTAATTGACATGAGCAAACATAAAGGCGAACATCCACGCATGGGTGCAACAGATGTTTGTCCTTTAATTCCAATTGCAAATATTTCAATGGAAGAAACTGCAATGTTTGCGCAGCAGCTTGCAAAACGTGTTGGTGAAGAACTACAAATTCCTGTTTATTTATATGAAGCTGCGCAGAAAAATGTTGCGAGAAATAATTTATCAGTTATTCGTGCAGGAGAATATGAAGGTTTTTTTAAGAAAATAAAATTGCCTGAGTGGCAACCTGATTTTGGTCCCGCAGAATTTGATGCAATGCGTGGCGCAACCGTAATTGGTGCAAGAGATTTTCTTGTTGCATATAACATTAATCTTAACACAACATCTGTTCGCCGTGCAAATGCAATTGCTTTTGATGTACGGGAAGCAGGTCGAGTAAAAAAAGAAAATGGCAAAAATGTTTTGGACGAAAATGGAAAATCAATTTCTATTCCGGGTTCTTTAAAATGTGTAAAAGCAATCGGCTGGTTCATTGAAGAATATGGCATTGCACAAATCTCCATGAACTTAACAAATATCTCTGTAACGCCCGTGCACATTGCATTTGATGAGGTTTGCAAGAAAGCAGAAGCAAGAGGAATTCGTGTTACAGGAAGTGAATTGGTTGGATTAATTCCATTGAAAGCAATGCTTGATGCAGCTAAATACTTTTTAAAAAAACAAAAGCTTTCTACCGGTGTTTCAGAAAAAGAATTAATAAAGATTGCAATAAAATCTTTAGGTTTAAATGAATTATCACCTTTTAAACCGGAAGAAAAAATCATAGAATATTTATTGAAAGATAAATCAACTACCAACCTTATAAGCATGAGCTTATCAGATTTCGCTGATGAAACAGCAAGCGAAAGTCCTGCGCCAGGCGGTGGTTCAATTGCTGCGTATGTTGGAACTTTAGGTGCATCACTTGCAGCGATGGTGGCAAATTTATCAGCACATAAAAAAGATTGGGAAGAGCACTGGGAAGAATTCAGTAACCATGCAGAGAAAGCACAAAATTATAAAACTGCATTATTGAATTTAGTTGATGAAGATACAAAAGCATTTAATAAAATAATGAATGCTTTCTCTTTGCCAAAATCAACAGCAGAAGAAAAAAGCTTTCGCAAAAAAGCAATCCAGGAAGCAACAAAATCAGCAATAGAAATTCCTTTCCGGGTAATGAAAGCATCTTATGAAAGCATGACTGTTATTAAAGCAATGGCAGAAACAGGCAATCCCAATTCTGTCTCAGACGCAGGCGTGGCAGCACTTTGCGCAAGAAGCGCTGTTGTGGGTGCATTCATGAATGTACGCATCAATGCAAGAGAACTTGATGATAAAAACTATGTTGAGGATATTATCACAAAAGGAAAAGAAATAGAAAAAAATTCAATCGCTTTGGAAAGCGAAATACTTAAAATAGTGAACGATAAAATTGGTTTATAAAACAAGTTTTATACTTTCGCTTCAGCTTCCATTATTTTCTCAAACAGCATTTCATATTCTTTTTCAACAGCAGTTATTTTTTGCTGAACAGTAGTATAATCTGTTTCTAATTTCACAAAATTATTTTTATCTGAATAGTTTTCATGATTTCCCAGATCAGCTTCCAGCTTGGTTTTCAGTTTATTTAATTCTGCAAGTGTTTCTTCTGCTTTAGCAAATTGCTTTTGCAATTTTTGTAATTCAGATTTATTGATTTGTGCTTTATTATTTTGCGTTTTGTTATTTTGTTGCTGTTTGATCTCTGCTTCTTTATTTATGATTGTTTGCTTCTTTTCATTCTGCAATGCATCTTTTTTATTTAGTTCCATTCTCTTTTTCCACTCAACATATTCATCATAGCCGCCTTTAAATTCTTTTATCTCATGATCAATAATTTCCCAAATTTTATTAGCCGCTTTTGAAATAAAATACCTGTCATGACTTACCAAGATCAAACTGCCTTCATACTTATTCAATGCTTCTACAAGCAACTCAACACTGTGCATGTCGAGGTGGTTTGTTGGCTCATCCAGCATTAAAAAATTTGCTTTGCTGACTATTACTTTCGCAAGCGCAACGCGTGCTTTTTCTCCACCGCTTAATACTTTTATTTTTTTATCGCTATCATCACCGCTGAATAAAAAACAACCAAGCAGCGAACGTAACTCCAATTCATTTTTTCCGCTGCCACAACCTTTCAATTCATCCAAAACAGTGTTGTTGAGATCAAGCGCTTCCAATTGATGTTGCGCATAAAAACTTTCATCAACATTATGTCCCCAAATTCTTTCTCCTTCAAAGTTTTCAACGCCCGCAATCATTCTTAATAAAGTTGATTTGCCTTTTCCATTTGCACCAATTAATGCGATCTTATCACCACGCTCAATCTCTGCTTCTGAATTTTCAACGATAGTTAAATCACCAAACTTTTTTGTTGCATGTTTTAAAGTTGCCAACACTTTTCCTGGTTGTTTATCAATCGCAAAATTTATCCGCAGGTTTGGTCTTTCTATTTCCACATTTTCAACTCTGTCTAATTTATCCAATCTTTTTATAAGACTTTGCGCCATTGCGGCTTTACTTGCTTTTGCACGGAACCTTTCGATCAATCTTTCATTTTGACGGATATAATCCTGCTGGTTTTCATAAGCCTTTTGCTGCATATCAATCCTTATCGCTTTTTCTCTTTCATAAAAATCATAATCACCCGAATAAATATGCAGTTCCTGCTGGTACACTTCTACGATTTTATTTACCATCCTGTTTAAAAAATATTTATCATGGCTTACAATAACCACACTGCCTTTGTAATGCAATAAATATTTTTCAAGCCACTCGATTGATGGCAGATCCAAATGGTTTGTTGGCTCATCCAGCAACAAAACATCCGGTTGCTGCAAGATCATTTTTGCAAGCAGCACACGCATGCGCCATCCGCCGCTGAATTCTTTGTAAGGTCTTGTCAGGCTTGCATTTTCAAAGCCTAAGCCCTGCAACACTTCTTCTGTTTTATGATGAATATTATAACCGCCGAGCACTTCAAGCTCATGCAGTTTATCAGAATAAATGTGCAATAATTTTTCATCAGATGTTGCCTCCAGTTCCTTACCTATTTCCTCAATTTCTTTTTCTAATTGCTTCACTTTTTCAAATGCACCTAGTGCAACTTCCAAAATAGAATCATTGGTATCGAAGCTTAACAGATCCTGGTGCAGGTAACCAATTGTGGTGTCGCGGCTTTTTTCCACCGTGCCGGAAGAAGGCGAATATTCGCCAACAATTAATTTTAATAAAGTAGATTTTCCTGTGCCATTATAGCCAATCAAACCAATGCGTTCTCCGGGTTGTATGTGCCATGTAGCATGTTCAATTAAAACGCGCGCACCAAACTCAAACGTTACATCATTTAAACCAACTAACATATTTTTTTAAAATTGCTGCGCAAAACTACTTGAAGAAAAATCAATTTGGAAATCTTCGTCATTGGCAACGTGAGGTTGTTAGGTTAATTGCAGCAAGGACGTCACTGCGAGGCACGAAGCAGTCTGGAAACTGCAACATCAACATCTAACTTTTTTTACATTTATTTGTGGCAGATAAAATAATATACTTTTGTTAGCTACATGGCAGAAGATGAAATAATAAAGCATACAAAAGCTGCATACAATACCTTATTGAACAAAGAAAAAAACTGGAAGCAAAAACTAAAAGACATAACAGTAGAAATATTGATTATTGTATTTGCAGTAACTCTATCAATCTGGCTACACAACTGGAGCGATGAACGGCAGCAACACAAAGAAGAAAAGATTTTTCTTACTGAATTAAAAAAAGACCTGCAGCAGGATACTGCTAATATAAAAAACAGTTTACAGTTCTACGAATTCAGTTTGGCAGGAATGAAATATTTTCAAAAAGTAGGTGCCGGCGATACACTAAGCAAAGACAGCCTGCATAAATATGGTGATTTGTTTTTCAGCAGCACTGAACTGCAGCCGCACATAAGCCGGTACGAAGCCTTAAAAGGCAGCGGCAAATTTAATATAATTGAAAATATGGAGCTTCTGGACAATATTATTGACCTGCATGAAAGTGTCCTCAATCGCATTGAAACCCTTAATAATTATTATGTACAATTTATTCAAAAAACATCTTCTTTTATTGAAGAGCATGCAAAGCTTAACAAACAAGGCGATATTACAAATGGAAACGAGTTATTAAACTCATCACAAATGCGTTTTCTCTTAGCTTATGGCATAGGCACAATTTCGGGCAATCTTATACCGGCTCATGAAGAAGGTATAAAAAAATGTATGGAGCTTTCGCACCAGATTGATGAAACTGTTCAGTAAAAGGAGCAACGGAAAGTACTCCCACAAAAAAAAGCCAGTCCTTAAAAAAGAACCGGCTAAAATCTCAATATTTAAGGTTACAAAAAACTATTGCGGTATCACCTTTGTACCAAAGGTTGTTGCAGGTCCGCTGCCTGCTGCGTTTACGCCAAAGCCAAGCAGTGTATAAGGCACACCTGTTGGCAGCTCATAAAACTCAGCTTCTTTGCGTGTACCCACATTTACAAAAATCGTGGTTCCGTTTACCGTCAGGCTCATTACGTTGTCTTTAAACGCTACTTCCACGCCGTCCGGCATCGCAACGTTCACCATTACTGCAGCATTAGGCAATCTCTTTTTTGTACCCGCTATTACAGCCCCTTTTTTACCATTGATGGTGGCAAAATAGTCCGCCGGAGCCGAAGGCAGAGGCACTGGGGTTGTTTCCGTTTTTGTGCAGGGAAACCTGGACATGTTAATAAGGTTTTTATTACCCTCTGCTATCACTATGCTTATGTAGTTGGCAGTGTTGGTAAAGTCCTCATCCCACTGCGCCACAGCGTTTTCAAGAGCGCTGACGGAAGTGTGGCTTCCGTCTTTAGCCGTTTGCACTGCTGAGGACAGGGTGTTATTGTCTGCCAGCAGATCGTCCGGAGAAACGGGAAGGTTTACAAAAATTTTTGGATTGTTACTGAGCGCTGCTGCTACTGCACCGCCAAGAGTAACTTTTTCTGAAGGTGTGCTCTTTTTAAATGCCAGGGAGCACATGGCTTTTCGTTGCATAAAAGTTTTTTTTAGATATTGAATAAATTATTTACGGCATTAAAAACGGCGGAATGAACACCTTATTTTGCGGTAAACCTTAAAAATAACTTTAATTTCCCTTTAAAAAACATTAAAGGAGGATGCTTTCTTGTAAAAACCATATAGAACTTTTGAAATTCTATATAGAATTTGAAAAATACTGGTAAAAGTGGGCAAGTTTCTTCCAGGAATTGATGAATTCCTGGTATAAGTCGATGAGTTCTTGGTAGAAATCGATAAGGTTCTGGTAAGATTTTGAAAATCTAAGGTAAGGTTTGAGTTTTTAAAGGTAAGGTTCGAGAATTTAAAGGTAAGGTTGAGGCAAAATGGATTAGCGAAACCCGCAAGTCTTAATAATATTAAAAACGAAAGGGAATAGTAGTGAAAATGATGGAGTTATATTTTTGGGGAAATGAGGAGAGTTGCGCATATATTTGTGTTGGTGGCAAGTTTTTGTGAGCAGCGTTTAGTGCAACAGACACAAAGCTAAAACATAAATAATTTTCGAACTTGTACAACGATTATTTAAAAATATTTGTCAGTCTGAAAATTTAAACGACACTAAATCAAGATTATGAATAAATTATTTTATTTACTTTTTCTTTTTATACTTATATCGAGTTTTTTATACGGACAGAATAATTTAGGAGTGAAATTAGGACTTAACATTTCTAATGTTAACAATTCTAACAAAAACGACTTCAGCACTTTGTTAGATTTTAATACGGGTATAGTTTTCAGACACAAAATAAGTAATGACTTATTATTAAATACAGAAGCATTAGTTTCAGGCAAAGGTTTCAATAGTGTATTAATTCCAAGCGGCACAACGGCAACCCATTTAAGATATTTATCTTTTCCAGTACTACTTCACTATTTACCTACAGATAAAATTTATTTTCAAGTTGGACCTGAATTCAACTTCTTAATAAATGCAAAAATGAAAAATAGCACCTTGAATAAAAGCGTTGCTGACGATTATAATAAGTTTGACTTTTCACTTGCAGGAGGACTTGGATTTAAAATTTTTAGAAAGCTTAATTTAGAAACAAGGTATTCGTTTGGACTATCTCAAATAAGACAAGACGAAAACATTTTTGGTTCGTATAAGAATCGTACATTTCAAATAAACCTTATTTATTTATTAAAAAGCAAACAATAAAACTGCCACCAACAAATGCGTTTGCAATAGGCTGGCTCGATACTAAGTTCTCAGCAATTTTGCAAGCATCCGCAATTGTTCCAGCTTGACCTTTGCTATTTAGCTTATGTTTCATATTTTCAACTTCAGTTTTTCAATTAAGCATTTGTAACAGGCTTGCCAATCGCTATTACCAGCCCAGCGCAAACGCTTCCACGTTAGCAGCAATTTTTAAACTCTACAATTAAATGAGTGTACTTGAAAAATTAATAGAAGCCGTAAATCTACCCAAAAGAGTTGTGGACGGTGCTGAACTATTTTTAAAAAAGCTTTTGGGACCAGCAATAACAGAAACTGGACAATTAATTGGAGATGAAATTAAATTTCGACGATTCAAAAATCAAGTAACCATATTCACTAAAGCAAAAGAATTTTTAGAAGCAAAAGGTATCGAGCCGAAAAAAATTGATTTAAAGTTGTTAGTCCCGTTAATCGAATATTCTTCTCTGGAAGAAGATGAAAAGATTCAAACAACATGGGCTAATGTAATTGCTAATATTGCAAGTTATGAGACTGAGCAATTGTTTAATCTAAAGTGTATCGAGATTTTAAAGGAAATAACACCCAATGAAATACTATTTCTTGACAAATTGTATCTTTTTTTTATCGATAAACAAACCGAGACTCTTGCCAAATGGCAAACTAACGACAGACTAAAAGATAGAACTTCAGTGTCACCCGACTATGCAATTATTTATCCTTCAAAAATTGGTCGAGACTTAAATTTTAAAGATGAGTTAGTGGACTTATATGTTGACAGACTAATTTCATTTGGAGTCATTAAATATGAACAACCTGAATTAAGCGAATCAACTAATGAAGTAAATGTGTCAGACACATTTGTTGGACGAAGTCACTACATTGAAGTTAAGTCATACGAACTGGAGACATCAGAAAGAATTCACTTCACAAACTTCGGACTGTATTTTGTAAAATTATGCAAGTTTACAACTGAATAAACTGCTGCCAACAAAAGTATTTGCAAAAGCAGGGTTAGACAATTTAACATCAACCATGTGCATATATCAGCATTGGTTCGGCTTGACGTTCAATTCTCAGCTTTAGAAGTGAATGTTATTATTACAGCACAGACTGCTTCGTTCCTCGCAGTGACGAAATAATACCTACTTTAAAGTTTCCACCTTCACCGCATCTATTTTATTAAGGCAAAAGAAATGAACAGTATATTTGAAAATACATAGCAGCAGACATATTGCTGCCATTAAACACAAAAATTTTAACCAAAATGCGTAAAATAATCATTGCCATTATTGCTCTTTGCTTTGCCTCTTTACTCCGGGCACAAGACAGTACTTCGTTCAATTTTACTTTTAATCATTTGGCTTTATCCGTAAAAAATGTAGATCGTTCCGCAGCATTTTATAAAACTGTGATGCACCTTAATGAAATTACAAATCGCACAAAAGCGCAGGGCATCAGGTGGTTCTCACTTGGAGAAGGTAAAGAGCTGCATTTGATATCTGGTATAAAAGATACTGTTATCGTTAACAAAGCAGATCATCTGGCTTTGACAACAGCAAACTTTGACGATTTTGTAAAGACGCTTGACAGAACCAACATTGCTTATTCCGACTGGACAGGCACACCGCATAAAATAAATATCCGTGCAGACGGCATTAAACAAATTTACTTTCAAGACCCTGATGGATACTGGATAGAAATAAACAGTGTTGCGCAGAAATAAGAATAGCAATAATTATTTTGCCTGGCTATAATATTAATAAATTCCTAAAGAGAAATACCTTTGACCAAACTTTATAATGACAACCAAAGAGAATATACTTGACATTTTAAAATCTTCTAAGGCTGAGTTATCAAAATTGGGAATTGCAAATGTTGGACTTTTTGGTTCTTATTTAAGAAATGAACAATCTGATAAAAGCGATATTGATTTACTGATAGACTTTGAACCAGGCAAAGAAAATTTTGATAACTACATGGCTGTATATGACCTGTTTGAAAACATTTTTAAAAATCAAAAAGTTGAAGTTCTTACAAAAAATGGTTTAAGTAAATACATTGGTCCTAAAATTTTAAAAGAGGTGATGTATGTCTAAAGAACCAATTGATTATTTAAAACATATTGCTGATGAATGCGCATATCTAATTTCTGTAAGCACCAACTTAACTAAGGATGAGCTTTTGGATGACGAAACATTAAAACGTGCAATTGTAAGAAGCATAGAAATAATTGGCGAAGCAACAAAGAAAATTCCCGCTGACTTTAAAGTAAAATGGAATTCAATTCAATGGAAGAATATGTCCGGAATGCGTGATCGCCTGATACACGATTATATGGGAATAAACTATTCAATTGTATGGGATGTTGTTAAAAACAAAATACCCGAATTAATGCAAAAATTCAGGAGATACTTTCAAAGCATTAACAAAGCACAAAAATTTCATTTGCCATCCGAAGACTATTTTTGCATGCTAATAAATAAATATCTACATGAAAAAAGGCTGGATAGCACTTCTGATTATTGCAATAATTATTGCAGGCTATTTTATTTTTTTTAATAAAACAACATCCACAGATAAAGAACCCAAACAACAGCCGCTTGCACAAAGTGTCAACAGCGACAGCTTTAATACACCTTTTAATGATCTGCTGAATCAATATTTTATATTGCAAACTGCTTTGGTAAACTGGGACACTGCAAAGGCAAGTGCATGCGCTAAAAGCCTTGCTGACCTTGCATCTAAAGTAAACTACTCACTTCTGAAAGCAGACACTTCAATTATAGAAACTGCGCAAAATTATTCTGACACAATTATTTCAAACGCTAAACATTTGCAACAGGATACTTCACTAACTAACAAACGATATACATTTAATATATTAACGGATAATTTATACAATCTTATCCGCACGGTTCATTACGACCAGCAAATAATTTATCATGATAAATGCCCGATGGCTTTCGGAGATAATAATGAAGGTTACTGGTTAAGCAATGCGCGGCAAATTATCAATCCATATTTTGGTAACAAACATCCGAAATATCACAGCGGAATGATGACCTGCGGTGATATTGTAGACTCGATTGATTTTGTGAAGAAATGATTTACGGTTTGTAATCAACAACAAGTTTCGCATTTGTTTTTTCATCCGAAGAAATATTTATCTCATATCTTTTATCGCCTGTTGTAACAACCAGTAATGCAGTATTTGGCGGAATGCGTCCCAGGTTATTTGCAACCATTATAAACTCATGATGCGTGTTGATAGAATCTGCTGTAATGTTGATCGTTATTGGCTTTTCCGTTAATTCTTTTGAATCAACTATTAATTGATTGTTGTGATAAACGGTTATCGTGTCGCCATCAATGATACCATTATCATACAATTCAATTTTTATTTTAGGAGAATTTGTTTCGATTGATTTCACCAAATTATTTTCCCTTTCTTTTAATACTGCCGGCGTGGGAGGCAAAGGTTTTTGCGTTGGAGCAGCTGTTGGCGGCGATGCTATATTTCTTTGTGTTTGAATTGTTGCCGTAGTATCAAAATTTTTACCTGAAGGCATTGATCTTCTTACAACAGGTGCAGAAGGTTTTGCTGCACTTTGTGTTTTTGTGCTTTGTTGTTTTGATTTACTTGTAGATGATTTTGGCGATGCTGCTGAAGGTGATTTCTTTACCAAAAAATCTTCTTTCTTAAATTCGGATTCATGCACACGTTCAAGATATACATAGCCGGGACCGCAATCTTCTTTCTTGTCAATTCCCATACTGGAAAAATTTCCCTGCAATATTTGTGTGGTATCTTTTTTTAAATATTCTAAATAGCATGTCATTAAGCAGGTGAAGCCGGAAGAATTTTTTACTTCAAGTAAAGTGTCTTCTGCAAACGTTATACTTTTTCCTGAAACATTGAAGATACCGTGCAGCGCGGCTTTGCCATAAAATGCTTTGCTTAAAAAAGAATAAGTAACGCCTTTTAATACACTAAAAGCTGCATTGCTGTTCTTGCTTTTTGTTTGTAATATTTGCACTTCATAATTATAACGTTGCTCATATAATCCGTTGCCTGAAATGAAATAGCCACGCCATATGCCGGTTAGGTTTTGCGCAGATAATAAAGTATAAAATAATAAGAGGGAGAATGTAAGAACCAATTTCATCTTACAAATCTACTCAGCCAATTTATCATTTATCTTTAATGAAGCGTTAATAAAACTGCTAACTTTATTAATAAAAAATGGCAATAACTAAAACATCTTCAAATCCTTTTTACACAAAGCTTGCAATGGTTTTGGTGAGCATAATTGCTTTGGTTTATATTGCTATTCTTGGAAAGAAAATTTTATCGCCATTAATTTTTGCTTTTTTATTTTCAATTGTTTTATTGCCCGTTGCACAATTTTTTGAAAGAAAATTAAGGTTTAAAAGAAGTCTCGCAGCAATATTTTCTGTTATTTTTTTAATAACAATAGTGAGCACAATTCTTTATTTAATTGGCTCGCAATTAAGCAAGCTGATAGACGACTGGCCGTATTTTAAACAACAATTATCCAACTCATTCATTAGCATGCAGGATTGGATCGCTGCAACTTTTCACGTAAATCTTGCAAAGCAAAAAGCATACATCAACAGTGCCACATCTAAGGCTCTTTCGACAAGCACCGTTGTGCTAGGTGCTACAGTTGTTTCTGTTTCTTCACTGCTTTTCTTTGTTGCTTTTATAATGATCTATACTTTCTTTTTTTTATTTTACCGCAAACACATCATGCGTTTTTTTATTGCGGTTTTTAAAGAAGAAAATGGAAAAGTTGTGTATGATGTAATTGAAAACGTACAGTATATCATACGAAAATATATCGTGGGTTTATTGCTTGAAATGAGTATCGTGTCTACGGTGTGTTGCACTGCCTTTGCTCTTCTGGGAATAAAATATGCAATTCTATTGGGTTTGATCGTTGGTATTTTTAATATCATTCCTTACATCGGCATTTTTACTTCACTTGTATTAAGTGTGATAATAACTTTTGCTACGGCGGCAGGTACTGCAAAAATATGGACGGTCGTTATCGTTATCATTTCTATGCACCTCATCGATAGCAATATTTTGCTGCCCTTGATTGTTGGCTCCCAGGTAAGAATAAATGCACTCATTACAGTACTTGGTGTTGTGGTGGGTGAAATGCTTTGGGGAATAGCTGGAATGTTTCTTTCCATTCCTATAATTGCCATCAGCAAGATTATTTTTGATCGCGTTGAAAGCCTTAAGCCATGGGGACTTTTACTCGGTGATGAAAAAGACGACAAGCCTTCAAAACACAAACCAAGTCTTGAAAAACGCACTGCTAAAACTTTGACCTAAAACTTCTACAAATTTATTTTTAAGCACATTTTATTTCTGTTTGGTAGATATTTTTCTCAATAAAAAAACTGGCATAATAATGACAAGGATTATATCAAACAAAAAATATAATACCATGGCAAAAAGTGCAACAAATACGAAAAACGCCAAATCAAAAAACGGCAGTTCAAGCTCTGATACAATGCTTGAAGAATTCTTTCACGATGAATTGAAAGATATTTATTGGGCTGAAAAGCATCTTGTAAAGACACTTCCAAAAATGCAAAAAGCCGCAACGTCTGAAGAACTTAAAAATGCTTTTGGCGAACACCTTGAAGTAACGCAGGAACATGTTTCAAGGCTTGATCAGATTTTTGAAATGCTTGGTGCAAAACCTCAGGCAAAAAAATGTGATGCAATGGAAGGCATTACTACAGAAGGCGAATCAATTATTGAAGACACCGAAGATGGCACAGCAACCAGAGATGTAGGTCTTGTACTTGCCGGACAAAAAGTTGAACATTATGAAATTGCAACTTACGGCGGACTTGCACAGTTAGCAAAAACATTAGGAAAAGATGATATCGCTGAATTGCTTACGCAAACACTTGAAGAAGAAAAAGAAGCAGACCAAACTTTAACGGATGTTGCTGAAAACAGCATCAATTACCAAGCCGCTGAAGAGGGCGAAGAAGGTGAAGAGGGTGAAGAAGAAGGCGAAGATGAAGAGGAAGAAACAGCAGCAAGTAATGGCAAAAGCTCAGGCGGAAGAGGCAGAAAAAAGAAATAATTCTTTTAAAATACACTCATGCAACAATCAAAAGTTCCTTTCTTTTTTACGTTACTCTCATTAATTTTATTAATGAGTTCCTGCCAGGCAATTGGAAGTATTTTTAGTGCAGGAGTTTGGGTAGGAGTAATAATAGTTGTAGTGGTTATTGTTATTCTGTTTTTGATTTTTGGGCGAAAGAGTTAGATTGATTTTAATTTTAAAAGCCGGTTTGTTTGAACCGGCTTTTTATTTATTTTAAGTATTCTAAATTTATTTTTTCAAGATTTTTTCTTGCCGGTCCTGTCAACACTTCTCCATCACAATTAAAACGAGAGCCATGACAAGGGCAATCCCAGCTTTGTTCTGCATTATTCCATTTCACTGTACATTTTATATGCGTGCATGCGGGATTAACTGCATGAATGTTTCCGATTTTATCTTTATAAAGTCCTAATGTTTTATCTTCATATTTCACAATGCGTGCTTCTTCGTGCGCCAGCTCAGAAAGCTCTTTAATTTTTTCAGCCGGAAATAATCCGCCAATTAAATGACTCACTACATCTGCTGCTTCAGAAACAAAACCGCTGAAACCCGCGACAGGCTTTATTCTGTTTGGATCATATAATTTTTCGTACTTACTTTTTCCGCTTACAATTAAATCATGTAACAGCAAAGCAGAAATTTGACTATACATCATTCCATTGCCTCCAAAGCCTGATGCAACAAAAACATTTTCGGGACTGCCCGGTAAATGACCGATATATGCAATGCCATCTGCAGGCTCAAAATATTGCGAAGACCATTTTGATACAACTTCCTGCACATCAAAATAACCTCTTACATAACTCTCTAATTTCCGTAAGCAATCTTCTGTATTTTCTTCATGCGCTGTCTTATGATCTTTACCTCCTGCAATAAAAAAATTTTCTCCATCTATCTCCTGTGTACGATAATAATGATACGGATCTGCCATATCATATGCTGTTGCATCAGGATATTTATTATCTGGAAGCTTTACTGCCATTGCATAACTGCGCCATGGAGTGCAGCGGAAATGCAATAAATTAACGCCGGGCGGAATGTGTGTTGCATAGATAATTTGTTTAGAAAAAAAATCACCTTTGGAAGTGATGATCTTCAATTCATCACCACTTTCTTCCATATTCAAAGCCCTGCAATGTTGTACGATCATTCCACCATTTTCTTCAAATGCATTTGCAATACCATACAAATATTTTATCGGATGAAACTGTGCCTGGTTTTCAAAGTGTGCAATTTTGATATAAGGAATCGGCAAGGGACTGTTATTGGTAAAATTTACCTGCACACCAACTTCATTCGCAGATTGTACAACATCTTCCAGTTCTTTTGTTTGCTTATCATCGAGCGAAAATAAATAGCCCGGCAGTTCTTTGAATTCGCAGTCAATAGTATATTCTTCAATATTTTTTTTGATTAAGTTGATGGCTTCAGCAGCGCCGGTTGCAGCAAGACGCGCATTATCTTCCCCGAAATTCTTTTTTATTTGGGAATAAGGCGTATCGAAGAAAGTGTTGATGTGCGCCGTTGTTCCGCCTGTGGTGCCAAAACCGAGATTATGGGCTTCAATCACCAAACATTTTTTCCCGGACTTTTGTAAAAGCAAACCTGTTGAAATGCCTGTAATGCCACCGCCAATAATTATAACATCATACAATTGTTTAGCGGTAGATTTATTTTTTATTTCATAGGCAGGCATTCCGTTTTGCCACAAACTTTTGCAGGCGCCGTCTCTTTTCATAAGTTGATTTTAAATGACAATTATTCTTCTACCATTCTTTTTAAAGTGATTCCATTTTTTATTGCGTAGCCAAAAATATCATTGTTGAAAAAAACCCAAATTGTATGCCCTTCTTTTTTCCATTGTTTAAAAAGCGCAGCAAATTTTTGGAGTGTTTCATCATCATAATCGGATGCATATAATTCTTTCGGACCGTGAAAGCGCACGTAAATATTTTTTGCTGTTACCGTTTCCGCGTACGGAAACCTTTTACCTGATTGAGATATAACGAACGCCATATCATATTTAGTCATTAAAGTAAGGCTTTCTTCTTCCATCCACGTTGCATGTCGAACCTCCATTGCAAAACTATATTCTCGATATTTCTTTTTAAGAACAGTGTAAAAATTTTCAACCACATCATAATTAAATTTCAACGTTGGCGGCAATTGTACGAGTACAGGACCCATTTTATTTTTCATCGGCTCAAATATTTCAAAGAATCTTTCGAGCGGTTCTTCCGGTTCATTCAATCTTTTAAAGTGCGTTAAATATTTGCTCATTTTGGGGCAGAAAAGAAAATTATCAGGCACTTTTTTTACCCAATTTTCGACCGTTTCTTTTTTAGGTAAATGATAAAAACTTGAATTGATTTCTGTGATCGAAAAAGTTTTTGTATAATACAAAAGCCATTCGGTGCTTTTCAAATCAAGAGGATAAAATATTTCTTTCCAGTGCTTATAACTCCATCCTGAAGTGCCGATAAATATTGCATTTCTTTTCAACAAAATTTTTTTAATAATTGTTGCAACTAAAATGCCTAAGCATTTTATGGCATGAAATTTTATTTAAAATAGAAAAATAATTTTTATGCAAACAACTTCAGAAACAGCCGAAATTTTAAACGACCTTATACAAATAAATAATGACCGTATTGTGGGTTATGAACGCGCATTAAAAGAATTAAAAGACGATGACGATGATCTTAAAACTTTATTTGAAGGTTTTATAGATGAAAGCCGTCAAAATAAAATGGCATTGGGAACAGAGGTTGAAGTTGCAGGCGAAGACATGGATGAAGGAACTACTGCAAGCGGAAAAATTTATCGTGCATGGATGGATGTAAAAAATGCATTCACCGGAAACACAAGGCATCAAATTTTAGCAAGCTGCGAATTTGGTGAAGATGCTGCACAAAAGGCTTACACCACTGCAATGGAGAGTGATAACCTTCCGGCTTACCTTAAAGAAATGATTGCGGAACAACAGAAAAAATTAAAAGAAGCCCATGATGAAGTGAAAGCGCTTCGTGATGCGACTAAGTAAAAAGCTAACCTGTAAATTAAGAATCGGAGCAAGCTATTGCTCCTTTTTTTATTATAAATTTTCCTGGAACAATTGCATTCCTGTTAATTTATTTTGGATAATTCCTTTGGATTGAATAAGCACTTTTATTTTATTTCCCATATCTGTTAGTAAAGTGTAAACTTTCATTACATCATTATTAAATTGTTTTTCCCGGAATGAATTTTCATTTTCTCTGATAAAGGAATTAATGCCCAATGCGCGCAAAAAATAAGATTGGCCACAATAACCGCAATGCGCTAAACCATACTTTAATCCTGCAATATACAGTGCAGAAAAATTTACATGAGCAGTGATGTCCTGCTCGCCAATATGCATGTATGGATTATTATTTCTGCTATGATGGTAATAACACAAAAGCGTACCTGCATTTCTTTTGGCATCGTATAATTCATTTTTAGCAAAACCATAATCTATTGTGATACAAAAACCTTTGGAGAGCACCGCTGCAACTTCTTTTATCCATTCTGTTGCGTGAAGATTTAGTTCAGTTCTATAACCTTTGGGCAACGAAATATTTTGATCTGAAAAATAATTTTTCAATTCATCAGAAGCCGGTAATAATATTTCTGCAAAGTTATTATCATAATCTAAAAATACTTCCATCAATTGATCCTGCATTACCACAACATGCACCGGTAAATTATCAATAAATTCATTGGCAATGATGCATCCTTTTATAGGTTTTAAATCTATTGAAGAATGTACATATTTTATTTTAGCAGAAAATATTTCATCATCCTTTTGTTCTGGTGCATATTGTTTTTTTTCGATGATGGTATAAGTAAGATGATCAAATAATTTTTTATCCTTTTGAAGATATGTGAGAATGTGTTTGCATAAGCTGCCATTGCCACCGCCATATTCAACAATATCAAAATTTTCTTCGCCTGATAAACGCCACATTTCTTCTAACTGTTTTCCTAACATTGCTCCAAATAAATGAGAAAGCGCAGGGCTTGTATAATAATCTCCCGAAGCGCCAATTTTAACTTTATCATTCGTATAATAACCGAGGTGCGGAAAATATAAAGCAATTTCCATAAAATCATGAAAAGAAATCGGACCATCTTTTTTTATCTTACAAATAATTATTTCTGTAAGAGTCATAGAAACAAATTTTGAATAATTAACTTTAATAACTCTTTCTATTAAGAGAATCATACCAGTTTTTAGTAAAAAATATATACACTGATTAAAAGTATATTTATGAAAATAGCTACCTATAATGTGAATGGTGTTAATGGTCGTTTGCCCGTGCTGCTTCGATGGCTTAATGAAAGCAAACCCGATATTGTTTGTTTGCAGGAACTAAAAGCGCCACAGGAAAAATTTCCTGAAAAAGCCATTGCTGACGCGGGTTACAATGCAATCTGGCATGGACAAAAAAGCTGGAACGGTGTGGCTATTCTTTCGCGCGATTTACATATTGAGGAAGTGAGAAGAGCTTTGCCCGGCGATCCTGAAGACAGTCACAGCCGATACATTGAAGCAGTTGTGAATGATATGATCATCGGATGTTTGTATTTACCAAATGGCAATCCTGCGCCGGGACCAAAATTTGATTATAAATTGAAATGGTTTCAAAGATTAACGGAGCACGCTGAAACATTGTTAGCTGCTGATAAACCTGTAATATTAACGGGAGATTTTAATGTAATGCCAACCGAGCTTGATGTGTACAAACCTGAGCGTTGGGTGAATGATGCATTGTTTCGGCCCGAAACCAGGTTGGCATTTAAAAACTTAGTGGCGCAGGGATG
Organism: uncultured Chitinophagaceae bacterium; assembly: GCA_963708205.1. Lineage (GTDB taxonomy): Bacteria > Bacteroidota > Bacteroidia > Chitinophagales > Chitinophagaceae > CAVYTF01. The sequence continues at coordinate 3,221,496 of OY970196.1, forward strand.
GATTGACGCAATTCGCATGTTGTATCCGGATGAAAAAATTTATACATTTTGGGATTATTTCAGAAATGCTTTTGGAAGAGATGCAGGCTTGCGCATAGATCATTTTTTGCTAAGTAAACATTTTAAAAAACGTTTAAAAAAAGCAGGTGTTGACCGTGAGGTTCGTTCATGGGAAAAGACAAGTGACCACGCTCCTGTTTGGATTGAGTTGGAATGATAAATGTACTGATTGCTAATTCTTTTAAACTATTGCATAAAAAAAGTTTCACCAAAATACTTGATGAAACTTTTTCTTATAAAGAATTAGAAACTGTTGTTGCTGATTACTTCTTCATAAACTTTTTTAATGCCATCTTCCAAAGAAATATTTGCTTTCCACCCAAGGTTATTTATTTTAGAAACATCCAATAACTTTCTTGGAGTGCCATCTGGTTTTGAAGGATTTGTTTTGATATTTCCTTCATAATTTGTTATTTCTTTTATCAGCTCAGCCAAATCAAAAATTGAAATATCATTTCCTGTTCCAACATTTATTATCTCATCATCATTGTAATTATTCATAAGAAAATAAACTGCCTCAGCGAGATCATCAACATGTAAAAACTCCCGCTTTGGTTTTCCTGAGCCCCAAATTTCAACAAAAGATTTTTCTTCTTTTTTTGCGGTGATAAATTTTCTTAACAAAGCAGGAAGCACATGCGAATTTTCCAGATCATAATTATCATTCGGTCCGTATAAATTTGTTGGCATTACTGAAATAAAATTGCATCCATACTGGGCACGATAAGCATTGCACAATTCAATGCCTGCAATCTTTGCAATGGCATACGGTTGATTGGTTGGCTCTAATAATCCTGTTAATAAATAATCTTCCTTCAAAGGCTGCGGCGCTAATTTTGGATAAATGCAGGACGAGCCAAGGAACAATAATTTCTTTACTTTATTAAGATAAGAAGCGTGAATGATGTTGGCTTCTATCATCAAATTATCATAAATAAATTCTCCTCTGTAATTATTATTTGCACTCACTCCGCCAACTTTTGCAGCAGCCAGAAAAACATGCATAGGTTTTTCTTTTTCAAAAAAAACATTGACTGCTTGCTGGTTTCGCAAGTCTAATTCTGCAGAAGTTTTTGTAAGAATATTTTCAAATCGTTCTTTACTTAATTTTCTTACAATCGCAGAACCAACCATTCCGCGATGTCCTGCAACATAAATCTTATCAGTCTTTAGCATCAATTATTCGTGCTGATTTTTAATAGTGAAACCCGCATCCTTCAAGAGCTTTTGCTGTTTGAATAATTCTACATCAGCTTCCACCATTTCTTTCACAAGTGAAGCGAGATCATACTTTGGCTGCCAGTTTAATTTGTGTTTTGCTTTTGATGCATCGCCAATTAAAATATCAACTTCTGCAGGTCGAAAATAAGCAGCATCAACAGCAACAATTTCTTTGCCCTTTTCTAACTGATAATTTTCATTCTTGCATGCAGCAACATATCCCTTCTCACCAATTCCTTCGCCTTTAAATTCTACTTCAATCCCAACTTCTGCAAAAGCCATTCGTATAAATTCTCTTACAGCAGTGGTAACGCCGGTTGCAATTACAAAATCTTCCGGTTTGTCCTGCTGCAGCATCAGCCACATAGCTTCTACATAATCTTTTGCATGTCCCCAATCGCGCTTTGCATCAAGGTTTCCCATAAACAATTTTTCTTCTAAACCCAAAGCAATTTGCGCAACACCGCGAGTAATTTTTCTTGTCACAAAAGTTTCACCCCGCAACGGACTTTCATGATTGAAAAGAATACCGTTGCATGCAAACATGTTATAGGCTTCACGATAATTTACAGTGATCCAATATCCATACAACTTTGCAACACCATAAGGCGAGCGCGGATAAAAAGGTGTCGTTTCTTTCTGCGGTATTTCCTGTACCAAACCATACAACTCCGAAGTAGATGCCTGGTAAAATTTTGTTTTTTTTGTAAGATCTAATAAACGAATCGCTTCAAGCAAACGCAACGTGCCAATGCCATCAGCGTTTCCGGTGTATTCGGGAGTATCAAAACTAACTTTCACATGACTCATCGCACCGAGATTATAAATTTCATCCGGTTGCACCTGTTGAATAATTCTTATCAAATTAGTTGAGTCCGTTAAGTCGCCGTAATGCAAAATAAAACGAACATTTTTTTCATGCAGATCATGATACAAATGATCTATCCGTTGTGTATTGAACAAAGAACTGCGCCGCTTTATGCCATGAACTTCATACCCTTTAGACAATAAAAGTTCTGCAAGATAAGCGCCATCCTGCCCTGTGATACCTGTGATTAAAGCTTTTTTATGCAAATTGTAAGATTAAGTTTAAAAAATGATTGTAAAAATTGTGGTGTAAAAATATATTCATTCAACAATACCAACTTCTTTTAAATAATTTTCTGTTACTGAAGATTGATATAAAAAATGCTGCGCATATTGAAAGGCATTGTTTGAAAATTCATTTCGTAAGGTATTGTTTCTATCCAATTCATCAATCGCATTGTATAATTGTTTTGCATCAGGTTGAATAAGACAGCCGCAATTATTTTGCAAAATAATATTGTACAATGATGTACCCTCAACGGCTGTAACGATTGCACAGCCGCCTATTCCAAGAATGTTGGTGAGTTTTGATGGTAGAAAAAAATCACTACCACTTTCTTTTTGAATAACGAGGTGAATATAAGCGGCATTCAGCATTTCATTAAATTCTTTCAATGGCATTAATGAAAAAAAAACTACGTTTTGTAATGATTGCGCTGCTGCTTTTTCTTGCAAGATTTTTTTATAAGGACCTTCACCGGATATCACAAAAACAAGATCGTTACGGTTTACAAATTGAGCAGCCGCTTCCAGAATTATTTCAAGACCCTGCTTCTCACCTATTGCGCCTGAGTAAAAAATTATTTTCTTGTTGTGTAATAATTCATTCTTGATGATTGGTTTCGGATTGATTGGATAAATATTCGTATTGTTTATCCAGTTAGGAAAAAGGATACACTCTTTTAACCTAGAAGATTTTTTCAAAACTTTTTCACGCATGCCTTCAGAAATAGTAGAGACATGGTTTACATTGTTCAATACAAATCTTTCAATTGAGTACAAAAAATTTATCAACGCTTTGCTGCGAACCATTTTTAAATTCTCAGCTGCATCGATCTGCAGATCCTGGATATGATATAAAATCACTGTCTTTCGTGAAAAAAAACGATAATATAAGCCAACGAGTCCCAACATAAAAGAAGGCACTGCAATGAAGACAAAATCATATTTCTTTTGAAAAATAAATTTTGTAACGACCATCAATACTGTTGAAAAAAAAAATGCATCCTGCAAAAGCCGTTTAAAACCTGTTGGTTTAGCAGGAATATATAAAGGTGTTCTGTAAACTTTTACTCCGTTTATATTTTCTTTGGTGAACCGGTTGTTTTTATATCCATGAAATAATTTCCATTGCGGATAATAAGGTTTGCCCGTAATAACATCAACTTCAAAATGTTTTTCATTGGCAAGATAATTACAAAACTCAGCAGTATATTTTCCGATGCCCGTTAATTCAGGATAATAATTATGACCGATCGCTAAAATTTTCATGAAAGAATTTCTCTTTTTCTTACCAAAGCCGCAGGGTTGCCTGCATAAATACTCCATGCTTCCATATCTTTTGTTGCCACTGAATTTACGGTAAGCACTGCATGTGTCTTGCAAAGAACACCGGCACAAACAACTGCTTTTGCTCCGATCCAAACACCATCTTCCAAAATAATTTTTCCAAGGAGATAAGGAAAATTTGATTTTTTATAATCATGATTTCCGGTTAATAATAAAGCTCCCTGTGAAATGCAAACATTGTTTCCTATCGCAACATTTTCTAAATTATCAATCCACACACTCTCACCAATCCAGCAATTATTTCCGATCGTTAAGCGCCATGGATATTTAATGCGTACCTGTATTTTAATCACCAGTCCTTTTCCTATTGTCGCTCCGAAAGCCATTAACAGCAATCGTTTGAAAGCTTGCGGCCAGGGAAAGGATGCATTAAAAATAAAATAATTAAAGAACGACCAAAAGATAATTTTCCATTTTGGTCCCGCTTTATAATCGCCCGTTGTGAAAGCAGCAAGATCAATATTTCCAGGCATCAATTTGTTTTATAAATATAAAAAGCACAAAAATTACACGAAGAAAAAAAACTGCAATAACTTTGAAACACAGCATGAAAAAACTGTCTCATAATTTCAGCGTTTTAAAGTTTGCCATCATCTTCATTATCCTGTACTTTGGTTTTTATGGTTTGATAGGAATTAGTTTTCCGGGAGGCAAAGTATATTCTGAATTTATTGATAAGGATTTTAATTTGATAAAATGGTACACATTGCTGTTATCTCATGGAGCTGCATTTTTATTGCATTTATTGGGATACACTGTTTCAGAAAGCAATTATTATGAAGTGCATATTGCCAATGGCGGTGGCGTACTGATTGGGTTTTCCTGTCTCGGCGGCGGCGTTATAAGTGCATGGGTTGCTTTTGTAGCTGCGCATAATGATAGCGTATGGCGTTCTTTAAAATGGATCGCGATTGGATTACTCGTCATTATATTTTCCAATATGGTGCGCATTGCATTATTGGCATTATTTAATTATAACCATTACAATAGCATACTTAGAATGAATCATCATACGGTGTATAATATCATTTTGTATATCCTCGTTTTTTTACTGGCATTCTGGTATATAAGAAAAACCAACCGATTAGAATTGCAAAGCTGAAGAAAACCTGTGTTTCTTTTTTTGAAGATATTTTACAAAAGCAATTCCAATATAAGCGCCCAAAGTATTTAAGATAACATCATCAACATCTGCAACACCTATATTAAAAATAAACTGCGTTAACTCAATGGACAGGCTTATAAGAAATGCGATCAATAAAATCCGTTTATAATTTTTCACTTTGAAAACATAAAACATAAAAAAAGAAAAAGGAATGAACATGATAACATTGCCAATGATCTCCGTAAAAAAAATGTAATAAGCTTTGAAAGAATGATCAGGATAATACATAAAAAAAACAACCATCGGCTTGATTGGTATCAACTGGTATCGCTCATCAATGGTTAAAGGGCGGCTTCTTCTTGCAGCTAAAAAGACAAGATAAAAAACAGCGGAAAAGTAAATCAATGCAAGTAGGCGCAAGATAAATGAAGCTGTCTTTTTATTTTTCAAAAGCTCTGTTTACTTCCTTTACTAGTTTTCCCGCACTTGCTGCTACATCAAAATTTTCCTGGTAACAGTTATAGGCGTTTATGCTCATTTGTTCTTTTGCACTATCAGGCATACCCAGCCATTTATATAATAAATTCTCTACACCTTGTTCCGTATCATTCTCAATAATGCCCGCATTGCTGTTCTTTATTTCTTTCCAAATATTTATTTGATTTGAAATAAGAACAGGTTTTGAACAGGCAAGTGATTCCGCAACTGCAATTCCAAAATTCTCCTGGTGGCTTGGAAGAATAAAAGCTTCACATCCATAAAACGCGCCCCATTTACTTAAACCTGATAACATGCCGGGAAAATGAATTTCCTGTCCTTCCGCCATTTTCTGCATTTGTTTTCCATAATGCGTATCTATGCCCGGACCTGCAACGATTAGATGGGGAAGACTGAATTTATTTCCATCAGTATGTACTGAATTGGCGACTTTGTTATAGGCTTTGATCAACAGATCAATTCCCTTTTTTGGATGTATCCTGCTTAGAAAAAGAAAATATTTTTTGTTGATGATTTGCGGACATTTTATTTCCAATTCATCTTTCATTTCCGAAATAAATGTAGGAGGTCTTGCAATGCCATAGCTTACATTTATTTCCTTTTTTGGTTTATATGGAGTGAATGATTTTCTTGCCAAAAGCAACTCTTCTTCACAGGTAAAAAATAGTCCCTCTGCCGTATTAATCAATTTACTCTCCACTAATTTCCAGTAAAACCAATTGCGTATAGCTTTCAGTTTTCTGTCTGGAGCAAGTTGAAAATAAGGATCAAGCATGCCATGCGGCATTACAAAAAGCCTGGGAAATTTTGTTGCAACTGATCTGTTTTTTTTTATTCTCTGTAAAGCTTTCCTGGCAGCATAGCCATGGTACAGCCACAAACCATGTACTAAAACAACATCATAATCGGCGATATATTGAACAAGCCATTTATATAACCGCGGATTATATTTCCACACGGTTTTCCCCTCTCCGATAGCATATATTTTAAAAGGGTCTTTTTGTAAAAAAGAGGAAGATGGATCATCTAAGCTGATTACCTCAGCATGCACCCTGAGTTTACTCCATTCAGGTATGGAATTGCGCAAACCCTGGGATGGTCCACCATAAACAGGATCCATGCTGGCAATAACACTAAGAACTTTTATCACAAAATATGCTGTTCATGCAATCATTTTATATAATGAAATATATTGCTTCACCACATTTTCTTTGGAGAAACGTTTTATATTTTCAAATCCATCTTCTTTTAGTTGCGCCCGCAAACTTTCATCTTCGATACATTTAGTAATGCCCTTTCGTATTGACTCTATACTTAACGGATCTACATATAAAGCCCCTTTTCCGCCTACTTCAGGCATCGAAGAACAATCAGAAGTTATCACAGGTATTCCTGTGGACTGCGCTTCTAAAATAGGCATGCCAAAGCCTTCTATTGTAGATACATAACAAAGCATATCCGCTTGTGTATATTCTTTATACAATTCTTCTGTTGTCAGGTTGCATTTATTTTGATAGTTTATTTTATGCGAACGAAGCTTTGATTCGAGTTCTGTATTGATTGTACCGATTATTATCAATTCACAATTAATACTTTCCAATGCTTCAGCAAGACGAAAAATATTTTTATTAAAACTTGTACCTATTTGCAATAGTCTTGGTGTTTGAGAATTAAAATCTTTATAAGCAGGTTTAAAAATTTCATCAATGAAATCGGGAATAACCCTTACCTTTTCTTCCTTCACATGCACATACTCAAATAATTCTTTTCGGGTTGCTTCCGAAATAACAGTGACATAATTTGCAAACTTTACCGGTAAATAAATCCAAAAAGTATGATAGATCCATCGGCCTAAGCCTGTATGCCTTCTCATAAAACTGAAATCATGGATGGTAAGGATTCGTTTGCTGAAAACAGCGCCCAGTATTGTATAATGCACATCACCGGTTACATGAACGATTTTTTTTTTGAAATGTAACATAGAAAATACATTATACACGCGGTTATATAAACCTTTACTGTATTTAGGCATAACATATTCTGCTACGTCAATCTTTTCTTTAAGGAAGCTTTTGGCTATTTCATGAAATAAATATTCTATACTGAAATATCCGGCAAAAGGCTTTCGAAAAATCAGAATAACTTTTCTCATGCTTTTTGCGCTGCAGATTCTTCTTTTAAAGAAGCCAATATTAATCCTCCTATCAAAACACCAAAACCTAAAGTTGTTGGCTGCCCCCATTGCCCTTGGGGAATATTTAGCAACCCAATACTCAACAACATCCATGGAAGAAGGTCGCCTACAAAAAGTCTTTTATAGCTTCCAACAGCCATTTTTATTGATACTCCAATTCTGCATATTATAACTATTATTCCCATTAATAAACCCAATTCGCCGATATTCCGGGTCCACTCATCTTCAGGATTAAAAGGAAGCGCAAAATAATCCCTCGATGATAATTGTGCTGCCATGTTAGTTCCAATTCCGAGGCCGTACCCGAAAAAAGGAACATTAGTTGTAGTGGTAAATGCTCCCACCAAGCCCCCCAAATAACGTGTACCCAATGTGCCTTTTACTAAGCCTCCTTCAGCTTCTGATGCCTCTGTCAATCGGGTAGTTAATGCTTCAGTGGCCGTTTGAAAAAAACTGGTTTTCCCTAAAAAAAACAATAAAGCAAAAATAATTAGACACACAAAAATTAATCTGCTTAAATATTTTGGTTTACGAAATATAGCTATAGCCCCAAATAGTAGAGAAATAATAATTTGAAAAAGTAAACTACGGCTGATAGAAAGAGGTATTTCAGCAATCAAACAGGCAGTCGTAACAATAAGCAAAATCTTATTTATTTTTTTACCGCTGAACCAAAAAAACAAAATAAATGTCGAAGCTAAACCAAAAAATAGCGTATTGCCATTCGTAAAAGAAAAAGTTCCCGGCGGCCTAAAATAATCTAAAGCGCCTGTCAAACCAGCGCCATTAATATCACCACCTGTTCCTCTGTTTACCCATGCAGATTGGGGACTGTAAAACTGTATAGCCGTTAAAATTGTCATAGGGATGGCAATCCATAAAGTAATGGTTCCAATTTTTATTACGTCTTTCTTCATAAAGACATTTCCAATTAGAAATATCAAGGGGAAATGCAATAGCATAATTCGGGCACCGTATAAAGCAATAAGTAAACTGCCATGCCCAACCAAAACCGCAGTTATAATCCCTGCGATACCAATTAACCCCATCCCTATTATATAAAAATTGAAGTGTAAAAAACCTTTTTTTGAAGCCAAAAGAATTAGCCATATTGCCAATGGATCTCTAATTACTAATAAAGGTGTTGCTAATTCCGGCAGAATCCATCTTCGTAAAGCACCTTCAAAGATCAACAATATGAAATACAGCCAAATACCTTTCTTAAGAAGTCGTTGAGATTGTCTTTCATCGGCATCAAGCTGCAATTTTTTTAATAATACCAAATTGTTTTTTTCAATCCTTCGCAACTGATTATTTCTTTAAAATTTTACAAGTTTGTATATCAAATTGTTTAATAAATAATTAATTCAATCATTCCACATTGATCAAAGAACTGATAATTTGCTGACTATAATTTTGCCAACTATATTTTGCAGTATGCTCACGTGCATATATAGACATATGAGGTATCTCTGATCTATTTTCGTTGAACCAAGATAGTTTTTCTGCAATTGCCTCAGGATCCCGAATTGGCACCAAAAAACCGGTTTTCCCTTCCTCAATTAAATCCGAACCTCCTGTATTTGGTGTAATGATAATTGGCAATCCCTGGCTCATGGCTTCCTGCATTACTAATGCACGCCCTTCCACAATAGATGGCAAGCAAAAAATATCACAAGTACGCATAAGTGCTAATACTTCATCATGAGGCCTGTTACATTCATACGTAAAATTTGGCAACTCATTTTTATAAAAATCCATGGTTTCCATGAGAGAGCCCATTACAATTAATTCTATATTTTTATTGTTAAGGATTTGGATAGCTTTAAATAAATCACTTAATCCTTTTCGCTGTCCCATTGAACCTGCAAATAATACGCGTAGCGGCCGTTTAAAAATATTTTTTGTAGGCGCTGTTTTATCATAAATGAGAGAAGGGGGAGAGCCAAAAGGAGCCAAAATAACTTTTTTATTTTTTGTCCAATCTGGTAATGAATCCACAACAAATTGACTCGGAACCACAACAATATCGGCAAGTGTCAGCTCTTTGGTTTTCCGTTCAAGTTTTATGGTAGAGTCATTAATACCACCACCCAAGGTTTTTTTCCATTGGGGTAATCTTTCAGCCTCCTCTGTCAATAATTTTTTTAAAGTTTCCCAATAAGCGATTGGCAAATCATATATACATTTTATGCCCTCGTTTTTTGCCGCTCTGAATGTTTCGCATGCCCCATCTTCATATGCGTAAACAGCGTCAATATTTTTCTTCGTTTTTTTATGATAAATACGTTTTGATACTGCTTTATCAAGGCCTTGATATACTTTATCTATGCTAGCATAAGTATTTTCAGATGTAGTAAAATTTTCAAAGCCTAACTTTGGTAATATTATTCTCCAAATTTCCAGCCACGGAAACGTCCATATATAGGAGGAGGGGATAGGGAAACTTCTTCTTAATAATTCATTTTTAACCTTGATAGGCAGAATGTTTAACCAATTTACATTAGGATGAATTGAAATCGTGGTATCAAATTCTTCAAGTAAGTTATTTTTATATAAGCCTTGTAATAGAGATTTAACAAAGCTATTTCCTGTTGGGTGGCTTAGAATTAATCTCATTGAATTTTTTCCGTTCATATCTATCTAACTCATTAAATTCTGTATAGAAGCTAAAAAAATTGATTTTTTATTTTAGCAAAAACGAAAAGTTCATTCCCTGATAGATTTAATATTCGTTGACTTTTTTTATCCCATTTTTTTATTTCTTCTTTATTTGATAAATTACTACCAATTAAATATGGTACGTCTTTAAAAGCTTTAATAAAAAAATCAGCACTTAAGTAATTTGGATGTACTTGTCCCCAAAACAGATGAAAGTTTCCTGGATTACTTATTTTAAAATCCACTGAGCCATTAGGACAATAGGCTACAAAATATCCATCTTCCTTTAAAAGCCTTTGAGCCAATAAAAACATATTTTTAATATTAGGTAGGTGCTCAATCACATGTGAATTGAAAAAAAGATCTGCATTACCTGTTAAATTATTTTCATCTGTCAAAATTTCCAATCCAAGTTTTTTACCAAATCTGGCTCTTGGCAAAGAAATTTCGTAAGACTCCACTTCAAAGCCATATCTTTTAAATTGAAAACTTGTATATCCCCAATTTGCGCCGTAATCGATTACTTTACTTGGTCTATTTATAAGTGTTGATAATAAGGTTGCTATAGTATCACTAAAATCTTTTTTAGAACCAACAAAATTTGAATTAACAAGTGTTTTGAGCTCAGTATTGGAAGGTAAATCAGTGGTTATTCCATCATTTTGTTCATAATCTTTTTGGTAAAACTTACGATTAAAATTAATTGTATCAAGCGGATGGCGAAACATTAATCTACATAGAGAACATTCATTGAGAGTTGTAACAAAAAATTTTCTATCTATTACTTTACTTGAATTTGAACCACAATAGGGGCAAAGTTTAGGCGTGTTAAATCTAAAAATGGATCTAACAAGGTATTGGTACTTAGTCATAAAAAAATATAAATTCCATGAATTTGATGGTTTCTAAAAACCTATCATAAAAATTATTCTATTAAACATAAATCACTGATAAACTGCCTTGCACAATCAGTTAATGAAACAGAAAAATTATATAGGTTATTAACCAAACATTCTTCAAAATTTCCGCTTTTATATATTTTTGTCCATTCAGGAACTTTTATATGAAATTTTGTTTCCCAATCTTTAGCAACTGTTATTATATTTAAATTGTGAGCTAGCATTGCTGCAACAGTACCGCTTTTTTCAATTACCGGATATGGATTTGTAGAAATACCATAATCACTTTGTTGGAGCTTATAGGAAATCGTGGCGCTATCTGTTTCACCAGTTACTTCAGTTTCAATATGGTAATGTTTGCAAATTTTTTTCCATGAATTAAATTCCTCACCGAACCTTCCAATAAATCTTATGATCGGAGTCAAATTTCTGCTATTACAATAACTTTTAAATTCTTCAATAAAGTTTTTTATAGGCGCTTTAGGATGTATTGTTCCGAATAAACTTAATGAAATACTATTTGTTGGCATTTCTATTTTATCAAATTTAGCAAAAGGGATATTAGAAAATAACCGTAGGATTTTTGATTGAATGCCTAAGTTTTCTAACTGAAATTTATACAACTGCGTATGTGTATGTGAGATACTAATTTTTATTTTTCTTGAAAAAGAATATAAAACCCATTTTTGAATATTTCCCCAAAGTTTTAATTTTAAATTATCATGCTTTCCCATCCCCACCCATATCTCATGAAACATGATATGCCATTTCCTGTTTTTAGTCAAAGGCTTTAAGCGCTTACCTAAACCAAAGGGCAATCCTTTTTTTTGAAAAGCAAAGGGAACAAATTGCAGGCTTAACCATTCAGGATCAAAATCATCAATCCATTTCCCAGCGACTTCTATTTTCTTTTTCCATGATAAAACATTGGGCAAGCGTAAAACAGGAATAGAGGTATTTTCGTCTAATTGAACCGAATTCAAAATGCTTTTGACATATTTATCATTTAAAGCAATAATGGCAGCTTCATGTCCCTGTCGTATTAATTCACCAGCAAGTCTTCTTGTATAATCACCCACGCCATCCTTTCCAACTTCTTGAGAACCAGTAAGAAAAATAATTTTCACTTTAGTTTGCATTAGCTTCTATCTTCGGGCAAGTAGTTTCTACCTTCGTGCAAGTAGCTTCTACCTTTGTGCAAGTAGCTGCTACCTTTGTGCAAGTAGCTGCTACCCTCTCGTGAGTAGCTTCTACCTTCGTGCAAGTAGCCTGTTATATAAAGCATTCCATAAACCGGTAAGCTCTTTTCCAGTCTTGAATTGTTTGAAAAAGTTGGTTGATATACTCTTAATAAATCTTTCTGTTCCATTTTTTATTATGCAAGTCTAGGATTTACACACTTAATAGGACACTACCTCCTATGACAATGGTTAGATGTAATCGATTAAGCTTGATGCTTTAGTTAAGCAAAATTCTTTAAAGTAGAATTAACGACATCCTGAGATACTTTTTCCCAAGTTAAATCCTTTACAAATTCCTTTGCCTTCTCACCAAATTCTTTGATCTTTTTTGTATTATTAACCAACCACTCTAACTGATTTTCAAAATCCTTTGAATTTCCTGTTTCGAACAGTAATCCATTAACTCTATCAGTTATAAAATCTTTTTGACCGCAATTATTAGCGGTTACAGGACAAAGCCCCATAGCCATAGCCTGAGTTAAGGCCACTGATTGACCCTCAAAATAAGAAGGCATAACAAAGACATTAGATTGTTGATATAATCCTATCTCTTCACTATTCGTAAAAAATGGAATAACTTGTATTTGCTCATGAACATTTTTATCAAATCCACGTAAAACATCTTTAATACCATACACAGTTCCTGCAATAATCAATTTAGTGCTTGGGTAATTTTTTAATACTGTATTAAAGACTTTATACATTAAATCTATTCCTTTTCTTCCTATCCAAGTAGCATTATACAAAAAGACCACTTCATCTTTTATGTTATTACTTATTATGAAAGGGTAATACCCATTTTTGAAAACTTCAATTTTAGAGGAAGAAATTTTTTTTTCAATATTTAAAAAACTAACATCTTCCATGTTTGACAGAAGAATTTTGTCCGCTTTTTTAAAGCCAATATTATTGGAGAAAAACCGTAACCAATTTGGAAGTATCTGGCTTTTTATAGATAAACTAATGAACTTATACTTTTGCTGTACTTGCCAAGCCCGTTCTTCAATACCATGGCTGTAAATAACGGTTTTAAAATTTTTGCTTATAAAAAAAGCTCCCACCGGTTCATGAACCAAAACAATATCTGGCTTAATTTGTAGTTTTCTTATATATTTTTTTGCAAAAAAACCCCACACTTTATTATGAATATTCCTATCTACCTCATCACTTCCAATATGATAGAATTCATGTCCACATAACAAAAATGCTGTTTTCCAATTTGAAGCAATTCTACCCATCCCTGATTCATAAGATAGATTTATTCTAGCGATATGTACAATTATCATTAAATATTTAAATTAATTTTAAGGTATATATCTTTTGACAAGAACTAACGAATCAATTTCTTCGACAATTATCCAATCTGGAGACTTTTTAATTACTTCATTGATTAATTTAACTGGTCCCCAATCTTCCGATGTCCATCCGTTACTAAAAATTCTAGCATCATGAAAAGCAATAATACCCCTTTGTGACAGCTTCTTACTATAAACATCAAAATCTTTTTTCACTCCTTCAAATGAATGATCGCCATCAATAAATATAAAGTCTAATTGTGGAATTAAGTATTCAACATCCCAACTTAAGCCTTCTATTATTTTAATTTTTTCTGATACCTTGTACTTTTCCCATTCCTTTTTTGCTATAAATTTTCCATAACTAAATCCAAAAAAACCTTTTAAAAAAGGATCTATAGCATAGATGATAGCATTCTTGGGAGAATGCAATGCAAACTCTCTTGTATTAAATCCTTCGAAAACACCTATTTCAGCAATTGATCTCGCATTTTGCACATAATAGCTCAAGAGATTCTGTTCATTAACTGATGTCTGCGTAACGGGGCTATTTAACCCTGTATAATACTTTAAGAAATGAAGTAAGTTTTTTCCGTTCATTATTTACATATGTTTTTTTATAAATAAATCAATTTGCTCGGAATTCAAATACGCTGTATTCTTTTTAATTTTTTCAATTGGCCAGTTCCACCATGCAATCTTTTTTAAATTTTCGATTTGGTCAGTTGAGAATCTTTTTCTAATTAGCTTTGCAGGATTACCTCCTATTATCTCATAATCATTAACGTTTTTTGTAACAACACTTCCTGCCGCTATTACTACACCATCGCCGATAACAATTCCAGCCATAATAATAGAATTGGCACCAATCCAAACGTCATTACCTATTATGGTTTTGGGCTTATCAACTAATATATTCATAAATGGCACATCAGTATACGCAGATGAAAACGGATAAGTAGATACTAGGGACGGATTGTGATAACCTCCAATGAATATAGTTACATTCTCTGCTATGCTACAAAACTTACCAATTTCTAAACATGTCTTTTCACCAAAATATACAATCCTTGGGCTATTTGTGTCAGGATGTCCATAAGTTAATTCCCCAACTTTGATAATTTCGTTATTGTAACGTTGTAGTTGATTAAGCATTCGGTATTCATCATATTCAAGATATGCTTTAACTCTACGCCAACACTTTCTTAAAAATGTTCTAACCTTTGTTAGGAAATTTTTTCTTTCAGGACCATAATTAGGATTAAGGTTTTGAAACATACATTTTTTTCCATTTACCATAGTTAACTATTACTGTAAAAATATGGTCATACATGATTTTTATAGCTGAAAACGAATATTTGGAGAAAACTAAAGTTTTCAATAGAACCAAATGAGTTCGGGCAATTGCACTCAATAGTTTAATCAAAGAAATTTCTTTATGATGTTTAATGTGATAATATATATACATCTCTTGGTACTTACCTAATTTTTTACCATCACTTAATTTTCTCCAGGGATGGGTAACTTTTGCATGTCTCGCAAATAAAATCTTTTTATTGTTGTTTACAATACGTTCTCTAATATCTACATCTTCCATGTGAGGATACTTAAATTTTTCATCAAAACCATCCAATTCTTCAAAAGCTACTTTCCTGATAGCAAAATTACATGACCATAAACGTCCTCCTTCCATATTAATAGGCGCATAATCTATCGGACTTTTTTTATTTCCTTCGGGTTCAATTCTTCCTTCTAAAACATCAAGATCTGAATTTCTATAAACAATTGAAAAATATTCTTTCAAGATTTGTGTATCTGGCAGACAATCATCATCTATAAATACTAACCAATCTCCTTGTGCATATTTAGCTCCCATGTTTCTATTTGCAGCAGGTCCTTTTTTTGGTCCTTCTATCCATGTAACCCATTGATGTTTTTTTTCAATCAGTTCACGCGCTACATTTTCTTTACTGTCATCTGTAACAATTACTTCATACAATAATTTATTTATAGTTTGTGAAGCAAGACACTCCAAACATTTGTCCAATAAATCATTTCTATTACAGGTAGGGATAATGACAGAAAACTGCATTAGTTTGAAGTTACCAAGTTTGAAATCATTGAAAGATATTTAGATTTTAATTTATCCCAGGAGTAGTAATTATAAGCGTAGTTCATGTTTACCTTCGGTTCTATCTGAATTTTATCTTCATATAAAAAACTACTTAATTCATTCTCTTTTTCCATATTAATATATATGCCGCAACTTCCCAAAACCTGTTGAAAAATAAGATTTTGATGCGCAATACATGGCAAGCCATAACTAAGCGCTTCGATAAGCACACGTCCAAAACCTTCTTTTAAAGATGCTAAAACAAAATAATCTGCTGCTATGTAGTAATCCTTAATTTTTTCGTAAGGTAGAGTAGCAATGAAGTGTCTTTTTGGCAACTTATTATTTGCCAAATTAATTAATTCTTCCGTTTCTGATTCAAACTGCCCAAGGATTACTAAAAAATAATTTGATGGTAATTTGGAGATCTCATCAATAATATAATCCATGCGTTTATGGTACTTATTAATTGCACCAACTGAAATAATTAATTTTTGATCTGGAGTTATTCCCAATGCCATTCTTATGTTATCCTTTTGGGTTAAGGCAATCAATCTTTCTGTTACATCTATGTTGAAACCATAGGGAAGAAGTGTTTGTTTCGATAAAGGCTCTCCTTTTTCTAATGCATCGTTTAAGTAAATTGGTAATAATTGTTGAACATGATCTTCGGTTTTATATGGGGCACCATTGGGAGCACCATTGGAAAACAAAAGTTTATACTTGAATTTAAGAATCTTACGTAAGTGCCATAAATAAGTACCTAAAATGAAATCATTATAAAAAATTACAGATGGTTTAAATTTTATTAAAGCTGGTATCATTCCAAGTAAAAAAGTTGCTTGTTCGAGTTTATACTTTTCAATTTTAAATAATTTACAAAATAAATTAGCAACTTTGCTGTTTCTTTTTATACAGGATATTTTTATTTCGCATTTATTTGTTTTGCCACCTCCTTTTAGAAGAAATAAATTAAACTCTGTGTTACCCTTTAAAGCTTCATAGCATTCTTTTGTAAAAGATTCATAACCCCTATTTACATGACCTAAACCAGTACAAATTATGAAAGCAATCGGTTTAGTTTTTACCTCCTCCATGTAACTTTCATTCTAAGTATATCAAGATGAAATCACAGAAAATTTTCCTTTGAAATTATTTATCTTCTGCCTTATTAAGCTATCGGATTTTATAAAAATAAAATCTGATTGCATCAATGCATTGTCCGTACTCTTCCGCATAAAACCTGTAATATCATAAATAACGAAACCTAATTCTTTCATTGTTATTATAACTTCGTCAGCTAATGGTGCATCTTTAATATAATTCAAAAAACTCATTTCCATACACACCACTTCGATTTTATCTAATATTTCGGTAGCTCCTTTTAATACCTCAAGTTCAAAACCTTGGACATCTAACTTTAGTAAAATATTTCCTTGAATTTTCTCATTTCTAGCAATTTCATTAAGGGTAATCATATCTAAATTTACTAACG
The DNA here is from genome assembly GCA_963708205.1 of uncultured Chitinophagaceae bacterium. Lineage (GTDB taxonomy): Bacteria > Bacteroidota > Bacteroidia > Chitinophagales > Chitinophagaceae > CAVYTF01. The sequence goes on from OY970196.1 coordinate 3,238,714, forward strand.
TTCTTTCAAAATCTGTTTGTTCTTCTAGAACAGATGACCCCGTTTCCATTGCATAAAAAGGGACATTTTTTTTATTAGAATCTCCTACTAGATTATTATAGATTTTAACAGGAATGTTTTTGAAAGTTTTTTCGAGTACAAATTTTTTATCAGGTAAAGCTTCGACCGCAATAAAAGTAGCAAGAGGAAATATTTTGCAAGTCTTCAAAGTCCATTCACCTACATATGCTCCAACATCAATTACATAAGAAGGGTTATAATTATAATCAAATAATCGTTGTAAACTTAAAAACGTATCATTTTTTCCTAATTTAAGCTTTTCTTTGTTTGTAAAACTTTTTTCAATTTTTTTGTATAAAAAAAACTTGATTTGTGAGATTTTCATATGCCCTTTATTTATGATTCTTTATTATCAGAAAAAATAATAACTATATTATAATTGATGACTAATAATCATTCAATATAAAATTCCACCTTTATATACGGGGTTATGATAACAATATGAAATTTTATATTTGCAACTTTTTTATAAAGCATGCAGGGTTACCAGCCCAAACTTCATTTTCTGGTAAATTTTTTGTGAGTACACTGCCAGAGCCTAAAATAGAATTATTACCAATAGTTACGCCAGGCAAAATACAACAGTTCATTCCTATCCAAACATTATTACCAATATTAACTGGCTTGGAAAATTTAATATCTTCTTCTACATCTTGCTGCCTGTTTGAAGATTTCTGGATATGGTTATAGGAAGAAATACCACAATTGCTTGAAATCAAACAATTATTACCAATAGTTACGCCGAAAGTAGCAAAAATTGTCGTATAAGATGATATTAAACTATTATCACCAATTTCGAAATTGGAAGGAACAACAATATGGCAAGTAGGGTCAAGCCTTACATTCTTTCCGCAAAATTTAAAAGTATCTTTTATCTTGTTTATTTTATACAGAATCATTCGCCTGTCTACAGATAATAAAATACGAATAAGAAAACTTTCAATTTTATCCAATTTGAAAGACGGCTTTGTATTTGAACAATTTTTTTTCTTTGAGAAATCCTATAATAGAAATGCAGGATTGAAGAACCAATACTACAATTGCAGTAAAAACAGATAATTGCAATACACCTTGAGTAGTTGATAAATTAAAAAATAGAATGCCATAAGCCTGGCAGAGCATGATAAGTACAACATAAGATAATGTAGCCCACCAGAAAACCCATTTTCTTGCAGCGCTCATTGTCCATAAAGTGCCGGAAATAAAATTAATAGCTGCTGCTGCTAAAACCCAGATCAATTGATCTGCAAGATTTTTATATTTATTACCTAGAATAAATAGATACATTTGAGGAAATACATAAGAACTTAAAATCATCAGGCAGCCGATGCCGCAACTTACAAAAAAGAAAAATAGCATTTTTTTTGGTAGATCAATAAAATTAGATCGGGCAATAAGCGGTTCCAGTAGCATTAAGTTAAAAGCATTTAAAAAGATGAATATCTGAGCCAGTTTGCCTAGTGCGGCAACCTGAGCAATATTTATTATTTTACCGAAATAAGCGATCAGAAATAATTGTATTTGCCCAAAAAGAGAGTTGAAAATAACACTGGGAAGCAAAGGTGAAATATAACGGAACATCTTCTTATTCGTTTCTTTTTGCGGAGCTTGCCAATCAAAATACACAGATGATTGTTTTTTGTAGTATAATCCTGTAAGCAAAATAATTACTGCATTCAATGATAATATTGTGAAGGGGCTTAGAATATTTGTCACAAACAACATATAATTAATCAAAAGCCTAAGCACTGCCCCCATGATCTGAGGTCTATAAAAAATTTTTAAATTTTTATGAATAAGTAAAGGCGATTCATAGATACTGTTGCTCGCCTGGAAATAAACGAGAGCAATAATAGGCACTAAGTTTATCCAAACAACAGATTTGTTATACGAGATGTTCCTGGCAAAAAACGGAACAAGACAAACGGAAATAATAAGACTGATATAGAAAAATCTTTTTCTAAAGTATTTGGCACTTGCCATGAAGTTACCCAATGTTTTTTTATCATTGAAAGAACTTCCCGTTAAAGCCACAATACTTCCGGTGAAACCAAGATCGCTCAGGCTGTTTAATAATGTTTGTATGCTAAAAGAAATACCAAAAATAGCCTGTTGTTCTATTGTCAGCCATCTTAATAAAAGAAAACCATTTATTAAATTAAAAAATTGAATGGCTATCTGTCCTGATAAAAAACGCCTTAATAATTCCTTGTATCCAAATATTTTTTTAATCAAGAATCTGCTATTTTTTATAAAGCTCCGCTATTCTCAGTCCCATGCGGAAAATGAGTAATTAGCAATCGGTAAAATCTATGGAATGTTTTATTTTTTAAACCTGCTCCACCACCTGCTCCACCTGCCTGCATCTTCCGCATAACCGTAATTATAATCATAGCTATAATTATAGGAAGTGCCATAAGCATATTTGCCTGAGTGCCCGTAATAACCATCCAGTCCGCCAGCCTGCACATCATTCACCAGCAATGCCATATTTTTAAAAGTTTCCTGCACGTAGAGGTTATGCACAAATTCCAGCTGCTTTTTTAAGGTGTAGCGCTGCCGCAGAATGTACAATACCACGTTGCTGTAATTCGCCAAGATCTTCGCATCACTCACCATGCCTACCGGCGGGCAATCCACGATGATATAATCAAAGCTTTCTTTTAATTCTTTGAACATTTCATCCACTCTTGGGCTCAATAACAATTCTGCAGGATTGGGGGGTATTGCGCCCGCAGGCAATAAAAAGAAATTATCCCATCCCGGTACGGGAACGATGATATCCTGTAAACTGCTTTTCCCAATGAGGTAAGAACTAATTCCCTGTCCCTTTGTTTCTATATCCAGTGCCTTGCTGATCTTTGGTTTTCTCAGATCAATTTCAAGCAAAATAGTTTTCTTACCTGATAAGGATAGTATAGCGCCAAGGTTCATGGAGATGAATGTCTTTCCCTCACCTACAATGGTCGAGGTAATTAAAAAAGTAGATTTATCAACGCTTGGCAAAAAATATTGAAGATTTGTACGAATGATCCGGAACTGTTCCGGTAAAGCACTTCTTGATCTATCCACCACTATTTTCCGTTCTCCAACGGTACTGTGATTGATCTCACCTAAAATAGGCAGGGTGGTGTATTTCAGAATATCACCCCTGGTGGTCACGGTATCATTAAACAGATCACGCAGGTACACAATGGCTGCCGGTATTAACACGCTGATCAGTACAGCGATAAGATATAGGTTTGATTTATTCGGCGATACAGGGCCAGCAGAAGAAGTAGCCGGAGAAATGGGTACACTGTTGCCAACAGCAGCAGAACGGTTAATAGCAGTTTCTTCCCGCTTTTCCAGCAGGTACAGGTAAAGTTTTTCTTTGATGCCCTGCTGCCTTTCTATCTCCAGTAATTGCTTTTCTTTTTCAGGAATTGTATTTATTCCCCCGAGTAATTTATTGTATTCTCCGCTTGCCTGGTCGTACGCAGCGGTAAGGGATTTCTTAATGTTTGCCACATCTTCCACGATTTTATTTTGTAATTGCCCTATCTGGTCTTCCAAAGTTACTACGGCAATATTGCCGGGAGGTAAGGTTTTTAAAAGCTCTTCGCGCTGCAAAACGCCGTCATTATAGCCTTTTATCAATTCTAATAAAGTTGGGTCTTCGATACCGAGCGTGGAAGGCACCAAAGTAAACTTGCGGGAAGGATCGTTGACATATCCGCTGATCATATCGGTAATCCCAAGCTGCACCTGCAGTGCATCCATTTTATCCTTCAGGTCTTTGGTATTATCAAAAGCATGGGTTTCCTGACTTTGTACGTCAATCACATTATTCGTCTGCCGGTAATTTTGCAGTTGATTTTCCACGCCTCCCAATTCATTTGAAATAAGTAACAACCGATCGTTAACAAAAGCAATGGTATTATCTAAGGCAATGTTTTTCTCATCTATATTCTCATTATTATATTCTGCTGCTGTAGCATTCAGGATGTCTTTCCCTTTCTTTGGGCTTTCCGACAATACCTTAAGCACCATGATACTGGCTTCTTTGTTAAGGGCATCTGCATCTACCTGGTGGCTATAGTTTTGTGCTGCAACAGTTGGCGGCAGCCATACGGCTTTATAAGTATATTCCGGTTTGAAATTTCTTGTATCGGGTACATTGATGGTAAAATCGTATCCTGCATTCCTGATAATACTGTTATTGAAAACTTCCTGTTTGTTTTTTCCTATAACATAATAGATTTTATTATTTGCCACCTGTATATTCACCTCGTGCCTGTGAAACGAATCGCGGATCACACTAAAGATCACAAACCCATTGTGCGCGGTATCGTATAATTCCACTTCATTCAGTTTGCCTTCAGAGTAAAAAACCGTATTCAGGCGCAGGTCATTTACCACCCGCAGCATGATGTTGGGAGATTTTACTATTTCCAGTTCGTTGGCAATGTTAGTTTTGCCGTTGGAAATAAGCTGAGATAATATCTGGTCAGAAAGTTCGGTGCCGCTTTTCTTGCTGTCATCCTTTACCAGTATTTCAATGGAGCTGCTGTAAACAGGCGTTGTATAACGGATATATAAATAAGTGATGCCAAGGGAAATAAGGAGTATGAGGAAAAATAACGGGAGATAATGAAGGTATTTATAGAGGAGTTCCCTCGGTGTCTTTTTTTCATCTATATAAACATCCGGTTGATTATTATCAGTGGAATTATCCTTGTATGTGTTTGAAGAAGGCATGATAAAATTGATCTGTTATTTCAATACATTGTACACTAAAGCCGCAGAAGTGATGAACGCCAATGCCAGGCTGATATTCCGCACATTTCTTGCTGCTAAAGCATCATTTGCCAACAATTTATTTCTGTTTAATTCCACATACACCACATCACCCTGCTCGAGATAAAAGAAAGGTGAATTAAAAATATTATTTGATGTAAGGTCCACTCTGCCAAATGCTCTCTGACCATTCTTTTCCCGCACGACCAATATATTTTCTCTTTTACCAAAGATCGTAAGGTCACCGCTTTGGCTGATCGCTTCCAATATAGAAATTTTTCCATCCGGCACAACGATTGTTCCGGGTCTGTTCACTTCACCCAAAACATTCACTTTAAAATTCAGCAAGTTCACGATCACCGTAGGTTGCTTTAAATATTGCAATAAAGTTGTTTGGATCTTTGAAGCAACTGAATCTGTTGTTAATCCTGCTACTGAAATATCACCTAACTCGGGGAAATTAATATTACCATTTTTATCTATCAGGTAGCCGCTTGTTGAAGGTGTAGCAGAAAAGGAAGAACCGGGTGAACCTAATGAAGCTTGTCCGCTGGTTGTATTGTTTGAAACGACAATATTAAAAGCCTGTGCTGCCAGGGGATTCAGGGCAGTTACCAATATTTCAACCCGGTCTCCGGGCTGCAGGTAGTATTGGTAATTGGAGGCAATGATTTTTTGAGATTCTTTTACACTGTCCGCCAAATACACCATGTTCTTATAATTTCTTGAACTGCTGCAGGAGAATAATAAGACCGAAAGAAAACCAATAAAGATTACATTGATATAAAACTTCATCAAGGGTATTTAATCATTAAATGATGCCGGAGGCGCAAAAGTAATTATTAATCGCAATCAACGAAATAGTTTTATTACTTTCCCTTGAATTTTTTTAAGCGTGCGAATTGTCTCTGTATAAAACAGTTTGTTTTTTCATCTCTTCCCTTACCTTATAATTTCTTTTCATGCCATAGATAACACCTGCAGCGATCAGCAAGCTGATGCCGCCATCAACAGGAACATTTTGATCAGGATTGCCGGGATTGTTTCCATTGGTAGGATCGCCGTTCGTTGAGTTGCCGGTATTCTGGTTTGCACCTCCGCCTCCATTAGACCCCTCATTATTGGTGTTGTTCGGTTGCTGCTGTCCATATCCATAAGGATCATTCTGCGCTTTGGAAACTGTTGCTGCTGTAATTACTACTACAAGCAGTAATATTACTTTCCTTATTGATTTCATAAAGCTGGTGCTTATAAGTTTATTCATGCTGCTTTGTATATTTGTGTTGTCCATTGACTATCGTCTTCTTTTTTATTGACTATGGTCTATCGACCATTGACTATTGTCCTTTTTCCATTGACTATGGTCTATCGA